>JBKXIH010000004.1:0-7490 GCA_047007585.1 Collinsella sp. | reverse complement strand
TTTTGCGTTTAAGGCGGCATTCGCTAAGCAATTAAATCAATCCAATCATCCACCGGTGAATATAAACGTTCACCGTTCTTTGGTCGGTTCTTTGTTCTCAATGGACTAATATTTGCTTTAGCGCACTGCTGCGCTTGTCCTGTTTTACACGGGTCGTTTTATTGATTGTGACGGAAGGACTCATATGGCAGATGTTCATGAGCTGCTTGATACTTGGATTGCCAATGTCAAGGACGAGGAGCTCCTCGCTGAGCTTAACACGATGAAGGAGCAGGGTGATGAGGACGCCATCACCGACGCTTTCTTCCAGGATCTCGCCTTCGGTACTGCCGGCCTTCGCGGCACTATCGGTGCGGGCACTAACCGTATGAATATCTATACGGTCGGTCGTGCGACCCAGGGATTCGCTGACTACCTCAATGCGACCTTCGAGCATCCGACGGTCGCCATCGCTCGCGATAGCCGCAATAAAGGTGAGCTGTTCGTCAAGACGACGGCTGCCATTCTTGCAGCAAACGGCGTGACTGCCCTCGTGTATCCCAAGATTTCTCCTGTGCCGACGCTCTCCTGGGCCGTCCGCGACCTTAAGTGCTCCGGTGGCATTTGCATGACCGCTAGTCATAATCCGGCGCCTTATAACGGCTATAAGGCCTATGGCCCCGACGGCTGCCAGATCACCAGCGAGGCCGCCGATGCAATTTCTAAGGCTATCGCCGAGACCGATACGTTCACCGGCGTGAAGTCCATGGACTTCGATGAGGCTCTTGAGCAGGGTCTGGTCAAATGGATCGATGATTCGTGCCTCGAGCGTTATTACGACGCCGTTCTCGCCCGCGGCGTGACTAACCTTTCTGCCGAGGAGATCGCTGGCGCTCCGCTTAAGCTCGTCTACACTCCGCTCAACGGCACTGGCCTCATTCCCGTCACGACGGTGCTCGAGCGCGCTGGCATCACTGATGTCACGGTTGTTCCCGAGCAGAAGGAGCCTAACGGCGATTTCCCGACCTGCCCGTATCCTAACCCCGAGATTCGTCAGGCCATGCAGAAGGGCATTGACCTGTGCGAGCAGGTTCACCCCGATCTGCTGCTTGCAACCGATCCTGACGCCGATCGCGTTGGCGTTGCCGTTAAGAATGGCGATGACTATCTGCTGCTGACCGGCAATGAGATGGGCGTTCTGCTGCTTGACTATATCTGCAAGACCCGCGCTGCTCGCGGTGAGGACCTCACTAAGAAGGTTGCTGTCACTACTATCGTTTCTTCCGCCATGGTTGACGCTCTGGCCGACGAGTACGGTTTTGAGCTCCGCCGCTGCCTGACGGGCTTCAAGTACATCGGCGACATCATTACTTCTCTTTCCGATGCTGGCGAGGTCGATCGCTTTATCTTCGGTTTTGAGGAGAGCTACGGCTATCTGGCCGGTGACCACGTGCGCGACAAGGACGCCGTGAGCACTTCTCTTCTGATTTGCCAGATGGCGCAGTATTACAAGCTCCAGGGCAAGAACCTTGCAGATGCGATGCACGAGCTGTACGAGAAGTATGGCTACTATCACAACAAGACGATTTCGCTGAGCTATCCGGGCGCTGAGGGTGCGGCAAAGATGGCCGGCATCATGGCTGGTCTGCGCGAGAACCCGCCCGCGGAGCTCGCCGGTTCCAAGATTGAGGCTGTCGTGGATTACAACACCTGCGTGAACGGCCTGCCGAAGGCTAACGTCATTGAGTTCGATCTTGAGGGCGGCAACAAGGGTATTGTTCGTCCTTCCGGCACCGAGCCCAAGATTAAGCTGTACATCTTCGCTAAGGGCGCGGATGCCGCCGAGGCTGATGCCGCACTTGACGCGATTGAGGAGTCTGGTCGCAAGCTGCTGGCATAAGGTATTTAAGAGTCTATAGCTATAGATGGGCTAAAGAGGGGATCTCGGATGCGAGGTCCCCTCCTGTTTTTAACCAGCCAGCCGAGAGTACTTATATGTGTAGGAAATGTGTACGCCCAGATTCCTGCCCGCGGCGCCCTCCGGTCTGGCAATATATCTCCTTGCCGCGCGGCCCGGTCGGACCGGATGAGCCGCAAAGCGTGCACCTTGAGAACCGGATACTGCGAGGATGGACACTTCAAGTGTCGCATCCGGGCAGACATCGAACCATTTGAAATGGTCTAACTTGGATTTGTTTTTCGCAAGGCCGCCGAGAGGCGGCCCCGAGAAATTCCTTTTCCTATACTAGAACCATATGAATCGAACGGAACCGATCAGCTAATAGTTGTGAGGACCGGACGGGCTCGAAGCCCATTTATTTTGGACGGAGAGTTCGATCCTGGCTCAGGATGAACGCTGGCGGCGCGCCTAACACATGCAAGTCGAACGGCACCTATCTTCGGATAGAAGCGAGTGGCGAACGGCTGAGTAACACGTGGAGAACCTGCCCCTCCCCGGGATAGCCGCCCGAAAGGACGGGTAATACCGGATACCCCGGGGTGCCGCATGGCACCCCGGCTAAAGCCCCGACGGGAGGGGATGGCTCCGCGGCCCATCAGGTAGACGGCGGGGTGACGGCCCACCGTGCCGACAACGGGTAGCCGGGTTGAGAGACCGACCGGCCAGATTGGGACTGAGACACGGCCCAGACTCCTACGGGAGGCAGCAGTGGGGAATCTTGCGCAATGGGGGGAACCCTGACGCAGCGACGCCGCGTGCGGGACGGAGGCCTTCGGGTCGTAAACCGCTTTCAGCAGGGAAGAGTCAAGACTGTACCTGCAGAAGAAGCCCCGGCTAACTACGTGCCAGCAGCCGCGGTAATACGTAGGGGGCGAGCGTTATCCGGATTCATTGGGCGTAAAGCGCGCGTAGGCGGCCCGGCAGGCCGGGGTCGAAGCGGGGGCTCAACCCCCGAAGCCCCCGGAACCTCCGCGGCTTGGGTCCGGTAGGGGAGGGTGGAACACCCGGTGTAGCGGTGGAATGCGCAGATATCGGGTGGAACACCGGTGGCGAAGGCGGCCCTCTGGGCCGAGACCGACGCTGAGGCGCGAAAGCTGGGGGAGCGAACAGGATTAGATACCCTGGTAGTCCCAGCCGTAAACGATGGACGCTAGGTGTGGGGGGACGATCCCCCCGTGCCGCAGCCAACGCATTAAGCGTCCCGCCTGGGGAGTACGGCCGCAAGGCTAAAACTCAAAGGAATTGACGGGGGCCCGCACAAGCAGCGGAGCATGTGGCTTAATTCGAAGCAACGCGAAGAACCTTACCAGGGCTTGACATATGGGTGAAGCGGGGAGACCCCGTGGCCGAGAGGAGCCCATACAGGTGGTGCATGGCTGTCGTCAGCTCGTGTCGTGAGATGTTGGGTTAAGTCCCGCAACGAGCGCAACTCCCTGCCGCGTGTTGCCATCGGGTGATGCCGGGAACCCACGCGGGACCGCCGCCGTCAAGGCGGAGGAGGGCGGGGACGACGTCAAGTCATCATGCCCCTTATGCCCTGGGCTGCACACGTGCTACAATGGCCGGTACAGAGGGATGCCACCCCGCGAGGGGGAGCGGATCCCGGAAAGCCGGCCCCAGTTCGGATTGGGGGCTGCAACCCGCCCCCATGAAGTCGGAGTTGCTAGTAATCGCGGATCAGCATGCCGCGGTGAATGCGTTCCCGGGCCTTGTACACACCGCCCGTCACACCACCCGAGTCGTCTGCACCCGAAGTCGCCGGCCCAACCTTTCGAGGGGGGGAGGCGCCGAAGGTGTGGAGGGTGAGGGGGGGTGAAGTCGTAACAAGGTAGCCGTACCGGAAGGTGCGGCTGGATCACCTCCTTTCTAGGGAGATACATTCTTAGAGAGACATACTTTAACTCGAATAGAGGGCAGGAGCCCGTCCGGTAGATGTCCGCCAGGATAAGTCCCCGCAGCGCCCGGTCCCCGGGGTCGCACCCGCGTACCTTGAGAGCCGCATAGCGATAGGAGAGAGATGGAAGAGATTCATCTTCCAGACTCGATTCTTTTCTGCGATTTATCAGACAGAATGATAGCAATCATTCATCCGATCCAAACAAGAAGAATTCACTTATTTATGAGTGAGGAGCATCTGATCGCGAGCACAGTGAAACAGACTGTGCCGCGGTATGAGATACCCGAATTGCGACATACGAGCGCTATTCATGATATCGATTAATTAACTTTAGCGACACGTGGATATCCCGCGGGCCCGATGCGGTCCCGCAAGATACCACGGGCGCACGGCGGATGCCTTGGCACAGGGAGCCGATGAAGGACGCGGCAAGCTGCGATAATCCCCGGCGAGGAGCACACATCCTTCGACCCGGGGTCTCCGAATGGGCGAACCCATGCACAGCAGTGGCATATCCCCCGCTGAACGCATAGGCGGGGGGAGGACAACCCGGGGAACTGAAACATCTAAGTACCCGGAGGAGAGGAAATCAATCTCGAGACTCCCCGAGTAGCGGCGAGCGAAAGGGGACCGATGGCCAAACCGTCGAGCGGGCATACCCGGCAGGGGTTCCGCTGACGGGGTTGCAGGGCCGCGCATCCGGGGGCTGCCGCCCCCGGGCGCAGGTCCGGCTGGGGAGCGGAACGGCATGGGAGGGCCGGCCGCAGCGGGTGACAGCCCCGTACGCGAACCCAGACCGGACGCGCGACGCGGTCCCTGAGTAGGGCCGGGCACGTGAAACCCGGTCCGAACCTGCGGACCACCATCCAAGCCTGAGTACTACCCTGTGACCGATAGCGCACCAGTACCGTGAGGGAAAGGTGAAAAGCACCCCGGGAGGGGAGTGAAACAGTACCTGAAACCGTGCGCCCACGAGCAGTCGGAGCAACTTTTAGTTGTGACGGCGTGCCTTTGTAGAATGAGCCAGCGAGTGCTGGCGCGGGGCGAGGTTAACCGAAAGGGAGCCGAAGCGAAAGCGAGCCTTAACAGGGCGACTTGAGTCCCGCGCCGCGGACGCGAAGCCGGGTGAGCTATCCGTGGGCAGGCTGAAGCGGGGGTAAGACCCCGTGGAGGGCCGAACGCACGTCGGTTGAAAACGGCGGCGATGACCTGCGGATAGGGGTGAAAGGCCAATCAAACCCGGAGATATCTCGTTCTCCCCGAAATAGCTTTAGGGCTAGCGTCGCGCGTTCACCGCCGGAGGTAGAGCACCGGATGGACGAGGGCTTCGCCGCCTACCGAATCCAACCGAACTCCGAATGCCGGCGGCCCAGAGCGCGGCAGTCAGAGCATGTGGGCTAAGCTGTGTGCTCGAGAGGGAAACAGCCCGGACCGCCCGCTAAGGTCCCCAAGTTCCAGCCGAGTGGCAAAGGATGTGCGTCCGCCCAGACAACCAGGATGTTGGCTTAGAAGCAGCCATGCATTCAAAGAGTGCGTAACAGCTCACTGGTCGAGTGGACATGCGCCGACAATACACGGGGCTAAGCTGGACACCGAAGCGGCGGGATTTTAATTCATTAGAATCGGTAGGGGAGCTTCCCATGGGCGGAGAAGCCGGAGGGCGACCGACGGTGGAGCGCATGGGAGTGAGAATGCTGGCATGAGTAGCGAGAGACGAGAGAGTAACTCGTCCGCCGTGAACCCGAGGTTTCCTGGGCAAGGCTAATCCTCCCAGGGTCAGTCGGGGGCTAAGGCGAGGCCGGTAGGCGTAGCCGACGCGCAGCAGGCAGACATTCCTGCACCGCGCACGCGGCGCTACGACCGACGGGGCGACGGATGGGGGTGGCTCGGCGGGGTTCTGGACGTCCCCGTGATGGAGCGGGCGGCCCGCGGACCAGGGAAATCCGGTCCGCAGAAGGGCGAGGCTCCGGACGAAGCGACTGAGCGAAGCGAGTGAGCCCGAGGTCCCTAGAAAAACCCCTAGGCAGGCGCGTGCGCGCCCGTACCGCAAACCGACACAGGTGGGTGGGTAGAACATACCGAGGCGATCGGGTCAACCATGGTCAAGGAACTCGGCACAATGGCCCCGTAACTTCGGGAGAAGGGGTGCCCGCGCGTACGTGAACCGGCTCGCCCGGGGAGCGGAGGCGGGCCGCAGTGGAGAGGCCCAAGCGACTGTTTACCAAAAACACAGGACTCTGCAGAAGCCGCAAGGCGACGTATAGGGTCTGACGCCTGCCCGGTGCCGGAAGGTCACGCGGAGGAGTTAGCGCATCGCGCGAAGCCCCGAAGCCAAGCCCCGGTAAACGGCGGCCGTAACTATAACGGTCCTAAGGTAGCGAAATTCCTTGTCGGGTAAGTTCCGACCTGCACGAAAGGCGCAACGACTTGGGCGCTGTCTCGACCATGGACCCGGTGAAATTGCACTGGTCGTGAAGATGCGACTTACCCGCGGAAGGACGGAAAGACCCCGTGAACCTTCACTGCAGCTTGGCATTGGCCGCTGGTCCCGCGTGTAGAGGATAGGCAGGAGGCTAAGATCCGGAGGCGCCAGCCCCCGGGGAGCCGCTCCTGGAATACTGCCCTCGCGCGACCGGCGTCCTAACCCGAGGCCGTCAACCGGCTCGGGGACCGTGCCAGGCGGGCAGTTTGACTGGGGCGGTCGCCTCCTAAAGGGTAACGGAGGCGCGCGAAGGTCCGCTCGGGACGGTCGGCAACCGTCCTTTGAATGCAAGAGTACAAGCGGGCTTGACTGCGAGGCCCACAAGCCGAGCAGGTGCGAAAGCAGGCTCTAGTGATCCGGCGGCCCCGAGTGGGTGGGCCGTCGCTCAACGGATAAAAGGTACTCCGGGGATAACAGGCTGATCTTGCCCAAGAGTCCACATCGACGGCAAGGTTTGGCACCTCGATGTCGGCTCATCGCATCCTGGGGCTGGAGCAGGTCCTGGGCTGGTACGGCTGTTCGCCGTTTAAAGCGGTACGCGAGCTGGGTTCAGAACGTCGTGAGACAGTTCGGTCCCTATCCTCCGTGGGCGCAGGAGAATCGATGGAGGCTGCCCCCAGTACGAGAGGACCGGGGTGGACGGCACCTCCGGTGAACCGGTTGTCGACCAACGGCACGGCCGGGTAGCCGCGTGCGGCGCGGATAACCGCTGAAGGCATCTAAGCGGGAAGCCGTTCCAGGGATTAGTTCTCCTTCCGGTAAGGGCCCAGGTAGACTACCTGGTCGATAGACGGCAGGTGCAAGGCTGGCGACAGCCTCAGCCGAGCCGCACTAATCGCCCGAGCTCTTCCGGAACCGCACCTCGCGGCCCGCGGGACCCAGCGCTCCATGCGCGGTCCGGGCACGAGGATGCCCCCGAGTCACCTCCCCTATGCGCCATGCGGCCCCCAGGGCACGCGAGAGAGACACCGACACCGTAACGGTGGGCGCCGCCCACCGGTCAGCGGCCAGAGCATGGGGGGCACGCCCGGTCCCGTTCCGAACCCGGAAGCTAAGCCCCATCGCGCCGAGAGTACTGCGGGGCCAGCCCGTGGGAGGCCAGGGCGCCGCTGACCGGTGGACGGCACCGAGCCGTACGCTTGAACTGAGAAGGGAGGCCTCGCGGCCTCCCC
>JBKXIH010000003.1:0-7981 GCA_047007585.1 Collinsella sp. | reverse complement strand
TGAAGGAAACCGAGAAGATCGAGATCATGCATTTCGACCAGGAGGGCTATCTCGAGGACGGCAAGGCGCTCTACGAGACCGGCAAGAAGATGACCGCGCTCGCCGACAAGGTCGCCGACGAGGGCTACGACGCCGTGTTCCTGATGGGCGTCGGCGGCACCTGGGACGAGCTCCATGCAGCTCGAGTACCTCATGAACAAGTTCGGCGACCGCGACCTCGAGGTCTACCTGATCCACGCCGCCGAGTGGAACGCCATGGGCCACAAGCGCATGACCGAGAAGTCCGTCGTGCTCACCGCCTCCGAGTCCGGCACCACCCCCGAGGTCCTCGAGGCCGTCAAGAAGATGAAGGGCATGGGCATTCGCGTCTACGCCATGACCAAGCCCGAGGGCCCCATCGGCCAGGCTGTCGGCGCCGAGAACTGCGTCGCCATGGCTTCTGACCATGGTTCGGGCGGCTGCGAGAAGGGCTACTACCTCGCCGACTGCTTCGGCCTGCGCCTGCTCAACCGCCGCGGCTGCTTCCCCAAGTTCGATCTGTTTATCGAGCAGACCAAGGACATCTGGAAGGACATGCTCGACATCCGCAAGCGCTTCGAGCCGCGCGCCGAGGAGCTCGCCAAGAAGTACGCCCTGGCCCCCTACACCATGTTCATCGGCTCCGGCGCCCTGTGGGGCGAGACGATCCTGTTCTCGATGTGCATCCTGGAGGAGATGCAGTGGAAGCGCACCCGCTACATCACCTCGGCCGACTTCTTCCACGGCACCCTCGAGCTCGTGGAGCCCGGCGTCCCGGTCTTCCTGTTCATGGGCGAGGACGAGAACCGCAAGCTCGACGAGCGCGTCCGCGCGTTCCTCAACCGCGGCGTGACCGGCGACACCGACATCAACATCATCGACACCGCCGAGTTCGCGATCCCCGGCCTTGACGACGAGTTCCGCGTCATCGTCTCCCCGTGGATTCTGACGGTGCTCGTGACCGACCGCCTGGCTCGCTACTACGAGACGGTCACCAAGCACAACCTCAAGTATCGTCGCTACTATCACCAGTTCGACTACTAAAGAAAACGGGTGCGGGAACGTGCCGGGCTATTGAGAGGAACACAGAATGAGACAGTACATCATCGCCAGCCATGCGCACTTCGCCACCGGCATCAAGGAGAGCGTCGAGCTGCTCTCGGGCGCTCGCGACAACGTCCACGATCTTTCGATGTTCGTCGATGGCCGCATGGACGTGGCCGAGGAGGCCCAAAAACTGCTGGCAGGCATGTCTGCCGACGATGATGTCGTTGTCTGCACCGACCTCTTTGGCGGTAGCGTTAACAACGAGTTCACCAAGATCGTCCAGACGCGTCCCCGCACGTACCTCGTTACCAACATGAACCTTCCTCTGCTCATCCAGCTGCTGTTCTCTGACGAGTCGGCGCCGGTTGAGGAGACGATTCGCGCCATCGTCGTTGCGGACGATACGCGCGTGAAGTTTGTCAACGATCTTTTGGTCGATGACGAGGAGGAGGAAGAGTTCTAATCCGCAGCACCTACTGACACGCCGTATGACGGCACAAGACCTTTGGGGGGTCACATTATGATTCAGCTACTTCGCGTTGACCATCGCCTGCTTCATGGCCAGGTCGCAGTTTCCTGGGTTCAGGGCCTTGGCTCCAACTGCATCTTCTGCGTGGGCGATAAGGTCGCTAACGACCCGGTGTGGAAGACGACGCTCAAGATGGGCAAGCTTGCCGGCTGCAAGCTCGTCATCAAAGATATGGAGCATGCAATCGAAGCTATCAACTCGGGCGTGACCGACAAGTACAAGATGATCATCTGCGTCGCCACTATCGCTGAGGCAAAGCAGCTTGTTGAGGGCTGCCCGCAGATCAAGTCGGTCAACCTGGGCAACACCAAGCCCAAGGACGAGAAGCGTCCCGACGCTCGTCAGGTCTCTCGTCAGATCTTCCTGACCGCGGGCGATGAAGCCGATGTGCGCGAGATGCTGGATCGTGGCGTTGAGGTCGAGATTCGACCCCTGGCCGATGACCCCAAGGTCGACTGCGCCAGCGTGCTCTAGGCGTTCAATTTCGAAGAGTCTGAGCTCTTCGTAGTGTCCTATATGGAAAGGGGGATGTATGCTTACCCAAGCAATCCTCATCGGACTTATCGCCGCATTTGGTAAGTTCGACTGCCAGCTCGGTACGCTCTACGCGTTCCGCCCCATCGTCCTGTGCCCGCTCGTGGGCCTGGTGCTGGGGGACCTGCAGTCCGGCCTCGCGATCGGTGCGAGTCTGGAGCTGCTGTTCATGGGCTCGATCTCCATCGGCGCCTACTTGCCGCCTGATGAGACGATCGGCGGCGTGCTCGCCTGCGCCTTCGCTATCCAGCTGGGCCAGAGCACCGAGGCAGCCATCGCGCTTGCCATGCCCATCGCCACGCTGTGCCTTGCCATCAAGAACATCCTTAACGCCGCCCTGCCGATCCTGGTCGACCGCGCTGATGTCTACTCCGGCCAGGGCAACCTTAAGGGTGTCTATGCGATGCACTTCCTGATCGGTTTGACCGGTATCATCATGGCGTTCCTGCTGTGCTCGCTGTCGTTCTATCTGGGTGCTGACGCCATCCAGGGCCTGCTCGACTTCATCCCGCCCTTTGTCCTTGCTGGCTTTGGCGTTGCCGCCAACATCCTGCCGGCCATGGGCTTCGCCATGCTCGGCCGCCTGGTGCTCACCAAGCAGCTCGTGCCCTTCTACTTCCTGGGCTTCCTGCTGTGCTCCTACGCCAACGTGCCCGTCCTGGGCGTCGCCCTGATCGCCATCATCATCGGCATCGACAAGTTCGACCTGCTCGGCCTGGGCGGAGCCCAGCCCCAGCTCTCCGCGGAAGGGGATGAGGACGATGACTTCTAGTCCCGAGAACAAGATCACGCGCTCCGACCTCGTCAAGAGCGCCGTCAACGTCGGCGCCCTGGGCATGGAGTTCTCCTGGACCTACTACAAGCAGATGAACATCGCCTTCTGCCTGATGGTCGCCAACATGCTCAAGAAGATCTACGCCGGCCGCCCCGACGACTACGCCGCGGCCCTGCACCGCCACTGCGCGTTCTTCAACATCACCGTCCAGTTCGCCCCGTTCGTCGGCGGCATCGCGATGGCCATGGAGGAGAAGGTCGCCCGCGGCGAGATCGAGCCCGAGAGCGTCAACGACGTCAAGGCCGCCCTCATGGGCCCGCTGTCCGGCATCGGCGACTCCATCTTCCTGTCGACGCTGCGCGTGGTCGCCGCCGCGGTGGGCATCAGCCTGTGCCAGGCCGGCAACCCCTTCGGCCCCATCGCCTTCCTGCTCATCTACAACGTCCCCGGCTTCGCGCTGCGCATCTGGGGCGCCGTCAAGGAGCTACGAGCTGGGCGTGGGCTTCCTGGACGAGGCCCAGAGGACCGGCCTCATGCAGAAGATCATGGCCTGCGTGGGCATCGTGGGCGTCATGGTCGTGGGCGCCATGTGCAAGGACATGTTCTGGGCCAGTATCCCGGTGGCCATCGGCTCGGGCGAGGACGCCCAGACCCTCCAGGACATCCTGGACGGCATCATGCCCGGCATGCTCGGCATGCTCGCCTTCTGGCTGTACTACTGGCTGCTGTCCAAGAAGATCAACCCCATGGTGCTGATCGTGGCCACCATGGTCGTGGGCATCATCGGCGCGTTCTTCGGCGTGCTGGCGTAAGGGCCCGGCCTATTATTTGCCCCCAAGGGAAACGGCGACCCATTGCGGTCGCCGTTTTTTATTACCGAAAGCTAGCCGGAGGTGCTTCGTGATTCGATCTGACAATCCATCCGATAATGGCGTGAGCGGGGCGATGTATCTATTTGGCACGGCGCTCTTGTGGAGTTTTATCGGCATCCTCGTTCGCGCCAATTCGCAGTCAGCTCTTTTGATCGGTGCCGTCACGGCAATATTTATGGCGCTCTTTATCCTGCTCGTCGGCAGGCCCGTCCTCCGCGTCAGCCGCCTTATTGTCCTTGTGGCCGTCTGCAACTTCGTGACGGGCACCACGTTTAACTTTGCCAACCAGCTCACGACGGTCGGCAACGCGATCGTCCTGCAGTACACCTCGATGATTTTCGTTATCGTGTATCAATCGCTCGCAACCCGCACGTTGCCCTCGCCTGCGAAGATTGCCTCCGTGGTGGTTGCTTTTACGGGTATGGGACTTTTCTTTTTAGGCGATTTGAGTGCCGAAGGCATGCTCGGCAACCTGCTTGCCGTCATTTCGGGAGCCACCTTTGGGCTGTGTTTCTTTTTGAACTCTCGCCCCGATGCGTCGCCCATGGTGTCCTCGCTCATCTCCTGCGGTATCTCGATGCTGCCGATCGTCTATTTTGCCGGCGCCCTAGACTCCGTGAGACCATTTGAGTGGGGGCTCATGCTGGTACATGGCCTTTTTTGCAGTGGCCTTGCGAGCGTGCTGTATGCCAAGGGGATCGCGCGAACCAACGCGTTTGCGGCCAACTTGGTTTGCATGAGTGAGGTCGTGCTCGCTCCCTGCTGGTCGGCGCTCCTCTTTGGCGAGGTCTTTAGCTGGAACGAGTTCTTGGGCGCGGCGATGATCGTTTTGGTGATTGTGGCCAACTTGGCATCCGATGCTTTTGGCGACGGCTTTCTGGTGGCGCTTGTCCGCCATCGAAACAAAGAGCATGCCTAATAGGATGCGTCTGCCGTTAACGGTAAAAAACACCCCGCTGAGCGACTGGTATTAAATAAGGCGAACCTGCATACCTATAATTGGTATCAAATCATTTGTGCCTGGTATGGGTGTTAGCAGCACGCCAGGTGCGCTTCGGACCGTGTGGTCAAACTCCCGGATTGATATCAATAACGCGCGCGACGGGAGTGACGACGGTTCGAGATTCCTTATTGGGAGGAACTATGCTTGTCCAAGCAATCCTCGTCGGCTTAGTCGGAGCTTTTGGATGTCTCGACTACCAGCTCGGCACCCTCTACGCATTCCGCCCCATCGTCCTGTGCCCGCTCGTGGGCCTGGTGCTGGGGACCTGCAGACTGGCCTTGCCGTTGGCGCCAGTCTGGAGTTGCTGTTCATGGGCTCGATCTCCATCGGCGCCTACGTACCGCCTAACGAAACCGTCGGCGGCGTGCTCGCTTGCGCGTTTGCCATTCAGCTCGGTCAGGGTACCGAGACGGCCATCGCGCTCGCCATGCCCATCGCCGTCCTTGCGCTGACGATCGGCAACATTACCAATGCCTTGTTCCCCGTGTTTGTCGATATGGCAGACAAGTTTGCCCTCAAGGGGAACCTCAAGGGTATCTACGCCGTTCATTGGGGAATTGGAATCTGGGGCTGCGTCGAGTACTTCCTGCTGTGCGGCGGCGCCTTCTATTTGGGTTCCGACGCCATCCAGGGCTTGCTCGACTTCATCCCGCCCTTCATCATCGACGGTTGTGGCGTTGCCGCCAACATCCTGCCGGCCATGGGCTTCGCCATGCTCGGCCGCCTGGTGCTCACCAAGCAGCTCGTGCCCTTCTACTTCCTGGGCTTCCTGCTGTGCTCCTACGCCAACGTGCCCGTCCTGGGCGTCGCCCTGATCGCCATCATCATCGGCATCGACAAGTTCGACCTGCTCGGCCTGGGCGGAGCCCAGCCCCAGCTCTCCGCGGAAGGGGATGAGGACGATGACTTCTAGTCCCGAGAACAAGATCACGCGCTCCGACCTCGTCAAGAGCGCCGTCAACGTCGGCGCCCTGGGCATGGAGTTCTCCTGGACCTACTACAAGCAGATGAACATCGCCTTCTGCCTGATGGTCGCCAACATGCTCAAGAAGATCTACGCCGGCCGCCCCGACGACTACGCCGCGGCCCTGCACCGCCACTGCGCGTTCTTCAACATCACCGTCCAGTTCGCCCCGTTCGTCGGCGGCATCGCGATGGCCATGGAGGAGAAGGTCGCCCGCGGCGAGATCGAGCCCGAGAGCGTCAACGACGTCAAGGCCGCCCTCATGGGCCCGCTGTCCGGCATCGGCGACTCCATCTTCCTGTCGACGCTGCGCGTGGTCGCCGCCGCGGTGGGCATCAGCCTGTGCCAGGCCGGCAACCCCTTCGGCCCCATCGCCTTCCTGCTCATCTACAACGTCCCCGGCTTCGCGCTGCGCATCTGGGGCGCCGTCAAGGGCTACGAGCTGGGCGTGGGCTTCCTGGACGAGGCCCAGAGGACCGGCCTCATGCAGAAGATCATGGCCTGCGTGGGCATCGTGGGCGTCATGGTCGTGGGCGCCATGTGCAAGGACATGTTCTGGGCCAGCATCCCGGTGGCCATCGGCTCGGGCGAGGACGCCCAGACCCTCCAGGACATCCTGGACGGCATCATGCCCGGCATGCTCGGCATGCTCGCCTTCTGGCTGTACTACTGGCTGCTGTCCAAGAAGATCAACCCCATGGTGCTGATCGTGGCCACCATGGTCGTGGGCATCATCGGCGCGTTCTTCGGCGTGCTGGCGTAAGGGCCCGGCTGCATAGACTGTCATTGCAACCTGGTAAGGGGATGGAGCGGGCCTATACCCTCCATCCCCTTACTTGTATAGAGGGAGTTCGTATGTTCGCGAAGGATCGCGAAGCAATGCGCCTGACGCCGGCAGAAGTCAGGCTGATTCTTATTGAGTCCCTGCAATGGTGCGCCAACAACGCGGTGTACTTTTTAGGGCTTATCGGCGCGGCGACGTATGATCTGGCTGGCACGGCGTTTTTGGTTGCTGCCATTACGCTCGTACGCAATCTTATGACGTCGGCGGGCAATATGGTGTCGGGCTCGGTCATCGACCGTTTTGGTCCGCGCCGGACGTCGTTTGTGACGTGCGTGATTACGGCGGTGCTATCGCTTGGCGTGGGGTTGGCGCCGTTGTCTGTCCCCGGGCTTGTGTTTGCTGCGTGCGTCTTGGGGCTTGCGGGCGGCTTTATCAACACCTGCACGCATGCGTTTCCGGGATACCTGGAGTCGACCACCGAGGGCCGTACCCGCGTGAACGGCCTCATGGTCTTCTATAGCAATATCGCCTATACCGCCGGCCCGCTGCTCGGCGGCGCCATCGTGAGTTGTTTTGCCACGCAGTCTGTTTACCTGCTCATGGCTGGCATGATGGGCATGGCGGCCATGCTCTCCTTGGGCTGTCACGAGTGTGTTGCTCCCGCAAAAGGGGGGAAGCCGAAGGGCGGTATTCTGGGCGGCATGGCCGAGGGCGCGCGACTTACGTTTCGCGACCACGACCTGCGCCTCATCTTTATCTCGGGCTTTTTGGGTTTCTTTGCGTTTGGCGCGTTCGATTCGCTGGAGTCGTTGTTCTATCGCGATGTGCTCAACGTGGATATCGTCTGGCTGGGCTGGCTGTCCTCGGTCGTGGGCCTCACTTCCTCGGTGGGCGCGTTCATCCTGACCAAGCTTTCTGCCCGCCATGTCAACCTGCGATTGCTGCTCGGCGCGCTCATGGCCGTGGGCATTGGGTCCATGGTGTACGTGGGCACCGATATGCTGGGGTCGCGATTATCGGTCAGGCGATTAACGGTCTGGCCTGGGGATTCCTGGAACCGCTGCAGATGATCTTGATTCAGGAGCGCGCTGACATCAAATACCTGGGGCGCATTACCGGCTTTGTGCGTTTTGGCCTGATGAGCGCCGGCGTGCTGCCGCTGCTGGCGGCTCCGTTTTTGGCGGAGGCTTTGGGCGTCCAGGCGGTGCTGTTTGGGGCATCGACCATTATTGCGCTGGTAGGAACGCTGTTCTTTGTCACACAAGGGAGGCGCCAGAGGCGTTAGCTATACATTCAATTCTAATTTAATACCACTCACCAGAGAATTTCGACCGTTCACCGAGGATTGGAACAGATTGATAAGTGGTATTAAAAACATGTTAGGTGTATGTCTATAATTGGTATCGAAAAGAAACGCGATGTATAGAGTTGCGTGCAGGACAGAAAGGAAAAGCC
>JBKXIH010000002.1:0-22631 GCA_047007585.1 Collinsella sp. | reverse complement strand
ATGGTTTGCCGTGAAATGTGCTGTGAGATGAAAAATCTCGCAAGAGACGCGAACTTGTACCTCCATCGTAAATGTAGCCACAAGTTCGCAGCCGTTGGCTCTTGCCAGGGCTCCGCCCTTGGACCTGGGTCGGTAAGTTGACTGCGATTGCATCGGTTGATTGATGGCAGTTGGAATCGACGCCGTAGTTTTTAAATCTGTTATGAAGCGTGAAACTCAAAAACTCATCGTATTGATTTTCATTTGATTCGAAACGCCCGCGCAAAAGTCGAAACGGCTCGCGCGGGCGTTTCGGTTTTTCGTTTCGCATCTCAACTCGCGTCAAAACAAAATTTGAAAATCGATAGCGACCGAAGGTCGCGATCATAGGCGGCTTGACCGCCGCATGAAAACCGACTCGCTAATCCGAATCGCAATGCGAGCCGCGTCACCTTTCGACAAATCCAACAGCGCTGCGAGTCACGCTAATGACTCTCCGCGCCATTGAAATTGTCGAAAGCTGCCTCAACTTTTTCGCCGGCGTTGCGAAAAACGATTCGACAAGTCGAATGTTTGCGCCGCCCGCGGCGCAAACCCGCTGCGCGGCGATGCAAATACTCGGCATCCCTCGCATTCGCATCACCGCTTCGCTCTCGCTACAGCGAATTTCTAACACTCAGCATCCTTCGCGTTAAAAATTCGCTTCCGCTCACGGTCTTCACGCAGTTACAACGCCGCGAGGCCTCTCGCTTGGAATGAGACCTCTCATTCCACGTCTACACTGCGTTTCGCCCAATCACCGTTCCGGAGATTGCAAGATTGGTGTTGGGCTAGATAAATGGGGCCATACTCGCCCCCTTTATCTGCCAACACATCTTGTTTATCGCATCACGCGGCGATAAAGTTAGAAATGAAGTTCGCCTTCATTTCTCTAAAGGAAGTGACGGCGTCACTTCAAAAATCGGCGCGACGTCAGTCGCTCCTAAAAAAGGAAAGCAATCTCATATTGGTTTTTGAATCGGTGGCCTCACCGATTCGCTCTGCTTTCCTGGGGGGCATATGAGTTGCAAGCGTCCACACACCGTTAAGGCGACACTCACTTCTGAAGAATACGAAACGCTTTCCGCTTTGGCAGAAAAGGCGGGCATGACGAAAGCCGAATTCATTCGCTCTGCACTGATTCATTGGAATGAATCGCTCGATGATCTAGTCATTTCCAAAAATAAGAACGGTGGCCGCAGTAAAAAGCTGCAACCCGTTTCAGGTGATTCGGACGAAAAGCGCTCGAAGGTCATTTACGTTAAAGTCACCGATGATGAGCACGAGGCAATTCGCAAACAGGCTGATGTACTCGGCACGACCGTCAGTGCGCATGCCCGCCGCGTGATGCTTGCCGGGAAAATCGAGAAGATCGATTTCGATATGAGCCAGGTCGCGAAAATCTATCACGAGCTGTATCGCGAGGGAACGAACCTTAATCAGCTGATGTATTTTGTGCATGCTCAGGGCCTTCCCGCGTCCAACGAGAAAGCTGTTTTCCGCACGCTCGAAAAGGTTTACCAGAACGCCCGTAAAGTCACTCTCTTCATCAGAGAACTTGAACAGCGCTATTTCACCGATGGCGGTGAGCTCGATGACCGTCGTTAAGCAGAAAGGTGTTTCGTCCGAGCGCTACGCGAAGCACCTGCGCAAGTACATTAACGGAAAGCGTGCTTTGGCCCGCGGCGGCTGGAACCTCGCGAACGGAAAGTACTGGTTTTCCGAGATGGCTATGACGCGGAAGATGTTTCATCACGACAGGCCCGCGCGTGCCGGCGCGAAGAACATAACGATGCTTCATCAAATTCTCGCGTTTCTGCCCGAGGAGTGCAGCTGCAACGGAGGCAAGATGACCCCAGATGCGTGTATGGCCTACGCGGAGCAATGGCTTGCGAAGCACTATCCGCATCAACAAGTGATTGTCGCGTTGCATGAGGAAAGTGATAAGGCGGGAAAACGCTACGCAGTGCACATGGCGATTAACCGTACCGATTTGTTAACCGGCAAACGTTGCGAGACGGGTGGGCGACGCGGAAAGTACGAACGCGCTGCGTGGGTCCGTGAAATGGACGAGGCTTGGAATCTTACTCAACTTGAAAAGGGAAAGAAAAATTCGAAGATTCGTGATCGCCAGCCGCGCGACACAGAAAAGGAGATTATCGGTCGCGGTGAGTACAGTTATAAAAACAATCTGCGCGAGCTGATCCATCTTGCAATCAATGAAGGTCACCCAAAGAATATGGAGCAGTTCAAAAAACTACTTGCCTCATGGGGCGTAGACATTTTCATCAAGAACAATCGAGTCTATGCGACAGATCTCGATATCAAAGAAGCCGGCAATCCGAAGTGCACTTTCAGCCTGACTCGACTCGACGGACGTTTCGCAGTCAAACAACTTGAAGCGGCGTTCGAAAAGAACGTGCTGGAAGCCGAGCGAGCGTTACCGTACGAGAAACGCTGTGAGATTTACATCCAACGACTCAAGAAAGCGTATTCGACGTGGGTCGAGCAAGCGAAGGCGAGCAAGGGCGTCGCCTACAATTTGTTCCCTAAATTCATTGCGCCGAAGTGCGATGAAGATCTGCTCGAAGATCCGGCGGTTCGCGATGAGCTTCTTGCGCGTCGCGGTTACGCAAGGGAGATTCGCAACCGCTACGCCGGCGCTGTTCCCGATGCCGGCGACGACCGTGTCCGCGCCGCGGGCCAGGCGCACGGTGGTAGCGCCGCGTCGCGACAGATGGACGATCGTGTTGTCGATCGCGGTGACTATTCGCGCGGAGACACGCCTCGCTAGTTTGCCTCGCCCTGCCCTAGCGCGTTGCTATTCAATTACCTGTTATAGGATCCTGGAAAGAAAGGGCCGAACCGAAGTGTCTGGCCGGACGCCAATTGCCCGGGAACTGCTTCGTTTCGGCCCTGCTTCATTTTACAGCCGTGGCATCAATTTTAACTGAATCTGCGACTGCCCCGGTTAACTGGTACACCTCTGTTATTGTTCATATTCAACGTCTCAAAACGTATGCTGAACGGCACTTGCAAATCGAGCGGTCGAGACCGTGCAAATCGAGTGTCAAAACCTAGTGCCAAAACCATCCTGTCAAACCTCATGGGAAAATCAAACTACGAGGCAGGAGGCTAAAAAATGACGCGATACGGCTACGCACGCGTAAGTACAAAGGAACAGAAATTAGATCGCCAAATCGAAGCGCTGGTCAATGCCGGCGTACCCTATGGCCATATCTATAAGGACAAAGAAACTGGCGGTCGTGATGGTGACCGCACGCAGCAGAAAAAGTTGTTCAAAAAAATGAAGCGTGGCGATGAAGTAGTCGTCGAGTCTTGGGAGCGTCTATCCAGATCGACCAGGCAGCTGCTCAACTACGACCTGATGTTCCGAAACCTCGGGGTCAAACTGACTTCCTTGAAACAACCCGTTGATCTGGATACCGCGTTCGGCCGTTTCGTCTTAGGAACCCACGCCTGCACAGCCGAACTTGAGCGCGACCTGATCAGGCAGCGTCAAGCTGAGGGAATCGCGATCAAGAGAAGTCATGGCGGCAACGTCGGCGGTCGTCCGCGCGTCGCAGACGTCAAGGTCGATGCGGCCGTGAAGCTCTACCTCGCCTGCGAGACGCCTATCACTGACATCTGCGCCGCCACGGGCATCTCGAAATCGACGTTGTACCGCGTGCTCCGTGAACGCGGATTGGTGGGCGTCAGGAAATGAGCCCGTCCATCGTTTCGCGATCTGTCAATAAGCTCGAGTGCAGCGGCGTTACTATATAAGAGTGCGGTATTTCTCCAACTGAAACCCTGCGTGAACGCATGACCTGAGACGCCTTTTTAGAACTCACCGATCGCAGGATGACTACAAATCAACAGCGGCCGTGCATTGTCCCCAGCCGTATGGCATGGCGAAGCCATGCCCTTTGTTGATTGGAGTGCTGCACCATGGCAGACAATCCGAGCGAGAAGAAAATCAGCGAGACATCCGGCGTGAAGGCCGTCCTCGATGAGGCTGCCGAGCGGATCGAGGCGACATGGCGGGAGAAGCTGCTGCGCGAGACTGCCGACCTCAGGACCGAGAACGCACTGCTCATGGCCCAGGTGGATGAATTCAGCCGCAAGCTCGCCGAGGCGACGGATCGGAATGAAAAGATTGAGGCCGACTGCAATGAGCGGATTGCCTTTATAGAGGAGAAGTTCGAACTCGATACCGCGAACCTCGAACTCGAGAACAACGAGCTCCACGCCGCGAGCGTCAGATATCTCGCTGATGCCCGGGAGCTCGACAGACAGGTCGTCCAACTCCATGCCGAGGCCGTGGCCATGGTCGATGAGATCGAGCGCCTGCGCGGCGAGCGTGACGCCGCATTGAAAACCCAGTCCGAGCTGAACGACGCACTCCTGGCCCAGCGCAACCTGATGGCCGAGGTCGCCGCCCTCAAGGACCGCCTCGCCGCCTCCGAGCAGCGGGCGGCCGTGGCCGAGGCCAAGGTCGAGGTCATGACCCAGAGGGGCGAGTAGGATGTCCACCTCGAAGATGTCGCATCGTACAGCCGTTGCTGTTGGGCTGATCGTCCTTCTTGCCGTAGCGATTGTCTGGACAGTCGTTGACGGCGCTGGAGCCGACTCGACCACTATCGGCGCCGTTCTGGCGCACCAAGATACCGCGTGGGTATCGGTCGGCGTAATTGCCGTTATTGTTGTCGCTGTGCTTGAACTGGTGGGTTGACGGCATACGTGATCAACGAACAAAAGCAATAGATCAGTCAAGTATTCGGTTTGGAGTAAATCATGAAAAGGCGTGTTAGCAAAAACGCCATCAGCCTGGCTCGAACTCTCGGCGTCGCCGGTCTTTTGGCGGTTGCCTTGGTTATGACCCCTGGGTGCAGCCAGGCAGACGATCACCAGACGGCAGTTCAGGTCGCCAATTCTGACAACGCGCAGGAAGAGGGCGCGGTTTACGGCAAGATGGAGTACTCAATCACCGGCGTCGAGGTGCATGATTCCTCGATTAGCGATAGCGGGAAGGTCGCTGTTGTCCGCTGGCACGCCATCAACAATCAATCAGCAGATTCATTCGCCAACGGTTGCTACATCACGGCCTATCAGAATAAGCAGATACTTTCTTCCGGTTTTGCCGACGATTTGCAGGAAAGCGCCTCTTTGCAAGGGCTTGCGCCGGGAGGCGAATGCGACGGTGTGTCGACTTTCGAACTCAATGACATGTCCCCCATCGAAGTGAAGACCGACGGATATGGGACTGAATGGAACTCTCTTGACCAGACCTTTGAATTGGAATAGGCCTCATGCATAGCATCTAATTTTCTAGAAACCCCCTAGAGCATTTCTAGGGGGTTTCTAGAACTGAGAACCGGGCGCAGCACTTTCGATCGGCACGATGTCTCGATAGACCAGACGGTGCCTGTCGTCACGCCACTCGTCACCGTGGTAGTGCCCGAAGAACCAAGCGCGGTAGTCGAGCCGCCCATCGAGCTCGCCCAGGAAGGTTTGCAGCTGATCCCCACGGTACTCACGTCCGCGCTCCCGGCACAGCTCTCTGGCCAGGGCAGCAGGAGCCTCATGCGTCACCACGTAATCGGCCCTCCAGCCTACGCGGTTGAGCGAGGCGCGGCAGTGGTCCATCTCCTCCTCGCTCGGCATCTCCTCGGGCCACCAGCTCCTCCCCTCCTTGCGATACTGCCTGTCGTTGCTCGCGGCGCCGCCCATGGCAAGGACCGTGGTTCCCGCGATGTCGAATACCCCTCCGCGCATGAGGTGCAGCACGTGCGGTCGTACCTCATGGACGAGACCGCCGCTCCACTCCCGCACCGGCAGTTCTGCCAGGGCGTGGTGGTTCTCATGGTTGCCGTCTACGAAACACGTGGTCCAGGGCTTCGACTCGAACCAGTCGAGCCAATACCTCTCAGCATTCGAGCCGTCCCAGACAAAGCCGAAGTCGCCCGCCACGACCACCACGTCATCGCGCGTCAGCGTGCGCCCCGGCGGCCAAGATTTGAAGGCGAATCTGCTGGCCCCATACTCGGCCCTGCCGTGGACATCGCCTGTCACATAGACCGTCATCAGTACGCGCCCCACGGCAGGAGTTTGTCCCCGAGCCTCACGATCCGGTCATACAGCACCGTGTGCCGTTCGTCCGGATTGCCGTCTCGGTGAAAATGTCCGTAATACCAGCGCTTGTAGTCCAGGCGGTCCTCGAGCTCGTCGAGGAATCCGGTCAGCCGGTCCACATCAGGGCGTTCCCAGCCTGGGTCCGGGTAGAGCGTCGGCGAGATCATGCGCGTGGCGCAGGTATGGGTGATGACGCAGTCGACCTTCCAGCCGACCTCGTCGAGCCTTGCCCGCGCGGTATCGAAATCGCGCTTGTCCGGGAGCTCCTGAGGCCACCAGCTGGAATACGGCACGCGGTATTCCCTGTCCACGCTCGTGGCACCGCCCATGGTGAAGATTGTCGAACCGTCGAGCTCAAAGACCTCGCCGCGCGTCAGGCGCCGAATAGACGAAGTATCCGACAGGCGTTGCGTCAGCCCGCCGTGCCACGGCTCCATGGGACGCTCCTCCCAGTGGTCGAAGCGCTCGTGGTTGCCATCCACGAAGAGAACCGTGTAGGGGCGCGACTCGAGCCAAGCGATGTCAGCGCATTCCTCGGCAGAAAAGCCCCACGGAAAGCCAAAGTCACCGGCAACGATGAGATAGTCGTCGCTGGTAAGACTGTCGCCAAGCTCCCAGTCGCGGAGCTTTTGCATGTCGAGCCCACCGTGGATGTCGCCCGTCACATAGACCGTCATCGGATCGCCTCTTCCCTCTTGTACGCCGCCAGCTCGCGCTCGACCTGCCTGTCACCGGTCTCGTTGACCCACCAGGGCCATTTCACCCGGCCGCACGGCTCGTCGACTCCGGCGAACCATTCCCTCAGCTCGTCGAGGCTCACCGGGGAGTGCCCGTTGGCATCGCAACCGACGTCGTAGCGCAGAAGGCCCTGCTTGCGGTTGAACTCGTTGTACGCGCCGCCGCTGCTGTGGATGTGCCCGTGGAGGTGCCACGATCCATGGCTCATGCCCTGCCAGTCGGCCATGGGGTAATGGCTCAGGACGATCTTCTGCCCGTCGATCTTGAGCACGCAGATCGGCGGCTCCACGGTGAAGGCGCCCGCGACCGCCGGCTGGGTCCAGTCCTTGTCATGGTTTCCCGGGACGAGGTGGATGCGCCTGCAGACGATCCGCTTGCGCAGCCCGTAGGCGTCCTGGGCGGTCATCTTGAATGAGAAATCCCCTAGGATGTAGAGCTCGTCGTCCACGGCAACCTTGCCGTTGATGTTGTCGACGATGGCGTCGTTCATCTGCCAAATCGTCTCCCACGGGCGGTCGGTGAACTTCAGCACGTTCTCATGCCCGAAGTGGGTGTCGCTGGTAAACCAGATCATATTTATTGTCTCCTTCTGTCGCTCATAAAACGTTCTCCTTCGAGGTCAGGAGACGTTTTATGAGCGACATGAGGTGCATATCCCTCATGTTTCAAGCTCCAATCTGCCGGATTTGCCCAACTAAAAGTTTACGCCCACGCGCGAACAGGATTTGATTTTTGAAATATGGACGAATTCCTCGTCAGAAGGGTAAAATGATGCCGACGGCAGCCCAAGTTGTGGTGAGCTGGGCAGAGCCGTTGCTTAGTAGAGTTAGGTCATCGTCTTAGCGACGGTGGCCTTTCTTTTTGGGCTTCGAACCCTGCTTGAGTGCCTTGGAAAGGCCGACAAGGGCCGTGAGGAGCGAGACCATAGCGGTCAGGAGCTTCACGAGCTCGGTGAAATCGGTCATGGGCATCACCTCCCATCAAATGGAGGGCTCTGCCCGGCACGAGGGCTGCCGACAGCAAGGACGATTCTATCAGAGCGGCTGACTCCCGCCCGATATTACCATCCCACCGCGCCTGTGCAAAAAAGAGGGCCGCCAAACAGCGACCCTCCAGCGAAAGAATCGGCACTGGATGGCAGCGCGCTAGGCCGTGTCCGCGGAGTTACCCCTCCCCTGTTTTTATCGTAACAGCTGATTCCAGGGACGTTTCGCTGTGCCCTTTTCGGCAATTTACTGTGCCCCTTTTGGCAACTTTTGTCTGCTATGGGTTATCTCGACCCATAGCAACAGCCAAAAATAACGACAATCCACTTTTAGGCCGCTAAGGTTTTAGTCACTAATATGCCTAAATCATTCAGAACTGTAACAGTTTAGTTAGAAGTGGTATATACTGTTTTCAACCGAAGGGAGGATCATCGTATGAGCAACACGCCCGTTGCGTCTAACAAAAAGCGGCTCATGATTACGCTGCCGACCGAGCTGACCGAGCAGATGGACATAATGGCTCGTGAACTCGGTCTCACGAAATCTGGGCTCGTTGCGCTTGCGATTCAGAACCTGTTCAATGCGGAGGAGATTCGTCTTCAGCAAAAACAGTAGGACATATATAACGCAAAAAGGACCCTCATTAGCTTGGCGGCTTGGGTCCTTTAAGCGAAGTGTCATCAACTTGTTGGTAATATTCTACCACTTAAAACATGTTGGTGACCTTGGAAAGGTCACTTTATGGACGTAAATGGCGCTCCGCCCAGCGGGGGGAGCACGTTCAAAAATATGATTTCGAAAGAGGACTTCGCCGCCCTTCTTGCCCAGTCAAAACTGGGCGACACGCCGAGCTCGAACTCGAGTCGCGCTGCTGTTTTAAACGCGGAATCATGGCTCAAAGACAGCTCGTCCGGCAGTGGGCGCTTCATCGCGCTCCCCTTGTCGATGATCTTGCTTCGCAAGTCGAAGGCGAAGCTGTCGCTGAACGAACTGCTCGTTCTGGCATATATCCACGGGTTCCAGCGCAGGGACCCATTGAAGGGCTGCCGGTCCAACGCAAAGACAATTGCCGAAGTCCTCGGCATCTCCCCCTCGGCACTCAGCAAGAGGCTCCAAAAGCTCAAGAGCTTCGACCTCATTGAGAAAGAGGGGCATGGCGAGGAGGTCACCTACAGGGTCGACGAGGCCAGGTGGGCGGAGTTGTGCGGCGTTGAGTTCGTCAACGCCGGGGCCCTTCACGAATGGACTTCGCACGGGACGTTCTGCCGGATCCCATTTTGGACAGTTCGCGACAGCAAACTCTCCGCGCTCGACAAGGTGCTTTTCGGCTACATTTTCTCGTTCTTTTCGGCCAAGGAGCCCAAGCCTTTCCGGGTGTCGACGCAGAACGCCGCCGACCAGCTCGCTGTCAGTAAGAGCAAACTTCGCGCCTCCCTCGAAAAGCTCGTTGGCCTGAGTCTTGTCGTAAAGACGGTCGTCTCGCCGCGCGTTCCGGCTGCGTACGATGTGAACCCGCAGGCGTGCATGGAACGTGGCACCAAGAACCTCTAATCGGGACGGGTGACAGATTGCCCGTCCCTTTTTATTTGCCTCCCCCTGTGCCCCTTTCGGCAATTTCCTGTGCCCTTTTCGGCAATTTTTATCGAATTTAAGAAATCTCTGCTCTATTTTTGTGCCCCTTTCGGCAATTTCCTGTGCCCCTTTCGGCAATTTCTCCCTATTTCAGGCTCTTTTCGCATTACCTTCTATGCCCCTTTCGGCAATTTCCTGTGCCCCTTTCGGCAATTTCCTGTGCCCTTTTTGACAATGGCAGTTTCCAAAAGGGGCACAAAAAGTTTCCGAAAGGGGCACAAAAACCCGAAAACTGTGCCCTTTTTGACAACCAAAAGTTTCCAAAAAGGGCACCAATAATATCTAAAGAGGTTTTAAGAGAAAGAAAGGGGAAGAGAACTTTTTCTTTGATTTGAGATTTTTATTCACGTCCATGTCAATCACCGTTTAATCGAAAACTGATCCACCCGCAACGTACTTTCCCGGAAATAAATCCGGTACGGCCCTATTGGTCTTAGCGACCAGCGAAACGTTATAGGCAAATCGGACGCTCGCTTTTCACCGGAAAGGAGAGCAATCGACCTGACTGAAATCGCTACGTCCTTGCCAACTCTCAGCGCCGGCGTCGCTTTGCTCCCCGGGCGGACTAACCCACTTAGCTGTAAACACCTGCAATTCAGCAATGGCCGAATCCGTTTTCCGGTTGTCGACATTTGGTCAACTTACCGGCAGGGAGCTACAGAATCGAAAATAAGACGTCCTATCGGTGAGGTTCGACCGTTTTCTCACTGATAGATAAAACGGGTCTTAAATCGGCTCTCAGAGGCCCATGCAAATCAGAACCACCCTTAAAAAGGGTGGTTTGCTCTTAGGGTATAACCCACGGGCCCGGACTTCGTCCAGGCCTAGTGCATCTTGACCCGTGGCGCGCCGGTCGAACCGGCAGCATCACCCCCTCTTGAAGGGGTCCTCGTACTCCTTCACGCTCAGCTTGTCCAGCGCGATGTCGTGGGACTCCTGCTCCCTGATGTACTTGGCGATCGTCGCCTCGTTCAGGCCGACGGTGGACACGTAGTAGCCCTCCGCCCAGAACTTCCCGTTGCCGAACTTGTACTTGAGGTTGGCGTGCCTGTCGAATACCATCAGCGAGCTCTTCCCCTTCAGGTAGCCCATGACGCTCGCGACGCTGTACTTCGGCGGGATCGCCAGCAGCACGTGCACGTGGTCGGGCATCAGGTGCCCCTCGATTATCTCGATCCCCTTGTACTGGCAGAGCTTCCTGAGGATCTCCCCAAGGTCGGACCTTATTTGGTTGTAGATCACTTTGCGCCTATACTTCGGCGTGAACACGATGTGGTACTCGCACATCCACTTCGTGTGGGAAAGGCTGTAGGCCTTCTGGGCCATGGCGACCACCCCTTCGACTCGAACTCTTGACGGCCTGAACAATCGTCAATATCGGTCGGAGGGGTGGCTTTGTAAAGCCGTTTGTCTCCACCCGCGTAGCGGGTGGTTTAAGGCTGGCCGCTGCGCGGCCAGCAGACTAAAGTCTTGAAAGAAAACGGGCACCTGACGGTGCCCGTGATTCCGATTAGATTTCCTTTTCGGCCAGATAGCGATCGAAAAGCTCCCGAGCGATATCCGATACGGACTTGTCCTCCTCGAGCGCCACTTGCTTCAGACGTTTTCGGTAACTCTCCGGAACGTACACGGACAGCTGAACAAGCCTCTCAGATGCCCCTTCAGCGCCCTTTTTGGGGCGCCCGGCTTTCCGTACCTGATAAGCCGGTTTCTGGGTCTCAGATGCGCTCTCAACGATTTTCTGCTGCCTCTCCTCGGCCTTTTCCGCTGCGACGTCGAAGTATGAGGTCGCCTTTTTGAACTTTGCCATTTACAGCACCTCTTCCAGTTCGTTTAGGATGTTTTCAATCGCCTGGGCGGCCTTGCCGTTCTTGGCGATTTCATACACAGGCTTTCCCAGCGCCGCGCCCTGCTTGAAGGCCGCCGCGGTCGGAACGGTGCCCAGTACGGGCAAGTCATCGGCCTCGAGCAGTTCGAGGAACTGTCTGTCCACGGTCTGGTTGCCGGCGAAGTTGTTGACGATGATTGCGAACGACAAGTCGGGATTGGCCTCGGTGATGACCTTGATCGTTCGCTTCATGGGCTTCAGGCCCAGCGTTCCGGGCTGCACCGGGATAATCGCGATATCCGCATTCTTGGCGTACTCGGCGGTGTCGTCGCTCAAGAATCCGGGTGTGTCGATTACGTTCACGGCGTCCGTGTCGTCGAGCAGCCCCTTTTCGTGGTTCGCGCCGCCCTGCGGGTCCAGGTTGCCGAAACCGACCTTGTGGCCGCGGCGCTCGAGGCCCCAGGCGATCTCGTCGGCGAACGTCGTCTTGCCGACGCCGCCCTTCTGATTGACTAGCAGGATGTTCGTCGCCATGTCCTCCCCTTTCTGAAGTAGCATAGTCATATATTAGCACATTAACGTATGACTACATTAAGTAATTCTAAGTCGCAGTTAGAAATATATGAGCATGTTAAGTAATTAGTATAGTACTACGTTACCGTGCTCATGACTGTGGGTTGGTTTAACCTATAGTCATGCTAAAGTTGCCAAAAGGGGCACAAAGGCCAATACGTTTGCGCAGTGCCGGCACAGCGACCTGGCATCGTATGCACCGGCGGGATCATCGCAGGCCTGCAAGGAGAGCATATCCACGGGATCGTGGTCGCCGGAGTCCTCGTGATGCAGCACGCGCCGGGCGGCGACTGGAAGCGCGTCGATTGGGATGCCCTTGCTGCCTGGCTCGGCAGATACGGTTACAAGGTCGCTGATTGCGAGACGGAGGCCCTTCCGACCGCCGACGCGGCGAGTGGGAACGCGAGGGTAAAAACGCATCGTCGCTGAATCAGTGAGTCAGTATTCTTTAGTGTTAGATGATGGATATTGAAATTAATTAGCGAGATAATGCGCATATCTCATAATGTATGCGTTTCACCATGAGAGAGGGGTCTGTCATGAGCTGGAAACCGAGAAAATGCGTTATCGCCGGTCTCGTGACAACCGGTCCTGGCGGCGGCTTGTTTGCAACCGCAATGACATCGTACCGACTTTTCACTTGCATGTTCTGAAAGGCAGTTGCCATGCTGTCGCAAAATCAATCAAGATACTTGGTCACAATCGGCTTTGCCCTGCTCGCATCACTCTTTGCTAGCGACCTTTTGCTGAAACCGCCCAAGGAACTCGTTTTGCTTGCCATAGACTGCATTTCCGCCCTTTACTTTACGGCAACCCTATTCATCGGACTAAAGGAGAGGAAAAAGGGCGCAGTCGTTGCATCTGCCGTAGGCGTGATCACAGCCATTGCCTCATTCTTTATCTGACACATTGGTGATCTAGGGGCGATATCGTAGGAATACGACCGGGGGAGCCGGGACCAGATTGCCCGGTCGGCTCGCGCGACGGCGCTCCGATTGCGCCGAGGCGTGACACGCGTGGGATCTTACCTATTTGTATTACGCGACCGCGAGGTGCCTCTTCTGCATGCGGAACTCCATCAGGTATGTTGATGATGACCTGATAGGGGACGTCCGTGCGGGCGGCCTCCGCCTTGAAGTAGTCGATGTTCTCGCCGTCGGTGTTCATGGTGACGCGGCGGCGCGGTTCGAGCTCTAATACATAAGGTCCCAGCTTGTAATACGTGAGCATATGGCTACATTAACATGGTCATGTATTATCGAGCGTCTGCTGCTTCGGATTCGCCCGCCTGTTATCTTGGGATCGACAGTTTCTTGCGAGGAGGCAGACATGTACCAGAATGTCTTTGGATCCGATGGCCAGATCCATCTTGAGAACCAGGTCGGCTGCCAGCGCTTCGACCTAACGACGGGTGAGGCGAAGACGGTCGTCCCGACCGCTAAGAATATGAGCACCGTCTTCGGCAAGGATGGCGTGGAGACGGAGATTCAGGTGGGGCAGATGCGCCAACTGGGCAAACCAGGATTTGGTTGGCTGTTTAATAAGCGCTAACGGTTGAGTTGTCGCAGTATAACCGCAGCTATAAATATGTGACCATATGACCATGCTAACATGTGCGCACAGTCATATGGTCACAGTTGTAGATCGGTTGAATTTGCGGGAGGTTTTGCCCGAAGAATCCGGCACCGCCGGATTCTTTTGGAACGGCCTCTCGTTTGATTGCTTTCCTATCGCTTGCTCCCAGACTGGGCGTCTAAAAAGGCGGCCGAACCGGCCGCCCACAAATAAATTAACATTTACCGAATGTAAGAGGAAAGGAACGATGTACATTACTCCCAGTGACCGGCGACGTCGACAACCCAATGCTGTCCCGTAGCCTGCTGTTCATAATGTCCCTGGTCCTCAGATGTGGTATACGAATCATCTACAACGGATCCACCGATACCGCCGTTTTCGCCATCGTTAATAATCCAAGCGTAGGCGGCATCGGATGAATCGAAGGGCCCTACCATAGTGCCACCGTGGTTTACCCAATAGCGGGGATGACGCGTGTATACCACATTTGGTACCCAGACCTGGCTGTAATCGGTCTCCCAGTGGCCCTGCTCGGCAACCCATTTCTTCTGGCTACCGCTGTTGGAAGAAGAGTTAGTGCTGCCGGAACCCTGCGAATTGCCGGAATTCTGCTTGGACTGGGAGGAATCTCCCTTGCTGTTCGACTTCGACGAGTCGGAGGACTTGTTATCCTCCTTCTTGGAGTCATCGGACTTCTGGTCCTTGCCGTCGGATTCTTTCTTCTCCTCGGTCTGGGCTCCAGAGGTTTGCGTTGCCTTTTCTTCGCTTGGCTTCTTTTTGTCTTTATTCTTTACCGCTGTGGCGGCCCTTTCCGTAGAGCCGCTTCCTTGCTTTGCAACGCTGGCACATCCAAGTTGAGGTGCCGAAAGGCACACCAGAAGCGCAACGATAATAGCCTTTGTTCTCACACCGATCTCCCTGCCCATGAAACCGGGCGTTGGACACCAGCCGATATCCAACGCCCGACTCGCTTTTACATCTGCTCGCGGCGCTTCTTTTGATCGAGGAATACGCCGGCTGCCACGAGGACGGTACCGCCGATGACGAACGTCTCGCCGATGAGTCCCGCGCGGTCACCGGTCTGGGCGAGGCTGCCGGGCTTAGCGGTATCCGTGCCGGCGAGGTGCTTCGGGGTGTATGCCGCCTGCTGCTTTGCGACCTCCTCTGCCTCCTGTCGTGCGATTTCATCGGAAAGCTTCTGCTCCGCTGCGATGCGGTCGGACTTCGCCGACTCGTAGGCGGCGAGTGCCGCATCATAGTCGGGCTGGAGCCCGTCCACCGCGGCCTGCTTCTCGTCCAGGATTGCCTTGGCGGGCGCGACCTTGGCACGTGCCTCGACTGCTGCGGCGAAAAGCGCGTTGAGGGCGTCATCCGCGTTCGCGTCATGGCCGGAAGCGATCGCCGCGCCGGCGTCGATGGAGTTCAGCTTCGACAGCTTGGCGTCTGCCTGCGCCTTCGCCTGCTCGGCGGCGGAGACCAGGGACTCGGCGGCGATGGCACCCGCCTTCGCGGCATCGAGGGCGGCCTTGGTGTCATTGACGGCCTTTACTGCATCCTGCTCGCGCTGCTGTGCCTCTGCGAGCTTCGCGGCAAGATCGGTGAGGATGTCGAGGTTCGACTGTGCGTCATCGAGATCGGTCTGGGAGCCGGTGAGCCTGTCGGCGGCAACGCCGGTGTCGGCCTTTGCGGCATCGACGGCACGCTGGGCATCCGCGAGGGCGCGTGCGGTGGCGTCCGCCTTTTGCTCGGCGGCGGCGAGGACGGTCGCCTTCTCGACCTGATCGGCTGCCGCCGCGTCATGGATACTCTTTGCTGTATCGAGCGCCTTCTTGGCGTCGGCGACGTCTTGGAAGAACTTCGCGAGATCGGCGTTCGCATCCAAGACGTCCTGCTGCTTGGATACGGTGTCCGCCTTGGCGGCATCCAACTTAGACTGTACGGTCGTTACGGCTGCGTTGGCGGCATCAAAGGCGACCTGCTTCTGCTGGACGGTCGACTTTGCCGTATCGACTGCCGCGTTGGCGGCATCGAGGTCCGATTTCGCCGCATCAAGCTCGGTCTGGGCATCCGTGACGCCCTGCTGCTTGGCGGCGACATCAGCCTTTGCGGCATCGACGGCACGCTGGGCATCGGTGACGTCCTGCTTCGCGGCATCGACACCTGCCTGTGCGGAATCCGCTGCGACCTGCTTCTGCTGGACGGTTTCAGCGGCGTCGGTGGCGGCCTGCTGCTTTGATGCGAGGTCGGCCTTGGCGGCATCGAGTGCGCTCTTGGCGCTCTTCAGGCCGTTGATGTAGGAGGTCAGATTCTGCTCGTACTCGTCGACGGAGATGGGATTCATGTTCCAGCCTGAACCGGACCAACCGCCGTATTGCAGCGTGAGCGAGAACGTCAAACGGGTGTCATCGTTCAGACCGCATCCCATGACAGCATAGTCAGGGTTGATGATGTTCATGTAATGGCCAATGCGGAAGTAATCGAACTTATCCTGATTGGCATACCAGAAGTCGTAGGCATCCTTTCCGGAAAGATTCGTCGCACCAAGGGAGGCTGCAGTCTTGTCAAACAGGTCCTTTTCCTGATAGATCCAGACCTTGCAGGGATCGCGATAGCTCCAGGCAAGGTTTTCACCGACATCGAACTGCTGGGCATGCTCTACATTTTTCGTCGAATAGTTTGCATCGGCGATCGCCGCCGCAATGAGCTTGTGGGTGACCTGAAGCTCGGAGAGACCGACGGACTTGCGGTATGCGTTCACATTCTTCATGACCGTGATGGACAAGAGCATGTTGTCGAGGCTCGTGGCGTCGAGACTGTTTCCGATCTCGGTGTAGTCCTTGTACGTGCAGTTCTGGATGAGCTCGATGGCTGAATCGGCACCCATGGCCTTGAAGAAGCCGATGGCTCCCTGCTTGAGCTGCGCGTCGGCGGTATCGAGTTTCGCCTGGGCCTCGTCGACCTTCTGCTGGGCGGCGTTCACGGCGGCGTCAGCGGTATCCTTTGCGGTCTTGGCGTTCGCGAGCTCTACGTCGGCGGCTGCCTTGGCGGACTCGGCATCCTTGACAGCCTGCTTCGCTGCATCCAGCCTGGCGACGGCGTCGACGTTCGCCTGCTTGGCGGCATCGAGGTCGGCGTTCGCGGCATCGAGTGCGGACTGGGCGGCGTTCACGCCGGATTCGGCATCGGTCGCGGCCTGCTGCTTTACGGAGAGAGCCGCCTGGGCATCATTCAGTTCGGTCTGTGCCGTTGCCGCAGCGGACTGCGCCTGCTCGAGCTCGGACTCGCACTGGGACTGTGTCGCTTGTGCGGCAGCGAGGGCTGCCTCTGCGTCCGCGACCTTCTGTTTTGCCGCATCGTACTCCGGGCCGCTCGCACCGGCCTCGGCTGCGGCGAGGTCGGCTTTCGCCTTCTCGTAGGCGGCGCTGGCGGCTGCGGCCTTCGCATCCGCCGCGTCCTTGTTCTGCTGGGCTGCAGTGAGGACGGCATCGGCGGAATCCTTTGCAGACTGGGCCGCAACCAGCTTGGACTGGGCATCGGCAAGCGTCGCATTGGCGTTGTCCAGTTCGACCTGTGCCCTGTCCACGGCAGCCTGGGCGTCGCGCACGGCCTGCTCGGCGGCACTGATTGCCTCCGGGGTGGCGCTTACGGCATCTGCCTTGGCCTTATCGAGGGCATCCTTGGCATCCTGGGCCGCCTTGAGGGCGGACTGGTACGCTTCGTCCTTCTCGGATGCATCCGCCTTGGCGTCTGCGAGACCCGCCTTCGCCTGCTCGAGGTCCTTGCCGGCGGCATCGGCGGCGTCCTTGCCCTCCGCGACCTGACGGGCGTACTCGTCCATCGCCGCACGGTCGGCTGCCGTGCCGGCGCTGACCGCCGAATCGTAGGATGCCTTGGCCTGGTCGCGTGCGGAAGCCGCCTCGTTGTAGGGACCGGCGGCCTCATCGTAGGATGCCTTGGCGGCGTCCTCCTTCGCCTTCGCCTCGTCGACTGCCTTCTGCAGGTCCGCGATGGTCTGTGCGGCGGATTTCGCGCCGGTACCGGATGCCGCGCCGGCGTGGGCGGCGATCGGCGACATCACGGCGGGGTGCTGTGTGCCCCCGTCACCGGTCTGGGCGAATGCCGTGAACGGTGAGATGAGGCTCGACCCGGTCATGGCGGCCATGGTCGCCGCGGTGACGGTCAGACGCGCGATCCCCTTCGGAGTGTGAATCTTTTTGTTTGGCAGTGCGGCGAAGTGATCGCCACCGGCAGCGAAATGCTTTCCCTGAGTCATTGTGCTGTTCCATTCCTTTTCCGTGCCCTATCCGACTGGGCATCAGAGTGCTTTCCAATAGAGATAATTATGCGCCTTAACTGGGATTGTTGTATATAGTCCGTTGGCTTTTATACAACAATCCATGACTCTTTTTGTCATGGATACGACGCTTCAGAAATCATTCGGCATGAGATGCAAAGAGCTTCGCGCTGGACTCGGGTGCAGCCAGGAGCAGTTCGCCAATTTGATTGAAATGGATCGATCCTACTACGCGAGCATTGAGGTCGGGCGGCGTAATGTCAGCCTCTCAAATCTCAAGAAGATTGCCGACGGATTTCAAATCAGCATTGCTGAACTCATGAGAGGCGTCAGCTAAATTTATCCGTCTCATAGTTCACAGTGGGTCTCGTTGATTAGTGCCTTAAGAAAATGGAAATCGTCCCAACGAGCTATCGTCAATCGTCCCAATAAATTACCGTCAATCGTCCCAATAAGTAATCGTTATTTGTCCCAACGACGCAGATAGACGCTATAATTTCAAATGAATGATTGGAGGGAAAGCCGATGGATAGGTATATAGGACGTTGTGTTGACTGCTTGGTCGAGCGCGACCTTGGCATTTTTGGTGCAGTGCTCATTCAGGGGCCGAAATGGTGTGGAAAGACAACGACAGCTCAGAGATTTGCCGAGTCATCGTTATCTCTCTCCGACCCATCTGGCGGTTTTGCGGCCCTCCAGCTCGCTCGTCTCGATCCGGCCCAAGCAATTGTCGGACCGACCCCGAGGCTTGTCGACGAATGGCAGGAAGAACCGAAGCTATGGGATGCCGTGCGATTCGAATGCGATGTCAGGGGAGGGGAGCCAGGACAGTTCATTCTCACCGGATCTGCGACGCCGCGAGCCGAGAACCAGCCGATGCACAGCGGTGTGGGTCGAATCGCCCGTTTGCGGATGGATACCATGACGCTTTTCGAGCTCGGTATTTCGTCGGGAGCGGTCTCGCTTGGTGCGCTGCTCGATGGCGATTCCGTTGCGGCGTCACTCGGATCCATCGCCGGTATCGCCGGTATCGCGGATTTGCTCTGCCGCGGCGGTTGGCCCCAAGCGGTCGGTAAGACAACTGCCGACGCAATGCGGATAGCCGCCGCCTATATTGACGGTGTTTGCGAGTCTGACGTTTCGAGGGCGGATGGAGTGAAACGCGACCCGGTTAAGGTAAGGGCCTTGCTCTCGTCGCTTGCACGCAATGAATCGACTCTTGCCGGCATGAGGTCCATCGAAAGGGATTTGGGCGTTGACGTCTCAAAGAATACGATTACCGGCTACATGGACGCGCTGCGCCGTATCAATATCGTCGACGATGTCCCCGCGTGGCATCCGGCTCTCAGGTCGCCGGTGAAGTTGCGGCAGGGCGCGAAGCGGCACCTTGCGGACTCATCGCTCGCCGTCGCCCTCATCGGTGCGGACCCGGAGTCGTTGTCATCCGATCCGAAGACCCTTGGCTTGCTCTTCGAATCCCTTGTGCTGCACGATCTCAAGGTTTACGCGGCGGCCAGCGATGCGACCGTATCTCACTACCACGACGCTGGCGACCTAGAGGTCGACGCGATTGTCCATCGTCGTGACGGCTCGTGGGTTGCCGTTGAGGTTAAGCTCGGGAGCCCCCAAGTCCCAGAGGCAGTGGAAAATCTGCTTCGACTTGAGCGAAAGCTGGTCGATCGCGGGGAGAGGCCGCCTGCGGCGAAACTCATCGTCATCGGGTTTGGTATGCCGGCTCACGTAACTAGCGAAGGCATCGTTGTTGCTCCGGTCGATACGCTCGGAATCTAAATTATTGTTATTTGCATTTCCAGAAATCCTCTATCTAGACGCCTCCTAGAGGATTTCTGGAAACAACCGGTATTTTGATCTGGGCTACGAAAGGTTACGGGTCCAGATTCCGTGCTGCGTGGAGCCGGTGATCTTGTATCCGTGGCGGTCGATTCACGCCGCAAGCCTGTCCCAGTCGATGCGTTTCCAGTTGCCGCACGGCGCGTGGTTCACGATGAGCCCGCCGGCGACCATGAGCGCGTGGTTGCGTGCCTTGCGCGCCTCGCGCGCGAGCGCCCTCTTCTTGTCCGAAATCTGGACCTCGGCCTGCTTCTTCTTGCATTGAAGCCTGAACCAGGTTCAGTTGACATGGTTAAAAACGAGGGGCGACGCTTTTGCGTCACCCCTCGTCCCGGCCGGGTTGCTTTAGTTGTACACACGGTAGTTACACTTGAACTGGGTTATGTGTCCATAGCTGGAGCGGTACCAACCCGATGTATAGCTGATTACTTCTGGGCCTAGATATTCGTATCTCTTGTTGTAGCGAAGCTGACGGTAGGTCGTGTCGTACTCTGCTACGTAAAACGTGTCTCCAGAGAAGGCTTTGTACCGGTCCTTAACCGTCGAAGCCATGTACGCGGGTTCGACATCGCCTTTCTCCCCGTTGAGCGCATAGACGGGTGCCGCGATTCCGCATAAAGCCGTTGCCACGAGGATGGCGTAGACAGCCATGCGCGACGCATTGGTCTTCAGCTGTTCAAATAGTTTCATGTCATTCACCTCCCTCGTATGTATCGAGGTATTCCTGCTTGAGCGTCTGCGAGGACGACTCGGTCTTTTCCACGAGCGTGCCGGCCTCGATGAAGTAGAACGAGTTGGTGAGGTCTGCCAGGTCGTCGAGCAGATGGCTTGAAATGAGCACGCTGCGTCCCCGCGCCACCTCGCTGCGCATCGCGTCGCAGGAGGTTTTCCGCTTTCCCGGATCGAGGCCGTTCAGCGGTTCATCGAGGATGAGGTACGGGCAACCGGTCGATATCGCCATGGCAAGCTTTACCTGCTGCTTCATTCCTGTCGAGAGTTTACGGGTCGGCTTGTCGAGATATGGGGAGATTCCGAGGGAGCTGCAGAGCGAGTCGATGTCGGCGGCCGATTTCCACGCCTCCCTGACGAAAGCAAGGTGCTCGATGGCCGATAGCGTGGGGTAGAGATCCGCGCCGCCCGAAGAGCTCAGGTAGACGAGTTCTGCGAATTCGGCTGATCGGCGTTGGCTGATTCCGTCTGCCGCCAGGCTTCCCGAGCGGATGCGGGTGGGAAATTGGCCCGACAGCGCTTCAAGAAGGGTGGTTTTCCCCGAGCCGTTGGGAGCAACGAGGCCCGCCGCCGTTCCCGGGCTCAGGAAAAGCGATCCGATTGAAAGTATCGTCGTACTCCCGTATCCCACGCTCGCGTCCAGAAGCTCGAGCCCATGGTGCTTTTTCGCGGGTCCAGCCTGTTTGGGCGAACGTGCCGCAACGGCGCCGACCGCAAAAAGGACCGCGACGTATATCAGGGCCACGGCAAGCATCGATGCTCTGCCTGAACCGGAGCCAATGAATTCCGTCGGGAAGCATCCCACGTAACCCGTTGCCTCGATAGGCGAGAACACGGCCAGCGGCAGAAGCCCGAGCGCGGCATTATGCTCCAGTGCCGAATCGGACAATAACGGGAATGCCGGGGCCGCGACAAGCAGCGCGGAGGCAAGGGGGCCTGCGAGGACGCGCCTCGTTGCGGTCGATAGGACGACGGAGCAAACGGATATCAAGGTTCCGCCCGCAAGCAGCGCGAGAAGCAGGGTCGTGAAGACGTCTCCCGCGGTCGTGGTGGCAAGCGCGCCGTCATGGAAGAAGGCGATCGGGTACCCGATCTGCCCGAAGCCGTTTAGGGCCAAGGCGCAAATGCTCCCGGGCGCAAGGCCGGCGAGGAGCATCGCGGTCCCCGCGCCGATTATCGAAAACACGGTTTGGATAAGGCGCCGGAATTTGGGCACGGGCGCCTTTGCCGCCAGGGTCCCGGGCCTTGTGGCGCCGAGCACGAGTATCGACGAGAGAAGAAAGGGGATGAAGGGAAGGAAGGACGGCGCCTGGGCAATGGCGTAGGGCAGGAAGGAGAGGAACGGCAGGTCGTTTGCGGAGGCCGGGATATCCGCGATGCCGGAGCTGCTCAGGGCGCGGCAATATGCGAGCTCTGCGTCATTGGTCTCCTGGTCCCCCACGATGGACCCGGATTGGAAGCCTTCGCCCATGAGCGCGTAGTAGCTCTCGGCAGAGTCGAGAAAGGCGGCGTCGGTTTGAGCGGCGAGGGCGGCGTTCGCGTATCTTGCAAGCTCAGCGTCATCTTGCTGCTCTGGCGATAGGCCTATGCCGCTGGCCTGGGGCGCGCGCGTATTGAATGCGTCGACAAAGCCCTGCATGCCCTGCTTCATAAAGAAGGGGCCGTAGATGGGTGAATTGAACGCAATGGGGATGGAGAAGGCTGCAGCGAGAACGAGCGTAGAGATCCATACGGCCCTGTCTCTTAGGATTAGTTTGAGAAGAAGTCGACAGTACATTTAGAAGCACCTACGTTCCTCAAAGCATCGTTAGATTAATAATGACAGACCGGATGAAGATACGTGCGACGGGGGCGAGGCGAATGGCTGAGCGGTATCGATACGCGGGTTCAACGGTATTATATTGACCACATAGATTATCAAAACCGTCGTAAAACCCGGCACACGGCAAAACGAAATAACAGAACAACGTGACTGTGGAATAGCAGAACAATTGAACATTGAACTAATCGCGCCTGAAAATTTTCCGCAAGTGTCGTGCGCCGCCGTACAAAGCCCGGCGGCGCACTAGGGCTCTGCCCTAAAAACCCGGCGCCCTTGGCGGCGTTAAAAAGTGACGCAATAACGTTGTTACGTTATTGCGTTATTACACAGTTCGGCAGTCACACTTTTACATTGTTGCGGCATGACACAGTTACGCAATGTCTCCGGTGCGTCTCGGTAAAAGGTTCGCTACCGGACAGCCACCGGACACCGAGGCGATCTAGCGCGGCG
>JBKXIH010000001.1:0-2375482 GCA_047007585.1 Collinsella sp. | reverse complement strand
GAGCAAATAACGTTTGTGTAATCGGGCCTCGCTCCTATATGGAACGGGGCCTCGCTTGGGTTGGAGAGTAATTATGAGCTATCCCCAGCTTGCCGTCATGAATATCAGCCATCGTTATTTTGACCTTGAGGAATTCTTTTCTTCGGCATCGGCCTCGGGCTACACGTGTTGCGAGCTTTGGACCGGGGCGATGCATCTGTATGTCGATTGCCATGGATACGATTCGCTCGAGCAGGTGCAGGAGCTGTCACAGCGGTATGGGATTCGGATTGTGGGGCTTTGTCCCGAACAGAACAACCCCAAGCCGTGGAATATCGCGGCGCGCGGGAATGAGGCGCGCGCTCGCACGCTCGCGTACTTTAAGAACGTTGTGGATATCGCGGCGGAACTTGGAGCCGAGCAGGTCATGGTCTCGAGCGGCTGGGCATTTTTGAACGAGCCGATCGAGGACGCGTGGGGTCGCAGCGCCTCGATGCTGCGTGCGATTGCCGAGCATGCGGGAGAGCGCGGCGTGCGACTGGTGCTCGAGGCCCTACAGCCGGTTGAGTCGATGATCGTGAACTCGGCGGCCGACACGAAGCGCATGATCGAGGCAGTTGATCATCCGGCACTTAAGGCGTGTCTGGATTTGGGCGCTATGGCGGTGGCAGGGGATACCATCGACGATTATTTCGATCTGCTTGGCGATGATGTCGCCCACGTGCATTTTGTCGATGTTGCGGCAGACGGCACGACGCATCTTGCTTGGGGTGACGGCGACCGCGATATGCGCGCCGACCTAGATAGGCTGGTGGCGCGCGGCTATCGCGGAGTTGTTTCGGCCGAGACCTATGACTGGCGCTATTTTGCCAATCCCGCGGCAGCCGACGCTCAGGTTATGGCGGAGTACCGACGCGCGATTGGCGCCTAAGTGGGACAGGGCGCCGAGTTGGCGTTTGACGCTTTTTGAGAAACGGGACGTGCTTTCCGCTTGAGGCTTCTGGCGGAAAGCACGTCCCAGAACAGGCGCTCAGAATGGGACACACTTTCCGCTGAGGACCTCAACCGGAAACCGCATCCCAGTTTTTGGCTGGCGGGCGGGACACGCTTTCCCCTATGTTTCCAAATGAATACGCTATGAGCCGAGGAGGACGATTCTCCCCGCAAACACTCTAGTATGCTAAAGTACCCAGAAGACCGGCGGAGCTATGCCGGTCTTCTGCTCTATATGAAACACAGCATGAGGAGGCTCACCAGATGACGGCCACACCGTGGGGATTCCGGGACATATTGCCCGAGGAGGCTCAGGCGCGCGAGGAGATCGCATGTACGGTGAAGGGCTGCTTTAGGGAGCATCATTACCTGCCGGTCGAGACGCCACTGCTCGAGGACAAGGGCTCACTCGAGGAGGGCGGCCGCATTGCGGACACGCCGTTTAAGCTCTTTGACGATGATGGTCGCCTGCTGGTGGTCCGTCCCGACAACACGCTGCCGATCGTTCGCCTGGTTTCGACTCGCATGCGCGCGGCCGATCTGCCGCTGCGCCTGCGCTATGAGGCGCCGGTGGTCCGCGAGTGTCAGCGCAATGCCGGCGGCTCGCGTCAGTTTACGCAACTGGGTTTTGAGCTTATCGGCGCGGGCGATACCGCGGGCGATGTCGAGATTGTCTCGCTCGTGGCCGAGGCCGTGCGCAAGTTGGCGCTGCCCGATGCGCGCATTATCGCAGGTAGCGTGCGTCCGTTTAAGGAGCTGCTTGCGGCGTGCGAGGATCGTGAGCTGGCTGCCGAGGCCCTGCGCTGCGTGCATGCCAACGACTTTGTGGGCCTCGATGCCCGCGTGGCGGTAAGCGTCGAGTCCGATGCCGTCAAGGCCGCCATTAGCGAGCTGCCGCGTCTGCACGGCGGTGCCGAGGTGCTCGACCGCGTGGACGCGCTGCTGGAGGCCGCCGGTATCGTCGCGCCGCTGACGCGCGAGCTGCGTGCCCTGGTCGAGGGCCTGGCACCCGAGGACGCCCAGGTGCTGTCGTTCGACTTCTCTATCATGAACTCTTTCGATTACTACACGGGCCTGGTCTTTAAGGCCTATGCCGGCGGCCTGCCCGATCCGGTGGGCTCGGGCGGTCGCTACGACTCTATCTTTACCGGCGCATTTGGCGACGGTATCGAGGTGCCGGCGGCGGGCTTCGCCTTTTCGCTCGAGCGCCTGGAGGCCGCGCGCACCTCGGCCGAGGACGCCGCTTCCGACGGCGATCACGCTGCGGGCCGTGGCGCCGAGGGCCCGCTGCGCATCGCCGTGCCCAAGGGCTCGCTTAAGGCCGACACGCTCGACGTGCTCGAGGCCGCGGGCTTGGACGTCTCTGAGCTGCGCGACCCCGGCCGTCACCTGATCGTGCGCGGCCGCGACACGCGTGCCGGCGAGGGCACGGTCGGCGATATCGAGTTTGTCATCGTGCGTCCCGGCGACGCGCCCGCCTTTGTGGGCTGCGGCGGTGCCGATTGCGGCATCTGCGGTTGGGACTCGCTTATCGAGGCAGACCTCAACCTGCTGCAGCTGGTCGATCTGGGCTACGGTCTGTGCACCTTTATCGAGGCGGAGCCCGCGTGGCGCGCCGGCCAGGCCGAGCACAACTATGCCCGCCGCGGGTCGCTTCGCGTGGCCACCAAGTACCCGCGCATCGCGAGCGCCTGGTATGCCGAGCGCGGCGTGAACGCCGACATCGTTTCGCTGCACGGCAACATCGAGCTGGGCCCCATTGTCGGCATGACCGACCGTATCGTAGACATCACCGCCACGGGCGCCACGCTGCGTGACAACGACCTGGTTATTACTGGTCGCATTATGGACTGCACGGCGCGCTTCTTCGTCAATCCGGGTGCCGCTCGCTTGGATCCGCGCGTGCGTAATCTGGCAGATCGCCTGGCCGCGGCCGTGAAGGACAAGCATTTTGAGCCCGTCGCGGGCTCGGCGCAATAGCGCGAGCACGCACGGGCGCCCCAACGTCCGGGCTGCGGGCTGATTGGCGCCGCCGCCCGGCCTTTCGTTTTTCAGACGCAACCTCGACCGATAGGGGATACCGATATGAAGACCATCAAGCTTGCTCCCGGTGAGCGCCTCGTTACCAACCAGCTCAACCGTAAGGGCGTGCTGCCGCAAAACATCGTCGACGCCGCCCGCGATATCGTGGCCAACGTGCGTGCCAACGGCGATGCCGCGGTGCGCGATTACTGTCAGCGTTTTGACGGCGTCGAGCTGCAGAGCTTCCGCTTGCCGCAGGAGCAGATCGATGCCGCGCTCGAAGGCCTCGATCCCGCTTTTGTCGCGGCGCTCGAGAAGGCTGCACGCCAGATTCGTGAGTTCCACCAGCGCGAGGTCGAGCAGAGCTGGTTTACCACGCGCCCGGACGGCACAATGCTCGGCGTTAAAGTGACCCCGCTTGCTGCGGCCGGCATCTACGTGCCGGGCGGTCGCGCGCAGTATCCCTCCACCGTGCTCATGAACGCCATTCCCGCCAAGGTGGCCGGCGTCAAGCGCGTGGTCATGGTGACCCCGCCGCAAAAAGATGGCCTGATCAGCCCGTATACGCTTGCGGCTGCCAAGCTTGGAGGCGTGGACGAGATCTATATGGTGGGCGGCGCCCAGGCCGTGGCCGCGCTGGCGTACGGCACCGAGACCATTCCGCGTGTCGACAAGATCACCGGCCCGGGCAACGCCTTTGTCGCCGCTGCCAAACAGATTGTCTCGGGTGACGTGGGTATCGATATGGTCGCCGGTCCCTCCGAGGTCTGCGTGCTGGCCGATGCTACGGCCAAGCCCATGGTGGTCGCGGCAGACCTGATGGCTCAGGCCGAGCACGATCCGCTGGCAGCCTGCTATCTGGTGACCTGCGACGAGCAGTTTGCGCGTGAGGTCGAGACGGGTATCGACATCCTGGTAGCGCAGTCGCCACGCGCCGAGATCACGCGCGCTTCGCTCGACAATGAGGGCACCATCGTGGTGGCCGCCGACATGGCTGCCGCCGTCGAGGTTGTGAACACCGTGGCGCCCGAGCACCTGGAGCTGCACTGCAAGGACGCGATGGGCCTGCTCGGCGGCATTCGCAACGCCGGAGCCATCTTTGTGGGCGCTTGGAGCTCCGAGCCGCTCGGCGATTACGTCGCCGGCCCCAATCACACGCTGCCGACCGGCGGCACGGCCATGTTCTCCAACCCGCTTTCGGTGGAGGAGTTCGTCAAGCGCTCGAGTGTCATTTGCTATACACCCGAGGGCCTGCTCTCCGATGCTCCCGCTACGCAGCGCCTGGCCGAGGCCGAGGGCCTGTGGGCACACGCGCTTTCTGCCGCACTGCGTCGTCGTGTGCTGGAGCAGGGCGAGGATGCCGTGAGCGCCGAGTCGCTCGCCGCGGCTGACCTGACCAAGGTTGCTTGGCCGGGCGACGCCGTGACGACGGTTGCCGAGGGCGTTGCCCTGGCGGCTGCGAGCGCGGATGGCGTTGGCGCGACTGGCAAGGAGGCCTAATATGGCCGAGCTGACGCCCCGCATGAAGGAGCTCGTCCAGCCCTACTTGGCCGGCATTGAGCCCTACGATCCCAACTTTACGCCCACGCGCATCAACCTTTCGGCCAACGAGAACACCTATCCCGTGCCGGCCGGCGTGCGCGAGGCGGTCGACGCCGCCCTGGCTGCCACGCCGCTCAACCGCTATCCCGATCCCATGTCTAACGACCTGCGCGACGAGCTTGCTGCCTGGCATGGCGTGACGCGCGAGAACATCTGCGTGGGCAACGGCGGCGACGAGCTGCTCTATAACTATCTGCTGGCGTTTGGCGGTGCGGGGCGGACCCTGCTCAACTGCCCGCCGTGCTTTAGCGAGTACGCGTTCTTTGCGTCGCTCTGCCAGACCGAGGTGCGCGACGTGTGGCGTGATCCGGCGACCTTTGAGCTCGACCAGGCTGCCGTGCTCGCGGCCGCGCCCGAGTGCAACCTGGCAATCGTGACCTCGCCCAACAATCCCACGGGTGATGTGGCGCCGCTCGACTTTGTCGCGGCGCTGTGCGATGCGTGCCCCGGCATGGTAATGGTCGACGAGGCCTACGTTGAGTTTGCCGACGATTCGTTTGGCGCGGCCACCACGGCGCAGGGGCTTATCGCCGAGCATCCCAACCTGGTGATTCTGCATACGTTGTCCAAGGCGTTTGGCGCTGCCGGTACGCGTCTGGGTTACGTGATCGCGGCACCCGAGGTCATCGACGTGTTCGCGGCGATTCGCCAGATCTATTCGGTCAACGTGCTGAGCCAGGCGGCAGCGCTTGCCTGTGTGCGTGCCCGCGATGCGTACGCGCCCGTGGTGGCGCAGGTCGCAACCGAGCGCGAGCGCGAGCTGTGCGCCCTGCGCGCGATGGCTGCCGAGGGCCTGCCTGTGGAGGCATGGCCGAGCGCGGCGAACTTTGTGCTCGTGCGTACGCCGCATGCTACGCGCGTGCGCGAGCGTCTGCGCGACGAGTATTCGATTTTGGTGCGCGACTTTAGCTACGCGCCGGGGCTCGCGGACTGCCTGCGCATTACCGTGGGCACCCCGCAGGAAAACGACGAGGTGCTGGCTGCGTTTGCCGCGCTGGTGAAGGAGGAGATGTAGATGGACCGCTATGCCGAGGTGACCCGCAGGACGGGCGAGACCGACATTGTCGTAAAGCTCGACCTGGATGGAAGCGGCGTGTGCGATATCTCGACCGGTGTGCCGTTTTTCGACCACATGCTCAACGCTTTTGGCCGCCATGGCCTGTTCGATCTGACGGTGCACGCGGTGGGCGACGTGGAGGTCGATGCGCATCATACCGTCGAGGACACGGGCATTGTGCTGGGCGAGGCGTTTTGCCAGGCGCTGGGCGACAAGGCGGGCATTACACGCTTTGCCGACGCGGCGATCGCCATGGACGAGACACTTGTGATGGCTGCTGTTGATATTTCGGGCCGCGGGCAGGCCTACTGCGAGCTGCCCGTGCCGACCGAGCGCGTGGGCAGCTTCGATACCGAGCTGGCCGTCGAGTTCTTCTACGCCTTTGCGCGCGACGCCAAGCTCACGCTGCACGTGCGCGAGCTGGCGGGCGGCAACTCGCATCACATTATCGAGGCCGCCTTTAAGGCCGTGGGCCGCACGATGCGCCATGCCTGCGAGCTCGATTCCCGCGTGCAGGGCATCCCCAGCACCAAGGGTTCGCTGTAGCTGACGGATCGCACAAACTACCACAAAGGTGCCTGTCCCCTTTGTGGTGGTTTTGGACGATGGGAAAAGGGAGGGTCGCGTGGGCGAACCGAAGATCGTGGTGGTCGACTACCACAAGGGCAACTTGTCGAGCGTCGTGCGCGGGCTTGCACGCGCCGGTGCCGCCGCCTGCACATCGGACAATCCGGAGCAGATCCGCAACGCCGACGGCCTGGTCATTCCGGGCGTGGGTGCGTTCTATGACGCGATTGCCTTTATGCGCCAGAGCGGCGAGGAGACGGCCGTGCTCGATGCCGTCGCCGCTGGAACTCCGCTGCTCGGCATCTGCCTGGGCCTTCAGCTATTTTTTGAGCGCGGCAACGAGGGCGTGCCGGCGGACGAGGGCGCGGTCGCGGACGGAAACGCTCCCGAGCAGGCTGGCGGTCCCTGGGTCGATGGCCTGGGTATTATGAGCGGCTCGTGCACGCGCTTGGAGTCGAGCCGCCTGAAGGTGCCGCACGTGGGCTGGGACCAGGTGCACATGACGCCCGCCGGCGCGGCCGATCCGCTGCTTGCTGGTTTTGCCGAGGGTGCCAACATGTGCTTTACCCACAGTTATGCGGTGGCCGATGACGCCGATGCCGCCGATGTGCTGGCGCGCACGCACTATACGCGGAGCTTCCCGTGCATCGTGCGCCACGGCAACGTGTGGGGCTGCCAGTTCCATCCCGAGAAATCCTCCGCGCTGGGTCAGCGCATCCTTAAGAACTTCGTCAACATCGTCGAGGAGGCTGGCCGATGATCCTGTTTCCCGCAATCGATCTGATCGGCGGCAAGGTCGTGCGCCTGGAGCGCGGTGACCGCAGCCGCTGCAAGGTATATTCCGACGACCCCGTGGCCGTTGCCCGCTCGTTTGCCGAGCAGGGTACGAGCTGGGTGCACGTCGTCGACCTGTCTGCTGCCTTTGGCGAGGACGAGGACACGTGCGCTGCCAACTCGGCGGCGATAAAGGCTATCTGCGGCGTCGACGGTCTGTCCGTGGACGTGGGCGGCGGCGTTCGCTCGCTCGCGCGCATCGACGAGCTTGCCGGCTATGGCGCGCGTCGCATCGCGCTGGGCACGGTGATCGTGACCGAGCCGGGATTTGCCGAGGTGGCGGCTCGCGGCTTTGGCGAGCTGCTGGTGGCAGATATCGCCGCACGCGACGGCCAGGTCAAGGTGAACGGCTGGCGCGACGGCGCGGGCGTGGCACTCGACGATGCCGTGGCGCAGCTTTCCGAGCTGGGCTTTAAGCATCTGGTGTATACCGACATCGCGCGCGATGGCATGCAGACGGGCATCGATGTGGCGGCGTATCGTCATGTGGCCGAGGTCGCGGGCTTTCCCGTCGTGGCTTCGGGTGGTATCTCGACGCTCGACGATATCCGCGCACTGGCCGCGGTGGGTGAGGATGCTATTGAGGGCGCCATTACCGGCCGTGCGCTCTACGAGGGCAACTTTACGCTGGCCCAGGCGCTAGCCGCCGCCCGAGGGGAGGAGTAGCCCATGCTTACCAAACGCGTGATTCCCTGCTTGGACGTCAAGGACGGCCGCGTGGTCAAGGGCGTCAACTTTGTGAGCCTGCGCGATGCGGGCGACCCGGTGGAGCTAGCCCGCGCCTACGACCGCGAGGGTGCGGACGAGGTTGTCTTCCTGGACATTACCGCCACGAGCGACAACCGCGCGACGACCATCGAGATGGCGGCGCATGCGGCCGAGGAGCTCGCTATTCCCTATACCGTGGGCGGCGGCTTTCGCGACCTGGCGGGCATGCGCACCATGGTTGCAGCCGGCGCCGACAAGGTGTCGCTTAACTCTGCCGCCGTGCGCGATCCGTCGTTGATTAGCCAGGCTGCCGCGGCGTTTGGCAGCCAGGCCGTGGTCGTGGCGATCGATGCCAAGCGCGTCGGTTTGCCCGGCGCATCTGGTGCCGACAAGTGGGAGGTCTTTACCGCAGGCGGCCGCAACGCCACGGGTATCGACGCGGTGGCGTGGGCCGAGGAGGCGGCCCGTCGCGGCGCCGGCGAGATCTTGCTCACCAGTATGGACCGCGACGGCACCAAGGCCGGCTTTGACCTGGCGCTCACCCGCGCCGTGGCGCGCGCGGTGCCGATTCCCGTCATCGCGAGCGGCGGCGTGGGCACGCTCGAGCATTTTGCTGAGGGTGTGATCGAGGGCGAAGCCGACGCCGTACTGGCGGCAAGCGTCTTTCACTTTGGGACGTTCAGCATTCGCCAGGTGAAGGAGTATATGGCGTCGCAGGGCATTCCTGTGAGATTGGACTTCTAATGCTGCGGCTTGTCCAGGCACCCGACCTTCCGGCTCCAACCCTCCTCGCGTACTTAAGTACGCGTCGTCGGGCTTGTCGCTCGGAATCTCGGGCACCTGGACAACCCTCGCCGACCGGCGATGTTTAAATTGGGGAATTGAAATGAGAGAAATTACTACTCCAGCGGATCTTAAATACGACGCCAAAGGATTGATTCCTTGTGTGGTTCAGCAATATGACACCGGCGAGGTGCTTATGGTTGCTTGGATGAACGAGGAGTCGGTGGGGTTGACGCTCAAGACCGGCACCACGTGGTTTTGGAGCCGCAGTCGCCAGGAGCTCTGGAACAAGGGCGCGACGAGCGGCAATATGCAAGCGGTCAAGGAGCTCTGGGCCGACTGCGATAGCGATACGCTGCTGGTCAAGGTTGACTCGCCGGGCCCGGCTTGCCACACCGGCAACCGTACCTGCTTCTTTAAGAAACTCGCGTAGGGCGGGCGCTCGATTAGACGCTCGGCCACCAGAAAGGATTGAACTATGGGTGTGCGCACCGCAAACATTCAGGATGGAAATATCGGTGAGACGCTGACAGGTCTGGCCGAGGTGATTCACGGTCGTCGTGATGCATCGCCGCAGGAGAGCTATACCGCGCGTCTGCTGACCGACGTCGAGGATGAGCTGCTCAAGAAGCTTGCCGAGGAGTCGAGCGAGGTGATCATGGCCTGCAAGGATAACGATCACGATCACATCCGCTACGAGGCCGGCGACCTGGTCTACCACCTGCTCGTAACCCTTGAGCGCTACGGTATCACCCTCGACGAGCTTGCCGGCGAACTCAACGCCCGCCGCCACTAGTCATTGGGGACGTTCTTAAACGACTAGTTAGGCGAGGGGTGTGGACTCCCATTCTCCGGTGAGGTGGGGGATGTCGAAGGTTCGATAACCGCAGTCGTAGGCGTGGGCCTGGGCCTCGCGGATGATCCAGCAGATATCACAGGCGCGGTGCGCGTCCGAGCCAAAGGTGATCGGCACTTCGGCATGGGCAAAGCGGCGCAAAAGGCCGGTCGCGGGGTAGTAGTCGTCGAGCCCCTTGCGCGGTGCGGCCGTCGAGACCTCAACGCGGCGGCCCGTGTCGTGTGCACACTCTGCCATCTGCTTCCAGAGCGGTGCGGGGTCAAAATCGGGTGCAAAGCCTTCCTTCGAAAAGCGCATGACCAGGTCGGGATGAGCCATCACATCAAAGTTAAGCGGGCTCTCGCAGGCGCGGCACCAGTCATCGACATAGCGCTCCCACACGCCGCGTACCCCCAGGTTTTCCCAAACGTGCAAGTTGGTGTCATCGTCGATCCAGCCGCAGCGCGAATCGGGCGTATCGGGACGAGCGACGTCCTCCGTTCCCGCCGTACCCGCGGCACCGGCCATGATATCGCCTGGGTTGCCAATCCAGTGCACACTGCCCAGGCGCACGACGGCGCCCTGGGACCAGCGCTCAACCAAAGGCTCGCAGCCCTCGTACCAATCGCATTCGAAACCGTAGATAAAGGTGAGTTCTGGCGCAATCTGAGCGGCAAGATTGCGAGCGTCCTCAAAAGCCAGACGATGCGCCGGGAGGTCGCCCTCAGTAACCTGCACCTCGCAGTTAGCATCCATGCTGGCGGGCAGGGTGAGATGGTCGGTCGAGACCATGACGCGGCAGCCGGCCGCAGCAGCGGCACGGACGTTGTCCTCAAACGAGGCATGCCCGTCCGAAAACGAGGTGTGGGTATGGCAATCGACCAGCGGGCACATGGGCATAGCGGCTCCTTTGCGTCAAGCGAATCCGCTTCATTGTAATGGCGCAGCTCTCAACACGCCGGGCACGCCGGGGATCGAAATCGATTGGAAAGGTTGCGCGGCGCGTGGTGCGGCCTCGCTTGCTCTCAAAACGTGTACGTCAGCCTCCAAAACCGACAAATAATGACATGTTTGGAGGCTGACGTACACGTTTGGATGGGGGCGAGGGCGGCGACGGACGAAAGTCACGCTTGTGCCACGTCCGATGTGCTAGCGTTTGGATGAACAAAACGAGCCCGCGCGGAAAGGAGCCGGACCGTATGCCATGCGATAGCACATCCCCGCTGTCCCGCGAGACCGATGCGCCCGAAACCATCGTCAAGCTGGAATGCGACATCGACGACGCGTCGCCTGAGGTACTCGCCTACGCCGCCGACCGCCTGCGCGAGGCGGGTGCGCGCGAGGTGCACTGGCTGCCCCTCTATTGTAAGAAAGGCCGCCCCGGCTGGCAGCTGCAGGTAATCTGCACCTACGAGGATATCGAGCGCCTGCAGACGATCATCTTCTTGGAAACCACGACCAACGGCATTCGTCGCCAGGTTATGGAGCGCGTTTGCCTACCACGCCGCTTTGAGCGCGTAACGACGCCATGGGGCGAGGTGTTCGTCAAGGTGGCCACCCTGCCCGACGGCAGCGAGCGTGCAGCGCCCGAGTACGAGGACTGCGCCCGCCTTGCCCGCGAGCACGGCGTGCCGCTCCAGCGCGTGATGCAGGCGGCCCAGAGCGCGGCACTGCGATTTGAATAGCGCGGCCGGCGACATCCCGTGCCCAGCCGCATTAACCCCATCCCGAAAGGATCCCCCATGAAATACCTCATCGCCTCCGACATCCACGGCTCTGCATATTGGGCCGAGCGCCTGGTCGCCGCCATCGAGTCCGAGCAGCCCGACCGCATCGTCCTGCTGGGCGACCTGCTCTACCACGGTCCGCGCAACGACCTGCCGCGCGATTACGCCCCCAAGCGCGTAATCCCGCTGCTCAACGCCCTGGCCGACCGCATCATCGCGGTACGCGGCAACTGCGATGCCGAGGTCGACCAGATGGTGCTCGACTTCCCCGTCATGGCCGACTACGCCACGCTGTTCGACGAGACCGGCCGCGAGCTGTTCCTGACGCACGGCCACGTCTTTGGCGCCGGCATGCACAACAGCGTCGACCACGCGCCCGCGTTGCCCGAGGGCTCCGCGCTCGTCTACGGTCACACGCACATCAAGGTTAACGAGGCAAGCGAGGCGCACCCGGGCCTGTGGCTCTTCAACCCCGGCAGCGTGAGCATCCCCAAGGACGGCACGCACAGCTACGGCATCTACGAGGGCGGTGCGTTCCGCCACGTGATCCTGGAGGAGGAATAACCATGGCGCAGCACATGGCTCAGCAAAATGCCGAGGGCTCGCGCGATCTGTCCACGCTGGTCGACGCGTCGGCCGAGCTGCAGCATCTGGTGCAGACCATCTGGCGTCTGCGTCAGCCCGATGGCTGCCCGTGGGACCGCGAACAGACGCACCGCAGCATTGGCAAGAACATGATCGAGGAAGCCTACGAGGCGCTCGATTGCATCGAGGCGGACGACGCGGCGCATCTGCGCGAGGAGCTGGGCGATGTGCTCATGCAGGTGGTGCTGCATGCGCAAATTGCGGCGGATGCCGGCGAGTTTACGCTGGCCGACGTGGCGCGCGATATCGACGCCAAGCTCATTCGCCGTCATCCGCACGTGTTTGGCGATGTGGATGCCGACAGCTCCGACGAGGTACTCAAGATTTGGGACGAGGTCAAGCTTGCCGAGAGGGCTGCCAAGGACAAGGCCGTGGCGGCGGGCGAGGCTGCGCCCGAGGGCCTGCTCGACGGCGTGCCCACGCATCTGCCGGCGCTGATGCAGGCTCAGAAGGTGTCGCGCAAGGCGGCTGCCGTGGGCTTTGAGTGGGAGACGGTCCAGGACGTGTGGGACGAGGTCGCCGAGGAACGTGCCGAGTTTGAGGCCGAGGCCCCCGGAACGCCCGAGCGCGAAATGGAGTTTGGCGATCTGCTCTTTGCCCTGGTCAACGTTGCGCGCAAGGAGGGAATCGACGCCGAGAGTGCCCTTCGTGCCAGCACGGCAAAGTTCCGCCGCCGTTGGGCCGCGATGGAGCAGATGGCGGCCGATGCTCACGTGGATCTTGCCGAGCTTTCGACCCACGGCCTCAACGACCTGTGGGATGCCGCAAAGGCGGAGGAGTAAGACTGCGGGAACGACGGGCTGACATGCCTCATCGTTCCCGCTAAATTTTTCGAAAAACAATTGTATCCCTCGGCTAACTTAGGGCATAATGCAAAAAGTGCGACATGGCTAACTTACGGAGGCGCACCGATGGTGCACGGTCGGCCAGTCGCTTGCATCAACTACGTTTCCAAGTGAGAGGGAGACAACATGAGCGATATTTTGGACGTCTACGGTCGTGAGGTTCTCGACAGCCGCGGCAATCCCACCGTCGAGGTCGAGGTCGTGCTCGAGGACGGCAGCTTCGGCCGCGCGATGGTGCCTTCGGGCGCTTCGACTGGCGCCTTTGAGGCGTGCGAGCTGCGCGACGGCGACAAGGGCCGCTACCTGGGCAAGGGCGTCTTGCAGGCCGTCGAGCACGTCAACAACGAGTGTGCCGATGCCGTCGTGGGCCTCGACGCCTTCGACCAGCGCGCTGTCGATGCCGCGTTGATCGCTGCGGACGGTACGCCCAACAAGACCAAGCTCGGCGCCAACGCGATTCTGGGCGTGTCGCTGGCCGTTGCCCGCGCTGCGGCAGAGTCGGCGGGCCTGTCGCTGTACCAGTACCTGGGCGGCGTCAACGCTCACCTGCTGCCCACGCCCATGATGAACATCCTCAACGGCGGCGTGCATGCCGACAACAACGTTGACTTCCAGGAGTTCATGATCATGCCGGTGGGCGCCCCGAGTTTTGCCGAGGGTCTGCGCTGGTGCGCCGAGGTCTACCACACCCTCAAGGGCGTGCTGCACGAGGCCGGCCTGGGCGGCGGCGTGGGCGACGAGGGCGGCTTCGCGCCCAACCTCAAGACCAATGCCGAGCCGTTCGAGTACATCACCAAGGCCGTCGAGAAGGCCGGCTTTAAGCCCGGCGTCGACTTCATGTACGCCATGGATCCGGCGTCCACCGAGTTCTACAACGCCGAGACCGGTATGTACGAGCTCAAGGGCGAGGGCGTGGAGTACACGAGCGCCCAGATGGTTGATTACTGGGAGAAGCTCGTCGACACCTACCCCATCATCTCCATCGAGGACGGTATGGCCGAGGAGGACTGGGACGGCTGGGTTGAGCTCACCCGTCGCATTGGCAACAAGGTGCAACTGGTGGGCGACGACCTGTTCGTCACCAACACCGAGCGCCTCAAGAGGGGCATCGAGCTGGGTGCCGCCAACGCGATTCTGGTCAAGGTCAACCAGATCGGCACGCTCACCGAGTCGCTCGAGGCCATCGAGACAGCCAAGGAGGCCGGCTACGCTTGCATCGTGAGCCACCGTTCCGGCGAGACCGAGGACTCCACGATCGCCGACCTGGTCGTGGGCGTCAACGCCGGCCAGATTAAGTCGGGCGCCCCGTGCCGCAGCGACCGTATTGCCAAGTACAACCAGCTCATCCAAATCGAGGACGAGCTCGAGGGCAGCGCGCGCTACGCCGGCAAGTCTGCGTTCTACAACATCCGCTAGACAGATGAGCCTGGCGGGGAGGGGGTGGACTCGGTTCCGCCCCGCCTTGGCCGGATGCCGCAAAGCACTATTGGCGCTGGGCCGTGTGGCTCAGCGCCTTTTTTATGTCGAGCAAAGGCTGGCGAAGGCGGTGCGGGCGCTCGTGCTATAACTAAAGGACTTAGCGCAAACAAACCTCAACCGCACAAGGCGCACATGGATCAGATTTACGACAACAGGTACTATTCCGCCGGTTCGCGTGAGCCGTCGTCTCGTCGTGCGCATTCGGTGCAGCTTGGCGGGCCCGATTATACGGGCGCTGCCCGTCCCACGCATCGCACGGCAGGCAATTCGGACTCCCATGCTCAAATGAATATGTCGACGGACCGCCCGTCACGTTCGGCGCGCCCGACGCATGCTTCGCGTACGCAGCGCCCCTCGGCTCAAACGCACGAAAAGTCGACCAGGCCCTCAAGCCGTCTTTCCGGCTCGGACTTTATGCACTACGCCAACGACAACGCAGTGGTCAAGGCAATTTACGACTTTACCCACGGTCCTCAGCGAGGGCTATTCATCGGCATTGTCGTTGCCCTGGTGCTCGTGAGCCTGTATTTCCCTGTGCGCGATCTGTACGTGGCAAAGCGTTCGAGCGATATCTTGGCCAAGCAGGTCGAGATTCGTCAGCAATACAATGATGAGCTGCAAAAAAGCGTCGACAAACTGCTCTCGGAGGAGGGCATTAAGGACGCGGCGTCCGAGGACCTGGGCCTGGTGATGCCCGGCGAGACCAAGATTGACGTGCTGGGTCTGGATGACGATTCAGATTCGTCTTCGAGCAAGAAGTCGTCGAACGCCAAGAAGGCCAGCGAAGTTGCCAAGGAAATCGAAGAAGTCGGTAAGGACGCGCCGTGGTACATCCAGGCGCTCGACATGCTGTTTGGGTTTAACGGTGTCGAGGGCCAGGCGGTCGTGTCCAACGGCAAATAGCGCCCGGAGGGGGGCCGCAATGACAAATTGCAAACGCTATAAGGTGGCGGCGATCGACCTGGGAACGGTGTCGTCGCGACTGGTGTTGGCCCAGGTCGAGGGCGGGGCGATCGTGGAATCGTCCAAGCACACCGAGATTACCGATCTGGGCGAGGGCGTCGACGCGACGGGCCGCTTTTGCGAGGCGGCGGTCGAGCGCGTGCTCGCTGCATGCCGCATGTTTGTGGACGAGGCGCGTGCCTTTGGGGCCGCGTGCATTTGCACCACATGCACGAGCGCCGCGCGCGATGCATCCAATGCCGCCCTGCTGCTGGACGGCCTGCGTAAGCTGGGGCTCGAACCGCAGGTGATTCCGGGCGAGGTCGAGGCGCGCCTGACGTTTTTTGGCGTGGCGCACGACTTTGCCGGCGAGCGCATTATTGTTGCCGATTCGGGTGGCGGATCCACGGAGCTCGCGACGGGCGTCTATGCGCCGGAGCGTGGCGTCTTTGCGCTAGAAGGGACGCGCTCGCTGGACATTGGCTGCCGCCGTGTGACGGAGCGGTTTTTCTCGGCGCTGCCGCCTGCGGACGGCGAGCTTGCTGCCGCTGCCGCATGGGCAAACGAGCAGTTTGCGGGCTACTTTGAGAGTCTGCCTGTCGACTTTGAGCGCGCCGAACGCTTGGTCGCAGTGGGCGGCACGGTGACTACGCTGGTGGCTCTGGTCCACGAGCTGGAGCCGTATGATTCGAGCTTCGTGCACCTGCGCGAGCTTTCGCTGGAGCAGGTCTCGGCCGCTATCGAGCGCATGTCCACGCTGGACGCGGACAGCATCGCCGCGCTACCGGGTGTGCAGCCCAAACGCGCGGGCGTGATCTTGGCTGGCGCCGTGGTAATCCGCGAGCTCATGCGAGCCGGCGGCTACAGGGCGCTTACCGTGAGCGAGAACAGCCTGCTCGCCGGCATGGCCGCCACCATCAACGAGACTCTCGACGGCGCCGCCCCCACCATCGGCTGGACCCCGAGCCTGAGCGCCCTCTAAATAAGTTGCGGTGAAATAGTTCCTAAATAAGCTGGTAAACGGTATAAACAGGATCTATTCCACCGCAACTTAGAGCCCCACCGGCGTCCAAAAGAAACGAGTCCGCATCCCTTGGGGGATACGGACTCGTAAACAATATATGGTAGGGGCGGTGGGACTCGAACCCACAATCCTTGCGGCGAGAGATTTTAAGTCTCCTGCGTATGCCAATTCCGCCACGCCCCCGTGAGACTAGAAGTCTAGCACAAGCCGTCCGTTACGCGTTGACGGCCATTGAGTGCCGGCCTGACTTTTCCAAGTACTCGGCAAACTTGGCCTCGTCGCCCTTGTTCTTGTACTGCAGGGCCAACAGGTACTCCAAGCGGCAACCCTTAACCTTATCGTCACCGGCCTCCTCGAGCATGCGCTCCAGCTCGGGAATGTCGTTGTGGCGCTTGAGGATCATCGTGTCGTACATCAGTTGGCATTCGTGCGCGACCGCCTCGGCCTGGCCGCCCTCAAAGCCCTCGATCTCGCGCAACAGCTCCTTGGACTTTTTGCGGTTCTCCTGGCCAACGTAGTAGTTAAAGGCCTTAATCACCAGGTCGACACGCTGCATCTTGGGTAGATTGAGCCCCAGCAGCAAATCGAACATCTCGTCAGCACGCTTGTGGTCCTCGCGCAGCAGATAGGAGTTCAGGCGCAGGTAGTCGCGGTTATAGCGCGGGTACAGCATACTGGTGAGTTTGGCGTCGAGCAGGTGATCGAACTCGTCCCACTGCTTGGCAGCCATAAGCTGTTGCAGGCGCTTGAACGTTGTGCGTTTTTTGACGCTAAAGAACACCGACACGGCGATACAGATGATGACGACGGCGGTCCAGAGGGTGCGGGAATCGGGCATATTGGGGTCCTTAGTCGCTCATAAAGCGAGCGGTATGACAACACGTACTAGATGTATTATACGCAGTGCGCAGGCAAACTGGCATAAAAGTGCATCGAGGCCGAGCGCCATCGCTCGCTGCGGTACACTTACCTAAAGTAAACCACGAAGGGAGACATTACCTATGAAGAAGATCGTTTTGGCTTGCGGTGCTGGTGCTGCTACTTCCACGCTCGTTGCCCAGAAGGTCGCCACCATGCTCGACGCCAACGGCTACGCCGACAAGTACGAGATCGTGCAGTGCGCCATCTCCGAGGCCAAGGACGTTTGCGACGAGGGTGCCGATCTGCTGATCGCCACCACCGTTGCCCCCGAGGGCCTTACCTGCCCGTACGTGAGCGGCGTGCCCTTCATGACCGGCATGAACCGCGTCGCTGCCGAGAAGGCCGTCCTCGACGTCATGGCTCAGTAGGCGCTACCTGTATGAATGAGCAGAACGCCAATCCGGTCGAGCTCTTTGGCATGCGCGTTGCCCATGTGGGCATTAACGCCACCGACCCGGCAGACGCCCTGGAGATCGCGGAGCTGTTCTCGACGATGATGGGTCTGCCCGTTATCGAGACCCCGGTTTCGTACTTTAACGATTCGCTGGTCGAGATCATGAAGCAGAACGGTCGTGGCACCAAGGGCCACATCGGCTTTGCCGTCAACGACATCGATGCGGCCGAGAAGTGGTTTGCCGAGCGTGGGCTCGAGGTCAACGAGGAGTCGCGCGTGCTGCTGCCCGACGGCGGCACCAAGCTCGTGTACTTTAAGCGCGAGTTCGCCGGCTTTGCCGTGCACCTGTGCCGCGAGTAGTGCACAAGCTGCTATAGCTAACAAAAAATGGGGTAAGGCGCGTGGCCTTGCCCCATTTTTAATGCCGAGAGGGTGACTGACGGGCTGCCGTAAATCGAAGGTGAATGGCTTTCCGCGAAGTGAACGAGTGAAATCGAACCCCTGGAGCATCGACACTTTAGAGGCACCGTTTCCTGCGGTTTTGTCAGGTTTTCCCTGCGGTTTTGGCGCCAAAAAGTGCGGATGCTCCAGGGGTCCAAAATAGGTCGTTCACTTCGCGGAAAAGCATTCACCTTCGATTCGTGAGAGACGCCCCTACCGCAGCAGGCGAATCGTAAAGCGGCTGCCGACCCCTTCGACCGAGGTCACACCGATGACGCCGCCGTGGCTGTCGACAATCCACTTGGCAATGGCGAGCCCCAGGCCCGAACCCTGTGCGCCGACATCGCGCGCGTTGTCGGCACGGTAGAACCGCTCGAACGCGTGAGCTGCGGATTCCTGGTTCATGCCGATGCCCTCGTCCTCAATGCTTATGTCAATCGCGCCCGTGCCCGCATCGGGCGTTATGGCAAACGTGACGGTCGTGCCCGCGTCCGAATACTTGGCGGCGTTTTGCACGATCACGCGCAGAGCCTGCTTCACAAGCGCCACGTCAACGGGCGCGTCGCAGCGCGGGTCGCTGGCGAGCGCAGCGTCAAAGGCCAGCCGATACGCGTGCGTGGCATCAATCATCTGCGATTCTTCGCAAACCTCGCCGACCAGTGCGGCCAGGTTGGTATTCGCGCGCCGCAGCACGGTGCGGCCGGCATCGCCGCGCGCCAAAAACAGCAGCTGCTCCACGAGCTCCTGCATATGCTCGCTTTCGGTCTTGAGCGAGGCGATGGACTCTGCTAGCACGTCCGGGTCGTCTTTGCCCCAACGATCGAGCATATTTACGTAGCCCTGAATCACCGCGATGGGCGTGCGCAGCTCGTGGCTCGCGTCGTTGACAAAGCGCATCTGCTGCAGCTTTGCCTCTTGCATCTGGCGCAGCAGGCGGTTGAGTGCGACCTCGATACTCGCCAGATCGGCGTCGCCGGTGGTGACGCTCGGCGAGTCGACGCTTGCGCGCTCGATAGCCTGCTCCAGCGTTTCCATCTTGCCGCCGGCGAGCTGCATACGTCCGAGCTCGTCCACGCGCAGGGCCAAGTCGTTGAGCGGTGCCATGGTGCGGCGCACGCGGCGGGCGCCGCCGAGCATGTTGAACACGCTGATGACCTGCCAGCCTACAACAACGATATAGAGGGGCCACAGCGCGGCGAGGTCCTGCGCGAGGGGAAAGGTCTTGGTGGTACGCGCAAGCTCGACGGTATAGGTGAGCGTTGTCAGGTCCCAGCCACGCGCAGGCGTCAGCGACATGCCGTGAACGGCGGCGCTGGGGATCCACCCCGCGGTAGACGCGCCGTCGGGTAGCGTCTGGTTGTATCCATAGGCGAGGATCGCCGCCGCAATCACCACTAGCAACAGATCGAGCCAGACGTAGCTCGCCAAGCGGCGCCACATGTAGCTCCAGTTGATGGCACGGGCGATGGAAGTGACGCGCTTGGCCTCGGCGTTACGCGCGACAGACATAGCCCACCCCGCGCACGGTTTGGATGATGCGGGCGCCGCCGGCGTCTTCGATCTTGGCGCGCAGGTGCGCGATATGTACGTCGACGTTGTTGGTGTCCCCCACGTATTCGTAGCCGAGCGCCTCGTGCGCAATGCGCTCGCGCGTGAGCACGGTGCCGGCATGTGCCATAAGCAGGGCGAGGACGTCGAACTCACGGGCGGTCAGCACGATGGGCGAGCCGCCGACCGTGACTTCGCGGCGGTCGGGGTCGAGCGCAACCGAGCCCACGGTGAGCGCGGCGGGGGAGGGTGAAGCGGAAACTTGGGTTGAGTCGCTGACCGGGGGTATCGCAGTGGCGCCGACACCCGCGCCGCCTGCCGCGCCTGCCCCGGCACCGGCGCCGCCAACACCCGAGGCCGCCCGCACGGCCTCCGAGCGCTTCAGCGCCACGCGGATCCGTGCGAACAGCTCCTCAATCGCAAACGGCTTGGTCAGGTAATCGTCAGCACCGGCGTCGAGCCCGGCCACCTTGTCCATCACGGCATCGCGAGCGGTGACCATGATCACTGGCACATCCTTGTGCTTGCGTACGCGCCGCAGCACCTCCATGCCGTTGAGCTGCGGCAACAGTACATCGAGCAGAATCAAATCGTAGTCGCGCTCCAGCGCCAGGTCAACGGCGGTGCGGCCGTCGGCGGCGTGCTCAACCTGGTAGCCCTCGTGTTCCAGCTCGAGTGTCACAAAGCGGGCGATTTTCTCCTCGTCCTCTACGATCAGGATCCGTGCCATGCGTGCCCCCGTCTGCGATTACTTGTCGTCGTTCAGATTTTGCTTGATGTCGTCCGCGGCATTGGCAGCGCTGTCCATCAGGTTGTTGATGCTGCCGGGTACGTCGCCGTCGCTATCGATGCGGTAGCGCATGCCAAAGAACAGGCCAAGCAGCATCAGCCAAATCGTGGCGCCCCAGGCAAACAGTGCGACGATGGGAATCAGGATGGGAATGTTGAGGATGATGGCGTCGCGACGCGTGGCGACAAACTTGGTCTCCAGGCTCAGGCGGAAGAGCTTTTTGAGGTACTCCCACACGCTGTCCATCTTTTTGGAGAAGTCGGTCTTTTCGCTCGACTTTTCGTAGGCAGCCTGCGCGGCGACCATCTCGGCCGAAGGCTCGTCGACCGGCGCAGACTCGGTGGCGGCGTGCGCCGACGTGGTCTGGGTCTTGCCCTGCGACTCGAGCCAAATGATGGCGTCCAGAACGTTGCCGTTGGCGGCGTCGAGCGCGGCTTTGGCGTCGGTGTAGCTCACGTTGCACTTGGTGCGGATGGTTTCAACTTTTTCGAGGTCGTCCATGACCTGTCCTTTCGTTCGATGGGCGCGACGCCGGGCGATCTGCCCGGGCGCGAGCGTTGCGTTCGGCGGCCTGCGTGGCGCCGCCCCGCCCTTGGTCGAACTCTATAGTGCAGGTTATAGATTAAGCGATTCTTGAGCCAAGATTAATGTTGGATGAGTTTTTGGGTGGCGGTGGGGAAGGGGAGAGGTGTCCTTCTGGATAGCTAGCAGCGAGGTCTAATACTTTCCCGAGAAGTGAACGAGCCAAATCGGACCCCCGAAGCATCGACACTTTTCGGGTGCCGTTTCCTGCGGCTTTGATGCCAGAATCCTGCGTTTATGCCGTTGAAAAATGCGGATGCTCCAGGGGTCCAAAAACAGACGTTCACTTCGCGGAAAAGTATTAGACCTCGATAGCGGGGGATGGGGTGCCGGTGCAAAACGGCGTCAATGGTTGGTCGAGCAGGCGGTTTCTCCATTGATGTCCGCACGGCATGTGACACTTGCCCTGCCGCCCTGCTCTGCCGCGGCGGCATACATCTGAACAACGATCTTCTAAGGAGTTCGATATTGATGAGCGACAACACCAAGCATCTCGCAAAGAAATGCGTTAAGGACGCGGGGCCATGCCTCGCGCTGTGCGTGGCCGGCGCAGCGGTCGCGCTGCTGGCTGTTCTGGGGCCGTTCGACGTGCTCCGAAGTGCCAGCTCTCTGCACGTTTGTATGGCCCTTGCCGGCGCCATGATGACCGGCGGCGTGCTCGATCTGATCTTTTGGGTGTTTGATCCGTTTGGTTGGAAGAACGAGGGGTAAGCCCTAAGGGATGGAAGGGCTGGAACGGTTGGCTTAGCGATCGTGCAGAATGCGGGCTGGCGACTTACAGGGAAGTGGTGATCCGATGACGGTCTATGTGACGGGCGATATTCACGGCGGCCTCGACATGCAAAAGCTGCGCGATTGGGACCTTGGGGATAGCCTGACGAGCGACGACTATCTCATCGTCGCGGGCGACTTTGGCTTTCCGTGGGATTTCTCTGCCGAGGAGTGCGCCGACATCGCCTGGCTGGAATCGCGTCCCTATACCGCGCTGTTCGTCGACGGCAACCACGAGCGTTTCGATCATTGGGCGGAGCGCCCCATGGAGTTGTGGCACGGTGGGCTGACGCAGCGCCTATCGGATACCTCTCCCATCCGACGCCTGACGCGCGGCGAGGTTTTTGAGCTCGATGACTCAACGATCTTTACTATGGGCGGTGCCACGAGCGTGGACAAGGAATACCGCATACCGTATTCCAGCTGGTGGCCACAGGAGCTGCCGGACGAGCGCAACTTTGAGGAGGCGCGGGCAAAGCTCGACAGCGTGGGTTGGAAGGTCGACTACGTAATCACCCACACCTGCTCCACGCGCATGCTCTCGCCCACGCTCTATCCGGCACCCGGCTGGAATTGCCCCGGCGTTGATCGTCTTACTGCATTTTTCGATGAGCTGGAAGACCGCTTGGATTATAAGCGCTGGTACTACGGGCATTTTCATCGGGATGCCAACCCGGCCGAGCGCCACACCGTGCTCTATGACTGCATCGTTCGCTTGGGTGACGAACTCCAGCCCTGGGATGTTGCGTAGAGGCGGGGTGGCTGGCTACTCGACCGTTACAGTGATGTTCTCCCGATGCGTACGGATAACATCCCAGCTAAAGTGCTCGACCAGCTGCTCGGCAGAGCGCGGTGTGGCGTCCGGCGCGATGCCCGTTTGCCCGGCGAGCCATCCCAGCAGTGCCTCGGGTGTGCCAAAGCGGGTGCGGAGCTCGCCCAGGTCCAGATCGCGGTCGCGCTTGGAAAGGCGGCGGCCGTCCGGCGACATGAGCAGCGGAATGTGCGCGTAGTGCGGCGTGGGAAGTCCCAGCAGGTGCTGCAGATAGATTTGGCGGGGCGTGGAGCCCAGCAGGTCGCATCCGCGCACGACCTCGGTGACGCCCATGGCGGCGTCGTCGACCACCACGGCTAGCTGATAGGCAAAAACACCATCGCTGCGGCGCACCAAAAAGTCGCCGCACTCGGTGGCGAGTGCCTCGCATTGGGCCCCGTACGTGCGGTCCACGAATTCGACCACATCGTCTGCGAGGTCGTCGACGGCGGGCACGCGCAGGCGCGTGGCCGGAGCGCGCAGGATGCTGCGGCGGGCAACCTCCTCGGCAGAAAGGCCTCGGCAGGCGCCGCGATAGATAGGCGTGCCGTCGCTGGCATGCGGTGCGCTCGCGGCGTGGAGTTCGGCGCGCGTGCAAAAGCAGGGGTAGGTGAGGCCGGCGTCTTGCAGCTGGTGCAGGGCGTCCTCGTACAAGTCCAGGCGATCGTGCTGGTAGTAGGGGCCTTCGTCCCACTCAAGCCCCAGCCAGGCCAGGTCGTCAATCAGTTGAGCGGCAAGTTCCGGGCGCTTGCAGCGATCGTCCAGGTCCTCGATGCGCAGTACGATGCGGCCGCCCTGGCTGCGGGCCGAAAGCCACGCGCACAGGCAACTGAACACGTTGCCCAGGTGCATGCGGCCCGAGGGCGACGGGGCAAAACGGCCCACGACGGGCGCGGGGGCAGGGGCGGCCGGCGTCGTTGGCGCGTCCGCGGCGGGCGTTGCTATGTTGCGTGCTTTGATATCCATGCGGACGAGTATAGCGCGGGGCGCGATGGGGAGACGTCACTGTGGTCCGCAAGTTGTCGAAGCCCCGCATTGCGTATGGCGGGCCGCAGACTCGGCGCTTTGATTCCTGTCCATCAATTCGGCGCCTTAGACGACAGAAACCCCGGCAGCTCTTCGCAACTGCCGGGGTTTCCGCGGAAAAGGGGGACATGATCCTCGAGCGAACGGCAAAGGGGCAAACCGTTTTCGCTCAACTGCTTTATGCCCCTCGGCTGGCGGCTCAATCAGCGCATGCCGCGCCCACACAAAGCCGCTACACCTGTGACGGAGCTGTGGAGTGGTATCTATTGCTGGCGCAGGCCATGCCAAGGGTGTCCCTAATGACTAGTCATTTAAGAACGTCCCCAATGACTAGCTGCCGGGGTGCGGGCGTGACTTTCATCCCGTTTGGCGCTCCGGTCGCCTAGATGTTCGTCATGCGTACCCGCAAACGTGGGACAATGGCGCTGTTGGTTTTACAGACAAAGGATATGCCTATGAACGCCCCCGTTGCCAAGACCTGTCGGCAGCGTCGCCTATTCGCGCGATTTGCTTCCGTCTGCGCACTCGTCGCGCTTGCATTGTTGCTACTGCCCGCCGCCGCGCACGCCGACGGCTATTCCATGACCCAAACCCATATCGGTGCCACGGTCGAGGCCGATGGATCGCTGACCGTTGTCGAGGGACGTCGGTTTGATTTCGACGACGACATCAACGGCGTGTATTGGGAGATCAATGCGGGCACCAACCAGCAGGGCGGTGCGGCGGGTGTCGACGTGCTGAGCGTCGAGGAAGACGATGCCGCGTTTAACAGGGTCGACTATGCAAACAAAGGCGACAGCGGCGTCTATACGGTCGAGCAGTCCGACGGCGGCGTAAAGATCAAGGTTTTCAGCCCCCACGAGAGCGGCGATAGCGCGATCTATTACGTGAGCTACACCATGACCGGTGCGGTCATGAACTGGGCCGATACCGCCGAGCTCTACTGGAAGTTCGTGGGTGACGGCTGGTCCGCGGATTCCGACGATGTCGAGATGGAAGTGTACTTCGCAAACGCCGCTGCCGGGACGGCGGCCGTCAAGGGCGATAACTTCCGCGCATGGGGTCACGGTCCGCTGACGGGCGACGTGTCACTCGATGCGGATGAACCCATGGTCACCTATACCATTCCCTGCGTGCATCAGGGCGAATTCGCCGAGGCGCGCATCGCCTTCCCCAGCGACTGGGTGCCATGGCTTTCCGCTTCAAGTGAGGAGCGCATGCCGACAATCCTGAGCGAGGAGAAGGCGTGGGCCGACGAAGCTAACGCCCGCCGCGCTCACGCTCGCGTGATTTCCAATGCGCTTGCCGTGTTAAGTGTTGTCGCAGCGGTGGCCTTTACCGGCACAATCGTTGTGCTCAAGCTGCGCCGCCGCAAGCCCAAGCCGCTTTTCCAGGACGAATATTTCCGCGATGTGCCTTCGGCCGACCATCCCGCCGTGCTTTCGGCCCTCATGAGCTGGAACGAGGTACCCGATCAGGCATATATCGCCACGCTCATGAAGCTCACCGACGACCGTGTGATCAAGCTGGAGCAGGCGACCGTGACCAAGGCCAAGAAGGGTCTGTTGGGGCGTGAAAAAGAAGAGCAGACATATCGCGTGACGGTGAGTGATGCGGGCTGGAAGTCGGCCAAGGGCATTGACCACATGGTGCTCAAGGTTTTCTTTGCCGGTGCTAAGCCCGACGAGAACGGCGATCGCTCGCGCACGTTTGACGAGCTGCAGCACTACGTTAAACAGCACGCTACGCCCGTGGGGGACAAGCTCGAGGACTATCAGAACACCGTTAAGGGCAAGCTGGCCGATAGCGAGTACGTTGCCTCGGACGGCATCGTTGCAATGGTGTTTTGCCTGGTTCTTGGTATTCTGATCGCCTTTGTTCCCGTGGGATCCATTTTCTTTACTGACGGCGCGCAGGTGAACATTATCGCCGCGGTTATCTCGGCGCCGATTGTGCTGGTGGGTATTGGCGTGGGCCTTACGTTCCGCCGCTTTACGCCGGAGGGCGCCGAGGTGGCGGCTCGCTGCAAGGCGCTCAAGCATTGGCTCGAGGACTTCACGCGTCTAAAGGAAGCCGTCCCCGGCGATCTGGTCCTGTGGAATAAACTTCTGGTGATGGGTGCGGCGCTGGGCGTTTCGAAGGAAGTGCTGCGTCAGCTTGCCGAGGCCGTTCCTCCCGAGGTGCGCGAGGCCGACGGTTTCTACGACAATTACCCCTGCTACTGGTGGTACTACCATCATTACGGCATCGATTCGCCGCTCGATTCGTTTAACGATGTGTATCACGAGAGCATCCGTGAGCTGGCTTCGAGTTCCGATAGCTCGAGCGGCGGCGGAGGCGGTGGCTTCTCGGGCGGCGGAGGCGGCGGCGTCGGCGGAGGCGGCGGCGGAACGTTCTAGCGGTCGTAAGCTATGGGATGGGTTTTTCTCGACAGCCGTCGGGGAAAGTCCATCCCCTTTTTTGCGCTACCTACGAAGACTGTCCCCAGCGACTAGTCATTTAAGACTGTCCCCAACGACTAGGTATGGCTGCTGGGCCTAGACGGTTAGGTCCAGTTCGTAGAGGAAGCTTTCGCGCGGCATGGCGTGGCGGCGCTCTTCGCGGTTGGCGCGGTGCGTGGCCGTGCGCTTAAAGCCGTGCAGCTCGTAGAACTTCCACGAGCAGTTGGAGTCGGTGTACAGGTGCGCGCTGGTCGCCCCGCACGAGGACAGGTGCGAGACCGCGGCGTCGAGCAGAACCGTGCCAACGCCCAGGCCATGGACATCGCGATCCACGGCAAGTAGCGTGACCTCGTTGTCGTGTGGCAACGGGCTGCTCTCGAGCAGGCGGTTGTTGGTTCGAATGGTGGTGCGCACAAACGAGAGATACTCGGCGCACGACTCGGGTTCTAGCTCGCGCATCTGCGACAGCAGTGCACGCTCAGTATCCATCCAATGTTCGTTGACGCTAGCGCCGGAGCTCTGTCCTGCGCGTGCAAGTGCAATGCCGCGTGCCTGACCGTCGATTACGGCAACCTGCGAAAACGTCGAGGAAGAAAGGCAGTAGGCAAGATCGCACGCGGCTTCGAGGCGGTTGTACTCATCGTTATCCGAGTTGTTGTGCCAAAGCTGCTGTAAGATCAGCGCGATGGCGTCGAAATCTTCGGTATCAAACGGTCGGTAGAGAACCCGCGAGACCATGGTGCCTCTTTCTATTGCGGATGCATATCGAGCACAGTTCTACCACGCCATTGGCATCTAATTATGGTGCCCCTGTGTTCCATCAACTCACCGTGCCCAGTGGCGCTCCTGCAACCCCCGCTCGAAGCTTTTTCTGCACAGCCGTGCGTTGCGGGGTGCAACGTCGCGCTCGATGCGCTACATTGAATCAGTATTTTCAATGCCGCTGCGCGAGCGCTGCAGATCGACGTATCACCGACTCACAGAGCACGGCGGCGTACCAGACAGGAGGACTGCATGGGATCTGATGTGAAGATCGCACGCGCGTTGATCTCGGTTACCGATAAGACGGGCGTCGTCGATTTCGCACGGACGCTGGTTGACGACTTTGGCGTCGAGATCATCTCTACGGGCGGCACGGCTCGTGCCATCGAGGACGCGGGCGTTCCCGTAACCCCCATCGAGGAGTTCACGGGCTATCCCGAGATGATGGACGGCCGCGTCAAGACGCTGCATCCCAAGGTTCACGGCGCGCTGCTTGCCCGTCGCGATTCCGAGCAGCACATGCAGGAGGCCGCTCAGCACGGCATTAAGCTGATCGACCTGGTCGTCGTCAACCTGTACGAGTTCGAGAAGACCGTCGCCAACCCCGAGGTCACCTTCGCGGATGCCATCGAGCACATCGACATCGGTGGCCCCTCCATGCTGCGCTCTGCCGCTAAGAACGCCGCGAGCGTTACCGTCATTTCCGACCCGGCCGACTACGACGCCGTCCTGGCCGAGATGCGCGAGACCGGTGGCTGCACCACGCTTTCCACCCGTCGTCGCCTGCAGGTGAAGGTCTACCAGACCACCGCCGCCTACGACACGGCTATCTCCCGTTGGCTTGCCGCCCAGGCAAGCGACGTGGCGGACACCTCTGCCAAGCTCGAGATCTCGCTGGAGAAGGTCGACGACCTGCGCTATGGCGAGAATCCTCAGCAGAAGGCTACGGTCTACCGCTTTGCCGAGGGCTGCGAGAACACCGCGAGCTCGCAGTTCCCGCTCGTGGGCTCCGAGCAGATCCAGGGCAAGCCGCTCAGCTACAACAACTATCTGGATGCCGACGCCGCCTGGAACCTGGTCCGCGAGTTCGACGAGCCGGCCTGTGTGATTCTCAAGCACCAGAACCCCTGCGGTTCCGCCGTTGCCGAGGATATTACGGCTGCCTACGACCGCGCCTTCGCCTGCGATCCCAAGAGCGCTTTCGGCGGCATCATCGCCTGCAACCGCGAGGTTCCCTTTGATCTGGTTGAGCACTTCGCCGATCAGAACAAGCAGTTCGTCGAGGTCATCATCGCCCCGGGCTACACTGCCGAGGCGCTCGAGCGCATGGCCAAGCGCCCCAACCTGCGCGTGTTGGCGACCGGCGGCGTGGACCACGGCGCCCAGGTGGAGCTGCGCTCCGTCGACGGCGGCATGCTGGTGCAGGAGGTCGACCACGTGACCGAGGATCCCGCGACCTTTACGTTCCCCACCGACCGCAAGCCCACCGACGCCGAGATGGCCGAGCTCGAGTTTGCCTGGAAGGTCTGCAAGGGCGTTAAGTCCAACGCCATCCTGGTCTCCAAGGGCAAGGCCGGCATTGGCATGGGCCCCGGTCAGCCCAACCGCGTGGATTCTGCGCTGCTGGCCTGCGAGCGTGCCGAGGACTTCTGCGAGCGCGAGGGCGTGGAGAAGGGCGGCTTTGCCTGCGCAAGCGACGCATTCTTCCCGTTCCGCGACAACGTCGACGTGCTTGCCGCGCACGGCGTGACCTGCATCATTCAGCCCGGCGGCTCCAAGCGCGACGACGAGAGCATCCAGGCCTGCAACGAGCATGGTATTGCGATGGTCTTTACGGGCGCTCGCCACTTCCGCCACTAAGTAGGGAAGCGGCGCTGCGGCTTGCCCAGCCACCGCACCTTGCCGTTCATTCGTCGCTCGCGTACCCAAGTACGCGTCGCTCCTCTTTCACGGCAATCTGCGGCATCTGGGCAACCCTCGCCGACCTGTTAGATTGACTGGGGAGGATGGGATGTTATCTCGTCCCTTGGACTTGCCTCGCTTCTAAAATAATCTCTGCAAAAGACGGCTGCTCCGTTTGGAGGGCCGTCTTTTTGGTATAAGAGGACGGAATGACTAACACGAAAGGTATGACCATGCCCCAGATTGATGATGCCGAGCTGTTTGGCAATGCCGAGGATCAGCGTGCGTACGAGGAATTTTGCGCCAATCAGGAGGCGGTCGAGAAGTTCACGCTCGACAAGCCCGCGCTTATCTGCCGCTGGCGCATGTCCAATAAAAAGGTGCCCATGCTCAACCGCCACATTCGTGCGCTGTCCGAGCGCCTGGTGCAGGGCGAGCCGCTTACCCATAACATGCTCAGCTGGGCCAAACAGCACGTTGAGTGGTCGCTTGCCGAGGGCGATTACACCGCACGCGACGGCGTGCTCATGCTGGTGATCGACGTTAACGGCAACGCCGCCATGACGGTGGGGGAGTACGAGCCGCTCGCCGATACGTCGGCCAAGGCGCTGCGTGCCCGCTCCGCCGAGGCCCGCTCCGAGGCCGACGAGACCGGCGTGGCGCCCGAGCTGCTCGCCGCCGTCGATAACGGCGAGCTTGCCTTTGTGGCGCCAGCGGACGAGTGCCTGTGCGGCACGGCGACGCTCATTGAGCAGCTGGCCCAGACCAAGGGCATCCCGGTCGCGCGCGTAGATATTCCCGCACAGCTCAAGGGCGCCTTGTTCCTGGTGAGCGACGAGCACGGTGTGGTCCCCGCAACCGAGACGGACGCCGCCGAGGCCGACGCCGCTACGGTCGCCTTCTTCGCCGACGGCTACGAAAAGCTCCGCGCCCGTCGCTAAATGATTGTTCTGAGACGGGGATTAAAAAATCATTTTGGTCCCCGCCATCGCTGCGAGTGCGAGGCGGACAAAACGCCCCCGCTCGCGAACAGTTCTGTCACCTTGGCGACGTGCGTGGCACGTACCTGCGGCTCCGCAGCCATAATGGTGGCAAGACAACCAAGAGGGGAGCGGAATCCATGGCGCTGATCTATATCGTTGAGGACGACGAGCTCATTCGTCGCGAGCTTGCCGACATCCTTGCCCGTGCCGGTTTTGAGGTCGAGGCCTGCGAATCGTTCGAGCATGTTTCGCGCGATATTCTCGCCGCCGCGCCCGACCTGGTGCTGCTCGACCTGACGCTTCCCGTCAAGGACGGCCAGCATATCTGCCATGAGGTTCGCCGCGAATCCGAGGTCCCCATCATCGTCCTCACCTCGCGCACGACCGAGATCGACGAGGTCATGGCCATGACGCTCGGCGCGGACGACTTTGTTCCCAAGCCCTACAGCGCCCGTGTGCTCGTGGCGCGCATCAACGCACTGCTGCGTCGCACCGCGGCGGCAGGCGAGCGCAGCACACTTGTCCACAAGGGGCTGGAGCTCGACCTCGCCCGCTCCATGGTCACCAACATGCAAACCGGCACCAGTACCGAGCTCACCAAAAACGAGCTGCGTATCCTCTCGCTGCTTCTGAGCCGTGCGGGCAAGATCGTCTCGCGCTCGGCCATCATGCAGGACCTGTGGGATTCCGATGCCTTCGTGGACGACAATACGCTCACCGTCAACATCAACCGCCTGCGCACCACGCTCGAAAAAATCGGCATCAAGGGGTATTTGACCACGCACCGCGGTCAGGGCTATTCGATCTAGGGGCCGGCTATGTCGTTTGCCAAGTTCTTTAAAGATGCGCTGCTTCCCGTCGCCGTGTGGACGTGCGGCGTGCTGTTGAGCTGCTTTGTGCTGACGGTCGCCGGCGCACCCGTTTCCATCGTGGTCGTGGCGGTCGGCGTGTCCTATATCTTTGGTATGCTCGGCATCGTGATCGAGTACGCGCGCCGTCGTCGTTTTCTGCGCCAGCTGGAGCGTGCGGCAGAGGAGCTCGAGAGTCCCGCATGGGTGCAGGAGATGGTGCAATGCCCGACCTATGCCGAGGGCGAGCTCGAGTACGAGGTCTTGCGCCGGGTGGGCAAAGCCGCTTGCGACGAGGTTGCCGAAGGCAGGCGTCAGACTGATGACTATCGCGACTATATCGAGAGCTGGGTCCACGAGGCCAAGCTGCCCCTGGCAGCAGCCCATCTGATTTTGGAAAACCTGGACGGCAGCGAAGACGATCTGTCGCGTGTGGATGACCTGGGCCGCGAGCTTGCCCGCGTGGAGCGCTATATCGACCAGGCGCTGTACTATGCGCGCTCGGAAGTCGTGGAGCGCGACTACCTGATTCGCCGCTGGGATCTTAAGACCCTGGTGACGGGTGCGATCAAGGCCAACGCGCGTGAGCTTATCGCGGCGCACGTGGCCCCGGTGTGCGAGAACCTCGACTTTGAGGTTTTTACCGACGAGAAGTGGCTCGAGTTTATTCTGGGCCAGCTCATTCAGAACAGCATTAAATATGCGCGTGAGGACGGCGCGAGGATCGTGTTTTCGGGAGCGTTGTTGGACGAGGGCCTGGCAAGCGAGCGCATCGAGCTTGCCGTCGCGGATAACGGCTGCGGCGTGAGCGCGGCCGACCTGCCGCGCGTGTTCGAGAAGGGCTTTACCGGCGACAACGGCCGCACCACCAAGCGCGCAACGGGCATCGGTCTCTATCTGGTGGCGCGCCTGTGCTCCAAGATGGGCATCGACGTCACCGCAGCATCGGAGCCCGGCGAAGGCTTTGTCGTTACGTTTGCCTTCTCAACCAACAAGTTCCAGTATTTCGAGTAACGCACGCGGCGGACGTCCGCCCAAACAAAAACGTGCTGCATCAAACAAAACGTGCCGCCCCAAACGGGGCGGCACGCCATCTTTCAATTCAGCCAACTCGCTGAAGTATGGTGACGAAGGCGCAAGGCCGGGAGGGGTTATCTAAGCCGACATCCCGCAGCCGCGAAGCGGCGAGGACGTCGGCGTGATAACCCCGCAGGCCTTGCGCCGGCGGGAAGGAACCTACTTCACGACCAAGATGTCGCAGTCGGTGTTGCGCAGCAGGAACGTCGAAATCGAACCCAGCAGCGCATACTTGATCGAGGACAGGCCGCGGGCGCCGCAGAGCACCAGGTCGGGCTTGACCACGTCGAGCATCTCGTCCTTGAGCGTCTCACGAATACGGCCGGCGCGAATCATAACCTCGACCTCGGGAATATCGGGATTGGCCTTGGCCTCTTCGAGCTGCTTGGCGATGGAGTTCTTGAATGCTTCCTCTAGGCCGTTGACCAGATCGACCGGATAGGAACCGGCGCTCTCGAGCGCCGTGGAATCGATGACGTGGCCGATGATCAGCTTGGCGCCGTTGTTCGCGGCGACCTTGATGGCGCGTGCGAGCACAAAATCCTGCTGCTCAGTACCGTCGAGTGAAACAAATACCTTGGTGTAGCCCTCGTTCATGGTTTCCTCCTTGGTCTATCGCACGGGCGCGGGGCTCGTGCATCGGGCGGGCGCGTGCGCGTTGGCCGCCGGACACTTTATCTTGTTGCAGTTATACCCAAGGATTTGGGTTTGACCGCTCGCAATTCTGTGAACGGGCGAGTTTTTTGGTAAGGGTAGGCGCAGGCGCGCCGCCAACGGTTGATAATGGGACATCGCCCGCACCGTCCGCAGAACAATATCGGCGGGTGTCTAACGAGGGGGTCCCTTTGGATATTATCGAGCTTCTAAAATCTGCCTTCATGGGCCTGGTCGAGGGCATCACCGAATGGCTGCCTGTTTCGTCGACCGGTCACATGATCTTGGTGGACGAGTTCGTCAAGATGAACGTGAGCGAGACGTTCTGGAATATGTTCCTGGTCGTGATTCAGCTCGGCGCCATTCTGGCCGTCTGTGTGCTGTTCTTCCATGAGCTCAATCCGTTCTCGCCCAGCAAGGGCAAGGAGGGCCGTCGCGACACCTGGGTGCTGTGGGGCAAGATTGTGCTCGGCTGCATTCCTGCGGCGGCGATCGGCCTGCCGCTCAACGACTGGATGGAGGAGCATTTCTACAATGCTCCCGTCGTGGCGCTGGCGCTCATTGTGTACGGCGTGCTGTTTATCGTGATCGAGAACTGGCGCGCGAGCAAGCGCGAGGAAATGGCCGTTGCCGGTTCGTTTGGTTCGCGTGCTGTGGTGTCGGGTGGACGTCCCGCCGGTGCGCACTTTGCGGCGCCCGCCGCGGCTACCGCTGAGGATGAGGACGATGACGAGGATCTGGACTTTGGTTCCATCACCACGCTCGAGGACCTGAGTTGGAAGACCGCACTGGGCATCGGATGCTTCCAGGTGCTCTCGCTGATTCCGGGCACGTCGCGCTCCGGTTCCACCATCATCGGCGGCCTGCTTTTGGGCTGCACGCGTTCGGTGGCGTCCAAGTTTACGTTCTTCCTGGCCATCCCTGTCATGTTTGGCGCGAGTGCGCTCAAGCTGGTCAAGTATTTCATCAAGGGCGGTACGTTCGGTGCCAACGAGGTCGCCATCCTGGGCGTGGGCTGCGTTGTGGCCTTTGTGGTTTCGCTCATCGCTATCAAGTGGCTCATGGGCTTCGTCCGCCGTCACGACTTCAAGTGCTTCGGCGTCTACCGCATCGTTCTGGGCATCGTGGTGCTTGCATATTTCTTCGTTCTGGAGCCGATGCTCGGCCTCTAACTTAGTCGACGCTGCGCGGCGGCCGGGGCGACAACTTGTCATTCAAAGGGGGTGGCATGACCAAAAGGTCTATGCCGCCCCCTTTTTCATGCCAATTTGTTCGCTCTGGCCGCCGCTCGCTACCGTTGCCATGACATCGGCGGCTCCGAGATTGGCGCATTGGGGGTCAGGTTTCTTTGCATCAACGTGGTGCAGACTAACCTGACCCCATTGCGCCAAATCTGCTGGGGCTGGCCCTACGGTGGCGGACGGAGTCGTGGTGTGATTTGCGTCGGTGTCCGCGCGGCTCGGTATACTGGTACGGCTCAAACTATGGCGCTGCCCGCAGGCGCGCCGTCCGTCAGATGAGGAGTCGCCCATGACCCAGCCCTTGCCCTGGGAAAAGAACGCCGCGGTACCCGTGCCGCCTGCGCCGGAACCCGTGCCGCTCGATGCATACACCGCCCCCGCTGCGCCGGAGCCCGAGCTCGTTCCGCTCGACATCTACGACGCTCCCGCGCCGGCGCCCAAGCCTGCCAAGCCGCTCGTCGACATCGACAGCCTTAATCCCGCCCAGCGCGAGGCGGTCCTGACCACCGAGGGCCCGTTGCTGGTGCTCGCCGGCGCCGGCTCGGGCAAGACCCGCGTCTTGACCTTCCGCATCGCACATATGCTCGGCGACCTGGGTGTTAGGCCTTGGCAGGTTCTTGCCATCACGTTTACCAACAAGGCTGCGGCCGAGATGCGCGAGCGTCTGGCGGCACTCATCCCAAGCGGCACCCGTGGCATGTGGGTGTGCACCTTCCATGCCATGTGCGTGCGCATGCTGCGCGAGGACGCCGACCTGCTGGGCTACACCGGCCAGTTCACCATCTACGATGACGATGACTCAAAGCGCATGGTGCGTGACATTATGCAGGCGCTCGGCATCGAGCAAAAGCAGTTCCCCATCAACATGATCCGCAGCAAGATCAGCTCGGCCAAAAACGCCATGATCGGGCCCGAGGACATGCTCAAATCCGCTGACAGCCCCAATGACAAAAAGGCCGCGCAGGTCTACCTGGAGCTGGAGCGCCGCCTGCGCGCCGCCAACGCGATGGACTTCGACGACCTGCTCGTGCGCACGCTCGAGCTGCTGCGCACCCGCCCCGAGGTGCTCGATAAGTACCAGGAGCGCTTCCGCTACATTAGCGTCGACGAGTATCAGGACACCAACCACGTCCAGTACGAGATCGCCAACCTGCTGGCCGCCAAGTACCAAAACCTCATGGTCGTGGGCGACGACGACCAGTCCATTTATAGCTGGCGCGGCGCCGACATCACCAATATCCTGGACTTTGAGAAGGACTTTAAAAACTGTAAGACCGTCAAGCTGGAGCAGAACTATCGCTCTACGGGCCATATCCTGAGCGCCGCCAACGCCGTGGTGCGTCACAATTCGCAGCGCAAAGACAAGCGCCTGTTTACGGCCGAGGGCGATGGCGAGAAGATCCAGGCCTTCCAGGCGAGCGACGAGCGCGACGAGGGCCGCTGGATTGCCGGCGAGATCGAGAAGCTGCATGCCAAGGGTACGAGCTACGACGATATCGCCGTGTTCTACCGCACCAACGCCCAGTCGCGTATCCTCGAAGATATGTTCCTGCGCGCGGGCGTGCCCTACAAGATCGTCGGCGGCACGCGATTCTTCGACCGCGCCGAGATTCGCGACGTCATGGCCTACCTCAAGATGATCGTGAACCCGGCCGACGAGATGAGCGTCAAGCGCGTCATCAACACGCCGCGCCGCGGCATCGGCTCCACCTCGATCCAAAAGATCGAGCAGCTGGCGCGCGACAACCGCTGCTCGTTCTTCCAGGCCTGCGAGATCGCAACAGCCGAGACGGGCATGTTTAGTGCCAAGGTGCGCAACGGCCTGTCGAGTTTTGTGGCGCTGGTGCGCGAGGGCCGTCGCATGGACGGCGAGCTCAAGGATGTCGTCGAGATGATTGTCGACAAGACGGGCCTGCTGCAGGCGTTTCGCGCCGAGGGCACCATGGAGTCCGAGAGCCGCGCCGAGAACATCCAGGAATTCCTGGGCGTCGCCGCCGAATTTGAGGAGACGCACGAGGATATCGAGGGCACGCTCGAGAGTCTAGAAGAGCTGCGCGCAGCCGGTGTTGCCGACGTGCCTGCCGGCGCCGAGTCCGAGCCCGTCGTGGTGAGTGCACCCACGCCCGAGCCGGGGCCGTCTGCACCGGCATCCTCGTTTGAGGCACTCGTCGGCGCTCGTGACGCCGCGGGTTCCAATCCGCTCGATAGCCTGGCCGCCCCGGCGCTCTCGCCGCAGGATGCCCTGGCCGCCGCCATCGCGGGCAACGCGTATGCCGTGCCAACAGAGCTACCGGCGGGCGCCGTGCATGCCGACGAGATCGAGCGCACCTACGGTCCGCTCACCTGTAAGGCGCTGCCGGCACTCATGGAGTGGCTGGCCCTGCGCTCCGACTTGGATTCCCTGGCCGGCGAGACGCATGCCATTACCATGATGACCATCCACTCCGCCAAGGGCCTGGAGTTCCCGGCGGTGTTCGTGGCCGGCATGGAGGAGGGCATCTTCCCGCACGTGCACGACTTTGGCGGCAGCGATGATCCAGGCAAGCTCGAGGAGGAGCGTCGCCTCGCCTACGTCGCCATCACGCGCGCCCGTAAACGCCTGTTCCTGACCTATGCGGCCACGCGTCGCACCTACGGCTCGACTTCCGCTAACCCGCGCTCGCGCTTCCTCAACGAGATTCCGTTTGAGGATATCGAGTTTAGCGGTATCGGTTCTGCCGGTTTTGAGGGCACGGGCTGGGAGAAGCGCGGCGACCGTCACGGCACCTTTGGCTCGGGCATGGGTTCGGATATGTATGGCGGCAAGGTGTTCGGTTCGCATACGCGCTCGACCGGCGGTTCCGGTTCGCGCGGCGGATCGAGCTTCGACGATTTCTTTGGTGGCAGCACCTATGGCACCGAGCGCCATCGCGGGGTTTCGCCCGACGCCGGCCGTGTTGCCTCGACCTTTGGTTCGGGCGCGCCGCGAGCTAAAAAGCCGTCGTCCAAGGTGTCGCCGACGGTGGAGCGCAAGGTCGATCGTGCCAGCGCATCGCAAGACTTTGCCGCGGGCGATACCGTGAGTCATAAGACCTTTGGCACGGGCACCGTAATCTCGGTCGCCGGAGACATGATCGAGGTTCAATTCGAAAAGACCGGCCAGACCAAAAAGTTGATGAAGGGCTTTGCTCCAATCGTCAAGCTGTCGTAATCCCGGCGAGCGCTCGGGGACCGGTAGCTTACAGGTGCGAGACGATCAGTTCCATCTTGCCTTCGAGGTCGATGGAGCTGACGGTGTTCGGGGCCAGCAGGTGGCTTCCCTTGTGGACGGGGTCGCCGCAGACGGTGCCTTCGCCGTCGATGACCGACAGGCACATGAAGGGCCAGCGCTGGTCGATGGTTTTGCTGCCGTCGACGCGCACGCGATCGACGGTGTAGCAGGGGTTGGACTCGAGCTCGGTCACGCCATCGACCTCGGGCGCGGTCACCGTGCCGTCGGTCGGAGCCTGCGCGTTAAAGTTGATGCAATCGAGGCTCTGCTCAATGTGCAGCGGGCGCAGCTTGCCGTCGGTGCCGGGGCGGTCGTAGTCGTACAGGCGATACGTCACGTCGCTCGACTGCTGCGTCTCTAAAATGAGCGTGCCGGTCTTGATGGCGTGCACGGTACCGGAATCAATCTGGAAAAAGTCACCCTTGTGAATCGGCAGCACGTTGAGCATGTCGTCCCAGCGGCCCTCTTCGATCATCTGTGCGGCCTCTGCGCGATCCTTGGCGCGCTGCCCGACGATGATCGTGGCGCCGGGCTCGCAGTCCAGCACATACCAGCATTCGGTCTTGCCCAGGCTGCCGTTCTCGTGCTCGGCGGCGTACTCGTCGTTGGGATGAATCTGGATCGAAAGGTCGTCCTTGGCGTCCAGAATCTTAATGAGCAGCGGGAACTCCTTGCCCTCGCAGTTGCCAAAGAGCTCGCGGTGCTCGGCCCACAGCCACGACAGCGTATGGCCGGCATACGGGCCCTCCGCAATCTGGCAGTCGCCGTTGGGATGGGCCGAGATAGCCCAGCACTCACCGATGGGGCCCTCGGGAATGTTGTAACCAAACACGGTCTCCAGCTGGCGGCCGCCCCAGATCTTCTCGTGGAAGATCGGCGTCAGTTTAATCAAATCGGACATATTCATACCCCCATGGTGTTGTGCGGCCGCCCGCTCTAGACGAGCCATAACGAGCGCCCGCATGACTACAAAAACCTATGCCAACGTTACGTTGTGCAGCTCAAAGCGGTCGCCGACGTTGCGCGAAATCGAGTACTCAAAGGCGTTGCCGCTATCCAAAAAGCCAATCTGGTTGAGCTCGAGCAGGGGAGCGCCGGGTTTGGTGTCCAGGCGCTCGGCCTCTTCCTCGGTTGCCGCCACGGCACGGATGGTGCGGTGGAAGCTCGAAATCTTCAGCCCGCATTGCTCGCGGATAAAGCTATAGACCGATCCGTACAGGTCCTTCTTTTTAAGGCCCGGTATCAGCTCGAGAGGCATGTAGGTGTACTCGATGACGATGGGCTTCTCGTCGACCTGGCGCACGCGCACGATGTGATAGGCAAAGTCGTCCTCGGCAATTCCCAGCTGAGTAGCGACGTCCGCTGGTGGATTGACAATCGAGAAATCGTAGACCACCGAGGTTACCTTCTCCCCGCGGTGCTCATACGAAAAACCCTGGACGCGGTCATTCTTGCCCTGGAAAAATGCCTGGTCGGGAAGACCCGCCGTGTCCTTAACGTAGGTGCCCGACCCGCGCCGGCTGGTGACAAGGCCCTCCTCGGTGATCTGCTCGATAGCTCGCTTGACGGTGATTTTGGAAACGCTATAGAGCTCGCAGAACTCAACGACGGTGGGTAGCTTGTCGCCCGGTTTAAGAGCGCCGTCCTCGATGCTTCGACGGATATCTGCAGCTATTGCCTCGTATTTGGGAATCATGGAACCTCCTTTCCGGCTTGATTGAGTACAGAAGAAAGTATAGTCAACACCTAAGCATCCCTATTGCGTTTTTGAAAAGTTCGAGAAAGGTTTAATTAAAAAACGCTTCTCTTTAACAACTAGAGCGCTTCAAATTAATATGCACTCTAATAATGTGGTATTGAGCAAATTGATTGGCTCGAGGACGGGGCTGGGCTGTTTTGCCGCCCAGCGAACCGAATCTCATGCTTTGAGTTTCCCCAGATAAAACCTGCCAAAACAAACCTGTCCCTTTTTGGCGGGTTTTTGTCTTGAGAGCGGTACCATACAGGCAATGTTTAAACGAGAAAGGCGGGCTCCCATGGAACCTAAGCAGTACTACATCGGCATCGACGTCGGCGGCACTTCGGTTAAGGAGGGCCTGTTCGACGAGGACGGCAACCTGCTTGCCAAGGCCAGCGTGCCCACGCCTCCTATCGTTGACGCTGCGGGCTTTGCCGCGGTGACCGAGGCTATCGACCAGGTGGTCGCCAAGGCACAGATTCCGCGTGCCTTTGTGGCGGGCATTGGCCTGGCCGTTCCGTGTCCCATCCCGGCGTCGGGCGATGCCAAGGTCAAGGCCAACATTGCCATTAACCTGCCCGAGCTGAGGGTCGCCATTCAGGAGCACTGCCCCGATGCGGTCGTTAAGTATGAGAACGATGCCAACGCCGCTGCCATGGGCGAGGCCTGGCTCGGTTCTGCCAAGGGCGTGCAGAACGTGGTTATGGTCACCATCGGTACCGGCGTGGGCGGCGGCGTTATCGTTAACGGCGATGTGGTATCGGGCGTTGTGGGTGCTGGCGGCGAGATCGGCCACATGTGCCTGAACCCGGCTGAGGAGCGCACCTGCGGCTGCGGCGGCCATGGCCACCTGGAGCAGTATTCCAGCGCCACCGGCGTGGTGAGCAACTACCTTGCCGAGTGCAAGGCTGCGGGCGTCGAGCCCATCGAGCTCACCGGTCCTTCCGATTCCAAGGACGTATTCCAAGCCTGCCGCGAGGGCGATAAGCTCGCGCTTGCCGCGGCCGATACCATGGCCGACTATCTCGGCCGTGCCCTGGCGCTCATTGCCAACGTGGTCGACCCCGAGATGTTCCTGATCGGTGGCGGCGCGTCCGCTTCGGCCGATGTCTACCTCGACGCAGTTCGTGAGCATTTCCAGCGCTACGCGCTTTCTGCCTCGCGCGAGACGCCCATCGAGGTCGCTTCGCTCGGAAACGACGCCGGCATCATCGGTGCCGCCTACGTAGCCCTGCGCGCCGCCGGTAAATAGCTGGTGCAAGGGGGACAGGTTACATTGCACCAACATGGTGCAAAAGGGACAGCCTTGGCCCCCGTGCCTGCGCCCCAAAATATGCCGCGGCCCTTCCGTCTGCGAAGGCTCGGCATCGGCGTGCTACCATAGCTACGTCCAAGTACACATATCAAGTGGAGGATATCCATGGCAAACGTTCTTGTCTTTGGTCACCAGAACCCCGATAACGACGCCATCATGAGCGCCGTCGTCCTGTCCCAGCTGCTCAACCAGGTTGAGTATGCTGGCAACACCTACGAGGCTTGCGCTCTGGGTCAGCTTCCGGCCGAGTCCGCCAAGCTGCTCGCCGACGCCGGCATTGCCGAGCCCCGCGTGATCGAGTCCGTCGAGGCCGGCCAGCTCGTCGTTCTCACCGACCACAACGAGTCCGCCCAGTCCGTCGCCGGCCTTAAGGACGCCACGGTCTTTGGCGTTGTCGATCATCACCGCATCGGCGACTTTGAGACCGCCGGCCCGCTGCACTACATCTGCCTGCCCTGGGGCTCCAGCTGCACCATCGTCACCAAGCTCGCCGGCGTGCTCGGCGTTGAGCTTTCCGACGTCCAGGCCAAGCTGCTGCTCTCGGCCATGATGACCGACACGCTCATGCTCAAGAGCCCCACCACCACCGATGTCGACCGCGCCGTCGCCGCCAAGCTCGGCGAGCAGGTGGGCGTCGACCCGGTCAAGTTTGGCATGGAAGTCTTCCTCACCCGTCCGTCCGGCTCCTTCACCGCAGCCGAGATGGTCGGCAACGACATCAAGATGTTCGAGCCCGCCGGCAAGAAGCTGCTCATCGGCCAGTACGAGACTGTCGACAAGACCCGCGCACTCGGCATGATCGACGAGATTCGCGAGGCCATGCGCGCCTACGCCGCCGAGAAGGGTGCCGACGGCATCGTCCTGTGCATCACTGACATCATGGAGGAGGGCTCGCAGGTCCTGCTCGAGGGCGAGACCGAGGCTGCTCAGAAGGGCCTGGGCATTGCCGACGAGCACGACGGCGTCTGGATGCCGGGCGTCCTCTCCCGTAAGAAGCAGGTCGCTGCCCCCATCATGGCCGCCTGCTAGGTTTAGTTGACCAAACGCCACGACCGGATCGCGGACGCCCCGCGCTCCGGTCGTTTTTTGTGCACGTCGCCGCGTCGTCTCTTGGACAGGCGTGCCCGTGCCGTTGAGCAAATAATGTTCAACCTGTGGTTCCGCTTTTCGGTCACGCCTGCGTGCTTGTCGTGCAGGGTAGGCTAGATGCAAGCGTAATACGTTAGAGCGCGGCGCCGCCACTTGGGCGGGCCGTGCTTTTTTAAGACGGGAGCTTTCCCGTGAAAGGAGCCGCCCATGGCAGCAACTGAGCAGCTGTTCAACGTTCGTGAGCGTAAGCGCTTTGAACGTCACGACATCTGGGAGCGCATCGCCGAGAACGGCACGATTTCCGCCGCCGTCATGGTCTTCGCCGCCATCGCCGCCGTCATTTGTGCCAATACCGATGCCTACGAGGTCATCCATCACTTTTTGGAGACCCCGCTGTATGTGGGCCTGGGCAACCTTACGGCCGGTCTCACCGTTGAGCTTTTCGTCAATGACTTCCTCATGGCGATTTTCTTTTTGCTGGTGGGCATTGAGCTCAAGTATGAGATGACGGTCGGCGAGCTCAAAAACCCGCGCCAGGCTATGCTTCCCATGCTGGCGGCCGTGGGCGGCGTCGTCGTTCCCGCCTGCATCTACCTGATCTTTAACCATGCCGGCGCGCACAACGGCTGGGCCATTCCCATGGCAACCGATATTGCCTTTGCGCTGGGCGTGCTGTCGCTTTTGGGCAATCGCGTGCCCAACGGCGTGCGTGTGTTCTTCTCGACGCTCGCCATCGCCGACGACCTCATTTCCATCGCCGCCATCGCCATCTTCTACGGTCAGAGCCCCAATCCGTTTTGGTTGGGCGCCGCCGCGCTTGTGACCTGCGCGCTCGTGTGGCTCAACAAGACGCAGCATTACCGCCTTGCCCCGTATTCGGTACTGGGTCTGCTGTTGTGGTTCTGCATGTTCAAGAGCGGCGTACATGCTACGCTTGCTGGCGTCATCTTGGCCTTCACCATCCCGGCCAAGTGCGGCGTCAAGCTCGATAGCCTCACCGATTGGTTGGGCGAGTGCCTGCCGCTGCTCGATGACCGCTACGACGACGAGGCACACATCCTGGGCCAGCATGACTTTACCGTCTCGACCACCAAAGTCGAGCGCGTCATGCACCGCGTGACCCCGCCGCTCATCCGCATGGAGCGTCTGATCTCCACGCCGGTCAACTTTGTGATCCTGCCGATTTTCGCGTTCGTCAACGCACAGGTTCGCCTGGTGGGCGTGGATATGAGCACGCTGCTCACCGACCCGGTGACGCTCGGCGTGTACTTTGGCATGCTGCTGGGCAAGCCGATTGGTATCTTTGGCATGACGTTCGCCTTGGTCAAGCTCAAGATCTCCGAGCTGCCGCATAACGTTAACTGGCACATGATTGCCGGCGTGGGCATTCTGGGCGGCATCGGCTTTACGATGTCGATTCTCATTAGCGGCCTCGCCTTCCCGACGGCCCAGTTTGAGGTTCTGGCCGCCAAGGCCGCTATTCTCGCCGGCTCTGTTACCGCGGCCGTACTTGGCATGATCTACATGAGTGTGATCTGCAAGCACCCCGCGCCCAAGGACGAGTAAGAGCGCGAAAACCGGCTCCAGAACCGATTCGGGCGCGTTCAAAATGCGGATTCGGGTGGTGCTTGCCGCCTGCCAGACACGCCAGTGGTCAAAAAACGCCGTTTGTGAGTACTGTCACAAACGGCGTTTCATTTTAGGTGCGGAAAATAATGAACACAATCATGCTATCTGTATGTTAACGAGTAATCGCTTGACTCCAATTTGGCGATAGCTACTACTCGGAAAGAAAATCCAGGCGAAAAAACGCCGATTTGGGGGCTTAATCGCTGCTACTAAAAAGGTAACAGTACTCATATTTGCCCTTTTTTGGCCACAAGCCCTAAAACAAGCCTCGCCAGGGTCGGGAAACGGGCCAAATCGTCGGCCTCGAGGCTCATTCCACGGTGCCGTAGATGGCGCCCCAGCCGTGGGCGGCCAAAGCGGAGTTGAGTTGGTCGCAAAGTGACTGGCGGTCGTAATAGCCGGGCGGCAAAAGGTTCACGATTTCCATGAGATCGGGTGCCAGGTCCAAGATTTCGGCCTGTACGATCAGATCCAGGCGGTCGATGGCGTGACGGTCGTAAAACAGTCCGTCGACTAGGCGCTGCAGGTCGCCGAATTCCTCGGCCTGGAACGATCCGTACTCCATAGTGCCTCCTTGGGCGCTCCACGCCGGCATGCGCGGCGATTCGTAATTCATTGCGATAGACTTAATCTATCACGGCTTCATAACGTTGCGACGGTGGCGGTCTATACTTAGAAGAATTGCAACGTACCGCTTCGTGAAAGGTCGCACCCATGCAGACGATCTACCAGAAGATGGAAACCACCGAACTCGATGCCGCCATCGAGGCGCTCAAGGCCGAGGTCGCCGAGGTCAAGGCCAAGGGCCTGGCGCTCGACATGGCCCGCGGCAAGCCGTCGCCCTCCCAGGTGGACATCTCTCGACCCATGCTCGATATCCTCAATGCCGATGCCGATCTGCACGACGGCAACGTCGACTGCTCCAACTACGGCTGCTTTGAGGGCATTCCCTCGGCACGCAAGCTGGCGGGGGAGTTCCTGGGTTGCCCCGCCGAGCAGACGCTCGTGCTGGGTTCGTCGAGTTTGCTGATCGAGCACGATATCGCCGGTATGTTCTGGCGTTGCGGCTCGTGTGGTAGCGACCCTTGGGAGGCTTACGAGGCAGCGCACGACGGCAAGAAGGTCAAGTTCCTGTGCCCGGTTCCCGGCTACGATCGCCACTTTGGCATCACCGCCGACTTGGGTATCGAGAACGTTCCCGTCGCGATGACCGACAACGGCCCCGATATGGACGAGATCGAGCGCCTCGTTGCCGCCGACGATTCCATCAAGGGCATCTGGTGCGTGCCCAAGTATTCCAACCCCACGGGCATCACCTTTAGCGAGGACACTGTGCGCCGCCTGGTCGAGATGCCCACGGCCGCGTCCGATTTCCGCATCTTCTGGGACAACGCCTACTGCGTGCACGACCTGTACGACGAGACCGACGAGCTCGCCAACATCTTTGACCTCGCTCGCGCGGCGGGCACCGAGGACCGCGTGGTGGCCTTTGCCTCGACGTCCAAGATCACCTTCCCGGGCGCCGGCATCGGCTTCATCGGTGCGAGCCCCGCGGTTATCGCTGAGTTCTCCAAGCGTCTGAAGGCTGGCCTGATCAGCGCCGACAAGCTCAACCAGCTGCGCCATGTACGCTTCCTTCCCACCATCGAGGCGGTTAAGGAGCACATGAAAAAGCACGCCGAGTTCCTGCGCCCGCGCTTTGAGGCCGTTGAGCGCAAGCTTACCGAGGGCTTGGGCGATACGGGCTGCGCCACCTGGACGCACCCCCGCGGCGGCTACTTTGTGAGCTTTGATGGTCCCGAGGGCTCGGCCCAGAAGGTCGCCGCGCTTTGCGCCGACCTGGGCGTCAAGCTCACGCCGGCCGGTGCTACCTGGCCCTATGGCAAGGACCCGCGCGACACCAACATCCGCATCGCGCCGAGCTATCCCACGGTCGAGGACCTGGAGGCCGCGCTCGATGTGCTGGTGCTGGCTGTGAAGCTGGTCGCTGCCGAGCTTGCGCGCGCCGAGCGCGCCTAACGCGCGGCTTCCCGTACTATCCGCACTTTCGATACGTAAAGGAGCGTATACATGGATTTGGGAATTTCCACCAGCCCCACGCCAGAGCTCTACACCATTAAGGTAACCGGCGAGATCGATATCTCTAACGCCGATAGCCTGCGCAATGCCATCGACCTGGCGCTCGAACAGCCCACCGAGACCGTTGAGCTCGATTTTGCCCAGGTGAGCTACATCGATTCGACGGGCATTGGCGTGCTCGTGGGCGCCGCGCACCACGCGGTCGACCACGGTAAGCGCTTTAGCTGCACAAATGTGCAGCCCCAGGTGATGCGCGTGGTTCAGCTGTTGGGTGTCGACCAGGAGATTTCGATCACCGCTGCATAATCTTTGTCCCCAAAAGGGCGTGCCGTTTGGCATATGTTTGTGATGCGCTCGGACGTTTTGGCGTCCGGGCGCTATACTTGACCGAATGAATAGACGAGTTCCGGCCGAATGGCGCGGTGCGGGCTCGACTCACATCGAGCCTTGGAGGTATGTGTGTTTGGTATTGGAGAGGGTGAGCTCGCGATCATCGTGGTCTTCGGCTTTTTGCTGTTTGGCCCGGATAAGCTCCCACAGATGGGCCGTACGATCGGCCGTGCCATCCGTCAGTTCCGCGAGACGCAGGAAAAGATGACGGCCGTTGTTCAGTCCGAGATTATCGATCCGGTGAGCGAGGCCGCGTCGGCCCCGGTCAAGCCCAAGAAGGCTGCCGTCGATGATGATTCCGATGCGGACGAGGATGCCGTCGAGACGGCTGTGCCCGCAAAGAAGGAGACCTTTGCCGAGCGCCGTGCCCGCCTTGCCGCCGAGAAGGCCGCGAGCGAGGGTGCTGCTGAGGGCGAGGGTGCTGCTGAGGAGGCCGAGCCCGCCAAGGCCGAGCCTGCTGCTGCCACCGTCGATCCCGAACCTGCTGCAGAGCCGGAGCCCGAGCCCGAGCCGGCAGAGCCCACGACGGCCGATCTCTACGCCCGTCGTCCCCGCAAGCGCAAGGCCGTCGTCGACCAGCTCGCTCGCGAGCTCGAGGCCGAGGACGACGCCGCTGCCGCCGACGCCCCGAAGGGAGGCAATGAGTAATGCCTATCGGACCTGCGCGTATGCCGCTCTTCGATCACTTGGGAGAGCTCCGTCGCCGCCTGACCATCGTGGTCGTCTCGGTGTTTGCCGCCGCTATCGTGCTGTATTTCGCCACGCCCGTGGTGCTCGATATCCTGGAAGATCCCATCCGCTCCTTTGTGCCGGACGGTAAGTTCTACATCACCACCACGCTCGGCGGCTTTGGCTTGCGCTTCTCGCTGGCCATCAAGATGGCCGTGGTCATGTGCACGCCCATGATCATCTGGCAGATTCTGGCATTTTTCCTGCCGGCGCTTCGCCCTAACGAGCGCAAGTGGGTCGTGCCCACGGTACTCGCCTCGACGGTGCTGTTCTTCCTGGGCGCCATCTTCTGCTACTTCATCATTATCCCGGCAGGCTTTGAGTGGCTCATCGGCGAGACCTCGGCCGTCGCCACGGCGCTGCCCGATCTGGAGAACTACGTCAACATGGAGCTGCTCTTTATGATCGGCTTTGGTGTGGCGTTTGAGCTGCCGCTCATCATCTTTTATCTGTCCGTCTTCCATATCGTGTCCTACGCGGCCTTCCGCAGTGCCTGGCGTTTCGTGTACGTTGGCCTGCTTGTGGGCTCGGCTGTGATTACGCCCGACGGCTCGCCCGTTACGCTGGGCCTCATGTATGGCGCCCTGCTCTCGCTCTACGAGATTTCGCTTGCCATCGCCCGTGTGGTCATTACCGCGCGCGAGGGCAAGGAGGGCTTGTTCGTGAGTCGTCTGGACCTGTTCTCGGACGACGAGGACGACGAGGAGTAAATCGGTATGCACGAGGTTGGCATTGTCAACGGCATACTCGATACAGTGATTCGCGCGGCGCGTGGGGCGGGGGCCTCGCGCGCCGTTTTGGTAACGCTGCGTATCGGGGATATGACCGAGGTCGTGCGCGAGGCGCTCGACTTTGCGTGGGAGACGTTTCGCGACGAGGACCCGCTCACACGCGGCTGCGAGCTTGCCGTAGAGGAAGTCCATCCACAAAGCGAGTGTCAGGACTGTGGTGAGATCTTTGAGCACGACCGTTTCCATTGCCGTTGTCCCCAATGTGACGGCGCCAACGTGCGTCTGCTGCACGGCCGCGAGCTCGACATCGCCAGTATCGAAATCGAGACCCCCGACGATTAGCCCGCCAGCCACCTGGGGACGGGGTATAAATGGTAGAAGTAAGGAGTGCCGAATATGGCCGAGAAAACGATTGATATCGCATCGCCGATTCTGTCGCGCAACGAGCGCCTGGCAGATCAGCTGCGTCAGCGATTTAAAGAGACAAACACCTATGTGATCAACGTGCTGTCGAGCCCCGGCTCGGGTAAGACCACCACGATTCTGGGCACCAACGAGCGCCTGCGCGACAAGGCCGGTCTGCGTTGTGCCGTCATCGAGGGCGATATCGCCTCGGATGTCGACGCCATCACCATGAAGGAAGCCGGCATGCCCGCCATCCAGATCAACACGGGCGGCCTGTGCCATCTCGAGGGCAACATGATCATGGAGGCCATTGACGCGTTCGACCAAGCGGTGGGCCTTCAAAACATCGATGTCATCTTTATCGAAAACGTGGGCAACCTGGTCTGTCCGGTCGACTTTGACCTGGGCGAGAACCTGTCCATCATGATTCTCTCGGTGCCCGAGGGCGACGACAAGCCCGTCAAGTACCCGGGCATCTTCCAGCACGCCGGCGCGCAGCTGCTCAATAAGGTCGACGTGGCCCCGGCTTTCGATTTTGACATGGATAGGTATACTAAGACACTCGATGACCTCAATCCGCAGGCGCCGCGGTTTGCCGTGAGCGCGCGCAAGGGCGAGGGCATGGATGCCTGGTGCGATTGGCTCATCGGGCAGATTGAGCAAGCAAGGGCGTAAGTCGGCCGCCATACGGGCGGGCGTAGCCGCAGAGATACGAGATAGGAGCCTCTTTTGAAGCTCATCATCGCCGAGAAAAACGACGCCGCGCGTCAGATCGCCGAGCGGCTGTCCACGGGTAAGCCCAAAAAGGACAAGGTGTACAACACCGCCATCTACCGTTTTGAGTGGAAGGGCGAGGAGTGCGTGACGATCGGCCTTGCCGGCCACATCCTTGCGCCCGATTTTTGCGACAGCGTGCTGTTCGATAAAAAGCTGGGCTGGTATTCGGTCACCGAGGACGGCGAGATGTTGCCGGCCGACATACCCGATGGCCTGGCGCGTCCGCCCTACGACACCAAGCGCAAGCCGTTCCTTGCCGACGGCATCTCAATCAAGGGCTGGAAGCTCGAGAGCCTGCCGTATCTCACCTGGGCGCCCGTCATTAAGTTGCCGGCCGAGAAAGAGCTCATTCGCTCGCTCAAGAACCTTGCCAAGAAGTCCGACAGCGTCATCATCGCTACGGACTTCGATCGCGAGGGCGAGCTGATCGGTTCGGACGCCCTCAACAAGGTGCGCGAGGTTGCGCCCGACCTGCCGGTCGCCCGCGCCCAGTATTCTTCGTTTACCAAGGCCGAGATCACGCAGGCCTTCGATAATCTCGTCTCGCTCGACCAGAACCTGGCCGACGCCGGCGAGAGCCGTCAGCACATCGATCTCATTTGGGGCGCGGTGCTCACGCGCTACCTGACGCTTGCCAAGTTTGGCGGCTTTGGCAACGTGCGTTCCGCCGGCCGCGTACAGACGCCGACGCTTGCCCTGGTGGTCGAGCGCGAGCGCGAGCGCATGGCGTTTGTGCCCGAGGACTATTGGCAGATCCGCGGTATGGGTGCCGCGCAGGGTGCTGCCGAGGACGACCGCTTTAAGATCGCTCACAAGACGGCACGCTTTACCGACAAGGACGCTGCCGAGACGGCGTACGGCCATGTCGACGGCGTTGCGACGGCAACCGTCGCCGCGGTGACCAAGCGCTCGCGCAAGCAGCAGCCGCCCACGCCGTTTGCGACCACCTCGCTGCAGGCTGCCGCCGCGGCCGAGGGCATCTCGCCCGCACGCACCATGCGCATCGCCGAGTCCCTCTACATGGCGGGCCTCATCAGCTACCCGCGTGTCGACAACACCGTGTACCCCGCGACGCTCGATCTGGGCGCCGTGGTGAGCGACCTGGCAAAGATCAACCCGGCGCTGGCGCCTGTGTGCAAAAAGGTGCTCGCCGGCCCCATGAAGCCCACGCGCGGCAAAGTCGAAACCACCGACCACCCGCCCATCTACCCCACGGGCGAAGGTGATCCGTCCACGCTCGATGGCGGCCAACGCAAGCTTTACGACCTCATCGCCCGCCGCTTCCTGGCGACGCTTATGGGTCCTGCGACCATCGAGAACACCAAGCTCGAGCTCGATGTGAACGGCGAGCCGTTCGTGGCTTCGGGCGACGTGCTCGTGACCCCGGGTTTCCGCGAGGCGTACCCGTACGGACTCAAGCGCGACGAGCAGATGCCGCCGCTGGAGCAGGGCGACACGGTCGACGTGTTCGACATTAAGCTCGAGGCCAAGCAGACCGAGCCGCCCGCGCGCTACAGCCAGGGCAAGCTCGTGCAGGAGATGGAAAAGCGCGGCCTGGGCACCAAGTCCACGCGCGCGAGCATCATCGAGCGCCTGTACGCCGTGCGTTACCTCAAAAACGATCCCGTGGAGCCGAGTCAGCTGGGTATCGCCATTATCGATGCGCTGTCGCAGTTTGCCCCGCGCATCACGAGTCCCGATATGACCAGCGAACTCGACGGCGACATGACCCGCGTGGAGCGCGGCGAGGACACCGAAGAGCATGTCGTGACACACTCGCGTGCGCTGCTGGCCGGTGTGCTCGACGAGCTGCTCAAGCATACGCAGGAGCTGGGCGACGCCATCAGCGACGCCGTCACGGCCGATGCGCGCGTGGGCGCCTGCCCCAAGTGCGGCAAGGACCTGGTTATGAAGACGAGCGCCAAGACCCGTGGCAGCTTTATCGGCTGCATGGGATGGCCTGACTGCGACGTGACCTATCCGGTGCCGAGCGGCGTCAAGGTGAGCCCGCTCGAGGGCGAGGCCGCCGTGTGCCCCGAGTGCGGTGCGCCGCGCATTAAGTGTCAGCCGTTCCGCCAGAAGGCCTTCGAGATTTGCGTGAACCCCACATGCCCCACCAACTACGAGCCCGACCTTAAGGTGGGCGAGTGCAAGGTGTGTGCCGAGGCCGGACGCCATGGCGATCTGATTGCGCACAAGAGCGAGAAGAGCGGCAAGCGCTTTATCCGCTGCACCAACTATGACGACTGCGGCGTGAGTTATCCGCTGCCGGCGCGTGGCAAGCTCGAGGCGACGGGCGAGACCTGTCCCGAGTGCGGCGCCCCCATCGTGGTGGTCAATACGGCGCGCGGCCCGTGGCGTATCTGCGTCAACATGGACTGCCCGACCAAGGAGAAGAAGCCCGCCCGCGGCCGCAAGACTGCGACCAAGGCGAGCACGGCGAAGAAGACCGCGGCAGCCAAGAAGACCACTAAAAAGACGACGGCCAAAAAGACGACGGCCAAGAAGTCGACTACCAAAAAGACCGCTGCCGATAAGTAACCGAGCACATATCCGAGCACATATAGACACGGTGGGGCCGGGCGCGCATTTGCATTTGCGCGCCCGGCCCCACTTCTAAGTTGCGGTGAAATAGGGACTGTTTTTGCTGGCAAAAGGCCTAATTAATCCCTATTTCACCGCAAGTTTTGATCAGTTGTTGGGATTACTTCACCTCGACGGGTGCGGCGCCGGGGTAGCGGTCCTCAAAGTCCAGACGGTATTTGTTGTCGTTGGTGCCCGCTACGTTGTCGCGCGCCAGCGGTGCCACGATCTCGTCCTTGTGGTTGGCGGGGCTGGAGTACTCAAGGCTGATCTCCCAGGCATCGCAAATGACGTCAATGCGATTCTCCAGGTCGTCGTAGAGCGCGATGATGTCTTTCCACGAGCTGTAGTTCTGCGAGTCGATGGGAACGTCCAGGTCCTCGACCTCGTCCTTGAGGTCGTCGATCTGATCCTCGAGCGCCTCGGCGGCATCGCTGGCCGACTGACGCGAGCTTCGGTCATCCTTAAGGTAATACGTGTTAAACGTGGTGGCGCAGTCGCGAACCTGCTGATCAAGATCGGAGAGCCTGCTGTAGTAGGAGCTCAGCTGGTCGTAGACGTTCTGCTCGCTGATGGTGGCGGCATCGTGGACGTCATCGTCATCATCATCGTCAAGCTTGTTGGGGTCGCCCTTGACGGACGCATCGTCGTTATCGTGGTCGATCTTGACCTTCTCGATCGTCGTGCCCTTGGTATCATCGGCGCCCTTGTCGAAAGGCTTGATCATAAAGAACACGACGAGCGCGATAATCACGACGATTAGCGCGGCGATGATGCCGATGAGCAGGGCGTTGTTGTTTTTGGGAGCAGCGGGGGCGCCGGCCTGCGGAGCGGCGGTCGGTATGGGCTGCTGCGGCGCGGAGCCGGCTGGCGCCGCCCATTGCTGCGTCGTGCCAACTTCGGGCTGGGGAGCGGGCGCGGGCTGATGAGCGGACTGCACGGTCACGTCCGCCTGCTGGGACTGAGTCGCCGCGGGCTGCTGCGCAGACTGAACCGTGGTCGCGGCGGTGTCGAAGGCGGCATCGGACGCGGCGACATGTTCGGCTGCCTGCGCATTCTCTTGCGACTGAGAGGCCTGGCCATCATCGGTTACCGGCGTTCCGCAGCTGGTGCAAAAACGCTCGTCGTCTTTCAGAAGCTTGCCGCAATGGGTACAAAACCGGGGCATGATGGTTCCTTCCATTCGATGTGTTGGCTAGATTATAAGGTGGTTCAGGTGCGGTTGGGCCGCGCCGACCCAACTGGTTATGTGAGGATGGTCATGTCGCGCAAGCCCTGTCGCATGCGTCACAATGAGTGCGGCGTGCTGGGTGTCCGGCGCGGCCGTTTATCGACGGCTCGGTAGAATGCGATGGTGGGGAGTGAGTCTGTGTACTGCGGCGAGCAAGGTCGGGGTGGCGGCGACAGCGTAGAGGCGTTCCGGTTCCCGCCGGGGGATGCGCCCCTCGCTGTGCGCGATTGCTCGCGTCGAGTGTTTTGTGCCGGAATGTTGACCGGAGCGCTTGCCTCGGTGATGAGTCTTGGCGGTTGTGCCGCGCGCCGCAACGAGGCTGAGGGTTCCGCTGTCCCTGTCAAACAAACGTCAAAGCGGTCATCCGCGACAAAAGCGACGGCCGCCCCTAAGTCTTCTTGGATCGCCGCCATTCAGCAAGATATCGAGGCCCTGGTCGAGCCGTATGGCGACTCCGTCTCGGTCTATGCTGTGGCGCTTGATCCTCAAACGTTCGCGTCGCTCGATGGTGAAGTCGCTGTGGCGCCGGACGCGCGACGTGTGGCGGCAAGCATCATCAAGCTTCCCATTCTCGCTTGTGCGCTCGAGACCGTGACGGCGGGCGAGCTGTCCCTCGACGAGCAGATAACGGTAACGCAACAGGATATCGTGGGTGGCAGCGGCAACATTCAGTCGCGCGACGTGGGTGTGTCGTACAGTATTGACGAGCTACTGTACGCTATGATCGCCCAGAGCGATAACGTGGCAGCGAACCTTGTTATCGGCAGGCTTGGCATGGATGCGGTCAACGAAACGTGTGCCGCATTGGGGTTGACCCAGACCGTGCTCGCTCGTTTGATGATGGATGCCGAGGCCCAGGCGCGGGGCCGCGAAAACTATACGAGCGCCCGTGACGCCGCGACCGTGCTGCAGCACCTGGCGGCGGGGACAATCGCGACGCCCGAGCTGTGCGAGCGAGCGCGCGGATATCTGCTGGCGCAGGAAGACGCGCGCGGTATTGTCGAGGGCGTTTCCGGCGGCGTTTTGGTCGCGCACAAAACGGGCAGCCTGGCGAATGCTCAGCACGATGCCGCAATCGTCTACGCCGAGCGCCCTTACGTGCTGGCAATCCTCACCCAAGACCTCGAACGCGAACAGGCCCTAGCCCTCGAGCGCGACATTTCCTTCGCCATCAACGCTCGCGCCCACTCCTAACTTGCGGTGAAATAGGGATTGTATTTGCTGTTAGAAGGCGTATTCAGTCCCTATTTCACCGCAACTTAGAAGGTCGGCAGTTGGGGACGTTCCTTTTCTGCCGGCACTTTGGGAACGTTCCTAACTGCCACCTAGCCCCTGCCCCTGGGGTATCATGGCTTGGTTGATATATCCGCATTTACGCGCCTTGTAGGAAGGGGCTGCGCCCATGGCTTTTGAGCCCGCTCAACATAGCTTTATCACGCTCGAGGGCGTCGATGGTGCCGGCAAGTCCACGCAGGCGCGCCTGCTTGCCCGCGCGCTCGAACTCGCTGGCTACCAGGTTGTGAGCCTGCGCGAGCCGGGCGGCACCGCCATCAGCGAAAAGATCCGTGCTCTGCTGCTCGACCCCGCCAATACGGCGATGGGAGACACCTGCGAGTTGCTGCTCTACGAGGCGGCGCGTGCCCAGTTGGTGCACGAGGTCATAGCTCCCGCCCTCGCGGCCGGCAAGGTAGTCCTGTGCGATCGCTTCTACGATTCCACGACCTGCTACCAGGCGTTTGCCGATGGCCTCGACCGTCAGATGGTACGCGATGCCAACAACCTGGCCGTCGCGGGGACGCACCCGGCGCTCACGCTCGTCTACCACATCACGCCCGAGCAGGCGGCGCTACGCATGGCAGCCCGTGGCGCGGCAGATCGCATGGAGGCAAAAGGCATGGCATTCCAAGAGCGCGTTTACCAGGGATTTTGCGCTATTGCTGCCGAGGAGCCAAACCGCGTAAAGCTCATCGACGCCACTGCGACCGTCGAGGAAGTCTTCGAGAAGACGGTCGAGCAGATTCGCGCGTACGGTCTCGACATTCCGCAAGACGCCGTCGCCGCCGCACTTGCCAAGGAGGCCGAGTAACATGGCACCCGCTCAGGCAAGCCTGATGGCCAAGCTCGACACCCAAGAGCGCGTGCGCGATTTTTTGACCAACGCCGTCGCCAGCGGCCGCGCATCGCACGCCTACCTGTTTTTGGGCGCTCCCGGCGCCGGCAAGCTCGATGCCGCATGGGCGCTCGCCCAGGCCTTCCTGTGCGAGCAGGATGGCTGTGGCGCATGCGACAGCTGCGTACGCGTTGCTCGGCACACGCATCCCGACGTGCACTATTACACGCCCGAGAGCGCCACGGGCTACCTCATTGCCCAGACCCGCGAGTTGCTCGATGACGTGCCGCTGGCGCCCATCCGTGCCAAGGCCAAGGTCTACATCATCGACCGTGCCGAGCAGCTGCGCGCTAACACCGCCAACGCACTGCTCAAGACACTCGAGGAGCCGCCCGATGGCGTTATGTTCATCTTGCTGGGCACCTCGGCAGACGTGATGCTGCCCACCATCGTGAGCCGCTGCCAGTGCGTGCCGTTTCGCCTGGTGTCGCCCGCCGTGGCCGCGCGTGCCGTGAGCCGCGCGACGGGTCAGGACCTCGCGCGTTGCCGCATGGCGGTCGCCGTGGCGGGAAGCCCCACACGCGGCATCGAGTTCCTTAAGAGCGCCGAGCGCCAGGATGCTCGCCGCCAGATGGTCCGCGCCATCGACTCACTCATTGCCGCCGACGAGGCCGACGTGCTCAGTCGCGCCAAGTCACTCATCGTCGCCGTTAAGGCACCGCTCGCCGAGGTCAAGTCCACGCAGGAAAAGGTGCTCGAGCAAAACGCCGACTACCTGTCGCGTGGAGCATTGAAGCAGCTTGAGGACCGCAACAAGCGCGAACTCAACGCGCGCGAGCGTTCGGGTATCATGGAAGCGCTGGCGAGCGCGCGGACGCTCATGCGCGACGTGCTGCTGACGCTTCAGGACGAGGCAGCCGACGTCGTGAACGAAGACGTGCGCGACACGATCGGTCGGCTTGCCGCCGCGACGAATGTTGCGGGTGCCACCCGGGCGCTCGAGGCGGTCGCAACTGCCGAGCGCAACATCGCCAGAAATGTTACTCCCCAGCTGGCCATCGAGGTCATGCTGTTCGATATCAGGAAGGCACTGAAATGCCGTTAGTCGTACCCGTTAAGTTTACCTACGCCTCGCGCGACCTGTGGTTCGACCCGCAGGATCTGGATATCATCGAGGCCGATTATGCCATTTGCTCCACCGAGCGCGGAACCGAGATCGGCCTGGTCACGGCCGATCCCTTCGAGGTGCCGCAAGACGAGATCGGTCAGCCGCTCAAGCCCGTGCTGCGCGTGGCGAGCGACATCGACCTGCAGCTTGCCGACGACCTGGCCATCCAGGGCGACGAGGCGATGGTCGATTTCCGCCGTCTGGTCAAAGAGCTCGACCTCGAGATGAAGCCGGTCGGCGTCGAGTACCTGTTTGGCGGCGAGAAGGCCGTGTTCTACTTTGCGGCCGAGGAGCGCGTCGATTTTCGTCAGCTCGTCAAGGACCTGTCCTCGACGCTGCACATTCGCGTCGACATGCGCCAGATCGGCGTGCGTGACGAGACCCGCCTGGTGGGCGGCTATGCCCAGTGCGGACAGGAGCTCTGCTGCACGCGCTTTGGCGGACAGTTTGAGCCCGTCTCGATTCGCATGGCAAAAGAGCAGGACCTGCCGCTCAACTCGTCCAAGATCAGCGGCGTTTGCGGCCGCCTGATGTGCTGCCTGCGCTATGAGTTCGAGGCGTACAAGGACTTTAAGAGCCGCGCGCCCAAAAAGAAGACGCTCATCGATACGCCGCTTGGCAAGGCGCGTATCCAGGAATATGACACGCCGCGTGAGCAGCTGGTGCTGCGCCTGGAGAACGGCAAAGTCTTTAAGGTCAACCTGGCCGATATGACGTGCTCGGAGGGCTGCAAAAAGAAGGCCGCCGAGCAGGGCTGCAACTGCCGCCCCGACTGCGTGACGCGCGATGTGCTCGAGCGTATCGAGTCGCCCGAGATGCGCCTGGCGCTTATGGAGCTCGACCGCGAGAACGGCGTCGACGTGGGCGATGGCCTGTCGAGCGCCGACCGTCTGGCGGGGACGACGATGCCCAAGCGCCGCCGTCGCGATGCGGACGCCGATACCCGTGCGGGTCAGAGCCAGGGCGAGGGTCGCGGCCGTGGTAAGGGTCGCGGCAAGGCCGAGGCACCCGAGGTTGAGGAGGCTGCCGGTGGACGTCGCCGCCGCAAGCGCTCGGGTTCGGGCGATGCCGGCGAGGCCGCTCCCGCAGGCAAGAATTCCTCCCGCGAGCGCGAGGCTCAGCAGCCCCAGCAGCAGAATCGCGGCGGTGGTATGAATCCCACGCGCCGTCGCCGCCGCCATTTGTCGAGCGAGGAGCGCGAGGACGCCTTCCGCGCCGCAGCCGCTCGCGAAGCCGGTGCCGCCCCCAAGGGTGGTTCGGGTTCTGATACGCCTGCCGACAAGGGTGGCAAGCAGCGCAACGATGACGAGCGCGTCCCGCGTCCGCGCCGTCGCCATTCCTCGGGCACGCAGCAAAAGCCTTCGGTGCCCTCTGTGGCCGATCAGGTCTCGGATGGCGAGGTCAAGGTCACACGTCGTCGCCCCGGAGATGGCGGAGGGGCGGCCGCCAAGGCCGCGCGCGGCGCTGCTCGCGACGAACGCGAGTCGCGCGAAGATCGTGGTGGCGAGGGTTCGGCCGACCAGGGCCAGAAGCGCCGTCGCCGTCGTCGTTCCCGCAAACCGCGCCAGGACGGTGGCGAGGGCTCGACCCAAAACTCGTCCGCACCGCAACCGCCCACCGGCGAATAGCGCCCGCAAACGGATTTAACCTGCCTGACCCCAAACGCGTCGGGGTACCATAGCGCTGAATCAACGACCCTCCCTGCGACCGAGCGTAGGGAGGGTTGTGTCGTGAAGAGACATTTGAATGTGTTGGGATGCCTGCAAGGTGCCGGCATCCTACCGTTTGCGGACGAATTGCTACCGTTTGCCGAGCGGGCGGCGCACGAGGCGCTTGAGGCGTTGTCGCCCACGCGATGCGCCGGCTGCGAGCGCGCCGGTGCGCTTATTTGCCAAGACTGCCTGGCCGCGCTCGCGCTCATCGACCCGCGGCATAGCTGCACTCGATGCGGCGCCCCGTTTGGAGACTTGCTGTGCACCGAGTGCTCGGTCGAGGGTACGTCCTCGGCGATGGCCGAAGCTCTCGACCGGTGCCTGGCATGTGCCGTTTACACGCATCCGCTGCCGCGGATCATTAAAGCGTACAAAGACGCGGGCGAGCGACGCCTGGCGTCGTATCTGGCAGAGCTGCTATACGACACCGCCTTACATGCCCAGGTTGCGGCACCCGATCGCTATGGCGGTGTGTTGTCCGGCGCCGATGCGGTGGTGCTTGTGCCCGCGACGGCGGCGGCGTTTCGGCGGCGAGGCTTCGATCATATGGAAGCCATCGCGCGCCCATTTTGCGAGCTGTCGGGTGTTCCGCTGCTCGACGCCCTCGTTAAGTACGGCCATGGCGACCAGCGTGAACTCGGTCGTGAAGAACGCCGTGAACGCGCCCGAGGCATGTACGAGACCGTTGAGGACGTGCGGGGCCGCCGCCTGCTGCTTATTGACGACGTTATCACCACGGGCGCGACGATGGCAGCGGCTTCGGCGGAACTCAAACGCGCCGGTGCCGCGGCCGTTGATGGCCTCGCTATCGCACGCGTTTGGTAGGGGTGATTCATGTGGCGGTAACAATCAGGCAGTGCAACAAACCGACAAAAGAGCAGCTAGCGGCTTCCGTGATCCTGACGGGCGCCTCGGCGTTGCGCATGATTCGAGCCGAGCGCCGGCAGATGGGCTACATCGGCTGGAAGGACCTCAATCCCGATGAAGAGCGCCGCGTGCTGTGTACGTCATCGCCTTCGGCCGAGGATATCTGTCTTTCCGACTTGGTGCGAATCGGAGCCAAAAGCGGCGAGGTGCAAGAAGATCTGTGCTTGCTGGTGGGATCTGCGGCGCAGCGCCGCCGCATGCCTGACGTGGGCTGGTCCGTGTGTTCCGGGTTGCCCGCCGGCTCGATTTTAGAGGTAGAACCGGGGGTGTACAGCCTATCTCCCGAGGCCCTTTGTGTTGCCGTCGCCCGCGAGGTCGGCTGTATCCAGGGGTTTGCCCTGGCCCAGGAACTGTGTTCCAAGATTTCACTGAGCGATCGCGGGAAGTATCTGCCTCCCTACACCTCGCCTGTTGCGAATAGACTTGCAAAGGACAAGGATCAACCGGCAGACGTGGGCTACTTTGAAGTCGAGCCGGTGCTGACGCCCGATCGCCTGGCAGATTACCTTGCGGCATGCAAGGGGAATGTGGCCAAACAACTGCTGCGCCTGTGTCCCTATCTGTCGGAAAACTTGCGCTCACCCATGGAGTGCATCATGCTCGCGCTGTTTTCGCTTCCGTTTTCCTATGGCGGATTTGCCTGCGGTCCCTTTAAGACCGACTACAAGATTGAGTTCGATGACCGCGCGCAGGCAATCTCGGGGATGCCGCATGCAGTTTGCGATGCGTACCAGGAAACAGCCCGGTTTGACCTGGAATACAACGGTGAGCTGGGTCATTCCTCTCGAAGGGGACGTGTCCATGATGAAAAACGCAACACGGGCTTGATTACTATGGGAATCGAGGTCGCGACGGTCAACAACGAAATGCTCTGCGACATGGAAGCGATGGAAGCGCTCGCATGGCGCATCCACCAGCGTATGCGAAAGCGGTACCGGAATCGTGTCGATGCCCGCAGGAAGAAGCAAGAGGCGTTGCTTAACACGCTGCGGGCGTGTTTTGGGCTTAAGCTGGTCTAATTCACGTCGAAAAAAGGGGGGTTAATCATATGCCCTGGCCAAAAAATGGCAAATATGAGTACTGTCACTAAATCAGTAACAGCAAAATCAAAGAATTTAGGACTCGGAGGCGGCGTAAAGAAAGAAGATAATAAACAAACGTAGAATAACTAAGCATCAGATTGGCGACACTAAGCGCAAAATCTGTCCGAGAGGCCAAAATTGCCTGTTACAAAATTGGTAACAGTACTCATATTTGCCATTTTTTGGCCACGGCACCCCGAGGCGGGCGCCCCGGAGCTCCCCGTAGGGGAGCTCCGGGCTTCATGGGGGCACGAATAGTCCGCTCCGACCGGCAAAATCTGTGCTCACGGTGCGAATGACGCCCCTAACCTTAAACTTTAGCTTGAACTTAGCTATAATGCGCTACGTTCCTGCCAGGCTGTGGTTGCGGACGGACGAAATGTCCATCCTAGTCCAAGACAGACGCGGTCAAAGGGATCCACGTAAGCGACCGCGTGCGCGCGGCGCGATCATGGCGCGTCCTAGATGTAAGCCGCACCGTCCGTTCTACTTTCTTTGGGGCAATACCGCCTCGCGGGCGAGCGGGCCAGTCGTGAAGGTGGTTACGGCCTCCCGAGCAAACACCCCGGTGCGCAAGTGTGGGGTCAAATACCAGGTCAGCTGGTGGGAACAACCCGTTATTCCGCGCAACGCACGGATTGTATACGACACAGAAGGCAGGGTAGTGGACATGGTGAGGGGCAGCTTGATGCACGCGGCTCGGTTAGGTGCTGGGACCGCGGCGGTCATTGCCGTATTGGGCTTGAGCGGATGCGCGTTCAACCCACTGTCCACGTTCACGACGCCCACGATTGACCAGATCGAGCGCGAGACCGTTACCCCTACGGTGTCGGACGATGCCCTGGTCACTCCCGGTACCCTGACGGTTGCCCTCGATACCTCCGATGCTCCGCAGGCCATGAAGGGCGCCGATGGTAACCTCACGGGCTACGCGGTCGATGCTGCCCGCGCCCTTGCAAGCCGCATGGGCCTTAAGGTTGCCTTCGTCGATGCGTCTTCTGCCGATTCCGCGCTTGGTGACAAAAAGGCCGACATCTTCATTGGCGACATCAATTCCACGGATGGTGACATCAGCACGCTTGGTACTTGCCTGTACGACGCTGCGGCAGTGTTCGGAAAGACGAGCGACGGCGAGTCGCTGAGCGTTTCCACCGAAACGCTTAACACCGCTACCCTGGGCGTTCAGACCTCCTCGGCCTCGCAGGAAGCGCTCGCCAAGCAGAGCATCACGGCCAACCAAAAGACCTTCTCCAACATCAACGAGTGCTTTGAGGCGCTCGAGTCCGGCGAGATCGACTACGTGATTTGCGATTCCACGGCCGGCGGCTACCTTGCGCGCCTGATGAGCCAGATCTCTTACGTCGGCGCGCTCGAGACGCCCTCGACGCTCGGCGTCGCGGGCCTCGCGGCCAACGATGAGCTATGCCGTGCCGTGAGCGATGCCCTCGACGGTATCACGGTCGATGGCACGCTCGAGGCGGTCCACTCCGTCTGGTACGGTACGATGCCCTATGACCTCACCACCAAGACGGTCTCGGGCGCCGACGTGCAGTCGACCGACACCGGATCCAGCGAGTCCGCATCCTCCGATTCGAGCAGCGAGGGTGCAAACTCCGAGGACAAATCGTCCAGCCAGGAAGCCACCATCACCGACGACGACATTAACAAACTCAATAGCTAGTTATTGCTAGGGGTGTTGTCTCCTATACGTTGGAAAGGACACCTCTTCACGGTTTCAACACGCACTGCCGGGCTTTCCCAACAGGAGAGCCCGGCTTTTTCGTTTCCGTAAAACCAGCAGGTCAAAGACATTTTTTAAGTACCAAACCAAAGTCGCCGTTGCTCTCCCATAGCGCACTTTGCCACAGAAAAGTGCGAGACTTCGGTATGCGGTATCAAGCAATCGTTATTCGGGTCTTTGGGAATCCGCGTGATTAAATGCACGGCAATGGGTACATAGCCAGTACAGTAAGTCCCCGAGGCAGATTGGAGCCACGTATGGATATCAAGGTTTCTGGACGCAAGACGACGGTAACCGATGCTCTGCGTGCGCATGTGGATGAGAAGATCGGCGAGGCGCTCAAGGTTTTCGATATCGAGCCCATGACGGTCGACGTTGTACTTCGCTATGAGAAGAACCCCTCGAACCCCAACCCGGCAATCGTCGAGGTTACGGTTCGTGCCCGCGGTTCGGTGATTCGCGTTGCCGAGCACGGTGCAGATATGTACGCCGCCATCGACCTCTCCGCCGATAAGGTCACCCGCCAGCTGCGTAAGTTCAAGACCAAGGTCGTGGACAACCGCCAGGGCGGTGCCAGCGCCGCGGATGTCGCGCCGGTCGAGCGCGTCGAGGATCTGGCCGACCTGCTGCTGCCCGAGGAGGAGGACGACCTGCTCGTCCGCGAGAAGGTTATCGACGTCACCCCGATGACTGAGGAGCAGGCGCTGGTGCAGACCGATCTGCTGGGCCACGACTTCTACGTGTTCGAGAACGCGACGACCGGTCTCATCAATGTGGTGTATCACCGTAAGAATGGTGGATATGGCATCATCAAGCCCCGTATCGAAACACTTGACGAGTAAAATACGTTAACTTGCATGAGTTAACGGTTGGCGGCCATCCCATGCGGGTGGCCGCCTTTTTACGTAAGGAGTCGCTTTGATGGACAAGGCCGCATCCGCCGGTCATTCGGACCGTTGCCGCATCGTCGTCGATACCTGCTGCGACTTTAGCCCCGAGGTCGCCGCGAACCTCGATGTCGATATCTTGGGCTTCCCCTTTATCATCGATGGCGAGGAGCGCACGGACGATATCTGGTCGAGCATGAGCCCTAAGGAGTTCTACGACCGTATGCGCGCCGGCGCTCGCGTGTCTACCTCCGCCGTGTCGCTCGGTCGCTATATCGAGTTCTTTACCGAGTGCGCCAAAGAAGGCACGCCCACGGTCTACCTGTGCTTTACCTCGGCGCTGTCGTCGAGCTACAACTCCGCGTGCCAGGCGGCAGATGCCGTGCGCGCCGAGTATCCCGATTTTGAGCTCTACGTGGTCGACAACGCTCTGCCCTGCGCGACCGGCGCGCTCCTGGCGCTCGAGGCCGTGCGCCAGCGCTCGGCGGGACTCACCGCCAAGCAGCTGGTCGACTGGGCAAACGAGGCAAAGACCTACGTCCACGGCTACTTTACGCTCGAGAGCTTCGACGCGCTGGCTGCCGGCGGCCGCATTCCGCCCGCGGCGGCGCAGCTCACGGCAAAGCTCGATGTCAAGCCCGAGCTCTCCTACGACCTTGCCGGCTCGCTGTCGCTGATTGGCGTCAACCGCGGCCGCAAGAAGGCGCTCAAGTCCATCCTCAAGTCGTTCCGCGAGAACTACGTGCCCGACCGCACCATGCCCATCGCCATCATGACGGCCGATGCCGAAAAGGACGGTGACTGGCTCGAAGCCGCCATCCGCAAGGAGGAGGGCTGCGCCGACGTCACGATCATTCGCAGCTCCGTGGGTCCCACCATTGGCTCGCACGTGGGCCCCGGCATGGTGGCCTGCGCGTTTTGGGGCAAGAATCGCGCCGAGAAAGCCTCGCTTTCCGATCGCATCGCGCGCCGTGTGCGCGGTGAGTAGGTAGGCGCTGCGGCTGCAAGTGCCCTCAAGTCACGGCCGAAACGCTGGCACCGAGTATTTTAACCTGGTAACAACACCCAACCCAAAAGGAAAGGTTTCATGGCAAACAAGCTCTCCGTCGCATTCATCGGCACCGGAATCATGGGTGCCCCCATCGCCGGCCACATCCTGGACGCCGGCTACCCCGTCACGGTCAACAACCGCACCAAGTCCAAGGCCGCCGCGCTTATCGAGCGCGGCGCCGTCTGGGCCGATACGCCGGCCGAGGCCGTGGCGAACGCCGATGTCGTCTTTACCATGGTGGGCTATCCCTCCGAGATCGAGGAGCTCTATCTGGCGGGCAACGGCCTGCTTGCGTGCACCAAGCCGGGCGCGGTCTTGATCGACCTCACCACGAGCTCGCCCGAGCTCGCCCGTGACATTGCCGAGGCCGCCCAGGTTTCTGGTCGCATGGCGTTTGACTGCCCCGTCACCGGCGGCGAGTCGGGTGCTATCGCCGGCACGCTCACGGCTATCGTGGGCGCTACCGAGAACGACATCGCCCCGGTCCGCGACATCCTTGCCACCTTTGCGGCCAACATCTGCTGCTTCGACGGCGCCGGCAAGGGCCAGGCTGCCAAGCTCGCCAATCAGGTGTCGCTGGGCGCCTGCATGGTCGGCATGGCGGACGCCATGGCATTTGCCGAGCTGAGCGGCCTTGACCTGGAGAAGACCCGCCAGATGATCCTGGGCGGCACCGGTAAGTCCGGCGCCATGGAGAGCCTGGCGCCCAAGGCGCTCGACGGCGACTACAAGCCCGGCTTTATGGTCGAGCACTTCATTAAGGACCTGCGTCTGGCGCTCGCCTACGCCGATGATCGCGAGCTCGCGCTGCCCGGCGCCGACGTCGCCTTTACGCTCTATGACATGCTCGACGCTATCGGCGGCGCCAAGCTGGGTACCCAGGCCATCACGGTCCTCTATAAGGAGGAGGCCGACGCCATTGCCGCCGGTCTGGACTGGTCGCAGTATCGTCCCGAAGAGCATGGCGCTCACGAGGAAGGCTGCGGTTGCGGCGAGCATGGCGACGACCACGAGTGCGGTTGCGGCCACCACCATGGCGAGGACCACGAGTGCTGCGGCGGCCACGGCCATGACGACGGCCACGAGTGCTGCTGCGGCCACCATCACGGGGAGTAGCGCCCATGAGCTGGACGTTCGTGGTGCTTGCGCTGGTGCTCTTTCTCTTTGCGATCTACATCGGCTTTTTGTGCGGCCAGTGGGCGTGCGAAAAGCGCGTCATCACCAAACGCGACTACTGGATCGCCAATTTTGTAGGCGCGGCGGCAGTCGTCCTGCTGACCTGGGTGTTCTCGCTGTTCCCGCTGGTGCAGTTTGCGCCGATCGGCTGGCTCGGCGGCTTTATCGCCGGCCTTAAGATGAGCTTTGGCGAGTCCGTCGGTCCGTGGCGCAAACACGACGAGGTCTTTAACGTTAACAAGGCTCACCGCGCCGCCGCCGACGCGGGCGATGCCGAGGAGCGCCGCCGTGCGCGTCGCAATGGCGCGGCCGACCGACAGCTCATCTCGGTCACCGATGACAGCAAGGGTGCTGACAAGCACGCTAAGAAATAGTAAAAAGAGGTAACTATGGCAGAAAACAAAGACGAACAGCTCACCGACGAGGAGCTGGCACAGCTCCAGCTGGCAGAGGAGAACGAGAACGCCGTCGACCGCCTGGTCCAGGAGCTCGGCTGCCCCACGCGCCGCATTCGTCAGTTTGCCGCCCGCGTGCTGCACCTGCTTGCCGAGCGCGATCCGCAGCGCGTCGTGCCCTGCGTGCCCGCGCTGATCGAGGCGCTCGACCGCCCCGAGGCTCAGACCCGCTGGGAGGCTCTCGATGCCCTGGCGGCGCTCGCCACCACCTGCCCCGAGCAGCTGGGCGATGCCTTTGAGGGCGCCGAGACCGCGCTGTTCGATGAGATTTCGTCCACGCTGCGCTATGCCGCCTTCCGCCTGCTGTGCGTGTGGGGCGCCACGAGCGTCGAGCGTTCGCGCGAGGCTTGGCCCATCCTGGACGAGGCCATCCAGTGCTACCACGGCGACCTCGAGTATCGCGACATGCTCGGTTGCCTGTACGAGTTTGGCCGGGGCGAGATTGACGCCGAGGTCGCCGAGAAGCTCGCGCTGCGCCTTAAGTTCGATGCCGAGAACGGCAAGGGTAGCTATCTCAAGGCCCGTTCGAGCGAGATTTGCGAAATGCTTGTTAAACGTTTTGGCCTGGATCTCTCCAAAAAGAAGAAGCGTGCTAGCGTAAAAAAATCTGACGACGCCGAAGACGAGGAGTAACAGATTATGGCGCACGATGTAGTCCTGATTCCTGGTGACGGTATCGGTCCCGAGATTACGCAGGCTATGCGCCGCGTGGTCGAGGCCACTGGTGTCCAGATCAACTGGAACGTCCAGGAGGCCGGTGCCGGCGTCATGGACGAGTTTGGCACGCCGCTGCCCCAACATGTGCTCGATGCGGTCGCCGAGACCAAGGTTGCTATCAAGGGCCCCATCACCACGCCGGTCGGCACGGGTTTCCGCAGCGTTAACGTCGCCCTGCGCAAGCATTTTGACCTGTACGCCTGCGTGCGCCCCTGCCTGTCGCAGCCGGGCGACGGCTCGCGCTTCCGCGACGTCGACCTGGTTATCGTGCGCGAGAACACCGAGGACCTCTATGCCGGCATCGAGTTCGATGAGGGCGCTGCCGAGGTCGAGGAGCTCTCGCAGCTCGTCGAGCGCTCGGGCCAGAAGACCTTCGCCGCGGATTCCGCCATCTCAATCAAGCCGATTTCCATCGCCAAGAGCCGCCGCATTGTGGAGTACGCTTTTGAGTACGCCCGCCGCTGCGGCCGCAAAAGGGTGACGGCCGTGCATAAGGCCAACATCATGAAGGCGACCGATGGCCTGTTCCTGCGCGTTGCGCGCGAGGTGGCCGCCAGCTATCCCGATATCGAGTTCAACGACAAGATTGTCGACGCCACCTGCATGGGCCTGGTCCAGAACCCCAACGACTTCGATGTCCTGGTGCTGCCCAACCTGTACGGTGACATTGTGAGCGACCTGTGCGCCGGTCTGGTAGGTGGACTGGGTATGGCTCCGGGTTCCAACATCGGTGCCGACTGCGCCATCTTCGAGGCGACGCACGGCTCCGCGCCCGATATCGCTGGCCAGGATATCGCTAACCCCACGGCCGAGATTCTGTCCGCGGCTATGATGCTCGATCACCTGGGCGAGAACGACGCGGCCAATCGCATCCGCGCCGCCGTTTCTGCCACGCTCGACGAGGGTGAGCAGGTTACCGGCGACGTTCGTCGTGCCCAGACCGGCTCCGTTGAGGGCGCTGTGGGCACGCAGGCCTTTGCCGATGCCGTTATCGCGCACCTGGCCTAAGGCATGCAGACTGCAAACGCCTAAATAGTACTTAAGTGTTTGCGTATAACCTGAGAATCAATACGCCCGGCGCTTTGTCGGGCGTATTCTATTGCGGACTATGTTTCCTAACAAGGAGTAACTGATATGGGTCTGATTCAAAAGAAGGACGAGAAGGACGAGATCGACGGCATCCAGATCATCGAGCGCGGCGAAGGCCCCGATGGTGATGAGGAGGAGAAGATCGATCTGGTCGCCGGTACGTCTGCCGAACATATTGCCGCCGGTACGACGGCCGAGGAGGAGGACGCTCGCCTGGAGGCAAAGATCGCCGCGGACGCCGCCGACGAGAACCTCATGCCCGAGGAGCAGGACGAGGACGACGATATCCTGGGTTCCGACGAAGACGACCGCGCATCCAAGCACAAGAAGACGATGATTGCCGCCTTCGTGGTTGCAGTCGTGATCGCTGCTGTGGTCGGCTTCTTTATCGGCAACGGTGGTTTTGGCGGCAAGGGCGTCGGCTCGGCGACCCTGTCCGAGGACCAGCTCGATTCGACCGTGGCGAGCTATAGCTACAACGGCAAGAAGAGCGACATCACCGCGCGTGAGGCCATCGAGAGCCAGTACAGCCTTGACACCGTCAAGGACGACGACGGCAACTACACCGCTCCGTCTGCCGACGTTATCCTGTCCTACGTGCGCAACCAGATTCTGCTGGACGCTGCCGAGGACGAGGGCATTACCGTCTCTTCCAAGGAAATGAAGCAGTATGCCGAGGATTCCATCGGCACCTCCGACTACAAGACCATGGCCACGCAGTACGGCGTGTCCAAGGACCAGGCCAAGCAGATCGTCCGCCAGTCCGCGACGCTGCAGAAGCTCTACAAGAAGAAGGTGGGCGATAGCTCCGCAAGCATGCCGACCGCCCCGACCGAGCCTGCTGACGGCAACGAGGAGACCGCGAGCAAGGACTACGCCGATTACATCATCAACCTTGCCGGTGACGAGTGGGATAGCGAGAAGGGCACCTGGAAGGATGCCGACAGCACCTATGCCAAGGCCTTCGCTGACGATGCCTTTACGGCCGATAGCGCTACCTATAAGCAAGCCATGACCGCCTATTACACCGCCTACCAGCAGTATTCCTCGCAGGCTTCGAGCGCCAGCTCCAAGTGGACCGAGTATGCGAACGGCCTCTACGCCAAGGCCAACATCAGCATCTACGGCCTGTTTGCGTAAGGTTTGCCTGCACTACTGCGCGCTAACCGATCTACCTGATTGAGCCCGCTAGAACGGACAACGTTCTAGCGGGCTTTTTGTTGCCGAAATCAATAGGATAGGCCTCGCGCCCGCACAAGCGCTCCATCGGGTTCCCCTAATTCATCTGGGAAAACAACTGCAAACGATTGCAAGTGACCGGTGAACGGTCGAAAACTACCGTTCACCGATAATCTCAAAACTGGTTCTAACTGGTATTAAGTCAAAAAGACCAATTCACATATCTTCACAATGACCTGCAATTTTTCTACACGCTATTTTTAGCCGCCCTGCGTTGTTTAGACACCGGGAAAGATCCGTTCTTTTGCCAAAGCGTTTCGAAACGGTTTCAACCGCAGGTAGAAGTGTTAACGAGCGGTAAACGGTCGAAATATCACCGTGAGCGATGCAAAAACGTTTTACTGTTTGAATCAGCGAAAGCGATCTCTTCTGGGGTGATATAGTGACAACAACACGTCACGTGGTTACTACCAGTTTAGAAACCACTGGTCTTCAAAGAACGCTTTCTAAGAAGCTTTAAGGGCAAGTGCCCGCTGGCTTCCGAAAATCATCGGACTCAGATCGTACACACCTTCGGAAGGGAAATTTGAATGGTTGGCTTTATTCTTACCGGTCATGGACAGTTCGCACCCGGCCTTGCAAGCGCTATCGCTATGGTTGCCGGCGACCAGCCTGCTTTTACCGTCGTTCCTTTTGAGGGCGATCAGGCCGCATCCTACGGTGAGGATCTCCGCGCCGCTATTACCGCCATGCGCGAGGAGTGCGATGGCGTGCTCGTCTTTACCGACTTGCTCGGTGGTACCCCGTTCAACCAGTCGATGATGATTGCCCAGGATGTCGACAACGTCGAGGTTCTGACTGGCACCAACCTTCCCATGGTTATTGAGCTCCTGTTCCTCCGCGGCAATGCCACGCTCGCCGAGCTTGGCGAGCAGGCCGTGACCGTTGGCCAGACGGGCATCACCGCCCAGACGGTCGCATCCGTTGCCGGCTCCGAGGAAGAGGATATCTTCGGCGACGAGGACGGCATCTAATGGCCGATTTCGGAGCCAACGTCCTGAGCTCCTCGGTCGCCCTTTTAGGCCTGCTTGTCATCATGGGCTTGATTTACACCATCTGGTCGCAAATCAACATGAAGAAGAAGCAGAAGTACTTCAAGGAGCTGCACACCGAGCTCAAGCCGGGTCAGGAGGTTCTTTTCGCCGGCGGTATCTACGGAACCGTCAAAGGCATCGAAGGCGAGAAGGTCCAGATCAAAGTCCGATCCGGAGCCGTCGTAGATGTTTCGCGTTACGCGATTCAGGAGATCAAGTAACTGTCGTCAGCAAATATCGAAAGGAAGCTGATCAACATGGCAGAACCCAACATTCTTCTTACCCGCATCGATAACCGACTGGTTCATGGTCAGGTTGCCACCCAGTGGAACTCCACTCTGGGCTCCAACCTCATCCTCGTCGCCAACGACGACGTGGCGTCCAACACCATGCGCCAGAACCTCATGAAGATGGCCGCTCCCGCCGGCGTCGCTACGCGTTTCTTCTCCCTGCAGAAGACCATCGACGTCATTGGCAAGGCGAGCCCGCGCCAGAAGATCTTCATCGTGGCCGAAACACCGGAAGACGTGCTTACGCTCGTCAAGGGCGGTGTGCCTATAAAGAAGGTAAACATCGGCAACATGCACATGTCGGAAGGAAAGCGCCAAGTCGCCACCTCCGTCGCAGTTAACGACGAGGATGTCGCTGCGTTTAAAGAGCTGCAGGAATTGGGGGTGGAGTTGGAGATCAGGCGCGTTCCGAGCACGCCTGTTGAGGACACGAGCAAGCTCTTCTCGTAATCCTCGTGATCCACGTTGTCAGGAGTGAAACCCTGACGTTCTGTACGTGATATCCAAAGTGCGTACATACATTTTGAAAGGAGGAGCAAGATGGAATACTCGATCATCCAGATCGCTCTGGTCTTCGTTGTTACGTTCATCGCGGCAATCGACCAGTTTGACTTCCTCGAGTCTCTCTATCAGCCCATCGTCACCGGCGCCGTCATCGGTCTTATCCTTGGCGACCTCAACACCGGTCTTCTCGTGGGTGGTACCTATCAGCTCATGACGATCGGCAACATGCCGATCGGAGGCGCTCAGCCGCCTAACGCCGTCATCGGCGGCATCATGGCAGCCATTCTCGCTATCGCCACGGGCCTCGAGCCCAACGCGGCAGTCGGCCTCGCCATTCCGTTCGCTCTGCTTGGCCAGCTTGGCGTTACCCTGGTCTTCACGCTTATGTCCCCGCTTATGTCCACGGCCGATAACATGGCTCACAACGCGGACACCAAGGGCATCGAGCGCCTGAACTACTTCGCCATGGCTCTGCTTGGCCTGATCTTCGCTGTCGTCGTCACCCTGTTCTTCATCGCTGGCGCTACCATCGGTCAGACCATCGCTTCTGCCATCCCGACTTGGCTGCAGACCGGTCTGTCCGCTGCAGGCGGCATGATGCGCTTCGTCGGCTTCGCCGTCCTGCTCAAGGTTATGATGAACCGCGATATGTGGGGCTTCTTCCTCATGGGCTTTGGCCTCGCGCTCATCACCGTTGCCAACGATTCGCTGGCAACCCCTGCTCTGCTCATCCTCGCTCTCATCGGCTTCGGCATCGCTTTCTGGGACTTCCAGCAGCAGACCGAGCTGAAGGGTGCAGCTGTTTCTGACGGAGGTGACTTCGAAGATGGCATCTAATGAGTATGTGATCCCGGAGCACTACGAGGATCTCACTCCTGCTCCGCAGCTCGACCAGAAGACCCTCAACAAGATGGCTTGGCGCTCCTGCTTCCTGCAGGCATCGTTCAACTACGAGCGCATGCAGGCCGCTGGCTGGCTTTACTCCATCATCCCCGGTCTGGAGAAGATCCACACCAACAAGAACGACCTCGCGGCTTCCATGAGCCACAACCTGGAGTTCTTCAACACCCACCCGTTCCTCGTCACCTTTGTTATGGGCATCGTGCTTTCGCTCGAGCAGAACAAGGTTGACATCCCCACGATCCGCGCCGTCCGCGTCGCCGCAATGGGCCCGCTCGGTGGTATCGGTGACGCCCTGTTCTGGCTGACGCTCGTGCCTATCACGGCCGGCATCACCTCCAACATGGCCATCAACGGCAACGCCGCTGCGCCGATCATCTTCCTGGTGATCTTCAACGCCGTCCAGTTCGCTCTGCGCTTCTGGCTCATGAACTGGTCCTACAAGCTTGGCACCAGCGCTATTGACGCTCTGACCGCCAACATGCAGGCCTTTACGCGTGCCGCTTCCATCATGGGCGTCTTCGTCGTCGGTTGCCTGGTCGTCACCATGGGTGGCACCCAGATCAACCTCGAGATCCCCAACGGCACCACCCGTGGCCTCTCCGCCACTACCGTGATCGTCTCCGAGAAGGAGGCCGAGAACTTCACCGGTATGGAGGGCATCGATACCGAGACCGCTGAGGCCGGTACCATCGCCATGACTAATGAGGACGGCGACGCCCTCACCGCCACCGATGCCGACGGCAACCCTGTCGAGTGCGGCGTCACCGATCTGGGCAACGGCATGGAGTCCGTGACCTACGGCACCGTTACCGAGGATCCGGTCAACTTCTCTGTTGCCGACACCCTCAACACCATCGTCCCGAAGCTCGTCCCGCTTATGCTTACGCTGCTGCTTTACTACATGTTCGCTAAGCACAGCTGGACCCCGACCAAGGGCATTCTCCTGCTCTTCGTCCTTGGCATCCTGGGCGCTGGCCCGCTTGGTCTCTGGCCGAGCATCTGGTAAGGCTCTAGCTTGAGGGGTGTGTCCCTACGCGGCTCACACCCCGACCCCTTAAGCCATGTGTATGTTAAAAGCCGCGTGCTCGAAAGAGCGCGCGGCTTTTGTTTTCTTGATGATTCGGGTGTGGCAGACAGATAATGCTAAGCACCCTAGGTAGCTAGCCGAATTCGAGCAAAAGGGAGGATAGGATGGCGATCGGAGCGCGTAAGCAACCGCTGTACGATCAGCTGGTCGATATTCTGACCGAAAAGATCGACCATGAATATCGCGCCGGTGACATGATTCCTTCCGAGCGCGAACTTTCGGAGCGCTATGGTCTCTCGCGTACTACGGTACGCCTGGCTCTGCAGGAACTGGAGCGTTTAGGACTGGTGGTTCGGCAGCACGGTCGCGGTACCTTTGTGACCGACCGTTCGGCAAAGGCAACCAATCTTATGCAGTCCTACAGCTTTACCGAGCAGATGCGCGCGATGGGTCGCGACCCCGAGACCACGATTCTCGAGTTTTGCGAGATGGAGGCCGATAAAAATCTGGCCGAGCATATGGGATTGCGTATAGGTGATCGCATTTTTAAGCTTAAGCGCCTTCGTTCTGCCGACAACATGCCCATGATGGTCGAACGCAGCTATCTACCAGTTCGTCAATTTTTGTCCCTAAAGCGACCGCTGCTGGAGCGTAAGCCGCTTTACGATGTGATTGAGCAAGACTTTCAGCAAAAGATACGCGTGGCCGAAGAGGAGTTCTATGCGAGCATAGCCCGTCCCACCGACGCCCACCTTTTGGGAATTGTCGAGGGCTCGCCTGTGCTCGATTTGGTCAGGACTACGTATAACGAGTCAAACGAGGTTGTGGAGTACACACTCTCGGTTGCTCGTGCCGATCAGTTTAAATACAAGGTTTACCACCAGCGTAGCGATTAGTGTCCGCATCGTTTCCATATGATGATTCTTTGCATTTAACTGGTTACTACCAGATAACCAACCGAAGTGTATAATTGCACGTCAGAGGATTACTTCTAGAGAGAGGTATTAAAAATGTTCGAGAAGAGTGTCGAGGAGCTCACCGAGCTCGGCGCCCAGATCACCACGGCCGAGATTGCTCAGCAGCCCGAGCTTTGGCGTGATACGCTCAACATCTATCGCGAGAACAAGGAGGCCATCGAGGCCTTCCTGGCCGAGGCTCGCGCTATGGGCGAGGGCCGTCTGTCCGTTGTCTTCACCGGTGCCGGTACGTCCGACTATGTTGGCGATACCTGCACCCCGTACCTGCGTCACGCTGGCAACACTGATCTCTACGACTTTAAGCCCATCGCCACGACCGACATCGTGAGCGCCCCGCGCGACTTCCTGCGCGCCGAGGATCCCACGCTCGTGGTTTCCTTTGCCCGCTCTGGCAACAGCCCCGAGAGCCTTGCTGCCGTTGCCGTTGCCAAGGAGCTCGTCCACAACGTCAAGTTCCTCAACATCACCTGCGCTCCCGAGGGCAGGCTCGCCGTCGAGTCTGCCGATGATCCCAACGCGCTGACGCTGCTCATTCCGCGCGCCAACGACAAGGGCTTCGCCATGACCGGTTCTTATTCCTGCATGACCCTGCTCTCTACCCTTATTTTCGACACTGCCTCTGATGAGCAGAAGGCCGAGTGGGTCGAGACGATTGCCAAGATGGGCGAGGAGGTCATCTCCCGTGAGCCCGAGATCGCCGATTACCTGGCTGGCGACTTCAACCGCGTGACCTACTTGGGTTCTGGCTCCTTCGGTGGCCTTGCCCAGGAGAGCCAGCTCAAGATCCTCGAGCTCGCTCACGGTCTGGTCGCTACTTCCTACGACACCTCCATGGGCTATCGTCATGGACCTAAGTCCTTCGTCGACGATAAGACGCTCGTCTTCGTGTTCGTCAATAACGACGCCTACACCCGTCAGTACGACATCGACATCCTCAACGAGATCGGTGGCGACGAGATCGCTCAGCACACCATCGCCGTTCAGCAGGAAGGTGCCACCGTCTACGAGGGTGAGTCCTTCACCTTTAAGGGCTACGAGGCACTTCCCGAGGGCTACCTTGCACTGCCGTTCGTGATGTTTGCTCAGGCTATCAGCCTGCTCAACTCCGTGCGCGTGGGCAACACGCCCGATACGCCGAGCCCCACCGGCACGGTCAACCGCGTGGTTAAGGGCGTGACGATTCACCCCTTCACCGCTTAATCGCGTCCCCCTGTAAGGGCGCCCGCCCGCTCATAACGGCGGGCGGGCGCTTTTTGTTTTATGTGAGCTGGGTATAAGCATCACTAAAGTCAACTGCTTTAGAAGCAAGGAGTGCATATGAGCACGTACGCAATTAAGGCTGACAAGTTCTTCTTGCCGGCAGGCCCGCAACTGGGCGGCTATCTTATGGTCGAGGATGGCGTCTTTGGCGCCTGGCAGGCCGACGAGCCCTCTTGCGAGATTAAGGACTACACGGGATCGTGGATCGCACCGGGTATGGTCGATACTCACATCCATGGCTTCTACAACCACTCAACTACCGATAACGATCCCGAGGGCATCGATATCAGCTCGGCCGAGCTCGCCCGTCGCGGTACCACCAGCTGGCTGCCCACGACGTTCACCGATGGCGTCGAGCAGATCAAGGACGCCTGCGCCGCTATCGCCAAGGCGGACGAGGGCCGCGGCCCCGACTTCTGCGGTGCTCGCATTCAGGGCATCTACCTGGAGGGCCCCTTCTTTACTATGAAGCACGTGGGTGCGCAGAACCCCGCTTATCTTATCGATCCCTCCGAGGAGGTCTTCGATCAGTGGCAGGAGGCTGCGGGTGGTCGCATCGTTAAGAGCGCCATGGCGGCCGAGCGCGACGGTGCCGCTGCTTATGCGGCTGCTCTGAACGCCAAGGGTGTGGTGACCAGCATCGGTCACTCCGACGCCACCTACGATGAGTGCATCGCCGCCATCAACGCCGGTGCCAGCTGCTTTACGCATACCTATAACGGTCAGCGCGGGCTGCATCACCGTGAGCCCGGTGTCGTGGGCGCTGCCATGTCCACGCCCGAGACCTACGCCGAGATCATCTGTGACGGCAAGCACGTAAACCCTGCCGCCATTAAGGCACTGCTGCAGGCAAAGGGCTGGCAGCACACGGTGCTCATCACCGACTGCCTGGGTTGCGGCGGCATGCCCGAGGGCAGCTACACCAGTGGTGGCATGGACGTCATCATGAAGGACAACCTGTGCTGGCTCGCTGACGGCAAGAGCATTGCCGGCTCGGTGCTCACGCTTGCCCAGGGCGTCAAGAACATCGTCGACTGGGGCATCGCCAGCGCCGATATCGCCATTCGCATGGCAACCGAGGTGCCGGCACGCTCCGCGCACATCGAGGATAAGTGCGGCAGCATCATGCCGGGTCGCGACGCCGACTTTGTCGTGTTCGACCATGAGCTCACCCTCGTCGAGACGTATGTTGGCGGCCAGAGCGTCGGCAACGCCTTTACCGAGTAACGATAGAAAAAGACGGCGGGCCCGAATCTGCTCGGACCCGCCGTATGGGTTAAACGCTCAAAAGCACCTTCACAGTTACAGCTTGTTAGCGATCTTCTTTGCCGTGCGCTTGACGCCGGCCACAAGACCTCCCGCAGGATGCTCCTTTTCGTAGGCTAGACGCTTCTCACGCTTGGCGTACTCTTCGACGATGATGTCGCCATACTCGTCTTCGATCTTGTCGAAGAAGTCGACGGCGCCCTTAATTTCCTCGGCGGTCGGGTGTCCCTTTTGGACACCGCCGGCGAGCTTGAACGGCCCCCACGTATCAAAGCCGGGGCAGCCGTAGACACCCATAAAGATGGCCTGTCTCATGCGGCAGATGCCATCGATATCCTTGCCGTACCACTTGTTTTTGCCACCGTAGGTCATAAGGCCAAACACCTTGTCCTGCGGCTGCAGCACGTTCGTGAGCACGCGTGCCATGTCCTTGTCGATCTCGGAGTAATAGATTCCCGTGGCGACACCGATCAGATGATATTCGTGCAGGTTGGGATACTCGTTTTTGCCAAGCGCCTTGACGTCGAGGGTATCGATCTCGGGGTGTGCCTCGACGATGGCGTCCACGAGCTTTTTCGTATTGCCGTGATGGCGCGAGGCGTAGAGGATGATGGTTCGCATAAGAAGGCCTTTCAGCTGTAATTGCATCAATGTCTGTATGGTACCCCGTTACATGGCTGGGATACCGGACGCGTCGATGAACGTGCGGGTTTGTCCTTTGGTCAGGGCCGAGACGGGTTCTTGCGAGCAAAAAAGCAGTTGTTCGAAAGGATGGGCAATGGAATACGCTCTCTCCAACGATTCGATTTCTATTAAGGTGTCCACGGCTGGCGGTTCGTTTACCTCGATTGAGGCCGGAGGTCGCGAGTATCTGTGGCAGGGCGATCCCGCCGTGTGGTCTGGCCAGGCACCGATTTGCTTCCCGATTTGCGGAGGCTTGCGCGACAACAGCGCCATGACGTTTGCCGGGCATCATGTAAAGCTCGCTCGCCACGGGTTTGCGCGCAAACAGGAGTGGAAGCTGCTGAGCCAAGGCGAGAACGAGCTGGCGATGTGCCTGGCTTCGGAGGATAACGCCGCGCTGCTGAGCGATTATCCGTACCCGTTTAAGCTTGTCGCTCGTTATACGCTCGAGGATACCGCCGTGCGCGTCTCCTATGAGGTGACCAACGAGGGGACCGAGGACATGCCGTTCTTTATCGGCGGTCATCCCGGCTTTAGGTGTCCGCTCGATGAGGGCGAGGCCTATACGGACTACGAGTTGCGCTTTGAGAAAGACGAGGCTGCGGAGCTCTGCACCGCCGTTCCCTCGACTGGCTTGATTGACGTGGCAAACCGCTCCAAGAACCCCATGGTGGGAAAGACGCTGCCCCTGTCGCACGAGCTCTTCGATTTTGCGGAGACCATCTTTGACGTGCTCGAGAGCCGTCAGGTTACGCTTTCTAAGAAGGGGGAGGACAAGGGCGTCCGCCTGAGCTTTGAGGGCTTCCCGTATCTCATTGTGTGGAGTAAGCCCGAGGGCGATTTTGTTGCAGTTGAACCCTGGGGCGGCCTCTCGACCTGCTCCGATGAGGACGACGTACTTGAGCATAAGCGCGGCTGCCTTGTCGCCAAGCCCAAGGAGACCATCGTACGCTCGTTCACGATTGAGATTCTGTAATTCCGTTTTGTCGACTCGTATCGCGAGGCACAAGGAGCCTGCGAGATAAGGAGCTAAAAATGATCCTCACCGTTACGATGAACCCGTCTGTCGATACGCGCTATCAGCTCGATGAGCTCATTATCGACGACGTCAACCGCGTGACGCCCGAAAAGACCGCCGGCGGCAAGGGCCTCAACGTGGCCCGTGTGCTGGGTCAGCTGGGCGACGACGTTGTGGCAACCGGTCTACTCGGCGGCCACATGGGCGCCTACATGGCTGAGCTCATGGACGCCAACGGTATTAACAACGACTTTGTGCCCATCAAGGGCGAGACTCGAATTTGCCTCAACATTCTCCACGCCGGCAACCAGACCGAGCTGCTCGAGAGCGGCCCGACAATTGCCCCCGAGGAGCTCGATGCCTTTACCGCCAAATTTACTGAGCTTGCGGGCAAGGCCGACGTTGTCACCATTTCGGGTTCTCTGCCCCGCGGTGTCGAGGCAGACTACTATGCCAAGATCACGGGCATTGCCGAGAACGCCGGCGCCAAGGTGCTGCTCGATACCTCGGGCGCTTCGCTCGAGGCCGCCCTTAAGTCCGAAATTAAGCCCGAGCTGGTCAAGCCTAACCTGACCGAGATCAACGGCCTTCTGGGCACGAGCTTTACCACCGACGATGTGGACGAGCTCCGTGCCGCGCTCGCCTCTGACGCCCGTTTCTCCGATATCCCCTGGGTCGTCGTGTCCATGGGCGCTGCCGGCTCCGTTGGCTTCCACAATGGCCGTGCGTTCCGCGCAAAGACGCCCGATATCCCTGCCGTTAACGCCACGGGCTCTGGTGACTCCACTATCGCAGGCTTCGCACATGCCATCGCTGCTGGCGCAGACGACGAGACGGTGCTGCGTACCGCCAACACCTGCGGCAAGCTCAACGCCATGGATCCCATGACCGGCCATCTGGTCATGGACCGTTGGGACGAGGTCTACAACGGCGTTGTCGTGACTGAGCTGTAAGAGTTTGGGCGACGGCTCCGGCATCGCTTGCTAGCTCATGTTGACGACAAGTGCGGTAGCATTATGCCGAGGCGCGACGCCGACTTTGTCGTGTTCAATCCCGACCTTACCCTGGTCGAGACGTATGTGGGTGGCAACAGCGTCGGTAACGCGTTTATCGAGTAGCCGCCAAAGGAACGATCCGAGAGGGGATTTAGATGATTTACGGTGCACTGGGCGATATCGAGGAGTACCGCGGAATGCTCAAGGGCCTCGACGTGCTGATTGATTGGCTCGAGGAGAACGATCCGGCGGAGCTCGAGGTCGGCAGCCATCCGATTCTGGGCGACAAGGTCTTTGCGAACGTCATGGCTCCTACGACGCGTCCCGAGGCCGAGGCTCACTATGAGACGCATCAGCGCTATCACGACCTGCAGATCGACATTGAGGGTCGCGAGGCCTTTAAGGTTGCCACGGGCAGCCTGACGCTGGTCCAGGAGTTTGACGAGAAGGACGACTACGATCTGGTCGATTCCGACGCCTCGATTGCCGGCGATCTTGCTGACGATAAGTTTGCGCTGTTCGTTGCCGGCGAGCCTCACATGCCCACGCTCGAGTTCCCGGGCGATGGCGCGCAGCCGGTCAAGAAGATCTGCTTTAAGCTGCTTGCAGACGCTTACTGGGAGGAGTAGCGCACTGCTCGTGAGCTAGCGTGATTTCCCTTGGGGAACGCGTTTGAGCCCCGCTGATCGCGGTCCCCTTGGGGATTGCGGTTGGCGGGGCTTGTTGTTGAGTAGGGGAGTTGCCGACGGCGTTGTGCTTGGATTGGCGGATGCGCGCTCGAAATCGGCAACAAAAAAGCCGCCCGAAGGCGGCTATCTTGTGCAATGGAGCCAGCGACCGGGCTCGAACCGGTGACCCCCGCTTTACGAGAGCGGTGCTCTACCAACTGAGCTACGCTGGCGGCCATGTGATGACGCAACTGAGGCGTCAACGGCTGTCTATGATACGGGACATCGCAAATCCGCGCAAGTGTTCTGACGGCTTTTCTCACTTTAAATGCACTAATATTGGAGACGTGATGTCTTGCTCTTACGGGTCTCAAACAGAATGGGGTGGCGATGGCTCAACCCAAGATTCTTCTCACACGCATCGATGACCGGTTTATTTACGGGCAAGACGTTGAGCTGTGGAACGAAGCCGTGGGTTCCAACCTTGTTTTAATCGTCAACGATGAGATCGCGGCGGATTCGCGCCAATGGGCACCCATGAGGGCGGCGGCGCCAGAAGGCGTTTGGACGCGGTTTTTCTCGGTGCAAAGGACCATCGACATCATTCATACCGCAACGCCGCGCCAGTTGATTCTGATCATGGTGGCCTCACCCGCCGATGCGCTCGCGCTGGTTAAGGGTGGTGTGCCGATCACCAAGATCAGCATTGGGCATATGCAGACAGGGGAGGGCAAGCGCCCCATAACGCCCGCGGTTGCCGTGAGCGACGCAGACGTTGCTGCCCTCAAAGAGCTGCAGGCGCTCGGCATAGAGCTAGAAATCCGCTATCTCCCCAGCTCCAATCCCGACCCCATCCAACTAGTCATTGGGTAGTCATTGGGGACGTTCTTAAATGACTAGTCAAGCGGGACACCCTTGGCACTTGGGGACGTTCCTTATGTGCCGGCCTTTTAGGAGCGTCCCCAAGTGCCGGCAGATTGGGACAGTCTTTCTTGCCAAACGTTAAAGACTGTCCCCAACGACTAGTCATTTAAGAACGTCCCCAATGACTAGATAGCAAAACGCCCGTCGGCGGTGGTGCCGGCGGGCGTTGCTGTGCAATATGTTGCATTGTGGGCTTAGTGCCTCATAAAGTGGTACTCGATCACATTGCTGTAGGGGTGACCCGGGCCCACAATGCCCTGCGGGAACAACGGCTGGTGCGGCGTGTCGGGGTACATCTCGGCCTCGAGAGCAAAGCCGGCGCCCCAGCCATAGTTAGCATCGTCCTTGGCGTGCTCGTCGCCCAGCCAGTTGCCGGTGTAGAGCTGCACGCCCGGGGCAGTGGTGTAGTAGTCCAGCTCGCGGCCGGTCCACATCTCCTCGACGTGCATCGCGCGGCGGAGATTGCGGCCGTACTGATAGCCATCGATGCACAGACAGTGATCGTAGCCACGGGCCTGCTTAATCTGCGGGTCGTCGGCCTCCATGCCGGGAGCGACGGGGCGCAGCTCGCGAAAGTCAAACGGTGTTCCCTCGACCGGAGCGATCTCGCCGGTGGGGATATTCTGCTCGTTGATGGGCAGGTAGTGGGCAGCGTTGGCAACAAAGAAGTGCTCGCAGTCCATGCCGGCGTTATGGCCGGCAAGGTTAAAGTATGTGTGGTTGGTCATGGACACGTAGGTGGCGCGGTCGCTCTCGCAGCCATACTCGATGCGAAAGACGCCGGTGCGTGTAACGGTAAACACGGCCGTAAAGGTGCGTTTGCCGGGAAGGCCCAGTTCGCCATCCTCAAGCGAGGTGGTCATGCGCACGGCGTTGTGAGTCTCGTCGAGCTCAACGTCCCACACGCGTTTATGCAGACCGTGCTCAAGATTGCTGTGCAGGTTGTTGGCGCCCTCGTTGGCGGGCATATGCCAGTCCGTACCGTCGATGGTGATCGTGGCGCCCGCGGTGCGGTTTGCCACGGGGCCGATGGTCGCGCCAAAGCAGGCGGGGTTGTCAAAGTAATCCTCGAGCTTATCGAAGCCCAGCACCACATCGCGCACGTTGCCGGGAATGTCGGGCACGTCGATACCAAGCACGGTGGCGCCATAGTCCATAATGCGAACGCAGATCTCGGGCCCGTTGAGGGTGTAACGATGAACGGGGGTACCGCACGGCGCGGTGCCGAAAAGCTCGGAAGTGATCATTTGGTTCCTAACATCGAGGTATTTCCGACAAACTGTAGCGCGAACAGGCGAGATTATCACTACACCCCACTAAAGCAGGGGGTATTTTTCTCAAAAAAGTGATGATTGGAGCTGTGCGGGCGTTCATTTTTGACGCGCACGGGTCTGATACAATTTGTTCGTTACTGTTTGAATGATATGCACGCATAGAACGGCGAGGATTCATCGTGATTAAGGCAGAGCGACAGGATAGGGTTCGCCAGCTGCTCGATGAGCAGGGCACGGTTTCGGTTAAGGAGATTTCGGATGCGTTAGGTGTCTCGGACATGACGATCCGTCGCGACCTTGAGGAGCTTGCGAGCCTAGGCGAGATCGAGCGCGTGCACGGCGGCGCCCGTAGTGCACAGGGACGTCCCCACGCTATGTTGCGCCACGAGTATTCGCACAGCGAAAAGCGCACCAAGCATGCCGAGGAAAAACTGCAGATTGCGCGCCGTGCTGTGGAGCTTATCGAGGAGGGCTCGACCATCTTTTTGGGTACGGGCACTACGGTTGAGCAGATGGCCTCGATGCTGCCGGCGTTTCGCCTGCGTATCGTGACCAATTCGCTTTCGGTGTTTAACCTGCTCGAGGCACGCGAAGACTGCGACCTGTGCCTCGTGGGCGGTATGTACCGTCGCCGCACCGCCGCTTTTGTGGGACCAACGGCCGAGGATACCCTGCGTGCGCTGGGCATCGATGCAGCGTTTATCGGCGCCAACGGCATTCTGGATGGCGACGTGTCTACGTCCAATATGGATGAGGGTCGTATCCAGCAGCTCGCCTTTAGCAAGGCCGACTCGCGCTATCTGATTGCCGATTCCAGCAAGATTGGCAAGCGCGACTTCTACACCTTCTGCCGCCTGGACAGTTTGGACGCCGTGGTGTGCGAGCCGGGCATCGCCGCCGAAGACCGCGCCGCCATCGAGGAGCATACGCAGGTCATTTGCTAACTAGCGTAGCAGGCGATACTTCTGCCCTCTGCCGGTGCCTTCAACTGTCGCCAGGCCTGTCTCAACGAGTTTTTTGAGGATGCGAAGAAGCTTTGAGCGACTAAAGGTGACTTTGGCCGCAAGCTCGCTTGTCGATTGAGGGTGTACTCCGCTCAGCAGTCCGAATACGATAAGTTCGTCGCCTTTGAGCCCCGGGTTATCCATGAGTAGGGGAAGTGTTACCACAATGGCGTTATCCGAAACTTGAAACCGGGGCTTTCTGACGCTGTCCTTATAGGTATCGCGAATTCGCATGATGCCCGTTCCAAAGGCTTCGATAAGACCCAGGCGCAAAAAGACTTCGGCAAGAATACGATTGCGTCTAACGGATAGCATGTCGGACAGATATTCATCGACGGTCATGCTTGCCGGCAAGCCGCCGGGCGAAGCGACTTCCACACGGTCGTCGAACATCGAGATGCGGATGTGTGCGGGCGCATCCCAAGTCCTATGAACGACTGCATTGGTAATGGCCTCGCGGAATGCTTCGAGCGGAATGAGCTCCTTGCGGATCCGCTCCATCCCCTGGATCTCTTCGTAGCAGTACTGGGCTTCGAAAAGTTCAAGGGCTCCGTCAATTTCCGCTAGAACGGATGCATGTTCAAGAGTCTTGCGCTGCTTAATGAGGTTGATAGTTTCACCAAACACTGCGATGTCGATACCCGGGAAGCCATTCTCGTCCGCGAGCAGTTCTGCCGCGTTGTTGTAGGTTCCGGTTTCATCAAGCAGGCCAAGGGTTTTGAGAGTATCGGTTGTGAATGACTGAAGCGAAAGTTTTGCTGTTAGACGATTCTCTAAAACGGTGAAAGATAAATCTTGTTTGTTTGCCGGGAGCTGCTCAAAGGAGAGGTTTTGACCCTCGAGTACAAGACGCGAAAGGCCTAGGGTATCAACTGGAATGGTCGCGGTGTCATTGCGCTTGTATGCCTTCGAGCGGTATAGGTAAGGCTTCGATCTGCCGGGAAAGACCGTAAGCTCCACGGTTGCATCGGGCTCGTCGATCTTTAGGGAGTAATCGGGCTGGGGGATGATCGAATCGTTAATCTTGTTTTCGATATCCAGGCAGGTCTGCTTGGGGTCATCGAGGCCAACGGCTTCTCCGTCGTCGTTAATTCCAAATAGAACGCGTCCTCCCGTGCCATTTGCATAAGCGGAGACGGTTTTAAGGAACGAATTGGTGACGCATTCCTTGAATTCAAGATCTTTGGATTCTTGCATTGTGATGCTCCGTTTCGCTTCAATTTGACGTGAAAAATAACACGTAAAAATTTTACACGTCATTTTACGCGTCAAAATTATGACACGAAAAAATTTGCGTGTCATTATGCGCGTCAAAGTGACGCGAAATGACGCGCAAACGCGAATGCATTGGCATTCTGAACAATAACGGAGTTTGTAAGTCTGGGGCTTGATTGGGCTAACGCATGGAATTATCCGTATTCTCGAACACGCTTTCGGTATCATTTTGGCATTAAAAGATACCGAAGTGTGTTCGTGATGCCGATAATAATTAAGAAAGAGGAGCGCTTCGTAGCTGCCTGGAAAGTGAGGATTTGACCATCTGATTGTCTCGATCTGTAACAACTAGGCGATCAAATGCTCGTTAGATGTTACAGATTTAGATTTTCTGCCTGGCCGATTCCGTTTGTCTCAATCTGTAACAACTGGGACCGAAAAGCTCGGCTAGATGTTACAGATCGAGATTGAGCGGATTGACCTGTGCGTTTGTCTCGATCTGTAACAGGTAGATGGTCAAAAGTGGGCTAGGTGTTACAGATTTAGATTATTCGGACCGGCCTGCGCGTTCGTCTCAATCTGTAACAATTAGGACCGAAAATCCCAGCTAGATGTTACAGATCGAGACAAACGATCCGCGCGGCTCGGCAAAAAATAAAAAGGCCGCATACGAACCCGTGGAGGGATTCGTATGCGACCGACAGGGGGTATGCGGCAAAAGTTAGGCCATGAGCAGGCCGGTCTCCGCGACGTTCTTGTACCAGTACGCGCTCGCCTTGGGATAGCGCTTCTGGGTCTCAAAGTCGATGTAGAACAGGCCGTAGCGCTTGTTGTAGCCGTTGGTCCAGGAGAACTGGTCCTGCAGCGACCACACAAAGTAACCGTCGATGTTTACGCCGCCGTCGATTGCCTTGAGGATCCACGCGAGATGCTGACGCATATAGTCGATACGAGGGGCATCGTCGATAAAGCCGTCCTCAAAGTCGTCCTTATAGCCCATGCCGTTCTCGGTGATGTAGATCTTCTTGTAGTTGGGGTAATCGTTCTTAATGCGCAGCAGCAGGTCGTACAGGCCCTCGGGATAGATGATCCAGTCCCAATCGGTGGTGGGTACGCCTTCGCGCACGCATGACTCGCCCACGCCCTTGAGGAACCAGCGCGAGGAGCCCTTGTCGCCGGTGCCATTGTGGTTGATGTCGTTTTCGCCCTCGGCAGAACGCAGGAACTGGCACTTGTAGGTGTTGACGCCCAGGCAATCGTTGTAGGGGAGCGCGGCGGTCAGCGCGGCGATGTCCTCGTCACGGACGTCGAGCTCGCCGCCGGCGATATGGGCCAGCTTGGTTGCGGCTTCCATGGTGTCGGCTGCATAGTGGCCGCGGAAAGTGGCGTCGAGCACCCAGCGGTTGTTGATGACATCGGCCATGCGAGCTGCCTCGCAGTCGGCAGCACTGTTGGGATCGAGGGGATACTTGGGCTCCAGGTTCTGGACAATGCCGATCTCGCCCTCAAAGCCGCCCTCATGGAAGGCGACGACAGCCTTGGCGTGGGCCACCATCATGTTGTGCATGAGCTGGAAAGCCTTGTCCAGGCGATACTTCTCGCCGTGCGGCCAGTTGCCGACGATAAAGCTGCCCTCGGCGGTCGCGGGAATCTCGTTAAAGGTAAACCAGTGCTTGACCTCGGTGAACTCGGCAAAGCAGAACTTGGCGTACTCGACAAAGGCGTCGATCGTCGTGCGCGTCAGGAAGCCCTCGCCGCCGTTCTGGTAAAAGGCCTCAGGCGTATCGAAGTGATCGAGCGTGACATAGGGGATAACGCCGGCTTTGTTGCAGGTGGCAAAGAGCTCGTGATAGAAGGCGACACCCTCGGGGTTGATCTCGCCAGTGCCGTTGGGGAAGATACGGCTCCAAGCGATGGAGACACGGATACCGTTGATGCCGAAGCGCTGGCACAGGTCGATATCGACCGGGTACTTGTTGTAGAAATCGCTTGCGGGGTCGGGGGAGAAGCGACCCTGAGCAGCCAAGAAATCGTCCCAGGGTACTTTGCCCTTGCCGTGCGTACGGGTCTCGCCCTCAACCTGGTAAGCAGCGGTGGCGCCGCCAAACACAAAGCCGTTGGGGAACTGCATGGGATTGGTCATGAGTCATCCTTTCTGTGGGATTCGAATAGGGAGGTGCCCGAACTGGGGATCCGGGCACCAACAGAGGGAGGAAACTAGTCGAGGTTCTCGCGGAGCCACTTGATGGCGCCAGCGGGGTCGCGAGTAAGGTCGATATATTCCTTACCGCGGGGAGCGAGCAGCTTAATGCCCAGACGATCGGTGTCGGCCTTCATGTCGTTGTAGTAGCTACGGACCTGCGGGGCAAGCACGATAACGTCGTACTGATCCATGATGGCAGTGTGCTGGCCATAGGCGCCTGCGGAGGAAGCGATGTTCTCTCCGGTCTGCGCAGCACCTTCCTTGATGGCGTTGGCGAGCATGGCAGAGGTGCCGGCGCCGGCGCACAGGACGAGGACCTTCAGGCCATCGACATCCTTCTTAGCGGATGCGTCGGAGGCGGGCTCGGGCTGATCGGCGACAGGCTTGCTGTCGGCGGCAGCGGCGGTCGGCTCGACGGAAGCGGCGGTCTGCTCGACAGCGGGCGCAGAGGTGCTGGCGGTGATGGTGGCAGCACCATCGGACTCGAGACCCAGCTCGGCGGCGCGCTCGGCCTCCTGGTCGCAGAGCAGCTTATCGTATGCCTTCAAGAACGGCAGGTAGATGATGGCGTCCAGCAAGATGATGATCGCGACAAATACCAGGGCGATAAGCTGGAAGTTCGTGGTGATGAAGATGCCGATGGGGGCAGGGGTAGCCCAAGGCACCACGAAGGAGAAGCCGTTCATGCCCACGTTGTCGATAAAGAACTTGGCAACACTTACGTTGACGCAGCCGGCGGCAACAAAGGGGATGAGCATGTAGGGGTTAAGGATCATCGGCGCGCCAAAGAGCAGCGGTTCGTTGACGGCGAAGGCAACAGGAACGATCGAGGCCTTACCGACGGCTTTGAGCTGCTTGGACTTCATAAAGAGAATCAGCAGAAGCGGCACGATGAACGTGGCGCCGGTGCCGCCGAACTCACCCACGAGCGACATGTTAAAGGTGAGGGAGTGGGCGGGGTGGCCGCCGGCCAGCAGAACCTGCAGGTTCTCAGCCTGGTTGGCAAGACGGATGGGGTCGATGCCCGGCTGGACAATCGAAGGACCATGGACACCGATGAACCAGAAGAACGCGGTGGCTGCCTGGATAAGGATAAGGCCAGGATAGGTTTCTGCCGCAGTGAAGAGCGGGGAGAGCAGCTTGATGAGCAGCTCGGAGAACGGAACGCCCATGAGGTTGCGCACGACAACATCGATGATGCCGCAGATGATGACAGCGCCGCCAAAGGGGATGATGTCGCGGAAGTTCTGAGCGATGGCGCCCGGAACCTCCTTGGGCAGCTTAATGGTCAGATCGCGCGAGACGCAGAACTTATAGACCCACACGGTAATGAACGCGGCGATATAGGCCGAGAACAGACCGCGCGTACCCATGCTGGTGCAATCGAAGACAGAAAGCTCGGAGCCGTTGAACTTGGTGGTGAACTGCGTAACAGCGAGCAGCAGCATGCTGCACTGGGCGGCAACCATGGTGGAGCCGTCGTTGAGCACCTTGCCGGCGGGCATGCGACGGTTCATGGAAGCCGTGAAGTTCTTGGCGGTGGTGCCGGCAACCATGATGCCCATGACGCCCATGGTGAAGTTGTACAGCTTGTTGCACCAGTCGATGAGCGGCTGGGGCAACGTGATTCCAACTACGCCGGGAAGGGTGGCGATCAGCAGAAAGATCGAAGAGGTAAGGACGATGGGCATGCACCCAAGGAATCCGTCTTTGATGGCCTGGAGGTAGATGTTCCTCGAGATCTTCTCGAAGAACGGTTGATGCTTCTCGAGCATCTTTACGATGGCGTCCATAGAGCTCCTTTGCTACTTGATGCGCGATGCATGTGGATGGAACTGGTCGTCGATGGATGGTCAGGACTGCCCGGAAACCTTCCTGCTCAAGGAAGGCATTGCGAAATGACAACGTTGTCATTTCGTTAATGACAACGTAAGACATTTTTGGAAGAGCAACAAGGATATACGGGTGAGCGGTCGATATTGTCCGGTAAACGGTTGATTTATCAGTCAGGCAGGTAGTGTATGCTAGAACGCAAAAAGCAAGCGATAGAGAACCGAGTGGAGAAGCAGTGGCAACGATGGACAAGAAAAATGTCTCAATGAATGATGTGGCGATTGCCGCTGGTGTTTCTCTCAAGACGGTGTCGCGCGTAATCAACGAGCCCGAAAGCGTGCGAGAGTCGACGCGCGATAGGGTCCATTCTGCAATGGAGGCGCTCGGGTTTCGAACCAACTTTGCCGCGCGTTCACTCAAGTTGGGCCGTTACGGGTGCATCGGCGTGGTGCTGTTCCACTTGTCGGGCGGCGCCGTGGACATGATTGACGGTATCGCCGATGCCGCCGAAGAACGCGGCTTTGCGCTCACGATGATTAAGAAGTGCGGAGGTGAGAAGATGACTCTTGCCGATGCGGCGCGTAGGATGTCGCAGCTGCCTGTTGATGGCATGATCTTCAACCTGCGTCAGATGGTCGATGACTTTGATAGCTTTGAGGCGCCGAAAGACCTCAAGACGGTGATTATTACGCCGATGGAGCATCCTACCTGCTCCACCGTCAGTGACGACCAAGAGGGCGGCGCTCGTATGGCGTGCGAGTACTTCTTGAATCGCGGGCACAAGAACGTGTACTTCGTCTCTGGTAAGGAAGAGTCGCTGTCGAGCCAGTGCCGTATGAAAGGTTGGTGTGCGGCGCTCGAGGCGCGTGGCATTGAGCCGCCCGAGCCTCTGCAAGGCGATTGGAATGCGGATAGTGGCTATGCCGCGGGCCTTGTGCTTGCCGATAAGCCCGATTGCACGGCGGTCCTCGCTGCTAACGACTGCATGGCAAACGGCGTGATGATGGCTCTACGTGACAAAGGGCTCAGTGTGCCCGACGACGTGTCCGTGATCGGCTTTGATGACGAGCTTTACAAGACGATTCCCAACTCGATTCTGACGTCGGTGAAGTTCCGTCACCGCGAGCTGGGCGTCCGTGCGCTTAACGAGGTCGTCGCAGGTCTGGAGGCCCCGAGCTCCAGAAGCCGTACGCTCGTCTCGGGTGTGCTGGTCGAGCGCGCGAGCGTGCGGGATTTGCGGGCGTAGACGTGCTCGGCCTGTTCGTCTAAATCTGTAATAGGTAGGGCCGAAAATCTCAGCTAGATGTTACAGATTTAGACAATTCGGTCCAGCTTATTCCGTTTGTCTCGATCTGTAACAACTAGACGGTCAAAAGTGGTCTACATGTTACAGATCGAGATTGTTCGGCCCGGGCCGCCCGTTCGTCTAAATCTGTAACAGCTTGGACCGAAAAACTCGGATAGATGTTACAGATTGAGATGAACAGGAGGACGGGTGCGGTCTAAACAAAATGGCCCGCGCATCACACATCGATGCACGGGCCATTTATTGTCTGCGAGCGGCAGGTGGTGTCAGCGTCTTATGCCTCGAGGTTTTCCTCGATCCAGGCGACGGCACCCTTGGGATCCTTAGTGAGGTCGATGTACTGTTTGCCCTTGGGCGACAGCAGCGTGATGCCCAGGCGGTCGGTGTCGGCCTTCATCTCGTTGTAATAGGTGCGAACCTGCGGAGCCAGGACGATGACGTTGTACTGGTCCATGATGGCGTAGTGGCTGCCGTAGGCACCGGCGTTGGCGGTAATGTCGATGCCCAGCTCGTCGGCGCCTTCCTTAAGCGCGTTGGCGAGCAGTGCAGAGGTGCCGGCGCCAGCGCACAGAACCAGAACCCTCAGATCCTTGCCCTTAAGGGCGGACGGAGCTGCGGAGGCCTCGGTGGCAGAAGCGGTCTCGACAACAGGAGCCTCAACGGCGGGGGCGGCAGCGGTCTTGACGGCCTTGGTCTCCTCGGCCTCTTCTTCGGCCAGGGTCTCGGCCTCCTGCTTGCACAGGACGTTGTCGTAGGCCTTGCAGAACGGGTAGTAGATCAAGAAGTCAACGACCAGCAGGACGACAACCAGGACCAGAGAGATCGGCTGGAAGTTGGTGTCGATGAAGGTGCCGATCGGTCCGGGGAGTGCCCACGGCATGGCATAGATAAAGCCGTTCATGCCCAAAAAGTCGATGAAGAACTTACCAATGAGGACGTTGGCCACGGGGGCAAACAGGAACGGGATCAGGAAGTACGGGTTGAGGATGATGGGCGCGGCGAACAGCAGCGGCTCGTTGACGGCGAACATCACGGGTACGACAGAGGCTTTGCCGACGGCCTTGAGCTGCTTGGAGCGCATAAAGAGCAGGAAGATGATCGGGACAATGAACGTGGCGCCGGTGCCGCCGAGTTCGCCGATGTAGTTACCGAAGTTCTCGGTCAGGGCGAGGGCGGGGTGACCGCCGGCCTGCAGCGTGGCGAGGTTGGTGGTGATGTTGCCAAACAGCGCGGCGTTGAGGGCAGGCTTAACGACCGAGGGGCCGTGGATGCCCATGAACCAGAACAGCGGGATCATGAACCAGATGAGGGCGAGGCCGGCGTAGGAATCGGCAGCGGCGAACAGCGGGCTCACCAGCGTGGAGATGACGTTGGCAAACGGGACGGCCAAGCAGGTGCGGCAGATAACGTCGATGACGGCGACAAACAGGATGGAGAAGCTGAAGGCGAAGATGTCGCGGAAGTTCTGGGCGATGGCGCCGGGGACTTCTTTGGGCAGCTTGATGGTGATGTCTCGCTTAATGCAGAAGGCATAGATGTTGACCGTGGCAAATGCGGCGACAAAGGAGCTCAGCAGGCCCTTGGTGCCCATGTTGTCGGTAAAGAACACCGAGACATCGGCGCCGTCGATCTTGGCACTCGTCTGGGTAACGGCCAAGATGAGCATAGCGCACATGGCGGCGACCATGGTGCTCGTGGCGTTGATGGCCTTGCCGGCAGGCATGCGGCGGTTCTTGGAGCCGGTCAGCGCGCTTGCGGTGGTGCCGGCGACCATGATGCCCACGACGCCCATCGTGAAGTTGTAAACCTTGTTGCAGAAGTTCACGACGTCGACGTTCCACCAGTCGGGCAGCGTAAAGCCGCCGACCGTGGCGACAACGCCCGGCAGGGTCGAAATAAGCAGGAAGACAGAAGAAGACAGGATGATGGGCATTGCTGCCAAAAAGCCGTCTTTAATGGCCTGAAGGTAGATGTTCTTAGAGACCTTGTCGAAGTACGGCTGACCTTTCTCCAAGAACTTAACGATCGATTCCATAGTTCACGCTCCTCTTTGCATGAAATCTTAATGGCATGGACGTTGAAAACCTATATGGTCTCCCGCTTGCTAAAAGCCCGGGTGCAGGCGGGGTCGGTCCCAGGGGGAGAGAGGGGAGCGGCTGGGTTTGTATCGCATAGGGCCGCTCCCTTCTCGGGGGAAAGCGAGGCGATGCGCTACTGCGCGTCCGCCATAGTGTCGGCGAGCTCCTTGTACCAGAGTGCCGACTGCTTGATGTAGCGTTTTTGCGTGTCGAAGTCGATGTAGAACAGGCCGTAGCGCTTGTTATAGCCATTGGCCCACGAGAACTGGTCCTGCAGGCTCCAGATAAAGTAGCCCTGGACGTCGACGCCCTCGGCGCGCGCCTGGAGCACCTTCTCCATGTGCTGGTCGACAAAGTCGATGCGCTCGGGATCGGCGACGATGCCGTTTGCGTCGGGCTCGGGGTCCTTGTGGCCCAGGCCGTTTTCGGTGATATAGATGACGGGGAGGTTGGGATAGGTGGCGCTGATGTGCTTGAGCGTGTCGTAGAGGCCTTGCGGGTAGATGAGCCAATCCCAGTCGGTGGTGGGGATACCCGGCATATCGACCTGCTGCCCGACGCCCTTAAACTTAAAGCACGAGGTGCCCTTGTCTCCGGTGCCGTTAAAGCTGTTGGTGGACTCGCCATCGTAGGCGGCGATAAACGCCGACTGATAGTAGTTGAGGCCGAACATATCGTTGCGGGGCGCCGCCTTGGCGAGCTCCTCCATGTCGCTGTCCTCAACCGTAAGTGTGGCGTTGTTGGCTCGCAGAATCTCGTTGATGAGTGAGAGGGTGCGCGCGGAGTAGTGACCCAGGAAGGCGCCGTCCATGATGAAGTCGGTGTAGAAGGCGTTGTACAGGTCGGCGGCGTGCTGGTCGGCGGGCGAGTCGGTGGCAGGATATGCCGGCGTCAGGACGTTGACCATGCCAATGCGTCCGCCCAGGTGCTCGGTCTCGTCAAGATCCTTATACAGGTTGACGGCGCGGGCGTGGGCAACGAGCTCGTTGTGCTGGCTCTGGATGCCGCTCGTCACATCAAAGTGATGGTTGGGCGGGAAGTTGCCTTGGATGTATTGGGAGTGCGAGAGGCTGATGAGCTCGTTGATGGTGAACCAATTCTTGACCTCGCGGAACTCGCGGAAGCAGAACTCGGCATAGCGCACATAGGCGTCGACGGTCTTGCGGTTGAGCCAGTCGCCCTGGTTGAACAGGGCGGCGGGGGAGTCAAAGTGATGCAGGGACACATAGGGCTCGACGCCATACTTTTTGCAGCAGGCGAACAGCTCGTGGTAGTGCTTAACGCCCTCGGCGAGGGGTTCGGCATCGTCGCCGTTGGGGAAGATGCGGGTCCAGGCGATGGACACACGAATGGCGTTGAGTCCATGCTCGGCAGAAAGGCGGATATCCTCCTCGTAGCGGTTGTAGAAATCACTGGCCGGGTCGGGCAAAAAGCGACCCTGGGCGACAAGGTAATCGTCCCACATGGTCTTACCCTTGCCTGCCACCTTCGTGGAACCTTCCGTTTGGTACGCGGCGGTTGCGGCGCCCCAAACAAAGCCCTTCGGCAGCTGCTGTACGCGGTTTAGCAAAGACATATGCATACATCCTCTCGTCTCGCTGTTCGATATTGTGCGTTTGCGCTCAGGAGGCTCCCTGGTTAGCGTTCAGCGGTGAAAAAGCCCGATAAACACTATCTTAAAATGATTAGAACCAAAATGAGCACGTGAACATTTGACAATGAGCACGTTAACATCCGGCTGGGATGTATAGAAACAAAACAACTTCAAACAGCTGCGAACGGTTGTATTTGTTCGGTAAGCGGTTTTGATTGACAGAAGTTTTCATGTTGTGGTATATGGCTCGGGTATCATGAGCACGTTATCAATGTATGTACGATGCGCCATGGGCGCGGGGAATAGTTGGGAAGCAGGTTAGCGTGGAAGGCATGGATCAGCAGACAAGGAATGGTCGTTCGGCGAGCGCGGCAGAGGTTGCGGCGCTCGCTGGCGTGAGCCGCCAGACTGTGTCTCGCGTGGTCAACGGTATGCCCAACGTGACGGAAAAGACGCGCAAGCGTGTGCTGGCCGCCATGGAAGAGCTGGGCTTTCGTCCCAATTTTGCTGGAGCGGCGTTGCGCGGCGGGTCGTATCGTTCTATTGGCCTGTGCATGTACAACATCACACGTGTCGGTAACCTGGCGACGCTCGAGGGTATCATGCAAGCGGCGCGCGAGCATGATTTTGCCGTCACTATGATCGAGATGGGCGGCGACAAGCCCTATGCACTTGCCGATGCCTCGCGCCGCATGGTCGAGCGACCCGTCGACGGCATGATTCTCAACATGAACCGCATGGCTCCCGATTTTGAGGAGTTTGTTCCCCAGCCGGGAGTGCGAACGGTCATCCTGTCCATGTATGCGCATCCGCGCTGCACGACGATCGACTCCGACCAGTATGGTTCGTGCGAGCTGTTGACCAATTATCTGCTGGAACATGGTCACTCGAATATGCGGTTTGTGGCGGGTCCGGAAAACTCGATTTCCTCGCGTTTTCGTGAGGCCGGTTGGCGCGATACGCTGGGTCGTGCTCATGTCGATGCCGCTCCGATGCTGCGTGGCGATTGGAGTGCGGACAGTGGGTACGCCATGGGCGAGCGGATTGCGGCCGAGGTGCTTGCCGGCGGGTCGCAGACGCCGACTGCCGTGCTTGCGGCAAATGACCAGATGGCGCTGGGCGTTATCGCCGCGCTCGAGAACGCGGGCCTGTCCGTGCCCGACGACGTGAGCGTGGTTGGTATCGACGACGCACTCGAGGGACTTGTTCCTCACAATCGGCTGACGACGCTGCGATTTGATTTGCGCGGTGTCGGTAAGCTTGCGTTTGAGGCGGCGATTGGAGAGAGCTCGTCTATCGAGGCGATTCATGTGCCGAGCACGCTGGTCGAACGCTCGACTGTTAGGGACATACGGGGTTAGGTCCTACTCCGTCTGTCTCGATTTGTAACAGGTAGACGGTCAAAAGCGGGCTACGTGTTACAGATTTAGATTCTTCGGAAAGAGCAATCCTGTTCGTCTCAATCTGTAACAGCTAGGACCCAAAAACTCGGCTAGATGTTACAGATTGAGACAAACGGACCCCGAACCGCCCAAAAGGCCGGGGGCGGCGCGCCGTGTGACGTGCCGCCCCCGGCTGAGAAATGGGGACAGGTTATGTGGGCGGTGCAACTCCGCCAACCGCTCGCCGCAAGCCGCTAGTCCAGACGACGGGTCTGCGCCACGTGCTTATACCAGTATGCGCTTGCCTTGGGCGTGCGCTTCTGGGTTTCAAAGTCAACGTAGAAGAAGCCGTAACGCTTGTTGTAGCCATTGGTCCAGGAGAACTGATCCTGCAGGCTCCACAGGAAGTAGCCGCCCACGTTGACGCCCACCTCCATGGCCTTGAGTAACCAGCGCAGGTGCTGCTCGATGTAGTCGATGCGCGGCTGGTCGTCCACAAAACCGTCCTTGTAGGGGTCTTTGTAGCCCATGCCGTTCTCGGTGATGAAGATCTGCTTGTAGTTGGGGTAGTGCTGCTTAATGTAGACGAGCAGATCGAACAGACCCTCGGGATAGATGATCCAGTCCCAGTCGGTGGTGGGGATGCCGGGCTTGTTCACGTGCTCGCCAATGCCCTTGACGCGCCAGCGGCCGGTGCCCTTCTCGCCCGTACCGTTGTGGTGCAGGTCGTTCTCGCCATCGTAGGCCTTCAAGAAGCGGCACTGGTAGTTGTTAACACCCAGGTAGTCGTTGTAGAGCGCGGCTTCGCGCATAATCTCGAGGTCCTCGTCCAAGATCTCGATGGTGCCGCCCGAGACGGCGGCCAGGCGGTTGGCGCACTCGAGGGTGTCGGGCGCGTAGTCGCCGCGGAAGGTGGCGTCGAGCAAAAACTGGTTTTGCAGCACGTGCTCGTTGTTGGCGGCTTTGATGTCGGCGGGGTCGTTTTCGTTGAGCGGGTACTTGAACTCCAACGACTGAATGACGCCGATCTTGCCCTTAAAACCGCCGTTGTGGAAGGCCAGCACGGCCTTGGCGTGGGCGAGCATCATGTTGTGCTCGCACTGGAAGGCCTCGGCAAGATGCGCCTTGACGCCACCGGGGAAGGTGCCCTCGATGTAGGTGTTGGAGGCGTCGGCCCAGATTTCGTTAAAGGTGAACCAGTAGGTCACCTGGTCGGCGTACTCCTTAAAGCAGAAGGTGGCAAAGTCCACAAAGGCATCGATGGTCTCGCGGTTGAGGAAGTCGCCCTTCTCAAAGAGGGGCAGCGGCGTGTCAAAGTGATGCAGCGTGACAAACGGCTCAACGTGGTGCTTGTGGCACTCGGCGAAAAGATCGTGGTAGAACTGGACACCCTCGGGGTTAATCTCACCGATACCGTTGGGGAAGATGCGGCTCCAGGCGATGGAGAGGCGAATGCCGTTGATGCCAAACTCCTCGCACAGCTCCAGATCGACGGGGTACTGGTTGTAGAAGTCCGAAGCGGGATCGGGGGAGAAGCGCCCCTGGGCCTCCAGGAAGTCGTCCCAGGCAACCTTGCCCTTACCGTGAGTGCGGGTCTCGCCCTCTACTTGGTAGGCAGCAGTGGCGCCGCCAAAGACAAAGTCCTCGGGAAACTGCGCAGGCGGGTTAGTGACGCTAGCAGGGTTAACGGACATGATGATCCAATCGTCTAAATCGAAGGGCCAGCCGGTCTTGGATGGTCGGCTGGCCCTGAGCGTTACTTACTTCGAGAGTTGCTCGCTTACGAAGGCGAGAGACTTATCGCCGTTCTGGGAGAGCTCGATGTACTGTTTACCGCGGCAAGCGACGCACTTGTTGCCCACGCGCTCGCAGTCCTTCTGCAGGTCGGCCAGGTAGCTGGCAGCCTGCGGGGCCAGGACGACCAGGTCAAAGTCGGGGAGCATGTCAACGTGGTTGCCATAGGCCTCGGCAGCGGTCTCAAGATTGATGCCGCGCTCTTTGGCGGCCTTGGCCAGTGCGTTGGCGAGCAGGCCCGAGGTTCCGCCGCCCTGGCAGAGCACGAGCACGCGCTTGCCGTTGAGGTTGCTGGCGGTCGTTGCCTCGGCAGCGGGTGCTGCAGAAGCGGCGGGGGCATCGGCCTTCACGGCCTCGGCAGCAGCGCCGGCGGCAACGCTCTTGGCGTCAGCCTTGCCCTGGAAGGCATCGTTGAGCTTGGCAGCCTTCTCGGCGTTCTTCGCGGCGAGCTCCTCCTGGGAGATCTCGGCCTCCTCGGCGCACTTCTGGGCGTCATAGGCGCGGAAGAACGGGTAGTACAGAACGAAATCGACGACCAGGATAAGGGCGAGCATCACAAAGGCGAGCGGCTGGAAGCCCAGGCCCATGATGGTGCCGATGGGGCCGGGGACGGTCCAAGGCAGGGTGTACATAAAGCCGTTCATGCCCAAGAAGTCGATAAAGATCTTGAGGATCCAGATGTTGGCGATCGGGGCAAAGACAAACGGGACAAAGAAGACGGGGTTGAGCACGATGGGTGCAGCGAACAGCAGCGGTTCGTTGACGGCAAAGCAGACGGGGACGATGGCGGCCTTACCGACGGCGCGCATCTCCTGAGATTTGGCCAGGAAGCAGAACATAAAGACCAGGACGAGCGTGGCGCCGGTGCCGCCCATGCAGACGACGAAGTACTGGGCACCCTGGGTCAGGACAGCGGAAGCGTGCTGGCCGGCCTGGAACGCAGCCAGGTTGTCGGTCATGTTGGCAACGAGGGCGGCGGCGATGGCGGGCTCGACGATCGAGGGGCCGTGGACGCCCACGAACCAGAAGAGGCTCATGGCGCCGTAGATCACAGCGAGGCCGATGTAGCCGTCGGCAGCGGTGAACAGGGGCTGGAACACCTGGATGACGCCCTGGGCAAAGCAGAAGCCAAAAGCAGCGCGGAAGGCTATGTCAAAGACCCAAAAGACGGTGATGCAGACGGAGAAGGGGATGATGTCCTTAAAGGTCTGCGAGATGTTGGGCGGAACCTGCTCGGGCATCTTGACGGTGATGTTGCGCTTAATGAAGAACTTGTAGATGATGCCGGTCACAAACGCAGCGATGAAGGCGGTCAGCAGGCCTTTGGAACCAAGGTAGGTGGTGTTGAAGCCGCTGGCGGCGTCCGTGGCGATGGTGTCGCTCGAAAGGAGCAAGAAGCCGATGATGGCCGCGCACATGCACGAGATGAAGTTGATCTGGTTGTTCTTGGGCAGATCGCGGTTCTGAGCGTCGGCGAAGTGCTTGGCCGTGGTGGCGGCGCAGGCGATGGCCAGGATGCCCATGGAGTAGTTGTAGCACTTCCACAGGGCGTTGTTGATGTCATCGGGCCAGTAGAAACCCCAGATGTTGGGGACCGAGGCTACCAGGCAGAAGATGGACGAGAAGATGATGATGGGGATGACGGAGATAAAGCCGTCGCGGATCGCCTTGAGGTACTTGTTGCGGGCGATCGCGTTGAAAAGGGCTGGCCTTTTTCGATGGTGGCGATAAGTTGCTCCATGCAATGCTCCTAAGAGTCGGTGGGTTAGCAACGATGGTAGCTTTTGGCGTTCGGTTGCCAAAATGTTGACGTTGCCATTTTGCGACACAAAAAAAGACGCGAACCGGTGGTTCCTGTGCCTGCGAACCGTCGATTCCTTATGCGTAAACGTTTGAGCCGCCCGGTGGCTCTGTGTTTGCGCAATGGCAACGTTAACATTTGGGCGCCAAAAGCCGTTTGGGGAAGCAAAAATGTCGGTGAACGGTAGGTTTTGGGTGGTGAGCGTATGGTGGGGGAGGCGTTGGATATACTTGAAGGCGTTAAAAATGACTGCGTAGGGTGCCACCAATGGCATCGTCGACATAGAAAGATCGACCTATGGCCGCTGTTAAAAAATCGGTTTCCGTTAAGGACGTGGCGCGTCTCGCGGGCGTCTCGGAGCAGACGGTCTCGCGCACCGTGCACGATTCGCCCAGCGTGCGCCCCGAGACCAAGGAGCGCGTGCGTGCCGCCATGCGCGAGCTGGGGTATCGTCCCAATTTTGCCGGTCGATCGCTGCGCCGCGGCAAGTTTAAGACCGTCGGTGTCGCCATGTTCAACATTACCGGTACCGGCAACCTCGACCGTATGGAGGGCTTTACCGCTGCGGCCGACAAACATGGCTACGCCATCACCCTCACTAAAGTAGACGGGCATCCGTATACCCTCGAGAGTGCATCGTCGCGCATGAGCGCGCTGCCGGTGGACGGCATGGTCGTGATCATGAACCGCATGCCGGCGGACTTTGGCACCTTCGAGCCGCTGCCCGGTATGCAGACGGTGCTCGTTACGATGCTGGAGCACCCGCTCTGTTCAACGGTCGATAACGATCAGTTCGATTGCTCGCGCCAGGTGGTCGAGTACTTGCTGGGGCAGGGGCACAAGACCGTGCACTTTATCTCATGCCCCGAGCGCTCGCTTTCGGGCATGCAGCGCGAGGAAGGCTGGCGTGAGACATTGCGCGCACATGGTATTGAGCCGCCGCGACTCGTCCGTGGCGATTGGACGGCACAGAGCGGATATGCTGCCGGTCAGGCTCTGGCGGAAGATCTGACCTGTACGGCCATTTATGCTTCCAACGATGCCATGGCATACGGCTGCATTCGCGGGCTCGAGTCGTGCGGAAGGCGTGTGCCCCAGGACGTGAGCGTGGTGGGTGTTGACGACAGCCTGGGCGATATCGTGCCCGACCGTCGCCTGACCACGGTGCGCTTTGACAACAAGCGCGTCGGCATGTGGGCGGTCGACAAGATTGCCGGCGCCGATGGGGGTGCGTCTGGCGTGGAGCACATGCTGATTCCCGGTGTGCTCGTCGAGGGCGATACGGTGCGCGATTTGCGTTAGGGTGCGGTCCTGTTTGGGTTGCCGCTAACTGTGTTCGATATTGTTTAAATTGGTTTAAAAACCGTTCACGGGCGAAAAGTGACCGTTCATAGCTCGAAATTACGTTTTGAGCTGTTCTATTTTGTTTGAATGTTATTGTTTCTGTCATACACAACGCAGCGCGTATGCCCGGACGCGATGCTCTCCATTGGTTCATATGTGAAAGGAACGCAACATGGCAACCAAAGAAGAAATCTCGATGGTTGGATTCGAGATTGTCGCATACGCAGGTGACGCCCAGACCGATCTGCTTGCAGCGCTCGATGCTGCTCGCGAGGGTGACTTTGAGAAGGCCGAGCAGCTGCACAAGGATGCCAGCGATGCGCTCATCGGTGCCCACGACACGCAGACCAAGCTGCTTTCGCAGGAGGCCGGCGGTGGCGAGATGGAGATGACCTTCATCATGGCTCACGCTCAGGACACTCTCATGACCACTATGATCCTGGAGAAGCAGGCCCGCTTTACCATCGATGCCTACAAGCGCATCGCTGAGCTCGAGGCCAAGCTCGCCTAACGAGCCCTCACAACCAAGTTCCCTTCCAAAAGCTCTGCTGCTACCCGCGGCAGGGCTTTTCCTGTTCTACTTCAAGTTGCGGTGAAATAGGGACTGAATAGGGGCCGGCGGGCACAAAACAATCCCTATTCCACCGCAACTCATCCCGTGATAGTCATTGGGGACGTTCTTAAACGACTAGTCATTGGGGACAGTCTTGGTGCGCTCCGTTCGTCCTCCCGTTCGATTTTTGCTCGGTGGGTATACTTCCTTTCGCATTAAACGCCGGACTGAGGAGGTATCCAAATGCCGGACAACGGACTGATGCAAAAGAGAGACGCGCACGCGATGGATCATGGGCGCCCTGTCCAGATTACCGAGTCTACGACAGTGGTTGAGCTGCAGCCGAGCCTGTCCGATATCGTGTGTGCAAACAAAAAGCTGCAGATTGGCTTTATCGTTGCGCTCGTGGTACTGGCGCTGCTGTCGGGCTTTGTAGCTCGTCCGCATTTCGCCGATACCAAAACTTGGGACTCCACCATCGAGGTTATCGACCAAAAGAAAGGCAACGTTTTGGCGCTCACGACCTCGTGCGTGGCTCTATCTGCGGGCATTACCGCACTGCCGGGTGATACGGGAACGCCGGTTGCCGAGCAGCTCGCACAGCTTTCAGGCAACCTTGGTATCGTGCTTGCCGTGCTCTACCTAGAGAAATATTTGCTCACGATTTTGTGGTCGGTTGGCCTGGGCATCTTAATCCCGTCTGCGTTGGTGCTCTTTGCGGTGTCGCTCGGCATTCACGGGCGCTGGAGCACGAGCGCTGTCCTGCGCCGTGTGGCGACACGCGTGCTGGTGGTTGCCGTGATCGGCATGGCGCTCGTGCCCGCGAGCGTATGGGTGTCGCAAAAGGTCGATGAAACGTATCGCGTAAGTATTGAGCAAGCTGAGCAAAAGGCTGCGGACGCGGCCGACACCACGGACAAGTCAGCCGAGACCAGCTCAAAATCGAACAAGAAAAAATCCGAGGCCACGGAGTCCAAAAACGTGCTCGAGCAGTTGACTGATGGGGCCTCGAGCCTTGTTACGTCGGTGACCAGCGGTGCCAAGCAGATGACCGACGAGATCGTGCAGCAGGTGACCGACCTCATCGAAGGCGTCATCGTGATGATCGTGACTTCGTGCGTTATCCCGCTGCTGGTGCTCGTGGCGTTCCTGTGGCTGGGACACGTACTGCTGGGGATCGATATCTCCGGTCCCGCGAACTATCTGACGGGTCGTTTCTTGAGCGCTCCGTCCAAACATGCCAAGAAGAGCGGGCAGTCTGAGTAGGCGGCAAAGCGATCTTTGGAAGATCAACCGTGAGAAGGGCGGCCGAGACACGTTCTCGGCCGCCCTTTTGTTTGTTGAACACATGGTCGCTACGTCCGCGCCGGGTCCAAACGGTCAGCAATCACCTGTGAACGGTATTTGCTCAAAAAAGAACAAAGATAAACAAATAGTTGTTGCAGTTTATGTTCGAATGTGTTCAAATAAACACGAACAGTGAAGAACCGCACGTTCAGATGCCCGGACCTGAACGCGATTCAACACTTCCAAACAGGAACTACGCACCTGCGTATCTCTCAAGGAGGATGTCATGAGGGTTGTAATCGCTTCCGATGCCGACGGTATGTCGATGAAGGAGTCCATCAAGGAGATGCTCATCGCCGACGGTCACGAGGTCGTCGACTATTCCGAGACCCCTGCCGCGGACTTTGTCGATTCCGCGACCGCCGTTGCCAAGGACCTGCTGGAGCACAAGGATTCCCAGGGCTTCGCATTCGATAAGTACGGCGTCGGCTCCTATATGGCCGCCGTCAAGATTAAGGGCATGGTCGTCGCCAACATTTCCGACGAGCGTTCCGCCTACATGACCCGCGAGCACAACGGCTCGCGCATGGTCACCATGGGCCCGGGCGTTGTGGGCACCGAGGTCGCCAAGAAGATCGCCCGTGAGTTCCTGCGCGCCCAGTACGCCGGCGGCCGTCACCAGATCCGTGTCGACATGCTCAACAAGATGGCCTAACGAGAGCCACCGAGAACTCGAACTTCTACCTCAACTTGTGAATTCAGACGAAAGGACGTTCTGATGAAGAAGACCATCGCAATCGGTTGCGACCATATCGTTACGGACGAGAAGATCTATCTGGCCGACCGCCTGGAGCAGGCTGGCTACAAGGTGCTCGACTGCGGCACCTACAGCCACACCCGTACGCACTATCCCATCTACGGTAAGGCCGTGGGCGAGGCTGTTGCCAGCGGCAAGGCCGACTTTGGCGTGGCCCTGTGCGGCACCGGCATCGGCATCACCAACGCCGTCAACAAGGTTCCCGGCGCCCGCTGCGCCCTGGTCCGCGACATGACCTCTGCCCTGTACGCTCGTCGCGAGCTCAACGCCAACATCGTGGGCTTTGGCGGCAAGATTACCGGCGAGTTCCTGATGGCCGATATCATGCTTGCCTTCCTGGAGGAGCCCTACGAGAAGACTCCCGAGCACGATGCTCTGATCGCCAAGATTGATGCCTGCAACAAGGCCGACGCCGAGGCTCAGGCCGACCCGCACTTCTTTGACGAGTTCCTGGAGAAGTGGGACCGCGGCGAATACCATGATTAGCGGGTATCCGGCGTAATTAACTAGTCCGTTGACGGCTCGCGTTTCTGTGAGGGGGCGCGGGCCGGTTTTCTATCAGCCCTATTGACTTGGCGGGCTGTCGTAAGAAAGGGAAGGCTCCTATGGAGTTTGTTCTTGATAACGGTTCTATCCGCGTAGCACTGAGCACGGCGGGCGGGTCGTTCACTTCTATTGCGGCCAACGGCCGTGAGTACCTGTGGCAGGGTGATCCGGCGGCCTGGTCGGGCCAGGCACCTATTTGCTTCCCGATCTGCGGTGGCCTTCGTGACGGTCACGCAATGACCATGGGCGGCCGCGAGGTAAAGCTCGCCCGCCACGGCTTTGCGCGCAAGCAGGAGTGGAAGCTCGAGGAACAGAGCGACAACATGGTTGCGCTGAGCTTAAGCTCTGCCGACCATGCCGAGTTGCTCGAGCAGTACCCGTATCCGTTTAAGATCGTTGCTCGTTACACGATCGATTCGGAAAAGGTGGCCGTGTCGTACGAGGTGACCAATGAGGGCACCGAGGACATGCCGTTTTTTGTGGGCGGCCACCCCGGCTTTAAGTGCCCGCTTGACGAGGGCGAGTCCTATGACGACTACGAGCTCCGTTTTGAGCAGCGCGAGGCCGCCGAGCTCTGTACTGCCGTTCCCTCGACGGGCCTGATTGACGTTGAGCATCGCAGCAAGAACCCGATGGTTGGCCATGACCTGCCGCTGACCCACGAACTCTTTGACTTCGCGGAGACCATCTTTGACGTGCTCGAGAGCCGCGTGGTTACGCTGACCAAGAAGACCGAGGACAAGGGCGTGCGCCTGACGTTCCCCGATATGCCATACCTGATTGTGTGGAGCAAGCCCGAGGGCGACTTTGTGGCCGTGGAACCGTGGGGTGGTCTGTCCACCTGCTCCGACGAGGACGATATTCTGGAGCACAAGCGCGGCTGCCTGGTGGCCAAGCCGGGGGAGACCGTTACCCGCGGCTTTGAGATCGAGATCCTTTAACGAGCTATCGTATGTTTGGGGCCGCGCGTGTCGTGCCCCGGAAACAGGAGTTCAATATGATTCTGACCGTTACCATGAACCCGTCGATTGATACGCGCTATCAGCTCGACAAGTTGATCATCGACGACGTGAACCGCGTGACGCCCGAAAAGACCGCTGGCGGCAAGGGCCTCAACGTGGGCCGCGTGTTGCTGCAGCTGGGCGACGACGTGCTCGCGACCGGTCTGCTGGGTGGCCACATGGGTGCCTATATGGCCGAGCTCATGGATGCCGATGGCGTCAAGAACGACTTTGTGCCCATCGCCGGTGAGACGCGCATTTGCCTGAATATTCTGCACGAGGGTAATCAGACCGAGCTGCTGGAGAGCGGCCCGCAGATCGCTCCGGCCGAGCTCGAGGCCTTTACGGCCAAGTTTGCCGAGCTTGCAGCGAAGGCGGACGTTGTGACGCTTTCGGGCTCGCTGCCGCGTGGCGTCGATGCCGGCTACTATGCCGAGCTCGTCAAGATCGCCGAGGAGGCGGGCGCCAGGGTGCTGCTCGATACCTCGGGTGCATCGCTGGAGGCCGCGCTGGAGTCCGACGCTAAGCCTGAGCTCGTAAAGCCCAACCTGACCGAGATTAACGGCCTGCTGGGTACGTCCTTTACGACCGATGATGTCGATGCCCTGCGCGAGGCGCTTGCCGCCGATGGCCGCTTTGCCGGTATTCCCTGGGTTGTCGTTTCGATGGGCGCTGCCGGTTCGGTGGGCTTCCATGAGGGCCGTGCGTTCCGCGCCAAGACGCCCGCGATTGCGGCTGTGAACGCGACGGGTTCCGGCGACTCGACCATCGCCGGCTTTGCGCATGCGATTGCTGCTGGTGCCGACGACGTCACGGTGCTCAAGACCGCCAATACCTGCGGCAAGCTTAACGCCATGGATCCCAAGACCGGCCACCTGGTCATGGATCGCTGGGACGAGGTCTACAACAGCGTTGAAGTAACGGAGCTTTAGGGTTACGGCGTTTTACCAAACGCCGTAACCTGCCGACGCTGCGCGGGCCGCATTTGGACAATCTGACGTTCAACTTCAAGGGCGCGACCAGAAGGTCTGCGCCCTTTCGTTTCACGTCACCTTGTCTCAAATGCGGCCCGCTCGCTACCGTTGCCAAAACTTCGGTGTTGCCTTGCTTCGGGAATGCGGTAGATAGGGACGTTCCTTTTTTGCCGGCAGTTTGGGACACTCCTTACGGGGTACCCCCCCCTCCACAGCGCCTATGCCAGCTTGTCGATGTGCCCAATCTCCCAGAGCGGAATGTTGACGAGCGTGCCCTCGTCTCTATATGCCGCTAACGATGTTCTCACGCAACGCTCGAGCTTGAACTTCTCGCAGGCAATCCTCAGGCTCTTTGCTTTGAGATTCTCTGCCGCCTTGACCTCGAGCGGAAGCACGGTCCCCGCATGGTCGATGGCAAAGTCAGTCTCTGCATTGCCGGAGGAAGATGACCAATACGCGGGAGTTTTGCCTTGGAGCAAAAGCTCCTGTGCGACGTATTGCTCGGTCAGCGAGCCTTTGAACTCCGTAAAAACAGCGGGCCCGTTCAGAACAATGGCTGGCGTGAGGCCGGAGAGTGCTCCGAGGATGCCGGTGTCGATGCAGAACAGCTTGAAGCCCGAGAGATCCTCGTAGCTTGTGAGCGGTGCTCTTAGGGCGGAAACACGTGGTACCTTATGAACGATTCCATAGTCCATGAGCCACTGGAGGCTTTCCTCAAAATCGCGTGCGCGCGCCCCGGGACGAAGCGCGCCGTAGACGAACTTCTTGTTTTCCTTTGCGAGCTGGCCGGGAAGGGATTTCCAAACCAGCCTCATGCGCTCGACGATGCGGGCTGGCGCATGCTTTCCAAAATCGGATTCGTAAGCTTCGATGATTTGCTGCTGAAGCCTGCGGGCCTCGATGAAATCGTGGGAGGCGGCGAAAGCGGAGACAACTTCTGGCATGCCACCGACAACGAGGTATTCCTTGAGCAGGCGCTCGAGCTTTTCGGAAACGTTCGCCAGCAGGTCCATGTCTGCGGCAAGGATGGCATCTGCGAGCGGATCGCCATCGACGGCACGAACGAACTCGACAAACCCCATGGGGCGCATGGTAAGCTGGTCGATCTTGCCGACGGGGAACGACTCGTTTTCGCGTCGGAGCGCGAGCCCCATATAGGAGCCGGCTGCCATGATATGGTATTCCGGCGCCAGCTCGTTGAAGTATTTGAGCGAGGTGATGCCACGCGGTGCCTCTTGGATTTCGTCGAAGATGATGAGCGTGTCTGTCGGCGTTATGGTCTGGCCGCGCAGGAGCTCTATCTGGGAGATGATGCGTTTGGGGCCAAGGCTTCCGTCGAACAGCGAACGTGCGCCCGGTTCGAGCATAAAGTCAAAACGGATGACGTTTTGATACTGCTGGCCTGCGAATTCGTTGAGAAGCCAGGTTTTTCCCGTCTGGCGGGCCCCCTTAAGCAGGAGGGGCTTGCGGTTTGACCTAGATTTCCAAGCGATGAGTTCGTCCATTAGCTGTCGCTGCATACTGCCCCCTAACGATCATGGTTAGTATAAGACCGTCTTGGTCTTTCCATCGAAAAATGTGGGAGTAAACCACGTTTTTCCATCGAATAATGTGTGAGGCAACCACGTTTTTCCATCGAATAATGTGGGGGTTTAGGTCGGCACCTGGGGACGTTCCTTCTCTGCCGGCAGTTTGGAACACTCCTTGTTTTGGTGCAAATTAGCTACCCTTGCATCAGAAAACGGCGCTCGTCGGCGATGTTGCCGGCGGGCGCCGTGGTCGTGTAGGCGCTATTTGTTAAGTGCGTGCGTTCGAGCTCGCGTGCTACAGCGAGTCGATAAAGCGCTGCTGGGCGGCGCGTCCTGCCTCGTCCCATTTAAAGACGCCGGCGTTGTCGAGCACGTGGCCAAACACCACGCCCACCTCCTCGTGCAGGATATCGATGGCGTTGTCGGTCGTAAGTTCATCGGCGCGGCGAGCAAAGACGTCCTCGGCCCACGCGGCGTGGCTGCGGCAAAGGTCGTCGCCCTCGAGCGCGCCAGCAAGGTCGTAGCTGGCATCGGCCTTGGCTGCCAGCAAGTGCTCGCGGACGGCGCCGAGCTCGGGAACCAAGCGCGGCGGCAAAATGGCCAGGCCCATGACCTCGATCAGGCCGATGTTCTCCTTCTTAATATGGTGGTACTCGGCATGCGGGTGGAAAACGCCCAGCGGGTGCTCGTCGGTCGTGATGTTGCAGCGAAGCGCCAGGTAGGCCTCGTAGATTTTGCCGCCGGCGTTGCCGCGGGAGTCGACGCGGCGGATGACGGGCGTCACGGTGTTGTGCGCCACGCCGTCGGCAGTGTGCGCGATGACGCCCACGGACTCATCGGTCCACTCACGCCAGGCGAGGATAATCTTTTCGGCAGCATCGAGCAGCTGGGCTCGGTCGTGCGAGCGCAGACGCAGCACCGAGAGCGGCCACTGCAGCACAGTGCCGCTGACCTGGTCAAAGCCGGGCACGCTAAACTGCGAGACCTCGGTGGCATGCATCATGGGGAACTCGTGCGCGCCGCCCTGGAAGTGGTCGTGCGACAAGATCGAGCCGCCCACGATAGGCAGGTCGGCGTTGGAGCCAATAAAGTAGTGCGGGAACAGGTCGACAAAGTCAAGCAGACAGGTCAAGCTCTTACGGTCCACGTGCATCGGGCGATGCTCGGAGCTCATAGCAATGCAGTGCTCGTTAAAATACGCATACGGGCTGTACTGGAAACCCCAGCGCTCGCCGTCGAGCTGGATGGGAATAACGCGCAGGTTCTGACGGGCGGGATGAGCGCCGCCGTCGGCTGCGGCGGAGCGTCCGGGGTAGCCCTCGTTTTCGATGCAGAGCTGGCAGGCGGGATACTTCTCGCCCGTGTTCTTGGCTACACCTGCCGCGGCGATATCGCGCGGGTCCTTCTCAGGCTTGGACAGGTTGATAGTGATCTCAAGATCGCCCCAGTTGGTGGGGGTGCTCCATTTGATGTTGCGCGCGATGGCGGCACGGCGCACGTAGCCGGCGTCGCAGCACAGGCCGTAGAACCAGTCGGTTGCGGCGCGGGGCTCGTTGACGCCCATACGTCCGTTGAACTCTTCGTTTACAACCGAAGGCCTCGGCGTGAGCACGCCCATGATTCGCATGGCGATGCGGTCGCGGCCCGATGCTGTGTCCTCGGCGGCACCGTTGGCAACGGCGGTCTCGGAAAGCGCGGCAAGCGTGCCTTCAAGGTCAAAGTCGGGCAGGGTATCGGGGTGCAAGAGCGAGAGTTTCTCAACCTGGAGCGCCCAGGCCATATCGAGCGCGGGCCCCGTAGCGCCGATGCACTCCAAAATGGTGTTGTATGCCCAGATGCGGTCGTCCTGGCCGATCATCGATCGGTGGATGGCGTACTCGATCAGGTTCTGTGCGGCCTCGCGCACGTCAGTCATTACAGCCATGCCGCGTAAGCCCCCTTGTCAGAGATGGCGTAGTGACGGGCAGAGCCCTCGCCCAGCCAGCTGTTCATCTTGGCAATGAAGGTGTCGACCAGGTCGAGCGGCACGAAGGCCTGGATGGTGCCACCAAAGCCGCCACCGTGGATACGGACGGCGCCGCGGCCGTCGAGCACGTGCTCGGCCAGCGCCAGGGCATACATGGAAGGCTGCTCGGAACCCAGCTTGGCAACAACATTCTGCAGGTACATGGCAGAGCTGGCGCCGGACTCGCGCGTCAGGACCAGGAACTGGTCGATGTCGCCGGCGTTCAGAGCTGCCCAGCGCTTGTCGACCAGGCCGTTCTCGTACCAGTAGTGAACGGCGCGCAGGCAGGCACGGTCGCCCAGCTTGGCACGCAGCTCGGGGAGCTTGGCGTCAAAGTCGGCAACGTCGACCTCGCACAGGCGTGCCTTGCCAAACTCGGCGGCGACGTCCTGCATCTCGCGCGGAACGGCGGCGTAGTCGTCGGTGGCGGCCACGTGGTCGGTGCCCACTTTAACGAGCACAAGCGCATAACCGTGATCCTCAAAGTTGAGCTCGAGCTTCTGGGTCTTAGGCTGAGCCTGGTCCTCAAAGTCCATGTAGGCGAGGCCACCCAGGCACACGGCGGCCTGGTCCATCAGACCGCAGGGCTTGCCGTAGTAGTTGTTCTCGGTGCGCTGGCTCATCTGCGCGAGCGCGACGGGCTCAATGGCGGGCGCGCCCCAGAGCGTCTCCATGGCGCGGCCGTATGCGGCCTCGACGGCAGCGGAGCTGGAAAGGCCGCCGCCCGAGGGGACGGAGCAGGTGAAAGCAAAATCGAAGCCGTGAGGCTCAACGCCAAGGGCTGCAATCTCGTGGGCCATACCGCGCACGAGGCTTGCGGACGTGCCCTTCTCGGACTCCTGCACGTCTAGCGTGCCGAGCGCGATTTCAAACGTGGGATAGCCCTCGTCGGCTACGCGAACCTTGTTGGAATCGGTTGCCACGGCGATGCCGTCGACAGCGACATCGAGCGAGCCGGCGATAACGTGGCCACCCTCGTGGTCGGTGTGGTTGCCGCTGATCTCGGAACGGCCGGGCGCGTGCACGTAGAGCACCTGGCGGTCGCCGATGGGGCCAAACTCCTCCTCGAACAGCTTGGTGAGCGTGGCGAATGTCTTTTCGTCGGGGGTGGTCATGGGAGTCCTTTCCTTGGCGTGCCCGGGTGGGTTTTGCGTCGTTATGAGTACGTTAACAATTTGAAGCGGCGTGAACTCAGCATCCACGATGCCGCACGTTACGGGCTATGTTAACGTACTCATAACATAACGCATATCACTTTTTGAGAATCTGGTAATCGGTCGAAATTCGGCCGTGAACGGTAGTGCCGTATGGACTTATAGAGCAGAAGAGACGCAGCTAGAAAAAGTAGAGTACGTTAACATGCGTCCGACGATAGCGACCCTCCGCGCGGGCTCTATTTCTGCACGGGTCGGCATGCACGCTATTTTGATCTCGCAAAGATGAAGGTGATCTTGTGGCAAGGCGCCCCTCCAACGATACAGGCTCGCGTCCGGTCTCCATGGCCGACGTCGCCCGCGCTGCCGGCGTTTCGCAGCAGACGGTCTCGCGCGTCGCCAATGGTCTGCCTAACGTTAACGAGCAGACGCGCCAGCGCGTGCAAGCCGCCATGCAGGAGCTCGGCTTTCGCCCGAGCTATGCCGGCCGTTCGTTGCGCGACGGTCGCTACCATTCGGTTGGCCTATGCGTCAACGATGTCACCAAGTTCGGTAACCTCACGATGATTGACGGTATCGCTAGTGCCGCACGCGAGCATTCTTGCGCCATTACGCTGGTCGAGATGTCCAAGACCGAGGAGTTTTCGCTTGCGGAGGCCACGCGGCGCATGGCGGCGCTGCCGGTCGATGGCATCATCATCGGCATGAGCCGCATGGCGCCCGACTTTGAGACGTTTGATCCGCTGCCGGGTATCGGCACGGTTATCGTCACCATGTACGCGCATCCCCGCGTGACCACGGTCGATTCTGACCATTACGGCTGCTCGCTGCTACTTATGGACCATCTGTTTGAGCTGGGCCACGAGCAGATCCGATATATCGGCGGTCCGTCCTTTTCGGTGGACGAGCAGTTCCGTCGTGCCGGTTGGCAGGATGCGCTCGAGCGCAAGCATATTGAGCCAACGGAGCCGCTCGAGGGCGACTGGTCTGCCAACAGCGGCTACGAGGCCGGCAGGTATCTGGCCGAGCACGATCGCACCATGACGGCGATCTATGCGGCAAATGATCAGATGGCAAATGGCGCCATCGCCGCGCTGCGCGATAGCGGCCTACGCGTGCCCGAGGACGTGAGCGTGGTGGGCGTCGACGATTCGCTCGATGATTTTGTCGCACACAACGAGCTCACGACCGTGCGGTTCGATCTGCACCAGCGCGGACGCGAGGTGTTTGAGCATGCGGTTCCCAAGGAGGGGGCGCCGGGCAAAACCGTTGCCATTCGTATTCCCGGCCAACTCATTATTCGACATAGCACGGCGATACCGCGCTCATAGTTTGCGCAGGTCAACGGCAGTATATTCCGCCTAAATTCCAATCGATAAGGATGCTGACAGATAGCCGTGGCTATGAAGGCGAGTGTTATGATAGACGGGTTCTTTTGTCTATCTAGGAGGCTTTGCCTGATGGAGATCACCAAGGATATCCGCTACATCGGTGTCGACGATCACGACATTGACCTGTTCGAGGGCCAGTACGACGTGTCCGAGAACGGCATGGCATACAACAGCTATGTTATCTTGGGCGATAAAATCGCTGTCGCCGATTCGGTTGACGCTGGCTTTGTCGACGAATGGCTCGGCAACCTCGAGGCCGCGCTCGACGGCCGTACGCCCGACTACCTGGTCGTCCATCACATGGAGCCCGATCACTCCGCCGGTATCGCCGCCTTTATGGAGCGCTATCCCCAGGCACAGATTGTGGCCAGCATGGGCGCCTTCCGCATGATGGTCAACTACTTTGGCACCGACTACCCCGAGCGCAAGATGGTCGTCAAAGAGGGCGACGTGCTCGATCTGGGCGGTCACAGCCTAACGTTTGTCGGCGCCCCCAACGTTCACTGGCCCGAGGTGATCTTCTCCTACGAGTCTACCGACAAGGTGCTCTTTAGTGCCGACGGCTTTGGCAAGTTCGGCGCCAACGACATCGAGGACCCGGAAGGCTGGGCTTGCGAAGCGCGCCGCTACTACTTTGGCATCGTCGGTAAGTTCGGCAAATTCGTGCAGACCGTGCTCAAGAAGGCCGCCGATCTGGATATCCAGATCATCTGTCCGCTCCACGGCCCCGTACTGACCGAGAACCTGGGCTATTACCTCGACACCTATAACACCTGGTCGAGCTATCAGCCCGAGGACGAGGGCATCACGATTGCCTATGCGAGCGTGTACGGCCATCTGAAGGCTGCCGTTGAGGAGCTCGCATCTGCTCTCGAGGCCCGCGGCCAGAAGGTCTCCGTCTTTGACCTGGCTCGCGATGATATGGCCGAGGCCGTTGAGGATGCGTTCCGCTATGACCGTCTGGTGCTCGCCTCCATCACCTATCAGGGCGAGATCTTCCCGTTCATGAGCACCTTTATCCACACGCTTGCCGAGCACGCCTATCAGAACCGTACGGTGGCGCTCGTTGAGGCCGGCTCCTGGGCGCCCACCGCTGCCAAGGTTATGACCAAGGAGCTCGAGGGCATGAAGGACATCACCCTGACGCAGAACAAGGTGACTGTCCTGGGTTCGCTCAACGACGCCTCGCGCGCTCAGATCGAGGCCCTCGCCGACGAGCTGTCCAAGTAGCGATATTTCGCTTTTAACGAGCAAAACCACCACAAAGGCATCTTTGTGGTGGTTTTTATTTTAGCTGGTGGCGATGATGAGGGCCGGACGCGCGCTGCCGGTGGTCTCGGCGATTGAGGTGGCGACGGCATGATCGGGGTCGCGGTCCATCACGATGGTGTTGACATCGGTCAGTTCGGCAAAGCGGTACATGCCGCGTCCGTTGACCTTGCTGGCGTCCATGAGGGCGACGTTTTGATGGGCTGCGGCGATCATGGCCGTTTTGGTTTCTGCCATCTGGGGAAAGTCGGTGGTAAAGCCGCAGCCGGGCACAAAGGCGCCGGGGCACATGACGGCGAGATCTGCGTGAACCGTTTGAAGCGCCTGCATGGTGAGCGGGCCATAGAGATAACGATGGCCTTTGCGCAGCGCCCCGCCCAGCATGACGACATCGACCGAGGGCATGCTCTCGTCGATGTAGTCGGCAATTGTTATATCGGCTGTGATGACGGTGATGCCGTCGCGCTGGTCGAGGAGCCGGACGAACTCGAGTGCTGTGGTGCCCGAGTCGACGAGCAGGGTGTCTCCGTCGCGGACCAGCTGCATGGCGCTTTGGGCGATGGCCTGCTTGGCGGCGGCATTGACGTTGATGCGCCGATCCTGCGTGGAGACGGTGAGTCGCTTGTGGAGTGATACGGCGCCACCATGCGTGCGACGCAGCTTGCCAGCCTCGGCGAGCGCGTCCAAGTCGGCACGGGCGGTGACAGAAGACACGGCAAAGGTCTGGGCAATTTCCGCCACCTGCACAGAGGCGTTATGCTCGAGCATCTCCATGATGGCGGCCCGACGCTCATCGGCGAAGGCCCGGGTTGTTGCGTGAGCCATAGCTGCTCCATCCTCAGCCTAAATTTGCAGGAATTATGTTGAAACCATTTTCGTTCATTTTCTTTTTTAGTAAGAAAACAGCTTTCGATTACTTATCTTTTCTATAAAAGAAAGAGATTCGGCGCTCAAAACTCAATATCGAATATAGGTCTTCGGTCTTAATTCCTTCCGTTTGCTTTTCAAATTTGAGGATTTGGCCCTGTGCAAGGGCGTTGTCCCGCGTATCTATAACCGTCGAATTTCATACAATGACGTCAACAAAACGCAAGGTAAAATGCCTTGTGAACAACTACGCCCGATGTCCAGATGCGGGCGAGGGAGAGGAGCAAACGCTCATGGCACTTGTTACCACCGAAAAGATGCTCAAGGACGCTCAGGCCGGCCACTACGCCGTCGGCGCTTTCAACATCGAGAACCTCGAGTTTGTTATGGCCGTTCTGGCCGCTGCCGAGGAGACCAAGTCCCCCGTCATCATGCAGACCACCCCGGGCACCATCAAGACCGCTGGTCTGGACTACTTCTACGGCATGGTCAAGGCTGCCGCCGAGCGCGCTTCCGTGCCCGTCGCCCTGCACCTCGATCACGGCGATGGCTATGACCGCTGCATGCAGGCTTTCCGCACTGGCTACACCTCTGTCATGATCGACGGTTCGCACGAGTCCTTCGAGGACAACATCGCCCTGACCAAGTCCGTCGCCGATGCTGGCCGCGCCATGGGCGTGCCCGTCGAGGCTGAGCTCGGTAAGGTTGGCGGCAAGGAGGACGACGGTCCCGCGGTTGAGGGCGAGAGCCCCTACACCGATCCTGCCGAGGCCAAGGAGTTCGTCGAGCGTACCGGCTGCACCTCCCTCGCAATTGGCGTTGGCACCAGCCACGGCGTGTACACGAGCGATCCGCACATCGAGCAGTCCGTGGTCAAGGCCATTCGCGACGCCGTCGACGTGCCGCTGGTTCTGCACGGCACCTCCGGTGTGCCCGATGAGCAGGTTGCCGAGGCTGTGAAGAACGGCATCTGCAAGGTTAACTACGCTACCGAGTTGCGTCAGGCCTACACCAAGGGCTTCATGGCCTACATGGCCGAGAACCCCGCCTGCTTCGATCCCAAGAAGCCGGCCAAGGAGGGCATGCGCGAGATCACCGAACTGGTTAAGATCCGCATGACCAACCTCAACTCTGTGGGCAAAGCAGAGTAACAGCAAGGGTACTCCGACTCGCTACATATCCCGGGGAGGGACGAGGGCTTAGTTCCCCAATCGTCCTCGGGCATGCAAAAAGCCTCGCTGCGCACTTTGTGCGGCGAGGCTTTTGGCCCCCTGCGGAAAGATTGGGGAACTAAGCCCTCGTCCCTCCCAGGTTGACCTACTCGAGGTCGTCGCCCTTGTGGCGTTGGGGCGGAAAGGATGGGGCGTTAGGGCTTCTTTGCTGATGGGGGATTAGTATGCCCGGGCTTGGTTGGGGAATGCCTGGTCTAGTGAGGCTTGGAGTTTTTCGAAGGATGTCTGCAGGTTGAGGTGTTGGTCTGCAGAGCGTTTGGCTTTTGTGGTGGGGGAGTCGAGGAGGCCGTTTCTCTGTGTCGGGGGGAAGGAGAAAAGGTTTGCATGTTTTAGGGATGGCTGCTGTGTTGCGTCATTGGAAGAATGCATGCTTATGCGGCCTCCTCGATGTCCACCAAAAGGTTGCGCACGGGGTTTGCTGCTAGGTCCCGTGCGTTGGCAGTATTATGCCGCGGCTGTTGCAAAGAAGCGCTAAAGAAAGGCTTAATCAGGTTTGATGTAACCATGAAACCGCAGCTCAAGGCTATCGAGTAACACTCTTGAAAGGTTTTGAGCTTAAGGGCTTTCTAAGGTTTGTGGCGCGGGTGTGGTTCGCCTGTGTGGGGCGTGTGGACGGCTCGTTCCTAGCGCTGCGGCTCTGCGGCCCGCACCTGTTCGATGACCTTTTCCATGGTGGCGTCGATGCGGTCCTTTTTGAGTTCGCATTCCCAGATGGTTATGGGTGTCCAGCCCATTTGAGTGAGTGCTGCCACGGCAGCGCGGTCGCGCTCGACGTTGCGACGGAACTTTGCCTCCCAAAACTCAACGTTGCGCTTGGGCTGGCTAGGGTTGCACTTGGGGCAGCGGTGCCAAAAGCAGCCGTTGACGAAGATGGCAATCTTGCGCCCAGGAAAGGCGATGTCGGGCTTGCCGGGAACCTTCCATTCCAGGCGATAGCCGGTGAGGCCCGCTGCGCGCAGGCGCTGGCGAACGAGCAGCTCTGGCTTGGTATTGGCGCGCTTGTTGCCCTTCATGGACTTTTTGATGGCGGCGCGACGGCGGACCAGTTCGCGCTCGTCAGCGGAGAGGTCCGAGGTATCGATGCCGTCGAGCAGACCGGGCTTGGGACGCTTCTTGCTGCGGCGCTTAGGTGCGCGCTTGGGTTTGGTGGCGGGTTTGTCGGCTGTGTTGGGCACGGCGTCATCGGCGGAGCTTGTCTCGAGTCGGTCTTCCTTCAGCTCAATCAGGGCATCGATAAGCCCCTTGTCGGCGGGCATCCATTCCACCGTGGCAAGCGAGGCGCGCGGAATCCAGCGGATATCGAGCTGGCGGTCGTGCTTCTGGGGTTCATCGGATTCATCGGCGAGCGAGCAGTAGTAGCACTCCATGGAGAGATGGAAATCGGGGTAGTCATACTCAACGGTATAGAAATCGCGCAGGTTGGTGACTTTTACCTGCAGCTCTTCCATGAGCTCGCGGCGTACGGCGTCCTCGGGCGTCTCGCCGCGCATGAGCTTGCCACCGGGGAACTCCCAAAGTCCCAGCATGTCGCCATAGCCGCGCTGCACGGCAAGCAGCTCGTCAGATCCTTCTTGGCGAATGATCCCAGCGGCAACATGAACAGTCTTCAACAGGAGTCCTCTCTCAATATCAACACGTGGCAGGGTAGCTACCCGTACCTTACACAACGGTAAGGCAAGCGTAAGCCATATCGATGGTAGCCGACTCGTCTTCTTGCGACTATAGATGCCGTAGACTAATCGCAAGAAAGGACTCGGTATGCAAACCACGCAAGCAGCGACCCCGGTACTGGAGGTCGCGCATCTCGAAAAGGTATACGGTGCGCTGGGCAATGTGACCCGCGCGCTCAACGACGTTAGCTTTACCGTCAATCGCGGCGAGTTCGTAGGCATCATGGGTGCCTCGGGCTCGGGTAAGTCGACGCTGCTCAACTGCGTGTCGACCATCGATAGCGCCACGAGCGGCACCATCCGCATCAACGGCCAGGACGTGACGCGCATGAAGCAGGCTAAGCTTTCGCAGTTCCGCCGCGAAGAGCTCGGCTTTATCTTCCAGGACTCCAACCTGCTCGATACGCTCACGGCACGCGAGAACATCGCCCTGCCGCTCACCATTGCCCGCACAAACTCGGCAGAGATCTCGACCCGCGTGCAGGATGTGGCCGCGCGTCTGTCTATCAGTCAGGTGCTCGACAAGTATCCCTACCAGATGTCCGGCGGTCAGCAGCAGCGCGTTGCCGCGGCCCGCGCGCTCGTCACCGACCCCACCATGATCATGGCCGACGAGCCCACCGGCGCCCTCGATTCCAAGAGCGCTCGCCTGCTGCTCGAGAGCCTGGAGGCCCTTAACCGCCGCCTACGCGCTACCGTGCTCATGGTCACGCACGATAGCTTTGCCGCCAGCTACACGAGCCGCGTGCTGTTTATCCGCGACGGCAAGATCTTCACCGAGCTGCGCCGCGGCGACACCGACCGTCGCGAGTTCTTCGACCGCATTATGGAGGTCGTTGCCATGATGGGTGGTGAGGGCTCCGATGCTCTGTAAACTCGCTTGGGGCAACGTCCGCCGCGCCGGCCACGACTACCTCGTCTACCTTTTGACGCTCACCCTGGGCGTTACGGTCTTCTATGCCTTTAACACCGTCTCGATGCAGGTCGACATCGCCGGAATCGATGAAGAGGGCTTGGCGCAGGTTATGGGCAGCATGCTCGGCTACCTGACGTACTTTTTGGCCGGTGTCATGGCCTTTTTGATGGTGTACGCCAATAACTTCATCATGAAACGCCGCAAGAAGGAGTTTGGCCTGTACCAGGTGCTCGGCATGGGGCGCGGGCGCGTCGCCACGATCATGGCGCTCGAGACCGTGATAGTATCGGTCGTGGCCTTTGTCGCCGGCATTGTGCTGGGTGTGGGACTCTCCCAGCTCATGACGTTCTTTACGGCCTCGCTCTTTAAGACACAGATCGCCAATTTCCACTTCTTTTTCTCGGTGCATGCGTTCAATCTGACCCTTGCCTGCATGCTCGTAATGTTTGTGCTCACGCTACTGCTGAACCTTCGCGCCGTGCGTCGTACCAAACTCATCGAGCTTATGGGTGCCGAGCGTCGCAACGAGAGCATCAAGACACGCAACCCCTGGATCGCGATTGCCATCTTTGCCGTGGGCGTGGTGCTTGTGGGCGTGGCCTATTACCGTCTGCTACGTGATGGGTTCCCGCTAACCGCGACGGACAGCAAGCTGCAAGAGGCCATGAACCAGTTTGGTATTACGACCGCTATGGTTACCGTGGGCACCTTTGCCCTGTTCTGGGGACTCTCGGGCATGCTCATCAAGCTGCTGCAGAGCCTGCGCAGCGTGTATTGGCGCGGCCTCAACATGTTTACCGTGCGCCAGCTTGCGGCCAAGGTCAACACGGTGTGCTTTTCGATGGGCGTCATCGCGATGCTCCTGTTTTTGGCCATCACCTCGGTGACGTGCGGTATGTCGATTGCCAATGTGATGAACGAAAACCTGGAGCGCTATAACCCTGTTGACGTGTCTCAGACGTATGTCTATTACACGCCCGATACGCTCGACTACTACAAAGAATATGTCAATCCGTCTGAAGCCGACCGCATGGTGCTAGCCGATACAACGGTCGATTTGTACTCCGCATGGCACGGCAAGGGCAAGTCGGCGGACAACAACGACGAGACCGGCAAGAAGGTCAATATCGCCGATGTTGCCGGTGAGCATGTTCAGATCGATTCGTATCTGAGTTACCCGTTTGGCGGTTCGAATCCTTCGGTGTCTGCGGGTGAGATGTGCAAGACCATGGGCGAAAAGCTCCCCAAGGCGCTCGGGGGTAGCAATGCCGATACGATGGGTCTGTTTGTGACGCCGGCGAGCCAGTACAACAAACTGCGCCAGATGATGGGCGAGGAGCCGGTGAGCATTGGCCGCGACCAGTACCTGCTTACGTGTGATATGGGCGGTGAGCTGGGCGACCTGTACACCAAGTACATGGCCGGCGGCCATACCCTCACCTTGGGCGGGCATGAGCTCAAGCCCGCAACCGATAAGTCGGACAAGGACACGGCGGCCATCGCCAACTCGGCGATGGGCAGTAACCCGGGTACCGTCGTCGTTGCCGACGAGCTGTTGTCCCAACTTAATCTGCAGCCGTATTCCAGTAGCCTGCTCGTTAATTACAAACAGGGGATGGATACGACCGAGGCAGACGAGAGCATTAAATACACTTTGCTCGACAATCTGCTCGTTGACGGCAAGGAGCCGGGGTCATGGGGAATCTTCATCACACGCTCCGAGATGTACACGCAAGCAGCGCAAATGAACGGCATGATTAGCTATCTGGCCATCTACATTGGCTTTGTACTGGTCGTTGCGTGCGCGGCGATACTGTCGATCCAGCAGCTCTCCAATGTGGCCGACGGCAGCCGCAGCTATCGTGTGCTGGCACAGATCGGCTGTGACGACCGCCAGATTCGCCATTCGGTGATGGCGCAGCAAGCGGTATTCTTCTTGTTCCCGCTGGCAGTGGGCCTGGCGCACTCCTTTGTGGCGCTCAAGGTGATTATCGAGCTGGTGAGCATATTCGGAGATATGAGCATCGGCGGCACCGTGGGCCTCACCTGTGCAATCTTCCTGGCAGCATACGGTGGCTACTTCCTGGTGACCTACCTCATGAGCGCCGGCATGGTACAAGCTGCCATCGCCACCCGCTACAGCGAATAACAAGCGGGCAAAACGGTCGCAAAACCAGAGGCGTGTGACCGCCGCGAAGGGGCTGGGGACCTCTTGCGGCGGTTATTTTTGCCTATCTGGTGCGTTTCGGATGCAAGTGAGTAGACTTTTTTGAACTTGCCGAGCACATCGCGACAAATGATCTATAAAACTGCAGGTCAGAGCTGTGGCGTTTTGGGGCATGCTTGGCCTCCTGCAAAAAGCCTACTCACTCGGTTTTTCTGCTAGAAGACCGCCACGAGGTAAGGCAACTCCCCCGGGTAGTCGTTGGGGACGTTCTTAAACGACTAGTCAAACAAGAACGTCCCCAATGACTAGAAAAGGAACGTCCCTAACTGCCGCATCCGGAGCAAGACAACGCCGCAGGTAGAGGACGGATAGCGAGCGGGTCGCATTTGAGACAAGGTGACGTGAAACGAAAGGGCGCTGACCTTCTGGTCGCGCCCTTGAAGTTGAACGTCAGATTGTACAGGTGCGGCCCGCGCAGCGTCGAGCCGTTACGCGGTTTGGTAAAACCGCGTAACTAAATACGTTCCGCGATCTCGTGGATGAGGTAGTCGGTCTTTTCCCAGCCCAGGCACGGGTCGGTGATCGACTTGCCAAAGACACCGCCGTCGACCGGCTGGTTGCCGTCTTCCAGGTAGGACTCGATCATAAAGCCCTTGACCAGCTTGGAGATGGACTCGTTGCGGCGGCAGCTGTCGAGCACCTCCTTGCAAATGCGATACTGCTCCAGCGGGCGCTTACCCGAGTTGTCGTGGTTGCAGTCGATGACCGCTGCCGGATTGGCATAGCCGGCGTGCTCGGTGTAGCGTTCGGCCAGGCGCTCCAGGTGCTCGTAGTGGTAGTTGGGGTAGGTACGACCGTCGAGACCGATGTAGCCACGCATAACGGCGTGCGCGAGCGGATTGCCGTCGCACTCGACCTCCCAGTTGCGGAAGATGAAGCTCTGGTGCGCCTGCGCGGCGTAAATGGAGTTGAGCATAACGGTGGTAGAGCCGGCAGTGGGATTCTTCATGCCGACGGGTACCGAAATGCCACTCGACACCAGGCGATGCTCCTGGTTCTCGACCGAGCGTGCGCCCACGGCAACATAGCTCAGCAGGTCAACGAGGTACTGGTAGTTGGACGGATAGAGCATCTCGTCGGCGGTGAAGAAGCCCGTTTCCTCAATAACACGCAGGTGCATATGGCGGATGGCCTTGACGCCCTCGAGCAGGTCGTCGGGAGCCTCGGGGTCGGGGTTGTGCAGCAGGCCCTTGTAGCCGGTGCCCTTGGTGCGCGGCTTATTGGTGTAGACGCGCGGAATGATGATGAGCTTGTCCTTGACCTCCTCGGCGGTCTTGGCCAGTCGGTTCATATACTCAAGCACCGAATCCTCGCGGTCGGCAGAGCACGGGCCGATGATGAGCACCTTACGTGCGTCCTCGCCGGTAAAGACTTTGGCGACCTCGGCGTCAAATGCCTGCTTTTTGGCGGTAAGTTCGGCAGAAAGCGGCATTTCCTCGCGGATCTCCATGGGGATCGGCAGCCTGCGTTTGAATTCCATGGCCATAGGGGTCTCCTCAATCTATAGAAAGAGCAAAAAGCGTATTGTCGAATGCTCGGCATTATCCGCTGTCGCACGCTAAAGTGCAAGCCCTTGTCACCCCGAAACCTACCAAAAAGGGACAGGTTTATTTTGGCAGGTTTTATCTGGGTAAACGTCGGCGGATGCCGGGAGGGAGCGGCGCCGCGCGGGACCCTAAGGCTGTTGTCGGTTCCCCAGGAAATACCCTGTGGGCAAAAAATGCCAAATATGAGTACGGTTGCTATCTTAGTATCATATTGCCTTCGCAAAATAATAGACATAACAGCAAAATATGTTCATTAACGTAAACACATATAAGTTCGCTATAGGGCTGTTTGATCAATTTAGGGACGCGTGTAAGCTGTGAAAACGGCATTTGCGGCTGTTTTGGCTGTTACTAAAAAGGTAACAGTACTCATATTTGCCATTTTTTGCCCACGGGGCCTCGAAGGGGCTGCCAATCAGGTCCCAGGGGAGACGGTTTGAGGGCCGCAGAGCAAAAACGGGGGCGCAGGTTGTCCTGCGCCCCCGTTTTCTGGGCATTGCTGTTGTTTGCCGCCGGTTGTTACGCCGCCTCGTCGAACTGCGAGTTGTACAGGTCGGCGTAGAAGCCGCCCTGGGCGAGCAGCTCGTCGTGCGTGCCCTTCTCGACGATGTCGCCGTCGCGGATCACCAGGATCACGTCGGCGTTGCGGATCGTGGACAGGCGGTGCGCGATGACAAAGCTCGTGCGCCCCTGCATCAGGGCGTCCATGGCGCGCTGGATAAGCTCCTCGGTGCGGGTGTCCACGTTGGAGGTCGCCTCGTCCAGAATCAGCGCCGGGCGGTCGGCCAAAATGGCGCGTGCGATGGTCACGAGCTGGCGCTGGCCCTGCGAAAGGTTGGTGCCTTCCTCATTGATCATAAAGTCGTAGCCGCCGGCGAGCGTATGGATAAAGTGGTCGCAGCGTGCGGCGCGCGCGGCGGCCTCGACCTCGGCGTCAGTCGCATCGGGACGTCCGTAGCGGATGTTCTCGCGGATGGTGCCGTTAAACAGCCAGGTATCCTGCAGCACCATGGCAAACTCGCCGCGCAGTGCCGCGCGGTCCCAGTCGCGCACGTCGACGCCCTCGACGCGCAGCGAACCGCCATCCACGTCGTAGAAACGCTGCAGCAGCTTAATGAGCGTGGTCTTGCCGGCGCCGGTGGGGCCGACGATGGCGATGGTCTGACCGGGCTGCGCCTCGCAGCTAAAGTCGTGGATGATGGTCTTGTCGGGCGTGTAGCCAAACTTGACGTGGTCGAACTCAACGTGGCCGGGGCGCTTCTCGGGAATCTGCGCGTCGGCTTTCTGTTCCTCCTCGGGCGCGGCCAGGAACTCAAAGACGCGCTCGGTGGCGGCGGCCATCGACTGCATCGTGTTGCTCACGTTGCCCAGCTGCTGCACCGGCTGCGTAAAGTTGCGCACGTACTGGATAAAGCTCTGGATGTCGCCGGGCGTGGCATTGCCGGTCAGCGCGAGCTGTGCGCCCACCACGACAACGCCCACGTAGCCCATGTTGCCCACCAAGCTCATAAGCGGCATCATCAGACCCGACAGGAACTGCGAGCGCCAACCGCTCACAAACAGTCGGTCGTTTTGACGGTCGAACTCCTCGATCGAGGCCTCGGCGCGGTCGAACACCTGAATAACGTTCTGGCCGGCAAAGTCCTCCTCGATAATGCCGTTGACGGCGCCCAGGACTTGCTGTTGCTCGCGGAAGTACGGCTGCGAGAAGTGAATCATCACGGTCAGGATAATCGCGGCGGCCGGCAGTGTGAGCACGGTGACGCCGGTGAGCGGCAGACTGATTGACAGCATCATGACGAGCACGCCGATAATCTGCGTCACCGACGTGATGAGCTGCGTCACGCTCTGGTTGAGTGACTGGCCGAGCGTATCGACGTCGTTGGTGATGCGGCTGAGCACGTCGCCCTTGCTGTGTCCGTTAAAGTAGCTCATCGGCACGACGGCGATCTTGGCGGCGATCTCCTTGCGCATGCGATAGCAGATCTTTTGCGTGACGCCGGTCATGAGCCAGCCCTGGATCAGGCTACAGGCAGAGCTTGCCAGATACAGGCAGAGCAAAAAGCCGAGTGTCTTGGCGATCCAATCAAAGTCAACGTCGCCGGTGCCGTTGACCTTGGCGACCAGGCCCTCGAACAGCTTGGTCGTAACCTGGCCGAGCACCTTGGGTCCCACAATGTTAAAGATGACCGAGCACACGGCAAAGGCGACGGCGGCAAACACGGCAACCTTGTGTTGACCGATATAGCCGAGCAGCTGCCTCATGGTGCCCTTAAAGTCCTTGGCCTTTTCGCCACGGCCCATGCCGCCCATGCGACCCATGGGGCCACGCTGACGGGTGGGTTTGGGAATCCGAGTCTTGGTCTCGTCTGCCATTAGCGCTCGCCTCCTTCCGTGACGGCTGCAATTTCTTCTTGGGTAAGCCCCAGCTCCTCGGCGGAAAGCTGCGACTGTGCGATCTCCAGGTACGCCGGGCAGCTGTGCAGCAGCTCCTCGTGCGTGCCGGTGCCCACCACATGGCCGTCGTCGAGCACGATGATCTGGTCGGCGTGCATGATGGTTGCGATGCGCTGGGCCACGACCACGAGCGCGGCGTCGGTAACGTTTTTGGCAAGCTCTTCGCGCAGGCGAGCGTCGGTCTTGTAGTCAAGCGCGCTAAACGAATCATCGAAAACCACGACCTCGGGCTTTTTGGCCAACGCGCGGGCGATGGCCAGGCGCTGGCGCTGACCACCCGAAACATTGGAGCCGCCCTGGCTGATGGGGGAGTCGTAGCCGCCCTCGCGCTCGGCGATAAAGTCCTCGGCCTGTGAGATGCGCGCGGCTTGGCGCATGTCATCATCGCTTACCATGTCGCCGGCAAACTTGAGGTTGCTCTCGACAGTGCCCGAGAACAGGCGCCCCTGCTGCGGGATGTAACCAATGCGGCGACGCAGCTCGGAAAGGGTCATGTCGCGCACATCGACGCCGTCGAGCGAAATGCTGCCGCCCGTGACGTCGTACAGGCGCGGAATCAACTGCACAAGCGTTGACTTGCCCGAGCCCGTGGAGCCAATGATGCCGAGCATCTGGCCGGCGTGCGTGGTGAAGTTCACGCTGCTAATGACATCGGCGCGGGCATCGGGATACTGGAAGCTCACGTCGCGGAAGGTGAGCTCGCCGCGCGGCGCGCTGGCAGCAGGCAGTTTGGGCGAGACAGGGTCGTTGATACTCGTGGGGCAGGTGATGACCTCTTCCACGCGCTCGGCTGCGACCTCGGCGCGGGGCAGGATGACCGAAACCATGGTGAGGATCATAAACGCCATGACGATCTGCATGGTGTAGGAGATGAACGCCATCATGTTGCCGACCTGCATCACGCCGTCGGACACGCCCTGCGCGCCAAACCAGACGATAAGCACGGTGATGCAGTTCATGACGAGCATCATGAGCGGCATCATAAAGCTCATGGCGCGGTTGGTGTAGAGCTGCGTAGTCATCAGGTCGAGCGACGCCTTGTCAAAACGTTCGAGCTCATGCTCCTCGCGGTTGAACGAGCGGATGGGCATAAGGCCGTCGAGCAGCTCGCGGGCGGTAAGGTTCACGCGGTCCACAAAGCTCTGCATCTTTTTGAACTTGGGCATGGTGAGGCCCATGAGCACGCCGACGACGGCCGAAACCGCGATGATGGCCACAGCGATGGTCCACTCCAGGCCGGTGTGGTTGGCTAGGACGCGCATGACGGCGACGATGCCCATGACGGGGGCCATCAGGCACATACGGATAAACAGGGTTGCGGCCATCTGGATCTGCTGAATGTCGTTGGTGCAGCGGGTAATGAGCGAGGCCTGGCTAAATTTGCCCACCTCGGCTGGCGAGAAGTGCATAACCTTGTTGAAGGTCTCGCGGCGCAGGTCGCGGGCGATGGAGCAGGCGGTGCGCGACGCCACGGCACCGGTCAGGATGGTGGCGACGAGCGACACCAGGCACAGCCCAAACATCGTGGTCGCCATGCGGCTCAGGTACGCGTTCTGCACGTCGGCGGGGTCGATGCCCTGCGCCTTGTACTCGTCCTGCACATAGCTCACGGCGCGTTGGGTCACAATGGAGCCCGACATGGAGCCCATTTTGTCCGCCATTTGGTTGGCGCCCTCGACGAGCTTGCCCTGATCGATAAGACCGCCTTCAACGCCTAGGCGTAGGCTCTTCATGGTGATCTTGCCGCCGTCGGCATCAATCTGCTTTTGCATGTTCTGCGCCGCTGCGGCCTTCTGCTGCATCTCGGCGAGTTGCTCGGGCGTCATCGCCGCCATCTGCTCGGGCGTGGGTATGGCCTGGGCGCCGCTGTTGTCTTTCTCACCGGACGTGCCCATCATGTCACCCATGGAGTTGGCGTCAATACCCTGGTTGAGCGAAAGGACGACGGTCTCGGGCAGACTCATGATATCGGCGAGCTTGCTGCCGTCGGCGCGCTCATCCTCGGTTCCCTTGTACGTGCGAATCCCGTTTTTGTCTGCCTTGCCAAACGCAGCTTCTACCGTCTTGGCGTCCTTGGCGCTCATAAAGAGTTCGAGGTCGTCGAGCGATTCGGCGCGGATGGTGTCGGGTACGGGCGACGCGATGCCGCCTTGCTGCACACCCACGTCGACGATGTCGCTCATATAGGTAGGCAGCGCCAGATCGGCGTTGCAGCTGATTACGATAAGTACGATAGCTGCGAACAGTGCCAGGATATGCTTTTTAAAGAGCTTGAGAATCCTCACTCGGCATCTCTCCTTTCTTGATTGTGGTCGATAATTTCGTTGGCACGTCTAAGAAGGCGTACCATCTCTTGGGTATCTGTTTCGCCGAGCTGCTCGAGGAAAGCCGCGGTGCGGTCCTCGAATTCCTGGCGTTTGATTTCGAGATCCTGGAATCCCTTGTCGGTCACTATGACGTGTACGCGACGACGGTCGGTCTTTGAGTGCTCACGCTCAACCCAACCCTTGGCCTCGAGGGCGCGCAAGATATTGGCGATGCGAGCGCTCGAGACCCAGGCGCGATCAGCGAGTTCGCTCGGCGTGAGCGAACCGCCAGCGAGCATGAGGGCGCGCATGACGGCCATCTCGCCGCCGAGGGCTTTGTCCGCGAAGCGCGAAATGCGCTGATGCATGCTGCCAAACTCGGTAAGGAGCTGACGCCCAAGCTCATGGAAATCTGTATCTTCCACCGAAAACCCCTAACACTAGAAACTATTTTCGGTGAAAGATGATACCCCTGCACGCGCGCCCTATACGGTAGATTTTGGGACATGCCTAGAAAACTACCTTTAGGCGACCTCCGTACACCGTCGGTGCCAGTAAAGTTTGGGGCAGATCGTTAGGCATGTCCTAAAGCCTACTCAGAGGCACTTTACCCTGCTAAAGCTGGCATAACAGCTAGAGTGAACGTCGTACAAAGGCAAGGAAAAATACCAAACAAATCGGTGAACGGTAGTTGTTCGCGCTCGCATTTCCTGCGGATTTGTTAAAAACGCCCTAATGGTATAAAAAAAGAAACATATAACAGCCCTGATGAAGGGGGTAGCTATGTTATCCTTCTCAAACGGGTGAAATCTTGGGTTTTGGGTTGCAGTTCCAAGGTGGACAAACGTTTTTCCCTGTACCAACGTGTGGTGAAGAACGGAAGAAGCCGGTAGTGCAAGCCGATAATTCAAGAATTCAATAAGCAGCGGTGTGAGAGAGCGCCGCATTACACGTAACTAGGAGCGTGGTTACACAATGCAGGAGGCATGGGAAGGCTTCAAGGAAGGCATCTGGACGGGAGAGGTTGACGTCCGAGACTTCATCCAGAAGAACTACACCCCCTACGAGGGCGACGAGTCGTTCCTCGCCGGCCCGACCGAGCGTACCAAGGAGCTGTGGGGCGAGGTTCTCGACCTGCTGCTTAAGGAGCGCGAGCAGGGCGGTGTCCTCGATATGGACACCAAGACCGTCACGGGTATCGTGAGCCACCCCGCTGGCTACATCGATAACGCCCACCGCGAGAAGGAGACCATCGTCGGCCTCCAGACCGACAAGCCGCTCAAGCGCGCGCTGCACGTCAACGGCGGTATCCGCATCGCTTGCCAGGCTGCCAGCCAGCACGGCTATAAGGTCGACGAGAACGTTGTCGAGCGCTACACCTTCGAGCGCAAGACCCACAACGCCGGCGTCTTCGATGTCTACACCCCCGAAATGCGTGCTTGCCGTTCGGCCCACATCATCACCGGTCTGCCCGATGGCTATGGCCGCGGCCGCATCATCGGCGACTACCGTCGTGTTGCCCTGTACGGCGTCGACTACCTGATCAAGGACAAGGAGGCCCAGAAGGCTTCCACCCCGACGGTCATGACCGCCGACAACATCCGCGATCGTGAGGAGCTGCAGGAGCAGATTCGCGCCCTCGGCGAGCTCAAGATGATGGCCGAGACCTATGGTTTCGATATTTCCAACCCTGCTACCAACACGCAGGAGGCCATCCAGTGGATGTACTTCGCCTACCTCGCTGCCGTCAAGGAGCAGAACGGCGCCGCTATGTCCATCGGCCGTACCTCCACGTTCATTGACATCTACGCTGAGCGCGACCTTGCCAACGGTACCTTCACCGAGGAGCAGATCCAGGAGTTCGTGGATCACTTCATCATGAAGCTCCGCATGGTCAAGTTTGCCCGTACCCCCGAGTACCAGGCCCTGTTCACCGGTGATCCGCAGTGGGTCACCGAGTCCATCGGCGGCATGGGTGTTGACGGCCGTACGCTCGTTACCAAGATGAGCTACCGCTACCTGCACACGCTCGAGAACATGGGTACCAGCCCCGAGCCCAACATGACCGTTCTGTGGTCGACCCGTCTGCCCGAGAACTTCAAGAAGTTCTGCGCCAAGACTTCTGTCGCCAGCTCCTCGATCCAGTACGAGAACGACGACCTCATGCGCGTTTACCACGGCGACGACTATGGCATTGCCTGCTGCGTGTCTTCCATGCGCATTGGCAAGGAGATGCAGTTCTTCGGCGCCCGCGCCAACCTGGCCAAGTGCCTGCTGTACGCACTCAACGGCGGTGTTGACGAGGTCTCCAAGAAGCAGGTCGGCCCCAAGTATCGCGCCGTCGAGGGCGATACGCTCGATTACGACGACGTTGTGGCCAAGTACAACGACATGATGAAGTGGCTCGCTGGCGTGTACGTCAACTCGCTGAACATCATTCACTACATGCACGACAAGTATTGCTACGAGCGCATCCAGATGGCTCTGCACGACAAGCACGTGCACCGCTGGTTCGCTACGGGCATCGCTGGCCTTTCCGTCGTGGCTGACTCCCTGTCCGCCATCAAGTACGCCAAGGTCCACCCCATCCGTGACGAGAACGGCATCATCGTCGACTTCGAGACCGAGGGCGAGTTCCCCAAGTACGGTAACGACGACGACCGCGTCGACCAGATCGCTCACGACGTTGTGCACCAGTTCATGGAGTACATCCGCATGAACGACACCTACCGCAACTCCGTGCCCACGACCTCGGTTCTGACCATTACCTCCAACGTCGTGTACGGTAAGAAGACCGGCTCCACCCCCGACGGCCGCAAGGCTGGCCAGCCGTTCGCCCCGGGTGCTAACCCCATGCACAAGCGCGATAGCCACGGCGCCATCGCTTCGCTGTCTTCGGTTTCCAAGCTCCCGTTCCGCGATGCTCAGGACGGCATCTCCAACACCTTCTCCATCATCCCGAGTGCGCTCGGCAAGGAGGACCAGGTGTTCTTTGGCGATATCGACCTTGATCAGCTGGGCGAGTAACTATTGTTAGTGCTATACTAACAATAACGATTACTGATTAGCGCGCCGGTTTCGGCCGGCGCCTATTAATCGAAGGAGACACATTATGAAGGTTTCTGAAGTTTCCGAGACCCAGGCCGATAACCTGGTCCACATGCTCGACGCTTACGCCGAGAAGGGTGGCCACCACCTGAACATCAACGTCTTCAACCGTGAGACGCTGCTCGACGCTCAGGCTCACCCCGAGAAGTATCCGCAGCTGACCATCCGCGTTTCCGGCTATGCCGTGAACTTCCACACGCTCACCAAGGAGCAGCAGGACGAGGTCATTTCGCGTACCTTCCACGACAAGTTCTAAAGGGGTTTAACTCCTGCAGGATTGCCGGGGCTGTTTGGGCTACCTCCCAAAACGTCCTCGGACATGCAAAGAGGCTCGCTGCGCACTTTGTGCGGCGAGCCTCTTTGCGTCCTGCGGAATGTTTTGGGAGGTAGCCCAAACAGCCCCGGCGGGGTCCTGTGTAGTCACCCTTTAGGCGGAACTCTCCTAATTATTTGGATGAGTCGTTTACTTACTTGTACTGTTACCGTCATCCCGCTGTTGTTGGGGTATGCTTTGTTCGTATGTAAACGTATGACATGTTGATGGGGGAGGGTGCTATGGCTCGCGAGAGTGCTCGTTCTAAGGATACGGCTAAGCCTGGCATCAAGGAAGTTGCGGCGGTGGCGGGGGTTTCGCCTACTACGGTATCTCGCGTGCTTAATAATCGCGGCTATATTAGCCAAGAGACCCGCGATAAGGTCCATGCCGCGATGAAGCGCATCAACTATACGCCCAACGATATCGCCCGTGCCATGCTCAACGGTCGCCTGAATCTTATCGGTATGATCGTCCCCTATGTCAGCAGTCCGTTTCATGCCCAAGTGGTTCAAGTCATTGAGCATACCCTGGCCGAAAACGGTTTTAAGATGCTGCTGTGCAATAGCGCCAATCGACCCGAGCTTGAGCGCTCTTATATCGACATGCTTCGACGCAATATGGTTGATGGCGTCATCGTCAACTCGCTTAATATCGGTGCCGAGGCGTATGCCGAGATGGGCTTGAGTCTGGTTGGTATCGACTGCGACCTTGGCGAAGCCTCTGTTCAGATTGCGAGCGACAGCTATAGCATCGGCGAACTTGCCACGCGTCGCCTGATCGATGACGGATGTTCACGCATCCTGTGCCTGCGCAGCAATAGCCGCATGCGCATGCCTGCCAATAAGCGTACCGATGCCTACCTCGATGTTGTTGAGCAGGCCGGTTTGCCCGCGCTTGTCCGTGAGGTCGAGTTCGTTAAGCCCGACGACGAAAAGAGCGCGGTCGTTGCGAAGATCCTCGATGAGAACCCCGATATTGACGGCATCTTTGCGGGAGACGACACGATGGCGGCCATCTGTCTCAACGTTATGAAGCAGCGAGGCTTGAGCGCTCCGGGCGATATTAAGGTCGTGGGCGCGGATGGTGCCCGCCGCACTATGACGTTTATGCCTGACTTAACAACCGTACGCCAAGATATCGATCGCATCGGAGAGCTCGCGGCGCAATCCATCATTGCTCTTATTAACGGCCAAAAGCCCGAATCGAATATCAAGCTCCCCGTTGAACTCATTGAGGGTAAAACCGCGTAGTTCATCCCGTGCCAAAAGAATTCCTCAAACACCTCTGATGACCGTTCGCCGGCATATGTCAACCGTTTGCCGACGACTGGAACTGCGAAAAGACGTATTGGTGTGAAAACGTTTGACATATGAAAACGATTGACATATCTTGCAGTTGTACCGAGTTAGTATCTCGTGAGAAAGGAAGTCTCGGATGCACAAGGTGTATTACCAGCCTGAGGGAATTTGGGTAGGCGACATCATGCCGTACGGCGAGGACGGCACGTTCTATCTCTATCATCAGCGTGACACGCGAAACCCCGGACCTTTCGGAGAGCCGTTTGGCTGGGCACTCGCGACAACCAAGGACTTCGTCAATTACAAAGACTTTGGCGAGAGCCTTGAGCGTGGCGGCGACGAGGAAGTCGACCAGTATGTTTATGCCGGCACGGTGTTTAAGGTGGGCGACAAGTACCATGCGCTCTACACTGGTTGCAATCGCGATAAGGTCAAGGCACGCTTGATGAAGCAGGTTCTTCTTCACGCAACGAGTGACGACGCCGTCAAGTGGGAGAAGAACATCGCCGAGACGCTGCTTCCGCCCCAGGAGGGTTACGATGACCGCAACTGGCGCGATCCCTTTGTGCTTTGGGATGAGGAGAACGAAGAGTACATGCTCATCCTCGGCACGCGTGTGGGCGAGGACAAGCGTCTGATGACCGGTCGTCTGGTCAAGTTCACCTCCAAGGACCTGGATACCTGGGAGTTCCAGGGCGACTGGTGGAATCCGGGCCTGTACACCATGTTCGAGATGCCTGATCTCTTTAAGATGGGCGACTGGTGGTATCTGGTGTTCTCCGAGTACAGTGATGGCAACAAGACCCGTTACCGCATGTCTCGCTCCATCAACGGTCCTTGGATCACTCCTGCGGACGATTCCTTCGATGGCCGCGCGTACTATGCCGCGCGTACCGCATTTGATGGCGAGCGCCGCGTTCTCTTTGGTTGGGTTCCTACGCGTGACGAGGGCGGCGACCCCAGCTCTTACCTGTGGGGTGGCACCTTTATGCCTCTCGAGATCGTTCAGCGTGCCGACGGAACGCTCGGCACCAAGCTCCCCGACAGCATGCTTGGCGCCTTTGGCGAGGCTAAGGCAGTCGAGGCCTTTGAGCTTTCCTGCGAGTCGGGCAAGGTCGAGCAGGTGCTCGCCGCGGATGCCGGCTCCACCTATATGCTCGACGCCGACATCGAGCTCGCCGGTGACGCTGCCGGCTTCTCGGTGAAGCTTGCCGAGGACGCCGAGTCCGGTCTTGCCTATGAGTTCCGCGCCAACCTGCGCGAGGGCAAGCTCGAGTTTACGGCGGCCCCCCAGTATCCGTGGTTCCAGGTCAACAACATGGGCCTCGAGCGTCCGTTGTTCTTTAAGGGCGAGGGCACTCATCATGTGCGCCTGGTCGTTGACGACGATATCGCGACCATCTTTGTCGATGATGTTGCGCTTAACGCTCGCTTCTGCAATAAGCAGGGCCAGGGTGTGGCGCTGACGGTCACCGACGGTACGCTCAAGTGCGCAACTGCAACGATTGCGTCTCTGTAATGGCATCAAATCGTCTTATGATTTCGTAAGGGAATGGAGAGGAACATGGACTACAAAGTAGTGTCCCAGCAAGTCGTCGATAACGTCGGCGGCCTGGAGAACATCGAGGGTGCCACGCATTGCGTTACGCGTCTGCGTCTGGTGCTCAAGGATACGAGCAAGTACAACAAGGCCGAGCTCGAGAACATCGATGGCGTCAAGGGCGTGCTGTACAACAGCGGCCAGCTCATGATCATCTTCGGTACCGGTACCGTCAACAAGGTTTACGATGAGTTTATGGCTCTGACGGGCGTTAAGGAGATCAGCGCTTCCGAGGTCAAGGGCGCCGAGGCGGACAAGAAGGGCAAGTTCTTCTCGGTCCTCAAGGTATTCTCGGACATCTTTATCCCCATCATTCCAGCCTTCGTCGGCGCTGCAATCATCATCGGCCTTAAGTCGCTGATCGTTGCCAACGGCCTCTTTGGCATGGAAGGCAGCCTCGCCGATCACAGCGAGTTCCTCAAGAACCTCGCAAGCTTCTTTGCCATTATCGCCACCACGTTCGACTACCTGCCTGTCCTGGTTATGTACAGCGCGGTCAAGCGTTTTGGCGGTAACCCGATCCTGGGCATCCTCGTCGGTATCGTCATGGTTCACCCGAGCCTTATGAACCGCAACACGTTCGTTATGGACCCGACGGGTGCTGAGTACTGGAACTTCGGTCCGCTCTCCATTCCCATGGTTGCTTTCCAGGGCGGCGTGTTCCCTGCAATCCTGACTGCCTGGTTTATGGCCAAGGTCGAGAAGATTGCCCAGAAGTACATCCCCGAGGTCGTTTCGTTCGTCTTTGTCCCGACCGTTACCCTGATTCTTGCTAACGTCGCCCTGTTCACCGTGTTCGGCCCGCTCGGCAACCTGATCGGTGACGTCCTCGCCGGCGTAATCGATATCCTGTACAACAGGATGGGCGTCTTTGGTGCCTTTGTCTTCGCCGCGTTCCTGCAGCCGCTTGTCGTTACCGGTACGCATCAGTTCATCCAGGGTATCGAGGCAAACCTCGTTGCCACGACTGGCTTCAACTACATCCAGGCCATCTGGTCGGTTTCCATCATTGCCCAGGGCGGCGGCGCCATCGGCATGTACCTCATTCACAAGAAGCATTCCAAAGAGCGCAACATCTGCATGTCGTCCTTTATCCCGACGCTGGTCGGAATCTCCGAGCCCGCTATCTTCGCTGCAAACATGCGCTACTCGATCATTCCGTTCATCTGCGCATGCATCGGTGCAGGCTGCGGCGGTGCCTTCGTCAAGCTCTTTGAGGTGCGCGCTATCGGTCAGGGTCTGACCGGCGTGCTTGGCCTGCTCATCGTCACGCCCGAGACGCTCGTGTGGTATGTGGCTGGCAATCTCATCGCCTTTATCGTGCCGATCGTCTTGATCTTTGCCTACAACAAGGCAAAGGGCGTTCCGACCACCGATGAAGAGGGCGCTGGCGCAGGCTTCGATGTCAGCTTCTAGTTGAGCCGTTCAGCGTAATCTGAGGATAAGTCCATTTGGGGAAGGGCGTTCGACTCGTGTGAGTCGAGCGTCCTTCCCCATAGACGAGAAAGTCAACGGCGATGTTTAATCAAAAAAATAAGGTGACACGCGCGGACTATGAGCAGTGGCGTGCCGGACAGGATGAGACGGCGGCTCGCATCGCGTCCGACCCCGATAGGCTTTTGTTCCATGTGGAGCCTGAGCTTGGCTGGCTCAACGACCCCAACGGATTGGTGCAGATCGGGGATACGTATCACATCTATCATCAATACGATCCGTTCGATGCTGCGCATGGTGGTCCAGTGCTTTGGAACCATCTGACGACAAAGGATTTTGTGACATACGAGAATCACGGCCCCGTGCTGTTCCCCGATTCCGATTTGGATTCGAGTGGAGCGTATTCTGGTTCTGCCTTTGTACGTGATGGCAAGATTCACTACTTCTATACCGGCAACGTTAAGCATTTTGACCGCGATGATTACGACTACGTGTTGACGGGCCGTGAGCAAAACCAGATTCATATGGTTGCCGAGAATCCCGACGAATTGGGCGAGAAGCGCATAGCTGTTGGGCCGGTCGATTACCCCGACGATATCGGTACGCACGTGCGCGACCCCAAGATCCTTGAACACGACGGTATCTACTACATGGTTCTCGGCGCTCGTACGAAAGACGATCGCGGGTGCGTGCTTGTCTATACCTCGCGTGATCTAGAGGACTGGGGCTATGCGACGCGCATTGAGCTGGGCGAGAAGTTTGGCTTTATGTGGGAGTGTCCTGATCTGTTTGAGCTCGATGGTGAGCTTATTCTCGTTTGCTGTCCGCAGGGCGTGCCCGCCGATGGCTGGCGTTACCGCAATCCGCACCAGTGCGTGTGGTTTTCCATCGAGGCCGATTGGGAGGCGCCGAGCTTTAAGATCGCCGGGCAGGGCATGCCTCCGATGGTTGATGCCGGTTTTGATTTCTATGCCCCGCAGTCCTTTGAGGATGCGGCAGGTCGACGCTTGATGATCGGATGGTCGGGTTGCCCCGATACGATGGCAGAAAGCCCGACGGTGGCACGCGGATGGCAGTGCGCGTTGACGGTGCCGAGAGAGCTGAGCATGCGCGATGGTAAGCTCTGCCAGCAGCCGGCGCACGAGATTGAGAGGATGCGCGGCGACTGCGTTCGCGCGACAGGCGGTGAAACCGTTGAGGAGCCGGGCCGCCTGTTTGATCTTGTGGTTTCCTGTGAGGGCACCAAGATGGTCGAGCTCGAAATCCGCAAGGGTGTCTTTGTGCGCTATGCAGGCGGGACGCTTACCCTCGACATGGGTGACGAAGGCTATGGGCGTGACCGGAGGTCGATTGAGCTCAGCGAGCTCCGCGACCTGCGCGTGCTTTCGGACACTACGATGGTCGAGATTTTTGTCAACGGCGGCGAGGCGGCACTTACGAGCCGTACCTATTCGCCGGCGGTACCGGCGATGGAGCTGCGCGCCGAGGGTGCGGCATCGATGGATTTTTACCGTCTTGCGCGTTAACCGTGCGTGGAGCACGATTGGACTTGCTGGGCGGAATGTGTCGCAGTTGCCGCAGCGAACTACCGTTTATCGCGTATAGCTACCGTTTGCGGAATAAGTAACACTCCTTAATAAACCGTGTAGAATCTCAGATAAGCACGGAGTTTTCCAGGGAGACGCTGTCCTTTGTTGTGTGCAAGGGGCGGCGTCTCTTTGGCGCTTGGACGCCGTTGTACAACAGTGCGGCGGCGCGTGCCATGTATTGAAAAGCCAATGTCGAGATGGGTCGTGATAAGAATGGGCAAGTACGTAATCGTGGTTGAGTCTGGGTCGGATGTAACGCCGGAGCTCTGCGAGCGCTACGGCATCGTGCGCGTGCCCATGCATGTCACGATTGGTGACGAGACCGTCGAGGACGGCTCGATCGATCCGCTCGAGATTTATTCGCGCTGCAACGAGTTTGGTGTGATGCCCAAGACCAGTGGCTGTTCGCCAGCGGATTTTGCGCATGTGTACGACCGCATCCATGCCGAGCAACCCGACGCGACTATTTTGCATCTTGCATATTCCGAGGCCACGACCTGTTCGCATCAGTCCTCTAAGATTGCGGCTCAGGGGCGCGACTACGTGTTCTCCATGGACACGCGCTTTGTCTCGGTGGGCCAGTCGCTCGTTGTCGTCGAGACCGCCAAGTATATTGAGGCTCATCCCGATGCCACCGTTGACGAGATCTTTGCATTTACGAACTCCGTCATGGACCGCGTGTTGCTGGGTTTTGTTCCTACGGACCTTGCCTTCCTTAAGGCGGGCGGTCGCTTGTCCAACGTCGCATTCCTTGGTGCCCATCTGCTCAAGATTAAGCCCTGCATTGAGGTGACGGGCGGTAAGTTCGTGGCGACCAAGAAGTTCCGCGGTTCTATGCTCAAGTGCGCCCGCGCCTTCATTGACCACATGGTTGCGAAGGGCGAGATTGACTACTCGCACATTGGCCTGGCGTATTCGGTGGGCCTTTCCCAGGAGCTGCGCGATGACATGGAAGTCTATGCGCATGACCTGGGCTTTAAGGACGTTACCTGGACTCAAGTCGGCGGCGTCATCTCGAGCCACTGTGGCCCGACCGCCTTCGGTGCGGTGCTCACGCTTAAGGCGTAAGGTCTGGCGTTTATCGAATTCTATTGCCACGGTGGCGGGCGGGTTGCGATAACCCTCCCGCCGCTCTTGCGTGGGGCCAAATAGAACAACCCAATTGACCACTAAACCGTTTCACCATCATGCGTATGGGCTAGAATGGCTCTGGCATTTATGTAACTAAAACCAATGAGAGGCAAGGTAGCGGGAATGGCTGAGATGACGCTCGAGGGTGTGGACGCTCGTCCCGAGGACTCCGCGTTTGCCCTGGGCCGCGTACATTCGATTGAAACGATGGGTACGGTCGACGGACCCGGCATCCGCTTCGTAGTGTTTGTCCAAGGCTGTCCCATGCGCTGTGCGTATTGCCACAATCCCGATACCTGGTCTGTTAACGGCGGCACCATGGTGACAGTCGAGCACCTGATGGACGAGTTCCAGAGCAACCATGAGTTCTATCGCAGCGGCGGCATTACGGTTTCGGGTGGCGAGCCGCTTCTGCAGCCCGAGTTTTTGGCCGACCTGTTCCGTGCAATGCACAACAACCCCGATGGCCGCGTGCATACCTGCCTGGATAGCTGTGGCTACGCCTTCGACCCTCAGCATCCCGAGAAGTTCGATGCCGTGCTCAACGAGACCGACATGGTACTGCTCGATATTAAGCATGCCGACCCGGTCGAGCATAAAAAGCTGACCGGTTGTGATCCCGCACGCATCCTGGCGTTTGGCGATGAGCTTGCACGTCGCAAGATCAAGGTCGTTATCCGCCACGTGGTGGTGCCGGGCATTACCGACACGGTGGAGGAGTGCGAGAAGCTCGGTCGCCTCATCGCTCCATGGCACAACGTGGTGGGCCTGGAAATGCTGCCGTATCACACGATGGGTGTCGTCAAGTACGAGCAACTGGGCATTCCCTATAAGCTCGAGGGCGTGCCCCAGATGGATACCGCGCGCATGCCCGAGTTGCGCAATGCCGTTATGACCGGCATGAAAAAGCGCCGTGCGGAGCTCAAAAACGCTATCGGATAGCATGCCATAGCCCTCATATCCCCTCGTTCCCAGCTGAGTTGCGGTGGAATAGTTCTTGTTTTTAGGCCCATGTCGCCCAAACAGGAACCATTTCACCGCAACTTCGTTTTGGGTAGAGATGCGCAACAGAATCGTGCCATTTGGATAAATACGCTTGTGGTTTCTTTAAAGACACCTTAAACGCTGCTGAATATCTTTGGAAAGAAATGCCTGCTCGGTATCATGCTGCTCGTATATAAACGGTGGCAGTCAGGAGACCACGTGCGAAACATCGCATCGCGGGACGAGTATGTGCCGCAGCATGGCAGCAGATATAAGACGAAGGGCACGTCTTCGCGTGGCCTTGCCGGCGCTCGCATCCGCGTGAGGAAGATTGCCGCCATTGGGATGCTAACGTCGGCGGTTATTATCCTCGGAATTACCGTTAAAACCTACGCCTCGGAGCGAACGGGGCGCCCAGATGCGTCAACGGTACAGCTGCAAAACGAGAAGGTTTCAAAGTCCAGAGCGTCGGCAGATCAAGCTCTGTCGACGGCAGATCTCAAGACGAGACTTTCGAAGGCGGACTTCAACGATATCCCTTCGGGTGATACCGTTCGGACCTTCTCGTTGGTGGATAACAAGACTCCTGCCTTGGAGGATGAGAGCCTTGCCTTGCTCCAGGATGCCCTGTGTCGGGCGCAGGAGCTGGGCGATGTGGGTGTAGTGTTCTACGACCTATCGAGCGGTAGGGGCGTGACGTATAACGCTGATGTCGAGGTGTATGGAGCGAGCAGCTACAAAGCGCTGTATGCGCTCTATATTTGCGAGACGTTGGTCGAATCGGGGCAGGTGTCGCTCGATGGGCCTTTAGCCACGTATGGTGGTTACAGCATGGGCTGGCAGACGGTGCGCAACCTTATCGAGAATGCCGTCGTCAACTCAGACAACGATTCGTTTATCGCGTTACGCGCGGCGTTTGACCATGATGGCTATGAGGATTGGATTGCCAATCTGGGTGTTGATGACGAAACGGCACTGAATCCGATGAGTGATTTTCCGACCTACTGCCCGCGCACTTCTGCGAGGTTATGGCGTGAGATGAGCGAGTATCTGAGCATGGATACCGAGACTTCACAGTGGTTGTCGGGCCTTCTGGCATCAACATCGCGCTCGTTTATTCGCGATGGCATTGCGGACGAGCAGGTTTTGGTGCGCAACAAGGCAGGCTGGATTAGCGAGGATGGTTACTACTCGACATGCGATGCGGGCCTTATCGACATCGATGGCTGTACCTATGTCATGGGTATCATGACATCGATGCCGTGGAGCGACCGCTCGAGCGAGGTTACGGCCGCGATTGCAAAGGCTCTGTTTGATACGCGAGCTGCACTGGCTTAGCGTGTTCGTTTGACGAGGTCAAACAAAATGCTGGTACCATACCGTGGTTGAGAATTTCGAATAGGTTTGGGGAATGGCATGGCTACCATTGCGATTATCGGTGCGCTCGAAAAAGAGATCATGCAGATTAAGGAAGAGCTGAGCGACGTTTGCGAGGCACGGGAGGCAGGCTTGACCGTTGTGAGCGGTGAGCTCGACGGCCTGACAGTTGTCGCCACAACGGCGGGCATGGGCACGGTGAACGCCGCCGCTGCAACACAGCACCTCATTAGCAAGTATGCTCCGCAGGCTGTTGTGTTTTCGGGCATTGCGGGCGGTTTGAACTCCAAGCTCCATATCGACGACGTGGTCATTGGCAAACGCCTACGCTATCTGGATACCGATACCGCGCTTATCGCCGAGTCCGCACCGGGGCTCGAGGAGTTTGGCTCGACGCCCGCGCTGGTCGATATTGCCGCCGACGTGCTTGCTGAGCGTGGGTTTGTTGACGCTTCGAAAAATGCAGTCGCTTCGAACGAGGGCACCAAGCAGTTCCTGGTCGGCACGATTGCCACGGGTAACCGCTTTGTGACGGGCGCTACCATGCGCAACGACGCTATCGAGGCGACGCATGCCGATTGTGTCGGCATGGAGGGCGCGGCAATTGCCCATGTCGCAACCAAAAATGGTGTCGATTGCCTGGTGTTGCGCGCTATCAGCGATAATTGTGACGAGGCGTACGATGCAATTTGCGAGCGCGAGTTCGATCTGTTCGAGTACGCGCGTGTCGCAAGTGACATCACGCTCGATATCGTCCGCCGCATTGCCGCTGCGCAATAGCGCGTCTATTTGTAAGAACCTACGACCAAGGAGTGTCCATGGCCGATTCCATTAACTATCAGCTTGCCAAGTTCGTCGCCAGCTACGGCAAGGTTTCGCAGATCCCCGAGTCCACCTGCCCCGAGGTGAGCTTTGTCGGCCGCTCCAACGTGGGCAAGTCGTCCATCATGAACAAGCTCTTTGGCCGCAAGAACCTGGTGAAGGTTTCGAGTACGCCGGGCAAGACGAGCAACATCAACTTCTTCGAGGCCGACGACGTGCACTTTGTGGACCTGCCAGGCTACGGTTTCGCCCGCCGTTCCAAGGCCGAGCGCGACCGTTGGGCCGAGCTCATTGGCGACTTCTTCGACTCCGAGCGCAGCTTTAACCTGGTTGTGTCGCTGGTGGACATTCGCCACGACCCCAGTAAACTCGACCATGACATGATCGACTACCTGCAGGGCAACGAGTTCAACTTTATCGTCTGCCTCACCAAGGCCGACAAACTCAGCCGCACCCAGCAGGCCCGCCAAGCAGCAGCCATCAAAAAGCAGCTCAACGTCCCGGCCGAGAATGTAATCATCACGAGCTCCCAGACCGGCGTGGGTATCGACGAACTAAAAAAGCGCATCGCCGAGGCCTGCCTCTAGTCAGGGTTAAACCGTCAAAAGCCCCCGTTCATATCACCCCAGTGATAGTTATTGGTAAACTATCACTGGGGTGATATTTTTTAGGAGGTCGATATGGAGCTTTGGCACGGGTCGGAGGTTGTTGTCGAGCATCCATCGTTGGATAAATGCAGGCAATTCAATGACTATGGGCGCGGGTTTTATTGCACACCGCATGAGGAAATGGCAATGGAGTGGGCATGTCGGACCGAGTCTGATGGCATTGCCAATCGATATGAGCTTGATTTAGATGGCCTTGCGATTTTGGATTTGGAATCAGGTGAGTTCTCGATTCTCAACTGGCTTGCAATTCTGGCGAATAACAGAGAGTTCAATGTTTCAACGCCAGTAGCACGCGAGGGGCTTCGTTATCTGCTGGATAACTGCCTGATTGATATTTCTCCCTATGACGTTATTCGAGGCTATCGTGCAGACGATTCCTATTTCTCGTTTGCAAGACAGTTTGTCAACGGCATGATCTCGCTCAGGCAATTGCAGCGCATTATGTTTTTGGGGGATTTGGGCATTCAATATGCGCTTATGAGTGAGCGTGCGTTCTCGGCGATTAAGTTCCGCGATTGGAAGCAGGCTTCGGGAGCTGAGTTTTATCCCAAACGATTTGAGCGAGAACAGAACGCTCGACGAAAGTACCTGGATACGGTAAACGGATTTGACTCTGATGGTGTCGACATTAGGGATTTGATGGCAGGGAGGGTTGATTTAAATGATCCAAGAGTTAACGGATCGTGGGCCGAGTAGGACATATCCCGTCTATTACCTTGAGGACGCAATGAACAACCTCGGGGATTGCTTCGACTATGCCGTTAACGATTACGGAGCAGAAGGATCGGAAGTTGCGGAACTCTTTTGCCTGAGCGGCGTAGCTCGCGAGTTCGAACGCGGCAACGCATGGGTAGTGTCGGGAAAATCGGGCGTTGAGCTGTTCGCGCTTATCGCTGAAAGGTCGGGCTATCAATCAAGGCCGATGCCAAATCGAACCTACCGATTCGAAAAGACACCGGAATATTGGACAGGCTGGATATTGGCATATCTGCAGTGGCGATTAGGAGAGTCTTTCGAAGATTTGCTGCATGTCGTTCCATTTGATGTGCTACGCAGTCTGTACTACCCCTGGCACGAAGCCTCGGAGGAACGCGTGGCTCGCCTCGTCTGCGATATGGCGAAAAAAGCGTCCAGGCAAACCAAACTTGCGTTAGCAAGAAAGAAGCTTAAGAAAACCCAACAAGACCTAGCATACGAATCGGGTGTGTCACTCCGCTCAATCCAAATGTACGAGCAGCGCCAGAGAAACATTAATGAAGCTTCGGTAACAAGCGTAAGAGCCATAGCAAAAGCCCTCCACTGCAACATCGAAGATCTCCTAGAGCCAGTCTTCGAATACAAAGAAACCAGTGCAGCCTAAACCAAACAAATCACCAAAGCTCATCTAAAGAATATGCTCCACACCAGCAAGAGCCCCTATCAATAAAAGGCCATAATTTCAGCCCGGCGCCCCTTCAAAGCGTGGGTCCCTGTAGACATCCTCAGCAAGGTGGGCGCAGGGACGGTCGGGATGTTCCCTCAAAATCATTCCGCAGCGCGAAGGCCCCTTGTCCGCCGCTCCGTAGGAGCAGGACAAGGGGCCTTCATGCGCGAGGACGATTTTGAGGGAACATCCCGACCGTCCCGGACAGGTATATGGGGAGGATGTCTACAGGTACTCGATTTGAGCGCCCTCGGTGTCGCACGTCAGAATATGCGTATCGCACTTGGGGAACTGCTCGCGCAGCTTGACCTGCAGGAACTTTGCCACGATGGTGTCGTCGGTCACAGCCATGAGGGTCGAGCCCGAGCCGCTAATCCAGATGGTCTTAGCGCCGCCGTTAAGGCAGGTGTCGCGCACGGCGTTGTAGTCGGGAATCAGACGGCGACGATAGGGCTCCTGGATGCGGTCGTCGTTGGCGGCGGCAATCAGGTCAAGGTCGCCGGTCTCCAGGCCGCGCGTCATGCCGGCGATGCGGCCCATCTGCCACACGGCGGTGGAGAGCGGAATCTCCTGCGGCACGACCTTGCGCGCCTCGCTCGTGTGTACCTCGTAGGGCGGAATCACGGTAATAAAACGCAGGCGATCGCTCACCTCGTAGCGCAGGCACTGGGGGAGCGAATCGGTCGGCGTAAAGGAGCAGACGGCGCCGCCCAGGATAGCAGGGGCGACGTTATCGGGATGGCCCTCGACCTCGGTGGCAATGCGGACGAGCTCAGCGCGGTCGACGGTGTGGCCCGTCAGCGCGGCGGCAGCCATGATGCCGGCGACGACGCAGGTGGAGCTGGAACCCAGGCCACGGGCGACGGGCACGTCGGTCTGAATGTCGATAGCGACGGGGAAGGCCGGCTCGCCCCAGGCGGCCAGAGCATCGACAAAGCTCACATAGACCAGGTTATTCTCGTTTTGGAACTCCTCGGGGCAGCCCGTGATGGTGAGCTTGTCGGCGCGCTCGAAGGTGAAGTGCGAGTAGAGGCTGACGGCCATGCCGAGGGTGTCGTAGCCGATGCCTAGGTTTGCGCTCGTGGCTGGGACGGTGATCTTGATCATTGTTGTTGGTCCTCCTGGGGGTCGGTTTCACGCTTGCTCCGCTGCTCGGACAGTCCTGCTCGCACGAAGGCCACATTTAGTGGCCTTCGGCTCGTGCGGAACTCGCGACGGAGCAAGCGTGAAACCGACCTACGCCGTCTCCTCACCGCGCTGGGGAGCCAAATTAAAAGAAAGTGCGCCGGCTTTCGCCGGCGCCTTATAGGGGGTTTTAGTTGGTAGCCATCTTTTTTGCTGCAGACTCTACGTAGTTGGCTATGTCGGCTACGTCGCAGACGTCTTCGAAGCGGACGGGCTTGGATTCGAGTTCGGCGAGCTGGGTCGGGGCAACCGTGTTGGTGGCCTGCTCGAGCATGCGCATGGCCTCAAAATCATCCTCGGGAACGTCGAGTCCCAGGGCGTCGCAGCAGGCGCGCGGGAACTTGTAGGGGCTGGCGGTCGAAAGCAGCACGCGGGCCTTGGCGCCCTCGGCGGGAGCGGCCTGCTCAAAGACGTGATAACCACAAGCGGTGTGCGGGTCGATTACGTAGCCGTTCGTATCCCAGCAGCTCTTGATGGCAGTGCGGACCTCGTCCTCGCTGGCCCAGCCGCAGGCAAAGACGCTCTGAATCTTGGCCAGCAGCTCGGCGGGCACCTCGTAGCGACCAGTCTGCGCCAGCTGCTCCATAAGGCCGGCAACGAGCTCACAGTCGCCATCGGACAGGAAGTACAGCATGCGCTCCAGGTTGGAGCTGATGAGGATGTCCATCGACGGCGAGATGGTCGTGAAGAACGGGCGGTTACGGTCGTAAACGCCGGTGGTCAGGAAGTCGGCAAGCACGTTGTTCTTGTCGCTCGCCACGACGAGCTTGGCGACGGGCAGACCCATGCGCTTGGCGTAGTAGCCGGCCAGGATATCGCCAAAGTTGCCGGTGGGCACACAGAACTCAACGGCGTCGCCGGCCTCGATGGCGCCGGCGCGCAGCAGCTGCGCATAGGCGGCAAAGTAGTAGACGACCTGCGGTACCAGACGGCCGACATTGATGGAGTTGGCGCTCGAAAGCACAGTGCCAGCGGCCTCCAGGCGCTCGGCAAGCTCCTTATCGGCAAAGATGCGCTTGACGGCGCTCTGGGCGTCGTCAAAGTTGCCGCGGATGCCGCAGACGGCGACGTTATCGCCCTCCTGCGTGGACATCTGCAGATTCTGCACGCGGCTGACTTTGCCCTCGGGATAAAAGACGGTGATGCCCGTGCCCGGCGCGTCGGCAAAACCGGCGAGTGCGGCCTTGCCGGTGTCGCCCGACGTGGCGGTGACGATCATGATGCGCTCGGCGCCGCCGTCCTTGGCGGAAGTGCGGGCCATCAGACGGGGGAGCATCTGCAGGGCGACGTCCTTGAAGGCGCTTGTGGGGCCGCCAAAGAGCTCCATCACATAGGTCTGAGGGGCGTCAGCGCCCGGCGCAGCGTCGAGTTTGACGAGCGGCGTAACCTCCTCACTCGCGAACGTGCCGCGGTATGCCTCGTCGACACACGCCGAAATTTCTTCGGCCGTGTAATCATTCAGTAACATTCCCAACACATCTTGAGCGATTTCAAAGTACGATTTATCTGCAAGCGAGCTGATATCGACCTGCTGGGTGCCGAGCTCGTCCGAGACAAACAAACCCCCGTCGGGAGCGATGCCGGTGCGGATTGCCACCTTACTTGAGCACGATAAAGTGCGTCCTCGTGTACTATGATAAGTTCCCATATAACACTGCTCCTCGGATGCCTTGGACCCAATCGGTGAAACCATGGTATCAGAGCGCGCAAAACAGGTTTGCAGAGGCTTTTAGAAAGGTAACCTCAAGCCCATGATTAAGATTGCCAAGTTTGGCGGCTCGTCGGTCGCCGACGCCGAACACTTCAAGAAGATCAAGGCCATCGTCGATGCCGACCCTGCCCGCCGTTTTGTGGTGGTTTCCGCCTGCGGCCGCCGCTTTAAGGGCGACACCAAGGTGACCGACCTGCTCTACCTGGTTAACGCGCACGTTAAGTATCACGTGTCGTGCGAGGAACTGCTCGAGGACATTGGCCAGCGCTATTTTGATATCGCTGACGAGCTGGAGCTCACCTATCCCATCCGCGAGGAGTTCGCGGCCTTTGCCGAGCGCGCCCGCTCGGGCGGTTACTCTACCGAGGAGCTCGTGAGCCGCGGCGAGTACTTCACCGCTCGCTTGATGGCCGAGTACCTGGGCCTGCCGTTCCTGGACGCCGCGACGGTTGTGGCGTTCCATCACGACGGTACGCTCAGCATGAATCGCACCTCCGAGCTGGTGCAGGAGTACGGCCAGCAGGGCGGCTTTGTTATGCCCGGTTTCTACGGCGCGACGCGAGAGGGCCAGATCAAGCTGCTCGACCGTGGCGGCGGCGATATCTCGGGCTCGATCCTGGCCAAGTGCCTGGGCGCCGATCTGTACGAGAACTGGACCGACGTTTCGGGTTTCTATTCTGCCGATCCGCGTATTGTTCCCGAGGCTCAGCCCATTGCGCGCGTTACCTACGAGGAGCTGCGCGAGCTTTCGTACATGGGCGCAAGCGTCCTGCACGAGGAGGCCGTGTTCCCCGTGCGCGAGGCGGGTATTCCGCTGGTCATCAAGAACACCAATGCGCCGCAGGACCCCGGCACCATCATTAGCGAGACGGCTGATGAGGGTGAGGCAGAGCCCATCATTACCGGCGTGACCGGCAAGCGCGGTTTTGTCGCCATCAACGTCGCCCGTGACCGCACCAAGCCCCGCGTTGGCTTTATGCGCCGTGCGCTTTCGGTGTTCGAGCGCTATGACGTTTCCGTCGAGCACATGCCCACTGGTGTCGACCGCTTTGGCGCCGTGGTGCAGGAGCAGGATGTGCACGATTCGCTGTACTCACTTGTGGGCGACATCCAGCAGGAGGTCGAGCCGCTCGAGATCGAGGTTGTCGAGGGCTTGGCGCTCATCGCGACCGTCGGCCGTAACCTGCGCGGTCGTGCAGGCATCTCGGGCCACCTGTTTGGCATGCTTGGCCAGGCCGGCGTGAGCGTGCGCATGATTTCGCAGAGCTGTGACGAGATCAATATCATTATCGGTGTCGAGGAGAAGGACTTCGACCTTGCGATTCGGACCATTTACCGTGCCTTCTCCGATGAGAACGGCATTGTGAAGGTCTCCGATCTGGAGGCTCCCGCGCCGGCCGATCCCACCCTGGCCGCGCTCAAAAAGTAGCGACTGCTCGGTAGATTTTTGGGTCATGTCTCAAAAATCTACGGCGGGGCGTTTCGTTTCGGTTTCGTTTCGACGGGGCGGGTTTCATGCCCGCCCTGTTCTTGTATAAACTGGCAACAATAATCGGCCTGCTCGGCGTGCGGGCAAAAGCCACAACCTTTAAAGGGGGAAGCATGAAACAGTACACGGTTGCTATTTTGGGCGCGACGGGAGCCGTGGGCACCCAGATGCTCGAGTGCCTCAACGAGCAGGAGTTCCCGGTCGGCAAGCTCAAGCTGTTGGCAAGCGCACGCTCCGCGGGCAAGACCGTCGAGTTCCGCGGCGAGCAAATCGTGATCGAAGAGGCTTGCCCCGAGGCCTTTGAGGGCTGTGACATTGTGCTTGGCGCTGCCGGCGACGATATCGCCAAGGAATTGCTGCCCGAGGCCGTAAAGCGCGGCGCCGTCGTGGTCGACAACAGCCATGCCTTCCGCATGGATCCCGAGGTGCCGCTGGTCGTGCCCGAGATCAATGCCGACGACATCAAGTGGCATCACGGCCTTATCGCCAACCCCAACTGCGCGACCATCATCGGCCTGGTTCCCACGTGGCCGCTGCATCAGCTTGCCGGCGTGAAGCGCATGATCGTCTCGACGTATCAGGCGGCTTCTGGTGCCGGTGCTCCCGGTATGGCCGAGCTCGAAGCGCAGCTTGCTGCCCTGGGCCGTGGCGAGGAGATTCCCGAGCCGCGCGCATTTGCCGCCCAGCTGGCGAGCAACCTGATTCCGCAGATTGGCGGCGTCAAGGAGGAGGGCTTTACCTCTGAGGAGATGAAGCTACAAAACGAGGGCCGTAAGATCATGCACCTGCCCGAGCTGCGCGTGAACTGCACCTGCGTGCGCGTGCCTGTGCTGCGCTCGCACTCCGAGAGCATTACGCTCGAGTTCGAGCGTGACATTACGGTTGACGAGGCCCGTGTTGCGCTGGCTGCCGCTCCGGGCGTGAAGCTGGTTGACGACATGAGCGCCGAGGATGCGCACGACCGCTTCCCCATGCCGATGGATACGTCCGATCAGGACCTGATTTGGGTCGGTCGCGTGCGCCGCGACATCTCGAACCCGGAGGCCGCGCGTGGCATTACCTTCTGGTGCTGCGGTGACCAAATCCGTAAGGGCGCGGCAACCAACGCCGTCCAGATCGCTAAGCTGCTCTGCGAGTAGTGTGACCTGTCCGGCGGGGGCCGGGCTCAGTTTTCAGAACGTCCTCGACCATGTGTGGCGCCTTGTCCTGCTCCTTCGGAGCCGCGGACAAGGCGCCACACTGGTCTGCGGAGTGTTCTGAAAACTGAGCCCGGCCCCCGCCTACGGTGACGCTGCTGCAAGCGGCCTGCGATGGGGTCGTTGTTGGTTGAGGCCGCTGAGCTGATGTGGGGGCGCGTGGCTGTTGCGGGCCCTGGTCCCGGCGGCGGCCTCGGCGCTGCGCGCCTGCTGCCTTGGGTGACTTTGGGGTCGATTGGGGTTGTCTGCACAATTCGCGGTATTATGTTGCGGAGTTTTGAAAGGAGCCGCTGGTGGTCACGACGACGTTTGCTTCGCCTTTGGGCGAAATCTTGCTTGCCGCTGATGGCCGCGGTCTGACGGGGCTTTGGTTTGAGGGACAGGAGCATTTTGGCTCCACGCTTCTCAAAGAAGATCCTGAACATGTTGAAGGCGCCGATGCAGTTTCTGGTGCTGGCGGCATGTCGTCGGTGAGTCCTGCAAATGGTGCGGCTTCTTCGGTGCTTGAGCGTTCGTGGGCTTGGCTGAATGCTTATTTTGCAGGGCAGGAACCTCGGTTTACGCCGCCGTTGCATTTGATTGGCACGGCGTTTCAGCGTGAAGTTTGGTACGAGCTGCTTTCTATTCCGCGTGGCGAGGTCGCTACGTATGGCGAGATCGCCCAGCGTGTTGCGGCTCGACATCGTGTGCCGGGAAATGAGACACCCGTTGTGTCTCCCCGTGCCGTGGGGGCCGCGGTCGCTCGCAACCCTGTTTCGATTATTGTGCCATGCCATCGCGTGGTGGCGGCCGACGGCTCGCTTAACGGATATGCCGGCGGGCTTGATCGCAAGGAGTGGCTGCTTCGGCTTGAGGGCGCGTACGAGGAGTAACACTCGAGCGCTTTGCATAGCCAAGATGCCGTGAAAGAACGGGACATGCTTTCCGAATGGAGGCTCAGACGGAAACTACGTCCCGGAATTCCGTTTTAAAGCGGGATGCGCTTTCCGAATGGCGTCCCAAGCGGAAACCGTGTCCCGGAATACAGCCTCAGAGTGGGACGCCGTTTCCGGTTGAGACCGCCTGCCTGGACATCGATCTACGCCCGCTCCTGCAGGGCGTAGATCGATTTATCCATGTTGAACAGGTAAGCCACGACGCAGACAATAAAGAACATCGGCAAGTTACCAAAGCCGAAGACTTCGCAGCCAATAAGGATGGGTGCGAGCAGCGTATTGGTGGCGCTGCCAAAGACAGCTGCGTAGCCCAGTGCGGCGCAGAGCTCGACGGGCATGCCGAGTTGAGCCTCGTTATGGCGACATCTGGGTAACAGAAAGGCCCGCGTTCCTCAGAGGCAAGATAGGCAATTCTGCTTCTGAGGTAGATCTCAATTCTGCCGACCGCACTGCCGACCGCATCAAACATTAACTGCCGGAGGGCTCGGTCAAATTCATACGTGTAGATGATGGTTTCGAATGTTGTGCCTTCGCGAAAGATGGTAATCCCGGACTTGCATTTGGTTTTGTAGGGAAATCAGTAGGCCGACAGTCTGTAGTGGTTGGCTTCGACCAAAGCTCGCTCGAGTTCGCTTTGATCAGAGCACTTAAGACCCTTGTTTTCTGTCAATAGTGCTATTTGTTCGTTGATGGATATCCGCGACTTCTGGTATTTCATTAAGCCTCTTGATAGAAAAAGAGCTGGAGTTGCGCATCGTTGAGAGGCTTTCCAGCTTTAGCAAAACAAACTTATAAGATGCGACGGGCCGCGTCAAGATAATTACCGGACGGCCTAGGAGGCGGCTGGTTGGCTGGCTTAAAACCCAGCGCGTGAAATGACGCTCCACGCTATTCAGCGCGCTTGATAGGATGACGAACCACAGTCTTAAGTTTCTCCGGCGCACACTTGCGTGGATCGGAAAGATAGATTTCGTGATGTAAACGGGTGTCTGAGAAGTCGGGGACATAGCCCTGCTCGGTCGCATATTCATGCATGGCGTCTACGGTTGCCGGCTCGCTGTCGTAGGGTCCGGTATGCATGCATTGAACGCAGAGACCCTCGTCAACTTTAAGCAGCTCGACGGCAGAAAAGTCCAGTTTCTTTTTGGCCGTGGCTTCCGCGACCGCCCAGTCAAAGTCATCCTGAGTGACGAAATCGGGCAGGCGGATGCACGAGATAAAGTTGAAATCGTCCTTGCGTACATAATCGATGTCGCCGCTCGGGGAGTCTTGCCACCAGAAGCCCTCGAGCGGCGGTACCACAAAGTCGAAATAGCCCTCGATACTCCTTGAGCCTTTCTTTGACATCTTGACGGTATAGGCGATGCCGTAAAGCAGCGGCAGGGCATTTTGATACTCGCCACCTTCGGTATTTGGGTCGCCCTTTCCGCGAACGGCAACGTAGCTCATAGGCGGGACAGTTATGATACTCGGCTTGCTTGCAGGTCTGTAGAGCTCCTTGCATTCCTTCTTAAAGTCGAACGCCATGTTGGCCGCCTTTCTGCGTATTGGCCTGCTTAGATAGCTGAATCATATCATAGAAACGAACAGCTGTTCGAATGATTTGGCTGACAGATTGAGATGCGTGCGTTGTGTTTGGCGGTCGGCCTGACCCCATCGATGATTTCTCTGCCTCCCCGGCGCCTCATCTATAGCTGCCGTTTCCCCATATAGAACCTGCCAAAATAAACCCGTCCCTTTTTAGTCGGTGCGAAATGGGTAATACTAAAGAGTTATCCGACCAGATGGGAACCGATCGATGGCTTATATCGAATTCAAAGACGTCATCAAGGCATACGGCGAGGGCGACGCCCGCATTCACGCACTCGACGGCGCGAGCTTTACGGTCGAGCGCGGCGAGCTCGCCATCATTTTGGGTGCTTCGGGTGCCGGCAAGACCACGGCGCTCAACATTCTGGGCGGCATGGATACGGCGACTTCCGGCACCGTGACGGTGGACGGGCGCGATGTGAGCTCCGCTAACGAGGCGCAGCTCGTGGAATACCGCCGCGCCGACGTCGGCTTTGTCTTCCAGTTCTACAATCTGGTCCCCAACCTGACGGCGCTCGAAAATGTTGAGCTTGCGGCGCAAATCTGCCCTGATTCGCTCGATGCCGAGCAAACGCTTTGCCAGGTTGGCTTGGGTGAGCGCCTCGCCAACTTCCCCGCGCAGCTTTCGGGCGGCGAGCAGCAGCGCGTGTCCATTGCCCGCGCACTGGCAAAGAACCCCAAGCTGCTTTTGTGCGACGAGCCCACGGGCGCACTTGACTATAAAACCGGCAAGCAGATCTTGCAGCTGCTGCAGGACACTTGCCGCAAGCAGGGCATTACGGTCATCATCATCACCCACAACTCCGCGCTGGCGCCCATGGCCGATCGCCTGATCCGCTTTAAGAACGGTCGCGTGGAGAGCGAGACGGTCCAGCAAAATCCCGTGCCTATCGAGACGATCGAGTGGTAGCGCCCATGGACCAAGACCGCCAAAACAGCCTACGCCGCGACGCGCAGAACACGGAGCGCGAGCAGGATTTTACGACCTACCGCACTGCCCAAAGCTCAAACGATATGGTGCCGACGGTTTTTCGCCGTGGCATCTACCGCACAATCCGAGGCAGTCTTAAGCGCTTTTTGTCAATCGTGGTCATCACCGCGCTTGGCGTGAGCGTGATGTGCGGCCTTAAGGCGGGTTGCGAGGACCTGTGTGATTCGGTTGATGCCTACTTCGACCAGCAAAATGTCTATGACATTAACGTGCAGTCGACCTATGGCCTGACTGACGATGATCTCGACGCCATACAAGAGGTCGATGGCGTCGAAACGGCCGAGGGCATCTACACCGAGACCGCCTACACCGCCGTGGGCACAACGCGCGAGCGCGTGGTCGTGCAGAGTCTCTCCAAGGAGAACATCGATCAGCCGGTGCTCGTGAACGGCGATTTGCCCGAGAGCGCCGATGAAGTCGCGGTGACTTCGAAGTTCCTGAAGGCATCGGGCAAGAAAATCGGCGATACGGTGAGTTTTGCCGCCAATGACGCGAGCTCGTCCAATCAAAGCGCCAAGGACCAGTTTGCCGCGGGCGATTACACCATTACGGCTGAGGTCCTCGACCCCACTGATGTAAGTTCTGACTCGACAGTCAACGCCTTTCGCGCTGCTTCGGCGGCGGACTATAAGTTCTATGTGAGCGAGGACGCCGCGACATCTTCTTCCTACTCCGCGGTCCACGTGATCGTCGAGGGAGCCAAGAGCCTCAACTCCTATTCGGATTCCTACGCGGCAAAGATCAATGAGGTCAAGGGCAATATCGAGAAGATCCGCGAGGAGCGTGAGAAGGCGCGCGCCCAGGAGCTGACGGTCGACACGCCGGCAAGCTTGGATGCGGCCGAGCGCCAGGCGAATATGCTCTTTGGGATTGAGCAGGACAACATCAATCGCATGGCCGAGGGCAGCGACGAGCGTGCGCAGGCGCAAGCCGACCTGGACCAGCGCCGTGCCGCCGCCGACCAGCAGTTTGCCGATGCCCGCGCCGAGCTTTCCGATCTGGGCGAATGCACCTGGTACATCCAGGACCGCGGCAATATCGCAAGCTACTCGAGCGTGGAGAGCGATAGCTCGTCAATTGAGGCTATCGCCACGGTGTTCCCGTTCATCTTCTTTATCGTCGCCGTGCTCATCAGCCTTACCACCGCCACGCGTATGGTCGAGGAGGAGCGCACGCTCATCGGCCTGTATAAGGCGCTCGGCTATTCGCGCGGGCGCATCCTGTCCAAATACGTGGACTATGCGCTGTGGGCTTGTCTGATCGGCGGCGTGCTCGGCAACATCATCGGATTTGTGGGCCTGCCGCTGTTCCTGTTTACGGTGTTCGACGACATGTACTCACTGCCCCAGATGCTACTTTCGTACGACATCGTGTCCTCGATCGTTTCGGTGGCGCTGTTTGCCGTGGGCGTGGTGGGCGCCACGATTATCGCCTGCCGCCACGAGATGGCCGAGACCCCTGCCTCGCTCATGCGCCCCAAGGCGCCGCGTGCCGGCTCACGCATTCTGCTCGAGCGTATCGGATTTATCTGGCGCCGCATGGGCTTTTTGAACAAGGTGGCAGCGCGTAACCTGTTCCGCTACAAAAAGCGCGCCTTTATGACCATCTTCGGCATCGCCGGCTGCACGGCGCTCGTGATCTGCGGCATGGGCATTCGTGATACGTCGGTCGCGCTTTCGCCCAAGCAGTACGGCCACATCACACGCTACGACCTGCTGGCGGTTGCCAATCCCGACGATTTTTCGCAGACGTGTGCGGCGCTCGACGAGCGAAGCGCGGTCAAGGATTCCGGTGTGACCGTAACTTCGACGCTGCCGATCATGACCGACAACGTCACCTTTACATTCGGCGGAAAGAGCGAGACCGTGCAGCTGATCGTGGTGCCCGATGACCGCACGAACGATCTGGACGACTATGTTCGCCTTGAGGATGAGTCCAAAGAGCCACTGTCTTTGCGTGACGGAGACGTGTATCTGAGTAAGAGTTCACAGCTGGTGCTGGGGATTCAACCGGGCGATACGGCGCACGTCCAGGATTCGTCACTCAACGTCGTCAAGGTCAAGGTCAGCGACATTTCGCTTAACTATCTGGGCAACACGCTTTACATGACGCAGAGCACCTATGAGCGCGCGTTTGGGCGCAGCGTTCGCCTCAATGGCATCTTTGCGCTGCTCAAGGGTTCGTCGGCCGACCAGATTGCGTTTAGCAAGAAGCTTAAGAGTGACGGCTGGCTTTCGATTTCGAGCACGGCCGAGCATTGGGAGAACTTTGAGGCGAACTTCACTATTATCAATTCCGTCGTGGTGCTCGTGACCTTTATGGCGGCGTGCCTGTCGTTTGTGGTGGTGTTTACGCTGTCCAACACGAATATCTCCGAGCGCGAGCGCGAGCTGGCGACCATCAAGGTGCTTGGTTTCCGCCGTGGCGAGGTGCACCATTACGTCAACAAGGAGACGTTGATCCTCACGGCAATTGGCGCCGCGCTGGGCGTGCCACTGGGCGGCTTGCTGGCCGAGAGTTTTACGTACATTTTGCAGATGCCGTCGCTGTACTTTGATGTTGAGGTCGAGCCGCTAAGCTACGTGCTCGCCGTGGTGCTTTCCTTTGGCTTTACGTTTATCGTCAACCTCGCCACCAATCGTACCCTCAACAAGATCGACATGGTCGGCGCCCTCAAAAGCGCCGAGTAACCTGCCCTGGGATTCAAGTTCTAGCGAGCTGCCGACGCGCCCGCAGCAGCATTTTTGCATAAACCGCCCCGCCAAATGCATACTTTGACGGGGCGGTTGCTTTTTGCCCACAGGTACCCCAGGGGGCGCCGTGCAAATTCCGGAGTATTCAGCGTCCCGGGGTCCGCGGGCGCGGGGGCGGGGGTGCAAAACTGCGCTGAAAGCCCCGATTCTGAGTCCCAACGCCTCTAGAGCCGCTCGTTTTTTTACAGGATGCGGCCCATGGTGCCTGCCTTTCGCCCAAAATCCAGTATGCAGGCACCCTCGGCTGCTGAATACTCCCAAAAATGCACGCCGCATCCTACCCCAGGCACCCGCAGCAAGAAGACGAATAGTCTCGGCCTCCCCAGTCACCGCAGGAGGCCCTAGGGCTTACCTCCCAAATCTTTCCGCAGGACGGAAGGATCCCGCCGCGCGAAGCGCACGGCGGGATCCTGACATGTCCGAGGACGATTTGGGAGGTAAGCCCTGGGGTCTCCGATGAGAGCAGTTTCGGCCGAGGCTATTCGTCGCCGAAGCTGATGCCCAACGCCTTGGCCTCGCGCACCAGATCGCTCTGGGGATCGACATACTTGAGCTTGCCGGCGACATCCTCGAGCGGCATGTGACACATCTTGCCGTCACGCAGGGCGATCATGTAGCCAAACTCGCCGCGTAGACAGCCCAGTGCCGCCTCGACGCCGCACTGGGTCGCAAAGATGCGGTCCTGGGCGTCGGGCTGGCCGCCGCGCTGCGTGTGGCCGGGGATGGCGACGCGGGTCTCGCGACCGGTCTTGGCCTCGATCTCCTTGGCGATGTCGTAGACAATCGACGGGCTCGTGCGCTCGGCGAGTTTCTTCTTGTACTCCTTCTTGGACAGCGCCGCGTCCTCCTTGGAGATAGCGCCCTCGGCGACGGCCACGATGGTAAAGCGGCTGCCGGTCTCCATGCGATGCTCGATGGTCTTGATGACCTGGTCCATGTCGTAGGGGATCTCGGGAATCAGGATGACGTCCGCGCCACCCGCGACGCCGGCGTACAGCGGGATCCAGCCAACCTTGTGGCCCATGATCTCGATGACGAACACGCGGCCGTGACTCGAGGCGGTGGTGTGGATGTCATCGATGCACTTGGTGGCGACGTCGATGGCGCTCGTAAAGCCAAACGTCAACTCGGTGCCCCAGGTGTCGTTATCGATGGTCTTGGGCAGGGCGATAACGTTGAGGCCCTCTTCGCGCAGGCGGTTGGCGGTCTTGGTGGAGCCGTTGCCGCCCAGCATAAACAGGCAGTCGAGTTGCAGCTTGTGATAGGTGTGGACCATCGCCGGCACCTTCTCGACGCCGTCGGCCTCGGGAGTGTCCAGACGCTTGAACGGCGTGCGGCTCGTGCCCAAAATGGTGCCGCCGCGGGTGAGGATACCGCTAAAATCGGCGGGCGTCATGACGCGGAACCTGCTGTAGATAAGGCCCTGGTAGCCGTCCTCAAAACCATAGATCTCGATAGGTTCTTTGCTATTGGTCATAAGCGTTTTGACGATGCCGCGCATGGTGGCGTTGAGCGCTTGGCAGTCGCCGCCACTGGTAAGAAGACCGATCCTAAGCATGATGAATCCTTCCGGGCAAGTTATAACATGCGCATAAGTTTACCCCCGCACACTGTTGATACGGGGGTAAAACGTGTTAGCTCAAGCGTATAGAAATGTAAACAACGTCAGGCGAGCGTAAGGTCGACGAGCCTGGGTCCTTACAGTGCGAAGGCGTCGACGTCGCCCCAGTGGCGGCGCAGCGTAATGGCGGCGGCGGGTTCGGTATTGTCAAAGACGACCGACCATTGCGTATTGCTGGTGATGTCTTTCGGATTGGGTTCTTGCGCTGCAGCGCGTAGGGCCTTCCAAGCGACTGCCTCGTCCTGGGCACCGACATGGGCGTCAAGGACATCGGCGATTGCGATGGCGCGCTCTTTACCATGGCCCAGCTCGCCATTCTTTTGGTTGGGCAGCACTTCGTCGCCATAGCAGGCGTAGAAGTTCGTAACCTGGCGTACAGGAGTCGCTTTGAAAGCACGGTCCGGATCGCGCGGATCCCACTCTACTACGCGCGCGTCACCGGCGGCGTCGTTGATAAAGAAGTGGTAATCGCGTCCTGCCATGGCGTGCATGTCGTAGGCGGAAAGCAGGTCGACAGCTTCTTGCGTGGTGGCGGCACGGTCGAGCACCAGACGGATGGCGAGCGAGGTATTGATGACGGGGCGTTGCGCGTCCTGGTCACAGGGCTTGGAATCCAGGGTGAGTACGGCAATGGACACGCCGCATTCGTTAACACCGTCGAGCTGGCCAAACGGGCCCATGAGTGCGGCGGCCCGTCCGGCGACGGAGTCAAGCGGAGTGTTATCGCCCAGGTTGTTAAGGGCGGCAAACCCGATGGAGGCATAGCCGCCGCGTGGGTGATTGCGCACCAGCAGCGCCGAGGTGTCGTCCTTAAAGTCGTAATTGCGACCGGTGCGCACGCGGCCTTCGGCATCTACGGCGACAAAAGCGCTGCAGGCAAACTGGGGCGCCTGGACATGTACCGGCACACCGGGCAGCACCTGCGCCACCACGGCATCGATGTAGGCCTGGTCGTCGCGCACGCCAGCGGCGATGATGCGATTAAGATCGTAGTCGTAGGCGATGTCGATTGCGTACAGGTCATAGCCATCCGCGTAGCCGGTCAAGCGTTTGAGCGACGCGGCGGACTTGATTTGCTTGTGATAAACGATACCGGTGGCAGCGGCAAGGCTGACGGCGACTCCCGCGACACCGCAGGCGATGGCAATGTTACGTGGCTTCATGGCGGCTCCTCTCGTCCTGTTAGCGTAATTGTCGCAAAAGGTGCACGGGCATGATGGCTCAACTTGGTGAGCGGTGCGGGATTAAACACGGAATGAAGAGTGCAGCGCTGGCGTGGCGGGGTATGCTGGAGGGGACCATCAACCCAGCGAAAGGGGAGAGCATGACGGATCAGGAAACGCCCGAGCGCGCGCACGTGACGGCCGACGATATCGAGGCTGCCAACGACCTTATCGACTTTATCGAGGCATGCCCCAGCATGTTCCATACGGCGGCGACCATTATGGCCGAGCTCGACGAGGCGGGCTTTACCTACCTGCCCGAGAATGCGGCGTGGGACATCGAGCCGGGCGGGCGTTATTACACGCAGCGCAACACCTCGAGCGTTATCGCCTTTAAGGTGGGCGAGGACCTGGCCGCGACGTGGGGCGAGGACGGCGTTGCCGGTGACTATCATTTTCAGCTCACGGCGTCGCACAGCGATTCGCCGACGTTTAAGGTCAAGGCCGTGCCCGAGCTTGACGGCGCGGGCGAAACGCTGCGCCTGAACACCGAGGCCTACGGCGGCATGATCGACTACACCTGGTTCGATCGCCCGCTGGCGCTCGCGGGCCGCGTGCTGGTGCGCGAGGGTGACCGTATTGAGAGCCGTCTGCTTGCCACCGAGCGCGAGGTCGCTATTATCCCGAGCCTTGCCATCCACATGAACCGCGGCGTTAACGAGGGCTTTGCGCCCAACCGCGCCGTCGACCTTTGCCCGCTCATCAGCGCCGGCGAGCTTAAGCAGGGCGACTTTGATGCTCTGATCGCCGACGAGCTGGACGTTGAGCCCGAGCAAATCTTGGGTCGCGACCTGTTCCTGGTCAATCGTCAGGATGCGCGCATTTGGGGCTGGGCCGACGAGTTTATCTCGACGCCCAAGCTTGATGACCTGGCCTGCGCCTACACCTCGCTGCAGGCATTTTTGGGTGCCGAGAACGCGCGCGACGTCTCGGTCTTCTGCTGCTTCGATAACGAGGAGGTTGGTTCCGAGACCAAGCAGGGCGCCATGTCGACGTTCTTGGCCGACGCGCTGCGCCGCATCAACGGATCGCTGGGCTTTGACGACGAGTCGTATCATCGCGCCCTTGCCGCATCGATGCTCGTGAGCTGCGACAACGCGCATGCCGTGCACCCCAACCACGCCGAGAAGTGCGATGCGCGCAACCAGGTTGTGCTCAACGGCGGCATCGTCATCAAGGAAGCCGCCAACCAGCACTACTGCACCGATGCCTTTAGCCGCGCGGTGTTCCAGGCTATCTGCGATGACGCCGATGTGCCCACGCAGGCCTTCGCCAACAAGAGCGATATGGCCGGCGGCTCCACGCTCGGTAACCTGTCCAATATGCAGGCGAGCATGCATGCCGTGGACGTGGGCCTGCCGCAGCTGGCCATGCACTCAAGCTACGAGACCGGCGGCGTGCGCGACGTGATGTACGCCATCCGCGCTCTCACCGCGTTCTACGAGCGTAACCTAACCATCAACGGCGCCGAAAGCGTAGAGCTCTAAATGCGAGCCGAAGACGAGAAGACCGAGGGCAGGTCTCAACTAATCGATCAGGGGTCGAAGCTGTTCGCCGCCGCTTGCCATGAATCGGGAATCGACGTGTCCAACGCGTGGCCGGCGAGCGATGAAGAACTCAAGCGTAGCGCCTATTCGGACCGCTACGACGAGGAGACGGACTGGCTCTAATAAGCGGAGCGTCGAAAACACTAGGTGTATGTCTGAGATCACTTCGGCGAGAGTGTCGCAGACAGAACTACCGGTATGGCGCAAGCCAACTTGACCCCATTGCACCAAAAAGGAAACGCCGCAGGTTGAGCAAACGTCAGCGAGAGCCCTCCGTTTGAGCCAAGGTGCCGTGAAATGAAAAGGCGCTGACCTTCTGGTCGCGCCTTTGAAATTGAACGGCAGATTGGCCAAACGGCGGGCTCGCAGCGTCGACTGATCCGCCGTTCGTTAGAACGGCGGAACCCTAGTGCTCGATCCAGCAGCGAAGCGTCTCGCCGGCCTGCAGGTGACGCAAGTTCTCCGCGGCAATGTCGACCACATTGTTGAGCGTAGCCTCCAAGTGGAACCAGCCCGAGATATGCGGCGTGATGAGCATGTTGGGCGCATCCCACAGGGGGCTTGTCGCAGGCAGCGGCTCGGGGCCGGTGACGTCGACCGCGGCGCCGGCAAGGTGTCCGGACTCCAGAGCGGCAACCAGATCGTCGGCAACAACAAGGTCACCGCGGCCACCATTGGCAAAGAAGGCGCCCGGTTTCATCGCGGCGAAGAACTCGGCGTTCGCCAGGCCGCGGGTCTCGGGCGTGCTGGGCATAAAGGATGCGACGACGTCCGCCTCGGCCAGGCGCTCAGGCAGGGCATCCATTCCGTCCATGTCCTCAAACACAATGGGGTAGACGAGCGGATGGCGCTTGATGCCGCGGACGTGCGCACCCATACTGCGGCAGAGCGTGGCAAAGTGGCCGCCGATATCGCCCGCGCCCAGCGCCAGCACGTTGGCGTTTTTGAGCGAGGTAACCGGGCCCAAATCCTCCCAGCGATGCTCGCGCTGCAAGTCCTGGTAGCCGGGCAGGCGCTTCATCATGGAAAGGACCATGGCAAACATGTGCTCGCTTACGGCCTGGCCGTAGGCGCCCACCGAGCAAGACAATTTGGCGTCGACCGGCACGGTGCCGGCGGCCAAGTAATCGTCATAGCCAGCGGTCTGCAATTGCAACAGCTGGAGATGTTCGCATGCCGTGAGCATGTCAGGGTCGATGTTGCCCAAGATCACGTCGGCATCGGCGACCTGCTCGCGCGTGGCGGCGTCGGAGCTCGTGTAGATAAAGTCCTCGCCCGGAGCGCTCGACTCAAGAATTGCGCGATGGCGGTCATTGACGGGCAGCAAAACCAGGATGTTCACAAGCAGTCCTCTCCGCTCGACCTGCCAAAAAGGGACAGGTTTATTTTGGCAGGTTTTATCAGGCAAAACGTTCAAATAAAACCGCCGGATGCAAGACGAGCGTGCCCGTCAGCATCCGGCGCATCCACGGTTACCAGCTCAGCAGCTCGTAGCCGTCCTCGGTCACCACGAGCTGTACCTCGCACTGGGCCGAATCGCTGCCGTCCTTGGTGCGCACGCACCAACCGTCACCCTTGCTGATCTTGATGTCGGGCGCTCCGGCATTGACCATAGGCTCGATGGTAAAGACCATGCCCGGAGCCATGATGGTGTCCACATCGGGTGCCTCGGTGGTAAAGCCCACAAACGGGTCCTCGTGAAACTCCTTACCGATGCCGTGTCCGCCGTACTCGCGCACCACGCTAAAACCGGCGTCCTCGACCGTCTTTTGTACGGCCTCGGCCATAACGGACAGCGGCAGCCATGGCTTGACGGCCGCCAGGCCCGCCTCCACGCTGGCGCGGGTGACGTCGACCAGGCGCTGGCGCTCGGCCGAGACCTCGCCGATGCAGAACATGCGGCTCGAGTCGCTAAAGTAGCCGTCTAGGATCGTGGAGCAGTCCACGTTGATGATGTCGCCCTCGTGCAGCACGTCCGTATCGCAGGGGATGCCGTGGCAGACCACGTCATTGATCGAGGTGCACACGCTCTTGGGGTAGCCCTCGTAGTTGAGGTCGGCCGGCGTGCCACCGTGCTCGACGGTGTAGTCGTAGATCATCTGGTCGATCTGGTTGGTGGTCATGCCCGCGGCGATGTGCTCGCCTACGTAGTCGAGCACGCCCACGTTGATGGCGGCGGAGCGCTTGATGCCCTCGATGTCGGCGGGCGTCTTGTAGAGCGTGCGGGGCAGAACCTCCCAGCCCTCCTCCCACAGGCGCTCGAGGCGCTCGTCGAAGCTGCTGTGACATTTCTTATATTTTTTGCCGCTGCCGCACCAGCAAGCGTCGTTGCGGCCGGGTACGGGTCCTTTGTCATACATGGCTAACTTCCTTTCATCCGCAGCTAGTATAGCCCACCCATGCGTCCATAAAAGTTGCGGTGATATAGTTCCGATTAAAGCGGTTTAACAGCACAAATAGGAACTATATCACCGCAACTGATGGGGCGGGATGGCGGGTGCTAGCTGCTGCGTGGTTTTGCTAGTAGCTCACCTGGCAGGGGATGCCGAGGGCGCGCACGCGCGCGGCAATGGCGTCGAGCACCTCGGGCGCTGCTTTGGCAAGGCCGGCGACCGGTGTCTCGCGCGCCACCGTGTAGATGGTCGCCTCCTGCGGGCGAATACGCTCGAGCGCCGCGAGCCAAGGGCCGACGTATTCCTCGCCGGTGTTGTCGATGAGCTTGCCCTGATACTCGCCGGTCAAAAAGATCGTCTGGATAATGACATGACTGTCAAAGCTCGTGAACGTCTCGATCTGGTGCTCCACATCGTAGGGGCCAACGGGTTGATCGAGCAGCTGGATAAATGCCAAGTCGACCGTATCGAGCTTGAGGATATTGTCATCAACCATCATGAGCGCATCGTGTACATGGGGACGGTCGGCGCGTGTGCCGTTGGAAAGCACGGCAATCTTGGTGTTTGGGGCAAGCTCGTCGCGCAGCGCGACGGCGCCGGCGATGGCCTGCGGAAACTCCGGTGCGGCGGTGGGCTCGCCGTTGCCTGCGAAGGTGATCACATCGGGGAGCTCGCCCTCGGCTGCCATCTCGCACAGCTTTGCCTCGAGCGCGTCGAGTACCACGGTAGCTGTGTTGTACGGCTCGTGGCAGGGGCGCTCGGCGTTGAGGCCGTTTTCGCAGTAAATGCAGTCGAACGTGCAGATCTTGCCGCTGGCCGGCATCATGTTGACGCCGAGCGAGAGACCAAGGCGACGGCTGCGAACGGGCCCAAAGATGGGGCTGGCATTCAAAAACGTAGACATAGGCATATGCTCCTCAAGACAATTGTGCCTAAGCATAGCATCGGCTCCAAAGCAAGGTGCGGGCTCTTGCTTTACAAGTTTCGTTTTTTCACGTCGCTCATTATGCCGTGCCATGAAAAGCCTTGGGTCGGGTACAGTTAATCTGTTAACAAGCTGTAAGGCAATGCGGGTCCATCTAGCCGTACTGACGTGCAACTGGATGGGCGTTGACGATGGGAACACAGTATGGATTTTACGGTCGAGAATGCGGGCACTACGATCGCCTGCCGCGAGTATGCCGGCCCGGTTGTATCGTCCGATGCACCCGCCTTGGTGTGCGTGCACGGCGCCTGCGTCGACGGTGTCTTTTTTGACGGTATCGCCCGCGAGCTCGCCTGCGACTATCGCGTCATTGCCTACGACCGCCGCGGTTGCGGCGAGAGTGGCGACGCTGCAGACGGACGCTACGACCTCGCCGCCCAAGCCGCCGACCTGCAAGCTGTTATCGAGCATATTGGCGCTCCGGTAAACGTGCTCGCGCACAGTGCCGGTACGCTGGTGGCCCTGGAGCTTCTCCGTGCAAACCCCGCCATAATCTCGCGTGCGATTCTGCATGAACCCGCCGTGACGGATGAGGGTGCCGGTCTGGGCGCGGCCCCGGTTTTGCTCGAGATGATCGCCGCAGGAAAGGTCTCCAGGGCATTACGGGCCTTCCTGGGCGCCATCGGCGATTCGGACCCTGAGGCCCCCAAGTTAACCGAGGCAGAAGCCAAGCATGCCCTGCGCAACGGCCGCAGTTTCATGGCGAACGAATACGGGATTACTATGACCTGCGTTCCCGATTGGGATAGCGTTCGCGCGTCGAAAACGGTGGCCGCCGTGCTTTTGGGCGAGCTTTCGATTGGCACGCCCCGCGAGGCGGGTACGAGGATGGCGGCTGAGCTTTTGGATTGCCCCCTCGTAACGATTCCCGGCGCGCACAACGGCCTGCGCGATCGCCCGGCAGCGGCTGCCCAGACTGTCCGTGGCATCCTGGGGTTCTAGCAGCTGCAAAAAAACAAAACAGGCTTCATCCGCAAACGTTTCGGCCGTGTTAACAAACGTGCTCAAAACCTCACGCCTGCGGCTTCAATCGCGCCGTCTGCCAACTCATAAAAATGTAACAGCATTCACGTGCCTACCTGCATCGACAAGGTGTTACCCTTGTAACATTTGGAACCCACCGCTCCATGCGAAACTATCGAAAGGGCCCCGTATGCTCAATAATCACGAGGTCAATCTAACCGACGAGGAGGCTGCCGCCGAGGTCGCCCGTGTCGCAAGGACCTACCCCGTGGTACGTTTGCTGTCGGCCGATCAGATTAAGAGCGAGCCTAACTGCCTGCTCGCCGGCGATCGCTGCCCTTGTCTGCGTCAGTCGAGTCTTGAGGTCTTGACAGATTCCGATGAGGTGTCGGAGCAACTGCTCAACGATGGTGTTGAGTACCGCGCCCGTCTGCGCCCTCTAAAGGTCGAGGGCGAGCCTCATGTCTTGCTGATGGTGCGTCCGATCGATGGGCAAGAGGCTGCAGAAGAGGACCTTGTCTACACCGACGTGCTGACGAATGTGCGCAATCGCCGATATTACGAAGAAAAGCTCCGTAGCGCCCGCATGAAGGCCGGTGTTGCGATGATCGACCTTGATGATTTTAGGGTCTTCAACGATACGTGTGGCCGCCATGCCGGCGACCTTGCGCTCGGTGCTGTGGCAACAGCCATACGCAGCGGTATTCGTTCGACTGACGAGCTTGTGCGCTATGGCTGCGACAAGTTTGTAGCTGTCATGCCCAATATTCCCTCCGATGACTTTGCCCGTCGTCTGCGTCAGGTATCCGATGCCGTTCATGCCACGATTATTCCGGGCCATGAGCACGTGAGCTTGACGGCATGTGTTGGTGGCGTTCGCATTCATGGCGAGACGGTCGATGAGGGCGTTGGCCGCGCTGTCCAGTTATTGAGCCGCGCTAAGGCAAAAGCCGGTACGGTCGTGACCGATGCCGATTCCATCGAGGCCTTCCAAAGCGAAAAACCTTCGGTGCTTATTGTCGATGACTCCGAGATGAACCGAGCCATTCTCAACGAGATGCTCAAGGACGAGTATTGCATCCTCGAGGCCGATAATGGTCGTGCGGCGCTCGACATGGTCGACCGCTATGGCGATGAGTTGTCGCTCGTGCTGCTGGATATTGTCATGCCGGGCGTAAGCGGCTTTGAGGTGCTGGCCGATTTGTCGCGCCGATCGGTTAGTGACAATCTGCCCGTCATCATGATTTCGAGCGAAGATTCCGATGATATGGTTCTGCGCGCGTACGAGCTGGGTGCCTCGGACTATATCAACCGCCCGTTTGACTCCCGTGTCGTGCGCCGCCGTGTAAGCAACACCATCCGCCTATACGCCAAGCAGCGCCGCCTGACGAACCTGCTGTCCCAGCAGTACAACGAGCGCGTCAAGAACAGTCGCATGCTCATCGACATCATGGCCGGCGTCATGGAGCTTCGCAACGGCGAGAGCGGCAGGCACGTTACGAACATCGAGAAGCTGACCGAGCTGCTGCTTGGCTGTCTGGTCCAGCGTGGCGGCACGATCTCCCTCGACAATGAGGAACGCTCCACGATCGCCCTGGCTTCGGCGCTGCACGATATCGGCAAGATGTCGATTGACGATGCGATTCTCAACAAGCCCGGACGCCTTACGCCCGAGGAGTTCGAGATTATGAAGACGCATACCACGATCGGCGCCGACATGCTGCGTGAGCTGGGTAGCCATCACGCCGGCAATGCGCTTATGGAATATGCGTACCAGATTGCGCGTTGGCACCACGAGCGCTGGGACGGCAAGGGCTATCCCGATGGCCTTAAGGGCGAAGAAATTCCCATTGCCGCACAGGTGGTTTCGGTGGCCGACGTGTACGATGCCCTGACGAGCGTGCGCGTGTACAAGGACGCTATCCCGCACGAGGAAGCGATCAAGATGATTCTGGACGGTAAGTGCGGTACCTTTAACCCGCTGCTGCTCGATTGCCTGCTCGAGGTGCAAGATCAAATTGCCGAGACGTTGGCACGCCCCGCCGACGTCGTCGCGTTTCCCACGATTTAGTTTGAACAAAGGAGTTTTTAACCAATGATTTCCATGCGTGAGGCGTATGAGAAGATCGGCGCTAATTATGATGACGCGTGTGCTCGGCTGATGGGCGGGGAAATGCTTGCCCGCTTTGCCCTCAAGTTTTTAGATGACGAGAGCATGGACAAGTTGGAAGCTGCCATGGCGGCAGGAGACGCCGAGGAAGCGTTTATGGCAGCGCACACGCTCAAGGGCGTGAGCCAGAACCTGGGATTCGATAATCTGTACGAGCCAGCGGTCGTGGTGACCGAAGCGCTGCGCGGCGCCGATGCCGTGACGGCGCTCGTGAGGGAATGCATGCGCTGCAGCAGCAATATGCGGCTACGATGTCGGCCCTGCGCGAAGCGGCTGAATAAGAGCTTGCGAGCCTTGGGCTGCGTGCCGGCAGCAAATAGGTAAAAGGGTGCCCCGTCGGACCATGTGGCCGGCGGGGCACCCTTATCTGTTGTGCTGTCCGTGAACTAACGGGCCTGCTTGACCTTGGCCGCTGCCTCGACAAACGACTTCCACAGGTTAAAGTCGGTCTCGAGCGTCTGCCAGGTGTACTCGGGATGCCATTGCACGCCCAGGCAGAAAGGCTGGCCTTCGACTTCGATGCACTCGGGAACGCCATCGGTTGCCTTGGCGACCAAGCGCGTGCTTTTACCCAGACGATCGACGCAGCAGTGGTGTGCCGAGTTGGTCTGGATCAGCCTGTGCCCGCCAACCGCGCGGTCGAGCAGCGAGTCCGGCACGACCTCGACAGGGTGCACGGGGTCGTTGAGCACGTGGGTGTGGCGCCACTGCGTGCGGCCCTCGCGAGCGCCCAGGCTCGGCACGTCCATGCATAGGGTGCCGCCAGTGGCGACATTGAGCAACTGCGTGCCGCGGCAGGTGGTAAAGAGCGGCTTTTTAGCACGGAGCACCTCGCCGACCAGCTTAAACTCAAAGCTATCGCGGATCTCGCAGCAGAGGGTGGGGTCGTAGGGTCGATCATCGCCCCAGCGCTTGGGGTTGACGTCCGGGCCGCCGGGAATGGCGATGCCGTCGGCGATGTCGACGTAATGACGGATAACCTCAATGTCCTCGGTGATGGACATCTGCAGCGGCAGGCCGCCAGCGGCAAGGATGGCATCGACAAAGACACTTGCGATTTCCTCGTTGGGGGAGAGCGTCTCGCTCAAAAACGGCTTCGCCTCTTCCCAACGCGGCGCGACGAGGATGAGTGGGCGGTTGGCGGGGGCGATGTCGACGTGCGGGGTGTATGACGATGAAGTGCGAGTTCCGATCATAGGTGTAACTTTCGAGTTTGGATGGTCATGGCGAGCGAACATGGCAATTGAGCTAGTGGCCCTTGATGGAGTTGAGGAAGTCCTGGGCGCGCTTGGTCTGGGGGTGGTCGAAGAACTCGTCGGGCGTGCCGGTCTCCACGATCTGGCCGTCGGCCATAAAGACGACGCGGTCGGCCACGCGGCGGGCAAAGTTCATCTCGTGGGTGATGACGATCATCGTCATGCCCTGCTGCGCCAGACGAACCATGACCTCGAGCACCTCGTTGATCATCTCGGGGTCAAGGGCGCTCGTGGGCTCGTCAAAAAGCATGGCCTTGGGTTGCATAGCAAGTGAACGGGCGATGGCCACGCGCTGCTGCTGGCCGCCCGAAAGCTGTGCGGGCACCTTGTCGGCCTGCTCGGCCACGCCCACGCGACTCAGCAGGTCCATGGCGCGCTCACGAGCTTCCTCCTTGGAGACGCCCAGCACATCGACCGGTCCCAGCATGACGTTCTGCAGTACGGTCATATGTGCGAACAGGTTGAACTGCTGAAACACCATGCCCAGCTCGGCACGCATGCGGGCAAGGTCCTTGCCTTCCTGCGGCAAGGGCTGGCCCTCGATGAGGATCTCACCCGAGTCGATGGTTTCCAGGCGGTTGATGGTGCGGCACATGGTCGATTTGCCCGAACCCGAGGGGCCAATCACAACAACGACCTCGCCGCGGTCGACCGACAGGTTGATGTCGTTGAGAACGTGCAGGTCGCCATAGTGCTTATCGACGTGCTTGAGCTCGATAAGCGGCTGGTTGCCAGAAGTAGAAGTGCTCTGTGCCATGGTGCTCGGCTCCTTATGACTCGAAATGGTAAAGCGTTAGCGGATGATGGTCGCGCCGGTCTTGTGCGAAACGTAGACAGCAGCCTTGTTGATCGCGACGTTGATGAGGATATAGATGACCGCGATAACCAGGTAGACCGACACGAGGGCATCGTAGTTGGTAATGAGCACGCGGGCGTTTTGCATGAGGTCGGGGTAGCTCACCACGTAGGCGACGGTGGTGTCCTTGACCACGACCACGAGCTGCGAAATCAACGATGGGATGATAAGGCGAATCGCCTGCGGGAGCACGATCTTAAAGGTGATTTTGGCCTTGGAGAGACCGAGCGCCTGGGCCGCCTCGACCTGCCCGCGCGGTACGGCGTTGACGCCGGCGCGGAAGATCTCGGCAAGTACGCCGGCTGCAGCGAGCGCGACGGGGAGCGTGAGCATCCAAAACGACGGCAGCGCGATCTTGTACTGGGGCAGCACCAAAAAGAAGAAGTAGATGAACAGAAGGCTCGGCACGCCGCGGAAGAAATCGGTGAGCACGCGGCAGACCAGCTGCAGCGGCTTAATGTCGCTGGTGCGGCCGAGCATAAGGGCTAAGCCCAGTACCAGCGCAATGACGCCGGCGGTGAGTGCGACTTTAACGGTGCCCTCAAAGCCGGCAAGCAAGAACTTCCAGGTGGTGAGGTGCGTGAAGAAATACCAATAGTGGACCGAAAGCTGACCGGTCACATAAAAGCGCTGCAGTACCAGGACGGCGAGCGCGGCGACGGCAACAAGCGAGATGGCGGTGCCGATGCGAATCTTGGCGCGCATCTTGGGGCCGGGAGCCTCGTAGAGCGCATCGCGCATGGTAAGTGCAGGGGAGGAATGCTTGTTCATCGGAGGATCCTCACCTTCTTATCGATATAGTTGCCAATGTGGCTCACCACAAAAGCCGTGCCCAGGTAGCCGAGCGCCGAGATAAAGAACGCGGCGACGCCGCCGAGCGAGCGCGTGTTGATGTAGCTCACCACGCCGGTGAGCTCCTGCGGTTTAAGCGGCACCTGGCTGCCGAGCGCGGTAGTGAGCATGACGGCGATAAAGAGGTTGGTCATGGGCAATACGCTTGAGCGCAGTGCCTGCGGAATCACGATCTTGGCGAGGATACGGTTAAAGCTCATGCCCAGCGAGCGGGCGGCTTCCACCTGGCCGACGCCGACGGTGTTGATGCCGCTCATGAAGTTCTCGGAGCCAAAGGCCGAGCCCAAGAGGACCGTGGCGACGATAACGCAGGTGCGGTAGGGCAGGACGACCTTGAGCGGCGGCAGCGCATAGACGACGATGATGAGCAGCGCGATGCCGGGGATGTTACGGAAGACCTGGACATACAGGTCGCCAAAGATGCGCAGCGGCTTGAGCGGCGACACGCGCATCACGGTGACGGCGACGGCCAGCACCATGGCGATGGCAAACGACTCAAGCGTCATGCCCCAGGTTGCTAGCAGCGCGTCGATATAGTTCTGGCCATAGAGCGACCAGAGCTCGGAGAGACTCATGCGGACCTCCCGCCGATAAGGAAAGGGGCTCCCGTGTGTACGGAAGCCCCGACAACTCAGTGAGGAAACAGTTTACCGCAATAAAGCGCATCATGCGTTTCCGTATGGTTTCGTTGCGGCTGATGCCCAGCTTACGAGCCTAGGCGCCGACCTCGGGTAGCTCGGGAACATTGGTGTCGCCCGTACGGTCGCCGATGCAGATCTGCCACAGCTCGGTCCAGGTGCCGTCGTCCTCGATCTTCTTAAGGAAGTCGTTGACAAAGGCGACGCCGTCGGAATCGAGCGGCAGGCCGATGCCATAGGGCTCCTTGCTGCCGAAGGGCTTGCCGGCGATCTTGTACTTACCGGGCTCGCGAACCAGGGCGCTCTGCTGCATGTTGTTATCGATGACGTAGGCGTCAACGCGGCCCTGCTGGAGTGCCTGGCGGGCCTCCTCGTCGGTCTTGAACTCCTGCTGGCTGGCCTTGGGGGCAAACTCCTCCAGGATAGCGGGGCCGTTGGAACCGGACTGGACGGCGACGTTCTTGTCGGCCAGGTCGTCGACGCTTTTGATGTCGTCGTTATCGGCGAGCACCAGGATGGCCTGCTGGGTGTAGTAGTAGGGGCCGGCGAAGGAGACGAGCTTCTTGCGCTCGTCAGTGATGGTGTAGGTGGCAAAGACGGCGTCGACCTGGCCGTTCTGCAGGACGGACTCGCGCGTGTCCGAGGTCACCTGGGTGATCTCGACCTTGTTCTCGCCCAGAATGTAGTTGGACAGGAGCTGCGCGATGCCGGCGTCGAAGCCGCGGGTCTTGCCGTCCTTCTCGTTGAGGAGGGAGAAGAGCGTGGAGGTCTGAACGCCACCGATCTTAAAGACGCCGGCGTCTTTGACGGCCGTGGCCCAGGTGCTGGCGGCGATGGCGTCGTCATCGGCCTTGGGGCCGTCGTTGACGAGCTTGTCGAATGCCTTGGCGTCGAGCGTGGTGGAAGCCTCGGTATCTTCGGAGCTCTTGGAGGAGCCGGCGGCGGAACCCTTGTCGGCTTTGGCGCTGGTGTCGGAGCAGCCGGCAAGACCAAGGCCGGCGACGGTTGCGAAGGTGGCGGCGACAAAGCCGCGGCGGTCGAGAACGACCTGCTGGGAGAGGTTCTTGCTCATAGGAGAACACCTTTCTCAATAAAATCCCTAGCGGTTGAGTAGAGTTATACCCTATCGCGCTCAAATGGGTCAACACGAAATAACTCAGAAACATACTTACCTTATGGGTTATTCAACCTACCAAAAAGGGACAGGCACCTTTGTGGTGGTTCTTGCAGATGTGGTGGCATGCCTCGCTGCTTTGTCTCGATCTGTAACATCTGCAGCCGTTTTTGCCGAGTAACTGTTACAGATCGAGATTATCTCTTCAGGGGAATTCGAATGTCTCAATCTGTAACATCTGGACGGACAAAAGGTCTCTATCTGTTACAGATTGAGACAAAGGTCTGGGACTAAGACGTCTTATCTAGATCTGTAACAGTTAGACGGGAATTCGGGTCCTAGGTGTTACAGATTGAGATAATCGCGCCGCGAAAACAAAAACCTCCGCAGGGGTACTTCCCTTGCGGAGGTTTTTCTACTCGTTGAGCAGCCTTACGGCTTCGGCAGCCATGTTCTCGACCGTCATGCCGTTCTGGGCGAGCAGCTCGTTGGGGTCGTAGCGGTCGGGGAAGCCCTTGGCGATGCCGAAGGTGCGCGTACGTAACGGCGTGCATGCCAGATAGCACGCCACGCGTTCGCCCCAGCCGCCGTCCAAGATGCCGTCCTCGAGGGTGACGACAACGCGATGCTCGGCGGCAAGGCTGTCGAGGAACTCGCGGTCGAGCTCGGTTGCAAAGCGCGGGTTGACGAGCGTGGCCTCGATACCGTACTCGGCAGCCAAGCGGTTTGCCACGCGCTCACCCAGCTCAAAGAAATCGCCAAGCGCAAGCACGGCCACATCGCGGCCCTGACGCACGACGTTGTAGCGCACGACGCCGTAATCGGTGCCCTCGGCGGGCGCAAGGTCGGGACGGCTTACCAGGCCGATGCCCGGTACGCGGATCGCCACGGGATGCTTGCGGTGGTCGAGCGACCAGCTCAGCATGGACAGGTATTCCTCCATGCAGGCCGGCGCCAAGTAGCGCATGTTGGGAAGGACGCCCAGCATGGAAATATCAAAGAACGAGAGGTGCGTCTCGGATGTGGTGCCAAAGATCGACGCGCCAAACACCAAGATGGTTGCGGGGGCATCGTTGAGGCACAGGTCGTGCCACAGTTCGTCGTAAGCGCGCTGCAAAAACGTACCGTACACACCAAAGACAGGCTTGGCGCCCGAGCGCGCAAGCGCGGTGGCAAAGGTCACGGCATGCTCTTCGGCAATACCCACGTCGACAAACTGCTTACCGGCGGCAGCGCGAAGCTCGGGTGTAAAGCCCATGATGTAGGGCGTGGCGGCCGTGATGCCCACAACCTGCGGATCGCGCTCGATAGCAGCGCTCAGGGCCTCGCCCGTAATATCGGCATAGGTGCGCGGCGCGGGCTCGCTCGGATGACCCGGGCAGAGCTTGCGCCCAGTCGCCATGTCAAAGGGGCCTACGTGATGCCAGCGCTCGGGGTCACTTTGCGCCGGCTCAAAACCCTTGCCCTTGGCGGTTGAGACGTGCAACACGATGGGATGGTCGATGTCGCGCAGCTCCTGCAGTGTGTCGACCAGGGCCAACACATCGTTACCGGCGTCCAGATAGCGGTAGTCGAGCCCCATCGCGCGGAAAACGTTGCGCTCGCAGGTGCCGTTGCTGGCGCGCAGCTCGGCCAGATTGCGATAGAGGCCGCCATGGTTCTCGGCGATGGACTGGTCGTTGTCATTGACGATGATGATCAGGTTGCTGTCGAGCTCGGCGGCGTTGTTAAAGCCCTCAAACGCCAGACCGCCCGAAAGCGAGCCGTCGCCAATAACAGTAATGACGTTATACGTGTCGCCCGCCAGGTCACGAGCGTGCGCCAGGCCGCAGCCCAGGCTCACCGACGTGGAGGTATGGCCCATGGCGAACAGGTCGTGCTCGGACTCGTCGGGATTGGCAAAGCCAGAAGCCTCACCATAACGCTCCGGATCGATATAAGTGTACGCGCGCCCGGTCAGCGCCTTGTGGGCGTAGGTCTGGTGCGAAACGTCAAAGACAATCTTGTCGATGGGGGAGTTAAATACGCGATGAAGTGCAACCGTAAGCTCAACGACGCCCAAGTTGGGGGCAACGTGCCCGCCGACGGCGGCGGAGCTTTCGAGGATTGCCTGGCGGATCTCGCCGCAGAGCAGCGGAAGCTCGGCGCGGTCGAGAGCCTTGACGTCCTCGGGCGTTGTCGTTTGCGTAAGCAGCATCGTTGTGGGTTACTCCATGCGAATCGAGCACCGGCGCTCCCTCGGCCGGCACAATTGCACAAAACAGTCTCGCACATTTTGGCGTTTGATATGTGACGGCGGCGCGGTAATTCGTCAACTGGCGGGGCAAAACGTTTTGTGCGATGCCATACTGATGTGTTCCATGATGTTTTTATCGATTGTGCACAGGCCGTGGCTTGTCGCCGTGAGTCGCTGGAAGGAGACAGCATGTCCGATGTCGTTCGTGCCGAGAAAATCGCGTGCGAAGTAGACCATGCTGCCCGTCAACTGGCACAGGCGGGCCGTCTGGACCTGACGCGCGAGTTTATCCAGCATGGCGACGTGACGGTCTATGCGCATGTGATTTCGGTGGCGCGGGCGAGCCTGTCCTTTGCCGAGCGTCTTGACCGTGTTGGTGTTTCGGTCGACCGCGCCTCGCTGCTGCGCGGGGCCCTGCTGCACGATTACTTTCTCTACGATTGGCACGATCCCGATCCGAGCCATCGTCTACACGGATTTCGGCATCCATTTTTTGCCCTGGCACGTGCCGAAGAGGATTTTGAGCTGACGCCGCGCGAGCGGAATATCATCGCGCGCCATATGTTTCCGCTGGTACCGGTGCCGCCGACGTGTCGCGAGGCATGGATTGTGTGCCTGGCTGATAAGTGGTGCGCGCTGTGCGAGACGGTCGCCGGCCGTCTGCCACGCAAGGACGAGGCGGACGATGGCGTGAGCAGCGAATCGAGCGAGAAGAGGAGAGGGTAGACGGTGGGGACCGCGATCGACATGGCATTTGACGGCGCGACGCTTGCCGCCTGTCCGCTCTCGGCGCTGGTGCTCTCGTTTGCCTTCTACGGGTTTTGCGGCTGGGCGTGGGAGTCGACGGTCTGCGCCATGCTCAATCACGGACGATTTGCCAACAGCGGCTTTTTGCTGGGACCGTGTTGCCCCATCTATGGCGCGGGCGGCATTGCCTGCTGGCTTTTGCTGCGCGGGATTCCGGATGCCTCGAGCCAGTTTGTCGCCGCGGCGCTTGTATGCAGCGTGATTGAGTACAGCGTGGGCGTGCTGTTGGAAAAAACAACGGGCGCTCGCTTTTGGGACTATTCGCACCTGCCGTTTAACCTGCACGGGCGCATCTGCCTGTACTGGGCCTGCGCGTTTGGCCTGGGTGCGTTGTGCATTTGCCGTTTAGTGGAGCCGGCATTGCTGGGGCTGCTAGGCCATCTGCCGGTTCTGATTGTGCGGCTGTCCGCCTTTATCGTTGCGGTTGCGATGATGGTCGACGCGGCATGCTCGTTGGCCAGCTGGCGGCGTCTGTCCGATCAGTTGGAGCGCGTCCGGGCCGACCTTGCCGACCGCATCAACGAGTCGCTTGCCGATGCGTCCGACTCAATGCTCGAACGTATTCCCGATTCGGCGATCGACTCGGTGGCGCAGACGCATATCCGCGGTCGCGCCGTTAACGCGTGGCTGGCCGAGCTGGGTGACGCCGCGCTTGATGCCCTGCGTGAGAAGGCTTCGATGCCGACGTTTATCTCGGATGGTGCTCGCGGCCTGGCGCTCGCTGCCCGCCGCGTGGCCGATGCCGCGCCGAGCATGCCGCGTCCGTCGCTCAGTCGTCGCCTTGCCGGCAAGCGCATAAGCCGTCCGGTGCCGAGCGTGTCACTCAGCCGCCGCGACCTACGCTTCTTTAACGCCTTCCCGCGTCTGCGCATCAATCGCTACGAGGGCGTCATCCGAGCTACCGACCTCCGCGACCGAGCCCGCGAGCTGTTCCGGCGCTAGCCAGAGCGGGGCCAAGCGCGCCCTTCTCGTTCGCACGTTTCCCGTTCGTTTCGCGCCCGTTGCCGCGCCGTTTCCAAGATTGCGGCACCGTTTCCATTCGACAACGCAGCGTTTAACAACGCCGTATCTGGTCTACACCAGTTGCCCCTCGGCCGCATTATGGGCGCCGACAACGTTCATGCGATCAAGGGGGAGCGAATGTACGATACGGGATCGACAACGTTTATGCTCATCTGCACCATGCTCGTGTTTTTAATGACACCGGGTCTGGCGTTTTTCTATGGCGGCCTGTCCAGGCGCAAAAATGTCATCAACACCATGCTCATGTGCTTTGGCGCCATTGGTCTGGTTGGTGTGCTGTGGATTGTTGCCGGCTGGTCGCTGGCCTACGGCGGCGACGGTTCCAGCCCGTTTATTGGAGGCCTTGACCAGCTGCTGTGCTTGCCGGTGCTCAACCAGGTGCTGCAGGCGGCTGAGGGCACCGCGTCGGACGGTGCCGTCTACCCTCAGATCATCAACATCGCCTTCCAGATGGCATTTGCTATGATCACGGCTGCTATCGTCACGGGCAGCCTGGCCGGCCGCGTTAAGTTTGGTGCCATGGCGGCCTTCCTAGGTATTTGGCTGCTCGTGGTCTATGCGCCGCTTGCCCACATGGTGTGGGGCGGCGAGGGCTCCTTTATCGGCGACATCATCGGTGCGCTCGACTTTGCCGGCGGCGACGTGGTGCACATCTCGTCCGGTCTGACGGGCCTGATTCTCTGCCTGATGCTCGGCCGTCGTCGCGGCTTTGGCATGGTGAGCTATCGTCCGCATAACGTGCCGTTTGTGGCGCTGGGCGCCGGCCTGCTTTGGTTTGGTTGGTTTGGCTTTAACGGCGGCAGCGAGTTTAAGGCCGATGCCGTTGCGGCGCTCGCCATCCTCAACACCGTGACGGCCAGCGCGGCGGGCATGGTCTCGTGGCTTGCCGTCGAGCGCGTGCACACCGGTCGTCCCACGCTGGTGGGTGCCAGCACCGGTTTGGTCGCGGGCCTTGTGGTGGTCACGCCGGGCGCGGGCTTTGTCGAACCGTGGGCGGCGCTGGTCATGGGCCTGATCGTCTCGCCCGTCTGCTACTTGGCCATCAGCCATCTCAAGACCAAGTTTGGCTACGACGATGCGCTCGACGCGTTCGGCTGCCACGGCATCGGTGGCATTTTGGGCGGCGTGCTCACGGGCCTGTTCTGCGTGCCGGAGCTTTCGTGGACCGGTAAGGGTGGCCTGTTCTACACGGGCGACGTGTCGCTGCTCGTCTCGCAGGTCCTGGGCATTGTGGTGACGGTCGCTATTGTGCTGGTGCTCGACTTGGTGATCGCCGCGGTGGTCAAGGCGCTGTTCCACGGCAGCCTGCGCGTGGACGAGGCCGACGAGGCGCTGGGCCTGGACGCGAGTCAACACGGCGAGAGCGCATATCCTTCGTTCTCCGGACTCGATTAGCAGCACGGCTTTCCCAGGCACCCGACCTTGCCCCTCAAACCGTCGCTTGCGTACCGAAGTACGCGGCGCTCCTCTTTCGGGGCAATCTCGGGTACCTGGAAAACCCGTGCCATGTGAGGGACAATTCATTTCTTTTTTTGAAGAGAGGAATTCACTATGAAGAAGATTACGGCGATCGTTCGTGCCGAGAAGCTTGAGGTTCTTAAAGACGCGCTGTTTGCTGCTGATGTTCGCGGTATGACTATCAACCAGGTGCAGGGCTGCGGTGCGCAACATGGCTGGAAGGAATACGTGCGCGGCAACGAGTTGCTTGTCAACACGATCCCTAAGGTGCAGTTCACCCTTATCTGCGCCGATGAACATGTCGACGGAATTGTCGACATCATCTGCAGCGCCGCTCGCACCGGAGCCGTCGGCGATGGCAAGATTTGGGTCGAGCCGGTCGAGGAGGTTATCCGCATACGCACCGGCGAACACGGCTCCGCCGCGGTGTAGAATCGACCGCCTACCATTCGCAACGTTAAAATGCTGCAATGAGGCACAAGACTTGCGTTGCGGATGGACAGATTATGGGTCGTAATAAATATCCCGAGGAGACTGTCGCGAAGATTCTCGACGCGGCACTGGAGCTATTCTGTGTACGGGGTTATGAGGGGACGAGCATTCAAGACATCGTCGACCGCCTCGATGGCATGACCAAGGGTGCTGTCTATCATCACTTTAAGAGCAAAGAGGAGATTTTCAACGCCGCATTTGATCGGGCAATGGCTCCGATTGTTGAGTACCGTCGCTCAACGCTTGGTATCGGTAATATGACCGGAGCCCAAAAGCTCAAGCGGCTGTACGCGTCCGAGTCCGTCGTTCCACAAATTGAGCTATGGGCACGCATGCATCCTGCGGCAGATCCGGTAAAAAGCTCGCGTCTACTGGCGATGCAGTACCAGGGCTCGTTTGACGAGTCGGCCGATGGCAATCTCTTGCCAGTAATCGAGGAGGGCATCGCCGACGGCTCCATTGCGTGCGAATGCCCGCGCGAAGCGGCGGAGGCCGTATCGTTGTTGGCGAATCTTTGGCTGCTGCCATTGTTCCGTCCGCTTGAATCCAAGGACCGAATGCTCGCTCGCGCGCAATGCTTGGCGCAGATGGCGGCCGCGGTGGGGCTTGATTTGGGTAATGAAGTGCTCCAGACAACGGCCCAGATTTGGGACGTATGGAACCGTGCCGGGTGGTAATATAGATACCAACGGTATGTAATCGATTTGTGAGGGTAGCCACGGCTGCCCTTTTCAAGTCATTAAATACATACTACCGGTATGTATTTGGGGGCAGGCTTATGGCTGGGATGCGAAGAATTAGCGTTTCGTTGGCGCCAAAAACAGCGCGATCTATCAGACTATTTGGCCTTCTTGTTGCACAGCTGTGTGCGTATTCAATGTTGTCAGCACTGTGCTTTGCGTGTCCGCTCTACTTGTTCGATTGCAGCGGCTCGTCAACGTTATATGGCGCCGTCGCGGCGATAGCGTTCATACCAGGCGTGCTCGCGACTCCGGTTGGCGGGATCTTGGCGGATCGGGGAAGACATCGCGGGGTTCTTGTGGTACTCGGCATTGTTCTGATGGCTACATCACTGCTGTTTATCCCCGTGAAGCGTTCGCTGCCTCTTGCGGTTGTCGTGGCAGCAATGCTTTGCGTCCAATATGGCATCCAATCGCTGCTGAAACCGATGCTTCAAATTGAGACGGTGCGCATGACGGGCCAAGAAAAGGTTGAGCGTGCCACTGCGTTGGTCTCGCAGATAACCATGATGAGTAATATCTTGGGGCCTGTAGTCGGGACGGCAGTCTATGGGTGCTTTGGTATCGATACTCTATGCGAAACCGCGGCGTTGACGTTTGCGATGTCAGCCCTGCTGTTCGGGGGCGCTCTCAAGCGAAATACCCCTTCTGGAAGGATGGGGGACAGCACGACTCGCGCGAAATGCCGAAACGATTTTCTGGAAGCGATACGTTACCTGTTTCAAAACGCATCATTGCTCGTTGTAATTATGATTGCGGCCGTACTGAACCTTGAGTTAGTTGGGCTAACGATTGGCGCTCCCGTTATTGTTGCAAAGCATCTCGGAATGCAGTCATCCTTCGTTGGGATTATTGAGGTGGCTATGGGCTTGGGTGGTCTTACCGGCAGTGGCTTGGTCGGCATTTGGCCGCATCGCTTTTCTCTCAATGGCATATGTCGATATGTTGCGATGATCTGTTTTGGAGTCGCACCGATTATTGTTACGCTACTGTTCGGCGCAGATGTATGCGTGTTCACCGTGTTTGCGGTTGGTTCGGCATGGGTCATGGTGTGGGCAGCCATTGCGTCGGTTGAAATCATCGCGTTTGTTCAGCGGGCGGCGCCGACTGAGCTCTGCGGAAAAGTGCTTTCGGTCGTTTACATGGTCCTTTCCTGCGCAACACCTATCGGCCAATTGACGTACGGGGTTGCATATGATCGATGGACACCGGCGATTGTATTCGCAGGCATGTTGGGGGTGCTGACGTTGACGACGGCGCTGTTTTATCGGCTGAAAAGTCGCTTGTGGCGATTGTCTTAACGCGTTGGGGCACCATGAATTTGTGGAGGCAGTGGCACGCCGCGCCGGGACGGCATTGTTTGGGCACGCCCGTTCTCGTCTACAATATCGTGCAGACGAAGGAGAGGCATGCCCATGATCAAGATGTTTGCGAGTGACTTAGACGGAACGCTGCTAAACGCCCTACACGAGGCAGATGGGACCATCCGCCATGCCATTCGCGAGCTGACCGAGGCTGGCTTGCATGTGGTTCCCGCGACCGGGCGCTCGACGTTGCCAATCGGCGAGCATGGCTTTACAGGGCTGGCGCTCGATGCCTGCTGCTCTAACGGCTCCATCGTGCGCGACAGTCATGGCGAGGTGCTCAAAACCTGGACCATCGACCCGCAGGTTACCGAGGAGCTGCTCAAGGCGTTCCCGGACATTTGCTTTGATTGCTCCACGCCCGATGGCATGTACTCGAGCGGTTCGTTCGAGATGCATCAGGCGGGCTTTAAAAAGGACAGCCCTATCAAGCGCGTCGTGATGCGCGGCATGCGTGCACGTGGCGGGTATCACGAGGAGCAGTATTTCGACCAGTCGATCGGTGACATCCTGCGCCACGATGTGTGCAAGATCAACTGCCGCGTGACCTCGCCCGAGCTGGAGCGCGACCTTAAGGCATATTTGGCCGAGCGATCGGACCGCGTGGTCAACGCGCCGTTCGATCCGGTGATGTTCGAGATCACGGACGTGGCGTGCAACAAGGGCGAGAGCGTGGCCTGGCTGGCGGGCTACTACGGTATTGCCGAGGACGAGGTCGCGGTCTACGGCGACGGCGGCAACGACATTGCCATGCTCAAGCGTTTCCGCCACAGCTACGCGACCAAAAACGCCAGCGATGCAGCTAAAGCCGCCGCGAGCGCGACCATCGGCAGCTGCATAGTCCACGCCGTCCCCAAACACATGCTCGCCACCATGCACAAGCAAAACTCTCGCACCATCATCGAATAATGTGACAAAGGGACAGTCCCTTCGTCACATTCCAAATATTGCCTTTACGTGTTGATGCACACGGTGTGCAATAATACTCGCACTGTGCAATAGCGCACAGGCTGAGTAACAAGGAGGACGCTTGTCCCAGCTCGAGAAATGCGATCGCCGGTCCCTTCGCTCGCAGCGTGCCCTTCGCCAGGCGCTTGCCAGCGAGCTTGCCGAAAGCGGCGACCTTTCGCGCATTAACGTCGCGTCGCTCACCGAGCGTGCCGGCCTTACGCGCCGCACGTTCTATTCGCACTACCGCGATATCCCCGACTTTATCAGCCAGATCGAGGACGGCTTGCTGGCCGAGATCCGTGAGCGCATTGAGCTCATCACCGCAGCTCAGCTGCCTGATCTCTATCACAACATCGATGAGCTCGAGCCGGCGCCTGGTTCGGTTGAGTTGCTGCGCTACCTTGCGGCCAACCGCGACTTAATCGGTGCGCTGCTGGGTCCGGGCGGCGACCAGGCTTTCATTAAAAGAATCATCGACACCGCTCGTGAGGCTGTGGTGCCGCGTGCGCAGACGGGCATTTTGGGCCTGGCGCTGGGCACGTTCTTTGACTATTACGTTACCTACGTCGTGAGTGCCGAGGTCGGCATGATTCAGCGCTGGTTTGAGCGTGGGCTTACCGAATCGCCCGAGGCCATGGCGCGCATTATGACGGTGCTCGCTTTTGTGCGCCCTGGTGACCTGTATGGCCAACCCATTGATATCAACGTGCCGGAATACGGCATGAAGCTATTGAACCTACAGCTCGAGGACGCGGCCGACACCGCCGCAACCGTCGAGTCCAACAACTAAGAGGAGAGACAATGAGCAAACTCGTCGAGGGCATTAAGGACCGTATGGTCGCTGCCGCGCGTGAGGCTGCACCCGCCGTGGTGGATGCTGCGCAGAAGGCCGCGACCGCAGCTGCCGAGAACGTTGCCGAGGCAGTTGCCGATGCCAAGAACGCAGCAGGGGAGACGTCCGTCGCTAGCGAGCCCGCCACCGCCGCTGAGCCCGTAGCCGCCGTCCACGCCCCCGAAGGCGCGATCTTCAACCCCGAGAACGCCCGCGGCAACCTGCACCTGGGCATCGACGTGGGCTCCACCACTGTTAAGCTTGCCGTGCTCAACGATGACAACCAGATCGTCTACGCCAAGTACCAGCGCCACCATACCGACGTCCGCGCCTGCGCCCGCGACCTGTTCGAGGGCGCTGCGACCGTGCTGCCGACGGCCCAGATGACCTGCGCCATTACCGGCTCGGGCGGCCTGCTGCTGTCCCAGTGGCTCGACCTGGAGTTTGTCCAGGAGGTCATCGCCAGCAAGCGTGCCGTCGAGACCCTTATCCCGGCCACCGATGTCGCCATCGAGTTGGGCGGCGAGGACGCCAAGATCATCTACTTTGATAACGGCATCGAGCAGCGCATGAACGGTACCTGCGCCGGCGGTACGGGCGCGTTCATCGACCAGATGGCAACCCTGCTGCACACCGACGCGAGCGGCCTCAATGAGCTCGCGGCCAACGCCACCACCATCTATCCCATCGCCAGCCGCTGCGGCGTCTTTGCCAAGACTGACGTACAACCGCTGCTCAACGAGGGAGCCCGCCCCGAGGACGTGGCCGCCTCCATCTTCCAGGCTGTCGTGACCCAGACCATCTCGGGCCTGGCGTGCGGCCGTCCCATCCGCGGCAACGTCGCCTTCCTGGGCGGCCCGCTGCAGTATCTCTCCGAGCTGCGCCACCGCTTCTACCTCACGCTCAATCTGGACGAGGAACACCGTATCGTGCCCCAAAACGCTCACCTGTTTGTGGCGAGCGGTGCCGCCATGGCGCACGAGTCCAATAAACTCAGCACGTTCCCGCAGCTCATCGAGGCCATCGATGCCCTGGGTGACACACAAGGTGCCGAGGTCGAGCGCCTAGATCCGCTCTTTGCCACTGACGATGATTTTGCCGAGTTCAAAACCCGCCACGACACCGAGGTCGTCCCCAAGGGCAAGCTCGAAGGCTACACCGGCCGCGTGTTCATCGGCATCGACGCCGGTTCCACCACCATGAAGGCCGCGCTCGTGGGCGAGGACGGTCAGCTGCTGCACACCTGGTACGGCAACAACAACGGCGACATCCTAGGCACGGCCAAGGTCATCATGGCCGATTTCTACAACCACATTCCCGCCGGCTGCACCATCGGCCACGTGACCACCACGGGCTACGGTGAGGCGCTGCTCATCGAGGCCCTCAAGGCCGATTCCGGCGAGATTGAGACCGTTGCGCACCTGCGCGGCGCCAAGGCGTTCCTGCCCGGCGTCGAGTTCATTCTGGACATTGGCGGCCAGGACATGAAGTGCCTGCGCGTCAAGGACGGCGTTATCGAGCACATCATGCTCAACGAGGCCTGCTCGTCGGGCTGCGGCAGCTTTATCGAGAGTTTCGCCGTGTCTATGAACATGGACGTGCGCGCGTTCGCCGACGCCGCCATCCATGCCAAGGCCCCGGTCGACCTGGGCAGCCGCTGCACGGTCTTTATGAACTCGCGCGTCAAGCAGGCACAAAAGGAAGGCGCCGCGGTGGGCGACATCGCGGCCGGCCTGTCCTATTCCGTCATCAAGAACGCCCTGTTCAAGGTCATTAAGCTGCGCGACCCCAAGGAGATCGGCAGCCAGGTGATCGTCCAGGGCGGCACCTTTATGTCCGACGCCACGCTGCGTGCGTTTGAGCAGCTCACCGGCGTTCATGCCGTGCGTCCCGACATTGCCGGCTGCATGGGCGCCTACGGTGCGGCCCTGCTCGCCCGCGATCGCGCCGGTGCCGACGGCACTTCGACCATTCTTTCGGCCGAGGACATCGCGCACCTCACCGTGACGCAAAAGCATGTCCGCTGCGGCCGTTGCTCTAACAACTGCCAGCTTACCGTCAACGACTTTGGCGGCGGCAGGCGCTTCATTACCGGCAACCGCTGCGAGAAGGGCGCTGGCCACAAAAAGCAGAAGACTGAGGCCCCCAACCTCTTCAAAAAGAAAAACGAGCTGCTCTTTAACCGCGAGATCCTGAGCCCCGACGAGGCCCCGCGCGGCACCGTCGGCATCCCGCGCGCGCTCAACATGTACGAGAACTACCCCTTCTGGCATGCGTTCTTTACGCGCCTGGGCTTTAGCGTGCAGCTGTCCGACCAGTCGAGCAAAAAGACTTACCAGGCGGGCATCGAGTCCATGCCGTCCGAGAGCGTGTGCTATCCGGCCAAGATGAGCCACGGCCACGTGATGAACCTCATCGACCGCGATGTCGACTTCATTTGGATGCCGTGCGTGCGCTGGGAGCGCAAGGAGGATCCGACCGCCGGCAACTGTTACAACTGCCCCATTGTCATGAGCTACCCCACGGCGCTGGCGCTCAATATCGACGAGATTCGCGAGCAGAACATCGAGTTCCTGTACCCGTTTGTGCCCTATCACGACAAGACCGAGCTCAAGCGCCGTCTGTACCAGGTGCTCGCCGTCGACCGTGTGGCCGATGCTGAGGCCGGTCGCGGTCGTGTGCGTGGACCCAAGATCACGCGTTCCGAGGTCGATGCCGCCGTCAACGCCGCCTACGAGGCCGATGCGCGTTTCCACGAGGACATCCAGACCATGGGCGAGGAGGCTCTTAAGTGGGTCGAGGACCACGGCGGCCACGGCATTGTGCTCGCCGGCCGTCCCTACCATAACGACCCCGAGATCAACCACGCCCTGCCCGAGCTTATCTCGAGCTTTGGCTTTGCGGTCTTTACCGAGGATTCGCTCGCGCACCTGGTAAAGCCCGAGCGTCCGATTCGCGTCGTCGACCAGTGGATGTACCACAGCCGCCTGTACGCCGTCGCCCGCTTTGTGACGATGCGCAACGACCTGGACCTGATCCAGCTCAACTCCTTCGGCTGCGGTCTCGATGCCCTGACTACCGACCAGGTGCAGGAAATCCTTGAGGCCAGCGGCAAGATCTACACCGTGCTCAAGATTGACGAGGTGTCCAACTTGGGCGCCGCGCGTATCCGTATTCGCTCGCTCATGGCAGCGCTCAAGGACCAGGAGGCCGAGCGCTTGGCCGAGGCCACGGCCGCGGGCGAGGCCTACGAGCAGGGCGATGCCGCGCCGGTGGCGCCCTCCACGGATGCCCCCGCGTTCGCGAGCCGCAAGTACACGTTCGAGGCGCAGCGCAAGAGTGCTTCGACCGCATGGCCCAAGGTGCCCTTTACCGAGCAGATGCGCGAGGAGGGCTACACCATCCTGTGCCCGCAGATGGCGCCGATCCACTTTGACCTGGTCAAAGAGGTGTTCCGCGGTGCTGGCTATAACTTGGAACTGCTGCCCTCGACTGACCACGATGCCGTCGAGGCCGGCCTGCGCTACGTGAACAACGATATTTGCTATCCGTCGATCCTGGTGACGGGCCAGATCATGGAGGCCATCGAGAGCGGTCGGTACGACCTGTCCAAGACGGCCGTGGTCATCAGCCAGACCGGCGGCGGCTGCCGTGCCACCAACTACATCGCGCTCATCCGCAAGGCCCTGCGCGAGAGCGGCCACCCCGAGATTCCGGTGATCTCGCTTTCGGCCGTGGCGCTCGGCGAGGACAACCCCGGCTTTAAGATTACGCCGGCGCTGCTTAAACAGGCAGTCTACGCGGTGCTCTTTGGCGACGTGATGATGCAGATGCTCTACCGTTGCCGCCCGTACGAGGCCACGCCCGGTGCCGCCAACGCGCTCTACGAGGAGTACATGGCGCGCGCCCGCAAGCTGGCGCCTAAGTTCAACAGGCACAACTACACCAAGCTTGCGCGTGAGGCCATCCGCGCGTTCGACACCATGCCGCTCGTGGGCGAGGGCACCAAGCCGCGCGTGGGCGTGGTTGGCGAGATCTTGGTCAAGTTCCATCCCACGGCCAACAACCACGTTGTCGATGTCATTGAGCGCGAGGGCTGTGAGGCTGTGGTGCCGGGACTGCTTGACTTCTTCCTGTACTCCATGAGCAACGCCGAGCTTCAAAAAGACGAGCTGGGAAGCTCTGCCACGGTGCGCGCTAGCATGCAGGCGCTCATTAAGCTGGTGGACTGGATGCGCACGCCGGTGGAGGAGATGCTCGAAAAGTCCCGCCGCTTTGAGGCACCCGAGCGCATCGGCACCATGGCGGACAAAGCCCGCACGGTGCTTTCGGTGTGCAACAACATGGGCGAGGGCTGGCTGCTCACGGCCGAGATGCTCGATCTGATTGACCACGGTGCGCCCAACATCATCTGCACGCAGCCCTTCGCGTGCCTGCCCAACCACGTGGTGGGTAAGGCCGTGATCAAGGAGCTGCGCCGCCAGCATCCCGAGAGCAATATCGTCGCGGTGGACTATGATCCTGGTGCGTCCGAGGTCAACCAGCTCAACCGTATTAAGCTCATGATCAGCGTGGCGAAGGAGAACATGCGCGCCGGTAAGGGCTTTAAGCTCGAGAAGGTGGCGCCGCTCGCGATGGACGAGGTCACCGGCCAGATGCGTGCCCACGACGGCTGCGTGAGCTGCGGACCTGCCAGCGAGGAGGCCGTGGTATCAGTCGCCGAGCGCCTGGGACGCGGCATTAAGAAGTAGTCGGCCTACTTTGGGCTAGATGTGAGGCAAACGGGTGGTAGCCGTACCGGTTATCACCCGTTTTTACTGGACATATGTTGCGTAAATGACCTTGCAGCAGTCTTCCGTGGGCTCGTATTTCAGAAGTGCGGTGAAAAACGCGAACCTCCCGAGCACACCGCCTTTTTAGGCTCTCGTGACCTGCGGTTTTGTTGTAAAAAAAGCCGGTCTGGTCGGCGAAACTCGATTTTCCCCCGCACTTCCGAAAAAGCGGTCCAGCAGCGCTAAAAGGGGCCTCCAAAATCGAGAGATAATGAACAGGTGTTGCCGTTCGCCGCAAATTACCGTCCGTTTATAGAACCCACCTCCAGCGCGCGTCCTCCTTACGGTTGAATAAATACACATCTATGGAATTACGTAAGAGAGGACCGTCCCATGAGCTACAAGACCGTTTGTGTTGCCGGCGGCGGCGTGTTGGGAAGCCAGATTGCCTTTCAGGCTGCCTACTGCGGCTTTGATGTAACGATTTGGCTGCGCAGCGAGGGCAGCATCGGCCGCACCCAGCCCAAGATCGATCATGTGCGCGAGGAGTACATCGCTGCTATCGAGGGCATGGCGGACGGCACGGGCGAGTGGTGCTCCGGTATCGCCGATGGCGGCCAGCCCTTCGACAAGGAGGCGGCACTCGCCGCCGTCGAGCGTGCCTACTCCACGCTCAAGCTGGAGTTAGATCTTGCCAGGGCCGTGGCCGACGCCGACCTGGTCATCGAGTCTATGGCCGAGGACACCCAGGCAAAGATCGACTTCTACAAGAAGCTCGCCCCGGTTCTGCCGCAAAAGACCGTCATCGTGACGAACTCCTCTACGCTGCTGCCGAGCACCTTTGCCAAGTACACCGGCCGCCCCGAGAAGTACCTGTCGCTGCACTTTGCCAATTCCATCTGGAAGAACAACATGACCGAGGTCATGGCCCAGAGCCAAACTGACAAGCGCTACTTCGACGAGCTCGTCGACTTCGCCAACGACATTCGCATGCTGGCACTTCCCGTCAACAAGGAAAAGAACGGTTACCTGCTCAACTCTATGCTGGTGCCGTGGCTGCTCTCGGGCCTTGACCTGTATGTCTCGGGCGTGAGTGACCCCAAGAGTATCGACCTCGCATGGACGCGCGGCACTGGCGCGCCCAAAGGTCCGTTCCGCGTGTTCGACACGGTGGGCATCCAGACGGCCTACAACATCGTTATGCAGTATCAGAAGGTCCCGGGTCTGGTGAGCCCGCTGCTCAAAAAGATGATGATGCCCTACAACTTTAAGGCCATGGCCTCCGTCCTCAAGAAAATGCTCGACGAAGGCAAGCTGGGCGAAAGCTCGGGCGAGGGCTTCTTCAAGTACTAAAAAAATGATCCCTCGGGGACGGAGGAGAACGGATCATCGCATTCCTGCGCCCCCTGTGCGTCTTGCGGCTAACGGCTCCGGCTGCCGTGAGCCTAAGCTAGCCTTAAGGGGCGTTTGTTAAGCTGCGAGCCATAATTGGACAGGGTTGGGCAAGTGCCCTGGAATATGAAGGAAACGGCAGCGATGGAATTCTTCGATGGTGACGACATGGGATTGAGTAACGAAGGAGGCTGGCCGTTCACGCGCCGTGCTGCCCTTGCTGGCACGGCGGTGGGGGCGTTGGCGCTGGCGAGCGCGGGACTTGCAGGCTGCTCTGTTGCCGGAGCCGATGCGAACGATATGTCCAGCGCGGACGACGGACTCACCGACGAACAGAAGAAAGTTCACAATCAGATTGTCGCGACCTACAACGTCGAGAAACAGACTGCCATCAAAGAACAGCTCGATGCCGAGTACGCTGCAGGCGGCTACGACGAAACTGCCCCGTTTGTCAAAGCCGATCCCTTTGGCACCGATACCCTGAGCTGTTACGTGCGATTTGCAACGGCGGATCCCGTAGCCGTCACCTACGAGGTCGGCGGCCGTAAGAAATTCGCCGATTCCCCTAAAGTGGATGTCTTTTCCCGTACGCCCCACGGTGACGATACGCCGGCAACGGAGCACGAGTTCAAGGTCATCGGTCTCATTCCCAACCACAAAAACACGGTAACCCTAACCTGCACCGCGCAGGATGGCACGAGCCGTACCTCGAAATTCACCGTCAAGACGCCGGCGCTCAAGGGTGAGGAGGAGAAACACCTCACCGTCACGGCGGGGGAGTCCAATACGCCGCTTGCCGATGGCCTCTTTACCATCTTGGGCAACGACTCGTCCAAGCTTGACTTTATGTACCTCTACGACAATGCGGGCCAGATTCGCGGCGAGGTGCCGATCATCGGCTACCGCAGCCATCGCCTGCTGTTCCCGGGCGACGGCAGCATGATCATGAGCGTCTCGACTACCAAGATGGCCCAGATCAACGCCATCGGCCAGGTGGTGAACGTCTGGAGCACCGGCGACTACGAGCTGCACCACGACTACGCCTTCGACGACGACGGCAACCTGCTGGTTCTAGCTAGCAATGCCGGCTCCGAGGCCGACTTGGACGTCGACCGCGCGGCCGATAAAAAAGACGAGGGCGAGCGCGTTGACGTCGAGGACCTCATCATCAAGATTGACATGGCAACGGGCGCCGTCTCTCTTGTTGTAGACCTGGGCGACATATTTCCCGATCTCAAAGCGAGCGCCAAGGTGGCCTCGGATGGCGACCTGGATTGGATCCATATCAACACGATCCAGTGGCTCAGCGGCGGCACCGTCCTGCTCAGCTCGCGCGAGACCTCGACGGTCATCAAGCTCACCGATATCTACGGCACACCCACGGTCGACTGGCTCATGGGCTCGCCCGATTTCTGGGCCGGCTCGGGCTTTGAGGACAAGCCGCTGCAAGCCCAGGGCGATTTTTCGCTCAATGCGGGCTAGTACAGCGTGACGTATCTGCCGAGTTCTGACATGGCAACGACCGGTTGCTACCAGGTGCTGCTGTACGACAACAACTTTGGTGCGGCCGAAAGCTATCCCAAGTTCGACTGGGGCCAGCTGGGCGCCGCGGTGGTGACCGACTACAACAAGGGCACGCATTCGTTTGGGCGCATCTTTACAGTGGACGAGGCGGGCCGCACCTACGAGCTCGAAGACCAGATTGCAGTGCCGTTCTCGGGCTACGTAAGCAGCGCACAGCGCGTCGGCGATTCGAATAGTATGCTCGTGGCTTCGGGCCAGGCCAAGACCTTTACCGAGTACGATCGGTACGGTCTGGCCATCACCGCCTACGAGATGAAAGCCGGAAAGTACATCTACCGCGTGTACAAGTACGAGCTGTAGGGCCGTGCTTAGGTTTGACCAATGGAGTATGAAAACACGCCGTTCGCCGATGCCCCCTCCGCGAGTGGCAGCCATATGGTTTGATATTAAAAACATATAATTTGTCGCCAGCCTGCTGGCGACGTTCCCCCTGATATCGGAGGTTCCAGGTATGTTTCGCGCTCCGTTAAACAACTATCGGTTGGGCTAACATGGGTCGCAGCGCTATTTCGATAACCCTTGCAGTGGTCTACCTGGCTGTGCTCCTGGGCGCTACAGGGCTGTTTGCTATAAGCCGAGAAACGTCCTATATGCAGGAATGCGCTTCCGAAGGGTTTGCCATTGACGGTTACTATCGGGATGACAAAACGAGTCGGGAAACCATGGCTTTTCTTGAGGAGGACAACTGTCGATGGCAGCTGGTCGACCAAGACGGAATCTGCACAGATGGGCAGTTTAAGCGTACGGATGACCCCAACATCCTGATATTAAAGAAGGAAAACGGCGAAGAATTCGGTACGGTCCACGTGGCGTATATGTCACGCCGACGCGAGCAGGGCCAGCTCTATCTATTTAGAGATAGCAAAGTGACCCGATTTTATCTGGTGAGCACCAAACCTGCGTTTATGGTGGAGTCTGGCGATGTCGATCCGGCCAGTTGATCCACGGCAATAAAACGGCGAGCGGGGCGCGGGTGTGAACTGCATCCCGCTATTTGCTCGTGTCCGTATCGCGTCTGCGCCTCGTCGTAGCTTGCATCCGTGCGAGCGTTCATCCCGCGCCGGCATCACTTCACGTCAAACTCCACGCGATCGAGTTCGGGCACATTGAGGTCGATGAGCTTGCGGGCGACGTGACGGTCATGTGCCCCAAGCGCCTCGCTTGTCGTCACATGGGCGACAATCTCGCGCTCGACGATGCCCTCCTCGTCGCCTTCGGTTGCCGAGGTCTCGACGGCGACGGTGTAATCCTTAAAGTCTGGCAGCACCGCCGCAAGCTCGCGCGTGGTTTCGGTGACGCCGTAGCCGTCCTGCACGCCGGCCTGTGCCGAGCCAATAGACCCCGCCGTCATAACGATGCAGGGGATGGCAAAGACTACCGTGCCCACAATGATGCGGCGGCGCACCTTGCGCGATAGCTCGTCGACCTCGGCTTTTTCCTCGGCGGTCACAATGCCGTCGCCGTTGAGGTCGCGCTTGAGCGGCACGCGCAAAAGAAGTAGCACGGCTTCGGCAGCTAGTGCGATAAAGACCACGTTGATGCCAAATTCGTAGAGCGCCGAGAGAAACAGTGACCCGCTTGCGATGGCGATGCCGTAGCCCGCCGCGCACAGGGGCGGCATGAGCGCGGTCGCCACGGCCACGCCGGCGATGAGCGTGGCGGGTTCCTGGTCGCGCGAGTTGCCCAGGCCACCCGCAAAGCCGCCCGCGAGCGCGACGGCAAGGTCCCACACAGTCGGTGTCGAATTGTCGAGGATAGCGGCCGTGGTGGTGCCAAGGGGCGAGAGCTTAAAGTACAACGTGGACGTGACCAGGCAAAAGGCCATCTGTAGAGCCAAGCTCGCGATGGCCTCGACGGTAATCTCGCGGTCGAGCGTGGCGATGCCGTATGCCATGGCAAGGACCGAGCCCATGAGCGGGCAGATGAGCATGGCGCCTACAATGGCGATATCTGAGTCGATATCGAGGCCGATGCTCGCAATCAACATGGCAATGATCAGGATGCATAAGTGCGAGCCAGTCAGCCGCGCCCCGTTTACAAAGCGCTTGCGAATCACGTGATAGGGCGCGCGTCCCTCGCGAATGTTGAATGCCTGCTTTAGAAAGCGGCTTGCGTTCTCCATGGCCTCGCTGTGAGCGGGGCGGATGCCATGGCGCCGATGATGGCGCTCACGCAGTCGCTTGAGCTGTTGTTTGTCGAGTTCCATGTCCACCTCGTATTGCCGCAGGAACGCGGGTGCGTTCGCAGCATGTACTCTACACCGTGACGGGCGGGGCGGTCATCTTGACATGGAACTTAGGCGAGCAGGCAAAGGAAGACAGGCCACATGCGAGTGCTGCTGAGGGTTTCGGCAGATACAAAAAAAGCGCGGGGCCGGATAGTCACCGACCCCGCGCTCTGTGCGGTTACGTTGTTGTTGGGTTTATCCCAGCAGGCTCAAGCCCACGGAGACAAACGCCAGGATAACGCCGACGATGGACTCGCCGCCCAGCAGGCCGCTGGCAACGACCAGGCCCTGCTCCTGGAAGGCGGCATCCTTGGCGGCCTTCTCCTCGTCCGAAAGACCGGCCTCGGCGTCGCGGTGAGCGGCCCACTTGTCGTAGGCGAGCTTAACGCAGGAGCCCAGGAAAGCCGTGAGCGACATATAGAACGGCAGGTACACGCCCAGGCCGATCATCATGGCCGGAATGCCGAGCCAGTACATGACGATGCCGGCGATAAAGCCGCCTGCGAACCACGGCACGCTCGGGATGCCCGAGACCATGGTGGCGACCACGCTTGCCTGCGCGGCAACGAAGCTCTTGTCGGGGCCAAAGGCGTCCGGACCATAGGCAGTGACGAGCGCGACCATGACGGCGGCAGCGACCAGGGCGCCCACGATGCCGCCGATGGCCTGGCCGATCCACTGCGCACGCGGGTTGGTGCCCAGCACGGCGCCGGCCTTAAAGTCGTTCATGACGTCGCCCGCAAGGCCGCACGCCACGGCCACGATGCCGGCGATGAAGAACAGCTTGACCTGCGCGAGCTGCGCGAAGGCAGCCACGATGAGCATGACGATGAGGCCGAAGATCTCCATGGGGTCGATACCCGTCTGGCCGCAGCTCTGCGCGCTCATGATGGTGGTGACAAAGGTGAACAGCGTGACGATGACGGCCGGAACGGTGCCGAGGTCGAGCACGATGGCGATGATCACGGCGATGGCGGCAGCGCCCAGGCCGATGATACCGGCGTCGAGCTTAAGGGAGCCCGAGATGAGCGACTGCTCGTCGGTGTCGGTGGAGCTGTCGGCGGCGAGGCCGCGGACGATACCGGCGACCTGCGGCAGGATGTCCTTGAGAACGACGGCGACGCCAAAGCCCATCATGAGGCCCATACCCAGGGACTTAACAATGCCCTGTGCGGTCATAACGTCAAACAGACCGGCAGCGGCGCCGCCGACAATGATGCCAAAGTTGCCCAGCAGCGCGCCGGCAAACCAGAACGCGACGGGGGCGAAGCCCACCAAAAAGCCGATGGACAGCAACATGGGCGAGTTATAGATGGCAAAGGTCACGCCGGGGATATTGAGCGTACACAGCATGCTGGGCACAATGCCCAGAGCGTCGCGCAGCACGCTGTAGATGCCGGCGATGGCCATGGAGCCAAAGAGCTGCTTGCCGGTCTTGCCGCCGGCCTCGGTCGCGCGCAGGGTCTGAGCTGCGGCGTTGCCAGTGGGGAACTCAAGCGCGGCGTCCACGATAAAGTGACGGTGGATGAGTGCCGTGGCCAGCAGGCCTAGGATAGTGCCGGCGAGTGCCACGATAAACATGTCGAGCCAACTGATCTGGTCGGCATAGCCCAGCATCCAGGCGCCCGGGATAGTAAACGCCAGACCGCCAGCGACCATGGCGCCTGCGGACATGATGGTGTGGGTGACGTTGGCCTCGTTGAGGCTGGCGTTGCCCATGAGCTTCAGGAAGAACAGCGAAATGACGGCAGCGAAAATGATCGGCCAGGGGAGGGCGCCCATCTTGAGGGCGGTGTAGGCCGAGCTTGCCGTGATGATCACGCAGCCAAGGACGCCGATGACGACGCCGCGCAGCGTGAGTTGCCCGCGCATCGAAGCGCGGTTCGAGGGATTGCTCATATAAAACTCCTTTGCGTATATCCGCTTCCCCCGGGAGCGCCGTTACGGATACGGCGCGGGAAGTCGGGTTACCAAGGGCCGCCGCGTGAGCTCGCGCGCGACCGCGCACCAGTATAGCCGCAAGCTAGTCATTTTGGGATGACTGGTTTAGGTAGGCGATATACTGCTGGGCAGACGAAAGGAGCGCCGACGATGCTTAATGGGTGCGCAAATATATTGACGGTCGATGTGGGCAACACGTTCATTCGCTTTGGCCTGTTTGCAGAGGATTCGGCCGCGGCGCAGGAATGTCCGCTTGCGACGTGCGAGATCACCACGCCGTCGAGCATCACAGCAGACGAGGCGCGCATGCGTCTCGCGCAGGTCATGGCCGCACTGGCGGCCGATGCGGGCATGCCGGGCGCGCTTGTGCCCACGGCTGCTGTGCTGAGCTGCGTGGTCCCGGCGCTCGAGCGCCCGTGGAAGGCGGCACTTTCCCGTACCTGCACGGGGCGCGTGCTCACGGTGGGGCCGGGACTTAAGACCGGCATGCCCGTGCACTACGATGACCCGGCCGAGATCGGTCCCGACCGCATCGCCGACGCCGTGGCTGCCCGCGCCGTCTACGGCTCGCCGTGCATCGTGATTGACCTGGGCACCACGACCAATATCGAGGTCATCGACGCGCACGGCACCTTTGTCGGCGGCGTTATCGCGCCGGGTCTGGCACTTGGCGCCCGCTCGCTTTCGGCGGCGGCAGCGCGTCTACCCCAGGTTGAGCCCTCGGCACCCACACATGTGATCGGCCGCAACACGCGCGAGGCCATGCGCTCGGGCGTGGTTTTGGGCGAGGTGGCTCGCATCGACGGCATGCTCGACATGGTGCTCGCCGAGATGCGAGCGACCAAGGCGGCGGGGGAGGGCGATGTGCCCATCGTCATTACCGGCGACGATGCCAAGGCGCTTGCGGCGCTGGTCGGCCATAGCCTGACGGTCGATGACGCGTTGACGCTGCGGGGTCTCGCCGAGCTCTACCACATCAACCAAAAGCCTCGCCGCGCGTAGGGCGAGGGGCTGGTAGGACAAAAACGTCTCCACCTTCCACCTGCTACAATGGGTCAAACTATTGCGATTTCGGAGGTGTCTGCCATGTCGGACGATCTTCATCAAACCGCGTCGGGCAAGCGCCGCGACGTCATTAGCTGGGACGAGTTCTTTATGAGCGTGGCCATTGCCGCGCAGCGCCGCAGTAAGGACCCCAACACGCAGGTGGGCGCGTGCATCGCCAGCACCAACCACCGCATCCTTTCGGTGGGCTACAACGGTACGCCCTCGGCGCTCAACGACGACTTTTTCCCGTGGGGCACGAGCGATGACCCGCTGCAGGACAAGCATAACTACGTAGTCCATGCCGAGGCCAACGCCGTGCTCAACTACCGCGGCTCGCTCAAAGACCTTGAGGGTTCCACGGTCTACGTCACGCTGTTTCCGTGCCACGACTGCGCCAAGATCCTGGCGCAGGTGGGTGTGGGCGAGGTCGTCTACCTGGACAATAAGTATGCCGACACCGATGACGGCCGTATCAGCCGTCGCATCCTCGACTCCTGCGGCATCAGCTACCGCCAGGTCATCGTCGATGTTCAGATTGGTACCGGGGGACAAGCTCAGCAGTGGCGCGTGCCAACGCCAGCTGGCGGCAAAACAGCAAAAAGAGCCCCGTCCCAAATTGACTACTCGTGAAAGTCGCGTCTGCGCGCATGGACGGCTCGTGAGCGGGTACATGGCTGTAGTAACATAGCTTCTGTCCGCGGGCGTGCCCGCGTTATTGTGAGAAAGGAGCCCCTGTGGCTGTTAACGAAGAGCTGCTTAAGAAGGTTCTTGAAGAGATCCGCCCCAACCTGCAGGCCGATGGCGGCGATATGGAGTATGTGGGCGTCGACGACGAGGGTGTTGTCAAGCTGGAGCTGCAGGGCGCCTGCGCCGGCTGCCCCATGAGCTCGCTAACCCTTTCCATGGGTATCGAGCGCATCCTGAAGGAGCATGTGCCCGGCGTTACCCGCGTTGAGCAGGTCAATGCTTCCGGCGAGGCCGAGGACCTGTACGACGAGTACGCGCCGTTCTAAGATGCGAAAGCTGCGGACGGTACGCTCCGCATAGACGTTACGCCCAGATATGCGGCTGCGAGCGCAAGGCCCGCGGCCACATTTGTATGTAGGGAGCAGGGGATCGATATGCTCAACGACCTCTACCATATGCTTGATCCCGTCGCGATCTCGGCGGGCCCCATCACCATTTACTGGTATGGTCTGGCCTACGTGGTCGGCGCTCTGCTCACGGCGGTTGTTATGTACCGCACGCAGCGCCGTTGGGGCTTCGACATTACGATTGATGACCTGACGAGTGTCGTGGTCGGTGCGGTCTTTGGCCTCATCATCGGCGCACGCCTGTTTTACGTCGTCTTTTATGGCGATGGCTACTATTGGACCCACCCGCTCGAGATCTTTGCCACCAACGAGGGAGGTATGAGCTTCCATGGCGGCCTGGTGGGCGGCATCTTGGGCGGCATCATCGTGTGCCGCATGTATAAGCTCGACGCCTGGACCGTCGCCGACCTTGCCGTGATCGGCGCCCCGCTGGCCCTGTGCCTGGGACGTTGCGCCAACTTCGTGAACGGCGAGCTGTGGGGTAAGCCGACCGATCTGCCCTGGGGTGTGGTCTTTGGCGGCACCGCGGGCGATATGCCGCGCCATCCCTCCCAGCTCTACGAGGCATTCCTAGAGGGCATCGTGCTCTTCTGTTTTTTGCAGGTGCTCAGCCGCAAAAAGCCGCTGCTGCCCCAGGGTACGTTTATGGGCGTGTTCGTGATGGGGTACGGCATCGTCCGCTTTCTCGTTGAGTTCGTGCGCGTGCCCGATGCCCAGCTGGGTTATCTGCTGGGAGGCGTCATCACCATGGGCCAGCTGCTGAGTTTGCCGCTTGTGATCGCCGGCCTGGCGCTCATCATCTTCGCCCGGCACCGCAATCGCCCCCAGCGCGTCTACCTGGACGCCTAACCAAGACCACCACAAAGGGGACAGGCACCTTTGTGGTGGTCTTGCCGAGTTTGATAGGTTTCTAGAAAGGCTTTCGGACTGTGAAGGATTCCGACCTCTCCACAACGGCTGCGCGCGACGCTGCCCGCATCGTCTGGTTTAAGCGCTACCCCGCCAAGCAGACACTCATCGCATTTTTGCTCGCGCTGTTGGCGACCACGGCGTTTTCCATCGATCCCGCCCCGGTGTCGAGCAACGCGGTCTTGGCGATTGACCCCAAAGCCTCGGGCATGCTGTACGCGTGCTACGAGGTGCTCCTCTCGTTTGCCGGCCATACCGACGCGGTCATGCTGCTTGCGCTTGCCTGCCTGCTTACGCTGCCGTTTCGCTACGTATTCTTTGGCCGCGGTGACGCCTGGCGTCCCTCGGTGATCCTTCCGTCGCTGTTCTTTGCCGTCTGCATGGTGTTTGGCCGCAGCTACGACCTCACCGATTCGGCCGAGATCGTGCTCGGCGACAAGGCCCGCATCATCTGCGCCTGGATAGGCGGTGCGGGGTGGATGCTCTTGGCGGTCGTTGCCTTCTACCTGGCTTTTGAGTGTCTAGATTGGCTGAGCTCTCGGCGTATTCCGTTTTCCGAAGCGCACTTTGGCCGCGTATGGCGTGTGGCTCACGCCGTGCTCTCGGTCCATCCCTTTGCTGGGCCCTTCTTGGTGCTTATGATCGCCTGGGCGCCCACGCTCATCGCTTCGCTGCCCGGCCTTTTTATGGGAGATACGGGTGCGCAGATTCGCCAGTGGTTTAACTACCCCAACGGTACGAGCGACTACCTGCGCCTGCTCAACCCCAATGTCCTGCTCAACGGGCATCATCCGGTCGTGCACACGGCTATCATCGGTTCGTGCGTCCAGCTGGGGCTTTCACTGTTCAACAGCGCCAACGCAGGTCTTGTCATCTACACCTGCGCTCAGTTCGTCATTACGGCCGCTTGCATGGCCTATTCCATCTCGTCGCTGCGCAAGCTGGGCGTGAGCCTGCCGGTCCGCGGCGTGATCCTGCTGTTCTTTGTGTTTATGCCCATGTTCTCCAACTACGCGGCCCTGCTTACCAAAGATGTGCTGTTTGCCGACGCGTTTTTGGTGCTGTTGGTGCAGACCGTGAAGCTCGTGGCATGCGGCCTGCCCCGTCGCGATGCCAATGCCGAGCGTGCGGGCGAACAGAGGCCCGTGCTCTTTGCGCGCCATGACTGGCTGCTGCTTGCTCTAGGCGCCATGGGTTCCACGTTTCTGCGCAACGGCGGCCTGGTGTTTCCCCTGGCGGCATGCGTAATCGCGGCGGCGTTTTGCGCATGGGACGCGCATGTGGACCATCGTGCAGCCAAGCAGGCTGGTGCTGCGCCTTCGGTCGCCATCCCGCGTTTCCGCTGGGTGGGAGTTCTTGCGGTGCTTGCACTCTGTCTTGCCTCTAATATGTACTTCACCAAGGTCTTTATGCCAGCGCACGACATCACGCCTGGTTCCAAGCGCGAAATCCTCTCGATTCCGTTCCAGCAGACGGCTCGTTTCGTCCAAAAGCACGACGGCCTCAACTCGGGCGTCAACCCCACGGTTAAGGAGGACGGCACCATCGTGGAGGCTCCTTGCGACGGCTTGGTAACCGACGAAGAGCGTGCCGTGATCGACCGTGTGCTCAAGTACGAGAATCTGGGCCGCCGTTACAACCCGGATAAGTCGGACGCCGTCAAAAATTGCTTTAACGAGTACGCCTCGCAGGAGGACATCAAGGCCTATTTTGAGGTGTGGGCTCAGATGTTCAAAAAGGATCCAGAGTGCTATATCTCGGCGCTCATCAATAACTACTACGGCTACTTTTATCCGAGTGCCCGCGATGCGTGGGTCTACAGCACGGCGCGCAGTGCCGAGATCATGGCGAAGCCCGATAACCTCAAGTACTTTGACTTCCATCCGGTCGATAGCAAGGTTGTGCGCTGGTGCGACCACCTGATCAACCTGTACCGCGTGGCAGTGCAACGCATCCCGTTTATCTCGCTCGCCATGAGCTCGGCCACCTATGTGTGGATCATGATCGCCGTGGTGGTCTATCTGCTACGTCGTCATTCGTGGCGCGGGCTGGCCATTTGGGTGCCGCTGCTGGGCGTGCTCGCCGTGTGCCTGATCGGTCCCTGCAACGGCTCGACCTACATGCGCTACCTGTACCCGGTTATCGCCTGCATGCCCTTTGCCATCGGCACCACCATCACCCGCAGCGACCTTCTCTGGAACTAGCCAAACCGGTGCGAAGGGGGCAGGTTGCTTTGCGTAGAAGGGTTGCGTCATCACGACGCCTTCATTTTGGGGTTTATCTCGCAGGCCAGTAGGTATATCATAACGACGTTTGTTTATATTGCCCGAGCATCTGCGCTGGGCTTTAGGTCGAAACCGATAGGAGACACGTATGTCCGGACACTCTAAGTGGGCCACAACCAAGCATCGTAAGGGCGCGCAGGACGCCAAGCGTTCCGCCCTCTTCTCCAAGCTGAGCCGCAACATCACCGTTGCTGCCCGTCTCGGCGGCGACCCGCTGCCCGAGAACAACGCCAGCCTCGCCGCTGCCGTTGCCAAGGCCAAGGCTCAGTCCATGCCCAAGGACAAGATCAAGTCCGCTATCGACAAGGCCTTCGGTTCGGGTGCCGACGCCGCTGTCTACGAGAACATCGTGTACGAGGGCTATGGTCCCGCCGGTGTCGCCGTCTACGTCGACTGCCTGACCGATAACCGCAACCGCACTGCCGCCGATGTCCGTTCCGCCTTCTCCCACGCTGGCGGCAACCTGGGCACCTCCGGCTCCGTCGCCTTCCAGTTTGAGCGCAAGGGCCAGATCGTCGTCGCCAAGGAGATCTTGGACGAGAACGCCAAGAAGGAGACCATGATCGCCAACGGTGCTGCCGGTGACGAGGATGAGTTCATGATGGCTATCGCCGAGGCCGGTGGCGAGGACTACGAGGACGCCGGCGAGGAGTGGATTGTCTGGACCGCTGCTAACGACGTCATGGCTGTCTCCAAGGCACTCGAGGAGCAGGGCATCCAGGTCAAGGGCTCCGAGACCACCATGGTCCCGACCACCCCGACGGAGGTCTCCGGTACCGACGCCAAGAAGGTTCAGCGCCTCATCGACCGTCTCGAGGAGCTCGACGACGTCCAGGACGTCTACAGCACCATGGACATGACCGACGAGGTCATCGCTGCCCTCGAGGAGGAGTAGCGCCTGCACGGGTTAAGCCGTGCATATCTGGGCATAATGAAACGAGCATGCAAGCCTCGTGGAATAGATGAGCCGGATCCGCGTGCGTACAGCACCGGACCCGGCTCTTTTATAATGATGCGAATCGTTTTGCATTCTGTGGACCGAAACCTGAAGGGAGCGCGCGTGCGCGTACTCAAACGAGCCCTAGCGATCGTGTATCTTGCCGCCGCCATCGTGGCGCTGGGCACGCTTGTCTGCCAGTTCTGGGGACCGTATACGTATCGCTTTATGCTGCTGTTGCGTGACACCATGCCTCGCGTCGTCGTTACGGTGTGTGCCGCCATCGTGGCACTTGGCGTGCTCATCGGTTTTTTCCGCCTGATGTTCGCGCGTCGCGAGCCGTCCTGCGTGCATCCGGCGGGGGAGCGCAATATCGAGGTTACGCTCGCAGCGCTTTCCTCGTGCGCCCGTGCCGCGGCGGAGTGCGATGATCGCGTGATGGTTGAGCATATCGAGGCGCGCGTTCAAGGCTCCGACGAGTCGCGCGTTCGTTTTAAGGTCGAGGCCATCGCGCTGGATGATAAAGACGTCGCCTCTCTTGCCACCGCGATGCAGCAGCGCATCGAGAAGGCCTGCGACACCATGCTCGGCACGCCGGGCACGACCGCGCGCGTCCGTTTTTTGCCGTCCAAGACTACCGTCCAGACCGTGGAGGTTTCCGGTGAGTGATACCAACCAAGACAAGATCGCCCGCACGCCGCGCCTGACGATCGACCAGAACGCTACGCCGGCAGGCGAGTCCGCCGACACCAAGCCCGAGGCCGGCGAGCAGCACGACAGCGCCGCCAACGACTTTGACGAGGCCATGGGGCTCATCAAAGGTACGGGCGCTGCTATCTGGAGCTACGCCGTGCGCCACCCCAATACTACGCTCGGCGCCTTGGCAGGCTTTATCCTCGCCGTGCTGGTACTTACGTTGGGCCTGTGGGACACGCTCGTCATCGCATTCTTTGTGCTGATCGGTGCCGTGATCGGCCAGATTCGCGATGGCGAGAACGGTATCGTCAACTTCTTCGGCCGTCTGTTTAGCGGCCGCTAATATGTATTCGACTGTCGCATCTGCGGCAGGCATAAGGAGGAACCATGGCTTTTAACACGAAGGTCGATGTGGCCGATACCGAGCTCGAGGCGAATGAGGCCGTCGCCGCCGAGGCGGAGGACGTAACGCTCGAGGACGAGGCGCTCGTCGAGGCCGAGTCCGATACGGACGAGGACAACGAGGAGATGGACGAGGAGGCGGACGAGTCCGAGGACTCGCTGACCTATTCCAACGGCGTGATCGAGATAATCGTCGCCATGGCCACCCGCGAGGTTCCGCACGTTCTGGGCATGAAGGGTAACCTTATGCACTTTGTGCAGGAACAGTTTGGTGCCGAGAACCTGACCAAGGGCGTGACGGTCGAAGTCACCGATGACAACCGCGTGGTCGTCAACATCTCGGTTATCATCGAGTATGGCGCCTATGCGCCTGCGATCTTTGACGACGTTAAGGCGCGCGTCACTGAGCGTCTGGCCGCGATGACCGGCCTTGAGGTGGCAGGCGTCAATCTGCGCATCGCGGATGTCATCACCCCCGAGGAGTACGAGCACCGCACCAGCCAGCACGAGTAACCTACCAATAAGGGATAGGTTTATTTTGGCAGGTTTTACCTGCGAAAACGCCAAACGGTCGACAGCGCAAGCAAAAGCGCAGTCGACCGTTTTCTATATAGCCTCGATCTAGTCATACCGCTCGTCTAACTAAGGGTTGCAATCTTCGCGTTCCGCGTTACCCTAATGGGCGCATTGTTTCCAAATTGTTAACGAGGGGTTGCCGTAATGGCCGACGAACACGAGACCGAAAGCAAGGCATGGGCGATTGAGGCCGCTGCGGCAGAGGCGGCGTCGCGTGCCGCCGAGGAGGTGCATCGTCCTCCGGTGGTGCCGATGGAGCGCGTTGTCGGTCGCGAGGATATCGAACGTGGCGAGCGCGCCGGCCGCAAGCGCAGCCAGGAGCCAGGCTTTCCGCGCTTTTTTGCCGAGCTCAATTTGGGGCTGATCCTCACGGCCTTTGCCATCGTGGCTTTCAAAACGCCCAATCACTTTGCCTTCGGCGGCACCTCGGGTGTGTCGGTCATTCTTTCCACGCTGTTCCCGACTCTGCCCGTCGGCGTCTTTATGTGGATTATCAACGCGGTCCTGGTCATCCTGGGCTTTATCTTTTTGGAGCGCAAGGCAATCCTTTGGAGCGTCTTTGCCTCGTTTGCGCTTTCGGCCTACGTCTCGCTGTTTGAGCTCTTCATTCCGACGGATGTTTCGATGACGGGCGATATGTGGCTCGACCTGTGTTTTGCCGTCATCTTGCCGGCGCTGGGCAGTGCCATTGTCTTTGACATTGGCGCCTCGACGGGCGGCACCGACATCCTTGCCATGATCCTCAAGCGTCGTACGACGCTCGAGATCGGACGCGCCTTGTTGCTGGTCGATATCGGCATCGTGACCGTCGCGGCTTTCCTGTATGGCCCGCGCGTCGGCCTGTACTGCGTACTTGGCCTGTTTGCCAAGACGCTCGTGGTCGATAAGGCCATCGAGAGCATTCACCTTCGTAAGGTCTGTACGATTATTTGCGCCGAACCGCGCAAAGTCGAGGAGTTTATCGTCAAGCATCTCAACCGCACAGCAACAATCAGCCGTGGTTACGGCGCCTTCTCGGGCAGGTGCGTCACGGTGATTATGAGCGTGCTGAGCCGTCGCGAGGCAGTACAACTGCGCCGCTATACCCGCGATATCGATCCGAATGCGTTTATCACGATCGTTGACAGCTCCGAGATTGTGGGCAAGGGCTTCCGCGGCACGAACTAGCGCGGATATACCCTTCGAATCATTGAATAAAGCCGCCTACGTTGCAAATCGGTCATCTTGGGGTATTTGTCCCCACATTGTGCGATAATGTTGCCAAAGACATCGTTTGCGATCCAGGTGATTCGCTCTAGATACGAAGGGATGATTTCGATGTTCTGTTCGCAGTGTGGCGCCCCCATGGGCGATAACGACAAGTTCTGCGGCGTGTGCGGTGCCCCTAATACCGAGGTCAAGGCCGCCGGCCCCGCTCCGCAAGCTCAACCTCAGCCGCAGGGTCAGCCGTTTGCCCAACCGCAGCCGCAGCCGTTCGTTGCGCCCCAGCCGGCTATGAACGTGCCCAAGGGCTGCATGGCGCAGGCCTTCAACGACATGATTAAGGTTCCCGGCGCCCTGGTTCGCGTATGTCAGATTGCCTTTTTGCCGGCGCTGATCTGCGTCGTGTCGGTGCTGGTGCTGTTTATCCCCGTTATCGGTGGCATCGCGGCGGCCATCGGCTTTTTGCTTGCGTACGTGGCAAGCGTGTGCGGCGCTGGCTTTGCTATCGAGTGGGGTCGCGACCTGTCGCTCAAGGACGATAACGGCATGGAGCGTCCACTGCTGCGCTCGACCTCCTTTGGGCTGGGCATCTTCTCGTCTGTCATTACGAACGTGCTCGGGTTCGTGGCCATTATTCCGGTGATTGGCGTGGTGTTCTCGGTGCTTGAGAGCGCTGTGATCGGTGCCGTTGGTTCGTACTATTACTTCGGTTCGAGCGGCCTCGAGGGCGCACTCATCGGGTCGATGGGTCTGCTTGTCTTTGCCATGATCGTATCGGCGGTGTTGGGCATTTTCTTTAAGATGTTTGGTGACGCTGCCGTGATGCACTTTGCAGTCGCCGGCCGCGTGGAAAGCGCGTTTTCGCTCGAGAAGGTCTGGAAGTCCTATAAGGCCAACCTGGGCAAGCTGTTCTGTGCCTCGATTCTCCCCGAGTTTTTGACGGGCATTGTTTCCAATATCATCACCTGGATTTTCACCGCCATCTTTGGTTTTGTTGCCGCGCTGGGCATTAGCAGCTATGGCTACTACGGCTACTATTCTCGTCCTTCGGGTCTTGAGGCAATCATCGAGGGTGGCGGCATTACGCTCATCCTGTTCCTGATGATCGTTGCCTTTGTCACCGTGTTCCTGAATGTGTTTGGCACGATGCTCAAATATCGTGCCGTTGGCTACTGGGCCGCGCGCCATGCCAGCGAGTGGGCCGATGAGGATACCGACGATGTCCTGACGTTTGTGCTCCCGGGTGAGAAGAAGCCTGCTCCTGCGGGGTTCAATCCCACGGCCGCCACTGGAGCTGCACCTGCCCCGGCACCCGCACCTGCCCCTGCGCCTGCCCCTGCTCCGGCACCTGCCCCTGAACCCGCACCGGCGCCTGAGGCGACGCCTGCGGAACCCGATTGGAATGCCGTTGCCACGCCGGCGGATGAGCCGGGCGATAATCCTGCTGCCGAAAACAATCAAACCGAATAGTCGGTCGAGGCGCCCTGGGCAACTGAGCCCGGGGTGCCTTTTTCTACTGCGAAAGCAAAAAAAATGCCTGGGAAAACGGTTGCAGCAAAATTTCTCGGAAATTGGTCAATGTTGCGCAACAACGTCGCGGCTATTGTTGAGAACATAGTCGTGTAAGGTTTGAAGGCGTGCAACGCCTTGGGAAAAGGAGAAGCTTATGTTCTGTCCCACTTGTGGTTCTCCCATTTCGGATGATGCCAAATTCTGCCCCGTCTGCGGTTCTGCCGTCGGTGCCGTCGTCCGCTGCTCCTGCTCCGCAGCCCGCGCCGCAGCCTGCACCTCAGCCCCAGCCTGCTCCGCAGCCCACGCAGATTCAGCCCGCTCCGGTTCAGGCAGTTCAGCCCCAGCCTCAGCAGCAGTACGCCGGGCAGCAGCAGTATGCTCCGCAGCCTGCACCTGCCCCGATGGGCTATGCTCCGATTAAGACCGACCGTGGCGTGATCGGCTGGCTCCTGCTTTCCATCGTGACCTGTGGCATCTATTCGTATTACTTCCTCTATTGCCTCGCCCGCGACATCAATGTCATGTGCCAGGACGACGGCGATTCCACGCCGGGTCTGGCGGCATTCATCCTGCTGTCGTTTGTGACCTGCGGCTTCTACGGACTCTACTGGTACTACAAGATCGGTAACCGCCTGCAGGCTAATGCTCCTCGCTATGGCCTGATGTTCCAGGAGAACGGTACCACCGTTCTTATGTGGCAGATTGTCGGCGCGCTGCTGTGCGGTCTTGGCCCCATCTTTGCCATGAACATTATCATCAAGAACACCAATGCCATGGCAACGGCTTACAACACCCGTCTTGGCGCGCGTGCCTAACGATAAGAGCGGCGTGAACAGCTCCCAGGGACATAAGGGCGCGGCGGAGCTCATTCGCCGCGCCCTTTCTTGCATCGGGGCGCTCTTTGTCGCCTGGCTCGCACTCTACCTGCTCGACATCGGCTGCGTGTTTCGCCTGATGACGGGCATTCCCTGTCCGGGATGTGGCATGACGAGGGCCTGGCTGGCGGCGCTGCGCCTCGATTTTGCGGCGGCCTTCGCTTATCATCCGCTGTTTTGGGTGGTGCCGATTGCGTTCGTGCTCGCGTTCGCGCGCGAGGAGGTGGCATCGAGCAAGCTAAAGCGCGGCATCGACATTGCGGTTATTGTTCTGTGCGTGCTGGTCGTCGCCGTATGGATCGTGCGCCTCATCAATCCGGTAGATGCCGGTCTACTCTTTGGCGGCCATGCGCCCGCCGGAGTCCCCGACGATATCATCCACCTCGAAACCCCACGCTGGCTTACTATCCTTCGCTCTTACCTGTCGTGACGGAGGACGCGTCAGAAAAGCGGACGACACACAAGCGGGGGCGAACGTTGAGATAACGTTCGCCCCCGCTTTGCTCTAGCCAGGTTGTTATGGGTGGGCGTGACGGCTACTCGCTATGCTTCTCCTCGTGGCGAGCAGCGGCACGGGCATCGTGAATGCCCTTGATGGCGGCATGGCGGGCGGTGCGGGCGTCGTGCATGGCGTCGCGGGCCTCGGCGGCCGTTGCCTTGGCAGAGCGCAACTTGGCGGCCAGGTCGGGATTGGTCTCGGCAACCGCGGCGATCGTGGGGCCGTCGAGCTCTTCTTGCGTGGGCTCGGCCAAAAAGTCGATGGCATACTGAGCGGCTACCATGGAGCCCTTGGCGAGCACACTCTCGTCGATCTTGTAGAAGCAGGAGTGCTGGGCATAGGTGGCACCGATTTGGGGATTGCGCGCGCCGACAAAGGCGAGCACGCCTGGCACGCGACGCAGGTACTCCGAGAAGTCTTCGCCCGAAAGCGTGCCGCGGTAATGGCCCTCGCCTGCGGGGCCCAGGCACTTGAGCACAGCTTGGCGGCAGCGCTCGCTCGAGGCGGCATCGTTTTCGACCTTGTAGTTGGCGATGGTGTAGTCGGTGAGTTCGGCCTCGGCGCCTAGTGCTGCTGCGGTGTGCTCCACGATGCGGCGCATAAGCTCGGGCATCTCCTCATGCGTCTTGTCGCCATAGGTGCGCACCGTGCCGGCGAGGTACGCCGTGCCGGCGATAACGTTGCGCGCGGTGCCGCCATGCAACTCGCCGACGGTGATGACGGCGGGTTCGTAGGGGCTAATCTCGCGCGAGACGATGGTCTGCAGGGCGTTGACGATCTCTGCCGCCACCATAACGGCGTCGTGGCCGCGCTGGGGCATGGCGCCGTGGCACGAGGTGCCGCGGACGTCGATGCGGAACCAGTCGGTGTTTGCCATGCGCGGGCCGGGCTCGCAGCTTACGGTGCCGGCATCGACCTCGCTCCAGATGTGCGCGGCGTAGGCGCCGTCGACGCCATCGAGCACACCCGTGCCGATCATGAGCTTGGCACCCCGGCCGTTTTCCTCGCTGGGCTGGAAAACGATGCGAATCTCGCCGTGGATGTCATCGGTCATGTGGCGCAGAATCTGCAGCGTGCCGAGCATCATGGCGATATGACAGTCGTGACCGCAGGCGTGCATGCAGCCCTCGTTGACGCTGGCGAACTCCTCGCCGGTCTGCTCGGTGACGGGCAGGGCGTCGATGTCGGCGCGCAACAGGATGCGTCGGCGCGGCGTGCCGTCCTCGCGGTAGGCATCGGGCGCGGTACCGCGAAGCGTCGCCACCAGGCCCGTCTTGAGCGGGCGCTCGTAGGGGATATTCATGGCGTCGAGCTGGTTGGCGATGTCGGAAGTCGTGCGCTCCTCGGCAAGGCTCAACTCCGGGTGCTTATGGAAGTGCCGGCGCTGCTTGATGATGTAGGGTTCAAACTCGGCGGCGATATCCTGGATGGCCGCGGTGACGTCGTCTGCCGCGCGAACCTCGGTTGCCGCCATAATTTGCTGTGCCTTGGTCTTCGTCATGGTCGATTTGCTCCTTGCTGGGTTGATCGCAAAATCGTACAGGCTCTCTCCAGTATGCCACCTGCCGCTAGGGCTGGTAAAGTTGCCGTTTGCCGCTTGGGGTTTTGTCACAAGGGCGGGGGAGTACACTCGGAGGTGTTGAATTTCCCGCCAGAGATGGGGATGCCCATGCAGCATATCGATCGGATTATCCGCTCCAAGAACGTTTTTACCGCCCAAGACGGTATCGATGCCGCCCGCGAGCTGGCGATTGCCATTGCAGACGATCGCATCGTCGCAGTCGGTGCGCCCGATGACGTGATTGCCGCCGCACCTGCTGCCACGCCGGTGGTCGATTACGGCGAGCAGTTTGTCTGCCCTGGTTTCCATGACGCTCATCTGCACTTCTTCCATACCTCGGTCGGTTCCTCGCCGTACATGCTCATGGATATGGGCACGTCCGAGGCGTCACTGGTGCAGCATGCGCTCGAGTTTTCCCAAGGCTTGCCCGATGACGCCTGGGTCGTGACCCAGGGTTGGCGCGATTACCGCTGGGATCCGCCCGAGCACCCTACCAAGGCCTCCCTCGACGCCGCCTTCCCCGATCGCCCCTGTGTTATGTATTCGGGCGATGGGCATACCCTGTGGCTCAACAGCCGCGCACTCGAAGCCCTCGGCGTGACGCGCGACAGCGAGCCTCCGGCGGGTGGCAGTTATGACAAAGACTCAAACGGTGAACTTACGGGTATCGCCCACGAGGCAGCTGCTATGCAGCTGCTGCCGCGCTGCCTGGAGTGGCTGGGCGAGGACCGCATCGCGAGCGCTTACGCCGACCAGATGAAGCGTATGGCCGAGCAAGGCATCACCTCGATCTGCGATATGTCGCTCATGCCCATGCCGGGCTGCGACTTTATTCGCGACGATGTTTACGACAAGCTGCAAGCCGCCGGCAAACTGGGCATCCGCGCCCATCTGTTTCCCACGCTGCTGGATGACCAATCGCGCTTGGAAGAACTCCAGACCCGATACGCGAACAACGCGCTGCTCTCGGCGCCAGGCTTTAAACAGTTCTTCGACGGCGTGTCGAGCGAGCATACCGCATACCTCACTGAGCCCTATACTAACCCGCGCTTCCCGGGTGACCAGGGTCGCCTGACGGTTCCTGTCGAGCGCATGCGCAAGTTGGTTCTGGCGGCAGCCGAGCGCGGCCACGCCGTGCGCATCCACGTTATCGGCGACGGTGCCATCCATGCCGCACTCGATATCTTTGAGGAGGCGGCAGAGCTCTACGGTCTGCCCCCGCACGGTCATAACACGCTCGAGCATCTGGAGAATCTGCTGCCTGAGGACATCGATCGTCTGCGCAAGCTCAACGTCATTGCCTCGAGCCAGCCTTGCCACATCACGCTCGACCCGGGTGGCCCGGAGCGCGACCTGGGCCTGGAGCGCAGCCGCATCATGTGGCCGTTTGCGACCTATAAGCAGCGCGGCATCCGCCAAGCTTTCGGTACCGATAGTCCCATCACAGCCGTTACCAGCATGAACGTGCTCTACACGGCTATTACGCGCCAAGACCCTCGCAGCCACTGGCCCGAGGGCGGCTGGCTCCCCAGCGAGCGCATCGATGCGGCTACAGCTCTGCGCAACTACACCCTGGGCAGCGCCTACGCGGCAGGCGACGAGCGAAACCTCGGCAGCCTGGAGCCCGGCAAATACGCCGACCTGGTAGTCCTGGACCAAAACCCGCTCACCATCGACCCCCAAGAGTTGCAAGCCACCAAGGTTCAGGCCACCTACCTGGCAGGTAACTTAATCTACGAGCGCTGATGCTCGTACCGTATCGATAAACGCGGCTCGGGCGGTTAATTTTGGGACGGCGCTCGAGCCGCGTTTGTATATCGGTGGGTACCCGCTATGACCGTCCCTGCTCTGCTTGATTTGAGCGTGGGGTGGGGCGCCGCTGCCCCCACGCGCTCAATTTGGACATCAGTAATGCGGTCTCTTGGTGTTTTGCATACTTTCCATTACAGATTGCATAAACAGGCTGGGATGTTCTTTCTGGTCCTGATGTACCCCCGCCTGGGCCGTGCAAAAATCGGAGTATTCAACACCGCAGGTTCCGTCGGTGCCGCTGCGGTCGGGTAACGTTGTGGAGATTGACGTCATTTCGGGCTCCGGTGCGACGCGAGGCATGCCTTTTTGTCCTGACGGGGCCTGCCTGCCGACTCAAATCGCCTGTCGAAGGCGTCTTTGGGGCCAATAAGGTATGTCCGGCGCGTATGCAGCCGTTCTGCTCTGCTGAATACTCCCAAAAATGCACGGTGCTCCCTGGGGGACCCGTGCGTGCGGCGAAAACCATGCCCATGTCGCTATCCGCATCGCCATTTTGCTGCACTGACTTTTCTGAATGCCGGGTCCGATAACGTTGACTCAGCTCCCGTGTGGCGCCGGAGGGGCGGGATATAAGGTTTATCGCGAGTTCCGCACGAGCCGAAGGCCACTTAATGTGGCCTTCGTGCGAGCAGGACTGCCCGAGCAGGAAACCTTATATCCCGCCCCTCCGGCGCCACACGGGAGCTGCGCACAAGTTATCCACCGGCATTCAGAAAATCTAAGTGCCAAAAAATAAGATTTTTTGACTCCGTGTTGTATAACCCGTCATTCGTGGGTACCATTCAACGCGTACGCAAACGAAGTAGGGAAACCCGCACGGCTCAACCGTGCGGCCCACAAAGGAGGAAACAAGCATGTCGTCTTTGAAGCCGCTTGCAGATCGCGTCCTGGTCAAGCCCGACGAGGCCGAGCAGAAGACCGCTTCTGGTCTGTACATCGCCAGCAACGCTCAGGAGAAGCCGCAGCGCGGCACTATCGTTGCCGTTGGCGCCGGTAAGGTCAACGACAAGGGTGAGCGCATTCCCATGGACGTTCAGGTTGGCGACGTTGTCATCTACGGCAAGTTCGGTGGCAACGAGGTCAAGGTCGACGGCGAGAAGTATCTGCTGATGCGCGCCGACGACATCTACGCCGTCGTCGAGGCCTAATCTCACCAGGCTCTCTGATTCGTCTTTGAACGCGATCGCCGCATAGGACTCGGAAGCGGCGACGCGAGTCACATTTCTTTTGGAGGATTACCCACCATGGCAAAGAACATTACGTTCAACACCGATGCCCGCGCTAAGCTCGCCAAGGGCGTCAACACTCTGGCCGACGCCGTTACCGTCACCATGGGCCCCAAGGGCCGCTATGTCGCTCTGCAGCGCACGTTCGGTGCTCCGACCATCACCAACGACGGCGTTTCCGTCGCCAAGGAGATCGAGCTCGAGGACAACATCGAGAACATGGGCGCCCAGCTGGTGAAGGAGGTCGCCACCAAGACCAACGATACCGTGGGTGACGGCACCACCACCGCAACCCTGCTCGCCCAGGCCATCGTCAACGACGGCCTGCGCAACGTCGCCGCTGGCGCCAACCCGCTGGCCATCCGTCGCGGCATCGACAAGGCCGTCAACGCCGCCGTTGCCGAGATGAAGAAGCAGGCCAAGCCGGTCGAGACCAAGGAGCAGATCGCTTCCGTCGGTACCATCTCCGCCGGTGACCCCGAGGTCGGCGAGAAGATCGCCGAGGCCATGGAGGTCGTGGGCAAGGACGGCGTCATCACCGTCGAGGATTCCCAGACGTTCGACATCACCATCGATACCGTCGAGGGCATGCAGTTCGACAAGGGCTACGTCTCCGCTTACTTCGTCACGGACAACGACCGCATGGAGGCCGTGATGAAGGATCCGTACATCCTCATCACCGACCAGAAGATCTCCAGCGTCCAGGACATCATGCCTGTTCTCGAGGCTGTCCAGCGCGCTGGCCGCGGCCTGCTCATCATCGCTGAGGACATCGACGGCGAGGCTCTGCCCACCCTGGTCCTCAACAAGATTCGCGGCGCCCTCAACGTCTGCGCCGTCAAGGCCCCGGGCTACGGCGATCGCCGCAAGCGCATCCTCGAGGACATCGCCGTCCTCACCGGTGGCCAGGCTGCTCTGGACGAGCTGGGCGTGAAGGTCGCTGACATCACCGCCGATATGCTCGGTACCGCTAAGTCCGTCACCATCTCCAAGGACAACACCGTCGTCGTCGGCGGCGCTGGCTCCAAGGAGGCCATCGACGCCCGTATCGCTCAGATCAAGGGCGAGATGGAGAACACTACCTCTGACTTCGACCGCGAGAAGCTCCAGGAGCGCCTGGCCAAGCTCTCCGGTGGCGTTGCCGTCATCAAGGTCGGCGCTGCTACCGAGTCCGAGCTCAAGGAGATCAAGCATCGCGTCGAGGACGCCCTGCAGGCTACCCGCGCTGCTGTCGAGGAGGGCATCGTCGCCGGCGGCGGCGTCGCCTTCATGGACGCTGCTCCTGCACTCGACGCTGTCGAGATCGACGACCCCGAGGAGAAGATCGGCGTCGACATCGTCAAGAAGGCTCTGACCGCTCCGGTCGCTACCATCGCCAAGAACGCTGGCTTTGAGGGCGCTGTCGTGGTCGACAAGGTTGCCGAGCTGCCTGCTGGCCAGGGTCTCAACTCTGCCAACGGTGAGTGGGGCGACATGATTGAGATGGGCGTCCTCGACCCCGTCAAGGTCAGCCGCGTCACCCTGCAGAACGCTGCTTCTGTCGCCAGCCTGATCCTCATCACCGAGGCTACTGTCTCCGATGTGCCCAAGAACACTCAGCTTGAGGATGCTATCGCTGCTGCCACCGCTGGTCAGCAGGGCGGCGGTATGTACTAAGGCCGACAAGGTCTAGAACTCCCACCGGGAATCCGGGGGCGTGACGGGGGCTTCTCTCCGGAACGTCCTCGGACATGCAAAGAGGCTCCGCATCGCGCTTCGCGCTGCGGAGCCTCTTTGCGTCCTGCGGAATGTTCCGGAGAGAAGCCCCCGTCACGCCCCCGGATTCCCTGCGTTTACGGCCTTGAGGTCGGCGGGCGGAGAAGGACGTGGTTGTGGGGGATACGCGTCCCGGTTGCTGTTTCGCGGCAAAGCCGCGAAAAGCGCACCACTTTGGGGTGAGTGGGAGACGTGGTTGTTGCGACAACTGGTCCCCGCCACAAATTACCCTCGGCATACTTGCGCGAACGATTGCTCGTGCTACACTTGCAATTGCTGTTTCAGGGCGGGGTGAAATTCCCCACTGGCGGTAAATCGGGCGGTGTCAAAGGGACGCCGTGGCGCAGGCGAGATACCTGCGACCGAGCCGATGAGTCCGCGACCCGTGCGTGTGTTGGTTCGCATGCCGGCTGAACTGGTGAGATCCCAGTACCAACGGTTAGAGTCCGGATGAAAGAGGCAGGTGATCTTATGTCTGAACAGTCGCAGCATATCCATTTTGAGAACACGAATAGGTGGAGCACCAAACAGCTCGTTACCATGGCGTTGATGTGCGCCTTGGGCGCGCTCTTTATGTATGTGCAGCTGCCTATCCTTCCTTCGGCGCCGTTTTTGACGTATGACCCGTCGCTGGTGCCGGCGATGGTGTGCGGGTTTGCGTATGGTCCCGGCGCCGGTACCGCTGTTGCCGCTATGGCAATCGTTATCCATGCGCTCACCACGGGTGACTGGGTCGGCGCGCTTATGAACCTGGTTGCCACGCTGGGTTACATTCTGCCCGCGGCTATCGTTTACCAGAAGATGCACACCTATAAGGGTGCCGTGATTGGCCTGGTGCTCGGCGTCATTGCCGCTACAGCGCTGTCTATGGTCGCAAACCTTACCATTGGCGTATGGTTCTGGTATGGCTCGGTCGATGTGATCGCCCCGCTCATGATTCCTGCCGTACTGCCGTTTAACCTTATCAAGACCGTGCTTAACTCGGTGTTGACGCTGGCGGTGTATAAAGCAGTCTCCAACCTCATCACGCCTAAAAAGGACCAGGTCAAAGGCCGCGCATGATTGAGTGTCGGGGCGTTTCCTTTAGCTATGACGGTGCTGCACCGGCGCTCGACGGCGTCGACCTGAACATCGAGGATGGCGAGTTTTTCTGCATCCTCGGTGGTAATGGGTCGGGCAAGTCGACGTTTGCCAAGCACCTGAATGCGCTGCTTCAGCCCGATGCGGGAACGGTGTACGTCAACGGCATGGACGCGTCCGATCCCGAGCTGGTCTACGACATCCGTTCGACTGCGGGCATGGTGTTCCAGAACCCGGATGATCAGCTGGTGGCGACGCTTGTCGAGGACGATGTTGCGTTTGGTCCCGAGAACTTAGGGGTCGAATCGGCCCAGATTGCGCAGCGCGTACGCGAGGCGCTGAAGGGCGTGGGCCTGGTGGGCTTTGAGCGCCATGAGACCCACGCGCTTTCGGGCGGCCAAAAGCAGCGCGTGGCGCTTGCCGGCGTGCTCGCCATGGAACCGCGCGTGCTCATCTTGGATGAGGCCTCCTCGATGCTCGATCCGCGCGGGCGCAAGGGCCTTATGAAGGCCTGTCACGCGCTGCACGAACGCGGCATGACCATCGTGATGATTACGCACTTTATGGAAGAGGCCGCTGAGGCCGATCGCGTTGCTGTCTTCCAGACGGGCCGCGTTGCCATGCTCGGTACGCCCGAGGAGATCTTGACGCGGGCGGACGAACTCGCGCGGCTGAACCTGGATATGCCGGCATCGTGCTGTCTTGGCAGGGCGCTTCGCGCGAAGGGCGTGCCCATTTGCGCACGGGTGCGCGAGGCGGATATGGTCGCCGATATAGCGCAGGCTTATACCAAGCGGAGTGGGACAGGCATCGCCGGGCGGCCTTTCGCATCCGATTCTCGTATCCCCGACAACGTCTCCTCTGGAATCGATGGCACAGACGCGCTGGAGCCCGTCATCGAGATTTCGCACCTTTCGTATAGCTATTCGCTGAGCGCCCGCGAGCGCCGTCGCTGGCATAAGCGCTCGGCCGCTGCGGGCAAATCGAACAAACAGGCTCTCTGGGGCAACGACCCCAGCAGTCCGTGGGCACTGCGCGACGTGTCTTTGACGGTGCGCCGCGGCGAGTTCCTGGGGCTAGCAGGCCATACCGGTTCGGGTAAATCCACACTGGTCCAGCACCTCAACGGATTAATCCGCCCGCAGGAGGGGAGCGTTTACGCGCTGGGGCTCGACCTATCAAGCAAGAAAGACGCCGCCGCGGTTAAGGCAAAGGTCGGCGTGGTGTTTCAGTATCCAGAGCGTCAGCTGTTTGCCGAGACCGTGGCACAGGACGTGGCATTTGGTCCGCATAACCTTGGCTTGTCGCAGGCCGAGGTTGCCCGCCGCGTTGAGTCATCGCTCGCGCGCGTGGGCCTCGACCTGGCCACGGTGGGCGACAAGAGCCCCTTTGAGCTTTCGGGCGGGCAGCAGCGGCGCGCGGCGTTTGCCGGCGTGCTTGCCATGGAGCCCGAGGTCCTGGTACTCGATGAGCCCATGGCGGGGCTCGATCCGGCGGCGCGCAGTGATTTCCTGGAGCTCATCGATCGACTTCACCATGGGGGCCTGACCGTCGTCATGGTCTCACACAGTATGGATGACCTTGCCAATTGCTGCGACCGTATTGTCGTGATGAACGAGGGCGCGGTGTTTGCCGAGGGCACGCCCGCTCAGGTTTTTGCGCATGCGGATGAGCTTAAATCAATCGGCTTGGGTGTTCCCGCTGCCCAGCGCATGGCGCTGGCGCTTGCGAAGGCAGGCGTGCCGCTGCGCTTTGACGGCCTCTATACGGTTGAGTCGCTGGCAGACGAACTGGTGGACCTGCTTATCGGTCGCTCGGACGGTCCTTCTAACGTCTCGGACAAGGCCAAATCCAAGACGGTCACGCGAGAGGAGGGCTGCTAATGGAGGCGTTTTCGTTTGGCAGCTACTATCCCGGCGATAGCGCAATCCACCGCCTGGACCCGCGAACCAAGTTGCTCTTGGGCTTTGTGTTTCTGATCACGACGCTCACGGTCAGTAGCTTCCGCGGACTGGTCCCGGTCGCAATCTTCGTTGTCCTGATCTATACCGTGTCCCGGGTGCCGGCTCGTCGCGTCCTGTCATCGATGGCACCGCTGCTGGCGATTGTCGCGGTGGTCGCGGTGCTCAACCTGTTTTCCGACCAGAGCGGGCGCATTCTGTGGCAGCTCGGCTTTTTGCAGATAAGCGAGGGCTCGCTACATTCCGCCGCCTTTATGGCGTGCCGCCTGACCTTGATGATGGCCGGTATGAGCGCTATCACGCTCACCACACCGACGCTCGACCTCACCGCGGGCTTTGAGCGCCTGCTCGCGCCGTTTGCGCGTGTGGGACTTCCTGCGCACGAGCTCGGCATGATCATGGGTATCGCGCTGCGCTTTATGCCGCAGTTTGCCACCGAGATGAAGCAGACGGCCGATGCGCAGGCGAGCCGCGGTGCGCGCGTGACGGGAGGCCCGCTCGGCGGCGTGCGTATGCTCGGCAGTGTGGCGATTCCGCTGTTCACGGGCGTGTTTCGTCATGCCGAAACGCTGTCTGCCGCCATGGATGCCCGTTGCTATCATGGCGAGCAGGGCCGCACGCGTCTGCATGCGCTTGCATTTGGCCGCGGCGATGCGTTGGCGGCGGTGGTGACGGCGTTGCTGCTCATCTGCGTCATCGTCATCAATCTTCAACTTGTTTAGGCGCGATTTGAGCGCAGGAAAGGGGTCCCTATGGCCGACAACGACCGCACGGCGCAGCTCGAGCGCGCCTGTTCGTATCTTAGGCGTATTCCGGCGTGGTATCTCGCCACGATCGACGTGACGGACGGACATCAGCCGCGCGTGAGGCCGTTCTCGTTTGCCATGGTCGATGATGGCAAACTGTGGTTTTGCACCTCGCGCGATAAGGACGTGTGGGCCGAGCTTAGCGCGAACCCCAAGTTTGAGGTTTCGGGTTGGAAACCGGGGGAGTGTTGGATTGTGCTGACTGGCGAGGCCGCGCTCGAGGACGACGCGGTCGTGAGCGACCGGGTGCGCCAAGCCGGCTTTAAGCACATGGTGGGCATCGGCGAAGACCACGAGGGTGCCAACGACGGCCGCCTTGCGTTTTTCTCGGTGCGCAATATCGCCGCCCGCTTCTGTGATATCGACGGCAGCGAGGAGCGCCTGGAGCTTAAACCCTAGGGTAGCTAAAGCAGCCCCGACCCAAAAAGACTAGTGCCAGGAGGACACATGGACGGATTGAATACGGTGTTGGAGTATCTGACGTCGGTGCCGGCATGGTATTTGGCGACGAGCGTTGACGGACAGCCGCATGTGCGTCCGTTTTCGTTTGCGCAGATCCAGGACGGCAAGCTGTGGTTTGTAACGGCGCGCACCAAAGACGTGTGGCAAGAGCTGCTGCAAAATCAACGCTTTGAGGCCACGAGTTGGTGGCCGGGCCATGGCTGGCTCATCTTGCGCGGGCGTGCGGGTCTGGATGACCAAGCCGCTCCCGATATGCGCGAGGCAGGCTGGAAGCACCTGGAGCGCCTAGGCGAGCACTACGAGGGCGCAGACGATCCCACGCTCGTCTTCTTTAGCGTGGAGGAACCCGAGGCCTTTGTCTGCAACCATGACGAATGGGTGCCGGTCGAGCTCTAAACGAGTCTCTCAGCAAGCTTCGACAATTCAAATTCTCGCATGTAGCGGGCCCCACATTGCAACGTGACCGTAAGGTGCACTGGGCAATATGGGGCCCGCATTTATTTGTCAATTCCTTCGAGTGAATGTGTCGGGACTGTTTCAATGCATGAATATGTAAAAGATTTGCGTATATATGCATCTTTTGGTGCTAAAGTTTCAACCCACTTCATAACGACGGCTGCGGGATGCGCATTGGTGCATAACTGCAGACAAGGAGTCCGATATGTCTTTAAAGGTTGGAATCGTCGGTGCGGCTGGATATGCCGGCGCCGAGCTCATTCGCCTCGTCCTCGGTCATCCCGAGTTTGAACTTGCTGCCATTACGTCCAACGCCGATGCCGGCCAGCCGCTGTCCGCGGTGTACCCGAGTTTCGCCGGCGTGAGCGATCTTGTCTTCACGACGCACGATGCCCCCGAGCTCAAGAACTGCGACGCGGTCTTTTTGGCCGTGCCGCACACGGCTGCCATGGCACAGGTGCCCGCCCTGCTTGCCGCGGGAGTCTCCTGCATTGACCTCTCGGCCGACTACCGCCTGAGCGATCCGGCCACCTTTGAGGCTTGGTATGCCGCTGAGCACACAAGCCCCGAGCTACTCAAGAGCCGCGCCTTTGGTCTGCCCGAGCTGTTTTGCCAGGATTTGAAGACTGCTGCATCCGACCGCGCCGACGGCAAGCCCGTACTGGTCGCCTGCGCCGGTTGCTATCCCACCGCAACGAGCCTTGCCGCCGCGCCTGCCGTGCGCGCCGGCTGGGTTGCCCAGAGCGGCCCCGTGATCGTTGACGCTATCAGCGGTGTAACGGGTGCCGGTAAGTCCTGCAACGCCCGTACGCATTTTTGCAGCGCGGACGAAAACCTGGAGGCCTATGGCGTGGGCAAGCATCGTCACACGCCCGAAATCGAGCAGATCTTGGGCCTAACCGACCGCATCGTCTTCATCCCGCATCTGGCACCGCTCAAGCGCGGTCTGCTCTCCACGGTGACGATGCCGCTTACGCCGCAGGCTATCGATACCTTGACCCTTGAGGACGTTGTCGACCATTACAAGCAGTTCTACGCCGGTCGCACCTTCGTGCGCGTACTCGATGCCGGCCAGCAGCCCAAGACGGCTTCGGTCGTCGGCACCAACGCCGCCCAGATCGGCCTTGCGCTCAACAAACGCGCGGGCGTTCTGGTGGCTACGGGCGCCATCGACAATCTGTGCAAGGGTGCAGCAGGCCAGGCGGTCCAGTGCGCCAACATCGTCTTTGGTTTTGACGAGCGACGAGGCTTGCCCACAGTGGCGTGCCCGGTGTAGCACATTCGATTGTTGACGATTTGGTAGTCGGGCATCGAGTGGGGCGCCACTCTTAAGCCGGTCTCATGATTGTGGCTGGCATGGCGCGCCAACCGATGCCCATTTTTTGTTTGACATAAGGAGTCATAAAGACGATGAATACAGAGCAGCTCGATATCAAGATTCGTGCCGTAGAGGGCGGCGTAACGGCGGCAGCCGGCTTTAAGGCGGCGGGCATCCATGCCGGATTCCGCAAGAATCCCGAGCGCTTGGATTACGCGTTCGTCGTGCCCGATAAACCCTGTCCCGGGGCCGGCGTGTTTACGACTAACCGCTTTTGTGCGGCGCCTGTGCAGGTGAGCCGCGCCAACCTGGGCGGTGCCGATAAGGGCTACGGCATCATCGCCGGTGTCACGGTCAATTCCGGTAACGCCAACGCGGCCACCGGTGAGACGGGCCTTGCCTGCGCGCGCGAGACGTGCAACATCGCCTCGCAGGTCATCGGCTGCGAGCCTCAGCAAATCCTGGTCGCCTCCACGGGCGTGATTGGCCAGATTCTGCCGATCGACACGTTTGAGACGGCGATTCCGGCAGCTTATGAGGCGCTCTCCGCTCATGGTGGCGCCGATGCCGCCCGTGCCATCATGACCACCGATACCCACTCCAAGGAGTACGCCGTTCGCTATCGTAGTGAGGCCGCGGGCCATGCGGGCAACGCTTATACGGTGGGCGGCATGTGCAAGGGCTCGGGCATGATCATGCCCAATATGGCCACCATGATCGCGGTCATTACTACCGATGCCCCCGTCGAGCCGGCGGCGCTTCATGCCCTGCTGCTCTCGACTGTGAAGCAGACTTTTAATAAGGTAACGGTCGACTCCGATACCTCGACCAACGACACCTGCATCATGCTTGCCTCCGGCACTGCTGCCGCGGATGCCGAGGCCATCGTCGAGGGCACTGACGCCTTTGACGAGCTGGCATTTGCCGTGCACGAGGTATGCGAGAGCCTGGCGCGCAACATCGCCGCCGACGGCGAGGGTGCGTCCAAGCTCGTGACGGTCAATGTTACCGGCGCCGCTAACGACGACGAGGCCGATATCGCGGCGCGCGCTGTTGCCAACTCTCCGCTCGTCAAGACCTGCATTGCCGGCCACGATTGCAACTGGGGCCGCGTTGCCATGGCACTCGGTAAGTGCGGCGTGCAGTTTAACCAGGAAGATGTTTCCATCGACATGATGGGCATGCCCGTCTGTCGCGATGGCCTGACGGTCCCCTTCGATGAGGACGAGGCCCTGCGACGTTTTGAGGCGCCCGAGATTGTGATCTCGGCAGACCTGGGCGCAGGGGACGCGGCGACCACCGTGTGGACTTGCGACCTCACGCACGAGTACATCTCCATTAACGGTGACTACCGTTCCTAGACTCCCGATGTGCCGCGTGTCCCGCTGCAGTCGCGGGCAACGAGGTGCGGCGCGATAGCTACACGAAAGACGAGGCAGACTATGAAGTTCGCACGCGATTGTCGCTCGAGCGAATCCAACGAAGTTACCGCGCAGCTGCTGTTTGAGGCGCTGCCGTGGATTAAGAACCTGACCGGTAAGACGGTCGTTATCAAGTACGGCGGTGCCGCCATGGTCGACGAGCAGCTGCGTCGTGACGTGATGAGCGACATCGTTCTGCTCAAGATTATCGGCATGCGCCCTGTTATCGTGCACGGCGGCGGCAAGGCCATCAACGAGGCGCTCAGCCACTACGACATCCCCGTCGAGTTTAAGAACGGCCAGCGCGTGACTACGCCTGCCACCATGGATATCGTGCGCGAGGTACTGGGCGGCAAGGTCAATCAGGAGCTGGTCGCGGCGCTCAACCACCACGGCAACCTGGCCGTGGGCGTGTCCGGCAGCGACGCCGGTACCCTTATCGCCGAGCCTCTCGACCCAGAGCTCGGCCGCGTAGGCAAGGTCACGCACGTCAACACCGACTATATCGAGCGTTTGCTCGACAGCGAGTACATTCCCGTTATCGCCACGGTCGCGGCGGGGGAGGACGGTGGCTTCTTCAACATCAACGCCGATACCGCCGCCGGCGCCGTTGCGGCGGCGCTTCATGCGCACAAGGCGATTTTTTTGACCGATGTCGACGGTCTGTACAAGGACTTTAGCGACAAGGATTCGCTTATCTCCAACCTGACGCTCGACGAGGTCAATGAGATGCTCTACGGCGGCGAGGTTGACAAGGGCATGATCCCCAAGCTGCGTGCCGCCGTCGATGCGCTTACCGCTGGCGTGTTCCGAGCCCACATCATCAACGGCACGACGCCGCACTCGCTGCTGCTGGAGTTGCTGACCGATGCTGGCGTCGGTACCGTGATCCACTCCACCGAGACGGCCTACGAGTTCGATACGCATCCGCATCCGCTTTCGACGTTTGCGGCGCGCCTGACCGAGAACCTCGACGAGGTCGAGAAGCTCCAGACGGTCTAGCTGACCCGCGGTCGTCGCGTCCCTGCACCCATAGCCCTGCGCCGTACGGCGCCCAACGAAAGGCATCCCATGTCACTTGCAGCTCAACAATCGCTCGAATCCCATTACGTTATGCATACCTTTGGTCGCTCGCCGGTAGAGTTTGTCGAAGGCCACGGTATGAAGCTCACCGGTGACGATGGCCGTGAGTATCTCGACTTTCTTGCTGGTATTGGCGTGTGTAGCCTAGGCCACGGCAACGCTGCAGTACTCTCGGCGCTCGAGGCGCAGACCAAAAAGCTCATGCATGTCTCCAATTACTTCTACATCGAGCAGCGTGGACAGGTCGCGGCGCTGCTGTCCAAGCTTGCCAACGACGACGTAGATGGTGCGTGCGTTCTGGCCGATGCCATTGCCGCCGGCGATGAGACCACGGCCACTGCGCTCGGTGCCCCGGCTGCGGACGAGCAGGTGTGGGAGACGTTCTTTGCCAATTCTGGTGCTGAAGCCAACGAGGGCTCGATGAAGCTCGCGCGTCTGTACGCCAAGCGTGCTGGTAACGGCGGCAACACCATCGTATGCATGCGCGGCGGCTTCCACGGCCGTACGCTCGAGACCATTGCCGCCACCATGCAGGATTGGCTGCAGGATAGCTTCCGTCCGCTGCCGGGCGGTTTTGTGGCCTGCACGCCCAACGATGTCGACGAACTGCGTTCGATCTTTAAGCAGCTGGGAAGCGAGGTCTGCGCCGTCATGCTCGAGCCTATTCAGGGCGAGAGCGGTGTGCACCCCATGACCGAGGAGTTTATGGCGGCAGCGCGCGACTTGGCACACGAGGTGGGCGCCGTTCTTATCGCCGACGAGGTCCAGTGTGGCATCTTCCGCTCCGGCAAGCCGTTTGCATTCCAGACCTATGGCGTGGAGCCCGACATCATGAGTCTTGCCAAGGGCATCGCCGACGGCGTTCCCATGGGCGCCGTGGTGGCAAAGAAAGAGATCGCCGACGTGTTTAAGCCGGGTGACCACGGTTCGACCTTTGGCGGTAGCTGCTTGGCTGTCGCGGCGTGCGCCGCGACGCTCTCCGCGCTCGTGCGCGGCGATTATGCCGAGCATGCTGCCAAGGTGGGTGCTTATATGGAGGCAAAACTCACCAAGCTGCCGCATGTGGTCGAGGTACGCGGTCGCGGCTTAATGCTCGGTTGCGATCTGGATGACGCTGCGGGCGATGCGCATGATATTGTTGCCCGCGCGCTGGCCGCTGGCGCCGTGATTAACGCGACCGGAGCTCATACGCTGCGTTTCCTGCCGCCGCTTATCTGCGAGGAAGCCGACGTGGACAGCCTGATCGAGATTTTGTCGGACGTTTTGGCCTAACACAGAGCGCTTCGCTCCTCGCGTGCTGCGCTGGAAAACGCTTACGCGTTTCCTCAGCTCCGCACCCTTGCGGGTTCGAATCCCTCTGCACGGGGCCCAAAAAGGAAAGGCCCCCATCGCTGGGAGCCTTTTCAATCAAGTGGTGGGCGATGAGGGATTCGAACCCCCAGCCTTGTGCGTGTAAAGCACCTGCGCTAACCGTTGCGCCAATCGCCCGCAGGGATTGAGTATAGCGGAAACCCCGTGCTGTTCACCGCTAATTCATAACGAAACTTACGCGGCGACTTCGGCGCCCTTGTCCTCGTCGATAAAGAAGCGCTTGTACCAGATGAGGAACGTCAGCGTGGTATAGATCTTGCGCTGGTTGAGCGCGCGACCCTCAAAGTGATCGTCAAGCAGTTTCATGAGCGCATCGGTGTCAAAGAAGTCGGCAGCCCACGGTGCGGTGAAGTATTCCTTTACGTAGTCGTAGTACTTCTGCTCGCGCAGCCAGAACTTGACCGGCACGGGGAAGCCGACCTTCTTGCGCGTTGCCCACTCATCGGGCAGCGTGCGGTTGGCGGCGTGACGCAGGACGAGCTTGCAGCCTTCTTCGTTAACGCGATAGTTGGCGGGGATGTGCTCGGCAAACTCCATGACCTTTTTATCCAGGAACGGGACGCGAAGCTCCAGAGAATGCGCCATGCACATCTTGTCTGCCTTGAGCAGGATGTCGCCCGGCAGCCACATGTTCATATCCAGGTATTGCTTCTTAGAAAGCTCGCAGCAGTTGGGAACCTGCTTGTAGTACTCGGCGCACATCTCCGCGGCGTTCTTGCCGGTGTCATAAGCGGGCTTGAGCACCTTGTCGACCTCGGAGGGATCGAACACCTTTGCCTGACCCACATACCAGCGCTCGGGAACTTCGGCGCACTTGGTCAGGAAGTTGTGACCCTTAAAGTAGGGGAGATGCTGAACGAGCGAGCCCAGGGCACGACGCACGCCGAGCGGCACGCGCTTCTTAAAGGAGTGCATCTCGGGGGTGTCCTCGTACCACTCGTAGCCGGCAAACAGCTCGTCGGCACCCTCGCCCGAAAGGACGACGGTAACTTCCTCAGCGGCCATCTGTGCCAGATAGTACAGCGGCACGCTGGACAGGTTTGATTGCGGCTCGTCCATGTGATACTGGATATCGGGCAGTGCATCGAAGAACTCGTCGGCGGTAATCATCTTGCGCACGTTCTTGATGCCCAGCTTGTCGGAAAGCTCGGCAGCGTAGTTGGTCTCGTTGAAGTTCTTGTAATCGAAGCCGACAGAATACGTGGTGTCGGGCATGAGACAGGCGGCAATGTAGCTGGAGTCCACGCCGCCAGAAAGGAACGAGCCCACCTTAACATCGGCGATTCGGTGTGCAGCGACGCTTTCGTGCACAACCTTGTCGCACTCGTCCACGTACTCCTCGAAGGTCTTGGAGTTGTCGTCGGTGAAGTCACAGCTCCAGTAACGCTTGATGTCCATGGTGTTGGTCGTCAGGTCATACGTAAAGCAATGCGCCGGGGCAAGCTTGAACACGCCCTTAAAGAAGGTCTCCTCCGTGGCAGGGAATTGCAGCGTCAGGTAGGGGCGCAGCGCGTCGTGGTTGACGGCCTTCTCAAACTTGGGATGGTCCAGGAAGCTCTTGATCTCGGAGCCAAACAGCAGCGAGCCATCGGATGCCTGGTAGTAATAGAACGGCTTGATACCAAAGATGTCGCGAGCGCCAAAGAGCTTGTTCTTGTTCTGGTCGTGAATCACGAACGCGTACATGCCGCGCAGGCGGTTGACCAGGTCCTCGCCCCACTCCTCGTAACCGTGTACCAGGACCTCGGTATCGGCGTTGCAGTGGAAGGCGTAGCCGGCTGCCTCCAGCTCGGCGCGAAGCTCCTGGAAGTTGTAGATCTCTCCGTTGAAGACAATCGTGACCTTGCCGTCGTCGCTCGACATGGGCTGAGCTCCAGCTTCGGAAAGATCAAGAATCGAAAGACGACGGAAGCCAAGGGCAACGTTGTCGACGATATGCTGGCCGCCCATATCGGGACCACGGTGGATGATGCGATTCATCATAGCCGTGAGAACCAGCTCACTCTGTTCATCTGTACCGGTAAAACCGACAAAACCGCACATGCAAGATCCTTTCTGCTGACGGCTCAGGTGTACTGCCGCAAGGATTGTGACAGCTGATGTCAAATAATCTTTACTATCATGCCAATCTTTTGTTTCGTGATAGGGCATAAGCACCGAGCGAACCGAAAAAACCACGGCCCGATCTTCAGACGAAGCGGCGGGCCGTGGTTGCGAACGCTATGTACGAGCGGTTAGCACTTGCTGCGCTTGGCGAGACGGTGCTCCACCTTGGTGACGATGTGGATGAGCGGAATCGTCACGACCAGATAGTAAAGTGCGGCGCAAATGTAGGGCGTAATGTTGCCCGTGGTGGCCGTGAGGTTTTTGGAGAACAGCATGAGCTCCATGACGCCAACGCTCGAAAGCAGCGACGTGTCCTTGTACAGCATAACGAACTCGCTGGTCATAGTCGGTATAGCGCAACGTACGGCTTGTGGGATCACGATGCGCGACATAACTTGGGACCAAGTCATGCCAAGCGAGTAGGCAGCTTCCGATTGACCAGGTGGTACGCTCTCGATGCCGGCACGGAAAATCTCGGCAAGATAGGCCGAGCAGTTGATGGCTAGCACGCCAACGCCGAGCGGCAGATTGGGCACGTTGAGACCGATCATGGGGAACCCAAAGAACGCAATGTAGATCTGCAGGAAGAGCGGGGTTCCGCGCAGGACGTTGATGTATGTCACGGCGATGCCGCGCAGCATGCGACTATGACTGATTTTCATAAAGGCAAACAGCAAGCCGATGGGGATGGCGAGCGGAAAACCGATGGCAGTCACGGCAAGTGCTATGCCCCAGCCCTTAAAGAGCGAGGCGATTGAGGTGACGATAATCTGCGGCTTGCAGAACATGCCCAAAAACGGGTTGGAGTTCCACGCGGCAACCCAAGGCTGGGCATCGAGCCAAGCGACGATTTCTTGCACCATGGTGCTCTCCGAGACGCTGATGGTGGGGCTCTCGGGAAGATTTCGCTTGTCGTCGTCGGCGACATAACTGCCGGTGACGGCATAGGCACCCGCGTTGCTCGGGAATACGACGTCGGGGACAACAACGCGAATCTGCGAGCCGGCAGCGACGGGATCGGCGAACTTGATGACGAGCTTTGAGCCGTTCAGCGAGCACGATGCCTTGACACCCGTCTGGTTCAGTCCGTCGAGCAGCGTGACCTTAACATCGGTGCTTTCAAACGATCCGCCCTCGGGCAGCTCAAGCTCAATTTGCGAAACGCCGCCCTCGTCGCTACCCGTTGTCGCTTCCCAGGTCAGGCGGGTTGCGATGCCGCCGAGCACGCCGTTACCGCTGTCTTCGTTTGACTTGGCGGTCGCCGAGGTGACGGCGAGTGAAGCGTCCGTCGCGTCGTCTGAGCTCGAGGCATCCTCGTTATCGGCCCCGCTCGTGGGTGCCATGCCAAACCACTTCTCGTACAGTTTGTCATAGGCGCCGGAGCTCTTGATCTTGGTGAGGGCATCGTTGATGGCCTGTGTCAGCCCGGGGTTGTCTTTAGAGACGGCAATGCCAAACTGCTCGCCCGTCGGAACCTCTTTGATGATCTCCATACCGGTAAAGGAGTTCGAAACCATCCACTGCTCAACGGGCAGGTCGCATACGACCGTCTGGCACTGACCACTCATGACGGCGGTGAAGGCTGCCGTCCAGTCGTCAAAGTTGACGGTGGTTGCCTGCGGCAGGTTCTCGATTGCCCACTCCTCGGACGTGGTGCCCGACTGCACGGCAATTTTGACGCCCGGTGCGTTGAGGCTATCGACCGTGTCGTATCCAGTGTTCTTTGCAACTGCGACGCCCTGATTGGAGTCGATATAGGGGTCGGTGAAGTCGACCTCTTCCTTGCGCTCGTCGGTAATCGTGATGTTACATGCGCCGACATCGGTCTTTACACCCTGCTTAACCATGGGGATAATGCCGTCGAACTTTTGCGCCGGCAAGTAGTTGAGCTCCAGACCGAGCTCGTCTGCGATCATACCCATGAGTTCATAGGTAAAGCCCTGGTCTTCGCCGGAATCGTTGACGTATTCAAACGGGGGTGTGGCCAAGTCACTTGCGACGGTGAGCTTGCCATTCTCGACGAGTGTGTAGGTGCTCGAGGCGTTCTGGGAGGACGAACAGCCGCTCGCGCCGATGATGGTGGCAAGGGCCACAACGACCGTCGCGAAGGCGCAGACGATGTGCCGGGTCAACTGGACGCGTGCCGAGCGGCGGCGACGTTCGAAATGTCGTTTCATCTGGAATCCTTTGCTTGGGCATGATGGGTCGGCATTGTGAGTCAATGAGGCACATCAAGACATTTGGATAAAGAATAGCACCCAGATTTCCTTGTTTTTACACGGGGTGGACACTGTTGTCATTTATTAACCCACGGCACAGTCCATGCAATTTTTTAGAAGGCTGCAGTGCGCGCAAGGTCAGGTGGCATATTAGGATGGTTGATAATACAGAATGTTTCATCGTTTCTGCCGCGGGACGTCTTTTGCCCTTTAAGGCTGAATTTAGCGAGAGAGGTCTTTGTATGTCGAGTCCGACACAAGAGAAGCTAACTCTGATGCGCTATATAGAGTTGCTCGAGGAAGATGACCTTGTTGTTTCCAGACCGAGCGCTTCGTGCGACCAGCGCATTGAGTTTGCGACTGACGACTCGCGCCAGGTGCGTCCGGGCACGTTGTTTGTCTGCAAGGGCCGCGCGTTTAAGCGCGAGTACCTGCTTTCGGCAATCGCCGATGGCGCCGTGGCCTACGTTTCCGAGGTCGATTACGATGTTGATCTTCCCGCGGTGATTGTGAGTGATATTCGTCGCACGCTCGCCGTGGTGGCAGATGCCTTTTATGGGCACCCGTCGGGTAGGGTGAAGGTCTGCGCCTTTACAGGTACCAAGGGCAAGTCGACCTGTAGCTTTTATCTGCGCGGCATTCTCGCCAACGAGGCCAAGCTTACGGGCTGTCATCGACCCGCTCTTAATACGGGCATTGAGTTCGACGACGGCATCGAGACGGGTCCTTCCAAGCTGACGACTCCCGAATCCTTTCTGCTGCAGTCTCGCATCGCACATGCTGCGGAGGCGGGTGCCCCGTGGCTGGTTATGGAGGCATCGAGCCAGGGCCTCAAATACGAGCGCACGGGCAAAATCGCCTTTGAAGTCGGCGCCTTTACCAATATCGGCGAGGATCACATTTCGCCGATTGAGCATCCGACACTCGAGGATTACTTTGCCAGCAAGCTCAAAATCTTCTCACAGAGCCGTTTTGCCGTGGTCAATCTCGATATGGATAAGGTCGATCGCGTGCTCGAGGCGGCATCTCGTTGCGAACGTACGGTGACGTTCTCCCTGACCGACGAGCGTGCCGACGTGCTTGCGCTGGCGATTCGCAATGGCGACTGCGGCGTGGTGGCAACGGTGCGCACGCCCCGCTTTACGCGCGACATTGTGATTCCCACGCCGGTTAAGTTCAATGTGTCCAACGCGCTTGCCGCTATTGCCTGCGCCGAGGCCCTGGGCATTTCCGAAGAGGGTATCGTCCACGGCTTTGAGGGCGTCTTCGTTCCCGGCCGTATGGAGCTCTATCCGTCCGTATCGGGCAAAATCTTGGGTATCGTCGATTTTGCACATAACGGCATGAGCCTCGAGACGCTCCTGCGTGACTTGCGCGAGAACTATCCCGAGCGCGAGCTGGCGGTTGTATTTGGCGCTACGGGTGGTAAGGGTGTCGATCGACGCACCACAATGGGTATCGCCGCTGGCAAGTATGCCGACCGAATCGTGATTACCGAGGATGACCCCGGCCCCGAGGATGTCGAGGATATTTGCGCCGAGATCGCGCGCAACGTTCAGGCGCAGGGAAATGATAACTGGCAAATCGTGACTGATCGCGTTGCCGCTATCGAGACTGCCGTGCGTGAGACCGTCCGTCCTGCCGTGGTCATCGTGACCGGTAAGGGCGAGGAAGAGCGTATGCTGCGCAAGAACGGACCCGAGCCTTGTGAGCGCGACGGCTTGATTCTCAAGCGCACCCTTGCGGCGTACGACGCCTAAGACCAGAAACCCCTTCTACGTAATGGAGTGACCATGTCCCACAATACCCTGCCGACCGTCGCTGAGCTTTCGGGCGAGATGCGCGAGCGTCTTGCCAAGGTTAAGTACGTCTTTACCGACCTGGACGCCACCATGCTCGCGCCCGGCTCGTGCGTGCTGCGCGACAACGACGGCAACCCCTCGACCAAGCTCGTCGAGGCTGTCGTGGCACTTGCCCGCGCCGGCATTCAGGTGGTTCCCACCTCGGGCCGCAACCGTACCATGATCCACGAGGATGCGCGCGTGCTCGGCCTCAACTCCTACATCGGCGAGATGGGTGGCCTGGTCATGTACGATCTCAAGGCCAACGATTGGGAGTATCTGACCGGCGATATGCCCTACGACCCCGCCTGCGGCCTCACGCCGCATCAGGTGATCGAGCAGACCGGCGTGTGCGAGAAGATTCTCGCCCGCTGGCCGCATAAGATCGAGTACCACAACGACATGTCGACTGGCTACAAGTACCGCGAAGTCACCGTCGGCATGCGCGGCGATGTGCCCGACGACGAGGTCCAGGCCATCCTGGACGAGGCCGACTGCGGCCTGGTCTGGGCCTGCAACGGTCACCTGACGCATCTGTCCAAGCCGACGACGCTCGAGCTCGAACGCGTCGAGGATGGCCGCGCGTTTAACATCAATCCCTCCGGCCTCAACAAGGGCGTTGCCATCGCACGTTTCTGCGAGCACCTGGGTATCGAGCGCGAGGAGACGCTGGCACTCGGCGATTCCGAGTCTGACTTCTACATGGCTGACCACGTGGGCACGTTCTGCCTGGTCGAGAACGGTTTGACCAGCGCCGGCGCGCCCGAGTTCCTGGATGCCTGCGATAACGCCTACGTCACGCGAGGCAAGATTGTCGACGGCTGGGCGGCAACGGCAGAGCTGCTCGTCGCGGCTCGTTCGTAGCGCGGTCCTATCGTTCTGAGCCATATCTTTTCGAGAGAGAATCTGGTGAGGTAATGTCCGATATCGAGAATCTAGCCGGGGACACGCGCCCGATCGGTGTGTTCGACTCGGGACTGGGCGGTCTGACGGTCGCGCGCGCGATTGCGACGGCGTTGCCGCACGAGTCCGTCTACTACTTTGGCGACACCAAGCGCTGCCCCTACGGCACCCGCACCGAGGACGACGTGCGCACGTTTGCACTGCAGGCGGGCCGTTGGCTGTCGAAGCACGACGTCAAGATCATGGTCATCGCCTGCAATACGGCGACCGCTGCGGCCTTGCGTTTGGCCCAGCAGGTGCTCGACGTCCCCGTCATCGGTGTGATCGCACCGGGCGCACGCGCGGCAATCAACAGCACCCGCACGCGCCGGGTGGGCGTGCTCGCCACCAACCTCACCATTCGCTCGAGCGCTTACACGCGTGCTATTCAGGACCTGGATGCCGGCGTCGACGTATACGGCTGTCCTGCCTCGAGCTTTGTCGAGGTCGTTGAGCACGAGCTCGCCTCGGGCGCACATCTGCAAGAGCAGTGGCTCGAGAACGAGGACATCTTTGATACGCCTGCCGTACGCGCACTGGTCGGCGCCACGGTTGAACCGCTGCGCGACCACGGCATCGATACCGTGGTACTCGGCTGCACGCATTTTCCGCTGCTCGTGGGGCCTATTCGCCATGCGCTGGGTCCCGGAGTGCGCGTGGTGAGCTCCGCCGAGGAGACCACGCGCGAGCTGACCGATATTCTCACGCGCCGCGAGCAGCTGGCGGGCGACGCAGCCGAGCCGCAGCATCGTTTTGCAACGACGGCCGATAACATTGCCGAGTTTGCGGTGGCGGGCAGCTTTATCTTTGGCCAGCCGCTCAAGAGCATTGAGCATATCGATATCGACGAACTGAAATAGATATAAGGTCACCGACCAAAGGCTCACTTTCACCTTTTGCCGAAAGGATTTTTCTATGGAGTATATGCAGGTCAATCGCGCCAACGGCCGCGCCGCCGATGAGCTGCGCCCCATCAAGCTTACCCGCGGCGTCATGAAGCACGCCCACGGTTCGTGCCTGGCCGAGTTTGGCGATACGCGCGTGCTGTGCGCTGCCACCATCGAGGAGGGCGTGCCGGGCTGGCGCAAGGGCGCCAAGGCCGGTTGGGTAACGGCGGAGTACGCCATGCTGCCGGCATCGACCGGCAAGCGCTGCAAGCGCGAGCATGCCAACCGCAAGGGCCGCTCCATGGAGATTGAGCGCCTCATCGGCCGTAGCCTGCGCACCGTCGTCAACATGAAGGCGCTTGGAGAGTACACCGTCACCGTCGACTGTGACGTGATTCAGGCAGACGGCGGCACGCGAACGGCGAGCATTACCGGCGCCTGGGTGGCGTTGCACGACGCCCTTGCCATGTGGGTCGAGGCGGGTAAGCTCGAGCGCATCCCGCTCACGGGCCAGGTCGCCGCGATTTCCATGGGCGTTGTCGACGGCAACACCCTGCTCGACCTGGATTATTCCGAGGACAGTCACGCCGAGGTCGACATGAACCTTGTCGCCACCGATACCGGTGAGATGATCGAGCTCCAGGGCACTGGCGAGCAAGCGCCCTTCGACCGCAAGCGCCTCAATGCCTTGCTCGATTTGGGCGACAAGGGCATCGCCGAGCTCATTGAACTCCAGCGCCAAGCCCTCGCCTAACCTGCCAAAAAGGGACAGGTTTATTTCGGCAGGTTTTATCTGCGGAAACGCCGATAGATAAGGTTGACGCCACATGAAAGGGGAGACGCCGAAGGGCCAGTCCCTTTTACGTGGCTTTGCTATACGGACAAGGAGACCACTCATGGCACTTGAGAAGATCGACATCGACACCCTCGACCCGGCGGCGACCATCGTCGTGGCAACGGGCAACGCCCATAAGCTCACCGAGATCGAGGCCATTTTGGGCAAGGTTATGCCCGAGGTTCGCTTTGTGGCGCTCGGCCAGCTGGGCGATTTTGAGGACCCCGAGGAAAACGGCACGACGTTTTTGGAGAACGCCATCATCAAGGCGCAGGCTGCCGTCGAAGAGACGGGGCTCATGGCCATTGCCGACGATTCGGGCCTGGTCGTCGACGCGCTGGACGGTGAACCCGGTGTGTATAGCGCGCGCTATGCGGGCGTTCACGGCGACGATGCCGCCAACAATGCCAAGCTGCTCGTTAACCTGGAAGGCGTGGCCGACGAGGACCGCACTGCGCGCTTTATGAGCGTCGTTGCGCTCATCGACACGGACGGTTTGGTCACCTATGGTGAGGGCACCTGCGAGGGCGTTATCGCACACGAGGGCCGCGGCGATCACGGCTTTGGCTACGACCCGCTGTTCCTGCCGGTCGACACGCCGGGCAAGACCATGGCCGAGCTGACGGCGGACGAGAAGAACGCCATCAGCCATCGATTCCATGCGCTCGAGCACCTATCCGCCAAACTGACGGGCGAGGAGTAGGCCGTGCGTGCAGTAGTGCAGCGCGTGCTCAACGCCGGCGTGACGGTCGACGACGAGTGCGTGGGCAAAATTGGGCGCGGCTATCTGGTACTGCTGGGCGTGGGTCACGGCGACACGCGCGCCGAGGCCGATAAGCTGTGGAGCAAGCTCCGGGGCTTGCGCATTAACGAGGACGAGAACGGCAAGACCAACCTGGCGCTTGCCGATGTCGACGGCGAGGTTCTCGTGGTGTCGCAGTTCACGCTGTTCGCTGATTGCCGTCACGGCCGCCGTCCATCGTTTACGGATGCCGGCGCCCCCGATGTCGCCAACGAGCTCTACGAGTACTTCCTGACGCTTGTGCGCGAGGACGTCGAGCACGTAGCGCATGGCATTTTCGGCGCCGATATGAAAGTCGACTTGGTCAACGACGGTCCGTTCACCATCGTCCTGGACACCGATACTCTGTAAGTAGCTAATTAGCTACTTGCGTATGGCCACAACAGGGTGCTATAGTATTAGAGTTTTGTCTATCTTAGGGGTATTATCCCCTTTTTGAATTACACCTTCTGGAGGCCCTGTTCATGGAAGAGATGGAAGTCAATCACGTCGACGACATCCACGAGAAGCTGACCGATATGGTGGGCGATCGCGTTAAGGTGAAGGCCAACATGGGCCGCACCCGCGTCGTCGAGCGCATGGGCACCATCAAGAGCGTCCATCCGGCAGTCTTTATCGTCGAGGTCGACGAGCGCCGTGGCCGCAAGTCGCGTCAGTCCTACCAGTATATTGATGTTCTCACCGGCCAGGTCGAGCTGTTCGACCCCGAGAGCGGCGAGCACATTTTTACCCCTCTCGGCAATCAGCTCGAGGAGCACTAGCGGTGACCGATTGGTCCCTGACCCTTTCCGCGCCGGCAAAGATCAACCTCTATCTGGGGGTTCATACCGAGCGTGACGACCGCGGCTACCATAAGGTCGATTCCCTGATGGCAGCCGTCGGTCTTGTCGATACCGTGACGGTTGCGCCGGCACAGGCGCTGACCGTCCAGACGATTCCGACATCCGACTTTCCCATGCAAAAGAATACGGCGTATCGTGCGGCCACTGCTATGGCCGAGCATTATGGTCGCGAAGCCAATGTCTGCATCACGATCGAGAAGCGCATCCCGTTGTGTGCCGGCCTGGGCGGTCCTTCGACGGATGCCGCGGCGGTCATTGTCGCCTTGGCAGAGAGTTGGGGTATCGACCGTGCCGATCCCGCGCTGGACAACATCGCGCGCGGCATTGGCGCCGACGTTCCCTTCTTTTTGCATGCCAGCCCTGCATTTTACGTGGGTGGGGGAGACGTGCTAGCAACTGAGTACCCCGCACTTCCCGCGACACCCGTCGTGCTGGTCAAGCCGCGTGAGGCAAGCGTTTCAACAATTGAAGCCTATCGACGTTTTGACGAGACCCCAGCGCCTGCGGACAAGCCTGGAGCGATCGCATCTGCCCTTCGCTCGGGAGACGCAGAGGCGGCCTACGCGCTCGTCCACAACAACCTGGGTGTCATTTCCGCGCAGATGGAGCCGCGGATTCAAACAGTGCTCGACTGGCTTCGTTCACAGGACGGTACCATTGCCGCAAACGTGTGCGGTTCGGGTGCCTGCTCGTTTGCTCTCTGCGATAGCGCCGCCACGGCAGCCAATCTTTCGGCAGCCGCTCATCAAAACGGCTGGTGGGCTTATGCAACGGAGCTCGTTTCCGACACGGTTCGCATTGAAGGGTTGATTTCCGATCTCAGCCGAACACATTAGGCGGACAGGCCGTTCCCGCAGCTAGCCGAACGCCCCCGAGGCCCCATCCGGGCCCCGGGGGCGCCGTTTTCCCAGTTGAAGGAACGGTGGAGATGTGTTTCGATAGGTCCGGTGGCCATGCTCCGCCCGCCGCCCGGCACCTCTTCCCAGACTCAGCCGGACGGTCGGTCCGTCTATTCCGTTTTTCCTTCTAGGCTAGGCCAGCGGGGCATCGCCCCTCTCTGCGCGCGCCCTCTCGATGAGCCCCGGCGTCAGGTCGAGATCGCCGAGCGCCACGTCCTCCACGCCGTAGGCGTCCAGCAGCGCCGCCGCGTCCTCCCCGAGCATCGCCCTGAAGGCGCGCGCGGGCGTCGAGAAGCCGAGCGCGCCGCGGGGCTCGGAGTTCACGTGCGACATGGCCAGCGCCAGGTCCGCCGGGGCGAGCCGGTCGAACCTGAGGCCGGCGCCCTTGGGCAGCAGCTTCCTGATCTCGACGTGGTTGCGCTCGCAGGCGCCCTTCTGGTCGCTCCGCCCGGGGTCGCAGTAGAACAGCCTCGTCTCGCCGGGCCCCTCGCCGAGGAGCGCGGCGATCGCGCCCTCGTCGGAGAACTCGGCGCCGTTGTCGGTGAGGACGGCGCGGAACACGCGGCGCGTCCCGTCGGCGCCGAGGACCGCCCGGACGCCCTCCAGGGCGTCCGCGACGCACCCGGCGGTCTTCTCCTCCAGCGGCAGCGCGAGCTGCAGCCTGCTGGGGCGGTGCAGCAGCGTGAGCAGGCAGGCGGAGTCCTCCCGGGCGCCCTCGACGGTGTCCATCTCCCAGGCCGCGGCGCACGCGTCCTCCCCGAGGGCGAGGAACGCGGCGTATGACCTGCGGGCGGAGTGGCGCGTGGCCGCCCGGACGGCGGCGCGCCTCCTCGGCCTGTAGCCGACCTTGCGCCTGAGCTCCATGTTGGTCATGCCGTCGTAGCCCGCCGCGACCCAGCGGTAGATGGTCGACGGCGACAGGTCCACCGGCCCTCCGTTGCATGCGGCCATCTGCTCGGGCGAGAGCCCCCGGCGCAGGCAGCCCCTTATCGCCTCCAGCCTGGCCGCCGCGGCGGGCTCGTCGGCGTCTATCCCGCGCCTGGACGAGACGAGGACCGAGTCGGCGCACAGCTGCGCGGCCCGGGCCTCGTAGAAGACGTGCGGGCGGCGCTTGCAGCCCATCGCGCGGTAGCGGCCGCACCCGTTGCAGCAGCGCGGCCACGCCGCCAGGCGCGGGCAGGCCGACGACAGGTCGGTGTCGGCGCCCACGCGCTCGCCGCGCCTGGACTTCGGCGCCGTCACGAACCTGTGCGACGCCACCTCGGCGCTCACCGTCGAGGGCGACCTGCCCAGCTCCCTGGCGATCTCCCTGCACGAGGCCCTGCGCTCCAGCATCCTCTGGACCGTGTCCCGCTCGTGCCTCGTGAGCCTTCCGTAGGCCCTCGGGGCCGCTTTCGCGGAACCCTTCTTCCTCTTTCCGGACATGCCGTCCTCCGATCTTCCGGGGCCGGCCGGTCCGGCCCTCAGGGTATCGGGTTCCCACATTCATCCGTACATGTGCGGATGAATGTGGGAGGTGTTCGGATGAAGTCGATAATCAAGGGTTCGCATTGAAGCGCCAAAGAAGTAAAAATTTCTCTGGCACACGACGGAAATCTTTGTTACTATAGTCGAGCTAACGGGTTGTGGCTCAGTTTGGTAGAGCACTGCGTTCGGGACGCAGGGGTCGCTGGTTCAAATCCAGTCAACCCGACCAGAGCATGAGGAGGGACCGCTTCTTGCGGTCCCTTTTTTTAGCTATTGTTGTGATACCGCGATACCCGCGGTATACTCATTCGAGCTTGTCTCGCTGTATTGTGGAGGTCTACATGTTTGGACTGAGGGCTCCTGAGCTCATCATTATTCTCGTCGTTGTCCTGATTATCTTTGGGCCCAAGAACCTGCCGAAGCTCGGTAAGTCCCTCGGCTCTACCGTCAAGAATATCCGCGAGGGTATGGAGGGCGACGATAAGGGCGAAACCAAGCAGGCCGAGGAGGTTGTGGTCGAGGAGTCCAAGGAGGACAAGGAGATCGCAGAGCTCGAGGCTAAGCTCGCTGCCGCCAAGCAAAAGAAGGCAGAGGACAGCGACGCGGACGCAGAGTAGTCCCATCCCTTTGGGGTGAGCACCTGACCGGCTTGCCCGCAGGCTAGCCGGTCTTTTTCGTTTTTGTTGACAGTTGATCGTTACATCATAGTTGGGGAGATATCCGTATGGACGCAAGCCAGATCGTACTGACCGCTGAGGGCCGCCAGAAGCTCGTCGAGGAGCTCGCTTGGCGTGAGGGCGATTACGCCAAGGAGATCGTCGAGGACATCAAGGAAGCCCGCGCGTTCGGCGACCTTTCGGAGAACTCCGAGTACGATGCCGCCAAGGACAAGCAGGCCCAGAACGCCGCTCGTATCGCCGAGATCCAGGCCATCCTCGCCAACGCTCAGATCGCTGCCAGCACGGGCGACCTGACCGTATCCATTGGCTCGACTGTTACCCTGGTCGACCCCAACGGTGAGCTCATCGAGGTCACGCTTGTCGGTACCACCGAGACCAACTCGCTCGAGCACAAGATCTCCAACGAGTCTCCGGTCGGCCACGCCATCATCGGTCATGGCGAGGGCGACTCCGTCGAGGTCGTTACGCCTTCCGGCAAGACTCGCGTCTACACCATCGCCAAGATCGCACGCTAGACCACGGTCCCGCGTAAAGGTATGTTTTCGCTCCCTGGGACCGAATCCTGGGGAGCGTTTTAGTTTGAGGAGCTAACTTATGGCAGAGAACCAGAACGCCGCTGATCAGGCATCGACGCTCAACGACGAGCGCGCCACCCGCCTGGCCAAGCGCGCCGCCCTGTTCGAGGCGGGCCAGAACCCCTATCCCGAGCACTCCGAGATTGAGGACTATGTCGTCGACATCGAGACTAAGTACGCCGAGCTTGCCGATGGCGAGGACACCGAGGACGTTGTGAAGATCGCCGGTCGCGTGGTCGCCAAGCGCGGTCAGGGCAAGATCATGTTCATCGTCGTGCGCGATGCGACTGCCGAGATTCAGCTGTTCTGCCGCATCAACGATATGGACGAGGCCGCCTGGAGCACGCTCAAGGCACTCGACCTGGGCGATATCCTGGGCGTGACCGGTGTAGTCGTGCGCACCAAGCGTGGCCAGCTTTCCGTTGCCCCCAAGAGCGCGACGCTGCTGTCCAAGGCCGTTCGCCCGCTGCCCGAGAAGTTCCACGGTCTCTCCGACAAGGAGACCCGCTATCGCCAGCGCTATGTCGACCTGATCGCCAACGACGACGTTCGCGAGACCTTCCGCAAGCGTTCTCAGATTCTCTCCACGTTCCGCCGTTTTATGGAGTCCGATGGCTACATGGAGGTCGAGACCCCTATCCTGCAGACCATCCAGGGCGGAGCTACTGCCAAGCCGTTCATCACGCACTTCAATGCGCTCGATCAGGAGTGCTACCTGCGTATCGCCACCGAGCTGCACCTCAAGCGCTGCATCGTCGGCGGCTTTGAGCGCGTGTTCGAGATCGGCCGTATCTTCCGCAACGAGGGCATGGACCTTACCCACAATCCCGAGTTCACCACGATGGAGGCCTACCGCGCCTTCTCCGATCTCGAGGGCATGAAGGCACTCGCCCAGGGCGTCATCAAGGCCGCTAACAAGGCTATCGGCAACCCCGAGGTCATCGAGTACCAGGGTCAGACCATCGATCTGTCCGGTGAGTGGGCAAGCCGTCCCATGACCGACATCGTCTCGGACGTGCTCGGCAAGCAGGTCACCATCGACACGCCGGTTGAGGAGCTTGCTGCCGCCGCACGCGAGAAGGGCCTGGAGATCAAGCCCGAGTGGACCGCCGGCAAGATCATCGCCGAGATTTATGACGAGCTGGGCGAGGACACCATCGTCAACCCCACCTTCGTGTGCGATTACCCCATCGAGGTCAGCCCACTTGCCAAACGCTTTGAGGATGACCCGCGCCTGACCCATCGCTTTGAGCTGGTCATCGCCGGCCACGAGTACGCGAACGCGTTCTCCGAGCTCAACGACCCGGTCGACCAGGCCGAGCGCTTCGCTGCCCAGATGGCCGAGAAGGCCGGCGGCGACGACGAGGCCATGGAGTACGACGAGGATTACGTGCGCGCCCTCGAGTACGGTATGCCTCCTGCGGGCGGCATCGGCATCGGTATCGACCGCGTGGTCATGCTGCTCACCAACCAGGCTTCCATCCGCGACGTGCTGCTGTTCCCGCACATGAAGCCCGAGAAGGGTTTCCAGTCCGGTGCCGCCGCTGCCAAGGCTGCCGAGGCCGGCAACACCGCGAGCCCCTTCGTCAAGCCGCTCAAGCCCACGCTCGACTACTCCAAGATTGCCGTCGAGCCGCTGTTTGAGGAGTTCGTCGACTTTGATACCTTCTCCAAGAGCGACTTCCGCGCCGTGAAGGTCAAGGCATGCGAGGCCGTCAAGAAGTCCAAGAAGCTGCTGAACTTTACGCTCGACGACGGCACCGGTACCGACCGCACCATCCTCTCCGGTATTCACGATTATTACGAGCCCGAGGACCTGGTCGGCAAGACCCTGCTCGCCATCACCAACCTGCCTCCGCGCAAGATGATGGGTATCCCCAGCTGCGGCATGCTCATCAGCGCTATCCACGAGGAGGAGGGCGAGGAGCGCCTCAACCTGATTCAGCTCGACGCCTCCATCCCCGCCGGCGCAAAGATGTACTAACTAGTTACGCGGTTCTACGAACCGCGTAACGGCTCGACGCTGCGCGGGCCGCATTTGGACAATCTGACGTTCAACTTCAAGGGCGCGACCGAAAGGTCAGCGCCCTTTCGTTTCGCGTCACCTTGTCTCAAATGCGGCCCGCTCGCTGGCGTTGCCAAAACATCGGCGTTGCCGGAGTAGTCGTTGGGGACGTTCTTAAACGACTACCCAACGGCTATTGTGCACATGTCTCGCATGACAGTTGTCTCTTTTATGTTTCCTTTAGCCGTCGCTGTCTAGGATGGGGGTTAGTCGGCAGGAAGGGAGCGCCTATATGGACGATGCGAGCGAGCGCGCAATCGAAGAGGACATGCTCGATCAGTTCAATTACTTTGACGATGAGGACGAGGAGCTGATCGACCGTCGCGAGCCAGCGCCGCTTGATTCCTTTGATCTGGTCGATGAAGAGGCTGATGAGGTTGAGGGCGAATCAGCGGAGCCTCCACAGCCTTCGCGCCTTGACTCGCTGCTTTCGAGAGCCCCCATGCACCACGGCGTTCGTGCCGGCGCGCTCCATATGAAAACCGACTGGCACCAGATCGTGACGGCGGGCGATGAGCTTGCCGTCGACGCGCCGCTCACCGATAAGTCATCCATCATCTGCCGGACCGGCATGCTTATGCTGGCAAGCGGAACAGGTGCCTGGCGCGTGCGCGATACCATGAATCGTGTTGCTGCCGTACTTGGCGTCACGATTCACGTCGACCTGAGTCTCCTATCGTTTGAGTGCACCTGCATCGAAGATGGCCACTGCTTTAACGAGGTCGTCAGCCTACCCACAACGGGGGTCAACACTCATCGCATTTGGATGATGGAGAGCTTCTTAAAGGAAATCGAGATTTACGGGCGCCGGTTTACCGTGCATGAGTACCACGAGATGCTCAAGACCGTTGAGAGCTCAAAGCCCGATTACTCTCCCTGGCAACAGGGCCTTGCGGCGGCCTGTGCTTGCGGCGCCTTCGTCTTTTTGCTCGGCGGCGGCCCTATCGAGATGGCTTGCGCATTCGTAGGCGCTGGTGTCGGCAACTTTGCTCGCTCCCATATTCTCAAGCAGGGTCTTGGCCAGTTTAGCGCGCTGACGACCGGCGTTGCGCTCGCTTGCGTTTCGTATCTGCTGGCATTGCTCGGCCTTGGCCAGCTCGTACCGGGGGCAATGTCGCACCAAGAAGGCTATATCGGCGCCATGCTCTTTGTGATTCCCGGCTTTCCCCTCATTACGGCAGGCCTCGACATCGCCAAGCTCGACATGCGAAGCGGTATCGAGCGTCTTTCGTACGCTGTGTCGATTATTGTGATGGCGACCCTCGTGGGTTGGATGGTTGCCGAGTGCGTGGGACTGGCGCCGGATGACTTCGCCCCGCTCGGTCTCTCACCGTTGGCTCTTACGCTCTTGCGCATACTGATGAGCTTTATCGGCGTATTTGGCTTCTCGGTTATGTTCAACAGTCCGGTAAAGATGGCAGCGGCGGCAGGGCTCATCGGCGCCGTGTCTAATACCTTGCGCCTTACGCTCGTCGATGCGCCGACGCTGTTTCCCTTCCTGGGCTTGAGTGCGGGCATGCCTCCCGAGGCGGCTGCGTTTATCGGCGCGTTGGTATCGGGGCTGCTCGCGAGCTTAGCTGAAATCAAACTCACCTACCCACGTATCGCCCTCACGGTGCCATCGATTGTCATTATGGTGCCCGGTCTGTATCTCTATCGCTCTATGTATTACATGTGCACCTTCGACACGGTCAATATGCTCGGCTGGTTTGTGCGCGCGGTGCTCATCGTAGCGTTTCTGCCCGTTGGCTTGGGCGTGGCGAGAACCCTTACCGACCCTCGCTGGCGCCACACCAGCTAATTGGCGCAAAGGGAACAGGTTACTTTGCACCAAATGGGTTGCGGTGAAATAGGGGTTGAATTGCTGCTTAAAGGGCCAAAACAGTCCGTATTCCACCGCAACTTATGGGGTCGGGGGATTGTTGGTGCCCTGCATCTTCATAAACTCAACGCTTACGAAGCGCGGGGTTTTCGTGCTAGGCTGGTTCCACCACATAAGTAGTCGCAGACGCACGTATCACGGGCGGGCGAGATGAAGTCCCAACAGCTCCATCTTGCCCGCCCGTTTTTGTTGCGTGGTGTCGAGGCGTAACACAGAAAGGACCATGCCCTTTATGCCTATCAACAAACGAGAGAGCCTGCTGTTCACCTTTATCATGTGCTTTTGCATGGTGCTCTGGATGAGCATCTACAACGTTGCCCTGCAGCATGGGGCCATCAACGGCGAGGTTGCCGCCGCCGCGTGGCTCGGCTTCCCCGTTGCCTATGTCTTTGCCATGTGCTGCGACTGGTTTATCGCCAGCCCGCTGGCCAAAGGCTTCGCCTTCAAGTTCCTGGTTACTCCGGGCAAGAGCTCGCCGCTCGCTATGACGCTCGCCGTCAGCTCCTGCATGGTCGTTCCCATGGTCATCATCATGTCGCTCTACGGCGCGTGCGAGGGTCTGCTCCACATGCCCGGCGGCCCGCTCGCAAACCTGCAGATGCTGCCGGTGATGTGGCTCATCAACATTCCGCGCATCTTTATCATGGCCCTGCCCTGGAACCTGCTGGTGGCTGGTCCGGTTGCTCGTTTTGTCTTCCGCCGCGCCTTCCCCATGGGCACGGTCTTTGCCGAGCCGCACATGGAGCTCGTGCACATGCCGGGTGCTCCCATTGCCGATACCGTCAATGACGTTGCCGAGAACATGGGTGTTGAGCCCGCCTGCTAGACAGCAGCGCAAAACCAAACCGCCAAGCGGACCAGAGCGATTCCTTTTTTGTAGACGTTGTCGCGCGGCTACGGGCGGGAAAGGTCCCAACGGTTAACATATACTCCATATGGGTAAAGAGACCAAAGCGCTGCCGCGGGGCGGCGCTTTGCGTTTGAAAAAACTAGCTCGTCTAAGAGGAACTAGCATGTTAGACCGTTTTACCGATCGTGCGCGTAAGGTCATGTCCATGGCCAAGCAGGAGGCGCTCGATCTTCATTCAAATAAGGTGGGCACCGAGCACCTGCTGCTCGCGCTTGCCAAGGAGGACGAGGGCATTGCCGCCGAGGCGCTGCGTTCGCTCGACATCTCCTACGATGACATCATGGATACTCTCAAAGAGGTTCAGACCACGGTTCCCGAGCCCAGCGAGGAGACCGAGGCGGCCAAGCTCGCCTTTACGCCGCTCGTCATTAGCGTGATGGAGCGTTCATTCCGCGTGGCACGCGAGAACAACCAGACCTACGTGTCGACCGAGCACTTGCTGATCGGCATCGTCGAAGAGGGCAACGGCATGGCCATGGACATCCTCATGCGCCTGGGCGTGTCGTCCGCCTCCATCAAAAAGGCTATCGAGAAACTCACCGCCAAGGACCAGGACAAGAAGCGTCCGCTCGCCGGTGCCGGTGCAGGTCGTCCCGGTGCGGGCCTGCCGTTCTTTAGCGGCTCGGATGCCTCTCAGCAAAAGGGGAGTGGCACCGATACGCTCAAGCAGTTCGCGACCAACCTCACGCAGAAGGCGCGCGACGGCGAGCTCGACCCTGTAATTGGTCGCGAAAAGGAAGTCCAGCGTATGATGGAGATCCTTTCGCGCCGCACCAAGAACAACCCGCTCATTCTGGGCGATCCCGGCGTGGGCAAGACGGCCATCGTCGAGGGCCTAGCTCAGCAGATTGCAGCCGGCAACGTGCCCGAGAACCTCATGAACCAGAATATCTGGACGCTCGACCTGCCGGGCCTCGTGGCGGGTACCAAGTATCGCGGCGAGTTTGAGGAGCGCCTCAAGAACGTGATCCAGGAGGCCACTGAAGCCGACGACGTCATCCTGTTTATCGACGAGATGCACACCATCATCGGTGCCGGTTCTGCCGAGGGCTCCATCGACGCGAGTTCCATGCTCAAGCCCGTGCTTGCGCGCGGTGCCTTCCAGATTATCGGCGCCACCACGGCCGAGGAATTCCGCAAGTACCTCACCAAGGACCCGGCCTTCGAGCGTCGCTTCCAGACCATCGATGTCGAGGAGCCGAGCGTCGAGGACACGGTCAAGATCCTGACCGCGCTCAAGCCGCGCTACGAGGAGCACCACCATGTGCGCTATACGCAGGGTGCTATCGAGGCCGCCGCGAACCTTTCCAACCGCTACATCCAGGATCGCTTCCTGCCCGATAAGGCCATCGACCTCATCGACGAGGCCGGTGCCCGCGCTCGCATCGCCGCGAATCGCGCGCCCGAGCCGGTGCGCGAGGCCGAGCATCGCATAGAGGAGCTCAAGGCCGCCGCGCAGGAGGCTACCGAGAGCGACGACATGAACAAGGCCGCCGAGATCACCGAGCAGCAGAAGGCCGCCGAGATTGAGCTCGCCGAGGCCAAGGCTGCCTGGACGGCCGAGCTCGACGCCAGCCCGCTCACTATCGATGTCTCCCAGATTGCCGACATCGTGTCCGTGACCTCGGGCGTGCCGGTGTCTTCGCTTACCGAAAGCGAGAGCCGTCGCCTGTTGCAGACCGAAAGCGTGCTCAAGACCCGCATCATTGGCCAGGATGAGGCTGTCGAGGCTGTGGCCAAGGCCGTCCGCCGCAGTCGTTCGCCGCTCAAGGACCCGCGTCGCCCCGGCGGCAGCTTTATCTTCTTGGGCCCTACCGGTACGGGCAAGACCGAGCTTGCCAAGACGCTCGCCGAGTATCTCTTTGGCAGCAAGGACGCGCTCATCAGCTTCGATATGTCGGAGTTCGGTAGCGAGTTCGAGGTCTCCAAGCTCATCGGTAGCCCCCCGGGCTACGTGGGCCACGACGAGGGCGGTCAGCTCACCAAGGCCGTGCGCCGTCACCCGTATTCGGTCGTGCTGTTCGACGAGATCGAGAAGGCGCACCCCGACATCTTCAACATCTTGCTGCAGGTGCTGGAGGAGGGCCGCTTGACCGATAGCCAGGGCAAGACGGTCGACTTCCGCAATACCGTGATCATTATGACCTCCAACGTGGGCGCCCGCGAGATCGCGCAGGATGCGAGCGTAGGCTTTGGCACCACGGGCGAGCAGGGTCTCACCTCGAGCGAGATCCGTGGCCGCGCGATGGGCGAGCTCAAGCGCCTGTTCCGCCCCGAGCTGCTCAACCGTATCGACGATATTGTGGTGTTCCAGAAGCTTTCGGGCGAGAACCTGACCAAGATTGCGCACTTGCTGGTGGACGATCTGCGTCAGCGCCTGATCGCCAACGGCATGAACATCAAGCTTACTGATGCGGCCTACGACAAGATCGTGGCGGAGGGCACGGACCTCACCAACGGTGCGCGCCCGCTGCGCCGTGCCATCCAAAAGCTCATCGAGGACCCGCTGTCCGAGGAGTTGCTGGCCGGCGAATGGGGCGAGGGCGATACCGTCCTGTGCGACGTGGCCGATGGCAAGTTTGTCTTTAGCCACGGCACGGGCGAGATTCCGGCACCGCGTCCTGCCGGCGCGCTCGGCGGCGATACCGCCCCGGCGGCACCGCACACCGGCAACGCCGCGCCCGTGAGCAGTGGCGTGACCTCGGGCCCCGGCGGCATGATGCAAGCCGGTTCCGGCGCGCTGTAGGGCGTGGCGACAATTTGATACGCGCAATCGAGGCGCTCCGGAAAGGGCGCCTCGATTTGTAGAGCTGCGGAAGTTGTGACCGTTACGCTATACGGTCCACCGTTAGCCGATGATGCGAGGGCGCTCGGCGTTTTCGACTGGTTTATGCACGCAAAGTCTGGGAATATACAAGTCGCATGTCTTACTGTCTAACCAGTTGCGCCAAGGAGGCACCATGGACTACAAGATTACCGGCTACGAGCCCGCCCAGCTGTTCCATTTCTTTGAGGAGGTCAGCGCGATCCCCCGTGGGTCTGGCAACGAGAAGGGCATCAGCGATTTCCTGGTTGCGTTTGCCAAGGAGCGCGGCCTCGATGTGTACCAGGACGAGGTCTACAACGTCATCATTCGCAAGCCCGCATCTGCCGGCGCCGAGGATGCCCCGACCGTCATGCTGCAGGGTCACATCGACATGGTGTGCGACAAGCTTGGTTCCGTCGAGCACGACTTTACGACCGACGGTATCGACTTGGTCGTCAAGGACGGCGTCCTCACCGCTAACGGCACCACTCTGGGCGCCGACAACGGTATCGCCGTCGCTCTGATGCTCACTGTTCTCGATGACGATTCGATCGTTCACCCCGCCCTCGAGTGCGTGTTCACCACCGACGAGGAGACTGGCCTGGTTGGCGCCGAGACGCTCGACAAGTCCCAGATTAGCGCCCGCACCATGATCAACCTCGATTCCGAGGAGGAGGGCGTGGCCACCGTCAGCTGCGCCGGCGGTGTCGTCGTTACCTACACCTGCCCGATCGTGCGCGAGCACAAGACCGGCAGCACCCTTACGCTCGAGATCTCCGGCCTGCTGGGTGGTCACTCCGGCGCCGACATCCACCTGGAGCGCGGCAACGGCAACCTTATCATGGCCCGCATCATCGACCGCCTGATGGTCGCCGGCGAGCCCGCCATCGTCAGCTTTAACGGCGGCACTAAGGACAACGCCATCAACCGTGAGTGCAAGGCCGAGCTGGTTTACGCCGATCACGCTGCCGCCGAGGCAGCGGCCGAGATCGCAAAGGGCATCATCGCCGACGTCACTGCCGAGCTCGAGGTCTTCGACCCCGGCTTTACCTGCACCGTCGAGATTGCCGACGACGCCGAGGTCGAGGCCATGGACCAGAAGTCCGCGCTTGCCCTCATCCGCGCCCTGCGTCTTGCCCCTAACGGCGTGATTCGCCGCAACGTCGCCACCGACGGCTCCGTCGAGGTTTCCTCCAACATCGGTGTGGTTGCCACCTCTGACGACCAGGTCAAGATCATGCTGTCCCCGCGCTCCTCGATCACTTCGCTGCAGAACGAGTTCAAGGACCGCCTGCAGACGCTGGCCGATGTCTTGGGCTTCGACGCCAAGTTTGAGTTCGAGTATCCCGGCTGGAGCTATGCCGAGCATTCGCCGGTCCGCGACATCTTTGTCGAGAGCTATCGCGAGCTCTTTGGCTCCGAGCTGCGCATCGAGTCCATCCATGCCGGCCTTGAGTGCGGCCTGTTTGCCGAGGCCCTGCACGGTCTGGACGCCATCGCCGTGGGCCCGACGCTCTCCGATGTCCACACCCCGGACGAGAGCATGGAGCTCGCTTCTGCCGAGCGCTTCTACGAGCTGCTCATCGACGTCCTCAAGCGCCTCGCTGCGTAAAGGTTGCGCTAGCAGTAGTCCGATCCACGTGCTGGCGGATTGCAAATGACATTATGAGAGGGGGCACCCGAGCTTTTGCGATGGGTGCCCCCTCTCTTCTTTTGGGAAATGGGAAATTGCGGCCACCTAGCCCATATCCGCCTTGATGAGGTCGAGGGCGCGCTGACAGTTTTCGCGGACGGGGCCGAGCATGTGCTCGCGCAGGTCCGCCATGCCGGGCAGGTCGGCGTATTCGCCCATGACCTCTTCCATGCAAATGGGTACCTCGTAGGCGAGGTCCATCATGGTCGCAAAGCAAAACTTCTCGGATAGCCCGGCATCGGTGAGCGCCGCCTCCAGCGCGGGGTCGCCCATACCGTGGTATCGGCGGATAGCGCCTGGACCGATGCGCCCCACACGATTTTCGCCGCCAACGCTCATGGCCAGGCGTGCCCGACGTCGCATGCGCTCATACGCCAAACCCGACGCGACATCGTACATACGAGCCATCATGGCTGTACTGTTGTTTCCGAGTAGCAGGGAATAGTTTTTCGCATGCGCATCAGGTGCACCGATAACGGCGTTGAAGAACAGTATCTGCGTAAACAGATACAGGTTAAGTTGATGGTGGCTCGTATTTACGAGGAGCTCTTGAATGTCGCGGGTGGTCGGGCCGCCGTCTGCCGTGTACTTTTGGGCGGGCATCACCCCAAGTGCCTGACAGAGGTCTTCTTGATGTAGGCGCCTGATCGTTCCGTCTTCGACTTTCACACGGTCATAGCGCTCAACAATGAGGGCAGGTTCGTCCTCAAACATACGATATTCGACGTTTGCCGTTGCGATGCCGGCGCGCTGGGCGCTTTTCATGCAGACAAACTCATTCAGAGCCTCGAGTTTAAATCCGATAACGCCATTTTTGAAAATATGCGTCGTGGGCGAGGAGCCCATGCATTCGCACCAGCGGCCGTTTATGAACGCGAGCGTGAACTTGCCCTGGTTGCCTCCGAGTGACCAACTTTCATCTAGACCCATCCACGATGCATTGTGGTCATCTCTGATCGACTTGAGACGGAGAGCAATTTCGTGGTCGTCTATAGGGCGGTATTCGCCAGCGCGATGCAGGACGGCATCGGCATCTTCTTCGGCACAAAACTGCACTCCGCCCGGACAGTCGAGTCCGATATGGCTGAGCAGCGCAACGGGATTGTTGGGCCTGGCGTCGAATTCGGCAGCAATCGCCTTTCGTTGGTCCTCGCTGTCGGGCAGAAGACCAAACAAGTACGGATTCATGACCTGTTGGCCGTATGTGCGATTTGAAACGGGAATGTTGGTCGATAGGGCTGGCCCGTCATAATCTTGATCGTAGGCAAAACTGGCCAGACCGCTCTCATCTTGCATGAGCGTTCCCGCAGGTACGCCGCAAATTATAGTCCGAAGCGTTTTGCTGGCCATTGGCTACCTCCCTTTGGGCCTGGTTTGGGCAGATGGGTTTGCGGCAATCGAGACTCCGAGATTGGACATGGCGAAATCGGCGAAGGCCTTGTCGTAGAGCTCGGACGTAAAGGGGGTATCTGGAAGAGCTGGAATGGCTGCGCCGCGTCGGTTGCGATGGTGAAGACGTTGAGCGTGATGGCACCTGGGGGTGCTACAAGGTTGCAAATCGGCATGCGGGGCGTCGGCTGGCTGCTCATGTTTCGTGTCGTCGATATTCCCTTGAGCAACGAGAGCCAGTCCGAGAGCACCGAAAACCGCCAGCAACTTGTCGAGCCGAATGCCCGTGGCATCTCCTAGCTCGAGCGATGCGAGCAAGCGCTCCGAAACACCGGCTTTTTTAGCGAGGGTCGCACGGGTAATTCCCTGAGCCTCGCGTGCCTGGCGCACGTAGATGCCAGCTTGGCGCGGTGTGGTGATGGGAAGGGTGTCCACGGCGATCTCCTAACGTGCAGACTTTTGCATATTAGTATGACATGCAAAAGTCTGCACGAAAAGGCCTCATGCAAAACTCTGCATAAGGCCTTGTGCTGGCGTTGAGTTTTGAGCGATTGTGCTTGGCGTTACAGCGCCAAAATCCCCAGATGCTCAAGCAGGATCTTAAGCCCGATGAGGACGAGCACGACGCCGCCCACGATGGTGGCAGGCTTTTCGTAGCGCGCGCCAAAGGTATGGCCGATTGCCACGCCGGCGATGGAGAAGATAAACGTCGTGATGCCGATGAGCGACACGGCGGGCACGATGTCGACCGAGAGCGCGGCAAATGAGATGCCCACGGCTAGGGCGTCGATTGAGGTGGCAATGGCAAGAATCAGATATTCTGCCAGGTCAATTTTTTCGGCATCCTTGCCGTCGCCCTCGCCCTCGCCCTCGTCCTCGGTAAAGGCTTCCCGCAGCATTTTGCCGCCGATAAAGGCCAGAAGGATAAAGGCGATCCAATGGTCGATCGGTCCGATGATGCCCATGAATTGACTGCCGAGCGCCCATCCGATTACGGGCATGCCGGCCTGGAAGCCGCCAAAGAACAGGCCGAGCACCACGGCGACTTTAAGGTTGATCTTTTTCATGCCGAGACCCTTGCAGATGGAAACGGCAAAAGCGTCCATCGAAAGGCCAACGGCGAGCAGCACGAGCTCTGCGAGTCCCATAGTCTGGCTCCCTCTCTGCGGGCGAGCCCGATTACGCGACTACTCCCTCATTAATATGAGACCCGATGCTACCACATGAGCAGTCAAGAGAGCCTCGTCCCAAATGAGCTACCTAAGCTGTGTTCGCTCATTCTGTAAGCATCGGATTTCGCAAGCGCCGCAGGGACAAACCGTGAGAAACTATTTAGCGTTTATGGAGCGTATACGATGGGAGCGATGCCTTGGATAAGAACGAGCTGCAAAAGCGTATGGAACAGGCCATCCGCCTGACTGCCCCCGGTCAGCCGATCCGCACCGCCCTCGACATGATCATTGCCGGTCACCTGGGCGCCCTTATCTGCGTCGGCGACACCGAAAACGTGCTCGCTGCCGGTAACGACGGCTTCCCGCTCAACATTTCGTTTACCTCAAACCGCCTGTTCGAGCTTTCCAAGATGGACGGCGCCATCGTCATCGACGGCGACCTCACCCAGATCCTGCGCGCCAACTTCCACCTCAATCCCGATCCCTCGCTTGCCACGAGCGAGACGGGCATGCGTCACCGCACCGCCGCTCGCATGTCGGTGCTCACCGATGCCATCGTGATCTCGGTCTCGGCCCGTCGTGCCGTCGTCAATGTGTACGTCCACGGCAAGAGCTACGAGATCCAGCCCGTCACCACCATCATGAGCTCGGTCAACCAGCTCGTAGCCACGCTTCAGACCACCCGTCAGTCGCTCGATCGCTCCTTGCTGCGCCTGACGGCCCTCGAGCTCGACGACTACGTCACGCTCGCCGACATTACCGGTATTTTCTCGAGCTTCGAGATCATGCAGCAGGCAAAGACCGAGCTTAAGGATTGCATCGTCAAGCTGGGTAACCAGGGTAAGCTCGTGCAGATGCAGCTCGAGCAGCTCGCGGGCTCCAGCATGGATACCGAATACGACTTGATGATCCGCGACTACGCAAGCGATTCCTCTGAGGCCAACGCCGAGAAGATTCGCGCCGAGCTGAGCCGCATGACGCCTAAGGACCTGTCCGACCCGCAACACGTGGCGGCGGTTCTGGGCTACGACGACCTGGACGAGGACTCCGTCATGACACCGCTGGGCCTGCGCACGCTTTCGCGCGTGTCCGTCGTGCGCGACGGCGTGGCCGAGAAGATCGTCGACGAATACGGCTCGTTGCAGGAGCTCATGGACGACATCAGCGAGGATCCGGAGCGTCTGGGCGACTTTGGCGTCAACAACCCTGCCATTCTTGCGGACTCGCTGTACCGCATGAAGGGCACCAAACAGGGGAACGCATAATGGCGCCCGTATGCGCCGTGGTCGTTGCCGGTGGCAGCGGCCAGCGCTTTGGAAATCCCGGCGGCAAGCAGCTCGTTAACGTGGCGGGCCGTCCGCTCATGAGCTGGTCCATCCGCGCGTTCGATCGTAGCGATAAGGTCGGCCATATCGTCGTGGTTTGCCCTGCCGAGCGCCGTGCCGAGATGCGCCGCCTGGCCATCGACCCGTTTGACTATGACACGCCCATCAGCTTTGCCGATGCCGGCGATACCCGTCAGGATTCCACCCGTGCCGGCGTGCATGCGGTTCCGGCGGGTTTCGAATATGTCGCCATCCACGACGGCGCTCGTCCGCTCATTACGACCGAGGCCATCGACCACGCTATCGACGTGCTCGTGAGCGACCGTGCCCTCGACGGTGTCGTGTGCGGTCAGCCCGCGATCGACACGCTCAAGATCGTTGACGGCGATAATATCGTCGAGACGCCGCCGCGTGAGCTCTACTGGGCAGCGCAGACGCCGCAGATCTTTAGCGTCGATGCTATGAAGCGCGCCCACGCTGCAGCCATTGCCGAGGGCTTTATCGGTACCGATGATTCGTCGCTGGTCGAGCGCATGGGTGGGCGCGTCCGCTGCGTCCAGAGCCCACGCGATAACCTTAAGGTGACGGTGCCCGAGGACCTGCGTCCCGTAACCGCGATTCTGCTTGGCCGCATGGCCGAGGGAGAGGATCTTCCCCATGTTCAGTAACCTGCGCATTGGCCATGGCTACGACGTTCACCGTCTGGTGGAGGGGCGTCGATGTATTATCGGCGGTGTCGACATTCCCTACGAGCGCGGCCTGCTGGGCCACTCGGATGCCGATGTGCTCGCGCACGCCTTGGCCGACGCTATTCTGGGCGCCTGCCGCGGGGGAGACATCGGCAAGCTATTCCCCGATACCGACCCCGCCTATGAGGGTGCCGATTCGATGGTGCTGCTCGCTCGCGTGATGGACTATGCGCGCGAGCTGGGCTTTGAGTTTGTCGATGCCGATTGCACCATTGCCTGTCAGCAACCCAAGATCACCCCGCACCGCGATGCCATGCGCGCCAACCTTGCCCATGCCTTGGGCGTTGACGTCGAAAACGTGGGCGTCGCCGCCACTACGACCGAAAAGCTCGGTTGGGAAGGCCAGGGCGAGGGAATCGGCGCCTGGGCCGTCTGCCTGCTACAGAAAACCGTTAAGGAGTAACGAATGCGTATCTACAACAGCGCTACCCATAAAAAGGAAGAGTTCCAACCCATCGAGTCCGGCAAGGTCCGCATGTACGTGTGCGGCCCCACGGTCTACGACAACATCCACATCGGCAACGCCCGTACGTTCATCAGCTTTGACGTGATTCGCCGCTGGCTCATCGCGAGCGGTTACGAGGTCACGTTCGCCCAGAACCTCACCGATGTCGATGACAAGATCATCAAGCGCGCCAACGAGCAGGGCCGCACTGCCGCCGAGGTCGCGACGGAGTTCTCCGACAAGTTCATCGGCGTCATGCGCGCCGCCAACGTGCTCGATCCGGATGTGCGTCCTCGTGCCACCAAAGAGATCGGCCCCATGATCGCCATGATCAAGACGCTTATCGAGCAGGGCCATGCCTATGCCGCCGATAACGGCGACGTGTACTTTGCCGTGCGCAGCGATCCCAACTATGGTCAGGTCTCGGGCCGCAACATCGACGACCTTATGGTTGGCGCGCGCATCGAGGAGAACGAGGACAAGAACGACCCGCTCGACTTTGCCCTGTGGAAGGCCGCCAAGCCCGGCGAGCCCAGCTGGCCGAGCCCCTGGGGCGAGGGCCGTCCCGGTTGGCACACCGAGTGCGCCGCCATGGTGCATCGCTACCTGGGCACTCCGATCGACATCCACGGCGGCGGCTCCGACCTTGCCTTCCCGCATCACGAGAACGAGTGCGCTCAGGCCACCTGCGCCTGGCACCAGGGCTTCTCCAACACCTGGATGCACACGGGCATGCTGCTGGTAGACGGCGAGAAGATGTCCAAGTCGCTCGGCAACTTCTTTACGCTGGCCGAGGTCCTCGAGCAGCACTCCGCTGCCGCCCTGCGCCTGCTGATGCTGCAGACGAGCTATCGCTCGCCGCTCGACTTTTCTTGGGAGCGCCTGGAGGGTGCCGAGAACTCGCTCACGCGTATCGCCGGTACGGTCGAGAACCTGCGCTGGGCCGCGAACCACGCGACGGCCGATGCCGATGCGGCTGCCGTCGAGGCGTTTACCGCCAAGGCCGCTGAGACTCGTGCTGCCTTTAAGGAGTGCATGGACGACGACTTTAACACTGCTGGTGCCATGGGTGCCGTCTTTGGCTTTGTGACCGAGTGCAACCAGTACTTGGAGCAGGCGGGCGACGCTGCCGACAAGGCCGCAGCGCTTGCCGCCGCCGACACGCTGGCCGAGCTGCTCGATACGTTTGGCGTTGAGCTCCCCGAGCCCAAGGTCGAGCTGCCGCTGGGTCTGCTAGGCGTTGCCGCCGGCCTGGTCGCCTACACGGGCGACGACGTGGACGAGGCTGCTGCCAAGATTCTCGAGGCCCGCGCCGAGGCCCGTGCCGCCAAGAACTGGGATCTGGCCGACGCCATCCGCGACCAGCTCAAGGACCTGGGCCTCACCATTGAGGATACCGCCGCCGGCACCCGTATCAAATCTCTCTAATCCCCGCGGGTTTCCCAAGCACCCGACCTTGCCGTTCAAACCGTCGCTCGCGTACTCAAGTACGCGTCGCTCCTCTTTCACGGCAATCTCGGGCACTTGGAAAACCCGTACCGACCGCTTGAGCTATTCGTCTTAAGCGGTCGCTTCTTTTGTCCTGTTTGAAAAGTATTTAAAGGAGGCCGTTTTATGGCCGACAATCGCAAGCGTGCATCGCGTGGAGGCAGGCAGGCTGCTTCTGGCTCGCGTCCGATTCGCCGCAACGACCGCGCTGCCGCTCCCAAGGGCCAGCGCGAGCGCTCACAGGCTGCTCGCCCGCAGCGCGAGCGTAGCCGCGATAACGTCCAGGTTCCCAAGGGCGAGTTTATCGAAGGTCGCCGTGCTGCCGCCGAGGCGCTGCGTACCGGCTTTCCCGTCAAGTGCGCGCTCATCGCTGAGGGCGGGGAGCGCGATGCCGCCTTGTCGCGCCTGGTCGACGACCTCAACGCTGCAGGCGTCCGCATTAAGTATGTGCCGCGCGCGCAGCTCGATGCGCTGTCGAGCCATGGCGCTCACCAGGGCATTGCGCTCGAGGTGGGCAATTTCCCCTATGCCGATGTTGCCGATATCCTCGACCGTGCGGGCGACGGTCCGGCGCTCGTCGTCGTGCTCGACCATGTGACCGACGACGGCAACTTTGGCGCCATCGTGCGCTCCGCCGAGGTCGTGGGCGCGGCGGGCGTCATCATTGCCAACAAGCGCGCCGCCGGTGTGACCGTCGGCAGCTACAAGACTTCTGCCGGCGCTGTCATGCACCTGCCCATCGCGCAGGTTCCCAATATCGCCCGTGCGCTCGATGACCTCAAGGCCGCCGGCTTTTGGGTGGGCGGCGCCTCCGAGCACGCCGAAGGCAGTTGCTGGGACGCCCCCTTCGAGGGCCGCGTTGCGCTCGTCATGGGTTCCGAGGGCGACGGCATCTCGCGTCTTGTGCTCGAGAAATGCGACTTTTTGACCAAGCTTCCCCAGCGCGGCATGACCGAGAGTCTCAACGTGGCCCAGGCGACCACCGCTCTGTGCTTTGAGTGGCTGCGCCGCAATGCCGGCGAGCTCATGGGGGAGGAGTAGCGCATGTCCAAGAAGAACCGCGCCAAGTCCAAGGCCAAGCGCTTTGGCGAGGGCTCGGCCAAGCCGATTGTTTCGGCCGCGACCTATGGCGTGGGCGGCAATGCGTTTGCGCAGGCCATCGCCGATCCGGTCTCGACGGTGCACTCCAATAAGCCCGAGCTGCTGGTGGTCGACGGTTACAACGTGATTCACTGCACGCCGCGCTACGAAAAGCTCGTCTACGACCATTCCGACGATCCGTATTCCAGCGACGTCCACGATATGGCGCGAACTGCACTCATCAACGACGTCGCCGCGTTTGCCCAGGGCCGCTACGAGGCCGTGATCGTGTTCGACGGCGCGGGCAATATCTCCAGCGAGCGCCCCAACCTGCCGGCCCGCGGCGTGCGCATCGAGTTTTCGCCGACGGGCGTCTCTGCCGATACCGTGGTGCAGAAGCTCTGCATCGAGGCACGCGAGGAAGGTCGCGCGTGCTCCGTGGTATCGAGCGACGGCACGATCCAGGCCGTCGTCATGGGCAAGGGCGTTACGCGCATCTCGAGTCGTATGCTGGTGGACGAGATCAAACAGATCGATAACGACGTTCACGAGGCCGAAGAGGCCCCGCAGATCAAGATGACTCTGGGCAGTCGCCTGAGCCCCGAGGCGCTGGCAAAGCTCAAGGCCCTCCGCGGGAGGTAGGGGAGTTGGCGGGGCGATGCTGTCTCGCTAACTCCATTCAGCGATGTCGATCATTCTTTTGAGGCGCCACGTTAGCGCCTCTTTTAGATAAGGCAGTCTCGCTGTTAGAGCATCGTTTTTAGACAGAATCTCGATTGCCTCGTCAACGAAGCCTTCGAGTTTGTCGCCGTCAAACCAGCCCATGTCCTCGACGAGCAACATCTGTTTGGCGGGGCTTGAATGAAATTGTGCGCTGGTAAAACTGTGCTCTCCTGCCCGAAGCTCCTCAAGAGAAATGTTGCACCAGAGCGATGAGCCCGAATCGAAGATGGGGGCAGGTCTGCAGGCTAGCGTGTTTACGTTTCGCACAAGGCCAAAGTTACGCCAATGACGATCGTAGTTGGCGATGATGCCGTCGCACACGATCATGCGGTCAAGGGCATCCTTGACGCCTGTCACCCCGAGCTCCTCGCAGTTTGCTACGTATCGCTCGTAGTCGGTTAGCCGTTCACCTGCGTTCGCGTACTGGTTTACATAGAACGCAGGGACATACTCTTCTTCATCAGTTAAGAAGACATCGCATATGCTCAGGGCGGAAGTGCCCGTGCCCTCGAGCGAGTAAGGCACATAATCGCAGGTGTTTAGGATGCGACGGTGGAGCGTGGTCGCCACCAGCTCGTTATAAGGTTCCTGGTTCAGGTGCGCTCCTGCCTTATGCAGAATTCGACGCCCGCCCTCGCATGTCCAGTACTTTTGAAGATTGCCGTCCGAGGTGTTGTCGGGCTTTGCGGCAGCCACTTTTCCCTCTGGGGCGAAGGGTGCAATGGTTAGCGAGACGTCATCAAAGGCATTATTGAAGAAATTGATATCTTCCCACGCGAGGCCGGAGTCTTGGGGCCTAATCCAATACTGGTCGGATAAGGAGAGGCCAAGATTTCGCTGTACGAGTTCATCGGGAACATCGACTGCGGCTTTTGCAAGCAGGGAGGCAAGCCCAATGCGTGCGAGCGGGATACCGCGGCCGCGCCACCAGATGCGGAAGGAGTCGAGCGATATGGGGCTATTAGGGCCAAATACTCCAATAGGGGCGTGGGCGTAATCGATGTCGGCACCGATGTGGGTAAAGTCTTTTCGCGATGTGCTGTAGACCAGCTGAGCGACCTCGTGCGTGCGATTCATGAGGGTGAACGCGATCTCGCTCTTACCGTGGCCGCGGCGGGGACGTCCCCCCGTTTTGGTCACGGAGCGGAGTCGCGTGTCGACGCTGTCTTTGTCGATGAGCCATACACCAGAAGCCTTGCGGGCATCAAGTGCTCCGTTTTTTATGAGCTCCTGCACCCTGCGCGGAGTGATGCCGAGTAGCTCGGCGGCTTCCTTGGTGGTAAGCATCGAGAAACCCTTCGTCAGAACGAATAGTTTTATCTATTCCATTGTAATTAAAACTATTCGTTCTGACGAAGGGTTTTGAGATGTGGTCGGTCGAAGGGTCTGTTGCGCCCCGTCCGTAATTCCTTTATTCTTAATTGGCTTCGCGCGAGAGCGCCAAGTGTGCCAGTGTGGCGCAACGGTAGCGCAACTGATTTGTAATCAGTGGGTTGCGGGTTCGATTCCTGTCACTGGCTCCATGAGAGTTTCGGGCTCTGTCTCTATATGGGACAGGGCCCGTTTCTATTTAGGTGGTGCGCCATCGGGTTAGCGCCCATCCCGTTTTTGGTTTGTCTCGTCCTCCAGTTTGTCTAAATCTGTAACACCAAGACCGATATTTGGCATCTAACTGTTACAGATTGAGATGAAACTTAGGGTGTTTTAGGAATATCTTGATCTGTAACATGTAGAAGCGGAATAGGCCTCTTGCTGTTACAGATCGAGACAAGGGCGGGTGCGGACCTGGATGTCCTGCTCGAGCGTGGATTTCTGGACACGCGAGCGAAGAAAATCTCCCGACCGGAGAACGAGCGTGGATAATTAACTTGGATAGGGAGCTAAGGTAAACACCGATTGTCTATCGACGGCTTTAGAAACAACGACCCCGATTTCATTGTGGAATCGGGGTCGTTTGTGCCTCAGGAATCCGAATGGATTAATCGAGCTCCTAAGGGACTTCTTGGGTTCTTGCTAATGGTCTGCCGAGGATGTCCCCAATGCAAACAGCGGGCATCTACTCAATATAGCTGGGGTTCTTCTTGATGATTACGCGTGCAGCGATGAAAGAGACGACGATGGCGATGATGGCGACAACGCATGCCAGCACGAAGTTGCCCATGGACCCATCGGGAGCGATAAAGATGAGTGCCGAAAGAAGGCCGGGGCATGCTCCCGCAACATACTCTTTCAGAACAAAGATGCCTGCAGGGAGTCCAGCGCAGAGCGCGCCGATTGCCGTGCCGACAAGCAGGCGGGGACGCTCGATGAGGCAACCGTAGAACGCGGGCTCGGTTACGCCACAGAGTGCGGTAACGGCAACCGTGGTGACCATACCCTTCTTCTCCTTGTTTCCCTTCATGGCAGTTGCCAGGGCGAGGCTCGTGCCGCCAATGCAGAGGTTCGAGATGAATCCAAAGATAATGGGTGCCCAACCGAGCTGCGCCAGGCTCGTAACTTCGATTGCGATGTAAGCCTTATCGAGACCGAGCATGACGAAATAGGGGTTAAGGGCTGCCAGGATCGGAGTAGCGATAAATGCCACGTTGTCCATAAGCCACGTGACGGCATCACTCAGCGCGTAGCCCATCATGCTGCCGGCGGGGCCAAGGATAATCAGCTCGACGGGCACGACGATGATCATGGTGAGCAGCGGCTTCAAGAACAGTTTGGTAACGTCGGGAATGATCTTCTGAAGGCTGCGGTCGACAAAGTACATGAACACAACGCCCAGTACGATGGGCACTACCGTACTCGAATAGTCGTTCGTCGGGATGGGGATACCAAGAAAGTCGAGACCCTCGGCACCGCTAATGGACGAGCTGATCATGATCGCGCCCAGCAATGCGCCCATGATGGGCTGCATCTTCATGACGGCTGCGAGCTGATAACCAAGATAAACGGGCAAGAAGCTAAACGAAGCGCTAAAGATCGCCAACAGGACCTGGGCGGTTCCGCTATCGGTGCTTAATCCGCAATAATTGACCAGGAGATTCTTGATCGAAAGAATGAGTCCGCCAACGATGAGCGCCGGGACGATGGGCATGAATACCTGTGCAGAGACGTTCCCGAATTTCTCAATCAAGCCCATGGCGGTGTTACCGCTTTTAATGCCTTCTGCAAGGTCTTTGGCGGTTTGGGCATCGTCGGCAACCGTGCCACCGCCGACTTCGATTCCCGCGAAGTCGAGGAAGTCGTTGTAAGCCTCGGTGACGTTTGGGCCGATGATCACCTGAAGCTGGCCACCGCTGACTACTGCCCCGAGCGCCTGGTCGGCCGATTTGGCGAGCTGGAGATCGATGATCGAGGTGTCTCGTGCGTCGATGCGAAGGCGTGTCGCACAATGAGTTACCGATGTAATGTTCTCTTTGCCGCCAACAGCCTTTAGGACTGTTTCGGACATTGCCTGATATTTCATCTCTTTCTCCTAACCTTCCTGCTCCTGATACTTCGAGATAAGGTCTCGGTACCAATACCAGCTCTTTTTGGGGGTGCGCTCCAGATTGTTCTCGAAGTCGATATGGACAAGTCCGTATCGTTTTTCGTAGCCGTTGATCCAGCTATACAGATCCATCGTCGACCAGAGGTAGTAACCCTCAACGCGCGCGCCGTCGCGCTTAGCCCTCATCATGTGCTCGATGAACTGGCCCAGAAGCTCGATGCGGTCATCATCGTGGATCATTCCGTCTGTGTCTGGTTGCTCATAGGCGCCATGTCCGTTTTCCGTAATAAAGATGCGGGGCGCGTCATAGCGCTCGTGGACATCCATGATGGTTGAATACATGCAACTTGGGAGTATTTCGCGGCCCCATTTATTGCGGGGAACATTGCTGTCGCGGGCGCTTTCAAACAAGGGCGCAATGCATTTTCCTTCGACCCTTTTGCTCGAACTGCCCTTATTGTTCGCCGAAACGGCAAGCTCTCCACCGTGCCAGTCGGTTACATACTCTCGGCAATACACGTTGAGTCCAATAAAATCGACTTTACCGTCTCTGAATTCTTTTACGTCATTTGGGGATCGATAGAGCGAGACGCCAAGTTTTTCAAGGATTTCGTCCATTTCTGGCGGCAGTTGACCCTGAAGCGCTGGTGCCAGAATCATGCGATTGGCGAAAAAGTCTGCGTATCGAAATACGTCATCAGGGTGCTCGGTTGCCGGGTCGAGTTCGACAACGCCGCCATCGTGGACGGCGCCGATGATGCCGTCGTAGCCCATTTGACGATATGCTCGGACTGCGAGTGCGCTTGCGCGCATCAGGTTGTACTGAAACTGCATGTACGACTGAACATCGAGCGATCGATTGGGGGGATAGTTGCCCAACATGTTTACGCAGTAGCTGTAGAAATGCGGCTCGTTAACGGTAGCCCAGATTTTGACGCGGTCTCCAAAGCGCTCAAAGCAAATCTTGGCGTATTTGCAGAACCACTCTGCCATGTCGTTGTTCAGCCATCCGCCTTTGCAAGCAAGCGTGAATGGCAGATCGTAATGGAACAGCGTAACGTTGGGCTCTATGCCATTTTCGAGGCAGCAATCAATGACCCGATTATAAAAATCGATACCCTCTTCATTCACTTCGCCGATACCCGTGGGGATGATTCGACTCCATGAAAGAGAGAAGCGATAGGTGTTTTGTCCGCCTTCTTTCATCATGCGGATATCTTCTTCATAGCGATGGTAGAAGTCGCAAGATACATCACCGTCAACATGGTTGATGTTCTTATTGCTTGTGTGGCTAAAGAAATCCCACTCACCAAGGCCTTTGCCGTCTTCGTTCCAGGCACCCTCGCACTGATAAGACGCCGTGGCGGAACCCCAGAGAAACGGCATGTTGTTCACGTTGCCCATGAATCCCCTTTCCATCACTCAAAACACGGTGGATACGTGTGGCGGAATTATGATTAAGATGACGTCAACTGATTTGAATCATAGGAGAACGACCAAAGCTGTTTGATTCAATAAATGAACCATGATTTCGAGGAGAGCGGAAAGAGGGATCACGTGAATATCAATGACTTCGATGTGCTCAATCGCATTAGCTCCATCATCAACAGCGAGTTTGGGTCAAACGATGCCGCCATCGCTCGATATCTCATCGCTCACATTAGGCGTTCGAGCGAAATCAATGTTGCCGCAATAACCCGCGATGCATTCGTGACTCGTTCCGCTGTTCGTCGTTTCTGCAATCGATTGGGCTACCAGTCTCTTAGCGATTTGAAAGAATCATTTACTCAGTCAGTCTTTCCAAGCGACTTAAGCCATCGAGAGGAGGAATTTGGCTACGAGGAGTACAGGGCAGAGCTCGACGTTCGCATGATCGAGATGTTCGCTGAGGTTGAAAGCGGCGTGTCCGATATCGCTATTAAGCATCTTGTCGACGAAATTGATGGCCATAAAAACGTTGAAATTTGGTGCACCAATAATGTGAGCGCCAATCTCGTACGATTTCAGCAGGAAATGTTTTATGCGGGCAAGATAGTTCGCATAGTTGCTGGGGCTAACGTCGCGGAATTGAAAAACATGGGAGACGCTTCGCAGTCATTGATAATTCTCGTATCGGTCTCCGGGCTATTTGCGTCACAGGCGCGTGAGTATCTTGATTGCCGTTCGGGCAGGAAGATTCTAATTACTGCGTTTAGCAACGATGACAAATCGAGGTCTTTTGACCGTGTATATCGTCTTGGTAATGCGGGAAACGGAATTGACCGACTCGGCGTTTATTCGAAATACGCCATGACTTATTTTTTCGACTTGCTATCGTCGTGTTACTTGAGTCGCTACCCCTGCACCAAGGGGGAGCCGCTCTATGGGTCTACTTTGGCCTGGCCCGAGTAGTTGCGGCTTTACAGTTCTCTCGCCTGGAGAATGAACGTGGATAATCTGCCACTTTGGCCTTAGAGCCGCGCTAAAAGTGGGAGAAAATCCACGCTCGAATCTGCCACGGAAGCCCGATCTCGACCTATATATAGGTGCAAATAGGCTGTTATCGAAGTTCGATCCTGAAGGTGTACTCCACTACGCCAAAGTGTTACCTTGGGAAATGTCACCTCTGTATCCAAAACCACTGTCCTTCACATCCAAACTCAACAAAACCGCAGGTCACGGCTATATAGATACGCCCGGAACCGTGTATCTAGAGGTTTTCGTTGACAGCCCCCAAGGTTGCATCGTATTATCTTTTTCGTTCGCGGGGGCGGCGGTCCAAAAGACCAAAGAACCTGCGGATACTTGAACGATTGGGAGTTTGCCCGAGTGGTTAATGGGGACGGGCTGTAAACCCGTTGGCTCTGCCTACATAGGTTCGAATCCTATAGCTCCCACCCGTCAAGTGCCTGTATAGCTCAGTCGGTAGAGCACTTCGTTGGTAACGAAGAGGTCACCAGTTCAAGTCTGGTTGCAGGCTCCATCCGGCGGTGTAGCTCAGTTGGTTAGAGCACACGGTTCATACCCGTGGCGTCACTGGTTCGAATCCAGTCACCGCTACCATAGGTAACACGGTGGCTTCTCAATAGTATGTTGAGAGGCCACTATGGTATAAAGGCAAAGTCCCGTCCGGGGACGACCTGTTTAGAGGAGGGCTTTATGGCCAAAGAGAAGTTTGAGCGCACTAAGCCGCATGTTAACATCGGCACCATTGGTCACGTCGACCACGGCAAGACCACGCTGACCGCTGCCATCACCAAGGTTCTCTCCGAGACCGAGGGCTGCAAGGCTGACTTCACTGCGTTCGAGAACATCGACAAGGCTCCCGAGGAGCGCGAGCGCGGCATTACGATCTCCGTCTCCCACGTCGAGTACGAGACTGCTGCCCGTCACTACGCTCACGTTGACTGCCCGGGCCACGCTGACTACGTCAAGAACATGATCTCCGGTGCTGCTCAGATGGACGGCGCTATCTTGGTCATCGCCGCTACCGACGGCCCCATGGCTCAGACCCGCGAGCACATCCTGCTCGCCCGTCAGGTCGGCGTTCCCTACATCGTCGTCTTCCTGAACAAGTGCGACATGGTCGACGATGACGAGCTCATCGACCTCGTCGAGATGGAGACCCGTGAGCTCCTCTCCGAGTACGATTTCCCCGGCGACGACATCCCCGTCATCCGTGGTTCCGCTCTGGGCGCTCTCGAGGGCGACGCCAAGTGGATGGACGCTATCCGCGAGCTCATGAACGCCGTCGACGAGTACATCCCGACGCCTGCTCGTAACAACGACCTCCCGTTCCTGATGGCCGTTGAGGACGTTATGACCATCTCCGGCCGTGGTACCGTTGCTACCGGCCGTGTCGAGCGCGGTGAGCTCAAGCTCAACGAGCCCGTCGAGATTGTCGGCATCAAGGATACACAGAACACCGTCGTTACCGGTATCGAGATGTTCCGTAAGTCCATGGACTTCTGCGAGGCTGGCGACAACGTCGGTCTGCTGCTCCGCGGCATCAAGCGCGAGGACATCGAGCGCGGCCAGGTTCTCTGCAAGCCCGGTTCGGTTACCCCGCACACCAAGTTCACCGGTGAGATCTACGTTCTGACCAAGGAGGAGGGTGGCCGTCACACCCCGTTCTTCGATGGTTATCGTCCTCAGTTCTACTTCCGTACCACCGACGTTACCGGTACGGTCAAGCTCCCCGAGGGCACCGAGATGGCTATGCCTGGTGACCACATCACCATCGAGGGCGACCTCATCCACCCGATCGCCATGGAGGAGGGCCTGCGCTTCGCTATCCGCGAGGGTGGCCACACCGTCGGTTCGGGCATCGTCTCCACGATCATTGAGTAAATTAGCTCTTTGATATAGCTGACTTAGAGAACCCGGCACTTATATGGGTGCCGGGTTCTTTTCTGCAATGGATATTCAGCCGTTGCTGGTGTCGAGAGGATCGATAATGGTCCTGGATGCACCGTCGATTAGATCTCGATGGCTTCATTGATGTGTTCCAAATATGAATGGATCCACCGAGAACCAATTGACTCGAGGTTTTCATTGACAGCACTTACGTGGAGCTGATAAAGTAACAACTCGTGCCCGTACGGGGCGGAAATGAAAGGTTCAGGATACATGCGTACTCTAGTTACTCTTGCGTGCACTGAGTGCAAGCGCCGCAACTATACGACCACCAAGAACAAGTCGACCATGCCTGATCGTATGGAGATCAAGAAGTATTGCCCCTGGTGCCGTCACCACACGCTGCACAAAGAGACTCGCTAGTCTCTAGTCACATACGCCAGTAGTTCAATTGGTAGAGCATCGGTCTCCAAAACCGAGTGTTGAGGGTTCGAGTCCTTCCTGGCGTGCCAGTCATTATTCCGTAAGCTCCCACTTGGGGGCTTACGGTTTAGTCATGTATAAGCGCATTGCGCGGAGGTAACCCAAATGGCCAACAAGAAGAACAAGAAGAAGGCTCAGCAGCCGGCACCTGCCAACAAAGCTGCCGCCAACTCCAAGGTTGAGGCCAAGAAGGCCGTTGCCAAGAAGAACGAGAAGGCTGCGAAGTCCAAGAAGAACGAGAAGCCTGGTTTCTTCGCCCGCACCAAGAAGTATTTCGCTTCGGTCAAGTCCGAGATGAAGCGTGTCACGTGGCCCGATAAGAAGGAGCTCGTGAACTACTCGGTTGTTGTTTGCGCTTCTCTGATCGTCGTCGGCGTCGTCATCGCTCTGCTCGATGCTGGCTTTGGCGAGGCTCTTGCTCTGTTCTCTGGATTGAGGGGCTAAACCATGTCTAAGCGTTGGTACGTCGTTCACACTTACTCTGGATACGAGAACCGCGTTAAGTCCGATCTCGAGCATCGCATCGAGACTATGGGCATGCAGGACCGTATCTTTGATATCGAGATTCCTATGGAGCGCGTCACCGAGATTAAAGAGGGTGGCAAGCGTGAGACCAAGGATTCCAAGATCTTCCCGGGTTATGTCCTGGTCCGCATGGAGATGGATGACGATGCTTGGACGTGTGTTCGTAACACGCCTGGCGTCACCGGTTTCCTAGGCGGCAACGGCAAGCCCGCTCCGCTTTCCCGCGACGAGTACAACAAGATGACTCGTCGTCCCGGTAAGGGCGATTCGCCCAAGCGCACCTCGGTTGATATTGAGGTCGGTACGTCCGTCCGCGTCACCGATGGCCCGCTTACCGACTTTGATGGCAAGGTCTCCGAGGTTAACACCGAGGCTGGCAAGCTCAAGGTCACGCTGATGATCTTTGGCCGCGAGACGCCGGTCGAGCTCGACTTTAACCAGGTCGCTGTCATCGCTTAAGTTTTCGTCCGTTCGCGCGAGCGTGCTTCTTCTGTGACTGCTCATCTCAGGAGTGCTTCTAACACGTGCGTGCTTACGATATAGCAAGTACTTCACACTCGTGATTCGAAAGGAATGACCATGGCTGAGAAGAAGGTTGCCAACGTCATTAAGCTCCAGATTCCTGCTGGTGCAGCAAACCCCGCTCCTCCCGTCGGCCCCGCCCTGGGCGCTGCTGGCGTGAACATCATGCAGTTCTGCCAGGCCTTTAACGCCGAGACGCAGGACAAGAAGGGTGACATCATCCCCGTTGAGATCTCTGTCTACGAGGACAAGTCCTTCTCCTTCATCACCAAGACCCCGCCGGCGGCTCACCTTATCAAGAAGGAGCTGAACCTCAAGTCTGGTTCCGCTAAGCCCCAGGCTGACAAGGTTGGTCAGCTCTCCCAGGAGCAGCTCACCAAGATCGCCGAGATCAAGATGCCGGACCTCAATGCCAACGACATTGACGCCGCCAAGAAGATCATCGCCGGTACCGCCCGTTCCATGGGCGTCACCATCGCTGAGTAGCGATTTCTTTAGGTAATGACGGGTGCTCCGACCGGGGCGCCCGTTATATGTGTGCAATAGGGCACACGATACGATGTGGGAGGGCATAAGCCCGTTTAACCACAGGAGGTAATGCACATGGCTAAGCATGGTAAGAGCTATAACGCCGCTGCCGAGAAGATCGACCGCGCCACGCTCTACACCCCCCTTCAGGCTGCCAAGCTCATCAAGGAGCTCGACACCGCCAAGTTCGACGAGACCGTCGAGGCCCACTTCCGTCTGGGCATCGATACTCGTAAGGCTGACCAGAACATCCGTGGTTCCATCTCCCTGCCCCACGGCACCGGCAAGACCGTTCGTGTTGCCGTCTTCGCCGAGGGCGAGAAGGCCCGCGAGGCTGAGGCTGCCGGCGCCGACATCATCGGTTCCGACGAGCTCGTCGCCCAGATTCAGAAGGGCGAGATCAACTTCGACGCCGCTATCGCTACGCCGAACATGATGGCCAAGGTTGGCCGCATCGGTAAGATCCTTGGTCCCCGTGGCCTCATGCCGAACCCCAAGCTCGGCACCGTGACCATGGACGTCGCCAAGATGGTCTCCGAGCTCAAGGCTGGCCGCGTTGAGTACCGCGCCGACCGCTACGGCATCTGCCACGTGCCCCTGGGCAAGAAGTCCTTCTCTGAGCAGCAGCTCGTCGAGAACTACGCTGCCCTGTACACCGAGATCCTGCGCGTCAAGCCCTCTTCTGCTAAGGGCAAGTACGTCAAGTCCATCTCCGTGTCTTCCACCATGGGCCCTGGCGTCAAGGTCGATCCTGCTGTCCAGCGTGACTTCCTGGCTGAGTAACTGCTAGTTACTGCCTGAGCAAAGCAAGCATTGCTAAAGAAACCCGGTTCCGCCTCGTGTGGGACCGGGTTTCTTGCTATCTCGGGCCAAAACCATCACAAAGGGGACAGGCACCTTTGTGGTGGTTTTGGCACTTTGGCGTCAATGTTATGGCATCGCAGCGAGCCGGTTCCAAGTGCCCCAGGTCGCCCCGAAAGAGGAGCGACGCGTACTTTGGTACGCGAGCGACGGCTTGAGGGGCGAGATGGGGTGCTTGGGGCCGGCGCAGCGTCAAGCCTTAAAGGGGGTTACCAGGGTGTTCTGGCTGTTGAGGACTCGATGGCATCGTGGCGCTTGAGCTCGCGGCGCATGGTTTGCGAGTTGAGCCAGGCTGCCTGCCAGCCACGGATGGGGTAGCGCGTCTGGTCGAGCTCAAACTGCGTATAGCCGCAGGCGTTGATGATCGTCGTTCCACACACATGCTGCCGCTCGCGTTGAAAGTCGCGACCATAGCTTTGGTGTACATGCCCATGCACCATGTAGTCGACCCCCCAGGACTCAAGCGCCGTGTTAAAGCACTCAAACCCTCGATGCGGCAGATCGTCCAAATCACCCATACCGGCGGCGGGCGCATGGGTAAGCAGAATGTCGCACCCGCCGACCATCCTAACCTTACGTGACAGCTTACGCATGCGCTTGGACATCTCGCGTTCGGTGTACATGTTGGCGCCGTCGCGATAACGCATGGACCCGCCGAGGCCCGCAATGCGAATCCCTCGGTACGTGTACACGCTGTCTTCCACGCAGATACATCCGCCCGGTGCATGACGTGCGTAGCGGTCGTCGTGGTTGCCGCGAACGTAGATGAGCGGTTTGTTGATGACGGTGACCAAAAACTCAAGATAGTCCGGGTCCAGATCGCCGGCAGACAGAATCAGGTCGACACCCTCAAAGCGCTCCTTGCGAAAGCACTCCCAAAGGCATCGTTCTTCGGTATCTGCTATGGCAAGGATCTTCATAGGGCGGTAACTCCCGGCTCATCGTCGAGCTGCGGAATGGTGCCTACCACGTTGTCCGCCAGCCAATTCATCTCGACAATCTGCGCGCTCGGCAGTGGGGGAAAGCCCTCGATCTGCACCACGCCGTCTTGGCTATGAAGCTCGCCGCCAAATGGATTGATGGAGCCCTCGACGATGCCATTGCGGAGCAGCTGCACCAGTTTGCGCGTTTGATAGGGCAGGCCCGGAGCGTAGCGAATGTCGATGACGCCCGAGCTCATGCCATACCAGTAGTTGACGGCGCGAACCTGGCTGTCGTCACTGGTCTCATCCCAGGTGCCATGCAGCAGGCTTCGCACGATAAGCTCGTAGTATCGGCCCCAGTTCCAGACCGGCATGGCGATGCCGACGACCTTGCCATCGACCAGGCGGTGGAGTCCGTAGGCCGTAGGGTCTACGAGCGACTTTGACATGTCAGCGCCGGTCATGACGCTCACGCCTTCGCGGCACATGGCCTCGGCAAGGCCTCCGGCGGGCACATCGCCCCAGGTCAGGATAATTTGCGCGCGGGGGTCGAGCAGCGAGGCGCCAATCGCAAAGGCGTTGATCTCGCTAAGCGCGCCCGAGGCGAAGACCGACGCGTGGTAGCCGATACGGTGGTTGTCCGCCATACTGGCGGCAAGGGCGCCCAGGAGGAACTTGGCCTCGTACATCTTGCCAAAGTACGAACGGACGCTTTGGTGGGGAAGGCCGATAGAGCAGTTAAGGAACCGCACCTGGGGATACTCAACGGCAGCTCTGAGCGTGTATTCCATCAGGCGGTGCGAGGTCGAGAAGATGACGTTAGCTCCATGTTTGACAGCCGTTTCGACGGCGGCGTAGAACACGTCCGGATCGTGACAGTCCTCGAATGCCTCGGTGCGCACGATACCGCCAAAGTGCTCATCGAGATACTGACGCCCTTGGTCGTGCAGGCTGTCCCAGCTCGATGTCGCACAGGTGAACTCATGGATAAAGGCGATGCGCAGGGGGTTGGCCGCCGAATAGACGGTCTTGCCCATAAAGAAGTTGAGTACGCCGGAGGTGGATTTGGCGGGCGACTCCTCCTCATCGACGCTCGGTGCTTCGACAAGATCGACCTTGTCCTCGTCACTTTTTCCGGCGATGACCAGCTCGCGCCAGATCTTGCACAGGCGGTTTACGACGATATCCGTCGGCGTATCCAGCAGGCGGTCCTGGTTGTACACATTGAGGTAGACGAGCATGGCGTCGGCGGGCGTAATGTCCAGGTGGTCGCCGCCCGCGCGAAGGTAGGCGCGCTTAAAGAGCAGGAAGGTGTGGCGCAGGTAGTCGACCTTTTTCTGCGGCCATTTTTCGATAAGGTTCTGACCGAGCATCTTGGCGAGCGTTTCGTAGCTTCCCTCACGCGAGAACTCGATTTCGTATAGAGGGCAGACGCGCCAAAACGCGCAGAACTCGCCGTACAGGCGGCTTTCGACGGAATCCCATTTGCCGGGGTAGAGACGGGTGACCCTAGCCGAAACCGTTGGAGCGTCCAGGAATTTGAGGGCACTAACGCGTTTGTTGCCTTCCTGGACATAGAACCGATGCATGAACTCGGTGACGATGATGGGGTCGCGATAGCCCTCGGTTACCTGAATGTCATAGAGGTTGGACCACTTGCGGGCGAACTCGGTGTTAAACGGCAGCAGGGGCATAAAGTTACACGAGAAGGCAGACTGACGGCCTTTGGTGACCGTGCCGACGACCATTTCGAGCGGAATATCCCTTAGGCCGACGCTCTCTCGCTGACCTAAGGGGAGCTGAGCAACCAAACTGACGAGGTCCGTAAGGTATGGATGCTCGCTTTGGCTAATGGCGCGTCGACGTCCTTGCTCGCCGCGCTTGCGTGCTTGACGATAGGCCTCTTCCATGATGTTGCTCCCTTAGTCGTTTAAACAACTATATGAACCATGGTACCACGAATGAAAACCACCACAAAGGTGCCTGTCCCCTTTGTGGTGGTTTAGACGATGATGGGGGCGATGGCGCGGATGCAGGCGTCGGCTGCAGTGAAGGTGGTGCTGTCGTCGCTGACGATAAAGATGATCTTGCCCTTGATGCCAAAGTCGCCGATCTCGCTAAAAAGCACGTAGGGCTCCTTGTCAAAGCCCGAGATGGGAAGCACGGCGGCCTTGGTGGCGCTGGTCAGCTCGTCTGCCAGTGCGTCGAGCGAGGCCCACTTGGACGTGTCCTTTACGGCAACGGGCACAGCCACACGCCCAAAGGGCATGAGGTGCACGAGCGTGTTCTTGGAGATATTTGAGTTGGGGACGATGATAGTCTGCCCGCAGGCGTCCTCGATGGTCGTATGACGCCAGGTGATGTCCTGGACAACGCCCGATACGCCACCGACCTCGATATTGTCGCCGGGCTTGATGATGCCCATAAACGTTACCTGCATGCCGCCGATGAGGTTTGAGAGCGTGTCCTGAAAGCCCAACGAGATGGCGATGCCGCCGACGCCAAGAGCGGCGACGAGGGCGTTTGCGTTAATGCCAAAGCAGTTGTCGAGGATAAAGCTGCCGCCGATCGTCCAGATGACGGCACGCGCGATGTTGATGAAGATACTCGATGCCGGAAGCGGGTTGTCGTCGCGGTTGAGCAGGTGGCGCAGGGCCTTGGATACGACCTTGGTGGCGATGGCGGTGCCTATTAGCAAGATGCCGGCCCAGATGATGTTGTGGACCCACCGTTGCTCAAAGAAATGAAGAATCGGTTCAAACAATTCCATGTGGGGAAAACCTCCTATGATCGTTCAACCATGATACCCACCAAGAAGCCCGTCCGATCACATTCGGACGGGCTTCTGCGCTCGAAATAAGGTTTGTACGGCGGGGCTGCAGGGCCCGGAGATATAGCTTAGCGGTGGCGCTTCCAGATTAACGCGGTGGCTAACGCAAGGTGGGGGAGTCTTTTCATGGCGGTCTCCTTAGTCCTTAACAAAAACCACCACAAAGGTGCCTGTCTCCTTTGCGGTGGTTTTCTAGGTCGTTAGCTCAGCAGCATGCGGTCGTTGGCGAGCTCGCCGCCCGAGACCTCCTCGAACTTCTGCAGCAGGTCGGCCACGGTGAGCGACTTCTTCTCATCGCCCGCCACGTCGTAGATCACGTGGCCCTCGTGCATCATGATCAGACGGTTGCCCAGACGGATGGCGTCGTTCATGTTGTGTGTGACCATGAGCGTGGTCAGGTGATTCTCGTCGACGATCTCCTCGGTCAGGTTGAGCACTTTCGATGCCGTCTTGGGGTCGAGGGCCGCCGTGTGCTCGTCGAGCAGCAGCAGGCGCGGCTTGGTGAGCGTGGCCATCAGCAGGGTGAGTGCCTGGCGCTGGCCGCCCGAGAGCAGGCCGACCTTGGCGTTGAGGCGCGTATCCAGACCAAGGTCCAGACGCTTGAGCAGCTCAACGTACTCGTCCTTCTCGGCCTTGGTGACGCCCCACGAAAGGCCGCGACGCTGGCCACGGCGCTTGGCGAGGGCCAGGTTCTCGGCGATCTGCATATCGGCAGCGGTACCGCGCATGGGGTCCTGGAACACGCGGCCCAGGTACTTGGCGCGCTGCGACTCGCTCGGACGCGAGATATCGGTGCCGTCGAGCTCGATAACACCAGAATCGAGCGGATACACGCCGGCAATCATGTTGAGCAGCGTGGACTTGCCGGCGCCGTTGCCGCCAATCACGGTTACAAAGTCGCCGTCATTCAGGGTGAGGTCGACACCGGTGAGCGCGCGCTTCTCGGTGACGGTGCCCTTGTTAAAGGTCTTCTTGACGTGCGAGAGCTTAAGCATCTGCCTCATCTCCCCTCGTGTAGGAGCTGCGGAGCTTGTAACGCTCCCAAACCACAGGTACGCACAGGGCAACGGCGACGATCACGGCGGAGAGCAGCTTCATGTCGTTGGTGTCCATGCCCAGCTGCAGCACGATGGCGCGGATAAGGAAGTAGACCACGGAGCCAAAGACGGCGGAGGCCAGACGGACGGAGAACTGCGTGAGTCCGCCGGGCAGCAGACGACCGAGCACCTCGCCGATGACGATGGCGGCAAGACCGATGACGATGGCGCCGGTGCCCATACCAATGTCGGCATACTTTTGGCTCTGGCAGATAAGCGCGCCCGAGAGGCCGATGAGGGCGTTGGAGAGCACGAGGGCGATCATCTTGGTGGAGTTGGTGTTGACGCCCAATGCGCGGATCATGTACTCGTTATTGCCGGTGGCGCGCAGTGCGGAGCCGATCTCGGTGCCAAAGAACCAGTACAGGATGGCGACGATGGCCACGGCCAGCACAATGCCCAGGATGATGGCGACGGTGGACTGCGGCAGACCCGTCATGTTGCTGACGGCCGAGAACACGGTGCCCTTGGCGAGGATGGGCGTGTTGGACTTGCCCATGATGCGCAGGTTGATGGACCACAGGCTGATCTGCGTCAGGATTCCGGCAAGGATTGCGGGGATCTCGAAGACGGTGGTCAGAATGCCCGTGACGGCACCCGCGATGGCACCGGCACACATGCCGGCAAGCACGGCGAGCAGCGGGTCGACGTTATTGTTGACGATGAGTACGGCGCAGACACAGCCGCCGAGGGCAAAGCTGCCGTCGCAGGTCATATCGGGGATGTCGAGCAGGCGGAACGTGATAAACACGCCAAGCACCATAATGCCCCAGAGGACGCCCTGCGAAATGGCGCCCTGCAATGCAATGAGCATGCTTCATACCTCCTAGGATAGAGTGGACACGTGAGTCACCATGATAGCGGTAACAATGCATGAAAGAGCTGCGGCCGGATGTTTTGTCTCATCCGTAACAAGCAGGGCGAACGCCGGTCTTTGGCGTTCGCCCCTGTGGCTCAGATATTGAATAACACGGCAACGGCGCGAGTATGGGCCCTAGGCACATCGCCGCGCATGCCGCTACTCGTCCAGAGCGGAGAGGTCGATGCCCAGCGCCTCGGCCATCTCGTCGTTCTTGACGACGACCAGGTCCTTGCTCGAGAGGTGCTTGATCGGCATATCCTCGGGCTTGGCCTCGCCCTTCAGAATCTTGACGGCCATCTCGCCCGCGGCGTAGCCCAGGTCCTCATAGTTGATGGAGAGGGTGAACAGGCCGCCGGCCTTGCACATGCCCTCCTCGCCGGTCACGAAGGGAAGCTTGTTCTCCTTGCAGATCTGGCCCACCTGCGAGGCGCCTGCGGCGATGGTGTTATCGGTGGGGGAGTACAGCGCGTCGACCTTGCCCACGGCGGACTCGACGACGGACTGGATCTCGTTGGAGCTCGAGACGGTGAAGTCGGTGTACTTCAGGCCCAGCTTGTCGAGTTCCTTCTTGGCGGCCTTGATCTGGACGTCGGAGTTGGACTCGGCGGTGCAGTAGAGCAAGCCGACCTTCTTAACGTCGGGCAGGACCTTCTGCATCATCTCGAGCTGCTCGGCGACCGGGGTGAGGTCGGAGGCGCCGGTGACGTTGGTGCCGGGCTTGTCGTTGTCCTGGACCAGGCCCGAGGCGGCGTAGTCGGTGATGGCGCAGCCCACGATGGGGATATCGGCCGTGGCGCCGGCGGCGGCCTGCGCGGCAGGCGTGGCGATGGCATAGATCAGGTCGACGCCATCGCCCACGAACTTGTCGGCGATTGACTTACACGTGGACTGGTCGTTCTGGGCGTTCTTCTGGTCGATCTTGACCTTGAGGCCGCTCTTCTTGATGGCCTTGACAAAGCCGTCGTTGGCGGCGTCGAGTGCGGAGTGCTCGGTGAGCTGCAGAACGCCGACGGTGTAGTCGGAACCGGTGGCAGCAGAGCCGGAACCAGAGTTGCCGCCGCATCCGGCAAGCGGAGCGAGCGCGAGCAGGCCGGCAGAGACCAGAAGGCTCCTGCGGCTGATGGTGATGTCCTTCATATCATTACCCCCAGTATAAAAATGGCTGGAAACACTGCACTAAGAAAAAGTGCAAGTGGGTCTATAGTAGCGCCGATGTCCATTTTTACAACATCTGGGCGGGTAATTTAATTCTGAATCGGATGGGCGGCGCTGAGGAACGATGGGCGGTAGTCGGGCTTACGCGGCGGGCGCGGGACGTTCGTCCTCGTCCAGGGCGGCGAAGAGTTTCTTGCCGTCGAGCAGGCGCGTGCTGACGTTTCTCATGCGGGCGATCTCGACGGTGCGCAGCGTGTCGTCCGTGCCTCGGGCGTCGTAGACCGTTCCCAGTAGATACGAGATCCCATCGCGCTGTCTGATGGCAAAGGGCCGGACCGTCATCCGCACCGCTTCGGTTTCGCCACGAGTCGTGACGTTCGAGATGTCAAAGCTCACCGTGGTCCCGTGGTCGATGGCTTGTTCGACGAGTTCGCAGGTATCGATTCGTTTGATGGGCGTGAGTTTGGCCTTGGTAGATTTACTGTCTGTGCTTGGTGCGGGTTCGGGCATATCGAGGTAGCCGCGAACGTCGGCGCTCGCCATGGCGACCAGGTGCTGCGCCATGCTCTTTCGAATGGCGATGGGCGTGGAGCGGTTGCGCATGACCATGCCATGGAGCCGTATGACTTCCTCGTCGGCGAGCGGACGGGTCAGGAGTCGATAGCCCACGCCGCGTTTGTAGTCGATTTCGTATCCGGCGTGACGAAGCGCGGATATCGAGGTGTAGATACTGCGGCGCGCCGCCGAGATGGGCATGCGGGCGGGGTCATCGGGATGGGCGAGGCGCTCGACCAGCTCGTCGGATAGCAAGGCTTTGTCTTCGCCGGTGTTCTCGCTCAAGAGCTGCAGGATGCGTACGGCGCGATAGGCTGCCATCGAGGCGGCGCCTCTGGTCGTGGTCTCGTAGTTTTCAACAACTGATTCGGTCATAGTGCCCACGTCCTTTCCGTTTTTGGCGATGACGGCTCAGAGCCTAGGGCGCGGGGCTTGGCCGAGGACGCATGACGCCTTGGGCGGTCGATGGCTGCCGGCAAACGGTGGGTTGAGTTTTCGACAGCCCTGCTCAACTGACCAAAAGCTTGCCAAAAGCTTGACGGATGCTGTTGAAAAAAGCGCCCCTCGGCTGTTGCCGAGAGGCGCTGGCGCGATGTTACATGCGCGTTTTGTGGCGTTGATGCGATTAGAAGTCGGCGTTGCCCACGGTGCGCGGGTGCGGCAGGACGTCGCGGATGTTGCCCACGCCCGTCAGATACATGACCAGACGCTCGAAGCCCAGGCCGTAGCCGGCATGCTTGCAGGAGCCGTAGCGGCGCAGGTCCAGATAGTACTTGTACTGCTCGGGGGCCATGCCCAGGTCCTTAATGCGGGCCTCGAGCAGGTCCAGGCGCTCCTCGCGCTGGGAGCCGCCGATGATCTCGCCAATGCCCGGCACCAAGCAGTCGGCGGCGGCGACGGTCTTGCCGTCGTCGTTCATGCGCATGTAGAAGGCCTTGATCTCGGCCGGGTAGTCGGTCACGAAGGTCGGGCGCTTAAAGTGCTCCTCGGTCAGGAAGCGCTCGTGCTCGGTCTGCAGGTCGATACCCCAGCTGACGGGATATTCAAACTTGTGGCCGGCGGCGACAGCCTGCTCCAAGATCTCAACGGCCTCGGTATAGGTGATGCGGGCAAAGTCGGAGTTCGCCACGTGGTTCAGGCGCTCGATGAGACCCTTGTCCACAAACTTGTTGAGCATGTTGAGCTCGTCGGGGCAGGTTGCCATAACGTCCTTGAGGACGTACTTGAGCATGGCCTCGGCGTTATCCATGTAGTCGTTGAGGTCGGCGAAGGCCATCTCGGGCTCGATCATCCAAAACTCGGCGGCGTGGCGCGTGGTGTTGGAGTTCTCGGCGCGGAAGGTGGGGCCAAAGGTGTACACGTCGCCAAAGGCCATGGCGAAGTTCTCGGCGTTGAGCTGGCCGGATACGGTAAGGCTTGCGTGCTTGCCAAAGAAGTCCTGGCTCCAGTCGACCTCGCCGGACTCGGTGAGGGGCGGGTTTTTGGGGTCGAGCGTGGTTACGCGGAACATCTCGCCGGCGCCCTCGCAGTCACTCGTGGTGATGATGGGGGTGTTGACGTAGACAAAGCCCTGCTCCTGGAAGAAGCGGTGGATGGCGGCAGCCGCGACAGAGCGGATGCGGAACACGGCACGGAACAGGTTGGTGCGCGGGCGCAGGTGCTGCTGGGTGCGCAGGAACTCGACGGTGGCGCGCTTCTTCTGCAGCGGGTAGTCCGGGGCGCTTACGCCCTCGACCACGATTTCGGTCGCGGTGAGTTCGAAGGGCTGGGGAGCATCGGGGGTCAGCTTGACGGTGCCGGTGCAGATGAGGGCAGCCGAGACGTTTTGGTGGGCGATCTCGTCGTAGTTGTCGAGCGCCTCGCGGTTCATGACGACCTGCAGGTCGCGGAAGCAGCTGCCGTCGTTGAGCGTAACGAAGCCAAAGTTCTTCATGTCGCGGACGGACTTGACCCAGCCGGCTACGGTGACGGTCTGGCCACCGAGCGACTCGGAATCGGCATAGAGCTGCGCGATTTTGGTGCGGTTCACGTATCCTCCCATAACGGTTGTACGGATTATTTCCAAACAGTTAACCATTCTAACCCGCGAGTGGGGGCGTAGCAAAACGTCAGGCGTGATGTATGGGCGTGACGTGGGCGCCGCGCAAGCGCCGATTTTGCGGTGCCTAGTGCCCGCAGATGGCTTGGCGTATGAGAGCAGCGTAGGTGTCGATTCCCGCCTGGGTGAGGTGTGTGCCGTCGTCGACAAGGTATTCGCTGTGGCCCTCTGAGGCACCGTTCCAGTCGATGACGCCGGCGTTGTCGTTTTGAGCGCAGACGTCGCGGATTGTCTGGTTATTGCGGTCCTGTAGCTCGAGCGGTACGCGCACGGTCACAAAGTAGATGGGCTTGCCACCTACGGCATTGATCACGTCCTGCACCTGCTGGGGGTCGCGGATGAGGCCGTTGGTGCCAAGCGCGCAGATGACCACGCTTGGATCGTAGTTGGCGCTGTCCTGTGCATAGACATCCTGGAAGGTGTAGAACTGGCGGCTCACCACGCCGTCGATGTACGCGTTGGGAAGCGCCGCCTGAATGCCAGGTTGGGCACCTGCGGTGACCGAGTCGCCGATCATGAGCACGCGGGCGTCGCAGGTTCCGGTTGCCTCGTCGTAGGTAAAGCTCTTCCAGTCAAGGTTCTTGGGGACCTTTTCGGCGATAGGTCCCTCTTTGGGTTTTTGCTTGGTGGCGTCATCGGATGCGGTGTCGCTGGGTTGGGATTCTTTACCGGATGCGGGCTCGGCACCCTTGTCGTTGGCTCCGTTGTCCTGGGCGGAGGTCGCGTTCTGGGCAAGCTCGGGACGGAGCTGCTCGGCGCGGGCGGTGGCGATGCCTGCCCAGTCAAGCGGCGCGAAGGCAAGTGCGGCGACGCATGCAGCGCCAAGCGCGGGGAGCACCATGGCGGGCGCGAGGACGTGTTTTCTTGCCGTGCTGTCCTGTTGGGCCGGCTTGTGGGGCCAAGGGCGTTCGACGAGGCGATAGAAAACCTCGGCTACCGCAAGAATCAGTACAAGCTGTAATACCTGCTCCCACCAGGCGATGCGGGTAGTGCGGGTTGCGGGGTTCATAAGAAGCAGTAGGGGATAGTGCACCAGATAGACCGAGAACGAGCGCTGGCCCAGCCAGACGAGCGGCTTGGCCGACAGCAGACGGCGCACGATGCACTCCGTATTCTGCACGCAGATGATGAGGAGTCCGGTGAGCAGGGCAAACAGCAAAAAGCCGCCGCGGTAGAGCCAGGCGCTCTCTCCGGTCAGCATGAGTGCGCCGGCTATAACGGCAACGAGCCACGCGATAGAAATCGCGTTGACCTTTGAGACGCCCTTGTTGGCGCCGGGGGTATGGATGTCACCGCTCAGCATCTCGCGCAGACGCGGCGCGGCGATGGCGGCTAAGGCTCCGCATAGAAGCTCGGCGGCACGGGCGTCGGTTCCGTAGTAGACGCGAGATGTGTCGGCGGTGGGATTAAACATGAGGACCATGGCTGCCGTCGATACAAGCGCGAATGCGATCGTGATGCCGATGGCGGTGTTGCGCGACCTGGTTTTGCTGCACAGTGCCATAAGGATGACCGGCCACACCAGATAGAACTGCATAGTGACAGCGCAGAACCACAGGTGCGTGAGCGGCGAGGGGAGCCCCGCAGCGGCGAAATACGAGACGTTACGGAAGATGTAGAACCAGTTGCTCAAAAAGAGTGCCGATGGCAGGGCGTCCTGCTGCACCTTAGGGAGTAGGCTCGGGGCCGCGATGTAGGTGGCGACGGCGGTAAGCGCGATGGTCACGACGATCGGCGGCATTATGCGCGCAATGCGGCGACAGATATAGCGCGGGTACGAGAATCCGTCGCGTGCCGTGACCCGCATAATGCTTTTGGTGGCGAGATAGCCACTCAGCGTAAAGAAGAGTGTAACGCCCAAAAAACCGCCGGTCAGGCGGCTGGGGCGAAGGTGATATAGGACGACGCCGGCGATGGCGAGGGCGCGGAGCCCGTCGAGCGCGACGATGCGTTGGTTGCGTTGAGGCGCGGCATGTGCGGCGCCCGTGGGTGTGTTTTGCATCGATCTTCCTCCAATGTCGACCTAGCAGTCTAGCGCTCTGCGCGGACAAAGGAAGGGGGTTCGTGCGGTTGAACAACATGCCGCGGGGCGATGCCTCGCTACGCAAAAGCCGCACCTGCGTTGATGCTCGGCTGCCTATATAGAAACGTTTCAGAACCTCTACATAGGCAAAAACAACAACACAAATGCGGCAAAGATGCACAGGTGGTTGAGCCTTTATGCGATGATGCTCGGCTACTTGGTCTTGGCAACCAGCAGCGGATCGCCAAGCTTGACGAGCGGATTGCCGCCGATAAGCGTGCCGGACTCGCCGACGTGGTCGATGCTCTTGAGGCGGTCGAGCTCAGAGACGATGACGGTCACGATGTCCTCGTGACCAGCGGCCTTGATGGCGTCGCGGTCGAAGCTGATGAGCGGCTGGCCGGCCTTGACCGTGTCACCCATCTCGACAAAGCGGGCAAAGCCTTTACCGTTCATTTCCACGGTGCCCAGGCCAACATGGATGAACACGCGCAGACCGTCCTCGGTGATCATGCCGATGGAGTGGTTAGTGACGGTGGTGGCGCCGATACGGCCGTTGGCGGGGGCGTAAATGGTGCCGGTAATGGGCTCGATGCCGTAGCCCTGGCCGAGCATGCCCGAGGCGATGGTCTCGTCGGGAACCTCACTCAGATTGACGAGCACGCCGTTGACGGGAGCGTAGATGACGCCTTCGCGGGTGGCGAAGCTTGCTGCGGGTGGAACGGACGCCTCGCCCGACGAAGTGAACGTGGACTTGAGCGAATCGAGCAGACCCATAGATGCCTCCAACGTATCAGGCGCGCATGTTGCACGCGTGTGGTTTGCCGGAAACGTTTCGTACGTGTTTCCCAGCACGGTCAGCGCCCCTATTTTACGCTGCCTAACGATACCTCTGAACAGCGATTTTGTGATATATCAGTTGAAGGTCAACTTATTGCGGGGGTGTTTCTGCGCCGCGGGCTCAAGTGGGGTACGCTAAGGTGCGAAAAACGAGTGCGCACGAATCGCACGGAGGGAGCACCTATGATTATTGAGAACCATGCGCTGTGGGGCGAGGAGCCAACCGAGGATTATCCGGCGACGTTTACGTATCTGGGTGCCGAGCCGCTGCCCGACAAGCCCAATGGCCGCCGCCCCGCGGTGATCATCTGCGGCGGAGGCGGGTTTACGCATATCGCTCCGCACGAGCAGGACCCGGTGGCATTTGCATTTTTGGACCGCGGGTACCAGGCCTTTGTACTCAACTATGTGACGAGTGGCACGGGCGACGTGAGCTTTCCGCACCCGCAGGCGGACCTCGCCAAGATGGTCGCTACCGTGCGCGCCAACGCCGACGAGTGGCATGTCGATCCCAAGCGCGTGTGCATCGTGGGTTTCTCGGCGGGCGGTATGATCTGCGCCTCGTTGGCAACGCAGTGGAAGACCGGACCCTTCGCGGGCCTTGCCGGGGCTCGTCCGGAGGATATTCGTCCCGACGCCGTGGTGTTGGGCTATCCGTTGCTCGACCTTGCCTATGTGCGCGATATGCAGACGCGCGACCCGCGCATTGACCTGCGCGTGCCCAAGACGGGTGGCAAGACGGGGCGCGATTTGCTCAACGACTATCTGTCGATGGTGACGGGCGGCGAGGCGACCGATGAGCACCTGACCGACATTTGCCCTACCACGCACGTTTCGCGCCAGATGCCCCCGACCTTTGTGTGGGGCGTTTCGGACGACAAGACGGCGCCGATTGAGCAAGTCTACCCGTTTGCGCAGCGCATGGCCGAGGAGGGCGTTGCATGCGAGATGCACGTCTTTGACCAGGGTGGCCACGGCCTTTCGCTCGGCAACGCCAACACCGCGGTCGACAACGAGGACAAGCAGGTTTCCGTCCGTCCCTGGATTCGTCTGGCCTTCCGCTTCCTGGAGCGCCATCTGTAAGAGGACGGGCATCCCCTCAATAACTTGCGGTGAAATAGCTCCTATTTAAGGCCTCAACCGGCCCAAGCAGGAACTATTCCACCGCAATTTTGGTTTTGATGCCCCGCCCGGAAACTGCGTCCCTGTTTTGCCCTCGAAGGCGGGACGCAGTTTCCCATAGGGCCTCGATTTGGAAACCACATCCCGTTTCGAGCTCAAATTCTGGGTCGCAGTTTCCCCGAGGGGCCCCGTTGGGAAACTGCGACCCGTTTCGAGCGGGAATAACGGGACACGCTTTCCGCAAGGGCATCGTTTCCTACCAGACGGTGAACTGGGCGTTTTCTGTGTTCCAATGGACATCGCGAACGTAGTCGCGCACGCCCGTCGCATCTCGTGCTTCGAACAACTCAAGAATATGAGCATGTTCGCTGTTGGCTTTATTGAGCAGTTTGCACGCCGTCTCCTGGTCGACAGTCTCGTAATCGCGCTTGATAAAGCAGCGCTCGAGCTGCGAGATCATATCGCGCAGACGGTCGTTACCGCAGCGGTTGAAGTACGTTAGATGAAAGTCTCGCTGAATGTCGTCGTACTTTCGGATGAGGCCGCCTTGGATCGCGAGGTCCATGGAGCCGACGAGAAATTTAAGCTGCGTAATGTCATCGTCGGTTAGGTTCGGACAGGCGAGATATGCGGCCTGCCCGTCGAGCGGCCCCATAATCTCAAAGACTTCAACGGCGTTTTGCTGATCGAACCCACGGACGCGGAATCCGCGGCGGGGGAGATTGTCCAGATAGCCGTCGCTTGCGAGCTGGATGAGCGCTTCGCGGACCGGCGTGCGCGACACGCCCATGGCGTCGCAGATCGCTTGCTCGCTCAGCCGGTCGCCGGCCGAAAGCTCGCCGGCGTCAATACGGCTCGAAATGTAGTCGTATACGTGGTCTTTCAGGGGCCTTCTGAGCGTTTCCATGAGCCTATGTTCCTTAACGGTATATTTCTAAAAGCAAATACGTTTCACTTGAATAGCTCAGTTGAATTATAGAACGACCAGCTAAATCATGCTACTTTGCGCCGATACGTAAAAATACGCTTACCGAAGAATACCTACCGTTCAGGATTGTATACAATATACAAAACAGGAAAACCGCCCTAAGATAAAGACATCGAAAGGAAGGCGGGCGCGAAGAAGTCCCGCTCTCTGCTAAGAGATCCAAGGAGGATCATTATGACCAAGTTCAGCCACGTCATCATCCGCCGCCCCGGCAAGTCCCTGAGCAATGGCATCACGAGTGCCCCCGAGCTTGGCCAGCCCATCTACGAGCGCGCCATCGAGGAGCACTACGATTACGAGCATGCGCTCGAGCAGTGCGGCGTTGACGTGTCGGTGCTGCCGGCACTCGAGCAGTATCCCGACAGCTGCTTCGTCGAAGATCCGGCCGTCATCACTCGCTGCGGCGCCATCATTACCAACCCCGGTGCCGATAGCCGCAACGGCGAGAAGGACGAGATCGAGCCGGCCGTCCGTCGCTTCTTTGACGACGAGCATGTCAAGCACATCGTTTCTCCGGGCACGCTCGACGGCGGCGACGTCATGATGGTCGGTGACCATTTCTACGTCGGTCGCTCCGCTCGTACCAACGAAGAGGGCATCCGCCAGTTCTGTGAGATTCTCGAGGGCTGGGGCCTCGAGGGTTCTGAGGTTCCGCTGGAGGAGGTCCTGCACCTCAAGACGGGCGTCAACTACATCGAGGACAACAACATGCTCGTCTCTGGTGAGTTCATCGATAAGCCCGACTTTGCCCAGTACAACAAGATTGTCGTGCCCGAGGACGAGGCGTACGGCGCCAACTGCATCTGGGTCAACGGTACGGTCATCGTTGCCGAGGGCTATCCGACTGTGCTCAAGGCCGTGCAGGATCTGGGCTACAAGACACTCGTCGTTGACACCTCCGAGTATCGCAAGGTCGACGGCGGCCTTTCTTGCCTGTCGCTGCGCTTCTAACGCGATAGCTGTAACAGTCTGATGATCGCTTGACCGATGGCCCGGCACCCGATTCGGGACGTCCGGGCCATCTTTCGTTCGATCACATGATGAAGGGGGTGCACATACAATGGCCTCTAAAGCTCAAAATGAAGAGATTATCGACCCTAATGGCCTCGATCTCTTTCGTCTGACCATGATGGTCATTACCGCCAGTATTTGTGGCGGCATCTTTTCGCTTGCCGGCGATATGGCAGCAGGTGGGGCAAATACCGGTGCGGTTATCGTCTCGTGGGGAATTTGCTTTATTGGCGTCTTTGCGCTGATGATGGTGTTCAACGGTTTGTCTCAGGCCCGTCCCGACCTGACCGGCGGCATCTATGCATACGCTGCGGCCGGTTTTGGCGATTACATTGGATTCAACTCCGCTTGGGGCTACTGGATCAGTGCATGTCTTTCCAACGTGAGCTTTGCGCTCTTGCTGTTTAGCGCGCTGGGCTATTTCTTCCCTGCGTTTGGCGCGGGTAACAACCTGCTTTCTATCGTCTGCGCCAGCGTGTTTTTGTGGTTCCTTACCGCCCTTGTGCTTCGTGGCGTTAAGGAGGCTGCGGGCATTAACACGATCGTCACGTTGGCGAAGCTGGTGCCGCTGGGGCTCTTTGTGCTGAGTATCGTGCTCCTGGGTAAGTTCAACGTCGATATCTTTATGGACAACTTCTGGGGAGAGCCGGCTGGTCCTGGCTTTGGCGAGCAGGTTGTCTCGACCATGATCGCCCTTGTCTGGGTCTTCACGGGCATCGAGGGCGCTGTCGTTATCTCGGGCCGTGCAAAGTACGTGCGTGACGTCGGCCGCTCGACGGCGCTCGGATTTGCGGCTGTATTCACGCTGTATCTGATCATCTCGATGCTGTCGCTCGGCATTATGCCGCGCGAGGAGATGGCACAGCTTGCAACGCCCTCCATGGCGGGAATTCTCGAGTGCGCAATCGGTCCGGTTGGTGCTGCCATCGTAAACCTTGGCGTTATCCTTTCGTTGGTCGGCGCGCTGCTGGGCTATGTCATCATTGCGTCCGAGACGCCGTTCGAGGCGGCGCGCCAGGGATCCTTCCCTCTGGCGTTTGCCAAGACGAACAAGCACGACGCCCCGGTGGTAACGGTTCTCGTGAGCTCCGGTATCACGCAGCTCTTCTTGATTGTGTCGTATGTGGCGGCGAGCACCTACCAGTTCTTCTATAGCTGCGCGGTCAACACGATTCTGGTTCCGTACGTGTGCTCGGCAGCCTACTACATGGTGATTGGCTGGAAGAACGAGCATCTGGACGGGCCGCATGCGCCAAGCGTCGGCAAAGCCCGCTTCTTCGGTACACTCGGCTTTATCTACACGTTGTTCCTGGTGTGGTCGACGGGTCTTCAGGGCGTTATGATCACGACGATTCTTTTTGCTCCGGCCATTCCCGTCTATATGCTGGGTGAGCGAGGCCGCGGTAAGCCGGTGCTTCCGCATCTGCACGACAAGCTGATCGCAGCGGTGGTCATTGTCGTGGCAATTATTTCGCTGTATCTGCACTTTGCCGGCATTGCGCCGATTGTCTAGGACTGCGGCAAGCTTCATCGCTTGGTAAGTCGACTGAGGCATCGCGTGCCGGTGCCGTTCGGTAATCCATAACTGACGTGGGCCTCTGTAACGTACCTTTGTGAGCGCCCACTAAACCCGCGCAGGTGAATACGGTTGCCTGCGCGGGTTTTTGCAGTTGCGGTGAAATGCTGCCGGCAGCTGGGAACGTTCCTATTGTGCCGGCACTCTGGGACACTCCTTGGATGTTCCGCATACAACGGAGGAAAGCGGATGATTTTGACGAGGGGCGGGCGGCTGATTCGGCCCTTGGGGAAACCGCGTCCCGTTTCGGGCGCAGATTCCGGGCCGCAGTTTCCCCGAGGGGCTCGATCGGGAAAATACGTCCCAGTCTGAGTGCCTATTCCGGGACGCAGTTTCCGCTAGAGGCCCGTTTGGGAAATCGTGGCCCGTTTCGGCCGCCGATTCTGGGATGGGCTTTCCGCTAGATGTCTCAGTCGGAAAGTCCATCCCGTTTTAGCGTTTCGGAGTGGGACGCAGCTTCCGCGAGAGGCCTCCACGGGAAACTGCGTCCCGGAATTCGCCCGAGTAGTGGGATGCAGTTTCCGCAGCAGGCCCGCCTGGGAAGCAATGGCCCGGAAACCCCCTTGCACCAATCTGTTGATTGAACATCGTTGTATGTTCGCGCTATCATGCATGGATAAATTGGTTAGCCATGGCAAACGGTTAGCCATGGTGAACATAAATGCAACGCCCTGTGGGCGCCGGGGGAGGAACGCGGACGTGAAGCTCGATACACTCGAGATTGGAAAGGACGCCGTTGTCGCATCGGTGGCATCGGACGACCAAGCACTCCGACAACATATTTTGGACATGGGCCTAACACCGGGCACCGAAGTCACCATGATGAAGTACGCCCCCATGGGCGACCCACTCGAGATTCGCCTGCGTGGCTACGAGTTGACGCTGCGCAAGGACGATGCCGCACGCATTGAGCTCGTGGATGTGCACGACACCGATACCGGTCCGCGCGCTAACGCCGCAATCGGCACGACGGAGCACCCGGCACTCGGCGAGGGGACGTATTCGCCCCGTGCGGCAAAGACGGCCGTGCCCGAGGGCGCGCCCCTGCATTTTGCCCTCGCCGGCAACCAAAACTGCGGCAAGACCACCCTGTTCAACCAGCTTACGGGCTCCAACCAGCACGTCGGCAACTTTCCCGGCGTGACGGTCGACCGCAAGGACGGCACCATCCGTAACCACCCTGAGGCGAGCGTTACCGACCTGCCCGGTATTTACTCCCTGTCGCCGTACACAGGCGAAGAGGTCGTGAGCCGTCAGTTCATCCTCGACGAGCGCCCGGACGCCATCATTGACATCATCGACGCTACCAACATCGAGCGCAATCTGTACCTGACGCTGCAGCTTATGGAGCTCGACCGCCCCATGGTCATCGCGCTCAACATGATGGACGAGGTGACGACCAACGGCGGCGCCATTGACGTCAACCTGCTCGAGAGTCTGTTGGGCGTGCCGGTCGTCCCCATTAGCGCTGCCCGCAACGAGGGTATCGGCGAGCTGGTGGATCATGCCTTGCACGTCGCGCGGTTCCGCGAACGTCCCGGCCGCTTGGACTTTTGCGCACCCGATGGTCCGGACGGCGGCGCGCTGCATCGCTGCATCCACGGCATCGCCAACCTTATCGAGGACCATGCCGCGACGGCGCACATTCCCGTGCGTTTCGCGGCGACCAAGCTGGTTGAGGGCGACGAGCTGGTAACCGAGGCGCTTCACCTGGACCGTAACGAGCTTGATGCCATCGAGCACATCATTACCCAGATGGAGGGCGAGGCCGGCACCGACCGTCTGTCCGCGCTGGCCGATATGCGCTTTAGCTTCATCGGCGACGTGTGTGGGCGCTGCGTCGTCAAGCCGCACGAGAGCCGCGAGCACGTGCGCTCCGTCAAGATTGACCGCATCCTGACGGGTCGTTACACAGCCATTCCGGCGTTTTTGGTGATCATGGGCCTCGTCTTTTGGCTGACGTTTGGCGTGATCGGCGCGGCGTTGCAGGGACTCATGGAGGACGGTATCGCTGCCATCATCGCCTCGGCCGATGCGGGCCTCAAGGCGTTCGGCACCAACGACGTGGTGCGCTCGCTGGCTGTCGACGGCGTGCTTACGGGTGTGGGCAGCGTGCTGACCTTCCTGCCGATTATCGTCGTGCTCTTCTTGTTCCTCTCCATTTTGGAAGACTCCGGCTACATGGCGCGCGTTGCCTTTGTCATGGATAAGGTACTTCGTCGCTTTGGCCTGTCGGGCCGCAGCTTTGTGCCCATGCTCGTCGGTTTTGGCTGCACCGTGCCGGCTATCATGTCGACCCGTACGCTCCCATCCGAGCACGACCGCAAGATGACGGTCATGCTCACGCCGTTCATGAGCTGCTCGGCCAAGTTGCCGGTCTACGGCCTGCTGTGCGGGGCGTTTTTCCCGCAGGCGACGGTCCCCGCCATGGTCTCGCTCTATTTGATTGGCATTGCGGTCGGTTGCATCGCGGCTTTGGTGCTCAACCGCACGGCATTTAAGGGCGACCCGGTGCCGTTTATCATGGAGCTTCCCAATTACCGTCTGCCGAGCGTCAAGACGACAGTGATGCTGGCATGGGATAAAGCCAAGGATTTTATTACCAAGGCCTTTACCATTATCTTTGCCGCTACCGTGGTCATCTGGTTCCTTCAGACGTTCGATATCCGCTTTAATGTGGTCGCCGATCAGTCGCAGAGTCTGCTTGCGGGTCTCGGCAGCATCATCGCGCCGGCGCTGACGCCGCTTGGGTTTGGCGACTGGCGTGCATCCACGGCGCTCGTCACCGGACTTATCGCCAAGGAGAGTGTCATCTCGACCCTCACGGTACTTTTGGGCGCGACCTCGCCCGCGGCACTGTCGACCATGTTTTCGCCGTTTACTGCCTATGTGTTCCTGGTCTTTACGTTGCTGTACCCGCCGTGCGTGGCTGCGATCGGCGCCGTCAAGAGCGAGCTGGGCGCGCGCTACGCCGTTGCCGTATTCGCGTTTCAGGTGACGGTCGCCTGGATCGTAGCGTTTGTCGTGCATTCGGCGGGCATATTGCTGGGGTTGGCTTAGTTATTTATTGACGGTGCAACCTCTGTGTATCGAATTGTTTTCGGCCCCGCATCTGTTGCTGACGGATGCGGGGCCGTTGCTATATAATCGCCTCCGCTCAAAATGATTGGAGACGTTATATATGAGTCGGGCAAGGCAAGACGGCATCACGCTCAGGCAGTGGCTCCCGCTCGTCGGGCTCACCTGCTGTGCGTTCGTGTTCAACACGTCGGAGTTTATGCCCATCGGCCTTTTGACTGATATCGCCGCGTCGTTCTCGCTCACCGAGGCCCAGGCGGGCATCATGATCTCGGTCTATGCCTGGGGCGTCATGCTGCTGTCGTTGCCGCTCATGGTGTTCGCTTCGCGTTTCGAGTTTAAGCGGATGCTGCTGGGCGTGCTTGCCGTGTTCTCGCTCGGTCAGTTCCTGTCCGCTGTGGCGCCGACCTATCCCATCCTGGTCTGCGCGCGCCTGGTGGTCGCTTGCGCACATGCCGTGTTCTGGTCAGTCGCCTCGATCATGGCGTCGCGCCTGGTTGACACACGCCATGGGGCGCTCGCCATCAGCATGATCGCTACGGGCTCGTCCATCGCGCAGATCTTTGGCCTGCCGCTCGGCCGCGCCATTGGCTTGGCCGTGGGTTGGCGCATGACGTTTGCCGTGGTCGGGGGCCTCTCAGCCATCGCGGCCGTTTACCAGGCAGCGGTGTTCCCGGCCATGCCGGCGGGTGAGCGCTTTACCGTCAAACAGCTGCCCGAGCTGCTCAAGAACCCGTTCCTCATCGCGCTCTATGTGGTCACGGTGTTCATGGCGACCGGCTATTACGCGGGCTATAGCTATATCGAGCCTTTCCTGGCTCAGGTCGCGCATGTCGACGCAAGCGCCATCACCATGACGCTGACGGCGTTCGGCTGCTCTGGTCTGCTCGGAAGCTGGCTGTTCGGCCGGCTGTTCGATGGGCACCGGTTCCCGTTTCTCGCGATTACGCTCTCCGGCGTGCCGGTGGCCCTGCTGCTCATGGGCCCGGCCGCATCGTCGCTCGCCGCGGTTCTCGCTGTTTGCGCACTGTGGGGTTGCTGCGCCACGGCCTTTAACGTGGCGTTTCAGGCCGAGCTCATCAAGCACACGCCGGCGGACTCGTCGGCCGTCGCCATGTCGATCTTCTCGGGCCTGTTTAATCTGGGTATCGGCACGGGTACCGCGATCGGCGGCGCCGTGGTTTCGGGTCCCGGTATCGCCTGGATCGGCTGCGCAGGTGGCGCAATCGCCGCCGTGGGCGTCATCCTCGCTATCACGGTGATGTTCCCGGCCATTCGCCGCGCAAAGCCTGTCGCCTGATCACGTTTCCTCATCAGTTGCGGTGAAATACGGACTGGGGTAGCTAATTTGGGACGGGGCTTTTTTAGCTGCCCCACCTGCGGGGCAGCTAAAAAAGCCCCGTCCCAAATTAGCTACCCTGTTGGGCATACAATGGATGCCGTTGTGTTGAGCTTACCGGGAGGTTGCTATGTGGGCATACGAGACGACGTTCTATCAGATCTATCCGCTGGGCTTTTGTGGAGCCCCGCGCGAGAATGCCGCGCCCGTTGCCGAGGATGAGCTTACCCAGGCCGCCAACGTTGCTCCTAACCCCGATGCGCCCATCATGAAGATGGCCCAGTGGGCCGACTACCTGCAGGAACTCGGCGTTGGCGCCGTGCTCATCAACCCGCCGCTCGAGTCCGATAGCCATGGCTACGACACGCGCAGTCTGCGCCATATCGACCGCCGCCTGGGTAGGGATGCCGACTTTGCCGCCGTGTGCGACACACTGCATGCCCACGGCATCCGCGTGGTACTCGACGCCGTCTTCAACCACGTCGGTCGCGGCTTTTGGGCCTTCCGCGATGTGCAGGAGCGCAAGTGGGACTCGCCCTACAAGGACTGGTTCCACATTAGCTTTGATGGCGACTCCTGCTACGGCGACGGCTTTTGGTACGAGGGTTGGGAAGGCCATTTTGAGCTCGTGAAGCTCAACTTGCAAAACCCCGCCGTGGTCGATTACCTGCTTGAGTCCGTGCGCCGCTGGGCCGATGTCTTTGGCGTCGACGGTCTGCGCCTGGACGTTGCCTACATGCTCGACCGCGATTTCATGCGTCGTCTGCATAACTTTGCCCGTGAGCTCAAGCCCGACTTTGTGCTGATTGGTGAGACGCTCCACGGCGACTACAACCAGATCGTCAACGACGAGATGCTCGACTCCTGCACCAACTACGAGTGCTACAAGGGCCTGTACTCCAGCTTTAACTCGGTCAACATGTTCGAGATTGCCCACTCGCTTCATCGCCAGTTTGGCGGCGACCCCTGGTGCATTTATCGCGGCAAGCATCTGCTGTCGTTTGTCGACAACCACGACGTGCCGCGCCTGGCGAGCATCCTTACCGACAAGTCCTGCCTGCGCCCCGCCTACGGCATGCTCTTTGGTATGCCGGGCATTCCGTGCGTCTACTACGGCAGCGAGTGGGGGATTGCCGGCGAAAAGGGCGGCCCCGATGGCGATTGGGCGCTACGTCCTGCGCTCGATGAGCCCGCGCCCAACGAGCTGACGGCATTTGTCACGCAGCTGGCGCACCTGCGCTCGGCAAACGACGCGGCAGCCCGTGCTCTCAACTACGGTGCCTATCGCAACGTGGTGATCCAGAACAAGCAGCTGCTGTTCGAGCGCGCCTGCGACGATGCGACGGTGTTCGTGGCGGTCAATGCCGTGAACGAGCCCTACACCTTTGGAGCCGGCGAACTCAGCGGCTCCTTCGTCGACCTGCTTGCCGACGATGCGCCCACGGTCGAGCTGTCGGGCTCCCTTGAACTTGCGCCCTATGAGGTGCGCTATCTGCTGAGGGCCTAATTCATGACTGCGCCGGACGAGGGCTATCAGCATATTGAGCATGGGTTTGAGCCCGTGTTTGACGAGCGCTCGCGCGTTTTGGTGCTGGGGTCGTTTCCCTCGGTGCTCTCGCGTGCCAATGCCTTCTACTATGGCAATCCGCAGAACCGCTTTTGGCGCGTGATGGCCGCGTGCCTTGGTGCGCCCGTGCCGCCCAACGAGGGAGACTCTTTGGCGAGCGGCGAGCCCGCGACGCTCGACGCCTCGATTGCCACCAAGCGGGCTATGCTTCTGAACGGTGGCGTGGCCCTGTGGGACGTGATCGAGAGCTGCGACATTAAGGGTTCGAGTGATGCCAGCATCAAAAACGTCGTTCCGGCGCATGCCGAGCGTATTACCGGTGCAGCTCCTATCGAGGTCGTTGTCTGTAACGGTGGCACGGCAGGCCGGCTCTACAAGCGCTATCTACAAGAACGCACCGGGCTGCGCGCCGTCGTCCTGCCCTCGACAAGTCCCGCCAACGCCGCCTGGCGCCTGGAGCGTCTTGTTGAGCGCTGGCGCGAGGCCGTTGACTGGGGCACTCTGTAATTTAGATATCTGATTGGGCGCGGCTGCCGAGGTATTTCATGATGGCATGCCAGATCGGTGCGGGCAGCGCGGGCTTGACGCGCACCATGCCGTCGGCATCGACGCTACCGGCATTGCCACCGCCAAGCAGCTGCGCATGTTCAATGGAGCAGCCCATGCGCACAGCGCCCACAAGCTTATCCATCGCTTCCGAAAATGGCCGACGCAAGAGGCCCATACGCGGGGAGTGGCGAAGTGCTGCGATGCCGCCGCCGGCGCAGATGACAACGCCGTCGCACCATGGCAGGTCACGTAGAATACATGCCCGGTATAGGCGGTCGAGGACTTCGTCCGTCTGCTTGGCGTTTTTGGACAGGGCCTGGACGACGACATAGACGCGCGCGTCTGTATTCTTAAAGCGATCGAGTATCTCCTCGACAGCGATCATAGCCTCATCATCAAATGCATCATCAACAGCGAGCACCATGCCATCGACTGCACCGGCATCATCCGCCTCCAAATCGATCGGGCGGGGGAGCGCCGTGCCAGAAAGCTGAGCATAGGCGGCGATGGCATCCTGCAGGTCCCAAAGCAAAAACTCAAGATCGGCGCTCTCGGGAATACTGACAAACGCGATGTTATGCAGTGTTTTTGGTACATCGCCGCGCGCGATTGTCTCCATACCGCCTCCTTTCCGGTTGGTTTCCGTTTAGGTTACACCGTCTGGCGGCGCCTAGCCGCGCTATCCTAGTGCAACCCTTACGAAAGGAACGCCATGCGTCTGCCCATGAATTCCTCGCTTGCCACGCTCAAGCCCTCCGGCATCCGCCGAATCAACGCGCTCGCCGCTCAGCATCCGGGATGCATTGCGCTTGCGCTCGGCGAGCCTGATTTTCCCACGCCCGATGTGATTAGCGCCGAGGTGACTGTATCGCTCAATCGCGGTGACACGCACTATCCGCCCAACAACGGCCGCCCCGCCCTGCGTGAGGCACTGTCCGCATATATGGGCGACGCGGGTTTTTCGTTTTCTGCTGACGAGGTCATCCTGACCGATGGTGCGACCGAGGCCCTGTCGGCTACGTTTATGGCTATGCTCAATCCAGGTGACGAGGTCATCATCCCCACGCCGGCCTTTGGCCTGTACGAGAGCATCGTCGTTGCCAACCACGCCAAAGCGGTCTTTTTGGATACGGAGCCCGCGCAATTTCAGATTGACGAGGAAGCGCTTCGCGCCTGTGTGACCCCAGCGACCAAGGCCATCGTTATCTGCTCGCCCAACAATCCCACGGGCTGCATCCTCGACGCGGCATCGCTCGACGCCGTGGCGCGCGTAGCGGAGCAGGCGGGCATCTACGTAGTCTGCGACGACGTATACAACCGCCTCGTCTATGTGGACGGCTACGAGCGCTTTGCCCAGCGACACCCGGAGCTACGCGAGCAGACAGTGGTCATCGAGAGTTTCTCCAAGCCCTGGGCCATGACCGGCTGGCGCTTGGGTTGGCTCGCGGCCGCAGCCCCCGTCTTCGCCGAGATCGCAAAGGCCCACCAATACTTAGTATCGAGTGCCGTCTCCTTCGAAATGGACGCCGCAGCTCGAGCCCTGACCGTCGACCCCACCCCCATGCTCAAAGTCTACCGAACCCGTCGCGAACGCGTGCTCGCAGCCTTAGACGCCATGGGCCTCGACGTGGTAGAGCCCGCAGGAGCCTTCTACACCTTCCCGAGCATCAAACAATACGACCTAACGAGCGAAGACTTCTGTATCAAAGCCATCAAAGAAGCAAACGTAGCCCTAGTCCCGGGCGACTGTTTCGGCACCGAAGGCCACATCCGCCTAAGCTACTGCGTCTCCGGCCAAGATCTGGACGAAGGCCTAAATCGCCTGTCCACCTTCATTTCAACCTTATAGCCCAACGGGACGCAACACATCAGCCCACCGACCCAAGCATTATGAGTGGGGGCGTCAGCCAACGAAAACCCGGGCTGCCCAAAGTCAAGGCAGGCACGCGCCGCCGAAGGCCAGGCGCAAGGTTTTCGTAGATTCCGCACGAGCCGAAGAGCACTTAATGTGCTCTTCGTGCGAGCCAGGACTTGACCGAGCGAAAACCTTGCGCCTGGCCTTCGGCGACGCGTGCCGGATGGTGGAATTGTGTGCAGCCCGGTTTTCCGTTGACCGACGCCGGGGTCCCCGCCATAATACTTTCGGTTCACGCACGAATCCGCTGCCAGAGACAGCCGGTGCAAACGGGCATCGCCCGCGAGCTTAATGGGATATCCCGCCAGCCGAGGTGGTCGAGTAGATATGTCTTCTCGCCCCCGTCGCTCATGCAGCGCGGGGGCTTTCTTTTTGGACATGCCCCCGTCACGTCCTTGTGGCGGACCGTGCCCGGAAAGAATTCGAGGAGGTGTAATTCATGCCCCAGCAGTACAAAATCGACAAGGTTGCAGAGATCGAGTCCCGTATCGCCGAGAACGCCGGTCTGTTCGTCGTCAACTACAACGGTCTGACGGTTAAGCAGGCTCAGGAGCTGCGTCATCAGCTTCGCGAGTGCGGCGCCGAGATGAAGGTCTACAAGAACAACCTGGTCAAGATCGCTCTCAAGAACCAGGAGCAGCCCGAGCTCGACGAGATCCTCGCCGGCCCCGTCGCTTATGTGTTCTACGAGACCGAGCCGGTCGAGGCCGCTAAGGCCCTTAAGGACTTCTCCGCTAAGTCCAAGGGCGTCCTTGAGATCAAGGGTGGTATCTCCGACGGCAAGGCCGTTTCCGCTGATGACGTTAAGGCTATCGCCGAGCTGCCCACCAAGGATCAGCTTCTCGGCCAGATCGCCGGTCTCATCTCCGGTTTCGCTCGCGACATCGCTGTCTGCGTCAACGGCGTTTCCTCTGGTCTCGCTCGTTCGATCCAGCAGGTCTCCGAGCAGAAGGCAGCCTAGTTGCTGTTTTCACCCGCGGCGGCAACGCCGCACCCCTGGCGCATTCGCGCCGTGTTTTAACTGATCTCCGTGCACAGACACGGAAACCGAAAGGACTTAGAAATGGCTAAGCTTACCACCGATGAGATCATCGATGCTCTTAAGGAAATGACCCTTCTCGAGGCTTCCGAGCTCGTCAAGGCTATCGAGGACACCTTCGGCGTTTCCGCCGCTGCTCCTGCCGCTGTTGTCGCCGCTCCCGCTGCTGGCGCTGCTGAGGCCGAGGAGAAGACCGAGTTTGACGTCGTGCTCGAGGGCTTCGGCGACAACAAGATCCAGGTCATCAAGGCCGTCCGTGAGCTCACCAACCTTGGCCTGAAGGAGGCCAAGGAGGTCGTCGAGGGCGCTCCCAAGGCTGTTCTCGAGGGTGCCAAGAAGGAGGACGCCGAGGCTGCCAAGGAGAAGCTCGAGGCTGCTGGCGCTGCTGTCACCCTCAAGTAATCAGGCTTTCTCGCCAGATTTCTTTGCAGACGGGGTTCGCATTGCGAGCCCCGTCTTTTTTGTTTTGGTCCCTCGGCATCGGTTGCTCAAACTGCCATGTTCTGTGATTTGCGTCGTATCGGGTGCCCTGTCGTTGGGCAATAAAATTGCACCATTCGAGCAATAATTTGCGTTGACCTGCTGAAGAATTGTCTCTGCCTTGTAGCGACATATAGTTCCAGCGGTAAGATGCTTGGGTATCGCAATTTGGTCTGCGGCTGTGCGCCGCACGCACGGGGCGCTTTTGCGCCTGCGAAAGGATCTTTGAATAACATGAAGGCAATCATCCCCGCCGCCGGTCTTGGCACGCGTTTTCTGCCTGGCACCAAGTGCACGCCCAAAGAGATGCTGCCGGTGCTCGACAAGCCGGTCATCCAGTATGTCGTCGAGGAGGCACTCGACCCCGAGGAGGTCGACGACGCCATCATCGTTACCTCGCCCGGCAAGCCCGAACTGCTGAACTACTTCCAGCCCGACCGTTCCCTCGAGAACCTGCTGCGCGAGTGCGGCAAGAACGCCTATGCCGATGCCGTCGCCCACGCTGGCGGTATGCCGGTCGACTTCCGTTATCAGTACGAGCCCAAGGGCCTCGGCCATGCTATTCGCTCTGCTGCCGACGCCGTGGCAGGGGAGAACTTCCTGGTTCTTCTGGGCGACTACGTTGTACCTAACCGCGACATCTGCGACAAGATGCTCGCCGTTTCCAAGGAGCACGGTGGCGCTTCGGTTATCGCCGTCGCTGCTTGCTCGCCCGAGGAAGTCAGCCGCTACGGCGTTATCGCCGGTGAGCGCGTCGGTTCGCTCGAGGGTGCCGAGGACGTTGCCGATGCCGAGCCGGGCGCTGTCTGGCGTATCGGCGGTCTGGTCGAGAAGCCCGCTCCCGAGGCGGCTCCGTCCAACCTGTATATCGTCGGTCGCTACCTGCTGAGCCCGCTGGTCATGGACTTGCTGGCAGATCAGCAGGCCGGCAAGGGCGGCGAGATCCAACTCACCGACGCCATGGCCCGTTCGCTCGACCGCGAAGCCATGTACGCCGTCGTCATCGACCCGCTGTCGGGCTACGACACCGGCACTCCCTCTGGCTGGATGGCCACCAACGCCCTCATGGCTGCAAGCGACCCCCGCTTTGCCGATGCCTTCTGGGACGCCATCGACGAGCGCGGCGGATTGATGCGCAAGTAAGCCTTCGGGCATCGACATTTACGGGCGCGGACCTCGGTTCGCGCCCGTTTTTTATAAGAGCTGCGATTGCCGGCTCTCTGTTCACAGAAAATATATGAACAGATGTTCGATACACATACATCTACCTGCGTGTTTTCTGTCGAAAAACTTTGCTACTCCAAAAACTCAATCGCGTCAAGGCTTTTCTTGCTCAACGGTCGGTACCTGATAAACTATTAGGTTGCGATAACTGGCGAAGCTATGCCTCGCCAACCCACCGAGCATTTCCGTGAAGGAGGAAAAACCTGGTGACCTACGCATACACTGCCACTGAGCGCAAGCGCGTCAGCTTCGGGAAAATCCCGGAGGCCATGGAGCTCCCCAACCTTATCTCTGTTCAAAGGGAATCCTTTGAGCGTTTTAAGGACGAGGGCCTTCGTGAGGCGTTCAAGGAATCCAGCCCCATCCAGAGCCAGAACCATGTTCTCGAGGTTACCTTCGGCGAGCATCAGTTCGGCGACCCCGCGCACACCGTCGAGGAGTGCCGCGAGAAGGATATGACCTATCAGGCTCCGCTTCTGACCGACGTCCGTCTCACCAACAAGGAGACCGGCGAGATCAAGGAGCAGCTCGTCTTCATGGGCGACTTCCCCATGATGACCGATCAGGGTACCTTCATCATCAACGGTACCGAGCGTATCGTCGTCTCGCAGCTCGTCCGTTCCCCGGGTGTGTACTACAGCTCCGAGATGGATTCGGGCAAGCAGATCTACAAGGCCCAGATCATCCCGTCCCGCGGTGCCTGGCTTGAGTTCGAGGTCGACAAGCGCGACCAGCTCATGGTCTCCATCGACCGTAAGCGTAAGCAGAGCGCCACGATGTTCCTGCGCGCCCTTGGCATCGCCGTCACCAACGACGACATCATCGAGCTGCTCGGCAACTCCGATGTGATCAAGCGCACCCTGGAGCGCGACACCGCCCTCACCCGCGAGGACGCCCTCATCGAGATCTACCGTCGCCTGCGCCCGGGCGAGCCTCCCACCGTGGACGCTTCCCGCAGCCTGCTCGAGGGCCTGCTCTTCAATCCGCAGCGCTACGATCTGGCCCGCGTCGGTCGTTACAAGGTCAACAAGAAGCTCAACCTCACCACCGAGGAAGAGGTCACGGTGCTCACCGACGAGGATATCGTCGCCACCCTCCGTTACCTGCTGTCCCTCGCTGCCGGCGAGCAGGGCTTCAAGGTCGACGACATCGACCACTTCGGCAACCGCCGCATCCGTACCGTCGGCGAGCTCGTCGCTAACCAGTTCCGTATCGGCATGAGCCGTATGGAGCGCGTCGTCCGTGAGCGCATGAGCTCCCAGGACATCGACGAGATCACTCCGCAGTCGCTCATCAACATCCGCCCGATCGTGGCCTCCATCAAGGAGTTCTTCGGTTCCTCGCAGCTCTCGCAGTTCATGGACCAGGCGAACCCCCTGACCGGTCTGACCCACAAGCGCCGTCTGTCCGCACTCGGCCCTGGTGGTCTTGCCGGCCACAAGTCCGGCTCCAGCCGCCGCACCAACGTGCCGACGGCCGTCCGCGACGTTCACAATTCGCACTACAGCCGCATGTGCCCGATCGAGACCCCCGAAGGCCCCAACATCGGCCTGATCGGCTCGCTCGCCCTCTACGCTCGCGTCAACGAGTACGGCTTCATCGAGGCCCCGTTCCGTCGCGTCGAGAACGGCGTTGCCACCGACCAGATCGACTGGATGACCGCTGACGAGGAAGAGAAGCACGTCATCGCGCCGGCCAACACGCCGCTCGATCCCAAGACCAACGAGTTCATCACGACCGATGCCGAGGGCAAGATCGTCCGTCCGCACACCGTGATCGCCCGTACCCGCGACTTCGACGGCTCCTTCGGCGCTCCCGCCGACGTGCCCGTCGAGGACGTCGACTACATGGACGTCTCGCCGCGTCAGATGCTCTCCGTCGCAGCCACGCTGATCCCGTTCCTGGAGCACGACGACGCCAAGCGTACGCTGATGGGCGCTAACATGCAGCGTCAGGCCGTGCCGCTGGTTCACCCCGCCGCTCCCTATGTCGGTACCGGCATGGAGCGTCGCGCCGCTCTGGACTCCGGCGAGGTCACCCTGGCCAAGAACGCCGGCGAGGTCATCTTTGCCGACGCCGCCAAGATCATCGTCAAGCATGCCGGCGGCATGGACGAGTATCACCTGGCCAAGTACCAGCGCTCCAACCAGTCCACCTGCATCAACCACCGTCCGCTTGTGCGCGTCGGTGACACCGTTGAGCAGGGTGAGCCTCTGGCCGACGGTCCTTCGACCGATCACGGCGAGCTCGCACTGGGCCAGAACCTCACCGTGGCCTACATGCCGTGGGAAGGCTTCAACTACGAGGACGGTATCGTCGTGTCCGAGCGCCTGGTGGCCGAGGACCTGCTGACGACCATCAACATCACCCGCCACGAGATCGACGCCCGCGACACCAAGCTCGGCCCCGAGGAGATCACCCGCGAGATCCCGAACCTCTCCGAGGACATGCTTGCCAACCTCGACGAGGACGGCATCATCCGCATCGGCGCCGAGGTCGGCCCTGGCGACATCCTGGTCGGCAAGGTCACGCCTAAGGGCGAGAGCGCTCTGACCGCCGAGGAGCGCCTGCTGCGCGCCATCTTCGGTGCCAAGGCCCACGATGTCCGCGACACCTCCCTTAAGATGCCTCACGGCGCTTACGGCCGCGTCATCGACGTCGTCCGCTTTAGCCGCGAGAACGGCGACGACCTGGCTCCCGGCGTCAACGAGCAGGTGCGCGTCTACGTCGCCCAGCGTCGTAAGATCCAGCAGGGCGATAAGATCGCCGGCCGCCACGGCAACAAGGGTGTTATTTGTAACGTTCTGCCGGTCGAGGACATGCCCTACATGGCTGACGGTACCCCGATTGACGTTATCCTCAACCCGCTGGGCGTTCCTTCGCGTATGAACGTCGGCCAGCTGCTCGAGTGCCACCTCGGCTGGGCCGCTGCCTGCGGTTGGGATACCGAGCAGGCCGACTCCGACAAGTACGTCCCCGGTCCGTTCTTCACCGCGACGCCCGTCTTCGACGGCGCCAAGGAGGACGAGATTGCCGAGGTCATCCGTCGTGCCAACAAGAACATGCTCAACAAGGCCACCGCTGCCTTTGGCGATCACATGCGCCCCGAGTTCGTCACCCAGCTTGACGAGCGCGGCAAGACCCGTCTGTTCGACGGCCGCACTGGCGAGGAGTTCCGCGAGCCCATTACCGTGGGTACGTCCTACATCCTCAAGCTCGGCCACATGGTCGACGACAAGATCCACGCCCGTTCGACCGGCCCTTACAGCCTGGTTACCCAGCAGCCTCTGGGCGGCAAGGCCCAGTTCGGCGGCCAGCGCTTCGGCGAGATGGAGGTTTGGGCACTGTACGCTTACGGTGCTTCCAACGTCCTGCAGGAGATCCTGACCGTCAAGTCCGACGATACCGTGGGCCGCGTCAAGACCTACGAGTCCATCGTCAAGGGCGAGAACGTTCCTGTCCCGGGTATCCCCGAGTCCTTCAAGGTTCTCGTCAAGGAGATTCGCTCCCTCGCACTGGACATCGAACCCATGCACGATGCCGACGAGGACGCCTCCGCCCCTGTGACCGCCGAGGAGACCTCTGCCCTCGATGACCTGGCTGCGCTCGCCGGCGTTGACACCGACGTCGAGGCCGAGGATGCCGAGACCGCCGAGGCACCCGAGGCTGTCGCCGCCACGACCACTGATAAGGAGTAGTTGACTGTGGCAGATTTCGAAGCTACTGATTTTGACTCGGTAAAGATCTCCCTTGCCTCCGCCGACCAGATCCGTTCCTGGTCGCACGGTGAGGTCAAAAAGCCGGAGACCATCAATTACCGTACCCTCAAGCCCGAGAAGGACGGCCTGTTCTGCGAGAAGATCTTCGGTCCCGCCAAGGACTGGGAGTGCTCCTGCGGCAAGTACAAGGGCATCCGCTTTAAGGGCATCGTCTGCGAGCGCTGCGGCGTCGAGGTCACCTCGGCCAAGGTGCGTCGTGACCGCATGGGCCACATCGAGCTCGCCGCTCCCGTGTCCCACATCTGGTACTTCAAGAGCCCCACGAGCTTCCCGATGAGCCGTATGCTCGACATCAAGTCCAAGGACCTCGAGAAGGTTCTGTACTTTGCCAGCTACATCATCACCGAGGTTGACTACGAGGCTCGCGAGGCCGACGCCGACGACCTGCGCGAGGAACTCGCCGCCGATCTGGAAGAGATTGATGCCGAGTGCGCCCGCCAGATCGAGTCCCTCAAGGAGCAGGGCGACCCCGAGAACTTTGACGAGTTCTCCGACGAGGAGCCGCTGACCCCCGAGGAGATCGCCTCTGGCATCGTCGACATCGAGGAAGAGTGCAAGGACGAGAAGCAGCTCCGCACGGACGCCTTCAACGCCTTCATGAAGCTCACCGAGCGCGACCTCATCTCCGATGAGCCGCTGTTCCGCGAGATGACCCGCTACTACTCCATGTACTTCAAGGGTGGTATGGGTGCCGAGGCCGTCCGCGACCTGCTCGCTGCCATCGACCTTCCTTCCGAGGCCGAGAAGCTCAAGGCCATCATCGCCGACGAGGACTCCCAGAAGCAGAAGCGTGAGAAGGCCGTCAAGCGCCTCGAGGTCGTTGACGCCTTCCTGAAGGGTGGCAACAGCCCCGCGAACATGATTCTGGACGTCATCCCGGTCATTCCGCCCGATCTGCGCCCGATGGTCCAGCTCGACGGCGGCCGCTTCGCCGCGTCCGACCTCAACGACCTGTACCGTCGCGTGATCAACCGTAACAACCGACTCAAGCGCCTGCTCGACCTGGACGCCCCTGCGATCATCGTGAACAACGAGAAGCGCATGCTCCAGGAGTCCGTGGACGCCCTGTTCGACAACGGCCGTCGTGGTCGCCCGGTCTCTGGCCGTGGCGGTCGCCCGCTCAAGTCGCTCGCCGAGGCCCTCAAGGGCAAGCAGGGTCGTTTCCGCCAGAACCTGCTGGGTAAGCGTGTCGACTACTCCGGCCGTTCGGTTATCGTTACCGACCCCAAGCTGCTGCTGCACCAGTGCGGTCTGCCCAAGACCATGGCGCTGGAGCTCTTCAAGCCCTTCGTCATGAAGCGCCTGGTCGAGCTTGGCAAGGTCGAGAACATCAAGGGCGCCAAGCGCGCTATCGACCGCGGTGCCACCTTTGTTTGGGACATCCTCGAAGAGGTCATCGACGGCCGCGTCGTGCTGCTCAACCGTGCACCGACCCTGCACCGTCTGTCCATCCAGGCCTTTGAGCCGGTGCTGGTCGAGGGCAAGGCTATCCACCTGCACCCGCTGGTCTGCTCGCCCTTCAACGCCGACTTCGACGGCGACCAGATGTCTGTCCACGTGCCGCTGTCCAGCCAGGCTCAGGCCGAGGCCCGCGTGCTCATGCTCTCTGCGAATAACCTGCGCTCGCCGGCATCCGGCAAGCCGGTCAACATCCCCTCGCAGGACATGATCATCGGTGTGTACTACCTGACCCAGGTCCGCGACGGTCTGCCGGGCGAGAACCACGTGTTCGCCAGCTTCGACGACGCGCTGCACGCCTATGACTGCCGCTCTGAGGTCGACATGCAGGCCAAGATTCAGGTCCGCGTGTCCGCTGCCGACGCCAACGTCATCAACGAGGACGGCACCCGTATCTTCCGCGTCAAGAACGGCAAGAACGAGTTTGTCGACTACGACGTCACCGGCAACAAGACTGCGCGCTTCGAGACCTCCATCGGCCGCATCATCTTCAACCGCCAGTGCCTGCCCGAAGACTATGAGTTCATGAACTACAAGATGGTCAAGGGCGACGTGGCCAAGCTGGTTGCCGATTGCTGCGATCGTTACCCCGAGGCCAAGGTCGGTCCGATCCTCGACGCCATCAAGTACTCCGGCTTCCACTACGCTACCCGCGCCGGCCTCACCATCTCGGTGTGGGACGCTCTCATCCCTGCCGAGAAGCAGGAGCTGCTCGATCGCGCCCAGGCCAACGTCGACCAGATCAACGAGTACTTCGAGGAGGGCTTCATCAACGAGACGGAGCGCCACATCGAAGTCGTTAACGAGTGGACCGCTTGTACCGACAAGGTCGCAGCGCTCATGCTCGACATGTTCGACGAGGAGAACCCGCTGTACATGATGGCCGACTCCGGCGCCCGTGGTTCTAAGACCCAGCTGCGTCAGCTCGGCGGCATGCGTGGCCTGATGGCAGACATGTCCGGCGAGACGATCGACCTTCCCATTAAGGCAAACTTCCGCGAGGGCCTGCTGCCGCTCGAGTACTTCATTTCGACCTACGGCGCCCGTAAGGGTCTGGTCGATACCGCATCCCACACCTCGGACTCTGGTTACCTGACCCGTCGTCTGGTCGACGTGGCCCAGGACGTCATCGTCCGCGAGGAGGACTGCGGTACGCACGAGGGCGTCACCTACAACCTCATCATCCCCGGCACCACCGACCTCAACACCGACCTCGTCGGCCGTTGCTTCATCGAGGACGTCGTGGCTCCCGATGGCACCGTGCTCTTTGAGCAGGACGGCTACATCGAGAAGGTCGCCGACATCCAGAAGATGGTCGATGCCGGCCTCAAGAAGGTCAAGCTTCGCGCACTGCTCACCTGCCGCTCCAAGTACGGCGTGTGCCAGAAGTGCTATGGCTGGGATCTTTCCACCCGTCGTCCGGTCGCCATCGGTACTGCCGTCGGCATTATTGCCGCCCAGTCCATCGGCGAGCCCGGTACGCAGCTTACGATGCGTACCATTCACTCCGGCGGCGTCGCTGGCGTCGACGATATTACGCAGGGTCTGCCTACGGTCAGCCGTATGTTCGATATCGTCGGCAACGTCAACGAGAAGATTCTGGGTCGCGAGGCCGAGCTGGCTCCGTACTCCGGCCACCTCTCGATTAAGCCCGAGAAGTCCGAGTACGTGCTGACGCTCACCGACTCCGAGGATCACACTCGTGTCCTCGACGAGCGTCGCGTTCCCGCTTCGGTGCGCTTTATGCCCGAGATCGAGGACGGCTGCGAGGTTCGCGCCGGCGACCAGATCACCAAGGGCTTCGTCAACTTCCGCAACCTGCGCAAGCTGACCGACATCGAGTCGACGATGCACACCTTCGTCGAGAGCGTCAAGGACGTCTACACCAGCCAGGGCGTCGACCTGAACGACAAACACATCGAGGTGCTCGCACGTCAGATGCTGCGTCGCGTTCAGATCACCAACCCCGGCGACTCCAAGTACCTGCTTGGTCAGTACGTCGACCGCTACGAGTTCGCCGACGAGGTCGAGCGCGTTGCCCGTCTGGGCGGTCAGGCTCCCGTGGCCGAGCCCGTCATCCTGGGTACGCTCAAGGTCGCGTCCAACATCGACTCCTGGCTGTCGAGCGCTTCGTTCATCCGTACCGCTGGCGTCCTTACCGAGGCTGCCATTGAGGGCAAGGTCGATCACCTGCTCGACCTTAAGTCCAACGTCATCGTCGGTAAGAAGATCCCGGCTGGTACCGGCCTCAAGCCGTACGCCAACGCCAAGCTGACGTATCGTACGGCCGACGGCTATGTCGACATCGACGGCCCGGCTTCGCCCAACGCCAAGTCGCTGCCCGAGTGGGCTCCTGTGGAGCTCAAGGACCTGGACGAGCAGCTCCCGCAGCAGCTCGACTGGGCCGGCTACGACGAGTTCGGTGGTGCTGACGGTTCGTTCACCCGCAACGGCCACACCATCTCCGCCGAGAAGGCTCGCCTGTACCTGTTCGACGACCTGGGCGTGTCGCAGCGCTGGACCAACAAGTTCAGCGAGGTCGGTATCGAGACGGTCGGCGACCTGGTTGGCAAGTCCGAGGAGGATCTGCTGCGCATCGACGGCATCGGTGCCAAGGCGATCGAGGAGCTCCGTGACGGCCTCGAGGCCCACGATCTGCTCTACATCCTCGAGAACAACGACGACGTTGCCGACGAGGAAGACCTCTCGCAGCTGCTGCAGATGGTCTTTAGCCCCGACGGTCCGGACGACATCCTGCTGGGTACCTCCGCTCCGACGCATCACGCCGACGCCGACGAGGAGCTCCTGGGCGCCCCGATCGACGACAAGAAGGCTCCCGCCAACGGCGCGATCAACGAGGACATGGCTTCTCTCGACGAGCTGCTCAACCAGCTTGTGGACACCGACGACGCCGAAGAGGCCAAGGACAACGACGAGGAGTAATTTCCTAGTACGTTAACCGCCCTTATAAAGGCTCGCTTCCCAACAGGGGGGCGGGCCTTTTTTGATGAGGAACGTTGCCCCGACGAGTACGTCGGATTCCCGGGACGGGAGGGGATTCCTTTATGCCAAAAAGGGACAGGTTTATTTTGGTCGGTTTTTCATGCTTGAATTTGAAACATTTCGCCCGACAAGAGCGTATCTAAGGTGAGGGCCTCACCAAGAATTATTAACGTCACCGGGAGGTGATTATGGAAGAACAAGCATTTAGACAGGCGGTTGAAGATCACAGAGATGTCGTGTTTCGAATCGCATTGACGTATCTGCGCGATCGTGCCGATGCCGACGATGTCGCTCAAGACGTCTTTCTGAAGTTACTCAAAAGCGATGCGCAATTTGAAAGCTGGGAACATCTTCGTCGATGGCTTATCCGGGTCACGATCAATGAATGCAAATCTCTCTTTCGAAAGCCATGGAGGCGTGTGGAGGATATTGAGAACCTGGCCGATTCGCTTTCGACGGCGCAGGAGGAGACCAAGGCGGTCCTGTCAGACGTTATGCGACTTCCGGAACGATTCCGTGTTCCCATCATGCTCTATTACTATCTGGGCTTTTCGACCTCAGAGATTGCCGAGTTATTGCATGTGCCAGCCGCGACTGTTCGAACGCGTTTGGCTCGCGGCAGATCGAAGCTCAAGTTCATCCTAGAGGAGGGCGACCGTGAAATCCAATCAAATCAAGCAGGCCTTCGAGTCCGTCCAAGCCGATAGCGATCTTGCTGACCGTGTTCTTTATGCCGCTGCTGGTGAGCCGCTTCGCCGAAAGGGTCACGCGAAGCCTCTGTATGTTGCCGTGATCGGATGCCTTGCCGGAGTGCTGGCGACCGGAGGGGTCGCCTACGCCTTCGTCAATTCCAGCTATTTTGCCTCTGCCTGGGGAAACCACGGCAACGGGGATTCCATTACCTGGACCAACGGCGGCTCATCGGGAACTAAATATACCTACACCAGAGAGTTTGGCGATGGCATCGCGCCCCAAAGCCTGGAAGGCGCAGTCCAGGAGGTTAATCTGTCCGTCGAGGGCAACGGCTATACGCTTGATATCCATGAGATGGCAATCGACCAAAACGGCTGCGGAGCCGTGACGTTTACGTTGTCCAATCCAAATGGAGTTAACTACTACAAGCCAGCAGCAGAGATTGGCGAACTTGTTCTCTATGGTGAAGAAGAGCAGGGCATCGGCACGCCCGATATGAAGTTCGGCGAGGAATGGCCTGACACACGCAGCACAATTGATAAGGACACATCAAGCGATACTGTCATTAATGGCACGATGTACTTTGCCGCTATGGATCGCGAGCGAGATTTGCAACATGCTGTCACCTGGAATATCCATTGGACCGAGGGTGAAGGTGAGAGTGCGAGGCGGTTTGAGGCGTCGACACCCGAGTTCAATATTGGAGCGTACGTCGATACAAAGGAACTCCGCTCCGGTGACTCGCCTCTTGAGATTAGCCCGTTTTCCATCCAGACGCACATCGATGATTTGGGCTATGAAGCAGTTGATAATAAGCTGACCGTCAGCTACAAGGATGGATCGGAGCAGATTATCGAAGATGACGACGCAGGGGTGTTCAACTTATATTTTTCTTATGGGCGCAATAGCGGAGAGAACATCTGGGTGCCAACGAAGTTGATTGATGTCGATCAAGTTGTCTCGGTAACCCTTGAAATTGTGAGGTATACATCAACAGGGGAGACCGAAACGAAAGAGCCCTTTACCATCGTCTATTCGTAAGATTTGGGGTCGCTTCCTACTAGGGGAAGCGGCCTCTTTTGCGTTAAATGGAAACGCCGCCGATTTCCATGCGACAGATGAGAGCAGATCACCGCTGGAGCGCGACGTTTCCCCAGATAAAACCGACCAAAATAAACCTGTCCCTATTTGGAAGGGAACGTTGCCCCGACAAGCACGTCGGATTCCCGGCCCGGGCGGCCCGCTGTTTAAGTTTGTCGCGAGTTCCGCACGCAAAGGAAAGCACTTAATGTGCTTTCCGTCTTGCGCAGGACTGTAGAGCAGCAAACTTAAACAGCGGGCCGCCCGGGCCGGGAATCCGCCCCCGCGCACAGGAGGGGATTCCTTTTGTGTAGGCTTTGCGGAAATATGGCTATTTTGGGATACGCCCGGCGGCGTGGTCTGTTGACGGCACAGCTAACGCCACGTATCCTATCGAACTGCGTGTTTCGTAGGGGGATGCTGACCCCTCGATTCAAGCCGTTGCACTTTACAGAAAGCTGGAATCATTCGAGAAGGAGTACGCTTTGCCTACTATTAACCAGCTGGTTCGCCAGGGCCGTCGTTCCGTGCCCAAGAAGTCCAAGAACGCTGCTCTGCAGCACAACTCCCAGAAGCGCGGCGTGTGCACCCGCGTCTTCACCACGAGCCCCAAGAAGCCGAACTCGGCTCTTCGTAAGGTTGCCCGTGTTCGCCTCGTCAACGGCATCGAAGTTACTGCTTACATCCCGGGTGAGGGCCACAACCTGCAGGAGCACTCCATCGTGCTCGTCCGCGGCGGTCGTGTCCGTGACCTCCCTGGTGTCCGTTATCACGTCATCCGTGGCGCCTACGACGCTGCTCCGGTCCAGAACCGTATGCAGGCCCGTTCCAAGTACGGTGCTAAGCGCCCCAAGGCTAAATAAGCCAGATAACGTTTTGATACTTTCGCCGTGTGCCGCCTAAGGGCCGCACGGTAGACACTTAAGGAGATTTCACATGCCGCGTCGTGCAGCAGCTAATCGTCGTGAGGTTCAGCCTGACGCCGTTTACAACAACCGCCTGGTGACTCAGCTCATCAACAAGGTCCTTCTTGACGGCAAGAAGGCCACCGCTGAGCGCATCGTTTACACCGCTTTCGAGATCGTTGCCGAGAAGTCCGAGGGTGGCGACGCTCTCGCTACCTTCAAGAAGGCTATGGACAACGTCAAGCCCACGCTCGAGGTTAAGCCCAAGCGTGTCGGTGGCGCTACCTATCAGGTCCCGATGGAGGTCAACTCCCGTCGTTCCACCGCTCTGGGCATCCGCTGGATCGTCAACTTCTCCCGCGCTCGCAAGGAGAAGACCATGGCCGAGCGTCTCGCCAACGAGATCCTCGACGCCTCCAACGGCCTGGGCGCTTCCGTCAAGAAGCGTGAGGACGTCTTCAAGATGGCCGAGGCCAACCGCGCGTTCTCTCACTATCGTTGGTAAGTTAAGGTAAGGAACTAACATGGCTAAGCCTAAGTACAAGCTTTCCGATACCCGTAACATCGGCATCATGGCTCACATCGATGCCGGTAAGACCACCACGACCGAGCGTATTCTTTACTACACCGGTAAGACCCACAAGATCGGTGAGGTCCATGAGGGTGCTGCCACCATGGACTGGATGGTTCAGGAGCAGGAGCGCGGCGTAACCATTACCTCCGCTGCTACCACGTGCTTCTGGAACAAGGACGGTAAGGACTACCGCATCCAGATCATCGACACCCCGGGCCACGTTGACTTCACCGCCGAGGTCGAGCGCTGCCTGCGCGTCCTCGATGGCGCTGTCGCCGTCTTCGACGCCGTTGCCGGCGTTCAGCCCCAGTCTGAGACCGTTTGGCGTCAGGCTTCTACCTTCAACGTCCCCCGCATCGCCTTCATCAACAAGTATGACCGCGTGGGCGCTGACTTCTTCAACGCTATCGAGACCATGAAGGATCGTCTCGACGCCAACGCCGTGGCCGCTCAGGTCCCGATGGGCGCCGAGGACAACTTCTGGGGCGTCATCGACCTCGTTACCATGACTGCATGGGACTTCAAGGCCGACGAGAAGGGCATGACCTACCCCGAGCCGATGGACGAGATCCCGGCTGAGTTTGCCGACATCGCTGCCACCAAGCGCGAGGAGCTCCTCGACGCTGCTGCCAGCTTTGACGACGAGCTCATGGAGAAGATCCTCATGGAGGAGGACTTCACCGTCGAGGAGCTCAAGGCTGCTCTGCGCAAGGGCGTTCTGGCCAACGAGCTCAACCTCGTCTTCGTGGGCTCCGCCTACAAGAACAAGGGCGTTCAGGAGCTGCTCGACGCTGTCGTCGACTACCTGCCCAGCCCGCTCGACGTTGAGGCCGTCACCGGTACCGATCCGGACACCGGCGAGGAGATCCAGCGTCATCCTTCCTTCGACGAGCCCTTCTCCGGCCTGGTCTTCAAGATCATGACCGACCCGTTCGTCGGTAAGCTCACCTACGTCCGCGTTTACTCCGGCCGCGCCGAGTCCGGCTCCTACGTTGTCAACGCTTCCAACGGTCAGCGCGAGCGCCTCGGCCGCATCCTCGAGATGAATGCCGCCGAGCGTATCGACCGTGACGACGCTGCCGCCGGCGACATCGTCGCTTGCGTCGGCTTCAAGAACTCCACCACCGGTGACACCCTGTGCGCCGAGGGCAAGGAGATCGTCCTCGAGAAGATCGAGTTCGCTAAGCCCGTTATCGACGTTGCCATCGAGCCCAAGACCAAGGCCGAGCAGGACAAGATGTCCCTGGCTCTGACCAAGCTCGCCGAGGAGGACCCGACCTTCCAGGTGTCCACCAACCACGAGACCGGCCAGACCATCATCGCCGGCATGGGCGAGCTGCACCTCGAGATCATCGTCGACCGTCTGCTCCGCGAGTTCAAGGTTGACGCTAACGTTGGTAAGCCCCAGGTTGCCTACCGCGAGACCGCTGGTCACGACGTCGAGAAGGCTGAGGGCAAGTTCGTCCGTCAGTCCGGCGGTCGCGGTCAGTACGGCCACGCCGTCATCAAGCTCGAGAAGATGGAGGAGGGCTTCGGCTACGAGTTCGTCAACGCTATCGTCGGCGGCGTCGTGCCCAAGGAGTACATCCCGTCCATCGACAAGGGCATCCAGGAGGCCCTGAACACCGGTGTTATCGCCGGCTTCCCGGTCCTCGACGTTAAGGTCACCCTGTTCGACGGTTCTTACCACGAGGTCGACTCCTCCGAGGCCGCCTTCAAGATCGCCGGTTCCATGGCTATCAAGGACGCCCTCAAGAAGTCCGATCCGCAGCTGCTCGAGCCGATCATGGCTGTCGAGGTCGAGACCCCTGAGCAGTACATGGGCGACGTTATGGGCAACCTCTCCGGTCGCCGCGGCAAGATCGAGGGCATGGAGGATCGCAAGAACAGCAAGCTCATCCGTGCCAAGGTGCCGCTGGGCGAGATGTTCGGTTACGCTACCGACCTTCGCTCCCAGACCCAGGGCCGTGCATCCTACACGATGCAGTTCGACTCTTATGAGCCCGCGCCCAAGTCCATCGTGGACGAGGTCATGAGCAAGAACGCCTAAGTTCGAGCTCCCTGTTACGTAATCCGCGAGAACATCTCTCGCACTCTTTGGAGGTTTAAGTTGGCTACCCAGAAGATCCGCATTCGCCTCAAGGGCTATGATCACGAGGTCGTCGATCAGTCCGCGAAGCTCATCGTCGAGACCGCTCAGAAGACCGGCGCTCGCGTTTCCGGTCCTGTCCCCCTGCCCACCGAGCGCAACCTGTACACGGTTATCCGCTCGCCGCACGTGAACAAGGACTCCCGTGAGCAGTTCGAGATGCGCACCCACAAGCGCCTCATCGACATCCTCGACCCCACCTCGGGCACCGTTGATTCGCTCATGCGTCTCGACCTCCCCGCTGGCGTCGACATCGACATCAAGCTCTAAGCGATATCGCTCATAGCTTAAAGGGCCCCGCTGCCGTTACGGTAGCGGGGCCCTTTTGTTTTGAGTTTAGATTTTGGGATAGCGAATTCGTCTGCCGAGCCGGCGGCTGCGGCGCCCTATTCGCTCAGGGGGCGCAAGGATGCTTCTTCGAAGTGGAAGACGCACAAGCCGCTCTCGGTCTCAATGCATGCGCGGCCGCAATCGTCGACCGTTCTAAATATGCCTCGTGCCAGCTCGTCTCCAGCGGGGGAGCGGGCGATAACGTGCTTCCCGATCCAATTGAGGTGAGCGATATATTCGTCGTGGACGGGCGCGAGCGGACCGGCGTCTTCTTCCTTGGCGTTGAGGCGCTCTGCCCAGGTATCTACAGCGTCTATAACTGCGTGATAGACCTCATCGAGGAGCATGTCGACGGCGGGAACGCTCTCGTTGAGGTCCGAGAGGCCAATTGCCGCCAGGCCGCCATCGGGCACCTCTTGGGGCGTGTAGTTTACGTTGACACCAATGCCGCAGACGGCGAAAGGTTTGCCTTCGTTATCGCGTGCGGCCTCGACCAGAATGCCGCCGAGTTTGCGTCCTCGCGCGACCAGGTCGTTGGGCCATTTGAGGCCAATCTCGTTTGCAAGACCTTGCTTTTCGAGTGCTTCGAGCACCACTAGGCCGCTGACGGCGGCAAGACCAGAGTACTTTGCGGGATTAACGCATGGACGCAGGACAATCGAAAGCAATAGGTTGCCGGCGGTTGAATCCCACTTGTGGCCGCGCCGGCCGCGTCCTGCCGTTTGCGCGCGGGCGGCAAGTCCTGTGCCGTGCGGCGCACCCTGTTTTCCTGCCTCGAGCAGGTCATCGTTGGTCGATCCGGTTACGTCGACAATCGTTAATTGGGCATCCATAGCGGCTGCTACCTCCTTATTGAATAAGTGAATGACGCAATGGTGTCGAGAGATAGACACAATGTGAAGCCTTTGTCGCATTTGGACAATTTAATGTTAACACGTCAACAAAGACTGAAATGCGTTATCCTCTCTTGGTCGATGTAAACACGTCAACAACTCAAAGGAGGTTAGTGATGGGTTTCACGATTCTTGGAACAGGCTCGGCGCTTCCTGAACGCAGCGTTTCCAATGACGAGCTGTCTGAGTTCCTCGATACCTCGGATGAGTGGATTTTTACCCGCACGGGTATCAAGAGCCGCCACGTCTGCACCACCGAGTCACTTGACGACCTTGCCGTAGCGGCGAGTGAGCGGGCACTCCAGGTGTCCGGAATCGACGCGAGCCAGCTGGATCTGATCGTCTGTTCGACGACGACGGGTGACCACCTTGTTCCCGCTGAGGCGTGTGCCGTTGCTGAGCGTCTGGGCGCGACGTGCCCTGCCTTCGATGTCTCGGCGGCTTGTGCCGGCTTCGTATTTGCGCTCGATGTCGCCGAGGGCTATATCGCCCGCGGTCGCGCCGAGCGCGTGCTTGTCGTTGCTGCCGAGCAGATGACGCGCGCGCTCGACTGGACCGACCGTGCCACCTGCGTGCTCTTTGGCGATGGGGCAGGCGCCGCAGTGATTGAGGCTGGGGGAGACAGTCCCCTTGCCGTTGAGCTTTCGACGGCGCCCGACGTCGAGACGTTGCGCGTTCCCGGTCTGGTCGGTACCTCGCCGTTTAAGGCTTCCGCAGATAGCGCGAGCGTGCTGTCCATGAATGGCCGCCGCGTGTTCAAGTTCGGCGTCAACGCCATCTGCGACACGGTCCATAAGCTTGCGATCGATGCGGGCATTTTGGTCGAAGACATCGATCATTTTGTATTCCATCAGGCTAACGAACGAATCCTGAGCCAGGCGGTCAAGCGCCTGGGCGTGCCGGACGAGCGCGTGGTTCGCACGTTGCGCGAGACCGGCAACATTTCGAGCGCATGCATTCCGCTTGCCCTCGACCGGCTGGCAAACGCCGGTGCACTTCACACAGGCGACACCATCGCCTTGGTTGGATTTGGCGCCGGTCTGGATATAGGTGGCTATCTGCTTCGTTGGAAGTAGTCGCACATAGGAAATAAAACGCCCTAGGGCACAACCAAAGGAGAACTACCATGGCAGATCAGAAGACCTTCGAGCGCGTTTGCGACGTTATCCGCGAGACCGCCGGTCTTGACGATGTCGAGATGAAGCCCGAGTCCACGCTCGAGGAGATTGGTCTCGACAGCCTGGGCACCGTCGAGATCCTCGTTGCCGTCGAGGACGAGTTTGGCATCCAGCTCGATACCGAGGAGAACCCCAAGACGGTCGGCGAGTTCGCCGATACGGTCGAGGCGGCATTGGAGAAGTAGAGATGCTCAAGACTCCTCTCTGCGATCTGCTCGGCATCGAAAAGCCCGTGTTCCAGGGCGGTATGGCCTGGATTGCCGATGCCTCGCTGGCGTCCGCAGTGTCCGAGGCGGGTGGCTTAGGCATCATCGCGGCCATGAACGCCGACGCCAACTGGCTGCGCGACCAGATTCACGAGCTGCGCGCCAGGACGGATAAACCCTTTGGCGTCAACGTCATGCTCATGAGCCCGTTTGCCGACGAGGTCGCGCAGGTCGTGATTGACGAGCGAGTGCCGGTCGTCGTGACGGGTGCCGGTAATCCCACCAAGTACATGAAAGCTTGGAACGATGCGGGCATCAAGGTCATCCCGGTCGTTGCCTCGGTGGCGCTGGCGCGTCTCGTGGCGCGTCGCGGGGCCGCCGCCGTGGTTGCCGAAGGCACTGAATCTGGTGGACATATTGGCGAGACATCGACGATGGCGCTCGTTCCGCAGGTTGTCGACGCGGTCGATATCCCCGTTGTGGCAGCTGGCGGTATCGCCGATGGTCGCGGCGTGGCAGCGGCCTTTATGCTCGGTGCCGCCGGCGTCCAGGTGGGTACACGCTTCCTCGTTGCAAACGAATGCACTGTTTCTGAGCAGTACAAAGAGCTGGTGCTCAAGGCGGGAGACACCTCGACGCGCGCGACTGGCCGTTCGACGGGACATCCGGTGCGTGCGCTTAAGAGCCCCTTCACCAATGCCTACGCCAAAAGTGAGGCAGCGGGCGCAAGTGCCGAGGAGCTCGGGGCCATGGGTACGGGCGCTCTTCGCAAGGCTGCAAAGGATGGTAATTACGAAGAGGGTTCGTATCTGTGTGGGCAGATTGCCGGCATGGTCAACGAGCGCCAGAGCGCACGCGAAATCGTTGACGACCTGGTCGATGGCGCCGAGCACGTCCTGAAGGGTGCGTGCGCATGGGTGGCGTAGCGTTTTTGTTTGCCGGCCAGGGTGCCCAGCACCCCGCGATGGGCGTCGACTTGATCGAGACATCGCCGGCGGCTGCCGAGGTGTTCGTCATTGCCGATGAGGTGCGTCCGGGAACCAGTGAGCAGTGCCGGAGCGCCTCCAAGGAGGAACTCTCGCAGACCGAGAACACACAGCCTTGCGTGTTCGTGCACGACTTGGCAGCGGCTACCGCCCTGCGCGAGCGCGGCGTGGTGCCTGCCGCCTGTGCGGGATTCTCGCTGGGCGAGGTCGCCGCGCTCACCTTTGCGGGGGCATTCGATACGCGAGCGGGCTTTGAGCTCGTGTGCGAGCGCGCGGCGCTTATGGCCACGGCGGCTGAGCGTCACCCCGGCGGCATGCGCGCCGTCATCAAGCTCGATGCGGCGCAAGTTGAGGGCCTGGCAAAACAGGCAGGCGAGGACTGCTGGCCGGTCAACTACAACAGCCCCCAGCAGACGGTTGTGGCCGGAGCGCCCGATGCGTTGCAGACCCTCGACGTCCTGGTAAAAGAGGCTGGTGGCCGGGCCATGAAGGTCGCGGTGTCGGGTGCATTCCATAGCCCCTATATGGCCGAGGCGACCTGTGGCCTTGCTGCATATATCGATGCCGGTCACGCGCCGTCCCCGTTGCTCATTCCTGTTATGGCAAATATGACGGCGGCGCCCTATCCGGCGGACCCGCGAGCGGCATCGGATGTCTTGGCCAACCAGGTGAGCCATGCCGTGCGTTGGGTCGACACGCTGCACACTCTGCAGGATCAGGGTATCGACACGTTTATTGAGGTTGGCCCTGGCAAAACGCTGTCTGGCCTGGTCAAGCGTACGTTGAGCGACGTTCGCGTGTATTCGTGCGAAACGGCCGAGCAGGTCGCAGCTATTGCCGACGAGCTCGCATAGTCCACAGGGCTGTAACCCGAAAGGAATGACATGGGCAACTTGAACAACGGCACGCTCGAGCGCAACGACTCACGTCGCGTGGCACTGGTCACGGGCGGCTCGCGGGGTATCGGCCGCGCCTGCGCTGTCGGTCTGGCGGAGGACGGCTACGATATCGCCGTCGTCTATGCCGGAAGCGTCGATGCGGCGCGCGAGACGTGCGAAGCCTGCGAGGCGGCTGGCGCCGCGGCACGCGCATATCAATGCGACGTGGCCGACCCCGCTGCCGTCAACGCGTGCGTGGAAGCGGTCCTCAACGACTTTGGCTCCATTTGGGCGCTCGTCAACAACGCTGGCATCACCCGCGATGGCCTGCTCATGCGCATGGGCGATGACGCCTTCGATCGCGTGCTCGATGTCAATCTTAAAGGAACGTTTAACACGACGCGCGCACTCACCAAGACCTTTATGCGTCAGCGCGGCGGCTGCGTCGTCAACATGAGCTCGGTCGTGGGCCTGATGGGCAATGCCGGGCAGGCCAACTACGCTGCCTCCAAGGCGGGCGTGATCGGCCTGACCAAGGCGGTGGCGCGCGAGCTTGCGCCCCGCGGCGTACGAGTGAACGCGGTCGCACCCGGGTTTGTCGAGACCGATATGACGGCAAAGCTATCGGATAAGGTGCGTGCGGCGTGCGAGGAGCAGATTCCCCTGAGGCGCATGGCGCGTCCCGAGGAAGTGGCCGGCGTGGTGCGCTTTTTGGCGAGCGACGCGGCTGCCTACATTACGGGCGAAGTCGTACGCGTCGACGGCGGAATGGCGATGTAGAAACCAGGGCCGAACAACGGCTTGGATGAGGAGACCATGATGGAACAGAGAGTTGCAATCACCGGTATCGGTGCCGTGTCGCCGCTCGGCAACACCGCGCTTGCCACCTGGGCGGCCATGTGCGCCGGCACGTGCGGCATCGGCCCGATCACGCACTTCGATACCGATGCGTTTGCCGTCAAGGTGGCAGCCGAGGTCAAGGGCTTTGACGGCAACGAGTACTTTGGCAAGCGTGACGCCAAGCATCTCGACCCCTGCGTTCAGTTTGCGATGGCGGCTTCGGACGAAGCCATGCACGATGCGGGCTTTGATGTCGAAGGCGCCATCGATCGCGAGCGCCTGGGCGTCTACGTGGGCTCGGGCGTGGGCGGCATGACGACGCTCGTCGACAACGTCCATACGATTGCCGAACGTGGGCCCCGCCGCGCATCGCCCTATATGATCGCGATGATGATCCCCAACATGGCATCGGGCAATATCGCAATCCGCCACAAGGCAAAGGGCCCGACCCTGCCCGTGGTGACCGCGTGCGCAACCTCGGCCCATGCGGTGGGCGAGGCGTTCCGCGCCATCAAGCACGGCTATGCCGACGCGATCCTCGCGGGCGGCGCCGAGGCGGCCATTATCCCCGATGCCGTTGCGGGCTTTACGTCCTGCCGCGCATTGACCACCAACCCCGATCCCGCGACGGCCTGCCGTCCGTTCGATGCAGACCGCGACGGCTTTGTGATGGGCGAGGGTGCCTGCGTGCTCGTACTCGAGAGCATGGAGCATGCACAGGCGCGCGGTGCGCACATTTATGCCGAGGTCGTGGGCTACGGCAACACCGATGATGCCTATCACATCACGAGCCCTGATCCCAAGGCTGCCGGCATTGCCCGCGCGATATCGCTGGCGGTGACCGAGGGCGACGTCAAGCCATCCGAGGGTCTCTACATCAATGCCCACGGCACATCGACCAAGCTCAACGATTCGTCCGAGACGGCGGGCATTAAGCGTGCGCTCGGCGAGGACGCGGCGCGCGCCGCGCACGTCTCGTCGACTAAGTCGATGACCGGCCACATGATCGGTGCCACGGGCGCCATCGAGGTCATGGCCTGCGCCATGGCGCTCGAGCAGGGCGTGGTGCCGCCGACCATTAACTACCGCACGCCCGATCCCGCCTGCGATCTTGACTACACGCCCAATCGCGCAGTTCGCGCCGACCTTACCTGGGCGCTTTCGACCAACCTAGGCTTTGGCGGGCACAACGCCGCCATCGCGCTGCGTAGATATACGAGGAGCTAGAGCATGGATTCCAAAAGACTTGCCGAGATAGCCGATGTTATGGAGGACCGCGGCCTCACGCGCGTGCGCGTTGAGGAGCCCGATGGCACCGCGGTCGAACTCGAGCGCGCGAGCGCCGCACAGCCGGTTGCCGTGCCCATGCCCATGCCGAGCGCTATGGCCGCTCCAGTTGCAGCTCCCACAGTCGCGCCTGCCGCACCGGAGCCCGCCGCGCAGACACCTGCCGCCGCACCAGAGCCCAAGGGCACCGAGGTGACCGCTCCCATGGTCGGCGTTTTCTATGCTGCCCCGGCGCCGGGCGACGAGCCGTTTGTGCACGTGGGCTCTAAGGTCAAGGCCGGCGAGACGCTCTGCATCATCGAGGCCATGAAGGTTCTCAACGAGGTAACGGCAGAGGCAGACGGCGAGGTGCTCGAGATCTGCGTGGCCGACGGCGACCTCGTGGAGTTTGGCAGCTGCCTCATGAGGATCGGATAGGTGATATCCATGAACAAAGAAGAGCTTAAGGAACTGTTGCCGCATCGCGAACCGATGCTTTTGCTCGACGAGGCCGAGCTGGTGGGCGACGAGGCCCACGGCAAGATCACGATCACGGGCGACGAGTACTTTTTGCAGGGGCATTTTCCGGGAAACCCGGTGGTCCCCGGCGTGATTCAGTGCGAGATGCTCGCCCAAAACTGTTGCGTGCTGCTGATGGGCGATGAGGAGGCGCGCGGCGCGACGCCGTTCTACACGAGTCTGGACAAGGTGCGCTTTAAGCGTCCGGTGCGCCCGGGCGACACGGTTGATCTGGTGTGCTCCATCACGCGTGCGCGCGGGCCGTTCCGCTTTGCGACGGGTACTGCGAGCGTCAACGGTGAGGTTTGCTGCCGCGCCGATATGTCTTTTGCACTCATGCACGAAAGTTAAGGAAGGCTTCATGTTCGACAAAGTGCTCATCGCCAACCGCGGCGAAGTCGCGGTCCGTGTTATCCGCGCGTGCCGCGATATGGGCATCAAGACCGTCGCCGTCTACTCCACGGCCGATGCGGACGCGCTGCACGTGCAGCTTGCCGACGAGGCGTATTGCATCGGCGGCCCGCGTCTTGCCGAGAGCTACCTCAACGACGATGCTGTGCTCACCTGTGCCGTGAAGTCGGGAGCTAAGGCAATTCATCCCGGCTATGGCTTTTTCTCCGAGAAGGCGAGCTTCGTGCGCGACTGCGACAAGTATGGCCTGGCGTTTGTTGGTCCTTCGGCCAAGGTGATCGACAGCATGGGCGACAAGGACGCCGCACGTCGAACGGCTGCCGCGGCGGGCGTGCCCATCGTGCCGGGCTGCGATTTGCTCAAAAGTCCCGAGGAGGCAACGGCCGAGGCTGAGCGCATTGGCTGCCCCGTGCTTATTAAGGCGCGTGCGGGCGGCGGCGGTCGCGGTATTCGTAAGGTCGAGCGCGTGGAAGATGCGGCAAAGGCCTTTATTGAAGCACGCGCCGAGGGCGAGGCCGTTTTTGGCGACGGCGAGTGCTACATGGAGAAGTTCGTCGCGCCGGCGCATCACGTTGAGGTACAGATTATGGCCGATAAGCAGGGCCATGTGTTTTCGCTCGGCGAGCGCGAGTGCTCGGTGCAGCGGCGCAACCAAAAGCTAATCGAGGAGAGCCCCGCGCCGTGCCTCGACGGACACGACGACATTCGTGCTCGCATGCACAAGGCAGCGCGTGACCTGGCTCGTGCCGTCGGCTACGAAGGAGCCGGTACCATCGAGTTCCTGTATTCGGACGACGGCAATTTCTACTTTATGGAAATGAACACGCGCTTGCAGGTGGAGCATCCGGTTACGGAGTTTGTGACCGATACCGACTTGGTCAAGTGGCAGCTGCGCGTGGCAGCCGGCCAGCCTCTGCCCTTTGAGCAGGAGGACATGCCGGTCCGCAACCATGCTATGGAGTGCCGCATCAATGCCGAAACGCCAGACTTTCTGCCGTCATGCGGAACGGTCACCGCGTTGCGTGTGCCGGGTGGTCCGCGCGTGCGCTGGGATTCCGCCATGTTTGCCGGTGCGAAAGTTCCGCCGTACTACGACTCCATGCTCGGCAAGCTCATCGTGTGTGCGCCCACGCGTGACGGCGCCATTCGCAAGATGCGCTCGGCCCTGGGCGAGCTCGTGATTGAGGGCGTGAGCGAAAACAGCGAGCTTCAGCTCGACGTGCTGGCAAACGACGAGTTCTTGTCGGGCATGTATCACACCGATCTAATGGGGCATCTCTATGCTGATGAATAGAAAAGCGAAGACGGTCAACGTCCTCGAGGGACCGATGACCGAGTCGTGCGCCGAGTTTCCCGCGCGCCACGTGTTTATCAAGTGCCCGGAGTGCCGCCGCGTGATCGATGAGGCGCGCCTGCACGACAACCTCGAGGTCTGCCCTCGTTGCGGCAAACACTTTCGCGTGAGCGGGCGCGACCGCATGCACATGACGATTGACGAGGGCACGTTTGAGGAATGGGATGCCAGTCTGGCGCCGGAGGACTTCCTTTCGTTTCCCGGCTATGCCGACAAGCTCAAGAGCGTGAGCGAACGTTCGGGCGAGCGCGATGCCGTTGTGTGCGGCAAGGGCAAAATCTGCGGTTGCGATACGGCGCTCTTCTTTATGGACGCCAACTTTATGATGGGCTCGATGGGTTCCGTGGTGGGCGAGAAGATCTGCCGCACATTTGAGCGTGCGACCGAGCTGGGACTGCCGGTCGTTGGCTTTACCGTATCGGGTGGCGCCCGCATGCAGGAGGGCGTGACCTCGCTCATGCAGATGGCCAAGATTTCTGCGGCGGTTAGGCGCCATAGCGAGGCGGGCGGCCTGTATATCACGGTGCTCACTGACCCCACGACCGGAGGCGTAACCGCGAGCTTTGCCATGGAGGGCGATATTATCCTGGCCGAGCCCGATGCCCTGACGGCATTTGCCGGCCCGCGCGTGATCGAGCAGAACATGCACAAGCGCCTGCCCAAGGGATTCCAGCGCTCCGAGTTTTTGCTGGAGCACGGCTTTTGCGATGCCGTTGTTCCGCGTGGCGAGATTGCGCTCACGGTAGGCGAGCTGCTGGCGCTGCACGAAGGGCACGCGCCCGGCCTGGGGGCACCGCATGAGATCGTGCATACGGGTCGCCGCGGCAAAAAGCTGGGACACTTGTTCAAGCGCTCGGCCGCACCAAAAACCGCGCTCGAGATTGTCAAGCAGACCCGCTCGGCAGATCGCGCCACGGCAGGCGAGATGATCTCGCTGGGCCTGGATGGATTTGTGGAGCTGCACGGCGACCGCTACTTTGGCGACGACGCTGCTGTGGTGGCTGGCATTGGCTGGAAAGACGGACGCCCCGTAACGGTCATCGCCATCGAGCGCGGCACCACGACCAAAGAGCGCATGCGTCGCAACTTTGGTATGGCACATCCCGAGGGCTACCGCAAAGCGCGTCGCCTGATGCGCCAGGCCGAAAAGTTTGGTCGACCGGTTCTGTGCCTGGTCGATACTTCGGGCGCGTTTTGCGGCATCGGTGCCGAGGAACGCGGCCAGGGTGAGGCGATTGCCCAGAACCTCATGGAGATGAGCGGCCTTAAGACGCCGATTGTCTCGGTGGTGACAGGCGAGGGCGGCTCTGGTGGCGCGCTGGCGCTGTCCGTGGCCGACCGCATCCTGATGCTCTCGAGCTCGGCCTATTCGGTCGTGAGCCCCGAGGCCTGTGCGTCGATCCTGTGGAAGGATACCGAGCGCGCGAATGAGGCCGCCGAGGCGCTTAAGCTCACGGCCCCCGATCTGCTGGCGCTCGGCATCATTGACGGCATTGTTGACGATAAGGGCCTGTCGCATGAGGAGATCGCCGGTGCCGTCATGTCCTCGGCATTTGATGCCTTCGATGCGCTTGGGCAGCTCGACGACGCGACCCTCACAAACCTCCGCTACGAAAAGTACCGCGCAATCGGTCAGTACCGCACGATGTGACAAAGGGACAGCCCGCATGTCATATTGGGAAAGGCGTTCCATGCTACAAGTTTCTAACACCTCGTTTACAACGTCGGTTTCATCAAACGCCATGGCCGTGGTCGATTATCTGTCCAAAAGCATGATGTCGGCGCTGCCGTTTATTGTCTGCGCGGCGTTGTTCCGCACCGTCGCCGTCATTATGGGCGAAGGCATGCTGGGCCTGTGGTCTGCCGATTCCGAAATCTATCGCCTGTTCTACAGTTGGCTCTATAACGCCGGCTACTACTTTTTGCCCATCTATCTTGGTTGGGCGGCCGCCCGCCAGCTCGGTTGCTCGGAGCAGCTGGGTATGATGCTGGGCGGCGTATTGATTGCGCCCGATCTGCTCAAGCTCGTCGATGCCGCATCGACGACGGGGGCATCGATGACTTCCGTGTATGGTCTGCTTCCCGCGCCGGTCAACGATTACACGACGACTGTTATTCCAGTTCTCCTTTCGGTGCCTGTGCTATGGCGAGTGGAGTGTTTCTTTAAGCGCGTTATCCCTAGGGCCGTGGCGTTTTCGTTTGTTCCGTTTGCGACCATGCTTGTCATGGTTCCGGTTTCGCTGTGTATTACGGCACCGGCGGGCAGCTATCTGGGCATGCTGTTGGGCCAGCTTATGTTTATGCTTGGCAATTCCGGTGGCATCGTGTCGCTGCTCACGCTCATGGGGCTTGCTGCGGGCTGGGAGTTCCTAAAGATCGCCGGCGTCAGCAACGTTGTCCTATCGCTCGCCTATGCGCAGTTTATGAGTGTGGGAACGGATTCGTGCATCCTGATCGCCGCGACGATGGCAACGTTCGCCGTTTGGGGCATGCCCTTTGGCGCGTCGATTCGCGTTGCGGATAAGGACGAGAAGGCGCTCATGCTGGGCTATTCAATCTCGGGTGTTCTTGGCGGCGTAAGCGAGCCGGCGCTGTACGGTTGCGGCTTTAAATATGGCAGGTGCCTGACGTGCATGGCCATTGGCGGCGCCGTCGGAGGCCTTGTTGCGGCCGTGGGCCACGTTACGGCCTATACCATCGGCATGACGAATGTCCTTATGGTCATTGGCTTTGCCACGGGCGGCATCTCGAACCTGCTGTGGTGCTGCGCTGCCGGCGGTGTGGCATTTGCGGTGTCTGCGGCGCTGAGCTACTGCTTTGGCGTGGTGCCGGCGAAGGGACAGACGACGGGGGACGGAGCCGATTCACCCGAAACCTCGAAGAGCGTGGCCGAAGTAAGCGCGTAAACCTGTGCGACACAAGGACGATTCCTTTGCCATATTCCAAGGCCGTGGCCCGTGTGGGTTGTGGCCTTTTTTGTATCTGAAGGACAAAGTGGCTACACTACAATCCGTTTGAGCAATAGATATATATAGGCAGTACCGTGGGGGCTGATGAAGATGGTCGAGTGGATCGTTCGTCGTGCGCAGGGCGACCGTGCGCGCGTGGGCACGTTGACGGGCATGGTGTGTATTCTCGCTAATGTTGCGCTTTGTGCTGCGAAGGACGCAATTGGTGTGCTGTCGGGATCGGTTTCGATTGTGGCGGATGCCATGAACAACCTGTCCGATGCCAGCTCGAATATCGTGAGCGTGCTGGGCTTTAAGCTGGCGAGCAAGCCGGCCGACCCCGAGCATCCTTACGGCCACGGTCGCTACGAGTATCTCTCGGGTTTGGTCGTGGCGGCGCTCGTGCTGCTTATTGGCATCGAACTGGTGAAGTCCTCGGTGGAGCGTATTGTCAACCCGGAGCCTGTCGAGTTCTCGCTTGCCCTGGTGGCAGTCCTGGCACTTTCGATGGTTGTAAAGCTGTGGATGGCGGCCCTCAACCAAAAGCTCGGCGATCGCATTGAGTCCGAGACGCTGCATGCGACCGCGCAGGATTCCAAGAACGATGTCCTTGCCACAGGCGCCGTGCTGGCATGTGCGATTGTTTCGCAGGTGACGCACATCAATCTTGACGCATGGGTTGGCCTTGCCGTTGGCGCCTATATTGGCTGGAGCGGCCTTGAACTTATTCAAGATACGGTAAGCCCGCTTTTGGGCCAGTCACCCGATCCTAAGCTGGTCAAGCACATTCGAGACAAGATCATGAGCTATCCCGGCGTTTTGGGCGTTCACGATTTGATGGTTCACGACTACGGCCCGGGCAGGAAGTTTGCAAGTGCGCACGCCGAGATGGCGGCCGAGGCCAGCCCGCTGGAAAGTCACGACACGCTCGATAACATCGAGCAGTCGTTTAGGAACGAAGACGGCATGATTGTCACACTTCACTACGACCCCATCGTGACCGATGACCCCAAGCTGGCGAGCATGCGCCTGCGTATCAACGCAATGGCTCAGGAGATCGATAACCGCCTCTCGATTCATGATCTACGCTGTGTGCCGGGTCCTACGCACACCAACGTGATCTTTGACTGCGTGCGTCCCTCGGATCTGCAGATGAGTGCCGAAGACGTAAAGCACGCGCTGGCACAACGGGTCGAATCGGAATATCCCAAGTCGATTGCCAAGATTACGATCGACGAAGACTACGTAGGGCATACCCACGAGTAAGGCTGTGCCGGCAAAGCAGGTTATGCAGAAGGGGAGAGCATGAAGAAGCTGTATCTACTCCGTCACGGTCAGACGGAGTTCAACGTCAAAAAGCTGGTCCAGGGCCGCTGCGATTCACCGCTCACCGACTTAGGCCGTCAGCAAGCCGGGATGGCAGCCGCATGGCTCAAAGCCCACGGCGTCGTCCCCGACAAAGTGGTCTCTTCGCCCTTAGGCCGAGCCATGGACACAGCTCAGCTCGTTGCAACCGAACTCCTCGGCCCGGACGCAGCAGTCGAGCCCTGCGAAGGCATCATCGAGCGCTGCTACGGAACCTTCGAGGAGGGTCCTCACGATGCTCTTCCCACCGACGTCTGGGACCCGGGCGAGGACCTGGTCCCCTTTGGAGGAGAAGGAAGCCGCGCGCTGCAAGAACGCATGGTGGGCACCCTCACCAATCTCATAGGCTCCGAGGGCATCGAAACCCTTCTAGCAGTAAGCCACGGCAGCGCCAGCCGCCAATTCATCAAGGCTGCAGCCCCAAAGGGCTTCGAGCTCCCAGCAAAACTCCCCAACTGTGCCATCATGATCTTCAATTTCGATGAGGCAAAGCCACAAGCAGAAGGCGAACCGTCCCAATGCAAGTTCACCCTCCAGCAAATAGTGGACCCCCAGCAAAGTTATTAGCCTGAGCGAGCAAGGTTTAGCAGACATCTACGTGGCGTTCCCAGTGTGCGGCGGAGGGGGGCGGGCCTGAGGCATATTAAGGTTGTCGCGAGTTCCGCACGAACAGGAGAGCACTTAATGTGCTCTCCGTCGTGAGCAGGACTGTAGAGCAGCAACCTTAATATGCCTCAGGCCCGCCCCCCCTCCGCCGCACACTGGGAACGTGCCACGCACTTTACCTGCGTAAACAATGTGAGTGAAATATGAATCTCGATGGATACGCCCGCAGCCGTGTATACTAAACAGCTGTGTGTAACCAGGGGAGTATTCTGGCTGGACAAAATGCCTGCTTAATAGGGTTGTCAGGTAGTCCGGACGCAATACAAGACTGGGGAGCACGTCGTGTAAGTAGTGGTCCTCTAGGGGCGTACGCTCGGTGGTGTACGCATTGTCCCAAGACCACGCGAGAGTTGGGATCATATCTTGATCAGCATGATTCTCGGCCGCAAGATTGGCATGACCCAGGTTTGGGACGAGGACGACAACGTCGTTCCCGTCACGGTCATCCAGGCTGGCCCCTGCGCTGTCTCGCAGGTTAAAACTCAGGCAACCGACGGCTATGACGCCGTCCAGATCGGTTTCGGCGACATCAAGGCCAAGAACGTGAACAAGCCCATGGCTGGTCACTTCGCCAAGGCTGGCGTCGAGCCTGTCCGCTTCCTTCGTGAGGTCCGCGTCGAGAACGGCGAGGAGCACAAGGTCGGCGAGGTCGTCACCGTCGCTGATTTCGCTGATGTCGAGAAGGTCGACGTCATCGGTACCTCCAAGGGTAAGGGCTTCCAGGGTCGCATCAAGCGCTGGGGTCAGCGCCGCGGTCCTATGACGCATGGTTCTCACTTCCAGCGTCACCCCGGTTCTATCGGTCAGTGCGCCTATCCTGCGCGCGTCCTCAAGGGCGTCAAGATGGCCGGTCACATGGGTAACGAGCGCGTTACCGTCAAGAACCTTTCCGTTGTCCGCATCGATGCCGAGCAGAACCTCATCTTGGTCAAGGGCGCTGTCCCGGGTGCCAAGAATGGTCTCGTCGCCATCCGTATGGCCTAAGGGCCCAGCCCATTTAGCCCAGCGTCATACCAAGGAGAACACTTAAATGGCAAAGTTTGAAGTAAAGAACAGCGAGGGCAAGAAGGTCGCCGAGGCCGAGCTCGCCGCTGAGGTGTACGGCATCGAGCCGAACATCCACGTTATGCACCACATCGTCAAGTGCCAGATGGCCTCTTGGCGTCAGGGCACCCAGTCCGCTAAGGGCCGCTCTGAGGTTTCCGGTGGCGGCAAGAAGCCTTGGCGTCAGAAGGGCACCGGCCGTGCCCGCCAGGGTTCCATCCGTGCTGCCCAGTGGCGTCACGGTGGCGTTGTCTTCGCCCCCAAGCCCCGTTCCTACGCCAAGCGTATGAACAACAAGGAGGTCAAGCTGGCTATGCGCTCCGCGCTGTCCGCCAAGCTGGCCGATGGCGAGCTCGTGCTCGTCGACGACTACGGCTTCGAGAAGCCTTCCACCAAGGCTGCCGTCGCCATGCTCAAGGCTCTCGGCCTTGAGGGCAAGCGTCTGACCATCATCGTTCGCGATGAGGACGTCAACGCCTACCTGTCGTTCCGCAACATTCCCAAGACGTTCATCATCACCGCTGACGAGGCCAACACCTACGATCTCGTCAACAACAACGCTGTGCTGATGCCCGCCGACATCGCCGCTCACTTCGGGGAGGTGCTTGCATAAATGACCGCCCACGAGATCATCATCCGTCCGATCGTGTCCGAGCGTTCCTTCTCCGGCATGGAGCTGAACAAGTACACGTTCGAGGTCGCCAAGGATGCTAACAAGTATCAGATCAAGGACGCTGTCGAGGAGATCTTCGGCGTCAAGGTCGTTCGCGTGAACACCCTGACGGTCAAGCCCAAGACCAAGCGCGTGCGCTATGTCGCCGGCAAGACCCGTTCTTGGAAGAAGGCCATCGTCACGCTGGCCGAGGGCGACACCATCGAGGTCTTTGGCAACCAGGCCTAAGACTCGCTGCTGTTGAGTGAGCTCATGCCTCCCAAATAGGGGAGGCGGGAGCTCAAGGTTTTGGGCGTATAAAATGGACACGCCCGGAACCGTGTATACGTCCGGTGTCATCGCACCCGAGGCAGAACCTCGAATCCCTGTCTGCGATGGCTAACGGATTCCTATTGAAAGGGATTGTAATGGCTGTAAAGCACCTTAAGCCGACCTCCGCTGGTAGGCGTTGGCAGACGATCTCCGACTTCTCCGAGATCACCTGCACCAAGCCCGAGAAGTCTCTTCTCGAGCCCCTGCCCAAGAAGGCCGGTCGTAACAACAACGGCCGCATCACCACCCGCCACCAGGGCGGCGGCGTGAAGCGTCGTTATCGCGTGATCGACTTCAAGCGCAACAAGGACGGCGTGCCCGCCAAGGTTGCCACGATCGAGTACGATCCGAACCGTTCCGCTCGCATCGCTCTGCTGCACTACGCTGACGGTGAGAAGCGCTACATCCTGGCCCCCAAGGGTCTCGAGGTCGGTCAGACCATCATGTCCGGTTCTGACGCCGACATCAAGCCGGGCAACGCTCTGCCCCTCGCCGACATCCCCGTCGGTACGCTCATCCACGCCGTCGAGTTCCAGCCGGGCAAGGGCGCTGCTATCGCCCGTTCCGCCGGTAACTCCTGCCAGCTGATGGGTAAGGAGGGCAAGTACGCCATCGTCCGTATGCCTTCCTCCGAGATGCGCCGCATCCTCGTTACCTGCCGCGCCACCGTCGGTGAGGTCGGCAACGCCGATCACTCCAACATCGTCATCGGCAAGGCCGGCCGTAAGCGTCACATGAACGTGCGCCCGACCGTCCGCGGTACCGTCATGAACCCTGTCGACCACCCGCACGGCGGTGGCGAGGGCAAGAACCACACCTCTGGTCGTCCCTCCGTTACCCCCTGGGGTAAGCCGACGAAGGGCCTTCGTACGCGCAAGAAGAAGAAGGTCTCGAACCAGCACATCATTCGTCGCCGTAAGAAGTAATTTCGGATACCGAGTTTTAGGAGAAAGCACTTATGAGCAGAAGTCTCAAAAAGGGCCCGTTCGTGGAGACTCGCCTTCTCTCGCGTATCACCGCGATGAACGAGGCTGGCAAGAAGGACGTCGTGAAGACCTGGTCCCGCGCGTCCACCATCTTCCCCGAGATGGTTGGTCACACCATCGCCGTCCACGACGGCCGCAAGCATGTGCCCGTGTATGTTACCGAGTCCATGGTTGGTCACAAGCTCGGCGAGTTCGCGCCGACTCGTACGTTCCGTGGCCACAAGGCCAAATAGGGGGTTAACCGTAAATGGCAACTAAGTCTATTGAAACTGAGGCCACCGAGGTTCGCGCCGTCGCTAAGTACGTGCGTGTTTCCCCCAGCAAGGCCCGCCTGGTGGTCGATCTGATCCGCCGCAAGCCTGTCGCTCAGGCCTTCGACATCCTCCACTTCTGCGACCGCGCCGTCGCCGTGGATGTCGAGAAGGTTCTCCGTTCCGCCGTTGCGAACGCCGAGAACAACAACGGTCTGCGTGCCGACAACCTGGTTGTCGCCGCTGCCTATGTTGACGAGGGTCCGACGCTTAAGCGCATTCGTCCCCGCGCCAAGGGTTCCGCTTCTCGCATTCTGAAGCGTACTTCCCACATCACCGTCGTCGTTGCTCCTCGAAAGGAGGCGTAAAGCTGTATGGGTCAGAAAGTCTACCCCACCGGCTTCCGTCTTGGCATCACCGAGAACTGGCGCTCCCGCTGGTTCGCAGAGAAGGATTACGCTAAGACCCTCGGTAACGATCTCGAGATCCGCAAGTACCTCGAGAAGCGTCTTTCCCGCGCAGCTGTCTCCCGCGTCGAGATCGAGCGCGCTGGCGACAAGGTGAAGGTCATCATCCTCACCGCTCGCCCCGGCGTTGTCATCGGTAAGAAGGGTGCCGAGATCGATACCCTCCGCACCGAGCTCGAGAAGGTCGCTGGCGTCTCCAAGGGCCAGCTCTCCGTCGACGTTGTCGAGATCAAGCGCCCCGAGCTCGACGCCAACCTCGTTGCTCAGTCCATTGCCGAGCAGCTCGAGGGCCGCGTTGCCTTCCGTCGCGCTATGCGCAAGGCTGTCCAGTCTGCCCGCAAGGCCGGCGCTAAGGGCATCCGTATCCAGTGCTCCGGTCGTCTCGGCGGTGCCGAGATGGGCCGTCGTGAGTGGTACCGCGAGGGTCGCGTGCCTCTGCACACCCTCCGTGCCAAGATCGACTACGGCACGGCTGTCGCCAGCACCACCATGGGCGCTTGCGGCGTGAAGGTCTGGATCTACCTGGGCGAGAAGCTCCCGGGCCAGCCTGTTCCCAACCCTGCACTCGAGGGCTCTTCCCGTCCTCGTCGTCGTAACTCCGAGAGGAGGGGTCAGTAGTGCTTGCCCCTAAGCGTATTCTTCACCGCAAGGTGCAGCGTGGCTCCATGAAGGGCCAGGCCAAGGGTAATACCGAGCTGCATTTCGGCGAGTTTGGTATCCAGGCTCTCGAGGCCCATTGGATCACCAACCGTCAGATCGAGGCCGCTCGTATTGCCATGACCCGCTACATGAAGCGTGGCGGTCGTGTCTACATCACGATCTTCCCCGATAAGCCCATCACCAAGAAGCCTGCCGAGACTCGCATGGGTTCTGGTAAGGGTAACCCCGAGGAGTGGGTGGCCGTCGTCAAGCCCGGCCGCATCATGTTCGAGGTCAAGGGTGTTCCCGAGGAGGTCGCTCGCGAGGCTCTGCGTCTTGCGCAGCACAAGCTCCCCATCAAGACCAAGATTGTTGCTGCCAAGAACGCTGAGCAGCGCATCGAGAAGGAGATGGCTGAGGAGGCCGCTCTCGAGGCCAAGTGGGCTGCTGAGGACGCCGCCGCCGCCAAGGAGGAGAACTAATGAAGCCCGCAGAGATTCGTGAGCTCTCGGACGCTCAGCTCGTTGAGAAGCTGAAGGAAATGCGCGCCGAGCTCTTTAACCTTCGTTTCCAGATGGCCACCAGCCAGCTGGACAACACCGCTCGCGTCAACACCGTGAAGAAGGACATCGCTCGCGTCCTCACGGAGCAGCGCGCCCGCGAGATCGCAGCGGAGAAGTCCGCTGTCGCCGAGTAGGACCTAAGGAGAGAACATGACTGATTCGCGTAACTCGCGTAAGGTCCGTACGGGTGTCGTTACCTCCGTCTCCGGTGCCAAGACCATTGTTGTCACCATCACCGAGCGCAAGCGTCACCCCAAGTACGGCAAGATGATGACCAGCTCCAAGAAGCTGCACGCTCACGACGAGGAGTGCACGGCTGGCGTGGGCGACACCGTCCGCGTTATGGAGACCCGTCCTATGTCCAAGATGAAGCGTTGGCGCCTCATCGAGGTCGTCGAGCGCGCTAAATAAGCAGTCGCTCTTACGACTTGTACGTTTCCGAAGATGTGCGTATGCCTGGCTTGCATACCACGGGCCGCATAAAGGCTGCGCACCTCTCTTCGGTTCTTAGTTCGGAGGAACATCTACCATGATTCAGATGCAAACCATGCTGAACGTCGCCGACAACTCCGGCGCTCGCAAGATTCGCTGCATCAAGGTGCTTGGCGGTTCCAAGCGTCGTTATGCAGGCATCGGCGATGTGTTCATCGGTGCTGTCCAGGAGGCTACCCCTGGCGCCAACGTCAAGAAGAAGGACGTTGTCCGTTGCGTCGTCGTTCGCACCGTTAAGGAGATCCGCCGCAAGGATGGCTCCTACATTCGCTTTGATGAGAACGCCTGCGTTGTCATCAACAACGATGGTTCGCCCGTCGGTACCCGTATCTTCGGGCCCGTCGCTCGCGAGCTTCGTGACAAGAAGTACATGAAGATCGTCTCGCTCGCTCCCGAGACCCTGTAGTTAGGGGAGATATATGTATATCAAGAAGGGCGATAAGGTCCAGGTCCTCTCTGGCAAGGATCGCGGCAAGCAGGGCGTTATCCTGCGTGCTCTCCCCGCCGAGAACAAGGTCGTTGTCGAGGGCGTTTCGGTCGTCAAGAAGGCCGTCAAGCCCAACGCTGCCAACCAGCAGGGCGGCATCGTTTCGCAGGAGGCTCCCATCGATGCCTCCAACGTCAATCTCGTTTGCCCCGAGTGCGGTAAGGTTACCCGCGTCGGTCACGAGAAGGACGGCAAGAACAAGCTGCGCGTCTGCAAGAAGTGCGGCCACAAGTTCTAAGCTGCCCGCAACATCAAGTTGCTAGCAAAGGCCCGGATGCCCCACGGCACCCGGGTCTTTTTCTATCCCTACTCATTGGGGACAGACTTAAATGAGTACCCTAACTGGGTAAGCATAAATGAGCGGGTCGTGCTGTATAAATTGCTTGTGTGCGCGTTTATGCGCGTTAGATTGCGTTTAATTACGCACCTATGCGTATATATGAGCCGTTTACGGGGCAATAATGACCGTTTAGCGGTGAGATACGCAAGAACGCGCACAGACGCGCGTGTTTGTGCGAATATAGAGCTGTCAGAAATGCAAGACGTTCTATGACACAGGAGACACATAATGGCAGATTCCAAGCAGGCTCCATTCGACGCCGCGGCAGCCGCCAAAGCAGCATTTGCTTCGGTCCAGGACAAGCCGTTCCCTAACGACATCTTTACGGCTCCCGAGCTCCGTTGGGCTGTGATCGGTTGCGGCGTTATTGCCAACCAGATGGCTCAGTCCCTTGCCCTGGCCGGCCGCAAGCTTACGGGCGTTGCCAACCGCACGCTCACCAAGGCTCAGACTTTTGCCGACCAGTACGGCGTCGAGAAGGTCTATGACACGGTTGAGGATCTCTACGCCGATCCTGACATCGACGCCGTCTACATCACCACCCCGCACAACACCCATATCACCTATCTGCGCGCCGCCCTGGCGGCCGGCAAGCACGTTCTCTGCGAGAAGGCCATCACGCTCAACTCCGCCGAGCTCGATGAGGCCCGCGCCATTGCCGCCGAACACAACGTGGTCCTTATGGACGCTACCACGGTGCTCCACATGCCCTTGTATCAAGAGCTGCGCCGCCGCATGGATGCCGGCGAGTTTGGCCGCATGAACCTCGCTCAGCTCAACTTTGGTAGCTACAAGGAGTACGGCGACCTGACCAACCGTTTCTACAATCGCAACCTCGCCGGCGGTGCCATGCTCGATATTGGCGTATACGCCCTGTCCGTCATGCGCCTGTTTATGGCGAGCCAGCCCGTCGAGGTCGTGTCTCTGGGTAACACCTGCGAGACCGGCGTGGACGTTGCAGGCGGCATCGTCTGCCGCAATGCCGAGCAGCAGCTGGGCGTCGTGAGCCTTACGCTCCACTCCAAGCAGCCAAAGCGCTCGGTTATCAGCTTTGACAATTGCTATGTCGAGGTCAACGAGTATCCGCGCGCCGATCACGCGACGATCGTGTGGACCGCGGACGGTCATCGCGAGGAGGTCGCCGCGGGCACCGAGGCTTATGCCCTGTGCTACGAGATGGGTGACCTCGAGCAGGCCGTCGCCGGCGACGATTCCAAGCGTGAGCTTCTGGATTATGCTTCTGATGTGATGGAGCTCATGACCAAGCTCCGCGCCGATTGGGGAGTCGTCTACCCCGAGGAGGAGTAAGCGATGCTTGCGGAAGATAGGCTCAATACGATCGTGTCGATGGTGCAGCAGGCTGGCTCGGTAACGGTGCCCGAGCTTGCCGATGCCCTGGGCGTGACGGCCTCTACCATTCGACGCGACCTACAGACGCTCGACCGAGCGCACCGCATCGCCAAGGTGCACGGTGGCGCGACAAGTCTTGAGCGCGCGCACGTGACGCACGACCTAACGATCAGTGAGCGCAGTGATCTCCATAACGACGACAAGGAGCGTATCTGCGCCCGCGCCGCGGCGCTCGTGGAGCCCGAGAGCTTTGTGTACATCGATTCGGGTTCGACAACGCTCAGACTCATCGAGCATCTTCCGCATCTCGAATCGGTCACCTATGTGACTGATTCCGTGCTCCATGCTCAGCATCTCGCTGTGCGCGGCATGCGCACCGTGGTGCTGGGCGGCGAGCTTAAACCCGAGACCGAGGCGCTCGTTGGCCCCGATGCTCTGGCAACCCTAGACCGCTACAACTTTAACTGCGGCTTTTGGGGTTCTAACGGCATTGCCGCCGAGCAGGGCTTTACGACGCCCGATATCGAGGAAGCGCAGGTCAAGCGTATCTCGATGCGCCATACAGCCAAACGCTTCGTAATCTCGGACGCCAGTAAGTTTGGCATGGTGGCTCCCGTAAAATTCGCGGACTTCCGTGACGCAACGGTTATCACCGCGGGCGAGGTGCCCGCCAAGTACCAGACGATGGAAAACGTCATCACGGTTTAGCAACGGGGCGAAGTAAGGCCAAAACCACCACAAAGGCGCCTGTCCCCATTGTGGTGGTTCCGATGGCCCCGTCGGGCATGATTTCCCAGTACCCCTGTTTCCATACGACGTGATCATGCCCGCTGGGGCCATCGTATAGATATCGCTTAAAAGCGCCGTCACTTCGGCGCTATCAATCACTCAAACACAAGGTAATACGCAGGTTGTGACCCTCAGAAGGGGAGGGCTGGGCCTGCTCGTGCAAAAGGAGGAAACATGTCAGCTGCAAACGAGAAGGTTGGGGGCGGCACTTACGATGTCGTTGCCATCACGGCATGTCCAACGGGCATTGCTCACACATTTATGGCGGCCAAAGGGTTGGAAGACCAGGCAGCCAAGATGGGCGTGAGCATTAAGGTCGAGACTCAGGGTTCGGGCGGCGCTAAAAATGTACTGACCGCGGCAGACATCGCTGGTGCCAAGGGTGTCATCATTGCGGCGGATAAAAATGTCGAGCTCGATCGCTTCGATGGCAAGTCGGTTTACTCCTGTGCGGTGACGCGTGGCATTAATGACGCCGAGGAACTTATCAATATTGCGCTTGCGGGCAATGCGCCTATTCATCATGTGTCCGGCGGCGCCGCGGTACAGGCGGCTGCCGAGGGCGAATCCGAGGGTTTGGGCCGCAGGGTCTATAAGGACCTGATGAACGGCGTTTCGCACATGCTCCCCTTTGTTGTTGGCGGCGGCATCCTCATGGCGCTTTCGTTCTTGCTGGACCAGGCGGGACTGGGCACGAGCGCATACGGCCACAGCACTCCGGTCGCGGCCTTCTTTAACCTTGCGGGCAACCAGGCGTTCAACTTTATGCTCCCCATCCTTGCGGGCTATATTGCCATGTCCATTGCTGACCGTCCGGGCTTGGCCGCGGGCTTTGTGGGTGGCTGGATTGCAAAGCAGGGCTTTACGTTGGGCTATCTCACCACGGCAATGGATGCCGATGCCCAGGCTCAGCTTGTCTCTGCTGGCTTTTTGGGCGCGCTGCTGGTCGGTTTTGCCGCCGGCATTATCGTCAATGCGCTCAAGAAGGCTGCAAGCGTGCTACCCGAGTCGCTCGACGGTATCAAGCCCATGCTCATCTACCCCGTGCTGGGCATTCTCTTTACGAGTCTCTTTATGATGGCCGTTAACCCGATTATGGGCGTTATCAACACCGCCATTAGCGGCGCGCTCAACGGTCTTTCGGGCACGAGCATCGTTCTTTTGGGCATTATCTGCGCCGGCATGCAGGCGACCGACATGGGTGGTCCCATCAACAAGGCCGCATATGTCTTTGGCACCGCGGCCCTTGCCGAGCAAACGCTGCAGGGCAATATGATCATGGCTGCCGTCATGGCGGGCGGTATGGTACCGCCGCTGGTCATCGCGCTCTCCACGACGTTCTTTAAGAACCGCTGGACCGAGGCCGATCGCAAGGCAGGCCTGGTGAACTACATCATGGGTCTGTCGTTTATCACCGAGGGTGCCATTCCCTTTGCCGCGGCCGATCCGCTTCGCGTGTTGCCCGCCTGCATCCTGGGATCTGCGACCGCCGGCGGTCTGTCGATGCTCTTTGGTTGCGCGAGCCCCGCTCCGCACGGTGGCGCCTGGGTTATCGCGGTCATCACGAACCCGGTGCAGTACCTGTTGGCCCTTGCTATCGGCGCTGTGGTCGGCTGCTTGGTTCTGAGCTTCCTTAAGAAGCCTCTCGACAAGGCTACCGAGTAGCGGGAGCGGAAGGGTCTTGCCAATGGAAAGGCGGCAACGTCCACCAGGGACGTTGCCGCCTTTTGCTGTTTGGGGATTTGTCTCGATCTGTAACAGGAAGAGAGGGATATGGGTTCCAGATGTTACAAGCTGAGATATTTTTCCTGGTGGTCCCATAACGTCTCAATCTGTAACAGGAAGGTCAAAATGCGAGCTCCAGATGTTACAGATCGAGATGATTTCTCCGGTGGGATCCGAATATCTCAATCTGTAACATCTTGGGCCGATTTTGCCGAGTTATTGTTACAGATTGAGATTTTTCCTTGAGAGGGATTCGAATGACTCGATCTGTAACAGATAGGCCGGAAAATGGGTTCTAACTGTTACAGATCGAGACGTTTTGGGACCGCGGCTGAGCCATCGCGGCAAAACCACCACAAAGGTGCCTGTCCCCATTGTGGTGGTTTAGGGCTCCCAGGGGCAGGGGGCTTCGATGTGGATGTGCTCGCCGGTTACGGGATGCGTAAAGGACACGCTGTGGGCGTGGAGCATCAGGCCGCAGGGGCGCGGCGTTCCGTACAGGTCGTCGCCAACCAGGGGATGACGCTCGCTCGCCAGGTGCACGCGAATCTGATGCTTGCGGCCGGTGAGCAGCTCGACATCAATATACGAGCGCGTGGGCAGGCCACGGCGGCTCTTAAGACGCTTGAGTACCTTGACGCGCGTCTGAGACGGCTTGCCGCTGGCGCCGACGCGCATCTTTCGGCTGTCGTGACGGTCGCGGGCGATGGGCTTGTCGATGAGCTTTTCGTTCCAGTCGATCTTGCCCTCGGCGAGCGCCAGATAGTGCTTTTCGAAAGCGTGGTCGATGACCATCTGGTCAAAAGCGGGTTGCGTCTGCTTGTCGAGCGAGAACAGCACAACGCCGGTGGTGTTGCGGTCCAGGCGGTTGAGCGGCTGCATGTCGGTCGCGGCAAAGCCGTCGCCCATCGCCAGCAGCAGGTCGCTGGCGTAGTCGGTAAGTGTGCGTTCACCGGTGCCGTCGCCGTGGACGATCATGCCGGCGGGCTTGTCGATGGCCATGAGCCAGGCATCGCAGTAGAGGACTTGAGGTTCTTCGTTCACGTGTAAGCCTTTCGGTTAGCTAATTCCCACAAACATGCAGCCCGAGGTAGCGCCGCGCAGGCGGGCGGCGGGCTTGCGGCCGGCTTGAGCCGCCTCGACGGCACGACGGACGCGGGCGACGGCACGGCCCACCTCATCCGTCTCGAGCAGGGTTCCGTCGACCATAAGACGGCGCACGCCGGCATCGAGTAACTGTGGAACCTGAGGCGTGAGGTCGATGGGGTAGGCGTCGTACAAGCGAGAGCGGCCGTGGATGTCGGTGCGTACGGGCATGACCTTGCCGTCGATATTCTTGAGCGAGAGCTTGCGGGCACGCAGACGGCAGTTGGCGCAATCGTGGATGCAGCCGTTGGCAACTTGCAGAATGCAATGCTCGCTTGTCATGACGCGCGGGCGGCCAAAGACGGTGATGCCCAGAGTCGCGGGCGCGGCGGCGCCGAGCGAGACAATCTCGTCGAGCGTGATCTCGGGCGAGAGCCAAAATGCAACGGCTCCGCGCCCGGCAAGCGCCTCCATGCAGGGCGTGTTGTGCACCGGCAGGCAAGAGCGAATCTCGGCCGTGGCGCCAACCTGGGCGGCCAGGGCAAGCTCAGAGATGTTGCCAATAGCGACCGTAGCGCCGGCAACAACCCACGGGTCGACGCGTACGTGGTCGACGGCGCGGCAGACCTCGTCGAGTACGGGCACGATACCCTGGTCAAATGCATCGGCAGGGGAGAGTCCGACAGCCTCGAGCGCATCGGTGGTCATATAGATGCGCGTTACACCCTCGGCGCGAGCGGCCTCGGCGGCCTCGAGCGAGGTGACGGTGGCGCAGATCTGCGGCTCATCGCGGTAGTGCTCGGGCGCGGGGCGGGAATCACTGGTTACAATCGCCGGCAGCTCGAGCGTTTTCGCGCGCTCCTCGTACGGTGCCAGAATGGCCTCCTCCAGCGCCTTGCAGGCGGCGGCGCGCACCTTGTGCACAGCGGAGAAGCCCATGCCGCAGCCCTTATCGAGCGCCACATCAAAGCTCGCGGACTCAAAGGGCGAGGACCCCATGCGGCCCACATGCTCTACCAGATCGGACGCCTCGACCGCGCGGGTCTTGGCGGCCTCGACGGTAAAGCCCGTGGCCGTGGCCGTAAGCGAAGGGGCGTCGCAGCAAGTAAGCGTGACGGCAAACGGTTCGCCCAAACGCGCCACAACGGTTACATCAACGGCGCGGCGGCGCAGCATATCGCGCTTGAGCGCGGCGCCGGCAGCGTCAATGGCGCGCTGGCTTCGAATCACGCGCACGCGGCAGCCCTCGGGCATGCTGCGGGGCACGCGGCATTCGATGATGTCGCCGGCGGCGGCATCATCAGCGGCAATGGTGGTCAGGAACTGGTCAAATTCGTTATCGTGGCGAAGCTCCAGCAGGTCGCCCTTGCCCACGGGCTCAAACAGCTCAATGCGGGCGATGGCAGCGCGGCGACGGCGGTCGTCGGGTTTGAGCCCGCGCACATCGCGGTTGGCCAGACGGCTGCCCAGCACCGTGCCTACGATCTGGCCGCGGTTGTTGGATCGCTCGTAACTCATCATCTCGTCGCCCGAGGTGCCGTCCTGATAGGCGTGCGTAAAGTCGCGGTTAAAGCAACGCTTGAGCTGGCGCTGGCGGGCGGCCTCCTCGTCCTTGGCCACGGTGGCTCCGGCCAGCATATCGTCAATTTCGTGACGGTACACATCGACGATGGAATACACGTAATCGGGGGCCTTCATGCGGCCCTCGAGCTTGAGCGATGCGGCGCCGGCGTCATACAGACGGCGAACAAGCTGCGAAGTGTTGGTGTCGCGCGGGCACAGTGCGCGCTCGCGACCGGCAGGGGAAAGCGCGCGGCCGTTCTCGTCGATCAGCTCGTAAGGCAGGCGACAGGGCTGAGCGCACATGCCGCGGTTGGCAGAGCGGCCCGCCATGGCAAAGCTCGAAAGCAGGCACAGGCCCGAGTAGCAAAAGCAGATGGCGCCATGGCTAAAGACCTCAAGGTCCACATCGGGCGCGGCGTCGTGGATGGTGGCGATCTCGTCAATGGAGAGCTCACGCGAGAGGGTCACACGGTCGGCGCCCTGCTCGCGACACCAAAGGGTTCCGCGGTCGTCGTGGATGTTCGCCTGGGTCGAGATATGCGTCTCGATGCCGGGCATCGTGCGCTTGACCTCAAAGAACAGGCCCCAGTCCTGGATAATGAAGGCGTCGGCGCCCAGCGTGGAGCAGCGATGGATGAGTTGCAGCGCATCGCCCATCTCGGACTGCTTGATGACGATGTTGACCGTGACGTAGACGCGCGACCCGGCTAGATGTGCGGCGCGGCAGGCTTGCTCAAAGGCCTCGTCGGTAAAGTTGGTGGCCTTGCGGCGGGCGTTGAAGCTGCCCATGCCGCAGTAGATGGCGTCTGCCCCGGCGGCGAGCGCGGCGGCAAAGGGCTCGGGCCCTCCGGCGGGCGCCAAAAGCTCGGGTCTGCGGTTGGTGGTTCGACTGGCGGTTGCGGTCATATCCTGCCTTTCAAAATGCTCAGATACTCAAAAGTATAGTGGCGCCGTTGCGGCAGGCTATGCCCGTGCTCCAAGCGGGATAAAGTCTTCAGCAGCTTGGACTGGCTGCTCCACATGAGAACCGTTCAGCGGTTCGGGGAGACCGTTGGGCGATAAAATATTCTCGCAAGCTGATAATATTCTTGCATCGCGCGGAAACCTTGAGTACTATCCCAATCAAGCGCGGTGTTCAGACCGAACTGTGCCTCCCGGTGCGAACGCCGCGCTCACGCTCTCTATCTGATCGTAAGGAGAAAAACATGAGCAAGACCGTCGTGTCTTCCGATAACGCACCCGCAGCCATCGGCCCGTATTCCCCTGGTATCCAGACCGGCAACATGGTGTTTCTGTCCGGCCAGCTGGGCATCGATCCCGCGACCGGCAAGATGCCCGAGGGCGTCGAGGCCCAGGCCAAGCAGTCCCTCGCCAACGTCGAGGCCCTGCTGACCGCTGCCGGCGCCACCTTTGCCGATGTCGTCAAGACCACGGTCTACCTGGCCGACATTGCCGACTTCGCTGCCGTGAACGAGATCTACGCCTCCAAGTTCGAGGCCCCGTTCCCCGCGCGCAGCGCCTTCCAGGTTGCCGCCCTTCCGGCTGGCGGTCTGGTTGAGATCGAGGTCGTCGCCGCTCTCTAAGGCGTTGGCAACAACTAAACATGACATGCAAAAAGACCCTGCAGTGCGAGCTGCAGGGTCTTTTGTCAAGCGATGCGACAAAAATGATCCGTTTTCCTCCGCTCCCAAGGAATCAGCGGGTTAGCCTTCCTTGCGGACTTTTTGCAGGTAGCGGTAGACGCTGGGCTCCGAGATGCCCAGCGCGGTGGCGGCGCAGGCCACGGCTCCCTTGAGCATGAACACCCCGTTGCCGTTGAGGTGGCGAATGACGTCCACGCGGTCGCTCTGACCAAGCGACGCTACATCCAGCCCGCGCGCGCTCAGCAACTCGGTAATGCTGCGGTCGATGAGCTCCTGTGTAGACTCCGAAAGACTTTCGACTTCGATAGACGCAGGCTCCGCCTGCCTGGGCACAGCGTCGAAGCATGCCATGAGCTGCTGCGCCATGGCGTTGATGGAGCGCACGGTCGAGAGGTCGGTGTTGACGCAGAGCATACCGACGATCTCGTCATTCTCGCGGATAAAGTACGTCGCCGACTCCAGCGTCTTGCCACCGGCACCGCGCCCCTCGTAGCCCGTAATAAACGGCAGGTCGCGATACTTGGCGTCGTGCATGATCTTGAGTGCCAGATCGGTGGCGGGGCCGCCGACCTTGCGGCCGCTCACGATGCCGTTGCGAATATCGACGATGGCGTGGTCGGGATCCGAGAAATCGTGCAGCACGATTTCGCTGTTCTTACCGAGTATCTGCTCCAGGAAATCGACCATCGGCAAAAAGCGACGTACGGTCTCGTTCACGGGCAGCTCCTTGGGGTGAAATCGGAAATGTTCATAACAATTTTTTCTCATGGTAACACGCCATTCCTCATCTCGCATATTCGCAGGTACATTGCGTAATACAGACGAACGGTAGGAATTTGGCGGTAAACGGTCGACCAAAAGAAAAGTTAGATGTTATTTTGACCAGACACTTTCCTGACCTGCGGAAATGTATTGTCTCAGCTCAAGAATAGTATGATAACAAAAAATTATTATTGAGAATGAGAATCATCTTTAATACGATATGCAACGAAGGCACAACCTCAACCCCGCACTGCGTCACAATAGAGCGTTAGATGCGAAAACAACTATTTCGAGGATTGGTGGTCAAATGACCCAGGAGACGGTTACGAACGGCACTGAAGCCCTGTTCACTCGTGAAGGCATGCCTCCCGTTAAGGAAATGATCCCGTGTGCCCTTCAGCACGTACTGGCTTCGTTTGCCGGTATCATCACCCCGGCTGTCATCATGGCTGGCGTCTACGGCTTTAATAGCCAGCAGAGCACCGACATCATCCAGGTCGCGCTCATTCTTTCGGCAATCGACACGGCCCTTCAGGCCTTCGCTCCCTTCCGTCGCATCGGCGGCGGCCTGCCCATCGTCATGGGCGTTTCGTTCGCGTTCCTCCCGGCCCTCCAGGCCATGGGTGCCTCGGGCTTTAGCTTTGGCGCTCTGCTGGGCGGCGAGATCGTCGGCGGCGCCGTCGCGGTCCTCTTTGGTCTGGCCTACAGCAAGATTAAGTGGCTGTTCCCGCCTGTCGTGACCGGTACGGTCATCTTCTCCATTGGCGTCTCTCTCTATCCCACGGCCGTCAAGTACATGGCCGGTGGCATGGGCACGCCGCTGTGGGGCACTCCGCAGGCCTGGTGCGTCGCTCTTATCACCTTCGCCGTGGTCTTTGCGCTCGCCAACTTTGGCAAGGGCACGCTCAAGCTGGGATCCGTGTTCTTTGGCATGATCGTTGGCATGATCGTTTCGATTCCCTTTGGCATGATCGACTTCTCCAGCGTTGCCACCGCTCAGGTCTTCGCCCTTCCCAAGCTCATGCCCTATGCGCTCGAGTTTGATCCCGAGGTCTGCATTACCCTCGCCGTCGTGTTCCCCATGGTTGCCATCCAGGTTATCGGTGACGTCTCCGCCGCCTGCCTGGGCTCCATCGACCGTATGCCCACCGAGCGCGAGCTCTCCGGCGCTATCGTGTCCCAGGGTCTCACCTCTATGGTCGGCGGCCTGCTGGGCGGTCTTCCCACCAGCGCCCTTGGCCAGAACGTGGGCATCATCTGCTCCAACAAGGTCGTCAACAAGTGGGTCTTTGTGATCATCGCGGCCGTCTTTGCCATCGCCGGTCTGTTCCCGCAGCTCTCTGCTGTCCTTTCCGCTATCCCGCAGCCCGTCATCGGCGGCGCGACCGTCGGCGTCTTTGGCACCATCACTATGAACGGCGTGCGCATGTTCACTCGCGAGGGCCTCACGCAGCGCACTACCACCATCGTCGGTACCTCCGTCGTCTTTGGCCTGGGTATCTGGATGGCCAGCGGTTGCCTTGCCGGCGAGGGTATGCCCGCCTGGGTGTCCACCGTCATCGGCTCCAATGCCGTAACCCCCACTGCCATCATGGCCATTGTCCTTAACCTGATCCTTCCGCAGACGCCGGTCGTGGCTCAGCACATCGATGCTGCCAAGGATGCCGCCGTGGATCTGGTCTTGCCCGAGAGCAAGAAGTAACCAATTCGGTGCTATTCGTCGGCGGGCGCATCGCCTCGTCCGCCGACGTCATGCGGCGCCAAGCCGCACTTCAAAGGGTTTGTCCCTTTGGTGAAGCGTTGACGGGAGAGGGCCCGTTTCCGGTGTAGGCCGGCGCTTCGCACTCCGCCATGTCAGAGGTGTCAAACCCCGCCTCTGATGTTGAAGGGAGCATTCATGCTTCTGGTCGCTAACGGTTCCGTTTTTACCCGCAACGCTCAGACCCCGTTTATTCCAAACGGTGCGGTCGCCATTGACGGAGATACGATCATCGAAGTGGGCCCCGAGTGCGAGCTCAAGGCCAAGTACCCGGATGCCGAGTACGTCGACGCCCAGGGCAACCTCATCATGCCCGGACTCATCAACTGCCACACCCACATCTACTCGGGTCTGGCCCGCGGCCTTGCCATTAAGGGCTGCAACCCCACCAACTTCCTGGAGAATCTTGAGCAGCAGTGGTGGAAGATCGACGACAACCTGACGCTCGACGGCACCAAGGCCAGCGCCTATGCCACGATCCTGGACTCCATCCGCGACGGCGTCACCACGATCTTCGATCACCACGCGAGCTTCTGCGAGATCCCGGGAAGCCTCTTTACCATTAAGGATGCAGCTCAGGAGCTGGGCATGCGTTCGTGCCTGTGCTACGAGGTCTCCGATCGCCGCGGCCAGGAAAAATGCGACCAGGCCATTGCCGAGAACGCCGAGTTTGCCCAGTGGGCCGCCAAGGAGCGTCGCGATAACGACAACCACATGATCGCCGCCATGTTTGGCGGTCACGCCACCTTTACGCTGTCGGACGAGACCATGGACAAGATGGCCGAGGCCAACAACGGCCTGACCGGTTTCCACATCCACGTGTGCGAGGGCATGAACGACGTGTGGGACTCCCGCCTCAACCGCGGCGGTATCAGCCCCGTCGAGCGCCTGCTGCAGCACAACCTGCTCGGTCCCGACACCATGCTCGGCCACTGCATCCACGTGACGCCCGCCGAGATGGATATCGTCAAGGAGTCCGGCACCTGGCTGGTCAACAACCCCGAATCCAATATGGGCAACGCCGTGGGCTGCGCCCCCGTGCTCGAGTTCTTCCGCCGCGGCATCCCCGTGTGCATGGGCACCGACGGCTACACCCACGATATGCTCGAGAGCCTCAAGGTCTTCCTGATCATTCAGCGCCACAACGCCGCCATGCCCAACGTGGGCTGGTGCGAGGCCATGACCATGCTGTTCGAGAACAACGCCAAGATGGCCAGCAAGTACTTCGATCGCAAGCTCGGCGTGCTCGAGGCCGGCGCTGCCGCCGACGTCATCGTTATGGACTACAAGCCCTTTACGCCGCTGAGCGAGGAGAACATCGACGGCCACATGCTCTTTGGCATGATGGGCAAAAACTGCCGCACCACCATCATCAACGGCAAGGTCCTGTACAAGGATCGCGAGTTCGTCGGTATCGATGAGGAAAAGATCAACGCGTGGACCATGGCCGAGTCCAAGAAGCTCTGGAGCACGCTCAACGATCGCACCTACTAATTCACAAGTAGATTCGCGCGCGTCGGATGTTTCGCCGCATCCGGCGCGCGCATAGGCGGCCTCCGCGGGGTCGCCGGCGCTGTGCTAGCGCTACACCGTATTTGCGCCCGCCGCGCGGTCTCGCCGGGCGTTACAGAGAGGAACTCATTATGAGCGACATCATGAGGCCGATCCCGTTTTCGCAGCTGATGAACTGGATCATCGAGGAGCACAAGACTCAGGGCGCCGTCTTTGGCGTGCGCAAGATGGTTACGACCAACCAGGAGGGCGCGCTTCCCATTTTTGACGAGCGCATCGAGACTCCGTTTGGCCCGGCCGCCGGCCCCAATACGCAGCTTGCCCAAAACATCGTGGCATCCTACGTGGCCGGTTCCCGCTTCTTTGAGCTCAAGACCGTTCAGGTTATGGACGGCGAGGAGCTCTCCAAGTGTGTGAACAAGCCCTGCATCGTGGCGCAGGACGAGTGCTACAACTGCGAGTGGTCGACCGAGCTCGAGGTTTCGCAGGCTTTTGCCGAATACGTGAAGGCATGGTTCGCCTGCCACCTCATCGCTCGCGAGTACGGCCTAGGTAGCCCGGACGGCTTTGTCTTCAATATGTCCGTGGGCTATGACCTCGAGGGCATCAAGAGCCCCAAGGTCGACGCCTACATCGAGGGCATGAAGGACGCCAGCGGCTCCGACGCCTGGAACGAGTGCCGCGCATGGGCGCTCGCCAACCTGGACAAGTTTGAGCATGTCGATGCCGCGTTTGTCGAGTCCATCCCGGCGCGCGTCTCCAACTCCATTACCGAGTCCACGCTGCATGGCTGCCCGCCGGCGGAGATCGAGCGTATCGCGACCTATCTGATCACCGAGAAGGGCCTCAACACCTACATCAAGTGCAACCCCACGCTGCTGGGCTATGAGTTTGCACGTCAGCGCCTCAACGAGCTGGGCTTTGACTACATCGTCTTCGATGACACGCACTTCCGCGAGGACCTGCAGTGGGCCGATGCCGTGCCTATGTTCGAGCGCCTGATCGCCCTGTGCGCCGAGCGCGGCCTGGAGTTTGGCGTCAAGCTGACCAACACGTTCCCCGTCGACGTGACGAGGAACGAGCTGCCCTCCACCGAGATGTACATGTCGGGCCGTTCGCTGTTCTCGCTGACCATCGAGGCCGCCCGTCGCATTACCGAGCAGTTCGATGGCAAGCTGCGCATCAGCTACTCCGGCGGTGCCACGGTCTACAACATCCGCGCCCTGTACGATGCCGGCATTTGGCCCGTTACCCTGGCGACCGACGTGCTCAAGCCTGGTGGCTACGAGCGCTTTAGCCAGATGGCTGGCGAGTTTACCGACCTGGATGGCAAGCCGTTCGCGGGCGTCTCTCTCGAGGCCGTGACTGCGATCCAGACCGACTCACTCACCAACCCGCTCTACAAGAAGCCGCTGCGCCCGCTGCCCGACCGTAAGGTCGCCGGCAAGAGCCCGCTTTCCGACTGCTTTACCACGCCGTGCCGCACGAGCTGCCCCATCCAGCAGGATATTCCCGCCTACCTGGCGGCCGTTGACGAGGGCCGCTACGAGGACGCACTCAACATCATCATCGAGCGCAACGCCCTGCCGTTCATTACCGGCACCATCTGCCCGCATCCCTGCGGCCGTGCCTGCGAGCGCGCGTTCTACGAGCCCGAGGGCGCCCAGATTCGCGCCAGCAAGCTCAAGGCCGCCCGCGAGGCCATGACCGCCGTGCTGCCCAAGCTGCGCGCCCAGGCCATCGCCAACGACGGCGAGCGCAACGTTGCCGTTATCGGCGGCGGCCCGGCCGGCCTGGCGACGGCGTTCTTCCTGACGCGTGCCGGCGTGCCCGTCACCATCTTCGAGGCCCGCGACTCTCTCGGCGGCGTGGTCCGTCACGTGATTCCCGAGTTCCGTATCGCGAGCGACGATATCTCCCACGATGCCGAGCTCTGCCTAGCCTTTGGCGCCAAGGTGCAGCTCAACGCTCGCGTTGATTCCATTGACGAGCTCAAGGACCAGGGCTTTACCGACGTGGTCGTGGCCACCGGTGCCTGGATGCCCGGCTCTGCGGGCCTGGGCGAGGGCGCCGAGCTCGACGTGCTGGAGTTCCTCGAGGCCGCCAAGAAGGGCGAGAAGCTCGAGCTGGGCGAGGACGTCGTGGTCATTGGCGCCGGCAACACCGCCATGGACGCGGCCCGCGTGGCCAAGCGCCTGGCCGGCGTGAAGAACGTGCGCCTGGTCTACCGCCGCACCAAGAAGCAGATGCCCGCCGATGAGGAAGAGCTCGATCTTGCTCTTGCCGACGGCGTTGAGTTCTGCGAGCTGCTGGCACCTAAGGCACTCAACGGCGCCGTGCTGACCTGCGATGTTATGGAGCTTTGCGAGCCGGATGCAAGCGGCCGCCGCAGCCCCGTCGCCACGGGCGAGACTGTTGAGCTTCCCGCCACCACGGTGATCTGCGCCGTGGGCGAGGGCATCGATGCCAGCCTGTACGACGCCGCGGGCGTCGAGCACGACCGTCGCGGCCGCCTTGCCGCCACCTCCACCGGCGTCGAGGGCGTCTGGGCTGCGGGCGACTGCCGTCGCGGCCCTGCCACCGTGGTTGAGGCTATCGCCGATGCCGCCGAGGTCGCCCGTGCCATCGCCGGCGTGGACTTTAACAAGTACGCCGACTGCAACGAGCAGGCCGGCCGCGAGGACACCTGCTACGAGCGCAAGGGGTCGCTGTGCCGCGACAAGCGCAACTGCACCAAGACCCGCTGCCTGGGCTGCGGCTCGGTGTGCGAGGTCTGCTGCGACGTGTGCCCCAACCGCGCCAACGTGGCAATTAAGGTGCCGGGCCTGGCCAAGCATCAGGTCGTCCATGTCGACGGCATGTGCAACGAGTGCGGTAACTGTGCCGTGTTCTGCCCCTATCAGGAGGGTCGTCCCTACAAGGACAAGCTCACCCTGTTCTGGAGCGAGGAGGACATGGAGAACTCCGAGAACGAGGGCTTCCTGGCCGTGGGCGAGGACCACTTTAAGGTCCGCGTCGCCGGCACGGTCCGCACCGTCTCGGTCGATGCCGTCAACACCGGTCTTCCCGAGGCCGTCCGCCTGACCATCAGGGCCGTGCGCGACAACTATTCGTACCTTCTTAAGAAATAGGCGAGTCTCTTATGGCCAAATCCATTCAACATAATGTGGCCTACGTTGCCTGCGGAAGCGGTTGCGCCTCCGCAGGCGGCGACGCCCGCTGCAGCGAAGGCTGCATTGGCTGTGGCGCCTGCGTCACGGCCTGCCCCCACGGTGCCATTGCGCTGGTCGACGGCGTCGCCCGCGTGGACCGCTCCAAGTGCACGGGCTGTGGCCTGTGCGGCATGGCGTGCCCGCAGCGCGTGATTGCCTTTGTTCCCGGCTACCAGAACATTCTGGTGCGCTGCAACAACACCGATAAGGGCGCCATTGCGCGCAAGATCTGCGACACGAGCTGCATCGGTTGCGGTATGTGCGCCAAAAAGTGCCCTGCCGGCGCTATCCGCATCGAGGACAACTGCGCCCATATCGACGGCGTGGACTGCCTGTCGTGCGGCATGTGCGCCGTCGTCTGCCCGCATGGCGCCATCCACGACCGCACCGGCATCGCCGCCGGCGTGTAGAAGGGAATCACCATGGCACAGGAATTCACTTTTACCGTTAACGGTGTCGAGCACACGACGACGGAGAATAAACCACTGCTGCGCTATCTGCGCGACGACCTGCACATTCACTCCGCCAAGGACGGCTGCTCCGAGGGCGCCTGCGGCACCTGCACCATCCATGTGGACGGTGCGGCCGTCAAGGCGTGCGTGCTGACCACCGCTCTTGCCGCCGGCCGCAACATCGTGACCGTCGAGGGCCTGCCCGAGGACGTGCGCGAGGCCTTTGTGTACGCCTTTGGCGCCGTGGGCGCCGTGCAGTGCGGTTTTTGCATTCCCGGCATGGTCATGGCGGGTGCGGCGCTCATCGCCGAGGACCCCGAGCCCACCGAGGAGCAGATCAAGTACGCCATTCGCGGTAACGTCTGTCGCTGCACCGGCTACAAAAAGATTATCGAGGGCATCTCGCTGGCCGCTGCGGTGCTCCGCGGCGAAAAGCAGATCGACGAGGACCTGGAGCGCGGCGATGACTACGGCGTGGGCAAGCGCGCCTTCCGTATTGACGTGCGCAAGAAGGTGCTCGGCGAGGGCAAGTATCCCGACGACATCGACGAGCTCGATCAGCCGGGCCTGACCTATGCCAGCGCCGTGCGCTCCAAGTATCCGCGCGCCCGCGTGCTCTCCATCGACACCTCCAAGGCCGAGGCCCTGCCCGGTGTGGTGGGCGTCCTGCGCGCCGAGGACGTGCCGGTCAACCAGGTCGGCCACCTTATCCAGGACTGGGACGTCATGATCGCCCAGGGCGATATCACCCGCTGCGTGGGCGATGCCATCGTGCTGGTGGTTGCCGAGGACGAGGCGACGCTCGAGAAGGCCAAGAAGCTCGTTAAGATCGATTACGAGCCGCTGGAGCCTGTGCGCAACATCGCCGAGGCCAAGGCTGCCGACGCGCCGCGCCTGCACGACAGCTTCTTTGCCTTTGGCAACACGGTGGAGCTCAAGGACAACGTGTGCCAGAGCCGCCATGTGACGCGCGGCGACGCCGCCAAGGCGCTGGCGGAGAGCGCATTCACCGTGACGCAGCGCTTTACCACACCCTTTACCGAGCATGCCTTCTTGGAGCCCGAGTGCGCCGTCGCCTTCCCGTACAAGAACGGCGTCAAGGTGCAGTCGACCGACCAGGGCGCCTACGATACGCGCAAAGAGTGTGCCCACATGTTTGGCTGGGACAACGAGCCCGAGCGCGTGGTCGTCGAGACCATGCTCGTGGGTGGCGGCTTTGGCGGCAAGGAGGACGTGTCCATCCAGCACCTGGCCGCGCTCGCCGCATATAAGTTCCAGCGTCCTGTGAAGTGCAAACTCACACGTGCCGAGTCGCTTGCGTTCCATCCCAAGCGCCATGCCATGGACGGCACCTTTACGCTGGGCTGCGACGCCGAGGGCAACTTTACCGGCCTGGACTGTGAGATTAACTTTGACACCGGCGCCTACGCGTCGCTGTGCGGCCCGGTGCTCGAACGCGCCTGTACGCATGCCGTCGGCCCCTACAAGTACCAGAACACCGACATTCGCGGCTTTGGCTACTACACCAACAACCCGCCCGCCGGCGCGTACCGAGGCTTTGGCGTTTGCCAGTCCGAGTTTGCGCTCGAGAGCCTGATCGACCTGCTGGCCGAGAAGGTCGGCTTGGATCCGTGGGAGATCCGCTACCGTAACGCCATCGAGCCGGGCGAGGTTTTGCCCAACGGCCAGATTGCCGACTGCTCCACGGCGCTTAAAGAGACGCTGCTCGAGGTCAAGGATGCCTACTATGCGCATCCCGGACACGCCGGTATCGCCTGCGCCATGAAGAACGCTGGCGTGGGCGTTGGCCTGCCCGATGCCGGCCGCTGCAAGATCCGCATCGAGAACGGCGTGGCTGTGGTCTATGCCGCCACGTCCGACATCGGCCAGGGCTGCAACACCGTCTTTTTGCAGGACGTTGCCGAGGCATGCGGCCTGCCGCTTCGCTGCATTGCCAACGGCGAGTGCTCCACCGAGAACGCTCCCGACTCCGGCACCACGTCTGGTTCGCGTCAGACGGTCGTGACCGGCGAGGCCGTGCGCGGTGCCGCCTTCCTGCTGCGCGATGCCATGCTTGACATCGAGGCCGGCAAGCCTGCGCCCGCCGCTCCTGTGAATGCGCATGGCGACGGCGTCAAGATCGAGTACGACGACGGTCGCGCCTATCAGCTGCGCACGCAGGAGCTCGTCGCCGGCCAGGGTATGCATCCTCAGGATCCCGCGGCCGCCATCAAGGCGCTCGAGGGATGCGAGTTTGGCTACGTGTACCTGGAGCCGACCGACAAGCTGGGTGCGGATGTTCCCAACCCCAAGAGCCACATCTGCTACGGCTTTGCCACGCATGTGGTCATTTTGGACGATGACGGCCGCGTGAGCGAGGTCTATGCCGCGCACGATTCCGGCAAGGTGGTCAACCCCATCTCCATCCAGGGTCAGATCGAAGGCGGCGTGCTCATGGGTATGGGCTATGCGCTTACCGAGGACTGGCTGCTCAAGGACTGCGTACCCCAGGCAAGGTACGGTACGCTCGGGCTGTTCCGTGCGCCCGAGATTCCGAATATCCACGCCATCTACGTGGAGAAGGACGAGCTGTTGCCCGTGGCATACGGCGGCAAGGGCATCGGTGAGATCGCAACGATTCCCACGGCGCCCGCCGTACAGAACGCCTATCGCGCATTCGACGGCAAGCTGCGTCCGGATCTGCCCATGGTGGATACGCCGTACAGCCGCGCCCGTCACCGTGGGTAGGGCGCAGACGGCATTGCTGATGGGCTGTTCGCGCACAACACCAACTGTATATGCTGCACCTTTGGCCCCGGCTCCATCGCGAGCCGGGGCCTTTTGTTTGGAGCGGAAACTGTGTTCCGGATTCAAGCCTCAGAATGGGATGAACGGATGGCATGTTTGGCGGAAACTACGGCCCAGTTTTTGGCTCCAGAACGGGATACATTTTCCGGAACGGTCCACGTGCGGCGGTGTATCGCCCCTTTTCGTGCGCCGCTTGTCGAATTACGTTATAGCTAGCTATATTATAGGAAGGTATAATATAGCTAGCTATAACGCAAAGGAAGGATGGCCCTATGTTTATCGGAAGAACAGTGGAAATGTCCGAGCTCAATCGACTGTATGGCACGGGCTCCTTTGAAATGCCTGTGATTTACGGCCGCCGTCGTGTGGGTAAAACGCGCCTTATCACAGAGTTCATCCAAGGCAAGAAGGCTATTTACTTTCAAGCTCGTCGTACCAATGCGGAGGCAAACCTGCACGGCTTTAGCCAGGCGATACTTGCAGGCTCGGTTGGTGCTGCAGGCGTGTCGTTTCGTAGTTTTGACGAAGCGTTCGATGCATTGGCCACCATGGCTCGCACGGAACGTTTGGTTGTCGTGATTGACGAGTATCCCTATCTCGCCCAATCGAATCCCGAAATCAGCTCGTTGCTGCAAGACAAGATCGATCACCTGTACAAAGAGACCAAGCTCATGCTTATCCTGTGCGGGTCGTCGCTTTCGTTTATGGAAGAGCAGGTGCTGGGCTACGAGAGTCCGCTATACGGTAGGCGTACGGCCCAGTTTAAGATCATGCCGCTCGATTTTACGACGACCCTCGGCCTGTGGCAGGGCATGAGTCGCGAAGACGCTGCGGTTTGCTATGGCATGACAGGCGGCATTCCTGCATATATCGAGAAAGTCGATCCTGTCGCACCGCTCAAGGACAACATCAAACGTCTTTTTCTTACTCCTACGGGCTATCTCTTTGAGGAGCCGAGTAACCTGCTATTGTAAGAGTGCCGCAATCCCGAGCAATATGATGCGATCGTGCAAGCAATTGCTCAGGGGCGCTCGAAGATCTCGGAGATTGCGAGCTCTACGGGAATCCCTGCGAGCAACGTAAAGGGCTATGTGGATAAGCTGGCGTCGCTTGGGATTGTCGAGCGCGAGCTGCCCCTAAACGAGACGAGCAATAAGCGAGCCGTGTATCTGCTGAGCGACCAGATGTTTAGGTTCTGGTACAAGTTTGTTCCGCAGAACATCGGGCTGATTCAAAACGATATGGCCGAGATGGCGTATGAGCGCATTGAGCCGCACGTATCGGATTACATGGGCACGGTCTTTGAGATTATATGCAGACAATACGTGTACGAACTCGCGCGCGCGGGCCAGCTCGATGTGGTTCCGGCGAGTGTCGGGCGCTGGTGGGGGACGGATAATCGCACGCATACGCAGGAAGAAATCGACTTGATTGTTGACGATGGCGAGGGCACTGCGCTGTTTGCGGAGTGCAAATGGCGCAATGAACCGGTGGGCGAAGACGTGCTGCAAAAGCTCGTGCACCGAAGCGAGCTCTTTAGACGGCAGCAAAAAAGCTATGCGATCTTCTCGAAGCGAGGCTTTACGCAAGGATGTCAGGATGCTGCGGCGAGCAGGGGAGATACCAAGCTGATTTCGTTTGCCGAGATGTGCGAGCCGAGATAACCAAGCGCGCTCTGATTTGATGCTCGGAATGGGTCGCGCTAAGGATGCCAAGCGTAAAACCTTCAATGAAAATGGCGTAAAAACTACATCTGTCATGGCGTAAAAACTACATTGAAAGTAGCGTAAAATCAGCATTGAGAATGGCGTAATTTCGCATATCGCATGATAGAGAGGGACGGCCGTCTATGGATGCACCAAAGAGATTGACCCAAAAGGGATATAGGCCCCGGCTCATAGAGGAGCGCCTCGACACCCTTATGCGGGCGTTTGGCTGTGTGGAGATCAACGGCCCCAAATGGTGCGGCAAGACCTGGACGGCGCTCTCTCGCTCGGCGAGCGTCTCTAGGCTCGATGAGCCTGCGCAGCGTGCGGCGGCAGAGGTCGACCCAAGCCTGGCGCTCATCGGCGATGCGCCACACCTGGTCGATGAATGGCAGGAGGTGCCCGAGGTTTGGGATGCCGCCCGGCGTTTCGTGGACGCGAGCGGCAACGAACGGGGGACACTTTTGCTCACGGGCTCGACCGCGCTCAAAAGCGAGGAGCGCAGCCATGTTCGTCATTCCGGCACGGGTAGGATCGCCCGTCTGTCAATGCGCCCCATGGCCCTGTGTGAGTCGGGCGACGGCGAGCCGCTCGTGTCACTGGCAAGCCTCTTTAAGGGCGAGGATTTTGCCCCTCAGCGTCGCGAGAGCACGGTGGATGACGTCGCCCGCTGGTGCTGCAGGGGCGGTTGGCCTGCAAATCTTGGGCTTTCGGAAGATCTTGCGCGAGAGACGGCAAGCCAGTACGTGCACTCGGTGCTCGACGTCAACGTGCTGGACGAGGGCATGTCGTCCGAGCTTGCACACGGCCTTTTGCGAGCTCTTGCCATGAACGAGAGCCAGGCTGTCACGTACAAGACGCTCGTAAAGGATGCCTCGTACGGTGAGGCGGGCCCCGACGAGAGGACCATCGCTGCGTACTTGGACCTCTTCAACAGGCTCAAGCTGACCGAGGACCTCTGCGGATGGGAGCCGCCCATGCGCTCGAAGGCCCGCGTTCGCGTGCGCCCCAAGCGCTACTTCTGTGACCCGTCACTTGCGGCGGCGTTGCTGGGGGCTACCCCTGAGCGGCTGCTTGGCGATATGCAAACGCTGGGGATGCTCTTTGAGAATCTCGTCCTGCGCGACGTGCGCGTGTTCCTTTCCACCTACGGCGGTGTCGACAACAGTGTCCATTATTTCCGAGATGAGAAGGGCCTTGAGGTCGATCTGATCGTTGAGCACGACGGGCGCTGGGGAGCCATCGAGGTCAAGCTGAGTGATGCGAAAGCAGACGATGGAGCGAGAAATCTCAAGGCGCTGGAGAGGAAAGTGCTCTCCAATCCTGCCGCCCAGAATGCCGCGCCGGCGTTTTTGGCGGTCGTGGTTGGAAAGGGGAGCATTGCCTACACACGCGACGACGGCGTGGCGGTGATTCCCATGGCGGCACTTGGGGCGTAGTGGTTTTGCGGGCGTGCCGTGCTTCCTTTACCGAAAATCCATTTGGTAAACCAGATGCTCGCGGATAGAATAAAGTTGACGGCAGCCCAAGGGTGATAGCTGGGCAGCGCCGTTGCTTGGTCAAGAGGTCAGTGCCTTAATGGCAGCGACTTGTTATGCTTCGAATGCTGCTTGAGTGCCTCGGAAAGTTCGATAAGCGCCGTGAAGAGCGAGACCAAAGCAACCAAGAGCTCTACGAGCTCTGATGGGCCCGGGATGACCGCTGATTCAAGTCACCGGGCCTAAATCTTTTTCATGCATTTGAATAGAGCGGGCGACTCCCTTGGGGCCGTCTGTGTGGCGAGTGCCTGGCGCATGGCATTGCGTCCCGCTTTCATGTCCGCGCGGGCGTCTATTCTTACGGCAATGTAGCCGCTTATGTAACAAGCGGCATTTGACGGAGAAAGGCCATAACCGTGTCAGCTGAAAAGACGCCGTGTATCTCGGCTATCGATACGACGAACTTTGCGCGCCAGATTGTGCTGGACTTTGAGTTTGCGCCGGTGCCAAAGCAGCGCCAGCGACGTGGGCTGCGCAATGAGATTATCGAGGTCGGCGCTGTCAAGCTCGATTACCACGGCAACGTTATGGGCGAGTTCTCGCAGTTTGTGCAGACGGAATTTACCGAAGGCGTTGTGTTCCCCGTCCGCGAGCTTACGGGGATATCGGCTGTGGACACCGCGATGGCTGATCCGCTCTACATGGTGATCAAAAGGCTCAGCGATTGGATCGGTCGCTACTCCGCCCAGATAGTTTGCTGGAGCGGGACGGACCGTCGACAGCTTTTGACCGAGTGCCAGGCAAAACACATCGACCTTTCCGCATTTCCTACGGACTGGGCCGACCTGCAGGCGTTCTACACCTCGATCATGGACGTGGGCAGCCACGGGCGCATCTCTTTGAGTGACGCGGCGACGTGGTTTGGCATCGAGTTCGACGAGTCGACGGGTGACGCCCACAGCGCCTTAGCCGATGCGCGCGTAACCGCCAAGCTGCTCAAGCAGATGATGGAGGGGGACTATCACGTGAGTCCGCGCGCCCAAGAAGTCCGCCAACGGTGGGGGATGGGCGAGCGAGCCCAGACGCGCCTTTCCAGCAAATGCCCCGAGCTGGGTGGCCTGCTGCTGAAGCTGAAGGCGGAGGGGAGGTAGGCAGGGCTCCGGAATGAACTCTGACTCAAGTTATCGGGCCCAAATTCTTTTTGTACGCCATTTTCGTGGGCTGAATAGTTCCGAGATTCAATCGCCGAAGGCGCTGTTAGTGGGCTTGCGGGGCCAGTTATCTTATTTGCCCGCCATTTTCATGCTGCCCTACCTGTAGGCTTAATTAGCTTTGGCCCCTCTCCGTCATCAAGATGGACTTAACCCTGGTGTCAGGTATGGACACCGCTCTCGTTTGTTTGACTTTCGCCGCGCGCTCTGCCGCCACGAGAGCCGATGCGTTCTCCCGCCTTCTGACCTCGACGGCGGTGGGATAATAACCGCAACTACATCCGTCCCATTAGGAGCTGCCTCATGTCTTTCCTAGACCGCCTCTTCGGTACCGAAGAGGCCGATGAATCCGCCAATGACGTTGCCCCCATCGCGCTCGCACAGGAGCAAGCTCTCTCGAGGATATCCGAAAATGAGTTGGCGGCTCTCAAGGATTCTGCAGTGAGGACCGTTAGGCTTCCTGTAGGAAGCAAGGCAGCTATCGCGGCAGATGCTCTCATACCGTTTGGCGCCAACGTCGCACAGGGCGTTAACGAGATCGGCATGGCGATGGTCAGGTTCCCAGAGGGCGTGGGCTGGGCGGACCTCTGCTCACGCAAGGCACCCGAATGGGATGGTTATAAGCTCCTTTCCAGTTTTGGCAGTGACGGTAAGTTCAACGAGATGGCTGGTATCAAGCAGGCTGGTCTTCAACCCGCTGCGGTGGCAAACCTTGCGCTTCAGGGTGCCGCGGTGGCGGTGGGCATGGCGTATATGAACCAGATAAACGAAAAACTTGACGGTCTTCAGTCCGGCATCGAGGCGATTCAACGAGATATGCAGCGCGAGCGCGATGCCGAGCTCAAAGCGGCATATGACGCCCTTGATCGCCTTACTCTCAAGTGCCAGGAGTACGGCGCCAGCGCCGAGAAGCGTCAAGTCGCGCTGCAGATTATTGAGGACGCACAGCATGAGGCAAACAAGGCGTGGAACTATGAACTCGAGTGCATGAAGGACTTTTCAGCCGAGGTGCGGGCAAGGAAGCGCCTCTCGGCGGAAAAGATAGCCGAGGAGGCGGAGAAGCTCTCCGCGATGGAAACGCGAGCCGCCGTGGCATTCCAGCTTTTCGTTATGGCTCAGCAGATAGGCATGCGTTTCGAGGGCGACTACACGAGGCAGAGAATTGAAACCGACAGGCAGATAACAAGACGGATGGCGGACGGGTTTTCTTCCGTTCGAGGGGAAGCGAGGCTCGCTCTTTCGGAGAAAATCTCCAAAGTGGGAGGAAAACCGCTCGCTATCGCTGAGCGCTCGGAAGACGACCGTGAGGTCGAGAATGTTGTCCTGGGGCTGCTCCGCGAAGCGGGAAAAAACGTGAACCGCCTCAACCCGATGCGCATGCGCGCTAAGGCGAAGGCGGACATCTCTGAGAAGCGCGCAAAGCTGCAGGATGTGGTCTCAAACGAAAACGTTGTCCGAGAAATTGCCGATCAAAATGAGAAGGAGCTTGAAACGATAAACTTCGCCTTCAATGAGGCTGACACGATTGTCATCGGACCCGACAACGTCACAATTTTCAAGGTGGTAGAGGAGAATGCCGAGACGGGCGATGGTTCTGAGGAAGTGATTGTGTAGATATCTTCGAGATGGGGCGCATGTAGGGCTTAGCGCCAGACCTCCAACGCCTTGTCCGCAAGCCATTCTGCGCGTTCGGCGATGTCACCCTCGTCCCAAGACTTCTTCTCCAAGGCGGCGGCCATGGTCGCAAGGCCGGCGGCGCAGAGGGCCAAGCCGTCCTTGTATCCCTTTCCCTGCTTCTTGGTGGTCCAATCGGCATCGCGGATGGAGGCGTTGAGCGAATGCGTGATGATGGCGAGGTTGCCGAGCGTGAGGAGCTTCCGGTCCCTTCGCGTTGCGGCTTCGTCGTCGAGGGTTCCCCATTTGTTTCGCCACTTCTTGGGCATCATGTGCTCGAGGGTGTACTGGTTGAATCCGAGCAGGGCTGTGCTGCTCATGCCCGGGCGTATGGCGCTTTCCAGCAGATAAAGGACGCCTTTGGACTGAAGGTTGTACAGGCACGATTCCTTGAACGCCCTTCGAACCTCGGCATCGCCGGGCATGTACGTCGTCGCCTCGTCATTGGCTTCGAGAGCCTTCCTCAGCGCCTTCGCGTCCTTCACCTCGTTCAGGATCAGCGAGGTGAACAGCCTGTTGTAGTTCTTCGTGGTCGCTTGAACCAGCATTCGGCGGACGATGTAGCTCTCGAGCAGGGCGTAGACCTCGGATTCCTCGCTAGAAGACTTCGCGTTCTTGCGAACGTAGAGCACATATGGGATGAGCGTAGAGTTCTTAAGGCCGAATATCAGCACGTTCAGGCGCTCGACGCCGGGGGCGGAGGGGATGTCCGCGTCGCAGCAACTTGGGTTGAACGTGGACTCGAACACCTTGGCATACGCCTTCATGCTGCTGAGGATCTCGTCCTTGTCTCCGTTGTAGTACCTGCCGATGAAGTCCTTGTAGGACTGGAAGAGGTTGGACGTGCGCGAATAGAAGAGCTTGTCCTCGGTTGTGACGCCGCGCTTCTTGTCCTGAACCAGGATCTGGAGGAACGCGTCGAAGAACAGGTCGACGAGCGTGCGCTTGATGCGTCCGGTCATGACCTCCTGCTCCCAATACTCCCTCTTTTCCGCCGAAGGCTCGAAGACATCTTCCCAGCATTCCTTGAACGCTTGCTCGTTCTCGCGGTTGAAGAAGTAGTTCTTGAGGAGCTCCGCCGTCGTCAGACGTACTCCGAGTGAGTTGATGGTGTCGAATATCTGCTGCTCGTCCTCGCCCTCGGTGAGGTCGATGCAAACGAACTGGACATTCGACTTGATCGTGTTCCTGTCGATTTTCTTTGGATCGATGTTCTTGAGGAAGTAATTGTAGGCAAGGATGATGGCCGAGGAGCCCTCGAGGGGCTCGCAACTTGCGGCGCTGACGACCTTCTCGAAATCCTCCCGGTCGTACTTGCCATGTCTCAAGGCGACTTCGCCGGTTTCCAGTACGAAATCTCGCTCAAACAGCCTGTCGGCGTCGATTCTCGCGCAGAGTGCCTTGAAGAAGATGACCATGGTCGTGAGGCGCTGCTGGCCGTCGATGATGGTGCGAACCTCGGACACCTCGGACCAGGTGTTGCCGGAGGAGGCCTGCTTCAGGATGATGGAACCAAGGAAATAAGGTCGCTTAGAGGCCGTGACGAACTCCATATCGCCAAGGAAGCGCTCCCATTGCTCTTCTCCCCAGACGTACGCCCTTTGGTAGAAGGGTATTTCGAGCAGGCGCGATCCGTTGAACACGCCGCTTATCGTAGATTTTCCTGCATCCATCCTTAATGACCTATCTATCCTTCTCGGTTATTGCTGGTGAGCCGATTTCGCTAATGGCAGGGATATCGCACAAGTTGGAAGGCTTGCTTCCTCCCGACTGTTCTAATGGCGCATAATCATTGCTTAGCTCATCTTGCCCATCACCTCGAGCAAGTCCTCGTACGTTGCCACGTTGTGGTAGCGCACATCACTGGTGCTCATTTCGTTGAAGAGCTTCTTGGCGCATGCGATTTTGGCGTTCTCCACGCCGGAAAGTTCCATCGAGTCCATGGTTCCCTTGGTCTCGGCGATAAAGAACACGTGGCGCACGCTGCCCTCCTTGAAGGCGATAGCCCAGTCGGGGGCATAGTTGCCTACCGGCGTGGGAATCTGGAATGTGCGAGGCAGCTTGGCGTAGACCGCTACCTCGGCGGCGGCGTCCATGTCCTCGGCAAACTTGCGCTCGCCGTCAGAATCCGGGAACACGAAACGCTGAATGTTCTTCTTCGCCTCGTACGCCTTACTCGCGTTGTCTGGCATGCGCTCGGTGAAGATCGCCTCGTCATAGGCATCGTTTATCTCGTGGTAGCTGATGTGCTCCACGACCATCGTTGCCTTCTCGGAGACGATGAGCGCGGCGGCCTTCTTGATGAACTCCTCGGGATTCACGCGGTAGAGCCTAAAGACGTTGGCGTCAATTCCCGCGAGAATAGCGGCGGCGCTCCTACGAGTGATGGCAGCAGCTTGTGCAACCTCACCGACGAGGTCATACGTAACGCCAACGGTAGAGGTTCCCGCATCCACGTCATGCGTCTCGGTACCCGTGCGCCCAAAGGACGAGCCACTCTCGACCTCGCCACGAGTTGCCTCGGCCTTCTGGTCGCCAATCGTAAGCACGTACTGCAGCTTGCTCACACGCAGGTCGCTGTTGATGCGCGCGATTGCCTTGCGGCGCAGCTCGTCATCAGAGAAGCTCACGGTGTAGGCATGCTTGCGGTTGATCCGGCTCCAAAGCTCCTTGAACTCCTTCTTGGCGAAGTTGTCCGTGAGCGAGTTCTCCGTCACCTTTTCCTCGGTCCGGCCAATCATGCCATCGAGGGCATGGGCGTCATAGACGCTCCTCACCAGGGATTCGACCGCCTTGGCATGCGCCTCATCCGCTATGTCCTCCGGCAGCATTGACACGAATTGCTCAACGAACGCCCCCGCGCCCGCGGCCTCCCTGAAGGCGTCCGTTGGCCTATCGTCCTCGTCGATGAAGTCCGCTTTGTAAAGGGCCTTGTAGACACGCTTGGACTCGTACTCGGTAAAGAGCACGGACCGGCCGTCGACAACGATGTCGGCCCCGCTGAACAGGTTGGCCTCGACCTTCTTGGGACGCTCGCGCAGGCTCTTGCTGATGTCGGTTTGCAGGTCGCGCACAAACGTCTCGTAGCTCTCGGACGCAATAACTGTGAGCAGGTTCACGCGGTGCACCTCATCGGGCCCCAGCAAGACCGCATCCTGGCGGTTGCCCCATTGGTCAACCGAGAGGCGCATGCCGCGACCCACCTCCTGACGCTTGGAGGTCTCGGAGCCCGACTCCTTGAGCGTGCAGATCTGGAAGATGTTGGGGTTGTCCCAACCCTCGCGAAGCGCCGAGTGGCTGAAGATGAAGCGCACGGGCTCATCGAACGAGAGCAGCTTCTCCTTGTCGCGCAGGATCAGGTCATAGCCACGCCGTGCGTCGTCGTCGTTGATGCCAATACCATCCTCGCGCTCGGCCTTCTTCTCGACCTTGGACTCGACGGCGTTGCCCTTTTTATCCACCGAGAAGTAGCCGCTGTGAACCACATGGGCGTCATCGCGTCGCAGGTAGTTGAGATAGCTTGGGTCATACGCGTCGTCCGTGGTGGGATGCGCCACGCGCTCGGCAATGGCCGCCGCATATTCTTCCTCGAAGATCTTGCCGTAGCCCACGGTCTCGCCGTTGCCGGAAAGGTCGCGATACTTCGCCACCTCATCGATGAAGAACAGCGAAAGACACTTGATGCCACGGCGGAACAGAGTCTCCTCCTTCTGGAGGTGGCTCTTAATAGTCTCGCGAATCTGAATGCGCTGGATGTCATCCGCCGCGGAGTCGCAGTAGACCTCGCCCATATAGATGCGGCCATTGTCGCCAATGGAGCTGTCCAGGAAGCGGACGTAACCGGGACGCCCGTCCTGCGGCGGCACCACGCCATCGTTGCCGCTTGCGATGGTGTAGCCGCGGTACGCTTCGAGCTTGGTGGACCCGCTTGCGTCATAGACGCTATCGCCCTCGCAAAAACGCTGGGTCTTCTTGCGGGCCTTGCCGCCCGCGCCCATGTACTTGAACTCGATGACGGCCTCTGGGGCACGGCTCTTGCTCACAACGATGTCACGCAGGTAGAGATAGCCGTCGGTGCCGCGCATGTTTTTGAGCGAGAAGCCCTTGACCTCGATGCGCTTGACGAGTTTCTGGTTGTAGGCGTCCAGGGCGTCCAAGGCATACACCAGGTCGTGCTTCTCCTTGTGCGTTGCCGAATAGTTCAGCACGAACAGTGGGTTGAAGCGGGCGATGCCCTTCTGGGTCGCGCCCCCCTTCTTTCCCATCTTCTGGGGCTCGTCGCAGATGACGATGGGGCGGTTCGCAGCGATGACGTCGATTGGCCTGCGGCTGCTGAACTCGTCGCGCTCGTCGAAGATGATGCGCGCCGCCTTATTCTTGGCGCCCTCCTTCATCGACGCGTTGAACGCCTGCATGTTGATGACCATGCAGTTGACGTCGCTCGATTGGGAATACGCATCCAGCTCGGTCAGGTTGTCCGAGTCGTATATGAAGAACCTGATCTTCTTGTGGTATTGGGAGAAGAAGTGCTCCTGGGTGTTCTCCAGGCTCTTTGCCACTCCCTCGCGGATGGCGACCGATGGCACCACCACGATGAACTTGCACCAGCCGTACAGGCGGTTGAGCTCGAGCATCGTCTTGGTGTAGACGTAGGTCTTGCCGGTGCCTGTCTCCATCTCGACGTCCAGCTGGCAGGCTCCCATGCCGCAGAAAAGCTCCTCCGACTCGGGAATCTGGTTGCGTCGCTGCACTGCGCGCACGTTTGCCAGTATGTCGGCGCCCGAAAGCGCGACGGGCGCGTTGGCATAGCCCTCGGTGCTCTCGTCGCCGAAGTCGATCTCACCCTGCGCGTGCTTTGGCTTTCGGCCCAGATCGCGCAGGTAGACGGAGGCGTCCTGGTTGGGCTGCCCCTCGAAGACTGAGGTCACTGCGTCTGCGGCGTCGGTTTGATACTGTTGAACTTTGAACTTGAACTTCATGTAGACGCCTTAAATCACTTGGGGAACGGTGTCGGGGCTGTAGGTGCGGAAAAGCTCCTCGTAGTTGGCGTGAGTGGCGTCATCGGCCATGGACGAATCGCGGATAACGGCGTACCAGGGCTTGGCCTTCGCCATCTCCTCGATGGTGTCGGAGCCAACGTTCGCATCGAAGCATGCCGCCAACTTGTCGCCGTCCACGAAGAAGACTTTCTTGTCGGCGAGCACGCGCTCCTCGATCTTCGCTGAGTACGGGATGCCGAGCTTGGGCAGCACCTCGAAAAGCAAATCAAGGTCGGAGCGCCCCTCCTTCACGTTGTCGGCGAAGTCGAAGAGGCTTTCTTGGGCGGTCTCGCCAGGCGTGAGGTAGAAGTCCTTGAAGTTCGAGGAGTCGATTCGGAGCACGCGGAAGCCCAAATCAGGATAGGGTTTGGGCTCGGCACCGAGCTCGAGCTGCTTATTGGATTCATCGATCTCATTGGTGATCTTTGCGCCCGCACGGCGAATGCGCTCCTCACCCATAGCACAAATAGTTGGCAATGTAGAACAGTCTGTCAACTCGGGTGCTTGCATCATTATGTAACGACATGAAGCGCCTTGCTCCGCGTTATAGCGCATCACCGAATCTGCTGTCGAAGATGAACCTGAGAAAAAATCCATAACAATATCATTGCTTCCCGTAATGGCAAGCAACATGATGTAGTTAATCAGGTCAACTGGCTTCGGAGTTGAAAAAAGACTTGTGACTGGAATCTCTGGGAAGAGTGCTTTTAATTCGTATTTTGCGCGTCGCGTGTGCCCAGTCTTATTGGAATCTATCCAGAGGGTCGAGGGCGGTAGCCCTTCCATATCGCATAGATATGTCCTTCTTATCACACGTGTCTCATCGTCAGAAAACCGTAGTTCACCTGATTCGAATTTTTCCGCCATCTTCTCTTTTGACCAACGCCAGCCATTTGCAGGGTGCTTGATTGTTTTGCCAGAAGGAGTCGTTATATCAAACTGCAAGTTAGGCCGTAACCCGGGGTTATTAACGGGATTGCCATCAAACCAAGGACCACGTGGATCATTGTCTGGGTTCTTAAAGTGTTTTCTTTTTTCGGGATCATTAAGAAAATTTGGCTTCCAACCAGGAGTTTTTGAATAGACAATTATGTCATTAAAATCTTCTGAGAAGGTGAGAGCATTGTTGTTGCTGTTATCGCTTGAACGCCAGGCAATATGAGCAGCAAAGCAACTGGCGCCGAAAATCTCGTCGCATATCTTAACTAAGTTTGCAAACTCAACATGATCAATTGTTATAAAAATGACGCCGTCTTTTGCCAAATAATCCCGTGCCAAAAGGAGGCGCTGATAGAGCATTGAACACCAATTTGAGTGGTATTTTCCCTCAGTTGCACGGTTTACGACCATTCGCAAGCCGTAATTATCATAATCTCCGCTCTCATTATTATATTCGGATTCGTCTTGTTTAAAATCATCTGAATAAACGAAAGCGTCGCTTCCCGTATTGTACGGCGGGTCAATAAAAATAAGCTTGACCTTGCCTGCATATGTTTCTTTCATAAGGCGCAATGCATCAAAGTTGTCGCCTTCGATGTAGAGGTTCTCCGTGGTGTCCCAATCTTTGGACTTGCCCGGCTCGGGAATCATCGTTTTGTAGATAGGGCGGCGTGCCTCGGCCTTGGCCTCGCGCTTACCAGGCCAAGTGAACTGATAGCGTTCGCGCTGGCCTTCAGCCACATCGCCCAGAAGATCGCGCAGCACGTCGAAGTCCACGGCACGTGCAAGCTTGCCGTCGGCGTTCTCTACCTCGGTCACCACCTGCGGGAACAGCTCGGCGATCTTGTCTATGTTCTCGGCGGTGCCCTCGGGTGTACCCAGTTCGATCTTGTCCATTATTTAAAACTCCCATTTTTCTAAGGCGGTTTGTTCCAACAGCCCGTTATCGCCGAACAACTGAATATCGTTGCTGTTCGGCCTCGAGCAGCTATCAAGCTGATCGATATAGACGTACTGAGGCATGTGCAGCGACGGTCCGCTGACGATGCACTCTCCTTGGCCAAGTACGCTTAACATTGAAAGGCTGGTCTCCCCCATAAAGCTAACGGTCTTCCTTATCCTTTCGATATCGTTCGGATTCACAAGCTTATGAATAAAGTAATTATGAATCTGCGAGGTAATCGTTGGAGAGATATCGCTCGGCCTCTGGCTTGCCAAGCAGAGAAAGACGCCGAATTTGCGCCCCTCTTTGATTACTTTCTCGAAAATGCGAAGCGTGTTGCCGTGAACCGAGTCGGACTGCGTGACGTCATATCCAAGCAGATTATGAGCTTCGTCTACAACCAGCGTGACGACTTCTCTCGGCGTTCCGTCGCCCTTGTTTTCAGAAGCTCTTCTCATAACCAGCTCCGCGATTAAAGCGGGAAGCATCTCTCTGCTCGCTTCATTGACGTCGCCCAACTGAACGACTGCGAGGGGCTTGTTGTCGAATATCGCTTGCAGGCCAGCGCATGGCGCGTCGGAAAAGATTTTCTCCAAATCTCTGATGACAGATTTGGCTCGAGGAAGCAGCGGCTGGACGAATTCAAAGTTGATTCCACTTTCGGCCGCTCTGGAGACCTCCAACGCAAGCCAAAGGTAAAACATCTGAAAACGATCGATGCCAGGTTTAATGACTATGTCCCGTACATCGGAGATAGAATTGATGTATTGCCGCCCTTGTCCGTTGTCATAATAAAAACTACCATTTGTCCTGTTAAAGGCCAAGTTGTCGATACCTTTTATCAACTCGGGGCAGTAGTTGCGTAGCGTGAAAAACAACGTTTCGCGTTTATCGGCAATTGACCGTTTGATCTCGGATATATAATTCGCGTCTGGCTCGCTTCTCCATTTTGAATAAGCTCTTCTGACTGCGGGCATCTGAGTCCTTGGGGTTGCTCTCAAGATGGTTCCCCAGCTATCCTCGTCAAGCGAATCGAAAGACAGGGGAACGCGATCGCGGTTCAATCCAAGTTGCTTTCTCGTGTTCAGCCGATAGACGGTCTTTTTGTCCCGGGGGACTATGGCGTCTCCGCCGTATTCGTTATTCAGGTCAAATATGAGAATCCTCACCGCGTCGGTTTCTTTCGGGAGGCAACCAACATAACCTTTCAGAAGGCTTGCCAACGTGTTCGATTTTCCGCTGCCGGTGTTTCCGAAAATACCGATATGACTTGCCATCAGCCTGCCAGCATCCAGATAAACCGAGCGCGATTCGTCGAAAAGGCTACTCCCTATGCGCAATGGCTTGGATCCGTGCGATGAGTACAGAAGCTTGAGGTCTTCAGAATCCAAAGACTCAACAGCCGCTCCTACAATGGGAAGGCAGCGAAGCCCTCCCTTGAAATCTCCTGACGAAATGTACCCCCGCACCTCCAGGTCGACAACGAAGGGACCTATGGGAGCCGCCTGGACTTCGCGGGTCACTTCACTTCGCCTGTCGTACTCCGCCTCGTGTTCTCCGACAATCTGGCAAATGACCGTATCTAGGCCGACTCCGGTTTTGACGAACGAATTGATACGGGGCGACGCTACCGCTTGGCCGTTATTCACAATGAATGGCTGCATGCGATCGAAGAACGTCGCCGCTGCTCTTACGCCATCAACCTTCGTTATTCTTCCCACAATCATAGTTGTCCCACTCTTTCGAGAAGATCAGCGAGGGTTTTAGTCGCATCAACGGGGTTCTCGTTATTGTTGGGAGGCACGACGATGACGTTGCCGGCGACCTGCTTTGGCAACTTGTCCTCGCTTCTGTACTGGAGCCAGTACACGGTAAGCCCGCCAGCGATTGCGTCACTGATTATTCCATTAACGTGGTCGTCCGCCCATGAATAGCCAATAACGAATAGCGCTGAATTGCGCTTCAGCAGCTCTCCTTTCATCGCGAAAAGAGTTTCATAGAAATGAGATAGTATGCTTCCGAGTTTGTCTTGCCCGGGAAAAACGATGTTGTTCGCAGAGAGCGTGCGATTGGTGTCGACAGACCCATGGAGCTTGTAGACGCAGAACGTCGGGACGAATGCATGGGTCGAAGTATTGTACCCAACGATATCGAAGGGCAAGCGACCCTTTGCCTTGTCTTGCGTGAGCGTATAGCTAAACAGCCCGCTGTCCTCGAGTATCTCCTCGACTATGCGGTCGTAATTGAGTGTGAAAACGTTCAAACGCCTGGTTTCGGGATGTCTGTTCTCGGCCCGACCGACAACAGAAGCGAAGCCTACAAGCATTCGTCTCAAGTTCAACAGAGATTCGTCGTAAAGTCGGTAATTGTTGTGGCTGTTATATTCGTCAACGAAAGCGTCGAGAACCTCTTGCCGTATTTGACCATCTGCGCAATTGGCCAAGGCAGTTTCGATATCACTTCCATCAAGACCCCTTTCGTTCATGGCGCCGATGGTTTTCTTGAATTGGGCGAAATAGGGAAACGCTTTTCCGTTCACTCCGGCGCCGAAGAGGAAGTTGACGGAGCAAGAACCAAGCGCTTTGCGCAAACCAACTACCAGCTCATCCGAGACGCCGAGCTGTACATCGTTATCGGATTGGTTGTCCATCTATCGTCCTTCCTCTATCTTGGCAATCCGCCGTTTGAGTTCCTTCGCCTTATCGAACAGCGCGTTCTTTCGCGCAACCTGTCGTTCCTTGCGCCCCCGCGCCTCCACGCGCGCAAGTTCTTCGTACAGCGCTTTAATCTTCGCGTCGACCTCGAAGCGTTCCTCTATGGTTTCAGGACCGCCGCCTGCGTCGTTGTAGACCACTTGGGATGCAAGCGAATCCCACACTGCATCAACGTCGCTTGCGTTCATGTCGAGCGTGAGGCGGTCAAACGGACGCCAGGGCCCCACGACGAGTTTCTTGAGCATCACCGCGAGACACGCCTCACCGCTGTGGGTGCAGACGAACAGCAGCTTATGGGGGTTCGCCTGAGCCACAAGCGCCAGCACCTCTTCGGGGACGTGGCGAGCCTTGAGCGCCACTTCCACTACGAGCACCTCGTGCACGCGCTCGCCGTCGGGAATACCGGTCGTGGAGGTCTTTATCGAGTTCGCGATTACGAAGCGCTCGACGTCGCCGATGAAGGACTGGCGCAGCGCGGCGCTCACCTTCAGGCGTCCGTAGAAGGCCTCCTTGGGTATGCGGCGGCCCACCTCGGTCGTGCTCGGAAGCCCTAGCATCTGGGCCTCACCACCAGGAAGCACACGAGCTCGAAGTCATCGAGTCCCTCGATGTCGTTCTCCAGAAAGCCCGTCGTGCCGTCGGTGAAGAAGCTGTCGACGTCGGACTCCTGCTTGGAGTCCACAATCGACGCCACCGCGTCACGCAAGAGCCCAGCCTCGCGGCGCATGTCGCGACCGTTCTTGGTCTCGCGGTTGTAGGCGCGGCAGAGCGCCATGTCGGGCTCGGACTTGCCGCGGCACAAAAGGCGCATGTCGTCGAGCACCGCCTTGGGCTCCAGGTGCCCGTGAGCAACGGACCCGTCTGACCCCATGCGAACCACATAGAACGGGTGCAGGTGGTTCGCCCCGTCGCGGTCGATCCTGCTGTTGACGTTGCGCAGCACGAAAATGACGCCGGGCTCGTCGCCCTCCACCACAGCGTTGATGCCACTCGGAAGCCTGTCGATGTCTGGGTTGTCGCGGTAGTAGCCCACCAGGTCCATGCGAAACTCGTTGAGTCCCAGGTCGGTGATGGACACGCCACCCGAAACGTCCTCCAGATCAATGACCTCGTTATGCATCTGCTCGAGCTGCTGACGACGGTACTCAAGGTCTCCTGTCTCCTCGGTGTTGATGTAGTCATCGTCACCCGTGGAGGTCATCACGGTTATTCGCATGCGCTCCTCAACACGCGCCTTGAGCTTTATGTACTCGTCCAGCTCAACGTCCGGCCAGTAGTTCACGAGTTGGATGCAAGCGTTCTTGGAGCCGATGCGGTCCACGCGGCCAAAGCGCTGCACGATGCGCACGGGGTTCCAATGGATGTCATAGTTCACAAGGTAGTCGCAGTCCTGGAGGTTCTGTCCCTCGGAGATGCAGTCGGTGGCGATCACGATGTCCACGTCGCAGCCGCAGAGCTGCGGAGCCACCACGTCTCGCTCCTTGGACACGGGCGAGAAGCAGGCGAGCACCTCCTGCATATGCGGGGGCACGGCCTTTATCGTGTAGGCGCAGCCGTCGCCCGTGACCTTGGCGCACTCGAGGCCGAGCTCGCGCTTCGCGAAGGCAGACACGTTCTCGTAGAGGTAGTCGGCGGTGTCCGAGAACGCGGTGAACACGAGCACCTTGCGGTTGCCCGGGTTGATGGGGCTCTTTACCTTCTCGCGAATCTGCTCGCACAGTTCGATGAGCTTGGCATCGTGGGCAGGGTCGATGTCACGGACCATGGCAATGAGGACCTCAATGACGTCCACGTCCGCCTTGATATCGCGCTCCCAGCTCATCCAGTCCATATCCTCGATGAGGATCTTCGTGGCGCCGCCCACCTCGAAGCCGCTCTCGTCGTCGGGATCGAAGTCGAACCCGCCCGGCAGGTCGCCGTCGGCCACACTGGCCCCAGTCGCTAGACCGCTGCGGTAGTCGTCTATGGTCTCGAGGGCGGCGTTCATCGCCGCCAGCACGCGCTCAAGCGTCAGGCGGAACGAGCACACCGAGCTCTCCAGGCGCTTGAGGAGGTTTACCGTCATGAGGCGGCGAACGCCCGTCTCTCGCCCGCCGAGCGTGAGGTTTCCGCCACCGCCCTTCTCAACATACTTGGCCATCTTGCTGGGCTGCACGTAGGCGCTAGGCATGTACACGGCAAGCACGAGGGAATCGAGCTCTTCGTATATCTCGCGGTAGTTGATCGCGTTCGCCAGCGTCGAGAGCTTGGGGCGCTTCGATATCGGCGGCAGGCGCTTCGGGAAGGGCCCGATGGCGCTCATGTCGTAGTAGCGCTGGATGTGCTTGCGGCTGCGCGCCACGGTCACCTGGTCGAGCACCTCGAAGAAGTCGTAGTCGAGCATGTCGGTGAGGGCGTGCGTCGTCCGCCGCTCGGCGGGCAGCTTCGACCAGCGGGCGTAGACGGTCTGCGCGTTGCGGAAAACCGTCTCGATGTCGTTCTCAAGGCGCAGCTTCTCAGACCAGCCGGTGGGGTCGCCCCAGTACGCCAGGGCGAGCTGGTTGCGCAGGTCGCGGAAGCGGTTGTTCACGGGCGTGGCGGAGAGCATGAGCACCTTGGTCTTCACGCCCTGCTTGATGACCTTCTCCATGAGCAGCTGGTAGCGGTTCATCCTGTCTTCCGACGCCGAGTCGCCGCCGTTTCGGAAGTTGTGGCTCTCGTCGATGACAACGAGCCCGTACGCGCCCCAGTTCAGGCGGTCGAGCGGCAGGCCCGTCTCCGACGTGCCGCGCGTGCGCGAGAGGTCGGTGTGGTAGAGCACGTCGTACTGCAGGCGGTCGCCCGCGATGGGGTTGTTCACGACGTTCGAGTTGTAGGTGATCCAGTTGTCGCGCAGCTTCTTGGGGCACAGCACGAGCACGTCCTTGTTGCGGCTCTCGTAGTACTTAATCACGGCGAGCGCGGTGAACGTCTTGCCCAGGCCGACCGAGTCTGCCAGGATGCAGCCGTTGTAGGTCTCGAGCTTGTTGATGATGGCGAGCGCCGCGTCCTTCTGGAAGTCGTAGAGCTTGTTCCAGATAAGGCTGTCGCGGAAGCCCAGCCCCTCGTTGGGCAGCACGTCCTCGGAGACGTCGTCCAAGAACTCGCTGAATATGCGGCAGAGCGCCATGTAGTAGATGAGCTCGGGCGCGTTCTCCTGATACATTGCCGTCACGCCGTCGATAACGGCATCGGTCACGTCGTGAAGCTCGCCGGAGTTCCAAGCGGAATCGAACTGCTGGAGCAGGGCACGGGATTGGGAGGCGTCCAAGCGCATGGTCACGTCGGGGGCGTCCGCGGAGTTGCCGCAGCCGAGCTTGCGCGTGGTGAAGCCGTCGAAGGGCATGTAGGCCACGTTGTCGTCCGTCTTATCGATATCCATGAAGCCGCTCATGCGCCCCTCGCCCTCGAAGGAGCGGAAGCGCGCCTTGCGGCGGATCCAGTCGGCACACTCGGTCGCGACGGCCTTCTGCGTGAGCTCGTTGCGCAGCTTGATCTCGAAGTCGGTGCCGCAAAGGCCCTGCTCGCGGGAAAGGCGCGGGATGTAGAACTCGCGCTTCTCGCGCGCTGGGCGCTGCTTGGTGAACGTCTGCGAGGTGAAGACGAAGCGCAGTTCGTCGATGCATTCAAGCTGGCTGGCGAGTTCCTGGTAGGCGTACATGGAGAAAACCGAAGCGGCTATCGCCACGCGATCGCCGGCGGCTATGTTGGCGACGAGGTCGTCCTTGACGATCTTCGCCCTGTTGTCGAAGAAGTCAGGCTGCATGAGTTTATGCCCCCTTCTTCGCGAGCTCTTCGATCATGCACGTGCGCACGAAGGCGGAGAAACTCATGCCCCGCAGGGCCGCCTCCTCCTTCGCCGCGTCGCGCAAGGTGTCGGGAATGCGCAGGGTCACGGAGACTTGGTCGCCGTTCACCAGGAAGCTCCTGATCTCGGTCTCGTTGGGATTGCTCTTGATGAGCTCCTTGTAGCTGTCGGGCATCTGCGCTCCCATCGCTCGAAATGCAATACAAATGCGTTTGCATCATTATAGCGTTGCATTGCTGGCGACTGTTGAGGCGAACGGGTGAACGGCAATATGGTCAGGCATGGAATCAAAGAGTCAGGTAGGGACAACCTGTTTAACGGCGTTATCGCGGGATCGCGTGGTAGGTGTGCCCACCTACACTCCCGCGATCCCGCGCGCCGCGCTCAGCAGCTCGTACTCCCTCTGGCTCCACTGGCGCAGCTCGGCTGTGCGTACGGCGTCGCGACACAGGTCCAGAAACACCTCGGCGCCTTCGCAGAAACACTCGCGGGCAAAGTCACCCGAGCCGTCTGCGACGCACATGCCGTCTGCAAACAACTTCCAACTCGACGGCTCGCGCGAGTCGTCTCCGAACAGCTTAATCTGCAGCACATGCGGATTGCCAGCAGCACAGAGCTCTTCCTCGAGCACCTGCACGGTAAAGCGCATCTGGTGGGAGAGGCTGCTCTTGACCATGGCCGAGGCGTAGCCGTTCGGCTTGTCCAGAAGATGCATTCGTTTTGGCTTGGTTGCCAGGTTGTGGAAGTTGCGCTCGCTGCGCACGGAGAAATTGTCCATACGGACTCCTTTCATCGATGTTGGCAGGGCCACCGTGCCTCTTGGCCGGTTGGCGTCGGGATCGTGGAGCCAACTCTCTACCCCGACTCTGGATAAAACGCGCCCGCTCCTTGCGGGCACGATGGAGTCTGTCAGCACGCGCGGACAAAAATCAGCGCCGCGTACGAAATGGCGCGTGAGTGGCGCTTGATTTCGCCGGCTGCTGCTAGGCTTAAATCCGAAAAAGTGTCGAAATCTCCAGTGTAAAAGTACGGAAAAGTGACGAAATGAGCACTTAACAACTACGGAAAAGTGTATCCTAGTGCTAAAACAGCACGTAATAAGGGGTGCGCTTATGCTGCAGAGAAAGGCGAAAGCACAGTTTGAATCTTGGCTTGCCTCGTCGCCTAACAAGGCTCTTTTGGTCAAGGGCGCCCGACAGGTAGGAAAGTCATATTTGGTCAACGTCTTTGCAAACGAATCGTTCGAAAATGTCGTGACGTTCGACCTTATCGCCGACGCGTCCGTGCACGATTCGTTTTTAGCGGCGAAAAGTGCAGACGACCTGCTTATGCGCATGTCTATCGCTGCGACGCAGCCGATGGTTGCGAACAAGACCGTCGTGGTTATCGATGAGGTGCAGCGATGCCCCAACGTAGTGACGTTTATCAAATACCTGGTCCAGCGCGGCGACTTTCGATACATCCTTACCGGATCGCTCCTTGGCGTTGAGCTCGAGGGCATCGATTCCCTGCCGGTGGGGTATGTCGAGCAGGTCCAGATGTACCCGCTCGACTTTGAGGAGTTTTGCTGGGCAAATGGCGTTGGTGCCAGCGTGTTTGACATGCTCAGGGGCTGTCTAAAGAATGAGGGGGAGCTCCCTGGCTACCTGTATGACCGCTTGCTCGATCTGTTCCATCAGTATGTGGTGGTGGGAGGCATGCCCGACGCGGTCAATTCCTTCTTGGCGACGCGCAATGTCGACGAGGTTCGAAACATCCACCGCGATCTTCACGCCTTGTATCGCGATGACATCGCAAAGTACGCTCCGCCCGAGCTACGCTTGGTTATTCGCGATATCTATGATTTGATTCCCAGCGAGGCCGGTTCCAAAAACAAGCGATTCAAACTGTCATCGATTAACGGTGTAAAACGTTTTTCGCAGGTGACAGATCATTTTCTCTGGTTATCGGAGGCGGGTGTCGCGCTTCCCGTGTATAGCGTAACGGCGCCCGTGGCACCCCTGCTATTGGGGGAGCAGCGAAATCTGTTCAAGCTGTTTTACTTGGACACTGGAATGCTCATGTCGTCGTATTCCAAAAGGGTCGCCCAAGGCGTTTTTGATGGGGAGGCGGAAGACGCCTTTGGCATGAACATGGGGGCGGCGTTCGAGGGCTTCGTTGCCCAAGAGCTCAAAGCTCATGGATTTAGATTGCGCTACTTTACGTCCAAAAAGGTCGGTGAGCTCGATTTTGTGGAAGAGACGTTCGATGGGGAAGTGTTTGCCATCGAGGTCAAATCGGGCAAGAGTTTTAAGTCCCACGCGGCGCTCGATAACGCACTGGCAACGAAGGGCTACGGAATCGATCGCGCCCTGGTACTTGCGGAATGTAATCTTCACCGCGATGGTGACGTGCTGTATCTGCCCATCTTTATGGCAGGGCTTTTGGAGCCGTAACGTGTCGCCGGCTCTTCCGACCCTCCCTTAGCTCTCGCTACTCGTCGTCTCCGTCGTTGGGGTCGCCCTTGAGGGTGTTGATGTCCAGGTACTGGTTATCGTCCTCTTTTTGCTGGGTCTCCGACTCCGCTTGGGTGGGGCCGCGGAACAGCTGGAATCCCTCAAACGCAATGACACCGAGCAGGGCAATGATAATGGCGATAAAGGCAACCTTGACTGCCTGCGGAAATTCCGAGAAACGCAGCGCCTTTTCCTCGGCGTAATAATCGGCGAAGCGCTCTTCGCCCGTGCTTTTGGTATACGCCGGTGCGGACGCGGCCTCCGGGTCATATTCCGGTGCAGGCGTGGCAGCGTACGGATCGTTGAGATAATCGCTCGATGCGGTGCCATAATCCTCGGTCTCGATGCGACCGGTGCCAGCATAGCCATCGGAATAATCGGAATATGCCGCACCGCCCTCATAGCCCGCGGCGCTCGTGTTGGCGGCAAAAAGCGGGTTAACTGGAACATCGAGCGCCGGCATGCCGGTAGAGGTCTCATCCAGATCGGCTGCAGCCCAGGAATCGCGGACAACCTGATGGGCAACGGGCTCATCGAGCCTTGTGACCGGAGGCTTGCGTGCCGCAGGAACAGGCAACTGCTGGGCGCTGTACATAACAGTGCTGTCGGCCGATTTGCCCTGCGTCGCTGCTGCGAGAAATGCCGCCGTCTCGGACGGGTCGCTTGCGGGGCGGGGAGCGGGCGTGGGCGCCGAAGTGGGTGCGGGTGTAGGCGCGGGCGTCGAAACAGCCGGCTGCGCAGGAGTCGGCGCAGATGCGGTCTTAGGCGCAAGTGCGGGATTGGGGCTTGACGGGCGAGCCCCGCCGCCCATGAGTTCGTCGGCGGTCCAAGGGCGATCATCCATCACGTCGTCAAGGCTCAGTGAAAACAGGTCGTCTTCACCCTCATCGAACATGCGGTGCACATGTCCACCAATTGCCGGAATCAATCCGCGACCGGTGCATGATGCCTTGCTCAACGCCATTCTGTTCCACCCTTTCGAAATATCAATGACATCGATTATATGGAACTTCCCAAGCGGCTTGGTCTTGGATTCGTGCTTTCCAGAACTCGCGCCCAAAAGGGGAGGGGCAATCCAGACGAGCGCCTACTTGTCGCCGGCCGCCGCCTTGGCCTCATTGAGGTAGCTATAGAAGCTGTACTTGGAGATGCCAAAGAACTCGCAGGCGCGCTCGCTCGACTTGGAAATGAGGAAGGCGCCGCGACGGTCGAGGTAGCCAATGGCACGAATGCGCTCGTCTTTGGTCATAAGTGCCGCGGGCTTGCCCACAAACTGCTCGCACTCGTGCAGCAGGTCCTCGAGCAGGTCGCCGATGTTCTTGGTAATGGGCTCGGGCTCGGTATAGCCCGTGCCGCCGGTGCCGGTAAAGGCGTCGAGCGAACGCTCAAAAGCCTTCATGAGCGTAATGTCAAAGTTGATGCCCAAAATGCCGACGGGCTTGCCCTCGTCGTTGCGGATAAAGATCGTCGACGATTTGAGCAGCTTGCCGTCAGCGGTTTTAGTGAGGTACGGCTCGCGGTCGTGTACGTCGGTGGCGCCCTCGTGCATGGACTCAAACACGATATGGCTGGGGCCGTCACCCAGTTTGCGTCCGCTGACGTGGCCGTTTTCGATCACTACGATGGAGTGGTCCACGTCCTCGGTCTCCAGATCGTGGACGACGACTTCGCAGTTGGGACCAAATTGGAGCGCCAGACCGTGTGCGAGGCGCTTGTAAAACTCAATCTGTGCGGGGGTCATGGGTGCCTTCCTAAAAATTAGTTTGGGCACACTTTGCCATAAACCACACTTGACCGCAAACAAATCCATCAACAAGGCAATTCATGACCGTTCGGCGGCGAAAAGGTACCGATTACGGCAACAAACAATTTGTTAGATTTGCCAATCAAAAAGTGTGATAGAACAGTGCTAACAAACTTTTTGTTTGGCATCCACATAAAAGTTCAGTCGCATGAATGGGAATGGGCTGAAACGCGTATGCGGGGGCCGGCAAGAGAGGACTTAAGGAGTTCACCGTATGGCCGATAAGATCCAGTGGGCGGGCAACACGATGCCCAAGAGCGATGACAAGCACTTGGGAATCATGAGTCTCGACCACGTGAAGAAGGCCCGTGCCTTCCACCAGTCGTTCCCTCAATATACCGTCACTCCGCTTGCCCGTCTGGACGGTCAGGCTGCGCGCCTGGGCCTGTCCAACCTGTGCGTTAAGGACGAGAGCTATCGCTTTGGCCTCAACGCCTTTAAGGTCCTGGGCGGCTCGTTTGCCATGGCCAATTACATTGCCGACGAGACCGGCAAGGACGTTGCCGAGTGCACCTTCGATTACCTGACTTCCGATCAGCTTGCCAAGGACTTTGGCCAGGCTACCTTCTTTACCGCCACCGACGGCAACCATGGCCGCGGTGTGGCATGGGCTGCCAACAAGCTGGGCCAGAAGGCCGTCGTACACATGCCCAAGGGTTCCACCAAGCCCCGCTTCGATAACATCGCCGCCGAGGGCGCCACGGTGACCATCGAAGAGGTCAACTACGACGAGTGCGTGCGCATGGCCGCCGCCGAGGCCGACGCCTGCGAGCGCGGCGTCATCGTTCAGGACACCGCCTGGGAGGGCTACGAGAAGATCCCGTCCTGGATCATGGAGGGCTACGGCACCATGGCTTCCGAGGCTGCCGAGCAGCTGCGCGAGATGGCCATCAACCGCCCGACGCACGTGTTTGTCCAGGCTGGCGTGGGTTCGCTCGCGGGCGCCGTGGTGGGCTACTTCACCAACCTGTATCCCGATAACCCGCCTACCTTTGTCGTGGTTGAGTGCGCTCCTGCCGCCTGCCTGTACAAGGGCGCTGCCGCCGGCGACGGCGATCCGCGCATCGTGGACGGTGACATGCCCTCCATCATGGCCGGCCTGTGCTGCGGCGAGCCCAACATCCTGGGCTGGGATATCCTGCGCAACCACACCACCGCCTTCGTGTCCTGCCCCGACTGGGTCACCGCTCGCGGCATGCGCACCCTGGGCGCTCCCGAGAAGGGCGACCCGCGCGTCATCTCCGGCGAGTCCGGCGCTGTGACCACCGGCCTGGTCGAGACTCTCATGCTCGATCCCGAGTACGCCGAGCTCAAGGAGCTCATCGGCCTGGACAAGACGAGCTCCGTGCTCTGCTTCTCCACTGAGGGCGATACGGATCCCGACCAGTATCGCCGTATTGTTTGGGAAGGCGAATATCCCACTTGCTAATCGTCAGGGCGGAGTAAATAGGTATCGCTCCGCCACCTCACAGGTAGATTCCTTCGTATGAAAGGTTATGAACAATGGCTAAAGAACTCGATTTCGAGGCAATTAAAAACGCTGCTGAGTCTCATCGTGCTGATATGACTCGCTTTCTGCGCGCTATGATCTCCCATCCCTCTGAGTCCTGCGAGGAGGGTGAGGTTGTTGCCTGCATCAAGGCCGAGATGGAGAGCCTTGGCTATGACGAGGTCAAGGTCGACGGCCTGGGCAACGTCATGGGCTTTATGGGCGAGGGCGACAAGATCATCGCCATCGACTCCCACATCGACACCGTCGGCATCGGCAACATCGAGAACTGGGATGCCGATCCCTACGAGGGCTACGAGACCGACGAGATCATCTACGGTCGCGGCGGCTCCGACCAGGAGGGCGGCATGGCTTCCGCTACCTACGCTGCCAAGATGATGAAGGACATGGGCCTCATCCCCGAGGGCTACAAGATCATGGTCGTCGGCACCGTCCAGGAAGAGGACTGCGACGGCATGTGCTGGCAGTACATCTACAACAAGGACGGCATTAAGCCCGAGTTCGTCATTTCCACCGAGCCCACCGACGGCGGCATCTATCGCGGTCACCGCGGCCGCATGGAGATCCGCGTCGACGTTCACGGCACCTCCTGCCACGGCTCCGCTCCCGACCGCGGCGACAACGCCATTTACAAGATGGCCGACATCATCGCCGACGTCCGCGCCCTCAACAACAACGGCTGCGACGAGTCGACCGACATCAAGGGCCTCGTCAAGATGCTCGACCCCAAGTACAACCCCGAGCACTTCGAGGACGCCCGCTTCCTGGGCCGCGGCACCTGCACCGTCAGCCAGATCTTCTACACCAGCCCCAGCCGCTGCGCTGTCGCTGACTCCTGCGCCATCTCCATCGACCGTCGCATGACCGCCGGTGAGACCTGGGAGTCCTGTCTGGACGAGATCCGCAACCTGCCGGCCGCCAAGAAGTACGGCGACGACGTGAAGGTCTCCATGTACATGTACGACCGTCCGTCCTGGACCGGCGAGGTCTACGAGACCGAGGCTTACTTCCCCACGTGGATCAACAAGGAGACCGCTCCGCACGTCAAGGCCCTCGTCGACGCCCACAAGGCCATGTTCGGTGACGAGCGCATCGGCTGCGAGCCCAGCATGGACAAGCGCACCGGTCGTCCGCTGTGCGACAAGTGGACCTTCTCCACGAACTGCGTTTCCATCCAGGGCCGCTATGGCATCCCCTGCGTCGGCTTTGGCCCGGGTGCCGAGTCTCAGGCTCACGCTCCCAACGAGGTCACCTACAAGGACGACCTGGTCACCGCTGCCGCCATGTATGTGGCTGCCCTGAACCTCTACGATCCGAGCCAGGCCGATGGCGATGCCACCGTGTTCCGCGCCGGTCTGACCAACAACAAGATCGACTAGTCCCATTCCTCGATCTTGTTGAGCCGGGGACAGTTTATGCCCCCGGCACCCCCTGTTGACTCGGGGCCCGCGGTCGTTATCTCCCATGCTTCCTCAACGGTGGCGGGTCCTCGTCATGGTGCTCTGCATGTTCTAGCCACACGCGCATGCCGGAGCACATCTACTCATTGCGATCGTTTCACCTTTAGAAAGGACATTTCCATGGACGCCAAGTTTACCGAGCTCGTCGAGCAGCTGAACGGCCTCGATTTTAAGGGTATGTACGGCAGCGACTTCCTGCACACCTGGGACAAGACCACCGATGAGCTCAAGGCGCTCTACATCGTCGCCGACGCCCTGCGCGAGCTGCGTGAGAACAACGTTTCGTCCAAGATCTTCGACTCGGGCCTGGCCGTCTCCCTGTTCCGCGACAACTCCACCCGTACGCGCTTCTCCTTCTCTAAGGCAGCCAACCTGCTCGGCCTTGAGCTGCAGGACCTGGACGAGAAGAAGTCCCAGATCGCTCATGGCGAGACCGTCCGCGAGACCGCTACCATGATCTCCTTCATGGCCGACGTCATCGGCATCCGCGACGACATGTACATCGGCAAGGGCGACGCCTACATGGCCGAGGTCTCCGAGTCCGTGCAGCAGGCTTACGAGGACGGCGTTCTGGATCACCGTCCCACGCTCATCTCCCTGCAGTCCGACTCCGATCACCCCACGCAGTCCTCTGCCGACATGCTCTACCTCATCAACGAGTTTGGCGGTCTTGAGAACCTTAAGGGCAAGAAGGTTGCCGTTACCTGGGCTTATTCGCCCTCTTACGGCAAGCCGCTGTCCTGCCCGCAGTCGCTGATCAGCCTGCTGCCCCGTTTTGGCATGGACGTCACCCTGGCTCACCCCGAGGGCTACGACCTCATGCCCGAGGTCGTCGAGCGCGCCCGCGGCTATGCCGCCGAGTCCGGCACCACCTTTAAGCAGGTCAACACCATGGCCGAGGCCTTCGAGGGCGCCGACATCGTGATCCCCAAGAGCTGGGCTCCGTTTGCCGCCATGGAGAAGCGCACCAACCTGTACGCTGAGGGCGACGACGCCGGCATCGCTGCGCTCGAGAAGGAGCTGCTCGCTCAGAACGCTACGCATCAGGATTGGTGCTCCACGACCGAGCTCATGGAGAAGACCGCCAACGGCCAGGACACCATCTTTATGCACCCGCTGCCCGCCGACATCTCCGGTGTCTCTTGCGAGCACGGCGAGGTCAACGCCGACGTCTTCGACATGCACCGCGTGGGCATGTACAAGGAGGCCAGCTACAAGCCGTACGCCATCGCTGCCATGATGTTCCTGCAGAAGGTTGCCGATCCCGCCGCTACCCTCAAGGCCCTCGACGAGCGCAACACCGCCCGTTGGCTCCAGGCCTAAAGCCGGGTTGAGGTAAGCCATGTAAAGGGGGCGCTCTGCCAACCGGCGGGGTGCCCCCTTTTTGCATCGCGGGCGTGCGGGATAAGCGCTTTCGATGTGGATGCCCGCGGCGCGAGTTATGGGTACGATGGTTTCAGGGGAGGTATCACCATGAAACTTGGATGCGTCATTATGGCTTCGGGCGAGGGCAAGCGGTTTGGCTCCAACAAGATGCTTGCCGATATCTATGGCGAGCCGCTGATTGCCCGGACCATCGATTCGGTTCCCCGGGGCTTTGACGTTGTGGTTTCGACGCGTTGGCCCGAGGTCGCTCAGATTTGCGAGGACAAGCATTGCCCGTGCGTGCTGCACGATGGCGAGCTGCGCAGCGAAAGCGTCCGTGCGGGCCTTTCGTGGGGAGTCGAACGCAACTGGAAAGGTTGCCTCTTTTTGCCGGGCGACCAGCCGCTCGTGAGTTCGGATTCTTTTGAGGCTATGGTTCGTGCATTTGACGAGCGTGGCCGCAAGCATCCGGTGCGTCTTGCGTGCAACGGTGAACCTTCGAGTCCGGTGCTCTTTCCGGCGGAACTGTTCGATGCACTTATGTGTCTTGAGGGCAAGGACGGCGGCGGTTCGATTCTCAAAGGTCGCGTCGACGTTACGCTGGTCGAGGCGCGTGCCTACGAGCTGTGGGACGTCGATACCGCCAAGGGACAGCGACGCATAACGGAGCATATCGCCGCCTGCTCGTATTTTGATCGCGTGGCCGACTGCATCAATCAATAAGGAGCAATTATGATCATCATCAAAAACGGCGCGCTCGTGACGCCCCAGGGGCTTCGCCGCGCCGATCTTGCCATGGATGGCGATAAGATCGTGCGGATCGCCGCGGCGATTGAGCCGGCCGAGGGCGATACCGTCGAAGATGCCGCGGACTGCTGGGTGTTTCCCGGCTTTATCGACGGCCACACGCACATGCAGTGCTGGACCGGCATGGACTGGACGGCCGATAGCTTTGAGACCGGCACGCTCGCGGCTGCCTGCGGCGGCACGACGACCATTGTGGATTACGCGACGGCCGATCGCGGCGTGACCATGCCCGATGCCTTGGCCGAGTGGCATCATCGCGCCGACGGCACCTGCACCGCCAACTACGCCTTTCATATGGCACTCGCCGAGTGGAATGAGCGCAACCGCGCCGATCTTTCGGCCATGCGCGAGGCGGGCGTGTCGTCGTTTAAGACCTACTTTGCCTATGACCACCTGCGCTTGGACGATGCCGAGACGCTCGAGGTGTTGGAGGAGCTCAAGCGCGTGGGCGGTATCCTGTGCGTGCATTGCGAGAACGGCACGTTGGTGAATGAACTGCAGAAGCGCGTGTACGAGCAGGGGATTCATGGGCCCGAGGGGCATGCTCTCAGCCGTCCGGACGTGTGTGAAGCTGAGGCCGTGAGCCGCCTGCTGTATCTGGCGCACCTGGCCGGCGACGCCCCAGTCAACGTGGTGCACCTTTCGACCAAGTTGGGGCTCGAGGCCATTCGTGCGGCCAAGGCGCGCGGGCAGAAGAATATCTATGTCGAGACCTGCCCTCAGTATCTGATGCTCGACGACACCTGCTATCTGGAGCAGGGCGAGGACGGCTTTGCGGGCGCCAAGTACGTGATGAGTCCGCCGCTGCGCCATGCCGGCGACCGTGCCGCGCTGCGCGAGGCGCTTGTGGCCGGCGAGATCGATACTATTGCGACCGATCATTGCAGCTTTAACCTGCACGGGCAAAAGGACCGCGGGCGCGACGATTTCCGCGCGATTCCCAACGGCGGGCCCGGCGTGGAGCATCGTCCCGTCGCGATTGCCACGAGCTTTGAGGGACAGCTGGGGCCCGAGGATCTGTGCCGCTTGATGAGCGAGAACCCGGCGCGCGTGTTTGGCATGTACCCGCGCAAGGGCTGTCTTGCCGAGGGCGCCGATGCCGATGTGTGCGTGTGGGATCCCAAAGCGCGCTGGACAATCAGTGCCGCGACACAGCATCAGGCTGTGGACTACACGCCGCTCGAGGGTTTTGGGGCACATGGCCGCGCCAAGGCCGTGTTTGTGAACGGCGTGCTGGTGGCGCGCGATGGCGAGCCCACCGGAGCCCAACCCGGCCGTTACGTCCCCCGCTAGCAGCAAAGATGCCGTGTACCCTCCTCAGTTGCGGTGAAATACGGACTGTTTGCGGCCGTCGGGCGGCCAAACAGTCCGTATTTCACCGCAACTGAGGAGATGGGGCCGGCTACTTGAGGCTGCTGGCGACGACGGGGTGGTCGAGAGCTGCCTCGAAGCGGTCGGCCATCGTGGGGTCGCTGAGCGTGTCGACTTGGTTGAGCATGATGCGGGCATTGTTGAGGTTCAGCATCCGCAGCTCGGCATTGAGCACCTGGGCGACGCGCTCTGGGGTGGCAGTGTCGGTGAGCTCGCAGCCGCAACGCTCGCAAAAGAGCTCGGGGCGGTGGACAACCTCGGCGACGGGTTTGCCCAGTCCCGAGGCGCCGACGACCCAGACAACGTTTGCCGTGGCGGCGGGAATTACCGGCTCCCAGGCGGCATGCGCCTTGAGCGGGAGTCGCTTGCTACCGTCTGCCTCGGCCAACACATAGTCAAAGCGCTGTGCCAGCTCGCCGAGTGGCTCGGCGGGGGCGGAGAGCTTGCCTGTCTCCGGGTCCAAGATGCCTGCCTGGCAGATGCCTCCGCGTGCAAGCCCCGCGCAGGCCTCGCAGGTGCAGCCTGGGGCGTGTGGGGCACCTGGCTTCCAAGGCGCGGCGTCCAGGCGACGATTCGACCCGTCCCATGGCACGCCGGCAACGGGAAGCATATGCGTGGTGGTGCAGAGGAGCACGCGGCCGCCAGCGCGCATGAGCTCAAGACCCAGCGTTTTGAGCAACGTCGACTTGCCGCCGCTGCCGATAATCGCGGTAATGCCCGGCTCGATCCTGAGCGCCGAGGCAAGATTGCCGCTAACCGTTTCCATCTGTTCACCGCCGTATAATACTGTGATAATAAATAATCATCAGAGTAGCGGTCGAACCGCTTTTGCTCTGCTCAAACCGTAGCACAGGGAGGTGCCCCGGGAATGCTCGTTTATGTTCGCGGCGCCGGCGATATCGCCACGGGTGTCGCCGCTCGCTTGGTGCGCGCCGGCGTGTCGGTCGTTATGGCCGATATCGCGGTTCCCACGTGCATCCGCCGCACAATCAGTTTTTGCGAGGCTATTCGCCTGGGCGAGGTCCAGGTCGAGGGCATTCGCGCTCGCTTGGCGCAGACGCCGGCAGAGGCGCTCGAGATTACCCAAGCGGGGGATGTTGCCGTCGTGGTGGACCCTCAGGCCAAGATGCTCGATGAGCTTAAACCCGCGGCTGTGGTCGACGCGATTCTGGCCAAGCGCAACCTGGGCACCACGCGCGACATGGCGCCTACCGTCATCGCCGTGGGGCCGGGCTTTACCGCGCCGGTCGATTGCGACGCCGTGGTCGAGACCATGCGCGGGCATTTCCTGGGCCGTGTCATTACCCAGGGTTCGCCCCAACCCAACACGGGCGTGCCGGGCATTATCGCTGGCTATGGCAGAGAGCGCGTTATCCACAGCCCCGCCGCCGGCGTGTTTCGGTCCGACCGCGCGATCGGCGACATCGTGAGCGCCGGAGACGTGATTGGCTACGCGGGCGATTCGCCCATGTGCACGCAGATCGATGGCTGTCTGCGCGGGCTTTTGGCGAACGGCGTGCAGGTGACTGAGGGCTTTAAATGCGCCGATGTCGATCCGCGCGGCGATGCCAGCTATATCAACTACATTTCGGACAAGGCGACGTCGGTCGGCGGCGGCGTGCTCGAGGCACTCGCTATGCTTACCGATATCTTTAGAGGATAGAAGGCGGCAATGGAAAAGCTCGATGCTGTGAATGCGGCGCTTGTCGCCCTGCGTGCTGGCGAGACGTGCGAGCTCGTGGTCGTGGCCGGCACGGCGGGGTCGTCGCCGCGCGGCGTGGGCGCCTGGATGGCCGTCTTTGCCGACGGTAGCCAGGCGGGCACCATCGGCGGCGGCAAGATCGAGCTTTTTGCGCTGGACGAGGCGCGAGAGCTGCTGGCCGCGGGGCAATCGCGTCTGGTCCGCTACACCATGGGCGGCGAGAACTCCGATACCGGTATGATCTGCGGCGGAGCCATCTGCCTGTGCTATCTGCATCTGGATGCGATCCAGGCACCGTTGTTCCAGGAAATTGCCGACGTCTTGACGTATCGACGTATCGGCGACTTCGTCATCGACTTTGAACCGTTTGTCATTCAGGCCCTGGAGGGCGATGTGGTCGAGTACCATGGCGAGGCATCGCGCCATACCATTGCCGGCTGCCCCGAGCTTTCGCTGGTGGAGGAGGGGAGTAAGGTCACCTACACCAACGCCGCCTCCGAGATTCCCGCGGCGCACATCGAGACGCTCTGCCCCGAGGGCCTGACCTATATCTTTGGCTGCGGCCACGTGGGCGCCGCGACGGCGCGGGTGCTCACGGCGGCGGGCTTTGCCGTCGTGGCGTGCGACGACCGCCCCGGCACGCTGACCCCCGATTGGGTGCCCGGTGTCTACGATCGTCGCTTGGTCGATTACAAGAACCTGAGCGAGCTGTGCCCCATCGGCCCGCGCGACCTGGTGGTCGTCGCCACGGCGGGTCACAAGTCCGATATCGACGTGGTGATTCAGGCCATGCGCGCCAAGCCTGCCTACCTGGGCTGTCTGGGCTCGCGCCGCAAGACGGCCTTTGTGCGTGCCCGCCTGGAGCAGGAAGGCTTTACGCAGGACCAGATCGGCGAGCTGCACCTTCCGATCGGCGTTGCCATCGAGGCCGAGGACCCCGAGGAGATCGCCATCTCCATCGCCGCCGAGATGATCCACCTGCGCCGCACCAAGCTCGTCCCCCGCAAGCGCTAATCGCATCCCCACCAATAAGTTGCGGTGAAATACGGATTGTTTAAGCCTGTTAGGCCGCCCAACAGTCCCTATTTCACCGCAACTGCTTTTTGGGACCCATTTGTGCGGGGGAGTTGTGGAGTTGTGCAGGCAGACGAGGTTTTTCTGGAAATACGCTCCCGATGCGCGTATAGTACCGATTGTTTTGTCGGCTCCTGCTGCGTCGAGTCCAAACCGCAAAATGCCATGAGCGGCGCGGATGCAGCCAGGAGGCACGAGGACAACCCATCGTGGCCACGCCCCGTGCTTAAAACCCCAAGAAGGAGTGAACAATGGCAGAAGAGAAGTATGTGCCGCGTCTGAAGACCAAGTACAACAACGAGGTCAAGCAGCAGCTTCAGGACAAGTTCCAGTACGAGAACGTCATGATGATCCCCAAGTTTGAGAAGATTGTCGTGAACATGGGTGTCGGCGAGGCCGCTACCGATTCCAAGGCCATCGACGGTGCCGTGCGCGACCTGCGCGCCATCACCGGCCAGCAGCCGATGATCACCCGTGCCCGCAAGTCCATCGCTACCTTCCGCCTGCGCGCTGGTATGCCGATCGGCTGCAAGGTTACCCTGCGTGGCGACCGTATGTGGGAGTTCTTCGATCGTCTGACCTCCGTCGCGATCCCCCGTATCCGCGACTTCCGCGGCATCTCCGCCAAGAGCTTCGACGGCCGTGGTAACTTCTCCATGGGCGTCACCGAGCAGCTCATCTTCCCCGAGATCGACTTCGACTCCGTCGATCACCAGCGCGGTATGGACATCACTTTCGTGACCACCGCCAATACCGATGAGGAGGCCAAGGCCCTTCTGGACGCCTTCGGTTTCCCGTTCAAGAAATAGGTTCACCTGCCCTATAAGCGCCGTTCCCACAAGGGGGCGGCGCTTGGGGCGAACAATACTCTATGTGAGGAGGATATAAGTGGCTAAGACATCGATGATCGTCAAGTGCAATCGCAAGCAGAAGTTCTCTACTCGTGAGTACACGCGCTGCCAGCGCTGCGGCCGTCCGCACTCTGTGTACCGCAAGTTCGGCCTGTGCCGTGTCTGCTTCCGCGAGCTTGCACTCAAGGGCGAGCTTCCCGGCGTTAAGAAGGCCAGCTGGTAAGTCACTACCAGCGTTTCAAGCATCAGTTTGGAACAGGGAAAACGCGCTAAAAAGGCTTTGCCGTTAAGGGCGGCGAAGAACCAAGAGCACGTGTTCATCAAGAACGAAGGAGAATCTGTATGAACCTTACAGACCCGATCGCAGATATGCTTACGCGCATCCGTAACGCTAACTCTGTGAACAAGGCCACGGTCTCCATGCCGAGCAGCAAGAAGCTCGTCGAGATCGCTCGTGTTCTGCACGAGGAGGGCTACATCGAGGGCTACGATGTCGAGGACACCGTTCCCCAGAAGACTCTGCACATCACGCTTAAGTATGGTCCCAAGAAGGCTAAGGTCATCAACGGCATCCGCCGCATTTCCAAGCCGGGCCTGCGTAAGTACACCGGCGTTGCCGACATGCCCCGCGTCCGCGGTGGCCTTGGTACCGCCATTATTTCCACCAGCCATGGCGTCATGACCGACCGCGATGCTCGCAAGCACAACGTCGGCGGCGAGATCATCGCTTACGTCTGGTAATTCGCTCGGTAGGTAGAAGGAAAGGAGATCACCGTGTCTCGTATCGGTAATAAGCCTGTCCAGATTCCCGCCGGAGTCGAAGTGGCAGTCAACGGCAACAACGTTGTCGTCAAGGGCCCCAAGGGCCAGCTCGAGCTCGATGTCTTTGAGAAGCTCGCTATCAACGTCGAGGACAACGTCCTCACCGTTTCCCGTCCCGACGACGAGCGTGAGACCCGTGCCCGCCACGGCCTCACCCGCGCCCTCATCCACAACATGGTTGTTGGCGTTTCCGAGGGCTTCGAGAAGAAGCTCGAGCTCGCCGGCGTCGGTTACCGCGTGCAGCAGAAGGGCAAGAACCTCGAGTTCTCCCTGGGCTTCTCGCACCCCGTGATCGTCGAGGCTCCCGAGGGCATCACCTTCGAGGTTCCCGACAACACCCACGTGAACGTCAAGGGTATCAACAAGCAGCAGGTCGGTCAGATCGCCGCTGAGATCCGCGGCCATCGTCCTCCCGAGCCTTACAAGGGCAAGGGTATCCACTACGTTGGCGAGCACATCCGCCGCAAGCTGGGTAAGGCCGCCAAGTAGTCGTAACCGACTCACTCGCATAAGACCAGCACCCCGTCAGGTGCTGGCAAGATCAACCTTTTTAGGAGTTTACGTATGAACAAGCATAAGGCGAAGCTGGAAGGCCTCAAGCGTCGTCAGCGTCGTGTTCGCGGCAAGGTCTCGGGTACCTCCGAGCGTCCGCGTCTTCGCGTGACCCGTACTAACGCCAACATCTATGCCCAGATCATCGACGACAGCAAGGGCTCCAGCCTGACGCTCGTCTCTGCCTCGACCCTCGAGGCCGAGTTCAAGGGCACCCACACCTCGAACAAGGAGGCTGCGGAGAAGGTCGGTCAGCTCGTTGGCAAGCGTGCCATCGAGGCCGGCATCACCAAGGTCGCCTTCGATCGCGGTGGCCGTATCTACCATGGCCGCGTCAAGGCCCTCGCCGACGGTGCTCGTGCCGCCGGTCTCGAGTTCTAGGAGGTATGTAGCACATGGCTCGTAATCAGAAGCAGCAGCGCGAGGCCTCCGAGTTCGAGGAGCGCGTCGTTTACATCAACCGCGTGTCGAAGACCGTCAAGGGTGGTCGTCGCATGAGCCTCGTCGCTCTCGTCGTCGTTGGCGACGGCAAGGGCAACGTCGGCGTTGGCATGGGCAAGTCCGCTGAGGTGCCCATGGCCATCTCCAAGGCGTCTCTCGATGCCAAGAAGAACATGTTCCACGTGCCGGTGACCGAGCAGGGCACCATCCCGCACGAGGTTCTCGGCCACTTTGGTGCCGGCCGCATCATCATCAAGCCCGCTGTCGAGGGTACCGGCGTTATCGCCGGCGGCGCTGTGCGTCCCCTCTTTGAGCTTGCTGGCATCAAGAACGTCCTGTCCAAGTCCCTCGGTACCGACAACGGCCTCAACATCATCAAGGCTGCCGTCGAGGGCCTCAAGGAGCTCTCCAGCCCTGAGGACGTCGCGGCTCGCCGTGGCCTGACGGTCTCCGAGATGTTCGTCGGTAAGGAGAACTAAGCATGGCTGACACCATCAAGATCAAGCAGGTCCGCAGCACCAATGGTTGCAAGCAGGACCAGGTCCGTACTGTCCGTGCCCTCGGTCTCCACAGGATCCGCGAGGTTCGCGAGATTGCTGACAACGAGTCCGTCCGCGGCATGATCTTCAAGGTCAAGCACCTTGTCGAGATTGTAGAGGAGTAGCAAATGCAGCTTCACGATCTTACTCCCGCGCCCGGTTCCACCAAGAACCGTAAGCGCGTCGGCCGTGGCAATTCTTCGGGTCACGGCACCACTTCTGGCCGCGGCCAGAAGGGCCAGGGTTCCCGCTCTGGCGGCACCAAGGGTGCCGGCTTCGAGGGTGGCCAGACTCCGCTGGCTATGCGCCTGCCCAAGCTTCCGGGCTTCCGCAACCCCCGTCGTATCGAGTACACCGCCGTTAACGTTGAGCGTCTCGAGCGTAAGTTCGAGGACGGCGCTGTGATCGACGGTGCCGCTCTTAAGGCCGCTCGCATCACCAAGAGCGAGTTCGAGCCCGTCAAGGTGCTCGGCAATGGTGAGCTCACCAAGAAGTTCACGGTCAAGGTCGACAAGGTCAGCGCTTCTGCGCAGGCCAAGATCGAGGCCGCCGGCGGAAAGGTCGAGCTGCCGTGCTAAATGGTCTTAAGAATGCTTTCCGCATCAAAGAATTGCGCGAAAAGATTCTTTTTACCATAGCTATGCTCGTCGTGTACCGCATTGGTGCGCACGTTCCTGTGCCCGGCATTCCCTTCCAGGGGATGCTGGGCCTTTTCTCGACCGATAACAATTCGGTCGCCGCAGGTGCTATGGCCCTCCTGAATCTTTTCTCTGGCGGCGCGTTGAGCTATGTGTCGGTGTTTTCGCTGGGCATCATGCCTTACATCACCAGCTCGATCATCCTCCAGATGCTCCAGGCCGTTGTGCCTTCCCTGCATGAGCTTGCCCGCGAGGGCGAGGTCGGTCAGACCAAGATCACGCAGTATTCGCGTTACCTCACCCTGGCTCTGGCAATCCTCAACTCCGTGGGTTACCTCTTCCTCTTTAAGAGCTTCGGCATCAGCTTCAATGGCGCCGGCGCTCCCGAGATCATCTTCGACCTCATGATCGTCGGCACGCTCACTGCGGGCGCCATGCTGATCATGTGGATTGGTGAGCTCATCACCCAGCGCGGTATCGGCAATGGCATGTCGCTGATCATCTTTGCGAACATCATGGCCGGCCTGCCGCAGGCTATCTTCTCCAGCACCGAGGGCAATGCCGGTGGCATCATCACCATGGTGATCATCTGCGCCATCATTTTGCTGGTTATCCCGCTGATTGTTTTCCTTGAGCGCGGCCAGCGCCGCATCCCGGTCTCCTACGCCAAACGCGTCGTGGGCCGTCGCATGATGGGTGGCCAGACCACCTACCTGCCCATCAAGGTCAACACCGCGGGTGTCGTGCCGATCATCTTCGCTTCGGCGCTGCTGTACTTCCCCGCTCAGATTGCCGTGTTCTTCCCCGGCATCGGCTGGATTCAGGCAGTTGCCTCCGCGCTTTCGACCGGTTGGCTCAACTGGGTGCTTAACGTTGTCCTCATCGTGTTCTTCGCGTACTTCTACACCTCCATGGTGTTCAACCCCGATGACACGGCCGATAACCTTAAGAAGCAGGGCGGCTTTATTCCGGGCGTGCGTCCGGGTAGGGCTACCGCGGCCTACATCAAGAACGCGCTCAACAAGATCACGCTTCCTAGCGCTGTCTTTTTGGCGCTCATCGCCATCGTGCCTTCGATCATCTTCTCCTTCACGGGTAACCATCTGATCCAGGCATTTGGCGGCACGTCCATCCTCATCATGGTCGGCGTCGTGCTCGACACGGTCGATAAGCTCGAAGGCCAGATCAAGATGTATGATTACGATGGATTCTTTAAATAGGCTAGAGGAGGATTGCTCATGAACCTCGTATTGCTCGGAGCTCCGGGTGCCGGTAAGGGCACCGTCGCACAGGAGCTCGTCGCCGAGTTTGGCGTCGCCCATATTTCCACGGGCGACCTGCTGCGTGCTGCCGTCAAGGGTGGCACCGAGCTTGGTATTCAGGCTAAGAAGTACATGGACGCTGGCGAGCTCGTTCCCGACCAGCTCGTGATCGACCTTGTCAAGGAGCGCCTTGCCGCCGATGACGCCCAGCAGGGCTTCATCCTCGACGGCTTCCCGCGCAACACCGCTCAGGCTGTGACGCTCGATTCCGAGCTCTCCGCCATGGGTCGCGAGATCGATTGCGCCCTTCTGGTCGATGTGGCCCCCGAGGTCATTATCGATCGTCTGTCTTCGCGTCGCACCTGCCGCGCCTGCGGTTACACCGGCACTGCTGCCGATGCCACCTGCCCCAAGTGCGGTGGCGAGATGTATCAGCGCGACGACGACAAGCCCGAGACCATCAAGAACCGTCTCGACGTCTACGAGAAGTCCACGAGCCCGCTCGTCGACTACTATCGTGGCCAGGGTCTGCTCAAGTCGGTCAACGGTGACCAGGCTCGCGAGACCGTGTACGGGGATGTCAAAGAGGCTCTCGGTCTATGATCAAGATTAAGTCTGCAACGCAAATCGAGCAGATGAAGAAGGCAGGAGCGCTATCTAAGATGGCGCTCCGCCACGTTGGAGCCATGGTGCGCCCCGGCGTTTCGACTTTTGAGCTCGATCAGCTCGCGGAGCAGATTATCCGCATGCATGGCGGCACCCCTGCCTTTAAAGGTTACGGCGGGTTCCCGGGGACCATTTGCGCATCGATCAACGATGCCGTGGTCCACGGTATTCCCAACCCTGACATGATCCTGCGCGATGGCGATATCATCTCCATCGATACGGGAGCCGTTGTCGACGGTTGGGTCGGCGATAACGCATGGACGTTTTTCGTCGGCACCCCCACGCCCGAAGCCAAGGTTTTGTGTGAGGTCACGCGCGATTGCCTTAAGGCTGCCATCGAGCAGGCTGTTCCCGGTAACCATATCGGGGACGTCGGTTATGCCGTTCAGTCCCTCGCCGAGTCTCACGGTTACGGCGTGCTTCGTGATTATGTTGGCCATGGCATTGGCCGCGTGATGCACGAGGACCCCAACGTTCCTAACTATGGAAAGAAGGGGAGGGGCGTTCGCCTCCAGGCCGGCATGGTCATTGCCATCGAGCCGATGGTTACGATGGGTTCCAACCATGTGAGCACGGGCTCCGACGGTTGGATCGTCACGACCAACGACCACCTGCCCGCCGCGCACTACGAGAACACCGTCGCCATTACCAATGACGGTCCGGTGATTCTCACCACGGATGCGCAAGGTGCCTGGTGTTCCTTGCAGGGCGGTGAAATGTAGGGCTTGCGTCAAATGCACGCCTTAACATTTCAAATGTAACAAGTTTCGCTTAGTTGTGGAGCCATTACGAAGATATTACGATACGTGCATGCGTATTGTAGAATACTCAATCGCTGTCGTTTTCTAGAGAAAGATGATTGCTTGTGAAGAAGGAAGACGCAATTGAGCTCGAGGGTACGGTAAAGGAACCGTTGCCCAATGCCATGTTTAAGGTTGAGCTCGAGAACGGTCATTCGGTTCTGTGCAACATTTCTGGCAAGATCCGAATGAATTACATCCGTATTCTCCCCGGTGACAGGGTTGTCGTGGAGCTTTCCCCGTACGACCTGACCCGCGGCCGCATCACCTATCGCTACAAATAGCGGCACGCATACACGCACTCCATTTCCGGCTGCAGGCTTAGCTCAACCTACGGTCGGATTGTGTGTGAAGACCAGCCATAGTTTTAAACGCCTGCGGCTGGGCGAGTAGATAGTAGGGAAGTAGTTTGAGCGCTACCGAAAGGAAGAACGATGAAGGTACGTCCTTCGGTCAAGAAGATGTGCGATAAGTGCAAAATCATTAGGCGCCATGGCAAGGTCCTCGTCATTTGCGAGAACCCCCGTCATAAGCAGCGTCAGGGTTAAGAGAGGAGACTACGTTGGCCCGTATTAATGGTGTCGACCTCCCGCGTGAGAAGCGCGTTGAGATCGGTCTGACCTACATTTACGGCATCGGCCGCACCACTGCGACGAAGATTTGCGTCGAGTGCAATGTTAACGTGGATACGCGCGTTAAGGACCTCACCGAGGATGAGGTTAACGCCATCCGCGATTATATCGATAAGAACCAGATCATGGTTGAGGGCGACCTCCGCCGTGAGCGCAACCAGAACGTCAAGCGCCTTATGGACATCGGCTGCAACCGCGGCCTTCGTCACCGCAAGGGCCTCCCGGTCCGCGGCCAGCGCACCCACACTAACGCTCGTACCCGCAAGGGCCCGAAGCGTCAGATCGGTGCTAAGAAGAAGAAATAAGGAGCGCTAGATAGATGGCTACTGCTAAGAAGAACGTTCGCGCTGCCCGTCTGAAGCGCGCGGACCGTAAGAACATTTCCGTGGGCCAGGCTCACATTCGTTCTACGTTCAACAACACGATCGTTTCGATCACCGATCCCCAGGGCAACGTCATTTCCTGGAAGTCGGCTGGCCAGGTGGGCTTTAAGGGCTCCCGTAAGTCCACGCCGTTCGCTGCCCAGATGGCTGCCGAGGCTGCTGCCAAGCAGGCCATGGAGCACGGTATGAAGAAGGTTTCCGTCTTCGTCAAGGGCCCCGGCTCCGGTCGTGAGACCGCCATCCGCTCCCTCCAGGCTGCTGGCCTCGAGGTCTCGAGCATCCAGGACAAGACCCCCATTCCGCACAACGGCTGCCGCCCCAAGAAGCGTCGCCGCGTGTAACTGAAAGGATCGTATCAATATGGCAATCGACAGGACTCCTGTTCTTAAGCGCTGCCGTCAGCTCGGGATCGATCCCGCTGAGCTCGGTTACAGCAGCAAGAAGGAATCTATCCGTCAGCCCAAGCGCCGTCGCAAGGAATCTGAGTACGGCATGCAGCTGCGCGAGAAGCAGAAGGTCAAGTTCATCTATGGCGTTCTGGAGAAGCAGTTCCACGGCTACTTCAACAAGGCCCGCAAGATGAACGGCGTCACCGGTGAGAACCTCATGATCATCCTTGAGTCTCGCCTCGACAACGTCGTCTTCCGTCTTGGCTTCGCCCGCACCCGCAAAGAGGCTCGTCAGTCCGTCCGTCACGGTCACTTCACCGTGAACGGCAAGCGCGTGGACATCCCGTCCTACCGCGTCAAGGCCGGCGACGTCGTCGCTGTCGGCGAGAAGTTCCGTGACCTCCTCCCCATCAAGGAGGCCCTGATTTCCTCCGAGCGCTTTGAGGTCCCTGGCTGGCTCGAGGTCGATATCGAGAAGCTGTCTGGTAACGTGCTCGCTCTGCCGACGCGTGAGCAGATCAGCGGTGATATCAACGAGCAGCTCATCGTCGAGCTCTACTCTAAGTAGTCCATCCGGGCTGCTGAGGCTGGAGGTAATACATGTCAGAATTCATTAGGCCTCAGGTTCAGGTCGAAGAGATCAACGAGACGTCTGCTCGTGTCTCCGTCGAGCCGCTCGAGCGTGGTTACGGCGATACGCTGGGTAACTCCCTTCGTCGCGTTCTTCTGTCCTCGCTCGAGGGTGCCGCCGTCGAGGCTATTCAGATCGATGGTGCGCAGCACGAGTTCATGACCATCCCTAACATGGTCGAGGATGTCACCGACATCGTCCTGAATGTCAAGGGTCTTGTCTTCAGGGCTCTCGGCACGACCGACGAGGCGACCGCCACCATCTCGGTTGACGGCCCCTGCGAGGTCACCGGTGCGGACTTCTTTATTCCGTCCGAGTTTGAGCTGGTCAACCCCGAGCAGCACATTGCTACGCTCACCGAGGGTGGCCATCTCACCATGAGCATGCGCATCGGCTATGGCCGCGGCTATGTTTCTGGCGAGGCCAACAAGCGCGACAACGATCCCATCGGTGTGATCCACGTCGACTCGCTGTACTCGCCGGTTTCCCGTTGCGCCAAGCTCGTTGAGGCTTGCCGTGTCGGTCAGCACACCGACTACGACCGCCTTGTCCTCGAGATCGAGACCAACGGCTCCATCGCCCCGCGCGACGCCGTGGTCCAGGCTGCCAATATCATCAACCAGCATATGGCCGCCTTTATGAACCTTGCCGAGACCCCCGAGGTCGAGGAGGAGGCTTCGATCTTCGCTCCCGAGGTCACCAACGACAACGCTGAGCTGGACAAGCAGATCGAGGATCTGGACCTTTCCGTCCGTTCCTACAACTGCCTTAAGCGCGCCAGCATTCACTCGGTCCGTCAGCTCGTTGAGTTCTCGGAGAACGATCTGCTCAACATCCGTAACTTCGGTGTTAAGTCGATCGAGGAAGTGAAGGACAAGCTTGAGTCCATGGGCCTGAGCCTGAAGGCTTAATGCTTCGCATATTTGAGGAGAAACTAGACCATGCGTCACAACGTTAAGAAGGGCCTGAAGCTCGGCACCGATGCGAGCCACACCAAGGCCATGAAGAAGAGCCTTGCTAAGGCCCTCTTCGAGAACGACCGCATCAAGACCACCGAGACCCGCGCTAAGGCGCTGCGTTCGGTCGTCGACCCGATCATCACTTGGGCCAAGAAGGGCGACCTGCACTCTCGTCGTCTGGCTATCGCCAAGCTCGGCGATAAGCAGCTCGTTGCCGAGATCTTCGACAAGGCTGCCCAGGGCATGTGGCAGGACCGCAACGGCGGTTACACCCGCATCATGAAGCTCGGCAACCGCAAGGGCGACAACGCTCCCATCGTTATCATGGAGCTCGTCACCGAGCCTTGCACGCCTAAGGCCAAGAAGGCTGCTCCGGCCCCCAAGAAGGCCGCTGCTCCCAAGAAGGTCGAGGCCGTCGAGGAGGCTCCTGCTGAGGAGACCGCTGAGTAGACAATCCGTCTGCATAGGCTATATTCGAGGGGTACGTTCGCGTACCCCTCTTTTTTTGTCGCGATACCGTTACTTGTTTGTTGGGAGCGCCCATGACTGCCCCGTCTGATTTCAATTCGATTTCCGAGCTTGACGCCACGCTCGTATTTCGTGTGGCCTATGATGGCTCGTCGTATAGCGGATTTGCCGAGCAGCCGGGACAGACGACGGTTGCGGGTGAGCTGCGTCGAGCCATCGAGACGCTGCTTCGCCGCCCGATCGATTTGACGTGCGCGGGGCGTACCGATGCCGGCGTGCATGCCGTGGCTCAGTACATCAGCGTTCCCGTAACGGACGCTGAGCTCGCGTGTACGCGCCGTAGGTGGCTGCGGGCTATGGATGCCCTGCTGCCCAAAGATATCGCCATCAACGAGGTCTACAAGGCTCGTAAGGGCTTTTCTGCGCGCTTTGACGCGCGCTCTCGCACTTACACCTATCGCATTGCCGATCGTGATGCGCGGCCCGTGCTGTCACGCGGTGCTGTGTGGTGGCATCGCTATCCCCTCGACGTCGATGCGATGGCGGCCGCCTGCCCTGCGCTTTTGGGCGAGCAGGACTTTAAAAGCTTTTGCAAGGTTGCCTCTGCCGTGGGCAAACCTACGCACCGCTGCGTAATGCGCGCCGAGTTTGGCCATGAGGTTGCGTTTGGCGAGGACATCCTGACGTTTACCATCGAGGGCAATGCGTTTCTGCATTCGATGGTCCGTACGATCGTTGGCACGCTTGTCGAGATTGGCATGCATCGCCGTGAACCCGAGTGGATGCGCGAGGTCATCGATGCTTGCGACCGTACCGCTGCGGGCCCCACGGCTCCTGCCTGCGGCCTTACGTTTATGGGCGTGGATTACGATCCCGCCGAGCTTGTCGTGCTCGACTAGGGGAGGGCTCGACGCGCCGTTCGTCGGCACCTGTCATCTGTGGGCTGCGCGTGTGCAACATCTGTTCTTGGCGTGCAGTGCAACCGGTGTCTCATTGCTTTTATTGCCGGGGTGTACCATGAACGACAGTTTGATTCATTGCTGTCGAGAGGACGGATAACTTGGTTCGACGTGGCTCGCATCCGCGACTTTCGGTGATCCTTGTAGTAGAAGGTTCGCCCAGCTATGCGATGCGTGCGCTCGAGAGTATCCAGAACCAAGACCTCTACGATTTGCAGATTGTCGTTGTCTGCCGCGATGCTGCGCCCGGTGTGCGCCATTCGCTTCAAGTTGCTGCCGACAGGGACATCCATATTGATTTGATTGACGTCGAGGACGTGAAGCGCGGCGCTTGTCTTCGTGCCGGTTTTGATGCCTCGCGCGGCTCTCAAATCATCGCCATGAACGCCGATGAGTGGTTTGCTCCGCAGGCCCTTTCCAAGATGGTCGATATCGCGTGCGATACTGCGGCAGACATTGTGCTCCCCTCGGTGTCGCTCGATCGATACGATGCGCATCGCGAGCGTCATTCGCGCGTCTTGGATGCTGCCTCTATTGCCATAGAAGACGAGTCTTCTATGGTGACTGAGCTGCCCCAGTTGATTTTGGGCGGCCTAGTCGCTCAGGCCTCTGGCGTGATGTATAGCCGTCCGCTGTTTGAGGCATGCCTGTCGCGCGGCAAGGCGTACCGTACGGTTGAGTTTATGGCTTATGCGCTCTCGCAGGCACGATTCGTGTCCGGCTGCGGCGACGCTTGTTTCCACGCGGTGGCACCTAAGCTTACAGATGCCTTTGATCCCACCATGTTTGCCAGGATATCCGATGACACTCGAGCGCTCGACGAGCTTGCGGACTCACTCTCGGAAGCAGATAGCGGTGGTCGGCTCAAGCTGGCAAGCCAAAAGTTCTACTTTGCCGGACTGGTCGCCTGCATCGAGAATTTGTGTCTGAGCCCGCATGGAGTGTCGTCAATCGAGCGTTCCGCCCGCATGCGTGATATGCTCGAGGCGCCTCGAACCCGTCAGATGGTCGCCGCGCTCAAGGATAACCATCGGGGACTTGGTCTGTTGTTTGGGCCGATCGCCAGCGCCAAGCCCGCGCGCTGCGTGATGTGTACGCATCTGGCAGCTTTTCTTAACCGGACGGGCGTAAAAACCGCCTAAACGGCTCATTTCGAAACAAATTTGCATAGAATTGTTTCGAAATGCGTTCTTATACACAAAAGCCTTCAAATAGCGTTAAACTATTCAATCACTGATTGATTGTCTCCGCCATCTTTTGGAGAGAGGGTTTGTATGGCTAAAAAACGCAATGGGCGCCAGGATGCCATTAGAGATATTGTGCGCAATAAGGATGTCCGCACGCAGCGCGTGCTGGTCGATGAGCTCCGCGCTATGGGCTTTGATTGCACGCAGGCGACTGTCTCTCGCGATATTGCCGATATGGGGCTGCGTAAGCTCCCTGAGGGCATCTATGTTCTGGCAGAGGACCTGCACCTGCAGCGTATGGTTTCCGAGCTCGTAACGGGCGTTCTGCGCACCGATAATCTGGTTATGATCAAGGCTCAGCCTGGCACGGCTTCCGGCATCGCCGCCGCCGTTGATGCGGCAGAGCTGCCCGATGTGCTTGGCTCGCTTGCCGGCAACGATACGATTTTGGTTATTGCCCAGACGGCCGAGGACGGCGAGCGTCTCGAGGCGCTGATCAATAAGCTGAGCAATTCTCGCAAGTAGGCGTGCGGGTCGTGCGCTCGGCCCTGCGCGCGCTGACATAGTTGCCTGTAAGGGGGTATCGACGATGGTCGGTGCCCCCTTTTTGTTTGCCGGTATAAAGACCGCCTGCCAGGTCGCTTTAAACTAAAAGGCCCCCGAGCAGTTGAATAAGCTGTTCGGGGGCCTTGTTGCTTATGGCCGGATGATTTCTAGCCGACCGTATCGTCAGGCGTGGGCGAGGGGTCGGGAGTGGGCGTGGGCGTAGGCGTGCCGCCATCGCCGCCGGTCGAACCACCGGTGGAGCCGCCCGTCGAGCCACCGGTCGTACCGGTGCCGCCGGTGGTGTCGCCGCCCGTGGTCTCGGTGGTCGTGGTCGTCGTGGTAGTCGTTGTAGTGGTGGTTTCCTCTTCGTCCTCGTTCTCGTCCTTGTCCTTGTCGTCGTTCTCCGTCTTCTTGGTGTTGTTGGTGCCGTAGAACTTCCAGACGCTGTTGTTCTTATAGGTGGGCGCCGTTCCGGTCGCAAACTCCTCGCGCTCGGTACCGGTCAGAACGGTGTTCATAAACCGCTTAAAGACAGGCAGGTTGGTGCTGTCGCCCAGCAGGTCTGTGCCGTATTTTTGGATGGGGATCTCGCCCGCGGAATAGCCGGTCCACAGGGCGCACGCCAGCTGCGGGGTATAGCCGCAGAACCACAGGTTGGTGGTGTTGTCGGTGGTGCCCGTTTTGCCGGCATAGGGCTGGTTGACGCTCAGGGCACCGACAGCACCCGTACCGCCGCCCTGCATGACGCCGGACAGAACATCGGTGACCGCGGCGGCCTCGCCCTCGGTAAGCACCTGTGAGGGATTGTCGGTGTGCTGGTACAGCACCGAACCGGTACGAGAGTCAATCTCGGTGATGGCGATCGGCTGGCGATAGTAGCCGCCGTTGGCAAACGTCGCGTAGGCGGCGGCCATCTCGAGCGGCGAGATCGAGCCGGTGCCGAGGGTCATGACGGGAACGTCCTCGATGTTGTCCTTGGCGGGATCGATGCCGAGCTTTTTGACGAGCGAGATGATCTTGCTGTTGCCGACGGCTTCCGCCACCTGGATGTAGCCGGTGTTGGAGGAGTATGCCGTCGCCTGCTTAAGCGTGATGTTGCCATAGCTATGGTTGGCGTAGTTTTGGACCTCGGTCGTGGTGCCCTTGGCCTTGAGCGGCGAGTTGCAGTTGAGGGTGACGTTGGGGTTCATGCCGTTTTGGATGGCAGTTGCCAGCGTAAAGGCCTTAAAGGTGGAGCCGACGGGACGCTTGGCCGTGGCATGGTTTACGTGGTTCTCGTCGGCGTTGTAGTCGTAGCCGCCCACCATGCACTTGATGTAGCCGGTCTTGGGGTCGACGACGACCATGCCCATGTCCAGGCCGTCGAGCGAGAGCGTGTCGAGCTGCTCTCGGACGGCATTCTCTGCCACCTGCTGCATCGTGGGGTCGATGGTGGTCTTGACGGTCAGGCCGCCCTTAAAGAGCACGTCGGTCGAGAACTCCTGCTCCAGCAGCTGCTTAACATAGGCGACAAAGTAGGGCTGCGAGTATACGTCGACGCCGCTGCCCGAAATCTCGGTCACGTTGAGGGTGATGGGCTCGGCCTGTGCGGCATCGTGCTCCTCCTGCGTGATGTGGCCCAGGCGCAACATGTTGTCAAGGACCTTGTTGCGACGGGACAGCGCCAGGTCGGGGTTGACCGTGGGGTCGTACTGCGAGGGCGAGTTGGGAAGGCCGATGAGCAGTGCGGCCTCGCTCAGGGTGAGGTCGGCGGCGCTCTTGGACAGATAGGTTTCGGCTGCGGCCTCGATGCCGTAGGCGCCGTGACCGTAGTAGATGGTGTTGAGGTACATCATGAGGATCTCGTCTTTGGAGTACATGTCCTCCATCTTGACGGCGATGTAGGCCTCGCGCACCTTACGCTCGATGGTCGAGTCGAACTGCTCCTCCTGCAGGATGGTGTTGCGCACCAGCTGCTGGGTGATAGTCGAGGCGCCTTCGTGCCCGCCGCCGAGGGTTGCCACCGCAGCACGCGCGATACCCCACAGGTCGATACCGCCGTGCTCGTAGAAGCGCTCGTCCTCGACGTCAACGGTGCCCTGCAGCACGTAGGGGGAGACCTCGTCCTTGGTGATGGACTTGCGGTTTTGCGTGTAGAAGCTCGCGATCTTGTTGCCGTTGCAGTCGACGATCTCGGTGGGCTCGCTCACCAGATACGCGTTGGCGTCGGTGTAGTCGGGCAGATCGGACAGCCAGCGGTTGACGTTGCCGACCATGCCGATGCCAAACGCCACGCCCGCGATAAGCAAAAAGCCCAAAAACGAGAGCAGGATTATGGGCAGAGCATGCGTCTTTGAACGGCTGCGTCCCTGTCGTTGGCGAGGACCCATATATTGACCTCCAGGTATGTCGTGCCGGACGGTGGATGTGCCGTCGGGGCAGGATGGACATAAGTTACTACACGATAAACCAAACGGGGCGCGTGAGGCCTCGTGTATGCTGGAAGACGGCATTTTTCAGAGTGAATGCATACCTTGGTAAGGAGTTTGTCGATGGCGATTCGGACGATGGGGCCGAGCGGACAATACGATACTGGATTGGATGCTGCCGGTGCGGCGCTGCCCGAGCTGCTGGCGCCGGCGGGCGGACTCGACCAGATGCTTGCGGCCATCGCCGCGGGTGCCGATGCCATCTATGCGGGGTTGGGCGGCTTTAACGCCCGTGTGAGCGCCCATGGCTTTACGGATAACGAGTTTGCGCGCGGCTGCGCCGTGGCGCATGCCCATGGCGTGCGTGTGTACGTAACGCTCAACGTGTTCGTGTTTGACGATGAGTTGTCCGACGCGGTGGCGTTGGGAGCTCATGCACTGGAGCTGGGCGCCGATGCTCTGATTGTCGCCGATGCCGGGCTGGCCTGCGCGCTGCGCACGGCGATTCCCGGGGTCGAGATTCACCTGTCCACGCAGGCGGGCGTTCATAGCGAAGGCGCCGTGCGGCTTGCCGCCGATGAGCTGGGGGTCGAGCGTGTGACGACGGCGCGCGAGCTGACGGTCGACGAGATTGCGGCGTTATGTGCCACGGGCGTGCCCATCGAGGTATTCTGCCACGGTGCGATTTGCATCGGCTATTCGGGGGCGTGCGAGTTCTCGGCCCTGCGGCGTGGGCGCTCGGCGATGCGCGGCGACTGCACGCAGCCGTGCCGTCTGGCGTACGACCTGGTGGACGAGGCGGGGCAGAGCGTTGTCGCCGTCGAAGGGGATCGCCTGCTGTGCCCGCGCGACTATCTGGGTATTGCGCATCTGCCCGAGCTTGTAGATGCCGGCGTGGCGTCGCTCAAGATCGAGGGGCGCATGAAGAACCCCGATTACGTATTCAATGTGGTGCGGGTGTGGCGCCGGGCGCTCGATATGCTGCGCGACGACGCGTGGGACCCCGGTGCCGTGGAAGAGCTTGAACGCGAGCTGGGAAGGTCGTTTAACCGTGGGTTTACCGATGCGTACCTGCGAGGGCGTTCGGGTGCCGAGCTGATGAGCTTTGAGCGCGCAATTAACCAGGGCGTGCGCGTGGGATGCTTGGTTGCTGTGGGCCACGAAGAGGTGACCGTTGAGTTCGACGCCGCCGTGGCGGCGGGTGACACGCTCGAGATTCGGTTCTATCCGGGTGTCGACGCGCGTCCCGATGTGCCCAAGCGCTGGCCGCAGGTGCCCTGCCCGGTGGATGCCGCAGCGGGGGAGCGCGTCGTCGTGCATTGCAAGCGTAAGGTGGGCACGGGCTGCGAGGTATACCTGATTCGCAGCGCCGGCGTGTTGGATCAGACGGCGGCGGTGTTGGAGCGCATGCGGGCCGAGGCGGATGCGATTGCGCCCGTTGCGCGTGCCGTTGAGGTGCTGCCCTTTGAGGGCGTTGCGGTGGATGGCGGTGCGTCGACGGAGTTGGTGGAGTGCGCGGTTCCCACTCGCATGGTTTTTGCTTGGCAGCTGATGGATGCCGACCCGCGCGGAGAACTCGATTTGTCCGACGCCGTTGTGGTGCTTGACGAGGTGTGCCGCACGGGTGACGCTGACCGGACCCGCTCACTGATGCAGCGTGCCGGGCGCGTCGTCTGCCGCAACCTGGGACAGGTGGTGATCGCTCGCGAGCTGGGCGTGACGTTTGACGTGGCGGCGCCGGTGTTCTGCGCGAATCGGGCCACGCTTGCCTGGCTGCGCGAACTCGGTGCGGGGCGGGTGTACTTGCCGGCCGAGTTGCTCGGCAATGATGCGGAGCGTATTGCCGAACTGGCTGCTGAACCCGGCGTCTTGGGTCCGGTCGACGCCGACCGTCCCGAGCTTATGGTGTGCGAGCACTGCCTGCTGACCGCCGAGGGCGTCTGCGCCACCGATGCGACGGGACAGGTCCGTTGCCGCGACTGCTTGCGTCGTCGGCAGGTACGCTATCTGGTCGAGCGTGACGGTACACGTCTGCCAGTTGCCATTGACGCATGCGGCAGGACGAGGATTTTCCTGTCGTAGGTGCCGCGTCGCGTCAGTTTGTTATCATATGAGAGTTTATGGACTTCCAGCACCGCCGTTTTCGGCGAGGGTGCTATAGCAAAAGGAGGATACCCAATGCTGTCTGTTGACGAGCAAATGCGTATCATCACCTCGGGCGCCGCGCAGATCGTTCCCGAGGCCGACCTTCGCAAGAAGCTTGAGAAGGGCGAGCCCCTCAACATCAAGCTCGGCGTCGACCCCACCAGCCCCGACCTGCACCTGGGCCACGCCGTGCCGCTGCGCAAGATGCGTCAGTTCCAGGACCTGGGCCACAACGTCACCCTCATCATCGGCAACGGTACCGCGTTGATTGGCGACCCTTCGGGCAAGAATTCCACCCGTCCGCAGCTTTCGCAGGAGCAGATCGAGGCCAATGCCGAGACCTACGTGAGCCAGGCCATGAAGATCCTGGATCCCGAGAAGACCACCATCGTGCACAACGGTGACTGGATCCTTTCGATGGATCTGTCCGGTCTGCTGCAGGTGTGCTCCAAGTTCACCGTCGCCCGCATCCTCGAGCGCGACGACTTTACCAAGCGCTACCAGTCTCAGACGCCGATCGCCCTGCATGAGTTCCTGTATCCCGTGATGCAGGCTTTCGACTCTGTGCAGATCAAGGCCGACGTGGAGATGGGCGGCACCGACCAGCTCTTCAACCTGCTCGCTGGTCGCGAGCTCATGGAGAAGATGGGTATGGAGCCGCAGATCGCGCTTACCATGCCGCTGCTCGAGGGCACCGATGGCGTGCGCAAGATGTCCAAGTCCTACGGCAACTACATCGGCCTGACCGATGCTCCCAAGGATATGTTCGGCAAGACCATGTCCATTCCCGACGAGATGATCGGCAAGTACTATCGTCTGGCCAGCTCGCTCACCCCGGCCGAGGTCGACAAGATCGACGCTGCTCTGGCCGATGGTTCCGCCGATCCCTATGAGCTCAAGCGCGCACTGGGCCGCGACCTGTGCGACACCTACCACGGCGCTGGCGCCGGCGACGAGGCTCAGGCCGAGTTCGACCGCGTGTTCAAGGAGGGCCAGCTTGCCGACTTCCCCGAGAAGCACGTTGAGCTGACCGTCAACGACGAGGGCCAGATTTACCTCGCCGGCCTGCTCAAGGACCTGGGTCTTTCTGCCAGCGCCGGCCAGGCCCGTCGCGATATCGACGGCGGCGGCGTCAAGATCAACGGCAAGGCCGTGGCTCCCAAGAGCTACAACATCGATCCCAGCGCCCTCAAGCTGGGCGACACCCTTTCCGTAGGCAAGCGCAAGGGCTTCAAGTTGATTTAGTTCCGCCGTTCTACCGAACGGCGGACCGGCCGACGCTGCGCGGGCCGCATTTGGACAATCTGACGTTCAACTTCAAGGGCGCGACCAGAAGGTCAGCGCCCTTTCGTTTCACGTCACCTTGTCTCAAATGCGACCCGCTCGCTGGCGATGCCAAAACATCGGCGTTTTTGTTGTCGGGACGGCAGTTAGTAGTCGTCGAGTAGTCATTGGTGCTCAGCGGCAGTCCCCATTGCACCAAGTGGCGTGTGCCGTTAAGCGGAGAGGCGTATTGTTGACCCATCGTTTGGGCATACAATGGCTATTGGTTTGCTGCGGTGAAGGCCTGTCCGCTCCGCAGCTTTTTTCTACGGTTAAAGGAGTATGTATGTCCGTTGAGGTCATGAGGTCTGTGATCGATGCTGCCGAGGGGCGCGTGCCCGTCGACACGCTGTTTACCAATGCACAGATTGTCGACGTGTATGGCCAGCGCGTGGCGCCCGGTAGCGTTGCCGTCAAGGACGGTGTGATCGTCGGCGTGCTCTACGATGGTCGCGACGATGCCGCTGGCACCTATGAGACAACTGAGGTCATCGACTGCCAGGGTCGCTATCTCGCTCCCGGTTTTATTGACGGGCATCTGCATATCGAGTCTTCGAACATCCGTCCCGCCGAGTATGCTCGCATGGCCGCGACGCGCGGTACTACCACCGCCATTGCCGACAGCCACGAGATTGCCAATGTTGCCGGTCTCGACGGCTTGCGCTTTATGATCGAGGATGGTCGCCGCGCGCCCATCTCCATCAAGTACATGATGCCTTCGTGCGTGCCCGCGCTGCCCGACGAGCAGGCCGGTGCCGTTATTTCGGCTGCCGATATGCAGGCGTTTTTTGCCGAGCATCCAGGCGATGTCTTTGGTCTGGGCGAAATGATGAACCTGCCGGGCGTCTTTATGGCCGACCCCGAGACCTGTGCTCGCATCGATGCTGCCAACCAGACGCCGTCCAAGCAGGTTGACGGCCACGCGCCGCTCGTTGCCGGTAAGGACCTCAATGCCTATGCCGCAGCGGGCATTATCGCCGACCACGAGTCGACGATTCCCGAGGAGGCACTCGACAAGCTATCTCGCGGCATGTATGTGATGCTGCGTGAAGGTACGTGCAGCCATGACCTGGCCAATCTATCGCCGATGCTGCTGGAGAATCCCGCGCGCGCCCGCCGCTGCTGCTTTGCGACCGACGACCGCGCTCCCTCCGATGCGCTTTCGACCGGCATGATCGACAACGCCTGCCGCGTGGCCATCGAGGCCGGCGTCGACCCGGTGGTCGCTATCTCCATGGCGTCCCTTTCCACGGCTGAGGCATTTGGCCTGGACCACGGCTGCCGCGACCCGCACGAGCTCCGCGGCGCAATCGCCCCGGGCAAACGCGCCGATCTGCTGCTGCTCGATGACCTGACGTTTGCCACGGCTCCGCATCGTGTTTATGCCGCCGGTGCCCTGGTGGCGCAGGATGGCACCTTTGTGGGCGAGATTGCACCCGAGATGGCCGAGGTTGCAGCCCTTGCCGATGAGCTGCGCGCCTCCGTTAAGCTGCCGAAGCTTTCGCTCGACGTATTCGACTATGCCTTTAAGCCGGGCGAGGCCGTGATTGACGTGGTACCGGGTAAGGCCATCACGGGCGTGGCTCGCCCCGAGAGTGCCGAGGGTCTGCGCCGCATTATGCTGATCGAGCGTCACGGCCGCGGCGTGTCGCTGCAGGCCGAGGGCGCCGATGGCGACGGCCCCGCTGGCCTGGGCCTGGTCGGCAAGCATATCGGTCGCGGCTGGGTGCGCGGTTTCACCATCACCGGTGGTGCCATTGCCTCCACGATCGGCCACGACTCGCACAACGTGTGCGTGGTGGGCGACAATGCGGCGGATATGATGGCTGCCGTCGAGGCCGTGGGCCAGGGCGGCCACGTGCTGGTGCGCAACGGCGAGGTCGTGGCGCGCATTCCGCTGGCGCTCGGTGGCCTTATGAGCGAGGGCACGGCCGAGGACGTTGCCGCGCAGCACGACGACTTTATGGTCAAGGCGCGCGCCATGGGTATTGAGCCGCCGCTCGACCCCATCATGGGCATTATCTTCCTGCCCCTGCCGGTCATCCCGACGCTCCGCATCCGCCCCGAGGGCATGTTCGACGTTACAACCTTCACCTATGCCGACTAGTCATCGGGGACGTTCTTAAACGACTAGTCGTCGGGGACACTCTTTGGCGGGCTGCCTGACGCCGCGACCGTAGGACCTCTGGCATGTGTGAGCTATTTGCCAGGTCCTTGAAACGTTTGCGCCCGCGGAGTCTTATTTGAGCTCCCTTTGGGTACGTTGGAATCGGATACACGTTCGATTCCAACAAGCCCGAAGGGAGCTTTTCTATGTTTAAACTGATTGCATCCGATATGGACGGCACACTGCTTGACGAAAACGGCCAGGTGCCTCCCGAGACCTACGAATTGATTCTGGCGCTACACGAGCATGGCGTGCATTTCGCTGCATCGTCAGGTCGTCGCTACGATCGCCTGTGCGAGTTCTTTGCGCCCGTTCGCGACAAGATGGACTTTGTCGCCGCTAACGGCGCCCAAGTCTACGCCGACGGTAAGATGGTAGACCGTGAGGTGTATTCCCACCTGGCGATTCGAAGGCTCGCCCAAGCCGTCAGGACGTTTCCCAATCTGCATCTTGCGCTCTTTGACCGAACCAAGTCCTTCCTGCTCGATGACGAGTGCAAGTTCGTGCGTGAGGTCGATAAGGACCTTCCCAATGCCGAGCGTATTTGGGAGCTGCCCGATCCCAGCGTAAATATCATCAAAGCGAGTATCTTTTGCGACGACAGTGCGGTTATGGACAGTGCGTACGTGCTACAGCGCGAACTTGGTCAGCTCTTTACTTTTGCGCCTTCGGGCAACGCGTGGATCGATGCCATGCAGCCTGGTGTGTCGAAGGCCTCGGGTATCGCGCAGCTCGCGGAGCATTACGGCATTGGTCGCGACGAGGTCATGGCGTTTGGCGACTCGATGAACGACTACGAGATCATTCGCTTCGTCGGCACGGGCTGCGCGATGGAAAACGCGCGCCCCGCGCTTAAGGCGGTGGCCGATCGCGTGGTGGGTTGTAACCGCGACCACGCCGTCCAGCAGGAGCTCCGTCGCGTGCTGGAGAGTCTCTCCTAATCCGGCAGATGGGGACGTTCCTTTCCTTCCGGCAGTGGGGGACAGTCCTTGCAGCTTTTTGCGAAGAGTGTCCCCAGTGACTGACCAATGACTAAGCGAGAGCGGCCATGATGGTGCGGGCGACGCCGTCGTGGTCGTTGTCGTATTCGGTGATGGCGTCGGCGGCCTCGCGGTCCTCGGGCTCGGCGTTGATCATGGCCATGCCGTGGCCCGCTGTCTGCAGCATGGGGATGTCGTTGATGTTGTCGCCGAACGCCCAGGCGTCGGCGAGACGCTCGCCCAGGTGCTCGCATAGCCACGTGAGGGCCGTTCCCTTGGTGGCGCCCTCACCCATGACCTCGATATTCATGGCGTAAGAACGCGTGACCTCAATGCCTCCGAGCGTGTCGAGCGCCGCCGCGATGGCGTCGCGATCGGCCGGGTCGTGCCAGTACATGGCGATGCGTTCAAGTGTCTCGACCTCGTCGATCTTGCTGTCGATATCCATGTCGATCGGTGTTCGTGTGCGCTTGAGCGAAACCGCGATGTGGGGGTCGCCGCCGCAGAATTCGTCCAGGCGCGTGTAGAGCGGGCGGGGGAGGAAGCACTGCCCATCCGCGAAGATATCGAAGGTCACATCGTGGCCGGCGGCGATGCGATGGATGCGATGGGCGATGCCGCAATCGAGTGGACGGCTCAAGATGCACGTGGCGCGCGAGGCATCGGTGGGCACATCGTCGTCGAGCTGCCAGACGCTGGCGCCATTGGCACAGACGGCATAGTGCACGGCGGGATGGGCGAGGATGGGTTCAAAGATGCCCGACAGCGGACGTCCCGTGCACGGTACAAACTCAATGCCGCGACGTGCGAGCTCGTCGAGCATCGCCCAGGTGGCGTCGCTCATCTGCTTGTCACTCGTCAACAGCGTTCCATCCATATCGGAAAAAACAATCATTCGATGCAGCCCTTTCTGCTGGCATAAAAAGCGTGGCCGAGAGCCGTGATGCCCTGGCCACGCTCGAGTTCTATAACGGTCCGCGTCCTAGCGGTCGGCGAGCGGCTTGTACTCCAGCGGCTCGATCACCGGACGGTATGCCGGACGGATGATGCGGTGCGCGCAGAAGAGCTCTTCCATGCGGTGTGCCGACCAGCCGGCCATGCGGGCGACGGCGAATAGCGGCGTAAAGAGCGTCTCGGGCACGCCGAGCATCTTGTAGATAAAGCCCGTGTACAGGTCGATGTTGGCACAGATGGGCTTGGTCATGCCGTGATCGCGCATCACTTGCGGGGCCAGGCGCTCGATGCGCTCGATGAGTGCGAACTCTTCGCCCAAGTCCTTCTTGGCTGCCAGTGAGCGCGCGTAACGGCGGCAGACCTCGGCGCGCGGGTCGCTGAGCGTATAGACGGCGTGGCCCATGCCGTAGATGAGGCCCGTGCCGTCGAAGGCCTGCTTGTCGAGGATCTTGCCCAGGTAGGCCGCGACCTCGTCCTCGTCCTCCCAATTGGAGACATGCGCGCGGATGTCCTCGTGCATAGACACGACCTTGGCATTGGCACCGCCGTGGCGCGGGCCCTTGAGCGAGCCGATAGCCGCGGCGTAGGCGGAATACGGGTCGGTGGCCGAAGACGACAGCACACGGCAAGCGAAGGTGGAGTTGTTGCCGCCGCCGTGCTCGGCATGCAGCATGAGCATAACGTCGAGTAGCATCGCCTCATCGCGGGTGAATGCCATGCCGCCGCGCAGGACCTGTAGGATGGTCTCGGCGGTGGAAAGACCGGGCGTGGGGTGCGGCACGTGAACCTCGGAGCCGCGAAGCTTGGCGACCGAGGCCATGTGTGCGAAGGCGGCGATGCGCGGGAGACGTGCGAGCATGGAAATGGCGACGTCGATTTCGTGCTCAGGCGTGATCACGTCTGGTTCGGCATCGAAGGCGTAGAGCAACAGCACGGCGCGCTGAAGCACGTTCATGATGCTCGACGACACCGTGGTCATAGGGAACTCTTTGACGTACTCGTCGCTCAGATGTCTAAAGGCACCTAGGCGCTCGCAAAAGCCGTCGAGCTCTTCCTTGTTGGGCAGCGAACCCGTGATAAGCAGATAGGCGACTTCCTCGTAGCCGTAGCGATTCTCGGCCTGGGCATTGTTGACCAGATCCTCGATGCTGTAGCCGCGAAGCGTGAGCTTGCCCTGATCGGGCACGACCTTTCCGTCGACCTTGTTGTAGCCGTGCACATCCGAGATACGAGTGAGGCCCGCGACCACGCCCGAGCCGTCGGCATTGCGCAGGCCGCGCTTGACATTGTGCTCTTCGAACAAGCCCTCGTCATAAGGGTCGGTCGGCAGGCCGTGGTAGAGGCTTTCGCTCTCAGACGAAATCTGGCGGCTTGCTTCGTAATCCAGAACCAGTCGGCTCAAGTGGTCATCGAAGCGGTAATAGATTTTCTTGGCGTCGTAGGCCATGCGCGCTCCTCTCCGGGCCGCATCGGGGTGGTTTGCAGGGGCATGCGCGTGTCAGGCAATCCCCGGCGGCCTGTTCGCTACAGGCGGTACATAAAGTTGAAGACGTCCTCGCGCTGGATGGACACGTTGACGCCCGAAAGCTCGCCGGCCTCGGCCAGCGCCTTCTGCAGCTCGGCGAAGTCGAGCTTGGACTCGGCGGTGTCGGCCAGCATGGTCATGGTGAAGATGTCCTCGATAATGGACTGCGTGATGTCGCGGATGTCGACGTTGGCCTCGCCTAGGACACGGGTGACGCCGGCGACGATGCCGGGGCGGTTCTTGCCAAGGACGGTGATGACGATACGGGAGGACGAGATCTCGGCCATGGGAAACCCTTTCGCGTGATTGCGGCGCGCGCGGGGCGCTCCGCTACGGTACAGTGTTCATCATTGTACCTGTCTGGCGCCAAAAGGGGTGTGCTTACTGCGGCGTTACACGTCTGCAACATGGGTGAAGGCTCGTCGGGGTGCGTGCTCGCTGCGGTTGGCCACGCCGCCCTGCACAAAGACCGTGAACCTTTTGTGGGACGCGCGACGCCGTGGTACCATAGCCAAGTTTGTTGTCTTGGTCGGAAACCAAGACGCCTTATGCGCTGATCGGTAACCAGCGCCTGACCAATAAGGAGTCCTACCATGAAGCAGGGTATCCATCCCCAGTATGTCGAGTGCACGGTGACGTGCTCCTGCGGCAACACCTTCAAGACGCACGCTACCGTGTCTGAGATGAAGGTCGAGCTTTGCAACGAGTGCCACCCGTTCTACACCGGCCAGCAGAAGTTCGTCGACACCGGTGGACGCGTCCAGCGCTTCGCCGACAAGTTCGGTGGCGCCGCTGCCGCCCAGCTCAAGAAGGCTGAGGAGGCCAAGGCTGCCAAGGCTGCCAAGGCTGCTGAGGCCGAGGCCGCTCGCAAGGCCGCCGCTGAGGCTAAGGCTGCCGAGAAGGCCAAGCGTGCTGCTAAGTTTGCCGAGGAGGCTGCCAAGCAGGCCGCCGAGGCTCCCGCAGAGGCTCCCGTCGAGGAGGCCGCTGCCGAGGCCGAGACCACCGAGGCTGCTGAGTAAATAGCTCGCCGAGGAATCGCTCGCATTCATGGCAAAAGGGCCGTGCATCCGTTTGGGTGCGCGGCCCTTTTCTTTTTATTGGTGCAGGCTAACCCGTTCCCATTGCACCAGATTGGTGCGAAGGGGACGGGTTGGTTTGCACCAAATGGCAGAGTGACGGCGTTTTCCCAGATAAAACCTGCCAAAATAAACCAGTCCCTTTTTGGCAGGTCGGTCGGGTCGTAGTTATTACGTGGCGGTCGAGGTCGACCGTATAGGCCGCGCCTTGTTTGGCTAAAGTACAATCATCTGTGTTTAACTCGCCCGCAGCTGCACGGCGTGGGCGATGGCCAAAAAGGAAAACCACATGGGATTCATGTCAAAGCTGCTGTCCTTTGGATCCGATAAGGACCTTAAGCGCTACTACAAGATCGTCGACCAGATCAACGGTCTTGAGCCCCAGTTTGAGAAGATGACCGAGGAGGAACTCCGCGCCCAGACCGATAAGTTCCGCGAGCGTTACGCCAACGGCGAGTCGCTCGACGACATGCTTCCCGAGGCCTTTGCCACCGTGCGCGAGGCTTCCAAGCGCATCACGGGCATGCGCCACTTTGACGTACAGCTCATCGGCGCCATGGCGCTTCATGAGGGTCATATTGCCGAGATGAAGACCGGCGAGGGCAAGACGCTCGTCTCCACCTTGGCCGGCTACCTCAACGCTATCGCCGGCAAGGGCGTGCATGTCGTTACCGTCAACGATTACCTGGCAAAGCGCGACTCCGAGTGGATGGGCCGCATCTACAAGTACCTGGGCATGACCGTCGGTCTGCTCCAGAACAACATGCCGCTCGAGCTCAAGCGCCCGGCCTACCAGGCAGACGTCACTTACGGCACCAACTCCGAGTTCGGTTTCGACTACCTGCGCGACAACATGGTCACCCGTCCCGAGCAGCGCGTGCAGCGCGGTCACAACTACGCCATCGTCGACGAGGTCGACTCCATCCTGATCGATGAGGCCAGGACGCCGCTCATTATCTCGGGCGCCGGCACTAAGTCCGCCAGCACCTACAAGGACTTCGCGCGCGCCGTGCGCGGCCTGGAGCGCGGTGAGGACGTGTCGCACGACATGCTCACCGCCACCGAGGACGTTGAACCCACGGGCGACTACGTCATGGACGAGGCCAAGCACACCATCGCCGCCACCGAGCGCGGTCTTAAGAAGATCGAGCGCCGCCTGGGTATCGATGACATCTATGCCGATCTCTCCGGCCAGCTGGTCAACCACCTGCAGCAGGCGCTGAAGGCCCAGTACATGTTCCACCGTGATAAGCAGTACGTGGTCACCAACGGCGAGGTCAAGATCGTCGACGAGTTCACCGGCCGCATTATGGAAGGCCGCCGTTACTCCGAGGGCCTGCACCAGGCCATTGAGGCCAAAGAAGGCGTGCTCGTACGCGAGGAGAACCAGACCCTGGCCACCATCACCCTGCAGAACTACTTCCGTCTGTATGACAAGCTCTCCGGCATGACCGGCACGGCACTTACCGAGGATGCTGAGTTCCGCGAGATCTACAAGCTGCCCGTCGAGGTCATCCCCTCCAACAAGCCCGTGCAGCGCGTGGACCACGAGGACCTGGTGTACCGCACCATTCAGGCTAAATACAACGCCGTTGCCGACGACGTTGAGCGTCGTCACGCCAAGGGGCAACCGGTCCTGGTGGGCACCGTCTCCATCGAGAGCTCCGAGAAGCTGTCCGCCGCCCTTACCAAGCGCGGCATCGCGCACGAGGTCCTCAACGCCAAGCATCACGAGCGCGAGGCTCATATCGTTGCCCAGGCCGGACGCTACGGCGCCGTGACCATCGCTACTAACATGGCCGGTCGTGGTACCGACATCCTGCTGGGCGGCAACCCCGACGAGCTGGTGCGCGAGCGCTTGGAGTACGAGGGCCTGACCATGGAGGACGTGACGCCCGAGCAGCTCGAGCAGTTTAACGCCGAGGCCAAGGAGACCTGCAAGGCCGAGCGCGAGCGCGTGCTTGCCGCCGGCGGCCTGACCGTTATCGGAACCGAGCGCCACGAGTCCCGTCGTATCGACAACCAGCTGCGCGGCCGCTCCGGTCGTCAGGGCGATCCGGGCGAGACCCAGTTCTACCTGTCGCTCGAGGACGACCTCATGCGCCTGTTCGGCGGCGACAAGATGGACCGCGTCTCCAAGATGATGGTCACGGCCGACATGGGCGACGACATGCCCATCCAGCACAAGATCATCTCCAAGGCCGTCGAGAGCGCCCAGCACAAGGTCGAGAGCATCAACTTCTCCATGCGTAAGAGCGTCCTTGAGTACGACGACGTCATGAACAAGCAGCGCCAGGTCATCTACGCCGAGCGCAATAAGATTCTGGACGGCAAGGACCTGACCGACCACATCACCGAGGTCATGCACGACACCGTGTACCGCTGCGTGCAGGAGTTCTGCACCAAGGACAGTCACGATGGCGAGCGCGACCTGGAGGGCCTGCGCAAGTGGGTTGTGGAGCTCACCGGCCACATCGATACGCCGAAGTTCCCCGACGAGGATTATGAGGCCCTGGCTGCCGATGTCCTGGCTTACGTAGAGAAGTGCTACAACATGAAGGCCGAGCGCTTGGGCGAGGACCTGATGCGCGAGCTCAACACCCAGGTCATGCTGCGCGTCATCGATACCCGCTGGATGAACTACCTGCAGGAGATGGACTACCTCAAGACCGGCATCGGCCTGCGCGGCTTTGGCCAGCGCGACCCGCTGGTTGAGTACAAGACCGAGGCCTACGGCGCGTTCCAGATACTCGTCGATACCATGTATGAGGATTACCTGCGCACGGTTCTGCGCATCGAGATCAAGGCTGCCCCGCGTGCCGTGGAGCACAAGGAGGAGCCCGCGCTCGAGGGTGCGCACTTCTCCGGTCCTGCCGAGGTCGATGGTGACAACGGCGGCTCGGTGCTGCGCAAGCAGGCGCAGGTGCAGGCCCGCATGGCTGTCCAGGGTGGTCCGGCTGCCGTCAACAACGGTGGCAAGGTGACCACCTATCGCAAGTCCGAGAGCGACGATCCGTACGTCAACGTGGGCCGCAACGACCCGTGCCCCTGCGGTAGCGGCAAGAAGTTTAAGTACTGCCACGGCAGGAATCGTTAATGGCTGAGGCTTTAGAGGTAACGCCCGCCGAGCTGGACGCGTTTGCGGACCGGCTCGGTGAGGTCGAGTCGTATCTCCACCTGGACGAGAAGCGTACCCGCGTGTTCGAGCTCGAGGCCAAAAGTGTTGCCCCTGGCTTTTGGGATGACGCCGACGCCGCCCGTGCCACCATGGAGGAGATCGCGCGCACCAAGGAAGATATCGCTGCCGTGGACACCGCGCGCGGCGAGCTTTCCGATGCCCGCGCCGCGCTGGAGCTTGCCGAGGAGATGGGGGATGACCCCGACGCCGCCGCCCTTCGCGAGGAGGCTGCAGCCACGGCTGAGCGCCTGGCCCGTGCCATCGATGAGCTTGAGCTTTCGAGCTGGTTTACCGGTGAGTTCGATCACGGCGATGCCATTGTGACCATCAAGCCCGGACAGGGTGGTCTGGAGGCCCAGGACTGGACCTTCATGCTCTTTAAGATGTACATGAAGTACTGCCAGCGTCGCGGCTGGAAGGTCACCATCAACGACTGTCCCGCGGCCGAGGTCATCGGCATTGACCGTGCGACCTTTACCGTCGAGGGCAAGGACGCATTTGGCATGCTGCGCGCCGAGGCCGGCGTCCACCGCTTGGTTCGCATTAGCCCCACCGACGACAAGAAGCGCCGCCAGACCACGTTTGCCGGCGTCGAGGTCATCCCCGTGCTACCCGATGATATCGACATCGAGATCAGTCCCGATGACATCCGCGTGGACGTGTACCACGCGAGCGGCCCGGGCGGTCAGGGCGTCAACACCACCGACTCCGCCGTGCGCGTGACGCATTTTCCCAGCGGCATTGTGGTCACCTGCCAAAACGAGCGCAGCCAGATTCAGAACAAGGCCGCGTGCATGCAGATCCTCAAGGCTCGCCTGTACGAGATTGAGCTCGAGAAGCGCGCCGAGGCGCTCGATGAGATCCGCGGACCCAAGACCACGATTGGTTTTGGCAACCAGATTCGCAGCTACGTGCTCTACCCGTACCAGATGGTCAAGGACTTACGCACGGGCGTGGAGACCAGCAATGTCGAGGCCGTCCTTGACGATGGCGACCTGGACCCGTTTGTTATTGGCTACCATCGCTGGGCTACCGGCAACGCCGATGCAGAAGGCTCGGAGGTCTAAAACATCGGGTGGCTTCAAGCCGATGCCAAGCCCAACGGTTGGACGGGTTTGTATCCAGAATAAACCCTGCGCAGGGGTGGTTTTTGTCCGGCGAATCGGTAGAATCGAATACAAGAAGAAGTTCAAAGCGCATCCGTTTGGGTGCGCTTTTTTGAGGGAGGCAGCATGGCATATCGTCTGGACATCAAGCGCATTCTTTCGATGAACTTCTTTCACGACCTGCCCCAGATCATGTTGGGGTGTGCCTTGGCCGCCATCGCGACCGACTTGTTTTTGATTCCCAACGGTCTTGCCGCCGGTGGCGTTACGGGCCTTGCCACCATTATCCAGGCGGTCGGCGCGGCGCGCGGCCTATCGCTTCCCGTTGGTATTCAGACGATCGTGATGAACGCCTTGCTGTTGTTGGTCGTTATGCGCGAGGGCGGCATGTTCTACGTGGTGCAGACCGCGACGGGCTTTGTGCTGCTGGGCTTCTTTACCGATCTGTTCGCCCCGTTTGTAGCACCTCTGGCGGATGCGGACCTGATGCTCCCTGCCATGTGGGGCGGCATTATTACGGGCATCGGTTACGGCATGGTGTTGCGCGCCGGCGCCAACACCGGCGGCTCGGACACGATTGGCCAAATCATCTCGCGTAACACCTCGCTGCCGGTGGGCTCGACCGTCATGGCGATCGATGTTGCCGTATGCGCGCTATCGGCTCCGGTCTTTTCAATCGAAAACGCACTGTATGCAGGCCTTTCGATGGTCATTAGCGGCTACGTGATCGATGCCGTGGTCGATGGTGGCAACAAACGCCGTATGGTACTCATCATCTCGGACAAGTTCCCTGATATCGCTGCCGATATCATGTATGGCCTGGGTCGTGGTTGTACCAAGTTTAAGGCGACTGGCATGTATTCGGGTGCCGAGAAGCCAGTGATTATGGTCATCGTGAGCCGTCGAGAGCTCAATACCCTCAAGACGATCGTGCGCGAGCGCGATCCTCATGCCATCGTGACGGTTGCCGACGTTACGGAAGCCTTCGGCGAGGGATTCAAGGACATTAGCGCGTAGGGTCGATCGCGTTCCATCCAAAAGACGTTCACATTGATAAACCGTTTCATCAGCGGTTCTGCCTGCTAAATTGTTCAAATAATGATAAAAACTCTGGTAAAGCCATCAGTTTCCAGCATAATGAATGACGTACGTGCATTGCGGCTGTGTTGGGATTACCTTCGGTGCCGTGCGCATTTTGTCTAATGAGGATGAAAGGAAGGCACAATGAGCGACGAAGAGCTCAAAAAGGTTGCCAACGAGGTAAGGAAGGGCATCGTCACCGGCGTGCACGCTGCCAAGTCCGGCCATCCGGGCGGTTCGCTCGGCGCTGCCGACATCATGACCTATCTGTACTTTGAGGAAATGAACGTCGACCCGGCCGATCCCCGCAAGGCCGATCGCGACCGTTTTGTGCTCTCCAAGGGCCATTGCGCTCCGGGCCTGTACGCCGTGCTCGCCGAGCGTGGGTTCTTCCCCAAGGAGGATCTCGAGACGCTGCGCCATATCGGCAGCCACCTGCAAGGTCATCCCAACATGAACGACACCCCGGGCGTCGATATGTCCACCGGCTCGCTCGGCCAGGGCATCTCCGCCGCCGTGGGCATGGCGGTTGCCGCCAAGCACTGGGGCGATACTTACCGCACGTACGCCCTGCTGGGTGATGGCGAGAGCGAGGAGGGCCAGGTCTGGGAGGCAGCCATGTTTGCCGGCAACCAGCAGCTCGATAACCTCTGCGTGATCGTCGACCACAACGGCCTGCAGATCGACGGCCCCGTCGAGGAGGTCAACGACCCCATGCCGCTCGCCGACAAGTTCCGCGCCTTTAAGTTCCACGTGGTGGAGCTTGCCGACGGCAACGATTTCGATCAGATCCGCGCCGCCTTTGCCGAGGCCCGCGCCACCAAGGGTCAGCCGACCGCCATCATCGCCGAGACCATGAAGGGCAAGGGCGTTTCCTTTATGGAGAACCAGGTTGGTTGGCACGGCAAGGCCCCCAACGATGAACAGTTTGAGCAGGCCATGGCAGAGCTCACGGCCGCCGGAGAGGAGCTCTAGGATGGCAGACGTCAAAAAAATCGCCACGCGCGTAAGCTACGGCGAGGCCCTCGTCGAGCTCGCCAACGAGCACGATGACTTTGTGGTCCTCGACGCTGACCTGGCCGCCGCCACGCAGACCGGCAAGTTCAAGGCCGCCTGCCCCGATCGTTTCTTCGATGTGGGCATTGCCGAGAGCAACCTGATGGGCGTCGCCGCCGGTATCGCGACCACCGGCCGCGTTGCCTTCGCGAGCACCTTTGCCATGTTTGCCGCCGGCCGCGCCTTTGAGCAGGTCCGTAACTCCATCGGCTACCCGCATCTCAACGTTAAGATTGGCGCCACGCACGCCGGTATCTCGGTGGGCGAGGACGGCGCCACACACCAGTGCTGCGAGGATATCGCCCTCATGCGCGTCATCCCTGGCATGACTGTGATCGTTCCTGCCGACGACGTCGAGGCCCGCGCCGTGACGCGCGCCGCCTACGAGTGCGACGGTCCGGTGTACATGCGCTTCGCTCGTTTGGCCTCGCCGGTTATCAACGACCCCGAGACCTACAAGTTCGAGTTGGGTAAGGGCATTGTCATGCGCGAGGGCGCCGATGTGACCATCATTGCCTGCGGCCTGATGGTCGGCGAGGCTCTCGAGGCCGCCGAGCAGCTCGCTGCCGAGGGCATCGACGCCGAGGTCATCAACATGCACACCATCAAGCCCATCGATGCCGACCTGATCGTCAAGAGCGCCACCAAGACCGGTCACGTCGTGACCGTCGAGGAGCACTCTGTGATCGGTGGCCTGGGCAGCGCCGTTGCCGACGTCCTGTGCGAGCAGTGCCCGACGTCGCTCAAGAAGATCGGCGTCAACGACACCTTCGGTGAGTCTGGCCCGGGTGCCGAGCTCTTGCACAAGTATGGCCTGGACGCCGCCAACATCGTGGCGACCACCAAGGAGTTCTTGGCATAAGGCAAGGCGAGGCAAAGCATCGCTTCAGCAACCGTATGCAATCCATAACAGGGGCGTCCCCAAAGAGGACGCCCCTGTTTTTTGTCGGCAACAAACAAATTAGGCCCGCACCAAGTAAGGGCTTTCTCCGGGAAACGGGCCCAGACCAGCAAAGTGCAATTCAGACCCCAAGCACGGCGCTGCTGCACCCAAGTAAAACGCAGCGACCCCTTAGTTATCGCAGGCCGGACACAGGGTTACTCTCCAAATCTTTCCGCAGGACGGAGGAGCCCCCGCCGCACGTAGTGCGCAGCGGGGGCTCCGACATGTCCGAGGACGATTTGGAGAGTAACCCTGTGCACGGCCGACGGGATCCCTAAGCACGCCATGCTTCTTATGTGCAGCAAAGCTAATGCTGCTAAAATACAAAGCGCTCATGTAGTTTAAACGCACGACGATAAGGAGCACCAGTGGGTAACCACTTCCGTACCTCCGGTGCGGGCGATGATGCCCCCAAGACGCAGGCAGGCGTCCAGGGCAGTCGTTTCGCCACTCCGGATTCAGAGGGCCAGCCTGTTGCTCAGGCCCCCGCTCAGCCGGCAGATCAGGCACAGCCGGCATCCGATCCCTTTGCCTACAATCCAACCAGCGATGTCGCGCTTTCCGGCACGGCGGGTTTTGAGCCCGTTCAGGCCGTGACCGCTCGCGTGGAGCAGCCTCAGGCTGGTGCCGCCACGCCGCAGCCTACCATGGCCGGCATTCCCGACCCCTTGGCCCCTGCGACGCCGGCTCCTCAGCCTGCGCAGTCCGGTCTCTTTGCCGCTATTCCCGACCCCACGCAGCCTGCTGCCCCGGTGGTCGAGAGCGATCAGGCAGCCGAGGTCGCAAGCCTCGATAACGCGCTCAACAACCCCGATTTTACGTCGGTGTTTGCGCCCATCGATCCGCAGGCCAGCCGCAAGAAGATGGCCAAGCAGGCCGGTGTCGAGCCCGTCATCCTTATGGAGCATGTCACCAAGATCTATCCGGCACAGCCTAACAAGCCTGCACTCGACGACATCAACATCGAGATCTATCCGGGCGAGTTCGTCTTCCTGGTCGGTCACTCCGGCTCGGGTAAGACCACGCTGCTGTCGACGCTCAACCGCGACGTCAAGCCGACGAGCGGCCGCATCCTGGTTGCCGGTCAGGACCTCATGAAGATCAAGAACCGTAAGGTTCCGTTCCTGCGCCGCCAGATTGGCGCCGTGTTCCAGGACTTTAAGCTTCTGCCGCAAAAGACCGCCTACGAAAACGTGGCGTTTGCCCTGCAGTGCATCGGCAAGCCCAAGGGCGTCATTCGCAGCCAGGTGCCCGAGGTGCTGCGTCTGGTCGGTCTGGCCGATCAGATGGACTCGCTGCCCGACCAGCTTTCCGGTGGCGAGCAGCAGCGCGTTGCCGTCGCCCGTGCTATGGTCAACCGTCCGCCGCTGCTGATCTGCGACGAGCCCACGGGCAACCTCGACCCGGCGATCTCGCTGGGCATCATGAAGCTGCTTGAGCGTATTAACCGCACCGGCACCACCGTGATCGTCGCCACGCACGACCGCGAGATGGTCGATAGCATGCACCGTCGCGTGATCGCCCTCGAGGGCGGCCACGTCATCCGCGACCAGGAGAGGGGAGGTTACGGCAACTATGGCACCAACTAACGTGGGCTACTCCTTCAAAGAGGCAATCAGCCACTTCTTCCGTAACTGGACTACCTCGCTCGGCGCCGTCATCACGATTTTCCTTTCGCTGTTTATCATCGGCCTGTTCATCATGGGCTCTGCGATGCTGAACTCCGTGATCGGCACCGTCGAGGATCAGGTTGTCATCAACGCGTTCATTAGTGATGACGCCGATCAGGCCGATGTTCAGGCTTTTGAGGCCGAGCTTAAGACGTGGAATAACGTCAAGTCCGTGACCTATAAGGACAAGGACGACGCGCTGGCCGAGTATACGAGCAAGATGTCGGGCAACGCCGACGCCACCATGAGCGCGCTCGATGGCCAGAACCCGCTGCCGGCTTCCTTCGCTATTGAGATGGACGATCCGTCCAAGGTCGAGAGCACGGCAAAGAAGCTCAAGAAGGATGCCGATTTCCAGAAGATCGCGGATGACGGCGACGTCAACGCGAGCGTGCTGTACGGCCAGGAGGAAGTGAGCCGCCTGTTCCAGGTGACCAACTACATCCGCATCGCCGCCGTGGTGCTCGTTGGTCTTCTGACCTTTATCGCATTCATCTTCATCAACAACACGATTCGCCTGTCCATCACGGCGCGTCGTCGTGAGATTGCGATTATGCGTCTGGTCGGCGCCAGCAACGGCTTCATTCGTGGCCCGTTTATCACCGAGGGCGTGCTGCAGGCCATTTTGGGCTCGCTGCTTTCCATCGGCGTTCTGGAGCTGCTGCGCAATCTGATGATCCCGCGTCTGCAGGAGAGCATCGGCTGGATGTCGTTTGCCCTGCCGATGCAGTACTACCTGGTGACCTATGCTGCGCTGATTCTGGTCGGCGTGATTATCGGTCTCTTTGGTTCTGCCATCGCCATGCGCCGCTACCTGCGCGTGTAGGCATGCCTGGAATTCATCCCTTCCAACGGGTCGTCTCTTATGGGGCGGCCCGTTTTTTGATCCCTAGGGGATGGCAGGATGGCGAATCATTTGGGTAGACTCTTTGGAGTCGGCAATCGATAGTTAGGAGGCGCCATGGGGCGCAATAACAAGCATAAGCGTGGAGCTCGCAATAAGCGCGGGCCGGTGCGCAGCGAACGCCGTCCGAGCCTGACCGGGCGCGTGCAGCTCCATGAGCACAGTGCCTATGTCATAACCGAGAATGGCGACTACAAGGTCATGGGTCGCGGCAAGCGTGAGATCATGGACGGTGATACCGTTGCCGTGAGCATTAAGAACAGCCCGCACGGTGAGCGGCGCGCCGTGATCGAGGGTGTGGTTGAGCGCGCAGCCATAAGCGTAGTGGGTACGTACCAGACCGCCGGTCCGCTCGGTGTGATTGAGCCGCTCGATTCGCGTTTGAAGGCCGACTTCTTCATTCTGCCCGAGGATACCTCGGCGGATCGTCTGGGCGTTCACCCGGGTGATGCCGTTGTCGCGCGCATTTTGACCTACCCGACGCGCCTGGAATCGGGTACCGTGACGATCGAACGCCGCATTGGCGGAGATGACGCGCCCGATTTGGGCGTTCAATATGTGATGGCGCGTTACGGCTATACCGATAGCTATCCCGAGGCCGCGCTGGACGAGGCCGAGGGGCTTTCGCTCGATGTGTCCGCGGCGCTTAAGGACCCGCTCCGCCGCGATCTGCGCGACCGCCTTGTCATCACGATCGACCCGGTCGATGCGCGCGACTTTGACGATGCCATTTCGTTGGAGCGCACGCCCAAGGGTGGCTACAAGCTGGGTGTGCATATCGCCGACGTTTCACACTATGTGGCTTGGGACGGGCATATCGATCTTGAGGCTCGCCATCGTACGACATCGGTGTATCTGGCCGATCGCGTGCTTCCCATGCTGCCCGAACGCCTGTCCAATGACCTGTGCTCGCTTCGCCCTGACGAGGACCGTCTTGCGTTTACCGTCGATATCGAGCTCAATGCGCAGGGTCGCGTGCGGCATTACGATCCGTATCCCAGCGTGATTCGCTCGCGTGTGCGTATGGACTATGACGGCGCCGAGGCGCTGCTGGTGCGTGCCGGCGCGGTTGAGTATTCGGTGCTGGAGGGTGCAGCCGAGGATGTTGCGGCTGCCGAGACCTCGCGCGAGGAAGCGCTTGAGCGCGGTCTTGCGTGCGAGGAGGCCGCCCGCGGCTACAACATCGACCTCGGCGATTTCCTTGTCGCCGCTAACGAACTCGCCGAACTTCGCCGTCGTATTCGTCGCGCCCGCGGCTCAGTCGATTTTGACACAGCCGAGATTCGCGCTCTATTGGATGAGGACGGAGTGCCCGTGCAGATTGTGGCGCGTGAGCGTTCGTGTGCCACGTCGCTTATCGAGGAAGCCATGCTGCTCGCCAACGAGTGCGTTGCAGAGTGGCTGGCAGACCGTGATATCGAGGCCTGCTATCGTGTGCATGAGGATCCGAGCCCCGATAGCCTGCACGGTGCTGCCGTTGCGCTGGCGCAGCTAGACATCATCGACGATCGCCGTGCTGCCGGTATTGCCCTGGGGAGCCCCGATGAGCTGCAGGCTGCAGTTGATGCTGCCGCCGGTACGGCCAACGCACCGCTCGTCAACACGCTGCTTCTGCGCAGCATGCAGCGCGCGCTGTACAAGCCGCGCAACGAGGGCCACTTTGCGCTCGCCGCGCCGTGCTACTGTCACTTTACGAGTCCCATCCGTCGCTACCCCGATCTGGTGGTGCACCGCGTGCTCAAACTGCAGTTGGCCTATGAGCAGCTCGGCGGCAAGGACGCCTTGGTCCGTACGCCGCGGCTGATCGGCAAGGGGCGCGAGTCGCTGCCGCGCATTCTGCCGCAGATCTGCCGCGCATGTAGCGATGCCGAGCGCGCGGCAGATGCCGCCAGCCATGCGACGCAAAAGATCAAGATTGCCCAGTACTATGAGGACCGTCTGGGCGAGCGCTATGCCGGAACCGTCTCGTGGGTTAGCAACATGGGCCTCTTTGTGCGCTTGGACCTGACGCAGGTCGAAGGCTTGGTTTCGATCAAGAGCCTGGGCAACGAGTGGTTCGAGTTCGACGAGGACGCGCTTACGCTGACGGGCGCCGACACGGGCACCCGTTACGAGCTGGGGCAGCGCGTGATTATCGAGGTCTCGCGCGTCAATACCACGCGTGGACACTTGGACTTTAAGCTTATCCATTAGCTAAATCCCGACTCGTGGCGAGAGAGCGGAGGGCGGCCTTTCGGGACCGCCCTTCGCATTTGAATCGTGGCTACCTTGCCGTCTGCTCGGCCGCCCGCTTGCCTGCTATTTGAGAGGTAAAACCTACCAAAATAAACCTGTCCCTTTTTGGCAGGTTTACAAGAAAGCGGGGATGAGATGGCGACGGTGTACGGGTATGCGCGGGTGAGTTCGCGCGATCAGAATCTGAATCGGCAGCTGGATGCGCTGGGCGCCTATGGCGTGGGCTCGGCGAATATTTATGCCGACCATGCGAGTGGCAAGGACTTCGATCGACCGCGTTATCGCGAGCTGCTAAACGTCCTGGGGGACGGGGACGTGCTGGTGGTGCTTTCTATCGACCGACTTGGCCGTAATTACTCCGAGATTCTTGAGGAATGGCGACGCATTACCAAGGAGCTCGGGGTTGCCATTGTGGTGTTGGACATGCCATTGCTTGACACGCGCGCTAGGGCCAGCGGCGCGCCGGATGTGACCAACGTCCTGATTGCCGATATTGTGCTGCAACTGCTGAGCTACGTGGCGCAGGTGGAGCGCGAGAATATCCATCGGCGCCAGGCGGAGGGAATTGCAGCGGCGCGAGCGCGAGGGGTCCGTTTCGGTCGACCTCGCAAGCCGTGCCCTCCTCAGTTTGAGCTGGTGCGCGATAGCTATGAGGCAGGCGATATTACCCGCAGCCAGGCAGCAAAATGCCTGGGCGTGTGCGTGGGGACGTTCGATCGCTGGATGCGCGAGGCGGGGTAGGGGTTTGCGTCGCTTTGTCGCTTCCTGTTGCGATTCAAATTTTGATACGGTGACGATGTCATTTGGGGCTACACTCGCTCATATTTAAAAAGACGGAGGTTGGCCTTTGGCGCACATGAAGATAATAATCGGGTGGACCGCGATCGCTCTGTTCGCCGCAACGCTGGCGGGCATCTGGGTGCTGACGGAGCAAAACGCAGTGCAGACGTCGTTGCTGAGCGAGTCCACCGCGCGCGTGGTGGAGGGTCAGGCTGCGAGCGTTCAGGCTGTCGATGCCACGGGTGAAGCTCAGGCGGAGAACGGAATGACTGGGGGCACCGATTCGGCTGCCTCGAATGTCCGGTCTGGCCGACTTGCTTCCATTCGCATGTGGGTGGGCACAAACGTCCGTCGCGTTGCCCATACCGTAGAGTTTTTCTTCGTCGGATTATTCGCCTCGGTGGTCGTGGTTTGCTTTTCCAGGCGTCCGTGGAGCGTATGCTCCCGTTGCGTGCCCGTATTGCTCTTTTGCGCCGCCTGCTCCGTTGGCGATCAGGTACATAAGATCTTTGTTCCCGGCAGGCATTTCGACGTTATCGATTTAGGATTCGATGCTGCGGGCTATGTCACCGCCATGCTGTTGGTATTGCTGGCAGCGGCGTTGGTGCGCCATGTGACTCGGCCGATCGGCGCCCATGCGAGGCGCTAGCCTTAAGACGAGACATCGCGACTGCCTATGCTTCGACATTGACTACAATAACGGCTGCAATCGCGAGTGGTCGTCGATGTGCAGTTTTCCAGACACCTGTTTTCTCTAAGAAAGGAAATCCCATGGCGGTATTGTTTGTTGAATATCCCAAGTGCTCGACCTGTAAGAAGGCCAAGGCATGGCTGGACGAACATGGGGTAGAGTATATCGATCGCGATATCGTTTTGGACAATCCCACGGCTGATGAGCTTGCGACCTGGATTGCTCGTTCGGGGCTGCCGGTGCGGCGCTTCTTTAATTCGTCGGGCATGAAATATCGAGAGCTGGGCCTGAAGGCGCGTCTGGATGCGGGCATGACGGATCAGGAGTGCTACGAGCTGCTGGCGACCGACGGCATGCTGGTCAAGCGTCCGCTGCTGGTGGGCGACGACTTTGCGATTCCTGGGTTTAAGGAAGCGGCCTGGACCGAGGTGCTGCTGTAGTGGCTGCGGAAAGTGCGTCCCGTTTTGAGCTCGGATTCCGGGACGCAGTTTCCGGTTGAAGGGGCTAGCGGAAACCGTATCCCAGTTTGAGCGCGAAATCCGGGATACGGTTTCCGTTTGGGGCCTCTAGGGGAAAGCGCGTCCCGTTCTGGACGTAAATTCCGGGATGAGCTTTCCGGTTGGCGGGCATGCGCACTATCCCGGCTGGCGGGCATATGCGCTAATCCTCAAGCTGTGCCCATTCGTGCGGATCGTAGACCTTTACGTGCTTGTTGGGCTTGCCGCTCCAGTACTCTTCGTCCATAAAGGGCAGATATGCCTGAATACCGGGGCAGATAAAGGGAATCCGCTGCTGTTGCAGTCGCTCACGCTGGCGCTGCTCCAGGTGTGCCTCGGATATGACGGTCGGCATACCGGACAGCTCGACGAGGCTTGCCTGGATTCGTTTAAGGTCGGGGAGTCCCGCGTGCCATGACATCCGCATGATCAAAAAGGATGCACGGCGGTATTTTGCCTGCATCACCGTGATGGCGGGGCGCAGTGTGGGATGGATTTTGTCCCGTTCGGGCCAAAGGTCAGCAGTGATCTCGAGGCCCAGGGTCTCCCATAGGTAATCAAGCTCTTCGTCCATGGCACCTCGATATCTACGTGATCATTGATACTTCGATTGTGTTGCCTGGTGCTATCGTTTTCACGGTAGAATCTGCCAACGGTTGACGGCTACCGCTCGCGGCGTTTTGCCCTTCGTGTACAGCGGTTGGCTTCACAGGTCCTTCACGGGTTGGACTAAATTAGGCCAATTTGACTGAATTTCAAAAAAGTCAAAATTGGGGCTTGCGTCACGGCGAGACTTCCCGTATATTTCTTTCTTGCGCAAAGGCACAGCCGAGCGCAGCGATGCAGTCATTGGGATGTCGTCTAATGGCAGGACAGCGGATTCTGGTTCCGTCAATGGGGGTTCGACTCCCTCCATCCCAGCCATTGCATTTGCTACATATGGCCCGTTCGTCTAGCGGTTTAGGACGCCGCCCTCTCAAGGCGGAGATCACCAGTTCGAATCTGGTACGGGCTACCACAAAATGAACGCCCGGGCCTCGTAAGAGACCCGGGTTTTGTGTATTGACCGCAAGCGGCGTTTGCCGCGTTTCGTCCCGTTCGAGGAGTAGCCATGGACCTGCCCATCAGCTTGCAAGACATTACGTATGCCGAGAACTATCTGGCGCAGGGTGACCTGGCCACGGCGACGCCGCTGCTGGAGCGTCTGGTGGAGCTCGCCGAGGAATATATCGACGCCGAGTGCAAGACGGAGGAGAAGCGCCAGTACTTTAGCTTCGACAGCAAGTTTGAGCGTCTGGCCTATCGCCGCGTGGAAAAGGATCCGCGTGAGCTCGTGCAGGTCGAGGTTCCCTTTGACCGCCTGTACTCCGACATGGCGTTTGCCTATATTCGCCAGCAGGATTATGTGAGCGCTCGCAACGCCCTGATGCAAGCTGTGCGTTGGGATCCCATGAACTGCAACTATCGTCTGGATTTGGCCGAGTTGTTCCGCGCACTCGAGGACAAGCAGGAGTGGGCATCGCTCTCGTTCTCGGTGCTGGAGCGCGCGAGCGACGGTAAGTGCGCCGCACGCGCCTACACCAACTTGGGTCAGTACTTCTTGGAGCCCGAGACCGAGAACATTTCGGCTGCCGTGGGCTGCGCGCGTCTGGCGCTGCGCCTGGCGCCCAATGATGCGCATACGACGCGCCTGCTCAACAAGATCCATACCACCTATCCGGATGCCGCGGACGAGAGTGACGACCATGTGATGGGTGAGCTCGCCCTGCAGGGCGTGCCGACCTCGCCTTCGGCCGAGATCGCCATCTGCCTGATCATGTGCGCGACCGATGCTGCAAGCGACGGCGACAAGCAGGAGGCGACGCGCCTGACAGTGCGTGCTCGCGACCTTGTGGGCGAGGAGGCCTGCGCGGCGATTATCAAACTGGTGCGCGAGAGCGACGCCGAGCTCAATGCTGAGCGCAAGGCAAAGCGCGACGCCGCGGGCTCAAACGTCGATGGGACCGAGGAGGCCAGCGATGCCCAGTAAGCGCGAGCGCAAGCTCATCTCCAAGAATCGCTCGGCACACCACGAGTACTTTATCGATGAGACCTTTGAGTGCGGCATTGAGCTGAGTGGCACCGAGGTCAAGTCGATTCGCGAGCGCGCGTGTCAGATCACCGACACCTTTGCACTGATTCGTGGCGGCGAGTGCTGGCTCGTGGGCCTGCATATTCACCCTTATAGCCATGGTGGCGTGTGGAACCGCGACCCTGATCGCCGTCGTCGTCTGCTGCTGCACCGCAAGGAGATTGACTTTCTCGACGGTAAGCTACGTAATCGCGGCTATGCCCTGGTGCCGCTGGAGCTGTATTTTAATACCGACGGCCGCGTAAAGCTGCTGCTGGGCCTAGGCCGCGGCAAGAAGCTTTATGACAAGCGCGAGGATATGGCCAAGCGCGACGTTCAGCGCGAGATTGACCGCGCGCTTAAGGAGCGTAATCGCTAGGCACTCTGTATAAGTTGCGGTGGAATACGGACTGTTTTGCCTGTTTGAGGGGCTATTCAGTCCCTATTTCACCGCAACTGCGGGTGTCTCATCTTGCTTACTGTTCTGACACATATGTCTCAAAGGCGGCGTCCGGTATGGGCGCCGCCTTTTTTGTGGGTACATACATCCATAAGGTACCAACCCGGGTTAGGGAAGTGATCGTTATGGACAAAACTGCGTTCTTTACCATGCCGAGTGGCCTGTACGTGGTGAGCGCCGCGGCAGACGGGCTGCGCGCCGGCTGCGTCATCAATACGGCGGTGCAGGTGACGTCCATGCCGCCGCGCATTTCGGTTGCCGTGAACAAGGACAACGTCACCTCGGGCGTCATCGCATCGGCCAAAGCGTTCGCGCTGACCGTGATCGATCAGACGGCCGATATGCTCTACATCGGTAACTTTGGGTTCCGCACCAGTAGCGATTATGACAAGTTTGCCAAATACGAGACCCGCGAGACGGCACTGGGCATGCCCTATGTGCCCGAGCACGCGGCGGCCCTGTTTAGCTGCCGTTTGATCGACACTGTGGATGTGGGCACGCATCTGCTGTTTATCGGCGAGGTCGAGGATGCCGAGCGCCTGAGCGACGAGACGCCGCTCACCTACGACTACTACCACAAGGTCCTGAAGGGCAAGACGCCTCCGAAGGCGTCCTCGTATCAAGGCTAGAAATGTTTTAAAAACACTTGCATTATATTATTGAGAACATATACTAATAAGCGAAGTACATCACCAGTCACGTTCGAGAGGAGAACATCATGGCTGAGGAGAAGAAGACGTATAAGTTCGTGTGCGTCGTTTGCGGTTACGAGGTTGAGGTCGATACGCCCGAGCTGCCCGAGGATTATGTGTGCCCGGTGTGCGGCGTCGGTCCCGATCAGTTTGAGCTCGTCGAGGAGTAGCTCGCAGGCACACGGCGAAAGCCGAACATAGCTCTGTCCAAGGGCTCCGGTCGGTCATCCCGGCCGGGGCCCTTTTCCTCCGTCCCCAAGGGATCACGGCTGCTGTTAGCCGATCCTGTCCGTCGTGAGTCCGGCCGATCGTTTGTCTCAATCTGTAACATCTAGCAGTGAAAACGGGGTCTACGTGTTACAGATTGAGACAAACGGAGCTGTCCCTCGGAAAGATCTCAATCTGTAACAGATAAACATCAAAAGCGGGTCTAGATGTTACAGATCGAGACGTTTGCCTGGGTGGGTGTCCCGTCCCATCACATCCCCGTTAGCAGCACGATGTCGAGAGCCGTCACGATGGCACCGATCCCTACGAGCAACGCGTTGAGCGGGCGCGAGTTGGCGTATTTGCCCATGACGCGGGGCGAACTGGTGAGTCGTATGAGCACAAAGACCGTAATCGGCAGCTGAAGCGACAACAGTGCCTGACTCCAGATGAGACCCTCAAAAGGATTCGGGACGATCAAACACGCCGCCACTGCACCGACGAAACAGACTGCCACCCCGATCGAAGAATGTCGGTCGTGGATGTCGTATTCCTCGTCGAACATGCCCGCGGTGATGGTTCCCGCCGCCATGCCCGCCGTCACACTACTCGATAGTCCCGCGAACAGCAGCGCTACCGCAAAGATGGTCGAGCTCGCCGGGCCCAAGATGGGGGAGAGCGTGGCCGCTGCGACGGCGAGGTCGTCTACGACAATGCCGCGCGCAAAGAAGGTCGTTGCGGCCAGGATGACCATGGCCGAGTTGATTGCCCAGCCCACGCCCATCGAAAAGAGCGTGTCGAAGAGTTCGTAGCGCAGGCGTTCTTCGATAACTTGCTCGCCTTGGCCTTCGAAGTGCATGGATTGGATGACCTCGGAGTGCAGGAAGAGGTTGTGGGGCATAACGACCGCTCCCAGGACACTTACGATAATCGCGGCCGAGCCGGTGGGCATACTGGGCGTGATCCAGCTTGCGGCGGCCTGCGGCCAGTCGACCTTGACTAGCGCAAGCTCGGCCAAAAACGAGAGTCCTACCACGCCTACGAAGGCGATGATCCATCGCTCGGCGCGCTTGTAGGAGCTCGTCATGAGCATCGCCATCGATGCTGCCGCCACGATGATGCAGCCCGCACGCACGGGCAGCCCAAAGAGCATTTGAAGGGCAATCGCGCCACCCAGGACTTCGGCCATGGCGGTGGCGATGGTCGCGAGATAGGCACTGGCGAGCACCGTGCGCCCAACGAAGCGGGGCAGGTGGCGCGTCGTGGCCTCCGCAAGACACATGCCCGTGGCGATGCCCAAGTGCGCCGCGTTGTGCTGCAGCGCGATGAGCATAATCGTGGACAGTGTGACGATCCACAGCAGCGCGTAGCCAAACTGCGAGCCCGCGGCCATATTGGAGGCCCAGTTGCCTGGGTCGATAAAGCCGACGGTGACGAGCAGCCCGGGACCGATGTGCCGCGCAATATCCAGGCCTCCGTGACCACCGGTGCGTCGGGAGCCAAAGTGTTGTTTGAGATGGTTGAGCATGGTGCGCTCCTGCGTGCCGTTTGTTTGACTCCGCAAAGGATACCCGTTTTAGGCTCAAAAGTTAACCAAGACTAACAAAATTGTTGTATTTGAATAGGATGATGAAAGGGGGCTGCCGAAATGTCTTGATCTGTAACAACTAGGGATGGAAATTGGGCCTAGGTGTTACAGATCGAGACAGGAAGAAATGGTCCTATGGAAAATCTCGATCTGTAACAGCTGACCGCCAAAACCGGCCCTTCGTGTTACAGATTGAGACAAACCAAAACCGTCCTGCAGAAAATCTCAATCTGTAACATCTAGGCGCCAAAATTGGGTCTTCCTGTTACAGATTGAGATGTTTGAAGCGGTGAGCTTACGGGCCAAACCTGGGGCCCTTGTTGTCGCCCTTGAGGTCGGCGGTGTCCACTCGTAGGGCGTGCGTTACGCGATTGTTTCGAAACGGGTGGGAAACACAACGGGTCGGCGATGCCCCTAGTATGCCTATTCAACTGACTGTCAAAATATCTAGGGGAGGATCGCGATGCAGGCAGATTCCGCTCAGCAGCAGGGCCTTTATCGCCCCGAATTCGACCACGATGCATGTGGCATCGGCGCGCTCGCCGATATCAACGGTGAGCGCCATCACCAGATTCTGGACGATGCACTGTCCATTCTGGTCAACTTGGAGCACCGCGGCGGCACGGGACTCGAGAAGAACACCGGCGACGGCGCTGGCATCCTGTTCCAGGTTCCGCATCACTTTTTTCGTAAAGAGGCCCAAAAGTGCGGCCAGATTCTGCCGGCAGAGGGCGACTATGGCGTGGCCATGCTGTTCTTCCCGCAGGACGACAAGGGCGTAGAGGATGCCCGTCGCGTGTTCGAGGAGGGCTGCGCCGAGGCCGGCGTGCCACTGCTCTTTTGGCGCGAGGTGCCGGTCGACCCGCACGACCTGGGCGAGACGGCCCGCGCCTGCATGCCCACCATCCTGCAGGCCTTCCTGGGCCGTCCGGACGACACACCTGCCGGCGATGCCTTTGAGCGCCGCCTGTATGTGTGCCGCCGCACCATCGAAAAGAAGGCCGACGCCGAGTTCGCCCTGCGCGACAAGATCTTCTACGTGTGCTCCATGAGCTCGCGCACTATCGTGTACAAGGGCATGCTGGTCGCCACGCAGATGCGCCGCTTTTTCATCGACCTCAACGATGCCGCCGTCAAGACGGCCGTAGCGCTCGTCCACTCGCGCTACTCCACCAACACCACGCCCAGCTGGGAGCGCGCGCACCCCAACCGCTTTATCATCCACAACGGCGAGATCAACACCCTCAAGGGCAACGTCAACTGGATTCGCGCCCGCGAGCCCAACCTGTACAGCCCCGTGCTGCAGCACGATCTTGAGCGCGTGATGCCCATCATCAACCGCGAGGGTTCCGACTCCGCGATTCTGGACAACGTGCTCGAGTTTTTGGTCATGAACGGTCGCCCGCTTACGCGTGCCGCGTCCATGTTGCTGCCCGAGCCGTGGGACCACAACGACAGCCTGAGTGAGGAGCGCCGCGCCTACGACGCTTACCAGTCCATGCTCATGGAGCCGTGGGATGGACCGGCGGCCATCGCCTTTACCGACGGGCGCACCCTGGGCGCCGCCCTCGACCGTAACGGCCTGCGTCCCGCCCGCTACTATGTGACGCGCGACGGTCGCTTTATGCTGGCAAGCGAGGTGGGCACCATCGAGGTGAGCCCCGAGAACATCCTGACGAGCGGCTGTCTGGGACCGGGTCAGATGCTCGAGGTCGACTTTGCCCGCGGGCGTGTCATCTACAACGAAGAGCTGCGCGCCCGTTACGCCAAGGAAAAGCCCTACCGTGATTGGATTGCCGAGGAGACGCTGACCGTCGACGCGCTCGATAGGCCTGCCGCGGCGACGCCGGCCGAGGACGCCGAGGTGCCCGCCGCCGTGCGTATGGCTAAGCTCGGGTATCACTGGGATGATGTTGACGAAGTCGTGCGTCCCATGGCCCAGCAGGGCAAGGCGCCGCTCGCCTCGATGGGTATCGATGCGCCGCTGGCCTGCCTGTCCAAGAAGACGCGCTCGTTCTTCGACTACTTCTATCAGCTGTTCGCTCAGGTCACGAATCCGCCCATCGACGCTCTTCGCGAGCATATGGTCACCTCGACCACGCTCTACCTGGGCAACCATGGCAACCTGCTCGAGGACTCCCGTACGGCCTGCCAGCTGGTTCGCTTGGAGCGCCCGTTGCTCAACGAGGAGGAGTTCGAGCGTATCTGCGCCATCGACCGCGTGGGCTTTAAGACCCGCCGTTTCCGTGCCGTGTACCGCCGTGATGCCGGCGAGGGCGCACTGCAGGCTGCGCTCAAGCAGCTTGCAGAGGACGTTGAGGCTGCGGTCCGCGACGGCGTGAACATCGTGGTGTTGAGCGATCGTGCCGCTGCGGGCGAGGTGCCCGTGCCGTCGCTGCTCGCCGTGGGCTGCGTGCACAACCACTTGATCCGCGCCGGCGTGCGTACCTTTGCCGACATCGTGGTGGAGTGCGGCGACGCCGTGTCCCCGCACGACTTTGCGGCACTGGTGGGCTACTCCGCGAGCGGCATCTATCCGTACAACGCACATGCGTGCATCCGCGATCTGGCGGCACGCGGCGACCTGGACGTGACGGCCGAGCAGGGCATCGCCAACTACAACAAGGCTGCGACCGCCGGTATCGTCTCCATCATGTCCAAGATGGGCATCTCCACGGTGCAGAGCTACCATTCGGCGCAGATCTTCGAGGCCGTGGGCTTTACGCCGGAGTTCGTCAACGCGTACTTCGCCGGCACGGTGAGCCGTGTGGGCGGTATGGGTGTCGAGGACGTTGAGCGCGAGCAAAACGAGCGCTACGACGCCGCGCTCGCCATCCTTAAGAGCCCGGCTCCCGATCAGCTGCCCACGCTGGGTCTGACCAAGTGGCGCCCGCTCGGCGGCGAGGATCACCTGATCGATCCGCAGACTGTCTACTTGCTGCAGACCGCCTGCCGTGAGGACAGCTACGACACCTTTAAGGAGTACAGCGCCCGCCTGCACCGCACCGGCCGCGCCGTGCGCCTGCGCGACCTGCTCGACTTTGATGCCAGCGGCCGTACGCCGGTTTCGCTCGACGAGGTCGAGCCCGCGCTCAACATCGTCCGCCGCTTTAACACCGGTGCCATGTCGTATGGCTCCATCAGCAAAGAGGCACACGAGTGCATGGCCATCGCCATGAGCCGCCTGCATGGCCGTTCCAACTCCGGCGAGGGCGGTGAGGACCCGCGTCGCGAGACCCCGCTGGCTAACGGTGACTCCAAGAACTCCGCCATCAAGCAGGTGGCAAGCGCGCGCTTTGGCGTGACGAGCCGCTACCTGTGCAGCGCCTTCGAGATTCAGATCAAGATGGCCCAGGGCGCCAAGCCCGGCGAGGGTGGCCACCTGCCCGGCAAGAAGGTCTACCCCTGGATCGCCGAGGTCCGTCAGTCTACGCCCGGCATCGGCCTGATCTCGCCTCCGCCGCACCACGACATCTACTCCATCGAGGACCTGGCCGAGCTGATCTTCGATCTTAAGAACGCCAACCCCGGCGCGCGCGTGTCGGTCAAGCTGGTCAGCGAGGCCGGCGTCGGCACCATCGCTACCGGCGTGGCCAAGGGCGCTGCCGACAAGATTTTGATCAGCGGCCACAATGGCGGTTCCGGTGCCGCGGCGCGCGATTCTATTTGGCACGCCGGCCTGCCGCTGGAGCTCGGTCTTGCCGAAGCCCAGCAGACGCTGCTGCAAAACGGCCTGCGCTCGCGCGTGGTGCTCGAGGCCGACGGCAAGCTCATGGACGGCACCGATGTTGCCGTCGCCTGCTTGCTAGGCGCCGAGGAGTTTGGCTTTGCGACCATGCCGCTCATCTCCATGGGCTGCCTCATGCAGCGCGACTGCCAGCAGGATACCTGCCTGGCCGGCATCGCCACGCAGAACTGCCGCCTGCGTCGCGGCTTCCGCGGCAAGCCCGAGCACGTTGAGCACTTTATGCTCTTTGTTGCCGAGCAGCTGCGCGAGGTCATGGCGAGCCTGGGCTTCCGCACCGTCGACGAGATGGTCGGCCATCCCGAGTGCTTGCGCCAGATCGAGGTCCCGGGCAACCGCAAGGCCAACCTGCTCGATCTGTCGCCCGTGCTGGCAAGCGCGACCTGCGAGTTCGGTGCCCATATTCCGGGCGCCGACGGTCGCCACTTCCTGCCGCAGATGGCCGCGGACAGCGAGCTCGACAAGACGCTCGACTCCACGTTGTTTGTGCCCTATACGGCCGACGCCCGTGCGCATCTGCGTCCGATTCGCTTCCGCGCCGATATCGCCAACGTCAACCGCTGCGTGGGCACCATCTTGGGCAACGCGGTGACCAAGGCGCATCCCGAGGGCCTGCCCGCCGGCTCCATCATCATCGATTGCGATGGCTCGGCCGGTCAGAGCTTTGGCGCCTTCCTGCCGCGTGGCATTACGCTCAACGTGTGCGGCGACGCCAACGACTACTTTGGCAAGGGCCTTTCGGGCGGCGAGGTGTCGGTGCGCCCCGACCCGCATGCGACCTACAAGTTCGACGAGAACATCATCGTGGGCAACGTTGCATTCTTTGGTGCCACGAGCGGACGCGGCTTCATTAACGGTCTTGCGGGCCAGCGTTTTGCCGTGCGCAACTCCGGTGCCACCGTGGTGGTCGAGGGCTGCGGCAACCATGGCTGCGAGTACATGACGGGCGGTCTGGCGCTCATCCTGGGCGAGGTCGGGCAGAACTTTGCCGCCGGCATGACAGGCGGCGTGGCCTATGTCTTTGACCAGTACGGCACGCTCGACGCCCGCGTGAACGACGAGAGCGTTGAGCTCAAGGCCCCGACGGCCGGCGAGCTGGCGCAGATTCGAGAACTCATCCAGGAGCACGTGGATGCGACGCAGAGCCCGCGCGGTATTAAGTTGCTCTACAGCTTTGAAAAGATGAGCAAGCACTTTGTGAAGGTCATTCCGACCGAGTACGAGCGCGTGCTGGCGATTGTCGCCGCCGCCGAGGCCGTCGGCAAGACGCATGCGCAGGCCGAGGAGCTGGCGTTTGACATTGTGACCGGTCGCGCGAGTGACGCGGATGTTGTTCGCTTCGATGTTGCGGGCGGTGCTGCGGGCGCTGCGTCCGTGGCTGCCGGCTCTGTTGCTTCGACCAAGAAGGAGGCGTAAGTGCCATGGGTAAGCCCGGTGCTTTTCTTGATATCGATCGCGTGGCCCACGAGCTGCGTCCCGTGGAGGAGCGCAGCCGCGATTTCGATCCGCTGTACGTGGAGCTCGGCGACGACGCGCGCCGTGCCCAGGCGAGCCGCTGCATGATGTGCGGCGTGGCGTTTTGCCAGATGGGCGCGAGTTTTGGCAAGGCGCGTCCGAGTGGCTGTCCGCTGCACAACCTGATTCCCGAGTGGAACGAGCTGGTGTACCGCGGTCGCTGGGACGAGGCGGCCGAGCGCCTGTCGCTCACCTCGCCCATGCCCGAGTTCACGAGCCGCGTGTGCCCGGCGCTGTGCGAGGCCGCGTGCAACTTGGGTTCGGTTGACGGCCAGCCCACGACGATCCATGACAACGAGCGTGCGATCAGCGACCATGAGTGGGCAAATGGCGGTCCGCGTCGCTTTGAGCCGGCAGGGGAGGGCGCGCCCACGGTTGCCGTGGTGGGCTCCGGTCCTGCTGGTCTGGTGGCTGCATGGGAGCTTGCGCGTCGTGGCGCCCGCGTGACGGTGTTTGAGCGTGATGACCGCCCGGGCGGTCTGCTCATGTACGGCATTCCTAACATGAAGCTCGAGAAGTCCGTGGTCGAGCGCCGCGTGGCGCTCATGCGGGAGCTGGGCATTGTGTTTGAGCTGGGTGCCGATGTGAGTGATCCTGCGGTGGCTGCCAAGCTCGACGGCTTCGACGCCGTTGTGGTGGCTACCGGAGCCCGTGCCCCGCGTGGGCTTTCTGCTGCGAACATCGATGCGCCCGGCGTGGTGTACGCCGTGGACTATCTGACGGCTTCGACCGTCTCGGTGCTCGATGGCGGCGAGCCCGCGGTGAACGCGCGCGGGCTGGACGTTGTGGTCATTGGCGGTGGCGATACTGGAAACGACTGCGTGGGTACCGCGGTGCGCCAGGGTGCGCGCAGCGTGCGCCAGTTTGAGTTCTTGCCGGCTGCGCCCGATAAGCGTGCGGCGAGCAACCTCTGGCCGCAGTGGCCCAACGTTAAGAAGACCGACTACGGCCAGCAAGAGGCTATCGCTGCGATGGGTGGCGAGATGCGTGCCTGGGGCGTGGATACGCTCGAGGTGCTGCTGGGCAAGAAGGGCGCGGCAGCGGGTCTGCGCGTGGTCGATCTGAACTGGTCGGCGGGAAAGCCCGAGCGCATCGCGGGCTCCGAGCACGAGGTGCCGGCGCAGCTGGTGCTCATCGCCTGCGGCTTTACGGGTCCCGAGCATGGCGTGTTCGATGCGGTGAACGTGCCCGTTGCCACCGCTGGTCGTCCGCTGCCGGTGATGGCTGCCGAGGGCTCGCACCTCGCGGCTCGCACGGAGGGTGTCGCCACGGATGCCGCTCCGGTGTATGTGGCCGGTGACGCCCGCAACGGCAGCTCGCTCGTTGTGAGCGCCATGGCCGATGCCCTGGCCTGCGCAGCCGAAGTCGCCGAGGCGCTGGAGCTGTAAGGTGGTCATTTAAGAACGTCCCCAATGACTAGTCATTTTTTGTCTAGTCGTTGGGGGACACTCTTCACGGGGCGCCTGTTCGTTTGTCGACGTATGGGTGTTCATTTGTCGACTTCTTGGGCTGTGGTCACCTGCTCTTTCTGTGGTGGTAGCGGGCATCTGGCTCAAAAGGGCGGGTTGGCTGTCTATGTCTACCTGCGGTTTCTTTGCGGTTCGCTCATTCGGTCAAGTGTCCCGTCAAGTGTTTGGTTAGCATCTGGTTTGCAGTCGAAGGCCTATTTTGCCCGCGCTTGCCTCGGTTGCTCGTCCTCCTCGTAAGCTCAAATTGAGGTCCATCAGTTTGAGGAGGATGCCATGACTGACCAAGTTTTTGACCGAGCGCAGCTGGCCGAAGCCGTCGGCAACGATATTGCCGACATGGCTCACTTTTGGATGCTGCGGAAGTTTCAATTCCTGGAGCCGGCGCGCGAGCAGTTCGAGATTATCGTCGATCCGTGGCTCAGCTATTGCGAGGAACCTTCTCAAAACGAAATCATGGCCTACAACATGGCGTTTACCGATTGGCTGCTGTTTGAGCGCCCCTATTACCATGGCAAGACGCTGTTGGAACTGTATGTGGACGAGCCGCCAGCGTCAATTTCTCCTGCTTCGCTCGGGCGACTTAAGCAGGTGCGTGACACGCAGCATTTCTCGCGCTTTGGCATTTTGGACAAGGATTCCGCGACTGGCATGGTCGTGCTGAAGGACACGCGCACCGACCGTCGGTTTGATGTCTACGACCCACATATCGTGCAAAAGGAGCACTGGAACGATGGCGCGATTGCGGTGCGACTCGCGTGCGTCGACGATGTCTGGCTGACGGCGGGGCAGCTCTACCTGTATGACATCGCGCGCCTGGGCGACACGGCGGTCGACGGGCCGGGCGCGGTGCATCCCGAGGACCTAGAGGACGGTTTCGACACCTCGTGCATCAGCTTCTTTTTGCGCCTGGTTCGCGACATCATGGGCGCTCAGGGGCGGTACGTCAAGTCGCTCAACATCTACGAGCAGGAATGGGAGTAGGGGATGGGCAGTCGCGCCGCCGCCTGTCTATTCGTCTCGATCTGTAACGTTTAGGGACAAAAAACCGGTCTACCTGTTACAGATCGAGACGTTTGGCACCTGGCTGGGGGAATGTCCCAATCTGTAACATCTACAGGTCAAAACTCGACCCAACTGTTACAGATCAAGACGTTTGTCGACAGCGGCAACGGTGACAATGGCCCATTTGTCCGATGTGATGGTGATGGAAGTGTCTAATACCGTTTTCAAACACAAGCATGCAACGCGTAACACCTTGGCGCGGAATAGGATGCTTGCTAGGCTCGCGAAGGCGGCTGAACAAGGCGTGCTGCTTGTGACGCACGACAATGCCGAGCTCATGTGGCTGCGGCGTCATGTGGGAACCGATGATATTGCGGAGCCCGAGCCGTATTTGTTCTGTTTTCAACATGATTGGGATGCGTTGACGCCGGCGGGGCGAGCGCTGCGTACCATCAAAGGGCTTGCGGAGTTTCATCCCGATTGGGCGTTTTGGGGTTATGACGCGGCGCTTTTGTGGGGTCTGGAGGTGCCGAATGATCTGCTCGGGCCGCGATTTCTTGTTAAGACAGGTTGCTCGGTGACGTTGAGCAGCGGGTGCAGGTTGTTGCGTCCGCAGATGGCGGGCGCGCTCGAGTGTGTTGATGGCGTGCGCGTGACGCCGTTTTGGCGCACGGTGGAGGATTGCCTGCTGCGCGCGCCGTTTTCGTACGGGTTGGCGATTGCCGATTCTGCGTTGCGAGCAAAGGACGTATCGCGCGATGACCTGTGCGAGTGTCTCCGCTCCGATTGCGAGGGCAGGCGAGGGTATCGCAGAGCGCAGGTGATCGCGTCGTATGCGGACAGGCTGTCCGAAAACGGCGGCGAGTCTCGTTTTCGGGCGTTCTTTATTGCATGCGGTTTTCCGGTGCCAGAGTTACAGGTGGAGTTCCGTGATCCGCTCGATCCGAATCAGGTATTTCGAGTCGACTATTTCTGGAGGCTCGAGGACGGGACGTGCGTGATCGGAGAGCTCGATGGAAAGGGAAAGTATACCCTGCAGGATGGTGGGGATCGGGAGTCGGTCGACCCATTCGTGGCAGAACGTCAGCGAGAGTCCCATCTGACGATGCTCGGACATAAGGTGCTTCGGTTTACGTTTGATGAGCTCAAAAATCCGGGGAAGCTGGCTGAAAAGATGAGGCTGGCGGGAATTCCACAGCGGGCCGATTTGGCTGAGGAATGGAGACGGCAGTGGTATGGGCGCTGAGGGGTGCAACTGACGCGGATGTGGTTGTTCCTGCCGAGTTTGTCTCGATCTGTAACAACAAGGAGCCGTTTGGCCACGTAACTGCTGCAGATCGAGACAGAAGGTTGGCGCCTGCTGAAAAATCTCAATCTGTAACATCTAGAGGCCGAAAACCTGTCTACTTGTTACAGATCTAGACGTTTGACGACGGGGCTGGAGAATATCTCGATCTGTAACGTCTAACGGCCAAAATTCGACCCAACTGTTACAGATTGAGACAAAGGTTGGGCGCACGACCGAAAGATCTCGATCTGTAACATTTGGAAGGTTAAAGACGGTCTACCTGTTACAGATTGAGACGTTTTGCTGTAACGACCGGAACATCGCTGCGCTGTCTCCGTTTGCCCTCACATCTCCCTCGTCCCTCCGTTAGCCGATATGTCCGGCTTTAGTTTGCTGCATTAGGTGATAATGGACAAATGTTCAAGTTAATCGTGAGGGAGGAGCTCGATATGGCGACTGCCGATCGTCCCACGTTGTTTATCAATGCGACCGTTCTGGATGGCTCGGAGCATATGGAGCCGCAGCCCGATATGGCCGTGGCCGTCGAGCGTGGCATCATCACCTGGATGGGACCGAGCGCCGTGGCCCAAGCTCCAGCGGGGGCCGAGGTCATCGACCTGGCAGGTGCGTATCTCATGCCGGGCCTCATCAATATGCACGTGCATCTGTGCGGTTCGGGCAAACCGGTCTCGGCGGGCGATGCGGGCGCGCTGATGAAGAAGCTCGATAATCCGGTGGGCCGCGCCATCGTCCGCCACATCCTCAAAGGCGGCGCCCAACAGCAGCTGGCAAGCGGCGTGACTACGGTGCGCGGTGCGGGTGACCCGCTGTTTGCCGATATCGCCGTGCGCAACGCTATCGACGCCAGCAAGTATCAGGGTCCGCGTCTGGTGGCACCGGGAACGGGCGTCACGGTGCCGGGTGGCCACGGCGCGGGCCTCTTTGCGCAGGTCGCCAATACCCCCGACGAGGCGGCCGAACAGGTGCGCGATTTGTATGTGCGCGGTGCCGACGTCATCAAGCTGTTCGTGACGGGTGGCGTGTTCGATGCGACCGAAGTAGGCGAGCCGGGCGTGCTGCGCATGCCGGTCGAGGTTGCCGCTGCGGCGTGCAAGGCGGCGCACGAGGTTGGCCTTCCGGTCATGGCCCATGTCGAGAGCACCGAAGGTGTGAAGGCTGCGCTTCGGGCCGGCGTCGACACAATCGAGCACGGCGCTCCGATAACCCCCGAGATTCTGGAACTGTACCGCGGTGCCGCGGGAACACAGCTCGAGGGACGCGCGCCGAGCGTGACCTGCACGATCAGTCCGGCGCTGCCGTTTGTGTTGCTCGATCCGGAAAAGACCCATTCGACTGATACGCAAAAGAAGAACGGCGACATCGTGTGCTCGGGCATTATCGAGAGTGCTCGTGCGGCGCTGGAAGCCGGTATCAAGGTGGGCCTGGGCACGGATTCGAGCTGCCCGTTCGTGACACAGTACGACATGTGGCGCGAGGTGGCCTATTTTGCCGAGTACGTGGGCGTGAGCAATGCCTTCGCACTGCATACAGCCACGAAGGTCAATGCTGAGCTACTGGGGCTGGGCGGCGAGACCGGTACGATCGAGTGCGGCAAGGCGGCCGACATTTTGGTGACGCGCGAGAACCCGCTCGATGACCTGTGCGCTCTGCGTGAGCCGATGCACGTGATGTGCCGCGGTGACCTGGTGCGCAAGCTGAAGGTCAAGCACATCCCCGAGGTCGACACCGAGCTCGACGCGATTATGGCTATGCCGGCAGAAGCTCTGGCAGAGGAGCTCGCTCGCGACGGCGTAGCTTAGGCGCTGGCGCGACGGGGCGATAGCTTCATCGAATGATGTCGCCCCATGCAAAAAGCCGAGGTCTCAACACGAGGCCTCGGCTTTTATTTTGTCCTATGGTGCAGCGGCTAGGAGCGGGTTTCCATCTTGGCGTGGCACTTGGGGCAGGTGACGCGGATCTTGCCCTTGCCCTTGGGGACGGACAGCATCTGGCCGCAGTTGGGGCACTTGAGGTAGGCCGTGGTCTTGCGACCCTTCCACATCTTCTTGGCCGTGCGCTTGGCACGCTCAAAGTCTTCCTTGCTGGTGCCGGCCGTGCGCGAGGCGTTGGCAGCTGCAGTCCCGCCGCCCAAGCTGGCGACGAACTTGCCCAGGCCGGGGACGTTTGCGGTCGCCGTGACAAAGGCATCGTTCTCCTTGCGGCGCGCGTCGATGTTTTTGGACAGGCCGCGCAGCACTCCAATCACGATAACGGCGATGGCGATCCAGCTGAGCCACTGGATACGGGCCATCGATCCAATCATCGCGATGATAATGCCCGCGAAACCCAACACGACGGTGAGTTCGTCGGCGCCGTTGCGACCCTTCATAAAGTCATTCATGCAGAACTGCCTTTCATTTCGCTATGCTGCACGCCTTTATACCCCTTTTGGTGCAAGGGGGACAGGTCAATCTGCACCAAGGTGGTGCAAACGTACCTGTCCCCCCTTGCACCAATTACTTGGCGAGCTTGTCGACGACGCGCTCTATCTCGGCGAGCTTGGCGGCTTTGAGGTCTTCGTCGCCCGATTCGATTGCCGAAGTCACGCAGCCCTCGATATGCGCCTTGAGCACGTCGGCGTTGATGCGGGCGATGAGCGCCTGCGTGGCCATGAGCTGCGTGGAGATGTCGACGCAGTAACGGTCTTCCTCCACCATCCGCAGGATGCCGTCGATTTGCCCGCGCGCCGTCTTGAGCATGCGGGTCACCGATTTATGGTCTGCCATCATGGCGGGTCCTCGTTTCTGGTCAATCCTTCAAATGCCTCACCCTCAGTTGCGGTGAAATAGTTCCTGATTGAAGGCTTAAAGCGTTTAAACCGGAACTATTTCACCGCAACTTCTGAGGGGCTGGTTGGGCGGCGGTGTCTGTTGGTGCGGCAGCTGCTACGCGGCGGTCACGGACAGGGCATGGAACTTTTCGCCCGCGCCCTCGACGGCGGCGGCGAGCTGCTCGGCGGTCACGGTGTCGGCGCACTCTACCTGGACGGTCTGGGTCTCGTGATCGGCGTCGGCATCGGTCACGCCGGCAACGTTGAGCAGTGCCGTCTCGACAGTAGCGTCGCAGTGGCCGCACATAAGGCCAGACGTTTTAACGATGTAGTTCATGATTATCTCCTTTTCGTTGAGTACCTAAAGTTGCGGTGGAATACGGACTAAATAGCGGTTTAGCTAAGCATGTTACGCCTTATTTCACCGCAACTGATGGTTTAAAGGTTCGCAGACGCAGGGCATTGCTTACGACGCAGACGCTCGACAGGCTCATGGCCGCAGCGCCAAACATCGGCGAGAGTTGCCATCCGGTGAGCGGGAAGAACACGCCCGCGGCGAGCGGAATGCCGATGCCGTTGTAGAACAGCGCCCAGAACAGGTCCTGCTTGATGTTGCGGATCGTGGCGCGCGAAAGCTCGATGGCGCGCGCGACGTCCATGAGGTCACTGCGCATGAGTACCACGTCGGCGCCCTCCTTGGCGATGTCGGCGCCGGTGCCGATAGCAAGGCCCACGTCGGCGCGCACCAGGGCGGGGGAGTCGTTGATGCCGTCGCCCACCATGGCGACCTTGCCGCCCGCATGCTGCAGTTCGCGCACGTGGCGTTCCTTGTCGGCGGGGAGGACGTCGGCGATGACCTGTTCGCTGCTCAGCCCCACGCGGCGGGCGATGGCCTCGGCCGTCACGCGGTTGTCGCCGGTGAGCATGCGCACATCGATGCCGAGCTTGCGGAGCGCGGCGATTGCCTCGGCACTCGTTTCTTTGACCTCGTCAGCCACGGCGATGGTGCCGACAAGCTCGCTGTTCTTGGCAAAGAACAGCGGCGTCTTGCCCTCGGCAGCGAACTGCTCGGCAAGACCGGCGGGCACCTCCGCGCCCAGCTCGTTCATTAGACGCACGTTGCCGGCCGCGATGATATTCTGCCCCTCGCGTGCCGTAACGCCTCGTCCGGGCACAGCGACAAAGTCCTCGACCATGCGTGCGACGATTCCGCGCGTCTCGCACTCGGTCATAATCGCCTCGGCCAGCGGGTGCTCGCTCGAGCGCTCCAGCGCGGCAGCCAGCTTGAGCAGCGCCTTTTCACTCATAGCGGGCGAGCCGTCGGCGCGCGTGGCTACCACGATATCGGTCACGGCGGGCTTGCCGCGGGTGACGGTGCCGGTCTTGTCGAGCACCACGGTGCCCACGTTGCGCAGATTCTCCAGCGCCTCGGCACTCTTAAACAGAATGCCCATCTCGGCGCCCTTGCCGGTGCCCACCATGATGGCGACGGGCGTGGCCAGGCCCAGCGCGCACGGGCAGCTGATCACCAGCACAGCGACAGCGGAGGTGAGCGCCTCGTTCACGCTGCCGGTCAGCGCCATCCACGCTACGAAGGTTGCGGCCGAGATCGCAAACACCACGGGCACAAACACGCCGGCGACCCTATCGGCCATGCGGGCGATGGGCGCCTTGGTGGCGTTGGCGTCCTCGACGAGCTGGATGATCTTGGCGAGCGACGTGTCGGCGCCCACGCGCGTGGCACGGAAGGCAAACGATCCGGTGCGGTTGACCGTGGCGGCGTTGACGGTGTCGCCGGCGGTCTTTTCCACGGGGATGGACTCGCCGGTGAGCGCACTCTCGTCCACGGCCGAGCCGCCCTCGAGCACCACGCCGTCGACGGGGATAGACTCGCCGGGGCGCACGCGCAGCACCTGGCCGGGTAGGATGCTGTCGACGTCCACGGTGGTTTCGGTGCCGTCATCGGCAACGACGGTCGCGGTCTTGGGCGCCAGGTCGATGAGCGCCTCGATGGCGCCGCCGGTTTTGGACTTGCTGCGCGTCTCGAGGTATTTGCCCACGGTGACGAGCGACAGGATCGTGCCCGCGCTCTCAAAATACAGATTGTCCATGCCCGTCATCATTGCCTCGTGGACCTGGCCCGCGGCTAGCTGGTCGGCCATGATGAACATGGCGTAGAACGACCAGACGATGGAGGCGGTGGCGCCCACGGCGATGAGGGCGTCCATGGTGGGCGCGCCGTGCGCGAGCGATTTAAACCCATTGATAAAGTACGCGTCGTTGACATAGACGATGGGGATGAGCAGGACGAGCTCGGTGAGGGCGAGCGTCATGCTGTGGATGTGGTCCGTGAAGATGCTGGGCAGCGGCCAGCCGAGCATGTGTCCCATGCCTATGTAGAACAGCGGAATGAGAAAGATGATTGAGATGATGAGACGGGTGCGCATGGCGGAGGCAGTGGCCTCCAGCTTTTTGGTGGGCGACTCCATATGGGCGGCGCCGGATCTGGCTTGCGCGTTGCCGCTTGAGCCGGCGGCATCGGTGCCCGTGCTGACGAGCGAGGCCGAGTAGCCCGCGCGGTCGACGGCGGTGCAGATATCGTCGGGGGAGACCTGCGCGGGGTCGTAGTCCACCAGCATGGAGCCAGCGAGCAGGTTGACCGCGACGCTTTGGACGCCGTCGAGCTTGCTCACGGCGCGGTCCACATGCGCCTGGCAAGCGGCGCACGTCATGCCGCCCACGTCAAACTTATCTTGAGCCATGGCTTCCCCTTTCTGTAGTTCGGTGTTGGAATTGTTAACCCGCCGATACTATACACCCATACCCCCTGGGGGTGTCCAGTACAGAAAGAAATGTATGACATTCCGATACAAATGAGGGTGGCTGCTCAATCGTTGACAGTCCCTGTCAAACATCTCAACCTGTAACATCTAGCGGGGAAAATGACCTCTAACTGTTACAGATCGAGATGTTGTTTTGCGTGGCTGAGCTCTGTCTTGATCTGTAACGGTTCGGCCGGTTTTTGCTGAGCAGCTGTTGCAGATTGAGACAATCGGCCCAGACCCGCCCCGGGTTGATTTCTGATCTCAACCGAACACATTGAGCTGATGGCTCGCTCCCGCAGTTAGCCGAACGCCCCCGCGGCCCCTCCTGGGGTCCGGGGGCGCCGTTTTCCCAGTTGAAGGAACGGTGGAGATGTGTTTCGATGGGTCCGGTGGCCATGCTCCGCCCGCCGCCCGGCATCTCTTCCCAGACTCAGCCGGACGGTCGGTCCGTCTATTCCGTTTTTCCTTCTAGGCTAGGCCAGCGGGGCATCGCCCCTCTCGGCGCGCGCCCTCTCGATGAGTCCCGGCGTCAGGTCGAGCTCGGCCAGAGGCACATCCTCCACGCCGTAGGCGTCAAGCAGCGCCGCCACATCGTCCCCGAGCATCGCCCTGAAGGCGCGCGCGGGCGTCGAGAAGCCGAGCGCGCCGCGGGGCTCGGAGTTCACGTGCGACATGGCCAGCGCCAGGTCCGCCGGGGCGAGCCGGTCGAACCTGAGCCCGGAGCCCTTGGGCAGCAGCTTCCTTATCTCGACGTGGTTTCGCTCGCAGGCGCCCTTCTGGTCGCTGCGCCCGGGGTCGCAGTAGAACAGCCTCGTCTCGCCCGGCCCCTCGCCGACGAGGTCCGCGATCGCCGCCTCGTCGGAGAACTCCGCGCCGTTGTCGGTGAGCACGGCGCGGAACACGCGGCGCGTCCCGTCTGCGCCGAGGACCGCCCGGACGCCCTCCAGGGCGGCCGCGACGCACCCGGAGGTCTTCTCCCCGAGCAGGAGCGCCAGCTGGAGCCTGCTGGGGCGGTGGAGCAGCGTGAGCAGGCAGGCCGAGTCCTCCCGGGCGCCCTCGACGGTGTCCATCTCCCAGGCCGCGGCGCACGCGTCCTCCCCGAGGGCGAGGAACGCGGCGTATGACCTGCGGGCGGAGTGGCGCGTGGCCGCCCGGACGGCGGCGCGCCTCCTCGGCCTGTAGCCGACCTTGCGCCTGAGCTCCATGTTGGTCATGCCGTCGTAGCCCGCCGCGACCCAGCGGTAGATGGTCGACGGCGACAGGTCCACCGGCCCTCCGTTGCATGCGGCCATCTGCTCGGGCGAGAGCCCCCGGCGCAGGCAGTCCCTGATGGCCTCCAGCCTGGCCGCCGCGGCGGGCTCGTCGGCGTCTATCCCGCGCCTGGACGAGACGAGCACCGAGTCGGCGCACAGCTGCGCGGCGCGGGCCTCGTAGAAGACGTGCGGGCGGCGCTTGCAGCCCATCGCGCGGTAGCGGCCGCACCCGTTGCAGCAGCGCGGCCACGCCGCCAGGCGCGGGCAGGCCGACGACAGGTCGGTGTCGGCGCCCACGCGCTCGCCGCGCCTGGGCTTCGGCGCCGTCACGAACCTGTGCGACGCAACCTCGGCGCTCACCGTCGAGGGCGACCTGCCCAGCTCCCTCGCGATCTCCCTGCACGAGGCCCTGCGCTCCAGCATCCTCTGGACCGTGTCCCGCTCGTGCCTCGTGAGCCTTCCGTAGGCCCTCGGGACCGCCCTCGCGGAACCCTTCTTCCTCTTTCCGGACATGCCGTCCTCCGATCTTCCGGGGCCGGCCGGTCCGGCCCTCAGGGTATCGGGTTCCCACATTCATCCGTACATGTGCGGATGAATGTGGGAGGTGTTCGGATGAAGTTGATAATCAAGGCAGACCCGCCCCGTCCGCCCCGTCATCTGTGGTTTACGTGGGGGCATACGGAGTACGGGTATACTAACCGGCGGCGAATCTGCTCCATCGCTTAGAGCTGCTGCGTCTGGACGGCGCGTGATAGGGCTGCCAAAGCGATCGCCAGCGTGCTGAGCAACGTCCTCTCTGTGCGCACCTGTTTTTGTATGTATTAGCGCACTACCAAGCACGCTCGCGCGGCCGCATGCCGTGCCCATAACGCGTGCAGATAAGGAACAACAACATATGCGCAATTCTGTATCCGACGTCACGGACGCCGAGATTCTGGACGAGACCCGCGAGGCCATGACCCAGGCTGCCTTCGATGCTGCCGACGAGGCCAGCGCCGCCGAGACCGTCGAGTCCGCGACTGAGAACCTGCCCGCCTTTGACGAGCTGGGACTTTCGGACGAGATGCTTCGTGCCATCGAGAACCTAGGCTACACGGCGCCCACGCCTGTCCAGGCTGGCTCGATCCCCGTGGTGCTCGAGGGCCGCGACCTGCTTGCCGCCGCTCAGACCGGCACCGGCAAGACGGCCGCCTTCTTGCTGCCGACCATGAACAATCTGGAGCACATCGCTCCGCCCAAGCCCGTGCGCGAGCGTGGCGGCCGCAACCGCCGTCGCGGCGCCAAGAAGCCCGAGGGCAACGGCCGCGGCCCCGTGATGCTCGTCATCACCCCCACGCGCGAGCTTGCCCAGCAGATCGACGAGGTCGCCGGCAAGATTGCCGACGTCACCGGCCATGTCGCCGTGACCGTCGTGGGCGGCGTGAGCTACAAGCCCCAGACCGCTGCCCTCAAGTACGGCTGCGACATTCTGGTCGCCACGCCGGGCCGTCTGGTCGATCTGATCGAGCAGGGCGCTTGCCACCTGAACGAGGTCAAGGTGCTGGTGCTCGACGAGGCCGACCGCATGCTCGACATGGGCTTTTTGCCCGCCGTTCGCCGTATTGTGCGCGAGACGCCGGCCGAGCGCCAGACGCTGCTGTTCTCGGCCACGCTCGACGAGGAGGCCGTGGGCGAGATCACCGACCTGGTGAGCGACCCGGCCCGCGTGGAGATCGCGCCCGCCACGTCGACCGCCGACACCGTCGACCAGTTTGTGCTCCCGGTGTCCATCGAGGCCAAGAACAACCTGCTACCCGAGTTCCTCAAAAAGGAGGGTCCGGAGCGCACCATCGTCTTTATGCGCACCAAGCACCGCGCCGACAGCTGCTGCCGTCGTCTGGAGCGCAAGGGCATCAAGGCCGCCGCAATCCACGGCAACCGCAGCCAGGCCCAGCGCGAGCGCGCGCTTTCGGCCTTCCGCGACGGCACCGTCGACGTACTGGTGGCGACCGACGTGCTCGCCCGCGGCATCGACATTAGCGATGTGCGCTATGTCGTGAACTTTGACGTGCCGGCCGAGCCGACCGACTACATCCACCGCATCGGCCGCACGGGCCGTGCCGGCGAGCTGGGCTGGGCCATTACGTTTGTGACTGAGCAGGACGTCGATGAGTTCTACGAGATCGAGAAGCTCATGGACAAGACGGCCGACATTTATGACGCCGGCGACCTGCATGTGGGCCCCAATCCGCCCGCGGTCGACCCCGAGCGCGATCCTGCGGCCTTTAAGGTGAAGAAGAAGACCAAGCGCGGCAAGTCCAAGAGCAAGAAGAAGCTTGAGCAGGCACGTCGCGACGGCAAGCGCAACGGCGACGATTACGGCGGTGTGGCCGGTCGTTCCAACCGCGGTCGCGACGAGCGCCGCGGCGACGGCGAGCGTCCGAGTCGTCCCAAGCGCGGCGGCAAGACCCGCGTGCGCGAGGGCGTTCAGGCTCGCGTGGACGAGGCCGTTGAGAGCGTGGCTCGCGAGGTGGCTGCCGAGGAGCGCGGCGGTGCTGCTGCTGTTGAGCAGGGCCCGCGCGGCAACCGTGCCGAGCGTCGTGCCAAGCAGTTCCAGGGCGAGGCGCACCGCCGTCGTCGTGAGGACGAGGACCGTGGCGGTCGTCGTCGTGTTGAGCGCGAGGACGAGGGCCGCGGTTCGCGCGGCGGCAAGCGCGGCTCGGGTGACCGTCGTCGCTCCGGTCGCGATGGCGAGCGCGGCGGGCGCGATGAGCGCCGTGGCGGCGAAGGCCGTGGTTCGCGTGACGAGCGTGGTACCCGCGGCGGCAAGCGCTTTGACGGGCGCGGAGGTCGCGATGGCGGCCGCGGTGGTGAGCGTCGCGAGGGCGCTCGTGGCAACGGTGGCCGCGGCGGCGCTGGTCGTTCTAACGAGTCGCGCGATCGTCGCGATCCGCGTGCCAGCCGCGATCGTCGCGATGACTGGCGCAACTACGACGATACCCGCGAGGAGCGCCGTGGCGGCTACCGCGGCGGGCGTGGCGGCAACCAGGCCGGCTCCCGCGGCGGTCGTGCCGGCGGTCGCGATAACCGTGGCAGCTATGGCAACAATCGTGGCGGCAAGCGCGGCGGCAGCTCCCGTCGCCCCGGTGACGGCGGCGGCAAGCGCAAGTAACATACGCGTCGCACGCTAGAGCGAGGCGAACTAAGGGCCCCGAGCAACTACGCTCGGGGCCCTTTTGTTTGCCGCATCCGACCGTTGGTCCGGTGTGATTTGCTCAGGAATGTACCTGGAGGATGCTGAAGGCCCGTTTTCAGCCATGCGGCAATGGGTCCCATGGGGTGCGCCGTGCATTTTTTGGAGTATTCTGCAGATCGAGTTGCCTGCATACGATTCGACGTCGCCAGCGGTGGCCTTCGGATATCCCTAGCGAGCGTTTTGAGTCAGACTTTTCCGTTTTCCGGTGCAAAGGTGCGTCATTCTTGTTATAGCGGAACCCAAAATGATGCAGCGCCCTACAGTTTTGCCCGCTCGCGGCGGTGTTGGCACGAGCGCGTTGCAGAATACTCCGTTTTTTGCACGTGCTGGGACGGGGTACCTCAGGAGAACGTGGCGGTTATCAATAAATATATGCAATCTGTACCGGGAATTATGCAAACCGAAAAGGCGGGCAGTATGGGTTGGTGTATCGGGCTGCCTGGCGCACCAAAACGGGGAGCTCCCTTATGCGCCGTATACTCTGTCTGAATGTAAAAACGGCTTGACGCGTTGCCAGGCGTAGGGGGAGGGTGCCTCGATGAGCGTATTCGAAATTGTGTTTAGTCCGACTGGTGGAACGCGGAAGGTGTCTGGCCTTGTGGCCGGGGCGCTGGACAAGAATACCGTTACCGTCGATCTGACCGATAGCGGGCTAGATTTCAGCGCCGTCTCGATGACTGAGGACGACGTGGCCGTAATCTCTGTGCCGGCGTATGCCGGTAGAATCCCGGCTGTGGTGGCTGACCGGTTGGGTATGGTGCGCGGCAACGGGGCTCGGGCTGTTTTGGTTTGTGTATACGGCAACCGCGCGTTTGAGGACACGCTCGTAGAGCTGGAGGACGTTGCGAAGCACGCCGGATTTAGGGTGGTTGCAGCGGTTTCTGCTATTGCTGAGCATTCCGTTGCTCGTCAGTTTGCTGCTGGGCGACCGGATGCGCAGGATGCGGCGCAGCTCGCAGAGTTTGCGCAGCAAATTCAGCAAAAGCTGTTGGCTGAGGATGCATCCGAGCCCTCTATTCCCGGCAATCGTCCTTATAAACAAGCTGGAGGTCATCGCATGACACCCGAGGCAATAGAGGATTGCGTCTCCTGCGGTGCATGCGCCGCGGCGTGCCCCGTTTGTGCTATCGACAAGGGCGACCCCAAGCGAGCAGCTGGCGAGGCGTGCATCTCCTGCATGCGCTGCATCGCCGTATGTCCGCGAGGCGCTCGCAAGCTTGATCCCAACAAGCTATCCGCTGTTTCCCAGATGCTGGGCAAGGTCTGCGTCGTGCGGAAGGAATGCGAACTCTTTATCTAGCGCAAACGAGATTGGTGCAAGGAATGTCCCTGGGTGCCGGCAGAAATGGAACGTCCCTAAGTGTCGCCTAAATACCGTTTATCGGAGAAAAAATACCGTTCATCGGTCATAATGGTTGTTCCGGCTTTGGGCTTGTCTACAATAACTCCCGTCAAAAGAAATGCGGAAGGTTACCGAGTCCCTCGGACGTGGGCCTAACCAAAGTCTTTGAACGGGTGTGTCTCTATGGATGCATTCGCTTGATTTTGGTTGGGCTATATTTATGAAGGGACATGCCACCATGGGTTTCTTTTCTCGCCTGATGGGCGGTTCGGATGAGCAGAAGACTGCAGCTTCCGAGTTCGAAATCCTCGCTCCCGTTTCCGGCGAGCTTGTTCATCTAGAAAATACCAATGACCCCGCTTTTAGCAGCCGTGCTGTGGGCGATGGCGTTGCCGTGGTTCCCCAAGAGGGAACGGTGTGCGCTCCTGTTTCCGGCACCGTTGCGGCGCTGTTTCCGACTGAGCACGCGCTGGGCATCATGTCCGACGACAGCTCTGCTCAGGTGATGCTGCATATCGGAATCGACACTGTTAAACTTGAGGGCAAGGGCTTCCATGCGCTTGTTGCTCAGGGTGACCATGTCGACGCGGGCCAGCCCCTCGTCGAGGTCGATTTCGACGCGGTCCGCGCCGTCGGCTTCGATCCCACGGTCTTCGTTATCGTGTGCGAGCGCTCGGAGAACTCGACTCTTCGTGAGCATGCTTCCGGCCCTGTTGCTGTTAAAGAGCCTGTCGTCTGGCTTTCCGAGTAAATTCTTGTGGTGGGTACCGTGGTTATCAAGCGAGTTTTTAACAACAACGTCGCAATGGTCACTTCGGACGATGGCTCCGAGCTCATCGTCATCGGCCGAGGCCTCTGCTTTGGCCGTCATGCCGGCGATGCCATCGACGAGGCGTCGATCGAAAAGACCTACGCGTTGCAGGAGGGAACTTCTCAGGACTCGCGTACGATTGACCGCTTGGCACATCTTTTGGAGTCCATCCCCACCGTCAACCTCGTGATTTCCGAGGACATTGTTCAGATGCTTCGTCGAGAGCTCAATGTCGACATCAACGATAAGATCCTCATCGCTCTCGCAGACCATATCAGCCTTGCTTTGGAGCGTGAGCGCAAGGGCGTCTCCTGCGAGAATCCGTTGCTGCTCGAGATCCAGCAGTTCTATCGCAAGGAGTATGCACTTGCGGGCCGTGCGCTGCAGATTATCAAGGAGTATATGGGCATCCAGATGAGCGAAGAAGAGCAGGGTTTTATTACGCTGCATATCGTCAACGCCACCATGCCGCAACGCTCCGATCGTTTGATTGTTTCGGTCCAGCTTGTTCGCGACGTGCTCGCGATTGTTTCTGAGCGCTATGCTACGACCCTCGATAACACCTCGCTGCCTTACGAACGTTTCGTTCGTCACCTGCAGTTTTTCGCGCAGCGAGCGCTCGATCCTGCGGCCGGGCAAATCAATGGCGACGCGCTGTTCCGAATCGATGAAACGGCGTATCCGTGCGCATTCTCGTGCGCGGACGCCATAGCCGCCCACTTGTCGTCTACCTATAACGTTGTCGTTACCGATGCCGAGAAGAGTTATCTCGCATATCACATTGTTAACCTGCTTGGAGAACCTGGTCTCTAGGCATAACGTGCCCACACATCGATTGATATAAGGCAAGGCTCACGGTCTTGTCCAGGGCACATCTGTCTTAATTTGCGGAAAAGGAAGGGGAGTACCGCTATGACCGCAAAAAAGAAGTTCAATTTCAAAGCGCCGTTGGAGGTGTTCGCAAAGTCGATCGTCCAGCCGATGATGTATCTCTCGGTTGCCGGCATCCTGCTCATCGTGGGCATCATTCTGACCAACAAGACCATCTGTGCTTTGGTCCCCGTACTGGGCTCCGGTCCGTTCCAGCTTGTGGGCGCCGTTGTCTACCAGTCGCTGATGTTTATCATCAACAACCTCTCGATTCTGTTCTGCGTGGGCATCGCCGGCGCCATGGCAAAGAAGAACAAGGGCCATGCCTCGCTGATTGCCCTGATGTCGTTCTTCCTGTTCCTGCAGGCTAACAACATCGTGCTCAACGCTACCGGCTCTCTTGCCGATGCGAGCGGCATGCTCGGTCTTACCGGAACCGGCCAGGCCACCGTTATGGGCATCCAGGTGCTCGATACCGGCGTGTTCGGCGGCATCATCCTGGGCTGCATCACCGGTGCCGTGTTCAACAAGTACTCGAACAAGCAGTTCCCCATCGCCCTTTCGATGTTCTCGGGCGTTCGCTTTCCGTTCCTGATCATGATCATCATTTCCTGGATCATGGGCGCTGGCTTCTGCATCGTTTGGCCTCCGGTTCAGGGCGCTATCTCCTCCGTTGCCGGCATCATTAAGGAGTCGGGCAACATCGGTCTGTTTATCTACGGCATGCTCAACAAGCTGCTCGTTCCCACCGGTCTGCACCACCTCATCTACACCCCGTTCCAGTTCTCCGATGTGGGCGGCACCCTGACGCTGGGCGATCAGGTTATCGCCGGTGCCTACCCCATCCGTGTTGCCGAGATGGCAATGACGGGCCAGCCCTTCTCCGATAGCACCTACTTCAACAGCTACACCTTCAACAACCTGTGGCCCTACATCGGTATCGGTCTCGCCTTTATCTTCACCGCTTACAAGGGGAACAAGGATAAGACCAAGGCCGTTATCATCCCGCTGATCATCACCGCCGTGCTCTCCTGCGTGACCGAGCCCATGGACTTCCTCTTTGTCTTTGCCGCTCCCGTGCTCTTTGTCGTTCACTCGGTTCTTTCCGGCATCTTCCTGGTCCTGCTCAAGGTCCTCTCCGTGCCCGCTTCGACTGCAGGCGGCATCATCAGCATCGTGGTTTCCAACCTGGTCCTGGGTGTCGACAAGACCAACTGGCCGGTTATGCTCGTGCTTGGAGTCGTCAACGCCGCTCTGTACTTCTTCCTCTTCACCTTCCTTATCAAGAAGCTCAACCTCCACACGCCTGGTCGCGAGGAGGAGTCCGAGCTCGCCGAGTCCGTTGCCGAGGGCGAGGCCGCCGCGTCTGTCGCGGTGAAGCAGGGCGCTGTTGCCGCGGCTCCCGCAGAGGGCGTCGATGCAGGTATTGCCGACCTGGTCGCAGGTCTTGGCGGCAAGGACAACATCGAGGAGCTCGAGAACTGCTTTACGCGTCTCCGCGTGAACGTTAAGAACCCGGACCTCATCGATGAGGACCTCATCAACCACGTGCCCAACAGCGGCATCAACCGCAACGGCAATAATATCCAGATCATCTTTGGCATGAAGGTCGCCGAGATGCGCGACAAGGTCGAAAACGCAATTGAGAAGGAGCAGTAAACAATGATCATTACTCTGTGTGGTGGCGGATCCACCTTTACCCCCGGCATCGTCAAGTCCATCGCCCTGCGCAAGGACGAGCTCGACGTTGACGAGATTCGTCTGTACGACATCAACGAGGAGCGCCAGCGCAAGATCGGCGTGCTCGTGGACTGGATTTTGCACGAGGACCTCGGCCTTGACATCAAGCTCACGGTGACCACCGACAAGAAGACGGCTTTTACCGACGCGAGCTTCGTGTTTGCCCAGATGCGCGTGGGCGGCTATGCCATGCGCGAGCAGGACGAGAAGATTCCGCTTCGTCATGGCTGCGTGGGTCAGGAGACTTGCGGTTGCGGCGGCCTTGCCTACGGCATGCGCACCATCTTCCCCATGGTCGAGCTGATCGATGACGTTGAGAAGTACGCCAAGAAGGACTACTGGATTCTCAACTACTCCAACCCTGCCGCCATCGTCTCCGAGGGCTGCCGTGTGCTGCGTCCCAACGCTCGCATCATCAACATCTGCGACATGCCGATCGCGATTATCGACGTGGTTTGCGCCGCACTCGATATCGACAAGAAGGATGTCGAGTACGATTACTTTGGCCTCAACCACTTTGGTTGGTTCACCTCGATCCGCCACAAGGGCGAGGAGGTGCTCCCGCAGCTGCGCGAGTACATCAAGGAGCATGAGATTCTGCTGCCCGACTCCTACCTCAAGGGCATGGGCTCGCTCATGGCAAAGAAGCCCGAGGAGACCGTCGATGAGCACCCCGAGCAGAATCGCCACACCAAGGGCAGCTGGTACTACGTCTGGAAGGGCGAGTACGAGATCATGGAGTGCTTCCCGGAGTACCTGCCCAACACGTATCTGAACTACTACCTGCAGCAGAAGGAGTTCGTCGAGCACTCCAACCCCGAGCGCACCCGTGCGAATGAGGTTGAGGAGACGCGCGAGAAGAACCTCTTTGATGGTATCGATCACTACGAGAAGACGGGCGAGATCGACGAGAGCACGTTCTATGCGGGCAGCCACGGCGACTGGATTGCCGACCTGGCCATCGCTCTGAAGAACGACACCAAGCAGCGCTTCCTGGTCATTTGCGAGAACAAGGGCGCTATCCCCAACATGCCCTACGACGCTATGGTCGAGCTGCCTGCCTACATTGGCAAGAACGGCCCCGAGGTCATCAGCCGCGACAACATTCCGCTGTTCCAGCAGGGCCTCATGATGCAGCAGCTGAACTCCGAGAAGCTCGTGGTCGAGGCTACGATCGAGGGTTCGTACGAGAAGGCGCTCAAGGCCTTTACGCTGAACAAGACCGTGCCGTCGATGAAGGTCGCCAAGGAGGTTCTCGACGACATGATCGAGGCCAACAAGGGTTACTGGCCCGAGCTTAAGTAAAAGCAACAGGGTCGCTGGCCGCATGCCTGAAGCAATGCCCCGCCCACGTGATTGCGTGGGCGGGGCATTGTCGTTTGGTAACGCGTTTTATCAAATATGGCATTTATCTGCGGTAATGTTCATTTTCACCGCTGATGGTGACATTTCATACCGCCTGCCGAACTGCGTGGAGACCTAACAACTTTTTAGGTCAGTGTTGTGCGTGTAGCAATTTCGCCCGGCCTCGCCTCCGGGCTGCCGCATGAGAGGGGATCTTATGGCACGACTGCACGTAATGGAACGCAGCCACGCTCAGGCTGTCATGGACGACCTGCACGATGCGCTCGGACGTCGTCTGGCGGTGAGTTCGCTCGCCCCGTGTCCCGTTGAGTTTACGGCAGCGCTCGTCAACCTGTGCTCCACCCAGAGCTGCGGCAAGTGCACGCCCTGCCGTGTGGGCCTGAGCGCGCTGAGCGACCTGCTCGCCGATGTGCTCGAAGGCCGCGCCGACGAGTCCACGCTCAATCTGATTGAGCGCACCGCCCGCACCATCTATCTTTCGAGCGACTGCGCCATCGGTTACGAGGCCGGCGCCATGGCGCTTACGGCTATCCGCGGTTTCCGCGACGACTTTGAGCACCACATCCGCGAGCACTCCTGTGGCTTTGACCGCGAGGCCCGCGTCCCGTGCGTCTCGGGCTGCCCGGCGCACGTCGACATTCCCGGTTACATTTCGCTGGTCGAGGCCGGCCGCTATGCCGATGCCGTCAAGGTCATCCGCAAGAACAACCCGCTGCCGCTCGTCTGCGGTTTGGTGTGCGAGCATCCCTGCGAGATGCACTGCCGTCGCGGCATGGTCGACGATCCCATGAACATCCTCGCCCTCAAGCGTTTTGCCGTTGAGCACAGCGACCTCAACGATTACAAGCCCAGCGTGGCCGACAACACCGGCAAGCGCATCGCCGTGATCGGCGGCGGCCCGGCCGGCCTTTCCTGTGCCTACTACCTGGCCGTGATGGGCCATAAGGTGACCATCTTTGAGCAGCGCCACCACCTGGGCGGCATGCTGCGCTATGGCATTCCCAGCTACCGTCTGCCGCGCGAGCGCCTGCAGGCCGAGATCGACTGGATCTTGAGCGCCGGCATTGACGTAGAGCTCGACCACTCCGTCAATGGCGAGGAGCTTGCCCGCCTGCGCGACGAGTTCGATGCCGTCTACCTGGCCATTGGTGCCCACAGCGATAAGAAGCTCGGCCTTCCGGGCGAAGAGGCGCCCGGCGTGGAGTCGGCCGTCAAGATGCTGCGCGCCATCGGCGACGACGAGCTGCCCGACCTGAGCGGTCAGCGCGTGTGCGTCATCGGCGGCGGCAACGTGGCCATGGACGTGGCGCGCTCTGCCGTGCGCTGCGGTGCCGAAAAGGTGAGCATCGTCTACCGCCGTCGCATCTGCGACATGACGGCCCAGGATGCCGAGATTGCCGGCGCCCAGGCCGAGGGCTGCGAGGTTCTTGAGCTCACCGCACCGCTCGCTATTGAGACGGGCGAAGATGGTCGCGTGAGTGGTCTGCGCGTGCAGCCGCAGATTATCGGCGAGCCCCGTCGTGGGCGCCCGGCCCCGCGTGCCGCCGCGACGCCCGAGCGCGTCATTCCCTGCGAGCGCGTGTTTGTTGCCATTGGTCAGGACATCGATTCCAAGCCGTTTGAGGAGATGGGCATCGCCTGCAAGTGGGGCTGCGTCGTCACCGATTCGGACGGCGCCGTGCCTAACTTCGACGGCCTCTTTAGCGGCGGTGACTGCCAGACCGGTCCCGCCACCGTCATCCGGGCCATCAACGCCGGCCGCGTTGCTTCGGCAAATATCGACCGCTACCTGGGCTTTGACCACAAGATCAAGCTCGACGTTGAGCTGCCGACCGTGCAGTTTAAGGGCAAGCACGAGTGCGGCCGCTGCGAGCTGGGCGAGCGCGAGGCCGGCGAGCGCATCCACGATTGGAATCTGGTCGAGCAGGGCCTTACCGAGGAGGAGGCACGCCAGGAGGCAAGCCGCTGCCTGCGTTGCGACCACTTTGGCTTTGGCGCGTTCCGCGGAGGGAGGAACCTGGAATGGTAGAGCCCAACAACCCCACTGTCAGCGACAACACCGAAAGCGGAGCACTCAATATGGTCAAGCTCACTATCGATAATTGCGAGGTCATGGTACCCGAGCACACCACGATCCTGGACGCGGCCAAGTCCGCCGGCATCCAGATTCCCACCCTGTGCTACCTGCGCGATCTAAACGAGATCGGCGGTTGCCGCGTGTGCGTGGTCGAGGTTGAGGGCTGCGACCAGCTGGTTGCCGCCTGCAACAACTACGTGCTCGACGGCATGGTGGTCCACACTAACAGCCCCAAGGCCCGCGAGGCGCGTCGCACCAACGTGCAGCTGCTGCTGTCCCAGCACGACTCGCGCTGTACGAGCTGCGTGCGCAGTGGTAACTGCAACCTGCAGACCATCGCCAACGACCTGGGCATCTTCTATCTGCCGTACGAGCAGCACCTGGCGCGCGAGGGCTGGGATTTCGATTTCCCCATCATCCGCGATAACGACAAGTGCATCAAATGCATGCGCTGCATCAAGGTGTGCGAGAGCGTGCAGGGCTTAGGGATTTGGGATCTGACCAACCGCGCCACGCATACCGCCGTGGGCACCCGCGGGCGTGCGCCGATCGGCAAGACCGATTGCGTCGCGTGCGGCCAGTGCATCACGCATTGCCCGACGGGCGCCCTGCGCGAGCGTGACGATACCGAGACCGTGTTCGATGCCATCGCCGATCCCGACAAGATCGTGCTGGTGCAGATTGCGCCGGCCGTGCGTAGCGCCTGGGGCGAGGAGCTCGGCATTCCGCGCGAGGAGGCTACTGTCGAGCGCCTGGCTTGTGCGCTGCGCCGCGTGGGCTTTGAGTACGTGTTCGATACCGACTTCTCGGCCGACCTCACCATTATGGAGGAGGGCTCCGAGCTGCTCGAGCGCCTGGGTAAGGCCGCCAAGGGCGAGGGCGACAGCCGCAGCTGGCCCATGTTCACGAGCTGCTGCCCGGGCTGGGTACGCTTTGTGAAGGCGCGCTACCCGGAGTTTGTCGACAGCCTGTCCACGTCCAAGTCGCCGCAGCAGATGTTTGGCGCCATCGCCAAGACCTACTACGCCAAGGTGCTGGGCGTGGAGCCCGAGCGTCTGTTTGTGGTGTCCGTGATGCCGTGCACGGCCAAGAAGGCCGAGTGCGCGCTGCCGAGCATGGTGGGCGAGGACGGCACGCCCGATGTGGACGTTGCGCTGACGGTGCGCGAGACGGTGCGCATGATCCGCGCGAGCCACGTGAGCGTCGACACGCTGGTTGAGGAGCCGCTCGACACGCCGCTGGGCTTTGGCACGGGTGCGGGTGTGATCTTTGGCGCCACGGGCGGCGTGATGGAGGCCGCCGTGCGCTCGGCCTATTACCTGGTGACGGGTAAGAACCCCGACGCGGATTTCTTTACCGACGTGCGCGGACTTGACGGCTGGAAGGAAGCCGTGGCCGATATCGATGGCACCAAGGTGCGCGTCGCCGTGGCACACGGGCTGGGCAACGCCGCCCGCCTGCTCGACGCAATTCGCGACGGCCGCGTGAACTATGACTTCGTTGAGGTCATGGCGTGCCCGGGCGGCTGCGTCGGTGGCGGCGGTCAGCCCATCCACGACGGCTGCGAGCTGGCAGCCGAGCGCGGTCAGGTGCTGTGGGGCCTGGATGCCGCTGCGGACATTCGCTTCTCGCACGAGAATCCCGATGTTCAGGCGTGCTACCGCGAGTTCTTGGGCGAGCCGCTCTCGCCGCTGGCCGAGGAGCTGCTGCATACCGACCATCACGCATGGACGATGCCCAACGAGGGGACGTACTAGCGATGCGCGCGTTTGATTTTGAGATGTCGCGCCGGGGGTTTGCCTCGGCGCTCGCCGCGGGCGCCCTGTCGCTTGCGCTCGCGGGCTGTGGCGGCGGGGCTGCCGGTGCCGGGTCCGCCGCGGGTTCGGCTGCCGGGCCTGCCGCCGACGGTGCCACTGCCGAGCCGGTCGAGGTGCACGTCGCCTCGCTCAAGGGGCCGACCTCGATTGGTCTGGTGCAGTTTATGGACCGGGCGGCCGATGGCGAGACGGACAATGAGTTCGACTTTGCGATGAATACTGCCGCCGATGAGATCGTGCCCAAGGTCATTCAGGGCGATATCGACATTGCCCTGGTACCCGCCAACGTGGCGAGCGTGCTCTATAACAAGACCGAGGGCGCGGTGCAGGTCATCGACATCAACACGCTGGGCGTGCTGAACGTTGTGACGGGCGACGCGAGTGTGGCCTCGTTTGGCGATCTGGCGGGCCATACCGTCTACATGACGGGCAAGGGCACCACGCCGGAGTACGTCATGAACTACCTGCTGGAGCGCGCGGGCCTGACCGGTCAGGTGACGCTCGAGTTTAAGAGCGAGCCCGCCGAGGTGCTGTCGGCCCTGCTTGCCGACCCGTCCGCCGTGGGCGTGCTGCCGGAGCCGTTCAAGACCGCTGCCATCGCCAAGAGCGAAGGCAAGCTATCGGCGCCGATAAGTCTGACCGATGTATGGGATGAGCTGGCGGGTGACACGGGTTCGCGCCTGCTGACGGGCGTGACCGTGGTGCGCCGCGCGTTTGCCGAGGAACATCCCGAGGCCGTGGCGGAGTTCTTGAGATGCCATGCGGCGAGCGTTAAGGCTGTCAATGCGGCGCCGGCAGACTGGGCGCAGGCCGTGGTCGATGCCGGCATCGTGGACAACGCCAAGATCGCCGAGAAGGCGATTCCCGGGTGCATGCTTGTCTGCCAGACGGGCAAGGATATGAAAGCGGCACTTAGCGGGTATCTGCAGGTGCTGTCCGACGCGGACGCGAGCGCCGTGGGTGGCAAGCTCCCGGCTGACGATTTCTACTACATGGAGTAGCCCGTGCGTGCGTTTGCTCGACACATGACAGAGCGTATGAAGGCGGTGGCGGCAGCAGGTGCCGTTGCCGCCTTTTGGCTTGCCGCGTGGATGCTGGTGGCGACGCTGGTGGCGCAACCGCTGATCTTGCCGGGGCCGGGCGCTGTTGCCTTGGCGCTGCTGCGCCTGGTGTGCGATGGCGGCACCTGGGCGATTTTGGCGGGCTCGGGCGCGCGAATATTGGGCGGACTGGCGCTTGCCGCGGTGTGTGGTGGCGTGCTTGCCGGGATTTCGTCACGGTTGCGGGCGTTTGCGCGCCTGGTGGCTCCGGCACTTTCGTTTGTTAAGGCGACGCCGGTTGCCTGCGTGGTGGTCCTGCTGCTTATTTGGTTGGGATCGGCGCGCGTGAGCATCGCCGCGGTCTTTTTGATGGCGCTGCCGGGCGTGTATTTTTCGCTGGCCGAGGGCTTGGCACAGGTGAATAAACCGCTGGAGCAGATGTTCCGTCTGCATGGCGTGCGCGGCTGGCGCCTGTTTTGCGCCCATACCTGGCGCGAAGTCCTGCCGTTTGTGCTTTCGTGCGCCCGCGCCGTGATCGGCATGAGCTGGAAGGCCGGCGTGGCAGCCGAGCTGATCGGCATGGCGGTGGGCACCGTGGGCGAGCGCATCTATCAGGCAAAGCTTTTGATTGAGACGGCTGATTTGCTGGCGTGGACCGTGCTGGTCGTTACCGCCTCGTGGGCGTGTGAGCGCGTGCTGGTGTGGCTGCTGCGGGTTTCGGGACCCGTGGCGTGGCGCGCGGCCGTGCGGGCGCATGGGCATGGACTGTGCGGGCGTGCGGGGACTGCGAGCGATGGCACTGCAGCGGAGCTTGCGCTTGCCGTGGGCGATCGTGCGCCCTGGGCGCCGGCGCTGGATGGTCTGGTGCTCAACGTGCCTGCGGGTGGGCGTATCTGCGTGATGGGCGCTTCGGGGATGGGCAAGTCGACGCTGCTTTCGTTGGCAGCGGGGGAGTGCGCGCCGTGCTCGATGGTGTTTCAGGATGCACGCTTGGTAGAGGGCAGCTCGGCTTTGGATAACGTGCTGGTGTGTGCCGATGCGCGCGTGGATGCTTCGAACGCTACGACCTTGCTGCGCCGGTTGGTGCCGGGAATCGACGTGCATGTTCGCGTGGCTGAGCTTTCGGGCGGGCAGCGCCGTCGTGTCGAGATCGCTCGAGCCCTGCTGTGTGGCGGCTGTGCCGTCATTCTGGATGAGCCCTTTACCGGCCTGGACGCCGCCGCGCGCGATGCGACGGCCGAGGCCGTGCTAGACCTGCTCGACGGTCGCACGCTCTTGCTCGCCACGCACGATGTCGTCGACGTTCAGGCCCTCGATATCTCGGACATCATCACGCTCTAAATACTAACTGAGCAACAAAATGATTCGTTTTCCTCCGTCCCCATGGGGTCGGGTGTGGTATTCTATCTGCGGGGTAATACTTAGGAATACCAAGTAATACCAACGCCGCAGAAACAAACTCCGGATGCGGGCCAATCGGGTTGCCTTCACAGCCCGTCGCCCAGCCGCGTGGCCCGCATCTATCCGCACTACCGTCGTTTCAAAAAGGAAGCGCCATGGCAGAACACATGACCCCCGTAGTCGCGAAGGTCTTGCCCGAGGAGAAGGCAGCCTTCGCGGCGGCAACCCAGCTCGTGGGCACCACGCCGTCCAACGCCATCCGCATGTTTATCGCCGCGTTCAATCGCTGCGGCACCTTCCCGTTCGACATCTCGCCCAGCGGGGCCTTTGGCAAAGAGTGTCCCCAACAGCTAGTCGTTGAAGAACGTCCCCAATGACTAGTCGTCGGGAGGAGGTTGGCATGCTCAATGCGATGATTTGGGCGCTTGCCTGTTTTGGCGTCGTCGCTGCCGATATTGCCCTGAGCGTCGTTTTGTTTTCCGCCCTTGGCGTCGCATCGGTGTTCATGGGTTTTTCGATCGATGACCTCGACATTCAATTGCTTCAGGCCGTCGCGCAGACAGCATCGTTTTTGATGGCGCTGCTGTGGTGGCGTTATCTGTGGCCGCGTTCGTTTATGGCACGCCGGCAAAGCGAGCACCCGCTCGGCGGGGGAGCGCGTGGGGCGTGGAAACGCATCGCCTGCGTTATCGTGATCGGCCTGGCCCTGCAGGTGGTTGTTGGCTACGTGACCGACGCCGCGCTGTCGTTGTTGCCCGATGCCGCGGCCGACTACAGCGAGCTTGTCGAGGAAACAGGCATGGGCGACACCAGCTATCTCGCCGTCCTGACCACGGTGCTCGGCGCCCCGTTTTGTGAAGAGCTGCTGGTGCGCGGCATTATTTTTGAGTTTTCGCTCCGAGCGTTTAATCCGCAGTGCCGCCCACTTTGGAAGCGCCGGCGTCGTGCGAGCGCGCAGGACGGCGCCATGGTGCCCTGGGCGGCCCCAAGCACGTGGGGTATCGCTGCGGCGATTGTGCTGCAGGCGGCAATCTTCGGCTTTATGCACATGAATTGGGTGCAAGGTTGCTACGCGGGTGCCGCCGGCCTCATCTTTGGTTGGGTGCTCGTGACGACCGGAAAGCTCCGCTACACGATCCTGCTGCACTTTGCCTTTAATGCCGGGTCGTATCTCATGACGTTGCTCTGGTTTGTGAACACCTCGCTCGACGTGGTGGTCACGGTCGCCATCGCCGGCGTCATCCTCGTTGAGGCAATGCGCTCGCTGCGCCACGCGTGTGGGATGGACGCAGCGAGCGCACCGCTGCCCTAGTTGCGCCTGCCGCCTCCGTTGGCGCCCTGCCGTCCCTGGGCCGCGCGATTGCGACCTGCGGTGTTTTGCGCACGCGACATGCCGCCGTGGCCCTTGCTGCCTTTGGGTCCCTTGCCAGCGCCACCGCCATGTGGTTTGCCGCCCTTCTTGCCGGTTCCATGCCCACCGCCAGCAGATGTCTCGCCCGGGCGCGGGGGCACGGGACGAATCAGGCAATGCTTGGTGTAGCCGATCAGATCGCGGCGGCCAGCCTTTTCCAGCGCCTCGCGCACGAGCTTGTAGTTCTCGGGCTTGCGATACTGGATGAGCGCACGCTGCATGGCCTTCTCGTGCGGGTCGCGCGCCACGTAGATCGGCTGCATGGTGCGCGGATCCACGCCGGTGTAGTACATGCACGTCGACATGGTGGACGGCGTGGGGTAGAAGTCCTGCACCTGTTCGGGCATGTAGCCCATGTCGCGCACGGCCTCGGCAAGGTCCACTGCTTCCTTCATCGTTGAGCCGGGATGGCTCGAGATTAGGTACGGCACTACGTACTGCTTGAGTCCGTATTCGCGGTTCAGGCGTTCAAATTTACGGCAGAACGCGTCGTAGACGGCTCGGCTCGGCTTGCCCATCACGGACAACACCGCGTCGCTCACGTGCTCGGGTGCCACGCGCAGCTGGCCCGAGACATGGTGCTCCAGCAGCTCGCGCAAAAACTCGTCCGAGGCATCGGCCATGGTGTAGTCAAAACGGATGCCGCTGCGGACGAAGACCTTCTTGACGCCCGGCAGCTGGCGCAGGTCGCGCAGCAGCTGTGTGTAGCCGCTCTCGTCGACCACCATGTTCTTGCATACGCTCGGCCACAGGCAGCGTTTGTTCTTGCACACGCCGTGCTTGAGCTGCTTGTCGCAGGCAGGGCGGCTAAAGTTTGCCGTCGGTCCGCCCACGTCGTTGATGTAGCCCTTAAACTCGGGATCGCGCGTGAGCAGCTCGGCCTCGCGCATGATCGAATCGTGGCTGCGCATCTGCAGCACGCGCCCCTGGTGGAAGGTGAGGGCGCAAAACGAGCACTCGCCAAAACAGCCACGGTTGGAGCTAATGGAAAACTTGATCTCGGCAAAGGCCGGCACGCCGCCTGCCGCGTCGTAGTCGGGATGCCAATCGCGTGCGTAGGGGAGCTCGGCCACCTCGTCCATCTCATCGGTGGTGAGCGTCGCCGATGGCGGGTTCTGCACCACATAGACGCTGTTGGGGTAGGGCTCTACCAGGCGGTGTCCGGTGATGGGGTCCATATTCTGCTGCTGCACGTTAAAGCTGCGCGCGTAGTTGAGCTTGTCGGCGGCAAGGTCGTCCCAGCTGGGCAGCAGGTCGTAGTCGTAGACCTCGTCGAGCGAGCCCGTGCGGTAGACGGTGCCGTTGATATAGGTGATTTGATCGACGGGCAGTCCCGCGTCGAGCGCGTCGGCAATCTCGACAATCGCGTGCTCGCCCATGCCGTAGATGAGGATATCGGCGCCCGAGTCGAGCAGTACCGAGCGCTTGAGCTTGTCCTGCCAGTAGTCGTAGTGGGCCAGGCGGCGCAGGCTCGCCTCGATGCCGCCGATGATGATGGGGGCATCCTTAAACGTCTGACGGATAAGGTTGCCGTAGACCGTGACGGCTCGGTTGGGACGGCGCCCCTCCTCGCCACCGGGGGTATAGGCGTCGGTGTGGCGGCGGTGCTTGGTCACCGAATAGTGGTTGACCATGGAGTCCATGTTGCCGGCACTGACCAAAAAGCCCAGGCGCGGCTCGCCGAGCACGGTGATGCTGGCGGGGTCGGTCCAGTCGGGCTGGCAGATGATGCCCACTTTGTAGCCGTGCGCGTCGAGGACGCGGCTGATAATGGCCATGCCAAAGCTGGGATGGTCCACGTAGGCGTCGCCGCAGATGTAGACGAAGTCGCACTGGTCCCAGCCTCGCGCGTCCATATCGGCGCGGCTGACGGGGAGGAACTTGTCGCGGCCCGGACGCCAGGGGCGCGTGGGCGCTGCTGGGGTATGCGTGGTGTGCCCACCCTGCGCCTTACCGCCGCGCTTTTGCTGCTGGCCCTGTTTGCCCTGCTGACTGCGCTGGTTGTTCTGAGCGTGCTGAGGCTTTTTTGCCACGATCCCTCCCGGTGTTTGTATGCTGCACGTAATTGTAACCAGTCTTTTTGGGACGGGGCTAAAAAGACTGGTGGAGTACACGAGCTGGCGGATCGGGGCGTCGATGCGGGTGCCGTTTGTTTCCAGACTGTGTATCTGCGCGTTGGTGAACCCGTCTCGCGCGCACGCCATGTTGTCAATGGGTTACAGTATGAACGGCGGCTATGTTTCCGCCAACGCACGAGAGAGTCGTCAACAAGGAGGATGCACGACGATGCAGCGTGCCAAACAGATATCGGAGTCTATTGAGCTGGGCATTATCCTGGCGCTCGCCGGTGGCTTTATGGACGTGTATTCGTACATTGGGCGCGACCATGTTTTCGCCAACGCGCAGACAGGCAACATCCTGCTCGTGGGCGTGAGCATCTCGGAGGGCAACTGGGCACTTGCGGGGCGCTACTTCTTCCCTGTGGTGTCGTTTGCCGTGGGTATTATGCTTGCCGATCTGGTACACGAGCGGTTTGGCAGCGTGATCCACTGGCGTCAGGTGACGGTGTTCTTTGAAGCCGTCATCTTACTGGGCGTGAGCTTTATCCCGGGCGGCAATTTCAACCTGCTCGCCAACTGCCTCACCTCGTTTGCCTGCGGCATGCAGGTCGAGAGCTTCCGCAAGATCCACGGTCACGGCATCGCTACGACCATGTGCATCGGCAACTTGCGCAACGCGCTGCAAAACGTGGACGATTACATCATCACCCACAGGCGCGGCTTTTTGGAAAACGGCCTGCTGTACTTTGGCGTGATCCTTACCTTTGTGTTTGGCGCCGTGTTGGGCAACTGGTGTATTGAGCGCATGGGCCTGCACGCCATCGTCGTGGCGAGCTTGCTGCTGTTTGTCGCGTTTGCCATCATGTTCATCGACCGCGAGCGCGATTTGCGCTTACGCTGGAAGGTTGCGGCCGAGGCTTGGAAAGAGGGCTGCCGAAAGTAACCGAATGCGGCAAAGGGGCTGTCCCTTTGCCGCAATTTTTTTCATCATCTGTTGAAACGCTTTAACACTTTTGACGTTCTCACGCGTTTTTTGTTTCAAAAGCGTTAGGATGGGACTTATAGCGTGGGGCGTAATGGATGCCCCACACACGATGGGAGGCTATCAATGGCTAATCGTTTCGTTCTCAATACCATCTCTTATCATGGTTCCGGCGCCATCAAGGAGATCCCCGGCGAGCTCCAGCGTCGCGGCTACAAGAAGATCTTCGTCTGCTCCGACCCCGATCTGGTCAAGTTTGGCGTTACCGCTAAGGTGACCGACGAGCTCGACGCTGCCGGCATCGCTTGGAGCCTCTACTCCGAGATTAAGCCCAACCCCACCATCCAGAACGTCAAGGACGGCGTCGAGGCCTTCAAGGCCGCCGAGGCTGACGCTATCGTGACCATCGGTGGCGGCTCCTCCATGGACACCGCCAAGGCCATTGGCATCATCATCAACAACCCCGAGTTCGCCGATGTCCGCAGCCTCGAGGGCGTTGCTCCCACCAAGAACCACGCCGTGTTCACCATCGCCGTGCCGACGACCGCCGGTACCGCTGCCGAGGTGACCATCAACTACGTCATCACCGACCCCGAGAAGGTCCGCAAGTTCGTGTGCGTCGACACCAACGACGCCCCCGAGGTCGCCGTCGTCGACCCCGACATGATGGCTTCCATGCCCGCCGGCCTGACCGCTTCCACTGGCATGGACGCTCTGACCCACGCCATCGAGGGCTACACCACCAAGGGCGCTTGGGAGCTTTCCGACATGTTCCACTTTGAGGCTATCAAGCTGATCAGCGAGAACCTGCGCGACTCCGTCGCCGAGGCCAAGTCCGGTCAGCCCGGCTCCGGCCGCGAGGGCATGGCTCTTGGCCAGTATGTCGCCGGCATGGGCTTCTCCAACGTTGGCCTGGGCATCGACCACGCCATGGCTCACACCCTGTCCGCTCACTACGACACCCCGCACGGCGTCGCCTGCGCCATGCTGCTGCCGATCGCCATGGAGTTCAACAAGCCGGTTTGCGCCGAACGCCTGGCCAAGGTTGCCGTCGCCATGGGCGTTGACACCACGGGCATGAGCACCGACGAGGCCGCCGATGCTGCCATTGCCGCCGTCAAGCAGCTTTCCGCCGACGTGAACATCCCGCACGTCTGCGAAGCCATGAAGGCTGACGAGATCGAGGTCCTGGCTAAGGACGCCATGGCCGACGCCTGCTTCCCGGGTAACCCGCGCGAGGCGACGCTCGACGACGTCATCGAGCTCTTCAAGAAGATCTGCCCGGCTGCCTAGCCTAGTTTGGTGTTCTTTCGCCTGTAGGCGTATGGTCTTTTGACTTGCCGCTGGCCCCGCCGCGCTACGCGCGGCGGGGCTTTTTGTGCCTCGTCGATGCCCCGAGATGGGCAAAACCAAGGCATGCTGCCCGCTGCGGATAGGTGGTGTACTTCCCAGCGTGCATTTTTGGGAGTATTCAGCAAGCTCTTAAGAATGCATAACGTTTTGAATGGCCCGTAGTGGTCCGCAGGCGCCCATCGACAGCCATTGTGGGCGGGCTATCGATGAGTGGAGGGGGTTGTTACTGAGTTTTTGCTTTGCGACGACCTGCAACACTGCTGTAACCGTGTCGTTTTGTCGTTCGCGATGGGGTCGTTGGGGCCCACGGTGCTGAATACTTCGTTTTTTGCACGGCCCAAGGTGGGGTACCCTGAGACGAAGCAAAAAGATTCCTCATTTCTATGCAGATACCGATAGGATTTATGCAAGATTGGGATTGTAAGCCGTGCGCGTGCGTAAAATCGGCGGGAGGACGTCTGGAGGTGGCTCGGCTCCCAGAGCCTTGCGCGTGCAGAACGGTTAAAATCGGGACTCGGTCTTAGTTTTGCTTGGAAGGATGCACATGGCTTCTGTAATCGATGCTTCTCTAGAGGAGACGCTCTCCTATATCGCGGGACAGCTTAAGACGCTGACTTCTATTGCTTCGCCTACGGGCTATACCCGTGCGGCGACTGATTATCTAATGGAAACGTTGCGCGATATGGGCTTTGGGCCCGAGCGCTCCAATAAAGGCAACGTGCTCGTTGAGCTTGGTGGTGAGGGTGAGCCGCTCGTACTGGCGAGCCATGTCGATACCCTGGGCGCCATGGTGCGTTCCATTAAGGACAATGGCCGCCTGCGTCCCACGACGCTTGGTGGGCACCAGTGGTCTACGGCCGATGGCGAGAACTGCACAGTCTACACGCGTGACGGTAATGTCTACACGGGCGTGGTCCTCAATACCGAGCCTTCGGCGCATGTGGCCGATGAGCCGGTCAAGACCATCGAGAAGAACATGGAAATCCTGCTCGACGAGAACGTTGACAGCAAGGACGATGTGCTCGAGCTGGGTATTCAGACCGGCGACATCATCGCTATGGACCCGCGCACCACGGTGACGGAGAGCGGCTACATCAAGAGTCGCTTCCTTGACGACAAGCTGTCCGCGTCGATTCTGCTGGGTCTGGCCCGCGCCGTTGCTGACGGCGAGGTGTCGCTTTCGCGCAAGGTGTCGCTGCTCTTTACGGTGTACGAGGAGGTCGGTCACGGCGGCGCCTTTGTGCCGGCCGACACGCGCGAGATGATCAGCGTGGACATGGGCTGCGTGGGCGACGACCTGGGCTGCACCGAGCGCATGGTTTCGATTTGCGCCAAGGATTCGGGCGGTCCGTACAACTACGACCTGGTAACCACGCTGTCCAACATCGCGCGCGAGCTGGAGCTCGATTACGCCATCGATGTGTACCCGCACTATGGCTCCGACGTCGAGGCCACGCTCTCGGCCGGCTACGACATTCGCCATGGTCTGATCGGCCCCGGCGTGTACGCGAGCCACAACTACGAGCGCAGCCACATCGACGGCGTGCGCAACACCTACGAGCTGGTTCGCGCCTACGTTCAGCGCTAGGGGAGTAGCTTGCGACTCGGCTGACCAATCGCTAAGGCCCGATTTCTCGGGCCTTTTTTCGCTTTGGGTTGTTTAGTATTATGATGCATGTAATCTATTAAATAAACGTTTAAATTACTTAACGAGGTGATGCGGTGTATGGATACGTCTGAGTACTTGTCTATGGGTGATGCTGCCCGCCTGCTGGGCGTTACGAAAGCCCGCATATCTCAACTTGCCGCATCGGGAACGCTCGCGTGCGATATTGTGGGCGGACGGAAGATGGTCGAGTACAATTCCGCGGTCGCTTATCAAAAGGTCCGCAAACGTGGACGCCGTCCTGCGGCCGATGTGGGGCGCAAGTTTACGCTGATGTCCGCCGATTACGAGGTTGCGCGTGTCTCATTTGATCCGACGCGTGAGTTTCCCTTCGAAATCGCCGAGGTACTCGATGCGCAGAGGATGCCGTTTGGCACGTGCTCGAGCTCTTCTCCTACGGTGAATAAACGGGAGCTCAACGTGTGGTGGAGCCATCGGTCGGTGCCCGATGTTCGCCCTGGGCTTATTTCGCGCTACCGCGAGCTGGGGATTGCTAACGGCGTTGAGGTTCCGGTTCGGTGCCTGGGCCTATCACTTTCGGATTGTTATTGGCTGCGGCCGGCAGAATGCGACGGGTTCGAATGGCGAAACCTCAATTACTTCGAGAACGATTTTGAGCGATCGGCGTCCGAAGAGCGTTCGGGTTGGCTGGAAGGCATCGGTCTTAAAAATCCCGACAACACATCCGAGGGCGAGCTTCCTAAATCGTGGATGATTCGCAACGGTGTTCGCGTTCTGGTCAAGGGGTGTGGCGTGGACGACCAACGACCCTTTAACGAGGCGGTCGCAACAGCTCTGCATCGTCGTTTGCTTTCCAAGGGGGAGTTTGTTCCTTACACGGTTGAGCGCATGTTCGATGGCCCTGCGTGTCTGTGCGACGACTTTCTTGATGGCCGCGAGGAATACGTTCCGGCTGTTTACGTTAAGGGCGCACTTGCTAGCCAGCGGGGAAACTCGACATACGATCGATACTGTCGCTACCTTGGCAAGCATGGTGCCGATGAGGCCGCTGTGAGAAGGTCTATGTCGCAGGTGATTGTCTGCGATGCCCTTTTGGCCAACAGCGACCGCCATTGGCGAAACTTCGGCATCATCCGCAATGTCGATACCCTGGAGATAAGGCCTGCCCCGCTGTTCGATAGCGGCAACTGCCTGTGGTACAACGTACCAAATGCCGTGCTCGCAGCTGGGGAGTTTGGGTTTTCCGCTAAGCCGTTTGGGCCCGACCCTTCCGTCCAGCTGGCGCTTGCGGACTCGGTCGATTGGTTCGATCCATCGCGGCTCAACGGATTTGTTGATGAGGCGATCGAGATTCTTTCGCAGAGCGAATGGGCGACGGCGGAGGGTCGACTCGAGGCCATTTGCCGCGGCCTCGAGCGTCGCGTAATCGAGGTTAGTGCCGCTGTTGAGGTGCTTCGACACGTGCAGCGATAAACCTGCGGCTACTTAAGTGCGCCGGTCACCGTGCCGCCGCCGAGGACGATGTCGCCGTGGTAGACTACAACGGCCTGGCCGGGGGCGATGGCTCGCTGCGGCTCGTCAAAAGTCAGCAGCATTTGCCCGTCTTCGCCGCGCGTAAGGGTCGCTGCTTGGTCTTTCTGACGGTAACGGTACTTGGCGCCCACGCGAATGCCGCCGGCATCGAGTTCTGCCTCCATGCGGTCGGCAGGGGCGCTCCAGATCCAGTCGTCGGCCGTGAGTGCTGTGGCCGTTAGGTCCTCGGCCTCGCCCAGATGCACGGTGTTGTTGGCGGCATCGACGCCTGTCACGTATACGGGATGCGCCATCGCTACGCCCAAACCCTTGCGCTGGCCGATGGTATAGCGCAGTGCGCCGTTGTGGCGCCCGACCACGCTGCCGTCGCGCCATACGATGTCGCCCGGTGCAGCGGCATGTCCGCAGCGGCGCTCGATATAGCCCGCGTAGTCACCGTCTGGAATAAAGCAAATATCCTCGCTTTCGGCCTTCTTGGCGTTGGTAAAGCCTTGCTCGGCGGCAATGCGGCGCACGTCGCGCTCCTTGTCCAGGCCTGCCAGCGGAAAGATTGTGCGTGCCAGGCGCTCTTGCGTGAGCGAATACAAAAAGTAACTCTGGTCCTTTTTGGGATCTTCGCCGCGATGCAGCTGCCAGGTGCCGTCTACTGTCTGGCTTGTTTTGGCGTAATGACCCGTTGCGATGTAGTCGCAGCCCATGTCCAGCGCCGCACCGAGCAACGCGCCAAACTTTATGTGGCGGTTGCAGATGATGCACGGGTTGGGCGTCAGCCCCTCCTGGTAGGCGTTCACAAAGCGCTCGATAACGCTGTGGTCGAAGGTCTGCTGCAAGTCGAGCACATGGTGGGGTATCCCCAGACGCTCGGCGACGGCCTTCGCATCGGCGATGTCGCGGTCGACCTTACTCATGCCCGTGGCGGGATCGGGCGCGGGGCAGGTGAGGCGCATGGTGGCGCCGACGCATTCGTAGCCCTGGCTTTTGAGCAGGTACGCGGTCACGCTGGAATCGACGCCGCCGCTCATGGCGACGAGCACGCGCTTGTTGTGCATGGGGAGGTTCTCCTTGGTGGCATGTGGCCAAAAAAGAAAAGCGGCGCGGGAGGCTGGTTCCGCGCCGCAGACATTGTAGCAAGTTCGGGCGTCTCGTGGGACACCCTGATTGGATGGGCTCAGACTGCCGGGAGAGAGGAGACCGGCTCGTCCGTGGGCTCAACCTATGGGCGACAGGCCCTAGTCCTGGAAGAGCGCCGTGGACAGGTAGCGCTCGCCGGTGTCGGCAAGCAGGGCCACGATGGTCTTGCCCTCGTTCTCGGGGCGCTTGGCCAGCTGCAGCGCGGCCCACACGGCGGCGCCGGACGAAATGCCCACGAGCACGCCCTCCTTGTGGCCCACGGCGCGGCCGGTCGCAAAGGCGTCGTCGTTCTCGACGGGGATGATCTCGTCATAGACCTGGGTGTCGAGGACGTCGGGCACAAAACCGGCGCCGATACCCTGGATCTTGTGCGGGCCGGCTTGGCCCTTGGAGAGCACCGGGGAAGTGGCGGGCTCGACGGCGACGACCTTGATTTCGGGGTTCTGCTCCTTAAGGAACTCACCCACGCCGGTCACGGTGCCGCCGGTTCCAACGCCGGCGACGAAGATGTCGACCTCGCCGTCGGTGTCATCCCAGATCTCGGGGCCGGTCGTGGCCTTGTGGATGGCGGGGTTGGCGGGGTTCACAAACTGGCCGGCGATGATGCTGTTTGGCGTCTCCTTCTGCAGTTCCTCGGCCTTGGCGATGGCGCCCTTCATGCCCTTGGAACCGTCGGTGAGCACGAGCTGTGCGCCATATGCCTGCATAAGCTTGCGGCGTTCGACGGACATAGTCTCGGGCATGGTGATGATCACCTTGTAGCCGCGAGCCGCCGCCACCGAGGCGATGCCGACGCCGGTGTTGCCACTCGTGGGCTCGATGATGGTGTAGTCGCCGCCGCGCACGAGCTTGCCGGCCTTCTCGGCCTCGTCGATCATGTTCTTGGCGACGCGGTCTTTGACGGAGCCGGCGGGGTTGAAGTATTCCAGCTTGACGAGCACGCGGGCCTTGAGGTCCTCATCGGCCTCAAAGTGAGTGAGCTCCAGAAGCGGAGTGTGGCCGATAAGCTGATCGATGGACGTGTAAACATTGCTCATGGTGAACCTCCAAAGTGTTCAAATGACTGGATACCGTGTGGTTTTACGGTGTGTGTAGTAGCGAAACCCACAAACCTTATGGGTTGCTCGTTTTGCTGTTGGCAAGCATAGTAGACAGTAAAGCCTAGTAACACAATAGGAAATAGAAGATTATTACGAGTCGATTAACCATCTTGACCGGAACGGGTATTTTCAAAACCAATATTTCGGCTAGAATTTCTACGGACTAAATGACCGAAAGGCAGCACTATACATGTTGGTTTCTACTAAGGGCAGATATGCCCTGCGCGTTATGGTCGATCTGGCCGAGCACCAGGCAGCCGGTCGCATCCCGCTCAAAGAGATCGCGGCGCGACAGGGGATTTCCGAGAAATATCTCGAGAACATTTTGGCTACGCTCGTGCGCGCCAACATGCTCTCGGGCATGCGCGGCAAGGGCGGCGGCTATGTGCTCACGCGCCCGCCCGAGCAATACACGGTGGGCGAGATCTTGCGCCTGACCGAGGGCAGTCTGGCGCCGGTCGCCTGCCTGGATGGCGACTGCAAGGGCTGCTCGCGTTCGGATGAGTGCCCCACGCTCGACGTGTGGAAGAACCTGGACAAGCTCATCAACGACTACCTCGACGGTGTGACGCTCGATCAACTTGTCGCTCCCAACCATGGCTACGACTACGTCATCTAACCCACACCTGCATTTGGGGACGGGGTGGAAATGGTAGATTCTCTCGCCCTTTGAGACTTGACAAATAAGAAGGCCGCCCATTTTTGCGATGGGCGGCCTTCGTTTTGGGTCGATATGACGGTTCGTATTGAACAGTTCTAGCCCTAGGCGATGCTATCGAGAATGCTGCGCATGATGGATACCAGGATGCTGCCCATAAAGGCCGATCCAAAGCCGGCAATGGAGATACCAGCGCCCAACAGATTGACCGACAGGTAGCTGGCCAGCTCGAGCATAAAGCTGTTGACTACGAGCTGAAAAATACCAAGCGTAATAATAGTGAGCGGCAGTGAGATGACCGTCAGGAACGGCTTGACGAGCGAATCGACGATGCTGAGGAACAGTCCCACAAAGGCGAAACAGACCCAGGCCTCGGCAAAACCGAAGGGTTGGATGCCGGGGACGAGGAACGTGGCGATCGCGATGGCGATCGAAGTAAAGAGCCAGTTAAGCATAAAGCGCATGGTAGGGGGTCCTTTCTTGCGCGGGGAGAGTTAGTGACGCGTGAAGCAGCTTGCCGTGGCGACTTGGACGGCTGCGCGAACGCGGGGCCTTGCCTGGATGCCCATTGTCGCAAATATTCGTGGAGCTTACGTGCGCATTCGATTTCAAAACGGCGTTCGTCCTGAAAAACGCGCCGCTGACAGAGAGTCTTGTCGCTTTAGTTTGGTGGTGTGCTACACTGCTACGGGCAAAAGCCACAGGCGTTGCCCTATTGCATAGAACGGGCGAACGATGCCCGATGTCAGTATCAACTTCGATGCCTTTTGGCGGGTTTGGCGGTGATCGATGAATATCGAGAACATGTTTGACAAGCCTGATGTCAAGCAGCTGGTCCACGCATTTAGCCTTTTGGACGACGAGAAGGATATCCAAGCGTTTTTGACCGATATCTGCACGCCGCGCGAGATTTGCGATCTATCGCAGCGTCTGCAGGTCGCGCGTTACCTGGATGAGGGCGAGCCTTATGTTGAGGTTCAGGCCCGCACCGGCGCTTCGTCCACTACGGTGAGCCGCGTTTCAAAGGCGCTGAACGGCGAGTACGGCGGCTATCGCAAGATCCTCATTAAGCTGGAGGATGGCGAGTAGGCGGCGCAAAAAACGAATTGTACAAAACCGCTCCTCCGGGGGCGGTTTTTATATGCCTGCAATCGGCTGGTGCGTTGGGGTCAGGTTGCTTTGTACCAAAAGATGGAGCTGCGGTGGCAATGTGTCCGCTTGGGCGGGTAGGATGGATGCATTGATTATTGCGAACAGTTTGAGCGGAGGACCATGCCTGTTCGAATCTATACCACCAATGCCGGCACGGATTTGAGTGATGCCGAGTCGGCGCTGCTTGCCGACCTTGTTGGCTGCCACGGACGTGCCGTGCTGCTGGCACCTACGTTTGCCGAGCTCGACCTGTGCCGTCATGATGCGGCGGAAGCCGGGATTTCGCTGGGTATCGACTACAAGACGTCTACATCGTGGCTTCGCTCGCTTTGGGAGCTTTTGGGCGACGGGCGCGGTTTCGTCGACAACCTGCAGCGCCAGATGCTGTTCTCGGACATGGTCACGCGTCTCGACGATGTCGACCTGCAGCCGCTTTCGCGCAGCCAGGGCACAGTGCGCATGCTCGCGCGCATGGCCCGCGACGTGTTGCCGGGCGTTGCGGGGACGGGTGCCGAACGATGCCGTGGCGACAACTGCCAGCCTGAGCCAAAAAGCGATGCCGAGGCCCGTGTGTTCGAGCTTTTGCGCGCCTATGCGGGCGGTTTGGACCGTCGAGATATGGTCGAGCCCTGCGAGGCAGCTGGCATTATGACCAGTGTCCTGGCCGATAGCCTGCCGGCGTGCACTCGCGCCGTATGCGTGCGCGGTATCACGTCGTTTACGCACGGTCTGCTCGAGCTGCTGTCTGCCGTGGCGAACAATGGGGGAGAGGTCGTCGTGCTGCTTGCACGCGAGCAGGCGGCGATGCGCGAGGAGCTTGCCGCGGCATTTGATGCCCGCGATGTGTTGTTTGAGATCGCGCCGCTGGGGAAGAACGCCGTCGCGTCTGATGCCGCTTGCGGGATCGCCGCTCAGCCTGCCTTTATTGAGGTCGCCGGCCCCCATGCCCGTGCTCATGTCTATACGGACGCAATTGATGATCTGGTAAAAGCGTGCCTGGGTTCCGAGGTCGCCGGCGCCGCGACGCCCGTCGACCCCGTGCGCGTGCTCGTTGTTTCTGCCCGGGCATCCCAGCTGTTCGGTGAGCTCGCCTCTCGTCTGGCGGCTCGTCATATCGCTGCCGAGACAACTGAGTTCACGGCGTTTTCCCAATCCATTGCGGGCAGGCAGTTTGCGGCGCTTGCCGGCCTGATCGAGCGCATGAAGGCCGCCGATGAGGGCATGGCGTCAAAGACCGAGTGGTGGCCCGCGCCGGAGCTTACCGACTGGATCTACAGTCCGCTTTCGGGTGCCGACGCCGCGAGCGCCCGCGGCTTCGACAAGAACATGCGCTTGTCGCGCAGCAAGACCGCTGTGGGCGTCAAGAGCCTGCTGCAGAGCGTGCAGGGCCAGGTGAGGGGCGCCCGCAAGGCCGCCAGCGACGAAAACTGGTTTAAGAACGTGCCGTGTGTGGTCTCGGACGTGTTCCAGGCGCTGTGGCGCGACAAACCCGTGACGGCGCTCAAGGCCATGCTTGCCGTTGCCGAGGCGCTGCCCGATCGCGCTCTAGGCGGTCTTGACGGCCAGGCCCGTCGCCAGGCAGAGATGGCTTTGCTGCGCCATGCCATCGACATCCTTATGAACGATGCTCGCGCACTCGACGTGTCGCAGGCCGCGACCGTGCCGGTTCTCGACGGCGTTCGAACCAAGGTGGACAAGCGCAGTACCGCTTACGATTACGCGACCTACGAGGTCGATCGCACGCCACGGGCACAAGTGCGCTTCGTGTCGCTTGCCGATGCGTCGGTTTTGCGTCCTGGCGGCTACGATGCCGTGCTGTTTGCCGATGTCGACCTGGACAGCTATCCGCTTTCGCACGAAGAGGGCCCGCTTGCCACGTTGACAGCCGAGCTGCGCCGCGACGGCGTGTCTTTGGAGCCCGCTGCCCTGCTGCGCGTGCGCTTTGGCCGTGCGATGCAGGCGGCGAGCGGTCCGGTCGCGCTCGCCCGTGTGACGCACGATCGCCAGGCACGCGAGTGCTACCCGGCAGCCGTATGGACCGAGCTGTGGGCACATGCCGAGGCCGCTGGCGCTGCCAAGCCCATGCGCGTGGGCGAGGGCGATATCATCGCCGACTTTGATCCCGCGGCAGGTGAAGGCCTCAAGCGCGAGCGCGTGACCTGTGAAGCCCCTCAGCATCTGAGTGCCGAGGCCGTGCCGTATTTGGTCCTGCGCCGTCGCGATGGTGAGGGTGAGGACGCGCCGCTCGTGCCGCGTCTGACGTCCGCCTCGCAGATCGAGGCCTATTCGACCTGCCCGCTATGCTGGTTCGTCTCGTACCGCGTGAAGCCCCAGTCGATCGACGCGGGCTTTGGCAACATGGAAAAGGGCAACTTTGTCCACGACGTGCTGGAGCATCTGCATGCCCGTCTGCCCCAAGAGGGCATGGAGCGCGTGACGCCCGAGAATCTGCCGCGCGCACAGGAGCTGCTGCACGAGGTCTTTGACGAGACGTTGGCCGAGCACGCCGGCAAGCGCGGCACGGAGGGCCCGCTGGTGCCGCTCTCTGCGGTGGAGGAACGCCAGGTGGCCGAGATCTTGCCGCAGCTGGAGGGTGTGCTTGCCTACGAGTCCGAGGCACTTGCCCCCTTTGCCCCGCGCTACCTGGAGTTCGCCTTCAACGAGCTCAAGGTCGAGTATGCCGGTTGGCCGCTTGGCGGGCGCATCGACCGCGTGGACGTGGACGCCGAGAATCGTGCCGTGGTGATCGACTACAAGCATCGCACGGGCGTTGAGGAGTTTAAGCTCGCCGACCCCACGGTGCGCGACGAGGAATCGGGCACGGCGCCCATCGACGATCCGCGCTGGTTGCCACCACATACCCAAACGCTCATCTACGCCCAGGCCATGCGCCGGGCGCTGGATTTGGACACCCGCGCGGCGCTCTACTTTTCGACCAAGGGCGGCAAGCCGGCGTTGCGCGGTGCCGCGAGCGCCGAGCTGCTCGAGGAAGAGCGCGGCGACGGTCGCATCCCGGGCCTTAAGAAAGGTTTCCCCGGCGAGGGTGGCAGCATGGACTTCGACGCCCTGCTCGATCGCGTTGAGGCCGGCATCGCCGAGCGCCTGCGCGAGCTCGAGGCAGGCAACGTTGCCGCCGTTGACCCGACGTCGGCTCAGGCCGCGCATGCGCGCTGCTCGTATAACCACGAAGGAACGTTTGTAAGGAGGAACGTGTAGACCATGGATCTTTCGACTTTGATGCCGCAACAGCTGCAGATTGTCAAAACGCTCGACCGTCCGCTGTTTGTCTCGGCGGGCGCCGGTTCGGGCAAGACCTTTACCCTCACGCGTCGCATCGTCTACGCGCTCTCGCCTGAATCCGGTCCGTTCGTTGAACATCTTGACCAGGTGCTCGCCATTACCTTTACCAAAGATGCCGCGGCCGAGATCCGTGACCGCGTGCGCCGTGCGCTTATCGACGAGGGCATGGACGAGGAAGCACTGACCGTCGACGACGCGTGGATCTCGACCATTCACGGCATGTGCTCGCGTATCCTGCGCGCGCATGCGCTGGAGCTGGGCATCGACCCCGAGTTCACGGTGCTCACCGATACCGACGAGCTTATGGACCAGGCTGTTGAGCATGTGTTGGCCCGCGCGACGGCGCCCGATGCCGCCCCCGAGCTCGCGGCATCGCTCAAGGCCCTCTATGCCTGGTATCCCATGGCGGGCGAGGGCGGTTCCTTTGGCGCTGGCGCGACCATCAAGGGCCTGGTGCGCGACCTGCTGGAGCTGTCGAGCCAGTTGCCGGGCGGTATGGACGACGTGTGCGTGGCGCGCGGGCAGGCCGATACCTCGGCACTCGCCGATGCCTATCGCGCGGCGCTGGGCGCAAGCAAGGCCGCGACCGAGAAGGCGCAGATGGCACTCGACGCCATTGACGCGTTCGAGGCGAGCGGCAAGACCATGGCCGATGCAGCGCGACTCATGATGTCGTGCACCATGCCGCGCGCGAGCAAGGCATTCCCTAAGGAGCAGGTCGAGCTGCTCAAGGCCGAGGCCGCCGATGCGTTTATCAATATCGTGCTTGCCTGCGGTGGCCCGGCGCTCGATGCGCTGGTGGGCCTGGCCCGTTCCGTGGAGGCTGAGTATCGCGCGCTGAAGGCTGCCCAGTCCGCCCTCGATAATAACGACCTGCTGCGTATGGCCTACGAGGCCCTGCGCGATTACCCTGCCATCCGTGCTGCGTACGAGGGCCGCTTTAAGATGGTCATGATCGATGAGTTTCAGGATACCGACCAGATGCAGGTCGATCTGATACGCTACCTGACGGGTGCGGGGGAGCGCGCGCTGTGCACCGTGGGCGATGCGCAGCAGTCCATCTATCGCTTCCGTGGCGCCGAGGTCGAGGTGTTCCGTCGTCAGGAGCGCAAGGTGGGCTCGTCTGCCGCGCCCGAGGCGACTGCCGTGGCCGATGCCCCTGCCGGCGAACTCGTCAAACTCGTGCGCAACTTCCGCAGCCATGACGAGGTGCTGCGTTACGTGGCACGCGTCTTCGACGGCGATGACGGCGGCCTGATGCAGGGCTTTTTGGATCTTGAGGCGAGCGACGGCCGCAAGGACACGCTGGTGGCGGACGCCTCGCGCCGCCAGGCCCTCTTTGTTGCCGGCGGCAGTATGCAGGAGCGCACACAGGCCAAGGCCCGCGCGATCGCCGAGCGCTTCCGCGCGCTTGCCGATGCCGGCCAGCCCCAGGGCGGCATGGTACTGCTGCTGGGCCGCATGACCAACGCCGATGTCTACGCCCAGGCCTTCCGCGATCAGGGGCTCGACTGCGTCATCGCAGGCGGCTCGGTCTTTGCCCAGGCAGCCGAGGTGCAGACGGTGCGTGCCCTGGTCTGCGCGCTCGCCAATCCGGCCGATACGGCGCAGGGCCTTATGCCGCTGCTCGCCTCGCCGATGTTTGCGCTCGGCGCCCAGGAGTTCCTGGCGCTGGCGACCAAGCTCGATGGCGAGACGGGGGAGACCTCGCGCCGGAATATCGACATGGGCATCATGAGCGATTCCGATGTGCCGGGCTTGCAGGGCTTGCCGCTTGTGACGCGTGCCCGCGAGGTGCTGCGCTACGCACTGCGTCGCGTGGGGCGTGATTCGTTCGCCGCCATCGCGCGCGACGTGGTCAATGCCTCCGGCTGGTTCGTGCGCCTGGCGCAGCGCGGCCCCGAGGGCAAGGCCATCGCCGCCAACGTGCTCAAGGCGCTCGACGCCGTGGCCGAGGAGGAGGCCGAGTTCGGCAACTCGCCGCGTTCCATCGCGCTGGCCTTCGACCGCTTCTTGGCGGGCAAGGAGGCCCCGGGTGCCCTCAACGAGGAGGGCGACGGCGCGGTGCGCATCATGACCGTGCATGCGTCCAAGGGTCTGGAGTATCCGGTCGTAGCGGTTGCCGAGTGTTTTGGCGTGCGCAAGCCGTCCGGTGCGGCTCAGATGGGGCGTGTCGAGGGCGGAGCGCAGGTCGTGGCACTGCCAGCTCGTTTTGATGGCGTTAAGCTTGCGGATGGGACCTTTGTGAAGGGCGATGACGTCAAAAAGCAGTTTGAGCATGCGTTTAAGGGCAAGGGCACGTCGCTGTGGCTGCCGCCGGAGCTCATGGAGGACGTCTGTGCGACGGGTTCTCCCGCCGAGGCATTTGCTCGCCTGCGCAACGACGACCTGCAGCTTTCGCTCGAGGAGCGGGCCCGCTTGCTCTATGTCGCCATGACGCGAGCGCGTGAGCTGGTCATTCTGGCGATGGATGCCGGCGTGAGCCGCGGCAAGGTGACGGCGCCGACCTTTGATGTCGAGACCGATCTGACCTACGATGTGCTGCGCCGTATTTTGCCGACCGATGCTCTGGATATGCCGCAGCTCGATGCCGACCGCTTGGTGTTCGACAACTCCCAGCTGGGCGACTACGAGCTCATTTCGCTCGCGGGCTTTACCTTTGGCGAGCAGACGTTTGAGGCCAACGCTTCGCTGGATGCCGAGGGCAGGCTTGTTCGTGGCGATGCCGATACGGATGCTGCCGACGATTCGGCCAGTACAATCGTCCCCGGTCCTGTCGACCCCAAGCCCGATTCGTTCGAGCTTGTGTATCCCCAGGCAGTGGGCGTGCGCATGGGCATCTGTCCGTTCCCGGCGCGTGACTCGTATAGCTACTCGTCAATCGCCGCGGCACTCCATGCCGAGACGGAAGACCGTGCCGCCGAGGCTCGTGTTCCCATGGACGAGTCCGGCGATGATGCAGAGTCGGATGGCTCGGAGATGACGGATGCAGACGTGGCCGCTGTCGAGCCCGCCGGCAATCCCATGGCGCTGGGCTCGGCCTTCCACGCCGCCTGCCAGTGGCTCATCGAGATGGGTGCCGATGCGCTGCCCGCTGAGCGTGCCGATGCCCTGGCTCGCCTGTGGCACCTGACGTCAGAACAGCGCGAGCGCTTCGATGTCGCTCTGGAGCGCTGGCTCAAGTCGTCGGTTCGTGCCGAGCTGTTCGCGTGGCCGTGCGTTCGCGCCGAGGTGCCGTTCTTCTCGCTGGGCTGCGAGGACGAGGACATCGCCCGCTACGGTGCATATGCCGAAGGCGCCATCGACGCTTTGGCGACCGACCCGGCCGATCCGTCACGCGCACTGGTCATCGATTACAAGACGGGCGGCACGCCGGACGAGACGCCGGACCAGCTGCTCGAGAAGCACGCCCTGCAGGCGCGCGTTTACGCCGACGTGTTGCACAAGGCGGGCTTTGAGACGGTGACGGTCAAGTTCGTTCGCGTGGAGCAGGCGAATCCAGCCATCTTCGTCGAACCCGCCGAACCTCAAGTAGTCACCTACAACTTCTAGTCCTCAGATAACTTGCGGTGGAATAAGGACTGTTTTGGCCAAAAAAGCCGCCAAACAGTCCGCATTTCACCGCAACTGCGTGAGTAGCCGTGTTGGTTTGGCTAGGTTCGGGTGCTGTCCGTGCCGTGCGGTAAAATCGTTCAGTCAGAACACGAACCCGCATCGGAGCTCATCACATGGCATTCGTCCATCTGCACAATCACACTGTTTTCTCCATGCTCGACGGCGCAACCCGTATCCAGGATATGGTCAATCGTGCCGTTGAACTTGGCATGCCCGCCGTGGCCATTACCGACCACGGCTACATGTATGGCGTGCCCGACCTGGCGCTGGCCTGCGACGCCGTCAATCACAACACGCCCGAGTACAAAACCTGGAGCCACGACAAGGCCTTCTTGGAAAAGGACCGCCGCGACGAGCTGGTGGAGCCCGACCCCGAGGCAAACCCGCGCGAGCATGCCCAGTACGTCAAAGACATGGCCATGTGGGACGAGAAGGGCAACATCGACGAGCTCAAACCGCCCCTGGTCATCAAGCCCATCTTTGGCTGCGAGGTCTACTTTACGCCGGACGAGACCCTTGCCCGCGACCACAAGCCCGAGCTCTACCACATGATCCTTCTGGCCAAGGACCAGGAGGGCTACGTCAACCTAATGCAGACGGTCTCCGAGGCCGCCGTGCAGGGCTTTTACTACAAGCCGCGCGTGACGCTCGACAACCTGCGCCGCCATGCCAAGGGCATGATCTGCACGAGCGCCTGTATCGCGGGCATCATCCCCAAATACATCGACCGCGGCGACATGGAAGGCGCCATCAAGTGGGCCGAGACCTTCCGTGATACCTTCGAGCCCGGTGACTTCTACATCGAGATCCAGGAACACGGCATCACCACCGACAACGGCCTGACTGACGAGCAGATGGACCGCACGCTCATCGACATCGCCAAGCAGGTGGGCGTCAAGGTCATCGCCACCAACGACTTCCACTACCTGCGCCGCGAGGATGCGCCCGTGCAGGACGTCATCATGTGTATTGGCATGAACGCCAAGGTCGATGACCCCAACCGCATGCGCATGACCGGCTCGGAGTTTTACATGAAGACCGAGGAGGAGATGCGGGCGATGTTCCCGTATTGCCCCGAGGCCTGCGACAACACGCTCGAGATCGCCGACAAGTGCTACGTTGAGCTGGACTGGGACTCTATCATCCTGCCGCGCTTTCCGTTGCTCGATCCCGGCGAGACGCACGAGAGCCAGTTCCGCCGCGAGTGCGAGAAGGGCCTGCGCCAGCACTATGGCGACGACTGGGCCACGCGCGAGATCGGTGGCGTCAACATCAAAGAGCGCTTTGAGTACGAATACAAGGTCATTTGCGACAAGGGCTTTGCCGCCTACTTTTTGATCGTTGCCGAGTACGTGCAATGGGCTAAGGACAACGGCATCGGCGTCGGCCCCGGCCGTGGCTCGGCCGCCGGCGCTATCGTCGCCTACGCCATGAACATCACCGCGTTCGACCCGCTCGAGAACGGCCTGATGTTCGAGAGGTTCCTGTCCCCGCAACGTACCGAGATGCCCGATATCGATATGGACTTCGACGATGAGCGACGCCTCGAGGTCGTGGAGCACGTTCGTCAGCTCTACGGCCCCGAGAAGGTCACCCACGTCATCACCTACTCGACCATCAAGGCCAAGCAGGCCATCAACGACGCCGCGCGCGTCCTGGACTACCCGGTCTACATGGGCCAGCGCCTGTCCAAGATGGTCTCGAGCGACCCCAAGGTCAAGCTCAAGCAGGTGCTCGAAAAGCAACCCGGCAAAGAGGATCTGTTTAACCCCGATTTTGCCGAGGCCTATAAAAAGGACGACGACGCTCGCCGCATCATCGACACGGCGCTCTCGATCGAGGGCCTCACCCGTGGCGAGGGCGTGCACGCGTGCGCCGTTCTGATCTGCCGCGACCCCGTCAACGAGCACGTGCCCACCAAGCTCGACACCAAGGGCGGCGTCGAGATTACCCAGTACGAGGGCCATACCGTCGCCGACATGGGCCTGCTCAAGATGGACTTCTTGGGCCTGCGCACGCTGACGGTTATCTCCAAGGCCAAGGCAAACATCAAAAAGAACTTCGGCATCGACATCAAAGAGGAAGAGATTCCCTTTGACGATCCCGAGATCTTTAAGCTCATGGGCTCCGGCCACACCGCCGGCGTCTTCCAGGTCGAGTCCGCCGGCATGACGGCCACGATCAAGAACATGAAGCCCACCGAGTACAAACACGTCGTGGCATTGATCGCCCTGTACCGCCCGGGCCCGCTGGGCGCCGGCATGGTCTCGTCCTACATCAACCGTATGAACGGCAAGGAGCCGGCCGTCTCCTACGACGACCGTCTGGACGACATCCTGGGCGAAACCTACGGCACCATGGTCTATCAGGAACAGGTTATGCTCATCTCCGTCGAGATGTGCGGCTTCTCCAAGGGCGAATCGGACTCGCGTATCCGTAAGCCCGTGGCTAAGAAAAAGATTAAGCTGCTTACGTCGACGGTGCTGCACTGGGAGGATGGCTCGGACGAGACCACCTACGACCACTGGATGAACGGCGCTATCAAGAACAACTACACGCGCGAGGTCGCCCAGAAAATTTGGGACGATGTTCTCGAGTTCGCATCCTACGCCTTCAACAAGTCGCACTCCGCCGGCTACGCCATCCTGGTTATGCAGACGGCGTGGCTCAAGGCGCACTATCCGCACGAGTACATGGCGGCCGTTCTGACGTCCTATACGGGCAAGACCGACAAGATCGTGCACTACGTCTCGGCATGCCGTCACGACGGCATCCCCGTGCTTTCGCCAGATGTCAACGAGTCCGGCACCGAGTTCACGGCTACCAAGGAGGGCGTGCGCTTTGGTCTGGCCGGCATCCGCGGCGTGGGTACCGGCGTGGCGCAGGCGATTATCGCAGAGCGCGAGGCAGGCGGCCCGTTTAAGACGCTGCACGACTTTGTCGAGCGCGTGGACTCGAGCCAGGCCAACCGTCGCGTGATCGAATCGCTGATCAAGGCAGGCGCCTTCGACTCCACGGGGTATCCGCGTCGCCAGATGATGCACTTTGTGGACAAGAACAACCCCGAGAACATCATCGACGCCGCGGTAAAGCGCCAGAAGGACCGCGCGAGCGGTCAGACCTCGTTCTTCGATATGTTTGGCGACGTTGAGGGCTCGGGCTTTGAGGTGAGCGTGCCCGATCCGGATGGCCAGGAGTGGGACCGCCACCTTAAGCTGAGCCAGGAGAAGGAGGTTCTGGGCATCTATGTCTCGGACCACCCGCTGCGCCCGTTTGAGTATGCGCTCAGTAAGGCGCGCGACTTCTCGTTCTCGCAGATCGACACCGGCTACGAAGTACAGAACCCCACGGGCGGCACCATCAACCAGGAGATTCCCGAGGGTAAGGCGCTGTGGTGGGCCGGCATGGTCTCGAGCGTGTCCAAGCGCGTGACCAAAAACGGCGACCCCATGGGCATCGTGCAGCTCGAGGACATGGAAGGCGAGGCCACGGTCGTGGTGTTCCCCAAGACCTACAAGGAGGCCGAGGGGTATCTATACGGCGAGGTCGATCCCGAGACCGGCGCACAGCTGTCCGATGCGTTTGTGCGCATTAAGGGCAAGCTCGAGCGCTCGGACCGCGGCGACCAGATCATCGCGCAGGAGATTGTGCCGCTGGAGCTTAGCGAGGAGAAAAACAAGCCCAAGGTGTTTGAGGTCATGGTGCCCAACAGCCGCTTTAGCCAGGGCAATATGGCGCGCCTGGCCACGGTGCTCACCACTAACCCGGGCGGCGACCGCGTGGAGATCTTTATCGAGCAGGTGGACGGGCGCGTACTGCGTGCCGAGGTGCCGGCCAAGGTCAACGCACGCTCGATTCCGCTGCTGGCAGAGGCAAAGGCGATTGTGGGTAACCAAGGCAGAGTGACGGTAATTTAAGGACGGCGTTGGCGGGGTAGCTAATTTGGGACGTGTCTCTATTTTAGCTACCCTTTGACTGACGGCGAATGAGTCGGGGTCGGAATGCATCTCAACCGACATATGGGGGTAGCTAAAATAGCCCCGTCCCAAATTAGCTACCCCGGGTGAGATTGGAGGAAGTGATGGCGCAGGGGACGTTTGTGCAGGCGCTTCGTAAGGAGGCGGCGCTTAGCAGCACCTTTATGAAGGGGCGCTCGCTCATGCTCAACGGTGCCGTGCTGTCGTTTGAGGACTCCGGCTCGCGCTTCTCCAAAAACGTGAACATCGAGGGCACGGTGCGTGGCTCGCGCGGCGACCTGTACAAGACGCACGTGGCGCTCGATATGGACGAGCAGGAGGTGATCGACTACGACTGCGATTGCCCCGCTGCCTATCGCTACCCCGGCATGTGCAAGCACGCCATCGCCACGGCGCTGGCGTACCTGGACGCAAGCGGCGCCGAGCCCGTCGAGGGCCTGCGCACGCCGGTCCGCACGTTTACGGCGGCGCCCAAGCAAGCCGCGCGTCCTGCGTCTGCCGCACCGGCGGTCAACCCTAACTTTCCCTTCCCGGCGCCAGTTCCCACGAGCCCGAGCCTCATGAAGGCGCTCTCCGATCTTTCGGACGCGCGCATGGATGAGTTGGCGGGCATGCGCCGCAAGCTCGCCGGCACTGTCGACCCCGATGCCCCCAAGGCGGTGTTGGAGCCCTCGCTGGTGCCGTACTACAATCCGCTGTTCGCCGACCGCTTTAGCTGGGCGCTCGAGCTTCGCATCCGATGCGGCTCGGTGTCCTACGTGGTCAAGGACATCGACGGCATGGCCGCCGCCTACGTGCGCGGCGGCACGTTCTCGTACGGCAAGAAGCTCACATTCCTCCATACGCCCGAGGCCTTTGACGAGGTTTCGGTGCGTCTGCTCGACCTTGTTGTGGCAACGGTTGTGTATCTGAGCGACATCACGAGTTCGCGTTCGGCGTCGTACGATTTTGCACGCAGCGGCTTTGTCGCCGAGCGTCAACTGCCGCTGTCCGAGCATGACATCGTATACATGCTGGACTTGCTGCGTGGCCGGACCATTTCCTTTGAGCCCGCCTGGTCGCGGGGAACGACGACGCATCGTTCCTACGAGGTAGCGGTTGAGTTGTCGCCGGTGGGGGAGGACGAGGCCTCGGCAAAACAGCCGCCGCTCCTTGCCGCCAAGATCGCGCCGGCGGCCGGTGGCAGCTACGACCTGCGTCTGCCCGCCGATATGTACTGCTTTGTCTCGGGCGACGTTGCCTATCTGGTCGACACGCACCGCGCGCGCCGCGCCGATGCGGCGTTTGCCCAGCATGCCGCACCGTTTCTGTCGCGTCTGCTGCCCTGTCGCACGCCGGTCCATATCGCCGCCGAACAGGTGGGCGAATTCTGCCGCATGGCGCTGCCCGTGCTGCGCGAATACACTGACCTCACCGCTCCCGCCGTGCTCGACACCGTGGCGCCCGAGCCGAGCTTTGCCATGGCAATCGGTGTCGACGATGGGCTTGTGACCTGCAAGATTACGGTTAGCTACGGCGATTGGTCGGCAGATCTCTTTAGCCTGGGTGCCCCGGGCAGCCCCTTCGAAGAACAGCGCCCGGGCGTGCCGCCGCGCGACGAGATAGCAGAGTTTCGCGTTATGGACACGGCGGCCCTGTATTTCGACTTTTACGAGGGCGGCCTGGCGTTTGAGGAGCGCGACGACGAGAGCCTGTTCTGCCTGCTCACCGAGGGCCTGTCTGTCCTGTCCGAGCTGGGCGAGGTCATGCTCAGCGACCGCCTACGCCAGATCTCGGTCCGCCCTGCGCCCAAGCTTTCGGTGCGCGCGACCGTCAAGAGCAACCTGCTCGATGTCGAACTGGGCGCGAGCGGTCTTTCAGCGGCAGATCTTGCCATCTATCTGGACTCATACAAGCGCCATCAGACGTTTGCGCGCCTGACGTCCGGCGACATCGTGCGCCTGGACGAGGGTGCCCGTGCCGCGTTTGGCCTTGCCGAGGACCTGGGGGTCGATGCTGTCGACCTGCTCGACGGCGTGTCGCTTCCCGCGTCGAGTACCCTGTTTGTCGACAGCATGCTTGCGCGCACGCCCGAGCTCGAAGCCGATCGCGACGCTGCGTTCCGTCGCACCGTCGAGCGCTTGGATACGCTCGGCAAGATGGACTTTACGGTGCCGGCATCTCTCAAGGCCACACTGCGCGGCTATCAGGTCGACGGCTACCAGTGGCTCGGCTCGCTCGAGCACCTGGGCCTCGGCGGCATCTTGGCCGACGATATGGGCCTGGGCAAAACGCTGCAGATGATCGCGCATATCCTGGCGCGCGTGGAGGCGGGGGACACTAAGCCCACGCTTGTGGTGTGCCCTGCGTCGCTTGTGTACAACTGGACTGCCGAGCTGGAGCGCTTTGCGCCTTCGCTCGACGTGTGCGCCATCGTGGGTGCCAAGGCGCAGCGCCGCGTGCAGATAGCCGGCGCCGACGAGCATAACGTGGTCGTGACGTCGTATGACCTCATGCGCCGCGATATCGACGAGTATGCCGAGCAGGACTTTGCCCGCGTTGTGCTCGACGAGGCCCAGTACATTAAAAACCCGCTCACGCAGGTAGCGCGCGCCGCCAAGCGCCTGCCTGCCGGCGTGCGCTTTGCCCTGACGGGCACGCCCATCGAAAATCGCCTGTCTGAGCTCTGGAGCATCTTCGACTTTTTGATGCCGGGCCTGCTTGGCACACGCGAGTCGTTTGCCAAGCGCTTTGAGAGCCCCGTCGAGCATGCCGAGGGCGATAGCGCCGCTCGCCTGCAGGCGCTCGTGTCGCCGTTTGTGCTGCGCCGTGTCAAGGAAGACGTGGTTGCCGACCTGCCCGAGAAGATCGAGGACACCGTCATGGCGCAGCTCACCGGCGAGCAGCGCAAGCTCTACCTGGCCAACCAGGACCGCATTGCCCAGCAAGTGCAGCACCGCGAGGCCGGGGAGTTTAAGAAAGACAAGCTCAAGGTACTTGCCGAGCTCACCAAGCTGCGTCAGATCTGCTGCGACCCGCATCTGCACTATGCGGACTACAAGGCGGGAAGCGCCAAGCTCGATACGTGCATGGAGCTCGTTCACGGCGCGCTTGACGGCGGTCACCGCATCTTGCTGTTCAGCCAGTTTACGGGCATGCTCGATATCATTGGCAAGCGCCTGGTCAAGGAGGATATCGCCTTTCTTAAGCTTACGGGCACATCGTCTAAGGAGAGTCGCGCCAAGATGGTTGCGCAGTTCCAGGCGGGCGAGGTGCCGGTGTTCTTGATTTCGCTCAAGGCGGGCGGCGTGGGCCTTAATTTGACGGCTGCCGACGTGGTCATCCACTACGACCCGTGGTGGAACGTGGCGGCGCAGGACCAGGCGACCGACCGCGCCCACCGCATTGGCCAGCAGCACACCGTGACCGTGTACAAGCTCATTGCCAAGGACACGATCGAGGAGCGCATCATGCAGATGCAGGAGTCCAAACGCGATCTGGTCAACAGCGTGCTCGGCGGCGACGGCATCTCATCGGCGCTGTTCACGCGCGAGGATGTTCTGGCGCTGCTCGGCGGCGACGGTCGCTAGCTGCGCGCGGGATGGGGCTGCCGGGTCGGGCCGGGTCACCGGTTCGTCCTGGCCCGACCGCTTGCCTCCCCGTTATGTGTTCATTTGCAATGCCATGGATGGTTCGGCGCTCTTTGGGCATAAGAAGCGTCAAGTACATTGGCACATCAGCAAAGGAGAACATCATGGCGAAATTCTTTAAGGACTCCGATGGCAAGCTCGTTGCCGCCCTTGGTGACGGCGTTGCGACCCCTGCCGGCTGCACGGAGCTGACGGCGAACACCGAGGACGCGGCGCACGAGAAGCACGTGCCTGTTGTCGAGATCGAGCGCGACGGCCACGTCATTCGCGCACGCGTGGGCTCGACGGAGCACCCCATGCTGCCCGAGCACTACATCGAGTGGATCGCGCTTGAGGCCGAGGGGCGCCTGGAGGTCCATTACCTCGAGCCCGGCATGAAGCCCACGACGTTTTTCGCTGGCGGCTCCAAGACCGGTACCGTCTATGCCTACTGCAACCTGCATGGGCTGTGGTCCGCGACGTTCTAGGAGCGCGCCCCCGCTCGGGGTATCATAGCTAGCATATGCACATGCGAGCGCCGGCTGCATTATGCGGCCGGCGCTTTTACTACGACAACGACGATTTACGACGGAAAGGGCTGGGCCATGAAGCTCGCACTTGCACAGATCGATATGCGCCTGGGTGATATTGAGGGCATTTGCGGCCGCATCGAGGACCAGGCTCGCCTGGCTCATGAGCGCGGTGCGCGCGTGTTGTGCGTGCCGGCTCCGCTCTTTATGGGAGCCCTGCCCGGCGGCCTGGTGGGCGCTGCCGACTTTGAGCACGACATACTTGCCGGCTTGACCGGCGTCGCCGAGCGTATCCAAGAGCTCGATATGATCTGCATCGTGCCCGCGGCAGTTTCGTTTGAGGGCCAGCCCCTGCTCGACTACATGATGCTCAAGGACGGCCATGTGGTGCCGGCCCGTTCGAGCATTGCCCTGCAGCGTGGTGGGACCGGCGATGCCCGTTGGGCGCCGCCAGTCTTCGACGTGGACGGCGTGCGTATCGCCGTGATCTTCGACTTGGACCGCGAGCTCGAGATGCTGCCGACCGGCGTCGACCTCATCGCCTATTTCCAGTTCAACGCGTTTGATATGACCGACCGCGAGAGCGCTGCGATCGCCGCCGTGCGCAGCGGAGCCTACCGCAAGATCGCATCTAAGCGCAGCGTGTGGTTTGCCTGCATGGCGCCGGTCGGTGCGTACGATGAATCGGTGTATACCGGCGGCTCGTTTGTGCTCGACGACTGCGGCCGCGTGGTGGCCCAAGCGCCGTGTTTTGAGGAGAGCCTGCTGGTTCAGGAGATCCAGCGCGGCGTGATGCTCGATGCCCTGGAAGATCACGAACTGCCCGAGTTTCGCTCCGAGGAATGGCTGTGGCAGGCGCTGGTGCTCGCCGTTCGCGATAACGCCCGCGCCCGCGGCACGTCGCGCGCCGTGGTGGCGCTCGAGGGCGACTTGCCGTCGTCTCTGCTGGCGGCGCTGGCTGCCGATGCATTGGGCTCGCGCAATGTGATCGGCCTGGTGTTGGACCGCAACCGTATCTTTACGCCGGCGCAGGAGGAGGCCGAAGCCGCCCGTTGCGCCGCCGTTCGCGCGATTGCCGAGCGCCTGCATATTCGCACGGTTGAGCGCGATGCGCCGGATGCCGCACGCGTGCTCGACCGCGATGTGTCGGCGGGCGATGCCGAGCGCCTGCGCTCTCGTACACTGGGCCTTATGCTGGAGGATACGGCGCTCGAGCTGGGTGCGATGGCTCTGAGCCCGCTTTCCAAAACTGAGTACGCGCTGGCGGCGCCCGCGCTTTGCGGTGGCTACCAGGGCGATTATGCGCCCTTTGGCGACGTATACCTGTCGACGCTCGAGTTTGTGGCGCGCGTGCGCAACCGTACGTCTGCCGTGGTGCCGCAGGAGCTCGTGACGCTCAACGCGGTGGAGGATTGCATGGAGCGCGTGCTGGCGCGGGCGCTCTCGACGCTTGACGGTCCGGTCGACATGCTCGACCGCGCGGCGCAGCTGCTCGGCGGGCTTGAGCCGGGCGAGGTCGATGGCACGCTCGAGTCACACGTCGACCGCAACCGTCCCTTCGACGACATCCCGATGGCCACCGGCAAGCCCGAGGCATGTTCGCTGCTGCTGATGCTCGTGCGTCAGGGTGAGGCTGCTCGTCGCATGCTGCCGACGGCGCCGATCGTCTCGGCCCGTTCGTTTGTCGAGCGCGCCTGGCCGTACATGCTCGCGTGGTCCGACCTGGGGCTCGACGGCAAGGAACGTATGACGGTCGATGCGCTGGCGCGCGCCGAGGTGAACCGCTTTGCCGACGAGGATGCAAGCGAGCGCATGCGTGGCGAGATGATGGGCATACTGGGTGACCTGTTGGGTATTTCGCCCGAGCAGATGGAGGAGCTGCGCTCCGAGGATGGTCAGCGTCGCCTGCATGAGGGTATGAAAAAGTTTGAAGGCGAGGTCCAGGACGCCATCGAAAAGATGATGGGCGGCCAGGGCGGACCGCAGGGTGGGCCCCAGGGCGGACCGATGCCGCAGCCGCCGGTGGATCCCCGACAGTTCCCATTCTTCTCGCAGAACTAAACTGGGGATGGGATTCGCTCCCAATCCCGATACTTCAACTAAGCATCTTGGCCTCGTTGTGTTATTCTAGAACAGACGTTCGTGAATAGTGTGCGGGGCCTTGCCTTGCGCCGTGCTTGTGGCGAGGGGAGGTTGGCTTGGTCATTTTGGGTATCGACCCCGGTTTGGCCCATACGGGTTGGGGGATTATCGAGGAGCGGCGCGGAGAGGTTCGCTGCCGTGCCTACGGTTGTATCGAGACCAGCGCGGGCAGTCCGCTCGCGGTGCGCCTGTCGCATATTGCCCGCGACCTCAAGGGTGTCGTGGAGCGTTATCGACCTGATACCGCTGCTATCGAGAGCATTTACTTTGGCGCCAACGTTCGCTCGGCCATCCCCACGGCGCATGCCCGCGGTGCTGCACTCGTGGCTCTTTCGGAGTGCGCGCTCGAGATCGGCGAGTACACGCCTATGCAAATCAAGCAGGCTGTGGTGGGCACCGGTGCCGCAGATAAGCGGCAGGTCGCCTACATGGTGCGCACGCTCACGCAGCTCGATCACGACCCGCATCCCGACCATGCCGCCGATGCCCTGGCTTGCGCCATCTGCCACGTAAACCTCAGCCGCACCCGGTCGCTTACCGGCGGCGAGTTCTATCAACAGAGAGGAACCGGATACTGATGATTTCCCAGCTCCATGGAACGCTTGTCGAGGCCACGATGAGCTCGGCCGTCGTCGATGTATCGGGCGTGGGCTTTGAGCTCGGCATCTCGGGCAGCACCGCGGCCACGTTGCCGACGCCCGGCGGCGAGGTTCGCCTGTATACCCGTATGCAGGTGCGTGAGGACGCCATGACGCTCTTTGGTTTTGCCTCCAAGGACGAGCGCACGATGTTCGATCGGCTCGTGTCCGTCTCGGGCGTCGGTCCGCGCTTGGCGCTCGCCGTGCTTTCCACCTATACCGTGGGCCAGCTGTATTCCCTGGTGATGGCCGAGGACGACAAGGGTATGGCCAAGGTTCCCGGTGTGGGCAAAAAGACAGCGCAGCGCCTCATCTTGGAACTCAAGAGCGCCTTTGCCAAGGACAAGGGCTTTGTGCCGGTCGACGTGATTCCCGGCCAGGTTGCGATGCCGGTCCCCGCCGCCGCTCCCTCGGCGATCGATGACGCCCGTGCGGCGCTCCTTTCCATGGGCTTTAGCCCGCAGGAGACCGATGTTGCCCTGAGCGGGTATGATGGGCAGAATATGCGTGTCGAGGATCTGCTCGGCGCGGCGCTTAAGCGACTCGGAATGGATGCGTGATGTGGGAAGCCGATGACTCTCAGGACCTGTGGGCGACGCCCGGCAACTCGCCGGCGGCGTCCATGGCGCACGGTGAGCGCATGGTGGGCTCGGAGCTGACGCCCGAGGACCTCGATGTCGACCGTACCCTGCGCCCCCAGCGCCTGGACGACTACTGCGGTCAGGAGCACATCAAACAGAGCCTGCGCGTGCTCATCGAGGCGGCGCAGAGCCGCGGCGAGACGCTCGACCACGTGATCTTCTCGGGCCCTCCTGGTCTGGGCAAGACCACGCTGGCCACGGTTATCGCCAACGAGCTGGGCGCTCAGATCAAGACGACGAGCGGCCCCGCTATTGCGCGCACCGGCGACCTGGCTGCCATCCTGACTAACTTGCAGCCGGGTGACGTGCTGTTTATCGACGAGATTCACCGTCTGAACCGTTCGGTCGAGGAAGTCCTGTATCCCGCGATGGAGGACTTTGCGCTCGATATCGTGATCGGCAAGGGCCCGGCGGCACGTTCGATTCGCCTGGATATTCCCAAGTTTACGCTGGTAGCGGCAACGACTCGCTCGGGCATGTTGACCGGCCCGCTACGCGACCGTTTCGGCATTTCGTATCGCCTGGATTACTACACCGTTGAGGAGCTCGCCCAGATCGTGACACGCTCGGCGACCATTCTGGGTGTGACGATCGACCATCCCAGCGCGCTCGAGATCGGCTCGCGCTCGCGCGGTACGCCGCGTCTTGCCAACCGTCTGCTCAAACGTGTGCGCGACTATGCGCAGGTGCGCGGCAACGGTCCTATTGAGCTTGATATCTGCCGTCAGGCGCTCGAGTTTTTCGAGATCGACGAGCTTGGCTTGGACTGGATGGATATTCGCATCTTGGAGACACTTGCCAAGACGTTCTCCGGCCGTGCCGTTGGCTTGACCACGCTTGCCAGTGCGGTGGGCGAGGACCCGGGTACGCTCGAGGATGTCTATGAGCCCTATCTGCTGCAGTGCGGCTTGATGATTCGCACGCCCCAGGGTCGCCAGGCAACGCTTCGCACCTTTGAGCACTTGGGCATCGAGCCGGCCGTTTAGAGGCGGGTTTGTTTTGGCTGGTCTGTAGGCTATCGCTGAGCATTGGATAAACATATCGCCATTCATCGGTTACGGGTGTTTTACTATTGCGCGCCCGTGCTATGCTGAATTGGTCTTTTTCTCATCCGGTAACGAAAGGACCGCCCATGCCTACTGACATCGAAATCGCACGTTCCGTCACGCCGCTGCCCATTACCGAGGTGGCTAAGAACGCCGGCGTCGACGTAAAGCACCTGATTCCGTACGGCTTCGACAAGGCTAAGGTCGACTATTCGCTGCTCAACGAGCCGACCAATCACCAGGCCAAGCTCGTCCTCGTGACCGCCATCAACCCCACGCCCGCCGGCGAGGGCAAGACCACCACGACCATCGGTCTGGCCGATGGCCTGCGCCGTCGCGGCGTCAAGAGCGCTGTGGCCCTGCGTGAACCTTCGCTCGGCCCCGTCTTTGGCGTCAAGGGCGGCGCCGCCGGCGGCGGTTGGGCGCAGGTCATCCCTATGGAGGACATCAACCTGCACTTTACCGGCGACTTCCACGCTATCGGCGCCGCCAATAATCTGCTGGCCGCTATGCTCGACAACCATATTCAGCAGGGCAACCAGCTCGGCATCGACGTTAAGCGCATCACCTGGAAGCGCGTCGTCGACATGAACGACCGCCAGCTGCGCCATGTTATCGACGGCATTGGCGGCAAGGCCCAGGGCGTGCCGCGCGAGGACGGCTTTGACATTACCGTTGCCTCCGAGGTCATGGCGATCCTGTGCCTGTCCACGAGCATCAACGACCTCAAGGAGCGCCTGGGCGAGATCGTCGTCGGCTACAGCTATGCCGGCGAGCCTGTCCGCGCCCGCGACCTCAAGGCCCAGGGAGCCATGGCTGCGCTGCTTAAGGATGCGCTCAAGCCCAACCTGGTGCAGACGCTCGAGGGTACGCCCGCGTTTGTCCACGGCGGCCCCTTCGCCAACATCGCCCACGGCTGCAACTCCATCATGGCCACGCGTATGGCTATGCGCTTTGGTGATGTCGCCATTACCGAGGCAGGCTTTGGCGCCGATCTGGGTGCCGAGAAGTTCCTCGACATCAAGTGCCGCATGACGGGCGTTCGCCCCAGCGCCGTCGTGATAGTCGCCACCGCCCGTGCGCTTAAGTACAACGGCGGCGTTGCCAAGGCCGATCTCAACGAGGAGAACCTCGAGGCGCTCAAGGCCGGTATGCCCAACCTGCTCCGTCACGTCGACAACATCCAGAACGTCTACGGTCTGCCCTGCGTGGTCGCCATTAACCGCTTCCCGACGGACACCGAGGCAGAGCTTGCGCTCATCGAGTCCGAGTGCCAGAAGCTCGGCGTTAACGTTAAGCTTTCCGAGGTCTGGGCCAAGGGCGGCGAGGGCGCGCTCGATTTGGCTGACGAGGTCATGCGTCTGATCGAGCAGCCGAGCGAGCTCAAGTTTGCCTACGAAGACGGCGCCGATGTTGCCGATGCCCTCGAGGCCGTCGCCACCAAGGTTTACCGCGCCGATGGTGTCGACTTTACGCCGGCTGCCAAGCGTCAGCTTGCCGAGCTGCGCGAGAACGGCTTTGGCAACCTGCCGGTGTGCGTCGCTAAGACGCAGTACAGCTTTAGCGACAACGCCAAGGCGCTGGGCGCTCCCGAGGGCTTCCGCATCACCGTGCGCGAGCTCAAGGTTTCCGCCGGCGCCCACTTTGTGGTCGCGCTGACTGGCAGCGTTCTGACCATGCCGGGCCTGCCCAAGGTCCCCGCGGCCGAGAACATCGACGTCGATAACGACGGCAACATCACCGGCCTGTTCTAAGCCCACTGCCTATAGCCGCTTGCCCGCCCCGCCGTGCCCACCAGGCTCGGCGGGGCTTTTTGATCCTTAGGCCCGCGCATGTCTTGTAGATACCGACGGCCATTGCCCATCATAGGCTTTTGCGCGGGTAGAATGCATGGATAACTTGATGCTTGCAGGCGACGGAAAGGAAACGTTGCATGGACCAGGACAAGACGACCGTGATGGGCGGATACGGCTCCGCACAGGCTGGCGGCAGCGCCGATGCGACCCGTATCGTGCCGAATCCCGGCAATGCTGCTCCCGATGCGACGCAGGCGTCCGCCGAACCCACACGAGTTATGGGCTATGGCGATACACCGCGGGATCCGTTTGATTATGCACCGCAGGACCCGTATGGCAATGCGACGCCGGACCCGTATGGCAATGCGACGCCGGACCCGTATGGCAATGCGGCGGCAGGCGCTTATAACAACCTGCCGCAAAATCCCATTCCGCAGCCTCAGCAGACGACGTATATGCCGCGCACGGCGCAAGCCCAACCTCGTTATGAGTCGCGCGATCCGTATGCGCGCCAACCTTATCGCGACTATCCCAAATCGATTCCGCAGTATGGTGAGGACGAGGAAGAGGCGCCGTCGCGTTCGTCGAGTGTGATCAAGAAAATCCTGATTGTGCTGGCGATCTTCTTTGCCCTCTCGATTGTGTTCGCCATTGTGTCGGGCATGCTCAACAAGCGGGGAGCTACAACCAGCACGACGGCCGAGCAGACAGAGGTCGACCAGGCAGGTACAGTAGAGCTGGGCGATATCCCGGGACAGTATTGGTCCAACGCCAAAAAGATTCTCAAGTCGCGCGGGGCTGATCTTTCGAATGCCGTGATTTTGACCGACGACGGCTCGACGCCCGTCGTCGATGCCAACTGGGTTGTTACTTCTGCCTACTACAACGCTGACGGCAACTTGGAGGTCCAGCTTGCGCGCAAGGACGGCTCGTCGGGCAATGCGTCCGGCGATCAAGGCGCCACGGACAGCTCGAGCTCCAACATGCTAGAGGACCTGAGCAATAAGGCGCAGGAGCTGGGAGATAAGGCCCAGCAGTTGGGCGGCACAGCCCAGAATCTCGGCGATATGGCAACGAACGCCTGGAACGCCCTACAAAACGGCATTTCGGGCGCACAGGGAAACTAGCGGCCGAGCGGAGCGGGGTTACAGCTGCTCTGCCGGACGTTCGGGCGAGCTAAAGCCCGAGTCAAACGTGACGACGCATGATGCATCGGGCCGACGCTCGTGCACGATGCGCGTGACGAGCTCCAGCAGCTCCTCGTCGGATATGTCAAAGCCGTCGGGACGCACCAGGTCAAACGAAACGAACCCGTCGTGTTCGTGAAGGTCGTGGATGGAAAGCGTGGGGTCGATCTGCGCTACGCCGCGCTTGACCCAGCCGCGCAGGTCGTCGCCGGTGGTGGCTATGGGGTCGCAGTGCAGCGTGATACCGATGCCCATCTGGCGTTTGATGTCGTGTTCGATGGTGTCCAGAATCTCGTGGTGCTCAAAGGCATCGCCCTCGCCGGGCATTTCTACGTGTGCGCTGGCAAACTGACGGCCGGGGCCGTAGTCGTGCACCATGAGGTCGTGCGTGCCCAGGACCTGGGGGTATGACATAATCCTGTCGCGAATCGCTTGAACGAGCTTGGGGTCGGGCGCTTGCCCCAGCAACGGGCTGATGGCGTCGCGCACCAGGCCCATGCCGCTGATGCAAATGAAGATGCCCACGCCCAGGCCCGCCCAGCCGTCGAGGTCAAAGCCGGTCGCTTGCGAAATAAGTGCCGCCGCCAAGACCGAGCCCGAGGTGATGACATCGTTTTTGGAGTCCTGCGCCGTGGCGATGAGCGTCTCCGAGTCGATGCGGTTGCCCAGCGTGCGGTTGAACGCCGCCATCCAAAACTTGACGAGCATGGATGTAGCCAGTGCCGCAAGGGAAACGAGTGTGTAAGCGGTGGGGGAGGGCTTGATGATCTTGGTAACCGATTCCAGGATCAGGTTGATGCCGACGGCACAAACGAGGACGGCGACAAACAGGCCGGCGAGGTATTCGTAGCGGCCGTGGCCATAGGGGTGGCCTTCGTCTGCCGGGCGGCTGGCAAGGCGGAATCCGAGCAGGCTCACGATGTTGCTTGAGGCGTCGGAGAGGTTGTTGAAGGCGTCGGCGATGAGCGAGACGGAGCCGGCGAGCAGGCCCGCGATGCCCTTGGCTAGGCACAGGGTGATGTTGAGGCCAATGCAGATAAGGCTTGCGGCAAAGCCCGCGTTGGTGCGACAAGTTGTATCGACCGGCTCGTCCTCACTGCCGGGAACAAGCGTATGTACCAGCCGATTTACAAATAGCATGGCAATCGTCCTCACAATCATGGTTAAGGGGATAGTGTAGCTCGCATGGGCGCGCCGTGTGCCGGTGCTCAGAAAATGCAGCAATGGTCTGCTGGAACTAACGAGCGGCCCTTCTTGTCCGACCAGGTACTCCATTTTGGGCCACATGGGTATGGGCATGTACCTGCCTGCCCGACATACTTAATGTCGACAGCCCCTGTGCAAAGGAGGACGTATCCATGGACGAGATGTTTGCCATTAAATGCCAAAACTGCGGCGGCCCTATGTACTCACACCAGGCTAAACGCAGCTTTGAGTGCGCCTATTGCGGCACGGTCGTTCCGTGGCAGGCCGATGCGGGGGAGCCCAAGAGCGCCCTGGGCATTCGCCATACGCCGCTGACGGTTGTCGATGGACTGCTTAAGCTCACCCACGTGTCGCAGCTCGAGCGCCCGGAGGACCCGGACTGGTATTTCTTCAATTCGTACTGGCGCAATCAGTCGGTTTTGGAGCATCTGCTGTGGGAGGACCGCGGCACGGCTCAGGAGTTCCAAGAAGCCACGCACGTGAGCATTCCCTGCCCCTTCTGCGGTGCGTCCTTTGAGGGGTCATCGACCCAACGCGTGTTTGAGTGCCCGTCCTGCGGTAATAAGATCGGCGTTGCCGACCTGCTCAAACCCGGTACCTTTAGCAAGCGCCTGACCATGGGCGTTGGTGCGGAGTATGTGCCTGAGCAGGGTATTCCCTGCGAAATCACGCCGCAGCAGGCACGTGCCAACGCGCTGCAGCTGGTGCGCCAGTACCCCAGCGCCTTTGCCGGGCACGACGTGGAAGACGCGATTCAAAATGACATGATGCTCTTCTACTTCCCCATGGCGCTCGCGGACCTGCGCATGATGGCAAGCTTCCCGGGCAAGGGACTAAGCAAGGAGACCCTGGTGTACTACGAGGTGCTCGACTGGGCGTATCCCAGGGCAAACTACCTGGACGTTCGCCTTATGGGCATTTTGGAGCCGTGGGACTTTGCCAAGGTTGGACTGTTTGACCCGGCCATGCAGGAAGGTGACTTTCGCGTCGTCTCCGTCGATGCGTCCACCAAGGACCAGGTGGTTATTGATAAGCTGGCGCTCGACATTGCCGGCAACGATGCCGAGGCGGTGCTGGGGCTCAATAAAAAGAGTATCCGCGCGTGGGCGCGCAAGGTTCGCAAGCATAAGGACGGCCTGGTGATGGTGCCTGTCTACTTTGTCGATCGTCCGGCAACGGACAGCCGCGATGGCGAGCAGGTGCGCATTGGCGTAAACGGCCAGACGGGCCGCGCGGCCGCGGTAGTGTTTAGCGACAAGCGCGAAACGCATGTGGTTGCGTCGCTCAATCCGAGCCTGCATCTGTCCGGAGAAAGTACCGTGCATGCCACGCCCATCGAGGTCAAATACGTTAAATCGCCCTTCCTGTACCAGATCGTGCGCCGTGGAGGCGGCGAGCAACCGCGCCAGGTTGCAGCCGCCGTCGAGGGTTCCTACCGAGAGGTGAAGCCCAAACGCCGCGGTCTGCTGGGTGCACTATTTGGGAAGTAGGGGAGCGGTACGGGACAGTGCGCAGTAGTGCGAGCTGTCCGTCGTGGTAGATCTAAATAAACGGTGGGACGGCTGCAAAAGAGCCGCCCCACCGGGTAAAATCAAGGTGTGCCGCGGAACCCGCTCCTCAGTCGGTCAACTTTGGAAGCGCGGGCAACGCAGGTGCTAATGTCTAAAGGGCCGGCTGCAACCGGCCCTTTTCTGCGGCAGCGGGGATTCGAATACCAACACGGTGTACGGTCCCACGGTACTTTGCTCTGTGACGAACGGACCCATGACGGCGCATTCTGTAACCATCATTTATGCGGTCCCTTAATCATTTGCGTTGACTGACATTGTCTTCGTTGAAGGCGTGTCCTAAAACAAACACTGCTCTATCAGCTCTTTACCGCGCAGGATGTCAATCCACTCTCGTGGGATGGCGTCGATACCGTACGCCGTGCCCGCGAGCGCGCCGGCGACGGCTGCGGTGGTGTCGGTGTCGTCGCCCAGATTGACGGCGGCAAGCACGCAATCTTCGTAACAGTTTGTGTTGACGAAGCACCAGGCGGCGGCCTTAAGCGTGTCGCGCACGAAGCCGCCAGACCTGATTCCACGCTCGGGCACGTCTTTCAGCTGGAGCACCCATGAGGGGAGCACGCCGTTCAACACGTCTCTCATCAGCTCGATAAATATGATGCATGCGTCGGTCGACGTTCTGTGGGCGTGCGTAATCGCGGAGACCTCGCGGATCTCGTTGTTCGTCGCATCGGTGAACGCCAGGGGAGCGATGCGCATGAGCGAGCCGTTGCCGTTGTCGCGCTCGCCGGAGCCTCCTTTGCCGGCGCGCAGGGCGCGAGCGGTCGTGCCGCCGTAATCGAAAACGCCGTCGATCGTATACTCGCCACGGGCAATCCAGCTTACGAACTTGTCGCGCATGTCCGCGGTGTCGATGTGCCCAAGCTCCCTAATCGAGTCGCAGGTAGCAAGCGTCATGGACGTGTCATCGCTCCAGGTGCCGTCGGGCTGCCCATGCGTGCCGTAGCCGATCATGTCGGTGCATTCGAACGTGCCGCGGGGCCTGAACTCGTAGGGAACGCCCAGTGCGTCGCCGACGGCGAGCCCATAGATGCAGTCGCGCAGTGTTGTTTTCGGTCTGTCTGTCATGGAAAGCTCCTCTTATCCCGGGTGATGTGGAGCGCCATCGGTGGTGTCGGTCGCAACGTATTGCTATCCTTGTGCTTCGCCATTAGTCGCTTCGTTGATGGCGCGGTACTCGGCACTCAGCTCGCGCGCCAGCTCTTCCTTACTTGGAAGATACGGCAGGTATTTGGCGGCAAACACTTGGTCGTTGTCTTCGGGCAGCGTGTACTCGACAATCGAATCGCTTTTGTCCGCGCAGAGCACGATGCCTATGGGCGGATTGTCGCCTTCGTTCATGAGCTCGCGCGTGTAGTAGTTCACATACATTTGCATCTGGCCCAAGTCCTGGTGCGTAAGATCGTCCGTCTTAAGGTCGATAAGCACGAAGCAGCGCATCAGATAGTTGTAAAACACAAGGTCAATATAGAAATGGCGCCCATCAAAGGTGATACGCTTTTGGCGCGCCTCGAAAGCGAAGCCACGGCCAAGCTCCAGCAGGAACTTCTGAAGATGTGTGATGAGCGCCTGCTCTAGATCGCTCTCGCGAAACGCAGTATCGTCCGAGAAACCTAAAAACTCCAGTACATATGGATCGCGGATGATATCCTCGGGACGACGAGCCGGGGCGCTCTCTTGGATTTCCTGGGTGACGGCCTCCTTGTCCTTGCTGGCAAGCAGGCGCTCGCGGAACATGGTGTTGATCTGGCGCTCGAGCTGACGCGTGCTCCAGCGAGAATCGGCGCATTCGTTCATGTACCAGGTGCGAGCTTCGGGGTCAGGAATGCGTATTAACCTGCGATAATGTGTCCAACTCAATTCGGGACGCAGTGAGTCCCGAATTGGAAATGCAAGATAGAACTGACGCATTTTACGCAGCTCTCTTGCTTCAAAACCTTTACCAAAATCCTTGGTAAGTCTGATTGCGAGGGCCTTGAGCAGCGCCTCTCCATACTTGGCGCGCTCCTCTCCGCCCTGCTCATCAACAATGCTCTTGCCGATCTCCCAATACGCCTCAACCATCGCAAAGTTAACGGCGGTATAGGCCTTGTCGCGAGCGGCGTTGAGAATCGAGGAAACCTGCTTGTAAAAAACTTCTGGCACGATTGCCGATTCTCCACGGTTTACCAGTTCGCCCATCACTGTCGCCCCACTTTCCTCTTGTGGAATGCATCTTTATTGCATTTAGTTTAAAGCCTCGCGCGGACTCGAATTTCAATGTCGCCTAGCGCCTTCGTGCAGGATTCCCGAAGTGACTAAAATGTGGCAATAGAGGCAGTTTTAGCGAACCCCATGGGAGTGACACGCATGGACAACAACACCTTGCTGTTTCAGGACAAGGGTTCGGGCGGGTTTAAAGACGTCAAGATCTACCCTAACCGCATCGAGGTGCTCAAGAAGGGCACTTTCGGCGGCAAGCACACCGAGATTGTCTACCTTAAGGACATCACGGGGGTCAACAGGATCAAGGGCCGCAGTGTTTTTCTACGTAACAGGCTGTTGACTGCCTGTGTCTTTAGCCTGAGCAGCCGCTCCCAGGCCCAGGAATTTGTGAACGCGCTGAACATGGTGATGTAGCCGACGTCGGCGTTTGGGCCAGACTTACGCCCGCGCATCTGGCGGCACGGTGGCTGGTCGTTCAACCTGCGAGGCGTCCTTTATGAGCTGATCCCTCATGTCAAAATATAGGGGCGCAGAACGGTATTCCGCGCCCCTGATTGAGCCTATGCGTCTGAAAGCCAGCTTGCCTATTCGCTATCGTCCCCAGCGTTTTCGCGGTCACTGGCAAGCATTGCCGCGCCGGCGACCGTTGTCGCCACGGCGGCGGCAGCGAGCCCGGCGGCAATGCCAGAGTTGTCGCCTGTGCCGGCAAGCTTTTCGCCTGAGCCCTTGCGCTTGTTGCCCTTGTCGTTCTTGTCGGCGCCGCCTGCGTTGGTGCCGTTGCCGTTGCCGTCGCCGGTGTCCGTAGCGCCCGCGTTGCCCGAAGTCGTCACAGTAAAGCTTGCGGCTCCGTCGGTGGCAAGCGTGTAGTTTTTCGCCGCGTCGCCCAACAGGCCTTTCGCACGCACCCAATACGTCCCCGCGGCAAATGCCTCGCCCTCGGCCATCGCCGTTCCCGGAGCGCCGTTCGCGTCGTGCACAAACTCGAGCTGGGCCGTGCAGGCATCGGTTTCGAGCTTGCCCTCGAGTGATGCCGCAATCTTGGCGCGCACGTCTTCGCCGGCCTTAAGGCCTTCAAGCCCCTCAAAATGGGGCGTCAGCGCGCGCGGGTCGATATCGATGGGCACGGAACCCTGCAGCCCCGTAACTGTCTCGTTGCCCAAGGCATCGACATCAACGTATTCGATGGCAAACGTATGGCCCGAAGCCGCCACGTTGAGTACGTTACTGCTGTCGACAAGGCGGAAATGACCCTCGCCAACGGTCTTTCCATCCTGGAGTGAGGCATCGCTCAACGAGTCGCCATATGTCATGTGCATGCGGGCTGGGAGGTAGCACGAAGCTGCCTGCTTGTGCTCCGTATCGTAATTGCGCTGGTAGATGCTCCGTGCCAGTGCCGCGTCAACAAAGTCGGACGCAATGATGCCAATGTGCTTACGGCAGTCCTCTTTTGTGCCCTCAACTCCGGTATTGTTTATATACGAGCTCTTGTACAGGTGCTCGTCGACCACTCGCGCCGCGGTAAAAGGGTTGTTTTGCGTGCAGCTCGTGTAGTTGATAAACCAGCAGCGCTCCGTTGCCTGCACCGTTGTCCCGTCCGCGGCAGTGATATCTACGGTGCCGCGCTTGAACTCGGCCGCCGCCTTCAGGGCCATATCGACCCAGTCGATTTTACTGGACCCCGTGCAGCTGTAATGGTCTTGGGCATATACCGCTGTGCTATAGGGCTCTTTGTCGCCCGTATTGCCCGCAGCCTCAAAGCCTTGCTCGTATTTCACGAGGCACATGGACTTTCCGGAATGCGCCTTGATTTTGTCGTCCCATTCGGTGAGGTCGAGGCCCCACGTGTGGCCGTCTACGCTGTCGCCGGCGAGCCTAAATCGACGCAGCAGGACGATCTTTCCGCGCACCTCGTTCAGTGTGGGGACATGGCTCGACGTATAGAACAGATCGGAGTTATTGTCCATAACATTGGCGAAAGCCGTCGTAACGCTTTCGTCGGTAGCTTCGTCGTTGCCTCGTGACACAAGCATGATGAGCGCTTCTGACGGGTTTTCGTTCAAAAATGTTTTGAAGTAACCGATGACATCGGAGAGATGTATAAAGCCCCCGTCTTTTTTGAGCAGGTAGCATATTCCATGGTCGATGCCGGGGTCGCCTTTATCGTCGTTCTTTCCAAGTCGGATATCAAAATAGCGAATGCCTTCGAGCAGCTGCGTGGGGATGTAATCCTGCTGGCACTTTGCAAGCGAGGTTTGGGGCTCGGTGTCGTTGTCGACGCTGCAGGTGCTTGAATCATGCGTGCCCGGGATGCTCAGCTCGTCGAGGTATTTGTTGCCGTCGACGTATTTCATCCAGCATGGTCCGTCGACGTAGCTGCTATACGTGATCCAGTCGATACTTCTAACCGTGGTATTGATCTCGCCCTTGTCGTAACCGACAAGCTCGAGCTCCCACGGAATGCTCTTCCTCTTGTGGCAGATCTTGTTGTTGTCTTGGTCTTTGCCGTCCTTTTCTATGGCCAGGTAATTAATGTCTTTTTTCTCGTTTGTGCGGTCTCGGATGATGTAGGTTCCGTTTTGCTGGCGATCGAACGCAAAAGAGCGGCTGGGCTTGTCGTCATGCTCGCCACTCCATACGTGGATGACCTTTCCATCTTTGTCCGAGTCGCCATCGACCGACCAAATGCTGTAGCCCGTCTTCTTGTGCTCTTCGAAATTGAGCAGGGTGCGGATGGCATACCAATTTCTATTATCTGTATCGGTCTCTACGTGCTCAAGGATGAGCTTGCTGGACGTGCCGTCGTTAAACAGATGGCAGACGTTGCCCTTGAAGTTGCCGTCTTGGTTGACGCTTGCGGTACGAAAGTAGCCCGCGGGGCGAAGGCGAATGACGAACTTGTCGAGGGTGGCCGCCGGTGTGGGTGCGTCTTCTGCAAATGCCGCGCGCATGGGAAGGCCCAATCCCGCGGTTTCGGGCAGGCTTACAAATGGCGACAATGCTGCGAGTCCTAGGCCCAACGTGAATGCTCGACGGCTGATGGCGTGGTGTTCGGTCATAACTCCTCCGTTCGCAGGGTGCGGTTATGCACTCATTTTGGTAACTATACCGTCCAGATGTTTAAAGGCGCCGGCTTAAATTGTGTGCGCGGCGCTATAAATCGGCGGGTGGACGTGTTGGGGTGCTTGCCGTTTTCGTACTGTTGCCACATTTGGAGTGGTTCCGGCGTCCGGCATCTTCGCGTTCGTCGGCTGCCGGCATAAGAAAGGGAGGGTCGGTTTACCGGCCCTCCCTGGGTACGAAGCGCTGGGGCACCGTCGCTTGTTTGCACTGCGCCCGCGTTTCCCGCTGCGCTCGCCAGTCGCTTAGCGCTTGATCTCGATATCGTCGAGCTTAACGTCCATGGCCTTGGTCTTTGCCTTGGCGATGTCGTCGGCAAATTCCAGAGACTTCATCATGGTCTCGACGGCGTCCTTGTGCTCTTCGACGTTGTCGATGCGCACAAGGACGCTGCCGCCGTCAACGTCGGTGAAGTACTCAGTCGTCACGCCGCCCGAGTGTGTATAGGAAGCGTTGCGCCAAGTCTTGCCGTTGTACTTGACGGGGTCATTCTCGGTCCACTCAAAGCTGGCATTCCACTTTGCCTCGTAGTCGAACAGCTCATCGGCGTTCTTGTCAGGATCGAAGACGGGGATGAAGCGATCGCTGGCGTGCTCGCTCTCGGTGAACTTAAACTGGGCCCTGTCGGCGGTATCGCCTGCGACGTCGATGACCTCGACGCCCTCGGGGACCTCGACCTTAAACCAAATGAAGTCGGTCCTCATATCCACGGCTGGCTTTTCTGCTCCGCCGCCACCGCCACTGCCGGTAGCGCCGCCGCTGCCACCGCAGCCCGCCAAGGCAACTGCGGCAAAGAGACTGATGCAGAGGGTGAGAATCGCAAAGGCCTTCTTTTTCATGGTCGTGTCCTCCTCGATCTGTAACCGCCCATGGATTATCTGCCTTTACTGTACGCGCGAGCGGCTCGTTCAGGTGGGCCATGTGTCCCATTCTGGGGGCCTGATTTGCGCCGACAAGTGGCAATATGCCCGGGCGTAAAAGAGGGGAGGGCCGGCCGATCCGATCCTCCCCTGGCTGGGCGTCCGATCATTTAATGACTGCGCATGCGATGCTGCGTGCGATCCCCTAATGCTCGATCTCGATGCTCGAAATCTCGACTTCGCGTGCCTCGGCAACTGCCTTCGCCATGTCATCGGGAAACTCGATGGAGTTGAGGAGCGCCTCGGCTTCTTTCTTATGCAGATCGAAGTTCGAGATGAGGATGTAGACGCTTCCCGGCTCAACGTCGGTAAAGAGGAGGGTTGAGACGCCGCTGTTGTCCTCGTACGTTCCGACGAGCCACGTCCTGCCGTTATACTCGACGGACCCGCCATCCTTCCACTGGAACGTATCACCTTTCTTTTCTGCTTGGTCGGCGTGGGATTCCTCGGCCGTCAGCGCTTTTTTCCAAACGGGGATAAAGCGATCGGCCGAACCGTTCTCGTCTTCGGGGAAGGTGAGCTGGACCCTGTCGGCATTCTTGCCAGCGGAGTCGCTTACGCCAACGCTCTCGGGCATCTCGACCTTAAACCAAATGAAGTCAGTCTTCTTGGCAACCGGGGCCTTTTCTTTGCTCTCGCTCTTAGCGGCGCTGCCGCCCCCGCCCGATGCGTTCCCACCGCAGCCGACAAGGGCGAGTGCGGCAAAGAGGGCGATGCAAAGGGAAAGGATCGATAGGGTCTTTTTCTTCATGGTGGCGTCCTCCTTGTCTGCCGATGACATCACGGCGCCGCGGGTTGTTGGAGCCGTTGGTGCATGTTGCTATTCGCAAGCGTGACGGATGTCGTTGTGTGTGGTGCGGCGATACCTCCGTTCTTAGTTTTCGGCCGTTGAGTGGCCGTGCCCCAACGGGTTCCTTACTTATAGATATGCCCCGGCTTGTGCTGCCCGGGAGTCTCGAAAGGTGGGCCATATGTCCCATGTTTGGGGCAGGCGCATGGGACGGCACGGCTCGGCATCGGCTTTTTCATGTTGCGCAACAGCGCTCTGGGTGGGGGCGTATAGACTTGGCTGTGACAAAAGCTAAACCACGAAAGGTCGAACGATGTTCTGTCAAAAATGCGGACAGCAAGTGCCTGATGGATCGACGTTTTGTACGCACTGTGGGGCCTCGCTGGCGGGTGACTCCGCGCCGGCGTCTGCAGGCGCTGGTTCTTCCTCTGCCCCGGGCCTGACCCAGTCGATGCCGCCGGTCGCGCCTGCGCCTCAAAAGCCTAAGAGCAAAGCTCCAATTATCATCGCGGTGGCGTGTGCCGCCGTGGTACTCCTCGGGGGTGGCACGGTGTTTGCGCTCACGATGCTTAACGGGTCCAAGAGCTCTGACACGCAAATTTCGGTGGTCGATACCGGGTCTTCGGACGAGAAAGATTCTTCTGCCAAGAAGAAGAGCGACAAGTCCAAGTCTAAGGAATCCTCGTCGTCCGATGACGAGGCCGTTCCCGAGAACGAGTCGGCATACTACGGTTCGGCTGATTTGGACGATTACCTGACCGACGTGCATACGTACACGAACGACATGCATCCATATAGCATGTCGATTCCCAATCGCTTTGAGATGGAAGATACTCCCAGCGGCAGTGGCGCCAGGTATGAGGATCCGGAGACGGGTTTTGTGATCAACCTGTCTGGCTACGTCAACGTTAACGACGAAACTGCACACGAGATGTTTGTCGATGCGGACACCTCGGGCAAGGCCGACCTCTATACCGCAGAGGGTGACAACTGGTACGTGGTCTCGTGGCGCGAGGGCGACACGATTACGTACACAAAGACGATTGTCACGGACTCGACGGTCGCTACGGCGTCTCTGGAATACTCGACCGCAAATCGCGATATGGGGTCGAAGATTATTGATAAGCTGCTGCCGACGTTTCAGGTGGACTAGGCATCCGCGCCTATATCCGGCAATCGGAAACGCCGATAGCCAGAGCTCCTGACAGCCTTTGTCTTATGGGCTAGACTGGCTTGGATGAGATCGATGAATGGGACAACCGCTTCCTGGCGTCGTTGTCCCATTTTTTATTATGCGTGCGGCCCGTGGTGGCCGGCGCGGTGGGCAGAGGTGTTTCGATGAGCCAAGAGATGATGGATAAAACCTGTCGCGGTTTTGCCGAGGCGTTGGCTGCACGCGAGCCGGTTCCCGGCGGCGGTAGCGCGAGCGCGTTTGTGGGAGCACTGGGTGCCTCGCTGTGCGGGATGGTTGCTCGCTATGGCGCGACGAACCCCGCGCTTGCCGATCGCGCGGACGATCTGACGCACGCGTTTGCCCAGGCAGACGAGCTGGCTCAGGAGCTTGTGGGTCTGGTCGCCGAGGACGTTCGTGCGTACGGCCAGGTGTCTGCGGCATACGGTATTCCGCACGATGATCCGGCTCGACCGGCTGCGATTCAGGATGCGCTGCACGTGGCAGCCATGCCGCCGTACCGCATTATGGATGCGTGCGGGCGTGCGCTGGCGCTGCTCGAGGACATGGCGGACAAGGGCTCCCGACAGCTGCTGTCCGACGTGGCATGCGGCGCCGTGTTCTGCCGCGCCGCTATGCAGGGCGCGAGCTTGACGCTCTTTGCGAACACCACGTCTATGAAGGACCGTGCCCGCGCCGAGGAGCTCGAGGTGGCGTGCGACGATCTGCTCGATACGTGGCTGCCGCGCGCCGATGCGCTGGCGCGCCGCGCTGCTGACGCCGCAAGGAAGAGGGGATAGCCATGGCTGAGCTGTTGAAGGGCGCTCCCGTCGCCCGCGCGTTGACTGAGGAGCTTGCCGCGCGTTGTGCTGTTCTGCGCAAGCGCGGCGTTGTTCCGACGCTGGTCATCGTTCGTGTGGGCGAGCGCGAGGACGATCTATCCTACGAGCGCGGTGCCCTCAAGCGCTGCGAGAAGGTTGGCATTGAGGCTCGCCGCGTATTGCTTCCCTCCGATGTTTCGCAGGATGAGCTGCTGGCGGCTATTGAGGGCATCAATGCCGATTCGACTGTTCACGGCTGTCTACTGTTTCGTCCGTTGCCCGCTGGGCTTGACGAGGATGCAGTTGCCGCGGCACTCGATCCTGCCAAGGATGTTGACTCCATGACGCCGGCCTCGCTGCTTACCACGCTTTCGGGGCGTGGCGAGGGTTTTGCCCCTTGCACGGCCGAGGCCGTGCTGGCGTTGCTGGACCATTACGGCGTTGAGCTGGATGGGGCCAAGGTCGCGGTCGTCGGTCGATCGCTGGTGATTGGCCGTCCCGTTGCCGCCATGCTTACGGCTCGCAATGCCACAGTGACGACGTGCCATACGCATACGCGCGACTTGGCTGCCGAGTGCCGTTCTGCCGACATTATTGTTGCCGCGGTTGGACGTGCGCGCACGATTGGCGCGGATGCGGTTCGCGAGGGCCAGACGATCATTGATGTGGGCATTAACTGGGACGAGGCCGCCGGCAAGCTGGTCGGCGACGTCGATTTTGATGCTGCGGAGCCGATTGTTGGCGCAATTACTCCCGTGCCGGGTGGCGTGGGGGCTGTGACTACCGCGATTCTCGCCAAACACGTGATTGAGGCGGCGGAGTGCGCATCGAAATAGGCGTTTTGGGCTGTTTGAGGGGTTAGCCATATACCACGTGGGCAAAAAACGCCAAATATGAGTACTGTTGCCAAGATAGTCACATATGTTTTACGTCTTTTGGACTCCCTAACGATATTCATTCTCGTTGGGAAGCCCATTTTATTGAACCTATGGGGAATAACGTTGTCTTGCTTTTGGACAATTGGGGATTTCCGGCACTCATTACAAGGAAATTTGCTGCTACTAAATTGGTGACAGTACTCATATTTGGCATTTTTTGCCCACAGGGGCTGCCGGGGCGGCGGTTTCGCCCTTTTTGCTCCGAAGCGATACACTGGTACCGTTTGATTTCTTCGCTCAAGGAGGATGCGCATGCCGTGCACAACGATTTTGGTTGGTAAGAACGCGAGCTACGACGGGTCGACGCTGGTCGCCCGCAACGAGGACTCGTCCAACGGGGTGTTTGAGCCCAAGCGCATGCGCGTGGTGCATCCCGACGAGCAGCCGCGCGTCTACACGAGCGTCCTGAGCCATCTGACCGTTGAGCTGCCCGATAACCCCATGCGTTACACAAGCGTCCCCGACGTTGTCCCGGGTCATGGCATTTGGGCCGAGGCCGGTTTCAACGAGCTCAACGTTGGCATGTCCGCAACCGAGACGCTTACCACCAACGAGCGCGTCCGCGGCGCCGATCCGCTTGTCGACTACGTGCCCGCCAAGGGTAACGAGGGCGAGGACGGCTATGTTCCGGCGCAGCCCGGCGGTCTGGGCGAGGAGGACATGGTGACCCTAGTGCTGCCGTACGCCAAGTCTGCCCGCGACGGCGTGCGCATTCTGGGCGACCTGCTCGAGCGCTACGGTACCTACGAGAACAACGGCATCGCCTTTAGTGACGTTGGCGAGATCTGGTGGCTCGAGACCATCGGCGGCCACCACTGGATCGCCAAGCGCGTGCCCGACGACGCCTATGTGACCATGCCCAACCAGCTGGGTATCGATAGCTTTGACCTGGACGACGCCGAGGGCGCCCAGGCAGATCATATGTGCTCCGCCGATCTGCGCTCCTGGATGGCCGAGTGGCATCTGGACCTGACGCTGGGTGTTAAGGGCGACGGTCCCGCCGCGGTCTTTAACCCGCGTGAGGCCTTTGGCTCGCACAGCGACAGCGACCACGTCTACAACACGCCGCGCGCCTGGTACATGCAGCGCTGCCTCAACCCCAGCGATGTGTGGGACGGTCCCGACGCCGACTACACGCCCGAGAGCGACGACATCCCCTGGAGCCGCGTACCCGAGCGCAAGGTGACCATCGAGGACATCAAGTACGTGCTTTCGAGCCACTACCAGGGCACTGAATACGACTGCTACGGCAGCAAGGGTACGCCCGCCACGCGCGGCGCCTATCGTCCCATCGGCATCAACCGCAACAGCCAGCTCGCCGTGCTGCAGCTGCGCCCCTATGCGCAGCCGGCCTATCGCGCCGTGCAGTGGATGGCCTTTGGCTCCAACTCGTTTAACGCGCTCGTGCCGCTGTACGCCAACGTCGAGACCATGCCCGAGTACTATGCCGACACGCAGGCTCGCGTGACGTCCGAGAACTTCTACTGGGCCAACCGCCTGATCGGCGCCCTGGCCGATGTCCGTTTCCACGAGTGCGGTCGCGCGGTCGAGGATTATCAGGAGAAGGTCGGCGGCATGGGCCACAAGCAGATCCACGACGTTGACGCTGCCGTAGCCGCGCTGCCCGAGGCCGAGGTGCCCGCCGAGCTCGCCCGCGCCAACGAGGACTTTGCCGAGCTCGTGCGCGTGGAGACCGATGCCCTGTTGGGCAAGGTGCTCTACACCACGAGCTGTGCCATGAAGAATTCCTTCGCGATGAACGACAATGTGAGATAAAGAGAACCTTGCAACGAGCGAGCGGGGCAAACGCCATCAAAGGCTTTGCCCCGCTTGATTCCTTTCTGGGCGGTAAAACGATTTTGTGTCGTTCGCCCAATCTTGGGTACAAGAAGGCCAATGCAATTGTTCATGATTGGAGCCAACCATGGTTATGAAACTCGATCAGCTTGTTAACGGCGCCATCAACGTGGGCTTCGGCGCCGCCGCCGTTGCCGTCGAGGGCGGCAAGAAGGTTCTCGACGACCTCGGTACCAAGGGTGAGCAGGTCCGCAAGGATGCCGGCACCCCCGATATCGCCCGCAGCGTGTCCGATATGTTCGAGCAGGCGGGTGGCACCATCTCCGACCTGACCGAGCGCCTGGGCATGCAGGGCGAGACCGCGGCACAGCGTGTGCTCGACGAGCTCATCCTGGCCCGCGTCCGCGTTATGACCGCCCCCGAGCGCACGGCCTTCCTGGCCCATGTGCGCGACATCGTCGATTCGGTCGAGGACAACGTGACCTCGGTGCCCGTCGAGTCTGTTGAGCCCGACGACGCAGGGGACGCCGAAGAGGCCGAGTAGCAGCGCAGATGGCAGATTCCACTACCGATTACAACAATCTAGATCCCTTGGGTGACGAGACGGCGGTTGTCGATGAGGTTGAGGCCGCCGTCTCGGGTGCTCGCAAGAAGCCGCGCGCTGTCGATATGGTCCCCGAAGAACCCGACGCGATGGCGCCGGACGAGGAATACCAGCTCACGCCGGCGGGCCGCCGCGAACGCATCGGGCAGATTGTTCGCCTGGTCAAAAAGTACCGCGTGTGGGATAACCTCACGCCGGTGCGCCTGCGTCGTCTGCTCGAAGAGCTCGGCCCCATGTTCGTCAAGATGGGGCAGATCCTGGCCAACCGCTCCGAGATCTTGCCGCAGCGGTTTTGCGACGAGCTGCGTCGCCTGCGCTCCGACGTAGAGCCGGTGCCGTATGAGGTAGTGCTCCGCTGTCTGGAAGAGGAGTACGGCCAGCGCCTGGGGCAGATGTTCGACGCGATCGACCCCAACCCGCTCGGAAGCGCCTCGCTCGCGCAGGTACACCGCGCCCGCCTGGTGACGGGCGAGGACGTGGCCGTTAAGGTCCAGCGCCCCGGCGCGCAACAGGTCATGGCGCAGGACATCGACATCATCCGTTCGGTGGTGCGCATCGTTTCCAAGTTCGTCAACACCGATCAGTTTGTTGACCTGCACGGCGTGGTCGAAGAGCTGTGGACCTCGTTTCGCGAGGAAACCAACTTTTTGGCCGAGGCCAAAAACCTCAACGATTTCTATGAGTTCCACAAAAGCGTGCATGGCGTGTCGTGTCCCAAATCCTACTTGGACCTTTGCACCGAACACGTCGTGGTCATGGACTACATTGACGGCATCTCGATTGCCGATCCCGAGCGCCTGGTGGCCGAGGGCTATGACCTGGAAAAGATTGGCTCGGCGATTGTCGAGGACTACTCGGCGCAGGTGCTCGATGACGGCTTTTTCCATGCCGACCCGCATGCGGGAAACATCATCCTCAAGGACGGCATTGTCTACTTTATCGACCTGGGCATGGTCGGGCGCATGTCGAGTCACGACCGCGGTATCGTCAAGGATATGATTTTTGCCGTGGCCGAGGGCGACGTGCCCAAGCTCAAGGATTCGCTCATGCGCTTTGCCGTGACGCGCGGCGATTCTGCCGAGCTCGACCATTCGGCCTTTTTGTCCGATTTGGACTTTATCGTTGCCGACTTTGCGGGCCTCGACCTTAAGGATCTTGATATCGGCGAGTTTTTGACCTCGCTGCTAAACTTGGCGCGCAAAAACGACGTTGAGCTGCCGAGCGTGGTGACGATGTTCGCGCGCGGCATGGTGACGCTCGAGGGTCTGCTGACCGAGTACATGCCCAACGTCAACATGATCCAGATCATCCAGACGCACATCAAAAACGAGAAGAGCACCTATGCGCGCGTGCGCGAAATGGGGCGCGATCTTGCCGCGAGCAGCTATCGCGCGGCAAAAGGCTCGCTCGAGGCGGCCGAGTATCTGGGCTTGGCGTCGCGCATGCTCACGCGCGGCCAGCTTAAGGTGAACACGCAGATCATGAGCAGCGATAAGGCGCTGCGGCAGCTGGGCGGAATTATCGACCGCATGTCGATGGCAATTGTGATCGCCGGCCTGTTTATCGGTTCGTCGGTGGTGTACTACGCGCGCATCGAGCCGGTTGTGTTTGGTATCCCGGTCATTGGCTTTATGGGTTACGTGAGTGCGCTGGTGCTGGCGCTGATGCTGGGCCGCGAGATCTGGCGCAACAGTCACGGCGGCAAGCGTTAGAGGCCGTGGCCGTCACCGCATTCTCCTATCGCAAACCATAGCTTTTACCTTGGGCTTCGCCTGTGTGCGGGGCCCTTTTGCGTGCTACCATATCGACAGTAATAATCGATGGCCTAGATGGTGGTGCGGAGACGCACGAATGCGCGGTTTTCCTGCGCGTTTGGGAGAATCGGGGTGCAAGTCCCCGGCTGTACCAGTAACCGTAATTCCTCTTGGCCCGGGATAGTCGCGTCGCAGATCGGACGGCGCGCCCGGGTCGGTAAGGTTAAGTCGGATCGCCTCCCATCTTGTGCGCGGCCGTGGCGAAAGCCGCCGGTATGCGTTGGGCTCTGGAGGGAAGGGGGACCCCGATGGGGGTACTCGAGCGCAATGTGCGCGATGACGTGGGGCAGCCGCTGGGCAATGTCCCAAGTTCAGACAATAGGAGACAAATGGATATGTTTGAGGACGAGTGCCAGCGCGCCTCGTGGCGTCGTCATGGAGCGATTGCCCGTGGCGTAGCCAAGCGCGGTCTGGTGGCGTTCCTGGCTTTTGCCATGGCTTTTGGCGCCACGCCGGCGCAACTTTGGGCCGAGGGTGCCGATGGCATTGCCGAGGCTGTGGCCCAGGCTGTGACGGGCAGCGAGGGCGCGGCGGCCGACGATAACGCTGCTGCCGGCACCGGCGCGAACAGTGCAGCGGCGAGCGCTGCTGCCGATGACGTCGGCGCAGATCAGGGCGCAACTGCGAGTGCCACGAATGGCGATGGCACCGCTGCAGACAACGCGACTGAGTCCGAGAACTCCGCTGCGGCGTCTGCTGCTTCGGAGCAGAAGAACGCCGTTGCCGCCGCGTCCGCCACAACGCTTTCGAGCGAGGCCAAGGTCTTCATCCAGGACACCAAGGATAAGGACAGCTCCTATTCCACGAAGTCGGGCGCGCTCAGCGCGGGCGATACGCTCTGGGCAAATATGTACGATGAGGTCGAGGACGACTGGTACGGCACTACGACTGAGTCCGTTGCCAATCCCGGCACCTGGACTTACACCTGGCTCGCCGGCACGACCAGGGCCAGCAGCAATGTCGCCGACTACACCGAGGTCGTAGGCCACGAGCAGTCGCTTACCGTCACCGCCGCGATGGAAGGCAAATACTTCATCTGCAAGGTAACGGTTGATGGCAAGGATTATTTCGGCCCCTCGGTTTCGTACGGCTCGGGTATCAATGCCAACAACATCCCCGGTCCCGTGCTGGGTGCCGGGCAGATGGAGCTTAACAGCGTCAAGCTGAATAGTGACACGCCGAGCATAGGCGATACCCTGACGGTGACTCCGTACATAAGCTATTATCAGCAAGCCCCCGCCGACGCCAAGGTTACCTACACGTGGTCCGCATCCACCTCGCAGTACTCGGGCTTTACCAAGATCGAGGGCGAGACGGGCGCTACGCTCGTGGTGGGCGACGACCTTGAGGGTAAGTACATCAGGGTCGAGGCCAACGCTGGCGTCAACACGGTGAACAAGACCACTTCCAGCAAGGTCAAGCAGGCCGGTGCGGTCGAGATTTCGGCCGTGTCCATCGTTAACACCAAGGACAACACGAGCGTCTTTACGGTGGGGGATACCGCTAAGGCCCGCGCCAAGGAGAAGGGCGGCGCGTACGGCGCGTTCGTCGACGCGGACAAGCTCAACTTCCAGTGGCAGAGCTCTGACACCAAGAACGGCGCGTATACCGATATCGCGGGCGCCACGGGTGAGACTCTCGAGCTTACCGATGCTTTGGGCGGCAAGTACCTCAAGTGCAAGGTGTCCTCGAAGATTGGCTCTTCGAGCTCGACCAACTCGACGGGCGCTCTCGTCGCTGCTGCTGGTTCAATTAATGTCTCGAGCGTGACTATGAGCCCGACTTCGGGCAAAGTCGAGGTTGGTTCCACGATTACGGCGACCGCCAAGGCGGGCTCCACCGACGTTACCTCCGACTCGCATGTCACGTGGCAGTGGTACAAGGGCAAGTCGAATACCGCCAGCTCGTGCAACACGCCTATCGAGGGTGAGACCGGTAACACCCTGACGGTGACCGCCGCCCTTAAGGGCTACTACGTCGTGGCCAAGGCCAACGACGGCTATGGCGAGCAGAAGCCCTACTATGCGGCGGGTCCCGTTTCCGTCGCTGGCCAAGTTGAGCTTTACGACGTGCAGTTTGAGGGCACTCCTGCCACCAGCGGCGTGCATGTGGGCGATACGCTCAAGACCAAGGTGCGCAAAAAGGACGGCTCCAACTATCACTATATCGACCGCACCGATAATGTGACCTACCAGTGGCAGTATGCAAATAGCAGCTCGAGCTACGACTCCGCTTACACCGATATCCCCGGTGCTACTGAGGCTACCTATACCGTTGACGCTGCCTATGCCGGCAAGTATCTGCGCGTGAAGGTGACGAGCGAAAATACCGTTTTCAGCACGCAGAAGAAGAGCTCGTACAGCGGCACGCAGTCTATTGCTCCGCTTGGTCCCGTAACGCTTAAGGGCCAATATAAGCTGGCGGGCATCGAGCTTGCCGAAAAGAACGTTACGCTGAGCGTGGGTTCAAAGATCACGCCGAGCGTGCAGGTTCCGGGCAGCTGGTCGGGCTCGACGAAGGACGTGCCCGACGATGCCGACCTCACCATGGCGTGGTATGCCAAGGGCGAGGGCGATGCCGATTGGACCGAGCTCACCGACGGCATCGATACGACCGATGGCAGCCTGACTATTACGGACGCGCTTGTTGGCAAGCGCATCAAAGTTACGGCGAACGCACTCGACAACACGGTTGAGTGGGTTTCGCCCGATAGCGTCACCGCGGCGGGGGAGTATAACCTGCTGCGCGTGATCACTACGCCGCAGATCAATAGCGATTCGACCCATCTCGTCTCGGGCGATAGCGTCAAGGCGACGGCGCAGGCTAAGCGCGCCGACGGTTCGGCCACCAACGGCATTGACGTGACCACTCAGGCGACTGTTGCCTGGTATGCGGCGGACGATGCGAAGGCTCCGGAGGCCGACTGGACGCTGCTGTCCGATATGTCGGGCGCCGAGGTGACGGTCTCGGCATCTGCTGCTGGCAAGTATCTGAAGGCTGTCGCTACGAGCGGCAGCTCGACGGTCGAGATTGTCTCTGCCAACAAGGTTATCGCCGCGGGCTCGCTTGAGGCTGCAGTCCAAAAGCTTAACGATGCTAACAAGCAGATTGTTGTTGACTACAGCGCTAAGGGCGGCAACGTTAACGACGCGCTGAAGGCACAGCTTGCCGATCTGGGATTTACTGACGTTGACGTCAAGGTCTCCGAGGACGGCGTGCTCTTTAAGGCTGAGGATGCCAAGGCTACGGTTGGCATCTCCGACGCTCAGGATAAGACCAACGGCGATGTGACCTTCTTCTACATCGACCCCAACGACTACACCGGTTACAACATCGACGGTCTGCGTAGCGCCGATGTGGTGTTTGAGCTGTCACGCGATGGCAAGACTGAGCCTTACCAGCCCAACAAGTCGGTACAGGTTGCTTGGGACGAGGCCAAGCTGCAAGACCTTCTTGACAGTGCTGCCGAATCCCTGCAGATTGGCTACGCGTCGGGCGAGTCCGCCGATGGCGTGACCCAAAATGTCACGCTTCCGTACAAGGCGGGTTCCGCAAAGAAATTCTCTGTTGAATGGACAAGCTCCGACACCGAGCGCCTGTTTGTTTCTGGTTATAGCTGGGAAGATAAGACGGGTAAGGTTTCGCGCGCATCGAGCGATCGAGACGTGACGCTGACCGCCAAGGTTACGGTTACGAGTGGCGACATCAAGCTTGCCGGCTCGCACGACTTCAAGCTCACCGTCAAGGGCGATCCCGAGAAGGTCGCCGCCGACAAGAAGGCACTGCAGGAAAAGGTCGATGCGGCCTTTACCTACGGCAACATTAAATACTCCGGCACCGAAACGGTTGCCAACAAGGATGGCCTGACCGCCGACCTGCAGATGCCGCGCACGAGCACGCTCAATATCGACGGCAAGTACTACAAGGTTGAGTACTCCGCCAGCACCGATGACATCACGTTCAACGGTTACAAGGGCACGGTCTACCAGCCGCTGCCCGGAGCCAAGGCTGCAAACACCAAGATCACCCTCACGGTGACCGACAAATCGAACGCCGAGGTCACGGCTAGTAAGACCCTCGACTTCGCCATTACTCCACAGGACCAGGGCGAGCTCGATACCGAGCTTTCTCTTATGGAAAAGGCGAAGGCCGGCTATGCTGCCGCCATTCTGAATGGCCAGGACGCCAATGCCGTTTCGGCCGACATGCACGCGTTCCAGAAAGCGTATCTGGATGCTGACGGCAACCTTGCCTGGAGCTACAACAAGGCAACGACCGATTCGACGTCCCTCGGCATTGTTCCGGTTGACCTGTCTGGTTATGACGCGATGTCTGGACAGGACTGGCGTCTGTTTAAGTCGAGCAACAGCTCTATTGTCTCTGCTGAGAACCTCAAGGTCACGCAGCCGCAGTACAACACGAAGGTTGTCGTTTCCTCGCGCCTGACGAGCGAGAAGTACGCTCGCTATGCTGAGCGCTATCCCGACAATGCCGCGTATGCCAAGCTTGCCAACCAGGACGTATCGGCAAAGATCACGGTTCTGGGCACGAGCGGTCAAACCGATCCCGAGGTTACGGCGACGTGCACAGTTCTCGGCGTCGATTCCAAGGGCAAGCAGCAGACGTGGGCTGCCGCTTCGCAGTACACGCTTAAGAACGGCTCGACTGCCGCCGATCTTTCCGAGGAGCTCTTTAAGCAGGCCGGCCTCAAGGCCGACTATGACCCCAACGGCTCTTGGGGTTGGGTGCTCAATTCCATTACGTCGCCTTTCGAGCCGGATCGTACTCTTGCATACGACCATGCTACGGGCGCCTATTGGCAGCTGTTCATCAACGGCGTCGCTGCATCGGTGGGCGCTGGCAGCTACTCCCTCGAGGCGGGCGACTCTGTCGTCTGGTGCTACTCGAAGTACGGCGACGCTGCACCCACCGACCGGCTTTCGGTAAGCTGCACCGTTGTCGGTCAGGACGCTTCGGGTGCTCAGCAGACGTGGGCGCAGCCTACGACTGCACTGGTGGAAGAGGGCGCAACTGCCGCCGATCTTTCCGAGCAGGTCTTTAAGCAGGCCGGTATTGGCGCCGACACGGGCAAGGGCTCGTACGGTTGGTTCCTCAATTCTCTGACGTCACCGTTCAATAAGAACGTGACGCTTTCGACCGAGCAGGTTAACGAGAGTACCTGGAAATACTGGCAGTTCTTTGTCAACGGCAAGAAGGCCAATGTCGGCGCAGGCAACTACACGCTCAAGGCCGGCGATGAGATTACCTGGGTCTATGGTTCCGATGGCACCATGCCCGGTCAAGTTTCTGTCTCGATGGAGATCATCGGCAAGAAGGGCGATAAGGCACAGCGCTGGACCGATCCTTCGACGCAGGTGTTTGTTGAGGGCACGACGATCAAGGACGCCACTGCCGCCTATTTTGATGCCCTTGGCATCGAATCTGAGATGTACGACCAGCAGGGCTATTGGGGTGTCCATAGCCTCGTCTCTCCGGTTGATCGTACCAAGCTGTCTGGTGCCTGGTCGTTCTTCGTCAACGGTGTTCCTGCTAATCAGCTTGACAATGACTACGTTGTCAAATCGGGCGACACGATCGTCTGGGCTTATGCTGCTGGCGATACGGTTCCCAATCCCGACGAGGTCGTAGTCAATCCGAGCGCCCCGCGTCCGTCCGGTTGGAAGTCCGATTGGGATGGCAAGTCCAATGCGGCGGTCGAGAACGTTTCGACGCCTACGGGTGCGCTAGCGAGCTCTTGGACGTTCGATTGGAAGGCGTATTCTGGTTCGTCGTATCCCAACGCGAGTGAACCTATCGTCGTGAACGGCAACGTATACCTCGCCGTCAACAAGCGTCTGCTAAAGATTGACGCCGAGTCGGGCGAGGTCCTTGCCGAGTCGAATCTTAAGGCTGCGGTCGGTTACACCTCGCGCCCGATTTATGCGAACGGTTTGGTTATCGTTCCGCTTGACGGCGGTGCGGTCCAGGCCCTGACGGCTGACGCGCTCACAACGGTTTGGGTCACTGACTCCGTGAACGAGACTGCTCAGTCGAATTCTCAGCTGACGGTTGATGGCAATTACCTCTATGTCGGCACCGTTGATGTCGACTATGGAAAGGGTACGTACAATAACGGTCATCTGACGCGTATTAATATCCTGACCGGCGCTGTTTCTTGGCAGCATGTCAATGCCGACGAGGGTTATTACTGGACAGGCGCTACAGTGGGTGATGACTTTGTCCTGGTTCCCACCAGTGCCGGTACCGTCGAGATGCTCAGCAAGTCTTCGGGCGATGTGCTCGGCAGCGTTTCGGTTGGAGCGATTGTCAACTCCACCTGCGTGCTTTCGGATGATGGCAGCCATGCCTATCTGATTTCGCGCGACGGCAAGCTGCACGTGTTGGCGATTTCTGATGGCGACTCACGCGATGCGGATGCCGCTTCGCGTATTACCGAGGAGCGTGTGGTCGACCTTGGCCTTACGGGATGTGGATGCGTGCCTACGACGTATGATGGCAAGCTGATTGTCGGCGGCGAAGCCAATGGCAGCGCGGCGCTCGCTATCATTGATCTGAACAAGGACTTTGCTACGACGCTGATCACGACGGCAGACGGCTCCCAGCTGACGGCTGGCACTCTTGGTGGCATTAAGGGCGCTCCGCTGGTGAGCACTCAGGTAGATGGCACGTATGTGTACTTTACGGTTAACTACGGTGAGACCTCTGATTTCGTTAACTACACCTCAGGCGGTGGCGTTTATCGCTACAAGCTGGGCGATGCCGAGGCATCTGGTGTGTTTAGCGCGACGGGGCACTATAACTGTTGCGACTCGCCGATCGCGTGTGATGCCAAGGGCAACCTGTACTACATCAACGACTCTGGCGCGTTGTTTAAGCTGAACGCTGGCATGAAGGTCTCGTTTAACACTGGCGAGGGATCCAAGGTCGATTTTCAGACTACGGCCGCCAACGGCTCTATCGCCAAGCCTGCCGATCCGACACGCGAGGGCTACACCTTCGCTGGTTGGTATACCGACGAGGCTTGTACGGAGGCGTATGACTTTAGCGTTGCGGTGACGGCCGATATGACGCTGTATGCCAAGTGGATCAAGAATGCCGTTAACCCTGGCGGTAACGGCGGCTCTGGCTCCAACGGCGGCAATGGCGGCTCGGGTAATGCCGGTGCTGGTTCTGGCTCCGGCAACGGCACAAACGGCCAGCAGAGCGGCGGCGCTGTTTCGCCTGGGCAGAAGCCGGTGTCTACCACGACTACGACCGAGACCAAGGACGGCAAGGATTCCAAGAAGGATTCCGACAAGTCCGACAAGAAGGACAACAAGAAGTCTGATAAGAAGTCCAGCAAGTCCGGCTCCAAGTCCGATACGGGCGCGGCCGCCACGACTACCGCTAAGAAGTCCGCTGAGGCTCCTGTGCAGCAGTCTGGCTTCAATCCGCTTGCCATCGTTGGTGTTGCGGCCGGCGTAATCGGCCTTGCCGTCATCGGTGTGTTCGTATTCACCAAGCGTCGGTAGGTGAGGGCTATGTCCAATAAGCCACAGGACGCCGACTCCAAACAACTCGACTCGTCGTTCATTCAGCTCGACGATGCAAAGCAAAAGGGCGCCGCTTCGGCGGCGTCCGCCCCTCGGCGCAAGGCGCTTGTTGGCGCCCTGACGGCCGGCTGCATCGTTTTGATCGTTGTGTCGCTGGGTTTTGTCTATCCCTCTGACGGCAGTGCATGGTCCATCGATTGGATTGCTCAGGCCGTGACAGGGGGGAGCGTCGTTGCAAGGGATGCGTCGGTTTCCGGCTCGACTACCGCTTCGGGCAAGACGGGAGTCAAGGGCTCAAAATCTTCGGATGATGCGAGCTCTGGGTCCAAGGATTCGGGCGAATCCGACTCCAAGGACGATTCCGAGTCTTCGGACAAGAAGTCTGACAAGGATTCGAAGGAGAAGAAGTCCGAAGGCAAGGGTGGTAAGAAGTCCAGCAACACGTCTGCCGGACAGGGCTCGGAATCTGCTGGTGGAACGAGCTCTTCTGGCGGATCTTCCACGGGCGGCGGCTCGGTGTCTGGCGGTGGGTCTGCATCCAACGGCGGCAGCGCCTCTGCTGGCAATCAGGGCGGCTCGCAGCAGCCTGACTATGCCACAGTGACGGTCTCGGTTACGTCGAGCGCCGTGGGCAATCCTGTGTCTTCTAGTGGCACCTTCACCTTTAACAAGGGCGCTACGGTCTACGATGCCCTGTGCGCCCTAGGGCTTTCCGTGAATGCGCGCGGCACGTCGTACGGCACGTATGTCGCCGCTATCGGCGGCCTAGCCGAGATGGAGCACGGCGCCAAGAGCGGCTGGATGTACTCCGTTAACGGCACAGCGCCCATGACGGCCTGCAGTAACTACGTTCTCTCCAATGGCGATAACGTCGTTTGGTATTACGTAACGGGTTAGAGGCCTCGACATAGCGCGCCAGACGGGCGGTTCGGACAAACATCCGAGCCGCCCGTCTTTCATGCGTAGAGGACTGGGTCGCCGGGTCTCTCGGCAAACATAAAGCCGACTGGAACGTGAATTCCAACCGGCTGCGAAGCGAGATTATGTTGGGTCGTCTACGAACGTGCGCCCTCGAGGAAGAAGCGACGGCTAAAGTAGTTGTACCAGGTGACCAGGAACGTGGCGATGGCCTTCATGGCCTGGTAGCCGATGCTCAAAAACGTGACGCCCACAAACATGTACAGGTCGTTGAGGCCCAAACCAATCACCGACAGGATGGTGAAGATCGTGAACTCGCGCTTGCGGCTCATGCCCTCGCGGTGGTCGAACACGTACTTCATGCTGAGCCAGTAGTTGACCACGACGGACGTGATAAACGAAATCGTGGTGCTCATCAAAAAGTCGAGATGGAACAGCTCGACGAGCGCAATGAGCATGCCCCAGTCGATGCCAAAGGAGATAAGTCCCACGACAGCGAACTTGAGGAACTGCTTGGTATGAGGTTGTGCCAGTGCCTTGCGCACGTAATCACATCCAATGTGTTGATGAATCGAGCAACGAGTTACTTTAGAGCTTTTGCACGGGAAACGTAAGGTCTTTGGCAAGAACTATATGAACTCGCCAAATATTCAAGAGGCAATCCGCAAACGTTGCAAATCTTCCCGTAAACGAGCAGGGCCCACGAACAACACGGCGCTCGACGCGCGTCGTCCGTGGGCCCCGCAGTGCAACGAGGAAACCGGGCTACTTGGTCTGCTCGCCCTCCAAGAAAATCTTGCGCGTTACAAAGTTGTAGACCATGACCAGCGCGGTAGCGCAAATCTTGGCGATATTGGCCTCGAGCCCCAGGCCGGCGTTGAGGGCCAGCACGATGCCGTCGTTGAGCGCCAGGCCAATAACGGACAGCACGACAAAGATGATGAACTCGCGGCGGCGGCTCATGCCTTCCTTGTGCGCAAACACGTACTTCATGCTGGCGACGTAATTAAAGATGAGCGAGACGATAAAGCCGCTGGTGTTGGCGATTAGGATGTTGAGGCCCAGACCGTAGTGGAGCAGATTCATAATGCCAAAGTCGATAACCGTGGCAATGACACCGACGACGCCAAATTTCATGATCTGCGCAAGGAGCTTTTGCATGGTACCTGCCTTAAGCTGGCGCCGAAGCGCCGCGGGGATGACAAACTCAGCAAGTTTAGCCAATCCCCGCGGGTGGTGCTAGGCGCGCTCCTCGATAGCACCGTTTCTATATGCATCGAGCAGCTGACGCAGGTCCTGGATTTGGCTGCGGATCTTGGCGCCAGTATCGGTGTCGCTCACCATGCGGCGACGGTCTGCTTGGTCAAAACGGTTGGTCTCGCTCTCGATGTCGATGTTGCGCGTGAGCGCTTCGGCGACGGTGGTAAAGGCCTGATGCGACTTGAGACGGCAGCCGCGCGAGCTCGAGATGAGCGTATAGCCGGCGATACCCGTCTTGGGATGGTAAGCGCGGCAGAAGCCGCCGTCGATGACCAGCAGCTTGCCCTCGGCGCGGATGGGCTGCTCGCCCTTGGTGGTTTTAACGGGCGTGTGGCCGTTGATGATGTGGCCGGTCGGCGAGCATGCCATGGGCGCGACGCCAAACTCGCGCATGATGTCATCGCAGACCGAGGGCGACTTGGTAAGCGTAAAGTACGGGTCCATCGGCTCGACCCAGGTGCTCTTATCGGCGATATAGGCGCGCTCAAAGGTACGCACCAGGCGTCCGCTGGCGGGTGAGTTAAAGCCAATCCACAGGTACCACATCCAGTCGAGGGCGTCGCGGTCGCCCACGCGCCAGGCGCGGCGGGCGATGTGGTCGCAAAAATCGAGATAATCGCGCCCGGCGTGCCAGGTGCCCAGACAGTTCATGCTGCTAAAGGTGCCGTCTTCGTTGAGCGGAACGCAGCCGTGGAAGAGCAGGTTGCCGTTGGCGACCTTGTACATCGAGCCGTGGGAATAGAGGAAATCGATATGGCGATGCAGGTGATCGGCGGTGACAAACTCGGACACGAGCTTGTCGATGATGTGCTGCTCCTGGGGCGTGAGCGTATAGGGGTCTGCCGGGTCGACGGTAGGGAAGTCGTTGGTCGTGAGCGGCCACACGCTGCCGTCGGCGAGCGTGACCGTGCCGGTGTCGTGGTCAATCTTGTCGAGCAGCAGGCGGTCGGTCATGTCGAACTCGGGGTGACGCTGGATAATCTGGCCCTCAAGCTTAAAGAGCAGCACGTTGATGGCCTTGATCAGCGGGGTGATGGACTCACCGGCGGTATAGGTGGCGTCTGCGAAGGCGACAAGCTCACGCAGCGAGATGCCGTAGTCGTTCTCGAGGATCTCGTAATTGTCGTAACGCAGGTTGTTGCGCAGCACCGTGGCGATGCATGCAGGCTCACCGGCCGCAGCGCCCATCCACAGCAGGTCGTGGTTGCCCCACTGGATGTCGAGCGAATGGTAGGTGAGCAGGCGGTCCATAATCTTGGCCGCGCCGCCGCCGCGGTCGAAGATATCGCCCACCAGGTGCAGGTGGTCGACGGCCAGGCGTTTGATGAGCGAAGCGAGCGACTCGATAAAGTCGTCGGCGCTGGCGGTCTCCAGGATGGACTCCACGATGCGCTCGTGATAGCGCACGCGATAGTTGTTCTCGTCCGGGTGCGTGTGCAACAACTCGTCGATGATGTAGGCGTAATCGCGCGGAATGGCCTTACGCACCTTGGAGCGGGTGTAGCGGCTCGAAAGCGAGCGGGCAACCATGATGAGCTGGTCAAGCATCGTCTTGTACCAGGTGGGTGAGTCCTCGCGCTGGCTGCGGACCAGCTCGATCTTCTCGCGCGGGTAGTAGATGAGCGTGCACAGCTCGCCCTTTTCGTCAAAGGTGAGCGTGTCGCCAAAAATCTCGTCGACATGCTCGCGCACGACGCCCGAGCAGTTGTTGAGGATGTGCATAAAGGCTTCGTACTCGCCGTGCACGTCGCTCATAAAATGCTCGGTGCCCTTGGGTAGGTTGAGGATGGCCGAGAGGTTGATAATTTCGGTAAACGCGGATTGTTCGGTGGGAAATTGTCTCGACAGCAGACGCAGATACTTAAAGTCTTGCGGGTTGCGATCGAATGCGACCATGAAACACCTTCCGATGGAGCTGGTAAAACTGATAAACAGCGTCAAACGTTTATCAGTATGCGCCGCTTTTGTTTCGATTTTGCGCCAGCGGCTGAATTGTCGGCTGAACGGTTTGGTAAATCGATTTAGTTGAGGTAGATATGGCGGTTGAGTGGAGACGACAGAAGGTGTTTTCTCAGATATTTATGCGTGGGGCCGGTGGAGACGATGGTGGTAAAGATGTTCGCTATTTTTGGTTCGATTTGGTAAATAGTGGACATATGTACCGTATATAGGCTCACTGTGCGATAATTTGCGCAGCAATGAGTAAGGAGCCTCATATGAGTGATTTTGTCCTGACCTGTGAATCCGCCGCCGACCGAACCCGTGAGTTCTTTGCGTCGCGCAATATCCCTGTCGTGTGTTTTCATTACGAGATCGACGATGTTGTCTATACGGACGATCTGTATCAGTCGATTACGCCGGACAAGTTTTTTGCCCAGATTGCCGCGGGCGCCATGCCCAAGACGTCTCAGGTGAGCGTGGGCGAGTACGAGGAGTTTTGGGAGCCGTTTGTTGCCGAGGGTAAAGACGTGCTGCACCTGACGTTGTCGTCGGGTATTTCGGGCACGTATGGATCGGCCTGCGTCGCGGCGCAGATGCTCGCGGATCGCTATCCCCAGGGCGGCAAGGTGCACGTCATCGATTCGCTGGCGGCGTCTTCGGGCTTTGGCCTGTTGCTGGAATATGCCGCCGACGTGCGCGATAGCGGGGCTTCACTCGACGAGACGGCTGCCTGGATCGAGGAGCACAAGCTCAACCTGCACCACTGGTTCTTCTCGACCGATCTGTCGAGCTACCTACGAGGCGGTCGCATTTCGGCTGCGAGCGCGATCATCGGCACGGCGCTTAAGATTTGCCCGCTTATGACGGTCGATTGCGAAGGTAAGCTGTCGCCACGTGAGAAGATTCGCACTAAGAAGCGCGCGATTTCCGAGATGGCTAAGACCATGATGGCACACGTGCAGGACGGTGCGGATTATTCGGGTAAGTGCATCATGTCGCACTCGGCGTGCCGCGAGGATGCCGAGGCAGTTGCGGCGCTGATTGAGGAACAGGTTCCGCAGCTTAAAGGCAAGATTGAGATCAATAACATCGGTACTCTGATTGGCTCGTATACCGGACCTGGTACGGTGGCGCTCTTCTTTATGGGCGACAAACGCGTGGATTAATTTGCCCCATCACATCGCTGCATGATTGCTCAAACGAAAACGGCCCGCCTCACGTTTGTGGGGCGGGCCAAGATGTTTTGCTAGCGTTTCTTTCCTCGGAAGAAAAAGCCGTGCAGTGAGGGCTTGAGCCCGCGGTTGGCGCGACGCTCCTCGACGCGCTCGTGGATCGAAGCGACGCGCTCGATGACCTCGTCGGGAATCGGCACGTCGGGATTCATGTTCTCGACCTGGCTGACTTCGGCGGCGGCGACCTGGTCGATAATGGGCACATCGTCGCGCGAGATGACAGGTGTGGCGTCTTCCTTCATCTTGCGATAACGCTGCATCATGTCGGTCTGTAGCTGCTGGGCCGAAGGCGGCGTCCAGATGATGGCGTTGGCGCCGGCGGCGATGGTTTCACGGATGCTCTCTGGCGTCTTGCCGCCCGGCGCGATGAGCGGCAGGTTGGGATAGTGCTTGCGCAGCTCGCGTAGGACCTGGGGCGTGTTCTTGCCGGCGGCGATGTTGAGAATCTTGGCTCCAGCGCGCACCTTGGCGTGGGTATCGTCGTCGCAGCGAACGACCGTAGCGATGACGGGGATGTCGGCGATGTTGGTGATGTGCTCGACCATCTCGGCAGTAGCGGGGGAGTTGACCACGCAGCCCGCCGCGCCCTGCATCTCGGAGACGGCTGCCATCTGCACGGAGCGCTTACCGGTCGTAGTTCCGCCGCCCACGCCTACAAAGACCGGGCACTCGGCGACGGTCAGCAGCGCTTGCGTAATGGCGGGCTGCGGCGTGAAAGGGTAGACCGCAAAGACGGCGTCGGCGTTGGAGTTGCGGATAACCGCGACATCGGTGGTGTAAATGAGCGACTTGATGCGTCGGCCAAAGAGCGTGAAGCCGCTGGCCTCCTCGATCTCGTCGGGCATGCGAAGGGCAGCCTTGCGCAGGCGTCCGTCGATGGGCAGGGGCTCCATAGGGAGCAGGCCGTTGGGCGTGACGGCTACTTGGGGCTCGGTGAACTCGTCTGCGAGCTCGACCTCGGAAAAATCGACCGAGGCGACGATGTCCTCGTGCACCTCGGCGGGCACATCGATGGGAGCTTGGTCGTTTGCCGCCGCAGGCGTGTCGAAGGAGCTGGTGCCGACGAAGGCGTCGACGCGCTCATTTAGATCGTTGAGGGTATCCATGGAGGCTCGATTCTATGTGATGATGGCCGGCGCGATGCAGCCGGAATTGCGAATGCTAAATCGTTTGACGAGTTGATTTTTCCCCGCCGCGCCATCCGTTAGACCGAAGGGCCGGCGAACGTGAAGGAGCTGTGGTGGCGTGTATCGAGGTGCTATCTTGAAAGTCCCGTTTAAAAGAGAGGTGACGCGGTATGGAATTGACAGCAATGTTTGGCTCGATCGGCCTGTGTGTGGCCGCAATCGTTGCCGCCGCGGTCATCTACTTTGTGGTCACGGCCATTAAGGGCAAAAGGGCCGAGCGCAAGGAGCGCGCGATGCTTAAACAGCATCGCGACCAGCAGGGCAAACGCGCACAGAAATAGCTTGTTGAGTTTTGGATCCGTGCGCTAGCTGCGTTTTCGAATCAGGGCAATGTAGAAGCCCTCAAAATCGCGGCTAGGCGGAATGGTCAGCGTGCCGGGCATACCGTTGGCGACGGCCGAGACATGGCCGGCGGCGATGGCCTCGGTGAGAGCGTTGCTCTCGATGTGTGGCTCTTCGCCAGCTTCCTGAGCACGGCGCGTTTCACTTTCGCTCGGCGTGCCGTCGAGGGGGATAAGTTCGCAGTCCATATGCTTGTCGAGGACCTCTTGCAGGGCGTCCTCGTTTTCCTGCGGCAAGATCGAACAAGTCGAATAGACGAGCGTGCCGCCCGGTTTGAGGGCCCCCATGGCGCGGTCCAGAAGTGCTCGCTGCGAGCGGGCGCACTTGCCGAGCAACTGCTCGGTGAGGCCGCGCAGGCTTTTCTCGTTGCCGCTGATGACGGTGCCCGTGCCGGTGCAGGGGGCGTCGAGCAGGATGCGGTCGAAGCGGAAGAACTCATCGAGCTCGCGTGCGTCGATGCGCATGACGGGCACGTTTTTGGCACCCTGGCGATGGAGGTTTGACTCGAGCTTTTCGGCGCGGGGAATGCTCATCTCACAGGCGGTGAGGTGTGCCTGGCCCTGGGTGAGGGCGGCGATCTGCGTCGTCTTGCCACCGGGGGCCGCGCACATGTCCAGGATGTCCTCGCCTGCCTGGGCGCCCAACACCAAAGGCGGCATCATGGACGACAGGCTCTGCAGGTAGATCTTGCCGTCGCGGTAGATGTCGAGATCCCACAGATCGGAAACCTGGGCCTCGGGCAGGATAAAGGCGTCTGGGTACCAAGCGACGGGGTTGTGGGCGATGTCGGCGGCATCGAGCGCCGCAGCGATGTCCTCGGCGGTCGCCTTGAGCGTGTTGGCGCGTAGCGTGACCGGGCGTGTGGCCGCGGCGCCGAAGCCCTCGATCATGAGCTCGGCATCGGCGGGCGCATAGGCGCCGGCGACCGTGTCGACCATAAAGCGCGGTAGGTCGGCGGCGCAGGGAAGGGCGGCAAGCTGGTCGGAAAGCTCGGTAGCGGCAAACTGCCTAAGCTTGAGCTCAGCCTTGACCTGCTTTTTCTGCTTACGACGACGCGGCTTGGACATCCGTCTTTCCTTCCCATTCCATTACATGTCGAGTGTTATTAGTACTGGCTCTCGTGCTTGCTAAAGAAGTCGAAGCGCGGGGGCAGCGGCTTCACGCGGTGGTCTCCGGGCTTCTCGCCCAGGCTCTCTACGAACTCGTCCGTGGAGGCAAAGATGTTATCCCAGCTAAAGAAAGCGACCGGATCGACGTCGAAGTACTCGCAGATGAGTTCGCAGCCGGCCGGGACGATACCGTGCATCAGGACGGTCGCCACGCGCAGCTCGGTAAAGGCATCAACCAGGGCCTGCGTCATCGCTGCGTTTGCTTCGTCGCCCTCGAGCTTGTTGGCGGCCTTGGAGGCGTCGCTCCAGCGCTTGTTGGCGGCGCGCAGGTAGTCGTCGCACACGGCAAGCGCGCGGTGCGTCTCGAACTTGTACATGGCCTGCTCAAAGGCAAGAGCTGCCTGCTCGGCAGCCTCGACCACGGCGGCAGAGGCGGCACCGGCGGGGATGCAGCCGTTGCGATAGGGGCTCTCGTCGCCTTCCTTGACGGCGACGCCGTAGAAGCAGCTGCGGGCCAGACGGTTGAATACGCCGGTCAAAAGGGCGCTCTCCTTAAGGGCCGGATCGATAACGCGCTTGTCGTCGCAGGCGCGCACCTCGTTGCCGTCCTTGTCCTTGCCGGTCACACGCGTGTCGTATGCCTTGGGGCTAAAGCTCACCGGCTTTTCGGACAGGCCGAGCGACAGCCAGTGCGCGCGCATCTGCTCGCAGGTGTAGTGGTTGAGTAGGTCGTCTGCCGGCGGGGGAGGCGTCTGCGAGGACGAGCTGGCCTTTTTGCCCATGTAGAGCAGGTGGTAGCAGGCGCTGACGGTGCTCTGCGTGAGATCCCAGCCCAGGGCCTCCCACATGGCGGTCTGCGCGATGCAGTAGAAGTAGATGTTGTCCTGACCGATAAACTGGTAGATCTGTGCGTCGTCCGAGCACCACCAGTCGCGCCAGTCGAGCGAGCTGTGCTGGTAGGTGGGCGCGGGCACCTGCGTGGAGTCGGCAGCGGGCTCGCCCATGAGGGCGGCGTCCTGGGCGGCGACGCCCTCGGTCACGCCGGCGGCCTTGGCATCGCGCGCGAGCACGGTACGCGTATAGCTGATGGGCGCCCACAGGCTCTCGGGCCAGCACCAGCAGGTGACGTCCGAGACGCCATCGACCTCGGGCACCGGAACGCCCCAGTCGATGTTGCCGGTGATGCGGAAGGGCACGAGTGCCTTGCCGCTGCGGAAGCGCACGCCACCGTTGGCGAGCACCGCGTGGGCGTCGTCGCGCTCCTTCCAGCTGGGGAAGGTGACGGTAAAGCTGCTTTTGTTGCCCTCGGGCTCCAGCACGGTGTGCTCGGGGAGCTGGTCCTCGACGGCATCGAAGGCCTCGCGGAACTTGTTCTGGATGTAGAGCTGAGCCGGCAGCAGCCACTCCTCCATGGTCTTGGAGACTACGGAGCGAACCTGCGGGTTCTGGGCGAGCTTGGCGGTATAGGTCTTCATAAAGTCGAGGTAGGCCGGCAGGTCGAAGTAGAGGTTGTCGACCGGGCGCAGCTCGGGCACCTCGCCGGTGAGCTGGCTTTTGGGCGCGATGAGCTCCTCGGGCTCAAACTGGTGGCCCAGGTCGCACTCGTCGGCATAGGCCTTCTCGGACTTGCAGCCCTGGATGGGGCAGCGGCCGATCACCTGACGGCCGTTGAGGAACGTGCCGGCCTTGGCATCGTAGAACTGCAGCGTGGAGCGCTTGGAGATGGTGCCCCGCTCGTGCAGGCGCTTGATAATCTCGGCGGTCACCTCGTTGTGAATCTGCGCAGCCGGCTCAAGGCCCGAGCCGCCGTAGATGTCGCAGCTGATGTTGTAGTTGTTGAGGGTCGCGGCCTGGCGGGAGTGATTGGACTCGACATACTCGCCGATGGACTTGTCGTAGCCTTCGTTCTCCTTGAGCTTGCGGTAGCTCTCCATGATGGGCGAGCCGTAGCAGTCGGTGCCCGAGGTGAAGATGACGTTCTCGCGGCCCAGACGGTCGCGCAGGAAGCGGGCGAAGAAGTCGGCAGGGACAAAGACGCCGCCAACGTGGCCAAAGTGAAGGCCCTTGTTGCCGTAGGGCTCGCCGGCGGTAACGATGGCGCGGCGAGGCCAGCTGGGACGGTCGTTCATGGAGTATTTGGATGCCATGGGACTCCTTCGCATATGGTGGGAGCGCGGCCGGGCGCGGGGCTCGGCGGCGCGGTGGTCAATTCGTGCATATCGTTCGACATTATCGCACATGCGGACGGGTACGTGGCAGGGGCGCTATCCTAAGATGCTATGAATGAGATTTCCAACATACATGCGTTTGAAGACGAGGATTTTCTGCACGCCTGCTTTGTGTGGGGGATGGCCGTCGTCGGCGTGTTTGCCGTGTGCCTGGTGCCGGTGTTTATGCTGTTGGGCGGGCCTGCAGACTTGGATGCGGCTGACGCGGGCGGCTGGACGGCAGTCTTGGGCTGGCTAGTCGGCTTGGCTGCGGTTTCGGCGGCGTCATTTGCCGTGCACGAGCTGGTGCACGGTGTGTTTTTTAAGCTGCTGGCGCCTGCGGGCGCGCAGGTGACCTTTGGGGTGAATCGCGAGACGGCGATGATCTATGCCTGCGCCGAGGGCGTGGTGTATTCGCGTCGGCGGTACGTGGCGGTTTGTCTGGCGCCGACGGTTGTTGTGACGTCGGCGTTTGCCCTGGGGTTTGCGTTCTCGGGCTATCCGCTGCTGTGCTACCTGGCGGCCGGCTTACATTTGTCGGGCTGTGTAGGCGACTGGTATTACGTGCGGACCATTTTGCGTGACCGCCGCATTGTCGCCTGCGAGGACACGTCCTTTGGCGTGCGCTTTTTCGCAAGGTAGTCTTTTTGGGATGATTTTTCTGGGACGGGGATTAAAAAATCATTGCGGGGGAGGAGATGTTGATGAAGCCGTTGTTGTTGCACGCTTGCTGTGCGCCGTGCTCGCTTGAGCCGGTTCGCCTGCTGCGCGAGGAAGGGTTTGAGCCCACAATCTGCTGGATAAACCCCAATATTCAACCGCGCGATGAATGGCAGCGGCGTTTGGACGAGCTGCGCCGGTGGTGTGCCGATGGCGACATCGAGCTCATCGAGGCAGGGGAGGACCGCGAGCGCTGGGAGACCGGCGTGGCCCCGCTGGGCGCCGATCGGCCCCGTCGCTGTCGCGCGTGCTATGCCCTGCGTCTGGCCGAGGCGTGCCGTGTGGCCCAGGAACGCGGGTTTGAGTTTGTGGGCACGACGCTCGCCGTCTCGCCGTATCAGCTGTTCGACACCTGCAATGACGTGCTTGAGCGCTTGGCGGCCGCTCATGGGCTCACGCCGGTGATTCGCGATTTTCGTCCGTATTATCCCGAGGCCACGCGTCGCTCGCGCGAGCTGGGAATGTATCGGCAGAACTACTGCGGCTGCCGTTTCTCGGCCGTCGAGGCGGCCATGGACCGTGCTCGCATCCGCGACGAGCGCAAGGCCGCCAAAAAGTAGTTCATTTGGGACGTCAGCCTGCTAGGATGTAGAGCGGACTTTAGCAATATAAGGAGTATCCGACGTGTCTATGCGTACCGATGATTTTGACTATAACCTGCCCGAAGAGCTCATCGCCCAGGCGCCTGCCGAGCCGCGCGACTCCTGCCGCCTGCTGGTGGTGGATCGCAAAGGCTCCCAGGCGGGAATGCCACTGGAGCACGGCGGCACCGTCGAGCACCGCATCTTCCGCGACATCATCGACTATATCGAGCCGGGCGATGTGCTCGTCATCAACAAGACGCGCGTGATGCCGGCCCGCCTGATCGGTCGCAAGGCTGGCTCGGGCGGCGTGGTCGAGACGCTGCTGCTCAAGCGCCGCGAGGATATTGACCCGCTGGGCCATGTTTGGGAGTGTCTGGTCAAGCCGGGTAAGCGCCTGAAGCCCGGTGCTCAGATTGAGTATCGCGCCGGTGGCGCCCATGCGCCCGAGGGGGCTCCCGTAGTGCTGACGGCCGAGGTCATCGACTTTGTCACCGATAGCCGCGGCGGCCGCCTGGTGCGCTTTGAGCCGGCCGGTTGCAATGCCGCCGGCGACCCGCGCACGCTCGACGAGGCCATCCACGCTGCCGGCCACGTGCCGCTGCCGCCCTACATTACCGATTACGAGGGCGATCCCGAGAAGTACCAGACCGTCTACGCCATGAAGGAGGAGCACTCGGCTGCCGCTCCCACGGCGGGCCTGCACTTTACTCCCGAGCTCATGGCCGCTATCGAGGCCAAGGGTGCGAAGTTTGCCGCCGTCGAGCTCGAGGTGGGCATTGATACCTTCCGCTTGGTGGAGGAGGACGACCCTACACAGCACGTCATGCACACCGAGCGCTACCACGTGTCGCAGGAGGTTGTCGACGCCGTGCATAAGGCGAAGGCCGAGGGGCACCGCGTGATCGCCGTCGGCACCACCGCAGTGCGCTCGCTCGAGAGCGCGTTTGACGCTGAGGCACCGGTGTCCGATCCGGCCGTGACGGCGCGCTATTTTGAAGGCCGCGAGGACGGGGCCGACACGCTCGGCCGCGGTGACATCGTGGTGCGCGACAACGCGACAACGCAGCTCTACCTCATGCCCGGCTCGACCTATCACGTGGTCGACGCGCTGATCACGAACTTCCACGTGCCGCGCTCTACGCTCATGATGCTCGTGAGCGCGCTTGCCACCCGCGACCAGATCATGGATGCCTACGCCGCTGCTATCGAAGAACGTTATCGCTTCTTCAGCTTTGGCGACGCGATGCTCATTTGTTAGTTACGCGGTTCTACGAACCGCGTAACTGCTCGACGCTGCGCGGGCCGCATTTGGACAATCTGACGTTCAACTTCAAGGGCGCGACCAGAAGGTCAGCGCCCTTTCGTTTCACGTCACCTTGTCTCAAATGCGGCCCGCTCGCTCATATGACCCAATCCGCTGTCAAGAGCCACAATGGCCCCGCCGACCGCTTGCAATCGGTCGGCGGGGCCTGCCGTTGAACCCGTCCCGGTCCGCCCCCGGCATGTCGTCGACGCCTTCGGCTCAGTCTCATATCCGCGGATACCGCTCTGGCGGCCCGCAATCCTCTCCTTCGGCGGGGTTCCCCAAGTCTGTCGACGCGAATGCGGCGACCGCCGCGCGCACAGCGAGAACGGGGGTATCCCCGAAGGCTGCCCGGCTCGCCGGGACGGGGGCTATGTCTATTCGCCGGCCTCCCGGCACATCATGCCGAGGGCCCACAGCCACCTCACGAGCTCGGCGGCGGTGGCGGCGTTCGCCTTCGCCTGGGGCATGCCCCTCTCGAGCATCTCCTCGCGTCGCCGGAGCAGGCGCTCGGACCCCTTCCTCCCGTGCATCCTTATCTCGAGCGGGACTCCGGAGCCCTTGGGCATCAGCTTGGGCTGGTGCCCGGCCTGGGCGTAGCGCCAGGACCCCTCGACCGCCAGCCTCCTGACGAGCGCGTTGCCGGCCCCGCTGATTCCGCCGAGTCGCACGGAGTCGGCGCTCGACCTCTGCTTCGGGGCGAGGCCGAAGTAGGCCGTCACCTGCCTGCCGGAGCGGAACCTCGAGAAGTCGCCGACCTCGGACGCGAAGGCGGCGGCGAGCACGAACCCGCACCCCTTGATGGACTGGAGCGCCTCGACCTCGGCCGAGAGGGGGCCCGCCGCGACGGCGGCCCTGTATTCGGCGAGGACGGCCTCCCTCGTCTCGTCGGCCGCCTCGACCTCGTTCCTCAGCGCCGCGAGCGCCCGGATGCCGCCGTCGTCGGCGGGGCGTATGCCGTCGAGCCACCTGAGGAAGCCGTACGTCCAGTACTTCCGGGGTTGCCGGCCGGCGTCGTGCCTCCGTAGACGTAGCCGCGGCGGGCCAGGAACGCCAGGAGCCGCTGCTTCGCCGCCGCGAGCCTGGCGGTCGCGGCGTCGTGGGCGGCGGCGAGGTCCCTGAGCCCCTCGATCTCGGGGGACGGCACCCATACCGGGGTGACGTCGTGCGACAGTATCGCCTTGGCCATCCTGGCCGCGTCGTTGCGGTCGTTCTTGGACGAGAGGTCTGCCGCCGACCTCGGGACCTTGGAGACGGCCGCGACGACGCAGTCGACGCCGAGGGCCGACAGCTCCCTCTGCGGCGCGAAGCCGAGGTAGCCGCTCTCGTAGGCGGCGAGCGACGGGCCCGGGAAGCCCGACATCCACTCCGCGACCTCGCCCCACGGGTTGCCGCGGAACCTCCTCGCCACGGCCTCGCCCGTCTCCGCGTCGAGCGCGCAGACGGTGGTGGACCTGAGGTGTACGTCCATTCCGAAGGCGGTAGAATATCTAGGCACGGGAGCCTCCCAACCTCGTTGCGGCGCGGCTGCGCCTCTGGCACTTCAACAACATTGTCGCAGCCCCGACCCGCGGTCACGAGCGGGGGCTCCTGTCGTTTCCGTGCCCTCGGATTGGGTCATAGTGTCTGTCGTTGCCAAAACATCGGCGTTGCCGTGGTTGTCGCTGTAGTCATTGGGTAGTCATTGGGTAGTCATTGGGGACGTTCTTAAATGACTAGTCAAAGGGGACACTCTTACGGCACTTGGCACTTGGGGACGTTCCTTTTGTGCCGGCACCTGGGGACAGTCCTTATGTCAAGAGATCGGTGCAAGAGGGATAGGTTGCCTTGCGTCGATCTAAATAAGTTGCGGTGAGATAGTTCTTGAATTGGCCTTTTTGGGGCTAAACAGAAACTTTCTCACCGCAACTGAGTTGAGGCGTTTTTTGGCAGCTGGTTTACTTGCTCGCGAACAGCCAGATCAGGATGATTGCCAGAATCACGGCGACGATGCAGACGATGGCGCCAGTGAATTTGATGCGTGAGTCGCGGGTACGCTCGCGCACCGCGTCCTCGGTGGCCTCGAGCTGGGCGACTTCTTGCTCGGTCTCGGCGTGTTCGGCTTTGTCTCGGGCCAAGGATCCTGCAAGCGACTCAGTGATCTCTGGATGGTCATGCACCTCGGTCGCCTGCTCGATGATCGACTGTGCATGTGCGGCATCTGCTTGGGCGTTGGCGATGCTTTGCTCTTGGTCGCGGCGTGCCTTGTCCTCGGCGGCTATCTTCTCGCGCAGTTCGCGCTGGCGCGTCGTGGCGGCAGTTTTCGCCGTCTGCAGCTCGTCGCGCGCGGCATCGGCCTCAGTCGTCACGGCTTGGTGTGCGCGTTTGGCTTCGGCAATGGGGGCTTGAGCCTGCTCGACGGCCTGCTCGGCTGCGGCAAGCGAGTGCTCAAGGTCGGCGGTGATGCGCGGGACATCTTCTTCGGCTTTTCGCAGGGCATCTGCCGTGTCGGAGATCTGCATCGAGAGCTCGCTGGTGCGCACCGTATAGTTGGCGGGATTTGCCGAGGGATTGCGTTGCAGCTCGGCATACTCATGACGCAGCGTCTCGAGCTGGGCGCGCGTGGCGTCGACGGTTTGTTGTGCGGCCGCAATGCCGGCGTCTCGCTCGGCCTTCACCTTGTCGCGGATGCGCTTGGAATCCTCAAGACGTCGAACGAGGCGGTTGCCGGTCTCGCGAGAGCTTGCCTCGCGGGCCTCCACGGCGTCGAGCGCGGCCTTCAGGCGGAGCTCAGTCGCGTCATCCTCTGTCTTCATTTGTTCGAACTGACCCTTGAGCTCTGTCGCTTTGGCGGCGTGGGCATCACGGTCAATCTCGGCTGCCGCGGCGGCCTTTTGCGCTGTAGCAATCGCTTGGCGCTGGTCGGCGACGATCTGGTCGTAGCGGCCTGCGATATCCTGGCGCGTCTCGAGTTCCTCGGCCTGATCGGCAATGCGCTGCTCAAGTTCGGTCAGGTGGGCGCGGGCATCGGCAAGTGCCTTTTTCGCGGCGTTCATCTCGCGCATGGCCGAGGCGCCCTGGGCGATAAAGGTGCCCACGGCGTTCGCGGTGTTCGAGACAGCGGTCCCCAGATCGCGGCTCGCGGCGGGGGAGTGCGGGGCGGTCGGGCGAGTGGTGTCGGCAGCGTCCGCATCGGCAGTCTGCGGCGCGGCGATATTGCCGGTACCGCCCTCGACCACAGAAAAGCCTGCTGCGTGCGGATCGACCGCATCGGCGCCAATCGTGGGGTGCTCGAGCTGGAGAAACGAGGGCATGGTACTGCCCTGGTCGGCAACCGGAGTCTCGCCGGGCACAAAGGTCGAGGCCGCCTCGGCGGCCTCCTCTTCCTCGGCATCAATATCGGCATCGGCGACGGCGTCTTTCATCGCTTTGACGGCATCCATCATGGAGTCCATGACGGCATCGAGCTCTTCTTCCGAAGACACCTCGATGGGGCCTGCCGCCTGTGGCGCGGGGTCTGTGTCGGGTTCGGCATCGCTCGGCTCCGGCTGCTCGCTTTCGTCATGCTCGACAGTATCGTCTGTGTCTGTTGCTTTATCCGCATCGGCGTGCACATCTGCGGCAGCGTGCACATCTGCGGCAGCGGGCGCATCTGCGGTGGCGGGCGCATCGGTGGAGGCGTCGACGCAGGTAGGAGTATCGCAGTCGTCGACGGCGTCTGCGGAATGATCAATATGCTCTTGAGTCTGGGGGTCCAGCTCGTCTGTCATAGGCATGTGCTCCTCATCGTTGTTTGTCACCCTATGATAAGGTCTCGCGCCGACATCCCGCGCGCCGCAGCAAAGTTTCAAAACGTGTTCGATGGCTCGATCTGATAACAATAACTCGGCCGTTTTATCCAGTTTGTACTTGACAATCCCTTCGCCGAACTACGTGGTGCCGTTCGCCTACCGCGGTCTTTTATTTTTGCTTGAACACGCTAAAGTTGCATCTCAGCTTTTGGCGCGTGAAGTTGGATACGCGCAGTCGGCGGGCGTGCCCGTCGCGATTTGAAAGGACTTTGTATGGGACTTTTCACTGGTAAGACCGTGATCGTCACCGGCGGCGGCAAGGCCACGCTTAAGGACGGTTCCGCTGGCTCCATCGGCTACGGCATCGATATCGCATTTGCCAAGGAGGGCGCGAACCTCGTCATCACCGGCCGCAACGTCGCCAAGCTCGAGGCCGCCAAGGAGTCTCTCGAGGCCGAGTACGGTGTCAAGGTTCTGCCTGTTCAGGCCGATGTCTCGGCTGGTCAGGACAACGAGGCCGTCGTCCAGAACGTCATCGACAAGGCCATTGAGGAGTTCGGCCGCATCGACGCCGTCGTCAACAATGCTCAGGCTAGCGCCTCGGGCGTGACCATCGCCGATCACACCATGGATCAGTTTAACCTGGCCATTTACTCCGGTCTGTATGCTACCTATCTGTACATGCAGAAGGCCTATCCGCACCTGAAGGAGACCAAGGGCTCCGTGGTCAACTTTGCCTCGGGCGCCGGCCTGTTTGGCAACTATGGCCAGTGCAGCTATGCTGCCGCCAAGGAGGGCATCCGCGGCCTGACCCGCGTTGCCGCCAACGAGTGGGGCAAGGACGGCATCAACGTCAACATCGTGTGCCCGCTTGCTTGGACCGCTGCGCTCGAGAACTTCCAGGATGCCTATCCCGAGGCGTTCAAGGCCAACGTCCACATGCCGCCGGCTGGTCACTACGGCGACGTCGAGAAGGAAATCGGCCGCGTGGTCGTTCAGCTCTGCGGTCCCGACTTTAAGTACATGAACGGCGAGACCGTCACCCTCGAGGGTGGCATGGGCCAGCGGCCGTAGGGGTTACGCGGTTTTACCAAACCGCGTAACGGCTCGACGCTGCGCGGGCCGCATTTGGACAATCTGACGTTCAACTTCAAGGGCGCGACCAGAAGGTCAGCGCCCTTTCGTTTCACGTCACCTTGTCTCAAATGCGGCCCGCTCGCTGACTTATGCTCAACCTGCGGCGCCATTTTGCTTGAAGGCACCTTGCTCGCTCTGGCGGGTTTTCGCTGTCGGTGCCATAGCATCGGCGTTGCTGTGGCTGTCGGAAATGATCCGTTGTCGCAAGGGGCAGGTTTCCTTTGCACCAGTTTCTGTCGAGTCGGTGCTCTTTGCGGGTTGCCCGTATAATGGTTTGCGTATGAACCGCAACCAAGGAGTTCCAGTTTATGGACCAGAGCCTTTTTAAATTCGACCTGATCGCCGAGGACCCGACGACGCATGCGCGTGCCGGCGTGCTGCACACCCCGCACGGCGACATCGAGACACCGATCTTCATGCCCGTGGGCACCAAGGCAAACGTCAAGGGCATTCCTACCGAGACCGTCAAACAGCTCGGCGCCCAGATCGTGCTTGCCAATACCTATCACCTGTCCATGCGTCCCGGCGAGGACACCATCGCCGAGCTGGGCGGCCTGCACAAGTTTATGACCTGGCACGGCCCTATCCTCACCGACTCGGGCGGTTTCCAGGTCTTCAGTCACAACGATGCCGTCAAGCTCACTGACGAGGGCGTGCGCTTTATCGTCAACGATTACGACGGCCGCCACGTGTTCTGGACACCCGAGGACAACATGGAGATCGCCATGAAGCTCGGCTCCGACATCTGCATGCAGCTGGACCAGTGCCCGGGCTATCCCGCCACGCGCGCCTACGTTGAGCGCGCCGTTGAGCTGTCGAGCATGTGGGCCGAGCGCTGCTATAAGGCGCATACCCGCGACGACCAGGCACTCTTTGGCATCGTTCAGGGCGGCATGCACCTGGACCTGCGCTTGCGCTCGCTGCGCCATCTGGAGGAGTGCGGCGACTTCCCCGGTTACGGCATCGGCGGCTACTCGGTGGGCGAGGACCACGAGACCATGTTCGAGACCCTGGCACCGCTCGTAAGCGAGTACATGCCCAAGCACAAGCCGCGCTACCTGATGGGCGTCGGCAACCCCACCACCCTCGTGCGCGGTGTGGGTGTGGGCATCGACATGTTCGACTGCGTGCTACCGACGCGCACCGGCCGTATGGGCACGGCGTTTTCGAGTGAGGGTCGCCTCAACTTCCGCAACGCGCGCTTTGCGCACGACGACGGCCCCATCGATCCCACCTGCACCTGCCCGGTGTGCACGGGCGGTTACAGCCGCGCACTCATTCGCCACATGGTCACGCAGAAGGAGATGCTCGGCGGCATTCTGCTGTCGATGCACAACATCTACTACCTGCTCAACCTTATGCAGCGTGCCCGTCAGGCCATTATCGAGGGCCGTTACGGCGCATTCGTGAGCGATTGGATGAATAGTCCTGCCGCGGTGGATTACTAAGGGCGACAGGCGCGCTTACAGAGCGTGGGCAACGGCAAAGGCTGAGCGGCAGCCGCTCGTCACATTCGCTGACGTCGGCTGCGCGACCGCTGACCGATGCCTTGCAAGCGCATAACGCATCGTGGGTACCATACCGAATAGTTGATGTTCGGGCGGGTGTTTGACGCATGGCGTCGACCCCGCCCGCTTTTCTTTTTCTCGATAGGAGTACCCATGATTAAGAATGAGAACGTCGAGGGCGAGCCCGCCTACGACGAGACGTACCGCCGCGGCCCCGTGGTTATGCGCGGCCCCATGATTCCTAAGGACAACACCTACGCCAACCTGCTGGCGCCCGAAGATTCAACCGACTGGTTGCATGCCGATCCGTGGCGCGTCCTTCGTATTCAGGCAGAATTCGTCGATGGCTTTGGCGCGCTTGCCGAGCTTGGTCCTGCGGTGACCATCTTCGGCAGCGCCCGCACGCCCAAGACCGATCCGCTCTACAAGGCGGCGCGCACAGTCGGCCGTAAGATTGCCCAGCGCGGCGTGGCGGTTATCACCGGCGGTGGTCCTGGTGTCATGGAAGCGGCTAATAAGGGGGCGGCGAGCGTCAACGGCAAGTCAGTTGGTTTGGGCATTGAGCTGCCGCACGAGCAGGGGCTCAACAAATACGTGAACCTTGGTATGGACTTCCGTTACTTCTTTGTGCGCAAGACCATGTTCGTCAAATACAGCTCGGGCGCTATTGTTTTTCCCGGCGGGTTTGGCACACTCGACGAGATGTTCGAGGTGCTCACGCTGGTGCAAACGCACAAGGTCAAGCGCATGCCGCTTGTGCTGGTGGGCACCGAGTACTGGCAGGGCCTGTTCGACTGGCTTAACGGCCCGGTAATGAGCGCCAGTATGATTAGCCCGCTCGACCCGGATCTGGTACACATTACCGACGACCTCAACGAGGCCGTTGACATTGCGCTCAGCGGGTTGATGTAGAGCAATCGTGTCTACCGCGACATGAATATGCATGGCAATCTGATGCTATCTAACGTCAGGTTGCCATTTATATTGGGTATACTGATGCAAAAGACGAGGGCAAGGAGGTCGCGTATGTCTACTGCAACGGTTAAGCCTACGACGGTTCGCCTCGAAGAGGGGCTCAAGGAGCAGGCGACTGAGTTCTTGGATTCGGTCGGCCTCAGCCTCAATTCCTATCTCAATCTTGCCGTTCGGCAGCTGGTAAATCAGCGAAAGATTCCTTTTGAGATTGTAGGAAGGGCGGAGATGCCCAACGAGGCGACGAGGCGTGCCATGGTGATCGCCGAGGCTCATGAGTTGGGGATTTTGCCGGACGATAGCCCGTCATTCAATAACGCTGATGAGCTTATGTCATTCCTCGATGAGGAATAGCGATGTTCGAGATTAAAGTCGAGGCTCAATTTAAGGCGGACTACAAACGAACGATGCGCATGCATCCGCAGCTAAAAAGTGAGTTTAAAGCGGCGGTTGCAGAGCTTGTGGCTCATGGGTCACTTCCGGCGGAGTATGGCGCCCACGAGCTCTCAAACCCGGGCGGAAACTACAACGGCCACATCGATTTCCACCTATCCGATGGCTTGGTCGATGTGGTCGTTCTTTATCTTCCCCATAAGACTAACCCAGTGATTAGGCTGGTGAGAATGGGCTCGCATGAGGAACTGTTTCAGGGTCCGCTGGGCTGATCGCCGATTTCCAAGTTGCGGTGGAATAGGGACTGATTTGCGGTCGATTGGCCAAAAACAGTCCCTATTTCACCGCAACTGATAGGCGCGCCCCGTTCGCTGCTGCGGCCCCCCGGTTCTCCTCATTGCTGGATTTCGCTCAAAAACTCAGCGGCGACTTCGTTGCTTTTGAAACGGATGCTGCGGTCTTCTTTCTTGGGGAATGCCAGCAGCGGGATAGTCCCGTACCAGACAGTTTCCTCGTCAATCACGGCCGCGCACAGCCGCCCTTTGGCCTTGACGGAATAGTCGACGTTCATCTCGGCAAAAATCGCTTTCGCGTCATCGCGCGGAGGTGAGGCAACATAAACCTCAAGGGTAATCCCACGGGCGGCTGCGCCTGCGAGTGTGGTGGTGAGTTTCGTGAGGCATGCGGCGGATGCGTAGGATGCGGCTATGAAGGCACTCTTTGTGGCACCGGTGATGTCTTTAATTAATGCCTCAATAGCGTTTGCCGGCTCTATGAGAATGTTGTAATCGGGTTGCTCGCTGTCCTCTGCTGAATAAATTTCGTACCCCAACTTGGCGTACGTCTTGAGTCTTTTCTGGTACATGCGGGCGAGCATGGGTATCGACAGGTCAATGTAGTCGAATATCTCAACCTGTTGCTTGCCCTCGTGGCTTCTATGCAGTCTGCCCACCTGCTGCGTTACGCTGCCGTCCCAAGATATCGGCGTGGCAATGAAAAGGGTGTCAAGGTAGGACAGATCGAAGCCCTCGCTCAGAAGGCTTTCGGTGGCGACGATGATTCGATGTTCATGCTCAAAGCCGGGAAGACTGTTCAGTATCGCTTTTCTTTCTTTGGCGCCGATTTCTCCGGTTAAGAGTATGGGCTCGTGTCTGCGATCATTAAGCAACCTGAACAGTTCCTCAGCATGCTTTTTCCTTTTGGATAGTATGAGCGGATGTCGACCGTTTGACGCTGCTTCGAGGGCGTCATCGACAATCAATTCGTTTCTTGCCGCATGTGCACACAGCATATCGAGAATCTGATTGAAGCTTGCATCCGGCTCGTAGGCGGATAGCCGAATGCCGGTAAATCTCGGTCGAACGATGCGCTGGATGCCCTGCTGAATTGCCTGCGTTTTTGGATCGATGACATAGCGAAGCGGGCCGCAGAGCATCGAGAGCGCCCGCGTGAGTCCGTCGGAGCGCTCGGGTGTCGCGGAGAGGCCATATATATATTTGGCTGGAGCGGACTTGAGGACGAGCTCGAGCTGTGGCGCGGCAGCATGGTGGCATTCGTCGCAGATAATGAGGCCGTAATTACGAACAAGGTTCTTAACTATCGGCTCCCCGGTTTGGGAGTCTTTGCCAGATAGCGACTGAAAGGAAGCGACGTCGATAAGGCCGCTGACGGCGGTTTTGCCCCCTCCGATTTGTCCAATAAGGGGAGGTTGCTTTTTGCTGATTCGTCCTTTTGGCGTTCGGACCGGCTCTCTGGTGTCCGTAATGTCGAGAAATCGTTCGAGCTGCGATTTCCATTGGGCTATGAGCGCGGTCTTTGGAACAATGACGAGCGCCGGAAGACCAACGGCGGCAATAAGATAAGCTCCGATGACGGTTTTACCGAAGCCCGTTGGCGCAGACATGATTCCGTCTTCGTATTCAAGCATCTGGTCGGCGGCAATTTGCTGTTCGGGATGAAGGGTCCCTTTGAATGCCATCTCAATTGGATTGCCTGTGCTACGTTCGTCTGAATAATGGGCAGTAACGTGGGCTTCTTGAATCAGCTGCTCAAGTTGGGCTTTGCAGCCTCTGGGAATCGCGACGCGGCCATCTCTAAGTTCGCTGAGGTCTATGAGTCGCGGTTTGCCGAATACTGATTGATGCATAGATTGCGCACGGAAGAACTCCGGGTTGGCAAATGTCGCAAGCCTGCGGATTTCCATTTGAGCTGCCGGGCTCAGAGACTTTTCGGGGATGTAGAGCATATCGGCTTGTGTGACGAGCAGGTTCGAGGGGAAGTCTCGTGGCGTGAGCGGGAGCCGCTTTCGTGGCTTTTGGACATTGCGCCTGGTTTTGTTTGTCGCTGCAGCTGTTGCTATTCCAAGCGGTTTGTTTTTGGTGTCCTCGATCAGACGATCCACCGTCGCACGCGAGATTAGTTGGATTTGCGAAAGGTAAAGCCATTGGTCGGGAAAGGGCTCGAATCGTTCGTCAACAAATACGCTGTTTCCTTCCCGCTGCGCTTTTCCCTGAAAGGGCAGCGCAATGAGATTTCCAAAGCCGCCTTCAGGAATGGTGGACTGCGCGGGTATCATTCGGTCAAAGGCTTCGAAGGTGATTGTCTTGTTGAGTGCCGCTGCTTCGGCGATAAGGCAGCTACCGAAATCTCGTGCTGTCTTTGCGTTTATAGGTTCTAGGAAGAAAAACCAGATATGCGCGCCGTTGCCTGACCTTGATCGCTCGACCGCAGCGTTAATTCCATGGTTTTTTACGACAAGCCTGATAGCGTTTGTCGCTTCTTTCCAATCGGCTTTGTCAAAATCAATGACAAGGACATTTGTGTTGCAGTCTTTGTCGAGAACATATTGACCTATGACGTCCCGGAGCCTGTCGTCGCTGCCTTTGAAATGGGCGATAATGGCGGCATCGTTCAGCTCAAGGAATGTGCGGCTGCGACATTCAGCGCATTTAATTCTGTGATGGTTTGCTTTGGGGCAAATGCCTGGCTTCCACTCATTTGCGCAGGCGGGTGTATAGCCGATGCCCCCGTCTTTTCTGCGATACCCGTGAGCGTGCACATCTTTGCGGCCGGTAAAAAGATTGCGAAAGAGCTCGAGTTTGTCGCGCGCTGGGCTCGCGCTGGTAACGATGCCCTCGGTCTGTGCACGTTCGCCGAAAGATTTGCCGGCTTTGTCCCATTCTTCGAGTGTTGCGTAACGGATGTCTGGACCGTTGCTACAGATTACGATCTGCTTACGCGGATCTGAAGCGTGGACAACCGTTTTATTGAGTTTGAATAAGGCGTTCCCGAAAAGGGCGTATTGATGCACGGCGTTGCTCATTTGAATGCCATTCTTGTCAGCGTTCATTGGGATGAGGGTACGTCATTTCAGCTTTATGAGATATGCGACTTCGATTTTGGTTCGGTAATAGTGGGGTACCGATCCGTGAGTGGCAATTAGCCGGTGCCAAAACGTGCGGCGGCTGTTGTTAAAGGTGTTTTGGCGGCTATGGGGCGTGTTGGCGGCGTGGGGAGGGGTCCTCGAATGACTCCGTGGTCAAATAACGTCAAATATGAGTACTGTTGTTAATGTAGTCTCATAACATTTGGTAAGAATAGAATACCAATTCCACATTATTCTATATATCTAACCCACTAAACACGGAATTTTGAGCCTTGGCAAGACGTGGAATTGATCGAAATGATCAATTCCGGCGAGATTTTGCTGCTACTAATTTGGTGGCGGTACTCATATTTGCCATTTTTTGTCCAGTGGGTACCGCGAGGGGCCTGTTCGACTGGCTCAACGGCCCGGTGATGGATGCCGGCATGATCAGCCCACTCGATCCAGACCTTGTCCACATCACCGACGACCTCAACGAAGCCGTCGACATCGCCCTGAGCGGGCTGATGTAGGGTAGGTAAAATGGGACGGGGCTAAAAGACTGGTCTGAAACGTTTGATACCAGTCTTTTTAGCCCCGTCCCAAATGAACTGCTTCTAAGTTGCGGTGGAATAGGGATTGATTGGCGGCTAATAAGCCAAAAACAGTCCCTATTCCACCGCAACTGATGTGGGCGTCCCTAGTGAGTTGGCTGGTAGCGGGGGCAGTAGCTGATGGCGATGGCGTCGACGCCTACGTGGGTGGCGATGGTGCAGCCGATGGGGCCGGTGCCGGCGTCTACGTAATCCTGACCCGCGAGTGCCTCGTTGACAAGCTCCTGCTCCTCGGCGGCGCCGGTCGTGAGCACGCGCACGCTGGAGCCCGGATACTCGGCCAAAAATGCGAGGCAATCGGCCATGGTGTTGGTAACGATGCGCTTGGCACCGCGGCCCTTTTTTATGGCCTTGATCTCGCCCGATTTCCACTCCGGCGAAACGGCCAGGCGAATGTTGAGCATTTGCGTGAGCTGGCCGGCGAGCTTGGGCGCGCGGCCGTTCTTAACGAGATTCTCGAGCGTGCGGGGAATCAGCAGCAGGTGGGCGTCGGGCAGCGTCGCGCGGATCTGCGCCTCGGTCTCGTCCAGGCTGCGGCCGTCCTCGCGCATGGCCAGCGCGTACTCCACCAGCAGGCCCTCGGCGCCCGAGCCGGTGCGCGAGTCGATGCAGCGCACGTCGAGCTCGTGCGTCTCGGCCGTCAGGCTGGCGTTGGCGTAGCAGGCGGACCACTCGCTGCACAGCGAGATAAAGATGGCGCTATCGTGGCCGTCGGCGCGCACGCGGTCAAAGAGTTCCTTGAACTCGCCGGCACTCGGCTGCGAGGTGTGCGGCAGCTGCTCGGAGCCGGCCATGCGGGCGACGTACTCTTGGGCGGTAATCTGCACCTGGTCGAGCAGGTCCTCGCCCTCGATAATCACATGCAGCGGAATCACGTAAATGCCGAGCTCTTGGGCGCGGGCGGGGGAGATGTCCGACGTGGAGTCGGTTATGATGGCAAAAGACATAATTGCACCTTTCGTTGGGGCGCGACGGCGCCGCCTTCTGAGAGCAAAGTGCGACAAGTATAGTGGAGTCGTTCCACATTTCTAGGTTCAATTGTTGAATAGTCAACAGTTTGAAGTGTCGGTGTGGAAATCGTCAACTGGGGAAGAGGGATGCCGATGGAGGCGCTGGAGATATGCAAACGGCCGGTCGTGCTGTTTGATTTTGATGGCACGGTGGCCGATACGGGTCGGGCGGTGATGACCTCGACGCGCAAGACGCTGGCTGCGCGCGGGTTTTCTGAGGCGCAGATGGGTGACCTGCGCCGCATGATCGGGCCGCCCCTGTGGAAGAGCTTCCACGACTTTTACGGCTTTTCCCGCGAGGAGTCGCTTGTGGTGGCCGACGAGTACCGTGCCTTTTTTGATGAGCTGGGGCCGGAGGAGTACCCCGTGTTCGATGGGATTCCCGAGCTGCTGGATGGGTTGACCGCCCAGGGCAAGCGTATGGCCGTGGCGACGTCGCGCATGGAGGCGAAGTGCATCGATATGGTGCATGAGCTGGGGCTTTGCCAGTTCGAAGCCGTGGTTGGCATGAATCCGCCGCAGGGGCGCGAGACCAAGGCAGATTCGGTTCGCGATGCGCTGGCGGCGCTCGGTGCGACGGCCGACGAGGCCGTGATGATCGGCGACCGCTTTAACGATGTGGAGGGCGCGCACGCGATGGGTGTGCCGTGTATCGGCATCTATTCGGGCGCGGCGGCGCCGGGGGAGCACGAGGCCGCGGGTGCCGATGCGGTGGTGCACTCGGCGGCCGAGCTTGCTAAACTTTTCGCTATATAAGTATGTGATGTGAGGGGCGGGCACGCTCGCCCCTCATTGGTAAGGAGGTCGTCCATGAATCAGGTGGAGCAGAGCGTCGCTGAGTATGTCGACGAGGTCTGGGAAGATGTCGTCGCCGATATCGAGCAGCTGGTGAGTTATCCGTCCGTAGCCGTTGCTGCCGACGCAGAGCCCGGTGCGCCGTTTGGCCGCCCGGTCCGTGATGCGCTCGATTGCGCGCTCGGCATTGCGCAGAAGCTCGGCTACCAGACGAGCGACGACGAGGGCTATGTGGGCATTGCCGATATCCCTGGCCGCGGCGACAAGCAGCTCGCGACCATCTGCCACGTGGACGTGGTTCCCGCCGGTCCCGGTTGGAACACCGACCCGTTTGCGATGGAGCGCCGAGAGGGCTGGCTGCTCGGTCGCGGCGTAATCGACGACAAGGGCCCGGCGGTGCTGTCGCTCTACGCCGGCGCCTATCTGCTCAAGCACGGCATTACCCCGCGCTATACCTTCCGCGCGCTGCTGGGATGCGATGAGGAAGTGGGCATGTCCGACGTTCACCATTATCTGGAGAACCACGCGAACCCCGACTTTCTGTTTACGCCCGATGCCGAGTTCCCGGTTTGTAATGCCGAGAAGGGCCAGTTTGGGGCGACGTTTGCGAGTCCCAAGATCGACGGCGGGCGCATTGTGTCCTGGAGCGGCGCCGAAGCGAGCAACGCCATTCCGTCGCAGTCTATCTGCGAGCTTGCGATTGCCGCCGATGAGCTGCCGGCGCCTGTTGAGAACGCCGACCGCCTGGAGATTACGGCGCTCGAGAACGGCCATGCCCAGATTTTTGCGCACGGTATTGGTGGCTATGCTTCGATGCCCGAGGGGACGATCAACGCCGTCGGCCTGATCGTGACGTACCTGCGCGAGGCCGAGGACGCGTTTGGTGCGCGCGACGAGCGCCTGCTGACGCCTGCCGAGCACGAGTTCGTCAAGTTCTTGGCCTTTGTGCATGCGGACGCCTATGGTCGCGGCTTGGGCATCGATGCGACGAGCGCGGCGTTTGGCCCGCTCACGTGCAACCCCGGCGTCATCCGCGTGGTGGATGGCCACATTGAGCAGGTCATCGACGTGCGTTTCCCCGACAGCACGAGCGCCGATACCATCTGCGAGCAGCTCGAGCCGCTCGTGGGCCGCTTTGGTGTGACGTATCTCGTGGGTCGTACCAAGGTGCCGTTCTCGGTCTCTGCCGACGATCCGGCCGTGAAAGCGCTGATTGATACCTATAACGAGTTTACGGGCAAGCATGCCGAGCCCTTCGCCATGGGCGGTGGCACGTACGCGCGCAACTTTGCCCGCGCCGTATCGTTTGGCCCCGAGGAGACCGGCCTTGAGCTGCCCGCGTGGGGCGGCCAGATGCACGGCCCCAACGAGTGTGCCAACGAGGAACAGCTCAAGCAAGCGCTCAAGATCTATATTGTTGCGATCTTAAGGCTCAACGAGCTCGAGCTTTAAGGTTGCGGCGTTTTGCCAATCTAAGTTGCGGTGGAATAGTTCCTAGAATCGGCTGCCTAACAGCCAAACAGGAACTATTTCACCGCAACTTCTTTTTTATCGGTGTAAAAGGCGGGCCATGCATGTCAGCGGGATTGTTATTCGTTTGTAAAGCCCTGCCGCGCTTGCGGTAAGGGTTTATCAAATGCCCGTAAGAAACCGCAGTTGGCGCGGGTGCTGCCCGGTCGGGGTCGTATCTTTCCAAACAGCAAAGCGGGCAGGGTGCCCGCGATTCGCATGTACGAAAGGAAGATCATGCTCGATCAGGCTTATTCTCGTCGTCAGTTCCTCGGCCTTGCTGGTGGTCTTGCCAGCATCGTCGGTCTCGGTCTCGTTGGCTGCGGCGGCGCAGGCGCATCCGACGCCGCCGACAAGGGTAGCGCCGCTGCTGCCGAGTCCGTCTCCGGCGAGGTGACCTACGACGGTGCCTCCTCGTTCCAGGCTCTCGTCGAGGCCGCTGCCGAGAAGTTCATGGATGCCAACCCCGACGTCTCCGTCTCCGGCTCGGGCAACGGTTCGGGCAAAGGTCTGACCGCTGTTGCCGCCGGCACCGTCACCATCGGTAACTCCGACGTCTTCGCCGAGACCAAGCTCGAGGCCGACCAGGTCAAGAACCTCGTCGACCACGAGGTCGCCGTCGTGGGCATGGGTCCCGTCGTCTCTAAGAACGTGAAGGTCGACGACCTGTCCCTCGAGCAGCTCAAGGGCATCTTCTCCGGCCAGATCACCAACTGGAAGGAGGTCGGCGGCGACGACGCCAAGATCGTCGTTCTCAACCGCAAGGCCGGTTCCGGTACCCGCGCCACCTTCGAGGCTGCCGTCTTTGGCGACGAGGCAGTCGACTTTAAGGGCGACGCCGAGCTCGACAAGTCCGGCGATGTCCAGACTCAGATGGGCAGCACCGACAACGCCATCTCCTACCTGGACTTCTCGCACTTCGATGACTCCAAGTTCAACGCCATCAAGGTCGAGGGCGTCGAGCCCAAGAGCAAGAACGTCACCGACGACTCCTTTAAGATCTGGGCGACCGAGCACATGTACTGCGCTAAGGACGCCGACGAGGCCACCAAGGCCTTCTTGGAGTTCATGCTTTCCGACGATGTCCAGGGCAAGCTCGTCGAGGAGCAGGGCTTTATCCCCGTCTCTGCCATGAAGGTCGTCAAGGACGCCAGCGGCAAGGTCTCTGCTAAATAAGTAATCGCCCCCGGAAAGGTTTGCAATGGCAAAACAGCTGCCAAAGCGCGACCTTGAGAACGTGGGCCTGGGCGTCACGGGCGCGTGCGTAGCGCTCGTGACGCTTGTCGTTGCCGCGCTTATCTTCATGGTCGCCCAAAAGGGCCTCTCGGCTTTTCTCAAGGACGGCGTCTCGGTTGTCGAGTTCTTCACCGGCACCAAGTGGGACCTGGCCAACACAGCCGAAAACGGTCTGCCCTATACCGGCGCCCTGCCCCTGATCGTCACCTCGTTTGCGGTCATGGTGCTCTCCACGCTCATCGCGCTGCCCATCGCCATCGGCTCCGCCATCTTTGCGGTCGAGATCCAACCCAAATTTGGTTCCAAGGTCTTTCAGCCGCTTATTGAGCTTTTGACCGGCATTCCCTCGGTCGTCTTTGGACTGATTGGCTTTCACGTGGTCGTCGGACTTATGAAGTCCGTTTTCCACGTGAGCACGGGTCTGGGCATCCTGCCCGGCGCCATCGTGCTGGCTGTCATGATCCTGCCGACGATGACCACCCTTTCGGTCGATGGCCTGCGCGCCGTGCCCGACAGCTACCGTCAGGGCTCGCTTGCGCTGGGCTACACCCGCTGGCAGACCATCTGGCACGTGGTGCTCAAGTCCGCCATGCCGTCGCTCATGACTGCGGTCATCCTTGGCATGACGCGCGCCTTTGGCGAGACGCTCGCCGTGCGCATGGTCATCGGCGGTATTGAGGCCATGCCGACGTCGCTGCTGTCGCCGGCCTCGACCATCACCACCACGCTCACCACGTCCATGGCGGTCTATGCCGAGGGTTCGGCCCAGGACGATGTTCTGTGGGCGCTCGGTCTGCTGCTGATGGGTATGAGCCTCATCTTCATCCTGATCATCCACATTATCGGCCGCAAGGGGGCGAAGGCTCGTGGCTAGCACGCGCATCCATATCGACGAGGCGAGACTCGGGCGCGTCCAAAAGCAGGATCGCATCGCCACGGGCGTGCTGACGGCAATCATCGCCATCGTCATGCTCATCGTCGTCTCCATGGTGGCCTATATCCTGTTCGAGGGCATCTCGACGCTGTTCCAGCCGGGTTTTCTCACGCAGCCGTCGCGCGCCAACGGAACTCAGGGCGGCGTACTCTACCAGCTGTTCGACTCGTTCTATCTGCTGCTGATCACCCTGATCATCTCGGTGCCCATCAGCCTGGGCGGCGCGGTCTTTTTGGTTGAGTACGCGCCGGACGGTCCCATCCGCGACATCGCTTCCACCGCCATCGAGACGCTGTCCTCGCTGCCTTCCATCGTTGTCGGCATGTTCGGTTTCCTGGTGTTCTCGGTGCAGCTGGGCTGGAAGTACTCCATCATCTCCGGCGCCGTCGCGCTCACCATGTTCAACATTCCCATCCTGGTGCGCGTGATCCAGCAGGCGCTCGAGGACGTGCCGCAGGCCCAGCGCGATGCGTGCCTGGCCATGGGCCTTACCCGCTGGGAGGCCACGCTGCACATCCTGATCCCCGAGGCCATGCCTGCCATCGTGACCGGCATCGTGCTTTCGGCCGGCCGCGTGTTTGGCGAGGCCGCGGCACTGCTCTTTACCTCGGGCATGAGCTCGCCGGTGCGTTTGAACTTCTTGAGCTTTAACCTGTCGAGCCCCACCTGCGCCTGGAACGTGTTCCGCCCCGGTGAGTCGCTCGCCGTGCACATCTACAAGATCTATGGCGAGGGCAGCCCCGAGGCTCAGCAGATCGTTTGGGGCACCGCTGCACTGCTGATGATTTGCGTGCTGCTGTTTAACGTAATCGCCCGTATCGTGGGCAAGCAACTGGCAAGGAGGATGACGGCCGAGTGAGCGAGATGAAAGCAACACCCGCAGCCGAAGCGGCACCGTCCGAGATCCAGAACTTCCTGTCGAGCGTGGGGGAGAGCGAGAAGCGCGTGCGCGCGAGCGGCAAGGCCGTGAGCGACGAGGTCGTGCTCTCCACCAAGGACGTCAACGTGTACTATGGCGACCACCATGCCCTGCACGATACGTCGCTCGACTTTCACAAGGGCGAGATCACGGCGCTCATCGGGCCTTCGGGCTGCGGTAAGTCGACCTTCTTACGCAGCCTCAACCTGATGAATCGCGAGATTCGCGGCTGCCGCGTGGAGGGCGAGATCAACTACCGCGGGCGCAACGTGAACACCAAGACCGAGAACACCTACGAGTTGCGTCGCTCCATTGGCATGGTATTCCAACAGCCCAACCCTTTCCGCAAGTCCATTCGCGATAACATTACGTTTGCGCCCAGGCGTCACGGCATTACCGACCGCGACGAGCTTGATCGCATGGTCGAGGAAAGTCTGCGTGGTGCGGCGCTGTGGGACGAGGTCAAGGACAAGCTCGACAAGAGCGCCTACGCGCTTTCGGGCGGCCAGCAGCAGCGTCTGTGCATTGCGCGCACGCTGGCGCTCAATCCCGACGTGATCCTGTTTGACGAGCCCTGCTCGGCGCTCGACCCCATCTCGACGCTGGCGATCGAGGACCTCATGTCATCGATCGTTGCCGACCGTGCCATCGTCATCGTGACGCACAACATGGAGCAGGCGTCGCGCGTGTCCAACCGCACGGCGTTCTTCTACATGGGCGATATGGTTGAGTACGACGAGACTGACGAGATTTTCCAACGGCCCAAGGATAAGCGGCTGAATGATTACCTCACCGGCATGTTCTCCTAGTCCGGGACATGCTTGAGGCCCGCGGCGGCCACGGTTGCCGCGGGACTGATTGGAGAGGCGGGTCATCTCTTTTGCGAGATGGCCCGCCTTTTGCTCTGCGACCGAAATGACCACCACAAAGGGGACAGGCACCTTCGTGGTGGTTTGGGGTGGGGCTCGCTGCTATCATGGACAACGTTGTATTTCTACGAAGGAGCAGGGCATATGGCGATTCTTTTGGGATGCGATTCCGTCAGCCTAGAGTTTCCCACCAAGCATATTTTCGATAGCGTGACGCTCGGCGTGGACGAGGGCGACCGTATTGGTATCGTCGGTAAAAACGGCGACGGCAAGTCGACGCTGCTGAGTGTGCTCGCCGGCACGCTGGAGCCCGACGATGGCCGCGTGACGCATCGCCGCGACACCACGATCGGATTGCTCGGCCAAAAGGACAACCTGGCCGATGCCGACACCGTGCATCATGCCGTCGTGGGCGATACGCCCGAGTATGAGTGGGCCTCGAGCCCACGTACGCGTCAGATCCTCGCTGGCCTTATTAGCGATGTGCCCTGGGAGGGCACGGTGGGCGAGCTTTCGGGCGGCCAGCGCCGTCGCGTGGACCTCGCGCGCCTGCTGATCGGCGACTATGACGTGCTTATGCTTGACGAGCCCACCAACCACCTGGACATGCGCACCATCAACTGGCTCGCGCGCCACTTAAAGGCCCGCTGGCAGCGCGGTCAGGGCGCGATGCTCGTGGTCACGCACGACCGCTGGTTCTTGGACGAGGTCTGCACCAGTATGTGGGAGGTCCATGACGGCCAGGTCGATCCCTTCGAGGGCGGCTATTCGGCATACATCCTGCAGCGCGTAGAGCGCGACCGCATGGCCGCGGTTACCGAGGAGCGCCGTCGCAACATGGCGCGCAAGGAGCTCGCGTGGCTAAGCCGCGGCGCCCAGGCGCGCTCCACCAAGCCCAAGTTTCGCGTGGATGCCGCTCGCGAGCTCATCGCCGACGTACCGCCCGTGCGCGACGAGCTGGAGCTCAAGCGCCTCGCCGTGAGCCGCCTGGGCAAGCAGGTCATCGACGTGGTCGACGTGGACGCCGGCTATGCGGATACCGATGGCGCGCCCAAGCAGGTACTTTCCGACGTGACCTGGCTCATCGGAGCGGGCGACCGCTATGGACTTTTGGGCGAGAACGGCGCTGGCAAGTCGACGCTGCTCGACGTGATTCAGGGCAAGATTGAGCCCACGCGCGGCCGCGTGAAGATTGGCCAGACGGTGCGCTTTGGCGTGCTGTCGCAGCAGCTCGAGGAGCTCGAGCCCTACATGGGCGACACGATCCGCGAGGTGCTCAGCCACTATAAGAAGTACTACGTCATCGACGGCAAGGAGACTTCGCCCGAGAAGCTCTGCGAGCGTCTGGGCTTTACGACGCAGCAGCTCTGGAGCCGCATCGGCGACCTTTCGGGCGGTCAGCGCCGTCGCCTGTCGCTGCTGCTGACGATCCTGGACGAGCCCAACGTGCTCATCCTGGACGAGCCGGGCAACGACCTGGATACCGACATGCTCGCGATTGTCGAGGACCTGCTGGACGGCTGGCCCGGCACGCTGATCCTGGTGACGCACGACCGCTTTTTGATGGAGCGCGTGACCGACCAGCAGTGGGCGCTGCTCGACGGCCACCTGACGCATATGCCCGGTGGCGTGGACCAGTACCTGCGCCTGTGCAACGCTACCGCCGAGGGCGAGCCCGTGGGCGCGCCGAGCGCCAAGACCGGCACGTTTGACACCGGTGCCGCGGCAGCTGCGGCCGAAAAGCCCAAGTCGAGCGGTCAGCCCAACGGCCTGTCCAACGCCGAGCGCCAGAAGCTCCGCCGCGAGGTGAGCTCGCTCGAGCGCAAGATGGAAACGCAGCGCGCCCGCGTGGAGGAGGCCGAGGCCGCGATGGCCCAAGTCGATCCCACCAACTACACGGCGCTCGGCGAGCAGCAGGCAAAGATCGACGAGGCTCACGCTGCCATGGACGAGCTAGAGATGGCGTGGCTCGAGGCAAGCGAAAAGCTCGAGGGCGAGGAGTAGGCGAGAATGATCAAAGCCGCGTTTTTCGATATCGACGGTACGCTGCTGAGCTTTAAGACCCACCGGATTCCGGCGTCGGCGCAGCAGGTGCTCGACAGCTTTCGCGAGCAGGGGATTGCGTGCGTGATCGCCACGGGCCGTCCGACCTACCAGATGCCGGACTGGCTGTTCGATCTTGGTTGGGATGCGTACATTACGCTTTCGGGCCAGCACTGCTTTGATGCCGAGGGGGTTTACCGCAGCTGCCCGATCGATCCGGACGACGTCGCGGTGATCGTGGACCAGGTGGCCGAGGGGCGCTACGACTCGCTGTGCATGCAGGGCGAGAACTCGTTTGTGAACCGCCTGTCCGAGCGCGTGGTGACGGCCGGTAGCAACGCGGGAATCGTCTACCACGAGGAACCGTTTGAGCACGCTTTTGACGCGCCGGTTTACCAGTTCTGCGCCTTTGTGGACCCTGCCGACGAACATATCGTGACCGACGCCGTGTCGCATTCGCTCACCACGCGCTGGTGCGACCTGTTCTGCGACATTATTCCCGCTAACGGCGGCAAGGACCTGGGCGTGGCGGCGACGCTCGAGCGGCTTGGTACCGACGCGAGCGAGGCGATTGCCTTTGGCGACGGCGAGAACGACCTGTCGATGTTCTCGGCCGTGGGCACAAGTGTGGCCATGGGCAACGCGCAGGAGACCGTGAAAGCTGCAGCGACCTATGTGACGACCGCCGTGGATGACGACGGCATCTACAACGCCGCCAAGCACTTTGGGCTGATGTAACTGCGGGCCGGCACCCGGCGCCTGGGGACACTCCTTGCGGGGTGTCCCCATTTTGTTTTCGTCCCGCACGTTTTGTGAAACACGGCTAACTTTTAGGCAAAGTAGTAAGACATGGGCAACTTTTGCGGTAAAGTAAATCAAGCAAAAGTATCCAAAGGCTAACTAGAAGCCATCGCGAAAGGCGGCCCATGGCCCTACGTGAATCCGGAGAAGACTATCTCGAATCAATCTACGTTCTGTCGGAACGTCAGGTCATCGTGCGCTCGATCGACGTTGCGGAGTACCTCGGCGTAACCAAGGCGAGCGTTTCCAAGGCCATGGCGACGCTGGAAAGCAACGGCTATGTCGAAATGGGCAAACGAGATGTTCATCTGACAGAGCGCGGTCTGGAGGTCGCGCGCCAAATGTGGGAGCGCCACTGCTTTTTCGTGGGGCTGCTGGAGGATGCGGGTGTTTCGGCTGAGGTCGCGTCGCAAGAGGGCTGCCACATGGAGCACTGCCTGAGCGAGGAAAGCTTCGAGAAACTGAGGGCGATGCTGAACCGGGGCGAGGCGACGGGCCAAGCGGCGGAATCCTAACGAACCCCCAGTAGCGCGGAGTTCGCGCAAAGCGCGAACCAGCGACCGGGACCAGCGGCCCTTTCGGCCAAGTCCATTTCAGCAAAGGAACCCCGCCAGCAAGCGATGCCCAAGAACTGCCAGCTACGTCACCGCAGGCCGGGGCCGGGTTTGGTTTTGAAAACATTCCACACTGATATTTTCTGTATTGAAGACGTCGATGATGCACCCGTATACCATTGACGTCGACACCATCAGATGCGGACCGCGCGGTGACCCCACATTCCGCTGGCGCCCATGGGGCTGCCCTCGTTTCCTGACATGTCCCGCGCGGGCCGCGGCGAGCCGAGACCGCCGCATGACCTAATAGGAGCATGGAGCGATACCGCGGACCCGAACAACCGCATTCTATCGCGCCCCGTCAGTGTGCCGTCTGCCCGGTCCAGGCGAGCACGGAAAGAACGGAGCGAGACATGAGAAACGAATCGGCACCCGGCGCCCGCGGGCCGGTCTTCTGCGGGGTCGACACCCACGCCGACTCGCACTGGCTGTGCGTCCTGGACTGGAGGGGCCGCAAGGTCCTGTCCCGCCAGTTCCCCGCCGACGCGGCGGGCTACGAGGCGCTCGCCGGGGCGATCGCCGCGGCCGGGGAGCCGGCCTGCGTCGCGATGGAGGGGACGTCGTCCTACGGGGCGGGCCTCACCAGGCACCTCGCGTCGCTGGGGATGCCCGTGCGCGAGGCGCTCTCCCCGGCGGGGACGCAGAGGAGGCGCCCGGGGCAGGGAAAGTGCGACGAGTCGGACGCGGAGAGGGCCGCCCGCGCGGCGATGTCCGGCTCCAGGCTCGGGACCCCCAAGAGCCAGGACGGGTGGGTCGACGGGGTGCGCTGCATGCTCGCGGCGCGCTCCGGGGCGGTGAAGGCGCGGACCTCGGCGATCAACACCGCGAGGTCGCTGCTCACCACCGCCCCGGAGGGGCTCAGGTCGAGGTTCCGCGGCATGGGAGGGCCGAGGCTGATGGAGGAGCTCCCCTCCGTGCGCGCCGAGGGCGCGCTGGGCGCCGCGCTGGACGCCTCGGAGCTCGTGGCGGCCAGGCGCGCGGCGAAGGTCAGCCAGGTGAGGGCGGCGTCCATACTGGGCACCAGCGAGAAGTACATCTCGATGCTGGAGAGGGGCCAAAGGGAGCTCAAGCCCATAAGGAGGGCCTACGAGGCATGGGTCGAGGCCGGACTTCCGCTCGATTGGGACAGGCAAGCCTTCGAGGCCGAGCGCAAAATGGATTCTAAAAAACACCTTGCCAAATAGGAGCGTCAGCGCGAGGCCCGCCTTTCCGTTGCTCCGCAGGAGCAGGAAAGACGGGCCTCATGCGCGAGGACGTTTTCAAAACCAAGCCCGGTCCCGGCCGGACAGCCCACGAACGCTACAGGTTCTTGACACCCATCGCGCGCATGGCATTCAGGATGGCGATAATCGCCACGCCTACGTCGCCGAACACGGCAAGCCACATATTGGCGATGCCCAGCGCCGCGAGCACCAGAATCAGCAACTTAATGCCCAGCGCAAAGATGATGTTCTGCCAAACAATCGACATGGTCTTGCGCGCCACGCGGATCGCGCGGGAAATGTTTGACGGCTTGTCGTCCATGAGCACGACATCGGCGGCCTCGATCGCAGCGTCAGAACCCATAGCGCCCATGGCAATGCCCACATCGGCGCGCGTAAGCACGGGCGCATCGTTGATGCCGTCGCCCACAAAGGCGAGCTTGCCCTTGCCACTCTCGGTTGCAAGCAGCGCCTCGACGCGCTCGACCTTATCGCCCGGCAGCAGCTGCGCGTGGAACTCGTCGAGACTGAGTTGCTTGGTCACAGACGCCGCAACCTCCTCGCGGTCGCCCGTGAGCATGACGGTGCGCTTGACACCGGCGGCGTGCAGGTCGCGAATCGTTTGCTCAGCATCGGCCTTGACGGTGTCTGCAATCACGATGTGGCCGGCGTACACGCCATCAACGAGCACATGCAGAATCGTTCCGATGACCTCGCAATCGGGCGCTTCGACTCCGGCCGCGGCGAGCATCTTTGCGTTGCCAACGACGACGTGCTTGCCGTCGATGGTTGCCGTCACGCCATGGCCCGCGTCGTTGGTGGAGTCGCTTACGCGCTTGGGGTCGACCTCGCCCTGGTAGGCGACACGTACGGACTGCGCGATGGGGTGATTGGAGAACGACTCAGCAAGGGCTGCGACTTCGAGCAACGACTGCTCGGTATAGCCGGCCTCGGGGTGTACCGCGACCACCGAGAACGTGCCGTTGGTGAGGGTGCCCGTCTTGTCAAAGACGACGGTGTCCACGTCGGCGAGCGTCTCGAGGTAGTTAGAACCCTTGATGAGAACGCCCAGCTTGGACGCGCCGCCGATGCCGCCAAAAAAACTGAGCGGCACGCTGATCACCAACGCGCACGGGCAGCTGACGACCAAGAAGGTCAGGCCGCGCAGAATCCAGTCGGACCAGGCACCGGTGACCAGGCCACCGCCGAGCGCGAGCACCGCGGCAGCGCCGGTGACGGCGGGCGTGTAGATGCGGGCAAAGCGCGTGATGAAGTTCTCGGTGCGTGCCTTCTTTTCGCTGGCATTCTCCACGAGCTCCAGGACGCGTGCGACGGTGGACTCGCCAAAGGGCTTGGTGGTGCGCACGTGGATGAGCCCCGTCATGTTGATGCAGCCGCTGATGATATCGTCTCCGGTTTTGGCCGGGCGGGGGACCGACTCACCGGTAAGGGCGGCTGTGTCGAGCTGGGTTTCGCCCTCGACGATGACGCCGTCGATAGGCACGCGCTCGCCGGGCTTGACCACGATCACGGTGCCGACCGCGATGTCATCGGGGAAGACCTGTTCGAGTGAGCCGTCGGGTTGCTCGACGTTGGCGTAGTCGGGTGCGATGTCCATCATGGCGCTGATCGATTTACGGCTCTTGCCCACGGCGTATGCCTGGAACAGCTCGCCGACCTGGTAGAACAGCATGACGGCGGCGCCTTCGGCCATGTGCGGGTCGGTATCGGGGAAGAGCACCATGGCAAACGCGCCGATGGTCGCGACGGCCATGAGGAAGCTCTCGTCGAACGCCTTGCCGCGGCGGATGTTGTTGTATGCCTTTTGGAGCACGTCGTAGCCGGCAATCAAAAACGGCACGAGGAACAGTGCGAAGCTGGCGTAGATGTCGCCCGGGGTGCCGAATGCGGCGGTAAGGGTACCGAGCTCGTCGAGGGCGTACACCACCGCAAAAATGCCTAGCGCTACCAGGATACGATTGCGCTTATGCTCAAGGGACTCTTTCTTCTTACGCTTCTTCTTTTTCTTTTTGGGATCGGCGGTGGTCATGACTCGTATCCTCCCATTTGAATGAATGAACACTCGCTCATATAATTTCGCGAGCAAAGGCCGCGGCAAGCGCGGCCTTGCAGGTTGGCGTAAACCCGGGCTAGAGAATGATCTCGCAGTCCGGTTCGGCGTCGGCCGTAAACTCTACAACGCGGTTGAGTACCTCGTCGAACTCGGCGTCATCGGCTTCGAGCGTCAACTTCTGGGTCATAAAGTTGACGGACACGGATTTGACGCCCTCGAGCTTGGCCAGCTCGTCCTGAAGCTCACGCGCGCAGTTGGCGCAGTCGATCTCGTCGAGTTTAAACTGCTTTTTCATGGTGGGTTCCTTTCTCTGTATTTGCGGCTTGGGTGCAGGCCGCGCTGGTACCGTGGTTGGTCGCTATTCGCAGATGTGGCTCATGCCCTGATTGAGCATGGTGTAGACATGATCGTCGGCAAGCGAGTAGAGGATGTTGCGGCCGTCACGGCGGAATTTGACCAGGTGCGACTGCTTAAGGGTGCGCAGCTGGTGCGACACTGCCGACTGCGAGGTTGCGGTCGCCTCGGCGATGTCGGCTACGCAGAGCTCGCGGCCCATGAGGGCATAGAGAATCTTGATGCGCGTGGTGTCGCTGAAGACCTTGAACAGGTCAGCGAGGTCGTAGAGAAGCTCCTCGTCGGGAAGGTCCTCGGGCGAGCAGGTGGTGGGGATCACGGGTTCGGTGGCCTCGATGTCAGTCTTTGTTTCATCAGCGTGGTCGCTCATTGCAACATCCTTTCATATGAACATGCGCTCATATAACTTGCTTCCGATTATATGAGCGCATGTTCATATGTCAATAACGTTCAGGTAATTCGTCGTACAAAATGATGAGGAAAAGCGGACGAGATCCCGGACTAAGCGGTTTTGATTAGCGATGCCGGGGTGGGTGCCCCTGCGCCGTGCAAAAATTGGAGTATTCTGCAACGATAGGGGGTCTGTTAATCTATCGCGGGCCAAATAATGTAGTTCAAGAGCTATCTTAGGGTGTTAAACCGATGAGTTCTTCCTCAAATGTTGCCTAACGTTCTCACGCAAGAGTGATTTCGCTTCACATTTGGATCCACTCGAGGGTGATGGACACCCGACCCTGCTGAATACTCGCAATTTTGCACGTCGCTAGGGTACCCACCTTGTTAGTCGGCCTAGTTTCCGGCCCCGAAGACCCTGCCCTCGGGCGTGAAGCTGCTTGTTTGGTTGAGTGATGGGCTGCCTGGTTCGACGATTTGCATGTCATCGACTGCCGGAGCCTCGTTAATCGTCGGATCGTCCAATGTGATGCTTTCGAGCATTGCTTTTTCGAGGTCAATTCGTTGACGCTCTTCGGAATCCTGGCGAAGCTCCTCCTGGATTCGTCTCTTCTCCTCAATAAACCTTCTGAGCACAAACAGTCTCAGGTCCTCTTGCATGATTTGAAAGTCTTTTGGCAAACGCGAGGGGCGTATACCTTCTTTTCGTTGGACTGCCTCCATGACCCTAACGAAAGAGCTGGCATGCATAAAGGAATAACGGCTGACGGTGATGATTCCGTACCCCATGGACGCAAGTGCGTTCTTGCGTTCTTCGTCGATGGCGCGGTCTTCTTCCGCGTCGTGATAAAAACCGTTGTATTCAATATCTGTTCGAGATTTCTTCAGATATGCATCCAAAAAGAACTTTCTGCGTCTCGTGAGATTTTTTGCGGCGGCGGTGACCTGTAATTCGTAATCGGTCTCAATTCCCTTAATACCAAGTCCACCTTCGCTTTTGGGCAGCGTAAGCATCATGATAAATGCCGTTTCCATGGGAGATCGGCATCCGTCGCGTACACATTGAATAGCCTTTCGGGCAAGGGCCAAACCGTCGCATCTGGTAATGGAATTAAAGAACTGCTTTAACCTCTCGGTTGAGGTAAGTGGGAAACGCTCGGCATAAGAGCTAGAAGAACCGGTTCCAAGGGAATAGGCGCCGCACAGCTCAAAGTAGTACTCCACCAGTTCGCGAAAAGAAAGATAGGTGGCGGCCTGAAGTGCACATAGCTCAACGCCAACAATGTAGATGTCATCTTCTAGCTCTAAAAAACGCGAGCATGAGAATCGCTTTGACGAAACATGGCATTGACAGTTCATCGCGTAGCGCGCGTTCCTGCGATCAAACACCATTACCTCGAGGGATTCATTTGCGTCGCGGGCAACATCATGTTTGGCAAGCCATTCTGTGGCCGCGTCGAGGAGCGTTCTGGTGGGGCACGATCCGTAAATTGCGGCAGGGCTGCAGGACTCGATGTCTTTCGCAGACACCGAATGCGCGGCCTGGTAGACCGCTTTTGCCGTGTTATGTGACAAAACGATACTCATGGTAAGTATCGTGTCAGAAAATACCGTGTCGATGGTGCTGAGTGGGAAAGCCGTTTTTGGGGTCTAACCAAATGCTGTCCAAAAGCTTGACGCGATTATGGGCCCGTTCACCCTAAATCAATGTTTTCGCTGCTTGGCTATAGCATAGAAATGCTCAATTTCTGCACATTTGGTATCGATGCATCGCTATCTGAACACAAATCACGTGTCGGGAAAGTACCGAAATAGTTAAAAAATAGGGTTCAGAATTTGTGAAGAGCGGGCCTGCTTGTGGAACGTAGGGCGGCCCCGCCGCGAGGTTTCCCGCTGCGAGGCCGCTCGTGATCTACGCCGTGGTTTGTCGCAGACGTTTCTACTTCGCAAACAGGTTCTTGAGGTTGAACTCGGCTTGGACGGTGCGGAGCATGAGATCGGTGTCGTCGAGGCCCAGGTGCTGCTCGTTGGCGTCGGCGGCGAGGGTGCCACGGCGGCGCGCCCAGTTCTCGAGCGCAGCGGGCGCGGACTCGCGGGGGAGCGAGCGCGCGTCGGCGTCCAGGCTGCGGCAAATCTGGCGCGAGTCGATGACGATGATCTTGCCTGCGCGGCGTGCCTCGGCGTAACCGTCCAGATGGATTTTGAACCAGCTGTCCTCGAAGGCGGCGTTATGCGCCATATAGGGATACTTCTTCATGAGCTTGAGCAGCTGCTTCTGCAGCTCCTTGTTCTCGCGGAACGGCTTTTTGCCGTCGATGTCGTCCCAGGTGATGTGATGGATGTTCGATAGCGGCACATCCTCGCCGCGGTAGATGTCGGGCAGGCCGCAGTAGTGCGCCTCGGCGTCATGCGGCACGGCGTCGCTGGTGAGATCCATAATCTCCCAGCCCACGTTGATGATGTAGCCGCGCTCGGGCGCGCGACCGGTGGTCTCGATGTCGATGCCCAGCACCGTGCCTTGGATGGGCTTGCGGGCATAGGCCACGCCGAGTGCGTCGCGGTCACCGCGGATCTCGCGCATAACGGACGCGGCGGTGCGCTTTTGCATCTTGCCGATGGCGGCGCAGGTGTCGGCGTCGGACAGACCGCGCGAGAGCGTCGCGGGCGTCACGTTGCGCAGGCGCGCCTCGCCAATCTGGTCGCACAGGTCGCGGTTGCGGTCGGCCAGGTCGCGCACAGTGGCAAAGTCAAAGCCGGGGTCGCCCTCGGCGGTAAAGTACTCGGTCTCGAGCACCTTGAGGGCCTCCTCGCCCTTCTGACGCTCAGATTCCATGGCGCCGTGGTCGCCGTAGATAAACATGGGGATAAACGGCTGGCGCTCGTATTCGAGTGCTTGCGAAACATTCATATGCTGCTCCTTGGACGGGCCGCGTTGCGCGGCTCGGGGTTACTGAGTTGTGGCGAGATGATAGTTTACCATGGGCAACTATTGGCACCGCGCCCGGGACAACTACAATACCCTAGTTGACCGCTAGGACTTTTACAATGCTGCCGAAAGACACGAAAGGTTCCATCCGTCATGGATTTACTGATTGATATTCTGCTCGACGCCGGCAAAGACACGCTCTCGCTGGTGCCGTTCTTGTTGGTGACGTACCTTGCGCTCGAGACGCTCGAGCATGTTGCGGGCGACCGCGTCAACGGCGCCATCAAGCGCGCGGGCGCCGCCGGCCCCGTGGTTGGCTCGTTGCTGGGCATGGTGCCACAGTGCGGGTTTTCGGCCATGGCGGCGACGCTGTTCGCCGGCCGTGTTGTGACGCTGGGCACGCTAGTCGCCGTGTTCCTCTCGACCTCCGACGAGATGTTGCCGCTGCTGCTTGCCGAGCGGGTTCCCGTGCAGACCATGGCGATGCTTTTGGCTTCGAAGGCGCTGATCGCGCTGGTCACGGGCTTTATCGTGGACGCGGCTATCCGCGGCCTTCGTCGTAATGCCCGCGCGCATGCGGCGATTCGCCGTACCGTGCTGGGGACCGCTGCCAATCCGGCTCATGTGAACTGCGCGCACGACGACCATACCGGGGGCGACATCATTGATGAAGTGGCCGAGGCGGGCGTGAGCGCCGACCACATCCACGAGTTGTGCGAGCGCGACCATTGCGGTTGCGATGATGATGAAGATGAACACGAGCGCGACCACGGACACAGCCATGACCACGGTCACGCAGGCGAGCATGAGCACCACCACGGCCATGGGCACGACCACGGTCACTCCCACGAAGGTGCGCCCGTCCTGTCGATTATCCGCAGCGCGATCTCGCACACCGTACAGGTTTCGGTTTTTATTTTCCTGGTGACGCTGATTCTAGTTGCCGTGCTCGAGACCTTCGGAGAGTCCGCGATCGAGCAGTTCCTGCGTGGCAACGAGACGCTCGCCGTCTTGGGCTCGGCACTCGTCGGCCTGATCCCCAACTGCTCGGCCAGCGTGGTCATTACGCAGCTGTACCTGGAGGGCGCGCTACAGCTGGCGCCGATGCTCGCCGGCACGCTCATTTCCGCCGGCGTGGGCTATCTTGTCCTGTTCCGCACCAACCGCAGCGCTCGTGAAAACGCCGTGTTCCTGGTCATGATGTACGTCATCGGCGCCGGCTGGGGCCTTATCCTATCCGCCTTCGGCCTCTAAGTAGGCTTAAAAAACGGGCTTCAAATAGCCATGCTCGGCGCCTGCGCAATGCGGCGACGCATGGCATTTTGAAGCCCGTTTTTTTGTTGAGCCATGGATTCCGAGCGCTCACACCGCTCAAAACAAAAAGGTAGATTTCCGGGCATGTCCCGAAAATCTACCTTGGTTAGCGCAGCAGCTCGGTGAGGTTGCGCTTAAAGCGGGCCCGGTCTTCGCTGGTAAATGCCGCCGGACCGCGAGTGCGACCGCCGGCGCGGCGCACCTTCTTTTCCTCGTGGCGAATAAACAGTTGCATGTCGATGGTCGCCTTATCGTAGACGCGCCCGCGTACGCCGATGGCGGCGGCATCGCGCCCGAGCACCATGCTCGCCAAGCCAATGTCCTGCGTCACGACTACGTCGCCCGCCTGCAGGCGTTCGACAATGGCAAAGTCGGCGCTGTCGGCGCCCACGCTCACATCGAGCGTCGTGACCCAAAATCCGCGTCGCGCATGCTCGACGTCGCGCGGATCGTCGCGGCGAATGTGGCGTTCCAGGTTCTGTGTGCTGTTGCCGGCGATAACGACGGCGACGCCCGCCCGCCGCGCGCAGTCAATCGACTCGCGCGTGACCGGGCAGGCGTCTGCATCAATAAAGAGCGTTCGCGGCATCTAGTGCACCAGTTTGCCAAATTGAATAGCGCGAACAATCAGCGTTACGCCAAACACCAGCAGTGCGGCGCCGCTAAAGATGACGAGCATCTTGGCCGACCACAGCGGATAGATAAACACGAACATGCCGGCGATGATGGAGAGCGCGCCGCTCAGGATGGCGAGGGCACGGTTGGACGAAAGCTCGGACTCCAGAATGGACATGACACCTTCGACGATCCAGCCAAAGCCGGCCACGATAACCACCATCGTGGTGAGCGTCGCGGTCGAGAAGGCCTGGTTGCGCAGGATTATGACGCCGCCCAAGATAATGAGTAGGTTGGAGATGATGCTCGTCACGCGCCAGCCGGTGGGCAGCAGTGGCTCGAAAACAGCGGTAAACAGCCTGATCGCGGCCGTGATCACAAAGTAGAAGCCCAAGACGGTCGTTAAGAAGACGAGGGACTTGGCGGGCGCAAACAGCAGTGCGATGCCGGCGACGAGCGCCAAGACGCCCGTGATGGCGTAAATCCAGCGCACGGCCTTGACGGCCTTGCCTGCCATGCTTTTCTCGTCAAATCCAAACTGGCTCGATTTTTGGTCATCATTCTTAAAGATGCCCATAATGTCTCCTTTCCGTGCGGCGTAAGCCTTGATCGTTACGACCAGTATCGCCTAAAGGCGCTGACGTATGGGTCGGGGAGGGTGAAACGTAACCCAAAGGCCCCGAATTGTTTCCGTTGTTCCCCACGTCGCGATTTTCTATTCAACAGGTGTAGAACATTGCGGCCCTGTTCGTTATTGCCTACGTTTTAGGTTAGATTTTCCTAAGAACAATTGCCCGAAATTGGGGGTCCCTATGAACGAAACAGTTCCCGCGGCGCCGTCTAGCGCGGAGTCGATGGCAAAGCAGGGTTGCGAAAAGCTCGGCTTGGACGCGTTTGATGCGTTGGTTCGCTGCGCCCGCACGTGCCGTCGCTTTGACGAGTCCATGCGCGTGCCGCGTGAGCTTTTGCTTGAGCTGGCGGAGCTGGCGCACCTGACTCCCTGTGGTGCCAATGCTCAGCGTCTGCGTTTTCATGTGGTAAGCGGTGCAGAGGACTGCGCGCGTGTATTTGACGAGCTTGCATGGGCCGGTGCGCTCAAGGATTGGCCGGGTCCCGATGAGGGCGAGCGCCCGACCGGCTACATCGCGATTCTTGCCGAGCGCGCCGTTCCGGGTAAGCCCGCCGCTCCTATTACTGAGGTCGACACGGGCATTGCCGCGCAGACGATGATGCTCGCCGCCCGCAGCGCCACGCCCGAGGTGGCTGCCTGCATGTTCAAGGCCTTTACGCCCCACGCGATCGATGCCATGGGGCTCGATAGCGACAAGTATGAGCTCAAGCTGATCATGGCGTTTGGCGTTCCGGCCGAGACGCAGGTGATCGATGCGATCGATTCCAACCCCGACGGCTCAATTAATTACTGGCGCGACGAGGCGCAGGTGCACCACGTACCCAAGCGCCCGCTTGCCGACGTACTGGTGTAGCTGAGCGTCACCGCGGTGTGATCCGGCGGTAAACCACCACAAAGGTACCTGTCCCCTTTGCGGTGGTGCGAGGGGAGGACGTGTGGCAGATTTGTATTTGGTGCGGCATGGGCAGACTGAGCTCAATGTGCAGAACATTTTGCAGGGTGGGCACGATTCGCCGCTTACGGCGCGCGGGCGCGAGCAGGCGCTGGCGACGCGCGCGGCGTTTGAGGCGCGTGGCGTGACCTTTGACCGTGTGTATTCCTCGCCGTTGGGCCGGGCGCGGCATACGGCTGAGCTAATTGCTGGTGAGGGCCGCTCGATAGAGCTGGTCGATGACCTGCGCGAGTGGCATATGGGCTCGCTGGAGGGCACATCAAATCGCGAGATGCCGCCGCAGCCCTGGGGTGATTATCCGGTTGCCTTTGGTGGCGAGTCGGAAAGTGAGCTTCAGTCGCGCATGGTCGCGGCGCTGTCCCGCATCATGGCCAGGCCGCAGCACGACTGCGTGCTGGCGGTTTCCCACGGCTCAGCCTGCCAGGAGTTTCTTGAGTATGTGACTGGCGAGGGGGAGCTACCCGACAACGGCGCCGTGCTTCATTTTGGCTATTGCGACGGGGCGTTTTCGCTCCTTGATTGGTAACGAACGAAAGGACCCCTATGAATAAAGATCTGTATCTGGTCCGTCATGGACAGACGATATTCAACCTCAAGCGTATCATTCAGGGGTGGAGTGACTCGCCGCTTACGCAGTTGGGCTGCGACCAGGCGGCGCGCGCCGGCATGTTTTTACGTGCGCGCGGCATTGAGCCCGATCATGCCTACACCTCCACGCTTCATCGCACCGAGCAGACTATCGCCAACTTGTGGCCGGGCTTGGTGTACGAGCGCCTGGACGGCCTGCGTGAGTGGTTCTTTGGTGACTTTGAGGCCGAGCGCGTGATGCTCATGCCCGAGCGCCCGTGGCGCGACTTCTATCGCCAGTTTGGCGGCGAGGGCCAGATGCAGGTGCGCGAGCGCATGGTGGCGACGCTGACCGAGCTTATGCAGCGTCCGGACCATACGTGCGTGCTCGCGGTAAGCCATGGCTCGGCCATCAAGGAGTTCATGGACCACGTGAGGGGTGCGGCGGCCGACGAGCGCGATCGCGTGCCGGGCAACTGCTCAGTGCTGCATTTTGCGTTTGACGATGCGGCCGGTACGTTTGAACTGGTCGAAGTCTTTACGCAGGAAGACTACGCGCGCGAGCTGGGGCTTGAACCGCTCGTGGCTACTGCGGGTCCGCAGCGCGGATAACGCGAGCACGGCGGCACGGGTCGCCGGCATAACTTCTCGACGCAAAAGGGGCGGAGATGCATGTACCTGCTGCATCTCCGCCCCCTGTTTGTTGCGCTGCCGATTTTTGTGCTGGACAGTCTGGTCTTGCTAGAACCGCGCGACCTGGTGCGTGAGCAGACCCGTCGGAACCTGCGGCACGCCGCCGCTGACCTGCGCGGCGGGGAAGAGTACAGCTACGGCAAAGTTGAACGGCTCTTTGCCCGTGTAGGTGCCGGCGGCACGGGCATCGTCGGTCAGGAGCTGTGATGCCCCGACCAGCGCGGCAGCGTAGGTAGGGTCGTCGACCAGTGCTGGCTCCGGTGCTCGGTCGAGCATAGCGCGGATGGCCCCGACGGCGTCCTCGCGCTTGACCTCCCACGCGCGGTGCGTAATGCCCGCGGGGTCGGTGACGGCGTAGAGCGATGCGCCCTCTTTGGCGGCGCCCAGGATGATATCCATGACGGGCGAGGCCTCGTAGGCGAGCGACACGGGACGAGGCTGAACTTTGAGTTCGGCGATCGCGTGCGCAGCGGCGGCCACGTCAGCGCTGGCAACGCCCTTGCCGCCCGCAAGTACACTCGTCGGGCAGATCGCCACGACACCTGTTACGCGCCCCGGCTCGCCCGAGCATTCGTACACGTAATACGCCGCGCCCGGGTCCTTGAGCATCAGGCCATCGGCAATGGCTCCGCGCAGAGCATCGTTGCCGCTCAGGATGCTGCCCATTGCAGGCAGCGCCTCGAGCACGCGGTCCTGAGCCGGGCGGATGCAGGGAAACGGAAGTGCTTTCATGGGCGGTCCTAACGCACGAGTCGGTTTGTTCGCGGCTTATTATGCCCCAACTTGGCCGCTCGCGTCCCAGAGCACGTTATCGGCGAGCGCGATTAGCACCTGCTGGCAGCGAACGATATCGGCGTGGGGCACATATTCGTTGGGCTTGTGCGCGAGCGCGAGCGACCCGGGACCGTAGCTCATGCAATTGCGGTTACCTGTCTTGCCGGCAATGACGGCGGTGTCGGTGTAGCCGGTAAAGAAGCCGACGGTCGTGTCCGCGTCCGTCACGTCATCGGCGGCACGCTTGAGCGCTGCTAGAAGGGGAGAGGCCGGATCGCGCTCGATGGCTGGGCGGTCGCCCGTCACGGTGTAGCTGCCATGGCAACCGGGAACGGCGGCTTCGGCGACGGCGATGGCCTGCTCTACCATGCGCGTCGCGGCGGCCGTATCGGTCGGCGGGGTCAGGCGCATGTCGACCCAGACTTTGGCGCGGTCGGGTACGACGTAGGGGCGATATCCGCCCTCGATTTGGCCAAACGTGATGGTCGAAGGCCCCAGCTCATCGTGCGCGGGCAGCGCCATAAACGCGCGACGGAGCGAACACACGACCTCGGCCATGGCGGCGACGGCATCCGCGCCCTTCCAGGGCTGGCTCGCATGCGCCGTCACGCCAGTCATTTCAATTTCGAACCACGTGCGCCCCTTGTGCGCCACCTGGATCTGTCCGTCGGTGGGTTCGGTGTCCAGCACCCATTCACGCGAGCCGACCCAGCCGGCATCGATAGCTGCCTCGGAGCCTCGCATAAAATCTTCCTCGTCGACCGAGCAGATGAGCGAAAAGCCGCGGCGGGGCAGCGCGCCATCCGCCACCACGTGCTCGAGCGTATGGACCAGTGCGGCAATGGCGCAGGCCAGGCCACCCTTCATATCGCAGGCACCGCGGCCGTAGAGCTTGCCGTCGCGCACGACCGCCCCGAGCGGCGTAATGTCCGCGTCCCAGCCGTCGCCCAAGGTGACTGTGTCCATGTGGCAGATGTAGACGAGCCGTGGCTCGTCGCTCAAACCGGGCACGGTGACCATGAGATTGCGGCGTCCGGTCAGCACCTCGAGTTCCTCAACCTGCACGGCATGGAGCACCGGATGGCTCAACCGCCCCAGTTGAGCCTCAACCAACGCTTTGATATAGCGTTCAATCTCGCCCTCATACGCACCCGGGTCGGAACTGTCGATCCGCACGAGCCCTTGCGTAAGCCGCCAAGCAAAATCTGTATCAACCATAGGCACCTCACAGATAGTTAGGTCAACATACAGATTGTATGCCAAGAAGCGGCTCGGTGCATTTAATGGAGTGCTCACAAAAACGGGGGGCGCCTCTCGTGCGAAAGGCGCCCCCGCGGGCATTCAATGTCAGTGACGGGCAGGCCACATGGGGAACTGCCCGTCAGATCAGCCGGCGCTATTTGATCACGCGCACGCGATACATCGACGGAATCTGCTTGAGCGCCTCGATGGTGCTGCTGTCCAGGTGCTCGTCGGTGTCGAACATGGTGTAGGCGTTCTCGCCGGCAGACTCGTTGGTCATACGCTGCACGTTGGCATTGTCCTTGGCCAGGATTGCCGTGATCTGGCCGATCATGTTGGGCACGTTGGCGTGCAGACAGGCGATGCGGCTTGCGGCGCGCGCCTTGCCCATGCTGCAGGCGGGGTAGTTGACGCTGTGGGCGATGTTACCGTTCTCCAGGTAATCCTTGAGCTCGCTGATGGCCATATCGGCGCAGTTGGCCTCGGCCTCGCCGGTGCCGGCGCCCGAGTGCGTGGTGATAAACGTGTTCGGCATCTTGACAGTCTTGGGCGTGGCAAAGTCGCAGCTAAACCAGCTGAGCTTGCCCTCGCACAGGGCGGCGTCGACGGCGTCCTCGTCAATGATGGTCTCGCGTGCGTAGTTGATGAGCACGGCTCCCGGGGCCAGCAGGTTAATCTGCTCGGTGCTGATCATGCCGATGGTGTCTGCCTTGCTGGGCACGTGCACGGTAAGGTAGTCGCAGCCGCGGCACAGATCCTCGAGCGTGCCCACGCGCTGCACCTCGCGGCTCAGCACCCACGCGTGCTCGACGGAAATGAACGGATCGTAGCCGTAGACGTCCATGCCCAGATCGACGCAGGCGTTGGCGACCTTGGAGCCCACGTTGCCCAGGCCGATGACGCCGATGCGCTTGCCCTTGAGCTCGCGGCCCACAAAGGCCTTCTTGGCCTTCTCGGCATCGACCTGAATCTCGGGGTCGTCGGCGTTGTCGCGCACCCAGTTCATCGACTGCACCACGCCGCGGCTCGAAAGCACCAGCATGCCCAGGACGAGCTCCTTGACGGCGTTGCTGTTGGCGCCGGGCGAGTTAAAGACGACGACGCCCTTCTTGGCGTACTCCTCGACGGGGATGTTGTTGACGCCGGCGCCGCAGCGGGCGATGGCGCGGATGCCCTCGGGCAGCTCGTAGCCGTGCAGGTCGGTCGAGCGCATCAGGATGGCGTCGGCCTCCTCGGCGGTGTCCACAAACTCGTAGCCCTCGCCAAACTCGACTTTGCCGTCTTTGGTGATGTCATCGATGGTCTTAATCTTACGCATGGAAAAACTCCTTAGCAGGCTTTGATGTAAACAGGGTGGTCTGAGGTGGCTGGTCGGCCCGCGTGTTGCGGGCTAGTTAGATCGCGGACTCAAACTGTGCTGCGCTTCGAAGTCCTTCATGTACGTGGCCAGTGCCTGCACGTCCTCCATGGTGACGGCGTTGTACACGCTGGCGCGCATGCCGCCGACGAGGCGATGGCCCTTGACGTTTTGAATCTGGTGCTCGGCCGCGCCCGCGACAAAGGCGGCGTCGAGTTCGGCGTCGCCGGTGCGGAACGTGACGTTGGCGATGGAACGGCTGTCTGCCTGCGTGGTACCGTGGAACAGCTCGCTGTTCTGGAGCAGGTCGTAGAGCAGGTTGGCCTTGGCCCAGTTGCGCTCGGCCATGGCGGCAAGTCCACCGGTCTGCTCAACCCAACGGAACACCTTGCCGCACACGTAGATGCCAAAGGTGTTGGGCGTGTTGAGCATGGAGCCCTTGGCGGCCTGGGTCTTAAGGTCCATGTACTGCGGCGTTTGCGCAAAGGCCGGGCCTTTGGCGATGAGGTCGTCGCGTACGATGACCACGGTCACGCCCGCGGCGCCGGCGTTTTTCTGCGCGCCGGCGTAGATGAGGCCGTAACGCTCAACGTCGAGCGGCTGCGACAAAAAGCAGCTCGAGACGTCGGCGACCAGCGGCACGTCGCCGCAATCGGGCGGCTGGTGGAACATGGTGCCAAAGATGGTGTTGTTCTGGCAGATGTAGACGTAGTCGAGCCCGTCGCCCGCGGCCTCGGCGGCAATGCGCGCGTTGATGTCGGCCATGTCGGGGATGCGGTCGAAGTTGGTGTCCTCGGAGCTCGCGAGCAGCACGGCCTCGCCGTACTTGGCGGCCTCCTTGAACGCTTTGTTGGCAAAGTTGCCGGTCACGACGTAGCCGGCGCGGCCGCGGCGCATGAGGTTCATCGGGATGCCCGCAAACTGTAGCGTGGCGCCGCCCTGCAAAAACAGGACACGGTAGTTGTCGGGGATGCTCAGCAGGCGGCGCAGGGTTGCCTCGGCGTCGTCGATGATCTGCTGGTACATGCTAGATCGATGGCTCATCTCGAGCACGGACATGCCGCAACCGCGGTAGTCCATCATCTCGTCGGCGATCTCGGCGAGCACGCTTGTAGGCAGCGCGGCCGGGCCAGCTGAGAAGTTGTGCACACGTGCCATCTTCTAGTTCCCCCTCGTAGTCGTTTGAACGTTCGGGATACTTTAGCACAGTGGAGCGCCAGGCGCGACCGCATCACGGTAAAACCCGAGTGTGCCGCTATGATTTACAGGATGGTTACATGGGGGAGGGGGCTTACCTGATGGCTCGCATCCGATCTGCCTCGGCTTTTGCTTGTTTCCAGGGGCGCACACGACCGTTGGTGAGGTCGTCGTAACCATGAGCGATGGAGCGCTGAATGCGATCTTCGCGCTCCTGAATGGCGGTTAGTGCGCGGGTCTGCTCGTCATAGGCCTCGGCATCCATGACGACAAACGATGCCGACCCGTTTTTGGTTAGGTAGACGGGCTCTTTAGTTTGGTGGCAGCTATCTGCTATGGAACCAAAGTTGCGTTGCAGATCTGAAATAGGCTTTACGACAGGCATATGAAACTCCTTACATAGAATCATATGTATAACTCTATGTTGAGTGTAGCGGAGGGTGGCGTTGGGCGCGTGCGTGCCTGCATTCGTAAGCGCGGTTGTCTGGCAAGTGTGATTTGGGGCGACCTCGTTATAGTTTCTAAGCTGCGAAAATGACCGTTAACCGGATTAAATTTTGTTGCTCAACATTTGACACTCTGGGCGTGGTAACTTTTTTACCAACAGGTATGATTATTGTCATGTGCGCCGCGCCTGCCTGCCGGGTTGCGGCGCACTTGTGACAGCCTTTGACACCCTTGGAGCGTGTACTGTGGATGTAACCACAAAAAGCGTTCGGGGGGGTGCTCACCCGCGAGCAATTCCTCCCGCATGAGATGCGCATCGTCGCTGCCCTTCGTATGCAGGGCGCAAGCGACGAGCAGGTCATTGTACGCATAAAGAGCGAGAACCTCTTTCAATATCCCACGGAGCGCATGGTCGCCAACCGCGCAACCGTGTGCCTTCGCCGCCTTGACGCCATGGTGCCCACGGACGCCGTATGCGCCGCGCGCGGCATCGACCCCAAAACCGCCGTCGAGGCTGCGTCATCCCTAACCAGGCTCATGGCATCCGGCACTCCCACGCAGGCGGACCAGGCCATCTTCTACAGCATGATCTGCCGCTACGATGTCGTGCGCGAGCTCGTGCTCGTCGAGGTAGGGGAGCGCCTACAAAACTTCGATTATGCCTTTACGGCGGTTGACCTCAACGCCTTTATGACACGTTTTACCACGGAGTATCCGGACGCGGCCCGCTGGACTGAGGCCACGGTCAAGCGCATTAAGGGCTCGCTCCGCCAGACGCTCCGCCATGCCGGCCTTATCGGCGAGGGCCAGGGCCCGGAGTCCGAGCGCCTGTCTGCGCTCTTCCTTGACCCCGATATTGAGTATGCCCTTCTGCAACTTGGCGAACAGTCGCTTGTCGTTGCCCTTACAGGAAGGGCGGTAATCTAGCATGGCGCACATCAGCACCGCCGACGGTCCCGCGATAACTCCGGCGACCGACATCACCACCAACATCGGTATCCGCTCCCGCGACCGCGTCGTGGCAGCCCATTCCCATGCCAAACGCGCCCGCCAGGAGTTCGAGCGGCGCTCTCAGCTCCTCCGCGCATGTCTGAGCAACGAGGATTTTCTCTCCAACAAAGGCATCGGCAACGAGATTGGATTTCATACCTTCTGCTACGACCCGGCGCTCGAGTTTGAGGCCCGCGCGTTATTTGACACCCTGGCGCATGACTCCGCGGCTGGCAAGCTCCCCTGTGCGCTCAAGGTCGTAAACCTCTATGACGTTGTGCTGGCGATTCTTGATGACCTCGATGTTCTTGAAGCCATGCAAGAGCAAGAAACTGATTTTGGCTCAAAGGCAGTGCTCGATGACGTGGTTGATTATTGCCAGCCTGATGTTGTCTCCGATGTGGTTTTGGACCTGACGCAACCACATGTACCGGGCGATGCGATTTTGCTCGTTGGGGTTGGCGAGGTTTACCCCTTTTTGAGAGTCCATAACCTGTTCGATTCAATGCAGTCTGACTTTTCTGATGTCCCCGTTATTGCGGCTTACCCCGGCACCTTTGACGGTTCATCTGTCACCTTGTTTAACAGGCTTGCAGCAGAGAATTACTATCGCGCAATCGATATCTCTTAAGTGCGACTTTCCGCCCGCTTTGTTGACTGCCGTTCTCCAGCTTTAAGGAGTTTACAATGGATAACACAACTGTTCGCAATCTCTTCGCGAAGGACATCAACCGTTCCATTAATGGTGTTGTTGTCGCTGACGATGAGAAAGACGAGTCAATTAGGCAAGAGCTTAGCGAGTATGTGGTGACGCGCGAGCTGCAAGGTCACTTCGCAACTTTATTTAAAGCCTACGGCGATTCTCTGTATAACCCTACCAACAAAATGGGCGTATGGGTCAGTGGTTTTTATGGGTCCGGTAAGTCACACTTTCTTAAAATCTTGAGCTATTTGCTTGGGAACCTCAATGTTGATGGGAAGCGCGCTATCTCTTTTTTTGATGGCAAGATTGCCGATCCGTTGGTGTTTGCTTCCATGGAGCACGCCTGTTCCGTTCCTACGCAAACCTTACTGTTCAATATCGACACCAAGGCGGGGTCGTGGAAGGGCGATAAGGCATCTGTTGCTGTTCTCTATGGATTCCAGCGCGTGTTTTATGAGGCGCGAGGGTTTTACGGCGTTAAGCCCAAGCTTGCTCAGCTTGAGGAGTACATCGATGAGATAGGTAAAACTCAAGAGTTTCGCGACGAATTTGAGCGTCTAACAGGAAAAACATGGCTCGAAAATCGCAAGACCTATAGGTATAACAAGGCTTTTCGTAAGCTTCTTAAATCTGTTCTGGGCATGAGCGACGATGAAATTAGTGCATGGGTCTCTGCTCCTGATGACGAGCTTCTTCAGCCTGATGAATTTGCTCAAAAGGTTAAGGAGTACATTGACGCTCAGGCGGCTGCCAATGGTGGCGATTTTCGCTTGGTCTTCATGGTTGATGAGGTTGGCCAGTTTATTGCTAACGGCGGCAATTCGGATCGTCTGTTGAGTCTCCAGACGGTAGTCGAGGAACTCGGATCAGTTTGTGGTGGCCGTGTTTGGGTGATGGTTTCGAGTCAAGAAGACATCTACAATCTCGGTTTACCGGGCGGGCTGGATACGAGCATGTTCTCTAAGATCTTGGGTCGATTTGATACTCGCCTTTCGCTTTCCAGCTCCAGCGCTGACGAGGTCATTCAGCGCCGTATTTTGGAGAAGACCGCACCGGCGGCCGATGCGCTTGCCCAACTCTATAAGCAGGACTCCGCCGTCCTCAAAAACAACTTCACATTTGAAGGCTCGCGTGCCGATCTTGCGGGCTATGCCAACGCCAAGGAGTTTGTCGCCAGCTACCCGTTTGTAGGCTATCAGTTCAAGCTGCTGCCCGACGTCATGACCGAGGTACGCAAGCACGGCGTCAAGGCCAAACACATGTCCACGGGCGAGCGCTCCATGCTGAGCGCTTTCCAGGAGAGTGCTCAGGCTATCCAGCATGAGCAGACCGGCGCTCTCGTGCCCTTCTGGCGCTTCTTCGACACAATCTCTAAAGACCTGGAGCACGGCATCATTCAGGTCGTCGTCTGCGCGGAGCGCGCAGCTGAAAACGCAGAAGGTCTTGAGAGCTACGATGTTCGGGTGCTTAAGCTCCTGTACTTGATCCGCTACATCGGCTACGTTAAGGCCTCGGTCGAGAACATCTCCATCTTCATGATTGATAGCCTTGACGTGGACAAGCGCGCCCTTAAGGACCGCGTCAAGGAATCCCTCGCCCGCTTGGAGCACGAGAACTACGTTGCGCGCCAGGGTGATACCTACAGCTTCCTTACCGATGAGGAGCAGGAAATTGCACAGGAGATTGCGCAAACCCCGATCGACAACGCAAAGGTGATCGAGTCTATCAAGAAGCGCCTGTTCGAGAGCATCTACACTGCGCGCAAGCTCACCCGCGAGGCCAACGACTTTCCCTTTGACCGCTACGTGGATGGCTCGATTCATGGATCCAGCATGGGCGGTATGGAACTTTCCGTGGTGACCATGGCCAGTGACTTGGGCTGCGCCGACGATGCCGAGTTAGCATTGAAATCTGTGGATAAAGCCATCGTGGCCTTGAGCGACGAGGTGGATTATTGGACCCCACTCGTCAACGCCGCCAAGATTTGCATGTACGCCCAGACGCGCAACCTGCAGGAGTTACCGCCGAGCACCCGCCAGATTGTCGAGGCCAAAATGCGTGAGAAGGACTCTAACGAGAAAGAGGCTGACACCCTTTTGACCGAGGCAGTGCTTCATGCACGATGCGCCGTCAACGGGCGCATGGTTGAGGTCCGTGCCACCAAGCCTGCGCAGGTCTTCGACCAGGTGCTCGCGCAGTTGTGCGACGTAATCTTTGGTAAGGCTGGCTATATCGGCGCGCCGGTCGAGGGCGATTCCGATATCCGCTCCACGCTGGCGGGCAATATTCAAGCAGGGCTTGATGGCATGGACGCTGGGAATGCGCGTGCCCTCAAGGATGTCGAGGATTACCTCAGAGTGCAGCATCAGCGTCATTTGGATACCGCTATGGGTGATATTCAGCGCAAGTACCAGCAAAAGCCCTATGGCTGGCGCGAGGTCAATATCGCAAATGTGGTGGCGCAGCTTGTGGTTGAGCAACGCGCGCAAGTGCTGTTTGGCGGTCAGACGATCCAAGCCAACGACAATCGAATGGTGGCGTTCTTGCGCAAGGATGCCGATAAGGTGCAGGTGCGTCTACGCGTGCGTATGAGTGACCGTTTGCTGCGCGATACGGGCGATCTTATGCGTGACCTGTTTGACCTTGATACCGTGCCCTCCGATGAGGATAAGCTCGTGGCCGAGCTTAAAGAGCGCCTTGAGAGCCTTCGTCAAGCCTGCCTCGATATGGCGCACGGCTTCTATACGGGCATCAAACCGCTCTATCCGTATCCTGGCGAGAGTGAGTGCGATAAGATGCGCTCTGAGGTCGTCGACGTCCTTAAGGACCAGAACGAGTCCGAGGCGTTCTTGACCACGTTCACCAAGCATGAGGAGCGCTTGCTCGATGCCAAGGAAGACTTTGACAAGGTGGTTGAGTTTTTCGAGTCCAACCAACGAACAGCGTTTGACCACGCCAAGGATTTCTTGAGCCGCACCGAGGGTATCGAGTATGCCTCCGATGACATTCCCAGCGCGGTTGAGAATGTGGCAAAGGTGCGTGAGGTTCTCAAGGATCCCAAGCCCTACGACCGCATTAAAGACCTGCAGCCGCTTATGGATCCCGTCGAGGACGACATGAAAAAGCTGCTGGGCATCCGCCGCAATGAGTTTTTGTGCCGAATCGAGAGCGATCTGCAAGACCTGCAGGCACAGGCTGAGAGTCAAAAGGGCTTTGTCAATCAAGCCAAGGATGCCATAGCAGACGCCGGCGCCAAATACGAGTCGTTCAAAAACCGTGCCCACAGCGCTCAAAGCCTCAACGAGCTGAGTGTTGCCGCGACTAACTGGGCCAACTGGCTCAGCGCAGCAACCAACGGGATGTACGACGCTGTGGATGCGGCCCGCATCCGTATGGACAACGAGCGCCGCACCACCGAGGTCACGAGTACGGGTGAGGTGGTCAAGAAGATCTCCAACAAGGCCGTTGCGTCGTCAGCGCCCACGCCTGCACCCGTGCCCCAGCGCAAGATCAAGACTGTGCGCCGCGCCGATCTGGCCAAGCCGAGTCGTCTCTTGTCCGCAGAGGACGTGGAGCGCTACGTGGACGACCTGCGCTCCCGCCTTATGCAAGCACTCGCTGCAAACGACGAGATTCGTATCAACTAGCCCGCAGAGCCACTGGCACCAAAGCGCGCACCGGTGGCTTATGGCGTTTAGAAAGGCTCATCAACCATGAACGATTCTGCTCTTAAGAGCTTCTGCACTTGGGCCCGCACGGAGCTCATCAAAGGCGTGGAGGCGCAGATGGTGCGCTACGGCATCACCGAACCTGCACCTGCGCCCGCTGGGTCCGAGACCGTCAACGGCCTGCCCCTAAGTCCGGCTGAGATTGAGCAACGCGACGAACTGCTGCGCATACAGGCAGAGGTGGGTCACGAGGCACTGCGCGACCGTGCTGCCTACACCTGGTTCAACCGCATCGTGGCCATTCGCTTCATGGATGCACGCGGATGGCTTCCCAGCCGTATGCGCATGCTAAGTCGTGCGGACGGCAGCCATGGCAGCGAGGCCGTGGAGAACGCACTGGACGTGGAAATAGCGACGGTCGATACCGATCGCATAGCCGAGCTCAAGATGGCGGGCTTGGATGAACCGTTGTGGCGCTACCTGTTTGTTGCTCAGTGCGAGGAGCTTGCCGATTGCCTGCCGGGTGTCTTTGAGCGCGTGGGCGGAGCCATGGAGCTGCTGTTGCCCCAGGGCCTCATGATGTCCGACGGCGTGGTGGGCAAGCTCAACGCCGTCCTCGCTGACGAGGACTGGCGCGAGGGCGTGACCGTTCTGGGTTGGATGTATCAGTACTACAATGCTGACGTTAAAGACGAGTTCTTCAAGTCCAAGCGCAAAGCAGCGGCGGAGGACATCGCGCCCGCCACGCAGCTCTTCACCCCCGAGTGGATCGTGCGCTATATGGTCGAGAACTCACTCGGCCGTCTGTGGATGTTCAACAACCCGGGGAGTTCGCTACGCGAGCACATGAAATATTACATCGAGCCCGATTCTGAGCACGAGGACTTCATCCGCATCTCGAGTCCCGAGGAGATTTCGCTCTGCGACCCAGCGTGCGGTTCGGGCCATATCCTGGTTTATGCGTTTGAGCTGCTCTTTGCCATGTACGAGGAGCGCGGCTACCGCGAGCGCGAGATCCCGGAGCTCATCCTGACCAAAAACCTCGCTGGCATGGAGATCGATCCCCGTGCGGCTCAGATCGCCGAGCTGGCGCTTGCCATGTGCGCTCGCGAGCACGACCGTCGCTTCTTTAGGCGTGGTGTTCGCGCCGATGTTATCGTGCTCACGAGCATTCCGCTGGGAGAGGATGAGCTGCCGGGTAACAAGAAGCTCGCCGAGGAACTGAGCCATTTGGGCGAGATCGGCTCGCTTCTTAATCCTTCAGAGGACGAGATTGACGAGCTTAAGGCCGCCGCCGCGAGCTGTTCCGACGATCTTTTTGCTTCTGCGACCAAAACTAAGCTCGAAAGCGTTGCCGTCATCTGCGAGAAACTGTCCCGTCGTTTTACCTGCGTCGTGGCGAATCCTCCGTATATGGGCAGCAGCAGCTTTAACCCCTTTATGAGCAAGTGGGTCAAGAAGAACTACCCCGACGTGAAGAGCGACCTGTTCTCCAGCTTTGTCGTTCGCATGTTCAATCTCGCCAAGGACCACGGCGAGTGCGGCGTCATGTCGCCTTTCGTCTGGATGTTCATCGGAAGCTATGAGAAGCTCCGCAACGAGATTATCGACAACAGAACGCTGACCTCTCTCATCCAGCTTGAGTACTCGGGCTTCGCTGGCGCGACCGTGCCCATCTGTACCTACACGTTCCACAATTCGTTCGTCAAGGGCTACAAGGGCGGCTATGTGCGCCTTTCGGACTTCGTTGGTGCTGCTGTCCAGGCCCCGAAGGCCCTCGAGGCGATCCGAAACCCCGACTGCGGCTGGTTCTATCGCCGCGACGCCGACACCTTCAAGCAAATCCCCGGCACCCCCATAGCCTACTGGGCCAGTGATGCCCTTGTTGAATCGTTCTCAAAAGGAAAAAGGCTCGATGCTATTGCTACTCCGCGACAGGGCTTGGCGACGAGTGATAATGGCCGCTTTTTGAGGAAATGGTGGGAAGTGGCGCCTTCCAACACATCGCGAGATTGCGGCGGCAGGTCCGAGGCAAAGCAGAGTGGTTCCCGCTGGTTCCCGATTATTCGGGGCGGCTCCTATCGAAAGTGGTGGGGTGACTACGACGAGGTGGTTAATTGGTTTGATGACGGTCGGGAGATGAAGGAAGCGATTCTGGCCAAGTATACTTATCTCTCTACACCTGACTTTGTAATCAAGAACCAGGGCGACTACTTCAAGCCTGCGGTTTCCTGGTCTAAAATTTCTTCCAGCCTTGCTTCCTTTAGGTTTGCGCCTCGAGGGATGCTATTTGAGGTAGCTGGAGCATGTCTTTTTGCGGAGCCGAACGAGCTTCGATACATCCAGGCTTTCTGCAACTGTTCCATTGCCGAAATTGATTTGGCGTTTATGTCGCCGACTCTAAACTTTGAGGTAGGCCAAATCGGTCAGTTGCCGATTGTCCAAGATGAGGATGCCGAACCGACTGTCTGCTCACTCGTTGAAGACTCTCGCTCAATTTCAAAGGCGGACTACGATTCGTTTGAAACCTCCTGGGATTTTAAACGTAATCCTCTTGTCTAGGTGATCGTCATGGCTGAAAAGAAGAGGCACAAGCCTGTCGATAAGACTAAAATTGAATATGTCGAACCTAAGCCAAGCTGGATAAAGGCTGTTAAGGTTAATGACCCTAATGACGTCATGGGTTCTATTATTCAGTTTTTTCTGGTTGAATCTCCTTGTAAAGGTGTGAGTAGCAGAGGGATATCGCTTCTCGATTATGGATGGGCCGATAGTGTTCCTCCTAAATCCGGGTACCTTCACCGAAGATTATTGGAAGTGGCCAATCTCTGCGATGGGTCGACGCTATTTACGGCCACACGAAAAGAAGAGATGAAAAATAGGTTTGTTGATGCTGATATGCCTGGCAATTTTGCTTCAACTTGTACCTCAAATCGCGTTGTGGCGCTCATCAACAGCAATTTTGTGCTTGATTTATTTCGGATTATTAGAAATTCGTTGGCACATTGTCGCTTTCAATTGGTCGAAAAGAACGGTGTAGATTTCATTGCTTTTGAAAACGGTATGCCAGGAAAAGATCTCATTGGAGCGGATTCATTTGAGGTGAGTTCTCGTTTATTTCTTAAATGCAGCACTCTCATTGATTGGATTGCTGTGGTTAAGTCCGAGGCTGTATATGAGGCGGAAGAAATTGCCCGAAAGAAAGAGACCTCAGAACGGGAGTGGGAAAACAAACGTCAATTGGTTTTGTCTCGAATCTCGAGTGGGTCCTGCTCAAATAAAGATGAACTCGGGAAGGACTGTGAGCTATCTAAGCGTAATTTAGATAAATTGCTTGGCGAGCTGAAGGCCCAAGGGCTTATTGCTTATTCACGTTCTAATCGAAAATGGGAACTTACTGGTGACGCAAATCCGTGAGTAAGAGATGCTTCATCTTTGATTGCAAAGAACGGCGTGTCGAATGAGCTTCCAACGTTTTTATCGCAAAGAGACTCGCTGTCTCTCGAAAGTGACCTTTTGAATGAATATTAGTCGGCGTTTTTAAATGAGAGGGCGGTCAAATATGGCCACTTTACTTCAAGAAAAATACGAGGCTCGCAAGGCCGAGGTCAACGCTCACTTTGAGCAGCTTCGCGCCAACGAGGAGGAACTCAACCGGATTTTTGCCAAGATCTACAACATGGAGGGAGAGGTGCCCATCGAGGTCGAGGACAAGTACGTCTCGGTGGCGCGCATCTTCGATACGGCAGAAGAGATTCCGGAGAGCTACAAGGGCAACAAGTACGTGCGCACCAGGCGCGACGAGATCGCCTCGCTCATAAGCTATGCCGTGGGCTGCATGTTTGGCCGCTATTCGCTGGATGTGGACGGGCTGGTTCTGGCCGACCAAGGTGCCACAGTCGATGACTATCTGGCCAAGATGCCCGATCCCGCGCATGTGACCTTTATGCCCGATAGCGACAACGTGCTGCCCATTACCGATGACGAGTACTTTGACGACGACATCGTGCGCTACTTTATCGACTTTGTGCGCACCGTGTATGGTGAGGAGACGCTTGAGCAGAACCTGGCCTTTATTGCCGAGGCACTCGGCGGCAAGGGCGCCTCGCGCGAGGTCATCCGCGCCTACTTTTTGAAGGACTTCTTTAGGGACCACTGCCAGACCTATAAGAAGCGCCCCATCTACTGGCTGTTCGACAGCGGCAAGAAAAATGGCTTTAAGTGCCTTGTCTACATGCATCGTTATCAGCCCGACCTGTTGGCTCGCATCCGCACCGACTATGTGCATGGGCAGCAGGAGCGCTACCGTGCCCAGATCGGCTATGCCAACGATTCCCTTGCCACCGCCGAGCGCGGCGAGCGCGTGCGCTTGGACAAGCGCGTCAAAAAGCTTAACGACCAGCTCAAAGAGACTATTGCCTTCGAGGAGAAGCTGCACCACTTGGCAGACCAGATGATTAAGATCGACCTGGATGACGGCGTCAAGGTCAACTACGCCAAGTTTCAGGATGTGCTGGCAAAGATTAAGTAACTGCAGATACGGTAAGGATATTCATGCCCAAGATCGATGTAGAAGAACAGCTCAAGCTGCGGTTTTTGCAGCCGTTGCCCTCATGCGTGCCGCGTCGTGTGGTGGTTTGGCACGATGCGGACGGCGAGTTTTCTCCTGAGTTTGAGCGATTGGCTGCCGTGGGTTTCGACGGCGCGGGGGCCGATGGCGGTGTTATGCCCGCTCACGGTGACTTTGAGCGCCCGGTTCGGTTTGTTGAGGCCTGCGAGGGCCGCATGTTTGCCGTCAAAAAACTTATCAACCGCGATGACCTTGCGAGCGATATCTTGCTGTATCGCCGTTGCCCGCGCGGCAGGCTTGAGGGTGATTGGCTTGCCGATGTTGAGCTGTATGCCGATCAGTTCCAGGCTGACTATCTTTCGCTTTTGGCCGATCAGCTGGGCATCGAGATTATCGACGCCGTGCGCGAGAGCCTGCGCGAGCACAAGACGTTCTTTGATGCCAAGACCCGCTGCGCTAAGTTTGCCGCGTGTGTTCCGCATGCCTCGGGCGCATCCGATATCGAACTCGGCATCCTTACGGTGATTTTTGGCGGTAAAGAGCTTGGTGACGCGCGCCCCGCGTTTGTGCTGCGCGGCTGCATGACCACACTGCTGCACGAGGGCCCCGAGGCGCTGGCCGCGCTGGTGGATAAGTACAGCGTGCGCGATGTTCTCTCTGCCTTTATGCTGCGCTGCTATGGGTTTGATGGGCCGCTGTACGAGCGTGACTCGCTGCTTATGCTTGCATCCCATGTGCTCCTTACGGCGGCATCAACTGCGCTTCCCGAGGGAGTGCTCAAGGGACTCGAAAGTTATGTGGCTCTCGCTTACGGCCCCTATTGTCTTGAAGCGGTGCGTACGTGGGACCAGACCGCCGATACCCAGGCATCGAGCGAGGACCTATTTGAGATTTGCCGTTTGGTTGAGGACGCCCGCGGACTCTTTGCACGGTTCGAGACCTTGCCGATCGATGTGCTGACCTCGCTTGATGTGTTTCCGTGCGTCAACGAGGCCGTGCTCTTGCAGCTGTTCTGCTCGTTTGCCCAGGGCGCGGACCGTGTTGAGGATGCGCGCGCCTTTGCGGCGCGTCGCTGCGACCTAAGCTGGTACCGTCGTGTCGAGAGCTACTTTGACCTGCTTGCCGCTGTGGCCGATATGTGCGCGTTTAGGCAGGCGCACGCGGGCGGCTTCCATCTGGCGCAGCCCCAGCAGGTGTGGGATGCCTACACGTCCGATTGGTATGCCATGGATGCCGTCTATCGTCATATGTGCACCGCGTATCTGCGGGCGCGCTCCGTCGAGTGCGATGTACTCGAGGAACCTGCCCGAGCTGTGGTGGATTGGGCGGAGAATCTCTACAGTAACTGGTTCTTGGTCGACGCCAATACCTGCTGGGCGGCCGCTGCGCAAGGGGAGTGGGCCGATTGCGGCTACATCGATGGACCTGCGCGGCAGGATGAGTTCTACTGGCATGTGCTGCCCACCTATGTGGGCTCTGCTAAAACGACAGTCGTTATCGTGAGTGACGCGTTGCGCTATGAGGTAGCCCGCGAAGTTGCGGCGCTGCTCGAGCGCGAGCGCGGCAGCAACGTCAAGGTTTCTAGTATGCAGGCGGTCTTTCCCTCCATTACCGAGGTGGGTATGCCCGCGCTGCTGCCACACCAAGCGCTTGAACTTGCAGCGGATGGCTCGTTTGTGTTGGCTGACGGCATGCCCACCGCAACGACCCCGCAACGCGAGGCCGTGCTTACCCATGTTGAGCCTACGGCCCGTGCTTTGCGCTCGAGCGCATACCTCAACATGGCGGGAACCGAGCGCAAGGTGCTGCTTAAGGACTCCAAACTCGTTTATCTCTACCACAACAAGATCGATGCCACGGGCGAGAAGGCTGCTACGCAGGATGACGTCTTTGATGCCTGCACGGACACCGTGGAGGAACTTGCCGCGTTGGCGCGCCGCGTGTGCACCGACGCCCCGGGCGCGCGTGTTGTTATAACGGCAGATCACGGCTTTATCTACACGCGTCGGGAACTTAACGAGTGTCGGATGCTCGGCAAGCCAGACCTCCCCTTCCTTGACGCTCCCGTCATGCACGGCAAGCGTCATCTGGTGGTGCCCAATGAGGCCGTGGCCAAACTATCGGACGAGGCACGCGGGGTGTTTGTTACTGTTGACATGGGACGTTTGGGTGCCGGCTTTGAGGGGCTTGCCCTGCGCGAGAACGTGCACTTTAGGCGTCCCGGCGGTACTAACAACTATGTCCACGGCGGCATGAGCTTGCAGGAGCTGTGCGTGCCCGTTGTCGGATTTTGGCGTGCGCGTTTGGGTTCCAAGGATTTTGTCGACACGCGCGTGGCGACGCTGCGCGTGCTAAGTGAGGGGCGCCGAGTGACCAACTCGCTTTTCTCGGTTAACTTGATTCAGGAGGAACCCGCCCAAGGCAAGGTCTTGCCATGCGAGTACGAGCTGGTGTTTACCGACGCAAGCGGCAACGAGGTGAGCGATACAGTCAAGGCGCATGCCAACAAGACTTCTGCTAACTCGCAGGAGCGTGTAGTGCATGTCAAGTTTGCGCTGCATGCGGCGGATGGATTCTCGGCCAAGGGTCCGTACTATCTGGTCTGCCGCGAGCGCGAGACGGGCAAGATCGTTTGGCGCGAGACGTATACCATCGCTGTTTCGTTTGCCCCTGTTGCTGACTTTGGTTTTTAGGAGTGTGCCCTATATGTTTGATAGCAATGACGACAATCTGTGGGAAGTTCCCTCGATTGATATGAATGCGCCGGTGCGGGCTGCGGTGTCTGCAGAGGAGGCCGTGCCTGCTGCGGAGGCTGAGACTGCTGCGCCCGCTGAGGCTGCGGTAGCCGTCGAGGACGAGTCCTCGACCGATGGCTATGACCAGGCCGTGGCCGAGGCCCCCGAGGACGACGGCTACGACATGGATGGGCTGGACGGCAAGCTGCTCGAGCACTTTGCTGGCAAGATCGTGCGCAAGGACCTGACGGCCCTTATGAAGCGCGGTGCCAACGTGCCCACCTTTGTGTTGGAGTATCTGCTGGGTATGTACTGCTCGACCGATGACGAGGAAGCCGTGGCAGAGGGCTTGGATCGCATCCGCAGGATTCTCACCGATAACTACGTGCGTCCCGACGAGTCCGAGCGCATTAAGTCCAAGATCCGTGAGCTGGGCCGTTTTACCATCATCGACAAGGTCACGGCCAAGCTCGACGAGTACAAAGACATCTACGTGGCCTCGTTTGCCAACCTGACCATTGAGCCGTTTGTGATGCCGGCCGAGTACGTGCGCGACTATTCCAAGATTCTGCAGGGTGGTATTTGGTGCATCATGAGCATCGAGTATCGTCACCCCTTGGATGAGGAAGACGAGTTTGGCATGGAGGTCTTTGGCGATGATGCGCCGCGCCGCGCCAAGGCCAAGCGTAAGAAGCGTGGGCCCGAGGACTCTCCGTTTAGCGTGGCGTCGCTCACGCCCATCCAGATGCCCAACCTGGACCTGGATGCCATGGTCGAAGAGCGCCAGTATTTCTCGCGCGACGAGTGGCTCAACATGCTGCTACGCTCCGCTGGTTATGAGCCCAGTGAGCTTTCCGAGAAAGAGCGCCTGCACTTTATCGAGCGTATGGTGCCGCTCATCGAGCGCAACTACAACCTGTGCGAGCTGGGTCCCCGCGGTACCGGTAAGAGCCACATCTACAAAGAGGTCTCGCCCTACGCCATTTTGCTTTCGGGCGGCCAGACCACCACGGCCAACCTGTTCGGCCGTATGAACTCCATGCGAGCCGACCGCGTGGGCCTGGTGGGACACTGGGATTGCGTGACGTTCGACGAGGTCGCCGGCATGCGGTTTAAGGACACCAACGCCGTGCAGATCATGAAAGACTACATGGCGAGTGGCAGTTACGCGCGCGGCCGCGACCAGATCAACGCCGATGCCTCTATGGTCTTTGAGGGCAACATCAACGACACCGTGCAAAACGTCCTTAAGACCACGCACCTGTTTGATCCGTTCCCGCCGGAGTTTAACAACGATTTGGCTTTCTTTGACCGCATCCATTATTACCTGCCGGGCTGGGAGATTCCCAAGATGCGCTCGAGCCTACTGACCGGGCATTACGGCCTGATTACCGATTGTCTGTCGGAGTTTTGCAAGGAGATGCGCCGCAAGGACTTTACGCACCATATCGACCGGTATTTCCGCTTTAACAGCGACTTTAACAAGCGCGACGAGATCGCCGTGCGCAAGACCTTTAGCGGTCTGGCCAAGCTACTGTTCCCCGACGAGGCCATGGACAAGGACGACGTGCGCTGGCTGTTGGACTACGCCATCGAAGGCCGTCGCCGCGTAAAGGAGCAGCTCAAGATTATGGCGGGCGTTTAGTTTATCGACGTCAACCTGGGCTATATGGATGCCGACAACCCGCAGGACGTGCACGTGGTGCGCGTGCCCGAGCAGAGCGAGGACACGCTGATTCCCGACGGGCCGCTGCTGTCCGGCCACGTGTTTGGCGTGGGCAGGTCGCAGGGCGGCGAGGTCGCCGTGTACAAGCTGGAGAATAAGGCCGTTGCCGGCGAGTGCAAGTTTAAGCACGAGGGCGTGGCCTTTAACAAGCCGGTGCGCGATACGCTGGAAGCCGCGTTCGACAACTTTGTGAACCTGGCGAACCGCGTGGCGCCGGGCATGCACATTGGCTCCAAGGATTACCTGCTGTTCTACAACGACCTGCAGAGCAAGGGCCTGTCCGAGGAAGTTTCGCTCGCCGAGTTTGTGGGCCTGTGCTCCGCGGCGTGCAACCGCCCGGTGATGCCCGCGCTGGCGATTCCGGGCATCTTGCGCATGTCGGGCTCCATGGATGAAATCCGCGGGCTCGAGGACATTATGCGCGTGGCCAAAAACGCCGGTGCCAAGCGCGTGATTTTGCCGCTGAGTGCTATTGCGGGTTTGCAGAGTGTTTCGTCCGAGATTATCTCGGGCTTGAGCCCGGTGTTCTACATGGATGGCGACCCGGTCGACGCCGCGAAGAAGGCGCTAGATCTGTAGGGGTGCGGGCGAGCGGGGCGTCCGGTGTTCGGTCGCCCCGCGAGCATGTTGGTGCGCAGTGTGTGAGGAGGCCTTGCCATGGCGGGCGAGCGTTCTGTTGGCGAGCTGCTCGACGAGCTGTTTGGCTTTGAGTCGGTGGCCAAACGTCAGACGGCGCTTGAACAGTACGATCGCGGGGAGCTGGTGCGCAAGGCGCGCTCCCGCGAGCTGCTGGGCGTGCTTAGAGACGTCGAGGCTGCCGAGCACGCTGCGCGCGAGTCTGCCGTGCGGGCTGTTGATACGTACGTGCGCCGTGTTGAGGGTGCGGACTTTGCGCGCGCTCGCAAGCAGGCGGGCGTTGTGGGTCCGCTGCAGATGGAGCGGCGCTATGCTGCCTTTTTGCGCATGGAGAACAAGGCCGAGCTGCTGACGCGCCTGGAACAGACGTTTGCGTTTATCGAGGTAAAGCTGCATGCGAATACGGCGGATAAGGTGCGCACGGCGTACGATGCTGCGGGGGCTATGGTGCTGCAGGACGTGGCGCGTCTGAGTGACGTGCGTGTTGTGGACGCCGTGCCCCTAGATGCCGATCTGTTGTGTACGCAGCTGGAGCAGTTGCGTTGTGCCGCCGATGCGACGGACCTTGCGGGCATGATCACAGCGACGTTTGAGTCCGAGTTGAGTGCGACAGGGTCGCAGCGCGCTGACGGGTTTACGGGCGATTTGGCTGGCGATGTTGCTAGTGACGTGGCGTTGGGGCGTGAACTTACCAACGTGCGCGGCGCTGCGCAGCGAGCGCGCTTGGCGGCGCAGGCGTATCGGGCCGAGCGCGCCGCCCGCGTTGCAGGGAGCACGGTGGAGCCTTCGGGGCTGCCGAAGCCTGCGTGCGTTGCGTGCGAGACGGCGTGCGATGCCGGTTTGCTTTCCGAGCTGCTCGTTCAGGTTAAGATGTCGTTTGAGACCTACCGTCGTGTTGTTGCCGACGGCGGGTTGTTCTGTGCGTTTGGTTCCGGCTCACCGCATGGGATTTGCCGGGGCTCGAGCTATTTAGACTATGATTCTCGGCTTGACGAAGACGTGCTGGTGGGCGAGTACGACGGCGCTACCAGGCATGATGTTCGGCGTGAGGTCGCGATTCCCGAGCTTGTGGATGAGGCTTCGACTGATGGCGGCGACTCGCTCGAGGTTGCCGTGGCACGCATGCGCGAGTTCAATGAGCGTCGCTACGATGGTGTGCTGAATGAGGACCCTGCGCGCCATGTGAATGCGTTTTGGTATGGACTCAAAAAGCTCAGTCAGTATTGCGAGGCCGCCGTGCGTGTGGACGAGCGTGCTTGGGATTGCTTTATCTATAAGGTGCAGTTCGCCTACGATGAGCCCGTGGGGCGTTTGGCTGCGCAGATGGACGACAAGCAGGTTGCGGCTTTTGTTGCCGCCGTGGATGAGCTCGGCACTGACGAGTAGGGGCCTGGTTTGGCGGGAGGTTTCACCATGAAGGTCGAAGTTGATGTAGACCAGCTGCGCGAGAGTCTGCTCGACCGTGCGGGGAGTGCGGCAGGCGTGGGCTTTCCGGCCGCCATGCTCGATGTAGTGGATATCGAGGACGAGGCCCCCCAAGAGCTGCTAGCCCGAGCCGAACGCGAAGGCTTCGACCTCCGCGACTTTGCCGTCGACGATGACTAGGGTAGCTAATTTGGGACGGGGCGTCTGCGCCCGCAGCTGCGCGAAAATGCACGATAAGCCGTCGCAATGGAGTCTACTGACCTCGCGACTGTTCTATTTTGACTGCACGCTGGCTAAGTGAGTAGGCTTTATTGGAAATCCTGAGCACACGACTAATATGCTTCAACAAACCCGCAGGTCACAGACTTGTGCTTTGGTGACGTGGCCGGCAATTCGGCAAAAGTCTACTCACTTAGTCTTGAGAGACGCTAATTGTCCGCAACGAGACCCCAGCCGGGGCGATTGATGCTCAAATGTAGCCAATTCGGGACGGCTGCCCTCTGGCCGCTACGACGCCAGGGTGGCAATGACGGCTTTGTCGCCGGCGTATATGAGGGTGCTGCCGTCGGGGATGATCGTTTGGCCGTCGCGCTTGAGCATCACGACGATAAACGGGTGCTTGCCCTGTGGCACGTCGCGCAGGCGCTGGCCGGCCAGGCGACCGTGGGCCGTTACGGTGACCTCGCGCAGCGTAACCTCGGCACGCTCTTCGAACGTTGGGGCGGCCATTACCAGCAAATCGCCTTCCTGGATCACGGTGTCGCCGTTGGGCAGCACCGGGTGCGCACCGTCGCGCAGCACTAGGACTACGAGCATGTCCGTTGCGCTGTCAATATCGGCGAGCGAGCGTCCGGTAAACGGATGTCCGGCCCCCACCTTGAGCTTGACAAACGACATGCCGTCTTCGTCGCGGTAGTCGTTAAAGGTGCGGCGCACGTCGCCGGTCGCATCGATCATATCGAGCTTCTTCGCCACCGCCGGCAGCAGCGAGCCCTGCACCACAATGCTCGACACGGCAATCACAAATACCAGGTCAAACAGGTCGTGACCGCCAGGAACGCCGGCCACCACGGCAAAGAGACTAAAGACGACCGAAGCCGCGCCGCGCAGGCCCGCCCAGCTTACGAGCGCAACCTGGCGAGGGTTGGTCTTAAAGGGCGCCAGCAGCAGGCCGACGGCGATGGGGCGGCTCACGAAGAGCATGAACGCCATGAGCGCCAGGCCCGGCAGCAGCATCTGCGGCAGGCGCGCGGGCGTCACGAGCAGGCCGAGCAAGAAGAAGATCGTCATCTCCGCCATTTCGGTGAGGGTGTCAAAAAAGTGCGCCATCTCGACCTTGCCGGTGATGTCGCTCGCACCCAGCACAATGCCGGCCAGGTATACAGCCAAAAAGCCGTTGCCGCCCAGGTAGCTCGGCAGCGCGTAGGCGACGATGGCCACGGCGAACAAAAAGATGGTCTGCGCGTCCTTGGCCGTTGCGTGCGCGCGTTCAATCAGGCGGCCCGCCGCCCAGCCGATGGCAAGGCCCAGGCCCACGCCCAGGATAATCTGCTTGGTCAGCAGTGCGGGAATGTTGATGTCGCCGCCGGCCGCGAGTGTGGCGAGCACGGCGGTGAGCATGTAGGCGACGGGGTCGTTGGAGCCCGATTCGACCTCGAGCAGCGAGTCGGTGCCACCTCTCAGCGACAGGCTGTGCTCACGCAGTACGCTAAAGACGCTCGCCGCGTCGGTGGATGCCACGACCGATCCCAGCAGCAGGCCACCGATCCAGTCGAACCCCAGCGCGAAGTGGGCGAACATGCCGGTGATGCCGGCAGTGATGACGACGCCGAGCGTGCTCAGCAGCACCGCCGGCGCAGCGACGGGCTTGGCGCGGTCGATATTGGTGTTAAAGCCGCCGTAGAACATGATGAACAGCAGCGCCGTGCTGCAGACGGTTTCGGTGAGCGCGTAGTCGCTAAAGTCGATGTGCGCCGGGCCGTTGACGCCCAGCAGCATGCCGAGCGCGATAAAGATGAGCAGGGTGGGGAAGGGGAGCTTTTTGCCGACGGGTTTGATGGTCAGGCACAAAATGATGACGAGGCCGATAAAGAGAAGTATCTGGTTCATGGATGGTGTCCGCTCCTGGGTGGTTGGCGTGGCACGGTCAGTTATTTGCGGTTATTTGTACCCAAAGACGGTGGGTTTATGGGGCTGGATTGCGGGCGTGCGCGATATCGTCACAGGAGACCGTTGGAATGACTGTCGTTTGTAAACCCTTCCCAGCTTTATTACGACGGAGTACAATGGGTAACGTTTAAGTTCAACTTGAAGTTTTAGTTGCGGCGTTGGGCTTCGGTCGCAATGCAAGGAGAGGCGTTCCATGGCGATCTATGTGACATCTGATGCTCACGGGCACGTGCGTGCGCTTGACGAGGCCCTGTCCAAGATCTCGCTGACGTCCGACGATACGCTGTACGTACTGGGCGACATGATCGATCGCGGGCCCGATCCGCTTGGCGTTATTAATCTGGTGCGTTCGCTGCCCAACGCCCATGTGCTCAAGGGCAACCACGAGCAGATCATGCTCGATGCCATCATTGGCCAGGATCCGCTCGATGCCGAGACCTGGGATATCAACGGTGGCTGGACGACGCGCGAGCAGCTCAACGACATGGAATTTGAGGCATACGAGGAGCTCGTGCGATGGATGGCCGCGCTGCCGCTCTACGCGGTGGTCGAGACCGAGGAGCGCCCGTATCTGCTGGTACATGCTGGAATCGAGATGAAGGCGGCGTGCGCGTTTTTGCTTGAGCATGGTGTCGATTGTGCCAATGGCGTCGGTGCGGTGAGTGCCGATCGCGAGCTGCTGCAGCAGATGCTCGCGGTGCAGTCGTCCGATGACCTGCTGTGGATTCGTCACGGCTATTGGGATGTGCCGACCGGGCTGCTTTCTGCCGAGGGCAAGGGTCCGGTCGTGGTGAGCGGTCACACGCCCACGGTATCGCTTGGGCGCTATTGCGAGGTCGGTGGTCTGGCGGGGCTCGATGAGGAATCGGGACGCGGGCAGATCGTGCGATTGGGCGGCGAGGACACTGCCGGTGTGCCCGATCGCATCGACATCGACTGCGCTGCCGCCACCGGCTCCGAGTTCGGCCGCGTGGGCATCCTGCGCCTGGACGACGGGGCGGAGTTCTACGCGAACATCAACCCGGGCGAATAATCGGTGCAAGTGGTAGCTAATTTGGGACGGGACTTTTTTGACTACTTTTGCCCTTCTGCCCGCTAATTGACTTCTCTCGGACGGGGATTAAATAATCATTTGGCTACCCGCTGGCTAAGTGAGTAGACTTTTTTGGAAATGCCGAGCACCCAACATATTTGCCTCAATAAAACCGACGCTCCTATAAGTTGTCAAGAGGCAGTTTGCGGGAGCGCTCCCTTCAATTCGCACAGGAGCTCGTAATACCTTCTCTCCAGTTTCGTCGACCGCCGTCTCCCATGTTCCAGGTGCCCGAGTGTGGCCGCGGACAGGCCGAGCTCCGCGGCGGCTTTCTTCTGAGTCACCCGCATCGCCTTGCGCATCTTCGCGAGCTCGGGGCCCTCCGGCGCGGCGCCGTCGGGGTTCGGGTCCATGAGCACGCGGTACACCTCCCGCGCTATGTAGCGCTTCAGGCAGCGGACCGCCTCCCGCCGGGACTTCCCCTCGGAGGTCCGCCTCGCCACGTACCTCCTCGTCCTCTCGTCGTACGCCATGCGCTTGATCGCGATCTCGTAGAGCGCCCAGTTCGCCTGCCGGTTGCCGCCGCGGTTGAGCCTGTGCCGGTCCGTCTTCCCGCTCGACGCGGGGATCGGGGAGGCGCCGCACATCATCGAGAACGCCGCCTCGCCCTTCAGCCTGCCGGGGTTGTCGCCGGCGGCCACGACCAGGGCGGCGGCGGTCGTGGTGCCGCAGCCCTCGACGCCGAGCAGCGCGGGCGCGTTCGCCTCCAGCAGCGCGCGGATGCGCTCGTCGAGGGACTCGACCTGGCTGCGGGCCTCCTTCCAGACCGCCGCGACGGACCGCAGCGAGGCCAGCACGCTCTCCTCGAGCGCGTCGCCCGCCTTCCTCCCGCGCGCGAGCAGCGGCATGAGGTCCTTCGGCCGCTCGCGGCCCCTGAACCGCTCCCTCAGGGCGCTCGGGGCCGTCGTGAGCATCGACTTCGCGCAGGCCACGCAGGACGTGGACGTCGCGACGGCCAGCCTGCGCGCGACGTAGAGCTGGCGCACCGCCTCGACCCAGCCGTCCTGCGACTTCGGCACGGAGCAGCCCTTCCCGGACGCCGCCTTGCGCGCCGCGCGCTCGGCGTCCAGCGGGTCGCTCTTCCCCTCGCCGGGCCTCGCCTTGTCCCTCTTGGGCCTGAGCACCTCGACGACGTTGTACCCGAGCTCCACGAGCCTCCTCGTCAGCCCGGCCCCGTACGATGCCGTGCCCTCGACGCCGACGACCATGCAGCTCCCCGGGTCGCCTATCGCCTCCGCCAGCCTGTCGTAGCCCTCGGGGTCGGCCCCGAAGCTCCCGCTCCGGATCTTCCTCCCGAGGCCGTCGAGCAGGCACAGGACATGCACGTCCTTGTGCGTGTCGACGCCCGCGATGACCGTTTCGCCTTCCATTTTCGCTCCCCTCGGTCTGCCGCCTGCTCCGCGCCCGGGTCTCCCAGACATTGCACTGACGGGAGCGCTACAATCCAATTGGCTTGTCCGATTGTCCGCGCTCATGCTCCTATTAGGTCATGGCAGGACTCCGGGACGCGGATGCCGGGGCGAGACAGGTCGGATTTGAGGACGGCCGAAGAGGCGTCAGCAGGTCAGTGGGTCATCGTCCCGGCATTCGGCATCAGGGTAGCGCTGCGACGCGGAAATCGCGCGCCGTTGACGCGCCCCCGCAGTGCCCGCTTCCCCCGAGGACAATTATCAGTGCAGGTCACAGACTAGTGCTCTGTCGGTGTGGTCGGGGATTCGGTAAAAATCTACTCACTTAGTTTTACGTGATGCATATTGTCTTCAACGAGACCCCAGCCGGGGCGATTCCATCGCAAATTCCGGTGACCGGGGCAGCTAATTAGGCTCCGTACGGATTCCGGTCCCTCTCTATGCGTTGGCGGATGCGGCGGTACTCGATAATCAGCAGCACCAGGAGTAGGGCCATGATGGCTAGGTAGCTCACCACAGCGCCCATCAGACTCAGCAGCTTAATCAGGATCACCGGCAGCACCACGCTTACGGCGAAGCAGATCAGGTAGATCTTGGTGACGTCGCCAGCGTGGCGCAATACCGTGATGATGGCGTAGATAAAATCGATGGCCGCGGTGACGCCGCCGGCGACGACCATCAGCAGCGCCAGCGTACGGTAGCGCTCAAAGCTGAGACCGTACATAAAGCTCATGAGGGGAATACCGGGACCTGCCATAAATGCGGCGCACACGCCGGTGATGACCACGATCAGCGCCATAACGGCAACAATAATCAGGTCAAAGCGACGACGCTTACGAGGATTAGCCCAAATGCTCGACAAGCGCAGGAGCTGCGGTTTATAGACAAATCCAATGCTCAACAGAATAGCCTGAGCTGGAAAAAACAGGGCATTAAAGTACAGCTGGTATTTGTAGGCCAGTGTTCCTTCCATCACAAACTTGGGCATACTCTCGATAAGGTTGAACAGGAATAGCGCGCCAAAGAGTGGGGCGCACTGGACAAACAGGTGGCCGACCTCGCGCAGGCTCACGCGGCGCGATTTTTCGGTCTCAAGCAGGGCGAGCGGGGCGGTGACCAGCACGAGCGAGGCGATGGCGGTGATGCCCATGGCCATGGCAGCGATGGGCATGCTGCGCGTGAGGAGCAGCGCCACGCTAAAGATTGCGACCACGCCGGCGGAGCGCAGCGTTTGGCTCATGCCTGCCAGGTAGAGCTTGTCCGCCTGTTGCAGGCGGCCCTCGTATACATCGGCCACGCCGTCGATTACTTTATACAGGTAGACGCCCAGGCCGATTGTGGCCATTTGCGCGTCGTAGCCGCGCACGCTGCTGTAGAGCAGGCCGCAACCCAGGGCCAGCGCACCGCAGATCCAGCGGTTGAGCTGGTAGGAGGCGAAGGAGGTCTTCTCGTCGATGTCCGAAACCTGAAAATTGCGCACGCCGTAGTTGCACGCGATCATAATGAGCGTGCCGGTGACAAAGGCAATCGAGAACTTACCGGCCTCCTCGGCGCCTACGAGTTGCGTAGACACGATCGTGAGCAGCGGGAAGGCAGCGCCCCACACGGCGGTCCCCAGGGTGTTCCACAGGTAATCGCGGCGGGTGGCGTGCTCCTCGTACTCGGCTTCTTGTGTGGAGAGGCCGCCGCCGTAGACGGCGCTCAGCAGGCGGTTCCACCAAGCATCGACCATGCGGCGGATGGCGCCGGGTTTGCGCTCGAGGCGACGGCGCGTGGCCTGGCTGCTGACGGGGCCGCCGGCGTTGCGCTGACTCAGCTCCTGAATGCGCGCGAGCTCCTCGGCCGTGTGCGAGGCGGGAAACAAGCCGTTCTCGATGCGGCCGCCCTGGCCGTGTGCCGTGCTGTCTCCCGATACGGTGGGGTCGGGCACGCCTTTGCGGCGGGCGATAGCTTGGCGGATGGTATCGAGGGGCGTGATGCTCACGGAGGAGTCCTTTCTGTTGCTGTTCTTTAGTATAGCGGCGGCACTGCGGACTTGGTTTTTTGAACAGGTTGTTCAACAATTCGGCGGGTGGTCGGAAATTATCGGCAAACGTGCGGTATCCTTTTGAAGTTTTCTGACACCCCGATGCCGCCTTCGCGGTACCAAGGAGCTTTAACCCATGGATATCGCCGCATTTTTGCTGGCTCTTGTGCCGATCATTTGGCTGGTCGTGATGCTGCTGTGCTTTAAGTGGCCGGCCTGGAAAGCCGCGATCGGCTCGTTTGTTCTTTCGTGCGTGCTTGCCTTTACGTGGTGGCACCTGCCGGTTGCGCACATTGCCACGGCCTCGCTCGAGGGCTTTTTGATGGCGCTATGGCCCATCGTGCTGGTGATTATCGCCGCCGTCTTTACGTATAACCTGTGCGTGCGTACGGGCGCGATGGATGTTATCGGCAGCATGATCACCTCTATCAGTAGCGACCGTCGTCTGCTAGCGCTGCTCGTGGCCTGGTGCTTCGGTGGCTTTATGGAGGGCATGGCAGGTTTCGGTACCGCCGTCGCCATTCCCGCCGGCATGCTCGCGGGTCTGGGCTTTGAAGCCGTGCCCGCCGTGCTGATCTGCCTGCTTGCCAACGGCGTGCCCACGCCCTACGGCTCCATCGGCATCCCCACGGTGTCCGTTGCCGGCCTGGTGGGCCTGGACTCGCTGCACTTGGCGACCGTTCAGCTGGTGCAGCTCGCGCCGTTCTTTGTGATGATTCCGCTGTTTATCGTTCTGGTGGCGGGCCGCGTTGCCGACGAGCAGGGTCGCGTTGCGAGCATTGCCGAGCGCCTGCACGGCGTACTCGGCGTCGCGCTGCTCTCCGGTGTGTCATTTGTGGGCGCGGCGCTGGTCGTTGCCATGTTCGTGGGTCCCGAGCTTGCCGTTGTTGTGGGCTCTATCGTGTCGCTCGCGCTGACCGCCGCGCTCGCCATGCGCGCCGAGAAGTCCGGCCACCTGGATGCGCGCTTTCACATGAACATCGAGGCCAGCGAGCAGCTCACCGTTAAGTCGGCGCTTTCGGCCTGGTCGTGCTTCATTCTGATCTTTGTGTTGCTGCTGGGTACGTCTAACCTGGTGCCCGCCGTGCACGCGGCGCTTGCTCCGTTTGCAAGCCAGGTGCAGGTGTATTGCGGCGAGAATCCCGGCACGCTTACGTTTTCGTGGATCAACACGCCGGGCGTTTGGATTTTCCTGGCCGCGTTTGTGGGTGGGGCCATTCAGGGCGCTTCGCCGCGCGTGATGGGGGAGGTGCTGGCCGCGACCGTTAAGCAGATGATGCCGACAGTGATCACCATGCTTTCGGTGCTGGGGTGCGCCAAAGTGATGGGCTATGCGGGCATGATCTCGTCGATTAGCGCGTTTTGCATTGCCGTTGCCGGTGGCCTGTACCCGATCCTGGCTCCTTGGATTGGCGCGGTCGGTGCGTTCGTGACTGGTTCGGGCACGTCGTCGGGCATGCTGTTTGGCCCCATTCAGAGCCAGGCTGCCACCGCGCTGGGCGTGAGCGACTACTGGATGGTTGCGTTGAACGCGCTTGGCGTTGCAGCGGGCAAGATGATCTCGCCTCAGACGCTTGCCATTGGCCTGGCCGCCGTGCACGTGCGCGGCAAGGACGCCGAGCTTCTGGGCGCCATTCTGCCCTACGCTGCCGGCATGCTGGTCCTCATGAGCGCCATAGCCATGCTCGGCCAAGGCCTGCCTCTGTAACGCAACTAGTCATTGGGTGTTCTTAAACGACTAGTCGCTGGGGACAGTCTTTGGATCTTGATCGTTGAAGCCGTTTGGCATCGGCCGACAGGGTGTTTGGGAATGGCCCTGTGCAAAAAACGTCAAATATGAGTACTGCTACTACTTTGGTAACAGCGATTTTGATCCATTTGGCGGCTGATCGATCCGTCATGCAAGCGTAAGTGCAGCCATATCTCCCCAAATGTTCAATAAAAGGGCGCCCTAACGAGATTTAATTCCGTTAGGGTGCCCTTTTTGTTTGAAAATATATGTGACAACAAAGGCAACAGTACTCATATTTGCCATTTTTTGACCACAGCCCCTCGGGCGATCATCAAAACCGGCCCAACCCGGCATCTGGGGACGTTCCTTTTAATATGAGCAGGACATTGTCAAGAGGCAAAATCGGGCCTGGCCCCAACGATATGGGGTCAGGCCCTCTCCCTATATCAACCCGTCCGCGGCGACCTCGGCGTGTCTTCCCGACGCTCGTCTTTGCAGTTTAATATCCGCCCGTGGCGATCTCTCGCTGGGCAATCCGTTGCTACGGCTGAGGCTTCTTCGTCGAACCGACAGTCTGTGCACGCGTGTGGCGCCCTGGGCGCTCGCAGAAAAGGGACCTGAGGTTCGCCTCAACGGCTTCGGATCAAACCGCTTCCGGGGTGATCGGCTTATGCGCGGGGACCGGCCCCTACGCCTCCTCGGCCATGAGGCCGACCGCCCACACCCAGCAGGCGAGCTCGCGCGCCGTGGCCACGTTCGCCTTGTTGTTGTGGACCCCGCGCGCGAGCAGCGCCTCCCGCCTCTCGACCAGCCTCCGCACGCCCTTGGCGGCATGCCTGCGGGCGACCCGGTCCGGGGCCTGGCCCCTGGCGAGGTCCTTCGGCCGCCCCGAGCACGTCAGGCAGTGCCACGCGGCCTCGACCAGCGCCTTTCTCAGGTGCTTGTTGCCGGCCTTGGTGATCGCGCCCCTGCGGTCGCTCTCCCCGCTGGAGTGCTCGGAGGGCGTCAGGCCGACCCATGCGGCGAACGACCGGGCGTTCCTGAACCTCGAGAACTCGCCGGCCTCGAACACGAGGTCGGCGGCCGTCGCGGTGTCGACGCCCTTGAGGCAGCGCAGGGAGTCGACCCTCCTCCTCCACCTGGGCTTGCGGGCCTCGGCCTCGACGAGCCCCTCGAGCCTCGCCTTCTCCTCCGCCGCCCGCCTGACCGCGTCGACGTAGTAGGCGAGCACGTCGTTGTCGGCCCTCTCCGCGAACCTTATCGACTCGATCCAGGACCAGTGCGCCCGGGTCCAGTTGCCCTTCCTGCGGCCGGTGGGCGTCCTCTCGTCGAAGACGAGCCCGTGCCTGAGCAGGAACTTGGAGAGCCGCTGCTTCGAGCGCGAGAGGTCGTCCCTCGCGTCCTCGAGCGCCCTGGTCAGGTCGCGGGCGGCCTCGCACTCGTCGTCGGGGACCCACACCTCGACCACGTTGCCGACCGACAGCATGCGGGCGAGGAACTCGGCGTCGTTGCGGTCGTTCTTCCTGCGCCTGTCCGCGCTGGGCTTGATCATCTTCGAGACGGCGCCGACCACGCAGTCGACCCCGAGGCCGGAGAGCCTCTTCTGCAGGTCGAACCCCGTGACCCCGGACTCGTACACGCACTTGGCCTTTGGGTCCACGGAACGGACCCACTCCGCGACGGCGCCGGCGTCGTAGCCGAAGGTCGCGGCACGTACCTCCCCGGTCATGACGTCGAGGGAGACGGCCTTTATCGAGCGGGCGTGGACGTCGAGGCCGACGAAGGTGGTAGTATCGAGCATGGGAGCCCCTTCCATGAATGCGGCGTGGCCGCCACGGTTGGATTAGACACTCACCATTGTCGGCCTAATCCGCGGTCTTTCATGCAGCAGGGGCTCTCAATGTTTTTATGTCCTGCTCATATCGTCTGTGCCGGCATTTTAGGAACGTCCCCAGATGCCGGCACTTTGGGACACTCCCTTACGGCCGATCGCTTCAAGAGTGTCCCCAGCGGCTAGTCGTTTAAGAACGTCCCCAATGACTAGGCCGCTTGCCTGCGATTTTTGACCGTTGGGCGGGCTTGCCGCCCTTGTCGCAAAAACGTTTTTGCATATCGGGTACAACGGGCTTTACGTGAGTAAAGTGCGCGCCGCGTCCACGTGTCGCGTTTTTAAAGGAGGCCCCATGCCTGGTGTTACCCCTGCAGAAGTTTTGTCCAACTTTGGTATTACACTCGTTGAAGATCCCGCCGAGAATCAACCCCGTCTGCTGGTCGATCTACCCGCCGCGGAGCTCGTCGAGCACGCCATCCGCCGCGAAGAAGGCCGCATGGCATCCAACGGCGCGCTGGTGATCGAGACGGGGGAGCGCACTGGTCGTTCGCCCAACGATCGTTTTATTGTTGACACCCCCGATGTTCACGACAAGATCGCCTGGGGTGCGGTCAACCGCCCGCTGTCCGTCGAGAGCTATGAGGCCATCAAGGCCGGCATCGTCGACTATCTCAACGAGCGCGACGTGTTCGTCACGCGCGGCATGGCGGGCGCCGACCGCAACCACACGCGTCGCCTGCTTGTTGCCTGCGAGCGTGCCAGCCAGGCACTCTTCATTAAGCAAATGCTCGCCCGTCCGCTCGCCCGTGAAATCGCGCGCACCGGCGAGCCCGACTTCTGCGTGCTCGCGGCACCCGGCTACCAGTGCGACCCTGCCATCAAGGGCCTCAACTCCAGCGCCGCCGTGGTCATCAACTTCCAGGAGCGCGTGATTTTGGTCGCGGGTACCGGCTACTCCGGCGAAATCAAAAAGTCCATCTTCAGTGTCATGAACTACCTGCTGCCTGTCGAGGACGACGTGCTGCCCATGCATTGCTCGGCCAGCATGGATCCCGTCACGCACGAGACCGCCGTGTTCTTTGGCCTGTCCGGCACCGGCAAGACCACGCTTTCGGCCAATCCCACGCGCCTGCTGATCGGCGACGACGAGCACGGCTGGTCCGACATGGGCATCTTCAACATCGAGGGTGGCTGCTACGCAAAATGCGAGGGCCTGGACGCCTTCCACGAGCCCGAGATCTTCAACGCCGTCCGTTTTGGCGCCATTTGCGAAAACGTGGTGCTTGACGAGAACCGCAAGCCCAACTACGACGACATCTCGATCACGCACAACACGCGCGTGGCCTATCCCGTGGAGCACATTCCTAACGCGTGGACTAAGGGCATGGGCACCACTCCGAGTGTCGTGCTGTTCCTGACTTGCGACGCTTTTGGCGTGCTGCCGCCCATCTCACGCCTGACGGCCGATGCCGCCATGTACCACTTTGTGACGGGCTTTACGGCTAAGATTCCCGGCACCGAGGTCGGCGTCACCGAGCCCACGCCCACGTTCTCTTCGCTGTTCGGCGAGCCGTTTATGCCGCTCGACCCCATGGTTTACGCCAAGATGCTTGGCGAGCGCATTGCCGACGGCCGCACATGCGTGTACCTGGTCAACACCGGCTGGATTGGCGGCGGCTACGGCGTGGGTCATCGCATCGAGCTGGCCTACACGCGCTCGCTGGTCGCACGCGCCCTCGACGGCACCATCGAGGATAGCGAGTTCGTGCACGACGACATCTTTAACGTCGACATTCCCACGACGTGCCACGGCGTGCCCGATGGCATCCTGGTGCCGCGCCAATACTGGCAGAGCACCGCGCGCTACGACGAGGCCGCGCGCAACCTGGCGGTGATGTTCGAGGAGAACTTCGAGAAGAAGTACTCGCACCTGCCCGAGTCCGTCAAAGCCGCCGGCCCGCACGCCCAGGTGTCCGCCGAGGCCCGTCATCGCGGCCGCGGCCTGCTGGGACTCCGCCACTAGCTTCGCCGTGAGTCCATATCCACCACAAAGGGGACAGGCACCTTTGTGGTGGTTTTGCTCGTGTGGATGACTCGGGTTACAATACGCCTGACATATCGTCCCCTTCTCCGGATGGGGACAGCGCAAGCGTTCTTGTGACGGCACCGTAGGACTTTGAAGGTGGCCGTTGTAAGGGCGCTTTTTGTTTAGGTGCCCTCACTCGGGCGCGCACAATGAAGGGAGAGCGTATGAAGAGCTTTATTGCCGAGGATTCATTCTGGGAGCTGTTTCCGCAGGCAGCGGTCGGTGTTGTGGTCGTGGAGGGCATGAAGCCCACGGCTCAGATTCCTCAAGAGGACGTGGATGCGATTGCGGCGTTGCTCGACTGCGCCAATATCGATGCGGAGCGTCATCTGACCAGCGATACTATCAGCGAGAACGCACCGGTCAAGGCATGGCGCGAGGCCTATCGTCTGTTCAAGACCAAAAAGGGCGCGCGTTGCTCAATCGAGAACCTGCTCAAACGCGTGCTCAAAGGCAAGCCGGTGGGCCACATTACGCCCGCGGTGGACATCTATAACACGGTGTCGTTGACCTACGCGCTGCCCGTCGGAGGCGAGGACCTACATGCGATCGAGGGAGACCTTCGCCTGAAGGTGACCGACGGTGGCGATGCGTTCTGGCCGCTTGGCGAGGAGGCGGACGATCCGACGCTGCCCGGCGAGCTCGCCTACATCGATGATGCGGGCGCCGTGTGCCGCTGCTGGAACTGGCGCGACGGCGTTCGCACGGCGCTGTCCGACGATTCGGCCGATGCATTCTTGGCGATTGAGTGCGTGGAGCCCGAGCGGATGGGGGATTGCCAGGCCGCGATCGATCGCCTAGCCGAGCTGCTCGAGCGCTATCTGGGAGCGACGGTTGTCGTTAAGACGCTTGTGACCCGCGACAATCCCTGTGTGGAGCTGTAGCGGCGTCTGCGGATCATGTTCGCCGGTCAAAACCACCACAAAGGTGCCTGTCCCCTTTGTGGTGGTTTTTATGTTGATGGGTTAACAAATGGGGTATTTGGGTACGGGTGTCGCCTTATGCGACTAAGATGTTTACCCGTAAGCATTATGCAAGCGAAAGGCGGTCGTCTCCCATGCAGCAGAGCGACGAGACACGTTTCGAGGACTTTGTCGGACTGATCAGCGGACTCTACAAGGAGATCCAGCGCATTAAGACGTCTGAGGGCGCAAGGCTGGGTCTCAAGGGCTCCGACGTTATGTGCCTGTACTATCTTGAGCGCAGCAAGGACGGCCTGACTGGCGCCGACCTGGCTCGCATGGCAGGCGTGACCCGCGCCGCCGTCTCGCGTACGCTGGCGCATCTGGAGGAGGGTGGCTACGTCGAGGTCGATGATTCGGGCGATGCCGCCGTTAAGTATCGTGCTCCGGTGCGCCTGACCGCTCTGGGCGGCGAGAGCATGAGCGAGGCGGACCGCATCATTCGCGAGGTGCTCGATACCACCGGTAAGGCTATGGGTGTGGAGCAGCGCGAGCAGATGTATGCGTCGCTGCGCACGATTCTCAACACCCTGCGCGAGATCTAAGGCCGCCAAGGCATTTGCTTCCAATTAACAACTGCATAGTCCCGTTTGAGTGCGTATGCCGTGCCGGGGCATTGCTGTCAAAATTCCCCGCGAGAGGTCCGCGAAAGAAAGGATTCGCTATGTCCATTCGTATTATTACCGATTCCGCGAGCGATATGTCGCCGGCTGAGCACCCCGCTCTGCGTGTTCTGCCGCTGTCCGTCACCTTTGGCACCGATGTGTACATGGATGGCGTCGACATCGATCACCAGCGCTTTTACGAGATGCTCGTGGAGCGCGATGAGCTGCCCAAGACCGGCCAGGTCAACCCGTACGCGTTTTCGCAGGCTATTGCCGAGGCGCGTGATGCCGGCGATGAGGCTGTGATTATTACCGTGGGCGCTAAGCTTTCGGGCACCAATCAGAGTGCCCGTACCGCACTTGCCGAGGCGCCGGGCGGCGACGTGTACGTGGTGGATAGCAACAACGTCACTCTGGGTGAGCGTGTCCTGGTCGAGTATGCCCTGCGCCTGGTGGACGAGGGCCGTAGTGCGGCCCAGATCGCGGCGGCCGTCGAGGCCGTCCGTGACCGCGTGGTCGTCATCGGCCTGCTCGAGACGCTGGAGTACCTGGTTCGCGGCGGTCGTCTATCTGCTGCGGCCGGCGCCGTGGGCACGCTGCTCAACGTGAAGCCCGTGGTGGCTGTCGAGGACGGCCTTATCGTGCAGTTGGGCAAGGCGCGCGGTTCCAAGAACGGCCGCAACCTGATGAACCAAAAGGTCGAAAAGTCAGGCGGCATCGACTTTTCCATGCCGCTGGCGCTGGGCTATACGGGCCTTTCGGATGCGGTGCTCAAGAAGTATGTCGAGGACAGCGCGGCACTGTGGGCTGGCCACACCGAGGGCGAGTTGCCCGTTCACACCATCGGCGCCACCATCGGCACCCACGTAGGCCCCGGCGCCGTCGCCGTAGCCTTCTTCCAGCCCGCCAACTAACCGACCTGCCATAAACCACCACAAAGGGGACAGGCACCTTTGTGGTGGTTTATGCTTTTCCGGGTGGAAGGGAGCGAGCAATGGCGTCTGAGGGCTTTTTTGAACGGGTGTACGAGGTGGTCGAGCAGATCCCCGAGGGGATGGTCGCCACGTATGGCCAGGTGGCGCTGCTTGCCGGTCGTCCACGACGTGCGCGGTACGTGGGGTATGCCCTGCATAGTAATCCGCGCCCCGGCGAGATTCCCTGTCACCGCGTGGTGTTTGCCGACGGGCACATATGCGAGGGCTTCGCTTTTGGCGGTCCCGATGCTCAACGTGAGCTTTTGCTAGGGGAAGGTGTGGCGTTTAAGGACGACATGCACGTCGACTTGGCCGCCTGTCGCTGGCCTGCCGGGCTCTAGCGGTTCTGCCGTGGCGAAAACCACCACAAAGGCGCCTGTCCCCTTTGTGGTGGTTTTACGCTGTAGGTTTACCAGAGCTAACTTATGGAGAAGGTGTGGTGGCGTACTTTGCCGTCAGAAAGTAAACCACGGTGAACTATATTGGTTTCAGCAACGGAGCAGGCAATAGGCGATGAAAAAGCCTGCCCTGTTGAGTTTGATTCGCATTCCTCCCCTCTGTGCGATTCAACGGTGTACTTCGGGAACAGGCCCGCTGGCAACTAGCTGCCGGCGGGCCTGTTCCTGTTTGTCGAGGGGGGGGTGCGATGGACGGAGCCGAAGCGGTCCGGCTCCAAAAAAGGCGGACGCCGTAGCGCCCGCCCTAAAGCAATCGAAAGCTCAAGCCAGCAGATCGGTCTAGTACACCATGCCCATGGCGTCCTGAACCTCGGCCAGTGTCTGCTCGGCGATCTCGTTGGCGCGACGGTTGCCCTCGTGCAGCACGTCCTTCACGTAATCCAGATCGTTCTCGTAGCGCTGGCGACGCTCGCGGATAGGTGCGAAGTACTCGTTGACGGCCTCGGTCACGTACTTCTTGAGCTGGCCGGAGCCGCCCATGCCAATCTCCTTGGCAATCTCGACCTCGGAGCGACCGGTGCAGATGGCGGCTGTCGAAAGCAGGCCAGACACGCCGGGGCGGTTCTCGGGATCGAATGTGATCATGCGCTCGGAGTCGGTCTGGCTCTTCTTGATGCGTTTGGCCGTCTCCTCGGCGGTCATCGAAATATTGATGGCGTTGCCATAGCTCTTGCTCATCTTGCGACCGTCCAGGCCCGGCAGCAGCGGGGTCTCGGACAGCAGCGCATCGACCTCGGGGAACACCTTGCCGTAGCGGTTGTTAAAGCGGCGGGCGATGGTGCGGGTAAGCTCGATGTGCGGTAGCTGGTCACGACCGACGGGCACCACGTTGCCCTTGCAGAACAGGATGTCGCAGGCCTGGTGCACCGGGTAGGTGAGCAGAAGGCCGGTGAGCTCGTGGCCCGAGGCCTCCATTTCGGCCTTGACCGTGGGGTTGCGCGCCAGCTCGGCCTCGGACACCAGCGACAGGAACGGCAGCATGAGCTGGTTGGCGGCGGGCACGGCGGAGTGCGCGTAGATCATGGTCTTGTTGGGGTCGATACCGCAGGCAAGGTAGTCCATGACCATGTTGTACACGTTGTCTTGGATGTGCTCGGTCGTGTCGCGGTCGGTGATGACCTGGTAGTCGGCGATGAGCACGTTGGTCTTGGCGCCCATGTTCTGCAGCTCAACGCGGCCCTTGAGGGTGCCAAAGTAGTGGCCCAGGTGCAGACGGCCGGTGGGGCGATCACCGGTGAGCATGGTGAACTTCTCGGGCGTATTGGCCAAGCCCTCGCGAATGGCGTTGCTCTTTTGCAGCGCGACTTCGTAGCTGTTCTCGTTTGGCATGATTGCTCCTAACGTATGTTCATGGGTCAAGATGATAACGCGTTTATTGGAGGGGCGGGGCGTAAGTAGGCGAGGGGCGGGAGAGGGGTGGCTTGTGCGATGGGCGCGGCGCGGCCGCGCTTGGCCAACGGTGCCTTGGCACATCCTCGGCAGCTTGCCCTAGAGCTTGTGGTGGCGCTCTTCTTTGCGCTCCTCGGCTGCCTGCTCCTCCTGCTTAAAGGCGGGGTCGTCGGGGGTGACGAGCTCGTCCTCGTGCGTGCGCTTGTTGTAATGGTGGCGCAGCACGGGCTCAAACAGATGTAGATGCTTGGCAAAGGCCGCCGAGCCAATGGCGAGCACGGTAAAGATGAGCACGCGCATGGGCACCTCGACCTGGTTAATCGCGGCGGCGCCGGCCGAAAGCATGATGCACCAGGCATAGATGAGCAGCACGGCCTGTTTTTGGTTGTAGCCTTCTTGGATCAGGCGGTGGTGGATGTGGCCCTTGTCGGCCTGTCCGATGCTAATGTGGGCGCGCTTGCGGCGCACAATGGCGCTAAACGTGTCGATGATGGGCACGCCGGCAACGATGAGCGGGATGATAAGCGAGGTGAGTGCGGCGGTGCGGCTCACGTTGAGCAGCGAGATGGAGCCCAGCGCAAAGCCCAGAAGCAGCGACCCCGAGTCGCCCAAGAAGATGCTTGCGGGGTTGAAGTTGTAGTGCAAAAAGGCCAGACAGGCGCCAAAGAGCGCAATAGAGAGCGCGGCGGCGTCGATGCGGCCCGAGAGCACGGCCATCGAAAACATGGTGAACGACGCGATGCCGCAGATGCCCGTGGCCAAGCCGTCGAGGCCGTCGATGAGGTTAATGATGTTGGTGAATGCCACCAGATAGATCACGGTGATGGGGTAGGCGAGCCATCCGAGCATGATCTCGCCGGGGGCAAACGGGTTGACGATGACGCCGATTTTTAGGCCGCCGATACAGGCGATAAGCGCGGCGAGGACCTGTCCGGCCAGCTTTTGCTTGGGCTTGAGCTGGAAGACGTCGTCGATAGCGCCGGTCGCAAAGATGACGGTAAAGGAGAGCGCCAGCATGGGATAGCTAATGTGAAGGCGCGGGTGCGGCACCAAAACGGGCGGCCAGCCTAGGTGCCAGGTGCCTAGGATTTGCACAATGCAAGCAACGACCAGGCCCAAAAACACCGCCGCTCCGCCCAAACGTGGGATGGGCCTGGTGTTGATGCGGCGCTTAGAAGGATAGTCGACGGCATCGAGCTTAATTGCCAAGCGCTTGACCAGGGGCACCGCGAGGAAGGTCGTGATAAAGGCCGCCGCTGCCACGCATAGGTACGGTATGTAGCTCGGGGATGAAGCCATGAATCTAAAAACCGCCAAGCGTCGAAGGAAAAGGTCAAAGGTTGCTACGCGGAAATGGCATAGCTGTCCCATGATACTCGACCGAGGGGGGTGCGGAGGTTTGCACCGTGCGATTATCACGCGCATACCAGATATTGGAATGTTGTCGATGGCTTGTCGGGATGCCGGCGGGGATCCATATGGACTGTATGGTGATTTTCGGCAAAAGAAAACCACCCCCCACGTTACGAAAATGAACCCACCTAAAACAGGTGGGTGCCCTCATCGACTGTTCCAGCGTCCTTAACAACGAAGGATACCTGTACTAGGTACGACTGTGTGGGCTCCCTAAATAAACGCGACGGTTCACCCAGTTGCTCCGCGGGGGGCGGAATACCTACATCATAAAGCGGCACTTTATCGATTCCAGTCTTGACATTACAAAAATCGTGTCGGACGATTACGGCGCCTTAGGGACGGAGCCGTCTACGCGGTCTGGCCCTTTACGTTTGAGCTGCTGAATCGTTGTTTTGGAGCATGTTTTTATGCCGACGTCGTTGACCGAACTTTTTTCGCCCGCCTGCCATTTGTGTCCGCGCCGTTGCGGTGCGGCGCGCGATGAGGGCGCGCGCGGCGTATGCGGTGCTAACGACACGCTCAGGGTGGCCCGCGCGGCGCTTCATATGTGGGAGGAGCCGCCTATCTCGGGTGAGGCCGGTTCGGGCACGATCTTCTTTAGCGGTTGCTCGCTTAAATGTATCTACTGCCAGAACCACGAGATTTCGACCGGCAATTTTGGCCTTGAGATTTCGCCTGAGCGCCTGGTCGAGATTATGCTGGAACTGCAGGACCAGGGTGCCAACAACATCAATTTGGTGACGGCGACGCACTATGCGCACCTGTTGCCTGCCGTGATTGCCGCGGCACGGGCGCGCGGACTGGTTATCCCGATCGTCTACAACACGAGTGGTTACGAGCGCGCGAGTGCCGTGGCGGCGCTGGGCGACCTGGTCGATGTGTGGCTTACCGACTTTAAATATGCCAATGCCGGGCTTGCGCAGTCGCTCTCTCATATAAAGGACTACCCACGTGTGGCCGTGTCAGGCCTGGCTCAGATGGCGCGCGAGATCGAGCGCCGCGGGGGAGAGATGGTGGATGAGGGCGGGCTCATGAAGCGCGGCATGATTGTGCGCCATCTGGTACTGCCGGGACATGCAGACGATTCGTGTCGCGTGCTGGACCTGGTGTGGCAGACGGTGGGCGATGTGCCGATCTCGGTCATGAACCAGTACACGCCCAATGCACTTATGCGCGAGCAGGGCGGCGACCTGGCGCGTGCCGTGACGCGCGAGGAGTACGAGCAGGTGCTCGACCATGCCGACGACCTGGGTTTTACGACGATGTTCTGGCAAGAGGGCGGCGCGGTAGACGAGAGCTTCACCCCGGCCTTCGACACCACCGGTGTTCTTACCAGCGCAAAGTAGTGCGTTCGTCGATGATTTTTCTGGGACGGGGATAAAAAATCATCGAGAGGATCGCCTGTTCGAAAAGTTGCCAAAATAGCCGCGCCCCAAAAAGACTGGTTATTGGGCGTTGACAGTTGGCGAGCCGTAGGTAAAATATCGACTTGTCCTGGGGACGTAGCTCAGTTGGGAGAGCGCTGCCGTCGCATGGCAGAGGCCGAGGGTTCGACTCCCTTCGTCTCCACCCTTGGATTTGATAAGCCGCTGACATTGTGTCGGCGGCTTTTTTTAAAAGAAAGGGCTATACCATGGCCGAGCTTGAGTCCCAACCATTGTCCGACGAGGAGCGCGCTGAGTTGGAAGAGCTCCGCGCCGAGAAGGCCCGCCGCGAGGCTCGTGAAGAGGCCCGTCGCGAGCGTGAGGAGCTGGCTGTCCTGCGTGCCGAGCGTGCGAAGGCCGAGGAGATCGCCGCGAACGCCGCATCCGCATCGGCGCCCGCGCCCGCACCCAAGCCCGCTGCTGCGAAGCCTGCACCTGCCGCGCCCAAACCTCAGCCTAAAAAGGCCGCTCGTCCCAAGTCCGTCGAGCCTAAGCCGAGTCGTGACGAGATGACCTTTGCCCAGCGCATGGTTACCTCCAAGGAGCCTACGGGCGAGAACGAGATCCCTGGCATGGCGCCGGCTCAAAAAATCATCATTGTCCTTGCCCTCATCGCGTTTGTCATCTTTATGGGCTACACGATCCTGACCAGCATGGGCCTGCTCTAACCGATTTGCATCGGGCGTCATGTCCGCATGCTCTGCTCTCGTCCAACCCTCAAATTCTGCACCACACATCCGAAAGGTCGCCCCATGGCTTTGACCGACATCTCTCATCCCACCGACATCGCAATGCTCACCGATCTGTACGAGCTCACTATGGCCCAGGGCCTGTGGGAGAGCGGCAAGGCCAATGAACAGGGTTGTTTTACCGCGTTTTACCGCGACCATCCCTTTGGCAGCGCCTATGCCGTCATGTGCGGCACCGCCGAACTGCCCGAGCTGGTCGAGAATCTACGCTTTACGCCCGAGGACATCGACTACCTCGCCTCGCTCCAGGCCCCTGCCGGCGGCGCGATGTTCAAGCCTGGATTCCTCGACTACCTGCGTGATTTTCGTGCGCATGTAAACATCGACGCCGTTCCCGAAGGCGAGCTCGTCTTTCCGCGCGAGCCCATGGTGCGCGTCACCGGCCCCGCGCTGGAGTGCCAGCTGCTCGAGACGGCGCTGCTCAACATCGTCGGGTTCCAGACGCTTGTCGCCACCAAGACGGCGCGCGTGGTGCTCGCCGCCGACGGTCGCCCTGTGGCGGAGTTTGGCCTGCGCCGAGCCCAGGGTCCCGATGGCGGCCTGGCCGTCGCGCGCGCGAGCTACGTTGCCGGCTGCTCCTCTACGTCCAATGTACTCGCCGGCCGCCGTTACGGTATTCCCGTCTTTGGCACGCATGCGCACAGCTGGGTGATGAGCTTCGATTCCGAGCTCGAGGCCTTCCGCGCCTTTGCCAAGTCGAGCCCCAAGAATTGTACGCTGCTCATCGACACCTATGACGTGCGCGAGGGCTGTGAACATGCCATTACGGTTGCCAAGGAGATGGAAGCGATGGGCGAGCGCCTGTCGGCCATTCGCATCGACTCCGGCGACCTCGCCAAGCTCTCCAAGTATGTGCGCGGCCGTTTTGATGCCGAGGGCCTGCCCTATGTGGGGATCTCGGTTTCTAACGATCTGGATGAGTACACGATTCAGTCGCTGCTCGACCAGGGCGCGCCCATCGACAGTTTTGGCGTGGGTACCAAGCTCGCGACCTGCTATGACCAGCCGGCGCTGGGTGGCGTGTACAAGCTTTCCGCCCGCCGTGCGAGCGAGACAGATCCATGGACGCCGGTGGTCAAGCTCTCCGAGCAGCCCTACAAGCGCACGATCCCGGGTGTGCAACGCGTGCGCCGTTATTTCGACGGCTTTGGCGGCCCGGTCTGCGACATGATCTACGACGAGGACCATCTGGCGGGGGAGGGCGCCGCGCGCGGCAATACCCTCGTGGCCGTGAATGATGCCGCCCTGGTGACCGACGTGTCCGAACTTGAGTATCGCGAGCTGCTGGTGCCGATCGTGCGCGATGGCAGTGCGGTGGCTCCGCGTGAGAGCATCCAGGACGCGCGCGAGCGCTGTGCTTGGGCGCTCGATCATCTGGATGCAGCTTTCAAGCGCTTCCTGTACCCGCAGACCTATGTGGTGGGCATGGAGCAGGGCCTGGCTCAGGTGCGCGACGAGCTCGTGCGCAAGAACATGGCCGCGGCTTCTGCCTTTCCTTGGGCTCACTAATTCCTTGGGCGGTAGGGGCGAGTCACGCTCCCTTGGCCGCCAACTCGGCCGTTCGCTGAACAGTTGATTGGTTTGACGTATGACGACTTCTTATAAAACGATGGTGGTAAAGATCGGTTCGTCCACGGTGGTGGGTGCCGATGGCAAGGTCAACCGCGCCTTTATCGGCGGACTTGCCGATCAGGCCGCAGCGCTGCGCAAGCTCGGCTGGCGTCTGGTCGTGGTGAGCTCGGGCGCTATCGCCTGTGGCTATCCCGTGTTGGGCTTCGACCGCAAGCCGGTCGGCGACCTTCCGAGCCTGCAGGCTTGCGCCTCGGCTGGTCAGTGCATCATCTCGTCGGCCTACGACGAGGAGTTCCATGCGCGCGACCTGCTCACCTCGCTCGTGCTGCTCACGCGCCACGATACGGCCCGCCGCACGTCCTACCTGCACGCGCGCGACGCCCTGCTGCGCCTCGTGGAGCTTGGCGTGGTGCCGGTCGTCAACGAGAACGATACCGTTACCGTCGATGAGATCAAGTTCGGCGACAACGACACACTGGCGGCGCTTGTGAGCTGCCTGGTTTCTGCCGATCTGTGCGTGACGCTCTCGGACATCGATGGCCTCTATACTGCCAATCCGCATGAGGACCCCACGGCCGAGTTTGTTCCTGTCGTGCATAAGATCGATGCCAAGATTATTGCCTCGGCGGGCGATTCTTCCACATCGGTGGGCACGGGCGGCATGATTACCAAGATTCGCGCGAGCCGCATCCTGATGACGGCGGGCATTCAGAGCGTGATTTGCTCGGGCGAGGAGCCCGATGCGCTCGTGCGCCTAGCCCGCGGCGAGAGCGTGGGCACGCTGTTCGATCCGCCGGCGGAGCGTCTGGACATCGCACCCCGCAAGTTGTGGATCGCGCTGGGTGACAAGGCACATGGCTCGGTAACGGTTGACGACGGTGCCGCGAAGGCGCTGGTCAGCCGTGGTTCTTCCTTGCTTGCGGTGGGTATTCGCGAGGTTGATGGCCAGTTTGCCGAGGGCGATGTGCTCGATGTGTGCGATCCGAGAGGTATGGTCGTCGCCCGCGGTATCGCCGAGGCCGATTCGGACGTGCTGGAACTTGCCGCCGGCCGCCGCCAGGACCAGATCGCCAGCAACCGCCTGCTGGCAGACCTGGCCGAGAAGCCGGCGATACACAGGGATAACTTGATCGTATTTGCATAAAGAAAGACAGCGCTGCGGATCGTTTCCCGCAGCGCTGTCTTTCTCGTGCCGGCACTTGGGGACGTTCCTTATGTGCCGGCACTTTGGGACACTCCTTTGCTAGAAGATCTGGCGCAGGTCTCCGCGGTTGAGGGCTTCGTCGAAGAGGTGCTTGAATACCACGCTGCCGTGCAGGCCGTCGTGCTCGAACTCGTTGGTCACCCAGGCATGCGAGTTGCCCACGCGGCTGAGCGTATCAAGCTGCAGGCCCGAATCCACGTACATGTTGTCGAAATACACCGCGGCCTGCAGGGGCACCTCGTTGCACGCCAGTCGCTGCGGGTCGTAGATCTTGTCCCAGCTGGTGTCTTCCATCAGCAGGTCCATGGCGGGCTTGAAGGGCTTGAGCTCGGGCATCTGCTCGAACATCCACGGGAACATGGCCTCGCCGGTAAACATGAGCGGGCGCGCGAGTGTGTCGAACTCGGCACGATGGGCCTTCTCCTCTGCTGCGGCCCAGCGAATGGGCATGGTGTCGCCGTCGGCGTAGATAAACTCCTGCAGTGTCCAGTACAGCGGGTTCGTGCGTGTGTTGGTGCGCTCGAAGGCGCGCATCAAAAAGCTGTCGGATACCGAGGAGCCGCAGCTCAGCGTACCGTCGCCAGTAACAAAAGCGTGATCGATAGTCCAATGCATGCGCTCAAAGCTCGGCTTCATGCCAAAGTCGCTGCCCATGAGCTGTAGGCGCTCGACCGTCATCGGCGAGCCGTCGGGCAGCACGGGCTTCTGAGCCTCGAGCGCATCGGCCAGGGCTGCCACGCGCTCGACGTCAGCGGGATAGCGGTCATAATACTGCTGCGTCTTGGCGGCCATGCGCGGGAAGGTGTGCGCGTAGACCTCGCTGGCGCTCGCCGGCACGTGGGGGATGCCGCCGCAGGTAAAGCTCGCCGCCACGCCCTCGGGGAAGAGCGACAGATAGCTCAGCGTCAAAAAGCCGCCGTAGCTCTGGCCGAGCGTGACCCACGGCTTGCCGCCAAAGCCCACCAGTCGCAGGTATTCAAAATCGCGCACGATGGAGCTGGCGAGGTGGCGCTTGAGGAAGTCCGCCTGCGAGCGTGCTGTATCGGCGCCGGCCGCCGTCGCGCGCTCGCCCAGTGCCTTGATCGTGCGTCCGTCCACACAGCTACTGCGTCCGGTGCCGCGCTGGTCGGGAAGGACCACGCGGAAGTGCTTGACGGCCTCCTCGATCCAGCCGTCGCTTGTGGGCGACAGCGGACGCGGGCTCTCGCCGCCGGGGCCGCCCTGCAAAAACAGGAGCAGCGGCAGATCGTCGTTGATGCGGTCGGGTGCGCAAACCACGCGGTAGAAGAGCTTGATGCTCTCGGGCGCGCCGGCGATTGGTGCCGGCATAGCGCCGCGGCGCATGGTGCTGCCGACGGCCAGGAGCATCGGCTCCAGGCCGCGCCAGTCAAGGGGGACGTCGATGCTGTGGTCCTCGACGTAAAGGCCGGGGACGTGGTACGAAGTGATGAGGGCCATGTGAGTCTTCCGTTCGTTGCGGTGTTTCGGGTTGACCAATTCTACCGCCGCGGGCGAGGCCATGCGCAAATCGGCTACCATGGTTGCAAACTTCTAGGAGAAAGGGCCGCCCATGTCGGTCGATATAGCCACGTATGTCCACGATCTTGCCGTTGCCGCCAAGGCAGCGTCGGCCTCGCTTGCCACGGCGAGCGATGAGCAGCGCCAGGAGGCCGTGCGCGCCATGACCGCAGCACTGCGCAACGGTGTCGACTCCATCGTCGCCGCCAACGAGCTCGATATGTCCGCTGCGCGCGATGCGGGTACCTCGGCCGGACTGCTCGATCGCCTGCTGCTGACGCCCGAGCGCGTCGAGGGCATGGCCGCCGGCCTGGAAAAGCTCGCCGAGCTGCCCGATCCCGTCGGCCGCGTGCTCGACCACCGCGTGCTTGCAAGCGGCGTGGACCTGACCCGTGTGAGTGTGCCGCTGGGCCTGGTCGCTATGGTCTACGAGGCGCGCCCCAACGTGACGGCCGACGCCGCAGGCATCTGCATCCGTACCGGCAACGCCTGCATTCTGCGCGGCGGCTCGCTGGCCTATCACTCGTGTGCCATGATCGCCGAGCTGCTGGCCGATGCGCTCGAGGCCAAGGGTTTCCCGCGCGAGGCCGTGTCGATGATCGAGTCCACCGACCGCGAGGCCACTGGCGAGCTCATGAAGCTCCGCGGCGTTGTCGACGTACTCATTCCGCGCGGCGGTGCAGGCCTGATCCAGCGCTGCGTGCGCGAGTCGCTTGTGCCGGTGATCGAGACGGGCACGGGCAACTGCCACATCTACGTGCATGAATCCGCCGACTTTGATAAGGCGCTCAACATTATCGTTAATGCCAAGACCCAGCGTGTAGGCGTGTGCAATGCCGCCGAGTCGCTGCTGGTCGACCGTGTTGTGGCCGATGCGTTTTTGCCTGCGGTCGTTGCCGTGCTGCACGACCACGGCGTGCTCATTCACGGCGACGAGGCCACGTGCGCCGCGTGCGCCGACGCCAGCTTTGTGGAAGGCGATGACTACGTCGCCGCGACTGAGGAGGACTGGGGTCGCGAGTACCTGGCGCTCGAGATGAGCGTGAAGGCCGTGGCAAACGAGGACGAGGCCATCGCACACATCAACCGCTACGGCACGATGCACTCCGAGGCCATCGTTGCCGAGGACACGGATGCTTGCGAGCGCTTCCTGGATGCGGTCGATGCCTCGGCCGTGTACGCTAACGCCAGCACACGCTTCACTGACGGCGGCGAGTTTGGCCTGGGCGCCGAGATCGGTATCTCGACCCAAAAGCTCCATGCCCGCGGCCCCTTCGCCGCCGAGGCCCTCACCACCTACAAATACAAGCTCCGCGGCACCGGCCAGGTCCGCCCCTAACGCCCGCGCAAGAAAAACCACCACAAAGGTGCCTTTCCCCTTTGTGGTGGTTTTAGGTGGCGTGGGCGGTTAGGCCTGGAAGGTATCGCGGTCGGGGGCGAAGGACTGCATGGCCGCGATGGTGCGGTCAAAGAGTTCGGGTAGCTCCCAACCCAGCATCTCGGCGCCCTGCGTAATCACGTCGCGCGAACAGCCAGCGGCAAAGCGCTTGTCCTTGAACTTCTTCTTGAGCGACTTGGTCGTAAAGTCCATGACGCTTTTGCTCGGACGCATGATGACTGCAGCGCCGATCAGGCCGGTGAGCTCATCGCAGGCAAACAGGATCTTTTCCATCTGCAGCTCGGGTTTGGGCAGCGAGGTGTTGAAGTCGGACGTGTGCGTCTGGATGGCGCGAATGAGCTCGGGAGACGCACCTTCGCCCTCAAGAATCTCGGCAGCATAGATGGTGTGGTTCATGGGGTCGTCCTCATGCTCCTCCCAATCCAGGTCGTGCAGCAGACCGACGGTGCCCCAAAACTCCTCGTTCTCGGGGTCGAACTCGCGCGCAAAGTAGCGCATAGTGCCCTCGACCGTCTCGCCATGGGTGATGTGGAACGGGTCCTTGTTGTGCTCGTTGAGCAGTTCGAACGCGCGGTCGCGGGTGATTCCGGCGGTAAGCGGCTCTGCCATAGGAGACTCCTTGTGCTCGTGGGGATCGATAAGAATGAATACTACTAGAACAAGAAAACCACCACAAAGGTGCCTGTCTCCTTTGTGGTGGTTTTGGCGCGGTTGGGTTAGTTGAGGGCGGCTTGGGCTAGGCGGGCTTCGGCGGCCTCCTCGGTGACGCCAAGGGCCACGGCGAACTCCTCGATGGAGCGGCGTTTGGCCTCCTTGAGTACGCGCATGTAGTAGGAGCTGGGTTTTTTATCAGCTTCCTCGGCCTGGCGAATGCGGTGCATCATGGTTTTTGCCACGCGGACCGTCTCGGGCGCGCCCAGCTTGAGCTGCTGCTTAAAGTGTGTCTCCTCAAGCGAGCTGTTGCGCTCGGTAAAGGTGTCGCACTCAAGCTCGTCATAGTGGCTCAGCAGGTGCTCGGCATCTTGCTGCGAGATGGCGGCGTGCAAACGGTCGGCCTGCGCCACGGGGTACATGAGGATCGTCTGCGCATGTCCCTGCTTGGTCTCGAGCAGTAGCATGGGCTGCGGTGTGTCGTCCCTAAAACCGACGACGGTGCAGACTCCCTGACCCGGATGAATGACGTGTTGACCGATTGAGAACATGCTACCTCCAACTTATACGAATTTACGTATGTCTAGAATAACACGCTGACGTGCGCAAACCCTTACTTTATGCAGGAAAAGCACACAACTCCGATAGGTAAGAGTATTCGATAACAGGCGCAGCTCATTCACACCTTTATGCATTTTCAACGCCTGCATAATCTGCAGGCAGACTGGCATCTTTGAGTGACTCCATACAAGCTGTAGTCAATTTTGTGCATATGCAATATCGATTGGCTTTACCCTGCGACAGTGCCCGTCGCTTGTGATAGAGTGCTACAAACTCTGGCTTTTGCCCTACGAGTGACCAAGAGCTCGGGGGCTTTAACACAAGGAGGATCTATGCCCGAGAAGATTGAAGAGCTGGTACGCGCTGCGCTTGCTGCGGCCCAGGAGGCCGGCGACCTTTCCGCATTTGAACTTGACGATTGCGCTATCGAGCGACCGGCTGACACTTCTCATGGCGAGTGGACCTCTACCATGGCCCTGAAGTCCGCCAAGCTGGCCCATTGCGCCCCGCGCAAGATCGCCGAGGCCATCGTTGCCCATATGCCCGAGGACCCCGCGATCGAGAAGGTCGAGATCGCAGGCCCCGGCTTCATCAACTTCTACCTCTCCGTTGCCGTCAAGAATGCCATCTTTGGCGAGGCTCGCGAGAAGGGCATGGACTTCGCTAAGTCCAACGTCGGTGGTGGCCTGAAGACCCAGGTCGAGTTCGTTTCCGCCAACCCCGTCGGCCCCATGCACATTGGCCACGGCCGCTGGGCCGCGCTGGGCGACTCGCTCTGCCGCGTCATGGACCACGCCGGTTACGACATCCAGCGTGAGTTCTACATCAACGACCACGGCTCTCAGATGAACACCTTCGGCAACTCCATCAGCACGCGCTATATGCAGCTTGCCGACATCATCGCCAAGCAGGGCGTGGATATCGACGAGGCTCACAAGATCTTGATCGCCGACCGCGACGCCTTTGTCGCCGACGAGAACGACGAGCATCCCGAGACCCATCCGTACCAGGACAACTTTGCCGAGACCCTGGGCAAGGACTCCTACGGCGGCGACTACATCATCGACGAAGCTGCCGAGTTCTGGCGCACCGACGGCGACAAGTGGGTCGAGGCCGATCCGCAGGAGCGCATGGAGAGCTTCCGCGAGCGCGGCTACGTGAAGATGGTCGACAACATGCGCGACCTTTGCCATGCCGTTAACTGCGACTTCGATCGTTGGTACTCCGAGCGTTCGCTGTACGTGAAGGACACCGAGGGCGAGACCGCCGGCACCTCTGCCGTCGACCGCGCTTTTGAGAAGCTCGACAAGATGGGCTACCTCTACACCAAGGACGGCGCTCTGTGGTTCCGTTCCACCGATCTGGGCGACGACAAGGACCGCGTGCTGATCAAGTCCGACGGCGAGTACACCTACTTTGCCTCCGACGTCGCCTATCACTGGGATAAGTTCCAGCGCGTCGACCACGTCATCGACATCTGGGGCGCCGACCACCACGGCTACATCGAGCGCGTCCGCTGCGTCTGCGACGCTCTGGGTTACCCCGGCAAGTTTGAGGTTCTGCTGGGCCAGCTCGTCAACCTGCTGCGCAACGGCAAGCCCGTCCGTATGTCCAAGCGCAAGGGCACTATGGTGACCCTGCAGGAGCTCGTCGACGAGGTCGGCTCCGACGCTGCCCGTTACACGCTCATCTCCAAGAGCTCTAACCAGATGGTCGACTTCGACATCGAGGCCGTTAAGAAGCGCGACAACTCCAACCCGGTGTACTACGTGCAGTACGCTCACGCCCGTGTGTGCTCCATCCTGCGCCGTGCCGCTGACGTTACGCCCGAGCAGGCTGACGAGATGGGCATGAAGGCCGTCGCCGCCAAGGCCATCGGTGAGAACGTCGATTACTCGCTGCTGACCGACCCGACCGAGCTCGCCCTTTCGCGCAAGCTCAACGAGCTTACCGACCTCATCGCCAGCTGCGCTCGCGACCGCGCCCCGTTCCGTCTGACGCACTTTGCTGAGGAACTCGCCGGCGACTTCCACAGCTTCTACGCTGCCTGCCAGGTTCTGCCGAGCGAGGGCCGTCCCGTCGACCCCGAGCTTTCGCGTGCCCGTCTGGCCGCTTGCGATGCCGTCCGCGTGACGCTCGCCCTGGTGCTCACCCTTGTTGGTGTCTCCGCTCCCGAGCAGATGTAATCTGCGGGTCATTTGACCGTGTAGGTTCGGCTTTGCTGAGCCCTATAAGCCCGATCTCCATGCGGAGGTCGGGCTTTTTGCATAAACGCCGACGTATTGACGAATTTGGAACTGCTGGAAATACGAAACTATGCCGGTTTACTACGATGAATTGAGATATTCCAACCACGCCGGCTTTTAGCTAAAAAGTGCAAGGCATCTACCTGCACTGATAATTGTTCTCGGGGGAAGCGGGCACTGCGGGGCGCGGCAACGGCGCGCGATTTCCGCGTCGCAGCGCTACCCTGATGCTGAATGCCGGGACGATGACCCACTGACCTGCTGACGCCTCTTCGGCCGTCCTCAAATCCGACCTGTCTCGCCCCGGCATCCGCGTCCCGGAGTCCTGCCATGACCTAATAGGAGCATGAGCGCGGACAATCGGACAAGCCAATTGGATTGTAGCGCTCCCGTCAGTGCAATGTCTGGGAGACCCGGGCGCGGAGCAGGCGGCAGACCGAGGGGAGCGAAAATGGAAGGCGAAACGGTCATCGCGGGCGTCGACACGCACAAGGACGTGCATGTCCTGTGCCTGCTCGACGGCCTCGGGAGGAAGATCCGGAGCGGGAGCTTCGGGGCCGACCCCGAGGGCTACGACAGGCTGGCGGAGGCGATAGGCGACCCGGGGAGCTGCATGGTCGTCGGCGTCGAGGGCACGGCATCGTACGGGGCCGGGCTGACGAGGAGGCTCGTGGAGCTCGGGTACAACGTCGTCGAGGTGCTCAGGCCCAAGAGGGACAAGGCGAGGCCCGGCGAGGGGAAGAGCGACCCGCTGGACGCCGAGCGCGCGGCGCGCAAGGCGGCGTCCGGGAAGGGCTGCTCCGTGCCGAAGTCGCAGGACGGCTGGGTCGAGGCGGTGCGCCAGCTCTACGTCGCGCGCAGGCTGGCCGTCGCGACGTCCACGTCCTGCGTGGCCTGCGCGAAGTCGATGCTCACGACGGCCCCGAGCGCCCTGAGGGAGCGGTTCAGGGGCCGCGAGCGGCCGAAGGACCTCATGCCGCTGCTCGCGCGCGGGAGGAAGGCGGGCGACGCGCTCGAGGAGAGCGTGCTGGCCTCGCTGCGGTCCGTCGCGGCGGTCTGGAAGGAGGCCCGCAGCCAGGTCGAGTCCCTCGACGAGCGCATCCGCGCGCTGCTGGAGGCGAACGCGCCCGCGCTGCTCGGCGTCGAGGGCTGCGGCACCACGACCGCCGCCGCCCTGGTCGTGGCCGCCGGCGACAACCCCGGCAGGCTGAAGGGCGAGGCGGCGTTCTCGATGATGTGCGGCGCCTCCCCGATCCCCGCGTCGAGCGGGAAGACGGACCGGCACAGGCTCAACCGCGGCGGCAACCGGCAGGCGAACTGGGCGCTCTACGAGATCGCGATCAAGCGCATGGCGTACGACGAGAGGACGAGGAGGTACGTGGCGAGGCGGACCTCCGAGGGAAGTCCCGGCGGGAGGCGGTCCGCTGCCTGAAGCGCTACATAGCGCGGGAGGTGTACCACGTGCTCATGGACCCGAACCCCGACGGCGCCGCGCCGGAAGGCCCCGAGCTCGCGAAGATGCGCAAGGCGATGCGGGTGACTCAGAAGAAAGCCGCCGCGGAGCTCGGCCTGTCCGCAGCCACACTCGGGCACTTGGAACGGGGGAAACGGCGGTCGACGAAACTGGAGAGGAGGTATTACGAGCTCCTGTGCGAATTGGAGAGAACGCTCCCGCAAACTGCCTCTTGACAACTTATAGGAGCGTCGGTTTTAGTTCAACAAGTTTCGGAGTGGTCGCGGTTGAGCGATTCATCGTAGTAAACCGCCATAGTTTTGGCGGAGGCAGTCAGATTTGTGGGCGGTAAACCAAAGAGTGTCCCTTTTGAATAGTCGTTTAAGAACGTCCCCAATGACTAAGTTGCAGGTGGCGGCGGTTGTGTTACACTAACGCTGCGTATATGACGCAAATATCTCGATACAGATCAATGATGTCCGTCGGTATTTGACGGAGCTAGACTGTTTAGCCGCCCTGAAGGTTTATGCAGGGAGCATGTGATCACAGGGCTTGAAAAGAAAGTTGAGCAAACACTGTGTCTGATCAACAGCAAGAAAACGAAATAACGACGACGCAGACCGCTCCCGCTGCACCGGTTGCGTCGGACCAGGTCGCGGCGCCCGCGCAAGCCTCGGCTCCTGAGACGCCTAAGGCTGCTTCGACGCCTACGCCTGCAGCGGCTGAGAAGGCCGTGCCTGCAACTGGTGAGGAGGCTGCTCTGGCAAAGCCCAAGCGTACGCGCCGCACGACCAAGCCTGCTGCTGACGGCGAGGAGGTCACCAAGCCCAAGCGCCGTACCACGCGCACGACGCGCGCCAAGCGCACCGTTGCAGCTGACTCCTCGGCGCCGATTTCCGATGAGGTCGCGCAGGCACGTGCGTTGGCGCAGATTAGCGAGGCTCAGGTGGTGCGCGCCCGCCGTCGTGCTGCCGAGCGCGAGGCCGCGGCTCTGACCGAGCTTGCAGCCCCGTCTGTGCCCGAGACCCCTGCCGCCGACCAACCGACCGAGAAGCCGGCACCGCGCACACGCCGTCGCACGGCTGCTAAGGCCGAGCAGGTTGCCGATCAGGTAACCCCCGAGCTCACTGAGGCTTCGGTCCGTTCCGCGGCAGGGGAGGGCGCATCGCCAACTGAGCCCGCTGCGCCTGTCGAGGCCAGCGAAGTTCCCGTTGTCGATCCGGCTTTGCGCCCGCACCGTCGCGGTCGCAAGCCCAAGGCCTTCGTCGAGGCAGAGAAGGCCGCAGCCGCAGCCGCAGCTGCTCGGGATGCTGCGGCGACCGCCGAGTCTGCAACCGCTGCCGATGCACCCGTTCAGGATGCTGCGACTTCCGAGGCCGCTCCCGCCGATGCCGAGCCCGCCGACGTCCGCCCCGGTCGCAGCCGTCGCACTGCTGTTAAGCGCACGTCCAAGGCTAAGGCTGCCAAGAAGGGTACGTCCGAGGATTCCGACGAGACGACCGCCGATGCATCGACTGATGCCGCCGAGCCCCAAGACGTCGAACAGCCTGCGTCCGAGAAGCCCAAGCGCGGTCGTAAGAAGTCCGCTAAGGCCAAGGCGTCCGAGCATCAGGCTGATGTCGAAGCGCAGGTCGATTCTGGCGCCGAGGCCAATGAAGCCGCTGCGGTCAATGCCGACGCCGCCACAACCGATGTTGCCGCGCCCGCCGAGGCCGAAGACGGCACTCGTTCCAACCGTCGCCAGCACAAGCGCAACGAGGAACGCAACGAGCGCAACAACGACCGTCGCAATCGCCAGCGCGATCGCAAACAGCGCAACAAGGAGCGTAACGCCGCCCCCACCGAGCCCACGCTTTCGCGTGAGGAGCTCGCTGCCATGAAGGTCGCCGAGCTGCGCGAGAAGGCCAAGGAGTTCGAGATCGAGACGACCGGCAAGAAGAAAGCCGAGCTCGTCGAGGAGATCTACGTCACCGCCGCGAAGGCAGAGGGCTTCCGCGACATCAAGGGCATTCTGCAGATTCGCCCGGACAGCTCCGGCATCATCCACGCCCATGGCTACATGAAGTCCAACGACGACGCCTTCGTGCCCGCCTACCTCATCCGCTCCGCGCGCCTGCGCACGGGCGACGTCATCGAGGGCTCACTGCGTCCTTCGCGCGGCGGCGACAAGCGCGCCGGCCTCGCCAAAATCACGACCGTCAACGGTCTAGACCCCGAGCAGATTCGCAACCGCCCCAAGTTTGGTGACCTCACTCCGGTCTATCCCAACGAGCCGCTGCGCATGGAGCACGGCAAGGACTCCATTACCGGTCGCGCCATCGACATCGTGTCGCCGATCGGCAAGGGTCAGCGTGGCCTGATCGTGTCCCCGCCCAAGGCCGGCAAGACCACGATCCTCAAGAAGATCTGCCAGTCTATCTCGATTAACAACCCCGAGGTGCACCTCATCTGCCTGCTCGTCGACGAGCGCCCCGAAGAGGTCACCGATATGCAGCGCTCCATTAAGGGCGAGGTCGTGGCCTCGACCTTCGATATGCCCGCCGACAACCACACCCGCGTGGCCGAGCTCGTCATCGAGCGCGCCAAGCGCATCGTGGAGCTGGGCGGCGATGTCGTGGTGGTGCTCGACTCCATCACGCGTCTTGCCCGCGCCTACAACTTGGCGGCGCCCGCCTCGGGCCGCATCCTTTCGGGCGGCGTCGATTCGGCGGCCCTGTATCCGCCCAAGCGCTTCCTGGGCGCAGCCCGTAATATCGAGAACGGTGGCTCGCTCACCATCCTGGCCTCTGCCCTCATCGACACCGGTTCCAAGATGGACGAAGTCATCTTTGAGGAGTTCAAGGGCACCGGCAACATGGAGCTTAAGCTCGACCGCGATCTTGCCGACCGTCGTATCTTCCCGGCCATTGACCCCGTTGCCTCCGGTACGCGCAACGAGGATCTGCTGGTCGACGAGCAGATGCGCCCGTTTGTCTTTGGCCTGCGTCGCATTCTTGCCGGCATGAACAACACCGAGCGCGCAGCCGCATCGTTTATCAAGGGTCTTAAGGGCACCAACACCAACCAGGAGTTCCTGGTGCGTTCGGCCAAAAAGCACAGCGACTACGAGCAGACGTTCTAGGTTGTCATCCACGCGCAGCGATAGTCATCAATGCGATAAAGGGTCGGGGCTTTGAGCCTCGGCCCTTTTCCATATCGCCGCTCCGCGCTTATTTTTGACCATAAGACTGGCAAGCAGCAGGTTTCCCGTTTCAATCCGACATCGTCGCTTGCAATCGACAGGGCGGTTTCGCATAATAGCTTTTAAGCTTCGCGACGGAAAACGCAGATGAAACGAACCATATACCGTTGCTTTGGGGCATAGCCCCGCTTCATCTTCTCTCGCGCAGCCAACTGAATGATGCGATTTGGGTGCTGGAAGATGGGGAGAGCTCATGGCTTCTTCTGATGCAACACAACGAGCAGTCCTTGCCGGACTTTCGTGCGGGATCGGCCTTGCCGCTCCCGTGGTTATGTATGCCGCGACGCTGCCGTTTTCGTCGGTGAACGAGATGGTCGTGGCGGGTGCGGTTCCCTTCGCCGTGGGCGCGGTGGCGGGCGTGGGTATCTATGCCGCCTCGCTGGGTATCTCCGAGTACCGTGCGCAGCGTGAAGAGCGTCTGTTCCAGCCTGATGCCATGGGCGGTGCCGCCAATCTCAATCAGCATCAAAGCGAGTTCAAGACCGCCTCGATTCCAGCTCAGCAGCAGGATGCGACTCCTTACGCTGCGGCTTCTGCTTCTCAGGCTCAGGCGGAGCAGTCTACCTCGGCATTCCTTTCCGGCCTGACTGGTGCGTTCCAGCGCCGTCATGCCGATGATGGTGTCCCTACCATCGCTCGAGCCGCAGATGCCATGGACGAGGCCGAGGCTTGGTCCATGATCGACAGTATGCTCGACGACGATTCGCCGGTGAGCTGCGACCCTGCACACTCGCGCGACGTCTATCAAGTCGCCATCGACGAGCTCACCAACGGCGGGCAGACCGGCTCCTTCAATCGCGACGACATCGCCGCCGCGGCACGCGCCGTGTCTGGCTCCCAGGCCGCCCCTGCGGGCAGCACGGCGGCTTTCGTGGCACTCGTCGCCAACGCGGCAGCCAATAACGCCTACAGCGCTACCTCGGCGGACGCGAACGCTTCTGCCGACAATTCGTACGTTGATGAAGCCATGGCCGCGGACGAGGAGGCCGTTGCCGCCCGCCGTGCCGCCGAAAGCTCGTTGTGGGGCGCTCCTGCCCAGCAGCAGGCGGCTGAGGCTGCGCCGTACAATGCAAACCTCGCCAGCATGCCTATCATCTCCGGTGCCGCGGACATCGATCTCGATGACCTCGATGAGCCTGCAGCCATCACCGCATCGATTGATGCCCAAGATCGCATCAACACCGGCGACCTTCCAGATGCCTCGCTCGAGGTTGATGTCCCCATGGCCGATTACTCGGGCCACGAGGACATGTGGGCCGCCGCCACCGCGATCCTGGATGAGATTGACGAGCCTGCTCCTGTTACGGCCCCCGCTCCCGTCGCTGCCCCTCAGCCTGCTGTCCCCGCCTATGTCGGCCGTCACAGTGCTGTGTTCCCCGAGGATACTGCCCGTATCTCGCGCGAGAGCATCGAGCGAGCCGAGGCTATTGCCGCCGGCATTATGGAAAATCGTCGTCACGAGCGCGTCAATCAGATCCTCGAGGAAGAGATCGAGCGCCTGCAGTCCTCTACCGCCAAGCGTACGGGCCGTGCCTATCTGAGCGTTATCGAGGGCGGTACCGCCAGCTTTGCGCCGCTCCGCGCGGAGGCATAACTTCTGCATGGTTAAGATCAATCGAAAATGGGCGGTCGTGACCTGCCTGATGGCGCTCTTGATCTGGGGCAATTCGCTGGTTCCCGGCTCGGGGTCGGGCTCACTGAGTCTAACGGTCATGGAAGCTATCCGCGGTTTCCTGCACGGCGTGGGACTTCCATATGAATGGGTGACCAACTTTGTTGTTCGCAAGTGCGCGCATTTTACCGAGTATATGGTGCTCGGCATCCTGGCAACGCACGCCTTTGATTTTGAGGGCCGGCGCACCTTTGACGTGCTGCTGCCCACGGCGGTGTTCCTGCTGCTGATTCCTTCGATCGACGAGACGATTCAGCTCTTTGTGCCGGGACGCGCTGGAATGATCACCGATGTGATGATCGACTGCTGTGGAGCGGCAACGGGCGTTGTGCTCCGATATCTCTTACGGTCGCTGATGTGCGCCAAAAAGGCCGCCTAGGACGTATTGTTTGGTCCTAGGCGGCCTTTTTTATTTGAGGGCTTATATGAGGCGTGGTGGCGTCGTTCCGTAGGTCGGATTTGCCGGGCGTGCCACGCCCCGTGGGTGCGTCTGCTACTGAAGCGCCTGTGCGCCCAGGGCCAGGCAGCCCATGATGCCCTGCTTGCCCTCGAGGCTGTTGTTGACGATGTAGCTATCGATGTCGTTGACCTCGGGCGTGACGATATAGCCGTTGAGCATCTCGGCGCACTTTTTGCGTGCGAGCGGCACGATGGGAGTGTGGTCGGCCACGCCGCCGCCGATGATGATCTTTTGCGGCGCGTAGCACAGCGTGTAGGTCATGAGTGCCTGTGCCAGATAGCCGGCGAGCAGGTCCATGGCCTCCGAGTCATCGGCCATGTCTCCGGCGCTCTTGCCATCCCAGCGCTTTTTAACGCCGGGGCCGGCGATGAGGCCCTCGAGACAGTTGTCGTGGAAGGGGCAGGCGCTGTGCTCGCCAATGGTGTCGCGCGGGTCGCGCGTGACCAGGATGTGGCCGGCCTCGGGATGCATCATGCCGTGCACGAGCTGGCCGCCCGAGAGCACGCCGGCGCCCACGCCGGTACCGATGGTCAGATACACAACGTCAGTGAGGCCCTGGGCGCAACCAAAGGTGACCTCGCCCAGGCAGGCGACGTTGACGTCGGTGTCGTAGCCGCAGGGAATATTGAGCTCGTTTTGGATGGTGCCCAGCAGGTCAAAGTAGCGCCATGCCGTTTTGGGCGTCTCCAGGATCTTGCCGTATTGGGGCGAGGCAGGGTTGACTGCGGTGGGGCCAAAGGCGCCGATGCCCAGCGCGGCGATGTCCTTGTCGGCAAACCATGCGTTGACGGCCTCGACGGTCTCCTGCGGAGTCGTGGTCACGATCTGCTCACGCTCCAGGACCGTGCCGTCTGCATAGCCCGTGGCGCAGACCATCTTGGTGCCGCCGGCCTCGAGCGCTCCGATAAGTTGCTGCTCTTCCATAATATTCCTCTCACTGGGACGAGTTGCTCCATGACTAAAGTATAGAGCTCTAAACCATTTAAGAAAGCGCCATAAAAAGAAGCCTCGCAACGCGGCAGGCGGTGCGGGGCTTCTTTAGTTACTTTAGTTGCCGGGCCGTCCTTACCCGCGCGGTTTGATTTTATCACGCAGGGACTTGAGGTTCTCCAGTGCCGCGTTAAGCGTCTCGTCTCGCTTGGCAAAGTGGAAACGAATCAGGTGGTTGACGGGCTCGCGGAAGAAGCTCGAGCCGGGCACGGCGCCCACGCCCACCTTAGACGCGAGGTCCTCGCAGAATTCGAGGTCGCTGTCATAGCCAAACTCAGAGATGTCCATCATGACGTAGTAGGCGCCCTGCGGCACGTTATGCTCAAGACCGATGCTGTCGAGTCCCTGGCAGAACAGGTCGCGTTTGGCGGCATAGAGGTCAAGGACCTCATCGTAATAGCTGTCGTCGAAGTTGAGGGCGGTGACGACGGCTTCCTGCAGGGGAGCGGCGGCGCCCACGGTGAGGAAGTCGTGGACCTTTTTGATGCGCTCGGTGATTTCGGCAGGGGCGATAGTGTAGCCCAGACGCCAGCCGGTGATGGAGTAGGTCTTGGACAGCGAGCTGCAGCTGATGGTGCGCTCGAACATGCCAGGCAGCGTGGCCATGTAGACGTGCTCATGGGGTGCGTAGACGATGTGCTCGTATACCTCGTCGGTGATGCAATAGGCGTCGTACTTTTTGCAGAGGTCGGCGATAAAGGTGAGCTCCTCGCGCGTAAAGACCTTGCCGCAGGGGTTGGAAGGGTTGCACAGGACGATGGCCTTTGGGTCGTTGTCGCGGAAGGCCGCCTCGAGGACCTCGCGGTCGAAGTCAAAGGTGGGCGGGTTGAGCGGCACATAGATGGGCTCGGCTCCCGAGAGAATGGTGTCAGCGCCGTAGTTCTCGTAGAACGGCGAGAAGATGACGACCTTGTCGCCGGGGTTCGTGACCGTCATCATGGCGGCCATCATGGCCTCGGTGGAGCCGCAAGTGACTACGATATTCTCGTTGGGGTTCACCGGCATGCCCATAAAGTGCTCCTGTTTGGCGGCGAGCGCCTCGCGCATGGCCTGGGAGCCCCAGGTGATGGAGTACTGGTGGTAAAGCGGCTTGGGGTCGGTGGCGATGGTGCCCAGACTATTGAGCAGCTGCGCCGGGGGATCGAAGTCGGGGAAGCCCTGCGACAGGTTGACGGCGCCATACTTGTTGGAGATGCGCGTCATACGGCGGATGATCGAATCGGTAAACGTTGCCGTGCGGTTGGAGAGTTCTTTCATGCCGGTCCTTTCGAGCATTTGCAGTGGGGCAAGTTTACTCCTATGAAACCGGTGGGATTTGCTCGAAATGGATCCGAAAAACTCTTTTCAAAATTCTTGAAAATTGGGGCTTGCATCGCGTGGCGTTCCTTGCAATAATAGTCGAGCGCGAAGCGCACAGGACACGGTGGGTGTAGCTCAGTTGGCTAGAGCGACGGGTTGTGGTCCCGTAGGTCGAGGGTTCGAGTCCCTTTACCCACCCCAGTTCTTGCTTCGTGTTGATATCGGGTCGTTAGCTCAGTTGGTAGAGCAGGGGACTCTTAATCCCAAGGTCCAGGGTTCGACCCCCTGACGGCCCACCACACGATATCTCCTCTAAAGTCCGCCACAACGGACTTTAGCTTTGGGTCGTTAGCTCAGTTGGTAGAGCAGGGGACTCTTAATCCCAAGGTCCAGGGTTCGACCCCCTGACGGCCCACCCAAAGATTGTTAAAGCGACTGGCTCAGGCTGGTCGCTTTTTTGTTGACCTCGTATGGGGTCGAACCCGTAAGGGCGCGGAGCTGAGGAAATACGTAAGCATTTACCAGCGTAGCGCGCAAGGCGCCTTGGCGCCGCAGCGGCCGCCTGCGCAGCAGGCTGACCCCCTGACGGCCCACCAAAGCATGTTAAAGAGACTGGCTTCGGCTGGTCGCTTTTTTGTTGACCTCGCATGGGGTCGAACCCGAAAGGGCACAGCCGCTTTCACAGATCGAGCCTACCCTGGGGATCGGTAAAACCGTCAGTACCCTCCTTGAGTTTCTTCTCGTCTGCCTTCACGCGACGCTCGAGCTTTTTTGTATCCTCGGCAGGCGGTAGGTTCTCGGGGACAATTCCGCGGTCGATGAGGCTGCCACGCACGCTTGTGTTGTTCTCGACGTGCTCTTGCTTGATCTGGTCCAGGCCGTACAGGTCGTGTTCCTCGGCGTTGAAGGCCGTCATCGAGTTCGTAAGGTCCTTTGCTTTGATGAGGACATCGGCTAACCTGTCCGCCAATGCCGCGCTCTTGGGTACGCCGAGCTGCTGCTTCATTTCCGCCGTGCTTCTGCCGCCGAATAACGCCTCATCGCCCTTCGACTTGATGATCGCGAATCCTTTGGAGTCCACGCCGCGTTTGAACGCAATACCCGAGAGCTGTTTCTCTGAATCGGATAGCGAGTGGCGCGCCTGCAAGCGCTGAATCTCTGCGAAGCGCTGCTCTATGAGCTCTTGGCGGCGCGTCTGCACGGCAAAGTATGCCTGGGCGAGCGCGATCTCTGGCTTGTTTGAATCTCCGTTCTGTGCGATTAAATAGCATGCATAGCGCGTAAGTTTGTAGTCTTTAACCGCGCGAGCGGCGACACCGGCAGTTACCATTTTCGTGGTGTCACGAAAATGGGAATCAACTGGAGTTTTGTTTGTTTCGCATGAGACTGTTGCCCTCTTAACAACTTCGGCGAAGTTCTCCCATCGAGTGTACCCCATGGGTTCCATTAAATCGCGTGCGAGCCAATACTCAACGCCGTCTTCCACATTGGCGTAGCTATCAAGTTTGACACGCCACTTCTCGATATCACTACTGTCCATATCTCCTCCTCGCTGGTCTATTGTCTGTGCGGGCTTTGCCCGCTCTGTATTCAGAATTAGGATACGCTGCCGTGCGGACACGAATAGGCCCCGTGCCACCTCGAGCTCACGGGGCCCATAGATATCGATTAGGTGTGTTCTGCTTTAGATGGGTGTCCAGTTTAGTCCGTTCGATAGTGCGATCCGAGGCTTTCGGTTCGCTTGCGCATGGCTTTGACCATTTCCTGTGCTAGTTGAATCTGCGACTGAAGGCGGGCGAGGGCAGCGATTTCGCTGTCCTGGGCTTTCTGTGTGCTCAAGGTCGTTGCCTCCGTCTTCAAGCCCTCAAGCTCGTGTAGTGCTTCGGATAGGCCTGTTTCGGTGCGGTTGATCATGCAATAGGTACTCATCGTGTGCTTAAGGCTGCGGGTCAGGCGCTCGGCATCTGTTGTGGCAATGCCGTGCTGGGGGAGGGCGATATCCGCCTTCAGGGCTGTCTTAGGCTCTTTCTGCGCTGCAAGGGCTGCCGATGCGCCTGCGATGCGCCCGAACACGATGCCGTTGGCGCTTGACAAGCCACCAATGCGGTCGGCTCCGTGCATGCCGCCTGTCGCCTCGCCGCAAGCGTAGAGACCCTCAACGCCCGTGTACGCGGTCTTATCGATCTTGATGCCGCCGTTAGCGGCGTGGGCATACATCGCAACGCGCATCTCGTCAGTCGGGGCGATGCCGTGCTCGTCTTGCAGCCAGGTGGCAAAGGTCTGCACAAACTCTGGGACATCCTCGCGGGGGAAGTCGTAGTGGAGTGCCAGGCCTTCGACACCTGCCTGATCGATGACGAGATCGATAGCGCGGGAGGCCAAGCGTGACGTGAAGGGACCATATCCAGAGCGCTGCTCGAGCAGGTCGTCCAGCTTGTCGTCGGCAATATCTGCCGGCTGGTCTACATGTACGTAGCGCCAGGTCTTCTCGTTAAAGACAAGGTTGCGCTTGGGCTCGATGAAGCCGGGCATCATCTGCATGAACTCTATATTAGTAAGCGATGCGCCGTGCGCCAGCGCGATGGCCTGTGATGAGCTGAGCACGTCGGCGGAAGTGAGGCTTCGCTCGAACAGGCCACCCGTGCCACCGGCTGCGATGATCGTGGCTTTGGTAGCAAAGGGCACGATTCGATCTTCGGTGAGGTTGTAGAGCACGGTTCCGGTGATTCTGCCGTTCGTGTCCTCAATAAGGTCGATAAGCTCATGGCGGGGGAGCAGGCGAATGCCGAGCGACTCGATCCGGGCTGTCAGAGCGTCCTCAAGGGGCTTGCGGGTGAGGCCGCGCCACATGCGCGTCTTGTGGTCAAAGCAGGGGATAAACTGCTTTTGCTGAGCGCTCTCAGCGTTTTGCGGACGCTTGAGCTCAACGCCCAGGTCTTGCTCGAGCCATTCAATTGCCTGGGGAATGCCGTGGACAAACGTCTGGACAAGCTCGGGGTCGGCGACACCGCCGCCGACGGTCTGGATGGTGTCGATGAGGTCTTGTTCGTCGTCTTCGTTAACGGGTCCGATAAGCCCTAGGCCCCAGGTTCCAGGGAAGAAGCTCGATCCACTCATGGTCTTGCCGGCGCTTGCCACAGCGACGGTTGCGCCCGTGCGTGCCGCTTCGATGGCGGCACAAAGGCCCGCAATGCCAGATCCAATTACCAGTACATCAGTCGATTCCATCGGATTCCTTTCTCGTCCGGCGCATTGTCGCACGGGTGATCGGCAATGGGGCCGCAAAGACCCGGCAAATCGGTAAAGGGCAAATATGGCAGGTGGGCGTCAGGTGGACTCGGCCACTTCGGTCGGCCCATTTGATAAGTTGCGGTGGAATACGGACTGTTTTGGCCTGTATGGATGCAATTCAGTCCGTATTTCACCACAACTGATACATCGGACCCTTTAATAAGAGTAACCAATTTGAGACGGGGCAAACAAAAAGAGCCGCTACCTCGAAAGGTAGCGGCTCCAAAGCTCAACTATATGAGCATCGCGCGGGCGCGATTAGGCCTTGAGGGCCTCCTCGACGGCGACAGCGCAGGCGACGGTGGCACCAACCATGGGGTTGTTGCCCATGCCGATGAGACCCATCATGTCGACGTGCGCAGGCACGGAGGAAGAACCGGCGAACTGGGCGTCGGAGTGCATACGGCCCATGGTGTCGGTCATGCCGTAAGAGGCAGGGCCGGCGCCCATGTTGTCCGGGTGCAGGGTACGGCCAGTGCCGCCACCAGAAGCGACGGAGAAGTACTTCTTGCCAGCCTCGAGGCGCTCCTTCTTGTAGGTGCCAGCGACGGGGTGCTGGAAGCGCGTGGGGTTGGTGGAGTTACCGGTGATCGAGATGTCGACGTTCTCGTGCCACATGATGGCAACGCCCTCGCGGACGTCGTCGGCGCCGTAGCAGTTGACGGCGGCGCGGGGACCATCGGAGTATGGGATGGTCTCGACGACCTTGAGCTTGCCCGTGAAGTAGTCGAACTGGGTCTTCACGTAGGTGAAGCCGTTGATGCGGGCGATGATCTGAGCAGCGTCCTTGCCCAGACCGTTGAGGATGACGCGCAGCGGCTTCTTGCGAGCCTTGTTGGCGTTCAGAGCCAGGCCGATAGCACCCTCAGCGGCAGCGAAGGACTCGTGACCTGCCAGGAAGGCGAAGCACTCGGTGTCGTCGGAGAGCAGCATAGCGCCCAGGTTGCCGTGGCCCAGACCGACCTTGCGGTCCTCGGCGACGGAGCCGGGAACGGTGAAGGCCTGGATGCCCTCGCCGATGATGGCGGCAGCCTCAGAAGCGGACTTGGCGCCACGCTTGACAGCGAGAGCGCAACCGAGGGTGTAGGCCCACTCGGCGTTCTGGAAGGCGATGGACTGGGTGTTGTTGACGATCTCACGCGGGTTGAAGCCCTTGTCGGTGCAGATCTGCAGAGCTTCCTCGAGGGAGGCGATGCCGTTGTCGGCGAGGCACTTGTTGATCTTGTCAGCGCGGCGCTCGTAACCTTCGAACGTAACAGTCATAGTTATTTCCCTCCCTTTCTACTCGTGAACCGGGAACACGCTGGCGACGGAGTGAGTCTCCTCGTCGGTGCGCGGGTCGATGTACTTGGCAGCGTTCTCCCACTGACCATAGTGGCCCATAGCGCCAGCGATGGCCTCCTCGGGGGTCTTGCCGGCCTTGACGGCGTCGGTGAACTTGCCGAGGTTCAGGAACTCGAACGCGATGATCTCGTTCTTGTCGTTGAGAGCCATGCGGGTGACGTAGCCCTGAGCGAGCTCGAGGTAACGAGCGCCCTTGGCCTTGGTGCCGAACATGGTGCCGACCTGAGAGCGAAGGCCCTTGCCGAGGTCGTCGAGGGAGGCGCCCACGGGCAGGCCGCCCTCGGAGAACGCGGTCTGGCTGCGGCCGTAAACGATCTGCAGGAAGATCTCGCGCATAGCAACGTTGATGGCGTCGCAGACGAGGTCGGTGTTGAGGGCCTCGAGGATGGTCTTACCGGGAAGGATCTCGGAAGCCATGGCGGCAGAGTGGGTCATGCCCGAGCAGCCGATGGTCTCAACGAGGGCCTCCTCGATGATGCCGTCCTTGACGTTCAGCGTGAGCTTGCAGGCGCCCTGCTGAGGTGCGCACCAACCCACACCGTGCGTAAGACCGGAGATGTCGGAAATCTCCTTAGCCTGGACCCACTTGCCCTCCTCGGGGATGGGTGCGGGGCCGTGGTATGCACCCTTGGCAACGGGGCACATGTTCTCCACTTCCTGTGAGTACTGCATGCCTCTCCTCTCTATCGTGTTGGCGTCCCGTCTGGGGGTCGTGGCTGGCGATTGCCGGGCGACCCTTCGAAAGGGACATGACATGCAGCCCCTATAATACCGCGAAATGCACGGAATATTCGGCGAACGGCTCAGTTTTCGTAGCGAGAAGTCCGGAAGTTTTAATTGAAACGGTTTAACTCTATGTTCTATGGTCGTGAACTTCCGTAGAGGGGGTCCGATTTTGGTAAGATTTTGGTCAGCTCTTGTAAGCGTTGCATGGGTTTACCTGTTGCAACGGTGCCGTTCACCGCCCGTTTACTGCCTTTGGCCGCGCGAGTGTATTGTTTTGCGTGAATGTTTTGATGGCACGCTTCAATCGTGCTGTATTGGATGGCAAGCAGATCCCGGCGAAGGGAGCGCCATGCAGCGCGTTTGGAGAACGGTTACCGGCTTTTACTATGTCTGTGCCCGCGGTACGGACAAGCAGCTCATCTTTGAGGGCGATGAAGACCGGTGGGAGTTTTTGGAGCTGATGCGCGACTGCTGCCGGGAGGAGGGTGTGACGGTCGTTGCGTGGTGCCTTATGAACGACCACGTGGATCTGGTACTCTCGGATTATGAGGACATGATGAGCGCGGCGATGCACCGACTGCTTTTGACGTACGCTCGTCGGTTCAACAAGCGTACCGGACGCTCCGGGCATCTGTTCCAGAACCGTTTTGACCGGCGCTCGCTCGATACCGGCTGGCAGGTGATGGAGGCTATTCGCTCTGTACACGCCGATCCGCAGGAGGTGGGCGTTAGCCTAATCGAGCGTTATCCCTGGAGCAGCTTTCCGGAACATCTACGCGCTTACGACGGTGATGTGGCCGATGCCGCGAGGGGATTTTCTGATCCTTCTTGTGTGCTTGAGCTTTTTGGCTCTGCCGAGGGCTTTATTGCCTATTCGCTTTCGACGCCCGACGGCAGTGAGCCAGCGCTGTGCGATATGAAAGAGACGGAGTGGGAACGCCACGCCTTTGCCGACAAGATGGCGAAGAGCCTCGGGGTTCCGCTCAACGAACTCAAGACCGTTGCGCCCTCGCGGCGAGACAGAATCATTTTCGCTCTGCACGATGGCGGCTACACGGTGCGCGAGGTCGAACGGTATACGGGAATCAGCAAGAGTACCGTATCTCGTATCGTGCGCGCTTATGCGCGGGTGAAGGCACAGGCTGAGCTCTCGGAATAGAAAATGGCCGAACCACTCTTGTCAAGCGATTCGGCCAACAAAAATCTTAAGATTTGGGACAAGTTCTACTGATTATTTTGTCCCGTGAGCATGCCGTCGAGGGTGCGCCAGGCGAGCTCGGCGCATTTGACGCGGGCGGGCATGTGCGAGATGTCCTGGAGCTGGGCGGCTTCGTCCAGGTCTTCCAGGTCCTCCTCGGAGAGCTGCTCGCCGCGGATCATGGCAAGGAAGAGCTCTGCTAGGCGGCGAGCTTCCTCGACGGTCTCGCCGGTGATGAGGTCGGCCATGATGTCGGCGCTGGCCTGACTGATGGCGCAGCCGTGGCCGGTAAAGGAGGCCTCCTCGATCACGCCGTTCTCGACGCGCAGCTGCAAGGTGAGCTCGTCGCCGCAGCTGGGGTTGATGCCGTCGTGCTCGTGCGTGGGAGCATCCATCTCATACTTATAGTCGGGGTGCGAGTTGTGCTCCATAAATGTGGTGGAGGTGTACAGATTACCCATTGAACGTGCTCCAAACGTGATGCAGGTCGGCGATGAACTTGTCGATGTCGGCCTTGTCGTTGTAGAAGGCCACGCTGGCGCGGCAGCAGGCAAGGTTCTCGACGCCCAGCCAGGTGAGCAGCGGCTGCGCGCAGTGGTGGCCGGCGCGTATGCAGACGCCGTCCATGTCCATGATGCTCGCGACGTCGTGCGGGTGGATGCCCTTGACGTTAAAGCTCACAACGCCGTGGTGGTTGTCCCAATAGATGGAGCCGATGATCTGGACAAAGTCGAGCTGCATGAGCTCGCCCATCAGATAGTGGACGAGTGCCTGCTCGCGGGCCTGGATGTTCTCGTAACCCACGGTGTTGACCAGGTAGTCGAGTGCCGCACCCGTGGCGAAGATGCCGGCGGCGTCCTGCGTGCCGGCCTCGAATTTCTCGGGAACGGGCGCCCAGACGGCGTCCTGCTCGGTGACCGAATCGATCATCTCACCGCCGGTAAGCACTGGCGGCATGGCGTTGAGCAGGTCCATCTTGCCCCACAGCACGCCGATGCCCATGGGGCCCATGGCCTTGTGCGCGCTAAAGGCAAAGAAGTCGGCGCCCAGGTCGGCCACATCGACCGGCATGTGCGGCAGCGACTGCGCGCCGTCGACGACCAGATAGCCGCCGTACTTGTGCACGAGCTTGCCGAGGTTCTTGACCGGGTTCTCGACTCCTAGCACGTTGGAGACCTGACCCACGGCCAGGATCTTGGTCTTGGGTCCCACCTTGGCCAGAACCTCCTCGGTGGTGAGCTGGCCGGTCTTGGTGGGATAGAGGTAGACGAGCTTGGCGCCGGTCTCGCGGCAGACCTGCTGCCACGGAATCAGGTTGGAGTGGTGCTCCATGATGGTGATGACGACCTCGTCACCGGGCTCGAGCACCGTGGGTGCAAAGCTCTTGGCGACCAGGTTGAGCGACTCGCTCGTGTTGCGGGTGAAGACGACCTCGTTGGCCTGTGAGGCACCGATGAGGTCGGCGATCTGCTGGCGGACTTTCGCGATGGCGTCGGTGGCCTCGACGGACAGCGAGTACAGGCCACGCAGGGGGTTGGCGTTCATGCGCTGATAGAAGTCGCGCTCGGCGTCGAGCACGCAGGCAGGGCGCTGCGCGGTGGCGGCACTATCGAGGAAGGCGATCTCGGGGTGTTGCTGGAACAGCGGGAACTGTGCCTTGTAGGGATTGGTCTCGATGTCGACGGTAGGCCAGCCGCGCGAGGCCTCGTCGCTGGCGTCGAGCTCCATAGGCTCCGGTGCGGTACAGGTATCGCATTTAACGTGCTCGGTGTCGATCATGCGAGCTCCTCTTCAAAGTTGTCGATCAGGTTGTTGCCCAGGCGGACGACGGCGGCGCGGGTGCGCTCGTCGGTGGCGGAAAGCGCGGCGTCCTCCAGCTTGGCACGGACGAACAGGTCCTCGGCGGCGTTTTGGTCAAGGCCGCGGCAGGCGAGGTAGAACAGCTGCTCGTCGCGGACGTGGCCGATGGTGGCTCCGTGGTTGCCGGCGACGTCGTCCTCGTCGCACAGGATGACGGGGACGGTCTTGTTGTCGACCCCCTTGTTGGCCAAAAGCACCGTCTCGCGCTCGGTGCCGGTTGCACCCTTGCAGCCGTGCACGAGGTCGATGGTGTCGCGGTAGACCTTCTTGGACGTGCCGGTCAGCACGCCGTTGGCGTCGATCTCGCACTCGGTCTTGCGACCGCGGTGGCGCAGCTCGTAGTTAAAGTCGCGCACCTGCTCTCGGGCGCCCAGGTAGTCAGTATCGATGGTGACCTTGGCGGTATCGCCCAACAGGTCGCCGGCGAGGCCGGTGGCGCTGGCACCGGCACCCAGGACGGTGTGCTGCACGTTGACGCGCGCGCCCTCGTCCAGGAACAGGCCGGTGTCGTCGAGCGCGATCCAGCTATCGTCGAGCGTCTGCGTGCAGGTCACGTTGACGGTGGCGTACTCGTGGGCGCACACGCGTAGCACGGAGCCCACGACACCCTCGCCGGTAACGGGGGAGTCTAGGGCAATATGTAGATCGAGCGTCGACTGGGGACGGGCGACGACGTCGATAGCGGCAATCGCAGCCGCTGCGTCGACGCCGCTCACGCGCACGGTGACCGTTGCGTGCTTATATGCGGGTACATCGATAACGATGCGCTTGGAGGCATGCTCGGCCAGGTAGGCGTAGGCAGCCTCGCCCATACCGGTTTCGAAGGCCTCGGCGGGGGAGAGCTCCTCCTCCAGTTTGATGGCACCGGCCTGGTAGATGGAGGTGGCGGGCACGTCGAGCTCGGTCTCGGGCGTGATGCGGGCGCGGTCGGCGGCGTCGCCGGGGACGGAGGCGCGGCGCCCGGGGAAGCGCTCGGCCATGGCGTCCATGGCGGCGTCGAACGCGTCTGCCACGCCGGTAAACTGCTCGTCCAAGCCCTCGACCTCAACGGCCCCGGTGGGAGCGGCGGCAAGCTCGTCAGAGAGCTCGAGCTTGGTCTGATTCATCTTCAGCCAGCCCCAAGTTGCAGCCGGCATCGCGTTGACCTGCTCGAGCGTGGTTGCAGCGGTGTTCGTGGTCTGTTTCATTATCCGATCGCTCCTTCCATCTCGAGCTTGATCAGGTTGTTCATCTCGACGGCGTACTCCAGCGGCAGCTCCTTGGAGACCGGGTTGGCAAAGCCGTTGACGATCATGGTACGGGCCTCTTCCTCCGAGATACCGCGGCTCATCAGGTAGAACACCTTGTCGTCGCCGATGCGGCCGATGGTGGCCTCGTGGCCGATGTCGACGTTTTTGGCGCGGATGTCCATGGCCGGAATAGTGTCGGAGCGGCTCTGGTCGTCGAGCATCAGCGACTGGCAGCTCACGGTTGCCTTGGAGCCCTCGGCCTTCGGCGTGGCCACGATAGAGCTGCGGAAGGTCTGGATGCCGCCGCTCTTGGAGATGCCCTTGGTCTCGACAGTTGCCGAGGTCTCGGGCGCGTTGAGCACGACCTTGCAGCCGGTGTCGAGGTTCTGCCCGGCGCCGGCAAAGGTGATGCCGGTAAAGCTCGACCGGGCGCGGCGGCCGTTGAGCACGCTCATGGGGTAGAGGTAGCCCACGTGGCTGCCGAAGGAGCCGCTGATCCACTCGATGTCGCCGTCCTCGTCCACGCGCGCACGCTTGGTGTTGAGGTTGTACATGTTCTTGGACCAGTTCTCGATGGTTGAGTAGCGCAGGTGCGCGCGCTTGCCTACAAAGAGCTCCACAGCGCCGGCGTGGAGGTTGGCCACGTTGTACTTGGGCGCGGAGCAGCCCTCGATAAAGTGCAGGTCGGCATCGTCCTCGACGATGATGAGCGTGTGCTCAAACTGGCCGGCGCCCTTGGCGTTAAGGCGGAAGTAGCTCTGCAGCGGGAAATCGAGCTTGGTGCCCTTGGGCACGTAGACAAACGAGCCGCCCGACCATACGGCGCCGTGCAGGGCCGCAAATTTGTGGTCGGTGGGCGGGATGAGCGTCATAAACTTCTCGTGGATGAGCGGTTCCCACTGCGGATCGTGCAGGGCTTCCTCAATACCGGAGTAGACGATGCCCATCTTGGACGCCGTGTCCTGCATGTTGTGGTAGACGAGCTCGGAGTCGTACTGCGCGCCGACGCCTGCCAGGTAGCTACGCTCGGCCTCGGGGATGCCCAGGCGCTCAAAGGTGTTCTTGATGTCGTCGGGCACCGACTCCCAGTCGTGCTTTTGGTCGGTGTTGGGCTTGACGTAGGTGACGATGTTATCCATGTCCAGGCCCTCGATGGAGGGGCCCCACGTCGGATCCGGGAAGCGGTTGAAGATCTCGAGGGACTTGAGGCGCAGGTCGAGCATCCACTGCGGCTCGTCCTTTTTGGCGCTGATCTCGCGCACGATGTCGGGCGTGATGCCGGCGTCGAGGCGCTCGAATCCCTCCTCGCCATAGGTGAAGTCGTAGAGGCTGCGGTCGATGTCCGCGACCTCGGTGCGGTTCTTGGTCATTGCGTCGCCCCTTTACGCCTGCTGCTCGGCAGCGGCAGACTCGGCCTGGGCGCGCTGCTCGGCGGCCTCGCGCTCGAAGGTCTCAAAGCCGTTCTTGTCGATCCAGGGGATGAGCGAGGCGTCGTCCTCGCGCACGATGTGGCCCTTGACCATAACGTGGACGCGGTCGACATCCAGGTGCTCCAAAATGCGCGTGTTGTGCGTGATGATGAGCATGGAGCCGTCGCAGCTCTTGCGATACGCGTCCATGCCGTGGCTGACGGTGGACAGGGCGTCGACGTCCAGGCCGGAGTCGGTTTCGTCCAGGATGGCGAGCTTGGGCTGCAGCAGCAGGAGCTGGAGCATCTCGACCTTCTTTTTCTCGCCGCCCGAGAAACCTACGCCCAGCTCGCGGTTGAGGTAGGCGGTATCCATGTTGAGCTCGGCCGCGAGCTCCTTGACGCTACGGCGGAATTCCTTGCCCTTCATCTCCAGGCCGGGGCGGCCGGCGATGCTGGCGCGCAAAAAGCTCGACAGTGGCACGCCGCGGATCTCGACCGGGGCCTGGAAGCTCAGGAACAGGCCGGCGCGCGAGCGCTTGTCGGTGGTGAGCTCGGTGATGTCCTGGCCGTCAAAGACGATGCGGCCGTCGTTGACCGTGTAAACGGGGTCGCCCATGACCAGGTGGCCGAGGGTGGACTTGCCGGCTCCGTTGGGTCCCATCAGCACGTGGGTCTCGCCGGCGGCGACGTTGAGGTTGACGTTGTGGAGGATGGTCTTCTCGTCCACGGAGGCGGTCAGACCTTCGATGGAAAGCAGCGGATTTGCGCTCATGCTGTCCCTCTCTGTATATGGTGTACTCATAGGTGTACTAAACCCTAGGAATCTTCTCGGAATAAAGTTACTATGGGTTCGGCGTTAGTCAAGGGAAAACCCGACTAATCCACTCGACTTTTTAGATGTGGGACATAATAATCAGGTTTGTTTGCCCCGCGTGCATAGGATTTGGGACTAACAAGCCTGATTTTGTCCCAGGAACAACGGGAGGGTAGGTATGCTCATTTCTTCTAAGGGCCGCTATGCCCTCCGTCTGATGATCTATATCGCAGCGCTTGGTGACGTCGAGGGCAAAATCGCCCTGCGCGAGGTTGCCGACCGCGAGCACATCTCGCAAAAGTATTTGGAACAGCTGGTCCGTCCGCTTATGAAGGCGGGCCTGCTTAAGAGCGTACGCGGTAAGGGCGGCGGCTACATGATGGCTAAGGACCCGGCCGAGGTGCGCGCCGGCGACATCCTGCGTGCCGTCGAGGGCAGCACGGCTCCGGTGGCGTGCGACGGCATCGACAACAGCTGTACCCGCAGCGACCTGTGCTCGACCGTCAAGTTCTGGCGCGGGCTGGACGACGTAATCGAAAAGTACGTCGACGGCGTGACGTTGGCCGACTTAGCCGCCGTCCCCGAGATCAACTTTGACATTAAGCTGTAGGGGTGCAAATGGCATCTCTCGACAAGGTGTACAAGCAAATCGAAGTTTTTGCTCGGGAATGTGACGCCGAGAAGGTTGTGCTGTTTGGCTCTCGCGCTCGAGGTGACAGCTTGCCTAAGAGCGATATTGACATCGCCGTAGCAGGTTGCCGGGATTTCGGCCGTTTCTCATATTTGATCGAGGAGCGTCTTGATACTCTTTTAGATGTAGATGTCGTCAATCTCGACGAGTCCTTATCGCAGCAATTGCTCGATGAAATTGCCAGGGATGGTGTGATTCTGTATGAAAAAATATGAGAACTTTGCCAGCGCCTTGGCGAATCTTGAGGATGCGCCTAATCAGGATCTCAACAATGATTTTGTTCAGAGTGGATTGATTAATAAGTTCAATCTTCAATTTGAACTGAGCTGGAAGCTCCTTAAGCGTCTGCTCGAGTATGAGGGTGCCACGCTTGCCGCGTCGGGGTCTCCTCGTGCCATCTTGAAGGAGTCGTACCGATTCTACGACTTTATTGATGAGGCGGCCTGGCTAGATATGCTCAGAGACCGCAATACGAACGTCCATATCTATGACAACAAGCTCGCTCAAGATTTGATTCAGCGCATCTTGAACGTCTATATTCCCGCTTTCTGTCAGTTGAGGGACGGGCTGATGGAGCGATACGGCGAGCTTCTGATGGCGCCCGACGACCAGTTTGTTTAATTCCTTAAGATTTCGCGGAGGGTTGTTGCCGTTTACCGAGGGGTTGTTGTGCAATAAACGAGGAGCTGCAATACTTAAATACATCTTTGCAAACTGCACTTTAACTACACCAATGCAGGGAGGATCTATGCAGCCCAAGCATTCCGCAATTGTCGCGGGCCTGACGTTGGCGCTTTCGTTTGGCGCCCTTGCCGCGCCTGTGACTGCTGTTGCCGAGGAGCCCACGCCGGGTGTTGCCTCGGATGCCACCGATATCGATAAGGGCCTTTACACCCAGCAGTCCTTCTCGGGCGTGCTGAGGTCGGTTCAGGGTGTTTCGTTTGTCAACGTGACCGCCGAGATGAAGTACTTCACCAAATATGAGAGCCACGGCAACTATAACCAGGGATTTTCGTATGGCGACGGCTACAACGCGCTTGGTTATTACCAGTTCGACCGTCGTTGGTCGCTCGTTCCGTTTATGAAGCAGGTCTACAACTACGATTCTGTTAAGTACGGCATGCTTAAGGCTGCGATCGATTGCGGCAGCGAGATTTCCAACGTGAACAACCCCATGTATGCGAACGGCCAGCTCACCGAGCTGGGCCGTATTGCGCAGGAGGCCTTCCAGGGTGCTTATAACACCGACCCTGCTGAGTTTTCGGCTCTACAGGATGCGTATGCGTACAACTCGTACTATGCGGTGACCGAGGCGTGGCTCAAGAGCGCCCTTGGTATTGACATTTCCGGCCGTGCCGACTGCGTCAAGGGCATGGTGTGGAGTATCACCAATATGTGCGGCACCGGTGGCTGCCAGGACTTTTTCCGCTGGGCAAAACTTTCCAACAACATGACCGACCGCGAGTTTGTGACGGCGCTTTCCAACAGCGTGGTCAATAATGTGGCGACCAAGTATGCAAGCCAGCCCCAGTACCACGAGGGCTGGAAGAACCGCTACCGCAATGAGCTCAAGGATTGTCTGGTCTATATTACCGAGGACGAGGCTGCCGCAGCAACGCCTGTGGAGCCTGAGCCGGAGCCCGCGCCGGCGCCGACGCCCGGTCCGAGCATGGCGCCCGCTGCTCCCGCCGCACCGACGCCTGGTACCGATGACGATGCGGGCGACGATAACGATACTGATACGCCCTCGACTGATGGCGGCAGCGATGATGCCGGCAATGGTGGAGCTGCGTCTGGCGACACTTCGGCTGGCGATTCGTCGACTCCTGGCTCTGACGGCGCTGCGGGCGGTGCGGATTCTGGCTCTTCCGATGCGGGCACTTCTAACGGTACCGGCGACTCTTCTGCCGATGCTGGGTCCTCTAACGGTTCTGGCTCCGATGCTACCGAGGGTGGTTCGAGCGAGGGCTCCAATGCCGGCGATTCCTCGTCGGATAATAAGCCTTCTGCCGGCGAGCAGCTTGGCTCCATGCTTGGATCGTCTTTGATGGCGGGCATCAACGGCGGCTCTTCTTCTGACGAGGGAACGTCTGAGCAGGGTTCCGGCTCCAATGCCAACGGTGCTGCCGATGCTTCCGCCGGTGCGGGCGCGAAACAGTCCGACGCCGATGTTCAGAAGACCGGTGACAAGGGCAGCGGTACGACCACCATGACGACTGCCACACCAAACACGACCAAGGCCTCGGGCGGTAACATGCCCAGGACGGGCGACCTCATCGTTATGGCGAGCCTTGCCAGTGCAAGCTTGGCCACGCTGGGCGCCACGTCTATTGTGAGCGGTAAGCATAAGCTCGATCAGCAGAACAAGGCTGCTGGCGAGGGCGCTTCCGAGGAGTAGTCTCTCGGTTGCCGAATGCCTTTAGGATCGGGACGGGGTCCGGTGCGAATGCATCGGGCCTCGTTTTGTTGTGCAACGATTAGTTATGCCCCCCCTCACACCCCATGTTGCTACCGTTGCCCGATATGTTTGCGCGCTGCATCAGTACGTGCGAGGCGGTCACTACAATTGGCATCGTCCTGCGATTTAGGGGGAACGTTTTGGTGTCTGAACAGGCAAATGATGGTTGTGCTGCCGGCTTTGGCGTGCGCTTGATCGGTGGTGTCGACGATGCGGTTTTGCCCATCGGCATGCACGACTATGCGGAGGCTTTTGGTTGCTGCGCGCTGGTCGACAAGACCATGTTTATTGCCGATGTGCTGGATTGCGATGCGTCCGTTATGGTGTGCTGCCGACCCGAGGGTTTTGGCAAGAGCATGAACTTGTCGATGCTCAAGGCTTTTCTGGAGCGTCCCGCGGTCGGTCGCGCTGGTCAGAGTTTGTTTGCCGATGCTCAGATTTGGAATGCGGACGGCGGGCGCTATCGGGACGAGTGCGCCTGTTATCCGGTGATATCGCTGGACTTTTCTGGCGCTGCGAGGCATGGCGCCGCTGTTGCCGGCGTCGTGCGCGATGCTCTTTCGGGTGAGTGCGCTCGCTTGTTGACATTCTTGGAGGCTCCGGATTTAGCACGGGATAAGGTGCGCCACATCGAACGCGTTGCGCGTGGCGTGGCGAGCGTGGACGAGGTTGACTCGGTACTTGGTGTGCTCATTGAACTACTGGAGATGGCCTGTGATGAGCAGGTTGTATTGCTCGTTGATGGGTACGACGCGGCATGGTCGCGCCGTACGAGCGCGAGGGGCGCTTCCGGTGCTGATCCGGCAGGGCTATTCGATCGCGTGCTGTTCGACGCCATTGTCGCTGCTGGTAATTCGCTACGCTTGGTTTGTCTGATGGGGGAGCGCCCCGGTCCTGCCGAGGCGGCACTTTCTTCGCGAAACTGCTCGTATTGTTTTTCGACGCCGCTCTCGATGTGGTGTGACCGATGGTTTGGCTTTTCGGATGCCGAGGTCGAGGCTCTGTTGTGTCATGCTGGACGCGAGGAATACCTGGATGATGCGCGTGAATGGCTCGAGGGATATCGGTTTGGCAGGGCCTATTGCTCGAGTCCGGCGCGTGTGATCGGGTTTCTGGACCGGGGCTGCACGGCGCCCGTGCGTGCCGATCTGTATGGGTATGCCGACTACCTGAGTAGGGTAGTTGCCGGGTGGAATCTCGACCGCCTTTCGGTCTTGTTCGATTTGCTCGAGCCCTATGCATGCGTTGAGGTTCCGTTTTGTTTGGGCGCTGCGGGGCCAGGGGCTTCGTCTGATGATGGCATGTGGACGGCGCTGTATCTGTCCGGTTTTCTCACGACGGATATGACGGAGGAGCCAGAGCATGGCAATCGCCTCCGTGCTCTGCGGTTGCCCAATAACGAGATTCGCCGTGTCTTGCGTCTAGTGATTATTGAGTGGTTTGAGTGCGCTGTCGAGGACGTTCGTGATATCGATACGTTTCGCGACGGGTTGTGCCGTGGGGACGAGGATGCGGTGAGACAGGCGCTAGGCCACATCCTGGGAGACGCGGGAATCGGTAAGTCCGACCTAGATGCGCCGCTGCCATATCACCTGCTCTTGCAGGGGCTCTGCTTTGGCTTGCCGGGCTATGCCAATCCTGCCTCGAGGCGAAAGCGTGGCGCGAATCGCTGTGACATTCAGGTTTTTCCTACGGGATCTGTGTTTGACGTGGCAGACACGATCGGTATGCTCGACGAGCGTCCGCTGATAACGATCAACATGATGTATGACCCCGGTGTGGACGAGCTGGGCCTGGAGCTTCTGGCCGTGCAGTCGCTACTCGACATAGAGCGCGACGGCATCGACAAAATCCGTGTGCCGCGACCCGGCGTGGGTCGCATGCGCTGGGGATTCGGGTTTGACGGGCGTCGTGTGGCTGCGGTGTGCCAGCGGCTGTAGGGGGCGATGCTGCAGGTGCGCCCGCTACTCCGCGTCCTTCATGGGCGGCATGGGCTTCCAGTCGGGATCCTTGATAATCTTGCGAGCATCTTTCATGCCGCGGCGCAGCGCCGGGATGCCGGTCTTAAAGCACTTATCGACCGCAGCCAGACGAATGAACTCTTTGCAGAAGGTTGCGGCATTGCCCAGGCGAAACAGCATGGGGTGGTAGTCGCCATAAATCTGCATATAGCGAGCGAGGAAGCCTCGGTTGCGCATGATGTAGTAGCGGTTGGTGTCGCTTGTGGAGTTGAGCTGTCGTTTGCCGGCGATGTCCCAGTTAGAGACGGCGCGGGCGCGCTTGAGCACCACGTCGGCAACTACGGCAGCTGGGAAGTGCTGGCTGGCAACGTAGCCGTAGCAGGCATCGTCGCCGTAGATGAAAAAGCGCGCATCGGGCAGGCCGATCTTGTCGACTACGCGGCGCGAGAACAGGCCGCCTTCAAAGCACAGCTGGTTCATGGCGCGGTAGCCCTTGGGGCCCAAGTCCCACTTGGCGATGGGGTTGGGGATACCAAGCGAAAGGATGAGCTGGTACTGCCAAAAGAACGCGCCGCCATCGAAGTCCAGACGCGAACCCTGGATGACGTCGTAGCGGTCCGTCCACTTTGCTAGGCGCTCAATGCCCTCGGGGATGACGAGCACGTCATCGTCCATGACCCAAAACCACTGGGCGCCCAGGTTGTAGGCGCACTTGGTGCCGGCGGAGAAGCCACCCGCGCCGCCGCCGTTTTCGAGCTGCGGGGCGTAGATGACGCGGTCGGTGCCGCCCTTTGCATCGGGCTGATCAGCGTCGATGCCCCACAGGTTGGCGAGGCGCTCGTTGAATGCGGCGCACATGGCCTCGGTCTCGCGCGAGTTCTCGTTATCGACAATCACGATGCGCCAAGGAGCGACCGTGAGCTCGGTCATGGAGTCGAACAGGTTGGCCAAGAGCTCCTGGCGCTTATAGGTGACGACAACGATGGCGAGCTTGTCGATGGGGGCGGGAAGGGTGGAAGTCATGGGGAATATTTCCTTTCACGCACGGCGGGCAAGCGCTGCGCGGAAGCTATCGAATGCGTCCGTTGGACGGCACCTATTGTAAAGGGTCGCTGCGCCATGTTGGCAAGGTTTGAATAAAACGCAGGAACCTGCCATGGGCATGGTGGCCGCGATTTAGCGCAGCGCTTCGATGGATATGTTGCGTGCGGCTTTGGGCTGCATGACTTCCTTTCGCTTCGGTTTGCCTCTGCGGGCTCCATAGATTATATAAACGCCCGCGGGCGGGACGACCCTTTGATACCATGAAACGACAGGTATTTCCTAAGGAGCACATTTGTTTACTAACGCCTCTGGCAGCCCTGTTCTGTCGCTGCTTATTCCCATTTACAATGTTCAGCGCTACCTGCGCGAGTGTCTTGATTCCGCCCTGGCGCAGACGCTCAAGGACATCGAGATCATCTGCATCAACGATGGCTCTACCGACAACTCTCCGGCTATAATCCGCGAGTATATGCAGCGCGACGCGCGCGTGAAGATAATCGACAAGGCCAACAGCGGCTACGGCGACTCGATGAACCGCGGGCTCGAGATGGCTCACGGCAAGTACGTGGGCATTCTGGAATCCGATGACTTTATGGCGCCCGACTCCCTCGAAAAGCTTGTCTCGGCCGCCGATAGCAATAACGCCGACTTTGCAAAGGCGAACTTTGATTTTTACTGGTCTAAGCCCGAGGAGCGTCGCTCGCTGCACGAGATGTTTAAGCTCAAGGACTGTGGCAAGCCGGTGCACCCGAGCAATACGACGCAGTTCTTTAAGCAAAAGCCGTCGATTTGGTCGGCCGTGTACCGCCGTGATTTTCTTGAGCGCAACGGCATCAAGTTCCTGCCGACTCCGGGAGCATCCTTTCAGGACACGTCGTTCGCCTTTAAGGCGATCGCATGCGCCGACAAGGCCGTTTACCTGCACGATGCCGTGCTTTCGTATCGTCAGGACAACGAGAACTCCTCGGTCAATTCTTCGGCTAAGGTCTTTTGCGTCAATACCGAGTATGCCGAAATCGAGCGCTGGATCCAAGAAGATTATGCTCGCGATCACGCAATCGATGACGTCGCACGCATGCTCAAGTTCAATCAGCTCATTAAATACGATTCGTATATGTGGAACTACGTGCGCCTGGCGCCTAAGTTCTATAAGGAGTTCCTGGTTCAGATGGCCAAGGAGTTCCAAGCGGCCTTGGACGCGGGGGAGTTTTCGCTTGACGACCTCAAGCCGTGGAAGCGCGCAAATCTCGCTGCCATCCTCAAAGATCCTGAGGGCTGGGTTGACGAGCATCCGAGTTTTGCGACGGATGGTGCCTTGGGGCGTGCTAAGTATTACGCCTCGGTTGGAGGCCCAGGTGTGGTTGCTGCCTTCCTCATCGAATCGCTGAGGGGGTAGGTCGGCATGGGAGAGGCCTCGTGTCCTAAAGCTACCATTGTCGTCCCCGTTTACAACTCTGCGCGCTCCATTCAGCGATGCCTCGATTCGCTGTTGGCCCAGTCTGAGCGTTCGATTCAGGTTGTCTGCGTCAACGACGGTTCGACTGATGATTCGTTGAACGTGTTGCGCCAGATCGCGCAGGCTGACGATCGCGTACTGGTGATTGACCAGGAAAATGCGGGTGTCTCGTGTGCTCGAAATGCCGGTATCGATGTCGCCGAGGGCGAGACCGTCTTTTTTGTGGACGCCGACGATTACATCGATGCCCAGACGGTCGAGCGCGTGCTGCATGCCATGGAGTCTGCGGATGCCGAGGCCGCCGTTTTTGGCGGCGTCTGTGAACCTGCCGATGCTGCCCCCAAACGTGTCCAGCAACTCATGAGCCCCAAAGCCGGCACCTTCGGCGCCCGTGATCCCCAACTGCTGTTCCATTCGAATGCGCAGCCCTATGCCTGCCGTGCGGCTTTTTCGCGCGAGCTGCTCAATCGCGAAGGCATTCGCTTCGCCCCCGGTTTGGCTTTGGGCGAGGACGTCGTCTTCCAATTTGCGGCTTATGCGCTTGCCCGCAAGACCGTCGTCATGCCGGACAAGTTCTACCACTACGTGATGGAGAGTGAATCGGCGACGCACGAGTTCAACAGTGCCGATGCTCGCGCCAAAAAGCTTGACGCCCACATGAGGATGCTCGAGGAGGTCTTGGAGGACTGGGCGGCCTACGGTCTTTTGGACCTGTGCCCCGGCGAGCTGATAACTTGGTTTTTAGACCTAATTGTGTTCGACCTGGCGCGCTTGGATGCCGATGGTTTCCATCGCGTGGCGGCTCGCGTCAACATGGATCTCACGACGTTTTTGGGAACGGCGTGGGCGGATATGCCTGCTAAGGGCGCCGTTCGGCGTGTTGCCCACAAGCTCGTTGCGGCGACCTCGGGCGTTTCGATGGCAGACGCCACGCTGTTCTATCTTTCGACTCGCGGTCTCAAAGCCTGTCTGGAGCGCTTTATCTAATTCCAAGCGCTGCCGCCCGCCGCAACCCGGCTGCTAAAATAACCCTGTTACACGCTATTCAACAGGAGGTTCTCTTGCAGAACTCTGATACCCCTAAAGTTTCGCTGCTTGTCCCCATTTGCAATGTCGAGCGCTATCTGCGCGAGTGCCTCGATTCCGCCGTGGCGCAGACGCTCAAGGACATCGAGATCATCTGTATCAATGACGGTTCCACCGATAGCTCGCCGGATATCATCCGCGAGTACATGGAGCGCGACCCCCGTGTAAAGATGATCGACAAAGCCAACAGCGGCTACGGCGACTCGATGAACCGCGGTCTGGAGATGGCGCGCGGTGAGTACGTGGGCATTCTTGAGTCCGACGACTTTATGTTTGAGGATTCGCTCCAAAAGCTGGTCGCCAAGGCCGATGCTGAGCATGCCGATGTGGTAAAGGGCGACTTTTATCTGTATTGGTCCACGCCCAGCGAGCGCCGTGAGCTGTTTGGGATCATCGGCGAGTATATGACGGGCGCCGCGTATCGCCCCGTCGATCGCCCGGGCATCTTCTACCGCAAACCTTCCATTTGGTCGGCCATCTATCGGCGCGAGTTCCTCAACGACAATCAGATTCGGTTCCTTCCCACGCCGGGCGCCTCGTATCAGGACGCAGGCTTTAACTTTAAGGTTTGGGCATGCGCCGAGCGTGCAGCGTTTATCGCGGACCCCATTTTGTGCTATCGCCAAGACAACGAGAAGAGCTCAGTTAATTCGCCCAACAAGGTATTTTGCGTGTGCGACGAATACGCCGAGATGCAGCGCTTTTTGGATGAACGTCCCGAGCTCAAGGTTCAGCTCCAGGGCATTTTAATGCGCATGAAGGTCGATACGTATCGCTGGAATGATGAGCGTCTGGTCGATGAGCTGCGCGAGCAGTTTTGGGAGAAGGCTTCGCCCGAGCTCAAGGCCGATTGGGATGCCGGTCGCTTTGATCTGTCGCTGTTCGATCCGCGCGGCGAGACCGACTTGCGCCTGATGGTCAAGTCGCCCCGTGCTTATATCGATTCGCGCTTTGACTTTAAGAAGCCCGGCAAGCTCAATACGTTTAAGCATTACTTTAAGATTGGCGGCCTGCCGCTGGTCTGGCGCGTGCTGACGTATCAGCGCACCTACGGCGACAACCCGCACCCTGATGACGTTCCGGCCGCACAGTAGGAGCGAGTGATTATGGTTACCCCCAAGATTTCCGTTGTCGTTCCCATCTATAAGGTGGAGGAGTGCCTGGCCTGGTGCCTGGACTCCCTGCTTGCGCAGGACATGCCCGATTGGGAAGGCGTGCTGGTCAACGATGGCTCGCCGGACGGTTCGCGCGATATTGCGGCTGCCTATTGCGAAAAGGACGCGCGCTTTACGTTGGTCGATAAAGAGAACGGGGGCCTGTCGAGCGCGCGCAATGCAGGCATCGCCGCGTCCACGGCGCCTATTGTCGCGTTCTTGGATTCCGACGACCGCTTTACGCCCGATGCATGCCGCGTGATCGTCGATGCCTTTGAGCGCGAGGACTGCGACGTGTTGACCTTTGGCGCGAACCCGTATCCGCTGGAGGCGGGGTATCCGTGGCTTAACTATGTGCTTAGCCCGCGCGATGTGTCGTTTGAGGGCTATAGCTCCGACCTGCTGTTTAAGGAAGCGTCTCGTCCCTTTGCATGGCGCACCGCCTGCAAGCGCGACTTCTTGCTGGGCAACGGGATCGTGTTCGACGAAACCGTTAAGTATGGCGAGGACCAGGTCTTCGACTTTGCCGTGTACGGTCGTTCGCACAAGACCGCGCTTATCTCGAACAAGTTGTACGACTATCGCGTGGCTCGCAAGGGTTCGCTCATGGACACCATGCGCTACGACGACGAGACACGTCTGCTGGAGCACGTGAAGATTTACTCCGCTATGCTGGCTGACTGGCAGCGCGACGGTCTCGACGCACGGCATGCTGATGACCTGGCGTACTTCCTGTGTGATCTGGTGCTGTACGATGCGCTGAGGTTGCTGGGTTCGGACTGCGGCAAAGTGTTTGCTGCCGTTGCCGCGGCGCTTAACGGTTCTGCCGTGGACAACGATGCTGCGCTCGCACAATGTGCTCCTTCGGTTGCCGCCATGGTGCGCGCGGCACTTATCGGTAAGGCCCCTGCTGCTCGTTTGTGCAAAAAGCTCATGTTCGATTACGACGTCTTGAGGTTTGGGCGCCTGGGTGCCTGCAAACGCATGGCAGCGAACGCCCTGGGAAAGCGAGAAGTGTAGATGAGTATCAAGCGTTTGGCACTTTGCCGCAGTCAGGGCCGTCTGTTTGTGCTGCTTCGTTTTGCCGGTCAGGATGTCGCCGCGCTTATTGAACGGGAGGGTTCTCAAGCGTTTGCCCACGCGACAACGAGCGGTTCTTGTGTGCCGTCGCTGGTGCTCCCAGTCGATCATGGCCGTGTGTTGGCGCTTTGCCCTTCCGTTTCCGATTACGAGCGCGAGCTCGCCGTCTTGGTGCTTCCGTTTTTGGATGGCTCTGCGATCGACGCTGCATTTGTGTCCGGTGGCCAAAGGTTGGGCTCTATTCGCCTCGATAGCCGCGTGGCCAAATTGGAATCCAAGATTAACTACAAAGCAAAGCCTGCGCTGTGCGCGCTTATCCGCGATGCGCAGCGTGGCGAACACTGCGGCCGCTACGAGATCGATGCCATTCGCTATTTGCCGGCAGACGTCGGCGCGGTGTGGCGCTATGAGGTTACCTGGGCGGGAGACCCCCAGTGCGCGCCTGAGCTCCAGATCTTCGATACGCATATGAATGCGATTGATGCCACCGTGCATGTGTTTGAATCGCGGGTCGATGTGCCGCAGCAGAACGGATGCCGCGTCAATAAAACGTATCTGAGCGTTGAGATGCCTCGGGATATACGGGATTTTGTCGCGATGGTGAGCGATTCCACGGAGCAGATCCAGAGCGGGTTTTGCGCCATGGATGGTCGCCTGTACAACGGCATGCTCGACGACAGCTGGAACCGTATGAAGGACGCGCGTGCAGACGACGCAGCTTATCGACGTTGGTTTGAGCAACATCGCGCAAAGCCGGGCGATTTGGCGTGCCAGCGTGTCGCTTCGGCGGCCTTTGCCTATAGACCGCTCGTGAGCATTGTGGTGCCGTGCTACAAGACTGATCGGGTCTACCTGCGCGAGCTGCTGGACTCGGTGCTAGCCCAGAGCTATGACAACTGGGAATTGCTGCTTATGGACGCCTCGCCCGAATGGGACGCGGTGGCCACCCTTGCGGCAGGTGCCAACGACGAGCGCATCCGTCGCATCGAGCTTCCCGGCAACGGCGGCATTGTGGTCAACACCAACGCAGGTATCGAGCAAGCGACAGGCGACTACATCGCGTTCTTGGATCATGACGACATTCTGGAACCGGACGCGTTATTCCAGTATGTTTCCGCACTGAACAAGGCGGCCGAGGGCGAGCGTCCCCAGGTCCTGTTCTGTGATGAGGACATGTTCCAGAAAACGGGGGAGTGGGGCCAGCCGGTCTTTAAGACCGTACTCAACGTCGACCTGCTCTATAGCCATAACTGCGTGACGCATTTCCTGATGGTGGAGAAGGCGCTCATCGATCACATTGGTATGTCTCCAGAAGACGTTGCGGGCGCCCAGGACTACGACTTGACGCTTCGCTGCCTTGCAGCCGGCGCGCGCTTTGAGCACGTTGCGCATGTGCTGTATCACTGGCGCGTGCATCCGGGATCGACCGCCGATGGCTCTGCCGATAGCAAGCCGTATGCCATTGAAGCGGGTCGTCTTGCGCTGCAGCGTCACTTTAACGAGCTGGGCATTTGCGGAACGGTCGAGGAGACCGAGACGCCGTTTGTCTACCGCATGCGCCATGCGCTGCCAGAGCCTGCGCCGCTGGTGAGCATTGTGATTCCCACCAAGGATCACATTGAGACGCTCGATGCCTGCGTGATGTCGATCGCTCAGAAGGCAACGTATGCCAATTACGAGATCGTCTTGGTGGAGAACAACAGTGAAGCCCCGGAGACGTTTGCGTATTACGAAACCCTGCCAGAGCGCGTGGCTGCAGCATCCGAAGGCAAGGGCATCGCGCGCGTTGTGTACTGGCCGGGCGAGTTCAATTACTCTCAGATCATCAATTTTGGTGTGAAGCACGCCAAGGGTGACTACCTGCTGCTGCTGAACAACGATACCGAGGTCATAAGCCCGGACTTTATCGAAGAGATGATGGGCTATCTGCAGCGTCCCGATGCGGGCGTGGTGGGCGCCAAACTCTACTTTGCCGATCATCTGGTGCAACATGCCGGCATTTTGGTTGGCGTGCGTGGCGCACTTGCCCATGCCAACCAGGACTTCTCGGCAAAGCGCGAGGGCTATCTTGCCCGCGCTGTGCGCCCGGGCAACTTTAGCGCCGTAACGGGTGCCTGCCAGATGGTGCGACGCGACGTATTTGAGCGCGTCGGCGGCTACAACGAGGAATTCGCCGTTGGCTTTAACGACGCAGACTTTTGCCTGCGCGTATGGGAGGCGGGCTACCGCACCATCTATACGCCCTATGCCGAGCTGTATCACTACGAGTTCACCTCGCGCGGCAGGGAAGAGGCCAACGAGGAAAAGTTGCGCCGCTGGAAGCGCGAACAGGCACTGTTCATGCAACGCTGGCCTGAGTTCTTCTTGACGGGCGATTCATGGTTGGGACCGAATCTTAGCAGCGAGAGCGAGTATCTCTCGATCTAGCGCGAAGTGATTCCGAGTTTGGGTAGCGATTCAGCGATCGTGTTGAGCTCATGTTGCTGTAGGTAGGCGGGATTGAGAGCTTCTTTTCTATAGGCTAGGTAGCTGTCTCTGGTCAGCTCCCTAAGCTGTTTAGTAAAGAACTGTTCCCAACTGAAGAACTTCTCGCAGTCGATGAAATCGGCAGGATGAAGGAGCATGTTTTGCGTTTCGACATCGTTGAAGAGTCCCGATCTCAGCACAAGCCATTCAAACGATTCCGGCAAAAAGAGCTCGATCTCCTTAAATCTTCTGAGCGAATAGACATAGGGCATCTCGGGCCCAAAAGCGGCCCCATCTGCAATTACGAGCAATTTTTGGGCTGGGGAGTTCAGGGCGGTTTCGTATATGTTTGATTTGCCACCGGCACTTACGCAGCGAATTTTACTTTTGGCGCACAGGACTTTAAAGAACTCATAGCCGGCATTGCTGTCTTCGACAATGACTTCTTCTGGCCGATCTCCATCGTAGAGCTCGTCTCCGTAAATGCGGTAGGTAGAAGTGTACGTGCGTGTGTAGACAGGATATTTTGTTGTGGCCCTGTTGGTGTTTTTGAGACCATAGATCTCATCCACGCTATAGGGGAGCTGGGGCAATTCGTCCCTCGCAACGATGACGTAATAGTTGGAACTGTGTCGAGCTGCATGCTGGAATGCATGGCTCCTTACGAATTTTTGCGTATCGTCCACAAACACTATGCTGTTATCGATGCGGCCGAGTTGCGCTTCCCAATCTTTGCCGCCGATGACGCGGCAGGGGGCTGCGCAATTAACGATTATCCCGCTTTGGGCTCCTAGGTTTTCGTATGCACGGAGGCTGTCCAACAGGGTGGTTTTGCCTGTTGCGCTTTTGCCTTGGATGATGGTGAGGTTTCGGCGAATAGTGAGTTTGACCTGAACTTTATTGGTCCTTACGGTCAGCTGGTATTCCCCTCTCATGCTCGAGCCTCCCTCAGACATTTTGCCGAGATAAGGACAAGCTCATCCATGGTATGAATAATCTGTCCGGAATTGATGACACGGGCTGTAAAACGCGCTTTGCCAAAATCCATCATATGGTAGAGGTTGATGGTGATGTCATGTTTGGAGGCGATGCGCAAGATCCAATAGGCGCAATTATCTCCGCAGGTTGAGGCGTTGTAGAGGTTTTGAGGCATAAAGAGCATCAGTAGAAGTGTTTTGGTGCCCGTTGATAGTTTCTCTGGCGGAATAACGCCAAGCACCTTGGTATCAATTGCGTTTGCGCCAAGAACAGTGCCATTATCAATAGATTTGATAATGCGCTGTGACAGGGGATCTTGCAGCCAAGAGGGAGAATAGCTGTAATCAAAGAATGTCGACGTGTCATAAATCACATCGTCTCTGTCGCCGTAGTGAATGCTGAGCATTGTTCCTCCATGGTTGCCTGTTGCGTCTACTTTACCATTTTGGGGTCGATTTCCCTCAAGCAGTGGGTAACGGGTCAATCAACATGTCTGTTAGAACGAACCGATGACTTTTACAGGTGTAACAACTTTCTATCCTGCGGTAATTGCCTGTTTCGATATGTTGGATTTAGCGGGTCGAAACAAACGATATTCCGCGATAAGCTTATACAAGTTTATATAAACCTATAAATCTCGATATAACTTACGATAGGAATATAAAGATGCGATTTGACATGAAACGACAGATTGAAATGCTTGAGACTCTTAAGAAGCCTCTCGTACGGGAGTATTTTTGCTAATGAAAATTACAACTCATAGGCTTCTATTTATCTAAATTACTGTAGTGACATTTCTATTTTGTGCTCCGTTGTTGGTGAATGTTCTATTTATGTATGAGGCGCCCTGCGCTGTTTTTGAAGCGCGTTTTGATTCAGGGGATTTGCTTGGATATATCGGCTCTGCTGCTGTTGGCGCTGGTTCCATTTCTCTTGCGCTGTATTCGGTCTACCAGACCGAGAGATTGAATAAGCTTGATCGTAATCTGCAGAGGCAACAAGATGAGTTTAAACGGGAAAATACTAAGCGTCCGTTTTTTATAATCGATAAGGTGTTGGTTGACGATAAACCTGTCGACATCGATGGAGATAAGGGTATCTGGACAAGCACGGTAAATGAGGCCGTGCGTCTTTCTATCGAAATTCGCAATGTTGGGGATGGGTCGGCCTGTCGACTTCGCCTGAGGGATGATTCGGCTTTTGGCAAGGCTTCGTCTATGGATCAGCATCGTCTATGCGTTCCTCGGGACGGGGTTTATACATTTACAGCTTCGTTGGCAAGCTTAAGAAAAAAGGGAGTCGTACTGCTTTTATTCAGATATGAGAACATCGTTGGGTGTCCTTTTGCGCAGCAGGCTGATATTCAAATATCCGATATTCCGAAATACGGGAAAGAATCGATAGAAACAGACGATGACGTGCTTGGGTATGAGATATATGACGAGAACGTCGAATTGTCCGTTAGTTCTTTAACTGCTCAGATTGTGGAAAAACAGAATAGATGTTTCCGATCTATGGTTGTCAATTTACGAAAGAAGCTATGCGTTACCTCGTCGGCACCGTCAAGACTCTTTCGCAAATGGACTTAGCCGTCCTCGATCCCGTCCTCTTCTAGCCCTCCGCCTTTCCCTTCAGTTCGTCCATCTCCTCCAGCTTCGACATATCCAGCTACCTCCTCTTGCCCCACTCGTGCTTCACTATGTGCGCCCGCGCGACTTGGGGCCGGACCCCTTCGGCCTGCCCCTGGGCTTGGGCCTGAGCGCCTCGGCGCCGCCCTCGCGGTAGAGCGCGCACCATCTCTGGAGCGGCGCCAGGGACATGACCCCGAACGCCTCCGTGGCATCCCGCTTGCTCATGCCGCCGTCGACCACGGCCGAGGCGGCGGCGACCTTCTGCTCGAATGTGTACCTGGTCTGCTTGCCGTCCATGGATAGCAGCACCTCGCTTCCGAACGACCGGTATACGTAGAGCCATTGTCTCACGGTGTTGCGCGGGACCGACAGCGCCTTCGCCGCCGACTCGGAGCCGTGCCCTCGCTCGAAGAGCCCGATCGCCGCCCTCCTGGCCTCGATGTCGTGTTTCACCCTCAAGTCGACACGCATAAAAAGCCTCCCATTTTTCGTGCCCAAGATTTGGGACTCAGTTCAAGGCGGCCCCGGGCCGTCGTTTCCTCAGTTGAAGGAACGGTGGGGATGTGTTTCGATGGGTTCGGTGGCCATGCTCCGCCAGCCCCTCGGCTCCGCTTCCCAGACTTAGCCGAACGGCCCCCGCGCGCCCTATCCGGTTTTCCGAAGCGCTAGGCCAGCGGGGCATCGCCCCTCTCGGCCCTCTGTCGTAGGACATCGGCATCGCGCCGGCCTCGCGGCACCCGTCCGCGTACTCCGTGTGCAGGAGCCGCGTCCGTGACATGTTCAACGTGGAGCCGCCCTACATGGACCACTGGGCCGCGCCCGCCGCATAGAGGCTGTAGAATGGTCGCACCGCGATACACGAGGAGGGGTGAGGCCATGCCGTCGAACATACCGGCCACGATGATCCGCATCGACCCTGAGGTCAAGAAGGAGGCCACGGCCATCCTGGACGAGCTCGGCCTGTCCATGTCCGCCGACGTCAACGCGTTCCTCAGGGCGCTCGTCCGAGAGGGCGGGATGCCGTTCGAGATGAGGGTCAAGGCGCCGGCGCCCGACGGGGAGACGGCGAGATAGCCTGCGGGTCGGCATGAAACGGCAGAGCCAGGCGAGCAGCTCGTCCGGTCTCGGACACATCGCCCCCTTGCCGGGCTTAAATCCGGCAAGGGGGCGAATAGTGTGCAATTGCAAAAAGATGATTGGTCATAAAGTCAATTATGGTCTAACAGAGCCAATAATTTAGTATTGCGTCAACGGAGGGGGTTAACGAGCCACAAGCGTTGCAGGCTCGTTAATCCTTCAATGCTATTCTTTAATAATGATTGGTGAATCTAGGCATTTTGATGTTTGTTACGTCGGCTGCCATTATGTTGGTCATTCATTAGCTATTAACATGGCTCTGATGATTTTGCGGCTATCAGATTTTCCATTTATGTCTATGGAACTGTTTCCGTTGCTTTTGATTATTTGCAGCGGAAACAGATGCGAGATTAAGGAGGGCTTTCAAACTCGATTGAGGAGCTTGTTGAATTATACGAGTGTGAAGTCTTTCCCTCGTTATGTTGAGTTCCTGGTGCTATTTTCGTAACGGTCGACTTGTCGAGTTTGATTCGTTTGTCGAAAATCGTCTAATAATTAGTCATGATGACAAGTCGTAACAGCTTGTTCTTTTTGACTCGCAGCGATTGTTTTGAGAAATAGGTGGCTCGGTGAGCTTGTAAACATCGCAAAGCTGTCAGCCTTAGGGCTATTTACTGATAATGATTTGCGATTCTAGTAAAAACTTGCATTCGCTCTTGGTCACCTACGCTATTTGGTTTTGTTGGATGCATTATTTCATCGGGTTGCGTGGACCCCTTTCTAGTCAAGACTGTTGCGCCGGCAATGAGAATTCATGGCATTAAAAATTGTTGACAGATATAGTATTGAGAATAAGTGTTACATAAAAGTTAAGAGGTATCTTATGGATATTGTCGATTACGTCACTTTCAAAGAAGTTTTTTGCTTCATCATGGGAATCAAGAGCTCTCCAAATAACGTCAGTGATGATTTGACATGTCATTTAAATCTCAGTTATCGAATTGAAGAAGAGTTTGACCCCGAGATTTCGGATGTTGAGAAGACAATTATTATAAATGACGACGACTTGAAACACGAATACGATAAAGCGGTTGAGGCTATTGCTAATTTTCGTGGTATGGAATGGTTTCCAAATGGTAAGAACTATGAGTGCATGGTCGATATATCCGGATTATATGCAACTCATTATACAGATCAAATTTCATGTAAGTCGGTAAATGCTTATGCTGAATTTAGAATGGGGGTTGATTTCCGATCTCAGCCGAACACATTGAGCAAATAGGCCATTCCCGCAGCTAGCCGAACGCCCCCGAGGTCCCATCCGGGACCCGGGGGCGGCGTTTTCCCAGTTGAAGGAACGGTGGAGATGTGTTTCGATAGGTCCGGTGGCCATGCTCCGCCCGCCGCCCGGCACCTCTTCCCAGACTCAGCCGGACGGTCGGTCCGTCTATTCCGTTTTTCCTTCTAGGCTAGGCCAGCGGGGCATCGCCCCTCTCGGCGCGCGCCCTCTCGATGAGTCCCGGCGTCAGGTCGAGCTCGGCCAGAGGCACATCCTCCACGCCGTAGGCGTCAAGCAGCGCCGCCACATCGTCCCCGAGCATCGCCCTGAAGGCGCGCGCGGGCGTCGAGAAGCCGAGCGCGCCGCGGGGCTCGGAGTTCACGTGCGACATGGCGAGCGCCAGGTCGGCCGGGGAGAGCCGGTCGAACCTGAGGCCGGCGCCCTTGGGCAGCAGCTTCCTTATCTCGACGTGGTTGCGCTCGCAGGCGCCCTTCTGGTCGCTCCGCCTGGGGTCGCAGTAGAACAGCCTCGTCTCGCCGGGCCCCTCGCCGAGGAGCGCGGCGATCGCGCCCTCGTCGGAGAACTCGGCGCCGTTGTCGGTGAGCACGGCGCGGAACACGCGGCGCGTCCCGTCTGCGCCGAGGACCGCCCGGACGCCCTCCAGGGCGGCCGCGACGCACCCGGCGGTCTTCTCCTCCAGCGGCAGCGCGAGCTGCAGCCTGCTGGGGCGGTGCAGCAGCGTGAGCAGGCAGGCGGAGTCCTCCCGGGCGCCCTCGACGGTGTCCATCTCCCAGGCCGCGGCGCACGCGTCCTCCCCGAGGGCGAGGAACGCGGCATGCGACCTGCGGGCGGAGTGGCGGGTCGCCGCCCGGCCCGCGGCGCGCCTCCTCGGCCTGTAGCCGACCTTGCGCCTGAGCTCCATGTTGGTCATGCCGTCGTAGCCCGCCGAGACCCAGCGGTAGATGGTCGACGGCGACAGGTCCACCGGCCCTCCGTTGCATGCGGCCATCTGCTCGGGCGAGAGCCCCCGGCGCAGGCAGCCCCTTATCGCCTCCAGCCTGGCCGCCGCGGCGGGCTCGTCGGCGTCTATCCCGCGCCTGGACGAGACGAGGACCGAGTCGGCGCACAGCTGCGCGGCCCGGGCCTCGTAGAAGACGTGCGGGCGGCGCTTGCAGCCCATCGCGCGGTAGCGGCCGCACCCGTTGCAGCAGCGCGGCCACGCCGCCAGGCGCGGGCAGGCCGACGACAGGTCGGTGTCGGCGCCCACGCGCTCGCCGCGCCTGGGCTTCGGCGCCGTCACGAACCTGTGCGACGCCACCTCGGCGCTCACCGTCGAGGGCGACCTGCCCAGCTCCCTCGCGATCTCCCTGCACGAGGCCCTGCGCTCCAGCATCCTCTGGACCGTGTCCCGCTCGTGCCTCGTGAGCCTTCCGTAGGACCTCGGGACCGCCCTCGCGGAGCCCTTCTTCTTCTTTCCGGACATGCCGTCCTCCGATCTCCCGGGGCCGGCCGATCCGGCCCTCAGGGTATCGGGTTCCCACATTCATCCGCACATGTGCGGATGAATGTGGGAGGTGTTCGGATAAAGTCGATAATCAAGGAATTTAGAATGGGGCCGGCGAGCGTTACATATATTTTTTGTATTATATTAATGTTATTAAATGAAGGTTGTTTTGACGGCAATACTTTCAGAGGCAGAAATCCTTTTTTGCGACGCCTGAGATCGCATTCAATCACCGATGGAAGAACCGTTTCACATAATGTTGGTGATTGGATATCTGCTTTTGTTGAAATCACAGGTATTCTCTCCTTACGAATAACTACAAAAGGGTATAGCAAAGCGAAACAACTTCGTGAACGAGCAGCTTCCTTCCAATTTAAGTACATCTCTTGTTTAGATAGGCCGCTGAGGCTAATTTCATCGCTTGATGAGTTTTTAGAAAAAGGAAGTTATGGGAGGCTATTTGTTACGAAGTTAGAAATTGATTGTGTTCCGGATGTAAAATTTGACGAGAGCGCTGTCAATCATTTTTGTCTTGGCGTGTCTTCGAGAAGCCCATATTTGCAGTTTTTGTCCTTCTATCATTCGGTTGAATTTTACTTTAATTCCGCCTATCGAAAAATGACGACCGAATTGTTGAGAAACGAGCTCCAGTCGGTTGAATTTGCATACAACGATCAGCATCTGTATTCGATTGTTAGTAAGTTAGAAAAAGAAATATCCCATAAGAGCGAACTTGGTTTTGGAAATGAAAAACGTGAGCTTGAGTATTTGGTTGAGTCGTGTGTCCATGTGCCTCAGTTAATGAAATCCCTACGTCGCTATCGTTTCGATTGGCCTGCGTGGTATTCGAGCAATGGGGTTGAATTTGAATCTGATGCTCCAGTTATAGATTGGGAATCCGATAATGTGGCCGGATTAATAGCTTCCCGAATTTATAAAGTAAGAAATGCGATTGTTCACAGCAAAAAACAAACTTGCGGTGCGTTTATTCCTTTTAAGCACGATCGCGCACTTTCCTATGAGATTCCTTTAGTTAAATGTGTTGCCGAAGAGGTCATTGATAATAATTCTTCGCGCGTATAGATTTCGCTTTAAACTCCCGTTGGTTCATAGTCTTTGTGGTCAAACTTAGCATTGAGATATGAATTTCGTTTCGATTGGATGGCGATTTTTTCGATACGACTATGCCGCCGGTTGCGGATGGATGAGTCTAGTATTCACTGTATCTTCTAGATCAGGATTGACACGAGCGACCCCCGGCGCCTTCCAATATTCTCAATGCGGATCGGGTGCCGCCGTTGGTTTGCCCGGGTATTCTCGTAGCTGACGCCGGGGATCTGGCGTGTTTCGCCAAGAGGATTTGAGCAAAAAGAGCATCGGGATTTGAGCAGGGCACGCACCGGCCGTGCGTGCCCTTTTTGAGTACTTGCCCCTCCCGCATGAGGGTGTGACGCACGTGTTAGGACTCCCCACGGAAATGGACGAGCCTCTCGTGGTGGACGATGCGGTCTATGACGGCGGCCATCTGGTCGTCGCAGAACACCGATCCCCACCTGCTGAACTCCAGGTTCGTGGTGATCACCACCGGCTGCCTCTCGTAGGCGTCGACGAAGACCTGGAAGAGGAGCCTCGCGCCGTCCCGCATCGAGCGGCAGGGTGCGCCATGCGCCCGATCGAGGTCGTGGATGAGCAGCGACTCGGGCGCTATCCTGCCGACCATGGCCTTCCTCACGCGCGTCGAGCTTGGCTTCCCGTGGCCGCATGCGACGGCGACGGGGTTCTTGTGGACGTCGATGGCGATGCAGATGCACAGCTTCTGGCGGGACAGCCCGTAGCCCTTGGAGAGGTCGGTACCGTTGATGTGGGTCTCGTCGACCCAGACGGTGTCGCGCAGCTCGATCCGGTCCTGGTAGCCGGACTCCGTAGCGAGCACGCGGTGCCGCCACTCGAAGGCGGTCTCGTGGATGACGCCGCACAGCTCGATACTTTCGCGATAAGTTTATACAAGCTTATACAGCTCGATATTATTCGATATAAGTAGATATCGCACTTGCCTTTGCCGGTTTACCCGCTGGTGTTATGGATTTTATTAACGGCAAGGCGCTTACGTTCTTGCGTCGTGCCCTCCCCGAAGATCTGGCGCCTATCAACCAGGTGGAGGTGGCGCTTTCTATGGGCGACAGTTTTATTGCGACCGGCTTGACCATAGAGGACGATCTGTTGTCGAGATCCGCTAAGGCGGTAATGTCGAGAAAGTTGGTGTAGCGCCCGATCCGAAGTGAGTCGGCCCGGCGTCCTGGAATCTGGAATACGGTTGATATCCTATGCCGCCTCGACCCTGTCCGCAAGCTCGAGGCCGGACTCGAGCATCTTCCTGGCCTCCGCCTCAAGCCGCGCCCACTCGACGGGACCGTCGATTCCCCGAGTGCGACCGTCATCGTAGAGCTCGTTCATCCTCACCTCCGAGAAGTACCTGGACTCCTGCCATATCTCGTCCTGCTCGCACATGACCGCGCCCGCGAGCCGCACCAGCGAGCCCGTGGAGGGAACACCTGCACGACGCGCGACCTGCGCTTTATCTCCCGGTTGGTCCTCTCCTGCACGTTGTTGGTGCGCAGGCGCTTCCAGTGGGTCGGCGGGAAGTCGAGGTAGGCCAGCGCGTCGGGCTCGGCCTCCTCCAGCACCGCCGCCGCCCTGGGGCAGCACCCCTCCAGCATGTCGCACGCCGCGTGGTACATGGCCGTCACGGTGGCGGCGTCGCGCCCGCGGAACACCTGCGACACGATCCTGCCCACGCGGAGCCTGAGCTGCCAGGAGCCGGCCTCGCGCATGCAGTCGCGCATGAGGTGGACCGCGCAGCGCTGCCACGCGGCGCCCTGGAAGACCTCGCCGAGCGCCCGGACGAGCCCCGGGTGGGCGTCCGAGACGACGAGCCGCACGCCCGCCGCCCCGCGCGAGCGGATAGCCCGCAGGAAGGCGAGCCACGAGTCGTAGGACTCGGTGTCGACCACGTCGACGCCCAGGACGCGCCTCCAGCCGCCCGCATCGCAGCCGATGGCGGTGACCACGGCGGTGGAGGCGACGCGCCCCTCGCGGCGGCACTTGACGTAGGTCGCGTCGAGCCAGACGTAGGGCACCGGCGAGCCGCCGAGCGGCCTTCCGCATAGGTCCTCGATATCTGCGTCCAAGCTCGAGGCGATGGCGCTCACCTGGTCCTTCGAGAGCCTGGAGACGCCCATCTTCTCGGCCACCCTCTGCACCTTGCGGGTGCTCGTGCCCGTGGCGTACATCTCGGCCACGGCGGCCACGAGCGCGCGGTCGACGCGCTGGTAGCGCTCGAGCACGTCCTCAGGGAAGAAGCTGCCGGAGCGCAGCTTGGGGATGCGCAGCGTCAGCGTGCCGACGCAGGTGGCGAGCGACCTCTCGCGGTAGCCGTTTCGGCTGTTCGCCCCGCCGCCGCACAGCTGGTCGGCCTCGGCGTCCATCACGGCGTTCACGACCTGCTCGGCTAGTCTGCGGAGCAGCTCCTGCATGTCGATGGCGCCGTCGTCGAAACGGGGCATGGCGAGCATGTCCGGCGTCGGGTCTGATAAGATTCCCATAGCGGTCTTCGTCCTTTCCTAGAACCTGTTGTTGTGGTGATTTCAGATTCTAGGACGAAGGCCGTTTTTCGTTAAACGGGCGCTAGGGTGTCACCCTTACACCAACATTTTCGACGCAATCGCTAAGGCTACTAAGGGCTATGCCTATCTGGTACAACTGGTTGGTTATTCCATTTGGCAGCGCGCCAACTTGCATCGTGCCAAAAGTGCCATCGTGAGTGAGCGCGATGTTGCCGAAGGCATTGCGCTGGCAGAGGCTCGTTTTCACGATGTTGTTCACGAGCCCGCGATTTCTGGACTGGGGCTTAACGATATCAAATACCTTTTGGCGATGTGCGAGGACAAACAACAGTCCAAATCATCCGAGATTGCTAGGCGCATGGGTAAAAAGACCAATGAGATTAGCTCTATTAGGGCAAAATTGCTACAAAGAGAGGTTATTCAGGCGCCACAGAGAGGCTACGTGCAGTTTGCCGTGCCGGACCTAGATATCTATCTGCGAGAGAACGCCGAGGAAATTCTCGAACGGTTCTAGGTCGAGGTATTTTCCATATCACCATAGTGAATCGTTAGCACGTTGGTCCCTTCGGATTGTTGGCTTGGCGTCTGGTGTGATTGACCGTAGCGTAAGTACGTAAAGCGATTGTTGTTGACGCGTAATGCATGCGGCTTCCGTTATTTTCGAGTGACATAATCGATTGCTTCCGCGCAAGATTGGCATAGATTCACAATTGAGTATTTCCGAATGAAGGTGACTAGGCCTACCTCGCGCATCAATTTGTTGATAAACTCATCTGCAAACGATAGGCTGATGAACGGCACGTCCGCAAAGTCCAAATAGACCTTATTATCTGCATCGTTAGCCATGTTTAATGCTAAACAGCGCATTTTCGCAGCGTCGTATCTGCTTCCAAATCCGGATGATTCGTCAGCCAGACGAAGTCGGAGGCTTCTGCCCGACGGGTCGGTTTCATGGGATTCTTTCCAAAGATTGACTGGTGAGTTTCCCTCAAAAATATCTGACATGGATATTGATGAGTTTGTCGAGATTTGAAAATCTACCAACGTGCTTCCGCCTGCCGGGGTGTTGACGTTTCTGAATGCGACCGTAGCGTCTGACCCCTTATGTTTGTGAACCTTTCTATATCCAATGCCGTCAGACTGAATATCGAGAGAACCAGATGCTGCGTCGACAATACTGTCAAGAAGCCATAATCCGTTGCCTGCGCCATTTCCATCTGTTACGCCCTTGCTGAGGGCGAGTTGTATAGCCTCCTTTGTGTCAGCAAAGGCTACGCCGCCACTCCTAAGTGAATTGGGGATGCCAATTCCGTCATCATGGACTGCGATTGCGACTTTGTTAGATTGACGATGAACTTGGGCCATTACGTAGCCTTCAACATGCTCGCTTTGCATTTTTGTCGAATGAACAAGCACGTTATCTGATATCTCGTTTAATCCGTATTCGATTCCATGGAGAAGCCCGGGCGCAAGCACCGTAGTCTTGCGAAGTGAGTCGATAATCCCACTAACCACATCAAAGTGCGTATTTCTGTCGAAGCGCCAATCTTTATCAAGAAATGATGCCGAATCGACACCATTAGGGTCTTTGTAGGGCTTTAATAACCCCAAAGCTTCAGCATAGGTTCCCTTACCAGTCGATTTGGAGGGGAGGAAAGTGCAACCGTGGTCGGTCGAATAGGATGACAAGGTCGCAACTATCGGAAGTACTCGATTGGGATATAACCCGTTTTCTTCAGCCTCCAGTCTAACTTTGAAAATGTTGAAGCCGGATTCGATGGCAGTGTCTATTCTTTTCCTGAGATAGCCGGCTGCGCCGCGAGACGGCTTTATGGTTAACACTACATAGGGCTTTTTGGGTTCAGATGTATAATTCATGGTGAAACAGCCTGGCCATGGTCCCGAATTGGTAAGTAGGGCTATTCTATCAGTGAAGCCCCAGACGCCTCTGATACAAGCGAAACATTGGGGCATTTTTTTGGACAATTTCACGGTTAACGCGTGTGGCGCCGTCCTGGTAAGTCAGTAAAACTGTTCGCAACTTCTTACTTCAATTAAATTGATGGTCGTACCTCTAGATGAGGCACTTGCACCCTTGCTGGATTGCATGGTCGGCATTATTGATGGACTGAAGTTGGTGCGTTTTGCTGCCGGTTACCATCGTTCATGCGTTCCTTCCACTTGCTGCATGCTTAAATGCATACTTAAACGATCTTTACTGGCTCTACGCTCCTATATACCAATGCTATTTGCTGCAAGCGAGACCCCTCATTTTTAACCCTAGCAATTTATATTTCGTTCATCGGGTGGCCATTGCAGAGCATTATGCAGGAGGGGTATTGAAACATTGGCGTAGTGTCTGCTTTCGACTGGTGCTAGGAGATTGAGCTAAAATTAAGTTGGTGCCTCCATTTGCTGCCTCTGGTCTATTCGCCGCATGCGTACGCTCGAGATCATGGATGAGCAGCGACCTGAATCACGACCCGTAAAGGCCGCGGCTGGCCGAATGCACGGCCAGTACCTCAGGTGCGGCGGGATCGGGACCCACGGGGAGGTCCACCCGCCCGCGCATCGTGTGGTACGTCGACCTCGCGACGCCGAGGAGCCCGCGCTGCGCTGATATGGGGTAGCGCGGGCTCCTCGGCCGCTATGGCCCCCACCTTCGAGCGTATATCAGCGCCGCTTGTTTCAAGACATCGACCTCCATGCGGAGCCTGCGGTTCTCGCGCCCCGGCTCTATGATCCTGTTCTGCTCGGGCATGCGGTTGTCCGCCGCATGGGGCGAACCCGTCGCGTTGATCGATTTGACCCAGCGCTCGACGGTGCTCTTGCCGAGATTGTACTCCTCCATGATCTCCCGCTTGGGCTTGCCGACGTTGTAGAGCTCGACTATCTGCCTCTTGAACTCGTCGGTGAAATGCCTGGGGTGCCTGGGGTCCCTCATGCAGCTCTCCCGTCTCTCACGCCCCTCACGGAACTGTCCATATCGGTGTGGTCAATCCAGAAAACCGAATGGGGCGGACGGGGTCGTCCGGCTGAGTTTGGGAAGCGGTGCCGGACGGCGGGCGGAGCATGACCCCGAGACCCATCGAAACACTTCTGCATCGTTTCTTCAACTGGGGAAGCTCCGGTCCCGGCACCCATTTCGGGAACCGGGGCCGTTCGGTTAAGTGCGGGAAGGGGCTATCCGTTCGGGACGTTCGGCTGAAGTTGAGAATCGACCTTCTTTTCTGTCCTTGCATAAATAAATAAGGATAAAATTAATCAATAAATAGTAACGAAATCAGAGAGGTATTCTAATGCCGAAAAGACTTACGCTTACTCAGGAAACAATAAAAGACTATATCAAATCTGAAAAAAAATCGCTTTGATGAAAGCCTCGACGAATGTGTCGCCTTTGAAATCATAGCAGCTCAAAAGCTGCTTGCTCGTTATGACCTCGATGATGACGAGACTGAGAGGGGACATGTGGGAAAAGGAAATGACGGTGGATATGATGGTATTTATATTTTCGCTAATGAATGCTTGATAACTGGTCAGGATTTCAGCTCACTAGATATTCCTAAAAAATCAATAATTGATATACATTTTATTCAAACAAAATATCAAACAGGTTTTCCTGAGGTGTCTATCCAGAATTGGAAAGATTCGTTCCCGAATTTATTGACTGATAATCCCGATCCTCAAAGATATAACGAAGAGGTTAGACAAGCTTTCGAACTAATTCTGAGCATTTTGAAAACAGCTATGAGAAATAAATATAGGGTGAATATTACCTTTTGGGGTATTTCTCTTACTACGGAATTGCATCCTAACTTAATTAAACAGTCTGAAGAATTGAAAACGATTGTTCAGAAAAATGCTCCCATTGTTCATGATATTGCCGTCAACATTTTAACCGACAAAGAGCTCTTTTCCGCGTTTCAGCGGTCCCCAGATAGTGTTGTATCTTTGCATTCAGATAAAGACCTCTTTGTCCTGATGGTCATAGCGCAATACTCGCAGTAACTATTCCTGAGTTCAATAAATTTGCTACCTCTAATGATGGAAATCTTGAAAAGTCCTTATTTGAAGCTAATATTCGTGACTATCAAGGTAACAACTCCGTGAATAAGGCCATCCAAAACACGCTCCGAAATGATATAGAAGTCGATTTCTGGTGGCTAAATAATGGAATTACAATACTTGCCGATAGCGTTAAGAGGGATATGGACTGTTCTGTAACGCTAATAAACCCCAGAATTGTTAATGGGCTTCAAACATCAAATGAGATTTGGCATTACTGCAGAGAGGGCGATGCTTCTAAAGATACAAGAAAAGTTCTGGTCAAGTGTATTTCCATCACAGATCAGGATGTAAGAGCCAAGATTATTCAAGCGACTAATAACCAAAGCGTTATTCCGCCAGCATATTTACGTTCTCTTGAAACCATACATCTTCAAATAGAACAGTATTTCAAACGCCATGGTTTGCATTATGAAAGAAGGAAGAGCTCATGCAAGAATGAGGGGATTGCAGCGAAGGATATCATTACGGTTCCGTTTTTGGGACAATGCTTAATCGCAGTTTTATTGAAACAGCCGGACTATGCGAGAGCGAGGCCGGCACAAATTCTAGCGGATGATATTAAGTATAAAAAATATTCAATGAGGATATACCTCCTGAAGCATATTTCGCTTTAGGTAAAACATCATTATTTATTCGTCAATATCTTCGAAAGTCGGATTTGGATAGAGCAGAGCAGAATAATTTGATTTTCTATGTTATTCTCGCGACCTGCGCTGTTCAGTTCCGTTCATTTGACATTACTCCAAATTACTTAAAAAACTTAAATACTCCCTCAGTTGATGTACTTGAGGGCATCGTTGCCGCTTCAAAACAGATTTTTGATGATGCAGGAGGGGACGCAAAAGTTGCAAAAAGCGCTGAGTTTGCAAAACTATTCATCGAACGCTTTCCTATCAATGAGAACGATTTTAATGGTATAACGGCGTCCTAGATGAGGGTTTATAGCTGTGAAGTAGATAGTTTTTGTCTTTCTTGACGGTTTATCAAGAACTCTAAGGAAATGGAAAAGCTAATCGTGAGGAATGGAGCTGAGGTCGGTGTCTAGGACGCCCTCTCCGATCTACTCCCCATGTCCCTCGTACGCCGGCTTGGTCTTATACTGGGCGGTGATGCTATCGGCGACATGTTCTCCGTACACGCGTGCTTCGCCGTCGTGCTGCGGCTCAAGCGCCGCGCCCGGGTAATCTCAGCCCCCGATTGTCTCTTCCGTCGAGCGCATTTCTTCTCTGTGCTAGGGGCGCGGTCTTCTTTTCCATCCTTCCTGGGCCGCCTTGTCAAGGTGGCCGCCCGGGGAAGCCCGTTCCCAGTCTTCGGGTGCGGAGCTCGTGTTATAACTGCTTGGTTTTCTACGCTTACTGTGCTCAATTCCTGCCGATTATGCGGAATACTTCTTAGTAATCGCAAACGTGGCATAGCGTAGATGAAGGATTTGAGAACAGGGGACGTTAACGTGCCCGTTCCCGAACGGGCGTTGCGCCAACTGGACGAGCCTCCCGTGGTGGACGATGCGGTCTATGACGGCGGCCATCTGGTCGCCACCGAACACCGATTCCCACCTGCTGAACTCCAGGTTCGTGGTGATCACCACCGACTGCCTCTTGTAGGCGTCGGCGAAGACCTGGAAGAGGAGCCTCGCGCCGTCCGCGTCGAGCGGCAGAGCGCGCCATGCGCCCGCTCGATGTCGTGGATGAGCAGCGACCCGGGCGCTATCCTTCCGCCCATGGCCTTCCTCACGCGCGCCGAGCTGGGCTTCCCGCGGCCGCAGACTACCGCGACCGGGTTCTTGTGGACGTCGATGGCGACGCAGATGCACAGCTTCTGGCGGGACAGGCCGCGCTTCCTGGCCTGCCCGTAGCCCTTGGAGAGGTCGGTGTCGTCCCACCAGTCATTTTCCGATGTGGCCTGTTGGCTCGCCGTGCAGATCGGAGCGGTCACGTCTGTTGTTTTGTAGGCCTTTCGTATTTGATAGAGCTTCAAACCTCCGCTGACGATGCATCTGGTGCTTATGCCTTAACTGCGAAAGTGGATTTACAACATAATCGAGTTATCGGCTTGGATTATTGACAGGATTTCGATTTAACAATGCTTGAAACCGTCTGTGACAAAAACATCCATTGGTCCGAAATAATACATATCGAATCTCGTATTTCCGATACTATCTAATTGGACTGTTGCTCATGGAGGGTCGTATGAAGCGTATTTCATGTTTGCTATCTCTTGTCGCTGCTATTTTCTTTCTTGTATGTACTCCGGCGATTGCTGAAAACTCGATAACAGGAATAGTGAGGAATGCCGCATCTGTTTCTTATGCTGCCCCCTCCGACCCGTGCGCTCCTGCGCCCCGGGCGGAGGCGACCGGGGACGGCGAGGTGACCCTGAGCTGGGAGCCCGTCCCGGGCGCCGAGCGCTACGCCGTCGCCGAAGCGTTCTCGAACGGAACCTACAGCACCTTCACGAAGGACCTGACCGGGAACTCATACACCGTCACCGACCTCCCCAACGGCTACGACCACGACTTCCTCGTGCAGGCCTACGTGAACGGCCGCTGGTCCTCCTTCGGCCCCGCGAGCCTCGTCCGCTGCAGGCCCGAGGGGACCGTGAGGCCCTCGCCCGCGGCTACCGCCGGCGACGGGCGCGTCGAGCTTTCGTGGGGCCGCGTCCCGGGCGCCACGAAGTACGCCGTGGCCTACCGTACCGGTTCCGGCTACCGCACGCTGACGACCTCCTGCGCTGGCGAGTCCTTCACGGCCGCCGGCCTGTCCAACGGGACGGGCTATCGATTCCTGGTGCAGGCATGCGTTTGCGGCAGGTGGACCTCTTTCTCTGGCTCCGATCTTGTCTCCGCGACCCCCTCCGACCCGTGCGCTCCTGCGCCCCGGGCGGAGGCGACCGGGGACGGCGAGGTGACCCTGAGCTGGGAGCCCGTCCCGGGCGCCGAGCGCTACGCCGTCGCCGAAGCGTTCTCGAACGGAACCTACAGCACCTTCACGAAGGACCTGACCGGGAACTCATACACCGTCACCGACCTCCCCAACGGCTACGACCACGACTTCCTCGTGCAGGCCTACGTGAACGGCCGCTGGTCCTCCTTCGGCCCCGCGAGCCTCGTCCGCTGCAGGCCCGAGGGGACCGTGAGGCCCTCGCCCGCGGCTACCGCCGGCGACGGGCGCGTCGAGCTTTCGTGGGGCCGCGTCCCGGGCGCCACGAAGTACGCCGTGGCCTACCGTACCGGTTCCGGCTACCGCACGCTGACGACCTCCTGCGCTGGCGAGTCCTTCACGGCCGCCGGCCTGTCCAACGGGACGGGCTATCGATTCCTGGTGCAGGCATGCGTTTGCGGCAGGTGGACCTCTTTCTCTGGCTCCGATCTTGTCTCCGCGACCCCCTCCGACCCGTGCGCTCCTGCGCCCCGGGCGGAGGCGACCGGGGACGGCGAGGTGACCCTGAGCTGGGAGCCCGTCCCGGGCGCCGAGCGCTACGCCGTCGCCGAAGCGTTCTCGAACGGAACCTACAGCACCTTCACGAAGGACCTGACCGGGAACTCATACACCGTCACCGACCTCCCCAACGGCTACGACCACGACTTCCTCGTGCAGGCCTACGTGAACGGCCGCTGGTCCTCCTTCGGCCCCGCGAGCCTCGTCCGCTGCAGGCCCGAGGGGACCGTAAGGCCCTCGCCCGCGGCTACCGCCGGCGACGGGCGCGTCGAGCTTTCGTGGGGCCGCGTCCCGGGCGCCACTCAATATGTTGTTTGGTGTTCAAATGGCAAGTCGTATAGGTTGAAATCAAATCAAACTAGCATTGAAATAAAGGGATTGAAAAATGGTGAAGAATACTCGTTCTATGTTAGAGCGAGGATTTACGAGTGTCTAACGGCCCTTGAGGACACTGACTACATCACCTGCATGCCGTATTCTCTCGTTTCTCCTAAAGTTGGCGTTTCCAGTGTTGGCGATGGATCGGTTAGTCTTAAATGGAGCCCCATCGCCGGTGCATCTCGATATGCAATTGCATATAAGGCTGGAAGCGGTTACAAGACTGTTACCTACGATTGCTCTAGCGATGAGTTCACGGTGAGCGGTCTTATCAATGGCCAGAAGTATTCATTTATTGTTCAGGCTTGTATCGATGGAAGATGGTCTCCGTTTGGGAGCAAAGACCTTGTAGCCGCCATTCCCGAAGACCCAAATGCCCCGAAGCCTCATTTGGAGAAAACTACATCGACCTCTTGTGTGCTTTCGTGGAATCAAATTCCTGGAGCAGAGAGGTACGCGGTTGCTCTTAAGACTGGAAATAGCTACAAGACGTATTCCCTTGATGTCAAAGAGTCCTCGTATCTGGTTTCCGGCTTGAATCCTGGCAAGACTTACCGTTTTCTTGTGCAAGCATTTGTAAATGGGAGGTGGAGTTCTTCTTCGGATACATATTTATGTGAAGCGGTTCTTGAGGACGTCCGTTCCCCTCAAAATGTTAAGGCCACTTGTCCTGGGGATGGAAAAATACAGCTTACTTGGGATTTTGTTCCCAATGCAACGAGGTACGCGATTGCAGAATATAAGAATGGTTCATATGTAACGTTCACGACTAATTGCTTGGCGACTAGTTATACGGTTTCTAATCTTACGAATGGGCGTGTTCACAAGTTTCTTGTGCAAGCTTACGTAGATGGGGCCTGGTCTGCCTACGGTGACGCACTGCTTGTGGATGCAGTTCCACACGGTGTGATTGTTCCTCGTGTAACTGGTAAGGCTGGAGATCTTTGTGCAAATCTGTCTTGGGACAGGGTGTCAGGTGCCACTCGTTATGCCGTCGCTGTTAAGACGAGTAACGGGTATAAAACATACACTTATAACTGTACCGGCAATTCGTACAGGGTTGAAGGACTAAATGGCGGACAGACCTATCGGTTTGTCGTTCAAGCATATCTCGACGGTATCTGGTCACCTTTTGATGAGGGTGATCTGGTTAGCGTAAAACCAACGGGCACGAATGACACGGTATTTGGCATTCCACGTCTATCCGTTGTTAATTGGCTGACGAGCCGTCAATACAATGGCTATTATCTTGGCACTCGATATTCGAGTGGCTTTTCGTACCAGACTTGCTTGTATCCTAACGGCGCTCCTGGCCCTGGGGGATATACTGGCATGAACTGCACGGGCTTCGTTGCACATGTATTTAGATCTCTTGGCGTAAACGTTGATGCCGTTGCGGCGAATAATAATCACACCCCGTGGGGCGCGGGACCCGGAGGTGGCGGTTACATTAATGCTTGGCGCTGGTACGGTTATGCTATTGATTCTGGCTGTAAGGTATATCATTTCAACACTGTTGCCGATATGTTGAACAGTGGGTTGGCTCAGAAAGGCGATGTTATTTTCTTTAAAACGGATGGTTCAATTGATTGCCATATTGGTTTTTTCTGGGGGGATAATTCGCATGATAATAAGATGTGGCACCAGATTCTGCCCGGTAATTTGATTGGACCTTGTTTTAATAACGCAAATAAAAGCGAAACTCGGCAGCAGTGTGTTCTCATTAAATAGCTTTAGCAGTAGTGTGATGATTGCGGTTACTTCGATTTGACGGTTCGCTTGATCGAATGCATCATAAGTAGGTTATTAAACTCAACCTAAGGTTTGTCATGGATTTCTCTGTCGTAATTCCTGTTTATGGATGTAAAGAGGCGCTGCCCGAACTGCATCAGCGAATTGTTGACGTGTTTGAGGGTATGGGTGCCTCATTCGAGCTTGTGCTTGTGGACGACCATGATCCATACGATTCATGGTCAGTCGTGCAATCTATTTGTGACAATGATGACCGCGTGTATGGAATCAAGCTCGCACGCAATTTTGGCCAAATTCGCGCGATTACTGCTGGTCTTGATTGCTGCCATGGTGACTGGGTCGTTGTTATGGACTGCGACCTTCAGGACAGGCCCGAGGCCATTCCCCAACTTTATAACAAAGCCCTTGAAGGCTATGACGTTGTTTTCGCCAAAAGAGTCGAGCGAAAAGATAGTGCTTTGACCAAGATGCTATCTCGAGCCTTTTATAAGGTGTATGAGTATTTTACTGATGGCAGTTACGATCCCTCGCTTTGCAATTTCAGCATTGCTCGTCGCGCGGTAATCACTCAGTATTGTTCAATGCGTGAGCATAACCGCGGGTACACGATGTTCATTAAGTGGCTTGGGTTTAGACAGACCGCGATTGAAATAGTTGGTGACGAGCGCTTTGCGGGCGAATCTTCTTATAGTTTTAAGAAGAAGCTTAATATGGCGTTTGAGCTCATCACTGCGCAGTCTAATAAGCCGTTAAAGTTTGCCGTTAATGTTGGTTTTGCTATGGCATTCGTCGCGCTGCTCATTCTCGTTGCTGCGATCATTCAAAAGCTATGTGTTCCGGGCATTCAGGTTGGGTGGACGAGTCTCCTTTGTTCAATCTTCTTTATGGGTGGACTCATTTTGTCTGCTATTGGAATTGTTGGGCTGTACGTCGGTAATATTTTTACCGAGGTTAAAAATAGACCTTTGTACGTAATTGAAAAAGAATGTAACGGAAAGGATGAATAGGCTATGGTAATTGTAATTGGTGCAACGAGCTTTATTGGTATGTATACCGTCGACGAGCTTGTCAAATCGGGCAAACAGGTTATTGCTACCGGTAGAAATGAACGGCTTCGTCCTTTTCTTGAGAGCATGGGCGCCGAGTTCGTGAGCCTCGATATTACAAAGCCCGAAGATTTTTCAAAACTCCCCGTGGATAACGTCGATGGGGTGATTCTTTTGGCCGGACTTCTTCCTGCCAATGCGACTGCAGATTTGGTTAACGAAGAGAATGCGGCTGATTACGTTAAGGTAAACACTCTGGGTACAGTAAATGTGCTTGAGTATTGTAGGACTAATGGTATCAAGAAGATTATTTCCGCCACTACTTACGGTGATGTATCCGGCGCGTGGAAAAAGAATCATGCTATTACCGAGGACGAGCCCAGGAATTTCTCCTTTACTGGTGATCATGCCGTTTATACCATCACGAAGAATGCTGCCAATGATTTGATTGAGTATTATTCGCAGCAACATGGTCTTCAAGGGGCGGTGTTCCGTTTCCCTCCGGTTTACGGCGTTGGACCTCATGGCACGATCTTAGTCGATGGTAAGCCCTATAAGTCTGCTATTCAGGTCTGGATCGAAAAGGCCGCGGCCGGACAGGATCTCGAGATATGGGGAGACCCGCATATCTCACGAGATATTATTTATGTCAAGGACGTTGCCCGAGCATATCGAATGGCTTTGGAAAGCGATTTGACACATGGGCTTTATAATATGACGAGCGGAGTTCCTTTGGAACTTGAAGATCAGGCGCGTGCGGTCATCGAGGTGTTTGGCGACAGTTCTAAATCCAAGATTGTCTACAGGCCGGATCTTAAGAACAATACCCCTTCTTTTTTGTTTGATATGGGAAAGGCTGAGCGAGATTTCGGCTTCGTTCCGGCTTATCGAGACTATCATTCGATGATGCTCGATTATAAGGCAGAGATGGAAAGCGGCCGCTGGAGTGATTTCGAGAAGAATTCTTCGGCTAATTGGGAGAAGTAAAGATGCAAAAAAAACTTGCCATTATCGGCGCGTCTGATTTCCAAAACCCATTGATTCTTAAGGCTAAAGAACTTGGCTTTGAAACACATGTCTTCGCATGGAAGTGCGGCGATATTGGCGAGAGCAGTGCTGACTATTTTTATCCCATCAGTATTACTGAGATTGATCAAATTGCAGAAAAATGCAAATCTATCGGCGTTGACGGAATATGCTCTATTGGCACGGATCTCGGAAACATTACTGTATCCAAAGTTGCTGATAAACTCGGTCTTTGTGCCAACTCTCTGGAGTGCATTGAGCTGTCCACGAATAAGCACTTAATGCGCGAGGCATTTTTCCAGAACGGAGATCCGTCTCCCAGGAGCTATCAAGTAACCGATGTGTCGGATGCTGAGAATCTGAATCTGGCTTATCCGATTATTGTGAAGCCTGTTGACCGGTCTGGTAGCCGTTGCATTACTAAACTTCAATCTCCGCAAGGGCTTGAGGATGCCGTTTGTTCTGCGATCGACGTTTCCTTTTCGAAGGCTTGCGTTGTTGAGGAGTTTTTCGCTGGGATTGAATACAGCGTCGAATTCATTACCTGGAAGGGCGAGCATCACTTTCTTGCGCTAACCAGAAAGTATACAACTGGGTCTCCGCATTTTATTGAAACCGGACATCTGCAACCTGCCCCTGTTTCCGATTCGTTGCGCTCTAAAATAATGGGGGTTGTTTCTCATGCCCTGGATTCTCTGGGAGTTGAATTCGGCGCTTCTCATTCGGAGATTTTGGTTAATGAGAATGAGGATATTCGCATTGTTGAAATTGGCAGCCGAATGGGTGGAGATTGTATCGGCAGTGATCTTGTAGAGCTGTCAACAGGCATTGATTTCTTAGGTGCAGTAATTTCTGTTGCTATTGGGCAGGAGCCTGATCTGAGTGTATCGGAGCATTCTGAATGCGCCATGATTCGATTTATTTTTGATGGTGAAGACTTAGCGATGCTTCGAGAGGCGGAATGCGATAGGTCTGTGAGAGTCGAGCGCAGCTCCGTTGACAATGACATGGAGCATGAAATTGTCGATAGTGGCAGTAGATACGGCTTCTACATCCTGACTGCAGATTCGATGGTTAATTTGGAAAAGTACCTGCCGAAACGAGGCGCATAGAGAATGAAAAATGCTCGCGTTTTCTTAGCACTTCATCTGCTATTGGTTTTGTATTCTTGTAGCGGTATCTTAAGCAAGCTTGCGGCAGGCTATCCTTTTCTGTCTTTCGGTTTTTGTGTCTGCTACGCCGGAATAATTATGCTGCTTGGCATTTATGCTATTTGCTGGCAACAAATTATTAAACGGTTGCCATTGACGACAGCCTATGCCAATCGTGCCGTTACAGTTGTATGGGGCATGGTATGGGGTGTTATTGTCTTTAAGGAGCAACTCGGCTTCCTTCAGGTTTCGGGTGGCATTATTGTATTAATCGGCGTTGCTTTGTTTGCCTCTTCGGATTCCGATGCTGCTTAGGAGGATTGTACTGTGGATTTTCGATACGCCCTCCTTCTTCTCCTCGGTGTTTTTATTAGCGCAATATCTCAGGTAATGCTAAAGAAAGCAGCTCTTAAAACATATGACAGCAGAATTAGAGAGTATTTGAACCCTCTTGTAATCTGTGCTTATGTCCTTTTCGTTTGCACCACGTTTCTATCGATTTTCGCATATAAAGGGATTCCCCTGTCTATGGGCCCATTGCTGGAGGCTACTAGTTACATATATGTGACAATATTCGGTATTACGATTTTTCATGAGAAAATGTCTCGGCGGAAGTGGATATCACTGCTTCTTATTTTGCTTGGGATCGGACTATATTCATTTGGAGCTGCTATATGATAAATTTTAATCTCCCGCCTTATGTAGGCACGGAAATGGAGTATGTTCGAGAGGCCTGTGCTGTCAATCGTAAGATTTGTGGTGATGGTCCTTTTACCAAAAAATGTAGCGAATGGCTCGAGAACCGATTTGATTCCAATAAGATTCTGCTAACGACTAGTGGTACGAGCGCGCTTGAGCTTGCAGCAATCTTATGCGACCTACATCCTGGCGATGAGGTGATTCTGCCTAGTTTCACTTTCTCTTCTACTGCTACGGCATTTCAAATGGTCGGTGCCACTTTGGTGTTTGTTGATGTGTGCCCTGACACAATGAATATTGATCCCGATGCCATTGAGAGGGCGATAACTGATAAAACCAAAGTTATCGTTCCTGTGCATTATGCTGGCGTTGCGTGTGACATGGATCGTATCATGGATATTGCCGCGCGTAATGACTTGTTAGTTGTTGAAGATGCGGCACAGGGTGTTTTGAGCTCGTATAAGGGCAAGGCGCTTGGCACCATTGGCCATTTTGGTTGCTATAGTTTCCACGAAACAAAGAACTATTCGATGGGCGAAGGCGGCGCGCTTTCTATCAATGATTCGCGTTACTGTGATCGAGCTGAAATTATTCGTGAAAAGGGAACTAATCGCCAGCGCTTTTTCAGGGGCCAGGTCGATAAATATACATGGGTCGATCGTGGATCTAGCTATTTGCCTTCTGATATGAATGCTGCCTATCTTTGGGCGCAGCTGGAGCATGCTGATGAAATCAATGACAATCGTCTTTCATCTTGGCGTTTTTACTACGATTCGTTGAGGCCGCTTGCTGAAGACGGAAAGATTGTACTCCCGTATATTCCTGAGGGCTGTGAGCATAATGCCCACATGTTTTACATTAAGTGCAAGGATCTCAAGGAGCGCAGCGATCTCATTTCTTATCTTAAGGAGCATGGTGTTCAGGCTGTCTTCCATTACATTCCTTTGCATGATGCGCCTGCAGGCAAGATGTTTGGTCGTTTTGAGGGAGAGGACAGGTTTACCACCTCTGAAAGTAATAGGCTTGTCAGGTTGCCCATGTACTATGGTTTAAGCGAAGGCGACAGACAGCATGTTGCCGACTCCGTTCTATCCTTTTACGCCACTCGATAGGAATTTAAAGGCGGCTCTTGGCCGCCTTTTCCTTTTAAGGACTGCATATGCTTAAGAGAATTCAGCACTATTTGCTGCCCGTATTCGTGGCCGCATTTTTTCTATCGCTGCCCCTCATTTATCCCGTTAACGTGTTTGCTGATAGTTTAGAGGTAGATGATCTTTCGTTTATTTATATCGAGAAGGATCACGTTGACCTGGGAGATACGCAAAGAGTTGCTTTGGGTTTCGATGGAACGGTGCTGGACGAGCCTGTCGCCTTGTATTGTGCCAATGCTGAGACTGAAGGCCTTGTTCGATTGAGTGTAACCTCCAGAGTTGACGGCACATATCTTTTCTCTTCGAGCTTTTCTAGCGCTGGCGCTTTTTCTCTCTTTAAAGTTGAGTATGCCTCTGGCGCAACGCGGTATTTTTCCGATGATATTTCTAATCAGATGTTTAGCGTTGGCGACATGCCGGCACCATATAGACTGCTGTCTGATGATTCCTCGGATGACCAGCTTGACTCGGTGTTTACTAATGGCATGGGCTCTTCGTATGATTCCTTGGAATCTGCGGTTGGTGCTGTTTCGGAAAGCTCGGCGCGTGTTCGTAATTGGGTTTTTGTTCTGGATGCAGGTCATGGAGGCTGGGACTCCGGCGCTGTCGGAAATGGTCTTCGTGAAAAGGATCTTACCCTGCAAATAGCGCGATATTGCCGGGATGAACTTCAGAAATATGCTGGCGTTCGAGTTATTATGACGCGAGATTTCGATACTTCCGTTACTGGTGTTGCCAACACTACAAATGAGCTGATTGCCCGCGCTCAGATTGCAAGAGACAACAATGCTTCTTTATTTATGAGTTTTCATATCAATTCAGGTGGCGGTACAGGAGCGGAAATCTGGATTCCGAGGCAAGCTAGTTGGTATTCTTCATTTAATGAGCTTGGCGAGTCTTTGGGGCAAGATGTTCTGAGCAGGCTTGCATCCGTTGGTCTTGTTAATCGTGGGACAAAAAACGATTATTATGATTTAAATGGCACGCAGCTTTATTATCCTGATGGTAGCAACGCTGATAGTCTTTCTGTAATTAGAAATTGTCGCCAGTACGGCATCCCTGCAGTTCTGGTCGAACATGGCTTTATCGACAATGGATATGACGCAGGACTTTTGGCTAATTCGCTGTATCTCCAAAAAATGGGCCAGGCGGACGCTTTGGCTATTGCTAATCAGTTTGGGCTGTCAAAGGAAGTTAAGCCAGATCCTGTCGTCTCCGAGATGCGTGATGGCAAAATTAAATTGAGCTGGTCGCCTGTTCCTAATGCAACAAAGTACGCGATTGCTTTATGCAACAATGACGGCACCTTCAACACCTACACACTCGACTGCACTGATACTGCCTTTGGAATCGATAATCTTGTAAACGGATCAACTTATTCATTCCTTGTTCAAGCTTATGTAAATGGCCACTGGAGCACTTTTACATCGGATGACTTCTTAACTTGTAAACTTGTCCCTGCCCCCGAGGCCACGGCCGAGGCGACCGGTGACGGAGAGGTCACCGTGTCCTGGAAGGCCGTCGCCGGCGCCGAGCGCTACGCCGTCGCCGAGAGGCTCCCGGGCGGCTCCTACAGGACCTACACGCTGGACGAGAAGGGCACCTCCTACAAGGTCGCCGACCTCGCCAACGGCGTCGCCCACCGCTTCCTGGTCCAGGCGCGGGTCAACGGCTCCTGGTCGTCGACCGCCGACGGCTACCTGTGCTCCGCCGCCCCGTCGGGCACCGTCAGGCCCAAGGTCTCTGCAAAGGCCGGCGACAGGTCGGTCGAGCTCTCCTGGGGCCACGTGCCCGGCGCGACCCGCTACGCGGTCGCCGTCCGCCAGGGGTCCGGCTACAAGACCTACACGCTCGACTGCGGCAAGGAGTCCTACACCGTGACGGGGCTGTCCAACGGCAGGTCCTACAGCTTCCTGGTCCAGGCCTGGAACGGCTCGTCCTGGTCGTCCTTCTCGGAGTCCGACCTGGTGGCGTGCCGCCCGGCTGACGCCAGGGCCCCCGAGGCCACGGCCGAGGCGACCGGTGACGGAGAGGTCACCGTGTCCTGGAAGGCCGTCGCCGGCGCCGAGCGCTACGCCGTCGCCGAGAGGCTCCCGGGCGGCTCCTACAGGACCTACACGCTGGACGAGAAGGGCACCTCCTACAAGGTCGCCGACCTCGCCAACGGCGTCGCCCACCGCTTCCTGGTCCAGGCGCGGGTCAACGGCTCCTGGTCGTCGACCGCCGACGGCTACCTGTGCTCCGCCGCCCCGTCGGGCACCGTCAGGCCCAAGGTCTCTGCAAAGGCCGGCGACAGGTCGGTCGAGCTCTCCTGGGGCCACGTGCCCGGCGCGACCCGCTACGCGGTCGCCGTCCGCCAGGGGTCCGGCTACAAGACCTACACGCTCGACTGCGGCAAGGAGTCCTACACCGTGACGGGGCTGTCCAACGGCAGGTCCTACAGCTTCCTGGTCCAGGCCTGGAACGGCTCGTCCTGGTCGTCCTTCTCGGAGTCCGACCTGGTGGCGTGCCGCCCGGCCGACGCCAGGGCCCCCGAGGCCACGGCCGAGGCGACCGGTGACGGAGAGGTCACCGTGTCCTGGAAGGCCGTCGCCGGCGCCGAGCGCTACGCCGTCGCCGAGAGGCTCCCGGGCGGCTCCTACAGGACCTACACGCTGGACGAGAAGGGCACCTCCTACAAGGTCGCCGACCTCGCCAACGGCGTCGCCCACCGCTTCCTGGTCCAGGCGCGGGTCAACGGCTCCTGGTCGTCGACCGCCGACGGCTACCTGTGCTCCGCCGCCCCGTCGGGCACCGTCAGGCCCAAGGTCTCTGCAAAGGCCGGCGACAGGTCGGTCGAGCTCTCCTGGGGCCACGTGCCCGGCGCGACCCGCTACGCGGTCGCCGTCCGCCAGGGGTCCGGCTACAAGACCTACACGCTCGACTGCGGCAAGGAGTCCTACACCGTGACGGGGCTGTCCAACGGCAGGTCCTACAGCTTCCTGGTCCAGGCCTGGAACGGCTCGTCCTGGTCGTCCTTCTCGGAGTCCGACCTGGTGGCGTGCCGCCCGGCCGACGCCAGGGCCCCCGAGGCCACGGCCGAGGCGACCGGTGACGGAGAGGTCACCGTGTCCTGGAAGGCCGTCGCCGGCGCCGAGCGCTACGCCGTCGCCGAGAGGCTCCCGGGCGGCTCCTACAGGACCTACACGCTGGACGAGAAGGGCACCTCCTACAAGGTCGCCGACCTCGCCAACGGCGTCGCCCACCGCTTCCTGGTCCAGGCGCGGGTCAACGGCTCCTGGTCGTCGACCGCCGACGGCTACCTGTGCTCCGCCGCCCCGTCGGGCACCGTCAGGCCCAAGGTCTCTGCAAAGGCCGGCGACAGGTCGGTCGAGCTCTCCTGGGGCCACGTGCCCGGCGCGACCCGCTACGCGGTCGCCGTCCGCCAGGGGTCCGGCTACAAGACCTACACGCTCGACTGCGGCAAGGAGTCCTACACCGTGACGGGGCTGTCCAACGGCAGGTCCTACAGCTTCCTGGTCCAGGCCTGGAACGGCTCGTCCTGGTCGTCCTTCTCGGAGTCCGACCTGGTGGCGTGCACAACTTTGGGCACTCCGATTATGGGCAAGTCGTCTGCAACGGTTACAAATATGGTTTCGCTCTATAACTCAACTGGATATTCGTATCCGTCGATTTATGCTTCGAAAGGGGCGTCGTCTATCGAGGACTATTGCCAGCTCGTGCTAGAAGAAGCCAATGCCGAGGGTGTTAAGGCTGAAATATTGTTTGCCCAGGCAATGCTCGAAACTGGATGGCTTCAATTTGGCGGCAGCGTAAAAGCGTCACAGTGCAACTTTGGTGGCATTGGTGCAGTGAATGCCACCGCTGGCGGTGCATCATTTGATGATGTTCGAACCGGCCTTCGCGCCCAGGTCCAGCATTTAAAGGCTTACGCATCGACAGAGCCTTTAAAAAACGCTTGCGTCGATCCTCGATTTGAAAAAGTCGAACGCGGCGTTGCGCCCTGCGTTGAGGATTTAAACGGACGCTGGGCGGTGCCCGGTGATGGTTACGGGCAGCGTGTTTCATCTTTGGCCGCTAGGGTTTGTCTCTGATTGCTTTGTCATAGTGCCTTTTATTGGTTAAGTAGGTTCAGGTTGAATACATCAAGAATATCCAAAAAAGCAAATGCCTTTTGTTTGGCACTCGTTCTTACGGTGTTTTGTTTTATCAGTATCTGGTGGGCATATCATCTACCTATGTCATCTGCGCCTGATGAGCATATGAGGCTACAGGTACCTTTGTTTATTGCAGAGAATGGTTATTTGCCAAGAGGGGATGACCCCTCAATCATAAATGAGACTTGGGGCACTTCATATGCATTTAGCGTATATGGATCTTCATTGATTGCGGTTCCGTTTATCTGTGCTGCAAAGCTACTGGTCCCCAACTCAGCTGCAATGCTCGTATTTGCTGCAAGAGTGTCGAACTGTCTTCTCGCTGTGCTAAATGTTTTTTGCATCTATCTAATTGGGAAAAAACTCAATTTAGGAAATACAGTATCGATTCTAGCTGCCATTTTATTTGCCTTTTTACCACAAAATGTGTTCCTTGCTGCTTATTTCAATTCTGAACAGCTGGAGTTTCTTTCGACAAATCTTGTAATAGTTCTTTGTTTGAATGCACGGAAGAACCGATGGAACTATAGAAGCTGTTTCTTCCTGGGCTGCGGTTTGGGGGTTCTTGCGCTCTCTTACTATTACGCCTATGGGGCGATAATCGCAGCAATCGTATTCTATTTCTGTACGATTAAAAAGGATTTTTCTTTGCGGACGAAATCCGACTACCTATCAGTTATTCTCTATCGCCCCCTAACGGTATTTTTTGGTTCGTTTTTAATCTGTGGGTGGTTCTTTATTAGAAATGCGTTGTTATATCACGGAGATTTTATTGGAATGCCAACGAGCTCTAAAACATCCGAGATATATGCTGTCGACGGATTTAAGCCATCGCAGCGCGGTACTTTGCGACAGCAGGGCTATTCGCCTATCTGCTTATTTACGCAATTGAACTATTCAGTGTATTGGCCTTTGTCTGTTGTGCGGTCGTTTATAGGTACTTTTGGATATATGAGCATCTTCGTTGGCAACACGTCTTTAGTGCTGTATCTGCTGCTATTCGTTCCGTCGCTTGTTATTGGGCTTGTGCGTCGCCAGTTCACCACCAAGCAAACCGGCGATTATTCAATGTATATTCCAAGTCTGCTCATTGTTGTTACTCCATTTCTTTTGTCAGTCTACTATTCATGGGCCTCTGATTATCAGCCTCAAGGCAGGTATGTAATGGCCGGATTTGGTATTCTGTCTCTACTTTGTGCATATGGACTTATTTCGTTAATTCAAGGTTTTTGGACATTGCTATGCGCAAAGGTCGAAATTAGCTCCTATAAAAAAGATGCCATCGATTCAGTTGAGTGGCGGTGTTATTTATTAATTAACGACCACAGTGATTTTGTCAAACTTGTTAAACTATCTGCTGCGGTAGTCGTAGCATTTTATTTGCTGCTGTTTGTTCGTATCTTTGTCCATTTGATTATCCCGTTACTTTCAAGTGGTATTTTATAGATCGATTGTTTAACTAGACTTCTCAGTCTGCAGTGCGTTTTGGAGGAATTGTTGAAAGCTAGATTGATTTGTCTCTGCCGAGGCCTCGGTAAAGCGTACTTTGGTTTTTCAACAAATGGTCAGGTTGACACTAGCAAAACCATCGTTGAGGTATTCACGAATCAAGGAAATCAGGTTCCGGTTGGCATTTATAAGTTGACTGGGGAAAACATGTTAATTTTGGCCGTTCCTTTGTTGAACTCTGGTGGGGTAAAAATTTCCATTGATTTGAGTTTAGAAAACGGCGTGGTCGATCATTTATATAGTGGAAGATTAAGTTGGTTTGCCATAAAGTGGCTGTCACGCTTTTATTATAAGTTTAAACGGGACCTAGCTTTTACCTTGCGTGATATCGATCAGCAGGTTTATTCGCACCAAGTTCACGTAAGGCCAGAAATCGCTCTTGAATCGCCTGCCGGTTCTTTAATTGTTAAAGGTGTAGTTTGCGAGCCGTATAACTGTATTCAGTCAGATATCTTTGTTTTGGACGGAAACTGCAATAGAAGCGAGAATGCGGACTTGACTCTTGGTCGTTGCAATACTGTTGCGACTTTCAATCAAAGGCGCTTCGAAACATCTTTTACGCTTCGAATTCCGATGGACGACAGTACTTATACGCTTGTTTCAGTCGGAAATCCTAAAGAAGATCAACCTGGCTTCCTGTGTTTTGATGCTGCCTCCATTCAATATTATCTTTCCACGTTGTCCCCTCTTTTCTATAAGTCTTCTTCTGCCGGTGTTTACGCTTCACTTCATTCCAAGCGGATTGATTATCTTTCTATGCTCGATTTCGATGAGTATGGATTTGTCGGCGGGCCATTGTTTAGTATTGTCGTTCCGTTATTTAGGACTCCCGTTGGTTTTCTGAACGAGATGGTTCAATCTGTCATCGGGCAGGCGTATTCAAATTGGGAACTCATCCTGGTCAATTCCACCCCTGATTGTACTGAGCTGTGTGACGCTTTGGATCAATTGACCGATGAGCGTATTAAGGTTATCACGCTGGATTCGAATAAAGGTATTTCGGGAAATACTAACTTTGGCATTGCTGAAGCAAAAGGTGATTATGTCGTGTTCTTTGATCACGATGATACACTCGATCCGTTTGCCCTTTATAGATACGCAGAGCGAATTCAGGACTGTCCTGATACTGATGCACTGTATTGCGATGAGGACTTTTTGAATGAAGCCGGCGAGTATGTGGCGCCTCACTTTAAGTCGGATTTCAATTTAGACCTGCTTCGAGTGCACAACTATATAACTCATCTGCTTTGCGTTCGCGCCTCGTTCGCTAAAGAACTGATGCTAAGGAAAGAGTTCGATGGAGCTCAAGACTATGATTTTCTACTGCGTTTGGTAGAGAGAACTCAGAGTATCTTTCATGTTCGTGAGGTTCTCTACCATTGGCGAATTAGCGATACGTCAACTGCGAAGAGTGCGGGAAATAAGAACTATGCCGACGATGCTGGCAGAAGGGCATTGCAAGAGCATTTGGATCGCTGTGGTCTGAATGGTACTGCGGAGCTAACTGATTCTGCCTGTTTTTATCATATTTCCTATGGATTGAATGAAGAGCCTTTGGTCAGCATCGTTATCCCGAATAAGGATAGTGTTGAGGTCTTGCGCCGCTGCATTGACTCTATTGAGGAAAAAACTGATTATCGCAACTTCGAGATACTGGTTGTTGAGAATAACAGCACAGAGGGTGCGACGTTCGAGTATTATCGCACCGTTTCCGAGCAATATGAGAACGTTCGCATTGCAACGTGGGATGGACCGTTTAATTACTCCGCTATCAATAATTATGGCGTTGGACTGACGTCCGGCAAATACTTGCTGTTCTTGAATAATGACACCGAGGTTATCGAGAGCGGCTGGCTTTCTTCAATGCTGTCTTTCTGTCAGCGTGAGGATGTCGGAGCGGTCGGTGCAAAACTGCTGTATCCAGATGATACGGTGCAACATGCAGGCGTTATGATGATCTACTGTAAAAATGAAGGCGAAATGGGCGGACCTATTCACGTTTTCAATAATCTCGACCGTGATGATCCGGGGTACATGCGTCGAGCCGTTATTTCACAAGACCTAAGCGCCGTAACCGCTGCGTGCATGATGACAAAGCGTTCCGTATTTGAAGAGCTAAATGGGTTTAACGAAAACTTTGAGGTTGCGTTTAATGACGTCGATTTCTGTCTGAGGGTTCGTTCGCTGGACAAGCTCGTTGTTTTCGACGCTGATGCGCTTTTGTATCATTACGAATCCTTTAGTCGCGGATATGAGACCGGTGAGAAGAAAGTTCGATTTATGCGCGAGCAGGGTAAATTGCGCACTGCTTGGGCGGAGTATTATGTCAACGGTGACCCGTATCACGGTCCTATGAGCACTCGATGATGTTTGGATTTTCATGATTGACCAAAACCTTGTTCTCTTTGAGTCGAATCCGGATTTCGCCGACAATTCTCGTGCCCTGTACGATTACATTGTTGAAAATACGAACCTCAAGACGTTTTGGGTTGTTAAGGACCCGGCAATGCTTGAGCCCATGAGGGCTGCTGGTGTTGACTGTGATATTGAGAATTCAGACCGCGCTATCGCTATGGAGCAATGCGCTCATTATCTGGTTACGTCCAGCTTTATGTTTGCGTACAATAAGCGTCCGGGTCAGATTCATGTTTCGGCATGGCATGGTTTTGGTCCTAAGACCATCGGATTTGATGAAGATGCAGCGTCTGAATCAAGTGCGCTTAGGGATTTGAAAGTCATTACGACCCAATGTGATCTTCTGACCACTACGTCCCGCGTGTCGCAGCTCATGATGGCCGGCATGCTTTCTATGGACCCTCGCAAGGTGATGAATTCCGGTTTCCCGAGAAATGATTACCTTTTTACTACTGATGGCAGAAAACTCCTGGAAGACGCTTTGGGAGTTGACTTCGGCACCAGTAAGCTGATTATGTATTTGCCCACGATGCGCAAGGGTCTAAAGGCTGAAGGTGGTCAATTCGATAATAATATCTTCAATTACGAGGATTATGACGCTGCTGGTCTTGATGAGTTCCTGAAGCTGCATGATGCTTATGTAATTGCGAAGATGCACTTTGCTGATGATTCGAGTTTTAATCAAGGTTCCTTTGAGCTTCCTAAAAGGGTTCTATTCCTCGATAGTCTGTCTTTGGGCTCGAAGTTGCTCACTATTTACCATGTTCTTAATGCATTCGATTTATTGATAACTGACTATTCGTCAGTGTATGTAGACTATCTTCTCCTAGATAGGCCTATCGTCTTTTCTTGCCCGGATTACGAAGAATACAAGAAGGACCGAGGATTCATTAGCGATGATCCACGTTGGATGATGCCTGGGGCTTTTGTTAAGTCACAATCCGAGTTGTTGGGTGTGCTTGGTTCGTTTTTTAATGGAGTTGACGATACCGTTTCTTTGCGTGAATCATTTATGCCTGTCATCCATTCTCACAGGGACGCAAGAGCTGCTGAGCGTGTTGTTCAAAGGATGATTGGAGTGGCCAGCACTCGCTCGTGTGACTGTGACAAGGAAATCGGTTCATGCTTTGCGGACTCGAATTCTCCTTTGCGGCAGTATATGAATCTTCGTTCCAAAGCGGAGCTATTTTTAAACTATGGTTCGGGTTTTAATTCTGAAGACGTTCTGTCCATCGAATATACTTCTAACTGTTTTGGGTCTCATGTCAGCCTGACCTTCAATGTTCCTTCTGGCGTTAACGAAGTTCGATTTGACCCCGCCGATGATGGTTCATTTCTATTAAAAGACGTTTCCTTTTCTTTTAACGGAATGCCTTTGATTTGGGATGCGTTAAATGGTTCTGAATCACATTCCAATATCGTATTCTGCGGACTTGACCCTCAGATTCTGGTCTTAGGTTTTGATGGCTCGGCTGGCGAGCTATGTATCAATTTCGACAGATGTGAGCTTGGGGATTCAGCTGGCTATGTTTCATGTCTCATGGAGCATGAACACTCTCTTTCAGATGAGCCCGCGCATTCTCTTTCAGGGTCTTTAAGTCGGGTATTTAGGTTTGGTAGGCATTGACGTGAGACGCGTTATTACATACGGGACGTTTGATTTATTACATTATGGGCATATCAATTTATTAAGGAGGGCCAAGCAGTATGGCGACTATCTAATAGTCGCTTTGTCTACTGATGACTTCAATTGGAATCAGAAGCGAAAGAAGTGCTATTTCTCTTTTGATAAACGTAAGGCCCTTCTTGAGGCGATTCGTTACGTTGACCTTGTAATTCCCGAAGAATCATGGGATCAGAAGGTGACTGACGTGCGTGAATACCATATCGATACGTTTGTTATGGGCGATGACTGGAAAGGCGAATTCGACTTCCTGCAGGATGAGGGCGTTGATGTCGTTTACCTGCCACGTACGCCGGAAGTTTCTACCACTCAAATTAAACGCGATCTTAAATCCTAGCTGTCGGCAAGGTTCTTGTGCGAATTTAGCATAGTGGGAATATTGATAATAAAATTAGCTTGATGGTTTGATTTCTGTTAGAAAGGTTCTTCAACCATGAAGGGCATCATCCTCGCCGGCGGGTCCGGCACGCGCCTGTACCCGCTCACGCTCGTGACCTCCAAGCAGCTGCTGCCGGTCTACGACAAGCCCATGATCTACTACCCGCTGTCCACCCTCATGCTTGCGGGCATCCGGGACATCCTGGTCATCTCCACGCCGACGGACCTCCCCAACTTCGAGCGCCTGCTCGGGGACGGCTCGCGCTACGGCGTGAACCTCTCCTACGCCGAGCAGCCGAGCCCGGACGGCCTGGCGCAGGCGTTCACCATCGGCGAGGACTTCATCGCCGGCGAGCCGTGCGCGCTGGTGCTGGGCGACAACATCTTCTACGGCAACGGGCTTTCGCGCCACCTGACGCGCGCCGTCCAGAACGCCGAGTCGGGCCGCGCCACGGTCTTCGGCTACCACGTGGACGACCCCGAGCGCTTCGGCGTCGTGGAGTTCGACGGGCAGGGCCGTGCCGTCTCAATCGAGGAGAAGCCCGCCGAGCCCAAGAGCTCCTACGCCGTCACCGGACTCTACTTCTACCCGGGCGACGTCGCCGCCAAGGCGCACAGGGTCGAGCCCTCCGCCCGCCGCGAGCTCGAGATCACCGACCTCAACCGGATGTACCTGGAGGAGGGGACGCTGTCCGTGGTGACGCTGGGCCGCGGCTACGCGTGGCTCGACACCGGCACCATGGAGAGCCTGCACGAGGCCGCGGAGTTCGTCCGCGCCGTGGAGCACTCCCAGGACCTGCCGGTGTCAGTGCCCGAGGAGATCGCCTGGGAGAACGGCTGGATCACCACCGCCGAGCTGGAGGAGGCCGCGAAGGCCTACGGCAAGTCGGTCTACGGGCAGCACCTGAAGAAGGTCGCCGCCGGCGAGATCGTCAACAGCCCGCGCGAGTACTAGCGCCGTCTTGCTTTCTTTTAGGGGTCGCCGTTTATCTGGTGGCCCCTTTCGTTATGATTATGTTGACCGCAAAGACAATATGATTGGGAGTGGATGTGTTAAGCGTCTACTTTGGCGATATGCCAGAAGCGATTTACAACACAGCGACATATTTCAAAAACTCTTACCGGTCTTCTTGGATCACGGACCCTTATGCGGTTTCGATCATTAAAGATGTCGATCGATCGGATGTTGTCTCCGAAAATGTCATTGAAAGCCCCGTGCTTGGGTCTATCTCTCCACTTCAACTTTCTGGTGGCGTGAAAACGTTGCTGCTCATGAGGTTCGATCGAAAGCATATTTATAATGCTTCGACCTGTGGCGATAACTGCGCTAAGTGGATTCTCGACATGGCGAAAGACCGCAAGCTCGTTGTGAACCTTTACCATGTGATGGACTTTGGGCGCGAGGACTTCAAAATCAAAGTCGTGAACAGCGGAAATATTGCTCATAACATGGCTGAACTAATTCACGAGTCGATTCCGTATCTGTAGGTGCTGCTTGATTATGGAAGCTATATTAAGGCGAGACGGATTGTCTCTCGAGCTCCTTTCCTCGCTATCCTTTAAAAGTGAGTTGGGTATTTCGCTTAAGAAGAATCTTCACTATTTCAATCGTGATGAGCTGCTGGATGAATTAAATCGTGTCCGTAAATGGTATACATTCCTGGGTGTTCTTGCTGACCTGCCCGTCGACTATCGAATTAAAAGTGCTCAGTCGATTTCATTCAAATATGATCGCTATTACCCCGATCACCAAGTTCGAAAAGTATTTAATGACCTGCTTGGCTTTCGTTCGATGGTTGATTCCTACGATGACATTCTCGGGGCTGAGGAGGCATGCCTAAAGGTCGTTGATTTGTCTTGTGGCAAGTCTGTCGACGATGGCTACAGGGGTGTTCACGTGTATTTCACCCGCAAGCCTGGGTACTACCCAGTGGAGATTCAGTACAATACGTATTACGATAGGCAAATTAATAACTGGCTTCATAAACATGTCTATAAACGTTTCGATAATCCCGATATTGGATTCGAGCTTCGTTTGGCATACGAAAGAGGCTATATCCATAGTGAGGATGATTTTGTTAGGAGGTTAGACGATGTGTTATCTGGTTGCTAAGTGGTTTTCGAAAGAGGGCTCGCTTGCGCTGAGTGCAAAGCCTGGACAGGATCTGATTGACTTCATTGATAAGGTTGAGACACGGTTCGGTTCCTCCGATCTCCAGTTAGTTACAATTAGTCGTCCCTCTGCATACGGTGAATATGAGCCTTATGAGTTTGTTGACTCTGAAGATGAATTAATCGATAAGCTTGAAAAGCAATTTGCTGCGTAAACATGTAATGAGGAGTTTCATGTCTGAGATTTTTGAACCCAGGAACATCATCGTCACGGGCGGCTGCGGCTTCATCGGCAGCAACTTCGTCCACTACGTGGTCGACAACCACCCGAGCGTCCACGTCACCGTCCTGGACAAGCTGACCTACGCCGGCAACCCCGAGAACATCGCGGGGCTGCCCGAGGACAGGGTCGAGCTCGTCGTCGGTGACATCTGCGACGCGGAGCTGCTCGACAGGATCGTCCCGGGCCACGACGCCATCGTGCACTACGCCGCGGAGAGCCACAACGACAACTCCATCGCCGACCCCGAGCCGTTCCTGCGCACCAACGTCGAGGGCACCTTCCGCCTGCTGGAGGCCGTCCGCAAGTACGGCATCCGCTACCACCACGTCTCCACCGACGAGGTCTACGGCGACCTTGCGCTCGACGACCCGGCGAAGTTCACCGAGGAGACGCCGTACCATCCGTCCTCTCCGTACAGCTCGACCAAGGCCAGCTCCGACATGCTGGTCCGCGCGTGGACCCGCACCTACGGGCTTCGCGCCACTATCTCCAACTGCTCCAACAACTACGGCCCCTACCAGCACGTGGAGAAGTTCATCCCCAGGCAGATCACCAACATCGTCGACGGCGTCCGCCCCAAGCTCTACGGAAAGGGCGAGAACGTCCGCGACTGGATCCACACCGAGGACCACTCCTCGGCCGTCTGGGACATCCTCACCAAGGGCCGCATGGGGGAGACCTACCTCATCGGCGCCGACGGGGAGAAGAACAACATCACGGTCCTGCGCATGATCCTCGAGGCGATGGGGCGCGATCCCGAGGACTTCGACTGGGTCGCCGACCGCCCCGGCCACGACCGCCGCTACGCCATCGACAGCACGAAGCTCCAGCGCGAGCTCGGCTGGAGGCCGGCGCACACCGACTTCGCCGAGGGCCTCAAAGCCACCATCGACTGGTACGTGGCCAACGAGTCCTGGTGGCGCCCGGCCAAGGAGGCCACCGAGGCGCGCTACCGCGCACAGGGGCAGTAGGCCGCATCCCGGCATCCCGCACCGCGGGGCGCCCGCGCGGGGACGCAGGGCATGGGGATGATCCTGCGTCCCCGCGCGGGCGCCCCCGGTTACCCAACCTCTTCGATAGGAGCTTTTCCCACATGGCTGACATCGCATTCGAGAAGGACCTCTCCGTCACGGAGACCGGCATCGGGGGCCTCAAGGTCGTCGACCTCGCCGTCCACGGCGACTCGCGCGGCTGGTTCAAGGAGAACTGGCAGCGCGCCAAGATGTGCGCGCTCGGGATCCCCGACTTCCGGATCGTCCAGAACAACATCTCCTACAACGACAGCCGCGGCGTCACCCGCGGCATCCACGCCGAGCCCTGGGACAAGTTCATCTCCGTTGCCCGCGGCTCTGTCTTCGGCGCCTGGGTGGACCTGCGCGAGGGCAGCGAGACCTTCGGCAAGGTGTTCACCTGCACGCTCGACCCGTCCAGGGCCATCTACGTCCCGCGCGGCGTGGGCAACTCCTTCCAGGCCCTGGAGGACGGCACCGCCTACACCTACCTGGTGGACGCCCACTGGTCGCTGGAGCTCAAGAGGACCTACACCTTCGTCAACCTCGCCGACCCGGAGCTCGCCATCGAGTGGCCGATCCCCCTCGACGAGGCCACCGTCTCCGAGGCCGACCTCAACCACCCGATGCTCAAGGACGTCGTCCCCATGGCGCCGAAGCGCACCCTCGTCACCGGCTGCAACGGCCAGCTGGGCCATGCCGTGCGCGCGCTCGCCGAGGAGCGCGGCATGGCGAAGGACTTCGACTTCTGCGACATCGACACCTTCGACATGTCCGACCCGGACGCCTACGCGCAGTACGACTGGTCGCTCTACGGCACCGTGATCAACTGCGGCGCCTACACCGCCGTGGATAAAGCCGAGACCCCCGAGGGACGAACCATCGCCTGGAAGGCCAACGCGACCGGCCCCGCCCTTCTCGCCCGCACATGCTCTGATCACGGGATCGCCCTGGTCCACGTGTCCTCCGACTACGTCTTCGACGGCACCGCCGAGGTGCACGACGAGGACGAGCCCCTCAGCCCGCTGTCCGTCTACGGCCAGACCAAGGCCGCCGGCGACATCGCCGTGGCAGGGTGCCCGCGCCACTACATCATGCGCTCCAGCTGGGTCATCGGCGAGGGGCACAACTTCGTCAAGACCATGAAGGGGCTCTCCGACCGCGTCGCCGACCCGGAGGACAAGCTCACGCAGGTCACCGTGGTCGACGACCAGCTGGGCCGCCTGACCTTCACGCGCGACATGGCCGAGGCCATCTTCCACGTGCTGGGGACACACGCCCCCTACGGCACCTATAACTGCACCGGCTCCGGCGCCGTCAGGTCCTGGGCGGACATCGCCCGCGCCGTCTTCGAGGCCGCCAACGGCAACGGGGAGAAGGTTGTTCCGGTCAGCACCGCCGATTACTACGCGAACGCCGCGGGCCCCGTCGCCCCGCGCCCGGTCCACTCCGCGCTCGACCTGTCCAGGCTCGAGTCGGTCGGGTTCCACATGCCCGACTGGGAGGAAGAGCTGGGGGAGTACCTCAAGACGCTCTAGCCGATATCAACTTTTCGAGAGCAAAAGCCGCCGCTTGTTAACGGCGGCTTTTCTTGTGTCTAGCGTATAGACCCGCTGCAACAAGGGCGGTGGCGGTCGCCAGACTCACTGCAAGCCCCGCAAGGGCGCCCGGAGTCTTGTAGGTCATCACGATCCTATTCGCGCCTTTCTGCATGTTCAGGGACGACAGGCCCTTATCGGCGGCGGGCGTTAGTTCTGCGGCGGTTCCGTTTACCGTTACATTCCAGCCCTCATCGTACGGAACGCTCAGCAGCAGGTTGCCGTCATCCTTGGCGGTATACTCGCCTTCGATCCTTCCATCCTCAAAAACCGTCGGAATAAACTCGCTCGTCTTAAGTTCGTTAATAATCTGCTCGAAAACGTCCAGATTGAGGGTGTAAAAGACCGGCTCATTGTCTTGGGGCATGTCTGTATAGCCCTCTGCGACTCCGATTGCCACCGTATGCTGGCTCGGGGTGTCCGATGCGTCTGCAATCTGTCGGATATTGTTGTCGAATCTCCAAGCCTCGTTTTTGATTGTTCGCTGGTCGATGGTGAGGGCGACGGGCCAATAACTGCCGGCGGTCGCATCTTTGTTGATGTAGAGATACCCGATGGAGCTTGCCGGTACAGTAACGCTCCATTGCTTTAAGCTATCGCCATTCTCCGTGCTCGCGGCCTCGATCTTGGTATAGAGCTCGACCTCGCGGCCTAGGATTTTGCTGTAGAGGTCATTCTGCTTTTCGAAGGGGTTCTCGCTCTTCAGCGTGCTGTTTTGGATATCGCTTGAGGCTGCGACGCCAATGCTGAGCGCATAGGGGTTCTCGTACACCGCGCTTGTGGAGTCGGCCTTATTTGTCTTGGCCGAAACGTATCCCGCAGGCGCGTTCTCGGCAATGGCGTACTTAACTCCCAGCAGGGCATCGACGGCAAGAATGGGTTCGGCATAACGGGTCGAAAACTCGCCGGCGCTGCTGTATCCAAGGGAGTTGAGTAATGCAATTGCCTGCGGGTTATTTGCGGATGAGTAGGACGACAGCTGGTTGTACCCAAGCGCTAAGCCCTCGTTGAGGGCAGCGCTATCGGCGCGCGTGGTCGTTCGATCGATACGGTAGAATGACGCAGGATCCTGGGCTTGAATGGTTGTGATCGTGTTGGTTGCGGTAGTCACATAGGTGCAGTTGGCATCTTCGGAATAGCCTGCGTACAGTTGGTTCCACATCACATGGGCGTTGATAAACAACTCAATTGCGGTGATTGTCAGGATTGGTAATACGACGGCGGGTCGATAGACATGACGTAATTTGGGCTGGCCCTCGAACACCTGCAACGAATAGCCTGCGGCCCACATCGTAAAGAAGCCCAGCAAAAAGGCTGTGCGCGAGTAGAAGCCGTTGGGAACGCGCATGCCGCACCAGATGTACTCGAGCGGGCTCAAAACGGAGCTAGCGATCAGGACGGCTGTGACGACGAACGTTGCGATGCGTATCTTGGCCGAAACCTTGCGGTTAAACAGTAGGCTTATTGCAAGTAACATCATGATGACGCCGCAATAGAACTGCGGCGTATTCCCGTTATTCACCCACATGCCGGGGATGAAGCCCCTGATGAGCGATTTGAGGCCTGTTTTAAGCAAAGGGCCAAGTGCCAGCACGGGGCCGCCTTTTGCCATGGCAAGGATGGTCGGCAAAAAGGTCCAGGCGGACAGGAGCAACCCAAGCACCATAGCCCCTGCAAATCGTAGAGCTCGGTCGAGCGTGAGCATCCAGCTATATCCTTCTGCAGCGACGTAATCGACAAACTCAACCAGTACGAAGATGCAGAGGAACAGGATGCTGATATAGGCCGTATACCAACAGAAAATGACATTGAGAGCAATCGCAATAACGAGGCGTATCATTTTTTGTTCGCGAATGAGCTCGTAGCATCCGAAGGCGCAGATGGGTAGTAGGATAAGGCAATCAATCCAGAGCGGATTACACAAATTACTTATGGTCCAACTGCAAAACGTAAATGAGAGGGAAAGCAGGAATACTGCGGGCTTGGGTAGACCAAAACGCCTTTGCAGGAACCATGCGCTGCTGATGTGAATGCAGCCAAGCTTGAGCGCGGTTATGGCAAATACGAAGAGCGTCAGCTTGTCTGCGGGAAACAGCACGCAGAGCAGGTTGAAGGGGCTGGCGAGGTAGTAGCTATAGAGCCCCCATGTGTTCATGCCGAGTCCCTGTGAGAAGGAATAGCGAAGGTTTGCCTCTCCTAAAAGGACGCGGCGAAACCACGCGAAGAAGTCGATGTATTGGTATTTGAGATCGTCGGTGAGAAACGAGTTGTCGCCAAAGGGATAGACATGCCCCGCCGCTGCAAGTGCGACAAAAAGTGCGACGGAAAACGTGAAGCAGGCGGCGTAGAACGTCACATTCTTGAGCGTGCTGTTATTGGGTCGTGTCATCAGATTCCTCGTTGGATTCTCGAATGATATAGATGGGGCGGCGCTTGGTCTCCAAGTAGGCTTTTGCCAAGTACTCGCCAATGATTCCCAAACACAGGAGCTGCATGCCACCAAACAGCGTAATGAGGCAGGCAAGGGAGGGCCATCCGCCTACGGGATCGCCCCAAACAAGCGTTTTGACCAGGATGACGATAAATCCCAGGATGGCGATGAGGCAGAAGACGATACCCGTGAGGGCGGCGAGGGAGAGTGGCGCCGTGGAAAACGCGACGATGCCGTCGATGGAATAGAGGAGCAGCGACCAAAAGCTCCATTTGGTCTCGCCAGCCACGCGGTTGACGTTTATGTAGGGGAGCCATTTGGTCTTGAAGCCGACCCAGCCGTAGATGCCCTTGGAGAATCGGTTGTATTCGCCCATGGAGATGATGGCGTTGACCATAGGTCGCTTCATGAGCCTAAAATCGCGTGCTCCGTCGACGATGTCGGCCTTGGAAATGCGGTTGATGATCTTGTAGAACATACGGGCACAGAACGACCTGATGGGAGGCTCGCCTTCGCGGGTGGTCCTGCGTGTGGCGACGTTGTCGTAGTCTTCGGTTTGCAAGATCTTGTACATCCGCGGCAGGAGCGAGGGCGGGTCCTGCATGTCGGCGTCCATGGTGGCGACATAGTCGCCCTTTGCGTGCTGGAGTCCGGCGAGTAGCGCCGCCTCCTTGCCAAAGTTCCGCGAGAAAGAGTGCCAGCGGATGGCGTATGGATGCGCCGCCGCGGCTTCTGCTTTCATGACGGCAAGCGTTTTGTCTGCCGAGCCATCGTCGATAAGGACGGCTTCAAAGGAGATCTCGGGGTCCTGCTGAGTCATGATGCGAACGACGCCATCGAGCTCTTTGAGAAAGATCGGAAGTGATTCCTGCTCGTTGTAGCACGGCACGACGATGGAGATGAGCGGCATGGTGGTTTACCTCTCGCTTGGCTTGGAAGTAGGGTGGCCGGGCTGGTCGTCGTAGGCGTATTTGCTGTACACGTTGACCTCCCACTGCTTTTTTTCGACCTTTGCCACGGAATCGAGGATGAAGCCGGTCGCAAGGCTCAGACCGCACGGGAACATAAACGACGCGGCGAGCATGGCGGTGGGGAAGCGCGGAACGAGGCCGGTCTGGAAATACTCGACAACGATGGGCATACCCAAGGCGAAGCCGATCACCGCAAACAGAAGCGCGACGAGGCTGAAGAACTTCAGCGGGCGGTAGTCCTTGAACAGCGTGCCGATCATCGCAACGACTTTAATGCCGTCGCTTACGGTATTGAGCTTGGACTCGGAACCTTCCGGACGGTCGCGGTACTCGATGGGCACATCTTTGATGCGCCAGCGGTGGTCGACGGCGTGGATCGAGAGCTCGGTTTCGATCTGGAAGCCCTCGGAAAGCACAGGGAAGGTTTTAACGAACGGGCGGCTCATGGCACGGTAGCCGGTCATGACGTCATCGAAGCTGTAGCCATAGATCCACTTGATCATGGCGCGGACCAGATTGTTGCCAAAGCCGTGGAAGGCACGCTTGTTCTCCTCGGCATAGGTGCCGTTGGAAAGGCGGTCGCCTACAGTCATATCGGCCGTGCCGTTGAGGATAGGCTCGCAGAGGGCTTTGGCCGCCTCGGCGGGGTAGGTGTCGTCTCCGTCGACCATCAGGTAGCAATCGGCGTCGATGTCGCGAAACATCTGGCGGCACACGTTGCCCTTTCCCTGGCGCGGCTCAAAACGCACCGTGGCGCCGTGCTCTGCCGCGATGTGTGAGGTGTCGTCCGACGAGTTGTTGTCATATACGTAGACCGTCGCTTGAGGAAGCTCGCGATGAAAGCCGTCGATGACTTTTCCGATGGTGACTGCCTCGTTGTAACAGGGGATAATAACGGCAATCGTTTGCTCGGCCATGAAGGTTCCTTTGGTCGCGTACAATCGAATCGTTTGTTTCGTGGTTAGGATGGGCGCATTGATTCGAGAGTTCAGGTTATTAGACGTGACACGTGCTGTTTTGCTGGTTGCAGCAAGTATCGTTACGGTGACGTATTGTAGTGGTTCCTTTGCCCTGTTTCCATCGGTCTTGGCGTGCATTGCGATAATCGCATCATTGGTTTACTTCAAAAAGTTGGGATGCAGGGATTTTGCATTTCCGTCTCTTGTTGGTCGAGTTAGCTGTCTTATGAGCTCCCTTGCATTTTCGTTTGTTCTTGTGTTGGGAGCTCATATTCGCGTGGCCGAACCGGTGATAGCTGGCGGGGTTAACGAGAATTATATCGAGCCGTATTCCGTGTATGATGTCGTCGCTTTTTGCATGATGACGGCGCTGGTCTTTTGGATTTTGTCGGCTTTGGTTCAGCTGTCTGGCTGTGGTCGTCGTTGTGCCTTCGTTAAGAAGTTTCAGAGGGCGAATGGCGGTGATACGTTCGTTCCTGTTTCGGTCTCGTCCGTTGCAATCCGTGCCCTTGTCATTTTTCTTCTGTATCTACCGTTCTTTATGAGGTATTGCCCCGGCCTGTTTTTTGGCGATACCTTTTCTTCGTTCGCTCAGATTATGGGGTGGAATCCCCTGAGCAACCATCATTCGGTTGCTTTCACTTTGATGATGGGCGCTTGCATCAAGATTGTCGGGTTGTTTGGGCTAGGCCTTTCGGCGGGCGTTGCATTGCTGACGGTATTTCAGATGGCCTGCGTTTCCTGTACGTTTGGCTATCTTGCTCTTTGGGTGACTTCCCGCCTGGGGGTTTCTGTTCGTTGGTCCTGGCTGCTCGTAGCTCTATTTGGCTTGTCTCGGTATTGCGCACTATATTCAGTGGCGCTCTGGAAGGACCCACTGTTTTCTTGCTGCCTTGTTTTGGTGGTGGCCATGCTTACTGATGCCGTTTTGGAGCATGGGTCTCGATTGGGTACGCCGCGTCTGCTTGTATTTGGCCTGCTTTCGCTGGGCGTCATGCTGCTGCGTAATAACGGTCTGTATATTTGCGCTGCGCTATGTATCGTGCTTGCAATAATTGCGGTACTGGGCCTACTTGGCCGCACTGCTCCGATGGAGTCGGCTTTCCGTATGGCTGTTCCTCTTGGATTGGCGATAGTTGCATGCTTGGTGATTACGGGTCCCGTGTACTCGGCGATGGGCGTTGTTCCGTCGGAGGATGTTGAGTCAGTGGGTATTCCGCTTGCCCAGATGGCCCGCGTTGCCGCGCTTGATGGTGATATGACCGAGTCCGATCGTTCTTATATGAACGAGCTGCTTCCAATAGGTCTTTATAAGGATGTGTATCGTCCCAGTTTAATTGATCCGCTTAAATGGAATGAAGGCTTTAATTCGGAGCATTTAAAAGATGGATTTTGGACCCATTGGGTCTCGATGCTTTTGCGCAATCCTTCTATCTATTTTGAGGCGTGGGAACTACAGACGTTTGGTTTTTGGGCCCCAAATGTAAAGGGTGCCGACGGCCTGCCTGAAAACTTTCTCATGGGCGTTCCATATAACCTTGTGGCCGACGCAAAGGCTTCTACGGGAGTTACATTTCGCAACTTGCTTGCACCCTTTGGCGATGGTGTCGATGTGGCGATTGGACTGAGCGCTTGGTCTATTTCTGGCGCAGTTGTCTTTTGGTTGCTCATGTTTTCGACAGTACTGTTGGTGTCTTGTGGTCGCGCAAGGTTTGCTTTGCCGCTTTTGCCTTTTTTGTTGTTGTACGGGACGCTCTTTATTGCAAGCCCCATTTGGTATTGGCCTCGTTATATCGTTGCGGCACAATTTGGCCTTCCGGTTGCGTTTGTGGCGGTTGCTCGTGGTCTGTTGTTTGGTAAGGAAAGCACCGCAAATGATGTTGTGGGTTAGTTCTCCAGTTTTGCTACGCCGCCCTATGGCTTTGAGGGCGGGTCTATACTGTTCGGTTGTCAACGATTACGAGTAAAGGAGTTGCATCCGTGTCGGATCAGACAAAGCAACAAGAAACTCGCAGTCTGCCTGCGACGTTTGCCAAGAACGAATTTGAGAAGGATGCTTTTATCCTTCGTCAGCTGGTTACTAAAGACTTTAAGATCAAGTATCGCCGCAGTGTTCTGGGCGTTGCGTGGTCGGTGCTCAACCCGCTGCTGATGATGATTGTCATGGCTATTGTGTTCTCGACGATTTTTGCCCAGGGCCGCAATGGCTCGATTACGCCCGAGATGTACCCGCTGTACTTGATTGTGGGTAACGTCACCTTTGCCGTTATGTCTGAGTCTACGAATCAGGCGCTGACGTCAATCGTGGGTGCGGCCCCGCTGCTTAAGAAGGTCAAGGTTCATCGCTGGGTCTTCCCGGTGCAGAAGGTACTCTTCTCGCTGGTTAATTTTGCTTTCTCGCTGGTCGCCGTTGCCATTGTTATGCTGTGGTTCCACGTTATGCCATCTTGGCATCTCATTCTGCTGCCTGTTTGCCTACTTTTGCTCATGTGCTTCTGCATGGGCCTGGGCATGATGCTCTCCGCTCTCACGGTCTTCTTCCGTGATGTCATGCATCTGTGGAGCGTTGTCATCACGGCGTGGACCTATATCACGCCCATCTTTTGGACGACCGATTTTGTTGCGCAGATGCCCCATATTGTCCGTATCTTGGTATATGCGAACCCCATGTACAACTATCTGCAGTTTATGCGCGATATCTTCCTGTTCCAGACTACGCCCTCGCTTATGACGTTTGGTATGTGCGTCGCTTGGGCGGTTCTTGCGCTTGTTATTGGCTACACCGTGTTCCATAAGTCCGAGCGCAAGTTCATCCTCTACATCTAAGGAGTGCTGTGATGACTGAATCTGTTGTTGATTACAGCGAGCAGCCTCTGGCTGTCGAGGTCGACGACGTCACCATGATCTTTAACATGGCGTCCGAGTCGCTGACCAACCTCAAGGAGTACTTCATCAAGCTTGCCAAGCACGAGCTGTTCTTTGAGGAGTTTAGGGCGCTTAAGCACATCTCGTTCGATATTCATCGCGGCGAGGTCGTGGGTCTGGTCGGCACCAATGGCTCCGGCAAGTCTACGATGCTCAAGATCATTGCTGGCGTGCTTGAGCCTAGTGAGGGCAGCGTTAAGGTACACGGTAACATCGCGCCGCTGATTGAGCTTGGCGCCGGCTTTGACCCCGAGCTGACCGCCCGCGAGAACATCTATCTGAACGGCGCTCTGCTCGGATATACCAAGGAGTTCATCGATGCCAACTTTGACGGCATTATTGAGTTCGCTGAGCTTCAGAACTTTGTCGATATGCCGCTCAAGAACTTCTCCTCGGGCATGGTGGCGCGTATCGCCTTTGCAATCGCGACGATTACCGAGCCCGATATTCTGATCGTTGACGAGACGCTGTCCGTCGGTGATGTGTTCTTCCAGCAGAAGTGCGAGGACCGCATCCAGCACTTTATCCAGAGCGGCGACGTGACGGTTCTGTTCGTTTCGCACTCCATGGAGCAGGTTGAGCGCATCTGCCAGCGTGCCGTTTGGATTGAGAAGGGTGACCTTCGCATGGACGGCCCGGTCGATGAGGTCTGCAAGGCGTACCGCGAGCAGTTCAACTAGGTTATAATTATTTGCGCCTGACAGGCTTGCGCTTGCTTTGGCGTGCGGTTATTTGCTCCATTAGCTCAGTTGGATAGAGCAGGGGACTTCTAATCCCAAGGTCGACGGTTCGAATCCGCCATGGAGCACCATCGTTTATTAAGCCCAGACCGCTTGGTGGTCTGGGCTTTTTCACATGCCGGTGTTCTTTGTTCTTGCCGGGTATACGTTTAGGCCGAAGCCGTGGCGTGAGCTGCTATTGTGCTGCTGATGTGGATTGGTTATACGGCGCGCCAAAGGGGGCTGGAGCCGAGCGTGAGCAAGCCTCTGCTTATGACGCTGCCAGCATCGTGGTTCTTCGCGTCAATCGTACGCTGTGCCTGCGATATTGGATTGGCGTACGTGATCAAGAAGGCGTAACAAAAGCGGGGAGGACCAACTTGGCCCTCCCCGCTGTATCTAGTCTGCCTTCAGGCACTCGGGCAAGACGTTTGCAACTGCATTCATCGCCTGCGGCCTCAGGTACTGCTCATTGAGCTTTACCTTTCTGTAGGCGTAGCGAGTGTCTGCCGAGTATTTGATCAACACATCGGTGAAGAACCGCTCCCAGCTCAGGTAGTCGCGGCTTTCGATATAGCTTGAGGGATCCTCGAGGATTTTTAAGATATCGTTACTGGGAATGAGGCCAGATTGCAGGAGTGTCCACTCGAATGATTCGGGGAGGAACAAGCGTACGTTCTTGTAAACGCGCTGTCCGAGCACCTTTTCGATGTAGGGACCAAATGCTGCTCCGTCTCCAATAGCAAGGATGTTTTGCTCGGGACATTCGTGAATCGTACGTTTTAGATTCGCAACGCCGGTGGCGGTATAGCAGGGGATCCCGAGTCGGTTGCAAAGAGCGTCGTAGAATTGATAGCCAGATTTGCTATCCTCGACAACTACGGCGTCGGGTACCTCGAATCCAACATTTAGATCCTGATACAGCATACTTGCCGTGTGGTCATATAGCGGCTTGGTCACCGAGTAGAAGCGCCTGTCGCTCTTGCGGCCATTGATTGTTTTACTTGTCGTGTTGACTAGCTTCAGGATCTCATCAACGCTGTAGGGGAGCTCGTTGGCATCGCGACGAGATATCAGAACAAAATAGTTGGACGAGCCGTTGACGGCTTTGGCGAAGTCCTTTGAGTAGATAAACTCGTTACCCTCATCTAGAAAGACGATTGAATCTTCGATGATCGATAGCTCGCGCTCCCAGCGTCTGCCGGAAAGCGTTTCGCAAGGCACGTCGCAACTGAGTGCAACGCCGCTTTCCGGTCCTCGGTCGTTGTAGTCGCGAATCATCGAGATGAGCATCGTTTTACCCGTGCCGCTGTTGCCGCGTATAAAGGAAATATTGCGCTTAAACGTGAGTGTGTATTTGACCTTTGCACGCTCTACGACAACGGTATGCGTTCCCTTCATTACTCATCAACATCCAAAAAGTCATTCGTGGCGCCGACAAACTCCTGCATGTTTCTGACGATGCGGCCATCGTTTTCAATGCGGATTTCAAAGCTCTTCCAGGGGAATTTCATGATGTGGTATAAGGTCACCATCACATCCTGCTCTTTGCCGATCTTGAGTAGCCAGCGGGCACAGTTGTCTCCGCAGGTGGATGCGTTGAACACCATATTTGGGAGATTGCGCACCAGCAGCAGCGTCTTAACGCCGCCGGACAGTTCGAGTGGGGTGATCGAGCCCAGCTGTTTGCTTACGATGTTGTGGGGACCGATGAGCTCTGATCCGTCCACGCTTTTAATAATCTGTGCGGCCATAGGGTCTTCGAACCATGAGTCCAAGTATGAGTTCCTAAAATAGGTTTCGGTATCGTAGATGGAACCGGGGTAATCCCCCAGATGGATGCTTAACATGCGCGTCTCCAGACGTTGTGTGACTGCAATGATTATATGCCAGTAATAAAGTGCCGCCAGTAGCGAGGTTGCTGCTGGCGGCACTGGCATTATTAGCGTGTGAATCGCGTTGATGGATTTGCTCGCGAGGCTACTTTTCGAGACGTTCCCTCAGCAGCTCCAGCGCGTGGGCGTAGCCTTGCAGGCCCTCGCCGGTGATGGTGGCGAAGCAGGCTAGGCGGGCGTAGCTCACCTGGCGGAAGTCTTCGCGCGTCTCTACGGCGCTGATGTGCACCTCGACGGCAGGGATGGCAACGGCCTTGAGGGCGTCGAGGATCGCCACGCTCGTATGCGTGTAGGCAGCCGGGTTGATGACGATGCCGTCGACCTTGCCGTAGGCCTCCTGGATCTTGTCGACGATGTTGCCCTCGTGGTTGGACTGGAAGACCTCGACCTCGTCGAAGCCCTGTGCGGCGCCCGCTTCCTGGCAGATCTGCACTAAGCGGTCGTAGTTGTCGCTGCCATAGATGCCCGGCTCGCGAATGCCGAGCATGTTGAGGTTGGGGCCGTTGATGACGAGTGCTTTCATGGTTGCTTCCTTTGCAGTCGAGAAACCACCACAAAGGTGCCTGTCCCCTTTGTGGTGGTTTTTTTAGAGAGCGGGTGGGAGGGTGTCGAGGAGGGCTTGGGCGGTATTGGCGGCGCAGTCGCGTGAGTCGATGATGTGGTCGGCCCAGGCGCGGTAGCGTGGCATACGTTGTTCCGCGAGCTTATCGATGCCGTCGCGTGCGGTGATGGGGCGGCCCTTGTGGGCGAGCTCTTCGAGCTTGCGGTTGAGCATCACAATTTTGCTGTTCTGGTGCAGCAGCGGATAGTTCTCGTCTCGCGTGACCACGCCACCGCCGGTGGAAAGCACCAGGCCGCTGCGCTTGGAGATGTCGGAGAGCGCCGCCGTTTCCTGCTCGCGGAAGGCCGCCTCGCCGCGCTCGACGATATAGTCGGCGCAGGGCATCCCCAGGCGTTCCTCAAGCGCGCGATCCAGGTCGATGTGCTCTCGCCCCGTGAGCAGGGCAATCTGCTCACCCACGCGGGTCTTGCCCGAGCCCGGCATGCCGATCAGCGCGATGTTCTGTTCGCGGCGTGACAAGCGCTCCGTTACGTCCAGGATGCGCTCACGCGGGGTGACCTGGCCGGTATAGCGCTCGACGGCCTGTGCCGCTTGGGCCACGAGCATCAGCAGGCCGCCGATGCAGGGGATGCCACGGCGCTCGGCCTCGAGCATGAGTCCCGTGCGGGCGGGGTTGTAGACAATGTCGATGACGCCTTCGAGCGCATCGAGTCCTTCGAGCGTGCAGGGGGCGTCGGGGCAGTGGGGGAACATGCCGGCAGGCGTGCAGTTGACGAGCAGCGCGGCATCGGATTGCTGCGCGATGTTGTCGTAATTGACCTCGCTTGTGCGACCCACGGGTACGACGATGGCGCCCAGGTCGTCGAGTACCATGCTGGCCGTAGTGCCGGCACCGCCGGTGGCGCCGAGCACGAGGGCCTTCTTACTGGCAACCTCTACGCCCAGCTCCTCGACCAGGCACTGAAAACCGAAGTAGTCGGTGTTATCGCCGCGCAGGCGGCCGTCGGGCAGGCGCGTGATGGTGTTGACGTTGCCCATGCGCTCGGCGAGCGGGCTCAGCTCGTCCAGGTACTCCATGACGGCGCGCTTGTAGGGGATGGTCACGTTGGTGCCCTCCCACTCGTCGCCCGTCATAAAGGCCGCGAGGTCCTCGGGCTCGCGCTCAAATCGCACGTAATCGAGCCCAGCGAGCTCTTTGTAGATGGTTGGGGTGTAGCTGTGGCCCAACACGCGGCCCAGCACTCCGTAGGGGCGGGTTGCGGCGGTATCGGTCATCTAGAGCACCTCCGTGTAGCTGCCAAAGTAGGTGAAGCTTTCGCACACGCCGTCGATGGAATCGAGCAGGTCGTCGAGGGCCTTGCTGCCAAAGGGGCAGTCCAGATCAAAGTAGAACATAAACTCAAAGTCGCGGCTGGGGATGGGGCGGCTCTCGAGCTTGATGAGGTTGATGTTGAGTGCGTAGAAGCGCTCGAGCACGCGATAGAGGGCGCCCGGCTCGTTGGCCGTGGTGATCATGAGCGAGGTGCGATTAGCGCCGGGGTAGACGCGCGGCTCGCGGCTGATGACGACAAAGCGCGTGTAGTTGTTGTCCGAGTCTTGGATATTGGGCTCCAACACCTCGAGGCCATACAGCGTGGCACAGCTGCGCGATGCGATGGCGGCAACATCGGTGCGTTCGGAGTTGGCGACCATCTCAGCCGACATGGCCGTGTTGGGGTACTTGGTGGCGCGCAGGCCGTGGTTCTCGATAAAGCCGGCGCACTGGGCAATGGCTTGGCCGTGGCTGTAGACCTCGCGCACGTCGGCGAGCTTGGTGCCGGGCTTGACGAGCAAGTTGTGGTCGATCTTGAGGCGAAGCGAGCGCACGATGTGGAAGTCGAACTGGGCGAGCAGGTCGTAGACGGCGTTGACCGAGCCGGCGGTGGAGTTCTCGATGGGCAGCACGCCAAACTCGCAGAAGCCGTCGCGCACAGCGCGCATAACGCCTTCGAAGGTCTCGAAAAACGCGATGTCGGGCACGTCGAAGAGCTTGCACGCGGCGATTTGACTGTAAGCGCCCTCAACGCCCTGGCAAGCGACGGTGGCAGTTTGAGGGAAGGGCGTGTCAAAGGCTGCAGCCGTGGCGTGGGCCTTTTGCGACACCGTGATGCCCTTGAGCTCGTTGATGTAGCGCTGCTGCTCGGCCTTGCTCATGCTCATGAGGAGACGGAACAGGGTGATGGTCTGCGCCTCGTAGCGCTCGGGCGCGCGGCTGGCGAGGTTGTTGAGCTTGGAGCGCTCGCGGGCGGGGTCGAAGACGGCCTTGCCCATCTCGATTTTTGACTTGGCGACTTCGGTGGCAATGTCCATGCGCTCGATAAAGCTGTTGAGGAGCGTGGTGTCGATGCCATCGATGGCCTGGCGGATGTCAGCAAGGTCCATAGGGACCCCTTTCGTGAATCATTGCCCGGGGTGGGCTGGTTAGCGCTGGGCGGCGTCCTCGAGGAGGGCGTCCCAGATGGCGAGCGCCGCGGCTGCTTCGGCTACGGGGACGGCTCGGGGGACGATGCAGGGATCGTGACGGCCGTGGACCGAGAGCTCGGCATTTTCCATGGCGTCCATGTCTACGGTCTGCTGCTCGCGGCCAATTGAGGGCGTCGGCTTTACGGCCATGCGCCACATGACGGGCGCGCCGGTCGAAATACCGCCCAGGATGCCGCCGGCGTTATTGGACTCGACTTCGATCTCGCCGGTCTCGGCATCGATGCGATACGGATCGTTGTTCTCGCTGCCGCGCATGGCGGCCACGGCAAAGCCCATGCCAAACTCCACGCCCTTTACGGCGGGAATGCCAAACGCGATTTGCGCGATGCGGTTCTCGATGCCGTCGAACATGGGGTCGCCGATGCCCGTGGGAAGCCCGTAAATGCCGCACTCCACGATGCCGCCGATGCTGTCGAGTTCATCGCGCGCGGCCAGAATCTCCTCGCGCATGCGGCCGGCTGCGGCGGCGTCAATGCACGGCAGGTCGTTCGTAAGGATCGCCTTGCGGTCGGCCTCTCGATAGACCATATCGTCCATCGGCAGGTCGGAGATGCCGCCGATCTGCGCGACGTGCGCCATGACCTGAATGCCGCGGGCCTCGAGTGCCTGTAGCGCAATGCCGCCGGCGATGCATAAGGGTGCCGTTAGGCGGCCGGAAAAATGCCCGCCACCAGCAACATCGTGCATGTTGTGATACTTCACGCGCGCGGGGAAGTCCGCATGTCCGGGACGGGGCTTGCAGCGCAGCTCGGAGTAATCATTGGAGCGCGTGTTGGTGTTCTCGATAATCGCGGCAATGGGCGCGCCGGTGGTATGTCCATCGACCACGCCGGCAATGATATGCGCGGCGTCGGCCTCGTGGCGTTTGGTCGCGGTCTCGTCGCGACCGGGGGCGCGACGGTCGAGGAAGGCCTGCAGCTGCTCCTGGTCAACGGCAATACCGGCAGGAATGCCGTCGAGTGAGCAGCCGATAGCGGGGGAGTGCGACTGGCCAAAGATACTCAGATGCAAGACGTTGCCAAAGGTCGAGGACATGCTATTCCTCCTCGAGCGTGACCTTGCCGCCCAGCAGGCGGTAGTGGTCAAAGAAATCGGGATAGGACTTGTTGACGGCCTCGGCGCCGTGGATCACGACCTCGCCGGTGGCGCGGCTCGCGGCGATGGCGGCCATCATGGCGATGCGGTGGTCGTTGTGCGAATCGACCTCGCCGCCAGTAAAGGCGTCGACACCCTTGATGATGAGGTCGTCACCGGCAATGCGTACCTGTGCGCCCAGTGCGGTGAGCTCGCGGGTGGTAGTGGCCAGACGGTCGGATTCCTTGATGCGCAGGCGGGCGCAATCGCGGATGAACGTGCGGCCTTGCGCCAGCGATGCCACGGCCGAGATAACGGGCACCAGGTCCGGAATGTCGTGGGCGCTCATCTCAAAGCCGGCGAGCTTGTCGGACTGCACAGTGGCGGCGTTCGTGGAGCGCACGATGCGGGCGCCAAAGCGCGAAAGCGCGGCGAGCACGTTGCGGTCGCCCTGTGCGGAGCTCAGCGACACGCCCTCGACGGTGATGGGGTCGGTGCCGATGGCGCCGGCGCACAGCCAAAAGGCGGCGTTGGACCAGTCTCCCTCGACGGCTACGCTGCCGGGCGTACGGTACGATCCACTGTTTACGCGGAAGTTCGTGACCTCGGGCTGGCCGTCCTTGGCCGGAATACGCTCGACGTTGACCTCGACACCAAAGGCCTTCATGGCCTGGATGGTCAGGTTGATATAGGGGCGGCTCTCGATGAGGCCGGTCACTTGCACACAGGAGGGCTGGGCCAGTAGCGGGGCCGCCAGCAGCAGGCCGGAGATATACTGCGAGCTCACGTTGCCCGGAAGCACAAAGGTGCCCGGGCGCATGCGGCCGCTCGTCTTGAGCGGAAAACCGCCCAGACCCTGTAGGTCGCAGCCGGCGGCGATAATCTCGTCCGAGAGCGGGGACAGCGGGCGGGCGCCCAAGCGTCCCTGACCCACAAAAGTTGCTTCTGCGCCCAGCGCGCAGGCGACGGGCAACATAAAGCGGAGCGTGGAGCCGCTTTCGCCGCAGTCAAGCGTGCCGCCGGCAAGGGCCTTGAGCAGGCCAAACTCAATACTCTTCATGGTGGGGTGGACCTGGAAGCCGTCCTCGACGGTCTCGATGCGAGCACCCAGGGCCGTAAGGCAACGCACCGTAGCCTCGATGTCGGCGCAGGTGGTGTTGCAGGTAACGTGCGTCTCGCCGTTGGCAAGCGCAGCGCAGATGATCAGGCGATGCGCCATCGACTTGGACGCGATAGCGGGAACGGTGCCCTTGAGTGGGGACGGGGTGATGCGGGCTAGCATGCGGATGCGTCTCCCTTCTGGCCGAGGCCCTCGGCAATGAGTTCGTGGAAAGTGGAAAGCGGCGTGCGGTCGATGCTGCAGCGGCCAATGCCGTGCGGAATCACCAGGTCGATGGTGTCGCCCGCGCGCTTCTTGTCGTGGAGCGCCTCGGCAAAAACGGCATCGGCATCTAGGTCGCAGCGGGTCTTGAGGCCATGGCGGGCGCAGAGCTCCTCAATACGACCGGGCAGTGCAGCATCGCAAACGCCGTGCAGGGCCGCGGCGCGCGTGATGATACCCATGCCGATCGAAACGCAGTTGCCGTGTCCGAGCTCAAAGTGCTCGCAGGCCTCGACGGCGTGTCCGGCGCTGTGTCCAAAGTTGAGGAGCTTGCGCTGGTTGGTTTCGCGCTCGTCGGCGACGACCACGGCGCGCTTGATGTCGATATTGCGGGCGATGATGAGCGCTACGCGGGCCACATCGCGGTTGAGCAGCTCCAGCGTGAGCGGGGTCTTCTCCAGCTCGGCGAAAAGCTCTGGGTCGGCGATCACGGCGTGCTTGACGACCTCGCCGCAGCCGTCGGCGAACTGCTCGGGCGTGAGGGTGGCCAGGCACCCCACGTCGGCGATAACCACGCTCGGCTGCCAAAAGGCGCCGGCCAGGTTCTTGCCGGCAGCCAGGTCGATGGCGGTCTTGCCGCCCACCGACGAATCCACCATGGCGAGCAGACTTGTGGGGATCTGCACAAACTTGCAGCCGCGCATGTAGGTGGCGGCCACAAAGCCCGCCACGTCGCCCACGACGCCGCCGCCGAGTGCCACGATCACGTCGGAGCGCGAAAGCTCGTGCTCGGCCACAAACTCCAAAATGGCAACATAGGTTTCGGCGCGCTTATGGGCCTCGCCGGCCTCGAAGGTGCAGATACTCACCTCGTAGCCTGATGCCTCCAGACTCTGCTTAACGGGCATCTGGTAGAGCGGACCCACGTTGGTGTCCGTCACGATGACGGCCTTGGTGCCGCCGGCAGTGGCGCGCACGAGCGGTCCCGCCTGCTCCAGCAAAAACGTGCCAACATGCACCTGGTAGGGGCGTGCAGTGTCGATATCGATGGTAATCGCCATAAGCTTCGGTCCTTTCGACCTGGCGTGATAGGTGGTCTAGTGTGAGGCCTCGTCGTCGAGTGCGCGCTTAATGCGGTCGCCCTCGGCAAGGAGATTCTCCAGATAGCGCTGGTCGCGGTTCTTGAGCGCACGGCTGTAGGCGCCAAGCGACTCGATCAGATGGTCGATCTCGAAGCCGAGCGCGTCGGCGTCGTCGATCATGAGCTCGGACCACATCTGCGGGTTGAGGTGCGCCACGCGGGTGAGATCGCGATAGCTACCGGCCGAAAAGCCGTGGTGGACCTGGGCGGTGGGGCTCTTTACGTAGGCGTTGGACACCACGTGCGCAAGCTGGCTCGTGAAGGCGATGACGCGGTCGTGCTCGGCGGCGGTGGTCACGCTGAACTTGCCAAAGCCCAAGGGGCGCACCATCTCGCGCACCTGGCCTAAAAGCTCCAGCTTGAGCGCATCGTCCACCGCGGGCGGCACGAGCACGAGTGGCGCGCCCTGGAACAGGTCGGCGCGGGAGTGCGCATAGCCCGAGTACTGCGTGCCCGCCATGGGGTGCGCGCCCACAAAGTAAAAGCCGTGCTCGCGGGCAAGCTCAAAGGCGCGCTCGCACACGATGCCCTTGACGCCCACCGTGTCGATCACCACGGGGCCCATGATGGCCTCGGTATCGGTGGCGTCGGCGAGTGCCTGGGCATGCGCCTCGAGCCACTCGATGCAGGCCTCGGGATAGCAGGCAAGGACGATGATGTCGCATTCGCCGAGCGTCTCGTCGTTGAGCTCGCCGGCAACGGTGCCCATGCTGGCCGCCGTCATGACGTCGTCATCGGGGTCCCAGGCCAGCACGCGGACGCCCGCCTGCGCATAGCCGCGGGCAAAGCTGCCGCCGATGAGGCCAAGGCCGACGATGCCGGCGCACTTGGGGCCGCCCTGGTTAACGCGCGCGTTTCTCGCCGTACCCATGGGCTACTCCATGGTCTCTTGGCAGACAACCTCGCGGATGGCTCGGATGCGGCGCATGGTGTCGTCGAACTGATCGGGGGTGAGGGCCTGGGCGCCGTCGGACCAGGCGCGGCTCGGCTCGTCGTGGACCTCGATCTCCAGGCCGTTGGCACCACAGGCGGTCGCGGCGAGCGCCATGGGCTCAACGTAGCGGGTGTAGCCGGTGGCGTGGCTGGGGTCGGCGACGACGGGCAGGTGCGACAGGTGGTGCAGCACCGGCACGGCGTTGAGGTCGAAGGTATTGCGGGTGCGGGTCTCGAAGGTGCGGATGCCGCGCTCGCACAGGATGACGTTGTCGTTGCCCTCGCTCATGATGTACTCGGCGGCCATGAGCAGCTCATCGATCGTGCCGGACATGCCGCGCTTAAGCAAGACCGGAGTCTTGGTCTTGCCGACCTCTTTGAGCAGAGGGAAGTTCTGGGCGTTGCGGGCGCCGATCTGCATGACGTCGATCTTCTTGTCCAGGAAGACCTGCACGTCGCGTGGGTCCATGATCTCGGTGACGATCGGCATGTCGAGCTCGGCAGACGCCTCGCACAGCAGGTCGAGGCCGGCAGGGCCCATGCCCTGGTAGGCGTAGGGGGAGGTGCGGGGCTTGTAGGCACCGCCGCGCAGCATCGTGGCGCCGGCGGCCTTTACGCGACGTGCGATGCGGATGAGGTTCTCGCCCTCGACGGAGCAGGGACCGGCGATGACCTGGAACTGGTCGCCGCCGATCTTGACGCCGTGGCCGCAGTCGATGACGGAGTCCTCGGGGTGGAACTTGCGGTTGGCGCGCTTGAACGGCTCGGAGACGCGCTGCACACGCTCGACGACATCCATGGACTCGAGCAGGAACGGGTCGATCTTGGTCGTATCGCCCACCAGGCCGATGATCGTCTCGTTCTCGCCGCGCGAGACATCGGTCTTCAGGCCCTTTTTCTCAATCCAGCTGACGATATGGCCGACGGCCTCGTCGCTGGCGCTCTGCTTTAAAATTGCAATCATGGTGTGCCTCTCACCTCGATGGATAATCCTTGCAAAAACGGCCCGCATCGCGAGCCGTGTATATATGGTGCATGAGAGTTTATACTATCTGACTCGCTTTTGCCTTCTAAAGCGGGCCGTTGCGCCGCGTCTCCCACGTAATTGCAAAGCTTTTTCTTTTATTTTGATAGCCCGTGGTGCACTTGGGTATAATGCCAAACGTTGGCCCTATTAGCTCAGGGGATTAGAGCGTCTGCCTCCGGAGCAGAAGGCCGTTGGTTCGAATCCAACATGGGGCACCATCGAACGTAAGACAGTCCGAACCTCGCATGGTCCGGGCGGTTTTCTTATACCGACGCGACGTGATGGGACGTGGTATGGCAGCAACGGATATCGAGCGCGGACTCTCAACCGCCGAGGTCGAGGAGCGCATCGCCGCCGGTAAGATCAACCGCAACATGGAGCTCAAGACCAAGTCGGTCAAAGAGCTCATCATCGAGAACCTCTGCACGCTGTTCAATTTGATCAACGTGATCTTGGCGTTCCTGGTCATTTTGACCGGTTCGTTTAAGAACCTGACGTTCCTGTTTGTGGTGTTCCTCAATACCGCTATTGGCGTCATTCAATCCATGCGGTCCAAGAAGATGGTCGATAAGCTCACGCTGCTGACCTCTAAGAAGGCCATCGCGGTGCGCGACGGTGCCGAGGTGGAGCTCGACTTGGACCAGATCGTGCTCGACGACATCATCCGCCTGGGGCGCGGCGACCAGATTCCCGCTGACGCCGTGGTGGTTTCCGGCGAAGCGCTCGTGAACGAGAGCCTGCTGACGGGCGAGAGCGACCTTATTAAGAAGCAGCCCGGTTCCGAGCTCATGAGCGGCAGTTTTATCGACTCGGGCCTGCTGCGCGCTCGCGTGATCCATGTCGGCGCCGACAACTACGTGGCTAAGATCAATAACGAGGCCAAATACGTCAAAAAGGTCAATTCCGAGATCATGAACGAGCTTAACGCCATCGTGCGCTTTGCGAGCATCATCATGATCCCGCTCGGTTTGGCGTTGTTTGCCTCGAGTGTGAGCGAGCTGTGGGATGCCGCGGGAACCCCGGGCGATAGCGCGCTTTCGTGGTGCTTCTCCGAGCTGTTGGCTGGTCATGTGCCTTCGTCGGCGCTGCTGTCCACGGTGGGTGCCCTGCTGGGCATGATCCCGCAAGGCCTGGTGCTGCTGACCTCGTCGGTGCTCGCCATCGCCACGGTGCGCCTGGCCCGCCGCAAGGTGCTGGCACAGCAGCTCTACTGCATCGAGACGCTCGCTCGCGTTGACGTGCTGTGCCTGGACAAGACGGGCACCATCACGTCGGGCCGTATGGAGGTCGAGGGCACGTATCCGCTGCCTGTTGAGGGTGTTGGCTTTGGCGTGGACTCGGACGAGGCGGCTGTTCCCGTCGATACCACAGTGCTCGATTTTGCGCTGGCTAACGTGGCACGTGCGACTTCGGCCGATGCCAACGAGACCTGCCAGGCGCTGCTCAACTATTACGCCGATCGCCCGGTCGAGGTGTCCGAGCCGCTGTCGGTCATTCCATTCTCGTCGTCTAAAAAATGGAGCGGCGCTTCTTTTGCGCAGGGCTCCTACGTAATGGGCGCCGCGCAATTTGTGCTCTCTGATCGTGCGTTTGCCCAGGTCGAGAACCGTGTCGCCGAGCTTGCCGATACCTGCCGCGTGCTCGTGGTGGCGCGCGTGGACGGCTTTACGCCCGATGGGGATATGGTGGGCGAGGCCGAGCCCGTGGGATTTGTGACCATCCGCGACGAGATTCGCACCTCGGCGGCCGAGACCATCGGCTACTTTAACGAGCAGGGCGTGACCCTCAACGTGATCAGTGGCGACGACCCGCGTACGGTGTCGTCGATCGCGCGCGTGGTGGGCGTGCCGGGGGCGGACGCTTATGTGGACGCCACGACGCTCGATACACCGGCCAAGCTTGATGCCGCAGTGGACCGCTACCATGTCTTTGGTCGTGTGACCCCGCAGCAGAAGCGCGAGCTCGTGCAGGCGCTCAAGCGCCGCGAGCACACCGTGGCCATGACGGGCGACGGCGTCAACGACGTGCTGGCGCTCAAGGAGGCCGACTGCTCCGTCGCCATGGCGGCCGGCTCCGATGCCGCGCGCAACGTGGCCGAGATCGTACTCGTCGACAACGATTTTGCCTCGATGCCCGCCGTGGTGGCCGAGGGCCGTCGCTCCATCAACAACCTGCAGCGTTCGGCCTCACTGTTCCTGACCAAGACGCTGTTCTCGATGGGCCTGGCGGCGCTGTGTATCGCGCTGCCGCCGTACCCCTTCGAGCCCATCCAGATGACGCTCATTAACTTCTTCTGCATCGGCGCGCCGGGCTTTGTGTTGGGCCTGGAGCCCAACAATGCTCGTGTGAAGGGTGCGTTTTTGAGCAACGTACTCAAGCGTGCACTGCCGGCGTCGATTGCGGTCATTTTGGCTGCGGCGCTCGATATCTTTGTGGCGCGCGTGTTTGGCTTTAGCCAGCTCACGCTGTCTACGATGTGCCTGCTTACGTCGTGCGCGGCGAGCGTCAGCCTAATCTGGCGCATCTCGCAGCCTCTCACGCCCTTACGTGTGGTGCTCTTTGTGTTTGTAGTCGCCGGCATCCTGGTGGGCGTTATCGGATTCCCGGAGCTGCTGTCTATTGCCAACCTGTCGATGGGCCAGATGGTTATCTTGGCTGTTATCGTGGTCTTTACCTGCTCGGTGTTCTTTAAGCTCGCCACGATGATGGATTCGCTCAAGCCGCGTCGTCGTCATGCCGCAACTGGTTTTGGCCGCGGTGTGCGCGTCCGCCTGGGTCGCGGTGGCGGCAAGGTGAGCTCGACGGGCTCGACGGCCGAACGTTTTGCCAAGCGCGTCGCCGCCGACATGGCGCAGCGCCGCGAAGATCGCACCGCTCGCGAGGCCGAGGCCCGCGCACTCGAGGGCGTGGCCCAGGCCCAGCCCAAGAAAAAGAAGAGTACCGGAGCTAAGCGCTCTCGTGTGACCAAGTCCGCCCAAGGCATCAAAGTCTCGATGCCAAGCAAAAAGAAGAAGTAGCTACGCGCCCTGGCGATGTTGAATTGGTGCCTTGTTCCTGTGGGGCCGTGGCGATGTTATGCTCTAACCTCGATTGTTTGAATTGCTTCGAAAAGAGGATGCCGTGATCTGCCCGCATTGCCTTAAGACTATCGAGGACGGCGCCTCGTTCTGCCCCTACTGCAACGCCTATGTGGGTCCGGGCGATGGTCCCGAGCACACCGAGTTCGTGTTCTGTGAGGGCTGCGGTGCCCGTCTTTCTCCGCATGATCGCACGTGCCCAAAATGCGGACGCCCTGCTCCGGGTATCCTCTCCGAGGACGCGGCCGCATCCGACCTGGCAGCGGGCCGCACGGCGGGCTTTCCGCGCCTAACGCAAGAGCAGATCGATACCGAGGTGCCTCATGCGCCCGCCTCGGCTGCCGCGGTTCTTTCGGACGCCGCCGATCCTAACGAGACCTGCGTGCTGCCGGCTTTCGATAAGGATTTCGGTATCCCCAAGATCGATATTCCCACGCCCGTTTCCCTGCATGACGATGCTCAAAAACCCAAGCGCAAGGTGCATCCCGACGAGGACGCCTATCACAAGCACAAGCGTCATATCCCCAAGCCGCTCATCGTCATCGCGGTCCTTGCCGTCGTTTGCGGCGGTGCCTATTGGTTCGTGACGGCCGATCCCATGGGTGTCATGCCTGCCTTCTACGACCAGTTTGGCCAGGCTGCGCAGACGACCTTCCCCACGCGCCAAAAGGGCGAGGCGACTGAGGACGATACCAAGCAGGACGATTCTGCCGAGGTGGTCCAGGAAGAAACCGTGCTCACCGATGATCAGCTCTATACCAGACTCGACGGTCTGTATCAGACCATCGTGTCCTACGGTGATGAGGACCAGATCGGCGAGGTCATCGATTCCTTTAACAACGGCTATCTCCGAACGCCGCTGTCCACCCGCCAGGAGCTGTCGCAGAGTGCCTACGCCCTGCGCGACCAGATCAAAAAGACGCAAGATGAGCTTAACAACCTTAAGTATCAGGACGATACGGTCTATGCGGACGACATCGCCCACTTAAAGCAGCTTGCCGAGTGGATGTACGAGCGTGTCGACGTGATCTGCCAGAGCTGGGATATCTCGCTGGCCATTCCTGATGGTGAGTCGATGAGTTCCCACCAAAGCGAGATCCTGGCGCCCATCGCGCAGGGCGGCAACAGCGCGCTGAACCAGTACGACGCCAATGTGGGCTCCTGGAAGCCGCAGCAGCGTTCCTAAAATTAGTTCGCCATAGTCGGCATAACCTACGTGCGCAATTGATGTAAGCGCATGCTTATTGCTACAATTCGTACAAATATGCTTTAAACGCACGAGGAAGGAACCACATGTTTGGTTTTAAGAAAGAGCTCTACACGCCCGAGTATCAGCTTGCCGGCGACGAGTGCGCCGTTATCGAGACGTCGAAGGGTACCATCAAGGTCAAGTTTGACGGTGAGGGCGCTCCCATTCATGTCGCGAACTTCTGCGAGCTTTCCACGATGGGTTTCTATGATGGCCTTAAGTTCCATCGCTATGTGCCCGGCTTTGTCATTCAGGGCGGCGACCCCAATACCCGCGATATGTCCGGCGCCGACGTCGCTGCCGGTCTTGAGGGCCCTGACGGCATGCCCGGTACCGGTGGTCCCGGCTACTGCATCAAGGGCGAGTTTGCCACCAATCCGCGCAACAGCCATGTCGATGGTGCCCTTGCCATGGCACGCTCCATGGATCCCGATTCCGCGGGTTCGCAGTTCTACTTCTGCCTGGGTGCCCAGCATAACCTCGATTCCGGTTACACCGTCTTTGGTACCACGGTCGAGGGTCTCGATGTGATTTCGCAGCTGCGTGCCGGCGACGAGATCGTCCATGTCGAGATTGTTCACGAGTAAAGGGGACTTCCTTGAATAGCCAGCTGATCCAACAGGGCCGCGCCGCTTACCGCGCGGGTGATTTTTCCGCTGCAGCCCAGATGCTTGGGGCGGCAAAGACTCCCGATGAGATTATGGGCGAGGCCGATCACCTTCGTGGCAACGCCTTGATGCACCTGGGCATGTATGCCGAGGCCGCCGAGGCTTATGCTGCCGCCCTCAACGACGGCACCTACGGCAAGCGCGGCGCGCTGCTCACCAACCGCGGCAAGGCGCTCGCCGCCGTGGGCGACTACACGACGGCCGCCCAGGCGTTCTCTGCTGCTACGCAGGATGCTTCCTATGCCACGCCGTTCAAGGCCTATCTGGGCCTGGGTAACGCGCTGTTCCAGTCGGGCGACTATGCCAACGCAGGTACTGCCTTCCGTCAGGCCGCCATCGACGGCGCCAATCCGGCTCCTGCCGCCGCACTCGGCGAGCTTGGCCGTTGCTTCATTAAGCTCGGCCGTCCGGCGGATGCCGTGGAGACCTACCGCACGGCTATCGACTTTGCCGGCCCCCGCGACGATACGCGTGCGCTCAACGCCGGCATGGGTCAGGCACTTTCTGCCGCCGGCCGTCCCTCCGACGCACTCGACGCCTTTAACGCCGCTACTGCCGATGGCATCTACCAGCTCACCTCCGAGCAGGCCGATGAGCTTGCCCGCGTGCACGATTCGCTTGCCGCGCTGTCTGCCCAGACGGCTATGGCCACGGCTCCGGCGCCCGCGATGGACGCTCCTGCCGTCGATCCGCTCGATCCTACGGGCGCGACCGGTCAGTTTATGCCCGATCCCTCGGACACCGGCTTCTTTACGCTGTCCGAGTCCGAGATGGTCCAGCAGGACCGTCAGGATCGTAAGCAGGCCAAGGTCCGTCGTCGCCATCGCCACACGGGTCTCAAAGTCTTCATCGTGCTGCTTCTGCTCATTTTGATCGCCGCGAGCGGTCTGGGCTTTGCCTACACGCGCGGCTTTGGCTTCCCGTCCCAGGAGTCTGTCGTTACCGATCTGTTCCAGGCTGCCGGCGACGGTGACACCGCAAAGGCCGAGTCTTGCCTGGCATCGAGCCTGTCCGAGGACGCTAAGTCGATGATCATCTCCTCGATTCCGCAGGGTGCCACCGTGTCCGTCGAGGGCATGGATCAGTCCATGACCGAGACGACCGCCAAGGTGAAGGCATCGCTGTCCAAGGGCGGCGAGCAGGAGTACACCGTCAAATTCGTGCGCTCCGACAACCATATCGGCTGGGCCGTTTCCTCGCTCGATATGGATTTCTCGGCTGCTGACAACCAGTAGTGACCTTATGGGATTTAGCTTTGCCCGGCGCTTCACCGCAAGTGAGGTGCCGGGCTTGCGCTAGTATGATGAGCTAGTAGTTTTCCAGCAATCATCCAACACATCAGGAGTTGCGTTGTTTTCTTTGATGGATATGTTCTTCGGTAGCTATGCGGGCGATCTTGCCATCGACCTCGGCACCGCAAATACGCTTGTCTCCGTGCGCGGCAAGGGCATCGTCATTCGCGAGCCCTCTGTAGTCGCCATCGACAAGAACGACGAGCGCATCCTGGCGGTTGGTATCGAGGCAAAGCGCATGCTCGGCCGTACGCCCGGCAACATCGTGGCTGTTCGTCCCCTGAAGGACGGCGTCATCGCCGACTTCGATGTTACCGAGGCCATGCTTCGCTACTTTATCGACAAGGCGTCCGAGAAGCGCTATCCGTGGACCCCGCGCCCGCGCGTTGTCGTCTGCGTTCCCTCCGGCGTCACGTCGGTCGAGAAGCGTGCTGTCTTTGAGGCCACGATCCAGGCTGGCGCTCGCCAGGCCTACCTGATCGAGGAGCCCATGGCTGCCGCTATCGGCGCCGATCTGCCCGTCGAGGAACCCACCGGCTCCATGGTCATCGACATCGGTGGCGGTACCACCGAGGTCGCTGTTATCGCTATGGGCGGCATCGTTGTCTCGCAGTCCATCCGTATTGCCGGTGACGAGTTCGACCAGGCCATCCTCACGCACGTTCGTGATGCCTACAACCTGGCCATCGGCGAGCGTACGGCAGAGGACATCAAGATCAAGGTCGGCTCCGCCGTGCCGCTCAAGGATGAGCTCGACGTCGAGGTCAACGGCCGCGACGTGATCACCGGTCTGCCCAAGACCGTGCGCATCGAGAGCGAGGAGATTCGTCGCGCACTCAACAAGCCGCTCGACGAGATGGCCAAGGCCGTCAAGGACGCACTCGATGCCACGCCGCCCGATCTTGCCTCGGACCTTATGTACTACGGCATTTTGCTGACCGGTGGTGGCGCTCTGCTACGCGGTCTCGACGTGCGCCTGCGCGATGAGACCGGTGTTTCGGTCAACGTCAGTCCTACGGCGCTCGATAACGTCGTTAACGGCTGCGCCCGCGTGCTCGAGGCCAATGCGTTTGATGGCGGCTTCGTCCAGACCAATGCTTAATTTCCAAAAGGTGGATTCCATTTGGCACGATCTTCGGGTTTCTCCACAAATCTGAATACCAAGCGACAATCAACGGGTATGCGCCCGTTGATTGTTTTCAGCCTGATTTCGGTGTTGCTGCTCACGTTTTACATCCGCGAGGGCGAGACAGGACCGATTCATGCCGTGCGTTCGGGCGTAACGACGATTACCTCGCCGGTGCGCTTTGTGGGTTCGGCTGTGGCGGCTCCTTTCAATGCCATTGGCAACGTGTTCTCTAACCTTACGGCGTCGCAGGACACGCTCGACGAGCTCAAGAAGCAAAACGAGGAGCTGACCTCTAAGGTTGCTGAGCTCTCCGAGGCTCAAAAGACCGCCGAGCGTCTGGAGGGGCTGGTCGGGCTGCAGTCGACCTACAACCTCAAATCGACCGCTGCTCGTATCGTTGGTGCCTCGGGCGATGCCTGGACCTCGACCGTAACCATCGACAAGGGCTCTGCCGACGGCCTTACCATCAACATGCCTGTGACGAGTTCGGCCGGTGTTATCGGCCAGATCATCGAAGTCTCGGCCAAGACGTCCACCGTGCGCCTGATTGGCGACGAGAACTCGGGCGTGTCCGCTATGGTGCAGGACACGCGCGCCCAGGGCATGCTGCAGGGTCAGGCTGACGGCACGCTGCGTCTTGAGTACGTGAGCGTCGACTCCGATGTTAAGGTTGGCGACATCATCGTGACCTCGGGCATTGGCGGCGTGTTCCCCAAGGGCCTTCCGCTTGGCACCGTCTCGTCGGTTGAGAAATCGGCAAACGACGTGTACTACACCATTGTGGTGCGCGCTCAGACCACGGCCGAGAACAACGAGGAAGTGCTGGTCATCACCTCGCTGACCGACGAACAGTCGGCTTCGGATGAGGACGTGAGCACCGCTAATAGCACGCCGCAGGGAACGTCGCGCGATGCTGCGACCAAGACGAAGGACGAGAGTTCGGATGACAGTTCCGACACGTCCGAGACGACCGATTCTGGCTCGAACGAATAGGGGGCATGTCCATGGATCTACACGAGCAGGGGATGAGCTCCCGTACGTTTGTGATCGCCGCCATCGTGTGCGTGCTGCTGCAGGCAGGCCTGGCACCGCAGATCTCCATTGCGGGCGGTCGCGTCAACTTCATGATTATCCTGGTGTGCCTAAGCGTGTTCTCGGGCGACCCGACCCGTGCCGTCGTGTGCGGTTTTTGCAGCGGCTTGTTTTATGACCTGTCCGCTGCCGTGCCGGTGGGCGTTATGTCGCTCCTGCTGACCGTGGGTTCTTTTGCCCTGGTGCACAGTGCCGTCGGTCAGACGGGCGGTAGCCCGAGTGCGCGCGGCGTCACCGTGGGCGCCTTCGCGCTCGTCATTAATGTGATCTACAGCATCATCTTGCTGTTTATGGGTTTGGAGACGAGCTTTGTCGTGGCGATCTTCGGCCATGCACTGCCGTCCTCGATCCTGACGGGTCTGGTTGCCATTCCGTTTTTGATGTCCGGCGTCGTGCCGCAGTCCGGCTATGGATTCTCCGCGCGTGGCGGACGCCAGACGGCTATGCGCTTTAAGCCCAAGACCCGCAAGCTCAAATAGGGGAGGCTCGTAGATGTCTTCCCAGTTGACGGTTATTATCGCCGGTATCGTGCTGGTTGTGGCCATCGTGGTCGCGCTGGTCATCATGCGTCGTGGCGATTCCCGTTTTACCTACGATACGCAGCATGGAACGGCCCCGCGCGCCACCGAGGGCGAGGGCAATACCGCGGCGACCGCCTTTAAGGGCCGCTTTTCCATCCTCACCACGGGTGTGGGCGCGATGTTTGCGGCGCTTGCCGTCAAGCTGTGGGGCATGCAGATGGTCTCGTCGGACTATTACGAGAAGCAGGCCAATAGTAATCAGACTCGCACCGTTACCACACCCGCTGTGCGCGGTCGCATCCTTGACCGCAATGGCGTGGCGCTTGTCCAGAACCGTCCCTCACTTGCTGTCGTGGCCTACCGCGACCTTGCGGAGGATGAGGTTCTGGTTCGCCATCTTGCCAACGTGCTTGGAATGCCTTACGTGGCGGTCCTTCGCAATATTCAGGACAATACAGAGGGCGCTCAGAGCCTGCATACCATCGCGACGGACGTCCGTCGCTCCACGGTTGCCTATATTCAGGAGCATGCCGGCGAGTTCCCGGGCGTCAAGATTGCCGAGCGTACCGAGCGCCAGTATCCATATGGCGAGACGGCATGCCATATCTTGGGCTATACCGGCACCATTACCTCCGAGCAGCTCGAGGCCCAGAATAAGAAAACCTCTGGCGATGATGATGCTTCTGCTGGCAAGATTACGTACCAGTCGGGCGATATCGTGGGCCAGGCGGGCGTTGAGAGCTACTACGAAAACCTGCTGCAGGGTATTCGTGGCGAGCAGACCGTCAAGGTCGATGCCTCGGGCAATGTGACCGGTCAGGCCGGCGCCGTGCCGGCGAAGGCCGGCTCCGACATTAAGCTCACGCTCGACCTTAAGATCCAACAGGCCTGCGAGACGGCACTGGCGAGCGCTATCGAGCTTGCCAAGACCACTGGCTACAGCAATGCCGGCAACGGCGCTGTGGTGTGTCTCGATCCCAACAATGGCGAGATCCTGGGCATGGCGAGCGAGCCCAAGTTCGATCCGTCCGTCTTTATCGGCGGCGTCTCAAATGACGTGTGGACCGAGCTCAATGATGACAAGGGTTCGCACCCGCTGCTCAACCGCGCCATTAGCGGACAGTACATGTCGGCTTCGACCATCAAGCCGCTCTCGGCACTGGCCGGTCTTGAGTTTGGAACCTACATGTCGGGGCAGACGACCAACTGCACGGGCTATTGGACGGGTCTGGGCAAGTCGTGGGGCAAGTACTGCTGGCTGCATTCCGGCCACGGCACCATGACGCTGCAGTCGGGTATCGCCAACTCGTGCGACCCCGTCTTCTACGACATGGGCAAGGCGTTCTTTTATGACGAGAAACATTCCGAGGGGCTGCAGGAGGTCTTTCGTCGCTGGGGCCTAGGCAAGACCTGCGGTATCGATCTGCCGAGTGAGGGCGCGGGCCGTATTCCCGATGCCGAGTGGAAAGAGTCGTACTTCACCGACGCATCTGCCGAGGACCGCAAGTGGAATGCCGGTGATATGACGAACATTGCCATCGGCCAGGGCGACATCCTGGTGACGCCCCTGCAGATGGCGTGCGCCTATATGGGTCTTGCCAACGGCGGTAAACAGTACGTGCCTCACGTGTTTTTATCTGCCGTGTCGCGCGATGGCGACGGCGATGCCTATAAGTACAACGGCAAGGGCAAGAAGAAGCGCCTGGAGGCCAAGATCAACAGCGATTCGGATTTGGCTCTTGTTCGCAACGGCATGCACGACGTGATATACACGGCATCGACGTCCCTGGCGGCGCACTTTGGTACCCTGACGCCGCAGGTATACGGCAAGTCGGGCACGGGCGAGAAAAGCGGCGAGGACGAATACGCTTGGTTCTGCGCCTATGCACCGGCCGATAATCCCAAGTATGTCATCGCTACTGTCCTGGAGCAGGGCGGCGGCGGCTCAGATACCGCGATGCATGTCGTGCGCGACGTGCTCGGTGTGATTTATGACGAGCCCGATACCTCTTCGGCCTCGGGCGATTCTTCGGTTCGATAGGAGGTTGCGATGGATTTTTCTCCGGCGGATCTGTTCCGTTCAACCAAGACCGGCTCTCGCAGCAGCCTGGACCGCGTCAACAAGCAACTTTCGGCCTCGCGCGGCACGTTTCGCCAAAAGGTCCATATCGGTGTGCTCGTGGCTACAGTGGCGCTCGTCGCCTACGGTGCCATCATTATCTGGTCGGCTTCGCAGTTTAAGGCCGATGCTTCGTTCTCACGCCATCTGCTGGGAATTGGCATCGGCACGGTGCTGGCGGTGCTGGTCTGGCGCTCCGACCTGCGCGGTATTTCCAATTTCTCGACGGCGTTGCTCGTCATCGACCTGATCGTGATCCTCTCGCCCAAGATTCCGGGTCTGTCCTATACGGGCGGTCTGGGCATGACGGGCTGGATCAAGATTCCCGGTATCGGCTTGACATTCCAGCCGGTTGAGCTTGCCAAGCTCATCACCATCTTCTTTATTGCTACGCTTGGCTCGCAGTATAACGGTCGCATCGATACCGTTCGCGACTACGTCAAGCTCTGCGGCATGTTGTCCATTCCGTTTTTGGCCGTCGTCGCCATGGGCGACCTGGGCTCGGGCCTTGTCGTGCTGGTTTCGGGCGCCATCGTCATTTGTATGAGTGGTGCACGCCGCGAATGGGTGCTGTCGACCCTGGCCCTGCTCGTGGGCCTGGTGGCCCTCGTCCTGGCGCTCGATTCGGTCTTTGATTCGTTGCTCGGCCACGATGTGCTTATCAAGCAGTATCAGATGAACCGTCTGACGGTCTTTATCGACCCCGATAATGCCGATTCGGACGATGCCTACAACCTGCAGCAGTCGCTTATCGCCGTTGGCTCGGGCGGCTTCTTTGGTAAGGGTTTGGGCCATGCGACGCAGTCGGCCGGCGGCTTTCTGCCTGAGTTCCACACCGACTTCGTCTTCGCCTTCCTGTCCGAGACCTTTGGCTTTTGCGGTTCCTTTTTGCTCCTGTGCCTCTACGTGCTGCTGATCTTTTCGACGATTCGCGTCGCCTTTAAGTGTGAGTCGCTGTTTTTGCGTCTTTCGTGTGTGGGCATCGTTGGCATGTGGGCGTTCCAGACCTTCGAAAACATCGGCATGTGCATCGGCATGATGCCGATTACCGGTATTCCGCTACCGTTTATTAGCTTCGGTTCGTCTTCGATGATGATTCAGCTGCTGACGGTGGGTATCGTACAATCCATATGGCGGCATCGTTCGGGCGCCGCGTAACCGCTGGAGGGGTTTGCTATGAAAATTCCCGTAGATAAGCTGACCCGCGCTTTTAAGATGGGCGCGTCCGTTAAGAAGGATTCCGATACGCCGGTGCGCGTCTCGGTCTATCTGGATTCGTCCGCCTCGCGCTTTCTGGCCGAGACGGTGCGTGACGCCTTTGTGCCGCAGACGACCTCGGGCATTGTGCGCGTCGAGCGTCTGGGGGAGGAGCGAATAGCTCCAAAGACCGATACCGATGTGGTGCTGGTGCTCTCGTGTGGTTCCGACCGCTTGGAGAGTGCCGTGCAGGAGCTCGTGATCGCCGGCGCGCCCGTGTGCGTGCTTGCCGAGTCTGCTGTGGAGGTGCCGTTTATCGAGGAGTCCACGCCCATGCTCGGCGTGGTAGCGGCAACCGATAAGACGTATCTGCTCGAGACGCTTGCCCGCTGGATTCTCGATCGCACCGAAAAGGAAACGGCTTTTGCGGCGAACTTTGCCTTCATGCGCATCGCGGCGGCCAATCGTATCATCACCTCGTGCGCGCTCACCAATATGGCGACCGGTGCGCTGGTGTTTTTGCCGGGCGCCGATTATCCCGTTATGGCGCTGGCGCAGGTGGGCATGCTCTTTGAGCTCGCTGCCGTCTTTGGACGCGGCATTAAGCCTGAGCGCGGCTACGAGGTCGCGGGCGTGCTTGCCGGCGGTCTTGTGATCCGCGCGGTCACCCGCGCGCTCGTCAAGCAGACGCCACATATTGGGTTTGCCGTCAAGGCGCTTACTGCTGCCGCGGGCACCTATGGCATGGGCCGTGCGCTCGTTTCGCTCTACGAGCGCGATGTCGACTACAGCCGTGCCAACGAGGTAGTCACTGCCACGTTCTCCCGCGTTCGCGATCTGGTGACCACGGTCGCGGGCGCTACCCGTCCTATGGCGTCCTACGAGGACGCATCCGATCTCGCTGCTTAGGGGTTTTCCGTTGCGCGTTCCGTATCAAGACTGTTTTCATTTAATTGAGCCGCTGCTCGCCAAGGTCGAGAAGCCGAGTCGCTATATCGATCACGAGTGGGGCACGCTTTCCAAGGCCGATGCCGACTACCGTTGCTGCCTGATCTATCCGGATGTGTACGAGGTCGGTCTGCCCAACCAGGGCATCGCCATCCTCTACAACATCCTTAACCAGGCCGAGGGCATCTCCTGCGAGCGTGGCTATGTGCCGTGGCCCGATATGGGTGACGCCATGCGCGAGGCGGGTATTCCCCTGCTGTCGCTCGAAGGCGCTGCCCCCGTCGCTTCGTTTGATATCGTCGGTCTGCATGTGCCGCACGAGATGGCGGTGACGAACTTCCTCGAGGCACTCGACCTCGCTGGCATTCCACTGTTGGCGGCCGACCGAGGCGAAGACGACCCTATCATCATCGCCGGCGGCCCCTCGGTGTACAACCCCGAGCCGTACGCGGCCTTCTTCGATGCCATCCTCATCGGTGAGGGCGAGGAATCGCTGCTCGAGACCTGCCAGCTGCATCGCCGCCTGCGTGACGAAGGGGTCCCGCGCGCGCAGATTGTCGAGCAGCTTGCATCCATTGCCGGCAACTACGTGCCATCGCTCTATGAGGTTCGTCACGACGAGCCCTGCTCGCCGCATGGCTACACCGTGCCGCGTGAAGGCAAGGATGCGCCGACCGTGGTCTACAAGCGCGTCGTCGAGGATTTCGGCGCCACGAATCCGCTGTCGCAGTCGTGCGTGCCCTATGCGCAGCTGGTTCACGACCGCCTGTCTATCGAGATCCTGCGCGGCTGCGCCCGCGGCTGTCGTTTTTGCCAGGCCGGCATGACGTATCGTCCGGTGCGCGAGCGCTCGGCCGACCAGATCGTCTCGTCGGTGATTCAGGGTCTGGAAAAGACCGGCTATGACGAGGTGTCGCTGACCTCGCTCTCCACGACCGACCACTCCTGCATTCGCGACGTGCTCGGCAGGCTCAACCGTCGCCTGGAGGATACGGGTATTCGCGTGTCTATTCCGTCGCAGCGCCTGGATTCGTTTGGCGTGGATATGGCCGAGTCGGTTGCCGGCGAAAAGAAGGGCGGCCTGACGTTCGCGCCCGAGGCCGGCAGCCAGCGCATGCGCGACATCATTAACAAGAACGTGACCGAGGAGGACCTGGACCGTGCGGCCAAGGCGGCCTTCGAGGCCGGCTGGAACCGCATGAAGCTCTACTTTATGATGGGCCTTCCCGGCGAGCGCGACGAGGACATCGTGGCCATCGCCAATCTGGCCGATCACGTGCTGGAGCTCGGTCGTTCCGTGGTGCCCAAGGCTCGTCGCGGCTCGATCTCGGTGTCGATCTCGGTTTCGGTCTTTATCCCTAAGGCTGCCACGCCGTTCCAGTGGTGCCCGCAGCTCGACTACGACGACGTCAAGCGTCGCCAGAAGCTGCTCATCACGAGCGTTCGCAACCGTGCCGTCCGCGTTCATTACCACGATGCCGAGACCTCGCTCATCGAGGCCGCACTGTCCCGCGCCGGTCGTGACATGACGCCCGTCATCATCGACGCTTGGCGCTCGGGCTCTCGCTTTGACGCCTGGGTAGAGCATTTCTCGCTCGATAACTGGAAGGAAGCTGCTGCCAAAAACGGCATCGACCTCAATGAGCTCGTGCACCTGCCCTACGAGTTGGATTGGCGCCTGCCGTGGGAGCATGTGAGCCCTGGCTGTACGCGCGGCTTCCTCGAGCGCGAGTACCGTCGCTCGCTCGAGGGCGTCACGACGCCTGATTGCACTCGCACGTCGTGCACCGGCTGCGGAATCTGCCCCACACTCCACGCCAAGAACGTATTGGTGGGTGATCGCGCATGAGTGAGCGCTTGACCGACAACCCCACGCTCTTTAGGCTGCGCGTTCGCTACGGCAAGCGCGATCGCCTTAAGTACCTTGGCCACCTGGAACTGATTCATACCATTGAGCGTATCGTGCGCCGCGCGGGCCTGCCTTATGCCGTCACGCAGGGCTTCTCTCCGCATATGCGCGTAGGTTTCTCCTCGGCGCTGCCCGTCGGCACGTCGTCGACCTGCGAGTGGTATGACCTGTTTATGACCGAGTTCGTCGCGCTCGACGAGGCCTTTGAGCGCCTGGCCGCAGCGTCTCCGGCCGATCTGGCGCCCATCGAGGCCGCCTACATCGACGTGCGCACGCCGGCGCTCACGGCTCAGCTTACGCGTTTGTCGTACCGCATCGACTTGCACCTGGACCCCGAGGCACCCGTGAGCTCCGATGAGGTGCGAGCCGCAATCGACGCGTTGCGTGCAGGCCATGGCATCGACTACGCACGCGGTAAGAAGAGCAAGCGCCTAGACCTTGACCACACACTGGTGGGCTATGAGCTCACGGCGGGGGGGCGTCCGGACCATCTGGTGCTCATGCTCGACACCCACGCCGACAACGAGGGATCCATGCGTCCGGAGATTTTGCTTTCTGCTGCTGATGTTTTGTTGCAGGGCTTGACCCCGGGCGTCGATGCACCTATTGTGTCCACCGGTATGCAAGACCTCGTGACCATCTGCTCCTACGATGTCGAGCGTCAGAATCAAGCATGCGAGGACGACGAGGGCCGACTCGTCAGCCCCATACCTGTGCGAACTTGTGGATTTGCTCCACATACTCGTTGACGGGGGTATTATCGCCTGCTACTATATTCGGCTGTTGCACTAACTGATGCATGAAGGGCAAGTAAACATGTACGCAATCGTTAACACGGGCGGCAAGCAGTACAAGGTCGCCACCGACGATGTCATCACCGTCGAGAAGATTGAGGGCAATGAGGGCGACAAGATCACCCTGCCGGTTCTCTTCCTCAACGATGGTAAGAAGATCGTCACCGATCCCGACAAGCTGGCCAAGGCCAAGGTTACCGCTCAGATCGTTGAGCAGTTCAAGGGCGAGAAGCAGCTGGTCTTCAAGTTCCAGAAGCGTAAGCGCTATCGTCGTCTGAAGGGTCACCGTCAGCAGCTCACCAAGCTGAAGATCGTGAAGGTTCAGGCTACCTCCCGCGCCAAGAAGGCTGTCAAGGCAGAGGCTGAGGCTGTTGCCGAGGCTCCCGTCGCCGAGTAGATTACACTCGTAACGAAAGAGTAGGTATACACAATGGCACACAAAAAAGGACTCGGTTCCTCCCGTAATGGCCGTGACTCCCGCGGTCAGCGCCTTGGCACGAAGCGCTTCGCCGGCCAGACGGTAACCACGGGCACGATTCTCGTCCGTCAGCACGGCACGCACATCCACCCGGGTGCGAACGTTGGCCGTGGCAAGGACGACACGCTGTTCGCGCTGGTCGACGGTACCGTTGAGTTCCACAAGGGTATCAAGCACAGGGTCAGCGTACGCCCGCTCGCGAACGCGTAATTCACCCTTCATAGAGCACATATGTGGGAGGCACTTGAGTTTTAGGATTCAAGGGTCTCCCTCTTTTTTGTAGGAGGCGATTCTGTTGTCACAGTTCACCGATATCAGCCGCATTAACGTTTGCGGCGGCGACGGCGGTGCCGGATGCATGTCGTTTAGGCGCGAGGCATTTGTCCCCAAGGGTGGCCCCGATGGCGGCGACGGCGGTCGTGGCGGCAATGTCGTCATCCAGGCCGATGCTCAGCTGTCTTCGCTGATCGATTACCGCTTTAAGCATCACTTCCGTGCCGAGCGCGGCACGCATGGCCAGGGCGCTCGTCGCAATGGCAAGAGCGGCGAGGACCTGATTCTCAAGGTCCCCATGGGCACCGTGGTACGCGAGCTCGATCCCGAGACGCAGACTCCGATGTTCGAGATTGCCGATCTGGTGCACGACGGCGAGCGCGTCGTCGTGGCGCCCGGTGGCGCCGGCGGTCTGGGCAATACCCACTTTGTGACGTCGGTGCGTCGCGCTCCGGCTTTTGCCCAGCTCGGCGAGCCGGCCGAGGAGCACTGGATCGAGCTCGAGATGAAGCTTATGGCCGATGCCGCGCTCGTGGGCTTTCCCTCGGTGGGCAAGTCTTCGCTCATTGCGCGCATGAGTGCCGCTCGTCCCAAGATTGCCGACTACCCGTTTACCACGCTTGTTCCCAATCTGGGCATGGTGCGTGCCGGCGAATATTCTTACGTCGTTGCCGACGTTCCCGGTTTGATCGAGGGCGCGAGCGAGGGCAAGGGCCTGGGTCACCAGTTCCTGCGCCACATTGATCGTACGGCTCTGATCATGCATGTCGTCGACATGACGGGTGGTTTTGAGGATCGCGATCCGGTCGAGGATTATCGCATCATCAACCGCGAGCTCGAGCAGTATGGCGCCGAGCTTTCGGAGCGTCCGCAGATCGTTGTTGCCAACAAGTGCGACGCGCCGGGCACGGCCGACAAGATTGCCGACCTCAAGCGCGCAGCGCTCGACGATGGACATATGTTCTTTGCCGTGTCTGCCGTGACGGGCGCCGGCCTCAACACGCTGATGCTTGCCGTGGGCGAGCAGGTGGCTAAGCTGCGCGCCGAGTTGGCTGTCTCCGATGAGCCGGTCGTTCTGCGCGACGATGAATGGGAGCGCCGCCGCCTGCAGCGCGAGAAGCGTTTCCGCATTGTCCAGGAAGAGCCCGGTGCCTTCCGCGTGGTCGGTCGTGCTATTGAGCGCATGGTCATTCAGACCGACTGGGAAAACGAGGAAGCCGTCATTTACCTGCAGCATAAGTTTGCGCGTATGGGTGTTGACGATGCGCTCGAGAAGGCCGGTTGCCGTGCGGGCGACGAGGTTCGCATTTGCCAGCGCGCCTTTGACTTTGAGGGCGCTGAGGACTTCTCGGAGTACGAGGAGCTCGAGGATGCTGGCGAGGACGTTGCCGTTGAGGCCATTGACGTGACCGATGCTGCGGATGAGGGCGTCGAGGTTGTTGATGCGGCGGATGCCGCGGACGATACCGAGACACCGGAGGGCGAGTAAGCCATGTCGCTGCGCGGTGGAATCGGTTTGCCCGAGCTTCCTCTAGAGGACGGGCAGGAGTTTAGGCTCGGCATTATGGGTGGCACCTTTGATCCCATCCATTACGGGCACCTGGTGACCGCCGAGCAGGCGCGCGAGTCGCTCGACTTGGACGCCGTGCTCTTTATGCCGGCGGGCTCTCCTGCCTTTAAGCTTGACAAGCCGGTGACGCCTGCCGAGGACCGTTATGCCATGACGGTCCTCGCCACCGCCGCGAACCCGGCCTTTTTGGCGAGCCGGTTCGAGATCGACCGCCCGGGCGTAACCTATACGGCTGATACGCTTCATGCCCTTCGCGACTTTTACCCGCCGCAGGTAAAGCTCTACTTTATTACGGGCGCCGACGCGATTATCGATATCGTGACCTGGCATGATGCCGAACGAATCGCTGAGCTTGCTACCTTTATTGCGGCGACACGACCGGGCTTTGATATCGATACGGCGCGTGCCCGAATCAAAGAGTCGGGGCTGCCGTTCGACGTGCGCTATATTCAGATTCCGGCGCTGGCGATCAGCTCGACGAACATTCGTAAGCGAGTTGCCCGCGGCATGAGCGTGCGCTATCTTACGAGCGAGTCCGTGCTCGGCTACATTCGCAAACGCAGGCTATATGCCGATTTGGGCCAAGAAGATTTTGAGTGATGGGGGTCTACGTTGTCGGTAGAGGATCAGTTTGAGGGCGATGAGCGCGCGCCGCTCAAGCGCATTCAAGAGCTGCTCGATGTTCGCATGAAGGATAAGCGCAAGCGCTATGTTCATTCGCTGGGTGTTGCCGAGACCGCACTTCATCTGGCCGAGGTCTACGGCGTTGACCGCTTTGATGCGGCTGCCGCCGGCTTAATTCACGATTGGGACAAGGTTCTTTCCGATGACGAGCTCGTGGCCCGCGCGCTTCACTATGGCATCAAGGTTGCCGGCTCTCCTTCCGCCGCGACGCCGCTTTTGCATGGCCCTGTTGCCGCCTATGAGCTTCCGCAGCTTTTTCCCGAGCTGTCGCCGGCTGTTTTCCAGGCTGTCGACCGTCACACCGTGGGTGCCTGCGACATGACGCCGCTCGATATGGTGGTCTTTGTGGCAGATGCCATCGAGCCCAACCGTCACGGCGACTATGCCCATGCGCTGCGCAAGATGGTGGGGGAGTCGACGCTCGACGAGTTGTTCTTCTCCTGTTTTGCGCAGGGTTTGGTCTATGTGATTCAGTCCGGGCGCTATCTTTATCCCACGGCTATTTCGATTTACAACCATTACGCCCAGCTGCGCTAGCTCGGGCTGTCTAGAAAGAGGTATTCCATGGCCGACGAGACCATGACCGACGAGCAGATTCTTGAAGGTGTGGAGCACAAGAGCTTCGTCGCCACGTCCGACCGCACTGCCGCCTCGCTGTCTGCGAGCGGTGTCGCCGCCGAGCATGTCGCCCGCGCCGCCGCGCAGGCCGCCTACGACAAGAAGGGCGAGGACGTTCAGGTGCTCGACCTGACCGAGCTTTCCGACGTATGCGACTACTTTGTGCTTGCCACCGGTACCAACAACCGCCAGGTCGATTCTATCGTCGACGAGATCGAGGAGAAGGTCGCCGAGGCTTGCGGCGAGCACCCGTTCTCCATCGAGGGTCGCGAGCAGAAGACCTGGATGCTCATGGACTACGGTTCGGTTGTCGTCCACGTCTTCACTCCCGAAGCCCGCGACTTCTACCGCCTCGAGAAACTCTGGGGAGACGCCCCCCAGCTCCCCCTCAACCTCCTCTAGTAGCTCATTTGAGACGGGGTTAGCTACCCTCACGCATATCGCCGGGCAGTTGCGGTTTTCCGCACCTGCCCGGCTTTCTTTTTGCCCAAAGGCGGTTAATCGTTGAAGCGGGATTGGCGGCCGAAGGATAGGGCGGTGTCGCCGAATTTGTCTCGGACGGCGTCGATGGCGACGGAGAGGTCGCGGCGGTCGCTGGATTGGGCTCCGCGGTCATCGATCTCGCAGAACAGGTCGGTCTGGATGCCGCCCCGATGGTCAAAGTCGCTCATGCCGATGCCCGCTAAGCGAACATGCATGCCATCCTGCCAGATGTTGTCGAGCAGATCGAGTGCAACCGCCACGAAGATGTTCTCATCGTCGGTCGGATGAGGCAGCCGGCGCTGTGCCGTACGCCCGCTGCCATACGAATACTTAAGCTTGAGCGTTACCGTGGCACCCGTCAGCCCCTGACGGCGCAGACGGCGTCCCACTGACTCTCCCAACAGCGCAATCGCCGCCTCAATATCCCCACGCTCAGTCAAATCTTTAGCAAAGGTGCGTTCATTGCTGACCGACTTGACCTCGCGCTCTTCATCGAGGCTCGTGACTTCGGAGATTTCGAGTCCCAGCGCACGCTGGCGCATGTGCTCGCCGTTGACGCCAAAAATAGAGGCCAAGGTGGATTCCGGTGCACGTGATAGCTCGCCGAGGGTGTAGATGCGCATGCGGCGCAGTCGCTCCTCGGCCGAGCGCCCGATGCCACTCATGGCAGATACCGGCAGCGCGGCCAAAAAGCGCTGCTCGGTTCCGGGGCGCACGATGGTCAGCCCAAACGGCTTATCCCGCTCGCTTGCGATTTTTGCGACCGTCTTGTTGCAGCCCACGCCAATGGAGCAGGTCACTCCCAGCCCTGCCACGCGGTCGCTTATACGCCGCGCAACCAGCAGCGGGTCTTCGGGCGCAAAGCGACCCGGTGTGATATCGATAAAGGCTTCGTCGATGGATACGCGCTCGACGCGCGGGGTCTCGTCGGCGAGAATCGCCATGACCTGCGCGCTCACCTCGCGGTAGCGATCAAAGTGCCCGTGCGTCCAAATGGCTTTCGGGCACAAGCGCCGCGCTTCGGCCGAGGCCATGGCAGAGTGCACGCCAAAGCGACGTGCCTCATACGAACACGTGGACACGACGCCACGCGAATCGGCGTCTCCGCCCACGATGAGCGGCTTGCCGCGCCATTCGGGATGATCGAGCATCTCCACGCTCGCAAAAAACGCATCGAGGTCCATCAGGCCCACCGCCGGACCCGTCCAGGGAGGCGGCGTGACGCCCGTGGCATCCTCATAACCGTATGTATGTTCGCGTCTTTCCATGTCATGAGTATACCGCGCAGCTCATGTGGGGTGCGTGTATGTGCTTGCAAATCCCGAATTCTTGTCTAAGATATGGATTTGCCCTCGACTACACCGAAGAAGTTGGTCTCACGGACTTCACCTGCCCGCGTCGATGGCGTATTATGTTCAACTGTTTGTTTGTAGTTGCAGCCTAAAGCTGCTTGGTTGGAGGAGTTTCCTTTGGCAGTCAAGATTCGCCTTGCTCGTCACGGCGCTAAGAAGCGTCCGTACTACCGTGTCGTCGTCGCCGATTCCCGCGCCCCGCGTGACGGTCGTATCATCGAGGAGGTTGGCCGCTACAACCCGATGACCGCCCCCAAGACCATCAACCTCGACCTCGAGAAGATCGCCGACTGGCAGTCCAAGGGCGCTCAGCTTACCGACGCCGTCGCCGCTCTGGTCAAGGCCGCCAACGAGGGCGAGAAGACCGAGACCGTCGTCAAGAAGTCCAAGAAGCAGCTCGCCAAAGAGGCCGAGGCCGCTAAGGCTGCCGCTGAGGCCGCTGAGGGCGCCGAGGAGTAAATCGTGCCTGAGGTTGACGCTGCACAGCTCGAGGGTGAGGCAATGCTCTCAGATCGCATCGCCGATCTCGTCGAATATCTCGTTGTTCAGATCGTCGACGACCCGGATTCCGTGAGCCTTGAGGTCATCGATGGTGACGACGCCTCTACGATTGAGGTTTCGGTCGCCGAGGATGACGTCGCTAAGGTCATCGGCCGTCGTGGCCGTACCATCAAGGCCATTCGCACGCTCGCCCGTGCACTGGCCGCTCGCCTCGACACTGCTGTCGAGGTAGAGGTTCTGGGCTAGGACCTTGAGGTCCCAGTACAAAAACATCGCCCGTGTGGTCAAGCCGCACGGAAGGAAGGGGGAGGTCCTCGCGCAGCCGCTGCGGGGGCTTCCTTCTGTATTAGAGCCGGGTATGCGCGTCGCCCTGACGCCGCCGGCGCTCAAGCGCGACCGCTTTTGCACGGTCGTGTCCGTCACCGATACGGGCGATGGCGATCTGGTCTCGTTTGAGGGCATTGACGACTTGACGGCCGCCGAGGGTATCACGGGATGCTACGTGCTGGCAAATCGTGACGATTTTGAGCTCGATTCGCTCGACGCTGCCTATACCGACCTGATGGGTCGCGAGGTGGTCGACGAGCGCTTCGGTTCGCTCGGCACGATTGTCGAGATCATGTCGACGCCCGCTAACGATGTTTGGGTTGTCGAGGGTGATCGGTACGGCGAGGTACTGATTCCCGTGATCGAGCAGGTTGTGCTCGATCTTCCCGACACAGGAACAATTTCCGTCCACGTGATGGACGGCCTGATCGATATGGACAAGTAGGGAGGACAACATGCTGATTGAGACCCTTTCGGTCTTTCCCGAGATGTTTGAGCCCGTCATGTCCACGTCGATTTTGGGCCGCGCCCGCAAGGCCGGCCTTTTTGATTTTAAGGCGTATAACCTGCGCGACTGGACGCACGACCGCCATCGTACCGTCGATGACGAGCCGTACGGCGGCGGGCAGGGCATGCTCATGAAGGTCGAGCCTATCGCAGAGGCCATCGAAGCCATTAGCGCAGAGGGTCCCAAGCCCACTGTGGTGTTCTTTACCCCCTGTGGCGAGCCCTTTACGCAGGATGTGGCCGAGCGCCTGCTCAAAAGTGAGCGCCTGTTGTTTGTGTGCAGTCGCTACGAGGGCGTCGACGAGCGTGCGTATGCGTATGCCGATGAGCGTCTGTCGATCGGCGACTACGTGCTTACGGGCGGCGAGCTGCCTGCCATGGTCGTTGCCGATGCCGTCGTACGCCTGATTCCCGGCGCCCTGGGCGACGAGATGAGCAATGTGGACGAGTCGTTCTCGACCGCCGAGGACGGAGGCCTGCTCGAGTACGCGCAGTACACCCGTCCCGCCGAGTTCAACGGTGAGGGCGTGCCGCCGGTGCTCGTGAGCGGCGATCACGCCAAGGTCGATGCCTGGCGTCGCAAGAACGCCATCGAGCGCACCTGCCGCTGGCGACCCGACCTGATCGAGACTGCGCGGCTCACGCCCGAGGAGCGCGCTTACGCGCAAGAGATCCTTGACGCTTCGTATTCGCAGAGCGAGGAGTGAGAATGGTTCCATCGCAGCATTCCGCGTTGAGGGGCGCTTTTGAGTGGATCGCGGTCATCGCGATCGCACTGGTCGCCACCTTCTTGATTCGCTCGTTTGTGGTCGAGCCCTTTGTGGTGCCCACCGGCTCCATGGAGTCCACGATCGAGATTGGCGACCAGATCCTGGCACAAAAGGTGAGCCTCGAGCTCGGTCAGCCCGTCAAGCAGGGCGATATCGTGGTGTTTCACAACCCCGATGGCACCTCCGAGCATGATGTTCTTGTCAAGCGTGTTATTGCCACGGCCGGCCAGACGGTCGACCTGCAGGATGGCAAGGTGGTCGTTGACGGTCAAGCGCTCGACGAGGACTATACGACGGGCATGAGCTGGCCGCTTTCGGTCCAAGCGCCCGGCGCTCAGGTAAGCTATCCCTACACGGTTCCCGACGGGTGCGTGTGGGTGATGGGCGACAACCGTGAAAACTCTGCCGACTCACGCTACTTTGGTCCCGTCGATCGCTCTGATTTGATCGCTGTGGCGCTTGTGCGCTACTGGCCGCTCAACCGCATCGGCGCTATCGACTAAAAACCGCTATAGTACAGTACCTAACCGTGTAATCGTTTCGACGAGGGGATATTAGAGGCATGAACGCTTCATCGCTTTCCTTCCAAGACATCATCCTGCGCCTCCAGCAGTACTGGGGCGAGCAGAGCTGCGTCATTATGCAGCCCTATGACTCCGAGGTCGGTGCCGGTACCTTCCACACCGCGACCACGCTGCGCTCGCTCGGTCCCGCCGAGTGGCGCACCTGCTATGCGCAGCCCTGCCGCCGTCCTGCCGACGGCCGCTACGGCGAAAACCCCAACCGCATGCAGCACTACTATCAGTTCCAGGTGCTCATCAAGCCCTCGCCGGTCAACGCCCAGGAGCTCTACCTGGGGTCTCTTGCCGCTATCGGCCTGGACCCCAACGACCATGACGTCCGCTTTGTCGAGGACGACTGGGAGAGCCCGACGCTCGGCGCCTGGGGTCTTGGCTGGGAGGTCTGGCTCAACGGCATGGAGGTCACGCAGTTTACGTACTTCCAGCAGGTGGGCGGCATCGAGGTCGACCCCGTGCCCGTCGAGATCACCTATGGCCTGGAGCGTATCGCCATGTACGCCCAGGGCGTCAACTCGGTCTACGACCTGGTGTGGAGCTACCTGCCCGACGGCACGCCCATGACCTATGGTGACGTGTTCCTCGAGAACGAGCGCGAGTTCAGCGCCTACAACTTTGAGGTTGCCAACGTCGAGATGATGCGTCAGAAGTTTGATGACTACGAGGCCGAGTGCCACTCATGCCTTGAGCGCAAGCTGCCGCTGCCCGCTTACGACTGCGTCATGAAGTGCAGCCATGCCTTCAACCTGCTCGATGCCCGCGGCGCGCTGTCCGCGGTCGAGCGTGCCAACTATATCCTGCGCGTCCGCGCCGTCGCCAAGGCGTGCTGCGAGGCCTACATGGCCGAGGTCGCCGGAGTCAACGAGAATGCCGACCAGGAAGGCGAGGTGGCGTAAGCCATGGCAGACGCTAAGGATTTCCTGTTTGAGATCGGTACGGAGGAAATGCCCTCTGCACCGCTGAACAATGCCGTCAAGCAGCTTGGCACCATGATCGCCAAGGGTCTCGACGAGGCCGGTCTGGCCCACGGCGAGGTCCGCGTGATCTCGAGCCCGCGTCGCCTGGCTGCGCTCGTTGCCGACGTCGCCACCGCGACCGATGAGGTTCACGAGGTCAAGCGTGGCCCCGCGGCCAACATCGCCTTCGACGCTGACGGTAACGCCACCAAGGCCGCCCAGGGCTTCGCCCGCAAGTGCGGTGTGGCTGCCGAGGATCTGGTCCGTCGCGAGGACACCGACGGTCGTGAGTACGTCTTTGCCGAGAAGAATATTCCTTCCGCTCCGGCTACTCCGATCCTGACGGCCCTGTGCGAGAAGACCATCGCCGGCCTGCAGTGGCCCAACTACCGTAGTCAGCGCTGGGGCCACGAGCACGCAACCTTCGTGCGCCCGGTCCGCTGGATCTGCTGCCTTTTGGGCGAGGATGTTGTGCCCGTGTCGTTTGCCGACGTGACGAGCGGCAACACCACGCGTGGTCATCGCGTACTTGGCCCCGGTGACCACGTTGTCGCCAGTCCCGCCGTCTACGAGCAGGTGCTCGAGGACGCCGGCGTGCTTTCTGCCGAGCGTCGTCGCGAGGCCATCCTTGCCGGTATCGCCGAGGTCGAGGCTGCCCGTCCCGGCTGCCATGTCGATACGCCCAAGAAGGTCTTTGAGGAGGTTATCAACCTCTGCGAGTGGCCGACGGTGCTCGTCGGTACCTTCGATGAGGAGTTCCTCAAGGTCCCGCACGAGATCATCTGCGAGTCCATGCTCACCAACCAGCGCTACTTCCCGATCTATGACGGCGAGGGCAAGCTCACGCGTGAGTTCGTGGTTGTCTCCAATAGCAAGCCCGAGAACGCCGAGCGCGTGATCGACGGCAACGAGCGCGTCGTGCGCGCCCGTCTGGACGATGCCAAGTTCTTCTACGAGGAGGACCTGAAGATCTCCCTCGACGAGTTCCGTGAGCGCCTGGCCAAGGTGGCCTTCCAGGAGAAGCTCGGCAGCGTGCTTGCCAAGTCCGAGCGTATTGAGCAGCTCGCGCTCGCTATTGCCCGCGAGGCTCACCTGGGTGCCCACTTGGCCGCAGATGCCGGCCGCGCCGCTCACCTGTGCAAGGCCGACCTGGTGTCCAACGCCGTCGTCGAGTTCACGAGCCAGCAGGGCGTGATGGGCGGTTACTACGCCACCGCGATGGGGGAGAATGACGAGGTCGCTCATGCTATTCGCGATCACTATCGTCCCCGCTTTGCCGGTGACGAGCTGCCCGAGGGCACCGCTGGTTGCATCGTGGCCTGCGCCGACAAGCTCGATACCATCGCCGGTATCTTTGCCATCGGCGAGCCCCCGACCGGCTCCTCCGACCCCTACGCGCTGCGTCGTGCCGCTATCGGCATCATCAACATCCTGCGCGACCGTCTCCCGATCGACCCCACGTCGCTCATCGACTTCGCCCTCGAACTTTACAGTGAGCAGGGTATTGAGTTCGACGCCGCCGAGGTCGCTCAGCAGGTTCGTGACTTCTTCCATGGCCGCCTGGTGAGCATGGCCCGCGACGAAAAGATCCCGGCCGATACCGTTGCCGCCGTCTCCGCGGTGCACATTATCGCCCCGTCCGTCTTCTTCGCCCGCTGCGCCGCCCTCGACGAGGCCCGCAAGAACGACGCTGAGACGTTCGACAACCTGGCGACCGCCTATGCCCGCGCCGCGCACATCTCCAAGCCCGAGCTGGGTGCGGAGTACGACCGCAGCCTGATGGGCGAGGTCGAGCTCGCGCTCGCCGACGCCTCCGAGGCTGCTCAGACCGCTGTCAATGCCGCCCTTGCTGCCGAGGACTACCCGGCCGCATTTGCCGCCCTCGCCGCCCTGCGCGCGCCCATCGACCGCTTCTTTGATGAGGTCATGGTCATGGACAAGGACGAGCAGCTCCGCGATAATCGCCTTAAGCTGCTTAACCGCTTCGAGGCCGTTTTCTCCGGCATCGCCAACATCGGTGAGCTTGCCCGCAAAAAGTAAGCTAGCCTGCGCATAAGCGCAAAAGGAGCCCCGCATGGATTGCCCGGTCACCGCTCGTCCCACCGTCATCGTTATCTCCGACTCGCTCGGCGATACCGCTTGTGAGGTGGTGCTTGCGGCGTCCGGGCAATTTGATGAAGGGGCTTTTCGCGTTTTGCGCCTGCCTAAGGTGACCTCCGTGGAGCAGGTCAAGTCATTTGTGGGGCCGCGCGTCGATGCCGACCATCGCGATATCGCCGTGTTCCATACCATCGTCGACCCGGCCCTTCGTGCTCGCGTGCTCGACTACTTGGGCATGCTGCATATTCGCTCGGTCGACCTGATCGGTCCGACGCTCGCCGTGTTGTCGTCGCTTACCGGTGTGCCGCCCAAGGGCGTTGCGGGCGTGATTCACAAGACCGATGACCGCTATTTCCATCGTATCGAGGCCATGGAGTATTTTGTCGAGCATGATGACGGGCGCGGTTGTGACGATCTGTCGAGTGCCGATATCGTGCTGCTGGGTGTGTCGCGTACATCCAAGACGCCGTTGTCGATGTATTTGGCTTATCAGGGTTACAAGGTTGCCAATGTTCCGTTGGCGCATGGTATGGAACCGCCCAAGTCGATTTACGAGGTCGACCCGATGCGGCTGTTTGGCTTGATTTCGACCGTCGACGTGATTTCCGAGATTCGCGATAGCCGTCTGGGCGATGACTACGCTCGTGCCGTCGCAGGCTCCTATGCCGAGCCCGAGAGCGTGCGCAGCGAGCTTGCTGAAGCCCGCGCGCTCATGAAACGCCTGGGCTGCTTTGTGGTTCGTACCGATGGCAAGGCCATCGAGGAGAGCGCTGCCGAGATCATTGCTCACCTCGAAGAGATTCAAGAGGCAAGAGCCCGCCGTGCCGCCCGCCGCGCTCAACAAAAGTAGTTCACTTGGGACAAGGTTGTTTGGGTAGCTAATTTGGGACGGGGCTCTTTTAGCTACCCAAAGAGAATACTTGGAAATAGTGCTGATAAATGGTAAAGCGATTTAGCAAAAACATCGCATCCAACCTGCATTTTCCTTGTAGTGGTATCTTCATAAGGTAACCACCTTTACCTACCGTTTACCGCCGGTTTTAGCACGTTTACCAAACCGCGCACCCTCTGCTCAAGCCTGCCCAAAACGCGCCGTATAGTTCCCTCACGGCCCGCATCCGGTGGGTCGATTCGTTACCACGGTCGTGTGCGAGAGCGCATGGAAGGGGAAGTATCGTGAGCGATTGCAAGAGGGTTTACCGTTTTGGAACCGACGCCCAGGGCACCTGTGTCACCGAGGGCGACAAGTCCATGAACTTCGTGCTTGGCGGCAAGGGCGCTAACCTTGCCGAGATGAGCCGTATCGGCCTGCCGGTTCCCGGTGGCTTTACCATTACCTGCCAGACCTGTGTCGAGTACTCCGGTGCCGGCAACGTCTGGCCCGAAGGCGCACTCGATGAGATCGTTGCCGCCGAGGCAGACCTTGAGGCCCGCTGCGGCAAAAAGCTCGGCAACGCCTCCGACCCGCTGCTCGTGTCGGTCCGCTCGGGCGCTCCGTTCTCCATGCCCGGTATGATGGACACAGTCCTCAACCTGGGCCTCAACGACGATTCGGTCCAGGGCCTTATCGCCCAGACGCAGAATCCGCGCTTTGCCTGGGACAGCTATCGTCGCTTTATCCAGATGTTCTCCAACGTCGTCATGGGTGTTGACGCCGACCTGTTCGAGAACGCCCTGACCCAGGCCCGTCTGGTCGCCGGAGTTCGCGTCGACTCCGAGCTTTCGGCCGAGGACCTGCAGGAGCTCGTCGAGACTTTCAAGGGCATTTTCTCCGACAACGTCGAGGCCGCCCTGTACCCTGAGCTCGAGGTCGCGGACGGTAAGCCCGTCTTCCCACACGATCCGGAGCTCCAGCTGCGCCTCGCTATCCAGGCCGTCTTTGGCAGTTGGATGAATGAGCGCGCCTGCATCTACCGCAGACAGCACGGCATTTCCGATGACCTTGGCACCGCCGTCAACGTCCAGGCTATGGCCTTTGGCAATAAGGGCGAGACCTCGGCGACCGGCGTCGCCTTTACGCGTAATCCGGCCGACGGCACCAAGGAGTTCTACGGTGACTTTCTGGTCAACGCCCAGGGCGAGGACGTCGTCGCCGGCATCCGCAACACCGAGCCCATCGCCGACCTCAAGACCACCCCGGGCCTCGAGTCCGCAGGTGAGGAGCTTGAGCGTGTGTTCCTGACGCTCGAGGATCATTACCGCGATATGTGCGATATCGAGTTCACCATCGAGCAGGGCAAGCTCTGGATGCTCCAGACCCGCGTGGGCAAGCGTACCGCAACCGCCGCCCTGCGCATCGCTATCGAGATGGTCGAAGAAGGCCTCATCACCCGTGAGGAGGCCGTGAGCCGCATCGACCCCGCGCAGCTCGACCAGCTCCTGCACCCGCAGTTCGACTCCTCCAAGAAGTACGAGGCGCTCGCATGTGGCCTTAACGCCAGTCCCGGTGCCGCTGTGGGCGAGGTCGTGTTCTCGAGTGACGACGCCGTCGCGCGTTCTGCCGAGGGCCATAAGGTCATTCTGGTCCGCTGGGAGACCAACCCCGACGACCTGAAGGGCATGGTCGCCGCCGAGGGTATTTTGACGAGCCACGGTGGCAAGACGAGCCATGCCGCCGTTATCGCCCGTGGCATGGGTACGCCCTGCGTTTGCGGTGTTGAGCGCTTCCACATCGATGCCGCCGAGAAGGTCGTGCGCATCGAGGGCAGCGACCGCGTGCTGCACGAGGGCGATGTCATCTCCATCGACGGCACCCAGGGTATCGTCGTCGACGGCGCGGTCGACCTGGTCTCTGCAGAGCTCACCGGCGACCTGGACACCATCCTGTCTTGGGCCGATGAGATCCGTTTGGACGAGACCGACGGTCACGCCAACCACGTGCGCGTCAACGCCGACAACCCCGAGGATGCTGCGCTCGCGCTCGAGTTTGGCGCCGAGGCCATTGGCCTGTGCCGCACCGAGCACATGTTCCTGGGCGACCGTAAGAACATCATCCAGAGCTTTATCCTGTCCGACGATGAGGCCGTGAGGCAGCGGGCCCTCGCCGATCTGCTCAAGGTTCAGACGGAGGACTTCCTGGCCATGTTCAAGACCATGTCCGGTCGCGATGTGGTCGTTCGTCTGCTCGATCCGCCGCTTCATGAGTTCTTGGATAATCCTCGCGAGCTCGAGGTTGCCATCACCAAGAAGGAGGCCGCTGGCGCCAGCGAGGAAGAGCTTGCCGCCCTGCGTGCCCGCCTGCGTCGCATCGACGGCATGGTCGAGTCCAACCCGATGCTCGGCCTGCGCGGCGTGCGCCTATCCGTCGTCTTTAGCGATCTGCCGCTCATGCAGGTTCGCGCCGTCGCCACGGCTGCTGCCTGCCTTATCAAGGAGGGCGTCGACCCGCGTCCCGAGATCATGGTTCCGTTCGTCTCCATCACGGCCGAGCACGTCCAGACCCGCGAGGTTATCGAGCGCGTGATCGCCGAGGTTTCCGTCGAAGAAGGCGTCGAGCTCAATATTCCCGTGGGCACGATGCTCGAGCTGCCGCGCGCCTGCATGGTCGCTGACGAGATCGCCCACCATGCCGACTTCTTCTGCTTTGGCACCAACGACCTCACCCAGACGACCTTCGGTTTCTCGCGTGACGACGCCGAGGCTAAGTTCATCCCGCTGTACCTGCACAAGAAGATCTTGAAGGACAATCCCTTTGAGACCATCGATACGGCGGTGCTCGAGCTGGTGCGCATGGCCGTCGAGAAGGGCCGAGCCACCAACCCCGACATGCACTTTGGCGTGTGCGGCGAGCACGGCGGCGACCCCAAGTCCATCAAGGGCCTGTTTAACGTGGCCGACGTGGACTACGTGTCCTGCTCGCCCTACCGCGTGCCCCTCGCGCGCTTGGCTGCCGCCCAGGCCAAGCTCGAGGCCAAGCGTCCCGCCTAACGTTTTGGGCGTAGACGCCTAGTGTAGCCCCCCTTCATGCCGCCCGTCTCATTTGTGAGACGGGCGGTTATCATGTGCGGGTTTTGTCTTTTTGTCTGCGTAAAAAATTGTTCTTGCAGCAGAAACCCGCGCGTGTATACTCGAATACGTTTGTTCAACTACGTGCCGGCCATGGTGGTACGGCACCTCTAGAAGAGTAAGGAATTGCACATGGATTACATCCGCGCAATCGAGCGTCAGCAGATCCGCGAGGACATTCCTCAGGTTCGCGTCGCCGACAACGTCAAGGTTCACTACCGCATTAAGGAAGGCGACCGCGAGCGCATCCAGGTCTTCCAGGGCGACGTCATCCGCATGGCCGGCGCCGGTGCCCGCGAGACCTTCACCGTCCGCAAGATGTCCTTCGGTGTCGGTGTTGAGCGTACCTTCCCGCTTCACAGCCCCAAGATCGCCAAGCTCGAGGTCGTTCGTCATGGTCGCGTCCGTCGCGCCAAGCTGTACTACCTCCGCGACAAGGTGGGCAAGGCTGCTCGCATCCCCGAGAAGCGCTAAGAAGATCGCAGCGTCTGTCCACTCGTTTGGACACAAGGGTCACCTTCGGGTGGCCCTTCTTTTTATCTGATTTGCATGCAAGGAGGGCCTGGTATGGCCAACATGACGAGCTCGGTTTCGGCATCGCAGGTTGCCGGTGAGCTGGCGAGCGCCACGTTTGAGGAGATTCCCGCCCTCGTGGAGCATTATCGCGAGGACCCGCGCCAGCAGGTGATCAAGGCTTGCGAACGCGCCCTCAAACGCCATGCCAAAGAGCTTGCCGAGCGCGAGCGCGTCAATGACATGTACGAGCTTATGCATGAGCTTGGCGGCGATGGAGTGGTCGTTGGTGTCGACGAGGTGGGTCGCGGATCGGTGGCCGGTCCTTTGACGGTATGCGCTGTCTGCCTTCCTATGGAGCCGCGCGTCTGGGGCATCAACGATTCCAAAAAGCTCACGCCGGCGCGCCGCGAGTTGCTCTCAGTGAAGATTGCCGAGGTGGCGACGGCGATCGGTTTTTGCCATATCGCGCCGAAGGATATCGATGAGATGGGCATGGCCCGTGCTATCAGAGCCGCAGTTGCGGGCGCCGTGGCCGATACGGGACTTGAACCCGACTGCGTCCTCATGGATGGCAACCCCTTGGGCGCCGTTCCTAACGAGCGCGATGTGGTGAAGGGCGATGCCAAAATCGCCTGTATCGCCGCGGCGTCCATCATGGCCAAGGTCACACGTGACGAGATGATGGTCGAGTACGACGCCGAGTATCCCGAGTACCATCTGGCCGAGTCGAAGGGCTATGCAAGCCCCGAGCATATCGACGCCATTCGCAAACATGGACTTTGTCCACTGCACCGCGTGAGCTTTTGCGGAAACTTTCTGCAGACTGAGCGCCTTTTCTAGGTCAATTGTGGAGACAGGGACCTCTGGGGTTTTATAAACTTGCTGGTAGCGGGCCGTATGCAACACCATTGCTGCGTACGGCCCGTTTTTTGACGGCATTTGGTCAGCTTTTGGTTTGCTTCCGGTACTTACCCGCATGAAAGGCGCCCTCATCATCGGGGCAATGCAGCGTGCGGGAAAGGAGACCCCATGAGTGTCGCAAGCAAAAAGAGCAAGACGCAGCAGCTCAAGGAGCGTTGGGAAAACGGCGAGCTCGACTGCGGGGCGATGACGCCCGAGTTTATCAAGGGGCTCAGTCCCCGCGAGCTGGGCATGCTGGGTGAGCTGATCACCATCGACTACTTTAACGAGCGCGGCTACACCTTGCTGGAGCAGGGTTATCGTTGCACTGAGGGCGAGGCCGATCTGGTGCTGCTCGATGAGCTCGACGATGTCGTGGTGATGGCCGAGGTCAAGACCAGACGCGTTGCATTGGATTGCAGCACGCGGGTCTTTCCCGAGGAGGCCGTGGACGCCCAAAAGCAACGCCGCTACCGCCGCATCGCAAGTTGCTACCTCATGGAGCATTATCCGCTCAAGGCGATTCGCTTCGATGCCGTGGGTGTCACCATTCGTGGCGGGCATATCGCCGAGATCGAGCATCAGTACAACGCGTTCGATTGGCAGGTGTCGTGATGGCGTTCGAGACGTTTGCCGTTCACGCGGCCTGCATCCGCGGCGTCGAGGCGATTCACGTCACGGTCGAGGTCTCGCTTGCCGGCGGCGTGCCGGGCATCCAGATGCTCGGCATTCCGAGTATGGAGGTGATGGAGTCACGCGGTCGTATTCGCTGCGCGATGCGCTCCGCCGGGTTCGAGATCCCGCGCTCGGGCATTACGGTCAATCTGGCGCCCGGCGATATTCGCAAGACCGGTAGCGGCTTTGATCTGCCCATCGCCATCGCGGTATTGGCGGCCGATGGTCAGATTCCCCGCGACAACCTCGATCGTTGTCTTATTGCTGGTGAGCTTGGCTTGGACGGTACGGTGCTTCCTGTCAAGGGCGAGGTGGCGTTTCAGCTATTGGCGCGTGATATGGGGCTGTCCTTTATCGCCGGCAGGTCCGACCAGCATGTGCCGCTTGCGGGCGTGGATTGCGGATTTATCGATCATTTGTCTCAGCTTGCTCATGGTATGGGCGATGCCGCGCGGCACTACTTGGATTCCGAGGGCGTCGAGGCGACCTTTGAGCCCGAGCTCGACTATGCCGACGTACTGGGACAGGAAGTCGCTAAACGCGGCATGGCGCTGGCGGCAGCGGGTGAGCTCGGTTTGCTTATGATCGGGTCCCCGGGATCGGGCAAGACGATGCTCGCACGCCGTATGACCGGCATCCTGCCCGAGCTTTCCGTTGAGGACCAGCAGGAGGCGCTGTGCATCCATTCGGTCTTGGGTGAGAACATCGATGGCTTATTGGCAGGTCATCGGCCCTTCCGCAGTCCCCACCACAGTATTTCGACCGCAGGCCTTATCGGCGGCGGGCGCCCGGTGCACCCGGGTGAGATCAGTCTTGCTCATGGCGGCGTGCTCTTTTTGGACGAGCTTGCCGAGTTTCCCACGGGTGTGCTGCAGACGCTGCGTCAGCCTATCGAACGCGGCTATGTGAGGATCGTACGCGTCGACGGGGCCTTTACCTTCCCGTCGCGCTTTCAGCTGCTGGCTGCGAGCAATCCCTGCCCCTGCGGCTTTTTGGGCGACCGTGAGGTGCCATGCCGCTGTTCGGCATCGATGGTCGAGCGCTATCGGTCTAAACTGCGCGGTCCTTTGGCCGACCGTATCGACATGATGATCGATGTGACCCGTCCCGACCCCCAGGTGATTATCGAGGGAGCGGAGGGTATGTCGTCGGTCGAGTTACGTGACTACGTTGTGCGCGGTCGCGCCTTTCGCGCCTGGCGCGAGTCCCGTATGGACGATGCGGATGCCGAGGCCGAGGATGACGAGACGCGGTCCATTGACGGCGTCGTTTCGACCTTTGAGCTCGACGAGGCCGCCGAGAAGTGTGTGCTCGGCCTGTCGAAGCGCACGCATCTCACTGGCCGCGGCATCGTGCGCCTGGTTCGCATTGCGCGCACGATCGCAGATGTCGCCGAGAGCGAGCAAGTGACGCAGGACCACGTGCTCGAGGCGGCGATGTATCAGGGAAGGAGGGACCAATGATGGCCGAGGGGACCTTCGAGCTGCATCCAGGTGACGCGTTGTATCCCGAGACCGTTTTGGAGCTTTCTGATGTACCCCAGACGCTCTATGTGCGCGGCAACCCCGAGGTGCTTTCGACGCCCGCGCTCTCCATCATCGGCGCGCGCAAGGCCTCTCCGTATGGTCTTGCCGTGGCAGAGCTTACGGCAAAGGTTGCGGCCGAGGCGGGCGTGACGGTAGTTTCGGGCGGCGCGGTCGGTTGTGACCAGGCCTCGGGTTGGGCTGCGGTCAACGCTGGCGGCAAACACGTCGTGGTGCTGGGGACGGGCGCCGACGTGGTCTATCCGCGCTCGAGCGCGGGGCTTATTACGCGCACGCTCGATACGGGCGGCGCGGTCGTGTCGATCTCTCCGTGGGGCATGGGTCCGCGCAAGTTTGCCTTTCCGCGCCGCAATCGCGTGATCGCGGCCCTGTCGCAAGCCCTCTTTGTATCCGAGGCGGGTATGCCTTCCGGGACGTTTTCTACAGCCGAGGCTGCTATGGATTTGGGGCGCGAACTTCTTGCTGTGCCGGGGTCGATCCTATCGCCCGAGTCGCGTGGCACGAATTACCTCATTGCGAACGGTGCCTGCTGCATCATCGACGAGGAATCTATCGAGATGGCTATCTCACGCATCTACGGCACCCTGCGCTACTCGCGCCCCGATGCTCCCGGCATTGCCGACCTGGATCAAACGCAGCAGACCGTGATGCATGCGCTCATCGCCTCTCCGCTCAAGGTCGACGACATCGCGGCGCTCGTCTCGCTCGATGCCGTCGGCGTACTTAAGCTCCTGGGCTCGCTTGAGTTCGAGGGTCTTATCGAGCGCATGATGGATGGAAGGTATGCGCCCTCCAAGTTTGCTCTTCACGCCCAGACACCCTTCGGTCACAATGGAAAACGTGTCAATTAGAAAGGTGTTTGCAGATGCAGTTCGATCAGGTGACAGTTATCGGTGGCGGTCTGGCGGGTTCGGAGTGCGCGATCCAGCTGGCAGATCGCGGGTTTGCCGTAAAGCTGTGCGAGATGCGCCCCCAGGTGAGCTCCCCGGCCCACCATACCGATCGCCTGGCAGAGCTCGTCTGCTCCAATTCGTTTAAGTCGACCCGTCCGGATTCCGCGGCTGGTTTGCTGAAGGCCGAGCTTGAGCGCATGGGTTCAGTTCTGCTCGATTGCGCCCATCGCGCGGCTGTTCCCGCCGGTGGCGCCTTAGCGGTCGATCGCGTCAAGTTTTCCGAGCTTGTCGAGGCCGAAGTTGCCGCTCGTCCCAATATCGAGGTCGTGCACGGCGAGGTCACGCAGATTCCCGAGGGCCACGTGGTCATTGCCGCGGGCCCGCTGTGTTCACCTGCGCTGAGCGAAGAGGTCATGAAGCTCGTCGGTGGCGACGCCCTTGCGTTCTTCGATGCCGCGGCGCCGATCGTCGATGCCTCCACGCTCGATATGGACGTGCTGTTCTCGCAGTCGCGCTACGAGGAGCAGGGGAGCGGCGACTATCTCAACGCTCCGCTCAACAAGGAGGAGTACGAGGCCTTTATCGAGGCGCTTACCACGGCCGACCGCGTGGTGCTCAAAGACTTTGAGGGCGGCGATCTGTTCCAGGCCTGCCAGCCCGCCGAGGAGGTCGCGCGCACGGGCAAGGACGCCATTCGCTTTGGCGCCATGAAGCCCGTCGGCCTCACCGACCCGCGTACCGGACGTCGCCCCTGGGCGGCGATTCAGCTGCGTGCCGAGAACAAGGAGAAGACCGCCTATAACCTGGTGGGCTTCCAGACCAACCTGACCTTTGGTGAGCAGAAGCGCGTCTTCCATATGGTGCCGGGCCTGGAGAACGCTGAGTTCTTCCGCTACGGTGTCATGCACCGCAATACCTTTGTCGATGCCCCGCACGTGCTCGATGGCACCTTTGCCGTGCCCGGTACCGGCGTGCGCCTGGCCGGTCAGATCACCGGCACCGAGGGGTACATGGAAGCCGTGGCGACAGGTCTGCTCGCGGCGCTCAACACCTATGCCGAGGCTATCGGTGCCGCGGGCGTCGAGTTGCCGCGTGTGGGCGCCCTGGGTGCGCTCGTGGGTTATGCGACCGATCCTGCCACCGTGGGCTATCAGCCCATGCATGTCAACTTTGGCCTGGTGCCGCCACTCGAGGATGGTAAGCGCCGCAGCAAGCGCGACCGCTACCAGGCCTATGCGGACCGTGCGCTCGAGGCCCTTGATGCCTATCTGGCCACTCGCCCCGATCTGTTTGGAGGCGACCGGTCATAGCCTTTGACCTGTACGACACCGTCGACTCGTTTATCGCCTATATCGCACGCGTCGAGGGACTTTCTCCCAACACGGTGACGGCCTATGGCTCGAGGCTGGAACGCTTCGCTGCCTGGTGCGAGCGCGAGGATATCGATGCCTTCGCTGCCGACGTGCGCACCATTCGTCGCTATCTTGCCGAGCTTTCGCGTGAGCAGGTGGCTCCCCGAACGCTTGCGGCGCACCTGTCGGCTATCCGATCGCTCTATCGCTGGATGGCTGCCGAGGGGATTGTCGAGGGCGATGCGGTCTCGGCGATCGCATCGCCCAAGCTGCCGCGTGACCTGCCGGGCGTCCTTACGACCCTGCAGGTCGAGGCGCTGCTCAAGACGCCTGATACATCGACGCCTGCGGGACTGCGCGATGCGGCGATGCTCGAGCTGCTCTATGCATCTGGCGCCCGTATCTCTGAGCTCGCAGCACTCAATGTGGAGTCCATCGCTTGGTCCGAACGCACGTTGCGCCTGTGGGGCAAGGGGGGCAAGGAACGTATCGTCCCCCTGTATCGTCGTGCGCTCGAGGTGACGCGCCTCTATATCGAGGAGGGGAGGCCGGAGTTGCTCGCTCAGGCAAAGCGCCGTGACCTCGCTACCGGGCCGCATCCGCTGCTTATATCGGCGCGCGGTAATCGCATGAGTGCCGCGATGCTCAGGCGGCGGTTCCATACGCTGGCGACGCTCGCCGGCATTCCAGCCGACATCGCCCCGCATGCGATGCGCCATACCTTTGCGACCGACTTGCTCGAGGGCGGTGCGGACCTGCGCTCGGTTCAAGAGCTGCTGGGTCATGCGAGCCTGTCCACGACGCAGATCTACACGCATCTCACGCCCGATCGGCTCAAACGTGCCGTGGCTCAAGCCCATCCCCGCGGCGAATAGTGGCTGGGACGTCCCGCGCCGCACTCAGGTGTGTGGTTTTGATTGCGGGTTGGCAGGAAGAAGCATTCCTGCTATCATTCATCGGGTTGCTTCACGGCAACATGTTTTTATCACGCACGCGCGGCTACTTCATACCGTGGTGCCCGGGCTTTGGTAGCACATGTCCGGGTTGGTTTTGGAGGATGACCCCGCGCGGAGGCAAACCACAGGAGGTTTAACATGGCTACCAAGATTAATATCCGCACCCTGCTCGAGGCCGGCTGCCACTTCGGTCACCAGACCCGTCGCTGGAACCCCAAGATGAAGCCGTTCATCTTCGGTGAGCGCAACGGCATCTACATCCTCGACCTCAAGCAGACCATCCTCGACGCCGACCAGGCCTACACCTTCGTCAAGAACGTCGCCAAGGGCGGCAACGTGCTGTTCGTCGGCACCAAGAAGCAGGCTCAGGAGGCCGTCAAGAACGCTGCTGAGCGCGCCAACATGCCTTACATCAACCAGCGTTGGCTCGGCGGTATGCTGACCAACTTCGTCACCATCCGCTCCCGCATCAACCGCATGGAGGAGCTCGAGGCCATGGTCGAGGACGGCCGCATGGCAGTGCTCCCCAAGAAGGAGCAGGCTGTTCTCGGCAAGGAGCTCACCAAGCTCCAGACCAACCTCGGTGGTGCCCGCGACATGAAGGGTCTGCCCCAGGCTCTCTTCGTCATCGACACCAAGCGCGAGGAGAACGCCATCAAGGAGGCCCAGCGCCTGAACATCCCCGTCGTCGCTCTGATCGACACCAACTCCGATCCCGACGAGGTCGAGTACGGCATCCCCTGCAACGATGACGCTATCTCCGCTGTCACCCTTATGTGCGAGCTCATGGCTGATGCCTGCCTCGCTGGCTCCGGTAAGGAGCAGGTCTCCGAGGCCGAGATGGCCGCTGAGCCCAAGGCCGAGTAAATCAGTCTTAGTTAATTCTTTTTCATCTCTTTGAAAGGAACCACAATGGCCCAGATTACCGCCGCTATGGTCAAGCAGCTCCGCGAGATGACCGACTCCCCGATGATGGAGTGCAAGAAGGCTCTCGTCGAGGCTGACGGCGACATGGACGCCGCTGTCGACGTTCTGCGCAAGAACGGCCTCGCCAAGGCTGCCAAGAAGGCTGGCCGTGAGACCAACGAGGGCGCTGTCGCCGCGTTCGTCTCCGAGGATGGCAAGACCGGCGCTCTGCTCGAGCTCTCCTGCGAGACCGACTTTGTTGGCTCCAACGCCAAGTTCACCGGCTTTGCTTCCAAGGTCGCTGAGGTTGTCGCTACCACCGAGCCTGCTGATGTCGACGCTCTGCTCGAGAAGCCGATGGGCGAGGAGACCGTTTCCTCCGAGCTCACCGAGATGATTCACATCATGGGCGAGAACATGAAGATCTCCCGCTTCGCTGCCCGCAAGGCCGAGAACGGCGCGCTCGCTTCTTACATCCACATGGGTGGTAAGATCGGCGTCCTCGTCGAGTTCGCCTTCGAGAAGGCCGAGAACGCTCAGGCTGAGTCCTTCAAGACCTTCGCTCACGACGTTGCCCTTCAGGTTGCCGCCGTCGCACCGATCTGCGCTACCCGCGATCAGGTTCCGGCCGAGACCGTCGAGCACGAGAAGCAGATCTACATGGCCCAGGCTGCCGAGTCCGGCAAGCCCGAGGCTATCCAGGAGAAGATGGCTGTTGGCCGTCTGGAGAAGTTCTACAAGCAGTCCGTGCTCACCGAGCAGGAGTTCATCAAGGACAGCTCCCTCACCATCAAGAAGTACGCTGAGCAGGTCTCCAAGGAGCTCGGCGACACCATTACCGTCGTTGCCTTTGACCGTCTGGTCCGTGGCGAGTAAATAAGCTCTTGTAGCTGGTAATGAGCAGGCTGTGGGTTTTACTCACAGCCTGCTTTTTCATGGCTCTTATCAGAGCCTTTGATATCATATTGAAAGTCTAATTAAAGGAGGATCGCTTTGTCCGACATCCGATATAAACGCGTGCTTCTTAAGCTTTCCGGCGAAGCACTGATGGGCGACGGCCAATATGGCATCGACTCCAAGGTTACCGACCATCTTGCCAAGCAGGTCAAGGAGCTGCTCGCCGTTGGCCATGAGGTCGGCGTCGTTGTCGGCGGCGGCAACATTTTTCGCGGCATGGCCGGCGCTGCCGGTGGCATGGAGCGTGCTCAGGCCGACTACATGGGCATGCTGGCAACCGTTATGAACGCGCTCGCCCTGCAGGATGCCTTCGAGCACAACGATGTTCCCTGCCGCGTTATGAGCGCTATCCAGATGAACGAGATCTGCGAGCCCTATATTCGCCGTCGCGCCATCAACCACCTTTCCAAGGGCAACGTTGTTATTTTTGCTGCCGGTTCGGGCAATCCGTACTTTACGACCGACACCGCCGCGGCTCTTCGTGCGTGCGAGATTGGCGCCGAGATTCTGATTAAAGCCACCAAGGTTGACGGCATCTACGACAAGGATCCCGTCAAGTGCGCCGATGCCGTCCGTTTTGACAAGATTACCTATCACGAGGTTCTCGTCCGCGGTCTGCAGGTTATGGATTCCACGGCTACGGCACTGTGTCAGGATAACCGTATGCCGATTTTGGTCCTCAACATCGATGGCGAGGACACCGTCAAGCGCGCGCTCGCGGGTGAGCCCGTCGGCACGCTCGTCTATCAGGAGGATTAAGCATGGCAGAGAACATCACCGCCCATATGGACAAGTCGCTCGAGTCCCTCAAGCATAACTTCTCCAAGGTTCGTACCGGCCGCGCCAATGCCAACATTCTGTCCGACATCACCGTTGATTATTACGGTGTTCCCACGCCGGTCACGCAGGTTGCCGCCGTCAAGACCCCCGAGGCCCACATGCTGCTCATCGAGCCGTGGGACAAGGCGCTCATCAACGCTATCGTCAAGGCCATCGGCGCTTCCGATCTGGGCATTACCCCCAACTCAGATGGCACCGTCGTTCGTCTGCCGTTCCCGGCCCCCACTGAGGAGCGCCGTCGCGAGCTCGTCAAGGAGTGCCGCGAGTACGCCGAGCAGGCCAAGGTGTCTATCCGTAACATCCGTCGCGACTTCAACAATAAGCTCGAGCGCGATGAGGAGCTCACCGAGGACGATGTCCGTCGCGAGCAGGCCAAGGTCCAGAAGCACACCGATGAGTATGTCGCCAAGGTCGAGGAGCTTCTGAAGGAAAAAGAAGCCGAGGTCATGGAGATCTAAGGTGCAATACGACGAGCATAAACTGGTCGAGTACTTTGCCGACGCCCCTGCGGGCGTCGGTTTTTCCGACCTTGACCTCAATAACATTCCGCACCATATCTCGTGCATCATGGACGGCAACGGTCGTTGGGCCACGTCGCGCGGTCTTGCACGCACCGAGGGTCATAAGGCAGGTATCGTCTCGCTGCGCGAGATCATTACCGCCTGCGTGCGCCTGGGCGTCGACGTGCTTTCTGCCTATGCGTTTTCTACCGAAAACTGGAACCGTCCGCAGCATGAGGTCAACGTCTTGATGCATCTGTTTGCCAAGACGTTTATCGACGAGCTGCCGCTTCTGAAGCGCGAAAACGTGCGTGTTGTCTTTTTGGGCGACATTTCCGCGCTGCCCAAGAAGACCCGCGACGTTTTTGAACGCGGTCTTGCCGAGTGCGCCAATCACACCGGTATGACGCTGGCGCTTGCCGTCAACTACGGCGCGCGTGCCGAGATTACGCGCGCTGTTCGTCAGATTGCACTCGACGCTGCCGCCGGTAAGATCGATCCTGCCGCAATTGATGACGACATGGTGGCTTCCCATCTCTATACCGCCGGCCTTCCCGATCCTGAGCTTGTGATTCGCACCTCTGGTGAGCTGCGCCTTTCGAACTATCTGCTGTGGCAGGTGGCTTATTCCGAATTCTACGTCACCGATACCTATTGGCCCGACTTTGATCGTTGGGGCCTTGTCGACGCCATTTTGGCCTATCAGGGCCGTGACCGTAGGTTTGGTGGACTGAGCAAGACCGAGGAGGCTTAATCGTGTCCGATCGTCCCAAGGCATCTGCTCCCAAGACGCCTGCGCGCAAAGCTGCCACTGCGGGAGCGCCTGCAGCGAAGAGCGGCACCGGTTCGTGGCTGGCGGGCTTTATTACCCGTGCCGCCGCCGGTATCGTCTACGCCGTTGTCTTTATCCTGTGCCTGGTTTTGGGTATCGTGCCCACTGCCATCTTTGTTTCTGTCATGAGCGGCCTGTGCTGCTATGAGTTTTTCCGTATGACAAGGCTCGATGGCAAGATGGCTAACGAGCGCATGGGTATCGCTGCCGCCGTACTCTTTCCGCTGTCGGCGTTGGGCGATTCGATGTTGCTGAATGCCCTGCTTTTTGCCTTGATGCTCGCTGTGGGCATTTGGTATGTCTGGTCGCCGCGTACCCGTATCTCTGATGTGGCCGTGACGCTCATGGGCCCCATCTACACTGGCTTTATGCTGTCGGCTATCGTGCTCCTGCGCGATGCCGTGCCCGGTTTTGCCGGTGCCCTGCTTTCAGTGGGCGTTTGCGCGTCCCTTTGGGTCTCCGATTCGTTTGCCTACATCGTGGGCAGCCGTATCGGCAAGCACAAGATGGTTCCCAAGATCTCTCCCAAAAAGAGCTGGGAGGGGTTTGCCGGCGGCATCCTGGGCTCGGTTTTGATTTGGCTCATCCTGTGGGCGACGCACTTCTACAAGCTCAGCCTGCCCTATGCGCTGCTGTGCGGCGTGGTCGTGTCCATTCTGGGCGTTATCGGCGACCTTATCGAGTCGCGCATCAAGCGCGGTGTGGGCGTCAAGGATTCCGGCAACCTTATCCCGGGCCACGGCGGCATGCTCGATCGTAGCGACTCGCTTATCTTCGGCTGCATCACCGCGCAGCTGTTGCTGATGATCGGAGGCGTGCTGTAATGTCCTTCCAGACGACGTATGGCCCCGATGGACGCCTTCGCGTTGCCATCCTGGGTTGTACGGGCTCTATCGGCACCCAGGCGCTCGATGTGTGCCGCCAGCATGCCGATCGCCTGCAGGTGACGGCGCTGTCCGTTAATTCCAGCACCTCTGAGCTCGTTGCCGCTGCCCGCGAGTTCTCGGTTCCGGCGGTTGCCGTGGCCGATGTCGCTCACGGCGATGACGCCGTGCTGCAGGAGTTGCCCGAGGGAACGAAGCTCGGCGTTGGCGCGCAGGCGGTTTGCGAGCTCGCGCGTCGCGACGATGTCGACTGCGTGCTCGTTGCTATTGTGGGCGCCGCCGGTCTCGAGGCGAGCCATGCGGCCTTGACCTCGAATAAGCGCCTTGCCCTTGCCAACAAGGAGTCCCTCGTCGTCGGTGGCGACTTGCTTATGCCGTTGGCACAACCGGGCCAGCTTATTCCAGTCGACTCTGAGCACTCCGCCATCTACCAGTGCTATCTGGGGGAGGACCCGCGCGAGGCTCATTGTATTTGGCTTACCTGCTCGGGCGGTCCGTTCTTTGGCCATACGCGCGACGAGCTTAATCGCGTGACGCGTGCCGATGCCCTCGCACATCCCACGTGGGCCATGGGTGCCAAGATCACCATCGACTCCGCCACCCTCATGAACAAGGGCCTAGAGCGCATTGAGGCCATGCATCTGTTTAACTGCGACCTCGATTTCATTAACGTGGTCGTGCAGCGTCAGTCCAAGATTCACTCTATGGTCGAGTTTGCCGACGGCTCCGTGATGGCGCATCTCGGTGCTTCCGACATGCGTATTCCCATCCAGTTCGCGTTCTCGTATCCCGAGCGTTGGGATACCCCGGCGCCTCGTATCGATTTCCGCGAGCTGGGGCAGCTCACGTTTGATGCTGCCGACATGGATACCTTCCGCTGTCTGGCACTGGCCGAACGTGCCGGCAAGACGGGTGGCACCATGCCGTGCGTGCTCAATGCCGCCAATGAGGTCGCCGTCGATGCCTTCCTGCACGATGGCTGCAGCTTTACCGATATCGATCGCATTGTGGAATCCTGCATGGATTCCCACGATATGCAGGCGGTCGATTCGTTTGAGCAGCTTCACGACATCGATGCATGGGCGCGTGAAAAGGCTGCGCAGGTGCTCGCCGCAACCCGTTCCTAACCCATAAGGATTGCTTTTTCGTTTTATGGATACTGTTCTGAGCGTTCTCTCATCGGTCTTTTGGGGCCTGCTGATGCTTTCCGTCCTCGTGTTTTTGCACGAGGGCGGCCACTTTTTGGCGGCGCGTGCCTGCGGCGTCCGTGTGACCGAGTTCTTTTTGGGCCTGCCTTGCCGCTTTGACATCCATTACACGTCGCGTCGCATTGGAACCAAGTTTGGCGTGACCCCGCTGCTGCTGGGTGGCTACGCTGCCATCTGCGGTATGGATCCGACCGACGTCTCCTGCGCCGATCGCGTGCTCGCGGCTATCTATCGTCATGGTCGCGTGACCGTGGCCGACCTTGCCGCCGAGCTCGAGCTATCCGAGGAAGTTGTGCTCGAGGCATGCGCCTTGCTCTTGGGTTGGGGCTCTATCGCGCCTTGGTATGAGGAAGGGGAGAAGCCCTCGCCGAGCTACTATCCCACCAAGTATCAGACGCTGCCGCGAGATGCGGCGGGTTACACCACCTTTGACGGCCGCCGTTTCGATCGCGAACATTCAACTTCCGAGGGCGATGTGTGGGAGCTGCCGTGCGGCGAGGCCGAGTTCCTTGCACAAGAGCGTTCGCACACCTATCTTGGCCAGGGTTTTCTCAAGCGCGCCTTTATGCTGCTCGCGGGCATTATTGTCAATATCTTGACAGGCTTTTTGCTCCTTATGAGTATCTATTCCATTGCGGGTGTCACCGTGCCGATGGATACCAACGTGATCGGTCAGGTTGACGAGGGGTCTATTGCCGCCAAGGCGGGTATCGAGGGCGGCGACGCGATTCTTTCGGTTGACGGAGTATCGTGCTCTACCTGGATGGATGTTTACGATGCCATCGGCAAGGCTGCCGGTAAGGACGATATCGCCATCGAGTACGAGCGTGACGGCAAGCAGCATTCGACCACGGTTGCGCTCAAAGAGGACGAGCGCCTAGGTGTGTATGCCTCTACGCAGGTGGTCCGTTTAGACCCCATCACGTCGGCTCGCCTGTCGTTCTCCTATGTCGTGCAGACAGCGGAGGGCGTGATGCGCCTACTCCAGCCGCAGCATACGATGGAGATCCTCGGTCAGTCCTCCTCGATCGTGGGAATTAGCGTTATGTCCTCACAGGCTGCTGCTGCCGGCCCTGCCACGTTCCTTTCGTTTGCCGCCCTCATTTCGTTCTCGCTTGGCTTTATGAACCTGCTGCCCATCCCACCACTCGATGGCGGCAAGCTGGTCATCGAGATCATTCAAAAGATTGCTGGCCGCGAACTTCCGCTCAAGGTCCAGACGATTGTGAGCTATGTGGGCATCGCGCTCTTTGCGCTGCTGTTTGTCTATATGCTTCGTTCCGACGTCCTTCGATTTATCCTGTAGGGGAGTGTTTGGATTGTCTTTATCCCATCCTTTGCCTCGCGAGTTGACGCGCCCCGTGCATGTGGGCGGTGTGCAGATCGGTGGCGGCGCGCCGGTGGTGGTCCAATCCATGACCTGCACCGATACCGCTGACGCCCAGGCAACGCTTGCGCAAGTGTGCGCGTTGGCGCAGGCTGGCTGCGATATCGTGCGTGTGAGCGTGCCCACCGAGGCCGCGCTTGAGGGTTTCCGCACCATCTGTGCCGAGTCTCCGGTGCCGATCGTCGCCGATATTCACTTTAACCATAAGCTCGCCATCGGCGCCGTCGAGGCTGGTGCCGCCAAGCTTCGCATCAATCCCGGCAATATCGGCGATTGGGCTAAGGTCGATGCCGTGATCGATGCCGCGGGCGCCGCTGGGTGCGCGATTCGTATCGGCGTCAATGCCGGTTCGCTCGAGCAGGATATCGCCGAGCGCGACGACCTCACGCAGCCCGAAAAGCTCGTGATGTCGAGCGAGCGCTTCGTCAAGCACTTTGAGGACCGCGGTTTTACGAACATTGTGCTTTCGGCCAAGGCCCATAGCGTGCAAACGACGCTTGATACCTATCGAGCCCTGTCGCGTGAGATTCCCCACGTTCCGCTTCACCTGGGCGTGACGGAGGCGGGGACCAAGCTCCAGGGCACCATCAAGAGCTCTGTAGGCTTGGGTATCTTGCTTTCCGAAGGCATTGGCGACACCATGCGTGTGTCGCTCACAGCCGATCCGGTTGAGGAGCCGCCGGTTGCCTGGGGTATTCTGCAGTCGTTGGGCCTGCGTCGCCGTGGCCCCGAGATTGTCTCGTGCCCCACATGCGCCCGCTGCCAGGTTAACCTTATTCCCATTGCCGAGGAGGTTACCGAGCGGCTTAAGAACTATTCCGCGCCGCTTTCGATCGCTGTGATGGGATGTGCCGTTAATGGCCCCGGCGAGGCATCTGATGCCGATCTGGGCGTTGCTTGCGGACGTGGTCAGGCCTTGCTCTTTTCGTATGGCCAGATCATTGGTAAAGTAGCTGAGGACCAAATTGTCGACGCGCTTATGGCCGAGGTCGACAAGCTTATTGAGGAGAAATAAATGACCCGAGCAATGTATATGTCTAAGCTTTATGCGCCGACGCTTAAAGAGGATCCGGCGGACGCTGAGCTCGCCAGCCACCGTCTGCTGCTCCGTGCCGGCATGATCCGTAAGGAGGCCGCCGGTCTATATTCCTACCTGCCGCTTGCTTGGCGCTCGATTCGCAAGATCGAGAACATCGTGCGCGACGAGATGGACGCCGCCGGCGCCCAGGAGCTTATGATGCCTATCATGGTCGATGCCGAGTTGTGGCGTGAGTCCGGCCGCATCGACGCCTATGGCAAGGAGCTTGTGCGCTTTGACGACCGTCACGGTCGCGAGTTCGTCCTGGGCCCCACGCACGAGGAGACCGTCACGGCCCTGGTGCGCAATGAGCTGCGCTCCTACAAGCAGCTACCCGTTAACCTCTACCACATCCAGGATAAGTTCCGCGACGAGTTCCGCCCCCGCTTTGGCCTGATGCGCGGTCGCGAGTTCATCATGAAGGACGCCTACAGCTTCTCCGCCACGCAGGAGAGCCTGCAGGAGGAGTATGACAAGATGAAGCAGGCCTACGCCAACATCTGCGAGCGCTGCTATATCAAGGCCCTGCCCGTTGTTGCCGACTCCGGTGAGATCGGTGGCGATACCTCCGTCGAGTACATGGCTTTGGCCGACGCCGGCGAGGCTTCGCTCGTCTACTGCGACGATTGCGGCTTTGCTGCCGATGACGAGGCGGCAAGCACCAAGGTCGTCGTGACCGAGGGTCCTGGTGACGGTACGCTCACCAAGGTTGAGACTCCGGGCATGGGCACCATTGAGGCAGTTGCTAAGTTCTTTGGGTTCCCCGAGAACGGCACTCGCAAGTCGCTGGCACTCATCGACGCCGAGGGTAAGCCCGTCGTGGCCATTGTTCCGGGCGATCACGAGCTCAACGATTGCAAGGCCGAGCACGTCTTTGGCAAGGGCTATCGCATGATGACCGACGAGGAGCTTCAGGCGAACGGTCTGCACAAGGGCTTTATCGGACCGGTTAACCTGCCCGATGGCATTCGTCTGGTGTGCGACGAGAGCCTGCGCGATTCCAAGCAGTGGGCCTGCGGTGCCAACGAGGTCGATTATCACTTTACCGGTGCCTGCCCCGAGCGCGACTTTACCGTCGATGAGTGGGCCGATCTGGTCACCGTTGTCGCCGGCGACCCCTGCCCGCACTGCGGCAAGCCGCTCTCCGCTGCCCGCGGCATCGAGGTCTCTCAGGTCTTCCAGCTGGGCACCAAGTATTCCGAGGCCATGGGTGCCACCTTTATGGACGAGGACGGCAAGGAGAAGCCGCTCATCATGGGCTGCTACGGCGTTGGTGTGTCCCGCTCGCTCGCTGCCGTCGTGGAGCAGCACAACGACGAGCACGGCATCGTCTGGCCGGTCTCCGTTGCTCCGTACGAGGTCGCGGTGATTCCGCTCGATCCCAAGAAGGAGGAGTGCGCTACCGTCTGCGAGCAGATCGTTGATGGCCTGTGTGCCGAGGGCATCGAGGTCGTCGTCGACGACCGCGACGAGCGTCCCGGCTTTAAGTTTGCCGACAACGACCTTATGGGCTTCCCGTATCAGGTGGTGCTCGGCAAGCGTGGTCTTAAGAACGGCACCGTTGAGCTCAAGGACCGTGCCACGGGCGAGCGCGAGGACGTGGCGATCGACGAGGTCGTTGCCAAGGTTGCCGAGCTTGTTAAGGCAGCCCGCCGTTAATTGACGATTTCGCTTGTAGTTCGATATGTGGGACGGCCCCGCATTTCTCCAGATCGGGGAGATGTGGAGCCGTCCTTTTATCTTTTAGCATCCTTGATATCTAAAAGGAAAACCCCACAGCCCATGCGAACTGCGGGGTTTTCCATTGTGCCTCCGATGCGAAATAAATCGCTCAGATATTACTGATAATCGACGACGTCGATCCAGTTCTTCAGGAACTCATCGTTCACGTTGCGCTTACGAGCGAGCTCGGAAGCGGCGACGATGCTCGTCCACTGACGCACGACCTGCATGGGCATGTCGGCACGGTCGCAGTAGAGCTCCAGGTAGGCCTCGGCCTGGTCCTTGCTGTTGAGGGCGAAGAGCAGGTAGGTGGTGGCAACGTCGGCAGCAGGGGAGCCCTGGGTGGCGTGTGCCCAGTCGCACACATAGAGCTGGCCGTCGTCGCCGACGATGACGTTGGAGGGGTTGAAGTCGCCGTGGCAGACCTTGAACTCCTTGGTCATGCCGTCCAGACGCTCCTGAAGGTTGTAGCGCGTGGTGGCATTGAGCTGATCAAGGCTGTCGATCATGCGGGCGAACTTGTCGCGCTGACGGTTGAGCAGCGGGGAGGTGTAGCCGTGGATCTCGATCTGGAGGTCGACGAACATCTCGAGGTACTCACCAAAGCGCTGGGGCTCGGCAGTCATCTTCTCGGCAAGGGTGGTGCCCGGAACCTTCTCGGTCACGAGCGCCCAGCCGTTGGCGTTCTCGAGCTGGGAAACCTCGAGAGCCTTGGGGCTGCGGATGCCGCACTCATTGATGCGGGCAAGATTCAAAGCCTCGTTGAACACGTCGGAGACAGGCTTGGTCTCGTTAAAGACCTTGACGATCTTGTCGCCCAGGTCGTAAACGACCTTGTTGCCACGGCGGACGAGCTCGGTCTTGGAATCGGGTAGCAGCATGGTTGCATCCTTTCAACGATGCGATAGAAGCGACGGCGGGGGTGTGTGAAACACCCGTGCACCCCCGCCGCAAAAAACCGTGCTAAAAACTAGCAGACGGCGTAGTCCTGGGGCTCGCGGCCGTAGTAGGCGTCCAGGTAGAGCTCCTTGATCTCGCTCATGAGCGGGTAGCGCGGGTTAGCGCCGGTGCACTGGTCGTTGAATGCCTGCTCGGTCATCTCGTCGAGGGTGTCGAGGAAGTACTGCTCGTCAACACCGTAGTCGGCGATGGTCTTCTTGACACCGATGAAGTCCTTGAGCTCCTCGAGCTTCGTGATGAAGTTCTCGAAGACCTCCTTGTCGTCCTTGCCCTCGATGCCGCAGTACTTGGCCATCTCGGCGTAGTTGTGCAGCGCGTTGGGGTAAGGATACTGGGAGAAGGTACCCATCTTGACGGGAGCCTCGGCGGCGTTGTAGCGCATGACGCGGGTCAGGATGACGGCGTTAGCGATGCCGTGGGGCAGGTGATGGAAAGCGCCGAGCTTGTGAGCCATGGAGTGGTTGAGGCCCAGGAAGGCGTTGGCGAAGGCCATACCGGCCATGCAGGAGGCGTTGTGCATCTCCTCGCGGGCGTGCGGGTCCTTGGCGCCGTTCGTGAAGCTGGAGGGCAGGTTCTCGAAGACGAGCTTGGCAGCGCGCTCGGAGAGGCCCTTGGTGTAGTCGGAAGCCATGATGGAGACGTAGGACTCGATGGCGTGGGTCATGACGTCGATGCCGGAGGCAGCGGTCAGGCCGCGCGGGGCGGTCATGCAGTTGTCGGCGTCGACGATAGCCATGTTGGGGAGCAGCGCGTAGTCGGCGAGCGGCCACTTGATGCCGGTCTCCTTGTCGGTGATGATGGCGAACGGCGTGCACTCGGAGCCGGTACCCGAAGAGGTCGGGACGGCGACGAAGTAGGCCTTCTTGCCCATCTCGGGGAAGGTGAAGATACGCTTGCGGATGTCCATGAAGTCCATGGCCATGTCCTCAAACTTGCACTCGGGGTGCTCGTACATCATCCACATGATCTTGCCGGCGTCCATAGCGGAGCCACCGCCGACGGCGATGATGACGTCCGGCTCAAAGAGGGCCATCTGCTTGGCGCCGCGACGTGCGCACTGCAGCGACGGATCGGGCTCGACGTCGTAGAAGCAGTCGTGGGCGATGCCCATCTCGTCGAGCTTGGCCTCGATGGCGCGGGTGTTGCCATTCTTGAAGAGGAACTGGTCGGTGACGATGAAGGCGCGCTTCTTGCCCATGACGTTGCCCAGCTCGTCGAGGGCGACGGGCGTGGAACCCTTCTTGAAGTAGACCTTCTCGGGAGCGCGGAACCACAGCATGTTCTCACGGCGCTCGGCCACAGTCTTAACGTTGATCAAGTGCTTCACCCCAACGTTCTCGGAGACGGAGTTGCCGCCCCAGGAGCCGCAGCCCAGGGTCAGAGACGGCTTCATGCCAAAGTTGTACAGGTCACCGATGCCGCCGTGCGAGGACGGGGTGTTGATGACGATACGGCAGGCCTTCATGACGTGCTCGAACAGGCTGATCTTCTCGGCCTGGGCGGGATGCACGTACAGAGAGGCGGTGTGGCCCGGGCCACCGGCGAGCACCAGGTGCTCGGCCTTGTCGACGGCCTCCTGGAAGTCCTTGGCGTGGTACATGGCCAGGACCGGGGAGAGCTTCTCGTGGGAGAACTCCTCCTTGGCGGGGTCGGTGGAGGTGACCTCGGCGATCAGAATCTTGGTCTTAGCGGGAACCTCGATACCGGCGAGCTCGGCGATCTTGGCGGCAGCCATGCCGGGGATGCGGTGATCGAGAGCGCCGTTCTTGAACATGGCGGCACGTAGGGCCTCCATCTCGGCACCCTGCTTGACGAAGTAGCAGCCGCGCTTCTGGAACTCGGCCTTAACCTGGTCATAGATGGTGTCGATGACGGTCACGGACTGCTCGGAAGCGCAGATCATGCCGTTGTCGAAGGTCTTGGAGTGGATGATGGAGTTGACGGCGAGCAGCACGTCGGCGGTGTCGTCGATGACGACCGGGGTGTTACCGGCGCCAACGCCCAGGGCGGGCTTGCCCGAGGAGTAGGCGGCCTTGACCATGCCCGGGCCACCGGTGGCGAGGATGATGTCGACGTCGCGCATGACCATGTTGGTCAGCTCGATAGAGGGGACATCGACCCAGCCGATGATGCCCTCGGGGGCGCCGGCCTTGACGGCGGCGTCAAGCACGAGCTTGGCGGCGGCGATGGTGCACTTGGCGGCTGCCGGGTGCGGGGAGATGATGATGCCGTTGCGGGTCTTCAGGCTGATCAGCGTCTTGAAGATCGCGGTGGAGGTGGGGTTGGTCGTCGGGATGACGGCGCCCACGATGCCGATGGGCTCGGCGATCTTGGTGATGCCGTAAGCCTCGTCGCGCTCCAGGACACCACAGGTCTTGGTGTTCTTGTAAGCGTTATAGATGTACTCTGCGGCGTAGTGGTTCTTGATGACCTTGTCCTCAAGAACGCCGCGGCCGGTCTCCTCGATGGCCATCTTCGCCAACGGGATACGAGCCTTGTTGGCGGCCATGGCGGCCTCATAGAAGATCTTGTCGACCTGCTCCTGCGTGTACGTAGCAAAAAGCGCCTGGGCCTCTCGCATCTGAGCGAGCTTAGCCTCAAGCGCCTCTACGTTGTCCACAATTGCGGGAGTAGTGTTTTCCGGTGACTTTTTCACCATTTGTGTCTCCTTGCGATCGGAGATTTACCCTACAAGATGCATGATAGCAAGAAATAATTCGGTGAACGGTCAGATTCCCGTAAAAGACAAACTAAAACGCTTCAATATAATGAACCGTTTCAACTAAAACTATGCCCAATGCATCGCCCCGCTCATTGGGGACAGACTTATATGAGTATTTCAATGGGAAAACGGGGAGAACGGGGCACCTGTTTGACAATCGCTATTCGCGGGTCGCGGTCGAGTCGGACACGCAGGCGGTCCAGTTGCTCGATTATATCCATCTCAATCCTGTGAAAGGCGCGCTCGACTCGCTCGATGCGTACCGCTGGTCAAGCTTCAAGGCATATCAGCTGGGCTATGATTCCTTTGACATCTGCAAACACTCATGTAAGTCTGTCCCCAATGAGTGCAAAAAGGCGCCCTCCGTGGGGGAGGACGCCTTTGGTAAGTTCTATATGAACGCGAGGTCTTTGACCCGGAGAGTCCGAGGTACTTGTTGGTAAGACCTTATTTAGGAGCGCGCAACCTTGCCGGACTTGAGGCAGGTGGAGCAAACGTTCATCTTGCGACGGTGACCATCGACGACGACGTAAACGCGCTGGATGTTGGGGCGGAACTTACGGTTGGTGACGCGGTGAGAGTGGCTGATGGAGCGACCGGCAACGGGGTGCTTACCGCAAACTTCGCAAACTTTGGACATAACTGACCCTCCTTGGGCGACAAACGAACATGTCGCGTTAACAAACAAGCCTGAACTATAGCACAGAAGCAGCTCCCTGTGCGTAATCTACACAGAGATATTCCTCTTTTGGCGATAGTGCTCACGCCACGGCCCTGGACGTAGATCCGATTTGCGTGCAGCAGAGGGGATTATGCCAGCTCGTGCGTGCGTTTTCAAGCTCGTCCCACAAATATATATAGGTTTATGGAGCATTGGGCTCCGTTTACGGATTGCTCTGTATTTATGCTCGCAATTAAGCTCGAGGTTGGCTACACTATCCCTTGACCATTAAAGGGGTACGAGATACCCACATGGAATTACATTGCTGCCAAAGAGCAGCCCTTCCTGTGGGTGTCTGGTCCGCTTTGAGCGGTCGGGCATCTATTTTTTTGACTGTGTCAGCAGTCAAGACATGTGAGGAAGGAGATCGATGGGCACGACTTCCCCCAAGGCGGTCATCATGGACGAGACCGCCGTCAATCGAGCAATGACCCGCATCGCGCACGAGATTCTCGAGCGCAACGAGGGCTGTGAAGACCTCGCTCTGGTCGGCATCGTCACGCGCGGCGACCTTCTGGCAAAGAAGCTCGCCGAGGAGATCAAGGAGATCGAGGGCGTCGACGTTCCGCTCGGCAGCCTGGACATCAGCTTCTACCGCGATGACTATGCGACCAATTTCGCTCCCGCGATCCACGCTACCAACATTCCCTTCAGCGTCGACGGCAAGCGCGTCGTGCTGGTGGACGACATCCTCTATACGGGTCGTACCATCCGCGCCGCTCTCGACGCCGTCATGGACCTGGGCCGTCCGAGCCGCATTGAGCTGGCAGTCCTCGTTGACCGCGGCCACCGCGAGCTCCCCATCTCGCCGGACTTTGTCGGCAAGAACGTTCCCTCGTCGCATGAGGAGAACGTGCACCTATATATGAAGGAAGTTGACGGCCACACCGCCGTCGAGATTAACGACGTCGCGCCGGGTTCCCACGTGGGCTCCGCGCCGCTGGGAGGTGAGTAGTACCGTGGCGTTCAACCATAAGCACCTGATCGACATTACCGAGTACTCCGAAGAGGACATCAAGCTCATCCTCGAGACCGCCAAGGCGTTCTCCGAGGTCAACGAGCGTGCTATCAAGAAGGTCCCCACGCTCAAGGGCAAGACCATCGTCAACATGTTCAACGAGCCCTCGACGCGCACCCGCAGCTCCTTCGAGCTCGCCGAGAAGCGTCTTTCGGCCGACAGCCTTAACTTTGGCGGCTCCTCGACCTCCACGGTCAAGGGCGAGAGCCTTGTCGACACCGTCGAGACCCTCAACGCCTATAAGATCGACTGTATCGTCGTGCGTGATAAGCACGCCGGCGCTCCCTACATCGTCACGCGGAACTCGCCCGCGAGCGTCATCTGCGCCGGTGACGGCAAGCACAACCATCCCACGCAGGCCCTGCTCGACCTGTACACCATCTGGGAGCACAAGGGTGACTTCCACGGTCTGAAGGTCGCTGTCGTCGGCGATATCGCGCACTCCCGCGTCTGCGGCTCGCTGATCCCCGCCCTTAAGATCATGGGCTGCGAGACCTACGCCGTCGCCCCCGGCACGCTGCTGCCGCCGGCGCCCGAGGTTCTGGGCTGCGACCACGTGACGAGCGACCTCGATTCCGTCCTGCCCGAGCTGGACGTCGTCTACATGCTGCGCGTGCAGCAGGAGCGCCTCGAGGGTGCCCCGTTCCCGACCATTCGTGAGTACCACAGGCTCTTCGGCCTGACCAAGGACCGCGAGAAGCTCATGAAGCCCGATGCGATCATCTGCCACCCGGGTCCCATCAACCGCGGCGTCGAGTTCGACTCCTATATGGCCGACCACCCGCAACGCTCCGTCATCCTGGAGCAGGTCTACGCCGGTATCTGCGTGCGTATGGCTATCCTGTATCTGCTGCTTGGAGGTGCCGATAATGGCCTTGCTTCTTAAGAATGCCCACGTCGTCGACCCGTCCGTCGAGCTTGACGGTGTCGTTGACGTCCTGATTGACGGCGACAAGATCGTCGAGGTCGGCGAGAATCTCGCCGTCGAGGGAGCCGAGGTCCGCGACCTTTCCGGCAAGTACCTCGTCCCCGGCCTGGTGGATATGCACGTTCACCTTCGCGAGCCCGGCTACGAGGTCAAAGAGGACATCGAGAGCGGTACCCGCGCAGCTGCCAAGGGCGGCTTTACCGGCGTGTGCGCCATGCCCAACACCGATCCCGTAACCGATAACGGCACTGTCGTGGAGTTCGTCAAGTCCCGCGCTGCCGAGGTCGGCCACTGCCGCGTCTATCCGTCGGGCGCCATGACCCGCGGTCTTAAGGGCGAGGCCATGTCCGAGATGGGCGATATGGTCGCCCACGGCGCCGTCGCCTTCACCGATGACGGTCGCGGCGTGCAGGGCGCGGGCATGCTCCGTCGCTGCATGGACTACGGCAAGATGTTCGGCAAGGTCTTCATGAGCCACTGCCAGGACGAGGACCTGGTCGGCCACGGCCAGATCAACGAGGGCAAGGTCTCGACCCGTCTGGCCCTCGAGGGTTGGCCGGCTGCCGGCGAGGAGCTCCAGATCGCCCGCGACATCGAGATCGCCAAGCTGACCGGTGCCAAGCTGCACATCCAGCACATCTCCACCGCCCATGGCCTGGAGATCGTGCGTGCCGGTAAGGCCGCTGGCGTTCAGGTTACCTGCGAGGCCACCCCGCACCACATGTTCCTGACCGAGAACGACCTGGACGAGACCTACAACACCTCGCTCAAGGTCAATCCGCCGCTGCGTACCGAGGAGGATGCCGAGGCCATCCGTCAGGGCGTCATCGACGGCACCGTCGACGCTATCGTCACCGATCACGCTCCCCACACCCCGTGGGAGAAGGCCCGCGAGTTCGAGCTTGCGCCCTTTGGCATGATCGGTCTCGAGACCTCGCTGTCGCTCGTGCTCACCGAGCTGGTCAACACGGGTAAGATGAGCATGGGCCGCATGGTCGAGCTCATGGCCATCAAGCCGCGTGAGATCCTGGGCCTCGACCAGGTTCAGGTCAAGGCGGGCTCCGTTGCCGACCTGACCGTGTTCGACGCGTCCGCCACCTGGACGGTCGGCGAGGACGGTTACGAGTCGCGCGCCGAGAACTCCGGTTTCGCCGGCCGCACGCTCACCGGTCGTGCCACCGATGTGTTTGTCGGCGGTAAGCAGACGCTCGCCGACGGCTGCATCTGCTAGCATAGCCTTATCGCTTTTGTGCGCGGTGCCCTTGCGGTGCCGCGCTTTCTGTTCGTTTTGACCATGCAATCGCATGGGGGATTGGAGCGTCTATGCCCACACCTTCCACTGCACGCATGCACGACTTCGAGGTCGTCTCGAACCAGGAGATCGCCGACGGCATCTTCTCGCTCGTTATTTCGGCCCCCAAGCTTGCAAGTGCGCTCAAGCCCGGTCAGTTTGTGAACATCGCCGTGCCCGGCGATGCGTCCTCGCTGCTTCGCGTGCCCCTGAGCTTCTATCGCGCCGACGCCCAGGCCGGTACCGTCGAGCTGTGGTACGCCGTCGTGGGCGACGATACCCGTCGTTTGTCCCAGATGGGCCCTGGCTCCACCTCTAACCTGCTGGGCCCCGGTGGTCGTGGTTGGATGGTACCCGAGGGCACCAGGAAGGCGCTGCTCGTGGCGGGCGGCATCGGCGTTCCGCCCGTGCTGTGCCTCGCCGGCATGCTTGCCGAGCAGGGTGTGGCCGTCGACGTGTGCCTGGGCTTTGGCACCGCGTCCAAGGCCGTGGGCATCAATGAGTTCCGCGCTCTGTGCGACACGGTCAACGTTTGCACTGACGACGGTTCGCTCGGCACGCACGGTTTTTGCACCGATCCTGCCGCCGAGCTGCTCGGCGAGGGCGGCTACGACTATGTCGCCAGCTGCGGTCCCGCCGTCATGATGAAGAAGGTCGCCGCCGCTGCCGCCGAGGCCGGTGCCTACTGCGAGGTGTCGCTCGAGCGCATGATGAGCTGTGGCTTTGGCGCCTGCAACACCTGCAATGTCGAGACGGTCGACGGTATGAAGGGTGCTTGCATGTGCGGCCCCGTGTTCGATGCTTCCAAGGTGGTGGTCTTCTAGTGGGTACCGTGAACATGGCCGTCGATTTCGGCGGCGTCAAGATGCAGAACCCCATCAACACCGCAGCCGGTACCTTTGGCTACGGCTGGCAGTTCCAGAACTTCTTTGATGTCTCCCAGCTGGGCGCCATCACCACCAAGGGTTGTGCTGCCGAGCCCTGGCCCGGCAACCCCGCGCCCCGTATGGCCGAGATCCCGGGCGGCATGATCAACTCCGTGGGCCTTCAGAACCCCGGCGTGGCCGCCTTTGCCCGTGAGTCCGGTCCGTGGCTCGAGCAGCTTTCCAAGGACGGTTGCCAGGTCATCTGCCAGGTTGCCGGTCATTCCGTCGAGGAGTTTGTCCGCGCGCTCGAGATGTATGTCGAGCTGTGCCCCTGGGCTGCCGGCTACGAGATCAACGTGAGCTGCCCCAATATTGCTGCCGGCGGTGCCGCCATGGGCTCCTCGCCCGAGGGCGCCTCTGCCGTTATGGCTGCCTGCCGCAAGGTGACCGATAAGCCGCTGTTCGTAAAGATGGCGCCGGTCAACGTCGTCGAGATTGCCAAGGCTCTCGAGGCCGCGGGAGCCGACGGCCTTTCGGTCATCAACTCCATCCAGGGCATGGCCATTGACGTTCATACCCGCAAGTCCCGTGTGGCCAAGCCCAAGGGCGGCCTTTCGGGTCCGCTGTGCCACCACATCGCCGTTCGCATGGTCTGGGAGGTCGCTCAGGCCGTCGATATCCCCATCAACGGTGTCGGCGGCGTCATGACGGGCGAGGATGCGGCCGAGTTTATCCTGGCCGGCGCCACCTGCGTGTCGGTCGGCATGGCCAATTTCGTCGATCCGTGCGCCTCAATTAAGATCGCGCACGAGCTCGAGGCCTGGGCGGAGTCCCAGGGCGTGAAGGACATCAACGAGCTGGTAGGTGCTTTCGAATGCTAGAGACCGACGCCCGCGACCGCGTTATCGTCGCCCTCGACTGCGACCGTGAGCGTGCGCTCGAGCTCGCCCACGAGCTTTCTGGTCATGCCGCTTGGCTCAAGGTGGGCATGACGCTCTATTACGCCGAGGGGCCCGAGATCGTCAAGACGTTCAAGGACCTGGGCTTTAAGGTCTTCCTCGACCTCAAGTTCCATGACATTCCGCATCAGGTGCGCGGTGCCGCCCGTTCGGCCTCGCTTGCCGGTGCCGACCTGCTCTCGGTCCACGGCCTGGGTTCTGGTGCTATGCTCGCTGCGTGCCGTGAGGGTGCCGATGAGGCGCGCGAGGACCGCGCCAAGCTCGTCGCCATCACCGTGCTCACGAGCATGAACCAGGATTCGCTGGCTGAGATCGGCGTCGAGTCACCCGTGGCCGAGGAGGCCGCCCGCCTGGCAAAGCTTGCCCAGGCCAACGGTATCGACGGCATCGTGTGCTCGCCGATGGAGGCCCATGACATGCGCGAGCTGCTCGGCCCCGACGCGTTGATCGTGACTCCGGGCGTTCGTCCGGTGGGTGCCGCCCTTGGTGACCAGTCCCGTGTGGCGACGCCTTCTCAGGCTATCGAGCGCGGCGCGAGCCATATCGTGGTGGGCCGACCCATCACCGGTGCCGACGACCCGGTTGCCGCCTTTGACGCTATCGTTGCCGAGCTGGTCGAAAACGTCGCCTAAAAGATTCCCTCAAGTCACCACTTTTGGGTCTCATTAGCACAAATTAGCCCCTGTGCCTGCGAAAACTTTCCCATCCTTTGTGTGGAATCGCAGGTCAGGGGCTCAACTTTAACCTCCGTATATTGCACTTTTCGCAGGTATCGTCTAACCTATGGTGCCGTCGATTGGGCATTTAGTGCGTTTGACGTGCTAAAATGCCAATTATTGCATCAGATATAACCCAACTATTTGGAGGTTCGAATGGCACTCCCTCAGCTTACCGACGAGCAGCGCAAGCAGGCTCTTGAGAAGGCTGCCGCCGCACGTCACGCCCGCGCTGAGCTTCGCGAGCAGATCAAGAAGGGCGAGAAGTCCCTCGAGTCCGTGCTCAACTCCGATGACCCCATCGCTTCCCGCATGAAGGTTTCCACCCTCATCGAGTCTCTCCCCGGTTATGGCAAGGCCAAGGCCGCCAAGATCATGGAGGAGCTCGGCATCTCCGCTACCCGTCGCGTCCAGGGCCTCGGCGTCCGCCAGCGCGAGCAGCTCCTCGAGCAGCTGACCAAATAAGTGAGCGCTCAGGATTCAAAGCTCTTTGTGATTTCTGGACCGTCAGGTGCAGGCAAGGGCACGCTCGTCACTCGTGTGCGCGAGCGTCGCTCGAACCTGGGCCTGACGGTTTCGGCTACCACGCGAGCACCACGCAAAGGTGAGGTCGACGGCGTCAACTACTTTTTCCTGACGCGCGAGGAGTTCGACCGCCGCGTGGCAAACGGTGAGTTTGTTGAGTGGGCCGAGGTCCACGGTAACTGCTACGGCACCTTGGTGAGCGAGGTCACATCCAAGCTCGCCTCTGGCTCGTCTCTGATCTTGGAGATCGATGTCCAGGGAGCCCTGCAGGTCAAGGAGCGTTTCCCCGAGGCCGTGTTGATCTTTATCAAGCCGCCTTCGCTCGAGGTGCTCCGCGAGCGTCTGGTCGGTCGCGGTACCGAGACGCCCGAGACGATTGAGCTGCGTATGGCAAACGCCGCCGATGAACTTGCCCTTGCCGACCGCTACGACGACGTCGTGGTGAATGACGATCTCGACCGCGCGACCGATGAGCTCGTTCGCGTTCTCGATATGCATGAAAGGATCTGAGGTCCGTGTCCGTTGTAAAGCCTTGCATTGACGATCTTCTGGAGAAGACCGATCACAACCGCTTCCTGCTCGCCTCGCTTGCCTCCAAGCGCGCCTGCGACATTAACAGCATGTTGCGTGGCCAGCACAACCGCGTGCTCGCCGTCCAGGATGTCGATGACATCACTATTGCGCTTTCCGGCGCCGATACCATCTCGATGGCTATGGACGAGATTGTCGACGGCGACATCTCCTACGACGAGGCCCGTTACGAGAAGGCACTCGGCCATAAGGTTGCTGAAGCCTAAATGGCAGCCCGCGTCTGCCTGGTCCACTATCACGAGGTTGGACTAAAGGGCAAGAACCGCGCACATTTTGAGCATATCCTCATGGATAACATCAAGGCGGCCTTGGCCGCCTTTTCCGTGAATGCCGTGTCTCGAATTTCCGGTTATATCCTCGTGACCTTTAACGAGCATCAGGCCGACGAGGCGGCGCGCGTCATTCGCACCGTCCCCGGCGTTGCTCGCGTGTCCCTGGCATATCACACGAACCGCGACCCGCGGGAGTACTGCGCCGCCGCCGTGAAGGCGCTGCGCGAGTTTGGTCCCTTTGAGTCGTTTAAGGTGCATGCCAAGCGCTCGAACACCGACTACGAGCTCACCTCGATTGATATCAATCGTCAGGTGGGAGAGGTGTTGTGCGAGGCGTTTCCCGATAAAAAGGTCCAGATGCACGACCCCGACGCAATGGTGCACGTGCTAGTGGTCCAGGGTAGCGTTTATGTGTACGCGCGCTCCGAGCGCGGCGTGGGCGGTCTGCCGGTGGGATCTGCCGGCAAGGTCGTGACGCTACTGTCGTCGGGTATCGATTCTCCGGTAGCGACCTGGATGCTCGCGCGTCGCGGCGCGGTGTGCGTGCCGGTACATTTCTCCGGTCGTCCGCAGACGCCCGACACGAGCGAGTATTTGGTGCAGGACATCATCCGTGCGCTTGAGCCGGGTGTCCAGATCGGCCGCCTGTACGTGGTGCCGTTTGGCGATTGTCAGCGTGAGATCTCGGTGACCTGCCCCAGCAACCTGCGCGTGATCATGTACCGTCGCATTATGTATTCGGTTGCCGAGCGCATTGCGCATATCGAGGGCGCCAAGGCTATTGTGACCGGTGAATCGCTCGGTCAGGTTGCTTCCCAGACGCTCGAGAACATCATGGCCGTCAACGAGGCCGTCAAGATCCCCGTGTTCCGCCCGCTGATTGGTTCGGACAAGCAGGAGATCATCGCGCGTGCCGAGGAAATCGGTACCTTCGATATCTCGACCGAGGCCGCTCCCGATTGCTGCACGCTCTTTATGCCGCGCCGCCCCGAGACGCACGCCAAACTCGATGCCGTGCATGAGGCGTGGGAGCTGTTCGATCACGAGGAGATGATTGAGCGCTTGCTCAAGCAGACCGAGTATATCGACTTCGAGAGCAACACGTATAAGGCCCCTAAGACCTTAAAACGCAAACATTCCGAGCTCGCTCCACGTGAGATTTACCAAGATCACGAATAATGTTGTGTATAGACCGGCGGTGATTTTGCATCGTCGGTCTTTTTCTATCTGGGCATTAGGCGATAAACGGTTCATTTGTCGACGTGTGCCTGAATAAATGGACACTTTTCCGCAAGGTTTTGGTCAGCTTTTGGTTTGACCGCGAAAACCGGTGTGGGCGTGCGGAGGCTGCGGCGTTCGTTTCCTGACACGATGGTGTTGGGAGGTGTTTGCTATGGCGCAGCGCGAGCAACACGAACGGGTTAAACGGATGGACCGCTGGGCAGAAAAGCTGCTCGGCCATAAGGCGATGGTCGTGGCGATCCTGGTTGTCATTGCCGCCGCGAGCGGCTTGGCGATGGCAGGTTTTGGTGGTCACTCCAGCGACGTATCGTTTGAGCGTAGTGATGAGGCGAGCGCCTCGGATGTGCGCGGGGCCGGGGATGCCTCTCCTGACGATGCCGATGAGCCGTCTGCCAAGAGCTCCTCTGCTGCCGAGGTGTACGTCGATGTTGATGGCGCCGTTGTGAAGCCTGGCGTGTACCGGCTTAAAGATGGAGCACGGGTGTCCCAGGCGATTGATGCCGCCGGAGGGCTTACGGCCGAGGCGGATGTGACGGTTCTTAACCGTGCGTCCAAGATCACCGATGGTCAAAAGATCTATGTGCCGACGGTAGGGGAGCAACAAACGGCTGCGGCCGTCGGCGCCGCCGAAAGCAGTGCTTCCACGACCCCTGGTACAGGGTCTTCGTCGGGACTTGTGAATATCAATACGGCAAGTGCGGCGGAGCTGCAGACGCTTTCGGGCATCGGGCCTTCTATGGCCCAGTCAATTATCGACGAACGGACGCAAAACGGGGCCTTTGCCTCGGTCGATGACCTTATGCGCGTATCGGGGATCGGTGAGAAGAAACTCGCCAAAATTAAAGATTGCATCTGCGTATGAGTGCGACCGAGCGCGAGCATGTGATGCCACCGCGCCCATTGATGCTGTGGGCGATAGCCCTTTGTGCCGGCTTGTGTGCGAGCTGTGGGTTAGTGCTTAACATGGCGGCCGATGCGCTGCTGGGAGAGCGGGCGGCGCCCGTCACATTGCTTATGGCCATTCCCTTCGCGGCTGCGACGTGCATCGTATTGGCACGGTCCTGTATGCGTCTTGTGCGGTGGAAGCGATGGCTGTATGCCGCGGCCCTTGGCCTCGTTGCGGGAGCGGTCGTGTCCGCGGCTTGGGCGATAGGAGCGCTACACGCATCGAGGGCACTGGATAATCGGGCTGCGAGCAGTCTTGAGTTTGTTGTGCACGGCGATCCGTCCATCAATGACGGTGTGTACTCCTATACCTGCGATGCGTTTGCGGGCGAAAAGCATTTGGGTCAGGTATGGCTGTCGTGCGATCGTGAGCTCGGCGTCGGTTCGCATGTACGTGCTATCGGTCGAATTTCGCGCTTTGAGAATGATGCGTATGGGCGCTCACGCGTGCTTCGGGGCGAGCTTCGAAAGGTTAAAGTCGTCCGGTTGGTATCGATCGACGAGGGCCCTCCAGGCCCGTTGTCTTGGCTTCGAAACGAGCTCCTTGCCGTTATCGCGCCCGCGACCGATCCAGCGCGCTCGCTCATTGCCGGCGTTGTCTGCGGACGCTCGGCCGAGCTGCGTGCCCAGCCGGCGGGCGATTGGTTTTCGGTAACGGGCACCGCACATCTTATCGCTGTCTCGGGTAGTCATCTTGCCATCGTGGGGTTTGTGATTGAGAGCGCCCTGCAAAAGACACGCCTCTCTCGTGGGCTGCAGCGGGGGCTGTTGGTGCTGGCCCTCGCTGCCTATGCCGTTTTTACGGGCGCTTCGCCCTCGGCCGTGCGCGCGTGCTGCATGGTGGCGGCGTCGCTTGTCGCCAACGGCGCCGGGCGTCGTCGGCATGGCCTCTCGGCTCTGTTCGTCACCATGGCAATCTTTGTGTTGCTGCGTCCGACGGTATTGTTCGAAATGGGTTTTCAGCTTTCGTGCGCCAGTGTCTTCGCCATCCTTTGTTTTTGCCCCTACGCCACCTACGCCTTGGGCGAGCTGGGCATGCCATCGGGTGTCGCCAGCGTTTTGTCTGTCACGCTGTGCTCGCAGCTGGCGACACTTCCCGTTACGATTCCCGCATTTGAGACGTTTTCGCTCATTGCCCCACTTGCAAATGCCGTGATCGGTCCGGTGATAAGCGTGCTGCTCGCTGTATCGGTTGTGCTGGTGCCCTGCTCGCTTGTGCCGCTGCTGCGTCACGGGGCGCTCGTGGTGCCCATGATTGTCGCCCGCTGTGCGCTGTTCTTTGAACAGCTCTTTGCTGCCGTTCCGGGCGCATCCGTAAGCGTGCCGCCCGATACGCCCTTGGTATATGTGGTGCCGTTCGCGCTGGTGGCCCTCTTGGTCTGGTGGCCACGCCCCCGCGCGCGGAGCATGGCAGCGGGGCTGCTGTGTTTAATGCTCGCAGCGGGTGTTCCGTATGTCTATTGGGATCGATGTGCGCCGCCTTCGGTAACGGTCCTCGATGTTGGCCAGGCCGATGCGATTCTGGTTCGTCAGGGTGGCGCCGTGGCACTCGTCGACTGTGGGCTCGATGACCGCGTGGTGTCGGCGTTGGTTCGCAATAACGTCCACCATATCGACGCCGTCTTCGTGACGCATTGGGATGAAGACCATTGGGGCGGTCTTCCCGACGTACTCGATCGTTTTTCGGTTGGAACCATTGCGGTCGCGGCCGATGCACTTGACGGCGCGCCTACTGAGGTTCTGAATCGCCCGGGTGTAACGTATCGGCAGGTGGCTCGCGGAGACACGGTCGATATCGGCGCATTTCGGGCTCGTGTGATGTGGCCGTTTGACACGGTGGATGGCGAGGGCAATGAGGACTCTCTTGTTTTGCTGCTCTCCTACGCTCAGGAAGGCAAGAGCCTGCGTGTGCTCCTTACTGGTGACGCCGAGCTCGATCAGGAGCGCGAGTTTGTACAGGAGGTGGGAGATATCGATGTGCTCAAGCTGGGGCATCATGGCTCAAAAGTTTCCGTCGACACAGACCTGCTGGGCACGCTTAAGCCCGAGTTCTCTATCGCGAGCGCCGGCGAGGGGAATCGTTACGGCCATCCGTCGGATGCCTGCATCGATGCAGTTAAGGAAGCGGGTGGTGCGTTCGCATGCACCATCGAACACGGCGACATTACCGTCACGCCGACTGCGAAGGGCTTTGCCATGCGATGCCAGCGACCGTGATGACATCGTTGGCGCGCGGTGGACCCCTGGGCTAAAATGGCACGGTACGAATTCGAGTGTGTGCGAGAGGGGAGCGCAATGTCCGAAACCGGTCTGCTGCCGGCATATCTGATCGTCGGTACCGATGGGGTCAAGCGCGACCACGCTGTCTCGCGTATGAAAGCTCGCTTGGAAAAGTCGGGTATGGTTGAGTTCAACCTCGATGAACGCGACATGACGAAAGATCCCGATATCGAGTCGATCATCGGCTCGCTCAATACCTTTCCCATGGGCAGCGAGTTTCGCCTGGTGATCCTCGACGGCTGCTCCAAGCTTGCCAAGGCGGTCTCGGAACCGCTTGTCGAGTACCTCGCAAGTCCCAGCCCCACGACGGTCTGTCTCATTATTGCCGACTCACTTGCCAAGAATACGCGCCTGTATAAGGCAATCGCCAAGATCGACAAGAAGGCTATCGTCGATTGTTCGGGTACCAAGCGCTGGGAACTGCCGCGCCGCGTTCAGCAGATGGCGACGCAGCGCGGTAAGTCCATCTCGACGGCTGCTGCCGAGGAGCTCGTCTCGCGCTCGGGCGAGAACACCCGCATGCTCGATAACGACTTGGCCAAGCTTGCCCAGATGGTCGAGGCGCCGCAAATTGAGCTTGCCGATGTGGAGCGCTGGATTGTACGTACGGCCGAGGTTCAACCCTGGGACTTTCTCAATGCGGTCTCGGCACGTGACATGCGACGCTCGCTCGAGCTTTTCAATCTATTGCCCGCCAAGAGCTACGTGTGGACTTACACGTTGCTGTGCGGCCGCATCCGCGAGCTTATCGTCGCCAAGGCGCTCGATGCGCGCGGACAGGGTCGTGAGCTGGCCGCAACGCTCAAGCTCCAGTCCTGGCAGGTCAAGAATCACTTGACCTGGGCACGTCGCTTTTCGATGGCAGAGCTCGTCGCGGCGCTCGAGGGGGCGGTCGATGTAGAGCTCGCGCTCAAGGGTTCGGCCGATTCTGAGGCCGCGCTTTTGCTCTGGATTACGAACATCTTGAGAAAATCGTGATGATACCTGCCTATTTGACAAATTCGTTCTATCCCTTTGAGGGGGAGCGTGCTATAGTAGGCGCTTGCATGACCTCACCGTGTCTCAGAGGTGTCATACATTTTTTGCAAGGAACTCGAAAGGAACTCCAGAAGTGGCAAACATCAAGTCTCAGAAGAAGCGTATCCGCACCAATGAGGCAGCTCGCATGCGTAACAAGGCTGTCAAGTCCGAGCTCAAGACGCTGACCAAGCACGTCCAGTCCGCCGTCGCCGAGGGCGACGCCGAGAAGGCCCAGGCTGCCCTCAAGACCGTCACCAAGCGTCTCGACATGGCTGCCGCCAAGCATGTTATCCACAAGAACCAGGCTTCCAACCGCAAGTCCGGTCTTGCCAAGCTCGTGAACAGCATCAACGCCTAAGTTGTAAATTTCACACCACACAGATTACGCGCATAAATGGAGCCTGTTTTATGGAACAGGCTCCATTTTTTGTACCGCTCGGGTAAGATAGTCCGCATGAATACTTCAATTGACATTTCCCACATCCGCAACTTCTCGATCGTTGCGCACATCGACCATGGCAAGTCCACGATCAGTGACCGCATCCTCGAGCTCACCCATACCGTCGACGAGCGCGATATGGAGTCGCAGCTGCTCGACACCATGGATATCGAGCGCGAGCGCGGCATCACGATCAAGTCTAATGCCGTTCGCGTGTCCTATGACGCCGACGATGGTGAGACGTATCAGTTCAACCTGATCGATACGCCGGGCCACGTGGACTTTACCTACGAGGTCTCGCGTTCGCTTGCCGCCTGCGAGGGTGCGGTGCTTGTCGTCGACGCCACGCAGGGCGTCGAGGCGCAGACCGTCTCCAACGCGACGCTCGCCATGAACGCCAACTTGGATATCGTGCCCGCTATCAACAAGATCGACCTGCCGTCGGCACACCCCGACGAGGTCAAGACCGAGATCGAGGACGACCTGGCGATCCCTGCCGACGATGCCGTATGCGTATCGGGCAAGACCGGCGAGGGCATTCACGATTTGCTGGAGTCTATCGTCTTTTTGATCTCTCCGCCCAAGGGCGATGCGAACGCGCCGCTCAAGGCGCTTATCCTGGATTCGTATTTCGATGAGTACCGCGGCGTCGTTGCCACGGTCCGCGTCTTTGACGGCTCCATCAAGAAGGGCGATACCCTGCGCATGATGCAGGCAGAAGGTGACTTCTTGGTCGACGGCGTGGGCGTCAAGCGTCCTGCCGAGACCCCGGTTGACGCACTGACGGTTGGCGAGGTCGGCTACGTGGTCACGGGTCTGAAGGATCCTGAGGCCGTGCACGTGGGCGATACCCTCACGTGGGCGTCTAATCCCTGCCCCGAGCCGCTTCCCGGTTACCGCGAGGCCAAGCCCATGGTCTATACGGGCCTGTTTCCGATCGACAACAAGGATTACGAGAACCTGCGCGACGCTTTCGATAAGCTGCACGTCAACGACCCGTCGTTGGTGTGGGAGCCCGAGACCTCGGTGGCGCTCGGCTTTGGCTTCCGCGTGGGCTTCTTAGGCCTGCTGCATATGGAAGTCGTCAAGGAGCGCCTGGAGCGCGAGTTCAACCTTGACCTCATTGCTACGAGCCCTTCGGTGGACTATCACGTCTATAAGACCGACGGCGAGATGATTGATGTTCGCAGCCCGCAGGATCTGCCCGAGGCTACGCGCATCGAGCGCATTGAGGAGCCTTACCTCAAGGCCAAAATTATCTGCCCGCCCGAGTATACGGGTGCCGTCATGCAGCTCGCTATCGAGCACCGCGGCATTACAACTGACATGATCCATCTCACGAGCAAATCGGTCGAGATGCGCTTTGACATGCCGCTCGCCGAGCTCATCCTGGACTTCTTTGACCAGCTCAAGAGTCGCACCAAGGGCTATGCCTCACTCGACTACGAGTTCAACGAGTACCGTCCCTCCGAACTCGTCAAGCTCGATATTTTGCTTTCGGGCGATGAGGTGGACGCGCTTTCGTTTATCGTGCACAAGGATAAGGCCTATGGCCTGGCCCGCGGCCTGTGTGACAAGCTCAAGGAAATCATCCCGCGCCAGCTGTTCGAGGTGCCTATTCAGGGCGCCATCGGCAACAAGATCATTGCCCGCTCTACCGTCAAGGCGCGTCGCAAGGACGTTTTGGCCAAGTGCTATGGCGGCGATATCTCGCGAAAGCGCAAGCTGCTCGAGAAGCAGAAAGAGGGCAAGAAGCGCATGAAGGCCATCGGTTCGGTCGAGGTCCCGCAGGAGGCCTTTATGGCGATCCTAAAGGTAGACGAGTAAGTCCATGGCGCTTTCTGAATACAGCAAGCGTCTGCTGGGCGCCTATGCCGAGCAGCCGTTCCTTATGGCTCCCATGGCGGGCGTAACCGACCCCGCCTATCGCATCATGTGTCGCCGCCGCGGTGCCAACCTTGCCTACAGCGAGATGGTGAGCGTTGCGGGCCTTGCCTATGCCAGCAATAAGACGTGGCGTCTGGTGCTGCCGGCCGACGAGGAGCAGCAAATCTGCGTGCAGCTCTTTGGTTCCAAGCCCGATCAGTTTGCGAGTGCTGTCGCTGCCGTCGAGGAACGTGTGGGCGATCGCCTGTCTTTGATTGATATCAACATGGCGTGCCCAGCTCGCAAGGTTGTCACCAAGGGCGAGGGCTCGGCGCTTATGCGCACGCCCGAGCTGGCAGAGAAGATTGTCGAGGCGGCGGTGGGCTCGGCGCACGTGCCCGTGACCGTAAAAATCCGTAAGGGCTTTTATGCCGAAGACCGCAATGCCGCGACGTTTGCCCAGATGCTCGAGGGGGCAGGGGCCGCTGCGGTGGCGGTACATGGTCGCTGCGCCACGCAGCTCTATACGGGCCAGGCCGATTGGTCGGTCGTCGATGAGGTGGCCGACGCCGTCGAGATTCCCGTGATCGGTTCGGGCGACGTGTTCTCGGCCGAGGATGCGGCGGAGCGTCTGCGCAGCTCCGGCGCCAGCGCCGTGTTCATCGCGCGCGGTATCTATGGCAATCCCTGGGTGTTCGGCGATGCCCGCGCCCTTGCGCTCGATGGCACGCCGGTGCCGTCTCGCTCCTCACGCGAGCGCCTGGATGCCCTGCGCGAGCACCTGACGCTCACGCACGAGCTGTTGCCGCTCATGTCGCGTGCCCGCACATACGCAAGCTGGTATCTAAAGGGCATGCCCCATGCTGCCGCCTGGCGCGCCCAAGTGGTGCGCTGCTCCACATACGAGGAGTTCTTGGCATTGGTCGATGATATCGAGCGCGATGTGGTGGCCTGCGAGGCCGCACTTGCCGCCGGCGAGTCGGTGCCCGCTCATCCGCTGGAGGCCTAACGGTGGCCGTTACCGCGCTGTACGTGCATGTGCCGTTTTGCGCCCAAAAATGCCGGTACTGTGACTTTGACTCACGCAGTTTTGCTCCGTGCAACATGAGCGTTGCGCTCGATTCCTATTTTGAGCAGTTGTATGCGCGCCTCGATGCCTTTGGCGACGCAGGCGCGCTTGCACAGATCCGCACCGTCTATGTTGGCGGCGGCACGCCGTCGCTGGCGGGGGAGCGTCTGGTAGAACTTGCCTGGCGTATCTCTGCGTGGTGCAAGCCCGTTGAGTTTACCTGCGAGGCCAATCCTGAGTCGTTGACCGCCGAGCTTGCCGCTGCGCTCGCCAAGGTTGGTGTCACACGCGTCTCTCTGGGCGTGCAAACGCTCGATAACGCCGAACTTACCGCCATCGGCCGCATTCACGATGCCAATCGGGCGCTCGCGGCCATCACGATGGTCAGGGATGCCGGGCTCGATGTGTCCTGCGACCTGATGTGCGGCCTTCCCGGGCAGACCGACCTAAGCTGGCAGCGCACGCTCGATGGCGTGTTGGCGGCGGCGCCGCATCATGTATCGGTGTACCCGCTCACGCTCGAGAAGGGCACGCCGCTCTATCGCATGGCGTGTCGCGACGAGTCGCTCGAGCCCGACGAGGATTTTCAGGCTGCATGCATGGATGCGGCGCGTGAGCGCCTGAGTGCGGCCGGCTATCACCCGTATGAGGTGGCAAGCTACGCGCTCGACGGCCATGAGTGCGCCCACAACATTGCCTATTGGACCGGACAGGGCTATCTGGGTTTGGGCCGCTCTGCCGCCGGTATGCTCGACGCCGAGGATTTCGATCGCTTGGCCGGGCTGTTTCCCGACGTGCCTGCTCGCGGCGAATCGCATCGCGTACGTCTGGTACAACGCGACGATGCCGCGACGACGTTTGATGCCGAGTATCTGTCGCAGCGCGAGGCGGCAGCCGAGGATTTGATGCTCGCCTGTCGCATGACGCGCGGCATTGGGCCCGACCTGTTGGTTCGCTCGGCAAGCGTGATCGCTGCGGATGAGTTGGCGGCGGCCTGTGACCGTGCGCTCGAGTTGGGCCTTGCCACTTGGGTGCCCGATCATATTGAAGGACATGCGGAGCGCGTCGCCTCGAATGACGTTATCGCAGGTCGTGCCCGCGCCCGCTTAGCGCCCACCCACTTGGGCTGGCTCGATGGAAATGTGCTGTTCGAGCTGTTTTGGGGTCTAGCCTAGGCCGCTCGGGTAGAATTACCGCAATATATACGCTGCTGTGAGCAGGAGGTTGCCGCGCATGGCGACGATGAACGAAAAAGATTACTACGAGATTTTGGGTGTCTCCAAGGACGCCACCTCGCGTGATATACAGAAGGCCTTCCAGCAAAAGGCCCGCAAGCTCCATCCGGACGTCAATAAAGAACCGGATGCCGAGGAAAGGTTCAAAGAGGTTTCCGAGGCCTATGCCGTGCTTTCGGACGAGCAGAAGCGTGCGCGCTACGACGCCATGCGCTCGGGTAATCCCTTTGCCGGCGCTCCTACGGCTTCTCCCTATGGCGGCGGCTACGCCGGTGGCGCGGGCTATGGCAACCCCTTTGAGGGCGGCTTTCCCTTTGGCGGCGCCTGGGGCCAGCCCCGTCGCGGCCAGGCGGCCTACAACCCCGAGAGTGGCGCCAACGTGGTCGTCGATATCAAGCTCGACGCCAAGGAGGCCAAGGGCGGTGCCCGCAAGACCGTCCGCTATACGCGCTTCGATACCTGTGGTCACTGCGGAGGCTCGGGATCTGTCTCGTCCGAGCATGCCCATACCTGCCCAAGCTGTGGCGGCCGCGGCCACATCGACGTCGACCTGCCCTTCCTGTTCGGTGCCGGCACGTTTCAGTCGGTCTGCCCCGAGTGCGGCGGTTCCGGTAAGGTCGTCGCCGACCCCTGCCCCGATTGCGGCGGCAGCGGGCGGACCCGTGTGACCTCCGAGCAGACGATTGAGTTTCCTGCCGGCACGCACGATGGCGATGAGGTCCGTATTGGCGGCATGGGTCACGCCGGCACCAACGGCGCCTCTGGCGGTGATCTGGTCGGTCGCGCCCATGTTGAGGCCGAGCGCCTGGAAGGCAAGGCCCGTACCGGTTTTTACCTGATGGGCATCGTGGCGCCGTTTTTGGTGCTATCGGCCATCTCGGGCGTGTTCTCGGCCTTTGCCGTGATGTGCTTTATTCCGTTTGCCATGGGCCTGTTCATGGTGGTCTCGGACGGCGTGCTGCACCGCAGCCTGCTGTGGTGGAAGCGCGGCGCGATACAGTTTGCCAACGGTTTTGCCAACGGATTTATGTTTGCGCTCGTGTCGGTTTGGTTTGCGAGCTGCTCGCAACGTGCCATGCTTTCGCCCTACGCAATGCAATAACATCTAGCCCTCTGTTTGCGGCCGGCCCAGCTTGGGTATAGGACGCACTGTGACAAAAATGAAAGTCGGAAGGATTCGGTCGTGTCGGAAAATAGGGATTACTACGAGGTACTTGGCGTCGACAAGGATGCCGACGCGCGGACGATTAAGCGCGCGTTTCTAAAGAAGGCCCGTACCGTACACCCGGACGTTTCGGACGACCCCGAGGCCGAGGCCAAGTTCAAAGAGCTCAACGAGGCGTATTCCGTTCTTTCCGACGAGCAGAAGCGTGCTAACTACGACCGTTACGGCACTGCCGACGGCCCTGGTGGTTCGGGCTACGTCGATATCAACGATATTTTTGGCGGCATGGGCATGGACGACTTGTTCTCGTCGTTCTTTGGCGGCGGTGCCGGCGGTGGCGCCCGAAATCGCCGTGAGCGTCGTCGCGGCCGCGATATGGCCATCTCCCTTTCGGTGACCCTTGAGGAGGCGGCGCTCGGTTGCAAAAAGACGATCAGCTATGACCGCCTTGCTCCCTGCGAGGATTGCAACGGCACCGGTAGGGCCGAGGGTGCACAGGAAAAGCAATGCAGCCGCTGCCACGGCACGGGCTATGTCACGACGGTCCAGCGCTCGTTCCTGGGCCAGGTTCAGTCCTCTTCGCCTTGCCCCGACTGCCACGGCGAGGGCACGGTTATCGATCATCCCTGCGAGACCTGCGACGGTCAGGGTCGCACGCCTTCGCACGAAAAGATCGACACCGATATTCCCGCCGGCGTTTCGACCGGTCGTCAGCTGCGCGTGAGCGGCTTTGGCGAGGCTGGCCTTCGCGGTGAGCCCTCGGGCGACCTGATCGTCAACGTGCGCGTCGCCGACCACGAGCGTTTTAAGCGCAACGGCGACGACCTATACCTCGTGAGCGATATCTCGATTGCGCAGGCTGCGCTCGGATGCGAGATCGAGGTCGAGGGCATTATGCCCGATGAGGTCGTCAAGGTGCGCGTCCCCGCCGGCACACAGTACGGTGACACCGTGAGCGTCAACAATTACGGCATGCCGCGTATCGGCGGTGGCGGTTCGCGCGGTCGTCTGATCGTGCAGCTGCGCGTGGTCGTCCCCACCAATCTCTCCAACAAGCAGCGCGAGCTGCTTCGTGCCTTTGCCGACGAGATGGGCGATGACGTCGCATCCGGTAAGAAGTCGGTAACCGATCGTATCAAGAGCGCCCTCGACGACATCCTCGATTAAGGAGCCCGCGTGCTCGCACCTCATATCTCTGTCGTCAACCTCGGCTGCCGTGTCAACCGGGTTGAGTCCGACCGTATCACTGCCGATCTTATGCGCCTGGGCTTTGCGATGGTGGAGCCTCAGGATGCCGAGCTGATCGTCATTAACACCTGTGCCGTTACGGGCGAGGCCGAGGCCAAGACCCGTAAGGCCGTTCGCCATGCACTGGCCTATCCAAACGAGCCCTATGTGGTCGTGACCGGATGCGTGGTCAATTTGCACCCCGAGGAGCTTCTGGAGCTTTCGGACCGCGTGATCGCCGAGCCGTCCAAGATCGATGTCGCCGAACGCGTCTGCGAGGTGCTGGGCGTTGAGTCCGATGACGTTCCCGCCTGCAGCGACGGCGAGGTGGTCGACGCACTCGGTCGCTCGCGTCTGGGTGTGAAGATCCAGGACGGCTGCAACCATCGTTGCACCTATTGCATTGTGTGGAAGGCTCGCGGCCCCGAGCGCTCCGTGCCGGTCGAGTCCGTGCTCGAGCAAGTTCGCGAGGCACAGGAGGCCGGCGTGCCCGAGGTGGTGCTGACGGGTGTGAACCTGGGCGCCTACGACGGCAAGAGCGCGACTGACGAACACGTCGAGATCGATGAGCTGCTCGAGGCGATCATGGAGCGCACGTCTATTCCGCATGTGCGCATTTCCTCGGTCGAGCCCATGGATATCTCCGAGTCCCTGCTTAAGGTCATGGCGCGCTATCCGCAGCGCATCGCTCCGTTTTTGCACCTGCCCGTGCAGTCCGGCTGCACAAGGACACTGCATCGCATGGGCCGTCCCTATAGCGCCGAGGCCTTTGAGGAGACGGTGCGCATGATTCGCGCCAACTTGCCCCAGGCGTCGCTTTCGTGCGACGTCATCGTCGGTTTTCCCGGCGAGACGGACGAGGAGTTTGAGGAGTCGCTGGCGCTGTGCCGCCGCGTGGGCTTTTCGCGTATGCACGTGTTCCGCTACAGCAAGCGTCCCGGTACCCTTGCTGCCGATATGCCCGACCAGGTGCCGCCCGAGGTTATGGCCGAGCGCAGCCGTCGTATGCGAGCCGCGGCGCAGGAGCTTGCCATTGCCGACGCTCGCCGTCGCGTGGGCACCGTCGAGCGTGCCGTGCTCGAGTATGGCGACAACCTGACGCTCGGTTCGTTCCATCATGCCCGTCTTGACGATACCTGTGGACTCACAGCCCCGTGCCTGCTCGATGTTGCTATCATCGGAGTCGATGATTCCGGCTTGGTCCATGCACGCAGGGAGGTCCATGGAAGCCTCGAAGATTAGACTTACCGTTCCCGAAGGTATTGACCCCTCGCGCGTTTTGGGTGCCGGCGACGGCGTCCTTCGTGCGCTCGAGAGTTTGGTTCGCGCCCACGTGGTCGCCCGTGGCGATAGTATCGCCGTGAGCGGTGACCCGGACGAGGTCGAGCTCGTGGCACGCTTTTTCGAGCATGCTTTTCGCGAGGCGGCCGCCGGACGCACGCTGTCTTCCGACGATGTCTCTCGCTGCCTGGCCGTCTTGCGCGACGGTGAGCACGAGGCTACGTCGCTTCGCGATGATGTGCTGCTTTCGTATCGCGGTCGTGCCATTCGCCCCAAGACGCTCGGCCAAAAGCGCTATGTGGATGCCATCCGCTCGCATACCATCACGTTTGGCCTGGGTCCCGCCGGTACCGGTAAGACCTATCTGGCCATGGCGCTCGCCGTTGCCGCGCTCAAGCGTCACGAGGTGGGCCGTCTGATCTTGACGCGTCCGGTTGTCGAGGCGGGGGAGAACCTGGGCTTTTTGCCCGGTACCCTTGAGGAAAAGATCGATCCCTACATGCGTCCGCTCTACGACGCCCTTTTTGACATGATGGATCGCGAGCGCACCGATGAGCTTATGGAGCGCGGCGTGATCGAGATCGCCCCGCTTGCCTACATGCGCGGCCGCACGCTGAGCGATGCCTTCGTGGTGCTCGACGAGGCCCAAAATACCACGCCCGAGCAGATGAAGATGTTCCTGACGCGCCTGGGCTTTAACTCCAAGTTTGTGATTACCGGCGACCTGAGTCAGCGCGACCTGGTGGGTCGTCGCGGCGGTCTTGCCGACGTCGAGCAGATTTTGGGTCGTGTCGACGATGTCGCATTTTCTCACCTCGAGCGTGCCGACGTGGTGCGTCATGCCTTGGTGGGGCGTATCGTCGAGGCATACGATGCTTATGATGATGTACGCGAGAAGCGCGTGCACGACCGAAAGGAGTCCCGTTGAGTGTATTGATCAGCAACGATGCCGAGCTCGATACGCTGCTCGACGCGCAGGAGGTAGAGCACATCTGCGAGGTCGTGCTTGCCGCCGAGGGCGTTGAACGTGAAGTCGAGATTTCCCTTTCGTATGTCGATGAGGACGAGATGCACGAGCTCAACCACGAGTGGCGCGGTATCGACCGTACCACCGATGTCCTCTCGTTTGAATGCGACTCGGCCTTTGACGAGGATATTCCCGCCGACGAGACGCTCGAGCTCGGCGATATCATCTTGGCTCCGCAGGTCATTGCCCGTCAGGCCCCCGGCTTTGGCAATAGCCCTGCCGACGAGTGTCGCCTGATGCTCGTGCATGGCATGCTGCACCTGCTGGGCTATGACCATATCGAGGACGACGAGGCTGAGGCCATGGAGGCCCGCGAGGATGCCATCCTGCGCGATCTGGCGCTCGAGCGCGGCGAGGACCCCAAGCTGGTCCACGTCGGCCCCATCACCAACCACGCCCACGACTAGGAGCCGTCTATGATTCCCGGATCGAACAAGGACCATCCGTCCTTCTTAAAGTCGTTTTCCTACGCCATGGAGGGCTTCGTCACCGCCGTCAAGACCGAGCGCAATATCAAGGTCATGCTCGTTGCGGGCGTGTGCACCGTCATTGCCGGCTGCATCGTGGGGCTCGATATTGCCGAATGGGCCACGGTTATCATCTGCTGTGGCCTGGTGATTCACGGCGAGCTGTGCAACACCGCCATGGAGGCGATCGTCGACCTGGCGACCCAGGAGCTCCATCCTCTGGCAAAGCGCGCGAAGGATATCGCCGCCGCCTCCGTCTACGTACTTTCCATCACCGCCGCGATTGTGGGATTGCTGGTATTTGCCCACGCGCTCGACTTTATTTAGAAAGGGATTTCCATGTCCGACACTATGCAGCCTATCGATGAAACTCTGGACGACGAGTCCCTGGATGCGGTGGATGCCGAAGCGAACGATGCCTATGAGGATGTCGAGGAGTTCGATCCGTTTGAGGGCATGAGCGACGAGGAACTCGACGCCCTGTGCGACGAGGGCGACAGCTTCGCGGGCTTTGGCGACGTTGAGCCCGGTTTCCGCAGCGGCTTCGTGGCGCTGGTCGGCCGCCCCAACGCCGGCAAGTCCACGCTGCTCAACGCCTGCTATGGCAAAAAGGTCGCCATCACCTCGCCGGTGGCCCAGACGACCCGCCGCCGCATGCGTGCCGTCGTCAACCGTCCCGGCTACCAGCTGGTCTTTGTCGATACCCCGGGTATCCACAAGCCCAAGGACGGCCTGGGGTCCGAGCTCAACAAGAGCGCGCTGTTCGAGCTGAACGATGTCGATGTCGTCGCGTTTTTGATTGATGCCACCAAGCCGATCGGCAGGGGAGACGCCTGGGTTGCCGAACGCGTCAAAAACGCCCGTTCCAAGAAGGTCCTGGTGCTCACCAAGGCCGATGAGGCCGACCCCGCACAGGTCATGGAGCAGCTTAAGGCAGCCCACGAGCTCATGGAATATGACGATGAGATCGTGACGTCGTCGGTTAAGAACTTCAACGTCGATGCCTTTATCGAGACCGTTGCGCACTTTTTGCCCGAGGGCCCGCGTTGGTTCCCCGAGGACATGGGTACCGACGCTTCCGACGAGACGCTCGTTGCCGAGTTTGTGCGCGAGAAGGTCTTGCGTCGCACCCGTGATGAGATTCCGCACTCCGTTGGCGTTATCTGCGATGCGCTCGAGCAGACCAAGAAGGTGCTGCGCGTGCACGCCACCATTTACGTCGAGCGCGAGGGCCAAAAGGGCATCATTATTGGCAAGGGCGGCGAAATGATCAAACATATCGGTATCGACGCCCGTCGCGATCTTGAGCGCATCTTTGGCACGCAGGTCTTTTTGGAGCTGGACGTGAAGGTCAAGGCCGGCTGGCGTGACGACGAGGCCCAGATTCGCCGCTTTGGCTACAACGCCGAGGACTAAGGACGCGCGGCGCGCATGGCAGGCTCCCGGACATATCGCACCAAGGTGCTCGTGCTCGATAAGACTAAGCTCAAAGAGACCGACCTGATCTTGACGATGCTTGACGAGCGGGGACGGCAGGTTCGTGCAGTGGCAAAGGGCGCCCGCAAACCCGGCGGACGCCTGGCTGCGCGCTGCGAGCTGTTCTGTACGGTCGATATGCTGCTCGCACATGGACGGTCACTCGACGTGGTTTCTCAGGCCGAGCTTATGGAGGCGCCGCTCGGCGCTGCGCCCGATTACGAGACGACCTGCGCCGCAAGCGCGATCGCCGAGGTCGCGCGCGTGTGCTCGTTCGAGGACGCCGAGGACCCGTTTGCCTTTGCCATAACGCAGCGAGCGCTTGCCCTGGTGGGCAGCGGGCTTGATACGGTACATATGGACCTACTTGTGGCGGCATATGTCTTTAAGCTGCTATCGCACGTTGGCTATCGTCCCGATTTTTCGGCCTGTGTGCTGTGCGGAGACCCCATGCTGTCGTATTTTTCAGCCCAGGCGGGCGGTCTCATGTGCGGGTCGTGCGCGTCGAGCGTTCCAGGTGCCGAACTGGTGTCGACCGGTGAGACCGCATGGCTGCGCGCCCTCATGTCCATGACCTTCGATGCGCTTATGGCCGAGAAAATCGACCCGCATACGGCGGCGTTCTTGCTCGGGCTTTCGCATGTGTGGGCGGCGACGCATACCGACCAGCGCCTCCGTGCGATGGAATTCATGTTGGGTCGGTGATGATGCGCAGGCGCGGGCTGCTTGTGGTAACATACCGACCTGTTGGTACCTCGACCTTGGTTGCTCGCTCCACCGGCGGCTTCCCAGTCCGAGGCGAATCGAGTCGCCCGATGGCGACGTAAAACGAAAGGTGAAACAATGACTGTTTCCAAAGAGCGCAAGGCGGAGCTGACTGCCCAGTTCGGTAACACCCCGGTCGACACCGGCAACCCCAAGGTTCAGGTCGCCATCCTGTCCGAGCGCATCAAGGAGCTGACCGAGCACATGAAGTCCCACCAGAAGGACTTCCACACCCGTCGTGGCCTGCTCATGCTCGTCGGCCGTCGTCGTCGTCTTCTCTCCTACATCAAGAAGAACGACATCGTCGAGTACCGTGAGCTCATCAAGGCTCTGGGCATCCGCGACAACATCCAGTAGGATTTGTACATGCTAAGAGCGTCCTGCGCAGCGGGGCGCTCTTTTTGTGTAAGGGCGTGAACAATCACGCTCTGAAGCGTGGCGGGGGCAGGGGGCCCAAGTCACATGAGAAGCCCGCAGGCAAGGGGCCTGTGGGGTAAAGGAGAACAATGACACTCGTATCCAAGACCTTTGAGCTGTACGGCAAGACCTACACTTTTGAGTCCGGCGAGCTTGCCAAGCAGGCCACCGGCGCCTGTCTGGTCAAGCAGGGCGACACCACGATGCTCGACACCGTGGTCGTGTCCAAGGAGCGTAAGAACTACGACTTCTTCCCGCTGACCGTCGACTTCAACGAGAAGATGTACGCCGCCGGCCGCATCCCGGGTGGCTACCTCAAGCGTGAGGGCCGTCCCAGCGAGAAGGCCACGCTCACCGCGCGCATGATCGACCGTCCGATTCGCCCGAGCTTCCCGGACGGCTTCCGCAACGAGGTGCACATCGTCGCCACCTCGCTCGTCGCCGACCAGGTCAACCCCTTCGACGTCATCAACGTCATGGGTGCTTCTCTGGCCATGACGCTCGGCGGCGTGCCCTTCGAGGGCCCGCTTGCCTGCGTGCGCATCGGCCGTAACGTGGAGACCGGTGAGTTTATCGTCAACCCCACCTACGAGGAGCGCGAGAACTCCGATCTGGACCTGGAGCTGGGCGGCTCTGCCGACTTCATCTCGATGGTCGAGGCTGGCGCCGAGGAGATCTCCGAGGACGACATGCTCGCCGCTATGAAGTTTGGCCAGGAGGCCCTTGCTGCCTTCTGTCAGGCTCAGGACGAGTTCGTCGCCGAGTGGGAGCAGGTCAACGGCGCCATCGTCAAGAAGGAGTACCCGCTCGACCAGCCCGTCGAGGAGGTCCAGGAGCGCATCTTCGCCCACTACGACGAGATGGCAGCCGCCCTTCGTGACGCCGACAAACTCTCTCGTATCGGTAAGGTCGAGGCTCTGAAGGAGTCCATCCGCGCCGAGTTCACCGAGGAGGAGCAGGCCGCTTGGGAGCGCGAGATCCCCGTGGCGCTCAAGAAGCTCGAGAAGAAGGCCATGCGCACCATGGTCGTCGAGACCGGCGAGCGCGTCGACGGCCGTGCCGCCGATGAGATCCGCCCCATCATGGTGAAGGACAACTACCTGCCGCTCGTTCACGGCTCCGGCCTGTTCCAGCGTGGCCAGACCCAGGTGCTTTCCGTCCTGTCGCTCGGCATGCTCAACGAGGGCCAGCGTCTGGATACCATCGAGCCCACCGAGGGCAAGCGCTACATGCACCACTATAACTTCCCGCCGTTCTGCACCGGCGAGACCGGCCGCATGGGCAGCCCCAAGCGCCGCGAGATCGGCCACGGCAACCTTGCCGAGCGCGCCCTGCTTCCGGTGCTCCCCGACGAGAACGAGTTCCCCTACGCCATCCGCGTCGTCTCCGAGGTCATGGAGTCCAACGGCTCCTCTTCGATGGCTTCGACCTGCGGCTCCACGCTCGCCCTTATGGACGGCGGCGTGCCCATTAAGCGCCCGGTCTCCGGTATCGCCATGGGCCTGATCCAGGAGGAGGGCAAGACCGTGGTCCTGTCCGACATCCAGGGTCTCGAGGACTTCCTGGGCGACATGGACTTTAAGGTCACCGGCACCACCGAGGGCATCACCGCCCTGCAGATGGACAACAAGGCCACCGGCCTCACCTTCGACATCCTGGCCCGCGCCCTGCAGCAGGCCAAGGAGGGTCGCGCCTTCATTCTGCAGAAGATGCTCGATGTGATTCCCGAGCCGCGCCACACCACGCGCAGCACCGCTCCGCGCATCGTCTCCATCCAGGTTCCGACCGACAAGATCCGCGACGTCATCGGTTCCGGCGGTAAGGTCATCCGCGGCATCCAGGACGAGACCGGCGCTTCGGTCGACATCCAGGAGGACGGCACCGTCTTTGTCGGCGGCACCGGCGAGTCCGTCGATCAGGCCGTCGAGCGCATCAAACTCATCATCAAGGTTCCCGAGCCGGGCGAGGAGTACACCGGTCGTGTGGTCTCCATCCAGCCCTTCGGCGCCTTCGTCAACCTGCTGCCCGGTAAGGACGGCCTGCTGCACATCTCCCGCGTCGCCAAGGGCCGCGTGGAGAAGGTCGAGGACGTCCTCAATGTGGGCGACGAGGTCAAGGTCGTCGTCATCGAAGTCGATGACCGCGGCAAGATTTCGCTCGATCGTCTGGATAAGCCCGAGGCCCCGGCTCGCGCCGAGGGTGCCTCAGAGGGCGACGGCGAGCACTTCCAGCGCCGTGAGCGTCCGCGTCGCGAGCGCTCCGAGCGCAGCGACCGTCCGCGCCGTCCCGGCGACAACGGAGGCCGCAAGCCCCGCCGTCACCACGACGCCGAGTAATAGCTACACATAAGCAGCTCAACAAGGGCGACTCCGTACAGGGGTCGCCCTTTTGCTTGCGCCCGGGAGGGCCGCATATGAATTTTCCTGCTCTACAGTCCTGCGCAAGACGGAAAGCACATTAAGTGCTTTCCTTTGCGTGCGGAACTCGCGATAAACTTCATATGCGCCCCCCGCGCGCAAGCAAAAAGTGCTGGTTGACGTTGTTGGGCGTTTGCTTCGTTCTTGTTCTTAATTGCTATACTGTGTCCCACATTTGATATATAGACAATGGAGGCGGGCATGACAAATAAGGTTGAATGGGATCGTATGATTGCCGGGGAGCTTTATAACCCCTATAGAGTTGGCGACCATTCGTTTAGTAGGGTGCATGCGGCTCAGAAGTTGTTTAATGAGTCGGAGTATTGGGCCGATTCGAGCGCTCTTGAGGCACTAAAGAAGTGCTTTCGCGCCGCTCCGGACGATATGGTCTTAGCGGCTCCCGTCTATTTTGATCACGGCGATAGGATCTCGTTCGGCAAGCATTTCTATGCGAATACTGGCTTGACGATCCTGGACGAAAACTACGTGACCTTTGGCGACAACGTCTTTCTAGGACCCCATGTGAGTATATTTACTGCTGGGCATCCAATTGACGCCGATGTGCGCAATCTAGACCTCGAGTATGCTAAGCCTGTCGTAATCGGCAACAACGTCTGGATGGGCGGCGGGGTGATTATCAATCCGGGCGTATCAATCGGAGACGATGTGGTCATAGCCTCAGGTTCAGTTGTTGTTAAAGACGTTCCAAGCCACGTCATCATCGGCGGCAATCCAGCTCATATCATTCGAGAGATTACCGACAGCGATCGTAAGCTCTGGCAAGGCCAGCTGAATGCCTACAACGAGGCAATTGGATCATAGCCTCGGCATTCCAGCAGATAAAACCTACTAAAACAAACCTATCCCTTATTGGCAGGTTTCCCGTGGGGCGGGCACTGATGAAGTTTATCGCGAGTTCCGCACGAACAGGAGGCCACTTAATGTGGCCTCCGTCGTGAGCAGGACTGTAGAGCAGGTAACTTCATCAGTGCCCGCCCCACGGGAAACCGGCGGGATATACAGGTCCAGATGGGGCTTTGATGCATGGGTGGTCTGTGCTCGTGCAAATGGGTATCATATTTTGGTTATTGCATCGACTTCGTGATGCATGTTTGTACGTTCCCGGCGGTCGGTTTGCCAGAAGCGCCCCGTCGGTTGTTCCAGACCCTGTTTCGAAGAAAGGAAACAACACTCACTTATGGCAGCTAAAAAATCATCTCCCTTGAAGATCATCCCGCTCGGCGGCCTTGATGGCATCGGCAAGAACATGACGGTCTTCGAGTGCGGCGACGACATGGTGCTCGTCGACGCCGGCCTCATGTTCCCTGACGATTCCCAGCCCGGTATCGACCTGGTGCTTCCCGACTACACCTATGTTCTGGAGAACGAGGAGAAGCTCCGCGGTATCATCGTCACTCACGGCCACGAGGACCACACCGGTTCGCTTCCGTACCTGCTGCAGGACCTCAACAACAAGGTGCCCATCTTCTCGAGCAAGCTGACGCTCGGCTTTATCGAGGGCAAGCTCTCCGAGTTCCGCATCCGCGCACCTAAGTTCCGCGAGGTCAAGGGCGGCAGCCATGTCAACCTCGGCGGCATCTCGCTCGACTTCTTCTCGATGACGCACTCCATCCCCGGCGCTCTGGGCGTGTTCATCCGCACCAATCAGGGCACCGTTATGCACACCGGCGACTTTAAGCTCGACCAGACGCCCATCGACGGCGTCACGCCCGATTATGCCGCTATCAGCCGATTTGCCAAACAGGGCATCGACCTGCTGCTTTCCGACTCCACCAATGCCACGGTTCCCGGCTTTACCAAGTCCGAGGCCGAGGTTGGTCCCAACCTGCTGCACGCCATCAAGAATGCCCCGGGTCGCGTGTTCGTCGCGTCGTTCTCGAGCCACATCCATCGTCTGCAGCAGATCTGCGATGCCGCCCGCAAGTGCGGTCGTAAGGTCGTTGTGACCGGTCGCTCCATGCTCACGAACACTCGCGTGGCGCGTGAGCTGGGCTACCTCAACATCGATGACGCCGATATCATCGATGCCTTCGATATTGATAACCTGCCCGACGACAAGATTGTCGTCATGTGCACCGGTTCGCAGGGCGAGCCGCTGTCGGCCCTGTCCCGCATGGCCAATGGCGAGCACAAGACGCTCTCCATCCACGAGGGCGATACCGTTATCCTCTCGGCAACTCCTGTTCCCGGCAATGAGAAAGCCGTCCAGCAGGTCGTCAACAGCCTGGCCAAGCTTGGCTGCGATGTGTGGGATAAGAATCGCGCCCTCGTCCACGTCTCCGGTCACGGTAGCCAGGAGGAGCTCAAGCTCCTGATGGCCATGGCCAAGCCCACGTACTTCATGCCGGTTCACGGTGAGGCCGTGCATCTGCGCGCCCATGCCCAGCTGGCCCGTAAGATGGGTCTCAAGGACGATCATATCTTTATCCTCGATAACGGCGACACGCTCGAGATGCGCGGCGGTATCGTCAAGCGTGGTACGCCCGTCGAGTCCGGTGTCGTCTACGTCGACGGCCTGCGTATCGGCGATACCGACCCCATCGTCTTGCGCGATCGCCAGAAGCTCGCCAATGACGGTATGGTCACGGCCGTTGCCATCGTCTCGCTCAAGCACAAGAAGATCGAGGCTATCGAGTTCTCGGGCCGCGGCGTCTCGTTTGCCATCGACGATCAGTTCTCCGAGGATGCCTCCGCGTCCATCATGAAGACGATCGAGAAGGGCAAGTTCAGCTTTACGAGCAGCGGCTCCGATGCCATTCGCAAGGCCGTGCGCGACTCGCTTTCCAACTTTATCTGGAGCCGTACGCGCACCCGTCCGATGATCATCCCGGTCGTCATGGAGGTTTAGTTTGGCGCGCGGATCTGCACAAAACGCCAAAGGCAATAAAGCCAACAACCAGCCGGCATCTGCTAAGGGTGCCGGTTCCCATCTTCGTGCCAATAAGGGCCACGAGGCTGAGTTCGACGATTTTGAGCCTCTGGTCGAGCCTTCGGCCAACCGAGATATCGCCGGCGTGGTCATCGCTGTTTTGGCGATTGCGTCCTTCATCGCCGTGATTTCGCCGGCGACCGCACCTGTGACGGCTGCGGTTGCCGGTTTCTATCACCTGGGCTTTGGTCTGGGTGCCTACGTGCTGCCGATCGTTATTTTGCTATTTGCCGCCACGCTCTTTTTGGGCGATGATTCGCCGCTCAACGTGCGCTCTGTTGCGGGCGGCGCTGTGGTCTTTGTTGCCGTTGTCTCTATCTTGTCGCTTATGGTGCCGGGTACCAGTGACTCGTGTGACCTTATGTTCACGCCGCAAAACCTGTCCGCCTCGGGTGGCTACATTGGTGCGTTTATTGCGAGTGCGTTGCAGAATGCTTTGGGTAAGCCCATTGCGATGGTGGTCCTGTTGGGCTTGGCGGTCGTTGGCTTTGTCATCATCGGCTTTTCGGTGGGCGGCGTCTTGCGTTCTGCCCGCGACCGTGCGGCTGATTTTGCCGAGCGCCGTCGTGCCGACGTCAACGAGAGCCCCTGGGGTGACGATGAGGCACTTTCGGTTCCCGGTATCGCCCGCCCTCACCTGAGCATTCTGCGTCAAAAGGGCTCTGATGCTGCCGTGACTACGGTTATGGGCAGCGAGGTCGATCCGATTCTGGACGATGAGGACGAGGATGAGGACCCGTTTGTCGATGTATCCGATGCTGTAGAAGCCGAACGCGCCAAGACAACGCTGCTGCCGCGTCGCCACGCCAAGAAGGGCAAGGCTGCGCCCAAACTCAACACAAGTGAACCCGATCCGTCGTGGTCCGAGAGCGAGATTGAGCTTACCGAGGACGATGACGAGGACGATGAGACTCCGATTGAGAGTGCCAAGACGACCTTGCTGCCTCGCCGCCATACCAAGCGCGGTCAGGTGGCCGGCCAGCTTTCGATGGAAGATGATCCGGCCAAGATTGACGAGTCCGAGCCTCCGTTTGCCGTGAACCCTGTTTCGGCAGCACCGCAGATTCCCGACTTCCTGAAGCATCCCAAGGTCGCCGATGCGTCTGTCGCGAGCGCCATCGAGGCGTCTGCTGCTAGCGATGGGGGAGCGGACAGCGCCTCCGCAGATAACGAGGTTGAAGAAGAGGACGGCCTCAAGCTTCCGCCGCTCGAGATTCTCCATGCCAACCCGCAGTCCGCTTCTGCTGCGTCTTCGGACAAGGAGCTGGAGCAGACTGCCGAGTCGCTGCAGTCGACCCTGCTTGAGTTTGGTCGTAGTGCCCGCGTGGTCGGCTGGATCGCCGGCCCCACGGTGACGACCTTTAAGCTGCAACCTGGCGAGGGCGAGCGCGTGAGCAAGATTTCGAGCCTCGAGGACGATATCGCGCTATCGCTTGCTGCCCAGTCCGTGCGTATCTTTGCCCCGATCCCCGGCACCTCGCTTGTGGGTATCGAGATCCCCAATCGCAAGCGCCAGAACGTCAACCTGGGCGACGTGCTTCCCTATGTGAAGGGCGGTCCGCTCGAGCTCGCCATCGGTCGAGATGCCGAGGGTACGCCGGTCGTCGCCGACCTTGCCAAGATGCCCCACCTGCTGATCGCCGGTACCACGGGTTCCGGTAAGTCGGTCATGATCAACTCCATCATCACGACCTTGCTCATGCGCGCCCTTCCCGAGGACGTTCGCCTGATCATGGTCGACCCCAAGCGCGTCGAGCTTGCGGGCTATAACGGTCTGCCGCATCTTTACGTGCCTGTAGTGACCGAGCCCAAGCAGGCCGCGAGCGCTCTGCAATGGGCCGTGTCCGAGATGGAGCGTCGCCTGAAGGTCTTCGAGCGTCTCAACGTGCGTAAGATCTCGACCTACAACGAAAAGCAGGCCGCCGGCGAGTTTGAGCATTACGATAACCCGCCGCAAAAGATGCCCTACCTGGTCATCATCATCGACGAGCTCTCGGACCTGATGATGGTCGCCGGTAAGGATGTCGAGGCCTCGATCGTGCGTATTGCTCAGCTGGGCCGTGCCGCCGGTATCCACCTTATCGTGGCCACGCAGCGCCCGAGCTCTAACGTGGTGACGGGCCTTATCAAGGCTAACATCACCAACCGCATCGCCTTTAACGTCGCCACGGGTATCGACTCGCGCGTCATCATTGATCAGATGGGCGCCGAAAAGCTCACTGGTTTGGGCGACATGCTGTTCTCAAAGGTCGACTGGGGCAAGCCTCGCCGTATCCAGGGCTGCTTTGTCTCGGATGACGAAATCAACGAGATTGTCGAGTTCGTCAAGTCGCAGAGCGAGCCCGACTACCACGAGGAGATCCTGTCTGCCGTGGCGCCCGCTTCCATGTCCATGGCGGGTGGCGGCGGCATTGTCCGCACCGGAGTCGCCGAGCCGCAAGACGATGATCCTCTCATTTGGGAAGCCGCCCATATTGTGGTGGAATCGCAGCTTGGCTCCACATCTGGTCTGCAACGTCGTCTGAAGGTTGGCTATGCGCGCGCCGGGCGTATTATGGACATGCTGGAAGAAAAGGGTGTCGTCGGTCCGCCCGACGGTTCCAAGCCGCGCGAGGTCCTGCTGGACGAGGAGGGGCTTGCCGCGCTGGAATCTGTCGACGCCGAGATGGCACGTGAAGATCGTGAGTTTGGAGGATTCTGATGGCTGCACGCTTTGGTGACATGCTGCTCGAGCAGCGTCGCCGAATGGGCCTTTCCATTCAGCAAGTCGCCAACACCATCAAAATCAGGCCGCAGATCATCGAGTTTTTCGAGACCGGTAACTTTGCTTCGATGCCGCCGCGCGGCTATGCGCAGGGCATGATTTCGAGTTATGCTCGCTTTTTGGGCCTCAATCCGCGCGAGGTCGTCAATGCCTACTTTGACGATCTGATGGCATATGAGCGCGAGACGTCGCAGCAGGGCGGTCGTTTTCAGGACGCCGCTGGCTACGTCAATTCGCGTTCCTCGGTCGATAACGGGCGCTTCCTGATGGTTCAGGGCGGTCGTTCGACGCGTTATGGACAGCGTCCTCAGCAGGCCGGTTATATTACCGAGACGGGTTCGGGCGAGGAGATTCGTTCGCAGCGTGACCGGTTCCGCAGTACGCCGATGCCCGAGGACCGTGCACTTCCCGCTGCCCGCGGCGTGGCTCGTGACCCTCGTGCCGGCTACGGCGACGGCGGCTATTCCGATCGCGGTTACCGTGGGGTCTCTTCTGGTCGCTCTCGCGGTGGCTATGCGGATGCCGATGCCACGCAGGTGACGCCGCGTCTTCGCTCTCAATCACAGCCGTTTGGCCAGCGCTCTTCGGCTCCGCGTTCGGGCCAGCGTGGCTATCAAGGCCGCGGTGAACTTGCGCCCCGCTCGGGTCAGCGCAGCCTTCAGGGCCAGGGTGGCTATCGCGGCCGTTCCGATAGCAATCGTGGTCGTATGCCTCAGGGAGGCGGCCGCAGCAGTTCCAATCGTGGACGCGGCGGATCATGTACTCCTCAAAACAACGGGCTCGATCCGCGTATCGTCTACGCCGGCATCGGTGCCGTTGCGCTGTTGTTGATTGTGCTCATCGTGGTGCTTCTGCGCGGCTGCGCATCTTCGGCGCCCGAGACCACGCCCGAGACGCCCACTGCTACCAAGACGACGACCAAGAAGTCTTCTAAGAAGACCGAAACGGTCGACGAGGACGAAGACACCGATGAGGCGACGGATGAGTCGACTGACTCGGACGCTACCAAGACGACGGCCAAGAAGGAAGAGAACGAGGTCACGAAGGTCAAAGTCTCCGTTGCCAAGGGAAAGACCGCGTGGATTGAGGTCAAGGTCGACGGCAAGTCGGTCTATGGCGCCCAAGCGACTGGCCCCTTTGAGCAGGAGTACTCGCCCGAGTCCTCGATCGAGATCACCACGTCCAAGCCTTCCGATGTCACCGTTACCAAGAACGGTGAAAAGGTTCGTTACGATACCAAGACCTCGGGCGTGGCGCGTGTGACGATCACCGTTCCCAAGAAGGAGACGACTGATTCCGAGAATGGTGAAAGTTCTGATGGTACCGACACCACCGATGGTACCGATACCACCGACGGTACCGATGCCCAGTCCACGGATGGCGCCGATACCGCAACTGACGGTCAGACGCCCACCGATTCTACCGACTATTCGTACGATAGCTACTAAGTCGCTCGTACGCGAAAGGAAACATCATGGCTAAAGATTCCAGCTTCGACGTCGTGTCCGAGGTCAACATGCAAGAGGTCGACAACGCCTTCCAGCAGACCACGCGCGAGATTTCCCAGCGCTATGACCTTAAGGATTCTGGCGCCACGATCGAGCTTTCGAAGGGCGACAAGCTCTTTACGATCAACGCCCCGGCCGACTTTGTCTCCAAACAGATTATCGACGTGTTGAGCTCCAAGCTCATCAAGCGCGGCATCGACCTCAAGGCTGTCTCGTGGGATGCTCCGCAGTCGGCGTCGGGCGGCACCGTGCGCGTGCTCGGCCATATCGTCGAGGGTATCGACCAGGCGACCGCCAAGAAGATCAACAAGGACATCAAGGACCAAAAGCTCAAGGTCAAGGTGACCATCGAGGCCGACAAACTGCGTGTTTCCTCTGCTTCGAAGGACGCGTTGCAGACCGTGATCCAGTTCCTGCGCGACCAGGACTACGGCCAGCCGCTGCAGTTCACCAACTACCGCTAATATCAATCGAAAGGACCGCTCTCCAACATGGATACACCGTTGGGCTCCGTGCTCTACATCACCCTCGGGTGCGCTAAGAACGAGGTTGACACCGACCGCATGCGTTCTCTTTTGACCGCCGCGGGCTACGAGGAGGCATTCGACCCGCAGGATGCCGATATCGCCATCGTCAATACATGTTCGTTCCTCGCCTCCGCAACGTCCGAGAGCATCGAGACCACGCTCGAGCTCGCCAACGAGGTTCAGGACGGCGTTCGTTCTTGCCCCATCGTCATGTGCGGCTGCGTGCCGTCGCGCTATGGCGATGACCTGCCTGACGAGCTGCCCGAGGTCGCTGCCTTTGTGAAGGCCGACGAGGAAGACGGCATCGTGGCGGTCATCGATGGCGTGCTGGGTGTCGAGCGTGAGATTGCAGCCTATATCCCGCAGGTCAAACGTACCGTCGAGGGTGCTGTCGCCTACGTCAAGATTTCCGATGGCTGCAACCGCTTCTGCAGCTTCTGCATGATTCCCTACATCCGCGGCCGCTATCATTCGCGCAATGCCGAGAGCATCATCTCCGAGGTGCGCGACCTGGTTGCCGGCGGTGTGCGCGAGATCGTGCTGATCGGCCAGGACACGGGCATCTGGGGTACCGACTTTGCCGACGAGGACGTCGCCGATGGCTCGCCGCGCAATCTGGCGCAGCTGCTGCGTGCCGTCGCCGAGGCCGTACGCCCGCACAACGTCTGGGTCCGCGTGCTCTATCTGCAGCCCGAGGGCATGACTGACGAACTCATCGAGACGATTCGCGATACGCCCGAGGTGCTGCCCTATATCGATATCCCCGTGCAGCACTGCGACGCGCGCATTCTTAAGGCCATGCGTCGCTCCGGTTCACGCCAGGAGCTCGAGGATCTGTTCCGCGACCTTCGCGAGCGCATCCCCGGCATCGTGATTCGTTCCACGGCCATGGTCGGCTTCCCGACCGAGACCGACGACGAGTTCCGCGACCTTATCGACTTTATGGACACCGTCGGCTTTGACTACACGAGTGTCTTTGCCTACTCGCGTGAGGAAGGTAGCCTGGCCGCCAAGATGGAGGGCCAGGTCGATGAGGAGGTTAAGCTCGAGCGCGCCCAGGAGGCCATGGACCTGGCCGAGTCGCTCGGTTTTGCCGCCACCGCCGCCCATGTGGGCGAGCGAGCCCAGGTAATCGTCGACGGTATCGAAGAGACCGAGGATGGCGCCGAGCTGATCGGCCATGCCTGGTTCCAGGCGCCCGATTCCGATGGCGCGGTGCATCTGGACGCCAGCGAGGCGTCCGTGGGCGATATTCTGACCGTCGAGTTTACCGATAGCTTCTGCTACGAGCTTATCGGTCATGTTGTGGAGTAGGAGAGCGTCGTGGCTAACGAGAGCAATAAGGAACTGACGAGTGTCTGGACGCCCGCCAACATCGTGACGTGCGTTCGCATCGTCTTTATCCCGGTGTTCATGATCGTGTCGGCGCTTTCTCACACGAGTGTTGCCGGTACGGATTGGAGCACCTTCGACGGCCCGCTCGCCGCCGCTGCCTTCATTCTGTATGTGATCCTGTCGTGCACCGATAAGGTCGACGGTTATCTGGCGCGTTCGCGCAACGAGATCACCGACTTCGGTAAATTCTTGGACCCCATCGCCGATAAGCTGCTCGTGTTCTCGGCCCTGCTGCTGTTCTTGGATTTTGGCGCAGTGACCGTGTGGTCCGTGTTCATTATCCTGTTCCGTGAGCTTCTGGTGAGCGCCCTTCGCATGGTCGCGAGTGCGGCCGGTGTGGTCGTTGCGGCCGATAAGCTCGGCAAGTACAAGACGGCAACCACGATGGTCTCCATTTGCGGTTACCTGTGCGTTTTTGCTATGGCCGGCTTGCACCTTGGCCCGGTGGCGCTAACGCTCGGCATCTACTCGGTGTCGCGCTTCCTGTACGCCGTTGCCGTTGTCCTGACCGTTATCTCGGGCGCCCAGTACTTCTGGAACTGCCGCAAGATCGTCTTTTCGGTCTAGGTCCTGGTGGGTATGACGGACTCTTTTGAGCAGATTTCCGCACATAACGAGGAGCTGGCGCGTGATATTGTCGAGCGTGCGGGCGCTCGGGGCGTGACGGTTTCGACGGCTGAGTCGCTGACGGCGGGTATGATCGCCTCGACGATTGCGGATATCCCGGGCGCCTCGGCGGCGCTGCGTGGCGGTGCGGTGACCTACTGCGATGAGATCAAGCATCGTGTGTTGGGTGTTGAGCAGGAGACGCTCGACCGCTATACCGCGGTGTCGCATCAGACCGCGCGCGAGATGGCGGTGGGTTCGCTGGAGCTGTACCAGAGCGATATTGCAGTGAGCGCAACGGGTTATGCCGGCCCCGGCGGTGGTACTGAGGACGATCCTGCGGGCACTTTCTATATTGGCTGGGCGCATCGTTCCGCCGATGGGGGAGTGCCGGTCGTGGACTCTGTGCGCTGCCACTATGAGGGCGACCGTTCGTGTGTTCGTGCCCATGCGGTCACGGAGGCATTGGGTCGCATTGCCCTTGTGCTCAACTCTATGGAATAGACGTGTTTTAAGGGGCCTCCGAGCCCCTTAATTGTGGAGATAGGGACCTCCGGCGAATTTTAACTTTGTGCAGGTAGTTGTCGTATTTTTCCTCGTCATGATTTTCTTGGTTCGCCTGCGGTCAAGTTTTTGGTCAGTTTTTGGTCGGCGTTTGGTTGGGTTTTGGAAAGGTCGGCTGCATATGATTAATCTGAACGGTTGACCACGAACAGCCGTTCGTTTATTATCGATGCAGGTTGTTAAGAGGAGGGCTATTTATGGCCAAGAATTCAGGTCCCGTACGTACCGTTCATGCTCGCACGACGGGTAAAGAGCGCGATGAGATGATCGCCACCACCAAGGCTGAGATCGAGAAGAAATTCGGCCAGGGTTCCATCATGAGGTACGGCGACGGTGGTCCCGAGCTCGAGGTCGAGGCCATTCCCACGGGCGCCCTGGCCCTCGATGCCGCGCTGGGTATCGGCGGCGTGCCGCGCGGCCGTATCGTCGAGATTTACGGTCCTGAGTCCTCCGGTAAGACGACGCTTTCGCTCGAGATCCTGGCCGAGGCCCAGGCAATGGGTGGCGTTGTGGCATTTATCGATGCCGAGCACGCGCTCGATCCCACGTATGCCGCACGCATCGGCGTGGATATCGACGAGGTGCTCATTTCCCAGCCCGATACGGGTGAGCAGGCGCTCGAGATCGTTGACATGCTCGTGCGTTCCGGCGCCATCGATGCCATCGTCGTTGACTCCGTCGCTGCGCTGACCCCGCGTGCCGAGATCGAGGGAGAAATCGGCGACACTACGGTCGGTCTTCAGGCTCGCCTGATGAGCCAGGCGCTCCGCAAGCTCGCCGGCTCGCTGTCCAAGTCCAACACGACGTGCATCTTCATTAACCAGCTGCGTGAGAAGATCGGCGTCATGTTCGGCAACCCCGAGACCACGACGGGCGGCCGCGCCCTTAAGTTCTTCTCTTCGGTGCGTATCGACATTCGCCGCATCGACAGCATTAAGCTTAAGGACGAGGTTATCGGTAACCGCGTGCGCGCCAAGGTCGTTAAGAACAAGGTGGCAGCTCCGTTCCGTTCTGCTGAGTTCGACATCATGTACGGTACGGGCATCTCTAAGGAGGGCTCGATTCTGGACATGGCTGTCGAGTGCGGCATTTGCAAGAAGATGGGCTCCTGGTTTGCCTATGGCGAGGATAAGCTCGGCAACGGTCGCGAGGCCGCCAAGGCGTTCCTGCGCGAACACCCCGATTGTGCCGACGAGATTGAGCATAAGGTCCGCCTTGCCTGTGGACTTGAGTTTGATGACGATGCTCCGTCCGAGGTCGAGCTGACCGATCAGCCTGCGCCTGAGGAGTTTGACGAGCTTTACGCCATCGATGGTTCCGCCATGCTCGATGATGACGACGAGTAGCGGTTACGCTCATGTCGTATACGGTGACCGAGGCCACGGTCGTCTTTCCCGATAAGAAGGCGGTCTCCTCGTTCTCGAGCGGGTATGCGTCCAAAAAGCCTTGCGCACATATCGATTGTGAGCTTGAGGGCGGTTTTGAGCGGTCCATTTGGATTCCCGTGCGGGTCGCGCGGCTGTATGTCAAAAACCGCCCCGATCTTCCCTGTGATTGGGACAACTTCCGTGAGGCGGTGCAGCTCATTGAGCGTAAATGTGCACTTACCATGGTGACCGAGATGTTATCGCGCCGCGACCATGCGACGGGTGAGGTCCGTGACAAGCTGGCTCGCTACGGCTTTCACCAGCCTGCGATCGATTTCGCCGTCGAGCGCGCCACCGAGTATCGTTTTTTAGACGAGAGCCGCTTTTGCTCGTACTTTATCGAGGAGCGCAAGCGGCGCGGTTGGGGACAGCGCAAAATCGAGACCGAGCTCAAGCGCCGTCATGTCGTGCTCGATGACATTCCCGGTTATCCCGAGGATTATTTTGCCGTCGAAGACGATTTGGCGCGTGCGTCAGCCCTGCTCGCCAAGCGGCGTGTTCCAGAGACGCGCGCATTCGAAAAACTGGTTCGGTTTTTGATGGGCAAGGGCTTCTCGTATCACGTCGCCGCCGATGCCGTTAAGGCACGTCTCGATGCCGAACGCGAGGAATGTGCGGTTTAGGCGTATGCGTTTTGTGGCCCTGCCGTTCACCGTGTTTTAGCCGCCGTGCCGGGGCCATTTATTTGACAGTTGTTGTGGTTCAACGTACGATAAACACTGTCATTTGCTTTGTGATATGTGCTCATCTGTGATGAGTTTGTTTATATGTTTATCTGTATCCGACCCGCATAAGCTGCGCCCATATTACTCAAATGTCGCGAGCCGTTCGTAAGGACGGTTCGCTTTGTTGTGTAACGAATCCATAAAAAGGAGTGAGCATGCCTATCATCGCAGCGCTCGTTGGCATCGTTTTGGGTGCCATCGCCGCCATTGCCTACATGCGCACCGCCAAGCAGGGTAGTCTTCACGAGGCCGACGAAAAGATCCAGTCGGCACACGCACAGGCTGAGTCCCTGATCGGTGATGCTAAGCGTCAGGCCGAGACCCTCAAAAAAGAGGCTCTGCTCGAGGCTAAAGAGGAGATCATCAAGAACAAGCAGGCCGCCGAGGCCGAGGACAAGCAGCGTAAGAGCGAGATTCGTACGCTCGAGAACCGTGTGATGCAGCGCGAGGAGTCCCTTGATCGCCGAAACGACGCTCTCGACAAGCGTGAGCACCAGCTGTCCAGCCAGGCCGGTCAGGTCGAGAAGCGCTCCCGCGAGCTCGAGGAGCTCTGCGCCAAGCAGACCTCCGAGCTCGAGCGTATCGCCGACCTGACCCGTGAGGACGCCCACAAGGAGCTCCTCGATAAGGTTCGCGGCGAGGTCACCCACGAGGCTGCCACGATCATTCGCGAGTCCGAGCAGCAGGTTCGCGCCGAGTGCCACAAGACCGCCCAGGAGATTCTGTCCCTGGCGATTCAGCGCTGCGCTGCCGACCACACAGCCGAGGTCACCGTTACCTCCGTGCACATTCCCTCTGATGACCTCAAGGGCCGTATCATCGGTCGCGAGGGTCGCAACATCCGGACCTTCGAGCAGGTTTCCGGCGTCAACCTCGTGATCGACGACACGCCCGAGACCGTCGTTCTTTCGAGCTTCGACCCGGTCCGTCGTGAGACCGCCCGTGTTGCCCTCGAGAACCTCATCGCCGACGGCCGCATTCACCCCGCCCGCATTGAGGAGATGTATCACAAGGCTGCCGACCTGGTTCAGCAGCGCGTGCGCGAGGCTGGCGAGCAGGCTGCCTTTGATACCGGTATCCACGACCTGCACCCCGAGATCGTCAAGACCCTTGGTGCCCTGCGCTACCGTACCTCGTTTGGTCAGAATGTGCTTCAGCACTCCCTCGAGGTCTCTGATCTGTGCGGCGTGATGGCTTCCGAGCTTGGCCTGGACGTTGTGACCGCTAAGCGCGCCGGCCTGCTGCACGACCTGGGCAAGGCAATCGACCACGACGTCGAGGGCCCGCATGCCGTCATCGGCGCCGAGCTTGCCCGCCGTTATGGCGAGAAGCCCGTTATCGTTCACGCTATCGAGGCTCACCATGCCGATGTCGACCCCAACACGGTGCTCGATGTCCTGGTACAGGCCGCCGATGCCGTCTCCGCCTCTCGCCCCGGTGCCCGTCGCGAGTCTGCCGAGAACTACATCAAGCGTCTTGAGAAGCTCGAGGAGATTGCCAACTCTCATGATGGCGTCGAGCGTACCTATGCCATGCAGGCTGGTCGCGAGGTCCACGTCATGGTTCAGCCGGACAAGATCTCCGATGCCCAGTCCACGGTCCTGGCTCACGATATCGCCCATCAGATCGAGGAAGAGATGGAGTATCCCGGTCAGGTGCGCGTTGTCGTGATTCGCGAGAGCCGCGCTGTCGATATCGCTAAATAACATGAGCGACGCGAACGAGCTCATCTCATTTATCGCGTCGATGTCGGGGGAGGGCAACCTTCGCGTCGAGGAGAACCTTGGCGAGGGGTATGTCCGCCTCCGCGTTTCGGAGGCCGAGCGGCGCCAGGCAAAGCACGACATTCAGCATGTCGAGGATATCGTCATCGAAATGCTTCGTAATGCTCGCGATGCTGGCGCCGACAAAGTCTATCTCGCCACGACCAAGGAAGATGGCGTCCGCACGCTTGTCTTTCTGGATAACGGTTCGGGCGTTCCGCAGGATATGCAAGAGCGAATCTTCGATGCTCGCGTTACCTCCAAGCTCGAGAGCATGAAGATGGACCGTTGGGGCGTTCACGGTCGTGGCATGGCATTGTTTTCGATCAAGCAGAACACCGACGAGGCCCGTGTGGTCACGTCCGGCGTCGATCTTGGTTCAGCCTTTAAGGTGAGCGTTGCAGCCGACCTCCTCAGCGAGCGTGCCGATCAGTCCAGCTGGCCCCAGGCCGTCAAGGATGAGGACGGACGTTATGTCTGTGCTCGCGGCCCGCATAATATTATTCGCGCTGCCTGTGAGTTTGCGCTCGAGGAGCTGCGTGGTTGCGATGTCTATCTTGGTTCTCCGTCTGAGATTGCCGCGACCCTTTATGCTCAGGCGACAAGTCGGCTCGATACGTCTCGTCTCCTGTTCATTGACGACGAGAGCGAGCTTCCGGTTGTCGACCGTTTAGGCCTTGCCTCCGATGCCGAGGACTTTATCCGCATCTGTTCGGGTTTGGGTCTTGAGATGTCCGAGCGCACGGCTCATCGCATTTTGGCAGGGCAGATTAAGCCCGTTCGCGGTGTGACCGCGCGTCTGCTGCGCGAGCGTGATTCGTCTTCGCATGCGCCGGCTCCTGTCGATCTCGCGAAGGATCGTCGCGGGCTACGTATTGCCAAGGATGACATGGCACAGTTTTCGCGTGCTGTGGAGCGCGACTTTAATGACCTTGCCGCCCGGTACTATCTCAACCTTTGCGGCGACCCAAAGATTCGCGTTTCGCGTGATCGAATCACCGTGACCTTCGATCTTGCCAAAGAGGAATAGTGCCTTTACCGAGTCCACTCGGTACGATAAAGTTATTGCAGTTAAAACGTACTTTTAAACGCAGGAGTTTCTTCATGGATTGCCTGAAGGTATCAAGCAAATCATCGCCCGCGTCCGTTGCCGGCGCCATCGCCGGCATGGTCAAGGATGGTGTACCCGTCAACATCCAGTGTGTCGGTGCCGGTGCTGTCAACCAGGCCATTAAGGCCGTGGCTATCGCGCGCGGTTTTTTGATTCCAACCGGTTTTGATATTTCCTGCGCGCCCGTGTTCTCCGATATCCTCATTAACGGGGAGTCGCGCACGGCCATCCGCCTTTCTATCTACGTTCACCAGATCAATCGAGCTGCTATGGATAACGTCGTCATGGATGATGTTAAGCCTGTGGCATAGCTTCTGCTTGCCTCGATTCGCCTCCCTTCCATCGTTAGGACTTATGCACATGGACCAGCGTTCCGTACGCGATATTCTTGCCGGTAAAACCTACTTTATCCGCACCTTTGGCTGCCAGATGAATCAGCACGATTCCGAGCGCGTGAGCGGTCTGCTCGATTCGTATGGTTGCCTCATGGCGCTCGATCCCGAGCATGCCGATATCGTTGTCTTCATGACATGCTGTGTGCGTGAGGCCGCCGATACTCGCCTGTACGGTCAGTGCAATTCCTGCAAAAGCCTGCCGCCTTCGCCTTCGGGCAAGCGTGTGGTTGCCGTGGGCGGCTGCATTGCGCAGCGTGATGGCGAGGGCCTGCTCACCAACGTCGATAACGTCAATGTCATCTTTGGCACGCATTCTATCGCACATGTGGCAGAGCTCATTGCCGAGGCGTTCCTTGATGGCAAGCGTCATATCCGCACCAATGAGCATGAGGATACGGATGCCATGAGCATGCCGTGGCATCGCGAGACCCAGTATCACGCTTGGGTGCCTATCATGACGGGCTGCAATAATTTCTGTACCTATTGCATCGTTCCGTACGTGCGCGGTCGCGAAAAGAGCCGCTCCTTCGAGGAGATTGTCGACGAGGTGACCGGTTTGGTGCGCCAGGGCGTGCGTGAGATTACGCTGCTGGGCCAAAACGTTAACTCATATGGTCGCGATCTGTTTGGCAAGCCGCGTTTTGCCGATTTGCTGCGTGCCGTGGGCGATACGGGTGTGGAGCGCATCTTCTTTACGTCTTCGCATCCCAAGGATCTGCTGCCCGAGACCATCGACGCCATGGCCGAGACGCCTGCTGTTATGCCGCAGCTGCACCTGGCCGTCCAGTCAGGTTCGACGCGGATCCTCAAAGAGATGAATCGCCGTTATACACGCGAGGACTATCTGGGCCTGGTCGATCGCATTCGCAACCGCATGCCCGATATCGCGCTCTCGACCGACATTATCGTTGGCTTCCCGGGCGAGACTGAAGAAGACTTTGAGCAGACGCTCTCACTTGCCGAGACGGTCCGTTATGCCCAGGCCTATACCTTCATCTATTCCAAGCGCGCCGGTACCCCGGCCGCAGAGATTGACGATCCTACGCCGCATGAGGTTATTCTCGGGCGTTTCAACCGCCTGGTTAAGGTTATCGAGACCACGGCACATGAGTATAACCAGGCTGAACTTCATACTGTGGTTCCGGCGCTCATTGAGGGAACGAGTAAAAAGAACGACGCGGTCCTGCTGGGCAAGAGTCCCAAGAATCAGACCGTGCATGCGCCTATCCCCGAGGGTTACAGCATCGATCAGCTTGTTGGCAAGATCGTTGATGTTGACGTTGACGTTGCCAAGACCTGGTATTTGTCCGGCTCCGTTGTGGGCGAGCCGCGCTAATGGTTTCTTCCGGGGCAGGTCTTTCCGCCGTTGCGATCGTCGGTCCGACGGCGGTCGGTAAGAGTGATGTTGCCGACCGTTTGGCCGCTCGTCTTTCGTCCGAAGTGCTGTCGTGCGATGCGATGCAAATCTATCGCGGCATGGACATCGGTACCGCAAAGATGACGCCCGATGAGTGTACGGCGCCGCTGCGTCTCGTCGACATTGTAGAGCCGGGTGTGGCATATTCTGCTGCGCTTTATCAGGCTGACGCTCGCGCGCATGTTGAACGTCTCATTGGTTCGGGTTGTCTGCCGGTTTTTTGCGGAGGTACGGGGCTATATCTCAAGGCCGCCCTCGATGAGATGGACTTTCCCTCGGGTGAACTTGAGGACGATCGTCGTATGGGCTATCAGGAGCTTGCCGAGCGTATTGGCGAGGAAGAGCTGCATGCCCTGCTTGCCGAGCGCGACCCAGAATCGGCTGCTGTTATTCATCCCCATAATGTGCGCCGTGTGATTCGTGCGCTCGAGATGCATGATGATGGTATTTCCTATGCACAGCAAAAAAGTCAGTTTAGTGTTCCGCGCGAGCATTATCATGCTCTATGGTTTGGTCTGACGCGTAATCGCGAGGTGCTCTACGAGCGCATTAACCTGCGCGTCGATCTGATGTTTGAGCAGGGTCTTGTCGATGAGGTTCGCGGTCTTATGGACCAGGGGCTGGGAGATGCCCTGACTTCGATGCAGGCAATTGGCTATAAAGAGATCATTGATGCTTTCAATGGCGTGATTTCTATGGATGAGGCTCGCGAACTCATCAAGATGCGTTCGCGTCGCTATGCCAAACGTCAGCTTTCGTGGTTTAAGCGCGATGACCGTATCGTGTGGTTTGATATGGACGAGTTTACGATCGATGAGGTCGTTGAGGACATCCTGCATCGTATTGAGGCTGCCTAATGGCCCGTTTCCCCCTTGTTCCCACGGCACCCGAGCCCGAGCGTGCCATATTAGTTGGTGTTGAGTGGCGCGACAATGCATGGCCGCTCGATCGCTCGCTTGATGAGCTGGAGCGTCTTACCCACACGGCTGGTGCCCAGTGCGTGGCACGCTTGTCACAGCGTTTGGTAAAGCCGTATCCTAAATCGTTTATCGGTTCCGGTAAGGTTGAAGAGCTGTGCGGCCTGGTGCATCGCATGGATGCCGATGTCGTTATTTTTGACGACGACCTGACGCCCTCGCAGCAATCCTATTTGGAGAAAGCCGTGGGCGAGCCGGTAAAGATTATCGATCGTACGGCACTGATCTTGGATATTTTTGGCCTGCATGCTCAGACGCGTGAGGGACGCCTACAGGTACAGCTGGCACAGCTTCAATATCTGTTGCCTCGTCTGCGTGGCATGTGGAGCCATCTCGCCAAGGAACAGACGCGCGGCGGCATCGGCTCACGCTTTGGTCAGGGCGAAAGTCAGCTCGAGGTCGACCGTCGCCTCATTCGTAATAAGATCGCTGCGCTTCGTCGTGAGCTCAAGCAGGTTGAACAGCGTCGCGATGTTCAATCCAAGAGCCGCATTGAGTCACCGGCGTTTCGCGTCGCGTTAGCCGGTTATACCAATGCGGGTAAATCGTCGTTGCTCAATCGTCTGACCGGATCTACGGTGCTTTCGCAGGACAAGCTGTTTGCTACGCTCGACCCGACGACGCGTTCGTATCGCCTGCCCGGCGGTCGTGGCATGACGATTACCGATACTGTTGGCTTTATTCAAAAGCTACCGCATGGTCTCGTTGATGCCTTTAAGTCCACGCTGTCTGAGGTTCTTGGTGCCGATCTGATCCTTAAAGTTGTGGATGCCTCTGACGAGGACTACGAGCGCCAGCTCGAGGCAGTCGATCGCGTTCTTGACGAGATCGGTGCCGGCGAGCGTTTGACGCTTACGGTGTTCAATAAAATCGATCTTCTCGATAGCGTTGATCGATTGAGTTTCCGTCGTCGCTATCCCGAGGCCGTGCTGTTCTCGGCCCAGACGGGCGAGGGACTCGACGATCTCGTCGACCGTATTGCTCGCGAGGCGGCTGCCACCGATGTGTTGCTCTCCGCTGAAATCCCGTATCGCGAGGGCGCCCTCATCACGCTGGTGCATGAACAGGGAACCCTTTTGCACGAGGAATATCTTGAGGGCGGCGTTCGTATTGTTGCGAAGCTGCCGGCTCGTATCGCGCCGCGGCTCAAGCGTTATCGCACCGAGTAGACGAGCTCCAAAAAGCCCAGAATAATGGGCTGATGCAGTAGATAAAAGGGGAGTGCGTGACGTCCAAGGCTGGCGAGCGCCGGGATGGGATTGGCGTAGGCCCAGCTAGGGACGGTCTTATCGATTCCCTTCGCTATGTGTGCGGCGAAGTATCCTGCAAGATACATAAAGAAAAACGGGATGATGGGGTAGTAATCACCTGAGACAAACCCAGGGCTCGGAAATCCCAGCCACGCCAGGTAGGGGACAGGGTAGATCGTTTTGGGGATGCTCCAGGTGAGGGCAAACAACAAAAGGCATAGGGACATGCCCCATCTCGCCGATATCTTCTTAAGGACGGGATCGGTCAACGCCACGATGCCGGTACATGCGGCCATGCAGTAGATGATGCCAAAATTAACAGAATCGTCAACTGAGACAAGTGTTGTTGCCAACCAGACGACGAGTGCTGCTAAGGCGTATTTGGCGGCACGTTTGATATTGTTGCGCGAAAGGGTGCACATCCAACCCGCGATAAACAAAAATACCCAGCTGATGCTGGCGCGCCAGATGTCTTGAAAGACAGACTGGGTAAACCAGGGCATATCCCAGTCGTACAGGTAGGCAAGATCGTAGCAAGCGTGAAAACCTGCCATTGAAATCATCGTAAGCCCGCGGACGGTATCAAAGATGGTGATGCGTTTTTGCATTACGAGAACCGGCGCATCAAGCCGACGACTTTGCCCAAGATAACGGGATTCGTTGCATAGATAGGCTCCATGGTGTCATTCTCAGGCTGCAGGCGTACGCGTCCCTGCTCCTTGTAGAACGTCTTGACGGTCGCTGAACCATCAATCATAGCCACGACAATTTCGCCGTTCATGGCACTCTTTTGTTCACGGACGATGATGTAATCGCCATTGAAGATACCGACATTGATCATTGAGCTCCCATGCACCTCAAGGATAAAGGAACCCTGATCAGTGGCGATTTCGGTCGGGATAGTAAATGTGTCTTCGATATTCTGCTCGGCCAGAATGGGAATCCCAGCCGCGACGCGACCAACGAGCGGTAGTGAGACCGTTCCGCGAGGTGCGGTGGTCTCGTCAGATTTAGAAATTGAGACAGAGGAACCGTCCTCGTTAAAGAGTTCCAGAGCGCGCGGTTTGGTGGCATCGCGCTTGAGTAGCCCGCGCGCCTCCAGGGCAGATAGATGGGCGTGCACGGTGCTGGGGGAGGAAAGGCCCACGGCAGAAGCCATCTCGCGCACGCTGGGCGGATAACCCTTCTCCTGCTGATATTCCTTGATGAAGTCGTAAATTTGCTGCTGACGCTTGGTAATTTTGCGAGCCATCAGGGCATCCTCTCTACCCATGTCAAACAAATGTTCGAATTTTGCTTGACAGGAACAACTGTTCGAAGATAATAATAACCGAACATTCGTTCTCGCGCTAGACATTTTTGTCAGCGCGGCTTGATAAAACTGTTCTCAGCAAAACACGCGAGAGGAGAACATGATGAACGCAACGAATATGGTCCAGGGAAACCTCGCCCTTAAGCTCGAGACGTCTGCAGAATACACTTTTACGGTTGTTCAGGGTGGCCGCTCCGGCTTTCAGCCTTTGACCGTAAAGCCTGCTCGCAATCAGCAGGCTGTAGCCGCGCCGGGCCGCGTTGCCCTGAAGGTTCCGACGATTGTCGCCGTTGCCGTTGCGCTTACGCTCTTCTTTGTCCTCGCTACGTCGGTCTTTAGCGCTCGTCACGCCGCGTATGCCGAGTCCGTTTCCAACGTTACCCATGAGACCATTCGCGTTCAGTCTGGTGATTCTCTTTGGTCGCTTGCCGAGGAATATCCAATCGAAGGCCTTTCCACGCAAGAGACTTCCGACATGATCCGTAACGTCAATCATCTGGAGCATGGTTCGCTCGCCGCCGGTGCGTATCTTAAGGTTCCTGCTCGTTCGTAATCATTATCGCGCTGCGCATGGTACCCTTGTTATCGTTTAAGAGGAGGTACCATGCGCTGTCCCAAATGCGGCAAGGCACATACCCGCGTCGTTGATTCCCGTATGCAGGAGTCAAATAACACCATTAAGCGTCGCCGCGAATGTTGCTCGTGTAACTATCGCTTTACAACGTTCGAACGATGCGAAGACCCAATCGAGGTCATTAAGTCGGACGGAACCAAGCAGCGGTTCGATCGCAATAAGCTGCTCGTCGGCTTGATGCGCGCCACTATCAAGCGCGATATCGACACTAAGAAGCTCAATGAGATTATCGATGACATCGAGGTCGAGCTTCGCTCTCGCACGCTGACGGCCGTCACGTCCCATGAGTTGGGTGACATGGTGCTCAAGCGCTTGGCCAAGATTGACAAGGTTGCGTACATCCGTTTTGCCTCGGTCTACCGCGATTTCAAAGACGTCGATGAATTTCTGCAAGAGCTCGACAAGCTAAGGTGATTCCATGTCCAACATTACTGTCAACATAAAGCGTCTCGACCCCACCCTCGAGCTTCCCAAATACGCCCATCCCACCGATGCCGGCTTGGATCTACGCTCCAACGAAGACTGCGTCCTGAAGCCCTTCGAACGCCGTCTGGTCTCTACGGGGCTGGCCATCGCCCTGCCCGATGGCTACGCCGGCTTCGTCCAGCCCCGCAGCGGCTTGGCCATCAAGCAGGGCCTGACTATAGTCAATACGCCGGGCCTCATCGACGCCCACTACCGAGGTGAACTCAAGGTTATCCTCATCAACCTGGATCCCACCAACGACATCCAAATCAACAAAGGCGACCGCATAGCCCAACTCGTCATCCAAGAAGTCCCCACGGTCAATCTCATAGAAGTAGAAGAACTAGACGAAACCGACCGAGGCAACGGAGGCTTCGGCTCCAGCGGCGTCGCTTAATCATTTTCAAGATGTAGAGTTGGCCTCTCACCCGGGGCCCACACATATCATCCCGTGCTCAAACATTCTCGCTACGCTGCGAAACTGCGCGCGGGACGATATGTGTGGGCCCCGGGTGAGAGGCCACATACTTGAATATGTATTTCGACTTGCGCGGTGGGCCTCATCAATATAATTACGACTTGTTTGTTGTTCTGACTCTCTATTAGCTGGACTACATCCTTGTAAATCCTAACCGGGAATGTGTTTTAGGTTCTAGTTAGTATGCGGCAAAGGGATACCGCCTTTGTCGCATCGGCTTACTGTATTTATATTTTCCTGTTTTACCTTTGCAGGTTCTAATGGAGGGGATACCGAAGTAGCTGCTAGTAAGTAAACGCAGCCGCTCTGTCGGAGCCGCCCTTATATCGTTCCACGCGCAGTTTCGCAGCGAAGCGAGAATGTTTGAGCATGGAATGATATAAGGGCGGCTCCGACAGAGCGGCGGACATTCGACTAGCGGATATGCGCGGGCTTTCCTCCCCAGTAGAAGCGGCAGAAGGCTCGTTTGCGCTTTTGTGGTTTGCCTACGAGCTCCATGGTGGCGATGGCTATGTCTTCGGCTGCGTGTGGGCGGCGTAGTACTTCGCCGTTGATGAGCAGTGCCTTGAGCGACTCAGGATGATCGTGGAGATGACGCAACGTCACGATGAGCTCTCGTGCGGTGGTGACATGCATGCTGGCGCCCATGCCGGTGAGCATGGTGGTGTTGGCCTTTTCCTGGCCGTATGATTTGCCCAGCAGGATCATCGGCAGATGTGCGCATAGGCACTCGGTGACGGTGAGTCCGCCCGATTTGAGAATTGCCAGGTCGCAGCCGTGCATAAGCGCTGCCATATCATCGACATAGTCAAGAACCGTGACGTTTTCGAGCTTCATGGCATCGAAGAGCGTCTTGAGGCGGGCGGCGTATTCCTTATCCTTGCCCGGCAAAAAGACAAAGTGCATGTCTTCGAAGCTGCGTAGGAAGGGGAGGGTGCGGTCCATCTCCGCGCGAAAGCGAACGTACGGTTGAGGCAAGCTGGCACCGGCCATTACCAGCACGACGGTCTTGTCGGTGGGGAGGTTGAACTTAGCTAGCTCTTCCTCGCGATCGTAATCCGTGTCGAATCCGGCGCGAATGGGAATGCCGGTAATGCGAATCTTTGTTTCGAGCACCTTGCGCGGACGCAGCGTTTCGGCCATAAATTCGTTGGCAACACAGAATAAATCGGTGTCCTTGTGGGGCCACCATCCCTCGACTTCGTAGTCGGTCGGTACGCAGATGACCGGGTAATCGATACCCGTAATTACGCGGGCGCCCACGGCAACATTGGCTGCTGTGATGTGCGTTGCGACCACGGCTATAGGCCTGCGGCGACGAATATATTCGTTGAAGGCGGGGAACATAATTCGCGACCATGCCGTGCCGCCACCCCAGAGAAGATGTCCCGTAAGCGTATATCGCCAGGTCAGGTCGTAAATGGGGCGTGTGGCTCCCGTAAAAGAAGCCGCGGTCTTATTGCCGTCGAATTTAATACGTCCAAAATCAAGGATATCGAGCACTTCAATTTCAACATCCTCGGGGATGCCGTTGGTGCCGCGGATGAGGTCGAATGCCTGCGCAATCGCATTTGCGGCGGCCTTGTGGCCCGAGCCGACCGATGCGTGCACAATGGTTACTAGGGGTTTTTGTGCAGGTATAACGGTCATTTGCTCCGGTTGGGGAGTGGCTTGCATGGGCAGGGGAGCGCTATTGCTCGTCTGCGTTTGATCCATCGATAACTCCCCTTCAGCTTTGTTACGCGATTTAACATTGTAGTGCATGAGTGTCATGTTCACGTAAATTTGGGTATGAGCGCAAAGAACGTCAATGTATCGACGAGAGGATATTCCATGACTACCGATCAGCCGATTGATGTTGCGATTATCGGTGGAGGCCCCGCGGGCTATGCTGCGGCCATTTATGCGGCGCGCTCCAACCTAACGACGACCGTGATTGAACAGGGCATGTCGGGCGGACAGATCGCCACGACCAATGAAGTCGAGAACTATCCGGGCATTCCGCTCTTGAGTGGCGCCGAACTCGGCGAGCGTTTTCAGCAGCATGCAGAGGGCCTGGGAGCGCAGGTCGCATGGAGCATGGTTACGGGTATCGATTACGATGCCGATGCAGCGCTGTTTACAGTGCATCACGACATGGGCGATACGCTGGCCTCGAGTGTTATCGCTTGCATGGGTGCTACGCCGCGATCTGCTGGTTTTGTTGGCGAGGATACGTATCGCGGTCGCGGTGTTTCGTATTGCGCGACGTGCGATGGCATGTTCTTTCGCGGTAAACAGGTCTTTGTCATCGGTGGCGGCAATGCCGCCTGCGAGGAAGCCCTGTTCTTGTCAGAAATCGCCAGCACTGTGACCATCGTGCTGCGCCGCGACCAGTTTCGTGCGCCTGATGGTGTTGTCCAGAAAGTACTCGCAAAAGACAATATTACAGTTAGGTACCAAACTAGTATTGTGGAGCTATCGGGCGAAGCCATGCCAACGACGATTACCTTTAAGGACAATGCATCCGGCGAGACTCATACCGAGTCATTTGAGCCCGGCTCGTTTGGCATTTTTGTCTTTACCGGCACGCAACCCCATACCGAGCTTGTTGAGCATCTAGTTGATCTGGCGCCTGATGGCGGCATTCTGACTGATGAATCCATGTCGACCCGCACGCCAGGTCTATTTGCTGCTGGTGACATCCGTTCCAAGCGCTTACGTCAGGTTGTGACCGCCGTTTCTGACGGAGCCATAGCAGCAACCAGCGCATACGCATTTCTGCGCGGATAAGTACGATAATATATCTTATGTAAGGTTGTTATCTATTAACTAAATGGTGGGACGATGCATCAGTGCACTGTCCCACCATTTTTCTCGGCGGTTATGTGGTATGCAAAACTAGATAACCTAGAATACAATATAGAAAATGAACGGAGGACCTTTATGAACCACGTTAAACACGTTATTCCGATGTCTGATTCGTCTGTCAGCATTAAGGCTGAGGATATTCAGCCCACTGTGCTGCCCGATGCATTTATTCAGTCCGATATCGTACGCAAACTCAATACGTTGAGTCTGCCGCGCTATGACCAGTTGCCCAATGTGACGCTCTACCGCGACCAGGTCATTGAGTATGTTGCGCTGTGGATGGAGCCGCTGTCCCTTTGCGTTGAGCAGCCTATCATTACGCCATCGATGATCAATAACTACGTAAAGGTTGGCCTGGTGCCTGCTCCGGTCAAAAAGCAATATGGCCGCGAGCAGATTGCCCGCCTGATCGCTATCTGCATCTTTAAACAGGTGCTACCTATTGCTGCGGTGCAGGCGCTCTTTAACATTCAGCGTTTGAGCTACGATGCCCCGACGGCCTTTGATTATGTGGTCGATCAGCTCGAGGCATCGATTCGTTCGGCGTTTTCCGTCGAGCAGATGCCGGTTCCCGATACGGCGCATCAGGTAACGCGTGAGTCGCTGCTTGTGCGCAGCGCGGTTTCATCCTTTGTTTCGAAGGCTTACTTGATGAGCTATCTCAAGTTCAACGGGTTTAATAGCTAGCCGACGCATAAAACGGGCGGGACAAAGAGCCATCTGTCGCTCTGTCCCGCCCGTTTTTTTGCTTGGTTGGACTTTATTTGCCCGAAGCTACGCCCATGCCGTAGCCGATGATCAGGCCGTGCATCTCGGCGTAATAGGAATCCAGGCCGTTGCAGGGCATGATGATGGTCTTGGAGCCGGGCCAATGTTCGACTATGCGATCAGTAAGCGCCTGGGCTCCAGCTTCGTTCTCAACGTGATCGATGATGACCTCACCGCCCGTAAAGCCCTCGGCTTCCATAGTGTCGATGATCTTGTTGAGCATCTTCTTTTCGCCACGCGTGTGCCCCACGAGTTCGATTTTACCGGCCTCACTCGCCGTGCCCAAAATGCGGATATTGAGCTTGTTGGCAATGACGCCAGCTGCCTTAGGGATACGTCCGGCTTTGGCGAGGTTTTCGTAATTGCACAAACTGAAGAGGATTTTGCTGCTCTGTTCAAGGCTATCGAAGTATGCGCAAGCATCCTCGAATGAGACATTCGGATTGCTTGCAAGGTAGCGGTCGAACAGCAAGAAAATGAGGTCCATTTTGCCGCCAGCCGCACGTGAATTGACCAGATGAATCTGCCGGTCGGGCTCCTCGGCAAGAACCATATCGCGAGCCGTGGCTGCAGCGTTGTAGCTGCCCGACACGCCCTCAGAGATCGGCATGCAGATGGTCATGTCTGCCAATTTGAAGAGCTCGGCCCACTCCCCTACGCTGGGACAAGCGCTCGAAGAAGCGTTCGTCTCCGCCTGAACAGCGCAGTTGAGCTCATGAACATCGAGCGAAAGGTCATCGATGAATTCACGCTCCCCCACTCGAATTTTGAGGGGCGCAAATGCAAAGGTGGTATGGGGCGCGGTCGGTTGCCAATCGCGGAGGTTGCAGCTTGAATCGGAGATAAGTGCCCAGCTCATAGAGGGTCCTTTCTAATTGTTCCTCAACAATTATAGCCATCTTGCAAACTGAATGTACGGCTATCTAGTTTTGAATACTAGATAGCCGTACAAGATTAGAGAAAAAAAGAATGGACCTCGCGACTTAAAGCCACGAGGTCCACATTCACACGCTGTGTAAGATGACTTAGTAACGCACGAAGATATAGTTGTTGTTCATGCCGGCGGCAACGGAGCTGATGATAACACCCGTGTTGTAGTCGGAAGCATGAATCATCTGACCACCACCGATGTAAATGCCGGTGTGGTACGAGTTGACCACAACGTCACCGGGCTGCGGATCGGACACACGCGTCCAGCCCATAAAGGTACCCGTGGTGCCGAGGCGGCAATAGCGACCAGTGAGGCAATAGCTAACAAAACCAGAGCAGTCGAAGCTGTTCGGGCCAATTCCGCCCCAGGAATAAGCGCAACCAAGCTTGCTGTATGCACGCGAGACAACAGAACCGCCATCGACGGACTGGCTCGGAGCAGAAGGCGTCGGAGCCGGAGCAGGCGTGGAGGGCTGCGGCGTCGGAGCGGGTGTCGGCGTAGGAGCCGGAGTGTTGCCGCCCTGGTTGTTATTGCTGGTCTGGCCACCGTTGTTGGTGTTCTCGGTCGTACCGGCAGTCTCGTTGCTCACCGTGGCCTTCTCGGCGGTGCTAGCGTTGATGCCGGCCTGCAGCGCGGCATTGGCCTCGGCCTCGGCGGCAAGCTCGGCCTGCAGCTGCGAATCCAGGGAATTTACGACGTTCTGGGCTTCAGCCTGCTGGGCGTTAAGCTCGTCGACCTTCTTTTGCGTGGTGGCGACGTTCTTCTCCTGCTCGGCCTGCTTATCGGTGAGCTGCTGCTTAAGCTCCTTTACCTCTTGAATGGTCTGAGCCTGCTTATCGGAAACTTTGCCGTAGTAGAACAGACGGTTGAGCATATCGCTCAGATCATCGACACCCGTCAGAACCTGAAGCAGGCTCAGACCGCCGGTTTTGTACTCGCCGGCGACATAGGTCGAGAGCTTGGCCTGACCATCGGCGATCTCCTGCTGCTTTTGCGTGATCTCGCCGGCAGTCTGATCGAGCGCCTGCGTCTGCGTGGCAAGCTCATCGTAAATCTGCTGGGTTTGGGTGCCGATCTGCTCAAGTTTCGTACGAGCAGCGGCAAGGTCGGATGCGGTATCGGCGTAGGCAGGAGCCGCGAGGCCCAAGCCCAAAACACAAGCGAGGGTTGCCGTAGCAGCGCAGCGTGCCATGTTTTTGTGCGTGTTTGCTGTGCGCATGTAGCTTCCTTTCCAGTAACTAAGGGTAACGGCTAGTCTACCGTCACCAGGCTAAAGAGCTCCACATCGTCATCAGACGGCGTGAGCTTCTCGCGCGGGTTGAGAAACGCAAGCTCAAGTATACAACCGTAACCGATAAGCTTTGCGCCCATATCTCGCACCAGTTTACCTGTTGCCTCGACGGTTCCGCCCGTCGCGACCAAGTCGTCCAGAATTAACACGGTATCTTTAGAGCTGATAGCGTCGGCATGGATCTCAATTGAATCGGTGCCGTACTCGAGCTCGTAGCTCTGGCTTACGGTCTCGCGCGGCAGCTTGCCCGGTTTACGTGCGGGAACAAAGCCGGCGCCAAGGGCTACAGCCACCGGTACGCCAACCATAAAGCCGCGAGCCTCGGGACCCACGACCTTGGTGATTCCCATGCCGGCAAAGTGCTCGGCGAGGGTATCGGTCATGGCTTTGAGCGCCTCGGGATTGCCAAAGAGCGGCGTGATGTCTTTAAAGATGACTCCGGGCTCGGGATAGTCGGGGATGTCGACGATTTGAGATTCGAAGTCGTACATTGCATGACCTTTCAATGGGTTGCCGGATAAGCGGCAGCGGTTATTTGCCCGCCGTGGCGGTACCGGAGTGCGAAGGGGCGACGACCTTGAGCGGCTTTACGAGAGAATCCTCGTGCGAAGCCGGCGTGGCTATCTCTTCGTTTTTGGCTTTGGTGGACTCGGAGCGAGTGATTTCCTCATCGAGTGCATCGATGTCGGCGTCCTCGACCACGGCATTGAGAGACTCAAAAACGCGGTTCTTGAGCAGCGCAGTGTGCACACCCTCGGTCAGGTCGTGAAGCTTCTTAAACGCACGTTCGAGCTTGGCGTCGCGCTCGTCATCGGAGGTATCCATTCCGAGCATGCTCACGAGCACCTGCTCAAACATCGAGGACTCGCGGTTGGCGGAAGACACGTACTGACGCAGGTTGCGGGGCTCGATATGGAAGCGTGACAGCTCGGAGCAGTAGCGGATGATTGGAAAATCGCGACCATCGACGAGCTCACGATTCTGCGGACTCTTGATGATGCGAATGAGGTCGTTCTCGGCGAGCGAGCGGATAAACGAAATCTCGACGCCCAGCATATCGGGAATGGTCTCAATGGGATGCAGCTTTTGCTTAGTCTCCTTGGGCTCCGTCTTGAGCGGAACATCGGACAGCAAGCCCACCTCGTAAGCGAGCGTTGACAGGTCCGTGGCGTTTTCCAAGCGCTGCTTAATCACGTTGAGCGGCATGTAGCGGGTCTTCTGCAAATGCAGGATGACCTCCAGGCGATCAACGTCCTCCTTAGAGTATTGACGGTATCCCTTAGGCGTACGATGAGGGGTAATGAGCCCCTCATCTTCTAGAAATCTAATTTTTGAGTTCGAAAGATCGGGGTATGCGCCTCGAAGTAGGTTGACGACTTGGCCGATACTCAGATAGTTGCGTTCGGCCATGCCCTACTCACCGGTTTCGATGCGCTCCGGCGTGCTCTCGTGGTAGATGAGCGTAAACGTACCGATCTGGACGGAAGAACCGTCGTGCAGCGGGGCTGCATTGACGATGGCACCGTCGACCCAGGTGCCATTGAGCGAGCCCAAGTCCTCGATGCGAGCGCCGAGGCCCTCGCGGATAATGCGCGCGTGGCTGCGCGATACGGTCATGTCATTGAGGAAGATGCCGTTCGCAGGATCGCGGCCGATGGTGGTCACGTCGTCCTCGAGCTCAAAGGCGGCACCAGTCTGCGGACCCTTGACGATGGACAGAACGGGGGCGGTGATGCGCACGTTGGCCATGAGGTCGGGAACGGTGACGTCGCTTGAAGGCACGCGGAATACGCAGGTAGCGTCAGCAGTCTTATCATTCTGAGGCATATTGTTAACCATGTTGTCCATGACAACCCCTAACTTATCGCGGACGTGCCGCAAATAATGAACCGTACGTAATCATACCCCAACGAATCAGTCTTCGATTTCAGGGTTCAGAAAGTCGATGTCCTCGTCCTCGGGATGCGCGAGAGCCTGTTTAATGGCCACTCCGCCCTTAATGGAATAGATGACAGCCGTGAGCATGGAGAAGATCACGCCGCCGTACACAAAGAAGATGCCGAGGGGCACCGAGCTTCCGTTGAGGCCCGGGAAGGCCGTAAGGGTTGAAGGTAAAAGATGCAGGCCGTCAATAACGGGGAACCCGAGCAGCATGAGCGAGAAGCCGGTCATGAGCAGTGCAGTGGCAATCTTTCCGGGAAAGACGACATCGATGGGGCGACGGTGATAATGACGAACGATAAGCGTGCCGATGCCCAGATAGATGTCGCGGCCAATAATGAGCACGCAGACCCAGATGGGCAGCTCTCCGCGGACCACCAGCCCAAGTACGCCGGTGAACAGCAGCGCACGGTCGCAGATGGGGTCCATGACCTTGCCGAGCCACGAGACCGTCTTGGTCATGCGGGCGATCTGACCGTCCATCCAGTCGGTAGAGGCGGCAACGGCGTAGATAACGATGGCGATGACGCGGTTGTTATCCGTCACAAACAGGTACAGAAATACCAGAGTGAGGATCAGGCGCGTAAAGGTGATGAAATTGGAGATCGTAAAGATCTTATTCGACGGGTAATCGGAAGTGCCGATAAGCTCCTTTTTGATCTTCTTTTTGATGCCCACAGGACTCCCCCGCTGGTTAACGACAAAACTTTCGCTACTATACCCGTTCCGGCGATGTCTATCCAGCGTAAGCATAGAGAGTCCAGACATGAGGAAGGCGCTTTTGGGCGGCGGTGGATTTCACATTCGTGTACATCAGCCTCCAAACATGCCGAAAAATGTCGGTTTTGGAGGGTGATGTACACGTTTTGATTCGGTGATTACATCGATCGGGAAAGTTGTTGCCTTAAGCAAATTAATCATGATGTGCGGGTCGAGAAGGGTTGGCGCCAAAAGAACCCAACGGCCGTTACGGCTTCGTTAGAAACGCGCCCCACCATGGATGGTGAACCCGAAAGGTAAGGCGCGCGGGCACGGCGACTCGGCCCGCGCGCCCGGAAGAGAAGGGACGAACCCATGGGTTACATGCTCGAAACGCGCGGGCTCACCAAGCGCTTCGGCCGCGGCGACCAGGCGCAGGACGCCGTGGCCGACGTGAGCCTTCATATCCGCGAGGGCGAGGTGTACGGGCTGCTCGGCCCCAACGGCGCCGGCAAGTCGACAACGCTCAAGATGATCTGCGGGATGCTGCGGCCGACGGCCGGGGAGATCCTCTTTGCCGGGCACGCCTGGCGCCGCGAGGACCTCTACGCAATCGGCAGCCTCATCGAGGAGGCGCCGCTCTACCCCAACCTCACCGCGCGCGAGAACCTGCGCGTGCGCACCACGCTGCTGGGCCTTCCCGAGAGCCGCGTAGATGAGGCGCTCGCCGCCGTGGGCCTCGAGGACACCGGGAAGAAGCGCGCCGGGCGCTTCTCGATGGGCATGCGGCAGCGCCTGGGGCTCGCGCTGGCGCTGATCGCCCGGCCACGCCTGCTCGTGCTCGACGAGCCCACCAACGGCCTCGACCCCATCGGCATCGAGGAGCTGCGCGACCAGATCCGCGGCTTCGCGACGGCGGGCACGACGGTGATCGTCTCGAGCCACATCCTCTCCGAGGTGCAGCAGATGGCGGACACCATCGGCATCATCTACGGGGGGCGCCTCGCCTACGAGGATGTGCTTCGGCCCGGGCAGGACCTCGAGGAACTCTTCATGAGCGTCTGCCGGGAGGGGCGGCGAGCGCGCGGGGAGGTGGCGGCATGACGGGCGAGAAAGGCGGCCTGCTCGCGGGCCTGCGCGCCGAGGCCCTGAAGTCGCGCCACGCGGCACCGGTTCGCCTGGCCGTGCTCATGGCGCTGCCGATGCCGCTGCTCGGCGCGATGCCCTACCGGGGCGTGCAGATCTTCAGCGCGTGGAACTACTGGTACGCGCTCTTCCTGCCCGTGGCTCTCTCGCTCGTGGTGGCGTGCGTCGCGCGGGCGGACGCGCGCACGCGGATGCGGGGGCTTCTGGGCCTGGGCTTCCCGCTCGGGCGCGCCTGGTGGGCCAAGGCGCTCTGGTGCCTCGCGCTCTGCACGCTCTCGAACCTCGTGGTCTTCGGCATCTACCTCGCGGGCTCGGCGTTCTCCTCGCAGGGCCTCACGGCCGCGGGCACGCTCACGATGCTCCTCTGCGCGCTCGCCAACACGGTGACCGCGGCGTGGATGATCCCCGCAGGGCTCTTCCTCACGGCGCGGCTCGGCATGCTCGCGGGCATCTTCTGCCCGCTCGCCGTGCAGCTCATGGGTGGGTTCGCCTGGTCGCTGGTGCCGCTGCCGCAGCTCTTTCCGCCGTCGGCGAGCATGGTCATCCCCACGAGCTTCATCCCCGTGCTGCCGAGCGGCGAGCCACTCGCGGCGGACATGGCGCTCGGCGGGGCGCTCGCGGCGGACGGCATGCTCACACTGGCGGGCCTTGCGGTCTGCGCGCTCGCGTTCGCCGCGCTCACGGCGGCGGGCGCGGCCTGGTTCGCGCACTCCGAGGAGAGGTGATGGCCATGACACGACTCTCCGACCCGACGCCGCGCATGACTCTCCCGCGGGCCCTGCTCTCCGAGGCCCTGCGCCTGGCGCGCTCCCCGCTCACGGCGGTGCACCTCGTCTGCGGCCTGGCAGCCGGTCTTGCCTGCGGCGAGTACTTCTCCGTAGCCCGATGGGACCCGACGCTGGGCGCGGACGCCTACGCCCAGTTCCTCGGCGCCCTCATGCCTCTCATGTCCGCCATCGTCTGCGGGCTCGCCGTGGACGAGGAGCGCGCTGCCGGGCGCCTCGCCAACCTCACGGCGGTCCCCTCGCGCGGGCGCGCCGTCGCGGCGAAGCTGCTCGCCCTCGCGGCGCTCGGCGCAGGCGCGCTGGCCGTGGCGCTCGGCGTGTTCGGGGCCGTGCTCGCCGTCGCCGGGCGCCTGCCGCTCGGGCCCGCTCCGCTTGCGGCCGCCTGGGCGGGCATCGTGCTGGGCAGCCTGCCCCTCTACGCGCTGGGGCTCGGCGTGGCCCTGCGCCTCGGCCGCAACGCCGCCATCGGCGCCGGCGCGGCGGGGATGCTCCTCGCGTTCTTCTCAGTGGGCGGACTTGCGCACGGCCTCATGACCGGCGAGCTCACCGGTGCCCTGGCGACGCCCCTGAGCTGGGTGCCGCTCGCCTGGCCCGCGCGCCTGGGGTCGCTCGGGGTAGAGGCCTTCATCGACGCCGCACGCGCGGCGGCCCCTCTCCTCACGACTGCGCTCGCTGGCCTCGTGCTCACCCTGGCAACCGCCGCCGTCCTTATCGCCTGGTTCTGCCGCTTCGAGGACGGGAGGGCAGATGCGTAGGAAGCCGCTCGCCGCCGTGCTCGCCCTCCTCTCCGCAGCGCTCGTCCTGGGCGGGAACGCCCTGCTCGACGCCGGCTGGGGGTCGGCGCTGCGCTCGATCGCCGACCGCGTGCTGCCCAACCCCGAGATCGCCATGTGGGCTCCCGCGCCCGAGCCCGGCAGCCACGCGAGCTCCTACGCCGACGCCACCGGGGCGGGGGCGAACTACGTCTACCTGGTGGACGCGGCGGACGACAGGGGCAATATCCGAGAGCTCCAGCTCATCTTCTTCGGGCGGGAGTCGAACGGCGAGGGCTGGCTCGAGATCGAGGCGCGCGGCGGCTCGGGCGTGCGCTACCGCGCGTGCAACGCGGCCGAGGCGCCCGCGGCTGCGCGCGGGGCTCTGGACCGCTGAGCGCGACGCAAGTACAATGCCGACGGGAGTTTCAGGAGGTCGAACATGGCGAGGATACTGGCAGTAGATGATGAGCGGGCGATCCTCGACGCGCTCGCGCGCGTCCTCGGCCGCGACGGCCATGAGGTCGTCAAGGCAGCGGACCCGACGGCGGTCCCGGGGACGGACCTCTCGCGCTTCGACCTCGTGCTCTGTGACGTCATGATGCCGGGGCTCGACGGCTTCGAGCTCGTGCGGCAGATCCGCCCGGACTTCGACGGGCCCATCATCTTCCTGACCGCGCGCGTGGCCGAGGAGGACGCCGTGGCCGGCTACGGCCTGGGCGCCGACGACTACGTCCGCAAGCCCTTCGGGGCCGCGGAGCTGCGCGCCAAGGTCGCGGCCCATCTACGCCGTGAGCGCCGGCCGCGCTCGCACGCCCTCTCCTTCGGGGAGGTGCGGATCGACCTCGGGGCGCGCAGCCTCGCCGTGGGCGGCGAGGCCGTGCCGCTCACGCCCACCGAGTACGCCATCTGCGAGTACCTTGCCCGCCACCCCGGGCAGGTCATGAGCCGCGCGCAGATCCGCGAGGCGGTGCTCGGCTGGGAGAGCGACGCCGACGACGCGGCCATATCCATGCAGGTCAGCCGCACCCGGAGGAAACTCTCCGAGGCCGGCGCCGACCCGATCGCGACCGTCTGGGGGATGGGGTACAAGTGGCAGCTCTGAGGACCGGGGCGCGAGGTCGCGGGGGCATGCCGCTCTCCTTCGTCATCGCGCGCTACTTCGCCTACGCGTTCGCGGCGGTCGCCACGGCGTGGCTCGCCTCGTTCATGGCGCTCTCCGCGGCGATCAACGCGGGCTTCGTCTACGAGGCAAGCTGGGGGCCGGCCAATGCGCGCGAGGTCGCGGAAGGCCTGGCACGCGACGGCGTCTGCGGGCAGCAGGACGTGCCGACGGCGTACCGCTACCTCATCCTGAACAAGGATGGATACGTGCTGATGACAGACCTCGAGGGCACGCGGCTCGAGGGCGCGACGGAAATGGCCCGTGCGGCACTCGCCGCGGATCCGGGCACAGTGGAGATCGAGGGCGGGGGCTCGGGCCTCACCTACGCCGCGTTCCCGCTCAAGGGCGGCGGGGCCTGCGCACTCGTCAGCGAGTACCTGCCGCAGTGGGTCTCGCGCGACCTCGCCGGCCTGCTTCCCAACCCGCAGAGCCTCATGCTCGTCGGCGCCGCTGCGGGAAGCGCGCTCGCGCTCGCGCTCGTGGCGCGCCGCGCGAGCCGCGTGATCTCGCGCAAGATGGCACCGCTCGCGGAGGCGGCGGGGCGCGTCGGCGCGGGGGAGCTCGACTTCGCGGTCGGCAGCACCAACGTGCGCGAGGTGAACGACGTCCTCGCCGCGATGGACGCCATGCGGGCCTCCCTCGCCGAGTCGCTCGAGGCCCGCTGGGCCGCGGAGCGGGGGCAGCGCGAGCAGGTGGCGTCGCTCGCCCACGACCTCAAGACGCCGCTCACCGTGCTGCGCGCCAACGCCGACTTCGTGGCTGAGGAGCTGGAAGACGAGAAAGACGCCGACCTCGCGGCCGCCGCGCGCGACATAGCCGGCAGTGTCGAAAGGCTCGACGGCTACGTGCGCCTGCTCATCGATGCCTCGCGCGGGTCCGACGGGGCGGAGAGGGCCCCCATGCGGCCGGCCGAGCTCTGCGAGCAGGTCCTCGCCGAGGCCGCCCAGATCGCCCGGGCGCGAGGCGTGACGCTCGACGCGGCCACGGGCCCCGCTGTCGCGGGCGCGCCCGAGGCCCCGCTCGACCGAACCACCCTGGCGCGAGCCGCCGCGAACCTCGTGGCCAACGCCGCCGAGCACGCGCGCTCGCGCGTGGCGGTCTCCTGCGACGTCGCGGGCGGACACCTCGTCATCGAGGTGGCCGACGACGGACCGGGCTTCTCTCCCGCCGCCCTCGAACGCGGCTGCGAGCGCCTCTTCACAGACGACTCCGCCCGCTCCTCGCGCGACGGAGGCCGCCACTACGGGCTCGGCCTCCACGCCGCCTCCGAGGCCGCGAGCGCCCACGGGGGCTCCGTCTCGCTCGCCAACAGCCCCTCGGGCGGCGCGGTGGCCACCATCGCGGTCCCCCTGTGCGGGGCCTGACGACTCAGGCCCTCACACCGGCGTGGCTCGCAACCAAACGCTTCCCGGATAATTCATGAGGCCGTACTCGTATTCGAGCCTGTCTATCTCGGCGGCGATGGCCTCCGTCATGTAGAAGTTTTTCGTGTGGCCCGTCGACTTCGCCAGGCGGTCGTACCTGTTCGCGAGGTCCTCGGGGATTCTCAGGGCTGCGGTGGCGGTTGCCATGATGCGCCTCCCAGTTGGATGCAATACGTGAATTACTTTCTATCACATCACCCGAATCCCGCACCGGCGTACGGCCGCATCTGCTTTTTTACCTTACATTTTGTCGACCGGCCCATGCCCGGCTTATTCAGCCGGGTTAAATCAACCATTGAATAAATCCAGGCCTGTAAGGGGCGGTGGAAATCCCTCGAGGACCGAGGGTGCCGTCCCCAGGTCGGCTCCTCGATGGCCGCGGCTGAATTCCCCTGTCATCGGCTGCGTGGGTTCCGGCACGGGGTTCTGGCGCTGCTCGAACGGGGCGCGAGGCTCGGCCGTCGGTCGTGCCGGACGGTATACGTTTTGAGACCGGCAAGCTGTTGCCGGCTCGAGGACAGCGGCCCGGTGCACCGGGCCGATCGATAGAGGACTCAGGATCACAGCGCAGTTTCTTGGGGCTCGCATATATAGGAAGACTTGATCGGCAATCGATTTTAATGAAGTCGACAGCGCATGTCAGAGCTTTCAACAAACCGCAGGTAAATCCGTGTACCAAAAATTGGTACACGGATTTACCTGCGATGTTCATGCTTGGTCAAAAGCCCATCAAGCGATATAGTCATTATTTTAATGCGCGCGCCTGAGCTTTTGGCTGAAGTGGCAGTCCGACCGCCGGCAGGCGGCCACGCTATGTCCAAAGGCCACGCCTACTCCCAGTGCCCGGCTACGTCGACGACCCAGTGCTGCCCGTCGAGTTCCTGCCGCAGAGCTACATCAGGGACGTCTTATTGGGGGACGACCACATGGAACCCCGGGAGATCAAGCTGTACGGCTGATCCATCCGTCAACAACATGTCAAAGCCCAAAACCCAACAGGATCGCGAACGAGGGGATGAATTGACCGCCCGGGTATTTGCGCCCGGGCGGTCAATTTTATCAACCATGGGTGCGATTCTGTGAGGCCATTTTTCTGGCATCCGCCGTTTGCTCCGGTCTCAACGCACCCATCGACCGTTCAGTTATCTTTGCGAACGCGACCACGTGCGCATTTGTCGAACAATCAAATGTCCGACAATGTCTGACGGAGCTGTCAGACATTCACGCACGAGCAGGTGAGCTTCGCGAGCGATTGTAGGCAACTAGTAGCCCCAGCTGCGTCTTTGGCGCAGGTTCGACGTCTGACATCTTGAATGTCTGACGTCGAACGAAGCTGGTTGATAACAAGCAGGTGGAATAAACATGGAGCCCGACACCTCTCGCGCAATCGGCGCGCGGCAAGGGTCTGGCCCATCTCATATGTTGCCAACGCTAACGGTGAACCTGAGCGCCCGGGCACATTCTTTGTTGGCTGAAACCGGCATAGCAACTAGCGGAAGGCATCATCGAAGGAGCGTGCTGGAAAGCACCCGTCTCCTTAACTGTTAGAAATGCAAGTTAATAATCTATGTGGTCAATATAATACCGTTGAACCAGCGTATCGATACCGTTCAGCCATTCGCCTCGCCCCCATCTTACGCATCTTCATCCGGTCTGTTACTTTTAATCTAACAATTCTTTGAGGAACGTAGGTGCTTCTAAATGTACTGTCGACTTCTTCTCAAACTAATCCTAAGAGACAGGGCCGTATGGATCTCTACGCTCGTTCTCGCTGCAGCCTTTTCCGTCCCCATTGCGTTCAATTCACCCATCTACGGGCCCTTCTTTATGAAGCAGGGCATGCAGGGCTTTGTCGACGCATTCAATACGCGCGCGCCCCAGGCCAGCGGCATAGGCCTATCGCCAGAGCAGCAAGATGACGCTGAGCTTGCAAGATACGCGAACGCCGCCCTCGCCGCTCAAACCGACGCCGCCTTTCTCGATTCTGCCGAGAGCTACTACGCGCTCATGGACGAAGGCTTCCAATCCGGATCCATCGTCGGAGACCGAGAGACCAATGACGCGGAGCTCGCATATTGCCGTGCCCTGAGCAGCTCCGGCATCACGCACATTCCAGCCTCCGCAAGCGATCTGCCGTTCCTTTCCTTCCTGCCTTACGCCATTGCCATGGTGCCGTCTTTCCTTCCCTTCATCCCCTTCCTTCTCTCGTCGATACTCCTGCTCGGGGCCACAAGGCCTGCGACCCTGGCGGCGAAGGCGCCCGTGCCCAAATTCCGGCGCCTTATCCAGATCGTGTTTTCGATAATCGCCGCGGGGACCGCGATGCTCCTCGCCGGCCTCGCACCCGGGGGCATTTACGCCTTGGCCCTAAACGGCTTCGGGCAAATTGGGTACCCGATCGCCTTCTTCCATGACGGCGCGCTTGCCACCACGACCGCGGGAAACGTCTTCACAGCCCTGCTTATCGCGCTTCTTGCGGGCGGAACCTTGATATCCGTTTGCTCCGTCGTCCTATCGACCGCAACGAGGCGCGTCCTCGCAGGCCCCCTTGCCTCCGCGCTGCTTGTCGCGGCCCCGGCATTCCCGTTACTGTCCGATTCGGCACTGGAGCATAACGCCGCGCTCAATCTCCTGCCGCTGGCCGTGTTCTCGCCTATCGAGGCAACGGGTTACGTGGGATGCTTCCCGACGGAATTCATTGGCTGCGGTTCAAGCGGTGCATCGATGCTTGCCGTGGCCCTGATATACGTCGCGGTCCTTTTTGCGGTCGGCGCCGTTGCGACACGTTCGCCCAAACAGGCTGGACCCGCGAAAAAGCACCATGGGCTCGAGCTTCTGGACGCGAGCGTGGGATACGGAAGCACGACGATACTTTCAATCGGGTCGCTTTTCCTGAGCCCGGGAACGGCGGCGGGCCTCGTTGCTCCCAACGGCTCGGGGAAAACCACCCTTCTTGAAGCGCTGTCGGGCCAATTTCCCACCCGCATCCGCTCGGGAAGCCTGGCGGCAGACGGAATCTGCCAACGTCGATCAGCCGAATTTGCAGAACTCGTCTACCTGAGCTCTTCGGGCGGCGCGGATCTCTATCCCACGCTATCGGCCATCGAGCACCTTGCTTTCGTTAGGGAGGCGTGGAAATCGGCCGCCGACATCGACTCGCTCTGCGACTCCCTCGGAATCTCCCCATATCTCGACAAGCCGACCCGTAAACTCTCGACAGGAATGAAGCAGCAGGTAAAGCTTGCCATGGCGATATCGACCGGTTGCCCGTACCTTATCCTCGATGAACCGCTGAACGGCCTCGATCCGGGAAAGCGGAAAACCTCCTGCGACGCGATGCGCAGCGAGGTGGCGCGGGGACGAAGCGTGCTCATTTCAAGCCATCTGCTCGACGACCTGGCAGACCTCACCAACTCGTTCTACTTCATCGAGGCCGGCACGCTCGTGGAAAAGATCAAGTCGTCCTCGCAGACGCTCAAGCAGGAATACCTCGATACATACGAGCGAGGTGAATGACATGATAGGCAAGAGCTATGCAAAGATAGCGATTGTTGGCTTTGTACTTTGTCTTGCAATGGTGCTATGTGCATCATTTGCGAGGTATAGGTCCGAGCAGTCGTTCATCGATGGCGCTGAAAATGGGTTTGGCATAGACGGGATGTATGTCAACGATGGCGCGACCAGGCCGTCTATGGCGATTCTTGCAGGCGAAGACATGGAATGGCAAATCTGTAATGACGATGGCTCTTGTCTGAGTGGTCGTTTGGCCGCAACGAGCGACCCGAATTCGTTCGATCTTCTCGACAATGATGGATCGGATTGCGGTTCAGTTCACCTGTCGTATGCATCACGAGATGGGATGGACGGCATTCTCTACGTCTCCCACGAGTCTGGCGATTTCAAGATGCGCAGGACTAACCGAGTGCCGGCTTTTTTCGAGGAGTGAGAATTCCCGGCGGTCTGCCGATCAGGCCGCCGGGGTATTGAACCCCGCATTCATCCGTACACACACGGATGAATGCGGGAAGTGTCCGGATGAAGTTGATAATCAAGGAAACAAAGCCGTTCTGCCTGGGACGGCTTTGGCTTGGACTTTAACTACAACATCGCAATCGACACTTATCAGCTCGCGCAACGCGCATGGCCAAATCTCGGACGCTGGTACATGGAGGACCTTCGAGATTTACTGGACATCCAAAACGACGACGCACACCGCGTGCTCGCCGACTGCGAAGACGAGATGGCTGTCTACAATGCGATCAGAAACGGCGTGAAGTCCGGAGAGCTTTCTGTGGAACCGCCGCGCCGTCGCGCGAGCCGACCGGGCAACCCGGGCAATCTGGTCCCGGCTCTCCCGGTCGTATTCCTACGATATCGCCCCTAGATCACCAATGTGTCAGATAAAGAATGAGGCAATGGCTATGATCACGCCTACGGCAGATGCAACGACTGCGCCTTTTTTCCTCTCCTTTAGTCCGACGAATAGGGTTGCCGTAAAGTAAAGGGCGGAAATGCAGGCTATGGCAAGCGAAACGAGTTCCTTGGGCGGTTTCAGCAAAAGGTCGCTAGCAAAGAGTAATGCAAGCAGGGCAAAGCCGATTGTGGTCAAGTATCTCGATTGATTTTGCGACTGCATGGCAACTGCCTTTCAGAACATGCAAGTGAAAAGTCGGTACGATGTCATTGCGGTTGCAAACAAGCCGCCGCCAGGACCGGTTGTCACGAGACCGGCGATAACTTCAGCGGTGCCAGCAAGGTAGGGATCGCGCAGGCAAGCCTCCTCCTTCGCGTTCAGCTTGACCTTGTGAGGGACGGTGCGGTTATTTGCAAATCCGTGAGAATCGCACCACGCCTTGGAATATGAATCCGTGCAGCGTCCGCGCTCAAAAAGGGATATATCGTATTTTTCGTCGTAGTTGTCTCCGACGTAGATCTCGCTGCTCTCGGCGGGAGACCCCTCGTCGGCATAGGCTGCCGCAACGGGCACAAATGGTGTCATGACAAGGGAGAGGCAAAGAGCTGCTGAGACGATGGAGGGCAGGCATTTCTTCATGGCTGGCTCCTTAATCTGGCCTTTGATAGTTACTTGATGTCGCCTCCTTCCGCTTTATATCCGTTGTATTTGGCGTATTTCTTTAATAAGGCAAGAGGTTCTTCCTCTCCTTCGGATAAGCCGATGATGTTTCCTTGATCATCCAGTATGAATACGGACGGAATATGCTCAAGTTCATATTGGTCATACACGGCCTTATCTTAATCTATGTATATGGGAAATTCTCCTTCATGGACTGAGGCTTCTTCAATCGTGCTGTCCTCGGAAACAGTGAAAACGTTCTTCCTTAAGGCTGCGAAATTATCAAGTTGTTGCATATCCTCTATGAGAGATTCGCAGTGCTGACACCACGATGTCCAGAACATCAAGATGTTTTCCTCATTAGTTTTTAGCTTGTCAAAATAATTGACGTTTCGGCCGAGGCTGAAATCTTGGCCCTTTTTAATGGACAAAGATGAGGGATAAGCATCGTGTTGCGGTTTGATATTGACGCCGATTAAGGCGGCGAAACACGTCAGAGTCGACAAAGTCAGTAAGGCGATAACGCATTTTCTCAGTTTCCAGCTCATGACAGATCCCTATCTCATGGTGAAACGCATACGTTTTGAAACGGGATACCGCTTCGATTCGTTCCGGACGCGGATGTGGACGTAACTGGTCTCGGTGCCAAGTGCGATTTCAGTGCTGTATATGACTTAACGGGAATGTCCGAGCAGTGCCGGAGTCTCCATCTGGATTGTTCCGACTGGAAAATCAGCCCGAATACACTGCATAGCGACTCCGACAAGAAAGTCCCCGGCGTAATCCTTCCCAAGGCATGGCAATAGTCAAGATGCCGCAGCGGCAAGACAAAGACAGATTCCCGCGATAACCCTACGCTCAGCTCGTTTCTATTCACCCTGAGCGAAGGGAGTGTCGCATATGCATGCAGCGGCGCAGAACCTCCGGGGGGGGGTATCTCCTAGAGGTATCCGCCTCCGGAGGCCAAGGAATTATCGAGTACGTCCTGATCATCGCGGTCATCGGCCTGGTGATCGTGTTCGCGGGACCCGGCGTGGCCGGAGCCATCCGCAACCAGTTCAACCTGGTCGGCAACACGGTGAACAATGGGACGGTTGGCGGCGTCGAGGGAGGCGCATCCGGCGGAGGGTCTGCAGGTACCGATTCCGCGACCGTCCAGGCGGCTATCGCCAAGGACGCGAAGGACTGGACCCTCGAAGAGCAGAAGGCCGTGGCCGAGGACATCGCCGCGAAGGGCGAGGCATCGTCCGCCTTCGCCAAGGCGGAGGCCGCGATGAATGCAGGGACGAAGTTCTCGATGAAGCTCACCGATGGTCAGACGCTCGAGTACAAGATTATCGGCATCAACCACGATGACTTGGCCGATGGTAGCGGCAAGGCGGGCCTGACGTTCCTCGCCACCTCGACGGGTATCAAATCTCGCGTGAACGCCACCAACACCAATGCCGGTGGCTGGGAGAAGTCGGAACTCCGCGCGAAGATGAACTCCGGCGAGATCTGGAACCTGATGCCCTCCGATTTCCAATCCAAGGTGAAGCCGGTCAGGAAGCTGACGAACAACGTTGATGGAACCGACAAGAATGCCGCCGTGACGGCGACCTCGGACAAGCTGTTCATGCTCAGTTATTCCGAAATCGTCGAGACCCCTTATAGCGGCTGGTCTGGTTATTCTTGGATCGGAAACGAAGGAACCCAGTACGAGGCCTTCAAGGGTAAGGTGACGAACAATTATTCGGGTAACGATTGCCTGAGTGTTGGCGTCGCTTGGTGGGAGCGTTCCTTGAATCCGAGCGCCTCTGCGCTCTTCCTCTATGTCAACAGCAACGGCGATCCGTCGTACAACTACGGCGCGACGAACTCGAATCGCGTCTGCCCAGCTTGGTGCTTCTAGATTCATCTGTTAAGCCCGCACGGCCTGTGCGGGGGTAATGTCGAGAAAGTTGGTGTAGCGCCCGATCCGAAGTGAGTCGGCCCGGCGTCCTGGAATCTGGAATACGGTTGATATCCTATGCCGCCTCGACCCTGTCCGCAAGCTCGAGGCCGGACTCGAGCATCTTCCTGGCCTCCGCCTCAAGCCGCGCCCACTCGACGGGACCGTCGATTCCCCGAGTGCGACCGTCATCGTAGAGCTCGTTCATCCTCACCTCCGAGAAGTACCTGGACTCCTGCCATATCTCGTCCTGCTCGCACATGACCGCGCCCGCGAGCCGCACCAGCGAGCCCGTGGAGGGGAACACCTGCACGACGCGCGACCTGCGCTTTATCTCCCGGTTGGTCCTCTCCTGCACGTTGTTGGTGCGCAGGCGCTTCCAGTGGGTCGGCGGGAAGTCGAGGTAGGCCAGCGCGTCGGGCTCGGCCTCCTCCAGCACCGCCGCCGCCCTGGGGCAGCACCCCTCCAGCATGTCGCACGCCGCGTGGTACATGGCCGTCACGGTGGCGGCGTCGCGCCCGCGGAACACCTGCGACACGATCCTGCCCACGCGGCGCCTGAGCTGCCAGGAGCCGGCCTCGCGCATGCAGTCGCGCATGAGGTGGACCGCGCAGCGCTGCCACGCGGCGCCCTGGAAGACCTCGCCGAGCGCCCGGACGAGCCCCGGGTGGGCGTCCGAGACGACGAGCCGCACGCCCGCCGCCCCGCGCGAGCGGATAGCCCGCAGGAAGGCGAGCCACGAGTCGTAGGACTCGGTGTCGACCACGTCGACGCCCAGGACGCGCCTCCAGCCGCCCGCATCGCAGCCGATGGCGGTGACCACGGCGGTGGAGGCGACGCGCCCCTCGCGGCGGCACTTGACGTAGGTCGCGTCGAGCCAGACGTAGGGCACCGGCGAGCCGCCGAGCGGCCTTCCGCATAGGTCCTCGATATCTGCGTCCAAGCTCGAGGCGATGGCGCTCACCTGGTCCTTCGAGAGCCTGGAGACGCCCATCTTCTCGGCCACCCTCTGCACCTTGCGGGTGCTCGTGCCCGTGGCGTACATCTCGGCCACGGCGGCCACGAGCGCGCGGTCGACGCGCTGGTAGCGCTCGAGCACGTCCTCAGGGAAGAAGCTGCCGGAGCGCAGCTTGGGGATGCGCAGCGTCAGCGTGCCGACGCAGGTGGCGAGCGACCTCTCGCGGTAGCCGTTTCGGCTGTTCGCCCCGCCGCCGCACAGCTGGTCGGCCTCGGCGTCCATCACGGCGTTCACGACCTGCTCGGCTAGTCTGCGGAGCAGCTCCTGCATGTCGATGGCGCCGTCGTCGAAACGGGGCATGGCGAGCATGTCCGGCGTCGGGTCTGATAAGATTCCCATAGCGGTCTTCGTCCTTTCCTAGAACCTGTTGTTGTGGTGATTTCAGATTCTAGGACGAAGGCCGTTTTTCGTTAAACGGGCGCTAGGGTGTCACCCTTACACCAACATTTTCGACGCGATCTGTGCGGGCTTTTCTTTTGGCGGTTACTCGAACGGTTTGATGTTTGTGGCATAGGTTATCGGTTTGAGGAAAAATGGGGTCATACAGCGGCTCTCAGAGCGCCTGCTGCACTCCCCCGCCATTACCCCTGCGGCGTCTTCGTATGGAGCCCATCCTGGTTGGCATATCGTTGCAATCGCTCACTTGTCCACCGGTCAAGTGAGCTACTGGAATAAATACAGCGACACGCTTGTTCGTTACAGTCGCTATATCTGTGTAAATCGCCGCGATAAATACAGTCTGTACTCGACTGTATACCAGCTACGCGTATGTAGATTCATATCGCGTTAATAAATCGGCCCAAGCGTGTGCAAAACGCGCAAGTAGCCGCAAAAGGCGATTATCGCGCAGGTAGATTTTTGGCACCCTGTTGCTTAATCAAAATTAAGCAATTGCTTAAAACAAAAAAGGTCAGGCACTAGGTGTCTGACCTGCAAACTTCTGGTCGGGACGACTGGATTCGAACCAGCGACCCCTTGACCCCCAGTCAAGTGCGCTACCAAGCTGCGCCACGTCCCGAAGCTTTTGTTTGTTGCTCTGCTCTCGCTCGCAACAGGAAGTATATTAACCCGAAACTTTGGACTTGTGCAAGAACTTTTTTAATTATTTTTGAGCAAGTCTAAAATTGTATCTGCGAGCTGGGGTTTTGTTAGCACGGGAAGTTCTTGCGTACCCGCTGTGCTCACGATCCAAGCCTTGTTGGTATCGGTTCCAAAGCCCGAATCGGCGCGCGAGACATCGTTGGCGATGATCGCATCGCAGCCCTTGCGGGCCAATTTACGCTCAGCGTACTCCACGACGTTATCGGTCTCGGCTGCAAATCCGATCACACGGCGCTCGCCCTTCTGGCGTGAGAGCTCAGCCAAAATATCAACGGTCTCGACGAGCTCGATGCGATCGAGGCGTTCGTTGGCCTTTTTGAGCTTATGGTCGGCAGGGGCCGCGGGCGTGTAGTCGGCGACGGCGGCCGCGCAAATGGCCGCATCGGCCGTCTGAAAGGCACCTAGCGCCGCCTGCAGCATCTCTGCGGCGGTCTGCACGCGTACACACTCCACGCCGCGACCCACGTCGAGTGACGTCGGCCCCAGCACGAGCGTGACCGCAGCGCCGCGGCGTACGGCCTCCCCTGCCAGTGCGATGCCCATCTTGCCCGACGACCGGTTGCCGATAAAGCGCACCGGATCGATCGGCTCATGCGTGGGGCCGGCAGTGATGACAATTCGTTTACCTGCAAGGTCTTGGGACACGGGATTGAGCACCTCGCAGATGGCTTCGACAATGTCCTCGGGCTCGCTCATGCGTCCCGTGTCAACGTCGCCGCAGGCAAGGTAGCCACTGCCGGGCCCCACCACATGGACGCCGCGGTCGCGCAGCGTGGCCATATTGGCCTGGGTTGCCGGCGCCTTCCACATGCCATTGTTCATGGCCGGCGCGATCACAATGGGTCGCGGCGTGGCGAGCAGCGTCGTGGAGATAAGGTCATCGGCAATGCCGTTGGCCATCTTGGCGATGATATTGGCCGTCGCTGGTGCCACGACCACCAGGTCGGGCTCCTGCGCCAGCGAGATATGGTGGATGGGGTCGGAGGGATCGTCGAACAGACCTACCGCGACCGGCTCATTGGTGAGCGCGCGGAAGGTGAGCGGGCCCACAAACTCCGTAGCATGCTCGCTCATAACGACCTTGACGCGTGCGCCGCGCTTTTGCAGCAGGCGCACGATATTGCACGACTTATAGGCGGCGATCCCGCCGGTAATGCCCAGCAGGATCGTTTTTCCCTCAAGTTGCATTGAATTGTTGGGTGCCGCCGTCATCATTTAAGCTTCCTTGCTGGGGAGCACGAGCAGGCGGTGGCAATACGGGCAGTGCGTAATCTCACTACCGTCGTGGTTGAGGTCGCTCATGGACGATGCCTGCAGCGCGGTATGGCAGACCGTGGGGATGTTGCCCTGAATGGTCTCGACGGCCAGGCCGCGGAACTGCTTGAGCAGGCGCTCGTAATCGATGAGCACGTCGGTCGGTAGCGTGGCGGCAAGGGCGGTGCGCTCCTTGGTTGCAGCATCGATCTGGGCCTGCAGGTCGGCGGCCTTGGCTCGTGCGGCCTTGGTGTCGGCCTTCACGCCCTCCTCGAATTTGGCGATAATGGCCTGCGCGCGAGCCTCGCGGTCGAGCGCTTCCTTACGGGCGACAACGACATCCTTGCGGGTGTGCTCGATCTTGTCCAGACGCTTGGCCAGGGTGGCAAGCTCATTCTCCAGGTCCTGCACCTCGCGGTAATCAGAGCCGTCGACGTGACGCTTCTTGGCAGCCTCGATGGCGTTATTGGTCTGGATCTCGGTGGTGTTGAGGTCGTCGAGCTCAATGTCCAGATCCTTGCGCTGGGCGTAGAGTTTGGTCATCTCGGACTTGAGCTTCACATAGGTCTTACGCTTTGAGGCGAGCTCCTTGAGCTCCGGCATATTGGCAAGTTCGCTCTTGTTGCGGGCGAGCTCCAAATCGATCTGTTGCAGCTTGAGTAGCGTAGCGCCGGCGCTCATAAGTTCTCTCCTTTTGTCACAGTCCACCATTGGCAAGGGTTCAGTATTTTAATCGCATGACGGGGGTCGACCCCGGCGTCAACTGCAGAGTTCATCAATATATCAACGAACGGCTCCTCGGAGCGGTCGTGGCCGAGCAAGATCACCGGCAGTCCACGCAAGACAAGGTCTTGCGCCACGTGGTAGCTCGCTTCGCCCGTCACGACAACATCTGCGCCTGCGGCAATGGCGAGCTCTCCAAAGTCGCCCAAGGAGCCGCCCAAAATGGCGATGGTGCGGCACGGGTGATCGGCCTCGCCCCACACGCGCGGGTCGCTGCCGTAGGCCGTGGCGGCACGGTTGGCGAGGTCGCGCAGGTTGCAGACGTCGTGGAGGGACGCGAGTGCGCCCAGACCGGTGAGCTCAGGCTCGTCCACATGCTCCAGCGAGCTCATGGGCTCAGCGCCCAGCAACTCACTCAGGCGAACGCGTGCTTCGTGCGAGCGGTCCAGGTTGGTGTGAAGCGAGATGATGCTCACGCCGCAACGAGCTGCCTCGTATAGTGCAGCGCTGCACTGGGGACGCGCGGAATCGGCCGGACAAAAGGCCTCGGGCGCCTTGATATAGATGGGATGATGCGTCAGCAGCACGTTGGCGCCGGCCTCGAGAGCGCGGCGTACGTTGGCCTCGGTCGCGTCGAGCGCGCAGGCAACACCGCGGATCTCGGCAGAGGGATCTCCCACAGATAGCCCAACATGATCCCAGCCCTCGGCGTCCGCCTTGGGGTAGCGCGTCAGCAGCGCACGTTCAAGCTCGGAGACGATCATGCGGCGCCTACGATCGAGAGCAGCGTCTGGGCAAAGTCGTCCAGATCGCTCGGATTCACGCGGTCATCAAACGAGATGCGCAGCGACCCCAATGCCTGCTCGCGACCAATGCCCATGGCGCTGAGCACGTGGCTCGGGTCCATGCTGCCGCTCGAGCAAGCCGATCCAGCCGAAACCTCAAAACCGGCGGCATCGAGCTTGATGATGAGCTCTTCGGAGTCCATGCCGTCGACGTAGATTGAAACCATACCCGGCAGACGGTCTGCCTGCGCGTAGTCGCCCATCGTAGCGTGAATGTGCGGATGGGCCGTAAGCGTGGCGTAGAGCTTATCGGACAGGGCCTGTAGCGTCGCGCGCTCCCGGGCCACGTGGGGCGCCAGCGTGCGGGCGGCAGCGGCAAAAGCCAGCTGCGTGCGCAGATCCTGTGTACCGGCGCGACGGCCGGCTTCCTGTCCACCGCCAAAGATGCGCGGACGCAGCGGCGTGCGGTTCTTAAGGTAGAGCGCGCCGGATGCCACGGGGCCACCGATCTTGTGCGCGGCAACGGTCATGGCATCGACACCCAGTTCGGTGACATCGAGCGGAATGTGCAAATAGCCCTGGATGGCATCGGTGTGAAACAAAGCGCCGGCAGCATGTGCGGCGGCGGCCAGCTCGCGGATGGGCTGTACCACGCCGGTTTCGTTGTTGGCGACCATAATGCTCACGAGCGCCACGTCGTCGCCGAGCAGCTCGACAAGCGCGGCAGGCTCAATGTAGCCTGCACGGCAGGGCTGCACCAGGTCGACGGTAAAGCCGGCGGCGCGCAGCAGCGGTAGGTTGTCCAGAATTGAATCGTGCTCGATGGCCGAAACGATGACACGATCGCGCTTTCGATCGCGCTGACGAGCGCCCTCGGCAAGACCGAGCAGCGCCAGCTGGTTGGCCTCGGTGCCGCCGTTGGTAAGGATGATCTCGGACGGGCGAACGCGCGCGCCAAAGCTGCGAGCAATCTCGCGACGTGCCACCTCCAGGCGCGCGGCGGCCTTGCGGCCGAGCGAATGCAGCGAGTTGGGGTTGACGCCGGCAAGCTCGCTGTCGTCATATTCGCGCTGCGCAAGGAGCGCCTCGGCGCGCATGGGCGTCGAGGCGGCATAGTCAAGATTCACGGGTATGCGGTTTTGACCTGCGGTCATAAGGGTTTATGCCTCCTGTGCAGCCTCGTTGCCCAGCTTCTGCAGCAGCGCAACCTCGGCGGCGGGATCTTCGGACTTAAATACGGCGGAGCCGGCCACGAGCACGTTGGCGCCAGCCTTAACGACCTCGGCGATGTTCTTGGAAGAAATGCCGCCGTCGACCTCGATGAGGGGCGAAACGCCGTGACGCTCGCACATGGCCGTAAGCTCGTGCAGTTTTGCAATGGTGCCCGGGATAAAGCTCTGGCCGCCAAAGCCAGGGTTCACGCTCATCAACAGCACCATATCCACGACGTCGATGATGCTCTCGAGTACGCACACGGGCGTGGCGGGATTGAGCACCACACCGGCCTTGACGCCGCGCTGCTGCAGATGGGTGAGCGTGCGGTGCAGGTGCGTGGAGGCCTCGTAGTGCACGGTGATCATGTCGGCACCGGCGTCTGCGTACCAATCGACCGTCTCGTCGGGGTTCGACACCATCAGGTGCGCGTCGACCGGTACATTTGTGGAGCGCTTGACGGCCTTAAGGATGTCAACGCCAAAGGTCAGGTTGCCGGTAAAGTGACCGTCCATGACGTCGAAGTGCACGTAGTCGGCACCGGCGATCTTGTCGAGCTCGCCCTTGAGGTTGGCCATGTCGGCCGAAAGGACGGACGGAGCGATTTTGATGGAACCCATGGTAGTAGCCTTTCTGCGCTAGTCGGTGAGTCCGTAGAACTCTTGAGAGGGGACGCGATCGGTGAGAATCTCGAGCGCCCTATCCAAAGTAACACCGTTGTAGAGCGTTTGCTCCACGGCAAAGGTGAGCGGAATGTCTACGCCCAGTGAACGGGCGAGCTCGCTGACGCTTCGTGCCGCGACGGCACCTTCGACCACCATATGCGTGCGCGCCTGGTACTCGTCGAGCGAAACGCCGTGGGCAAACTCGAAGCCGAAGGTGCGGTTGCGCGAGTGCTCCGAAGTGCAGGTGGCGATAAGGTCGCCCATGCCGGCAAGCCCCATGCAGGTCATGGCCTGGCCACCGCGGGCGTGCACCAGGCGGCTGATCTCGGCCAGACCGCGCGTCATGATGAGGGCGAGCGTGTTATCACCCGCACCCGAGCCGGCAGAGATGCCGCATACGATAGCGATGACGTTTTTCATGGCGCCGCAGACCTCGACGCCGGTCATATCCTGCGACAGGTAGATGCGGAAGGCCGTGGAAAGCAGCAGCTCCTTAAAGGTCTCCCCCACTTGCTGGTCTTCGCTGGCGATGACGGCGGCAGAGAGCCCGCCGCGGCAGATCTCCTCGGCATGGTTGGGGCCCGAGAGCGCCGCCACGCGCGACTCGTTGCCGATCTCGCTGGCGATGACCTCGCTCATGAGTAGTCCGGACTCGGGCTCGATGCCCTTGGTGAGGCACAGAACCGGCGTCTCGTCAGCGATGAACGGCGCCGCCTGGTGGCAGACGTCGCGAAGGTGCGTCGAAGGCACGGCGAAGATGATGGCCTCGGCGCCGTCGAGCGCCTGGGACAGGTCCGTCGTGGCGACAACGTTTTCCGGCAGCACGTAGTCCACCAGATAGCGGGGATTACGGTGCTCGCCGTTAATGCCGGCGGCCGTCTGCTCGCTATGAGCCCACATGGTCACGCGCGCGGCTCGCGCGGCGGCAAGGCCGGCGACGGCGGTTCCCCAGGAGCCGGAGCCAATCAGCGCAACATTCATGACTCTCTCCTACTTATCGTCGGGCTCGGTGACGCGCTTGGTAAACGAGAGCTTGGACTCCTTACCGGTCATGAGCTTTTTGATGTTCGCGCGATGGGCCCACACTACGGTGATGCCGATCATCGCCATGCAAAACTTGAGGCCCAGGCTGCTGTACGGAAAAACCGCACAGGCAGCGATGGGAAGACCAATGGCGGCGGCAAGCGAGCCCACCGACACAAACTTGGTGATGGCGACGGCAACGATAAACATACCCAGCAGCGACAGACCAATGGGCCAGTACCAGGCAAGAATCACGCCCAAGCCCACGGCGATACCCTTGCCGCCGTGGAAGTTAAGGTAGGGCGAGAAGATGTGTCCCCACACGGCAGCCAGGCAAATGACGCCGATCATCCAGTCACCGGCGGCACCGGGAGCCATGATGCTCGGCGGAAAGCCATAGCCCACGCTCGCGATGAGCGGACGCGCGATAAGGACGCAGATGGCGCCCTTAAGGCAGTCGAACAGCAGCGTGAGCGCGGCCACCTTGGGGCCGGCTACGCGCAGGGCGTTGGTGGTGCCGATGTTGCCGGAGCCCGCCTTGCGAATGTCGGTGTGGTTGAACACGCGGCCCAGGATCAGGCCAAACGGAATCGCCCCGATAAAGAACGAGACCACGGCGCAGATGGCGGTCAGCAGGATCGGATTAAGCATCCTTTTGCTCCTTCTTCCTAAAGAAGAGTCGAATGGGCGTACCGGCGAAGTCGAAGGTCGAGCGCATGCGGTTTTCCACGTAGCGCTGGTAGGTGTCGTTGACCAGGTCGCTGTGGTTGACGAAGAACGTGAACGTCGGCGGGTTGACGCCCGTCTGGGTCACGTAGTGCATGCGCAGGCGGCGCTTGCCATCTACCACGGTGTGACCAAACTCGCGCAGGTCGGTGAGGAACGTGTTGAGGCGCGAGGTGCTGATCTTTTGCGAACGCGTCTTTTCGGCGGCATCGACCATCGCCCAGATCTTTTCGACGCTGCGGCCGGTCAGGGCCGAGATGCGCAGGTACTGAGCCCAGGGAGCCATGACGCCCAGACGGCGGTCTACAGTCTCCATGCAGGCCTCGCGCTTGCGGTCATCGTCGAGCAGGTCCCACTTGTTGAGCAGCACCACGATGGCGCAGCCGCGCTCGATGGCCAAGCCCATGACCTTCTGGTCCTGCTCGGTAACACCCACGGCGGCGTCGACGACGAGCAGCGCCACGTCGGCGCGGTCGATGGCGCGCAGGCCGCGAACCATGGAGTAGTACTCGATGTTCTCGTACACGGTGCTCTTCTTGCGAATGCCAGCGGTGTCGACCATGCGGTAGTGCTTGCCGTCGCGCTCGACAACGGTATCGATGGCGTCGCGCGTGGTGCCGGCGATGTTGGACACGATGGAGCGGTCGGCACCCAGGATGCGGTTGAACAGCGACGACTTGCCGGCATTGGGTCGGCCGATGATGGCGACGTTGAGCGCGTCGGGGAACTCGTCGGCGACCTCGTCCTCTTCCTCGGGGAGCAGGGCCACGATGTCATCGAGCAGGTCGCCCGTACCATGGCCGTGAAGGGCCGAAAGCGGCGTGGGCTCACCGATGCCAAGTGAATAGAACTCCCAGATGTTGTCATTCTCGCGATCGGGGTTGTCGAGCTTGTTCACCAGCAGAAAAACCGGCTTGTCGCAGCGCTTGAGCATGCGAGCGACCGACTCGTCCTCCTCGGTGACGCCGGTACGGCCGTCGACCACAAACAGGATGACGGCAGCTTCCTCGGCGGCGGCGAGTGCCTGGTCGCGGATGGACGTGGCAAACACGTCATCGCTCTTGAGCGGCTCGATGCCGCCCGTGTCGACGATAGTGAACTCGCGGCCGTTCCAGTCGGCCGTGTGATACGAACGGTCGCGCGTGACGCCGCGGGACTCGTGGACGATGGCGTCCGAGGTCTGGGCTAGGCGGTTAACGAGCGTGGACTTGCCCACGTTGGGGCGTCCGACGACGGCGACGATAGGTTTCATCTGCTCTCCTTTAATGGATAGGGTCAGCGGAATTAGTAGAGTCGGCAGGCACAATGCCAAGGATGTGCTCTAGGGTATCGAGCAGCTCATGCGGCATGGTCGACACCACATGAACCTCGGCGCCGCGGTGGTTAAGGCTTGCGAGTAAATCGTCACGATGATACTCGTCAAGCGTCATGCCGTCAGCGTTGAACATGAGCTTAGGCACAAAGAGCATAACCCCCGACAGGTCTTGCGGCAGCTGCTCCAGGATATCGCTCGCGACGATGAGGCCGGTCACGTCCACGTTGCCGCCAAAGTAGCGGTTCTTGATGGCCATGACGGTGCCGGAAAGGCCCTGTGGAGACTCCACGAAGCGCGCCACGGTATCGCGTGCGCTGGCGCCCGAGAGGCACAGCAGGTGCTGATTGCGGGCAGCGATTGCCTCGCGAACGCGGCGCAGGCGCTCGGCATCGGCGGCAATCACATCGTCGGTCTCGTCTAGGTATGAACGGATCATGCCGATGCCGTCGTAGTACTGCGGGTAGCCGTCGTAGAAATCCGCCTCGGGCGGCTCAATGCCGGCGTCCAGATAGAACTCGTCGCTCATCTGGAAGGTGTGGCGGCCAAAACGCTCGAAGGCACGGTCCTGGAAGGGCCGGATCATGGCGATGGTCTCGCGCGCGAGCTCGGGTTTGTCGCTGTAGGACCAGCTAAAACGGTTCTGATGCTTGGTAAAGCCGAGCGGCACAATGCCCAGGCTGGTGATCTGCTCGTGCTCCTCGCAAAAGCGCAGGGTTTTTTCCAACTCCTCGCCGTCGTTCATTCCGGGGCACAGCACAATCTGCGCGTGAATCTCGATACCGGCGGCCATGATGGTCTCGAGCACGTCCATGCCGCGCTGGGCGTTGCGGCCCATCATGCGACGGCGGACGTCGGGGCTCACGGCATGGACCGACACGTTCATGGGGCTCATGTTGCGTTGGATGACATTTTGAACATCTTCGTCGGTGAGGTTTGTGAGCGTGACAAAGTTACCCTGCAAAAAGCTCAGGCGGTAATCGTCGTCGCGAATGTAGAGCGTGGAGCGGCCGCCCTTGGGCAACATGGTCATAAAGCAGAACACGCAGGCGTTAACGCAGGTACGCATGCCGTCAAAGATGGGGCCATCGAACTCCAGGCCCCAGTCCTCGCCGGGAAAACGGTCGAGCTCCACGGGGGTGACGGTGCCGTCGCGCGGGTCGAATACCTCCAGCTCGACGGTATCGTCATCAGCCTCCCAGAGCCACACGATCATATCGGTCAGCTGCTCGCCGTTGACCGTGAGCACGCGCATGCCCGGCTCGATACCCACATCCCATGCGGGCGATTCGGGACGCACGTTCTTAACGAGCGCGCCTTCGCCCGGCTCGGGGTCGCGGCTGCGCCCGTAATCGGCCACCTCGGCGGCGTATGCGGGTACGGTCTGGTCCATGACTAGCGGCAAAGCTCCTTGATGCGCGCAACGGCGCGTTCGATGTGTTCTTGCGGGGTGGAGGCTCCGGCGGTGATGCCGATGTGGCGCGCGTTGGCAAACCACGCGGCCTCAAGCTCGAAAGCTTCCTCGATGTGATGCGTGTGCTCGCAGACATCGGCACAAATCTGCGCCAGACGGCGCGTGTTGCCCGAATTTTTGCCGCCCACGACGACCATGCAATCACAGCGGTTGGCGAGGGTTGCCGCCGCCTGCTGGCGCTCGCTCGTGGCGGCGCAGATGGTGTTGATCACGCGCAGTTCCTGCACGCGCGGGGTGATGGAGGCGACAACCTCGGCCAGGTTCTGCGCGGTCTGGGTGGTCTGCACAACCAAGCCCACCTTGCCTTTAAGCGACAGCTCGTCGGCGTCGGCGGCACAGCTCACGACTTGAGCGTCATCGCCGGCGTGGCCCAGAATGCCCTCGACCTCGGGATGGCCCGGCTCGCCCACGACGATCACGCGGTAGCCCTCGCGTACCAGGCGCTCGGCGGCCACGTGGACCTTTTTCACGTAGGGGCAGGTGGCGTCGACCACGGTAAGACTGCGCTCGCGAGCGGCATCGATCACTTGCGGCACCACGCCGTGGGCGCGGATGATCACGGTGCCCGATGCGGCGTCGTCCAAGGTGTCTGCCAGACCGACGCCCGCCTCGGCAAGCTCGCGCACCACGATAGGGTTATGGATGAGCGGGCCCAGCGTGTGGACCTGAGTGCTCTCCCCTGCCTGCGGCGCGGCAGCCAGCGCCATGTCGAGCGCGCGCTGTACGCCGTAGCAGGTGCCGGCGTGGGCAGCAATTTCGATGGTGGGGACGACTCCCTCAGCGGCGGCCGCGGCGGTATTCATGACGTTCTCACCCATGGCTAGAACCTGCCCGGATGCTCGGCACACAGCTCGTCGCGCATGGCGTAGACGCGGTTCATGGACTCGGACTCAAACCATGCCAGGCGCTCCTTGCGCTTAAGCTCGGCCGGTGCGTCGGATAGCGAGATGGCCTTGCCGGCGCGGATCCAGCACTTTTTGGGGCGCATGAGCTTTTTGCCTTTGGGCGTGATATCGGACCAGCCACAAATGGCGAGTGGGTTGACGGGAGCCTTGCCCATCTGGGCGATAAGCGCAAAGCCGCCATGGACCTCGGGCTTGATCTCGCGCGAGCGGATGCGCGTGCCCTCGGGGAAGATCAAGACGTCCTCACCGCGCTGCAGTGCATGCTGTGCTGCGCGCAGGCACTTCATGTCGGCGGTGCCGCGCTCGACGGGAATGCCACCCACGCGGCTAAAGGCCCAGCGCACAATCTTGCTCTTAGCGAACTCGGACTTAAAGATGGGGCGGATACGGCGGCCGCCAAAGAACAGCGCCGTCTCCACGGCCAAGAGTTCTGCCATCGAGGTGTGGTTGCAGATGACCACGCTGCCGCGGCCTTCCTGGCGCTCAAACAGCAGGTCGGCGTCTTCGACCTTCCAGCGCCACATGAGTTTGGAGAAGGCCCATAGGATTGCCATGACCACGACGACGGTGCCGCGGATGAGCGCCGGGAACTCGGCGTACGGGGCGTTGTAGTAATCCTCGGGCGTCTGCTTAAACAGGCGCATGGGCTACCTCCTTTGGTTGATGAGGTCCTCGATAATGCGGACGACCTCATCGATGGTGTGGGCGGTGGAGTCGACGTGCACGGCGTCCTCGGCGGGCACGAGCGGCGCGACCTCGCGGCTGCTGTCGAGTTTGTCGCGCTGTTTGAGGGCGTCGAGGGTCTCGTCGACCTCGGCCTCGAGTTGCTCTGTGCTGAGCGGCTGGGCGTCGTTTTGGTGGCGCTGCAGCACGCGGCGACGGGCGCGCTCACGAGGGTCGGCGGTCAGGAACACCTTGACCTGCGCGTTGGGGAACACGACGGTGCCGATGTCGCGACCCTCGGCCACGATATCGCGGTCCTCGGCGGCGCGGCGCTGATGGATGAGCATGGCGGCGCGTACGCCCGGGTAGGCCGAGACCTTGGAGACGTTGGCGTCCACCTGCGGGGTACGGATGGCAGCCGATGCGTCCGCACCGTCGATGGTCAGGCGCGTGTCCTCGCCGGTGCCGTTGGTAAAGCGGATCTCGATCTGCTCGGCGAGGGCGTCGATGGCCGCCTCGTCGTCCAAATCGATGCCGCGGTCGAGCGCGGCGAAGGTGACGGCGCGATACATGGCGCCCGTATCGAGCTTGTTAAAGCCCAGCTGGCGGGCAATCTCCTTGGCGATGGTGGACTTGCCGGAACCGGCGGGGCCGTCGATGGCGACGATCATGTAATGCTTCCTTTCGGTGGTTGACGTGCTGGTATGGTTCGCGGGCGTTGGGGTGCGGCGGGTTGCCTAGCCGGTGTAGCGCTCGCGGTAGGTGTTGCGCTTGGGCGCGGAGCCGTGGCTGCCGTGGTGGCGGGTGCGGCTCGCTGTGTTGGTCGCCGGCGCGGTGCCGCGTTTGGAGCTGGCCTGCTTGGGCGGGGTGCCGCCGGCCTTGAGGATCTGCACCTCGCGGTCGGTGAGCTCGCGCCACGAGCCTTTGGCCACGTCCTTGAGCTCCAGTCCGGCAAAGTTGCAGCGGTGCAGGCGGATCACCGGGTGGTGGATTTTGCTCAGCATGCGCTTGACCTGGTTCTTGCGGCCCTCGCGGATGATGACCTCCACGGCGGTGGTGCCGGGCTTGACGCCTTGCGGAGCCACGGCCTCGGCCTCGCGCGCGCCGATGACCCGGCAGATCGCCGGCTGGCACAGGCCGTCGTCGAGCTCGATGCCGCGACGCAGCGGCGTGAGGTCGTGGTCGGACAGCTGACCGTCGACGAGCGCCTGGTAGGTCTTGTAGACGTGCTTGCTGGGGTGCAGCAGGTCCTGCGACAAGTCGCCGTCGGTGGTAAAGAGCAAAAGGCCCGTGGTGTCGCGGTCCAGGCGGCCCACCGGGAACAGGCCCGGAAAGCGGTCGCGGGGAACCAGGTCCGCCACACAGGGACGCTCCTGCGGGTCGCTCATGGTGGTGAGGTAGCCGGTCGGCTTGTAGAGCATCAGGTACACGGCGCCCTGGTTGAGCTTGACGGGCATGCCGTCGACCTCGATATGGTCGCGGTCGACGTCGACCTTGGTGCCTAGCTCGGTTGCTACCTGGCCGTTGACGGTCACGCGGCCGGCAGTCATCAGGTCTTCCGATCCGCGGCGGCTCGCCACGCCCGCGCGCGCCAAAAAGCGCTGCAGGCGCATGGTGTGCGGGTAGACGGGCTGGGCGTCGTCCGCGGGCGTTGTGGCGCCCGCGGCACGTGAAGTGCGCGTCTCCCCTGCTTCGTTAGTCTTCGTCATGCATATCCTCCGAGGTAACACCTGTGGGCAGAAGCTCCTCGCCATCGGTGTCCTCAACATCGGTATCGATCAGTTCGCGTTCTTCGTCCAGGTCCTCGGCCTGTTCCTCGAGTGTGGACTGAATGCTGCGGCCGCTCAGACGCTCGCGGATAAACTGGCGCGACTGCTCGTCGGGGGCAAACTGCTCCAGATCGGGCAGGTCGCGAGTGGAGCGCAGACCGAACTTTTCCAAGAATGCGTTGGTCGTGCCGTAGATGATGGCCTGACCGCGCTCGGGGTCGCGGCCGAGCTCGCGCACCAGGCCCTTGTCCACGAGCGACGCGATGACGCCGTCGGAGTTGACGCCGCGGATGCCCTTGACAACCTCGCGCGTGACGGGCTGGTGGTAGGCGATGACGGCGAGTGTCTCGAGCGCTGCCTGCGACAGTTTTTGCGTGTCCCAGCTCAGCACGTAGGCCTCGACCACGTCGTGGTAGGCGGGGTGCGTAAACAGGCGCCAGCCACCGGCGACCTCGCGCAGCTGAAAGCCGCGGTTGGCCTCCTCGTACTCAACCTTGAGCTCGGCCAAAAGCGACGCGCACTCGCCCGGGGCGATATCCAGCGCACCTGCCAGCGCGGGTGCGCTCACGGGGTCGCTCGACACCAGCAGCAGCGCCTCGAGGGCGCCTTTGAGGCTGTTTGCCTCTAGCGTGGAAAGGGTTGACATGGTTGGTCGCTCCTATTCGGTGAGCTCGGGGCCCTCGCCGGGCACGTATGCCTCGGCGCCCTCGACGCGGTTGATTTGAATGGTTCCAAAGATCTCGTCCTGGCTCAGCGTGAGCGAGCCGCGTTTGGCAAGCTCCAGCATGGCAAGGAAGGTGACGACGAGCTGCTCAGTCGTGGCGTCGCCGTCCAGCAGCTCGCGGAAGGTGCAGGTTTGGTGCGCCATGGTAAAGCGGTCGACTGAGGCCACCGTCAGATCGAGCGGCACGCGATGCGGTGCCACGTGCTCGGCCTCCAGCAGGAAGGTCTGGCGCTTGCCGTCCAGGTCGGCACAGATGACGGCCAGGCCGCGCAGGGTAATGCCGGCCAGGTAGTCGGGCATAAGGCCCAAGAACTCGGGGTCGGGGCCGGCAACGCGCGGATGCATGCGGCTCTCGGCCCGCATGCGCGCGCCAAGGGCCGCTGCCGCGCCCTTAAACTGCTTGTAGGCGATCAGGCGCTGGATCAGGACCTCGCGCAGGGCGTCGCCGTCGAGTGCGCTGAGTCCCTCGAGGTCTTCGTCGTCCTCGTCATCGTCGACGGATTTGCTGGGGGCCTCTTGGGGTACCAGCGAGGCGGCCTTAATGTCCAAAAGGGTTGCCGCGACCAGCAAAAAGTCGCTCGCGACGTCCAGGTCCAGTGCCTCGATCCGCTCGACCTCTGCTAGGTACTGCTCGGCCACCTCGCTAATGGAGATAGCGCCGATATCAACTTTTTGGCGGGTTACCAGCTGCAGCAGCAGGTCGAACGGTCCGCTGTAGACCTGCGTCGACACGCGATACGACATCTTCGACCTCCTTTGACGGCGCCTTCGCGGCGCGGTTTGAGTGCATGTTACGACTGTTTTGCACGGTCGACCTGTAAGTTTACCCTAGATGCCGGCAATTGCGAAGTTGAGCAGGTGCTCAGCCAGCGGATACACGGTAACGTCGAAATAGCGGCCGATCACGTCGATGCCGGTCCACATGGGCAGCAGATACAGCACGATGATAAGGATGGGCATGGCGTATTGCTGCAGACGATAGTAGTTGGCGAGCACCTTGCCTTTGAGGAACGGCACAATGATCGACGAGCCGTCGAGCGGCGGAATCGGGATGAGGTTAAAGAACGCGAGCGACAGGTTGACCACGATAAAGGTGGCGCCGAAGTTCATGATTTGGGACGCAACGGCAAAGGACATGCTGGTGTAGAGGTTGCCGTATGCTGTGTGCATGATGGCGGCTGCGAGACACGCGAGTGCAATATTCGAAGCGGGGCCGGCCGCACTCACCAGGACCTCGTCGCGCTTGGGATGCTTGAGGTTGTTGAGGTAGACGGGCACAGGCTTGGCAAAGGCGAACACCGGGCCGCCGGCGGCGAGCATCAGCAGCGGTAGGAGGACGGTACCGAACGGGTCGATGTGGTTGAGCGGGTTGAGCGAGACGCGGCCGCGCGAACGCGCCGTCTTGTCACCGAGCGCCCAGGCCGCGGCGGCGTGCGCGCTTTCGTGGATGACGATACCAACGATGACGGCAACGGCGCTGGCGAGCAGGTTCATGAGGTAGCTGCTGGACATGGCGCTCCCCTAGCGGACACGGCGCGAGGCGCGCGTGAGCAGGTAGTCGGCCACAAACAGGATGACGGCCACGATGGCGTAATCCAGGCGGAACACGCCGCCAAAGGGCGATGTGATGACGCCGTAGCCGGCGATAGCGCTCGGCAGCGCACGCGAAAGCTCAACGACAAAGCCCACGATTTGCAGCTTGGCGGTGAGGCCGCTAAAGCACAGCAGCACGGTCATCGCGCTCATAAAGATGCCGCAGATGCGACAGGCGATGGCGATGATGCTCATCGCCACGGCGGTGGCTTTACGAGAGTTCACGCGCGGTCTCCTCTTCGATCTGGGTGGAAAGCTCGAGCCATTCGTCCTCGAGCTTGGGCAGCTCTTGCTTAAGGCCGTTATATTCCCCCAGCGCGGCGTTGAACTTATCCTGATCGGCATAAAGCTCCTCGCTCGCCATCAATTCCATAAGCTCGTCATAGCGGGCGCGCTTTTTGTCGAGCTCGGCCTCGATCTTCTTGAGCTGGTTGCGCACGCCCTTGAGCTTTTTGTTGAGCGCGGCGCGGGCCTGGGCCTCGGCGCGCTTTTGCTCCTTGGTCTTTTTGCCCTCGGCAGGCTTAGGCGCCTCGGCGGGGGTGTCGGCCTGGCCGGCGCTGGCTTTGGTGGACTTGGCCGCGGCAGGCACGCTCTCCGTGGACGCCTCGGCGGCGGCGCGGGCTGCGAGGTCTTCGCGCTTGTAGAGGTAGTAGTCGTAGTCGCCGTCGTAGACCGTGACCTTGCCGTCGCGGATATCGATCACGCGGTTGGCCACGGCGCGCACCAGGTGCTCGTCGTGGCTGATGAGCACGATGGTGCCGGGGAAGTTTTGCAGGGCGTTCTCGAGCATGTCCACCGAGTCGATGTCCAGGTGGTTGGTGGGCTCGTCGAGGCACAGGAGCGCCTCGGGCGCCACGAGCATCTTGGCGAGCGCCAGGCGCGCTTTTTCGCCACCGGAGAGGACGCGTACCTGCTTTTCGATGGAATCGTTGTCGCTAAACAGGAAGGCGCCCAGCAGGCTGCGCTGCTGCGGCACGGTCCACTTGGGCGTGACGGTGTCGATTTCTTGCAGGACGGTGTTGGACTCGGTCATGCCTTCGAGCGCGTGCTGGGCATAGTAGGCGACGCCCACGTTGGTGCCCAGGTCGCGGGTGCCGGTGGTGGGCGGCTCCAGGCCGGCGATGATCTTCATGAGGGTGGACTTGCCGGCGCCGTTGGGGCCGACGAGCGCCACGTGCTCGCCGCGGTAGAGTTTGAGGTCGATGTCGCTGTAGATGTGCTTGTTGCCGTAGGACTTGGATACGCCCTCCAGGCCCACGACCATGTCGCCGGAACGCGGCGGGTCGGGGAACTTAAAGTCGATGTGCTTGTGGCCCTCGGGCAGGATGACGAGCTCCTTTTTTATCTGCTCGATCTTACGGATGCGCTCCTGGGCCTGGGCTGCCTTGGTGGGCTTGTAGCGGAACTTGTCGACGAAGACCTGCATGTGGGCGATGTCGCGCTCCTGGGCGGCACGCTTGGCGCGCATCTGCTCCAGGTTGTCCTCGCGCTGCTTAAGATAGCTGCTGTAGTTGCCGGTGTAGGTGGTCACGCGGCGGTTCTCGAGCGCGGCGACGTGGTCGACGCAGGTGTCCATGAAGGCGCGGTCGTGGCTGACAATAAGCACGGCGCCGTCGTAGTTGGCGATAAAGCCGCGAAGCCACTGGACGCTCTCGAGATCCAGGTGGTTGGTGGGCTCGTCCAAAAGCAGCAGGTCGGGATGGCGCAGGAAGAGCTTGGCGAGCGCGATGCGCATTTGCCAGCCGCCCGAGAACTCGGAGCACGGGCGCTCAAAGTCGGTGACCTTGAAACCCAGGCCGGACAGGATTTTGCGCGCGTTGCTCTCGAGCTCGTAGCCGCCCAGGTGCTCAAAGCGGTCCTGGACCTGGCCGTATTCGTTAAGGAGTGCCTCGACGTCCTTGCCCTGCTCGGAGAGCTCGGTGATCTGGGCCTGCAGCTCGTTGGCGCGCTCGCCCATGCGGCGGATTTCTTTGGCCGCCGCCATGACCTCGGCAAGGATGGTGGTGTCCTTGTGCTCCAGGTTGGTTTCCTGCTCTAGGTAGCCCACCTGGCAGTCCTTGGCGTACTGGACCTGGCCGGCGTCGGGGCTGTCGATGCCCATGATGATTTTGAGCATGGTGGTTTTGCCGGCGCCGTTGGGGCCCACGAGCGCAAAGCGCTCGCCGGGGTTGATCTGGAAGGACGCGCCGCTAAAGAGGACGCGCGCGCCGAAGCTTTTTTCGATCTTGTCGACCAGGAGGATCATGGTGCCGCCTTTGACCTTGTGTGCCTATATGAAAAAAGGCCCCAACTTGCGTTGGAGCCTCATTCAATGCTCGGGTGGAGACGAGGGGGATCGAACCCCTGACCTCTTGACTGCCAGTCAAGCGCTCTCCCAGCTGAGCTACGCCCCCGTGCGAAGAAGTACTATACGGGAACTCCCCCGCCGATGCAAGGACAATTTTGGAAAATATTTTGCGGGCGGCGGTGCGGGGGGCGCAGCCCGGCCGCGGACGCAGGCACGGGAACGGGCCGCAAGGCCCCGCGATGCCCTTTTCGCCCGCGGGGCGCGCCCCGCGGGCGGCGGCGTTGCCGCCGCCGCCCTCTCCGGCGCCCTTGGGACATCTCGAATCCCGCGGACCGCCGTTTCTCGCATCCGCGGCGCGGTCCGCCATCCGCCCAACGGCCGTCCTGCCGGCGCCGGGCCCATTATCGGGGCCAACCGCGCCCCCGCACACCCGACGATTCCAAAACCATGCCGGTTTACGGGGCCAGGCCGGGAACCCCCGAGCATGGCGCAATCGGTAAAATCAAAACCGACGCTCCTATAAGTTGTCAAGAGGCAGTTTGCGGGAGCGTTCTCTCCAATTCGCACAGGAGCTCGTAATACCTCCTCTCCAGTTTCGTCGACCGCCGTTTCCCCCGTTCCAAGTGCCCGAGTGTGGCTGCGGACAGGCCGAGCTCCGCGGCGGCTTTCTTCTGAGTCACCCGCATCGCCTTGCGCATCTTCGCGAGCTCGGGGCCTTCCGGCGCGGCGCCGTCGGGGTTCGGGTCCATGAGCACGTGGTACACCTCCCGCGCTATGTAGCGCTTCAGGCAGCGGACCGCCTCCCGCCGGGACTTCCCCTCGGAGGTCCGCCTCGCCACGTACCTCCTCGTCCTCTCGTCGTACGCCATGCGCTTGATCGCGATCTCGTAGAGCGCCCGGTTCGCCTGCCGGTTGCCGCCGCGGTTGAGCCTGTGCCGGTCCGTCTTCCCGCTCGACGCGGGGATCGGGGAGGCGCCGCACATCATCGAGAACGCCGCCTCGCCCTTCAGCCTGCCGGGGTTGTCGCCGGCGGCCACGACCAGGGGCGGCGGTCGTGGTGCCGCAGCCCTCGACGCCGAGCAGCGCGGGCGCGTTCGCCTCCAGCAGCGCGCGGATGCGCTCGTCGAGGGACTCGACCTGGCTGCGGGCCTCCTTCCAGACCGCCGCGACGGACCGCAGCGAGGCCAGCACGCTCTCCTCGAGCGCGTCGCCCGCCTTCCTCCCGCGCGCGAGCAGCGGCATGAGGTCCTTCGGCCGCTCGCGGCCCCTGAACCGCTCCCTCAGGGCGCTCGGGGCCGTCGTGAGCATCGACTTCGCGCAGGCCACGCAGGACGTGGACGTCGCGACGGCCAGCCTGCGCGCGACGTAGAGCTGGCGCACCGCCTCGACCCAGCCGTCCTGCGACTTCGGCACGGAGCAGCCCTTCCCGGACGCCGCCTTGCGCGCCGCGCGCTCGGCGTCCAGCGGGTCGCTCTTCCCCTCGCCGGGCCTCGCCTTGTCCCTCTTGGGCCTGAGCACCTCGACGACGTTGTACCCGAGCTCCACGAGCCTCCTCGTCAGCCCGGCCCCGTACGACGCCGTGCCCTCGACGCCGACGACCATGCAGCTCCCCGGGTCGCCTATCGCCTCCGCCAGCCTGTCGTAGCCCTCGGGGTCGGCCCCGAAGCTCCCGCTCCGGATCTTCCTCCCGAGGCCGTCGAGCAGGCACAGGACATGCACGTCCTTGTGCGTGTCGACGCCCGCGATGACCGTTTCGCCTTCCATTTTCGCTCCCCTCGGTCTGCCGCCTGCTCCGCGCCCGGGTCTCCCAGACATTGCACTGACGGGAGCGCTACAATCAAGTTGCCTTATCCGATTGTCCGCGCTCATGCTCCTATTAGGTCATGGCAGGACTCCGGGTCGCGGAAGCCGGGGCGAGACAGGTCGGATTTGAGGACGGCCGAAGAGGCGTCAGCAGGTCAGTGGGTCATCGTCCCGGCATTCGGCATCAGGGTAGCGCTGCGACGCGGAAATCGCGCGCCGTTGCCGCGCCCCGCAGTGCCCGCTTCCCCCGAGAACAATTATCAGTGCAGGTAGACGACTCGCACATTCCGCGAAATGCAGGGTATGGACGGCCTGTCCGGGTCCAGCCCCGTAATCCGACATAGTTTTGAAATGATACTTGTCAAACAGCACTAACAATTACGTGGATTTGAACCGGAAACGTTTATCAAAGCAATTTGGCAGGCATGTGAAGTGGGAACTTTGACAAAAAGAGGCCGGGCTATTTGCCCGGCCTCTTGATTCTCTGGTGGGCCCTCCGGGATTCGAACCCAGAACCCAGGGATTATGAGTCCCCTGCGCTAACCGTTGCGCCAAGAGCCCTTGTAGCGTGGCGGATGTGATAGAGCCCGTCAGAGCAGGCCAACCATCTTGAACCACGACGTGAAATACTACCATGCACGCGGCACCCGTTCAACGCAAGATCTTGTCGACCAGGAGGATCATGGTGCCGCCTTTGACCTTGTGTGCCTATATGAAAAAAGGCCCCAACTTGCGTTGGAGCCTCATTCAATGCTCGGGTGGAGACGAGGGGGATCGAACCCCTGACCTCTTGACTGCCAGTCAAGCGCTCTCCCAGCTGAGCTACGCCCCCGTGCGAAGAAGTACTATACGGGAACTCCCCCGCCGATGCAAGGACAATTTTGGAAAATATTTTGCGGGCGGCGGTGCGGGGGGCGCAGCCCGGCCGCGGACGCAGGCACGGGAACGGGCCGCAAGGCCCCGCGATGCCCTTTTCGCCCGCGGGGCGCGCCCGCGGGCGGCGGCGTTGCCGCCGCCGCCCTCTCCGGCGCCCTTGGGACATCTCGAATCCCGCGGACCGCCGTTTCTCGCATCCGCGGCGCGGTCCGCCATCCGCCCAACGGCCGTCCTGCCGGCGCCGGGCCCATTATCGGGGCCAACCGCGCCCCCGCACACCCGACGATTCCAAAACCATGCCGGTTTACGGGGCCAGGCCGGGAACCCCGAGCATGGCGCAATCGGTAAAATCAAAACCGACGCTCCTATAAGTTGTCAAGAGGCAGTTTGCGGGAGCGTTCTCTCCAATTCGCACAGGAGCTCGTAATACCTCCTCTCCAGTTTCGTCGACCGCCGTCTCCCATGTTCCAGGTGCCCGAGTGTGGCTGCGGACAGGCCGAGCTCCGCGGCGGCTTTCTTCTGAGTCACCCGCATCGCCTTGCGCATCTTCGCGAGCTCGGGGCCTTCCGGCGCGGCGCCGTCGGGGTTCGGGTCCATGAGCACGTGGTACACCTCCCGCGCTATGTAGCGCTTCAGGCAGCGGACCGCCTCCCGCCGGGACTTCCCCTCGGAGGTCCGCCTCGCCACGTACCTCCTCGTCCTCTCGTCGTACGCCATGCGCTTGATCGCGATCTCGTAGAGCGCCCGGTTCGCCTGCCGGTTGCCGCCGCGGTTGAGCCTGTGCCGGTCCGTCTTCCCGCTCGACGCGGGGATCGGGGAGGCGCCGCACATCATCGAGAACGCCGCCTCGCCCTTCAGCCTGCCGGGGTTGTCGCCGGCGGCCACGACCAGGGCGGCGGTCGTGGTGCCGCAGCCCTCGACGCCGAGCAGCGCGGGCGCGTTCGCCTCCAGCAGCGCGCGGATGCGCTCGTCGAGGGACTCGACCTGGCTGCGGGCCTCCTTCCAGACCGCCGCGACGGACCGCAGCGAGGCCAGCACGCTCTCCTCGAGCGCGTCGCCCGCCTTCCTCCCGCGCGCGAGCAGCGGCATGAGGTCCTTCGGCCGCTCGCGGCCCCTGAACCGCTCCCTCAGGGCGCTCGGGGCCGTCGTGAGCATCGACTTCGCGCAGGCCACGCAGGACGTGGACGTCGCGACGGCCAGCCTGCGCGCGACGTAGAGCTGGCGCACCGCCTCGACCCAGCCGTCCTGCGACTTCGGCACGGAGCAGCCCCTCCCGGACGCCGCCTTGCGCGCCGCGCGCTCGGCGTCCAGCGGGTCGCTCTTCCCCTCGCCGGGCCTCGCCTTGTCCCTCTTGGGCCTGAGCACCTCGACGACGTTGTACCCGAGCTCCACGAGCCTCCTCGTCAGCCCGGCCCCGTACGACGCCGTGCCCTCGACGCCGACGACCATGCAGCTCCCCGGGTCGCCTATCGCCTCCGCCAGCCTGTCGTAGCCCTCGGGGTCGGCCCCGAAGCTCCCGCTCCGGATCTTCCTCCCGAGGCCGTCGAGCAGGCACAGGACATGCACGTCCTTGTGCGTGTCGACGCCCGCGATGACCGTTTCGCCTTCCATTTTCGCTCCCCTCGGTCTGCCGCCTGCTCCGCGCCCGGGTCTCCCAGACATTGCACTGACGGGAGCGCTACAATCAAGTTGGCTTGTCCGATTGTCCGCGCTCATGCTCCTATTAGGTCATGGCAGGACTCCGGGTCGCGGAAGCCGGGGCGAGACAGGTCGGATTTGAGGACGGCCGAAGAGGCGTCAGCAGGTCAGTGGGTCATCGTCCCGGCGTTCAGCATCAGGGTAGCGCTGCGACGCGGAAATCGCGCGCCGTTGCCGCGCCCCGCAGTGCCCGCTTCCCCCAAGGACAATTATCAGTGCAGGTAGACGACTTGTGAATTCCGTGAAATGTCGGGTATGGACGGCCTGTCCGGGTCCAGCCCCGTAATCCGACATAGTTTTGAAATGATACAAATTCACTGGCAGGCAAACTAGGTTGTTCTAGTGCCATGTCGCCGACTAATTTCCGATTTCCAACCAGTTACACAAAACATTTGCGCGCAGTCGTGTCTCGGCGCACTTCATTGCTTCGGATTTGGCTTTATATCGAATCCCCAAGCGACTGCAGACGCTTTTGACTATGGTGTCTAGCTGCTTTTTGTCGTTAAGCATATCGTGGGTTACCAGGAACACGTCGAAACCCATACTCTGGAGTGCAGTCATGCGCTCCGCATCGTGGTCAAGTACCGCGCCTGATCCATGGATGACTTCACCTTGGATTTCGATAATTACTGCCTTCATTAGGATTGGGTTTACAATCACAATGTCGCCGTAGCAAACCTTTTGACCTGCGATGCTTTGGGCCGCCTCGGATAGAGGGGTTAAATCGTTGAGGTACACGTATCTGAATCCTGAACCACCTAGACGTCGGGAACGACTTAGAAGAAGGACCCCCGCGACCTCGAGTGGAGAAGCAGAAATGCCGATAACCTGTTGAGCGGCATCATAAAACTGCTTTCCCCACATTTGACTTTTGGCCTTGGCGGCGAATCGATGCAGGTCGCTCAGTTCGATGAGCGGCTTTCTCATCCAAAGAGAAGTACCTTTGAGTTTTGTAATCTCTCTTCCGTCCTCACGCTTATTCGATTGGCCTTCAAAATCTGGGGCTTTTACGGTTGCGCGGGCATAAACTCGTTTCCAAGGGACCTCGTCTTCGCCCTCTCCAAGTTCGAACAGATCCTGCGTGCTGGAATTGCGATTCTCCTCTTCCGCCATTTTTAACTGCATTTCGACAGCGGGGGTCGGCTCGAAAACAGAAAACCAACCGCAAAGTTCGTACATGGCTAGTACGAGATCTATTTGGGACACAAAGCGTGTCATAGTAAATAACGTGTTAAGCGGATTGGTGACACTAAAGCCTAAATGAGTGTCGATTGTTGTGCCGGCATCCGATGCTCCTTCCCAGCGAATAGTGGAGCGCAATCCCGAGTGGTGATTACAACAACCTGGCGAAGCAACAGCGATAATCGGGGTCTTGAGGACGTCGGTTACGAAAGGGGCTTGGGCTAGGGCTCGCCAGCCGTTTTCGGAGTTGGGTAGGCGCGGATAGAGATCGCGCACCTGCGGCGGGCAACGCCAGTAGCGGAATGCGGTGTTTGCGCAGACGATTTCGTCCATTTGCGCCTCCCCTGGTATCGGCCATAGGCCGCGCGGATTGCGGACATCGCCGATTATCTACTGGGGTATCATGCAGGTAAGTACCGGAAGCTAACCCAACGCTGACCAATAGCTTGACGAGTTCTGCCGAAAATCCCTCGTGTGATAGAAATCCGCTGGAAGGAGCTCTGGGCGTGTGGTCCCTGTCTTCACATTTGCGCATGAATCACATGGGGAATTCAATGAAAATACGCATATGTTTTATGCAAAACGTTCAATGACGTCAACAAAAAAGTTGCGAAAAAATGACGCCATAGGCGACTACGATTCGATTTTGGTGTCAGTTTTGGTGTCGCCCTTGGTGTCAAAAAGAAAAAAGGCCAGAGGCTTAATACCTCTGACCTGCGCTTTTGATGGTGGGCGATACAAGATTCGAACTTGTGACCCCATCCGTGTGAAGGATATGCTCTACCCCTGAGCCAATCGCCCGTCGCCTTTCGGCAAAAGAGATACTATCATAGCCGCGCGTGGTTTACCAAGAACTTTTTGCCCTCGATTTTAAATTCGTGGGTGTTAGCAAAGCCAAAGCGACCAAAGCAACCAACAAACCCGCAGCTAAACAGCCATTTACCGTTTAATCCACGAAGTCTCGGGGCGGCAAATTAGCCGCGCGTTGTTGTAGGCCATATCGAGCGTGAGGCAGGTGCGCGCGGCGTAGAAGCCGTCCTCGCGCTGGATGGTCAGCGCCAGCTCGGGCTTGTCGCCGGTTAGGCAAAGCGGCAGCAGCAGCTGGATCCGGCCGCCGTAGAACTGCGGCACGGCGAGCGTGTAGTTTGCGGCGGCGCGGCGGGCGGCCTCTACGACGGCGCCCTCAAAGGCGCGGCGCAGCAGCAGCGAGTTGCCCTCCCCCATCAGGCTGGCGGGAATGCGCGTCAAGTTCTCCTCATCGCCCAGAATGTGGTCGATGTTGGAACGGATGGGCAGGCGGTAGTCAAAAACAAGCTCGGAAGGGTCCTCGGCAAAGCGTACGCGGCACGGCAGGTGCTCAAACGATACCAGCATGGGGTCGCTTTCCTTAAAGAAACCCTTCAAAAACCACCGCTGGCGCGCGTCGGGTTTGGTGTTGGGCTCAAACAGGCCGTAGATGGTCTCGTAACGGCGCATGTACAGGCCGGTGTTGAATAGGCAGCGGTCGTCGTCAAACACCAGCGGCAAGTTGGACGGGGAGGTCTGGCTCACGTCACGCTCGGTCAAAAATACCGCGCGGCTAAACGAAAACGACAGGTAGTTTTTGAGGATGCGGTTGCCGGGGCCCCAGTCCTCGGGGCCGGCGAGGTCGACCAAACGGTCGTAACGGGGCTAGGGGCAAAACGCGAAGTCGTAGACATTGCTGCACAGGGTGCTGGGGATTTCCATGTGGCGTCCAATCCATTCAATAACCGGCGTGCGGATGCCTAGATTCTATACGCGCGACGGGTCGATCGTGTCCGCAACGCAACCGCGGCGAAGCTCTTCGGCGAGTTCGCTGGTCGCGTGGCTTCCGGAAACGAGGTCCTGGATCCAGGCGTAGTACTGGTTGTCTTTGGGCTCGCGGGCGTCGGACAGCACGACCGGAGCGCCGGCGAGCCTTAAGACGGACAACGCAAAGACAAGGCTGGTGCGCTTGTTGCCGTCCTCGAAGATGTGGTCCTTGACCATGTGCTCGGCCACGTAGGTGGCCTGGTCAAAGATGTCCGCGAATCGATCGGCCGGCGATTGGCCGAATATCGTATAGAATGCACCCGCAAGCACAGACTCGACGCGTCCAAGCTCATGCGCGGCCCGGTCGCCCGTGGCGTCGGTCGTATAGCAGCGCCCGACCGTCATCAGCGTGCTGTGAAGGCGCATCACGGCCGCGGCCATGACTTCGAGCGATTCGGCATCGTCGAGCACGAGCGGCGCGACGGCAATCCCTTGCCCTCCAACAGCCGCCATCATGAGTTCTCCAAGAGCCTGAGCACGTTGGGCATGTCCGCAATGGTCAGCCGAACGGCCTCGTCGATCAAAGTGGTGCTGTCCGGATCATCGGGTAACGTGCGGGGTGCTTTCGGCGCGATAGGGTCGGTTGCATGTGCTGTACAGTCGTCAAAAGTCATGCTTTCAGGATAGTTGTAGCAATAACTATCAGGCCGTGTCGTTGAATCTAACGTTTTCATCGCGCCGTCCTTCTGCTGGCTGAATCCGAGCGTTTAACCCGAGCATTTCGACCATGCAACGTAAATAGATTTTTCTTGAGGCAATCAGTCATCGCTGTCCAAGCGTTTAGATGCCAGGTCGAAAACCTTGCCCTTGTCCCTTGCACCTATTGCGATGATTTGAACTACTTCGACGCGCCCATCGCGGATGCGATAAATTACGCGAATGCCATCTGTGCGAAACTTAAGTTCCCGACAACCTGCAAGAAGGCCCGAAAGTGGCTTGCCAATTTCATCGGCCCGAAGTGCAAGACGCGCAATACCTTTGTCCACCATAGCGCGAACTGAACCATCGAGTGACAGATACTCTTTCTCGGCGGTCTTGTCGTAAAACTCGACCTTAAACCTAGCCACGTTCACTCGAACAGCTCCTCATCGGAAATGGGATCGGTCGCCTCGGCTTCTAGCATGGCCTCGAACCTCTCACGTCCCACGGTATCGGAGAACGGGATGCCCTTGCGATTCGAACCAGCGTCGCCCCGTGCGAGCCTTGCGGCTGCTATGGCGTGTAGGCGCTCCTCTCGGAGCTGTTCGAGTTCAACCGCCATCGCCTCGAATTCGTCGAAGCCGACGATAACAGTATCGATGCCATCGTTCCTGTCTGAGACAAATTGCGGCTCCCTTCGAGCGCGACGCCTCGCTTCGCCAAAATTTTTGCTTGCCTGCGTCGAGGTCAGTACCTGTTCGCGTCCGAAAACGAGTTTCTTGTCTATCACGGCAACCATAGCAACCTCCCTTAAAATCTGTCTCTAATACGTATTATAGTTCCCTTTAAATACGTACGTAAAGGAAAGTTAAACAGCAATACTCTCAGTCTTGATATTCTCGGATGAACAGGGTTTCGAGTTGTACTCTAGATCAACTGGTTGCCAGACGAGGTCCTCGATAGCGCAGTTTAGGGTGTTTGCGAGCGCCAGTGTCGAGGAGACCGACGCACGGCGCAGGTCGAGTTGGTTCTGCTCGTAGAGCTGTATAGCGCGAAGTTTAACTCCCGATTGGGTGGCGAGCTGTTTTTGCGTTAGTCCGGCCGCCTTACGTGCTGCCTTGAGGCCCTTTTTGTCTGCTTGAGCCTTGTTCCATTTTTCGATGATAATTCCAGCAAATTTGTCTTCGGGGGCTTCGTGGAGCGGATGGTATGATCCAATGACCCAATCGAGCGGAGCAACTTCGAATAGGTCGCTAAAGCCCAGGCAGCTTGCCCATTGCGTATAGGCCAAAACCCAGCCCGCCCAGTATTGCGGGGAACGGTCGAATGGATAGATCTCCCTGCATTCGGCGGGCTTTAGCCCCGCACGGGCGATAATTTCGCGCGCAAGTTCGTCGCCCGACATGCCGCAGATAACACGTGGCATTCCGCGCTCAAACTGTTTTATCTCAAGAGCGTTCGATAGGATCGCCGTCAGCTCGGCTGGATTCAAGCCTTGGTCACAGAGGGCAAATTCGACTGCCTCGCCCAGCGTTCTCATGGCGTCCTCGAGATACATCTCACTGTATGCGCAGGTCATCTACTGTCATCCCCTCTCGAACGATGTCGAAGATGCGGATTCCCTCAAACGGATTCTCGGAAAGTAGCTCCCGATACTGCCCCCTTGCCGCTTCATCTCGCTCCTTGGCCAATGGGCCGTACTGAGCTTGAGGCGCACGTTCAAATCCAGCAAAACGAACGCTCTTAAAAGCGCGCTCGCTTTTGAGCACAATCTGCTCCCCCAGGTTGCCAAGCTTCATGGCACGACCCAGCTGCTCGACGGTGATCGTATTGTTTACAAACGCCCTGGCATAACTAAAGTATGAGTCATCCGCACGCCATCCTCTAATCACATCGCAAGCGTCGGTGTCGGGCAGAAAATAATCGTGGAGATATTCGCATGCCCCCACGGCGATGGCGGTGTCCTTGCGAAAAGAACGATGCTCAACGAGCAACGCTATCCAATGCAGAACTGAATAATGCGGCGATAGTAAGTCGAGCAACTTGAGGTCTGCCATATCGAGTTCGTATCGATTTGTAAAGCCATCAGCATCTCCCGAGCATGCCCATTCCTTTGCAAGGTCAAGGCTTTCCGTGCAATAGAACCCCTGCCCATAATCGTTATGGACTTTTCCCAGGCCAAACTGGGGAACCTCAACAATCTTCTGGGAACCATGCCACAGCTCCATGTGAGCCTCCTAACGGGTATCGCTCTAACGATAGTCTAACATACTATCGTTAGAGCGATACTTGTACTGAAAGATCGAGAGGGCGAATGGAACCGATTCCAAGTTCATACCGGCTTCTAAGAATGTCGAATCCGAAAGTATGCGGCAAATTCCAGACTTGTCGACCACGCCGGGATACGTCAAAGCCTCCACCTGCACTGATAATTGTTCTCGGGGGAAGCGGGCACTGCGGGGGCGCGTCAACAGCGCGCGATTTCCGCGTCGCAGCGCTACCCTGATGCTGAACGCCGGGACGATGACCCACTGACCTGCTGACGCCTCTTCGGCCGTCCTCAAATCCGACCTGTCTCGCCCCGGCTTCCGCGACCCGGAGTCCTGCCATGACCTAATAGGAGCATGAGCGCGGACAATCGGATAAGGCAACTTGATTGTAGCGCTCCCGTCAGTGCAATGTCTGGGAGACCCGGGCGCGGAGCAGGCGGCAGACCGAGGGGAGCGAAAATGGAAGGCGAAACGGTCATCGCGGGCGTCGACACGCACAAGGACGTGCATGTCCTGTGCCTGCTCGACGGCCTCGGGAGGAAGATCCGGAGCAGGAGCTTCGGGGCCGACCCCGAGGGCTACGACAGGCTGGCGGAGGCGATAGGCGACCCGGGGAGCTGCATGGTCGTCGGCGTCGAGGGCACGGCGTCGTACGGGGCCGGGCTGACGAGGAGGCTCGTGGAGCTCGGGTACAACGTCGTCGAGGTGCTCAGGCCCAAGAGGGACAAGGCGAGGCCCGGCGAGGGGAAGAGCGACCCGCTGGACGCCGAGCGCGCGGCGCGCAAGGCGGCGTCCGGGAGGGGCTGCTCCGTGCCGAAGTCGCAGGACGGCTGGGTCGAGGCGGTGCGCCAGCTCTACGTCGCGCGCAGGCTGGCCGTCGCGACGTCCACGTCCTGCGTGGCCTGCGCGAAGTCGATGCTCACGACGGCCCCGAGCGCCCTGAGGGAGCGGTTCAGGGGCCGCGAGCGGCCGAAGGACCTCATGCCGCTGCTCGCGCGCGGGAGGAAGGCGGGCGACGCGCTCGAGGAGAGCGTGCTGGCCTCGCTGCGGTCCGTCGCGGCGGTCTGGAAGGAGGCCCGCAGCCAGGTCGAGTCCCTCGACGAGCGCATCCGCGCGCTGCTGGAGGCGAACGCGCCCGCGCTGCTCGGCGTCGAGGGCTGCGGCACCACGACCGCCGCCGCCCTGGTCGTGGCCGCCGGCGACAACCCCGGCAGGCTGAAGGGCGAGGCGGCGTTCTCGATGATGTGCGGCGCCTCCCCGATCCCCGCGTCGAGCGGGAAGACGGACCGGCACAGGCTCAACCGCGGCGGCAACCGGCAGGCGAACTGGGCGCTCTACGAGATCGCGATCAAGCGCATGGCGTACGACGAGAGGACGAGGAGGTACGTGGCGAGGCGGACCTCCGAGGGAAGTCCCGGCGGGAGGCGGTCCGCTGCCTGAAGCGCTACATAGCGCGGGAGGTGTACCGCGTGCTCATGGACCCGAACCCCGACGGCGCCGCGCCGGAAGGCCCCGAGCTCGCGAAGATGCGCAAGGCGATGCGGGTGACTCAGAAGAAAGCCGCCGCGGAGCTCGGCCTGTCCGCGGCCACACTCGGTCACCTGGAACATGGGAGACGGCGGTCGACGAAACTGGAGAGGAGGTATTACGAGCTCCTGTGCGAATTGAAGGGAGCGCTCCCGCAAACTGCCTATTGACAACTTATAGGAGCGTCGGTTTTGTTGGGAAAAATCGGGTTGTGCTCGGGGTTTGCTTAATTTTCCCCGTACTTCCGAAATATAGGCATTTTGTCAGCGATTTGAGGTGCCTTCGAGCGCCATGTTGATGCTTCCGAGCCAAGAGCAATTGGTTAACGGACGAGTTAAGGCACACTATAGCTGCTATATCTTTAGAAATTAAAGCGGCGCATCCAAAGACACCCTCTTTCGAATCTTAACTAGACAGGGGCCGTGATCGCAAGGCGACGCAACTTAACGGAATGAACGGTTTCCGAGGGTCATAACGCATTTTTTGGGGTATCGACGTTACCGGCCGCAACGGTTGCGGACGCTCGAATCGACATTCTTCGTACCGGAATTTGTACCAAGGCGAATTTCGCGGCTTCCGGAGACGCAACGCCACGAAACCGGCCCATCTACTACGTTTAACCCCGACCAGCCGACCATATCCCGGATTTCGCAAAAACCGCAGGCTGTCTACCTGCGGTTTTATTATTAACGAAAACGGAATGGTCGGGGGATGCCGGCCAAACGCAGTAGATGGGCGGCTATCGTGGCGGGCGTTCCGCAGAGCGGTCGGAATGGCACCGGAAAGGCGGGCCGTGGCCGCGCGCCACGCGCGCCTCGCCCTTCACAAGTTTATGAGTTTTAGTATCCAAAGCCGAGGGAACATGTTAAATGCAGTCAGTAAACCCGCCCGGCCTCTGGATGTATCAGCTCTGGCGCTGCCTGAAAATACGCAACGCTTCCTCTGGCTCGGGAATATCATCGACGATAACTTTCCAGGCGAGGGATCGAACTACTTCTCGATATCCATGTGCTACGAAGTTTCGAAAGCCCCTAATATCGTTCCATGGATACTCCGGAAAATCTCCTCGTCCCGTTTACGCCGCCTTAAAGAGACGCACCTCATCCTTTTCAATGCTCTTGCGGAATGCAGGACGCATATGCTCGGGAGGGTTGGTGACAATCTCAACATCTCGCCCGAGCTCTTTTTCGAGCTCAAGGGAGAGTTCGTATAGTGTGCCGAACGTCATTGTTTCACCGCAGACTAGACGCAAATCGATATCGCTATCTGGCGTTTGCTCGCCACGGGCGAAGGAGCCAAATAGATATGCCTCGCGGACGTCGTAACGAGACAGCACACGAGAAACAGCAGCGGATATGTCGACAAGCGTAATCATGTCTCAATTTTACTTACCGATTGAATGGAAGGCAATTGCCATGCGCCCGTTCCACAGGCCCTAGAGAGGGGCTGTATCCGGTAGTATGCGGCAAAATCAGAGCATGCCATGCACGAGAGAAGTCGGCAAAGCCTCTACTTGCGATTTCTTTGCTTGAAAAGGGCGGTGTGCTCGGGGGTTTGGGAATTTGCCGCGGACTTCCGTTTTGCGATTCCGGAAGTGCGGGGAAAAACCGAGATCTGGCGACCAGACCCTGGTTTTACGCTTCAGCGACCTGCAGTTTTGTTCGCAAAAATCGGGTTGTGGTCGGGGGTTGCTTATTTTTCCCCGCACTTTCGAAATATGGGCATTCTGGCAGCGATCCAGGTGCCTTATAACGCCACGCAACAGGGTGCAACGCTCAAAATCTACTTTGCAAGAAGCAGGTTCTCCTTGAGCTCGTCTCGTTCGACTAGAGAACTGGACGCGCTTTCGTCCGGCATGGCGAACTTCCTTGGCACAATCCCAACGAGCGACACGGTAAAGTCGTCATTTCTAACCATTTTGCTAACCATCATGGTTAGCAAAATGGTTAGAATATGGGTAGAATAGAATCGGAAGGCGGACAGCATGAAATTCCAGGAAACAGAGACAGTCGAGCTGAAGGCCGTTGCGCAGGACGGCATCAAGAAGGAGATCGTCGCCTTTGCGAATTGCGGCGGCGGCACGGTCTACGTTGGCGTCGCCGACGACGGCGCCGTGCCGGGCGTCGAGGACGCGGATGCGTGCGCCCTGCAGGTCTCCAACATGGTGCGAGACGCCGTGAAGCCGGACGTCACCATGTTCGTCAGCTATAAAACGCTCGACTGCGACGGGAAGGCGGTCGTGGCCGTCAAGGTCCAGCGCGGCACGAACCGCCCCTACTACCTAGCGAAGAAGGGCCTGCGCCCCGAGGGTGTCTACGTGCGGCAGGGTTACTCCTCCGTCCCGGCGACCGATGCTGCCATCCGGCAGATGATCAAGGAGACCGACGGCGACAGCTTCGAGGACATGCGCTCCCTCGACCAAGCGCTCACCTTCGAGTCGACGAAAGGGGAATTCGAGACACGAAAGATCCCCTTCGGCGCGCCGCAGATGCAGACCCTGAAGATAGCCTCATCGGACGGTCTCTACACAAACCTCGGCCTGCTCCTGTCCGACCAGTGCCCGCATACCGTAAAAGCGGCCGTTTTCGAGGGGACGGACCAGAGTGTGTTCAAGGATCGCCGGGAGTTCTCCGGGTCCCTCATGCAGCAGCTCGACGAGGTCTACGACTACATCGACTTCCACAATCAGACCCATGCCACTTTCCAAAAGCTGCTGCGCGTCGACACCCGGGACTACCCGGAGGTCGCCGTGCGCGAAGCCTTGCTGAACTCGCTCGTGCACAGGGACTACTCCTTCCACGCCAGCACGCTGATCAGCGTCTACGACGACAGGATCGAGTTCGTGTCAGTCGGCGGCCTTCTGCCCGGCTTGGAGCTGGAGGATTTGATGATGGGCGTCTCTGCCTGCCGGAACCCGCATCTCGCCAACGTCTTCTACCGCCTGCAGCTCATCGAGGCATACGGCACGGGGATGAGGAAGATCATGGGGGCCTACGCGGGTGCGGCCTCTCAGCCGCAAATCATGGCCACGAACAACGCATTTAAAATCGTCCTGCCCAACATGAACTTCGCAGCAACGGCAGCGGAAACGCCTGCGGCAAACAGCAAGGAGGCACCCGCTGCTTCCCATTCCCGAGAGGACGAGATCCTGCAGTTCTTGGCAGAGCACCCCTCAATCACCCGAAGGGAAGCGCAGACGTTGCTCGGGATCGGCCAGTCCACGGCCGGCCGCATATTGAAAGAGATGGTGGATAAGGGGCAAATCGCAAGGCACGGCGGAGGTCGCACCTTGCGATACGAATTGGCGTAACGATGTGTCTCTGAGGTAATTGCCCACTACGCCTTCCGTCCAGGCAGGCATAGCAAAAGAGAGCCGCGACCACTCCCCTCGATTCGATTCATTTCTAACCATTCTAACCACCATGGTTAGAATGTGCCGATTTCCCAGAAGGGCTTGTCCCAGCACTGCGAAGTTGTGGAGCTTCTCCATCTGCTGCTGGTAGGTAAGGAATTCTTTGGGCATCGTCGCTCTTCCCGAAAAGACGATATGAGAAAGCCATTGGGGCCGCCTCCCCCGCGGCGCAGCTTCTTTCCGCGGGCTCGGGATGCCACAATGGGCTTTGAGTATCGGCCCGTGCGGTAGCCCTTACCGCACCTGCGGGGAGGAGGCTTCCCATGCCCCATGTTACCTCCATCGGCCTGGACGTCCACGCGCGATCGGTCGCCGCCGCGGCGTTCAACCCCTTCACCGGCGAGGTGGTGCGCCGCGGCTTCGGGACGGACGCCACCGAGATCGCGGAGTGGGCCCTCGGGTTCGAGGAGCCCAGGGCCTGCTACGAGAGCGGCCCCACCGGCTTCCACATGGCGCGCGAGCTGCGCGCGCTCGGCCTCGACTGCGCCGTGGCCGCCGTCTCCAAGATGCAGAGGCCGGCGGCGGACGCGCGCCGCAAGAACGACCGGCGCGACGCCGAGTTCATCGCCCGCATGCTCGCCACCCACAACATCGTCGAGGTCCCGCTGCCGGACGCGGCCGTCGAGGCCGCCCGCGACCTCGACCGCGCCCTCGACGACGCCACCGTTGAGTACCGCCGCGCCAGGCAGCGCCTCAACATGTTCCTGATCAGGCTGGGCCACGTCTGGGACGAGCGCAACGCCGACGGGGCGAGGAAGAGGGCCTGGACGAGGGCCCACTGGAGGTGGGTCTCGGAGATCAGGCTCGAGGGGCCGCAGCGCGACGCGCTGGAGTACTACGTCACGGCCGCCCGCTGCGCGGAGTCGGACAGGCGGCAGCTCGAGAGGAGGGTCGTCGCGCTGGCGGGCACCGACCGCTGGCGCCCGGCCGTGGAGGCGCTGTCCTGCATCAAGGGGGTCGACACCCTGACGGCCTTCAGGCTCGCGGCGGAGGCCGGGTCCTTCAGCAGGTTCCGCTCGGCGCCGGCCTTCGCGAGCTGGTGCGGACTGACCCCGTCGGAGCACTCGAGCGGCGAGTCCGAGCGGCGCGGCGGGATAACCAAGGCCGGCAACGCGCTCGCGCGCACGGCGCTCATAGAGTCCGCATGGCACTACTCCACGTGCTCCCCGAGGCCCAAGGCCCCCGCCCCCGGCACCGACGTGCCCACGGCGGTACGCTCGAGGGCGGACGACTGCACCGCCAGGCTCCACCGCCGCCGCGAGGCGCTCGCGCGCGCCGGCAAGCCGGCCTGCAAGGCCAACGCCGCCGTGGCGCGCGAGCTCGCCTGCTGGGTCTGGGAGATCGGGTGCAGGTCCGAGGGGACCGTCCTCTAGCGGCCGGCGACAACCGACTCCCGCCGGGAGGGCCCGCGCCTCGACGCATCGCCGGCGCGAGTTCACGACCTTTTTGATGGGCAGCCCCCGGGCCGCGCCCGACAAAAGACTGGATTCGCACGATCGCGCCGGACGGAGAATCGAAATGCGGTGGGGTGCGCGGACATACCGGGCTGACCGCCGGCAGCGCACCCGAAAGAGCCCGCGGATATTAGCTTGCCAGGCAAGCGTCGACTAAACGTGCAGCGTGCGCGGGCCCTCCCGACGGGAAACGAAAAAGCCCGGTTTTAAACCGGGCTCGAACGAACATGCCTATTGACAATGGCTTTCTCATATTATAAAAGGGGAACCCGCAGGCTCCCCTCCGGTTCCAGGCATCGAAAGTTTCTGGACCCTAATCACTGACATGATGCTATCTTCAAACTTGCGCCCCGTCAAGCACATGCACTGAGTATCCACCGGCACACATTACCAGCACGTCCGGCATTGCTCGCATGAAAAAGGCAACGCTCCTTCACTGAAAGCGTTGCCTCTAAAGCGTCTGCAAAACTCCTACATTTAAGCCAGATGTTCCTCACCACATCAGCAACAATGTGAGGTGGTGAGGAACGCTGTGCCAAGCAGAAATAACGTTAGGGACACGGCAATCCAATGGTTGTCGGCTGTCTTGGGGAGTGACGAGGAGGTCGCGGTGGCTGCCTTGGGCCTGGAGGCCTTGGCGGCCGTGGTGTTGGTCACTGTGGTCGTGGTCACCGTCTTAGTCGCGGCCGCGGGCTTCGGTGTGGGATTCGTCGACGGATTCGCAGCTGGCTCGCCGGTAGCGGGGTCAGTGCCAGGGGCGGACGGACCATCGCCCGTCACCCCGGGTCCACCGGTCTCCCCCGCCGACGCCGTGGTATCCACGGGCTCGATCGTCACATGCGCTGCCAGGGACCCGTCGGCATCCACCACGCCGAGCGCGCCAAAGCCCCCGCCCGCAGGCGCCACAAAGCGCGCAGATGCGAGCGACCCGCCCAGGCAGGCGACGCCGCCGTCGGCGCCCGACGCATCCAGCCAGGACGCATCGACGGTAAGCCGCCCGGCCGCGCCGCCGGCAGCAGGCCCGCCCAGCAGGCACACGCCATAGGCGCGCACGCCCGCCCCGAAGCCCGCGCCCGCGGCGAAAACGCGCCCACCGCCGCGAACGGCAAGACCGTCCGCGATCACGCCGGCCACCCGCGCATCCGCGATGCCGGCACCGTCGGCCCGCGCGTCAACCTTGCAGCCGTCCACCGCGAGCGTCCCCGACACGTAGGTCCCGCACTGCGAGCCCGTGGCCACCAGCGACCCGGTGCCGCGGAGCGTCAGGTCGCCCCACACCTCCATGCCGCAACGCGAGATGTCCACGTCGGCCGCGCTCGTCTCGACAACAGTGTTCTGCCCGGTCAGCGTCACCACCAGGTCGTCGTCGGCGCCGATGGCCTCGCCCGTGTAGCCGTTAAGCTCCAGATGGTCGGCATCGGTCCAGGCCCAGCCGAGGCCCGATACGCCCGGCTCGTAGTACGTAGTGCCCGCAATGAACAGGCTCTCCGCGCCCGCGGCATAAGAAGGCCCGCCCAGCAAAACGCATAGGCAGGCCATGGCAGTAAACAGGATGTAGTGACGGCTAGTGTGGAACGCGGCAGCAAACATAACCGCTCCGATCTTCGCAAGAGCCAATGGAAGCGGCTACTGGAAATGCCCTTGTAGCAGCAGTTATTAGTGTAGCGAGATCAAGCTACGAGTAAGGGAGATAACCTGTAATCAATTCCCAAAATTAGGTGTAAATCGTTTTGCCAGTCGGTGAAAGTAATGGTTGGATGTTATTCGCCATATCCAAAGTTAGTTACCAAGAAATTGTCTTGCAGCACCTTCTATCAATGGGATTACAATAGGAGCCAACATGGAAACATTTTTGGCGATATTAGAGAGCCTTTCAACTTTCTCAAGGAAATCGCCCCCGTCATCTCCCTTAGATGAATTCTCAAGCTCAGTGATAGCGCCAACGACGGCTGTCTTGACTTCCGGATCTAGTTCAAGCTCAAAGAGTTTTTGCATGGCAAGAGAATAATTCATAACCGATGAGGAGGCGGATGACGAAGAAGAGTTCGTAGAAACGTTAGGACTATTTGATACGTTATTGTTGATTACGGGGCTTACATTGATATTCATTGGAACCTCCTGGTCCAGAAACCACCCTTCAAAGTAATTCCATCCGTCGTCGGTTATCACTACGGTGTAGGGGATGTTATCCGCCCAATTAATTAGCAATAAACCATTGCGAGATAATTCGCGATAATCGTCAACTCGATTACTTATATATGAAGGCCCCTGATGGCTCCTGGCATTATCGTCACAGCACAGAATGTTGAGAAGCTCGTCGGCGCTATCGCTTATGCACTTAAATCTCCTTCTGGCTTGGCGCGTTCGACTATAGTGTTCGCGGCCAGCAGGGCATAAGGCTTCGACATATGCTGTCGAATTGGACATGTCGGTCAGCATTGATATCATTCCGCTGTCACGAAGCGCCACGAGATGCTTTGTAATTTCCAAATCTGTCAAATCAAGCGGAAGTTGGTCCTGTCGCATCCAAACAATAGATAACGCCATCTCCTGCTTTGCGTTCAATTCAAACATACACCACTCGTTTCTCTCTATTGAATTTGCTAGTTATCAGCAGGTCTCATTTCTTTAGGATATGACCCTGCAGAGACATATTTACGAGTCGAGTAAAATCCGCTCATTAAGAATCGCGAAAGACTCAGTCCAATTCTTATGCTGATGCTAATTAGTACAAGGCCTTACGATCCCACAGACCTTCCACTCTCCATGGCGCTTTTCCAAATGGAGTTGATAAACATTCGTCAAATACTGCGGCGTGCTGGTTATCCAGGCATTTGAAACATGTGGAAGTAGTTTAACCTGTGCGTAATCTGGACCGCCCTCATGAGCCACCTTAGAGGCGGCTCCAATTTGGGGAATGGAACGAATCATCTCTGAAGCATCCTCAAAATCACCCCAGTATGCCAGGGAGTCTTGGCATACTGCCGATGTAAGACTCCTTATATCTAGCGGCTTTTTCAACAGTAGATTTATAAAGCTGTCCGCAGCCAGAATGGCCGATGCGTCATCTACTGGCAGAGCCTTTATGATATCAACGACTTCGGGAACATCCGCATCGTGTCCAGCAACATTCGACCAGTAGGGAGAGCCAATAACCTCTTTAGCCTCGCCACGGGAGGTATCGAGGTTCAATACAGCGGCCTTGTCACCGTCAATTCTTGCAAGCGTAGGCACTTCCGCCGAAATGCATAAATCTCTGAACTTGAAAATAATTTGCTCACGTGAAAATACAAATGGTGCAAGAGCGTGCATTCTTACATTGTTGGGAATCGCCTGTAACCGCATTGCCCTATCGTAATCTGCATGCAGCAAGCTGCCGTAAACGATATCTTCGATGTTGCTAAAATGCCCCTGTACATCGTTTCCGTCTTGAAGCAGGAGCTCTATATCTCTTCCGAGTGGTTGCTTGAGCCTTTTACGCAGATCTCCAATAGCCTTCGCGCTGAAGCGCGGGTCAGTTTCGGCGATATCAAAAAGCTTCTTTAGCTGCACGCGCTCGCTATTGGAAAAGTACTTCCGCTGAAGCATCATGCGGACACAAATTGCGGTCCAGACCATCTCGATATCTTCTATCTTAGAACCGCGAAGACCAAGTGGGTCTGAAATAGAACTGCATTCAATCTTTGTAGGCAAAGGGACGCATGCAGTAATAGCATCGTATTCCTGAACCGTGAACATAAATAGAGACAATAACGATGTGTTATCTATTTTTGATGCTTTATTCATGAGCGCCCCCTCAGGCGGTAATTGCAAGATAGAGACAAAAATCTTACGTATATCTACCAAAACATATTACAGAGGTTGATGGGGCTTGTTTAATCAAAAGAGGGTGTATTGGCGAAAGCCGATACACCCTCTTTTCGACAAATGGATTTATACGCAAGGTTAGAGTCGCTGCTGGGAATCCCCTCCCCTAGTCCCGCTTAAACAAATCCCTCGTGTACACCTTGTCCGCCACATCCGCGAGCTCGTCGCTCCAGCGGTTGGCCACGATCACGTCGCAGCCGGCCTTGAAGGCCTCCAGGTCATGCGTGACCTCGGAACCGAAGAACTCCGGCGCGTCCAGCGTGGGCTCGTAGACCACCACGGGCACGCCCTTGGCCTTCACGCGCTTCATGACGCCCTGGATGGAGCTCGCGCGGAAGTTGTCGGAGTTGGACTTCATCGTCAGGCGGTAGACGCCCACGACCGGCTTCTCCTTGCCCTCGTACACGCGGTCCCACACCATCTGCAGCACCTCGTCGGCCACGAAGTCCTTGCGGGTGCGGTTTGCGTCCACGATGGCCTCGATCAGGTTCTGCGGCACGTCCCTGTAGTTAGCGAGCAGCTGCTTGGTGTCCTTGGGCAGGCAGTAGCCGCCGTAGCCGAAGCTGGGGTTGTTGTAGTGGCTGCCGATGCGCGGCTCCAGGCACACGCCGTCGATGACGTCGCGGGTGTTGAGGCCGCGGACCTCGCAGTAGGTGTCGAGCTCGTTGAAGTAGGCCACGCGCAGCGCCAGGTAGGTGTTGGCGAAGAGCTTCACGGCCTCGGCCTCGGTGGTGCCCAGCACGAGCTCCGGGATGCCCTTGGTGCCGTCGGCGTTCACGCGATCGAGCTCGGCGGGGTCGGCGCCCTGCGCGAGCAGGCCGGCGAACTTCTCGGCGGCCGTGACGGCCTCGGGGTCGTCCTTGGGCGCGCCCACCACGATGCGGCTGGGGTGCAGGTTGTCGTAGAGTGCCTTGCTCTCGCGCAGGAACTCGGGGCTGAAGAAGATCTTGCTGTCGCCCAGCCTCTCGCGAAGGCCCGCGGTGTAGCCGACGGGGATGGTCGACTTGATGACGATCCAGGCGTCCGGGTTCACCGAGCGCACGGCGGCGATGGCGGCCTCGACGGAGCTCGTGTCGAAGAAGTTCCTGTCCGAGTCGTAGTTGGTGGGCGTGGCGATGACGGCGTAGTCGGCGCCCGTGTAGGCCTCGGCCACGTCCACGGTGGCGTGCAGGTCGAGCTCGCGCTCCCCCGCCTTGGCCTCCGCCAGGAAGCGCTCGATCTCGTCGTCCTGGATGGGCGATACGTAGCTGTTGATCTTCTCGACCTTCTCGGGGACGATGTCCAGAGCGTGCACCTCGTTGTGCTGCGAGAGCAGGACGGCGAGGGACAGGCCGACGTAGCCGGTACCGGCGACAGCAATCTTCATGTCATTCTCCAATTGTCAAAGAGCAATAATTCGCATTAAAAATGGCCCCTGTTACAGGGCCATGAATTCCTAAATGTTGTAGTAGCGCTTATACCACTTGGCAAAGGCCCTCAGGCCGTCCTCGAGCGGCGTCGCGGGCTTGTAGCCCAGGTCGCGCTGGAGCGCCGTGGTGTCGGCGTAGGTGACGGGCACGTCGCCCGGCTGCATGGGCACGAGCTGCTTGTGGGCCTCGAAGTCGTAGTCCGCAGGCAGCACGCCCTCCTCCACCAGCACGCGCTGCAGCGTGTCGACGAAGTCGAGAAGGTTCTCGGGATGAGAGTTGCCGATGTTGTAGACGCGGTGCGCGGCGAGCGGCAGCCCGTCCTCGCCCATCTTCACCTCGGGCGCGGCGTCCATGACGCGCCTGACGCCCTCGACGATGTCGTCGACGTAGGTGAAGTCGCGGCGGCAGTCGCCCATGTTGAAGATCTTGATGGTGTCGCCGCGGCGCAGCTTCTCGGTGAATCCGAAGTAGGCCATGTCGGGCCTGCCCATGGGACCATACACCGTGAAGAAGCGCAGTCCGGTCGCCGGGATGGAGTAGAGCTTGGAGTAGGCGGCGGCCATGAGCTCGTTGGACTTCTTGGTGGCGGCGTAGAGCGACACCGGCGAGTCCACGCGGTCCTCCTCGGAGAACGGCACCTTCTTGTTGCCGCCGTAGACCGAGCTGGAGCTGGCGTAGACGAGGTGCTTGACCGGGTGGTGACGGCAGGCCTCGAGCACGTTGAAGAAGCCGACGAGGTTGCTCTCGAGGTATGCGCGCGGGTTCTCGATGGAGTAGCGCACGCCCGCCTGGGCGGCGAGGTTCACCACGACGTCGAAGCCGTTCTCCGTGAACAGGCGCTCGATGAGGTCGGCGTCGCACAGGTCACCGCGCACGAAGGTGAATCGGCCGTCTGCGTCGGCCTCGGCAAGCATGCGCAGGCGGGCGTCCTTGATGCCGGGGTCGTAGTAGCTGTTGAGGTTGTCGAGACCGACGATCACATCGTCGGTCTCCTCGAGCAGCTTCTTGACGAGGAACGCGCCGATGAAGCCGGCCGCTCCGGTGACGAGAATTTTATTTGACATATCGCTCCTTTGGATGATCGAAATAACTAGTCGCGAATTGAAAGTACTGAATTGAGAAATGATGAAAATGAATCTATATAATTGTCAGATTCAAAGAGTTTTAAGGCCTTTTCTAGCGCAGCTCGTTTCATGCTGGTCAACTCATGGTCAGTTAAATTGCATGCGCTTGTAATTCCGTCAAGAAGAGCTTGATTGCTTAAATCTGGGATAACAATTCCATCAATCATATTCTCGAGAATAAGATCGGCTCCTCCGACCGCGTTGCATAACATCGGAACACCGTTCGACATGCACTCAGCGAATTTTGTTGAAAATCCGGCGCAAGAATATAAATCAGGAGTTCTAAATAGAATTCCAAAGTCAGATTCTTGCAGCATTTTGATTACGCTGTCATGGGAAACACGACCGTGAAAATGAACCTTATTTGATCTGGCAATGTCTCCCATTAAACTGACTGCCTGGTTTAAATCAATTCCAATTACATCGAGTACTGGTTGAGTGATTGCAGGAATAGCGTCATTACTTATAAGCGAAATAAACTCTGTAAGTGAGTCTTTTCCCCCAGCGGGAGAACCTGCATAGACAAACTTGGTTATAGTTCTCCGCTTCAATCCTTCTAGAGAGCAAGGGTCACTAAGTGAGTCTCCGGCCCTATTTAAGGGTGGTAAATAAAAAACCTTTGGATATCCTTGGGAGGAGTAAAGTGAATCGAAATGTTTTTTAAAAAAGGGCGAGATTGCGATAACTCCATCTAGCAATCTGTCCACTTCAGCAACCCGTTTAGAACGAGATTTCTCCACAAGCCAAGCAGCTAAATCCCCTGTAAATTTCGGAGTAAACCAATCGGTCTCATCAACGATTACGGGAACGTTAAAATCATGGCAATGATCTAAAACCCGTTTTGCAAGCTTATGTTGTATCCCGTAATAAATAACCAAGTCGGGCTGTATTTGATCGAAACATCGAGTGAAGGCTTTAAAGCTGAAGGAAGAAGAAATCCGCTCGTAATACTTTTTGGCTATTTGATGGTGCCCGAATTTCACCTCATACGGAAAATCAAAGGGATAGTCGTAATTACTGCTTATGGCGTTGGATGACGGCTCAATTATTCCAGCAAGAACAAAATGGACGTTGAAGCCACATTTAACCAGCAAATCGGAAATTGCAAAAGCATGTTTTGTAGGAGCATTATCCCCCGGAATTGATTGAACTAAATATAAAACCTGTTTATTCATTCTGTAGTTCATTCCTGATCGATTCATTAATGCCGTTAACAAATAACGGTTAATTCCGACGAAGGGACAATTTGTCCATAAGCAAATTAAATCCTTCGATATTCATCAGCTTAGATAGCACGATGTAACACCCTAAGGATCCGAGAGGGGCAACGATTAACGAAATAAGATTCCCGTTTGAAATGTGGATTAATAATAATGCGATCACCACGGAAAACAATGTGGCAATTGACGGCTTAAGAACGTCAATAAGCTGCTCAAATATGCCATAGCCGAGCACTTTTTTATTCGGGGTCATGTTAATTAACATTGAGACAAATCCGCAAAAGGCACTTGAAAGGGAGATTGCAAATACACCAAAAGGAATCGACATAATTAAAACGATGAACGAAATAGCTTTCTTAATGACCTCAAGCTTAAAACAAAGGGCGCCTTGTCCTGCTGCTTTAAGTGCCTGCCAATTCATAGATTGGAGGGGCTGAAATAGATAGAACAAGCACGCAACTTGAAGATACGGGACGCATTCCGTCCATTTTTGACCCAAAAGAACAAGAACTAGAGGATGCGCACACGCAGCCAAAATTCCCATCATGGGAAAAACTAGATAGGCAGAAAGCTGCATCGCTTTTCTAAGAACTGATTTGAGCGCGTATTGGCTGTCTTTCTTTTCAGCCATTAGAGGCAACATTACATTACTAATTGGAGTGTTTAAGTTGCCTACAATTAAAGCCGGGAATTGGTTGCCGCGATTAAAGAAAGCCAAGTCTGCGGAGGAATAGAATTTGCCGATGACTAAAGAACGACCTTCTGTATAAATAGAATTAATAAGATTGGCGCTTGTAAATTGTATTCCAAGGGGCAACAGCTCTCTTGCTGAACCAACCACGAATTTTAGTCTAGGCGTCCATTTTGTTAACCAAGCCATTAGTACCGTTGTCATCAGAACTGTAAGTATCTGCTGAATGATTAGCGCATAAATACCAAAACCCAACATTGCAGCTACGATAGCTGCTAATCCTGAGATCAAGGAGCTGAGGAACGATGCAGAAAATTGCAATCTAAATAAAAAGTTCTTTGCGATATAGGCCTTTTGAATTGCATTCAGTGCCGAAAGAGGAAGACGTAATGCCAGAACTCTTAGGTAAAGACACATATTTGCATTTCCATAGAAGTCTGCAATGCTTGGAGCCGCAAAAAATATCAATACATATAAGATGCTCGACAATGCAATTGAACATGACAACATTGTCGAGTAGTCAATTTGATTGATATCAGACTTTTGTATCAGCGCTTCGCCAAGTCCATTTGTGACGAGCACGTCTGCCAAATTTGTAAATACAAGCAGCAGCGAAAGAGTACCGTAATCACTCGGGGACAACAAACGCGCCAAAATTAGGGAAATAACAAATAGGGTACCTTGCGTGGCAAATCTCTCACCTATTGCCCAAAACATACTGGTTGCAGCCTTGTTCGAAGCCATTATTTTTCACCATCCGCATTGCGCATACGATTAGATCTTTCTGGTTCTATGTTGTTTAGGGCAAAACCAAAGGATGAAAATAGAAGCACGACCCCGACATTAATTGTGTAAGAATAGTAGGTTGATAATCCCAGAATCGCCATGAGATAAAAGAGGGCAACAAATTTGCACTGGCTATTTTTGGAAGAACCAAATAGGCATCGCGACAGGACGTACAAAAGCGGAACAACGGCTAAAACACCAAAATGAAACATCAAATAAATTATTTGATTATCGAAAAAGAGATAATTTGAATTCGTGCCATATCTATATCCAGCGCTAATTCCGTTACCAAATATAAGCGATGCCGGTTCAACCTGGCTATAGAAAATTTCATATTGGTTAGACCGTGTGTCTTCTCCGATTCTGTTTAAAAACGAATCAAAAACTTCAGGATAGATAAACGACAATGCCAAAATTGCCGTTCCAGTTGCAAAAATAACAATTACTGTTCGTTTAATAATATTAGGCATTATCATCGTACAAATTTCCGTATACAAGCCCGCACAAATAGCTTCAAATATTTCCCCTATTGAAGCAACAAAATATGTTGGAAACGATCCAGAACTAAAAGAAAGTAGAGTGCAGAATAGGAAAAATCATATTCGGCTCTCACCGTATTCTTTAGCCGTATTGAGCGAAAAGCAGAATCGAAAAAAACACAATCTGACGATTGCCTCGCTTGCAATCGGCGGGATTTTATTTATGGTTGGAGCCACTTTTATATCATCATGGAATCCAGATTCCTTTGCAAGAATGGGGAATTTGGAAGATGGAGAATATTATATTACGATTAACCACAATACATTAGTCAACCCGAAACCGTATGGTATTTCGGAGTATCAAGTTAATACGCCTTTTTCACAAGAACTCATGGAAGAATTGCAACAAATCCCGGAAGTTAAAGAGATTTATGCTACGGAGAGAACCGCAGCCATTATTGAGTATCACGATGAACAATTAGAAATTCCCATTATTCCGATTACGCCTGATAATCAGGAGGAAATTTTGAAAACGCTTCCTGTTGATTGGACATACGAAACATTGGTGAAACAAGACGCTATGGTTATATTAGGAACAAGCGTACAGAAAGAAGTCTATCATGCTTGCCCGTCAATAGGAGAAAAAGTGACATTACGATGGTTTGATGGGGCTGAACACAGCATAGATATTTTGATTGCCGGTACTTCCGAAAAAAGTATGAATGAGGGCTTTTATCTCCCCAAAGAAACCATAGAAAAGTTGTGGGGCGATATGGATTTAACAGCTTCCTTAACTTTGTCCGTACCTGAATATGAAAAAGTGGGTAAATCAGTAGAAAGCAAATTAAATAATATACTGTCCCGACACCCTGATTTGGTAATGGAAACCTTACAAGAGGTAAAAGCATCTTCGGCAAATACGATTCATAATACCAGCGTACAAGTTTATGGGGTATCTGCCTTTGTCATTATGTTTAGCATTTTTAATCTGACAAACACCTTGATTAGTCGTATCAGTACAAGGAGAAAAGAATTTGGAATATTGGAATCTATCGGTATGACAAAAAAACAGATAAAGAAAATGCTGCTGCATGAAAGTGTCTTACTGATTATTCCATGCTTGATTATTACGGTTGTGGCAGGAACCTTGATGGGTTATTTGTTAGTACGGATATTGTCTGCGAATGGATTAACTTATTTTCAATATACTTTTCCTTTTATTCCATTACTGATTTACGGTGTCTGCTTAATAATAACACCTATTATAATTTCTGCTATCTGTCTAAAAATTCAATGCAGAAATTCGTTGGTGGAACGGATCAAAATGGCAGACTGATTTTGAAATGTCCGAGCGTTGTAACATTTCACCCCGATTTTCAATGAAATTTTTTGGCCGCTGTAACATTTCGCGGACATTTGGGTTTTACAATACCCTTATCAACAAAAGTGAGGGGGCGACGCAATGGAACTGACCCCGACATTGATTTTGAATCTGGCGCTGCTGATCGTCCCGCCCGTTGCCCTTGTGCTGGTGTTCCGGCAATGGCTGGCCCGGCACATCCGCTGGACGGTTGCCTTGACTGCTCTCTGTGATGTTCTCCTATTTTGGGATGAACTGTTCTACTATGAGAGCTTCGGCCTGTTCGCTGTGCTGATTCTGGTGCAGTTGGCGGCCACCGGCGCAGCAGCGTTCCGCATTTACAACAAACAAAAAAAGGATTGAATTTTATGAGCATTTTACAGACTATCGACCTGAAAAAGTATTACGGCACAGAGCCGAACATCACCCGCGCCCTTGACGGTGTGAACTTCTCCGTGGAGGACGGCGAATTTGTGGCCGTTGTGGGAACCTCCGGCAGCGGCAAGTCTACCCTGCTTCACATGATGGGCGGGCTGGACACCCCTACTTCTGGCAATGTGATTGTCCGGGACAAAGAACTGTCGAAGATGAACGACGAACAGCTTACCATCTTTCGCCGCCGCAACATCGGCTTTATCTTCCAGAACTATAACCTTGTTCCCATCCTGAATGTGTATGAGAACATCGTCCTGCCGGTGGAGCTGGACGGGGACACGGTGGATCAGAAGTTTTTGGACGAGATCGTTCACCTGCTGGGGCTGGAAGATAAACTGAAAAATATGCCGAACAATCTTTCCGGCGGACAGCAGCAGCGTGTGGCTATCGCCCGCGCCTTGATTACCAAACCGGCTATCGTGCTGGCCGACGAGCCGACCGGCAACCTTGACAGCAAGACCAGCGCCGAGGTGCTGGGGCTTATCAAGCGCACCAGTGCGGAGTTCCGGCAAACTGTTGTGATGATTACCCACAATGACGACATAGCCCGCCTTGCAGATCGGATTGTCCGCATTGAGGACGGAAAGATTGTGGAGTAAGGAGGTGGCAGGCTATGACATGGCCTTTTGAAAATGATACCAGCGGCATAGTAAAGCGCATATCAAACCGCAGTATATCGGCAAATCGAAAAAGAAATATCTTTATTATTTTGACGATTGCACTTGCCAGCGCATTGCTATCTGCTATTGTCCTCTATGGCTTTGGGGTTATGCAGGAAACGCAGAACCGCAACCAAAAAACAGCGCAGATTATGTATCATGCGATTTCTGAACAACAGGGACAGGAACTATACAAGCAAGAAGAAATTGCGTGGGTTGGGGAATTTTTAACGCATTTTCTGAACAGGTAAACCATTCAACCGTGAATTTTACTTATGCAAATGCAGATATGCTAAAATCCCAAAGTATGCCCTATTCGGGAGATTTACCAGCTTCGGAGAATGAAATTGTAGTGCAAGAATCCTTTTGGATAGTTTGGGCTATTCAAATGAATTGGGACAGACAATTCAAATCCCCTTTTCTGACGGCACTACCCATGATTTCAAATTGACGGGAATCTTAGATGTGAAAACCGGCGATATTGGGCGCTATACAGCCATTATATCGAAAGAATTAGTAAGACAGCAGTATGGCGACGAGGGCATGATTGATTATTACATTGGGCTGAAAGGCGCTCAAAATATGAGCGAGGAAGAAGCCACCAACTATGCAAACACTCTGGCGCAGCAATTAAAAATTTCCGATGATAATGTGATTGTCCGTTCCACATATTTTAACTTAAAGGACGAAAATCACGGAAGCGATATGCTGTTCTATTTCTTGATTGGTTTTGTAACTTTCATTGGTTCCGGCATTGTGATCTATTCGATTTTTTATATTTCAGTAGCAAGCAGTATCCGTAACTATGGACAGCTTCGCACAATCGGAACTACAAAACGACAGATCAAAAAGATGGTTTACCGCGAGGGGAAATTACTTGCTGCCATTGCTATCCCGATTGGTCTGGTTATTGGAAATGTGATTGGGTACTTCCTGATTCCTGCCGGTTGGTACTGGCTGACTACTTTATGTGTGACGGTCGGGGTTGGCCTTTTTGCATTTATTATTGTGATGATTGCCATTCATACTCCTGTAAAAAGAGCTGCGGCAGTATCTCCGCTGGAAGCATTGCGATATTCCGATTATCAGGGAAAATGAAAGAAAGTTCCGTGCTGCACCGTAAAATAACGCCTGCTTCACTTGCTAAAATGAATCTGTCCAGACAAAAGGCAAAGTCCACTTTAACAATACTTTCTCTTTCACTCGGCGGAGTATTGGTTGTATTGATTTCGACAATGTTAGTTTCCTATGATGGCGTTGCAGAGGCAAGAGGCAGGGCTTTCCCTGTCGGTGAATTTAACATTCAGCTCAACGCAAATCAATCGTGGGACACTGCTGGTATTTCTTTGTCTGGATTGCAGCAAAAGAATTTTCTAAATGCCGATTTTATAAATGCAGTAGAATCTATTGATGGCGTTACAGGAATCAAGCACTGGTATTACACGGACGCAGAATATCGTGTAAATGGTAATTCTGGAAAATGGATTCAGGGCTTTTGCCGAGATGAACAGCAGAATTTGGAGAAAGAGCGAATTGCGGGAACGACTGATTATGATGAACTGGTGGCAGGCAATGGAATTGTCTTGCTTCAAGAGCGTGCCGATCTCTATGATATTGAGGCTGCGTTGGGTGATACCGTCGAAGTGGACTATAAAATCGAATCCGGCCAAATTCGCACAAAGGCCTATACCGTCATGGGCATTGTAAACGAATATTCTTACTCCGGCTTCTCAAAATGCTTTGCGCTTCCGGAGCAGTTTATGAATGAAGCGACCGGGATAGATTGCACAGGTACGATTTCCGTAATTACCGATATGAAAAAATATGATACGGTTGAAGCTGCATTAAATCAACTGATAGACGGAAATAGCGATTTGGTTATGGAAACCATAAAAGAAAGTATCACTTATTATAGCGGACTTCAACAACTTTCTTTCGGGGTATTGTTGATCGTGGCTGTTATTGTTGTGTGCTTTTCTTTAATCAACCTTGTCAATACGACAATCACAAACTTCTTATCCCGTAGGCAGGAAATTGGAATGTTACAGGCGATTGGTTTGAGTAAAAAGCAGCTTATCAAAATGCTGTGCTATGAGGGGTTAATGTATTCAGTTTTTGCTACGCTGGTAACATTGGTTTTGGGGACTGGACTGGGCTTCCTATCCGTACAGGTCGTTGTGAAAACGATGAATCCATACTTTTACTATTCATTTCCGTGGCTGATCGTATTGATATATTTAGCAATCCTGCTGATTGTGCAATTCACCTTGATTTCTTACACAACTGGAAATCTGAAAAAGCAATCTCTTGTTGAGCAAATCAGGACGATGGAATAGCCGTATGGGATCGGCGGGGCGGCGTGTGCTGCCCCGCTTTTTCGCCATTTCTCAAAGAAATTTTTGAAATGTCCGAGCGTTGTAACAATTCAGCCTGTTTTTCTGTCGAAATCAAAGGCACCTCGGACATTTGTGTAACATTTGTAGTTTATGCTTGTGGTAAATCAATATTGGGGGTGAGGACACATGAAAAAGATACTGCTGATCGACGACAGCGACACCTATACATGGTGCCTGCAAAAATACTTACAGCACCGGGGCTACCCGGTAAAAACGGCTTGTACGCTGAAAGAAGCGCGGACCGCCATCCAAGAGGAAATGCCGCTGGTGGTCTGCTGTGATCTCGACCTGCCGGACGGTTCCGGCATGGACTTTCTGGACGAGGTGCGGGCCGCAGACAAGGAGCTGCCTTTTATTCTGGCGTCCTGTCATGACAAGGACGACTACGAACAGGAAGCTATGCGCCGGGGCGCGACGCTGTGCATGGACAAAATGAAAGGACTGCTACTACAAGATAAGCTGGTGGAATACGCCTACCGGCAGTTATCCGGCGAAAAGGCCCCGACTTTTCACAAGCTGCTCTTTGTCTATGCAGAAGATACCAGCGCCGAAGTGCTGCGGGCTGCTATGCTACAAAAGGGCTTTGACCTGATTCTGGTTTCCTCGATTTGGGAAGCCAAGCGCCGGATTTTTGAGGATAAGGAAATAGAACTGATCTTGTGCGATCTGGAACTGCCGGACGGCACAGCAATGGAGCTGTTTCATACGCTACGGCGGGTGGCGGGGATGTTCCAAATGAAGAATCCCCTGTCCGGCTTCTGCCGTTCTTTATCCTCACCGAGAACAACGACCCTGCCACGGAATATGAATACCGGCATGAGGGCGTGAACGACTATATCACCGCCCCGGTCAATATCCCGGAGCTGATCCGGCAGGTTCTGTTCTTTGTGGAATGAAACGAGCCTACATATTCAAACATCTGCCTCCACAGCGGGGAAAAGAAAAAAACCGCTGACGGGCAGAGGATTTCGTGCGCTTTCCTGTATCACTGACGGATACGGCGGTTTTGAGTAGATCAAGGCCGCCGTTTTTTTGCTTCGACGACCCCTGCACCGTGTTCTGGCATGGCGGCTTTAGGAGGGAGCCGCTATGCAACGAAAACTACTTCGACAAAATCCGACAGGGATTAGCCTGTCAAAAAAAGCCGTCCCCCGGCAGCGGGGACAAGCGGCTGTGCGTATGTACTATACCATGTAGGGAAAGAACATATTGCTTTTTGTTTCGCCCTGTGGGTCTTTGACCTGCCGGGCGAATTTTGTTGTTTCCTGCGGCCTGCTATCCGGCGCAAAAAGAAATTTCAAAAAAGTGAAAAAAGGAGGCGTTTAGCGGGCAGCCAGAGAGATTCCATTCGCTCTATTGGCGGAAAGGGAGAGAACCACCACATCCCCCATAGAAAGGGGGTGAGAAGATGGAAGCGATCCCCCGCAAATACGGTGAATGGAGCCAGTTTGACCGCTACTGCAAGCTGGTTCTGTACCATGAGGCGATAGATTATCTGCGGGAAATGAAGTGCCGCCGCGACCGTGAAGTGTCGCTGGACGCTGTTTCCCCGGCTGATTGGGACAAGCTCTCGACCGTAGATCGGTATTCCTGCGACAGCTTTACATTCAGTTCGCATGGCTATGACCTACATATCGACAACGAGCTTGTGGCCGAAGCGTTTGCCAGCCTGCCAAAAGACGAGCAGAGTATTTTGATTCTCCGCTTTGTTCTGGATTTGACTGACGAAGAAATCGGCCGCCTGATGGGAATGTCCCGCAGCGCAGTACAGCGCCACAGGACAAGCACCCTGAAAGACTTGCGTATAAAATTGATGGCGTTCATGCCGGAGGGAGGTTAAACGCGGATGAAGCAATCCAGTTACAAGGGCAAAAGCCCTCTGCCGGATTTTGTGATCGACGCGGCCTGCGCCGGTAACGCCGAAGCCGTGGAGCGTGTCTTGCAGCATTACGACGGCTATATCAATAAGCTGTGTACCCGGACGCTCTATGACGGCAGCGGCCAGCCTCATATCTGCATTGACGAGTATATGAAGCGCCGATTGCAAATCAAGCTGATCCATTCCATCGTTAGTCCCATTGGCGACTGACGGTTAAGGCCCCGGCCATAGACAGGCGGCTTTCCCTTTCCCCGCCTGCCTGTTTTCCTGGCGGCCCCTTTGCTCCTTGACAAATACGCCCGCAGGACAATGGCGGCGCGTCATAGGGCAGACGGATACATTCTGTCTGTGCCGAGCCGGGCGGCAGGTGCGCCAAGAGGCTTTCCCTCATTGGGGTAAGCGGAGCGATTTTACCGTGCCGTAAAGCAGGTGTGGCAGCCTGCGGGCGACGACGCGCAGATAGGACAATGATACTCCCTTGCCGTCGTAGTCCGAGCGTTTGAAGCGTCGCAGGCAACGAGCAGGGCCGCGTGAGAACCACGCGGGGGTGAGATTCCCGTGGAGCTGTGCCAGCAGCCGTCCGTTCTTTTCTGCCCACTTTCACAAAAACAACCTTTGTTTTGAAAAGAAAGGGGGCCTTGTTATGAGTAATAACGATGTGCCTATTTGGGAAAAATACACGCTTACCATTGAGGAAGCGTCCAAATATTTTCGGATTGGGGAAAACAAACTGCGTCGGCTTTCCGAGGAAAACCCCACCGCTGGCTGGGTGATCCTGAACGGCAACCGCATCCAGATCAAGCGGAAGCAGTTTGAAAAAATCATTGATTCCCTTGACACAATATAGTGAAAAAGGGCCTTGCGCGTGTTATAATAGGTTATAAGCGTGTCAAGGCTCTTTCCGTCATGGAAAGGAGCATGACGAAATGCCAAGAAAAGAACGAGATGAAAAAAGACGGGACAACAAAGGCCGCCTTTTGAAGTCTGGAGAGAGCCAGTGATCAGATGGAAGATACGCTTACAAATACATTAACACCTTTGGAGAACCCCAGTTTGTTTACTCATGGAAGTTAGTACCCACCGACAAAGTACCTGCCGGGAAACGGCCCTGTCTTTCCCTGCGCGAGAAAATCAAGCAGATACAGAAAGACCTTGACGACGGGATAGACACCATCGGCAAGAAAATGACCGTGTGCCAGCTTTATGAAAAGTACACCCGGCAGCGCGGGAATGTGCGGAAAGGAACCCAAAAGAGCCGCCAGCAGTTGATGAAACTTCTGTCCGAAGATAAGCTGGGCGCGGCCAGCATTGACAGCGTGAAGCTGTCTGACGCGAAAGAATGGGCCTTGCGTATGCAGGAAAAGGGCGTTGCCTACAACACCATCTGCAACAGCAAGCGTTCCTTAAAAGCCATCTTTTATATGGCCGTACAGGACGATTGCCTCCGCAAGAATCCCTTTGACTTCCAGATCAATGAGGTTATCAACGACGATACCGTACCAAAGGTGCCGCTTACCCCTACACAGGAAAACGAGCTTTTGGACTTCATGCAGAACGATCCCGTCTATGCCAAGTATTATGACGAGGTGGTGATCCTGCTGGAAACCGGGCTTCGTATTTCCGAACTCTGCGGCCTGACGCCAGCCGACCTGAATTTTGAGAAGCGCTTTGTGAATGTAGACCACCAGCTTTTGAGAAGCACCGAGGACGGTTACTATACCGAAGCGCCAAAAACAGAAAGCGGATTCCGTCAAGTGCCTATGAGCGCAGCCGCCTATGAAGCGTTTGAGCGCGTGTTGAAGAAGCGCAGGGACGGCAGGTGCATTGAGGTTGACGGTTATAAGGACTTCCTGTTCCTGAACCGGGACGGTCTGCCCAAAACCGCCGTCAACTATGACGCCATGTTCAAGTGCCTTGCCAAGAAGTACAACAAGTGCCACAAGGAGCCGCTGCCCGATGTGATGACGCCGCACACCATGCGGCATACATTCTGTACCAGAATGGCAAACGCGGGCATGAACCCCAAGGCATTGCAGTACATCATGGGACACGCCAACATTGTAATGACGCTGAACTATTACGCCCACGCTACTTTCCATTCCGCACAGGAGGAAATGGAACGGCTGCAAGCCAAGGCAAAAACCACCGCAGAGGCCAAGCCGGAGCCTGCGGCGGAAAGCGCCGAGGAAACCAAGGCGGCATAAGTAGTACGCAGAATTTACTACTGCTTTTACTACTTTTGAGAGCGAAAACATAAGGGGTAATAAAAAGATTTGTGAGGTTCTTCCGATATGAAAAGTGCCGGAAAAGCCCGGAATAACGGGCTATACCGGCATATAAGAACATCTAAAGAGATAATTAGAAATCTATTAAATGATTTATCTAAAAACATTGTCAATTCCTTTAGCCATAAAAGTTGCAACAAGCATGACTAGCATTGGTTGAATTAACCAGCTTCTGGTTGCCAACATTAATGCGGCGATGCAGGCTAGGATACCTATACCCATCGTTATGAAATAGGCGTGTTCATCATTAGATTTAAGCACCACGGTTGACCAATATAAACTGATGCCAAATGCAAAATAGTCCCTCGCAGGACACCATCCAATATAAGATCCAAAGCCACAAAGATATTTAAATTTTATAATTGATACTAGTGAGGCAATAAAACAAATCAATGATAGCAGCGGGACCCATTCTTTAATCAACTGCTCAATTCTTGGATCCTCTGATAATAGGTAAAATAGAGGAATAATAAATACAGTGGTTGGAACATTTCCAAAGAGCACGCTGGTTAAGTTGCCCGCATTATTGGCTACGGCCAGTAAGCTATAAACTATTAGTCCAAAAAATGAACAAGTTATAACGAGCCAATTAGCTTTTCGTGATTTACTAATTGCACGCAACAAGAGAATCGAAAAGCTGATCTGTTGCATCAAATCAAATAAAGAAGCAAAGCGTCCGTTTGAAGTACTGAATGCAAAGCGGTTAACTTCCCAGTCAGTAGCAAGCGAGTATGATGACCCCAAATCTCGAAGAAAGGGAACCATGAGGCCGGAAATCACTGCTATTGCTAACAACAGGTCAGTGATTCTTCTATTATGATTGTATTGTTTCAACTGATAATGCAATTCTGTTTTCCTTATTGGAGACGTTTGGGCGAATCTATTTAAAGAGAAGATTTGCCCATTCATTGCCAATAGTTTCTAAAGAAAGGGACTGCCTTAGCATCAGGGCATTATTAGACAAATGATTCGAATAAGACTTATCTTCGACGATCTTGTTGAACGCTTCGCTCTCAGCAAGATCGTCATCAATATCGACCAGAATGCCGTTCTCGCCATTCCGAATAACTGCTTCTGCTCCACCACCGCCACATTTGGTGCAAATTGTTGGAACCCCCATACACAAGGACTCAAGCATAGAATTAGATAGACCCTCGAACTTTGATGACATTACAAAAGCCGATGCAGTTCTAATGTGCATAAGAGCGTCAGAAGAAAAGCCCATGAATTTGATTGAATCATCCATGTCAAGGCTATGAACAAGGCTTTCTAGTTCTGATTGAAGACTTCCCTTGCCAAAGATTTCAAGAGTATATTCAGGGTGTTTTTTATGAAACAGCGCAAATGACCTGATTGTCATCGAGTGATTTTTTTGAAGTTCAAGCCGTCCCGATGTGACGATTGCTTTTCTTCTAAGCCCAGAATACGGTTCAGGAAGTTCACTAGATATTGGATTTAAAATGATTTTGGAATTCGCCTGAAGGTATCTCGGCATTAAACTTGCCTGGCTTTTTGTCTGAAACACAATTGCATCGGACCTTCGATACAACATGTTTCTAATGAATGGGAGAATCTTATTGCCAGGAAAATCATATCTCGGATCGTTTCGCACCGACACAATAACTCTGTTTGGAAGTCCGATAGTCGCGATAAGCGTATACATGTTTTGATGAGGTAAAAAGGAAATTACCGTAGCGTTGGGACGCTCGGAAATAAAACGTCGTATAAGCTTAACTTGGTCGAATGGCTTGAGCGTAGCACTTGCAAACTCAGAACGCACCTCGACTCCTTCGGGAACATCGTATTCAACAACGTTACTTTTAGTCAGGAGATAGGTAAACCTAATACCATGAGTAACGAAGTACGACGCGAGCGCAAGCGAGACACGCTCGGCCCCGCCACCCATCAGGGAAGGGTGAACAAAAACAATATGCCCAGCTTCATGTGTTAACTTCTTTGAATTCAATTTAATCCTCTAATTACCGCTGGTAGCATTGCAATAGATGCCGAGTATTTCGCTCAAGAGCAGATTGATATCGAATGAGCTGAGTATCTTTTTTCGGGCCAAACTTCCCATTTCTTTTCTAAGCTCGCTTGATTGGAGAAGATGATTCAATGCAACGGCCAGAGCTTGATAGTTATCCACCGGAATCAGAACCCCATTAACACCATCATTAATTACTTGAGGAATTCCACCAACGGGAGTGGCGACAGTTGGAATTCCTCTGGCCATGGCTTCAAGAACGCTCATGGGGAGCCCTTCGTTTTTGGAGGGAAGGCAGTACACCGCGGCACGCTCGAAGAGCTCCTCGCGTTCTGCTCCCGCGACCCAGCCGTGGAACTCGCAGCGGTCGGCAATTCCGAGCTCTGCCGCAAGAGATTTATTCTTTTCGACCTCTCCGTCTCCTCCGAATACGAACTTGATGTCGGGGAAACGCGACAGGATTTCTCTTGACGCGCGCAAGAGCACGTCAGGGCTCTTGTTCGCGTCAAGACGTCCTAAAAATAGGACGTCTTGACGCGAACAAGGTGAGCACGGCTGATCTGGGACTTTGACACCGTTATGAACAACGTCAATCTTCTCCAGGTCGCAAACGTTTTTTGAAAAGTAGTCGCGCCATTCTTCCGACAGAACCACAACTCGGTCAGCGATACTAAAGGTCCTTCTTACATCACGGCGGTAGGAATCTCCACCCTCTTCGAAGGTCTTCTTAAACTCCCCATCGTGATCGTGGAGTATTACGTACTTGCCTGCTTTGTGGGCCATACGAGCCATAATTGACTTACGTTTGTAGGAGCCACGGGCGCTAATGTGTAAATGAATGATGTCATAGGATGGCATGATCATCGCATAGCGAATCAACGCTCGGGAAAATGCGACGGATTTACCGAGCTTTGAGGAACCGATGCCCGTCCCCAGGTACTCAAAGGCATCGCATGCCTCAGGGAGACCTGCGTCTAGATAACCTTTCACGACTGAGACGATTCCGCCGTGAAGAGAGAGATCGGGTCCGACCATCAACACCTTTGCATGGACGTGCGGATAACCTTTAGTCATTGATTTCCTCTTACCGAAAGCTTAGACGGCGAGCTGGAAGCCCCCCCCAGATTGAAAACTCCGGGCCAACGTCTTTTGTCACTACCGTACCGGCAGCAATCACACAATGGTCGGCAATTCTAACGCCCTTAAGAATCGTTACGCCGCTGCCAATCCATACATCATTGCCGATGACGACATCTTGGTCATTCTCTGGAAGCTTGTCCGACTCATCAAGCGTCATCATGGGTCGGTCGAGAACATCTGTACGATGATCTCCAGTAATAATTGTGAGATGAGGGCCGCTCATGACGTAATTGCCGATATGAATCTTCGCACGGGTCGTCAGAAACGTTGCTCCTGGGCCAATATATACATCATGTCCCATGTAAATATTTTCAATCCCCTGAATTTCGCTACGACGACCGATGGTTACGTTTTTACCGCATGATGCAAAGGAGCGACGTAGGGCAGGGAGCAAGAGCAGTTTGTTATAAGCTCGCGAGAAACCATCAAGCAATCTGTACCCAGCGCCCATGGCTAAGATTTCCTCCACACCATCTTGTCTACGACGCCGGTGTAGCTCTGGATGATCTTGACCACCTTGGTGGAGACGGTCTCGTCGGCGTAGTCGGGAACGGGGGCCTCGGGCAGCGACCCCTCGGCGTCGAGCTCGACGGCGGTATGGACGGCCTGCAGCAACCCCTTCTCGGAGATGCCGGCGAGCGTGAAGCAGGCCTTGTCCAGGGCCTCGGGGCGCTCGGTGGAGGTGCGGATGCACACCGCCGGGAACGGGCGGCCGACGCTCGCGAAGAAGCTCGACTCCTCGGGCAGGGTGCCGGAGTCGGACACCACGGCGAAGGCGTTCATCTGCAGGCAGTTGTAGTCGTGGAAGCCCATGGGCTCGTGCATGCGCACGCGCGGGTCCAGCTTGAAGCCGGTGGCCTCCAGGCGCTTGCGGGAGCGCGGGTGGCAGGAGTACAGGATCGGCATGTCGTACTTCTCGGCCAGCGCGTTGATGGCGGTGAACAGGCTCGTGAAGTTGGCCTCGGTGTCGATGTTCTCCTCGCGGTGCGCCGAGAGCAGCATGTACTTCTTCGGCTCCAGGCCGAGCTCGGAGAGGATATCGGATGCCTCGATCTTTCCCAGGTTGGCGCGCAGGACCTCGGCCATGGGAGAGCCCGTGACGTAGGTGCGCTCCGGGGCGCAGCCGGTGTCCCTGAGGTAGCGGCGGGCGTGCTCGGAGTAGGCCAGGTTGACGTCGGAGATCACGTCGACGATGCGGCGGTTGGTCTCCTCGGGCAGGCACTCGTCCTTGCAGCGGTTGCCCGCCTCCATGTGGAAGATGGGGATGTGGAGCCTCTTGGCCGCGATGGCGGACAGGCAGCTGTTGGTGTCGCCCAGGATCAGCAGCGCGTCGGGCTGCACCTGGACCATGAGCCTGTAGCTCGCGGCGATGATGTTGCCCACGGTCTCGCCGAGGTCGGTGCCCACGGCGTCCAGGTAGACGTCAGGGTCGGCGAGCTCCAGGTCGCGGAAGAAGATGCCGTTCAAGGTGTAGTCGTAGTTCTGCCCGGTGTGCGCCAACAGGCAGTCGAAGTGGCGGCGGCACTTCTTGATGACCTCGGACAGGCGGATGACCTCGGGGCGTGTGCCCACGATGATCAGCAGCTTCAGACGGCCGTCGTCCTTGAATGCGATATCGGAATAGTCCTTGCCCATGCGGCTAGACCTCCTCGTAGTAGGTGTCGGGGTTCTCGGGGTCGAAGGGCTCGTTGGCCCACATGACCGTCACGAGGTCCTCGGTGTCGGACAGGTTGGTGATGGAGTGCGTGTAGCCGGGGACCATCTCCACGGCGCGCATGTCGGAACCCGAGACGGTGTACTCGTCGACGGGGAACGGGTTCCCCTCGGCATCCTCCCCTACTTTCCTCAACTTGATGGACGCGGTGCCGGAGACCACCAGGAACCTCTCCCACTTGCTAATGTGCCAGTGGTTGCCCTTGGTGATGCCGGGCTTGCTAACGTTGATCGAGACCTGGCCGCGCTCCGGCGTGCGCAGGAACTCGGTGAACGAGCCGCGGCCGTCGACGTTGGGCCTGAGGCCGTAGGCGAAGTTGCCCGGCTCGTAGTAGGACAGGAACGTGCTCCAGAGCTTCTTGGAGAAGGAGCCCTCCGAAAGGTCGGGCACCGAGAGCGTCTCACGGCTGTCTCGGAAAGTGCCCAGCAGGTAGACGATCTCGCCCAGGGTCTTCACGTCGGTGTCGGGGACGTAGCAGAACTCCTCGCCCTCCACGCGCTCCAGCCCGTCGTAGCCGCAGCGGTGCTCCTCGCCGAGCAGCGCGCCCAGCATCTCGCCGACGAGGTCGTCGATGTAGAGGAGCTCCAGCTCCACCGAGGGGTCGTTCACGGTGTAGGGGCGTCCGTTCGCGATGGCGTCGCAGAAGGTGGCCACGGCGGAGTTGTAGCGCGGCCGGCACCACTTGCCGTAGAGGTTGGGGAAGCGGTAGATGAGCACCGGCGCCCCCGTGCGCTCCGAGTACTCGCGGAACAGGCCCTCCCCCGCCAGCTTCGACTCGCCGTAGACCGAGCCCTCGAAGCGGCCCGACAGGCTCGCCTGCGCGGAGCTGGAGAGCATGACGGGGCACTTGTTCCCGTGGCGCTCGAGCGTGTCGAGCAGCGTGGAGGCGAACCCGAAGTTGCCCTCCATGAACTCCGCCTGGTCCTTGGGGCGGTTGACGCCCGCCAGGTTGAAGACGAAGTCGGCGCGGGAGCAGTACTCTTCCAGCTCCCCGGGAGTCGAGTCGATGTCGTACTCCATGACCTCGAGGGGAAGGAGTTGCTGGTATTTGGCGCGGCGGTCCTTACCGTCCCTTATGTTCTTCAGCGCGCAGCAGAGGTTCCTCCCTACGAAGCCCCTCGCGCCGGTGACGAGGACGCGCACCCTACTGCACCGCCTCGTGCTCGCGGCCCTCGAGTGCCAGCTGCACGTACTCGGCGGTCTTGATCTTGGCGATGGTGCCCGCCACGTCGAGCCTCTCGGTGTTGTGGGAGGTGTAGGACTCGTCTGCCTGGGTCTCCACCTCGCCGTCCACGACGAACTTGTCGTAGTTGAGGTCGCGCGAGTCGCAGGCCACGCGGTAGTAGCCGCCCATGTCCTCGGCCCTCAGTCGCTCCTCGCGGGTCATGAGGGTCTCGAAGAGCTTCTCGCCGTGGCGGGTGCCGATCACCTGCGTGCCCACGCGCCCGAAGACCTCCTGGACGGCCTCGGCGAGGTCGCCGATGGTGGACGCCGGCGCCTTCTGGATGAACAGGTCGCCGGGGTTGGCGTGCTCGAAGGCAAACTGCACGAGGTCCACCGCCTCGTCCAGGTTCATGAGGAAGCGGGTCATGTTGGGGTCGGTGACCGTCAGCGGCTCGCCCTTGCGGATGCGGTCGATGAACAGCGGGATGACGCTGCCGCGCGAGCACATGACGTTGCCGTAGCGGGTGCAGCAGATGGTGGTGCGGCCGGCGCCGTTGCGGGCGTTGGCGTAGATGATGGACTCCATCATGGCCTTGGACTTGCCCATGGCGTTGATGGGGTAGGCCGCCTTGTCGGTGGACAGGCACACGACGCGGTCCACGCCCTCCTCGATCGCTGCGTGGAGCACGTTGTCAGTGCCGATGACGTTGGTGCGCACGGCCTCCATGGGGAAGAACTCGCAGGACGGCACCTGCTTCAGGGCGGCGGCGTGGAAGATGTAGTCCACGCCGTGCATGGCGTCGCGCACGCTCTGGGCGTTGCGGACGTCGCCGATGAAGAAGCGCACCTTGGAGGCGAGCTCCGGGGACTTCTCCTGCAGGTGGTGGCGCATGTCGTCCTGCTTCTTCTCGTCGCGCGAGAAGATGCGGATCTCGGCCAGGTCGGTGTTCATGAAGTGCTTGAGCACGGTGTTGCCGAACGAGCCGGTGCCGCCCGTGATCATCAGGGTTTTGTCTTTAAAGGTGGTCGAATCGTTCATCTATTTGCCTTCCTTACGTTTGGCTTTTGTAAACTGGTAAAAGAGAAATTTCGTATTAGTTACGAGGTATCGTTTGAAAAGCCGCTTCGGCTCTTGAATAAGTCTGTATAGCCACTCGAGACTCAGGTTTTGCATCCACATCGGCGCCTCTGGCACCACGCCGGCGAGAACGTTGAACGCTCCGCCAACACCGATCATCAACGGTTGCGGCCCTCCCTTGAGCTCGTGCATAAGAACTTCTTGACGGGGCGCGCCAAGAGCAATCCATGCGAAGTCTGCATCCGAATCAGCGATACGTCGCGAAAGGTCTCGCTTCTCGCTGTCGGAGAGCGGTCGGAAAACCGAAGGCTCCATGCCAGCGATTTCCAGGCCTGGATATTCCTCTTGAAGTGAATTTTTGAGAGCGTCGAGATTCTTCTGCTCGTTACCGTAGAAGTAATGGCTCCATCCTTGCTGCAAGGAAATATTGAATATCTCTCGCATCAGATCGGGTCCAGTTACACGCCCCATAGACTCTATTGTTTTACGTCCGACGACAGATAAAGGCTTGCCGTCGGGAACGGACATGAGGGAGTCAGCTTGGCAGGCCCAATAGGAAGGGTCGTCATGGGCCATAACCGAGGTATGAGCATTGGAAACGCAAATATATTCGCCGTGTAGCTCATCTATATGGCGAGTGAGAAACTCGACACACTCAGACATATTGGTTCCCGTGATCGGAACATCGATTACGGGAACGCGCTTGAGCTCAACGAATTTAGAATAGTCCTGAAGCATTAGCACGCACCCTTACCGGTGATGACCTCGATCACCGTGAGGACAACGATCTTGAGGTCGGTAAAAATGCCCCGGTTGGCGATGTACTCCAGGTCTCGGCGGACCATGCCGTCGAACCCGGTCGAATTGCGCTCCGTCACCTGCCACCAGCCGGTGATCCCGGGCTTCACGGCCAGGCGCTGCAGGTCGTACTCGGTGTACTCCGCCACCTCGTTCGGCAGAGGCGGGCGCGGGCCGACGACGGACATCTGGCCCAGGAACACGTTCAGGAACTGCGGAAACTCGTCAATGGAGTGCTTTCGGATGAACTTGCCAATCTTGGTGACGCGCGGGTCGTCCCTCATCTTGAACATGGCGCCGGCGATCTCGTTCTGCCCCTTGAGCTCGACGAGGCGCTTGTCGGCGTCTTTGAACATGCTGCGGAACTTCCACATGCGGAAGGTGGACAGGCTGCCGTCGCGGTGGGTCTGGCCCACGCGGATCTGGCTGTAGAACGGGTTGCCCTCGCTCTCCAGGCGGATGGCCGCGGCGAGCACAAGGCTCGGCACGGCAATGACGGCCAGCACGCAGCCGCTGAACATGATGTCGAACGCGCGCTTGACGGTGCGGTAGGCCAGGCGCGTGCGGTCCCAGTCCTTCACGGCCTGCATGGCCTTGTAGCGCATGCTCGCGTCGCTGCCGCTCATGGCCTGGGCAACCAGCGCGGCCCCCACCGGCGCTCCTGCTGAATATTCAGTTTTATCTGACAATATTTCCTTCAAACCTACGTCCCCGCCCCCGGGGATCCTCCCTGTCCCGTTAAACAGTCGCCTGCAGCTAGGCGATCGCCTTTTTAAGGTTTCGCATTACGCGCTGCTCGGTTGAAAGCACGGCAAGGCCAACGCGCGTAGTTACGCGTCGGCCGCACAGGTCGAGCTCCAAATAAGCAGTGCTCTTGCGTCTATTAATGGTTTTGATAAGGCCCTCGTGGCCCAGCAGCGGACCTTCCGTTACTACGACCTGGTCCCCATCCTTTAGAGCCTCACTCATGGGCACCACGCGGTCTCCCCTATGCGTAAAGCCGCCAATAAGCTGGACCTCTTCTTTTGCCAGCGGCACAAACTGACCGTCCTGGGATAGCACACGGGCAAAGTCGTCCATGCGCAGCAAATACTGTTGCACGGTGCGGGGATCTGCCGTATCGCAGATAAGATAACCGGGAAAGAGCGGCTTGGTCGTATTGACCCATTCGCCGCGTACCTTAATCTCGGTTTGAAATTGGGGATAAAAGAGCTCCTGCATGGCACCAGCCGGCACCACGTGCTCGATGCGCTCGCGCATTACGTCTTCGCGACCGTTAATGACCTGGATCACATACCACACGAGCACCACCCCCTTGCTGTCTTACGTGTGGCTCACGGGGTTTGGGTATGGCTTCGCCAGGGCGCTTGTGCGCGAAGGCGCTCCATATTCAAACCCTGAGCCCAGTTAGACAAGCACGTGGCTCTGCCCCACCGTGAACGGTATGTATAAGTGCAGTTGCTAGAGACGCGGACGTGTATCGCAAAATGACCGCGACCCCAGCTGGCTGCGTGCGAACCAGTCAAGCGGGTACAAAACTGGACCGCACGCAAACAGCTGCAGGACTGCTACGTTTTGGCATACGAACTACCAGAATTTGCATCTCATAAATAAATCAACGCAAATTAAAAGAGCCGCATGACTTCTTTATTGGAGCTCGTGGTGTTTCTGGCACCGCCGTTACGGCCGGATGCTGATCGACCCTGCGCTTTGTGACTTGCTGGAGCCGTGAGCACAGTTGAACCCATGTAACGTTAGTTATCCTAGCACAAGCTGTTAGTGAAACTGATTGGTAATGTCGAGAAAGTTGGTGTAGCGCCCGATCCGAAGTGAGTCGGCCCGGCGTCCTGGAATCTGGAATACGGTTGATATCCTATGCCGCCTCGACCCTGTCCGCAAGCTCGAGGCCGGACTCGAGCATCTTCCTGGCCTCCGCCTCAAGCCGCGCCCACTCGACGGGACCGTCGATTCCCCGAGTGCGACCGTCATCGTAGAGCTCGTTCATCCTCACCTCCGAGAAGTACCTGGACTCCTGCCATATCTCGTCCTGCTCGCACATGACCGCGCCCGCGAGCCGCACCAGCGAGCCCGTGGAGGGGAACACCTGCACGACGCGCGACCTGCGCTTTATCTCCCGGTTGGTCCTCTCCTGCACGTTGTTGGTGCGCAGGCGCTTCCAGTGGGTCGGCGGGAAGTCGAGGTAGGCCAGCGCGTCGGGCTCGGCCTCCTCCAGCACCGCCGCCGCCCTGGGGCAGCACCCCTCCAGCATGTCGCACGCCGCGTGGTACATGGCCGTCACGGTGGCGGCGTCGCGCCCGCGGAACACCTGCGACACGATCCTGCCCACGCGGCGCCTGAGCTGCCAGGAGCCGGCCTCGCGCATGCAGTCGCGCATGAGGTGGACCGCGCAGCGCTGCCACGCGGCGCCCTGGAAGACCTCGCCGAGCGCCCGGACGAGCCCCGGGTGGGCGTCCGAGACGACGAGCCGCACGCCCGCCGCCCCGCGCGAGCGGATAGCCCGCAGGAAGGCGAGCCACGAGTCGTAGGACTCGGTGTCGACCACGTCGACGCCCAGGACGCGCCTCCAGCCGCCCGCATCGCAGCCGATGGCGGTGACCACGGCGGTGGAGGCGACGCGCCCCTCGCGGCGGCACTTGACGTAGGTCGCGTCGAGCCAGACGTAGGGCACCGGCGAGCCGCCGAGCGGCCTTCCGCATAGGTCCTCGATATCTGCGTCCAAGCTCGAGGCGATGGCGCTCACCTGGTCCTTCGAGAGCCTGGAGACGCCCATCTTCTCGGCCACCCTCTGCACCTTGCGGGTGCTCGTGCCCGTGGCGTACATCTCGGCCACGGCGGCCACGAGCGCGCGGTCGACGCGCTGGTAGCGCTCGAGCACGTCCTCAGGGAAGAAGCTGCCGGAGCGCAGCTTGGGGATGCGCAGCGTCAGCGTGCCGACGCAGGTGGCGAGCGACCTCTCGCGGTAGCCGTTTCGGCTGTTCGCCCCGCCGCCGCACAGCTGGTCGGCCTCGGCGTCCATCACGGCGTTCACGACCTGCTCGGCTAGTCTGCGGAGCAGCTCCTGCATGTCGATGGCGCCGTCGTCGAAACGGGGCATGGCGAGCATGTCCGGCGTCGGGTCTGATAAGATTCCCATAGCGGTCTTCGTCCTTTCCTAGAACCTGTTGTTGTGGTGATTTCAGATTCTAGGACGAAGGCCGTTTTTCGTTAAACGGGCGCTAGGGTGTCACCCTTACACCAACATTTTCGACGCGATCAACTGATTTAGGCTGCGTTGGACAACATATCGTTCATTTGACGTGCTTAAGGGGGTTGTTTTGGGATGTTGTTCACATTGATGCAGGTTATTGAGGTATTGGCGGTGATTGGAGACGTTCCTGAAGCCTAAATGGAGCAGCGAGCTGCACTGGTAATTGCGCTTGACTAACAAAGTATGTACAGAGATGGGAAATAAATTGTGCAACTTTTTGTTGGCGTAGGTGGGGTTTGTAGCGCGTGGTGTTTTGGCATGAAAAAAGGCCTTCGGAATCCCGAAGGCCTTTGCATTCACGATGGTGGAGACGAGGGGGATCGAACCCCTGACCTCTTGACTGCCAGTCAAGCGCTCTCCCAGCTGAGCTACGCCCCCGTGACGAGGAGATACTATAGGGGAAGTTGGCGCGACGTGCAAGGACTTTTTTTGGGTCAGACTCTAAATGCCTATTGATATAGGTAAGCGATGGCGGTTCCGGTGTGGACTTGGATCGTGGCTGTTGACCTGACGACGTTGCTGATGCCCGTGTCGGCTAACAAGCCCAGGGGGCTGTGATCTAGCTCCCATTCTAGGCCGTATTCGCTTGCCACCGTCCCAGGGGCTATGGCGATGATGGAGAACGTCTTGCCTTCGGCACCTTCGATGGTCCACGATTCGCCTGCGCGAAGGAAGCGGGCGACCACCTTATCCTCGGCGATCCAGATAGGGGCATCCTCGTAGCCTGCAAGCAGCCCCAGTACGGAAAGCGCCATGTCCGGACGGCCGCCAGTGGCGCAGGTCGCAACTACTTCGGCACCTGGCCAGCGGCGACGGACGGAATCGAGCGCCAGTGCCAGATCGGTATAGTCCTTGTACGGGTCGTGGCGCTCAACTTCAAAGTCCTCAGCGGCATCAACAAGAGCGCGACCGGCTTCGCTTACCGTGTCGGCGTCCCCTACATATACATCGCAGCCCAGGCCGGCGCCCAGCAGCGCGTCGAGTCCGCGGTCCACGGCGACAATGTGGTCGCACTCCCCTGTTAGCCTACGCAACAGATCCGCACTCGCCACCACGGGCGAGCCGCATACAACTAATACCTTGCAAGCCACAGTCCTCGCCTATCCCTCAAACGAAAGCACGCGGGCCAGATCAAGCTCCTCGTAGCTGTCGATAAAGATATCGCAGTTGGCACGCACATCGTCGCGCTTCATACGGCCATGCGGATCATAGATACCCACGCGCTTAAAGCCAGCAGCTCCGGAGCTCTTAAGGCCAAAGACCGCATCCTCAAACACCCATGCGCGCTCAAACTTGCGCCCGTGGCGCTCCTCCAGGCGACGCAGCGCAAGTTCATACACATCCGGGAACTGCTTGGAGCGTCCGGCCTCGCCCGTGGTGGTCACAAACTCCATGTACGCGTCGAGCCCGGCACCAGCGAGCGCGGACTGCACCAGCTCGGCCGGCGTGGACGTGGCAACGCACATGGCAATACCGGCCGCTTTCACCTGCTCCAAAAACGCCAAGAGCCCCTCGCGCGGCGGTACCTTGGAGTAGCCATCGATCAGGATCTCGCTCAGCTCGCGATACAGCTCCTCGCCTCCTGTGCCAATGCCCCACGTGTCGTGGTATGCCTGACATTCGTCCTCGAGCGAAAGATGCTCAAACTGGGCAAAATCGTCGACCGTCACGTCGACACCGTGGCGGTGCAATAACTCTGGCTGGGCATAGGCCCAAACGGGGGTGCTATTAACCAGCGTGCCGTCGCAATCGAAAATAAAAGCGACATTGGGGGCGGCGGTCTGGGACATAAACGAACCTTTCAATGTCAAATGGTAAACAACCTGCTAAAAACGTTTTACCAAACGTCAAACTAACAATCTTGAAACCCTATTTGGTAAAACTGTCAAGAGTTTTACCATCGCAAATCTGCCAGTGGTATAAACATGGCGCTCACCGATTAAAAGCCACCGCAAATCCACTTTCGTTCATAAAACTAACGTACAGGTGTTATCGTAGTTTCTGCCGAAAGTTCCACCGAGCACGCGAGGTGGAACGAATCACAGAAACTTCGCCGTCCCTTCGATTCGTGCAGCCCTGGACCTTTCGCATCTAGTCACCAAGGCAACACGCTGCCGCGTCATGATGGGATCAAACGTGAGCGATACAAAGCTAAAGCCAGTAACCAAAAAGCCCGCAACCCGCAAGCCGGCTCCGCACGCGCCGGAGCTCTCTAAGGACGATGTCTATCTGTTTGGCATTGGCATGTGGGAGCGCAGCTGGGAAAAGATGGGCGCGCACCCCGATACGCAGAACCGTACGCGCGGCTGGCGTTTTTGCGTTTGGGCGCCCGACGTAAAGAGCGTCCATGTCATTGGCGAATTTAACGACTGGGATGAGGAAGCCAACCCGCTGGTGCCCGTGCATACGAGCGCAATTTGGGAAGGCTTTATTCCTGGCGCCGAGCAGGGCCAGCTCTATAAATATCTCATCGAGACCAACGAGGGCGAGAAGCTCTACAAGGCCGATCCGTATGCCTTTAAGGCCGAGTGCCCTCCGGGTACCGCGAGCGTGCTGTGGACCCTCGATGGCTACAAGTGGAATGACGCCGCGTGGCTCAAGCGCCGCGCCGGCCACAACCACATGTCGCAGCCGCTTAACATCTACGAGGTGCATATTGGCTCGTGGAAGCGGCACGGCGACGCGCCGCAGGGCGAGCCGGACGAGTACGGCAACTACCCCGGCCCCATGGATCCCTTCCCCGCCCAGCGCGGCGAGTTCTACACCTACGACGACCTGTCGGTGGAGCTCGTGGACTATGTGCGCGACATGGGCTATACGCATATCGAGGTCATGCCGCTTATGGAGCATCCCTTCGATGGCTCCTGGGGCTACCAGACGACCGGCTACTACGCCGCCACGTCGCGCTATGGCAATCCGCAGCAGCTCATGCACTTTATCGATGCGTGCCACGAGGCCGGTATCGGCGTGATCATGGACTGGGTACCCGGCGGTTTTTGCGCCGACTCCCACGGCCTTGCCACCTTTAACGGCCACATGCTATTTGAGCACGAGATCCATCCCAACTGGGGCACGCATAAGTTTGACTTCGCCCGCGGCGAGGTCCGCTCCTTCCTGGTCTCCAACGTGCTGTACTGGCTCGAGAACTTCCACGTTGACGGCATTCGCATGGACGGCGTGTCCAGCATGCTGTACCTCAACTTTGGCATCGACGACCCCGGCCAAAAGAAGTTCAACAAGTACGGTACCGAGGAGGACCTGGACGCCAGCGCGTTTATCCGTCAGGTCAACTGCGCCGTAGAGGCTCACTACCCCGATGTGATGATGATGGCCGAGGAGTCCACCGCGTGGCCGCTCGTGACCTACCCGCCGCAGGACGGCGGCCTGGGCTTCCACTACAAGTGGGACATGGGCTGGATGAACGACACCCTGCACTACATGCAGACCGATTTTCCGTGGCGCCCCGGCAACCACGGGCTGCTCACGTTCTCCATCATGTACGCCTTTACCGAGAACTTCATCTGCCCGCTGAGTCACGACGAGGTCGTGCACGGCAAATGCTCGCTGATCGGCCGCATGCCGGGCGACTGGTGGCGGCAGTTTGCCGGCCTGCGTACGCTCGCCTTCTACCAGATGACGCACCCCGGTGCCAAGCTCAACTTTATGGGCAACGAAATCGGCCAGTTTATTGAGTGGCGCTACTACGAGTCCATCCAGTGGTTCCTGACCGAGGAGTACGAGACCCACCGTCATCATCAGGCGTTTATCAAGGCGCTCAACCACCTGTACACCGCCGAGCCCGCCCTGTACGAGCGCGGCTACACCGACGACGGCTTTACCTGGATCGACGCGGACAACTCCAAGCAGTCCATCGTGAGCTTTGTGCGCCAGGGCGAGGACGTCGATGACGACCTGGTGATCCTGATCAACTTTGACCCGGCGAGCTACGAGAGCTTCCGTGTGGGCGTGCCGCGCGAGGGCGACTGGGAGGTCATCTTCGATTCCGACCGTCCCGAGTTTGGCGGAAGCGGATACGCCGGCGAAGAGCCCTACACCTGCTCGAGCGAGCCCTATCCCTGGAACGGGCAGATGGACTCCATCGAGATTAAGGTGCCCGGCCTGGCAGGCGTGGTGCTTAAACGCCGCGGTCCCAGTAGCTATAAACCGCCCGTGGTCGAGGAGCCCAAGGCTGCGTCCAAGAAGCGCACGTCCTCGGTGAAGCCCAAGCCCGCAGCTGCCAAGAAGGCTCCAACTAAGGCAAAGGCTACGACCACCAAGGCCAAGACCGCCGCAAAGCCCGCTGTTAAGGCCGCGGCCAAGAAGGCAGCCACCAAAAAGGCAGCCACCAAGGTCAAGGTAGCTGCTGTTAAGTCGTCTGCCAAGGATGCGTAACAAAGCAGTTACAGCTGTAATTACCCGCCCCGCGGGGGCGTAGGATAGATGTCATAACCGTTCCGGGAGAAACATCCCCGGGGGAAAGGAACGTATGAATAAGATCTTCGACAACAAGCAGGAGTTTACCGAGCTCTATCGCGATGCCGTCATGAGCATCAGCGGCAAGAGCGTCGAGGCCGCCAGCGACCTGGACCGCTTTAACGCCTTGGCCAAGCTCGTGGCCGAGAAGGCGCGCACCGTTGCCACCACCAGCGACGCCCGCGCCACCGCCGAGGGCAAGAAGCGCGTGTACTACTTCTCGATCGAGTTTTTGATCGGTCGTTTGCTCGACAACTACCTGCTCAACTTTGGCGTGCGCGACATGGTCGCCGAGGCGCTCGACGACATGGGCTTTAACCTGTCCGTCATCGAGAACCAGGAGCCCGACCCGGCTCTGGGCAACGGTGGCCTGGGTCGTCTGGCCGCGTGCTTCCTAGATTCCATGGCAGCCGAGGGCATTGCCGGCTACGGCAACGGCATGCGCTACCGCTACGGCCTGTTTAAGCAGGAGATTGTCAACGGCAGCCAGGTGGAGACCACCGACGAGTGGCTCACGCACGGCTATCCGTGGGAGGTCCGCCGTCAGGACAAGGCCGTGACCATTAAGTTTGGCGGCCGCGTTGAGGGCTTTGAGGAGGACGGCCGCACGTTCTACCGCACGGTGGACACGCAGGACATCCTTGCCGTTCCCTATGACATCCCAGTGGTGGGCTATGCCGGCGAGACCGTGAACAAGCTGCGCGTGTGGGCCGCCGAGCCGGTCGAGGAGCACTTCGATCTGGAGGCCTTCAACCGCGGCGACTATGCCCTTGCTGACGCCGAGCGCGCCGAGGCCGAGGCCATCAGCGCCATCCTCTACCCCAACGACGCCGGCGAGCACGGCCGTCTGCTGCGCCTGAAGCAGGAGTACCTGTTTGTCTCGGCCGGCATCTACAGCCTGCTCGACACCTTTGAGAAGGAGCACGGCGCTAACTGGGAGCTGTTGCCGCAGTTTGTGGCCATCCATACCAACGATACCCACCCCGCCATGTGCGGTCCCGAACTCATGCGCATCCTCATCGACGAGAAGAAGCTCGAGTGGGATGACGCTTGGAACATCGTGACGCAGGTCGTGAGCTACACCAACCATACGATTCTGCCCGAGGCCCTGGAGAAGTGGCCCATCGGCACGTTCTCCAAGCTCCTCCCCCGCGTGTACCAGATCATCGACGAGATCAGCCGTCGTTGGCATGAGTCGTTCGACACTACGCAGGAGGGCTGGCAGGAGCGTCTGCGCCAGACCGCCATCCTGTGGGACGGCGAGATTCGCATGGCCAACCTGTCCGTGATCTGCAGCCACAGCGTCAACGGCGTGGCAAAGATTCACTCCGACATCATCAAGAACATCGTGCTCAAGGACTTCTATGCCCTGACGCCCGAGAAGTTCAACAACAAGACCAACGGCATCTCGCACCGTCGCTTCTTTGCCGAGGCCAACCCCACTTACGCCAAGCTCGTGACCGAGGCTATTGGCGACGGCTGGCTGAAGGACGCCTTTGAGCTGGAGAAGCTCAAGGAATTCCAGAACGACACCGAGTTCCTGAAGGCCGTGGGTGCCTCCAAGCGCGCCAACAAGGAGCGTCTGGCCGCCTACGTCAAGGCCGAAACCGGTCTGGACATTGACCCCAACACCGTCTTCGATGTTCAGGTGAAGCGCTTCCACGCCTACAAGCGCCAGCTCATGAACATCATGAAGGTGATGGACATCTACAACCGTCGCATCGCCGATCCCAACTTCCACGTGACGCCGACGACCTTCATCTTTAGCGGCAAGGCCGCCTCGAGCTACACCTTTGCCAAGGAGACCATCCGCCTCATTAACTCCGTGGCCGACGTCATCAACAACGACGCCCGCGTCAACGAGGTCATGAAGGTCTGCTTTATCCCCAACTTCCGCGTGAGCAACGCCCAGCTCATCTACCCCGCAGCCGAGATCTCGGAGCAGATCTCCACGGCCGGCAAGGAGGCCTCGGGCACGTCCAACATGAAGCTCATGATGAACGGCGCCATTACGCTGGGCACCCTCGACGGCGCCAACATCGAAATCGCCGACCTGGCCGGCCGCGAGAACGAGGCCATCTTTGGCCTGACCGCTCCCGAGGTCGAGCAGCTCTGGGCATCCAACAGCTACTTTGCGTGGGATACCCTCAACAACGATCGCGAGCGTCTGGGCCGCGTGATGGACGAGCTCAAGGACAACACCTTCGCGGGTCTTTCGGGCAACTTTGAGAGCATCTACAACGAGCTCATGAACAACAACGACCCCGACCTGGTCATGGCCGATTTCCGCAGCTACGTGGATGCGTGGGAGAAGCTCACCGGCAGCTACGGCGACCAGGAGACCTGGAACCGCAAGGCCCTGCTCAACACCGCCTCGAGCGGCTGGTTCTCGAGCGACCGCACCATTCGCGAGTACCGCGACGAGATCTGGCACGCGTAAAGGCGCGCGAGCTCCCCTATGCCAGCACGGCATTACTCGACGGGCGTGACGTTGCGCCGCGCCCGTCGCTAATGGGTTTAGGAACATCGATGACAGAAGGAGAAATCGATGAGTAAGAAAGAATGCATCGCGATGCTCCTCGCAGGAGGACAGGGCAGCCGATTGGGGGCACTCACCCAAAAGATCGCTAAGCCGGCGGTTAGCTTTGGTGGCAAGTTCCGCATTATCGACTTTTCGCTCTCCAACTGCTCCAACTCGGGCATCGACACGGTGGGCGTTCTGACGCAGTATCGCCCCTACCTGCTGCATGCCTATGTGGGCTCCGGCGAGGCATGGGATCTGGACAGCCGCGACGGTGGCGTGTCGATCCTGCCGCCGTACGAAACGCAGACCGGCGGCGCCTGGTATGCGGGCACGGCCGATGCCATCACGCAGAACCTAGACTACATCAAGGCCAACGACCCCAAGTACGTCCTGATTCTGTCTGGCGATCACCTGTATCGCATGGATTACCGTAAGATGCTCAAGACGCACATTGAGAACAACGCCGACCTCACGGTGAGCGTTATGCCCGTGCCGTGGGAGGAGGCCAGCCGCTTTGGCATCCTGACCACCGACCCCGAGGACGGCCGCATCACCAAGTTCACCGAGAAGCCCGACAAGCCCGATTCGAACCTCGCGTCCATGGGCATTTACATCTTCTCGGCCGACGTGCTGATCGAGGCGCTCGAGGAGGACGCTCTGGACCAGCGCTCGAGCCACGACTTTGGCAAGGACATCATCCCCAAGCTACTCGGCGAGGGCAAGCGCCTGTACAGCTACGAGTTCCACGGCTTTTGGAAGGACGTCGGCACCATCGCCAGCTTCCACGAGACCTCGATGGACCTGCTGGGCAACAACCCCGAGTTCGATCTGTTTGACAAGCACTTCCCCATCATGTCCAACATCACCACGCGTCCGCCGCACTACATTGGCCCGGACGGCCGTCTGGACGACTGCCTGGTCTCCAACGGCTGCAAGATCTACGGCACCGCTCGCCACTCGATTCTTTCGACCGATGTCATCATCGAGGAGCGCGCCGTGGTCGAGGACTCCGTGCTGCTGCCGGGTGCGCACGTTAAGAGCGGCGCGCACATCTGCCGTGCAATTTTGGGCGAGAACTCCACGGTCGAAGAGGGCGTGAAGCTCGGCTCTGTCGATACCACCAAGGATACGGCCGTCGTTGGAAATGACGTCGTTATCGGGAAGGGGGAATGATCCGATGATCAATCGCAAGGCCATCGGTTATATCACCGCTAACTACTCTTCGACCTACGGTAGCGTGCTGCTCAAGGACCGCCCCATCGCGTCCGTCCCGTTTTTGGGCCGCTACCGCCTGATCGACTTCCCGCTGTCCAACATGATGAATGCCGGCATTAAGACCGTCGGCGTCGTCATGCCGGGCAACTACCGCTCGCTGATCGACCACGTGGGCTCGGGCAAGGACTGGGGCCTGGACCGCAAGAAGGGTGGCCTGTTCATGGTCCCCGGCAACGCGTATGGCACCACCAAGGGCGGCATGCGCTTCCTGCTGCGCGACATCATCTCCAACAAGACGCTGTTCCAGCGCTCGGATAAGCCCTATGTTGTGATGATGGGCACCAACATCATCTTCAATATGGACCTCAACACCATCATCGATGCGCACGAGAACTCCGGCGCCCAGATGACCGTGGTGTACTGCAAGGCTACGCGCAACGTCGATGACGAGACCAAGCTGCAAATCAACGAGAACGGCCGCCTGACGGGCGTGAGCGCTGGCGTCGTGTACGGCGACAACGCCTCCATGGACTGCTGCATCGTCAACCGCGAGACGCTGCTCGAGATCATCGATCACTATCAGGCCGCTGACTATCTGGACCTGCTCGAGGCACTCCAGGGCGACTTTGGCAACATCGACGTGTGCAGCTATGAGTACAAGGGTGAGGTCGTGGGCGTATTTAGCGAGAAGTCGCTGTATCGCCGCAGCATGGACTTGCTCGACCAGACCGTGGCCGACCAGCTCTTCGACCCCGAGCGTCCGATCCTGACCAAGGCCCACGACGTGCCGCCTTCGCGCTACGCGACTGGCAGCCACGCATGCAACTCGATCATCTCGGCCGGCTGCATCATCAAGGGCACCGTGCGCAACTCGATCCTGTCGCGCGGCGTCGTGGTAGAGGAAGGCGCCTCGGTGACCAACTCGATCATCAACCAGAGCTGCATCATCAAGAGCGGCGCCCGCGTTGAGAATGCCATCCTGGACAAGAACAACGTGGTTCCCACCAACACCGAGCTTCGCGGCACGCCCGAGAACATCCTGGTGCTGGGCAAGGCTCCGTTAACTTCCGACACCACCATCGTACGTTAACGTTGGCACCGCAACATCGCTCGTAACATGTAGAATAGCCGCCCGGTTAGCGCCAGGCGGCTATTCTCGAATTGCAACATGGGAGACAATATGGCTGATTCCAGCAAAAAGATGCAGATCGTGTTTGCCTCGGCCGAGTGCGCACCGTTTGTTAAGACCGGTGGCCTGGGTGACGTGGCGGGCTCGCTGCCTGCGGCACTTGTGCGCGCCGGCGCCGAAGTCATCGTGATGGTGCCCAAGTACGCCACCATCAAGGACGAGTACAAGGCGCAAATGGAGCACTTCTCCGACTTTTACGTGAGCCTGGGCTGGCGTAATGAGTACTGCGGACTCGAGAAGCTCGAACACGACGGCGTCACCTATATGTTCATCGACAACGAGCGCTACTTTGCGCGCGACTATCCGTACGGCTTCTTTGACGACGGCGAGCGCTTCGCGTTCTTCTCCAAGGCTATCACCGAGAGCCTGCAGCACCTGCCGGCCGGCTTTGAGTGCGACATCCTGCACTGCAACGACTGGCAGACGGCGCTGGCGCCCGTGTTTTTGCGCGAGTTCTACCAGGGCCTGCCGCTGTACGACCGCGTCAAGACCGTGTTCTCGATCCACAACGTTGCGTTCCAGGGCCAGTTTAGCGACACCGTGATGGAGGACATCCTGGGTGTGGCGCATATTCCGGCGGCCGCCTCGCAGCTGCGTTGCGACGCCTGCAGCATCAACTACATGCTGGGCGCGCTGCGCTATGCCGACGCCATCACCACGGTGAGCCCCACCTATGCCAACGAGATCCAGACGCCCGAGTTTGGCGAGGGCCTGGACGGCGTACTGCGCGAGCGTTCGTACGCGCTGCAGGGCATCCTCAACGGCATTGATGTGGCAGGCTTTGACCCGGCGACCGACAAGCGCATTGCCGCCAACTACACCGTGGAGGACCGTTCTGGCAAGGCCGTGTGCAAGGCCAAGCTGCAGGAGGAGCTGGGGCTCGAGGTTCGCGACGACCGCCCGCTCATGGTGATGGTCACGCGCCTGACGCGCCAGAAGGGCATGGATCTGGTCATGTACGCGCTCGACCGCATCCTGTCCGGCGGCGTACAGGTGGCGGTGCTGGGCACCGGCGACCGCGACTACGAGGACGGCCTGCGCTACTTCCAGGACAAGTACCCCGGCACCATGGCCGCACGCATCGAGTTCGATCCGGCGCTGTCACAGCGCATGTATGCTGCCGCCGACATGTTCCTAATGCCTTCGAAGTTTGAGCCCTGCGGCCTGTCGCAGATCATCGCCATGCGCTACGGCACGCTACCCATCGTGCGCGAGACCGGTGGCCTGAAGGACACCGTGATCCCGTACAACGAGTTTACCGGCGAGGGCACGGGCTTCTCGTTTAGCAACTTTAACGGCGACGAGATGGGCGACGCGGTGTTCCGCGCGGCGCGCCTGTTCTGGGATAACCGTGACGCCTGGAACCAGCTGGTCACGCAGGCCATGAGCCAGGACTTTAGCTGGACGCGCTCGGCCGACAAGTATCTGGACCTGTACTTCTTTATGCATCCGGAAATTGAGCGCCCGGCGTCGGTTGTCGACGAGCCTGAAGCTGTTGCTGAGCCGGTGGCCGCTGAGGAGCCCAAGACCGAGGAGAAGCCGGTTGAGGCAGAGCCCGCAAAGGCCGAGCCTGAGGCAAAGGCCGAGGTCAAGCCCGCTGCAAAGCCCGCAGCTAAGAAGACCGCGACTTGTAAGACGACGGCCAAGAAGGTCACAGCGACCAAGGCGGCGGCAACAAAGACCACCGCTGCCAAGACAACGACCACGCGCAAGCGCACGACCGCCGCTGCCAAGAAGGCCGCCGAAGCCGAGGCTGCTCCCGAGGTAAAGGCCGATGTCGCCGAGGCCAAGCCGGCCGCCAGTGCTCCGGCAAAGACCGCTGCCAAGAAGACAACGGCAACGAAGTCGACGACTACGACCAAGGCCGCTGCGGCCAAGGCTACCCCGAAGAGTGCCGCAAAGCCCGCCGTCAAGGTCGAGGAGGCGGGCGCCGAGCCCAAGGCCGAGGCAACTGCCGAGGCAAAGCCGGCCGCCAAGACCACCGCGCGTAAGCGCGCAACGACGACGGCCAAGAAGACCACGACCAAAGCTGCTGCCCCCAAGGCAGAGGCCAAGGCCGAGGTAAAGGCCAAGCCGGCGCCGAAGGCCGCTAAGGTCAAGGCCGCACCGAAGGCTACGGCCAAGCCCGAGCCCGCCAAGGAGACTCCGGTCTCCCCCGCCGCTCCGGCAGAGAAAAAGGCCCCGTCCAAGAAGACGTCCGTCCGCAAGGCCACGGCCACCCGCAAGCGCCGCTAGCCCAAAGACGATTCAAAACCTAATCAAACCCCATGCAAGGGGCGCTCCAACCGGGCGCCCCTTCTCTGTAGGTAGTTGGTAAAACGATTTTCTAGGACAACCGTTCGCCGATGGTAAACGGATGTTGTTTATACAGCCTGTGTACAACAGATATACTTACATCCTGTGCGTAAAGCCCATGGCCAGCAGGCCGTGATTCTATTGAACTGGACCGTACTATGAGATTGATACACAACAGCCGTCTGCCGCAGTTTCGCACTCCGTTTGGCGCTGTGACCACAGGAACAACCCTTTCGCTCTCCGTGATTCTGGAGGACGCCGATCCCGCGCAGGCAACGCTTACGCTGCGCACCTGGGTCGATGAGATCGGTGAATCTCGATATCCCATGACGCACGAGGGCGACGGCATATTTACCGCAGAGCTTGAGTGCACCGAGCCCTGTCTTATTTGGTACAGCTTTATCTGCAATATTGAGGGCCAGCCCGAGGTTCGTCTGGGCGCACCACAGGGCCGCACCGGCGGCGAAGGCGTAACCTACGACTACGCTGAGGTGCCGTCATTCCAGGTCACCGTCTACAAACACCGTGAGAACCGTCCCACCTGGTACGAGCGCGGTATGGTCTACCAGATCTTCCCCGATCGCTATGCCCGCGACGAGCACTGGCGCGAGCGCACGCTGGCCGAGGTCGAAAAACCGCGTAAGGGCATTCAGCGCCGCATGGTCGAGGACTGGAACGAGCCGCCTGTGTACGAGCGCGCCGAAGACGGATCCATCAAGACCTGGGACTTTTACGGCGGCTCGCTCAAGGGCATCCAGAATGACCTGCCCCGCATCGCCGAGCTGGGCTTTACGGCCATCTACCTCAACCCCATTTTTGAAGCCGCGAGTAACCACCGCTACGACACCGCCGATTACACCAAGATCGATCCGATTCTGGGCACCGAGCAGGACTTTACCGAGCTGTGCGAGGCGGCCGAGAAGCTAGGCATTTCCATCATTCTGGACGGTGTGTTCAACCACACGGGCGACGATTCGATCTACTTCAACCGCTACGGCAACTACCCCGGCGTGGGCGCGTGGCAGAGCGAGGACTCGCCGTGGCGCGATGCGTTTTATTTCCACGAGGACGGCTCGTACGACTGTTGGTGGGGCGTGGGCAATATGCCCGCCATCAATGAGAGCTCCGAACTGGTACGCGAGCGGCTCCTGGGCAAGGATGGCGTGATCCGAAAATGGCTACGTGCCGGCGCTCATGGCTGGCGCCTAGACGTGGCCGACGAGCTTTCGGACGATTTCCTGACCGAGATCAAGAAGGCCGTGCTCGCCGAGAAGCCCGACGCGCTGCTGCTCGGCGAGGTATGGGAAGACGCCTCCAACAAGATCAGCTACGGCCATCTGCGTCGCTATCTGCAAGGCTCCGAGCTCGACTCGGCCATGGATTACCCCTTCCGCGACATAGTCATCGGCTTTTTGATGGGCTACAAAAACGCCTACCAGGCAGCCGAGGATATCGAGACCCTACGCGAGAACTATCCGCGTGAGGCCCTGTCTTGCGCGCTTAATCTGCTTTCGAGCCACGACCGACCGCGCATTATCTCGGTGCTCGGCGGCGGCCCCGACGAGTCGCAGCTGCCCGAGTGCGAGCGCAGCAAATGGCGTCTGGACGAGAACGCGATGGGCCTGGCCAAGAGCCGTTTTTGGCTCGCGACGCTCATGCAGATGACGTTCCCGGGCGTGCCCTCGATCTATTATGGCGATGAGTACGGCCTGGAGGGCCTCACCGATCCGGGCAATCGTCGCACCATGCCGACCAAGGAAGACCTGCACGACTTCGATACGTTTGCGATCGTCAAGAATGCATCTGCCGTGCGCCGCGCGCTGCCGTTTATGATCGACGGTGAAATCAAGGCCTTCGCGCTCAATGACGAAGTGCTGGCCTACAACCGTACCGGTAACGACGGCGAGTCCGCGACCGTTATCATCAACCGCAGCCTGCGCAATTCACACCGGGTGACGATTCCGGCGCTCGGCGAATGCGCGAGCGATGTGATTAGCGGTCGCGAGTGCGAGATCCACAACGGTACCGTCACGCTCGATCTGTATCCGCTGGGCTCGTCGATCATCTATCACCATGCCGAGCAGCGCCTGCAGGAGCCGCTCGATCACGGTGCGGGTGTTGTGTGCCATATCACATCGGTGCCGACCGACGACGGCAAGCCCGGTACGATCGGTGCGCCCACGCGTCGCTTTATCGACCATCTGGCCGCCATGGGCATGCGCTACTGGCAGGTTCTCCCCGTCAACCCCACGGACTTCTTCCGCTCCCCATACGCCGGTCCTTCGGCCTTTGCAGGCAATATCGACCTGCTACCCGAGAGCCACGAGGAGCTGGCCGCCGACTTTGAGACCTGGAAGGCCCGCGGCGGCGAGGATGCCGACCCGCTGTACACAGCGTTTAAACATCGCAATGCCGATTGGCTCGAGAAATACTGCGTCTATATGGCCGTCAAAAAGTACTTTGAGGGCGAGTCGCGCCACAATTGGCCGGCAGATGTCGCTCGCTACAACGAGCATCTAATCGACGACAAGCGCTTCCACAACGAGGCCGAGCTTCAGGCGTACATGCAGTACCGCTTTGACCTGGCCTGGTGCGAGCTCATGAACTACGCGCACAAGAAGGGTATCGAGGTTATCGGCGACATTCCTATGTACGTGTCCGACGATTCGGCAGACGCGTGGAGCGAACCCGAGAACTTCTGGCTGTCCGATACCGGCAAAGCAATCGAGATTTCCGGCGCGCCGCCCGACAACTTTGCGCCCGAGGGTCAGGTATGGGGCAACCCGACGTTCCGCTGGGACCACATGAAGCAGAACGGCTATAGCTGGTGGATGGATCGCCTGCGCCGCGCGTTCTCGCTCTACGACCGCGTGCGTCTGGATCACTTTCTGGGGTTCCACAGCTACTTTAGCATCCCCGCCGGCAAGGCCTGCGCCGACGGTCGCTGGCTGGCGGGACCGGGCAAAGACCTGTTCCAGACTGCCTACGACGAGCTGGGTCCGCTCAACTTTATCGCCGAGGACCTGGGCTATTTGACGCCCGGTGTTCGCGCCATGGCTTCGACCTGCGGTTTCCCCGGCATGGACGTGCTGGAGTTTAGCGATTACAACGTCCGTTGCGGCGTGCACCCCACGCCAGGAAAGATCCTGTACACCTCAACGCACGATACGTCGACGCTGGCCGGCTGGTGTACGCGTTCCTTTGCGGGCGGCGATGAACCGAGCGGTGTTGAGGTGGCGGCCAAGCTGATGAGCGACGCGCTGGCAAGCGACGCTCCCCTGGTGATGATGCCGCTGCAGGATGTCCTGGGGCTTGGCGACGACGCGCGCATGAACGTTCCGGGCGTGGCCACGGGCAACTGGACCTGGCAGGCTAACGAGGCGAACATTGCAGCCGCCGAGGGCAAAACCGCACAGCTCCTGCGCAACAACCATAGATTCTGGGGCGAAGCGTGATAAAACCCCCGATATAGGGTACAGTTACAGACGTTTGAATTTTTGCGGGCAGAGTAATCTGCCCGCTTTGTGCTGAAAAGGAAGTATTATGGCGCGCTACGATTACAAGTGCTCGAGCTGCGGCAACGTGTTTGAGGTTGAGCATCCCATGTCCGAGACTCCCGAGGTCGTGTGCCCCAGCTGCGGTGCCCCGGCGGCCAAGACGTTCTCGGCCAGCGGCATTAAATTTGAGGGCAGTGGTTTCTACAACACCGACCAGCGAAGCGGCGGCTCTAGCACCAACGCCACGAGTGGCTGCTGCGCCAACTGCCCGCATAGCCACTAGAAACCAATCAGCCCCGCGATCAACATCGATCGCGGGGCTGATTCTTTAGCTACCCAGGCATCTCTATGAGTTGCGGTGAAATAAGGTCTGTTTGGCGGGTAGAAGCCGCTATTCAATCCCTATTTCACCGCAACATATTAGTTACTTACGAATCAGGCGGGCGCAGAAGTGGCCGTCGTAGGAGTCGGCGTTTACTGGCACGCTTTGGAAAAGACCTCGGTCGTTTTGGCGTACGAAAACGAGCTTCTTGGCCTGCTCGAAATCAGGCAGTTGCAGAATCTGTGCCTCGGAGAGAGGCGCCACGGTAAAGCAGGCGCCCTCGGGAGAGGCCAGGAAGGCATCTACGACCTGCGTGTTCTCTTCATCAAATACCGAGCAGGTGGCATAGATAAGTTCACCGCCGGCAGCCACGCGTGCGGCTGCTTCCTTGAGCATCATCAACTGCAGTTTGGGCAACTCGGTCGTAACGTCATTCTCAGTTAGGCGCCACGGGATCTCGGGATGACGACGCATGGTGCCGGTGCCAGAGCACGGCGCATCGATAAAGACCGTATCGAACTTAACCGGCTTGCCAAGCATGGCATCAAACGACGTCAGTACTTCATCAAGCTCGCAGGCATCACCCGAAACCGTACGAACGCCCTGAATACCGGCCTTGTGCAGGCGAGCGAGATTCAGATCGCATTTGCGATCATGCAGATCGAGCGCCGTATGCTGACGCTCATAGCCCGCACGCTTGGCCTGGCACATCATCACATAGGTCTTGGTGCCACGACCGGCACCAATCTCAAGGCAGCTTCCAGGGCGCGTGGCAGCTGTGGCGATAAGCTGCGCATTGAGATCAGATGCCACCGCGGCAGCACGCTCAAACACACCCGATGCAACCGTGACCTGCGCATCTACCGGGGCATGGCAGCCCGGGAAAACGGGCGCGACGAGCTGCGAGACATACGGATCGGGCTTGGTCGCAAAGACGTTCTCATGCAGGGCCAGCGGCGCGGGGGCCAGATTGCCGGCAAAGTTAAGCGCACCCTCAGGCGTGTCGAACGATGCCATAATGCGAGCGCACAGCCAACGCGGCAGACCCATCAGGCGCGACAGACGAACCAGGCGTCGCTCAGACTCATCTACATCGGACGCCGTGGCAAAGTCCTCAACATTGTCCGCAACCTTATGCAGCACGGCATTGGCCAAGCCAGCGGCGGACTTAGCGCCGCAGCGAACCAGCTCAACACCCTGACTTACAGCAACGCGCCCAGGCGTATGTAAATAGAGCATCTCGAAAGCCGAGATACGAAGCGCCATGCGAACACGCGGCGCAACCTTTTTAGGCTTATCGAGAAACTGGTCGAGCAGCTCGTCCAAAATACCCTGCGTGGCGGCCACACCAAGTGCCAAGCGGGCGGCAAAAGCGGAATCGCGCTGATCAATAGCCTTGGCCGATGCGCGAGAGGACAGCACGTCGCGCGCATACATGCCGCGGCGATCGGCCTCCATCAGCACATCGAGCGCAAGCTTGCGCGCGGGAGACAGCTTGCTCATGACAGAACACCCCACGAAAGATCGGCGCCTTGCAGCCCAGCAGCCCAAGCAGAAGCGGCCATACCACGCTTGCCATCGGGCTTAACCTCGAGCAGTTCAACCGCACCATCGGAAAGGCCAAGGAAAACACGCTTGGCCTTAATGAGAACCTGACCCTCGCCAAGCGACACATCAGCCGGCGCAGCATCGAGCACGCGCACGGTCTTGCCGGCAATCACGCAACGAGCAGGCGCAGTATCGGACGAAGCGAGCACATGACGCACGCAATCGAGCGCAGCCATCTGCGGATCCAGACGCATCTCCAGCTTGGAAATCTTGGCAGCATGGGTAACGAGCGCCTCATCCTGTTCAGTCCACACGGCGGTGCCATCGGCAAGAGAAGGAAGCGTATCGGCAAGCAGTTTGCCGCCAAGCTCACCAAGCTCCATGGTCAGCGCCTCAGCATGCTTACCGGCAACCGACGTGGAGGCCTGGGCACAATAAGCACCAGTATCCACGCCATGCCCAATACGCATAATGGAAACGCCAGCAACCTCGTCACCAGCAAGAATGGCACGCTGAATAGGAGCAGCCCCACGCCAACGAGGCAGCAAGGACGCATGAACATTCACAATACCAAGCGGCGCCATATGCAGCACGTCATCCGGCAAAATGCAACCATAGGCAGCCACGCAGAAAATGTCAGCCTGGGCAGCCTTGAGCGCCTCAACGACCTCAGGCGTCATACGATTAGCCTCAATAACCGGCAACTCTAGCTCAAGCGCCTTGGCCTTAACAGGAGACGGCTCAAGTTTCTTACCACGCCCACGAACAGCATCAGGGCGAGTAATAACAAGCGCAATCTCATTCCCAGCCGCAACAAGCGAAGTCAACGAAGGCACAGCAAAATCAGGCGTACCCATAAACACAATACGCATAAAAGTTAGTCTCCTCTCAATAACGAGCCGAGACGGCTACAAAAGAAGCGCTCCAGGTCGCAAACGCACCCAGCCGCCAGAACAGTCCAACAAAAACAAATATACCCAAAACCAAAGAAAGAGCCGCATAAAAGCAGCCCTCCCAACAAAGCACCTATCAGCGAAGACGCCCTTCCCTGGCCCGACGGCACCCGGGCGAGACAAGCAGCGTCAGCGTAGTCCCCGGAGCGCCCGCCTATATCGTCCCGCGCGCAGTTTCGCAGCGCAGCGAGAATGTTTGAGCACGGGATGATATAGGCGGGCGCCCCGGGGACGGACAAACCTACTCTGTCTCGCCCGGTCGAGCGCCGCGGGCCAGGGCGTCCTGGTACTCCTTGACTGCCTTGATCCTCTGCATCGGCTTCAGTCGCTCGAACATGGTATTGCCGTGCAGGTGATCGATCTCGTGCTGCAAGCACACGCAGAACAGGTCGCCCGAGGCCTCGTAGCGAATCAGGTTGGCGTCCAAGTCGTACGCCTCGACGACAACGTGATCGGGACGCTCAATCTCGCAGTTAATGCCAGGGATGGAAAGGCAGCCCTCGCTAAACGGCACCAGATGGTCGCTCTGCTCCACGATCACGGGGTTAATGAGCACGTAGGGGTCATAGTCGCTCTTGTCGCTGTAGTCGCAGTCGATGGTGACGAGCTGAATGAGCTCGCCGATCTGCGGGGCAGCCAGGCCGCAGCCGCCGTTCTCAAACATCATCTTCTTCATCTTCTCGGCAAGCGCCTCGATCGCCGGGGTGATCTCCTCGATGACGGCGCACTCCTGGCGCAGACGAGGGTCGGGCGACAGTACGATTCCGTTGGCTTCCATGGCCATCCTTTCGGGTTGTTACATCAAATCATAGGCGTCGACGTCAACGCTCACGCTCACGCCGCGCACAGAGCCCACCTCTTTGAGGCAGGCGTCGATATCATCAGAGACATGGTACCCCACGGGCGACTTCACAAGCAGATGGAAGCGGTAACGGTCCTTGGCTCTCTCGATTACACACGAAGCCGGGCCCAGCACCTGCGGCACGGCACTCCCCGCCTGCAAAAAGTCGGGCGCGGCAGCATGCCAACGGCGCTTGAGGAGCTTTGCAATGCGCCCGATGTAGTCCTGTGCTTCGTCTCGGTTCGCCGACCACACCAAGATGTTGACCAGGCGAACAAAAGGCGGGTACAGCGCGTCGCGGCGCTGGTCCAGGTCGTAGTCGGTAAAGATCGAACGGTCATGCTCAGCGACGGCGCGAATGACCGGGTCCTCGGGCAGGTAGGTCTGGATGATGACCTCGCCGGGGCGATCACCACGACCGGCACGGCCGGCGACTTGCTCCAGCAGATCGTAGGCGCGCTCCCCTGCGCGGAAGTCCGGCAGCTTGAGGGCGAAGTCGGCATTGACCACGCCCACGAGCGTGACCTCGGGAAAGTCGAGGCCCTTTGCGATCATTTGGGTGCCCAGCAGCACCGCGCAATCGGCGGCATCGAACTTCTCAAGCAGCTTTTTGTGCGCATCCTTGCCGCGCGTGGAATCGGCATCCATACGAATAATGGCGACGTCCTCGGGCAACATCTGGTGCAGTGCGTCCTCGATCTGCTGCGTACCCAAGCCCATTTTTGCCAGGTAGCGACTGCCACATTTGGGGCAACGGCTCGTGGGCGCGGGATACGGCTGCACGCGCCAAGACGAACCGCATGTGTGACACTGCAGCGTGTGCGTGCGCTCGTGATACGTAAGCGCGGTGGAGCAGTGGTTGCAGGTGGGGACGCAGCCGCACTCGCGGCACATAAGGAACGGCGCAAAGCCACGGCGGTTATGCAGCAACACGGCCTTCTCGCGGCGCTCGACCACACGCTCCAGGCCTTCCATCAGCGGTTTTGAGAACATAGAGCGGCTGCCGTGCGAGAACTCGCGGCGCAGGTCGGCAATGCGGACTGTCGGCAGCACGGCGTGTCCCGGGCGCTCGGGCATCTCGACGCGCGTCCAGGTGGCACCGTTATACGTGCCACGGCGGCAGCGGTCGAGGGCCTCAGCAGAAGGCGTGGCCGAGCCCAGTGCGAGCGGGCAGCGATAGCGACGCGCCATCTCGGCCGCCACTTCGCGCGCATGGTAGCGCGGGCTGGAACCCTGCTTGTAACTGGTCTCGTGCTCCTCGTCGATGATGATAAGGCCCAAGTCGCTGAGCGGGCAAAAGAGCGCCGAGCGGGCGCCCACGACCACGCGCGCGGCACCGCTGGCGACCATATCCCATTGGTCCAAGCGTTCACCGGCCGAAAGGCGCGAGTGGAAGACCGCAACCGTTTCGCCAAAGCGCGAGCGAAAACGGCCGACGGTCTGGGCCGTCAGCGAGATCTCGGGCACGAGCACGCAGGCCGAACGGCCGGCTGCCAGCACGCGCTCGATGGCGGAGAGGTAGACCTCGGTTTTGCCGGAACCGGTGACGCCATCGACGAGCACCACGTCGCCGTGTGCATCCAGGCGAGCTCGCTCAATCTGCGCGAGCGCCTGCTGCTGGCCGTTGGTGAGTGCCACCGGCGCCTTACCGCTCGCCGAGGACAGCGTGGTCTGCTCGCTGCAGCCACGCCATGCACGGCGCTCCTCCACCACTACGACGCCGCGTTTTTCGAGCGCCTTGATAGTCGCCGACATGCTGTTGTAAAGCAGGTTGAGGTCGCGTGTCGTGACCGGACCGCACTGGAGCGCCTCGATAAGCTGACGCTGACGAACCGCGGTTTTGGGCGGCGTATAGTCGAAGCCCTCGGGCGTAAGCATGACCCAACGGTTTTGGATGGGTTTGACGGCAGGGCGCTCGACAGTCCACACGCCGTCGTCGCTTTTGACCACGCGCGGGCTTCCACCCGGTGGCAAGAACAGGCGCAGGCACTCGGAAAGCGTCGCGACGTACTCGCGGCTCATCCAGCGCGCAATACGGGCAGCCTCGGCACTAAAAAGCGGTTTGCTGAGAATCGCCTCGACGGGCTTGATGCGCGCAGGATCGAGGGCGTTGTTGCCTTGCAGGTCGCTCAGCTCGGGCGCTATATCGACGATATAGCCCGCGGCCGCGCGGTTGCCAAAGTGGACCAGGACCGTGGATCCGATCTGCGCCTCGTTGGCAAGGGGTTGAGGAATGTCGTAGGCAAACGGCTCGGACAGTGCACGCGTCGGGATGTCGAGGACTACGTTCGCATAGGCGGCGACGGGTTCGGGTGCGGGCTCGGGCTGCGCCGAGGCGGCGGCAGGAGCCGCGGATTTCGGAGCTTCCTCCGGATCCGGCGAACCAAACAGCGAAAGTTGCTCGGCCATGGCCCCAGCACCTCCCATCCCATTCGTCTACAGAAACAAGAACCCCGCTCAGGGTGAACGGGGCTCGGATACAAACGTTTGCGCAGCTGCTACAGCGCCATCGTGCGGGCGCGATCGATGCGCGCCAGGCAGTCGTCGCGGCCGACGAGCGCCATGGTCTCGCCCAGCGGAGGGCTCACCATGTTGCCGCAGACGGCGACGCGCACGGCCTGGAACACCACGCGCTTCTTAAGGTCCATCTGCTCGGGCAGCGGCTCAAGCGCGGCGTCGATGTTGGCGGCCGTCCACTCGTCCACGCCCTCGAGCGCGGCCTTGGCGGCGTCCAGAATGGCACCCATGCCCTCCTTGGCCAGGCCCTTGTTGACGGACTTCTCGTCATACTCGAGCGTCTCGGCCGTGGCAAAGATGGGAGCGGCGACGGTCACGGCGTCGGCCGGCATCTTGGTGCGCGGCTTGACGATGGCAGCGAGCGCGTCGATCCAATCCTCGCCGTACTCGACATTGCCCTCGATGAGGCCCGCCTCGTGCAGCTCGGGGACCATGACCTCGTCGGCAAACTGGGCGTCGGACATGCCGTTGATGTACTCGGCATTGACCCAGTCGAGCTTCTTGGGGTCGAAAGTCGCCGGGTTCTTGGAGATGCGGTCGAGCGAGAACTTGCTGGCCAGGACATCGCGCGGGATGATCGTGGTCTCGCCGTCGAGCGACCAGCCGAGCAGCGCCAGGTAATTGACGAAGGCGTCGGACAGGTAGCCGGCGTCGCGGTACTCCTCCACCGAGGTGGCGCCGTGGCGCTTGGAGAGCTTCTTGCCGTCGGCGCCCAGAATCATGGAGATGTGGGCGAACGTGGGCACGGGCGCGCCGAGGGCCTCGTAGACCATGACCTGACGCGGGGTGTTGGAAAGGTGGTCGTCGCCGCGGATGACGTGGGTGATCTTCATCATGGCGTCGTCGACGACGGTCGCGAAGTTATACGTGGGCGTGCCGTCGGAGCGGAAGATGACGAAGTCATCGAGCTCCTTGGCGTCGAAGGTCACCTCGCCGTGGACGGCGTCGTGGATGACGACGTCGCCGCGGTCCTCGGGCACCTTGATGCGCAGGACGTAGGACTCGCCGGCCTCGATGCGGCGGCGGGCCTCCTCGGGATCAAGATCGCGGCAGCGGCGCTGATAGCCCTGGAAGGGGTCCTTGCGCTCCTGCGCGGCCTTGCGGTCGGCGTCGAGCTGCTCCTTGGTGCAGAAGCAGGGATAGGCCTTGCCCTCGTCCCAGAGCTTCTGGGCGGCCTGCTTGTACAGGTCCAGGCGCTCGGTCTGCGCGTAGGGGCCATAGTCGCCACCCACCTCGGGACCCTCGTCCCAATCCAGGCCCAGCCAACGCATGGCGCGCAGGATGATCTGCGTGTTCTCGTCGGTGGAGCGGGTGGGGTCGGTGTCGTCGATGCGCAGGATGAACGTGCCGCCGTTTGCGCGGGCGAAAGCCCAGTTATAGATAGCGGTGCGGGCGCCGCCGATGTGCAGCTTGCCCGTCGGTGAGGGTGCAAAGCGGACGCGAACGTCTGATGCCATGGAAATCTCCTCGATTGCAGGATGGATGTCTAACCGCACCAGTATAAAGCATCAAAGCAACCTCCGCACAAAGGGCACCGACCTACTCATTGGGGACAGACTTAAATGACCAGTCGTTGGAGACGTTCTTAGTTTAAGGCTGGTCATTTATGTCTGTCCCCAATGAGTAGGTGCGGAAAGGGTGTGAATGTTTGATTTACGCGCTATGATGTGCCCTTGCATAGAGAGCCCGGCGGAATGGTAACGGTCGCCGGGACACGTTTTTTGAAAGGACAATCATGTCGGAAGAACTTCGTTCCATCCCGCCCCAACACGGGTCCTTTGTCTTTACGTCGGAGTCGGTGACCGAAGGTCATCCCGATAAGATCGCCGACCAGATCAGCGACGCCGTCCTCGACGCAATCCTCGCCAAAGAAATAGAGCTGCAGGAGCAGGGCTACATCGCCCCCAACGGCGTGCCTGCCAACGTGGAGAACGTCCGCTGCGCCTGCGAGACCCTCGTGACCACCGGCACCGTCATCGTCGCCGGCGAGATTCGCACCCAGGCCTACGTCGACGTACAGGAAATCGCCCGCGGCGTTATCCGCCGCATTGGCTACAACCGTGCCAAGTTCGGTTTTGACTGCGACACCTGCGGCGTTATGAGCCTCATCCACGAGCAGTCGCCCGATATCGCCCAGGGCGTTGACGAGTCCTTCGAGACCCAGACCGGCGCTACCACCGACCCGATCGACCTGATCGGTGCCGGCGACCAGGGCATGATGTTCGGTTATGCCTCCAACGAGACCAAGACCCTCATGCCCATGCCCCACTACCTGGCAAGCCGCCTGGCCGAGCGCCTGGCCGTCGTGCGTCACGACGGTACCCTCGCCTATCTGCGTCCCGACGGCAAGACCCAGGTCACCGTGCGCTACGAGGACGGAAAGCCCGTCGAGGTCACGACCATCGTCATCTCCACGCAGCACGCCGCCGAGATCGAGGACATGGGCAAGATCAAGGCCGACCTCATCGAGCACGTCATCACCCCGGTCATGGCCGCCGAGAACATGCCATGGGACAACGCGGACATCTACGTGAACCCCACCGGTCGCTTTGTCGTGGGCGGCCCCATGGGCGACACGGGCCTCACTGGCCGCAAGATCATCGTCGACACCTACGGCGGCTACGGACGTCACGGCGGCGGTGCCTTTAGCGGCAAGGACTGCACCAAGGTCGACCGATCCGCCGCGTATGCCGCGCGCTGGGTCGCCAAGAACGTGGTCGCCGCCGGCCTGGCCGACCGCTGCGAAGTCGAGCTTGCCTACGCCATCGGCGTTTCCAAGCCCCTCTCAATCATGGTCGACACCTTCGGTACCGCACATGTTGCCGAGGACAAGATCGTCGAGGCCGTAGAGAAGACCTTCGACCTGCGCCCGGGCGCCATCATCCGCGACCTAGACCTGCGTCGCCCCATCTACGAAAAGACGGCAGCCTACGGTCACTTCGGCCGAGAAGACGCCGACTTCACCTGGGAAAAAACCGACCGAGTCGAAGAACTCAAAGCAGCCTGCGGCCTGTAATTAAGAACCGCCAAGGTTTCAACGACATAAGCGCTTAAAAAATGAAGTACCGCCCCCAACCGGTACTTCTTTTTATTTAAACGGTGGTGAAGATGCTTCGATATGAGCCCACGCTGCGTCACCAGCTAATGAATTTTGCAGCACACGCGCCTCTACCATGTATCCTTAGTTCCGAGGGCTTTGGTATTTGGTCGGTCGCGAGTTCCGCACGAGCCGGAGAGCACCTAATGTGCTCTCCGTGCGAGCAGGACTGCCCGAGCAGGCGACCAAATACCAAAGCCCTCGGAACGACGGGACAAAGAAGGAGCACCCATGGCAGGCAAGCCGCAAACACTAGCTACGACCTCGGCATTCGAGATCTTGGGCCCCGTCATGGTCGGCCCCAGCTCATCGCACACCGCCGGCGCCCTGCGCTGCGCCCAAGTTGCCGCCAGCCTGCTGGAAGGCCGCATTACCAAGGTCACCTTTGGCCTGTGGAACTCCTTCGCCCACACCTACCGCGGCCACGGCACCGACCGCGCGCTCGTCGCAGGCATCCTGGGCCTCGACACCGATGACGAGAACATCAAGCAGGCCTTCGACCTCGCACGGGGTCAGGGCCTCGAATATCACTTTGACATCAAGGGCGACGACGCCTCCATCCACCCCAATACCGTCGACATCGACATGGTCGATGACACGGGCGCCACGGCACAGGTCCGCGGTGAAAGCCTTGGCGGCGGCAAGATGCGCATCAGCCGCATTAACGGCGTCGGCGTCGACATCTCGGGCATGTACTCCACGCTCTTCGTGGCACACAAGGACGTCCCCGGTGTACTCGCCGCGCTCACCAACCTGCTCGCCTACGCCCACGTGAACATCGCCTTCTGCCGCACCTACCGAACCGAAGTGGGCGGCCAGGCCTACTCCGTCTTTGAGACCGACGGCGCGACCGACGACACCGTCGTCCCCATGCTGCGCAAGCTCGACAATGTCGATTACGCAACGTTTATCGAGCTCCCCGGTTCTGCCTCGTCGCTCTCCCCCGGCGTCTCGGCCAAGGAAATCTTCGACGACGGCGAGCAGCTGCTCGATGCGTGCGAGGAAATGGGGCTCAGCATCGGCGCCGTCATGGCCGTTCGTGAGGCGCGTCTGACCGGCGAGACCCACGCCGTCGCCGCCATGCGCCGCGTACTCGACGTCATGCGCGAAGAGACCACAGCCCCCATTTCCAATCCACAGCGCTCGCTCGGCGGCCTCATCGGCGGCGAGGCAAAGCTTGTCGATGCCACCAGCCGAAACGATCTGAGCATAAGCCTGATGGGCGCCGTCCAGACCGACGCCGTGGCCCGCGCGATGGCCGTGCTCGAACGCTCCGCCACCATGGGCGTGATCGTCGCCGCCCCCACGGCAGGCTCCGCGGGTGTTGTGCCCGGCTGCGTGCTGGCACTCGCCGATCGCCTGCAGCTCGACGACGAGCAGGTCATGGATGCCCTCTACTGCGCCGCCGCAATCGGCCTCAACCTCACCACAAGCGCCTGCGTTGCCGGCGCCGAGGGCGGCTGTCAGGCCGAGGTCGGAAGCGCCGCCGCCATGGCAGCCGCCGCGCTGGTGCAGATGCTCGGCGGCACGCCCGAGCAGGCGCTCGATGCCAGCTCCATCGCACTGAGTAACCTGCTGGGCCTCGTTTGTGACCCCGTAGGCGGCCTCGTGGAGGTGCCCTGCCAAAACCGCAACGCCATCGGCGTGGCAGCGGCCTTTAGCTCGGCACAACTCGCCCTCGCCGGCATTAAGAGTCTGGTGCCGTTTGACCAAATGGCACACGTCATGCTCTCGGTGGGCCACGCGTTGCCGGCCACGCTGCGCGAGACGGCAAAGGGCGGCATCGCGCAGGCTCCGGCCGCACTTTCGGCCTGTGCAAAATGCGGTGTGTGCGGATAACGGCAAAGAATGACTCAAAGGTGGGACAAATGTCCCACCTCTTTTGAATGCCACCGTTTCCGTACCACAAACAGTAGGGCAATCGCTATAATGCAAGCCCAGTAAAAACACGATGAACCGCAAGGCGAAAATCGAAGGATATGCATACGATGTCGCAAAACGATCGAACTCAACTGATTCCCGATCCGCAGCAGCCGAGCAGGCACACCGGCGGCGTTCAGTCGCCGCGTCCTATCGCGCCGAGCCACGGTCAGCAGCGTGGTGCGGCAAACGCTTCCCAACGCCCGAACCAACAGCGACAGCAGCGTCAACAACGTCAGCAGCACCAGGCAAACGGTAATGCGCCCAAGCACCCCCCCACGCACGCTCGAGGCGATCGCGGCCCCGCGCGCAAGTCCGCCGGCAACAATAAGTCGGGCAAAAAGACGACGCTCTTTGTCGTCCTGGGTCTAATCGTCATTGTCTATATCGTAGGCGTCGTAGCATTTTCGCAGGTAGCCTACCCCAACACCACCATCGCCGGCGTCGACGTCTCGTTCTCCAACGCTTCGTCTGCCGCCACCAAGGTCAACTCGGCATGGAAGCACTATAAGCTCACCGTGACAGGCGATGACTTTAGCTGGACCTATCAGCCCGAGTCCGATGAGCCCATTGTCGACGGCGAAGCTGCCGCAAAAGAGATTATCAGCCACAACGAAGCCTTTGTATGGCCGGTCCGCCTTGTGGAATCCTTAAGCGGCAAGACCAAAACAACCGCTACCTCCAACGAAGTCGATCTTGATCAAGACGTCGACCTGTCCATGCTCTCCGACACCTTTGACCAAAAGCAGTTTGAGAAGGATCTGGGCGCCGCCATCGACGAGTTTAACGAGGGCCGTTCGGGCACGTTCGAGGCAAATAGCTCCTATGACGAGCAGGCCGGCAAGTTTACCGTCGAGAAGGCGCGCTCCAACGAAAAACTCAACCGCGAGCATGTCATTAAATATGCCGAGCTCGAGCTTGCCTCGCTGGCCGAGACCGTTGATCTTTCCAAGCTCGGCAACGATGCCTATGAGCCGCTCAATGGAACGCTGACCGATGATCAGATTCAGGCCGCATGCGATGCCGCCAACAACTTCCTGGGCGTCAACTTGACCCTCAAGCTCAACGGCGAGGATGCCGGCAAGGTTGATGGCAGCTCCGTCTTACAGTGGATCAGCTTTGCCGATCCGGCCAGCCCCACGCTCGATACGTCACAGATCAGCAGCTGGGCAGCCGAGCTCGCCAACGGCTTTAATACCGTGGGCTCCACTCGCTGGTGGACGCGCGCCGATGGCAAGCAGTGCGCCGTCGAAGGCGGTGACTTTGGTTGGTCCATCGACAGCAGCTCGCTCGCCAAGCAGGTCGAGGACGCCATTAACAACAAGCAGACCGGAGAAATCGAGATCAAGTACTCCCAGAAGGCCGACACCTTTACCGCAAAGGGAGAGCCCGACTGGAAGGCGTATATCGACGTCGACTTGTCCGAACAGCACGCGCGCTACTATGACGAGAGCGGAAATATCGTTTGGGAGGCCAACTTTATCTCGGGCAAGCCGGGCGAGGACGCCACCCCCGAAGGCGTGTGGCAGATCAACAGCAACGACGGCGGCAGTACCCTGATCGGAGCCAAGGACCCCGAGACCGGTAAGCCCAAATACGAAAGCCCGGTGAGCTACTGGATGCCGTTCGAGGGCAATATGATCGGCTTCCACGATGCCACCTGGCAAAACGACAAGAGCTTCGATAATGCCGAGTCGTACAAGTGGTGCGGCAGCCACGGTTGCATCAACCTGCGCCTGGCAGACGCCAAGGCACTTCACGACTGCATCAAAGTCGGCCTGTGCGTGGTTGTCCACTCGTAGTGCAACGCGCGCATTCCTACAACGTGGAACCGCTGCGACCAATCTAACAGTTCCGAAAGAAACCGTCCTATGCGCCCGCCCCAACCGGTGGGCGCATATAATTATCGAGGTTCTTTCTATAAAGGAGACGCTATGCCTAATGTCCCCACCATCACCCCGGGCGCGGATGATACCGAGCGCACGCCCGAAGATGCCACCGAAACGATTCCTCTGATTACAAACGCGCACACCGACAAGCAGAGCGGACGCACGAACGATACGGTCGAGATTTCCGATGAAGAGGCATATGCCAAGCTCAAGGCAAAACGCGCCGAACGTCGACGCAAAAAGCTGATTCGACGCGGTATTGCCGCCGGCGTCGTAGGTGCCATCGCGCTCATTGCCATTGTCGCTACCCTGGTTCTCAATGCGCAGCCACAGGGAGCTAGCGGGCCTGTGACCGACATGGTGACCGAGGGCACGTTTACCACAACGGTCGAGGCGAAAGGCCAGCTCAAACCCATTTCGTCCTCAGTGGTCTCCCCTTCTGTCGACGGCACGGTCGATTCGATCAACGTGCAGGCAGGCCAATCCGTCAGCGAGGGCGACGTGCTTATGACCATTAAAAACGACGAGCTCGATCGCAACGTTGCCGAGGCGCAGCGTGCAGTTGCAGCCGCCCAGGAAGACCTCACCAGCGCACAGAAAGCCGCCGCTGTCGCGCAGGCCACCCCAACGACGGACGTCGATGGAGCTTCCGCAGCGGCTGGCGTCTCTGACGCATCAGCGGACACGAACGCCGTATCGGCCGCGCAGCGCAGCCTCGCTTCGGCCCAGGCAAACCTAGACCAGGCGAACGCCAAGGCCGCCAGTCGCACGGTCACGGCCCCGAGCTCGGGTAGCATCGTGGAGCTTAACGCCAAGGTGGGCGCCACGGTAACAGGCGGCATGATCATGGGCGAAAGCGATACGAGCGGCGGCAAGCAGTGCATGCAGATCGCCGACCTATCCAAGATGAAGGTGACCGTGCAGGTGGGCGAAAAGGACATCGCCAAGATCGCCGTTGGGCAGAGCGCCAACGTCACGTATCCCGCGTTTCCCGATATCGTGAGCCAGGGAACCGTCACGGCTATCGCGTCGGTGGCAAACTCCGACGCCGCCAACGGCGGCGGCAGCGTGACCTTTAACGTCGACATCCTCATCGAGGCGCCCGACGCGCGCCTGAAGCCGGGCATGACGGCCGAGGTATCGGTAGTGACCGAGCAACTCGACGACGTGGTGATGGTGTCGACGATGGCGCTCATGACCGAAGACGGCGAACACTATTACGTCAACGTGGCAACTGATGACGAGGGCAAACAGACCCGCCGCGTAAAAGTGACCGTCGTGACGCAAAACGACAACGAAGCCGTAGTCGGCAAGACACAGGTCAAGCGCGACGACCAGGGCAACGAGATCAACCCTAACGTGCCGATTACCAAGCTGCGCGATGGCGACACCCTCGTCATGGACACCGGAGCGGACGCAACGGCCGACGGCGGCTACAGCGCGGAGTCGGGCAGCATGTCTGCCGATGAGGACATGTAATGCGCCCCGTTATCGACATCCACAACGTGCACCGCATCTTTGAGAGCGAGGCAGGTTGCGCCCACATCCTGCACAACGTGAGTCTGGCAGTAAATCCCGGCGAATTCGTCGCTATTACCGGCCCTTCGGGCTCGGGCAAGTCAACGCTCATGAACATCCTGGGCTGCCTGGACAAACCGACGGCGGGCGACTATTACCTGCAAGGGCTCAACGTGGCCGAGCTCGATGATGACGAGCTCACCGAAGTCCGCGCCCTGAGTATTGGCTTTGTCTTTCAGAGCTTCAACCTGCTGCCGCGCCTGTCGGTAATCGAAAACGTCATGCTGCCGCTGGCCTACACCAATGTGCCCCGTAGCCAGCGCGAAATGCGCGCCGTGCACGCGCTGCAGGCTGTCACGCTGCCCGTCGACCACTGGGACCACCGCATATCCGAGCTCTCGGGCGGCCAGATGCAGCGCGTCGCCATCGCGCGCGCCCTCGTTAATGACCCGCCCATCATCCTGGCCGATGAGCCAACGGGAAACCTGGACTCTGCCACTGGAGCGCTTGTAATGGAGACCTTCCATAGACTTCAGGAGCGCGGCAAAACCATCGTGCTCATCACACACGACCCCGGCATCGCCGCTGAGGCAGACCGTGCCGTGACCATCCGCGACGGTCGCATTCACGACGGCGCGTATATTCCACATGCACCGCGGACCCTGCGCAGCGCCGTAGATAGCCTTCCCATGATTTCCGCCTCCGCCAACCCGCCGAAAGGAGTGGTGGCATGAGCGCCCGCGATCTCATCCAGGAAGCCCTTCACTCGCTCGAGGCCAACAAGGGGCGCAGCCTGCTCACCATCCTGGGCATTGTCATCGGCATCGCCTCGGTTATCGCCATGACTTCGCTCATCGGCGGCATCCAAAACAGCCTGGTCAACAGCCTGGGCCTCAACGCAGCTCGTATGGTGCAAATCTATTCGTCGCAAGAACTCACCGATTCTGACGTTCAGAAGCTTCAAAAACTGGTGCCGCAGATTGAGCAGATCGGCATTGTCGACAGCGCGTATACCGAGTACAAGACCGGCGATAAAAGCTATACCGTCATGGCACAGGGTGTCGATAGCGACATGCTCGACGCCGTGGGGGCCGGAAAGCTCGTTGCGGGGCGTACCTATTCCCAGGCCGAGTCTCAATCAGGCTCGCGCGTGGCGCTCATCAGCCGCGGCGGCGCCGATCAGCTTTACGGCAACGAACAGGATGCGCTGGGGAAAACCATCAAGGTGTCCAACGGCGAGGTGCAGATTGTCGGCGTGATTGACGGCGGCAGCGACTCCATGGGCTCGCTCACGCTGTATATGCCACGCGAAACCATCTCCGGCCTGTTTGGCGACGAGAATCCTTCATTCCCCAGCGTGACGGCGCTCGCCGCCGAGGGCACGGACATGGATGAGCTCTGCAAGACCATCGAGTCCAAGGTGCGCGCGATGAAGGGCATCGAGGAGGAGGATGAGTACAACAGTGTATCGGCGACCTCCATGAAAAGCGCCATCGATGCACTCAACTCCTTTATGGGCGCGTTTTCGCTCATCATGGGTGCTGTCGCCAGCATCTCGCTGCTTGTCGGCGGTATCGGCATTATGAATATGATGCTTACCAACGTAACGGAGCGCATCCGCGAGATCGGCATCCGCCGCGCTCTGGGCGCAAGTCGTCGCGATATCACTGCGCAGTTTTTGGCCGAATCCTCGGCGCTGTGCGTCACCGGCGGACTGCTAGGTGTCCTGATTGGCTATCTGCTGGCCTGGGCTCTTGCGATGTTTGCCGCAGGATCAGGGGTTCTCGGCGAGCTCGGTGCCAGCGGGCAAATCACACCGAGCTTTTCAATCGCCACGGTACTGCTGGCCTTCGCCGTCTCCGTCGGCATCGGCGTAATCTTTGGCTTCTATCCCGCTCGCCGCGCGGCAAAGCTCGACCCGGTGGAGTGCCTACGCTACCAGTAAGCCACCACCAACAAGTTGCGGTGAATTAGGGACTGAATATGCTATCTAGCAGCAAAAACAGACACTATTTCACCGCAACTTATTGAAGGGCTGCTTGCGCCAGTTCCGGGCGTCCTCCTCGAGCTATTGGCGGATGACGGTCTTGTACGGCTCGAGCTTGCTCGGGGCGCTCCTCCTCGCGGGCGGGAGGACGCGCAGGCGCGGCGAGCGCCTAGCGCGCGAACTCCCGTAAGAGTGCGTCTTCCACTTCCCGAAGCGAAAGGCCCCCGTCTCCCTCGGCGGGACGGGTGACCACGATGCAGCGCGCTCCCACGTCGCGCGCGGCGGCAAGCTTCTCGGCCGTACCGCCTACGGTTCCCGAGTCCTTGGTCACAAGCCACTGGGCTCCCACCTGCCGAAGCATCGCCTCGTTGAGCTCGCGGGTGAAGGGCCCCTGCATGCCGATGACGTGCGACGGCGAAAACCCCGCGTCGATGCACTTCGTTATAGCACCGGGCAGCGGGAGCACACGCACGAAGAAGCGCTCCGAGAAATCGGCGACGCGCGTATAGGGAGCAAGCTCCTTGCTCCCCGTCGTGAGAAGCGCGCGACCCGGGTTCTCGGAGAGAAAGCGCGCCGCGCATGCGATCGACGCGACCGACACGACGCCTTTGGGCAGCGCCTCGGCCGCACGCGCAAGGCGCAGACATCGTACACCCACGGCAAGCGAAGCGGCCCGGATGTTGCCGCTGGCGAGCGTAGCGAAGGGGTGCGTGGCGTCGACGACGACGCGCGCGCCGGAAAGCTCGCGCTCCATGTCGGCCTCGTCGAGCCTGCTCGCATGCACCTCGATGCCCGGAAGCTCGCCCAAAAGCTCGCCTCCGTACTCGGTTGCCGCGTAGGCACGGGCGGGGATGCCCGCCCCGCTCGCCCATTCGCACAGAAGGCGGCCCTCGGTGGTGCCGGCGAAGATGCGCAGCGCCGGCGCAGATGCGGGCGCCGTCACTTCGGGCCGCCTGGGCGCGTGATCTGGTAGAGCAGCGCGTTCATAATGGCGGCCGCCACGGTCGAACCACCCTTGCGACCCCTCGCGACGATGGCCGGCGCGCGTCGCGCGAGTAGCTCCTTTTTCGCCTCGACCACGTTCACAAACCCGACCGGCACCCCAACGACGAGCGCGGGCGCGATCTTCCCCTCGTCCATGAGCTCGGCGAGGCGCAGAAGTGCTGTGGGAGCGTTGCCGACGGCCACGATGAGCGGACCCTCGATGCCGCAAGCTTTGTCCATGCTCGCAACGGCGCGAGTCGTGCCCGCGGCGCGCGCAGCCACGGCGACATCAGGGTCGGCCATGTAGCACACGGCCTTGCAGCCGAGCTTCGCGAGCGCAGGCTTGCTTATGCCTGCGAGCGCCATGTTCGTATCGGTGAGCACCGTGGCCCCTGCGCGCAGTGCGTCGAGCGCACAGTGCGCGGCGTCATGAGTGAAAACGAGGGAATCGGCGTACGAGAAGTCGGCAGTGGTGTGGATGACGCGCTTCACGACGGGTTCTTCGAGCGGCGGGAACGTGCGGCCGCCGAGCTCTTCGGTGATGATCTCGAAGCTGCGCCGCTCGATGTCGCCGGGCGCCATCTCCTTGGAATCCATCTAGTACTCCACTCCTTCCCTTGCACATATCCCCTGCTCGTAGGGGTGTTTCTCGCACCGCATCTCGGTTATGTAGTCGGCCTTCTCCACGATCTTGCGGGAAGGCGCGCGCCCGGTGAGCGCTACTTCGACGCCGCGCGCGGACATATCGAGCGCGCGGTCCACGAGCGCCTCGTCGACAAGCCCCTTCGAAAGCGCATCGAGCGCCTCGTCGAGCACGAGCAGCCCCTCCTGCGCGCCCTCGAGCTCGGCAAGCGCGGAAGCGAGGTTCCCATCGTGCAGCTCGCACGTAACGGCAAGTTCTTCCGACGACATCGACCAGGTAAACTTGTCCGACACCTTCCCCGCGAACACGGGCACGCCGAAATGCTCGGCGAGCAGGCGCGCCTCCCCGCTTTCGCCGTCTTTCAGGAACTGCACGACGACGACGCGGCGGCCTGCGGCGAGCATGCGAAGGGCGAGGCCCATCGCCGCCGTGGTCTTGCCTTTGCCGTCGCCATGATACACGTGAATCATACGCCCTCCTCGATAATGCGGTAGACATACTCCATGTCGAGCGCTCCGCGCACGACGTCGGCCAGGCGGTCGAACTCGCGCGCACGGTGATCGGCCGCGGACGCCGCGCCCGCAGCACCCACGACGCTCTCGGGCAGGCCGCGCATGCGCGCGAGCGAGCGCGCGAGGGCGAGCGCCACCCCCGGTTCGTCGAACAGGCCGTGGAGATAGGTTCCGAACACGTTTCCGCAGGCCGCGCCTTCTGGTTTGCCGCCAATCGTGCCCCCAGGGGCGCAGGAGACGGTCGTTTCGCCGTCGTGAATCTCGTACCCACGCGCCGTCATGCCGTTCCACACCGAGAACGCGCCTTGGGCGCCCGTGATGCGCAGCTCCGACTGGGCGAGGCGCTTTTCCTCCTTGAACACCGTACTTGCAGGGATGAGCCCGAGCCCGCGCGCGGTGCCAGCGCCTTCCCTGCCGTGCGGGTCCGAAAGCTCGTCTCCCAAAAGCTGGTAGCCTCCGCATATGCCGAGCACCGGCGTGCCCGCGCCCGAAAGCGCGCGTACACAGGCTCCGATGCCGCTAGCCGCAAGCCAGCGCGCGTCGTCGACCGTGGACTTCGAGCCGGGAAGCACCACCAGGTCGGGTCGGCCCAGATCGGTCGTCGAGGAAACGTAGCGCACGCCCATGCCGGGAACGCGCGAAAGCGGGTCGAAGTCGGTGAAGTTCGACAGATGCGGAAGGCGCACGACGGCGACGTCGATGACGCCGCGCGCCTCGCGGGCAGTTAGGCGCGGCGCGAGCGAGTCCTCGTCGTCCAGGTCGAGCGTAAGATACGGCACGACCCCCACGACGGGAACCCCGCACATTTTCTCGAGCGGAGCCAAACCCGGACGCAGGATTTCCACATCGCCGCGGAACTTGTTCACCATAAGCCCCCGCAAAAGCGCGCGGTCCTCGGGCGCAAGGAGCGCGACCGTGCCGTAGAGCTGGGCAAACACCCCGCCTGGGTCGATGTCGCCCGCGAGCAGCACGGGGGAGGACACGGCGCGCGCGAGCCCCATGTTGACGATGTCGTTTTCGGCAAGGTTGATTTCGACGGGACTGCCGGCGCCCTCGATGACGATGACGTCGTTTTCCTCCGCGAGCGAATCGAACGCCTCCAAAATCTGCGGCATGAGCGCCTTCTTTCGCGCGAAGTAGTCCCTCGCAGCGAAGGCTCCCTGCGCCTTGCCGGCCACGATGAGCTGGCTTCGGTGATCGCTTTCGGGCTTGAGCAGGATGGGGTTCATGCGCACGTCGGGCGCGATGCCGCACGCCTCGGCCTGCATGATCTGAGCGCGCCCCATCTCGAGCCCGTCGGCCGTGACACCGCTGTTGAGCGCCATGTTCTGGCTCTTGAAGGGAGCCACGCGCAGGCCGTCCTGCGAAAGCACACGGCACAGCCCCGCCGCAAGCAGGCTCTTCCCCGCGTTCGACATGGTGCCCTGGATCATGATGGGCTTCGCCCTACCCACGGGTATCGACCTCCTTCGCCGAGCCTCGGCCATCCGCGCCCGCCATAGCGCCGCTGCAAGAAGCGCCGCCCCGTTCGTCGGGTTCGCCTTCGCCCGATGCGCCTTCCGCCCGAAGCGCGCGGCTGAACGCCATCGCAAGCCGGGCATTCTCCTTGTGCGTGCGCACGGCGACGCGGCACCAGAAACGGGACAGTATCGAAAACGAGTCGCACGTGCGGACCAAAACCCCCTGTTTATACAGGCGCTCGGGGATGTCTTTCGCCGGCGTGCGGACTAAAAGGAAGTTCGCATCCGACGGCACGACGGAAAGCCCGAGCGAGGCGAGCTCGTGGGAAAGCCACGCTCGCTCGCCCGCCAATACATCGCGCGTGCGCGAGACGTATTCGACGTCTTCCAGGGCGGCGATGCCCGCGGCCTCGGCGACCGAGGAGACGGGCCACGCCTGCCCCGCCCGACGAATCCCCTCGATGAGTTGGGCGTTTCCGCTGATCAGATACCCCAACCGCAACCCTGCCATTCCGTAGAGCTTGGTGAACGCGGAGAGCACGGCCACATGGTGCGAACACGCGGCGCGTGCGGCCACGCTCCTTTCGCGGGCGTCGGGCGCAAATCCGAGGAAGCACTCGTCCACGACGAGTAGCGCGCCCACCTGCTCGCAGCGGCAAGCCGCGGCATCGATCACGCGGGGGTCGACGAGGCGCCCCGTCGGGTTGTTCGGATTGCAGAGGTACGCCACGTCTCCCGGCCCCTCGATCGCGCGGGCGAAGGAGGCGGGCACGTCGAAGTCATCCGCCTCGGAGAGCGGGAACTCCTGCACGCATGCACCGTAGTACGATGCCGCCTCCGCATATTCAGAGAACGTCGGCGCGCACACGACGATGCGTTTCGGGCGTACCGCCGCGGCGAGCCGCCAGATGATGTCAGACGCGCCCGCGCCGCAGACGATAGTATCTTCGGGAATGCCCTGGGCGCGCCCTAGGGCGCGAACGAGTGCGAGGCTTTCCCTATCGGGGTAGGCGTCGATTCGAGAAAGCGCCTTGCAAGCTGCGGCGACGGCGCGCGGCGAGGGGCCTGCCGGATTCACGTTCACCGAGAAGTCAATGAGGTCGGAGGCGCCCCCTTCGCAAGCGATACCGAGCGATTGCGAGCTGCCCCCATGCGTACGGGCGCGCAGGATTCCCCCGGCAGCCTGGGGCGCGGCGTGGTCTTCCCTCATGCCATCGCCCCCACGGCGAGCACGACCGCCGCGCGCGCGGCGCCGAAGACGACGAGCGCGCATACGGACGCGGCGAGCATGAGCCTTGTCGCCCGTGCGATGTCGCCCCACTCGATTTCGCGGGACGCGTCGCCTATCGTCGGTTTCTCAACGAGCTTGCCGAAATACACCGCGGGTCCCGCCAGGCGCAGCCCGAGCGCGCCCGCGCACGCTGACTCGGTCTGCGCCGAGTTGGGGCTCGCATGGCGACGCCTGTCGCGGCGCCAGATGCGCGCCGCCCCGCGCGCGTCGAGCCCGACGATCGGGCACACGGCGATCATGAGCAGGGCCGATAAGCGCGAGGGAATCCAGTTCACCGCATCGTCGAGGCGCGCCGAGGCGCAGCCGAAGTCGATGTAGCGCTCATTTTTGTAGCCCACCATGCTGTCGAGCGTGTTCACCGCCTTGTACGCCATGCCCAAGGGCGCACCCCCGATCATAAGGTAGAAAAGCGGCGCGATGACGCCGTCGCTCGCGTTCTCCGCCACCGTTTCCACGGCGGCGCGCGCAACGCCCTGCTCGTCGAGAACAGACGTGTCGCGTCCCACGATGAGCCCGACGGCTTCGCGAGCCGCGACAAGGCCGCCCTTCGAGAACGCGCGGGCCACGGCCAGGCTCTGGCGGCGAAGCTCGCATGCCGCGAGAATCTGATAGCTTGCCCATGCCTCGGCCACGAAGCGCAAGCCGGAGTGAACCATGCCGCAAAGATGCAGGATTCCCCAGGTCAAAAGCCCACACGCAAGCGGAAGCGCCACGGCGAGCACAAGCCCTGCGGCGCGCGTGCCCGCGGACGTTTTCGGGAATGCGCCCCGCAGGCGGCCTTCGGCCCACGTGATCGCGCGCCCCATGGCGACGACGGGATGGGGAAGCCAGCGCGGGTCGCCGAAGGCAAGGTCGGCCGCGAACCCGGCGGCGACGGCAAGAATCGTCATCACCGGGCATCGCCCCCCGAAGCGGGGCGAACGTCGCGAAGGCAGCGCCCATCCCAGGTGGCGGCCCATGCACCACCCGGCTCGGTATGCACGTCGAAGTATCCCATTTTCGGGACAGCTAGCTCGGAGAGCAGCGCTTTCACGGTACCCGCGTGAACGACGAAGACGGCGCGCCCACTCCCCTGGGCGCGCTCCGATTCGCACGCCTCCCGAAACGCCGCGACGACGCGGCGGGTGAAATCGCTCTTGCCCTCGCCATGCGGGCAGCGCGTCTCACACCAGGAGTCTACCCAGGCGCGGTAACGCGCATCCTCTTTAAGTTCGGCGGCGCTTCGCCCCTCGAAGTCGCCGAAATCTATCTCGCGCAGACCGGGGCACGCCATAAGCTCCGCGTTCGGGAAGAGAATGCGTGCCGTCTGGTCGGTGCGGGCCATGCCGCTCGTGATAACACGGAACACGTCACGATCGCACGCGAGGTCGCGCAAAGCGCGCTCGCCCGCGCTCGACAGGGGCTCGTCGGTGCCCGCCCCGCTGTAGCGATGGTCTTCCGTGCCCGCCGTGGCACCATGGCGCACGAAGATGACTTCCAAAGGCGCGCCCGCGCCCAGCGTCCCTCGAGGCGCATCGGCAAGGTTTCCTTTGATGACCTGGGGAATCCCGCACGTCATGCGCACGACGACGTCGGCGCGCGCAGCGAGCGCGCATCCCAGGCGCCCCGCGCGCTCGCGCCATTGGGCGTCTTCCGCACGCATAGGGACGACCCCCGAGCCGACCAAGGTCAGAATCACTGCGTCGAAGCCAATCAGCCGCTCGAGCGCCCGGTCAGCGTCGAGCGTGCGTACGAGTTCCTCAGCACGGTACGCGACACGGCCGGCAAAAACCGCGGGCACGACGCCCTCCGCAAGCTGCGCCGCGTCGACGAAATCGTCCGCCGCGAACCCGAGCTTTTCGCGCACGAAGGTCCTCTTCCCCGAATGCGCGCCACCTACCACGAGCATCATAGGAGCATGCCCCCCGCCACCAGCATGGCAAGCATCGCGAGCTCGGCCCATTGCAGAAACCATCCGGCCAAATCCCCCGTCACCCCGCCGAAGCGGGACAGGGCAACATGGCGATACCACGCGAGCGCCAAAAGCCCCGCCACCGCCATAAGGGCGCCGACGGCCCGAGCGCACGCGACCATCCCTGCAGCCGAAGCCGCAGCGAAAGCGCAAAGCGGCACGACGATCGCCGCGCGCTTCTTCGAAGGCGAGAGTCCCGCGGCCATGCCGTCCGCCCGCGCGGCAGGCCAACATTCAACGGCGAGCCCCGAAAGCGCGCGGGAGAACACGAGCGAGCACAGAAGCGCAAGGAACGTCCCCGCCGTAAGCGGCAGCGCGGTGAACAGGGAAAACTGCAGAATAAGGTACACGACAACACCGATGACCCCGAAGGCGCCCGCCCGCGGGTCGTGCATGATCTCGAGCTTTCGCTCGCGTGGGGCCCAACTTGCAAGCGCATCGGAGGTGTCGCAGAGCCCGTCTAGGTGGATGCCTCCCGTCACCGCCACAGGCAGCGCCACGAGCACAGCCGCGACGATGGTCGCGGGCACGCCGAACAGGTTCGCCATGTACCCCCACGCCGTCATGAGGAAGCCTTCCGCAACGCCCACCAGGGGAAACGCGGCAAGCGCATGGGTTGATCCGAAATCGGTCCAGGTCGATTTCGGGACGGGGATGCGCGAGAACGTTCCGAACGCCGCGCCGATTGCCTCTGCTATCTTCACCTTGTAGGCCCTTCGCCTTTCATCCACACGGGAATCCCGCACACCACTTCGACTGCGCGGTCGGCCAGCGCCGCCACGCCCGCGTTCACGCACGCGAGTGCGCGCCTCCATGCCTCGGTCCCCTCATCGTAGCGCATCCCATCGGCGAACACGTCGACGGTGACCACCACCGTATACGCAGCGGCCTGAGCGAGCCGTTCGATGCCTCCGAGCACCTCGCGCGCCGCAGCGTCGGGGTCACGTGGGGACAAGCCGCCTTCCGCGAAAAGCTCGTTTGCAACCAAGTTGCCCACGTCCTCCAAAAGAAGCGTGCAGCCGCGCGGAAGCCCGGACACTGCGGCGCCCACGTCACGCGTGCGCTCGAGGGTGGAAAACCCCTTGCCCTCGCGCAGCGCCCGATGACGCGCGATGCGGCGGGCGCCCTCTTCCCCGAAGGGCTCCATCGTTGCCAGGTACACGCGAGGGCCGTCGTGCCCGAGGCACAGGGACTCGGCGTAGGCGCTCTTGCCGCTCGCGGCGGCGCCGATGACGAGCGTCACCGTCATTTCCCGGCCTCGAAATGCTCGTAAGCAGCCATGCCAGTCGCCGTGAACGTCTTCCCATCCCGGTACACGCGCAGCGCCGAATCCAGAAGGGGCAGATACGCCATGGCGCCCGCGCCCTCGCCCAAGTGCATGCCTGCGTCGAGGGGCGCCTTTATGCCGAGCTCGCGAAGGAGCTCCTGGCTTGCGGGTTCGCTTGATGCGTGGGTGCCCACGAGGTAGCCCAAGGCGTTGGGGCACAGGCGCGCCGCGCACAGGGCCGCCGTGCAGGATATGACCCCGTCGAGGAGCGCCGGCGCCTTCGAGGCCGCGGCCCCCAGGTAGAAGCCGCACATCGCCGCGATGTCGAAGCCGCCCACCTTCGAGAGCACGTCGATCGGGTCGGCAGGATCGGGCGAGTTCGCGTCGATAGCGCGCTCGACCACGTCGCGCTTGCGCGCGAGCGAGGCGTCCGAGAGCCCCGCGCCGCGCCCGACGAGGCTCCGCGCGTCCGCCCGGATGAGCACTGCGGCCACCGCCGCCGAGGTGGTCGTGTTGCCGATGCCCATCTCGCCCGCGGCGAGAAGGCGCACGCCGGCGCGGACAAGCCCGCACGCGACGGCGATTCCGACATCGATCGCGCGCACGGCCTCATCGCGAGACATAGCGGAGCCGTGCGCGATGTTGCCGCTTCCCCGCCGTACGTTCGCGCGCACCATGCGCGCGTCTTCTATGCCCCGGGCCATACCCACGTCGACGGGCACGACCTCGGCACCCGCGAACGCCGCCATGCGGCAGGCGCTCGTGGCCCCCTCGCACATGTTGCGCGCGACGGCTCGCGTCACGTCTTGCCCGCTTTGCGACACGCCTTCGGCAACGACCCCGTTGTCGGAGAAGAATACCGCGAGCGCACGGGGAAACTCGGCAACCTCGGCGCTCCCCTGAGCTGCGGCGATACACGCGACGGCGTCTTCAAAGTCGCCCAATCCCCCCAAGGGGTGCGCGATGGAGTCCCACGCGGCGTACGCGGCGGCGCGGGCGCACTCGTCTGCGGGCGCGATGCGGGAGAGCGCGGCTTCGAGCACGGCGCCCGGCGCCGACGAGAACGCGCGCTCGACTTCCTCGCGGATGCTGGCAAGCGCGGTTTCGGTTGCTTCAGCCATGCCGTCTCCTCTCTGCGAACGACGCTGCGGCAGACGCGAACGCGCGCGCAACGTCGGGGTTCGCAGGATAGTACACATGCGGGAAGCCCGCAACCAGGGACGGGGTGGTCGTCATGCACGGCCAGCCCTTGTCGCGCCGGGGCTTCTGCGCCCAGAAGTCGCCGCCCGGGCAGGTGGACTGCCAGTAGTGGAACTCGTGCGCGCGGATGCGTGTGCCGCACGGCCCGTAGAGCCCGTCGCGTTGGGAAGTGAGCTCCACGTACCCGAAATGGGACAGCCTTCCCCCGTTCTCGCTTGCGCCCTCAAGGGCGCCCGCAACAGGCCAGCGCCGCCCCTCGCTATCGGCGATTTCGCGCTGTAGGTACAAAAACCCACCGCATTCGGCGACCGTCGGCACGCCAGATTCCACCGCGCGCCGCACCGCCTCGCGCATCGGCACGTTCTCGGAGAGCTGCCGCGCATGGAGCTCCGGGTAGCCGCCTCCCAGATAGAGGGCGCTTGTCCCCCGGGGCAACTCGCTATCACACAGGGGGCTGAAAAAGGCCAGCTCGCAACCCAGGTCCTCAAGCGCACGCAGGTTCTCCTCGTAGTAGAACGAAAACGCCTCGTCACGCGCGACGGCGACGATGGGCTGCACTCCCGCGATCGGCTCCAACCGGTAAGGTTCCTCGCGGATATCGGGTGCCGTCGCCGCTATTTCGAGCAAGCGGTCGACGTCGACGCTCTTTTCCACCAGCTCGGCCATCTTGTCGATGCGCGCGGAGAGCTGCTCGACCTCGTCGGCGGTCACAAGCCCCAGATGCCGGCTTTCGAGCGAGAACGCCTCGTCGGCGGGGATATTACCCAAAACCGCGACGCCCGTGTGTTTCTCGATCGCAGGCTTCGCGTAGGCGCAGGCAGCGGCGCTCGTCTTGTTCAGCACGACCCCGCGCACGTTCGCACAAGGCAGGAACTCGACGATGCCGCGAATTACGGCGGCGAGCGATAAAGACGCCCCGCGCCCGTTCACCACTAAAACGACCGGCGTTTCCGTGTCGCGCGCAACCTGGTAGCTGCTCGCGTCGGCCACGCCGGGCGCCATGCCGTCGTAGAAGCCCATGACCCCCTCGAGCACCGCGACATCCGCGCCCGCGGCGCCGCGTGCGAGCAGGGCGCGCAGCGTCGGGGCGTCGGTGAAGAAGCCGTCTAAGTTGCCCGAGCGCGCGCCCACGACGCGACGATGAAAGAGCGGATCAATGTAGTCGGGGCCGCATTTAAAGGCCGCGCATGCAAGGCCGCGGCGCGCGAGCGCGCGCAGGAGCGCGCACGTAACGACCGTCTTGCCGCTCCCGCTCGAGGGCGCGGCGACCATGAAGCGCGGGATGGTCGTGCTCACCGGGCGCCGCCTTCCCCACCTGCACCACGCGCGCTGACGAGGAACACGGGGTTTTGCGCCTTCATGAGATGGTGCGAGCCTACAGCCTCGGCGCGGGCGGCCGACACCTGGCACGCCTCGAACCCCTTAAAGCGCGAACCCGAGAGGAGCGCGCACGCCTCAGTGAGTGTCTCAATGGTGACGCATGGCACACACAGGCGAACCTGCGAATTCTTCTCGAGCGCCGCCTCCACGATGGAGGGAAGCTCGCCCGCGCTCCCGCCGACGAACACGGCGTCGGGGACGGGCAGTTTCGCGAGCGCTTCGGGAGCGACGCCGGGGACCGCATGCACGTTGCCGCACCCGAATGCATCCGCATTCTCTCGGATGAGCCGCACGCCGGCCGCGTTGCGCTCGACCGCCCATACCGACCCCGCTCGCGCGACGAGCGCCGCCTCGATCGACACGCTCCCCGTGCCGGCGCCGACGTCCCACACGGTGTCGGTCGCGGTAAGGCGCAGCTTCGCGAGCGCGACGGCTCGCGCCTCCTGCTTGGTCATGGGAACGTCACCGCGGATGAAGAGCTCGTCGGGAATGCCCGAGGAAGCGTACGGCCAGCGGGAGCTCGCGGCGCGGGATGCGCCCGCAGAGTCCACCACGGAAGAAGTCGCCGCGGGCGATGACGCGCCGGCCGGCGCCTCGGAGGCTGCGCTAGAGCCCGCAGGCGACCCGGCGCCGCCTGCGAAATCGATAAGCATCACGTTCAAGTCGTCGAACGTCTGACCTGCGATTTCACTTGCGGTCGCACAGGTGATGCGCTCGTCGGGGTACGACAGGCGCTCGGCCACCGTCACGCGCGCGTCCCCGAAGCCCGCCTGCACAAGCTCGCCGGAAAGCCGCGAGGGGTTTTCCCCGCCCGACGTGACGAGGAAGAGCTCACCTGCGCGCTCGGCCTCGGCCACGATGTCGCACGCCACGCCGTGAGCGCTCGCAAAGCGCCAATCCTGCCATGGACGCGCGAGGCGCGCGGCGAGATACGACGCTGAGCTTATGCCGGGAATGACGCGCACGTCCACCTGCGCGTTGCCGGAGAGCGCCTCCACCAGGCGGCGCGCGCCGCTGAACAGCCCCACATCGCCCGTCATCACGACCACGGCGCGCTGCCACGACGCCGCATCGGTGAGCGCGGCGACGATGTCCGCCGTCTTCACGAGCTCGCATCTCACCACGTCGGGCGGCACGTCGATGCCGGCAAGCGCGCGATGAGCGCCGATGACCACGTCGGCGAAGTCGATAGCGTCGAGCGCCGCGCGCGAGAGCAAGTCGGGGTTTCCGGGCCCCGCCCCGATGATCGTTACCTTTCGCATGGAATCTCCCGATACCCGCGCGGCGTGACCATACGGCCGCCTACGAGCTTCGTGTCCGCGTTGCCGACGAACACGGTAGTGAACATGTCGGCGTCGATCTCCCCCAGCTCGGAGAGCCTGCACATGCCCGACTGCTGCCCCTCGCGCCCGATGTTGCGTACCCAGCCGCAGAGCGTGTCGGGGGCCTTCCATTCGAGCATAATCTTCGCCGCGCGTGAGAGCCTGTCGGCGCGCTTTCTGCTGCGCGGGTTGTACAAACAGATGCAGAAGTCGGCGCTCGCCACGGCGGCGAGCCTGCGCTCGATGACCTCCCATGGCGTGAGCAGGTCGGAGAGCGACACGACCGCGAAGTCGTGGGCAAGCGGGGCGCCGAGCACCGCCGACCCGCTCTGAGCCGCGGTGGCCCCGGCGATAACTTCCACGTCTACATCGGGGTAGTCCTCCGCAAGCTCCAGCACGGGGCTCGCCATGCCGTACACGCCCGCGTCACCGCTGCACACGAGCGCCACGGCTTCTCCGCTCTGCGCGCGCGAAAGCGCCAGGCGGCACCGTTCGACCTCGTGCATCATCGGCGTCGCGAGATGCGCCGCGTCGGGCACGGCGGTGAGCGCGAGCTCCACGTATTTCGTGTACCCCACAACGATGTCGGCCGCCTCGAGCGCGCGCCGGGCCGCAATCGTCATGCCGTCGGGGCCGCCCGGGCCGATCCCCACCACGAAGAGCTTTCCCATCACCGCTCCTTAAACGAAAGTTCGATAGTTACCTTGGAAAACGCAACGGTCACGCCGCCATGAGCGAGCTTCGGGAAGATAAGTTTGCCCCCGTCCGCGAGCGCCGCGCGCTCGCACACGTTGTCAACCCCCACCGTCGCGCGCACGAAATCAGATGGTGAAACGCTGCCTTCGACTTGCGACAACTCATCTGCGGAATACGTCGCAAGCGGAATATTGCGCGCGCGGCAGAAGGCGAGCAGACCCTCCTCGTGCGCCTTCACGTCAATCGTCGCCGCCTTGCGCACGGCCGAAGGCGAGATACCCGCCTGCCCGCACGCGAGAAGAAACGCCTCCTCGATCGCTTCGGCGCACGCACCGCGACGGCACCCTATGCCCGCAACGATGCAGGGCACGACAAGGCGAAGCGGCTCGGGCGCAGGCGCCTGCGCCCGCACGCCCGCCGGCTTCCCCGTCTCACCGGCGGGCACGACCTTGCCCGTTGTCTCCGCCACGCGAACGGACGCACCTTCATTCGCGCCAGCAAACGGCGACACGACGATATCGGCCCGAGCGCGGTCGGACGCAATGTCAACTCCCTCAGGCGGTTGTCCCGAAATCGGCATGTCGGAATAGAGCGCCACGCGCCCGCCAGAAAGCAGCCGCGCCGACACTCGCTTGATGGCCTCGGGATTCGAAACGGGGAGCCCCGCACAGCGCGCCCACGTATCCACCGCCCACACGCCGCGGACGTCGGTCGCCGTGGTGATGACGGGGATGGCCCCTGCCGCGCGTGCCACAGTTTGCGCAAGCTCGTTCGCACCGCCCAAATGCCCCGACAAAAGCGGGACGGCAAAGCGCCCCGCCTCGTCGATCGCCACAACCGCGGGATCGTTTGCCTTCGAGGCGACATGCGGCGCGATCGCCCGCACGGCGATGCCCGCCGCGCCCACGAACAGAAGCGCGTCCGACGCTTCCCACGCGAGCGCCGTCCACGCGCGCAGGTCGACCTTCCCCTCGCCGAACCCGCGCGAAACGGAAACGTCCCAGCCAGGGTCATCTTCACCTGTCTGCGCGCAATCGGAAAGCGCGCGTGCGGTGCGCTCCGCCAACGCATACCCCCTCTCAGTGAACGCTATGCAGGAAACCCTCATCTAGCGCACCACCATCGTCGAGAAGTAGCTGCCCCGATCGGGCACATCGTCGAGCGAGCGGTACACGCGCTCGCCCGGAAGCCCACAGTCCTCTACGAGCTCGGCACCGTCGAAGGCGCCCTCCTCGCGAAGGATGCGCTTCATGTCCGCAAGCGAGCGGCGCGCCTTCATGACCACCTTCGTCCCCGGCCAGCCGATTGCGCGGCCTACCCCGTACAGCACGCCTTTACTCATAGGTCGCCCCCAATACCCCGATAACTGCATCGGCGCCCGACGTGCGGAAAAGCTCGCGGCGCTCGGCGTCGAACACGACCGCGGCGATGTCGCATGCGCCCGCCGCGCGACGGCGCAACCTGTCCTCGATTGCCGCAGCGAGCGAAGCGCGCGCAGCGTCCCCCACGCCGGCGGCCTCGATTACCTCGAGCGCCGCCGCGGTCGTGACCGACGACATGATCTCGCGCACGGTCTTCGCGCCCGCGCCGGCCAAGGCCGCGTGGGCGGCCAGAATCTCCGCGCGGCAGTCGGCGGTACGCGAATGGGTGTCCATGATGCCGCCAGCGACCTTCACCAGCTTGCCGATGTGTCCCACAAGAAGGACATTGGTGAATCCCTCGCGAACGCAGCAATCAATCGCATCGCCCACAAAGTTGGAGATGAAGACCACCGGCGCACCGTTTAGGTGGAAATGCCCCGAGATGAACTGCCCGCCGTAGTTGCCGGGCGTGAGCACGACTCCGCGCCGCCCCATAGCCGCATGCTGCCGAATCTCGAGCTCGATGCTGTCACGCAAGGCAGCGAGGCTGCGCGGCTCGACGATGCCCGTCGTTCCCAGGATGGAGATGCCGTCCTCTATCCCCAGGTGCGGGTTGAAGGTCTTTTCGGCAAGGGCCACACCCTCGGGTACCGAAATCGTCACAGCAATGTTTCCAGAAAAGCCGTGCGCGGCGCACACCTCACGCACCGCCGAAGTAATCATCGCGCGCGGCGTCGCGTTGATGGCGGCCGCCCCCACCGGCTGCTCGAGCCCGGGCAACGTCACGCGCCCCACGCCCACGCCGCCATCGACGGAAACTTCCGATTCGTGCGCGGGCACGTCCTTGCTGCCCGCAGTACCCGTGCCCGACCCCGCATGTTCCACGCGCGCGTACACGAGCACGCCGTCGGTCACATCGGCGTCGTCGCCTGCATCCTTTCGCACGGCGCACTGGGCGCACCCCTCGCCGATGTATGCATCGACCACGTCCGTCTCGACGGGCAGCCCGCCGGGGGTGACGATCGACACGCGGCCGACGGGCTTTCGTGACAAGAGCATCTCGCAGGCCGCCTTCGCCGCGAGCGCGGCGCAGCTCCCCGTGGTATAGCCGCAGCGCAGGCGGGTCGTCCCGGTATATATGTAGTGCTCGAAGGCCACGCTAGCTGCTCGCCTTCCGATACCCCGTGGCAAACGAAGGGTCGTAAAGCTTGCTGCGCTCGTACGACTCCGCTTGCGCGCCGTCGTGCGCAAGCCCGCCGCGAGCTCCGAGCACGCGGCCCACCACCACGAGCGCCGTGCGGTCGATGCCCTCTCGCGCGCCCGCGTCGGCGAGCGTGCCCACTGTGCATCGCACCACGCGCTCCTCAGGCCAGGTCGCCTTGCACACGAGCGCCGCCGGCTCGTCGGAGCTGCGGCCCGCGGCCAAAAGCTCGGCGGAAAGCTCGGCGAGCATACCCGAGCTCAGGAAGATGACCATAGTCGAGCCGCTTTCCGCCATGGTGCGCATGCCCTCGCCCGCGGGCATGGGGGTGCGCCCGGAAAGCCGCGTGATCACGACCGACTGGCTGATTCCCGGCAGCGTGTATTCCTGGCGAAGCGCCGCCGCGGCACCGCAAAAGCTCGACACGCCGGGCACCACCTCGTAGTCCACGCCGCGCGCGTCGAGTGCGTCCATCTGCTCCTGGATGGCGCCGTATAGGCACGGGTCACCCGTGTGCAGGCGCACCACTTCCTCGCCCCGCGCATCCGCCGCACACATCACGTCGAGCACTTCCTCCAAGGTCATGTGCGCGCTGTCGTAGACGACGCAGGATTCCTTGCAATCGGCGAGCAGCTTGGGGTTCACAAGGCTCCCCGCCCAAACGACCACGTCGGCCGCGCGCAGAAGGCGCGCCCCGCGCAGCGTGATAAGGTCGGCGGCGCCCGAGCCTGCGCCAACGATATGAATCATCCGAGCCTTCCCTTCCCGTTTCTCATCGCAACCGTTTACGCCGCCCTTCGCACAGCGGGCAAAACACGGCGCCCGCAGCGGCAATCGGCGCAAATACGCAGGCAGGAGGCGCAATGCCGCCCGCCCTGGCTTTGACACGTTCACAAGTGCCCACTATCATAGTAAAAGTTTCGGCAACGAGCATATGACAATCGGATAAAAGGAAATGACCGGCGCGGCGCCCGCACAGCCCGCGCTGGCTTGCGGAGGGAACCAGGTGGGAATCCTGGGCAAGGGACATTACTGTATAGGACGCGCGGGCGAACTGCCTCGCGCCCCAAGCCAGACTGCTTCGCCTTTTCCTCACGGCATCGCCGTGGCGTTAGCTCCTTGTGAACCCCGAGGGGTGCGCTTTTCTTTCGCTTGTGCCGACAAGCAACTGTCGCCGGGGGACCGGCAAACCGAGGAAAGGAAAAACCATGTCCGACCAGATGTCACGCCGCGGCTTCATGGGCGCCGCAGCAACCGGAGCCGTCGCGCTCGCCGGATTCGCGCTCGCGGGCTGCTCCAGCACCTCCGCGAGTTCCGAGAAATCGAGCGAAAAGGAGAAGGCCGTGAAGCCGGTCATCCTCGTCACGAGCTTCGGCACGAGCTACAACGACTCGCGCCACATTACCATCGGCGCCATCGAAGACGCTATCCGCGAGAAGTACTGGCAGGACTACGACATCCGCCGCGCCTTCACCGCGCAGATCATCATCGATAAGCTGAAGAAGCGCGACGGCATCACGATCGACAACATGACCGAGGCGCTCGACCGCTGCGTGGAAGACGGCGTGAAGGAAATCGTCGTGCAGCCGACGCATCTCATGGGTGGCCTGGAATACACCGACGTGAAAGACGAGCTCGACAAGTACGCCGACAAGTTCGACAAAATCTCGCTCGGCGACCCGCTGCTCACCTCCGACGACGACTACAAGAAGGTGGCCGCAGCCATTAAGGAGAACATGGCGTCCTTCGACGACGGCAAGACGGCGCTGTGCCTCATGGGCCACGGCACCGAAGCCGATTCCAACGCCGACTATGCCAAGATGCAGGAAGTGTTCAAGAACGAGGGCTTGACGCAGTTCTTCGTCGGCACCGTCGAGGCTGAACCGACCTGCGAGGATGTTATCGCCGCCGCGAGCGCCGCAGGCTACAAGAAGGCCGTGCTCGCGCCGTTCATGGTGGTCGCGGGCGACCACGCGAACAACGACATGGCAGACGAGACCGACCCCGACAGCTGGGCTGCGAAGTTCGTGGCCGCCGGCTTCGAAGTGACGTGCCTGCTCCAGGGTCTGGGACAGAACGTCGCGGTCGACGACATCTACGTCTCACACGTGGACGACGCCATCGCCAAGCTGTAAACTCGCCGCGCACGGGGGCGCCGGTCGCGTCCCCGCGCAACGGGCATGCGCCTTCCCCGACTGACGGCGCATGCCCGTTGCATTCGCATCCCGCCCACCCACAGCACGGCGCGGGCGGTCGAAGCGATTGAAAGGAACCCCTCCATGTTGAAGAAAACCCTCGCCTTCGCCCTGTCGGCGGCGCTTTTCGCGTTCTCGCTCGCCGGCTGCGGCGGAAATTCAATCGACAGCGCAAAGGCAAGCGATGCCGATTCCCAGGAAAAGACCGAACAGGCGGCCGATGCGCCCGAGGGCGCAAGCGCTGCCCCCATCACCGCCGACAAGGTGGCCGACGGCACCTATCCGATCACCGTAGATTCCAGCTCGAACATGTTCAGGATTGTGGACGCCCAGCTCATCGTGGAAAACGGCTCCATGCACTGCGTGATGACACTTTCCGGCACGGGCTACGGCAAGCTCTTCATGGGCACGGGCGTCGAGGCTGCCGCCGCGAGCGAGGCCGACTTCATCCCCTATGTGGAAAACGCGGAAGGCAAGTACACCTACGACGTGCCCGTTGAAGCGCTCGACGAGGACACCGCCTGCGCCGCGTGGAGTATTAGAAAAGAGCAGTGGTACGACCGCACGCTCGTGTTCGAATCCGCCGGCGTCGATCTGCGCGCCGACGCACTGAAGTAACGCCATGCGGTCGATTCTTCCCAAGGGGGAAAGCAGGAAGCGTCGCAGCATCGCGGTGCGCGCGATCGCCTGCGTTCTCGTCGCCCTGTTCGCGCTTCCCTTCGCGGGGTGCAGTGCGAGCCCGAACGCGACCGGTGGCACGGCAGGCTCTCAGGAATACACTGTGAGCGTCTCGCTCTCCGGCGGGTCAGGGCGCGCAAGCATCGCCTCACCCACCACAATTGTGAAGGATGGCGACACCTACACCGCGACCATCACCTGGTCGAGTTCGAACTACGACAAAATGACCGTCAACGGCGTGGACTACGCGCCCGTAAACGACGGCGGCAACTCCACGTTCGAGATACCCGTCACGCTCGACGAGGACATCGCCGTGTCGGCCGAGACCGTCGCCATGTCGACGCCGCACACCATCGACTACACGCTCCACTTCGACTCATCCACCATGAAGGAGAAATCGGGCGACGATGCAAGCGGCGGCTCCCCTGCGGGAACGGCTTCAAGCGCCGCGGCCGACTTCCACAACGCCGATTTGGGCTGCGGCTGGGAGCCGACGGGGGCGCTTCAGCTTGAATACGCCGAGCACTTCACTGTCGACGAGTACGAAGGCGGCCTGCGGCTTATCTGCATTTCGAACGGGGAGCGCTTCCTCGTGGTACCGCAAGATGCAAAGGTACCTGATGGGTTGAGCTCCGACATCGCGGTCATAAGGCGTCCCGCCAACAAGGTGTACCTCGTGTCGTCGGCGACGATGTGCCTGGTCGACGCGCTCGATGCGAACGACAACATCCTCATGTCGGGCACGAAGGCCGACGATTGCTCGGTCGCGGGCTTCAAAAGCGCACTCGAAAGTGGGGCGATCGCCTACGGCGGCAAGTACAGCGCGCCCGACTACGAGCGAATATCGGCCTCGGGCTGCACGCTCGCCATCGAGAACACCATGATCAACCACACGCCCGATGTGAAGGAAAAGCTGCAGAAGCTCGGGCTCGTCGTGCTCACCGAACAGTCGTCGAGCGAGCCCGAAGCACTCGGGCGCGTCGAGTGGATTAAGCTTTTCGGCGTCCTGTTCGACAAGGAAGACGAGGCCGCGCACCTGTTCAACGAGCAGAAGGCCCGCGTCGAGCAAACGTCGAGGCTCGCGTCGTCAGGTAAAACCGTGGCGTATTTCTACATTAACTCGAACGGGGCCGCCGTCACGCGGCGGGCGGGCGACTACGTGGCGCAGATGATCGAGCTTGCAGGCGGCAACTACGCGCTCGATGACGCGCAGACGGCGTCGACGTCAGGTTCGTCAGTAACGCTCGAAATGGAGCGCTTCTACGCGACGGCGAAGGATGCCGACATTATCGTCTACAACGGCACCATCGACGAATCGGTTGCCACCTTGAACGACTTCGTAGGCAAAAACGCGCTATTGTCGCAGTTCAAAGCCGTGAAGAACGGCAACGTCTGGGTCACAAGCGCCGACATGTACCAGCAGATGACTTCCACCGCCGACATTATCGACGAGCTGCACGGGGCGTTCACCGGCGATGACGCGAGCAACTTCCATTATCTGAGGAAGCTCGGCTAGCGCCATGAGAAGCCGGCTTTCCATGACATACGACGAATCGGGGCGCGCCGCGCGGTGTCGCGTCGTGACGGCGCTGCTCGCTGTTGCCCTCATCGTGCTCGTCGGGGCCAACCTGTGCATCGGGAGCGTGCTCGTGCCCGCAGACCACATCCCCGGCATCCTTTCGGGAGGCGCGGCCAATTCCATGGAAATCCAGATCATCTGGGAGATTCGTCTGCCGCGCGTGCTTTCAGCCGTGCTTCTCGGCGGGGCACTTTCGCTCTCCGGGTTCCTGCTGCAGACGTTTTTCAACAACCCCATCGCCGACCCGTTCATCTTGGGCGTCTCCTCGGGCGCAAAGTTCGTCGTCGCGCTTACGATGATCGTACTTCTGGGCGCGAACCAGGCCATGTCCTCGCCGGCCATGGTGGCCGCAGCGTTTCTGGGATCGCTTATCACCATCGGCTTCGTGCTCCTCATCGCACGGCGCATAAGTTCCATGGCCATGCTCATCGTGGCGGGCGTCATGGTGGGATACATCTGCTCGGCGGCGACGAACTTTCTCATCGCCTTCGCCGACGACCAGTCCATCGTGAACCTGCACAACTGGTCTTTGGGTAGCTTCTCGGGTTCGAGCTGGGACGACATCGCGGTCATCGCGGTCGTGGTGATCACCGTGAGCGCATGCGTATTCGCGATATCGAAGCCCCTTTCCGCCTTCCAGCTGGGAGAAGCCTACGCGAAAAGCGTCGGCGTGAACGTCGCACGCTTCCGCGTGGTGCTCGTCCTTCTAGCGAGCATGCTCTCCGCCTGCGTGACCGCGTTCGCTGGTCCGGTGTCGTTCGTAGGCATCGCGGTTCCGCATCTCGTTAAGTCGGCGCTGAAGTCGTCGAAGCCCATCCGCGTGATTCCTGCGTGCTTCTTGGGAGGCGCCATCTTCTGCGCGGGCTGCGATTTGATCGCGCGCACGCTGTTCTCCCCCGTCGAGCTTTCCATCAGCGCCGTCACCGCCATCTTCGGCGCGCCGGTGGTTATCGCACTCATGTTGAAGAAACGAGTGAGGTAGATGGGGGAATTCATGCCGCGGCCCAAAACGCTCAGAGGGGAGTCGAACCTCGAAACCCCGGTCGCAACGAAGGCTGACGGAGCGCCGCTTTTCCGCATAAGCGACCTGTCGGCGGGCTACGACAAGAAGGTCGTAGTCGAAGGCGTCGAGCTGGAGGTTCGCGCGGGCGACGTCGTGGCGCTCATCGGGCCGAACGGCTCGGGCAAGTCGACCATCTTGAAAACCATCACACGCCATCTGGCACCGCTTGCCGGCGCGGTCGAGCTCGACGGGCGGGAGATTTCCCGATGGAAGACGGCGGAGTTCGCAAGGAACCTTGCCGTTATGCTGACAGATCGACCCCGGACCGAGCTCCTCACCTGCCGCGATATCATAGAGGCGGGAAGGCATCCCTACACCGGGCGAATGGGCACACTCTCGCCCGACGACCATAGTCGGGTCGACGAGGCCATGAAAACCGCACATGTGGAAGAGCTCGCCGAGCGCGACTTCATGCAGATAAGCGACGGGCAACGCCAGCGCGTCATGCTCGCACGCGCCATCGCGCAGGATCCGCGCGTGCTCGTGCTCGACGAGCCCACGTCGTATCTCGATATCCGCTACCAGATCGACCTGCTGCGAATACTTCGCCACCTTGCGAAATCGCGGAATGTGGCTATCATCATGTCCATCCACGAACTCGAGCTCGCGCAGAAAAGCGCCGACAAGGTGATTTGCGTGAAGGACGGCCGGGTCTTCCGCGCCGGCGCACCCGAGGACATATTCACGCGCGAGACGATTGGCGAGCTCTACGGCCTTAAACATGGCACCTTCAACGAGCGCTTCGGCAGCGTGGAAATTGGGCGCCCACACGGCGATGCGCACACGTTCGTCATCGCTGGCGCAGGTACGGGGTCGGCTGTGTTTCGCCAGCTCATCCGACAGGGCAAGGCGTTCTACGCGGGCGTTCTGCACGAAGGGGACATCGACTGCGAGCTCGCGCGCGACCTGGCGACGGAATGCGTGGCCGAGCGCGCCTTCGAGCCGATCGGGGATAAAACCATAGCCCGCGCCAAAGAGCTCCTCGTCCACTGCGCGCGCCTTATCGTGTGCCCCTCCGCCTTCGGCACCATAAACGCCCGCAACGCAGAGCTCGTCGAGTTCGCACGCTCGCATGGTATCGAGGTCATGCGAGTATGCGAAGGCGCATCGGAGGATTCCCATTTGGAGTGGGAAGAATAAACTGGACTTTCTTTTAAGGATCCTCAGGCTACAGCTCCTACACCGGCGAGGTCTCCAAGGCGCCGGAGAACCTCGTGAACAGGGATTTCCACGCCGACGAGCCCAACTAGGCCTAATCCAAGCGAGATTCCAGACTCGACAGACCATTGAGAGTCAGATCGTTGGCGACCTCAGAGACGCGCTCGATAGGAACCGAGCCGTCAGACAGTGCCCACGTGCGATAGATACCGATAATACCCGACAGCAAAAACGCCAGATAGTAGTCGAACATCTCGTCCTTGAGACCTTGGGGCAGCAGATCGCGCTCGGCAATCTCATGTTCGAGCGGCGCACGAAGACGAGCCATGAAATCATCGAGCGGAATATTCTCGATCAGCTGACGATTGAGCACTAAGTTGTTGCACAGTGCCTCATTAACGGTTTTAAAGAAGGTCGCCGCCGCGCCAAGAGCGCGCTCGCTGGTGTCACCGTCCATAGAAGCAAGCGTTTTCTCGACCGAGTCGACAATCATCTCCACCACATCGACGGCAATGGCATCGAGCAGGCCGTCAACCGTACCAAAGTGAACGTAAAAGGTCTTGCGGTCGACATTGGCCTCGCGCGCGATGGCACTCACCGTAATGTCTGCCAGCGGCTTTTCCATGAGCAGGCGCTCGAAAGCCGAAAGGATGGCATTACGGCTGCGAATGATGCGACGATCAAGACGCGGTTTGCTGGTTGCCATGGGCGTGTCCCTTCGATATGCAAGCATTCATCAACAGATGAGAGATAATCTACGTAAGAGGATTATCCCCCATACAGCACAAATATGCCCCGCATCATGAAGAACGCACGACTGCCCTACTGCGACTTGGGATGCTTCTTCTTATTGAGTGCCGACGGAGATACGCGAATACCATCGCCTGTCTGGCGCACATAGGCTTTATGAGCCGGCTTAGCGGTCCCAGAAGCCTTCTAAGCGCGCTTCTTGGGATCAACGGTAACAGCATTCGTGGGGTGCGGCATAGTGGGCGCAGAGGGCGTCTGAGGCGTGCGGCCGAGCTTGCGCATCACACGATCCCAGCGCGCATGGATGCTCTCGTTGTGGGCGCTCTTAAGTCCCAGCAGGGGCGTAGCCAAAATGGTCGGCGCAATAAACGTAATGAGGCGCCACAGCAGATAGCCGGCGGTCGAAGCCGACCCAAAGAAATGACCCAAGAACAATGCAAAGCCGCCCTCAGCGCCACCAGTTCCACCGGGCAGGGGGACCGCAGAGCTCAGCAGCTGGACAAAGGCGCTCGCGGCCATGACCGAGAAAAAGTCGACCTCGTGGTGGCCAAAGGCAAGCATCAGGAAATACGGCACCAGATAGAAAAACGCGAGTTGCAGCATGGTGATGACCACCGTGAGCAGCATGGAAGAAAAATGTCCGGCTGAAAGCTTGAACTTCTCGGAGAAGGAGTAGATCTCGCCATCGACAAACGTACGCCATCCCTCGATCTTAGTGGCCGAGACACCAATGCGCTCAAGCCAATTGATGATGCAATGGGCGACGCGCGTGACGGTCTTAGGCATGAGCGCGACGGCGAAGATGCCCAGCAAGATGCAGCAGTGCCCACCAAAGCTAAAGACGCACAGCAACGTCATGTCGCCATAGCGCTCGGCAAAAAACGGCATGCGAGCAAGCAGTAGGATAGCGCCCCAGGCGACCAGGCCAAACTGGTACACGATAAAACGCGTGAATTGCGTGGCGCCGGCCTCGCCCACGTTTTGGCCGGCCTTGGTCAGGCGATAGATTTGAGCCGGGGTGGAGCCCATCATCATGGGCGTCAGGTTACCAAAGAAGATGCCACTCGCCTCGACCGAGATAAGGTCGCGGATGCCGACGGGCGAATTGGGATCGAGCCAGACGGCGATCGCATAGGCCACAATGCCAAAGAACAGGTACATGAACATGCAAAGACACGCGACAACGAGCCATGACGCCTGGACGCTCGACATAGCGGCCCAGAACTGCCCCATCTGCCCGGTTACCACCAGATAGACGATATAACCTACCAGCACGACGCCGATAAAGATGGCGCCGCGGCGTGCGCTCTTATTGTCATCTCCGCCCGAGGCCTCAACCTCGACCTGGGGCTTAGACGTATGCTGAGAGGACTCCGTCATGAGACTCCTTCTAACAGTCAAAATATCTTGGATATTGTACCCGTAAGGGCCATAGGCAGAACGCAAAGCTCTGGTTCAAACGGGAATTGCAGACGGTTGTTTGAAAATAAAAAAACCCGGCCTTCCATAGGAAGTCCGGGTATCAGATGCGTGGTAGCCCGTACCAGATTCGAACTGGTGATCTCCGCCTTGAGAGGGCGGCGTCCTAAACCGCTAGACGAACGGGCCATAAGCCTCAGCAGAAAAGAAGTGGTAGCCCGTACCAGATTCGAACTGGTGATCTCCGCCTTGAGAGGGCGGCGTCCTAAACCGCTAGACGAACGGGCCACATGACATCTGCACTGCCGTGCTGCGAGGAAATATATTACGGGACAAAAAACGTCAGCGCAAGAAGAAATTCCAAATTGCCGAAAAATTGTCGGCAGGTTATGGAATACGCAGGTAAACTTGGTAGCTAATTCAAGTTGAGATGAACCAAAAGAGCTTCGCGCTCGTTGGGAATATCGTCTTCGATCACGGCGTCGAGGGCGGAGTTGAGAAGCTGACCCAGTTCCGGCCCGGGCTTGACTCCGGCACGGATCAGGTCGCCGCCGTTGATGGCGAGCATCTTGAGCGTATAGGGCTCCCCTGCCTTCAGCAGCTCGTGCGCCAGCGCGCGCATCTCCTCAATCGTCTCAACATAATAGAAGCACGACGGGGCCTTGCCAAGAGTGTCGGCACGCTTAAGGTCCATGAGCTCGTCAATCAGGCGGGCCGTGTCGACGCCCTCACCCGAAAGCGCGCGCATCATATTGAGCAGGCAGGAGCGCTCGGGGCGCAGCGGCTTGTCATGGTATTTGATGAGCAGGCACACGTCGCGCACCAAGTCGTGCGAGAGGGCCAGGCGATCCATAATGACGCGCGCCTTCTTGGCGCCGAGCTCGGGATGACCGTAGAAGTGTCCGCTGCCGGCGTGATCGACCGTGAAGCACTCGGGCTTGGACACATCGTGCAAAAACGCCGCCCACATAAGGCTCGACGAGGGCGCGACGCCGTCACACAGCGCGAGCTCCCCCGCCACCGTCAGCACACGGGCGATATGCACGTAGACGTTAAACGCATGATAGACACTGCGCTGATCAAACCCGCGACCCGCTGCCAACTCGGGCACGGCGGCGCAGATGAGCTCGGGATAGCGGAGCATCGCGTCTCCCCCATGACCGGTCGAAAGAATGCCCTCGAGCTCAATACCCACACGCTCACGCGCCACGGCTTCGAGCAGCGGCGCGCACTCGGCAAGCGCACGCTTGGTCTCGGGCTCAATCATAAAGTCCAGACGGCAGGCAAAGCGCACCGCACGCAGCATGCGCAGGGCGTCCTCGTTAAAGCGACGCTTGGGATCGCCGACAGCGCGAATCAGCTTGCGCTCCAAGTCACCCTGGCCGTCGTAGCGGTCGACAAGCCCGCGCTCGGGATGCCAGGCCATGGCATTGACGGTAAAGTCGCGGCGCGCCAGATCGTCCTCGAGCGAGGCGGCACGCTCCACACTCTGGGGATGGCGACCATCGGTGTAAAAGCCATCCAGACGGTACGTGGTGACCTCGATACGCTCGCCATCGGAAATAGCCGTGATTCCGCCAAATTTAATGCCCGACTCCACAACCGCGATGCCGGCGGCCTCGAGCGCCGCTTTGGACTCCTGCCACAGGCCGCTACAGCACATATCAACATCGTGGCTGGGGTACCCCATCAGGGCGTCGCGCACCCAACCGCCCACGTACCAAGCCTCAAGACCAGCCGCCTCAAGCGCGCGCAGGACGCGCAGGGACGCATCGGACGGTTGAGTACCGTTGAGCGAAACATTGCACATGCCTATGGCCTCCTGCGACTATCAAATTGGCTATCGATTGCGTCTGCAAGAAGTCTAGCAAGAAACAGCCTCCACTGCACACGCAAGTCCGATAAACAAAAACGCATCCGTCCTAGTCTAAGACGGATGCGAAATAATCAAACTATTCAGACAAGGTGCCGGAACTAGCAGACCTGGCGAACCTCGATGTGCTTCTTATATTCGTCCACCTTGGCAAAATCACCCAGACCGGGGCACTCGACCACGTTGGCGCCAGTGGCCATCGAAAGGCGCAGGGCGTCCTCGACGCGCTCGGGGGCGTCGTGCCACACGGACAGGAAGGCAGCGAGCGAGGAATCGCCGGCGCACACCGTCGACAGCAGCTTGACGTCGAAGGTGCGGTTGGCAAACCAGATATGCTCGCCGTTGGAGAAGTACGCACCGGCGCCACCAAGGGTCAGCAGCACGTTCTTGGCGCCCTTGGCGTGCAGCTCGGCCATAGCGCCCTTGACGGACTCGTCGTCGCCACCGCTCACCTTGATGCCAAAGATGTCAAGCAGCTCGTCGTCATTGGGCTTGATCAGCAGTGGCTCCAGAGCAATGAGGTCTGCCAGCTGATGGCTCGAGATGTCGAGGACGAACTCGGCCCCCTTGGCCTTGACACGGCGCAGGACCTCGGCCAAGAAGCCCTCGGAAGTGTTGGGAGGCAGCGAGCCGCTGATGACCAGGCAGGTCATGTCATCGAGCGAATCGATAAGTTCAAACATCTCCTGCTCGTTGGCCTCATTGATGGCGGCACCGGCATTGACCATGTTGTACTCGGTGTCGGGACCGGCGTTGAGGAACACATTGACGCGCGTAATACCGTCGGTCCACACGGGCTTGACGGGCACGCCCAGGGCCTCGGCGCCCTTAACGATAAACTCACCCGAGAAGCCGGCGAAGAAACCCAGGATCGTGGTGTCGACACCATAGTGGTCAAGCGTAAACGAGACGTTGAGGCCTTTGCCGTTGGGCGTGTAGACGGCATTGCGGGTACGCGTGACGGTATTGGCAGTAAGGCCGTCGCAGGCGATGTTGTAATCAATGGCGGGATTAGCAGTGAGCGTGTAAATCATGAATGTTCCTTTCACGAAGCAACGTGTTAATGAAAGTATATTCCACGCATCGGTAAAAGGCTAGGACAACTCGGTGAACGGTGTGGAAGCGATGAAGTACGGCAGGACACCTCTCCCCCATGGCGGAACAAAAAAGGCGCCCCGGCCGAAACCGGGGCGCCGCATGCGCACGAATATGTCGCGTTTCGATTACTGACGATCGAGCTTGCGGACAGCAACGCGCTTGCTGTACTCGTCGACGTGACCGAAGTCACCAATGCCGACGGACTCGGCAACGTTGGCGCCGGTGGCCATAGCGAGCTTCATGGCCTCCTCGACGTTGTCGCGATCCCTGTACCACTTGTGCAGGAACGCAGCGAGGGTGCAGTCGCCGGCGCAGACGGAAGAGACCAGCTTGATGTTGAACTCACGCTTGGCGTACCAGATGTCCTCGCCGTTGGAGAAGTAAGCGTCGCCGCGGCTACCACGGGTGAGCAGCACGTTCTGAACGCCAGCGTCGTGAGCCATCTTCATGGCGACACGAACCTCGTCGTCGGTGTCGACCGGCACGCCGAAGATGGCCTTCATCTCGTGATGGTTCGGCTTGATGAGCAGCGGCTTCTTGTGAGCGAGCTCCTTGAGCTTGTCGGAGGACAGGTCCAGGACGACGTCAGCGCCACGAGCCTGAGCGTGCTCCATGACCTGAGCCAGGAAGTCGGGCGTAGCTTTGGGAGGCACGGAGCCGGAGACGATCAGGCACTCGAGATCGCCCGCGGTGTCCAGGATGTTGTAGAGCTCCTCCTGGTGCTGCGGCGTGATCGGGGCGCCGGGGTTCAGGATGCCGTACTCGTGCTGGCCATCGTTGACGTAGGTGTTAATGCGCGTGATACCGTCGGTCCAGACCGGGCGGCAGAGGCAACCCAGGTTCATGACCTCCTCGACGATGAACTTGCCCGTGAAGCCAGCGAAGAAGCCGAGCGCGACGGTGTCGACGCCCATCTTCTTAAAGGCGAAGGACACGTCGAGGCCCTTGCCGTTAGCCGTGTAGCTGGCCGAACCGGTGCGGACGTTCTCGTCGGGCTCGAGCGGAGAGCTCGAAACCGTCATGTCGACAGCCGGGTTAGCGGTTAGCGTGTAGAACATTTACAGTACCCCCTGTATATGTGAGGGCCGCGTGGCCGGCCCATTCCAACCACGCGGTTACCTCTGATACCAAATTAGCGAGCTGCGGACTCGAGCAGTGCCTTGACCTCGGCGGCGGTGTTGCAGGCGAGCGCCTTCTCGGCGAGCTCGTCGCACTCGGCCTTGGTCCACTGGCTGATGGTCTTACGGGCGCGCAGGATCGACGGAGCACTCATCGAGAACTCCTCCAGGCCCCAGCTGATCAGCAGCGGCTCGAGCAGCGGATCGGCAGCGGCCTCGCCGCACATACCGACCATGATGCCGGCCTTCACGCCGCTCTCGATGATGTTCTTGAGCGAGCGGAGTACGGCGGGATAGTAAACCTGGTACAGGTTGGAGATGGTGTCGTTGCCACGGTCGGCGCACATGGTGTAGCCGATCAGGTCGTTGGTGCCGATGGAGAAGAAGTCGGCGACCTCGGCAAGACGGTCTGCGAGCAGCGAAGCGGCGGGCGTCTCGACCATGATGCCGACCTCGATGTTCTCGTTGAACTTGCGCCCCTCTTCGGTCAGCTCGGCCTTGCACTGCTCGACGAGCTCCTTGACAGCCAAGACCTCCTCGACGCAGGTGACGAGCGGGATCATGATCTTGACGTCACCGAAGGCGCTAGCGCGCAGCAGAGCGCGGAGCTGGACCTTGTACTGGTCGGGATTGGCCAAGCAGTAACGCACGGCGCGGAAGCCCATGAAGGGGTTGTCTTCCTTGACCATATGCAGATACGGAATCTCCTTGTCGCCACCCACATCGAGCGTGCGGATGATGACCGGAGCACCCTTGAGCGCGCTGGCGACCTTACGGTAGGCGTTGAACTGCTCCTCCTCGGAAGGAAGCTCAGCAGAGTCCATGAACAGGAACTCGGAGCGGAACAGACCGATAGCCTCGGCGTCGTGATCGAGCGCGTTGGGCACGTCATCGGGGTTACCGATGTTGCAGGCGATGATCTTCTTGATGCCATCAGCAGTCACGGACGGCTTGCCACGGAAGGCCTCGAGGGCTGCCTTCTCGGCAGCGAAGGCCTCGGCCTTGGCGGTGTAGGCAGCGAGCGTCTCCTCGTCGGGATCGGCCTCGACGATACCCTTGCCGCCGTCGACGACAACGGTCATGCCGTTGCGCAGTGCGGTGCAGCTGTTGGAGACCGAAAGGACAGCCGGGATCTCGAGGGCGCGCGCAATGATCGCGGAGTGCGACGTGCGGCCACCGGTCTCGGTGACGATACCGGCAACGTGGGCCTTATCGATCGTGGCGGTCATGGACGGCGTGAGGTCGTGCACGACAACGACAGTGTTCTCGGGCAGGACGGAGAGGTCGACGACCTCCTTGCCCAGCAGCTCGGCCAGAATACCGGTGCGGATGTCGGCGATGTCAGCCGCGCGAAGACGGAACATCTCGTCGTCCATGGACAGGAACATGTTCTCGAACATGGTCGAGGTGTCCATGAGCGCCTGCTCGGCGCAGGTACCGCCGTCAATGGCGGCGTTGATGGCGTCGGTCATACCCGGATCCTGAGCCAGAACAATGTGTCCGCTCATGATCTCGGCCTCGGCCTCGCCCACCGTCTCCTTCATGTGGTCGGCCTGAGCCTGGGTCTTCTCGCAGAAGACCGAAAGAGCGGACTGATAGCGCTCCTTCTCTGCTGCCGAATCAGCAACCTCGTGCGGCTCAAACGTCAAGTCGGGATCGACGGCGACCATGACGGTGCCGATACCGATGCCCTCGGAAGCGTTGACTCCCTGATACATTCCCATTCCTCTCTCCGTGTCATGTGATAAAGCGTTTTGCCATATCCATGACAAAAGAGCGCAGTTACCTTACAACAGGTCACTGCGCCCCCAAATATGAACTTAGTTGTTCAACATGCGACCCGTTTGAGTTCTACTCGCCAAGACCGCTCTTGATGAGCTCGATGGCAGCAGCCAGAGCCTCGGCCTCGTCGGCGCCGTCGCACTTGACCTCGACCTCGGTACCGCAGGGGATACCAGCAGCCATGAGGGCCATCGGGGACTTGCCGTTGACCTCCTTCTCGGGGGTGACGACCGTCACGTCACAGGCGTACTTGCCCATGGTGGAGGCGAACAGACCAGCCGGACGCATGTGCAGACCCTGAGGATTAACGAGGGTAGCCTTCTCAGAAACCATAATTGACTCCTTTTTGTGTTTAACCCCTGTCATGCATGTGGCAGGAGTCAGATTCACGACGTTCTTTATATTAACTCACATCAAACGGTTTTTCATTATGTTTCAGACGAATTATTGGACAGATGTGTTTGTCGTCCGCTTGCTCGCCCACAGGGGCCCGTGCGCGGCCTGTGAGATTTCCTGCTCTACAGTCCTGCTCGCACGAAGAGCACATTAAGTGCTCTTCGGCTCGTGCGGAACTCGCGATAAATCTCACAGGCCGCGCACGGGCCCCTGTGGGCGAGCAAGCAGCGGAAACTCGGTCGGTCCAGAGCAATATCGTGCAAACGGAAATCTGGCTGATGATCTGTTCGCGACAAAGACTCGATAGGTAGCCCCCTCTATGCCCTTTTGTAAGTTGCGGTGAAATAGGGACTGAATTTGGGGTTGAATCGTTTAAACAGTCCCTATTTCACCGCAGCTTATGGGAGGGGTAGAAAAAGGCGGAGGCCCTGGAGAGGGACTCCGCCTTATATACAGGGGGCGATGGTATTCGCGTGTTGCGGGATTAGACCAGGCGGGCGTTGATCGTCTTGGCGATCTTGGCGGCGTCGGTGGAACCCTTGACGGTGGCACGGAAGTCCTCGTCCATGAGCGCCTCGGCGACCTTGGACAGGATCTTAAGGTGCGTGGTGCCGGCCTGGGCACCCGGGATGAGCAGCGCGATGGCCACGTTGACGGGAGCGCCGTCCATGGTGTCCCAACCGGTCACACCGGACTCGTCCTTGACGACGATGACGGCAGCCTCGGTAATGGCGTCGGACTTGGCATGCGGGATGGCGAAGCCCTCCATCATGCCCGTGGTGCCCTCGGCCTCGCGGGCCAGGAAGGCGTTCATCACGGCGTCGGCGTCGCTGGCGATACCGGCCTTGACAGCCTGGTTGGAAACGAAGCTCAGAGCCTCGTCACGAGAAGCGAAGTCCTCGGCGACAAAGACATTCTCGACCTTCACGAAGTCGGCAGCCTCTTCCTTGGGGGCCTCGACGGCAGCGGCCTTGGGGGCCTCAACGGACCTGGCTACAGGAGCGGCCTTCTGATTCTTCTCGAAGTCGTACTTCTTGAAGGCCACGAACAGGATGCCACCGACCACAGCGCCGATGAGGATCGCGAGGACCCACAGCGGACCGTTCTCGACAACGGGCAGGACCAGGAAGCCGCCGTGAGGCGCCGGATCGTGAACGTTGAAGAAGATGGTCAAGATGGAAGCGATGGAAGAACCGAGCATCATGATAGGCATGACGGGCCAGATGTTCTTGGTCATGAACGGAATGGCGCCCTCGGTGATGTGGGTGCAACCAAGGATGAGGTTGACGATACCGGCGTCATGATCCTCCTGGCTGAAGTACTTCTTGCCGACAACGACGGCGAAGGTGGTGATCAGCGGCGGAACGATGCAAGCGGCGGAGACGGCAGCCATGAAGTTGGTGCCGAAGTTGTAGGTCTCGGTGCCGACGCCAGCTTCGAGAGCGGTACCGAGCAGGAAGGTGCCAGTAGCGTAAGCAGCCTTGTTGACCGGGCCGCCCATATCAAAGGCGCACATGCAGCCGATGGCCAGGCCAAGGATCACCGGACCGGAGTTACCGAGGCTCTGCAGGAAATCCATCATACCCTGGTTAATGGCAGCCATGGGGCCGGAAATACCGAGCATGACCAGGCCGACGATGGCGGTAGAGCACAGCGGATACAGAAAGATTGCCTTCAGGCCATTAAGGCTCGCGGGAATTTTAGAGAAAACCTTCTCGAGCAGCAGGATGACATAGCCGGCGAGGAAGCCGCCGACGATGCCGCCCAGGAAGCCGAAGCCCACGCCGGCGCCACCGGCGTCGATCATGCCGGTCTCGGCGTTAACAGGCAGGCCCTGGATGGCAATCATACCGGCAACGAAACCGGGGACGAGCGCCGGGCGCTTGCCGATGGATTCGGCGATGTAGGCGGAAAGCACCGGAACCATAAGGTTCATGGCGATGCCGCCGATGATCTTGAGCATCGCAGCAAAGCTGTTGTAGTCGGCAGCCGTCGAATCAAAGGACGTGATGCCCCACAGGAACGAAATGGCGGTCAGAACACCACCGGCAACGACGAAGACCAGCATGTGGCTGACGCCGTTCATGAGGTGCTTGTAGATGACGTGGCCGATGGACTCCTTCTCCTCGACCTCGTCCTCGACATCGGCGGCAGCGGCAACCGTGTCGTCGCCCTTGGCGGCGAGCGCGCGGTCGATCAGCTTACCAGCAGCCTCGACAGACAGGGCCTTGGAAACACCAACGGAAACCATGGGCTTACCGGCGAAACGCTCAGCCTGGACATCCTTATCGGCTGCGACAACGACGGCCTTGGCACCGGCGATCTCGCTCTTGGTGAGCTCGTTCTCGACGCCGACCTGGCCATGAGTCTCGACCTTAATGGTCAGACCTCGCTCAGCAGCAGCCTTCTCCAGCGCCTCCTTCGCCATGAAGGTGTGCGCAATGCCGGTCGGGCAACCGGTCGCGGCGATGATGTCAAACTTAGCCATGTGTCCCTCCTTCTTGAGTACAGCGCCCGCGGGCGCTCCCCTACACGCGCTTCGATGCGCGTTTTTCCACACTTGAAAGATACCAACCTACCGTCCGCGTGAGAAGAGACAAGGCGCAATTCTCCGGTGAAAGGTTCTTTCATAACCGTAAACGGCAAGTGAAAGTTTACCATCAACACTTGAAACGGCAAGGTGTATCTTGTAATTGAAAATGCCCGTATACTATGGCATTGCAAATCAAGCTAGATTTTCATGCCAGCCAGGAGCCATCCATGACCGATAGTAGCAAGAGCGCACTTTCCCTCATTAGTACCCATCAGGGATACAGCGAGTCCGAGCAGCGCATTGTCGACTATATATTGGAGCACCAGTCCGAGGCGCCACGCCTCACGGCCGCTCAGCTCTCGCGCGCTGCCGCCACGTCCGAGGCGACCGTTTCGCGTTTCTGCCGCAAGCTGGGCTTTGGCAGCTTCCGCAGCTTTCAGTTTTCGTTGGCGCGCGACTTAGAGAGTCAGCGCAACGAGGGCCTGACCGACGAGGTCTCACTCGACAACATGGAGCAGAGCCTTAAAAATATCCTCGCCGCCAAGGTGAGTGAGCTTAATGCGACCATCGACGGCATTGATCACGACACGTTGGCCGCAGTTGTACACGCGCTTAAGAATGCCGGCGTTATTGAGTTCGCCGCCGTGGGCAATACAAACGCGGTCGCGCTCGACGCGACATTTAAGTTTTCGCAGCTGGGCCTGCGCTGCATGACGAGTACCATTAGCGAGACATCAATCGGCTTTGCGCTCACGTTGCGCCCGGGTGACGTCATCGTGCTAATCTCAAACTCCGGCAAATCGCGCCGACTGAATCGCATGGCAAAAGCGGCTCGCGACTGCGGCGCAACCGTAGTCGTCATCAGCAGCGACAGCAAATCCCCACTCGCGCGCCTGGCAGACTACACTTTTAATACCGTCAACCACGAAGCGCTACTGACGACGGGCGACTTTGCCTTCTCCAAGATCAGCGCCACGATGATCATCGAAGTCATCTACAACTTCCTGCTGCCCGAGATTGAAGACGCGCGTGAGCATATCAGCTACTACGAGGAGCTCATCCAGCCGGATAAGGTCGTTGAGTAGGTAAATTGGGGAGCCGATAGACGCCCCTCGCCACGAAACCCGCCCATCTACTACGTTTTAACCGCAACCGCCAACCATACACCCAAAATAGAGAAAACCGCAGGCGTTCTACCTGCGGTTTTCTTTTTGCAATTCTTGGCGTGGTTGCCGATGCCCTACCAAACGTAGTAGATGGACCCGTTTCGTGGCGGCCGGGTTGGACATGCGTGTGGCGGCTCGGCCTAGGCACGCGCCTCCGCAAGCATCTGCTTGGCGTGCGCCAGGCTTGCCTCGGACTGATCGCCGCTCAACATGCGGGCGATCTCGGCGGTACGCGTTTCGCCGGTTACCTCGTCCAAATGCGTCTGGGGAACATCGCCCGGTTCCTTGCTGACGACATAATGCTTGTCAGCCATGACGGCGACCTGCGCCAAGTGGGTTACGACAATCACCTGATGCGTAGCGGCGAGATCTGCCAGCACGCCCGCGAGCGCACGCGCCGTGGAGCCACCGACACCAGCATCGACCTCGTCAAACACCAGCGTATCAACACCGTCCGCGTTACCGAGGACGACCTTGCTTGCCAGCATGACGCGGCTGAGCTCGCCGCCCGACGCAATGCGGCGCAGGGGACGTGGCGTCAAGCCGGCACCGCTGCGGTATAGCAGCTCGTAGCTCGAAGGACCAACGGGCGTCCACTCAGCACGGGGAAGATCGCGCGACTCCCAGACGAGCTCGGCACCGCCCATCTCCAAGCGAGCCATCTGGCGGCCGACCTCGTGGCAGAAGCGCGGGGCCGCCGTATTGCGAGCGCGCTTAAGTGCCCTGGCAGCAGCGAACAGCTCGCGCTCGGCGCTCCCGAGTGCCTCACGCGCCTTTTTGATCTGTTCATCGCCATCATCGACCAGCGACAGCAGCTCTTGTGAGCGGTCGCGCATGGCAAAGACATCGTCCATGGTCGGACCCCACTGACGCAGCAGGCCCTTGAGGTCGGAATACCGCTCGCGCATGCGAGCGAGCTCGCGAGGATCGAAGGCGACCCCATCGCGATAGGAACGAAGCTCGTTCGCGCAATCCTCAAGAGAGATGCAGGCATCCGAAAGTGCATCGGCAATGTCGCCCAGTTTGCGATCGACGGTAGCCATTCGGGAAAGCTCCGCCACGGCACTGTTCACGGCATCGAGCGCTCCCCCTTCGGCGGCAAGCGATGCATGGGCATCGTTAGCCGTGGCAACCAGTACCTCGGCATGTTCGGAGCGCGGCAGCAGTTCCTCGAGTTCCTCATACTCGCCTGGCTTGGGGTCGACCTCGCCGATGCGCTCGAGGGCAAAACGCGCTTCCTCGACGCGACTCCCCTGCGCACGCGAGGCCTCCTCGACGCGACGGACCTCCTTGGCAGCCGCGCGCGAGGCTTTAAAGCAGGCGCGGTACACATCCAGCGCCTCAAGCGCAGAGCGCCCCGCCCAGGCATCGACCATCGCAACGTGATGCGCCGGATCGAGCAAGCGCTGGTGCTCGTGCTGGCCGCACAGATCCATCATCACGCCAACGCGCTCCGAAAGCTCGCGCACACTGGCGATGCGTCCGTCAATCTTCACGCGGCTGCGGCCCTCGGCAGAAAGACTGCGCTGCACGATGAAGCCCTCCGTGTCGTGCGGGCCGTCAAACAGGCGCGCCTCGACGCTCGCCAGCGCCTCGCCCTCGCGCACCATAGACGAATCCGCGCGCTCACCCAAAATAAGCTTGAGGGCCGAGAGCAGCGCGGTCTTGCCGGCACCGGTCTCGCCGGTCAGGACAGTCAGGCCGGCACTCGGCAGCAGCGTCGCCTCGCGAATGAGCGCAATGTTAGAAACCTGCAGCTCATCGATCATGACGGACTCCGTAGAATACGCGGCTCACCGAGTTATAGAAGCTCTCGGGGCCGTAATCCAGCAGCAACACATCTCCGGGCCCGCGGCGCACCGCCACGCTCTCAACGGTGCCATCGCAGGTAATAAACTGTCCATCGATAGCAATCGCCGGAACGCTCGGACGATCATCAGACATAAAGATTTCGACGACATCACTCGGCGAAGTCAAGAAGGCACGGGCCTGAATGGTGTGCGGCGCAATGGGTACGCAGACCATGCCCGTATAGTCGGGGCTCACGATGGGGCCACCGGCACTGAGCGCGTAACCCGTAGAACCAGTCGCCGTGGACACGACCACGCCGTCGCCACGCAGGCGATCGATATGGTGGCCGGACACCGTGATGTCAAACTCGACCATATCGGACAGGGGGCCGCGCGTGAGCGCCATGTCGTTGAGGGCGAACGTGCGCACGACATCCTTCGTGCCATCGTCACGCACGGACACGATATCCGCAGCGATGGTAGCGCGACGGCTCACATGCAGCTCGCCGGACAGGGCGTCGCTCACAACCTGCAAAATGTCGCGCTCCTCGGGGCTCGCGGCCGTCAAAAAGCCCAGGTGACCATAGGAAAGACCGAGGATAGGAATCTCGCGATGGTTGAGGATGCGGGCAGCGCGCAGCAACGTACCGTCACCGCCGAGCGTAATGACCAGATCGGAGCCGTCAATATCAGGCGTGCTCTGAATCTTCGATCGCTGGTCGGCAGCCCATGCGACCTCATAGCCCTGGCGCGTCAGCCAAAGCTCAAGCATCAGGCCGCTCTCGACCGCCTCTTGTTTATAGTAATTGGGAACCAGAAAGACCTTCATAGCGTTGCAGCTTTCTCGCTCAAAACCGATACCTGGGATTGCAGCTCATCGTCGGTGCGTTCGCCGGGGGCAAACCTCGTGCCGTACAGGAAAAACTCAACGTTGCCCTTGGCACCATGAATGGGTGACACGCACACATCGACCGGAAACAGGCCCTTGGCAGCAAAGAGTTCAACCGCCGCCACGAGTGTATCGCGGCGCACGGCGGGATCGGTCACAATGCCGCCCTCGCCCACCAGCGCCGCCGGAGCCTCAAACTGCGGCTTTACGAGCGTACAGAATGCACCCGTAGGAGCCATGCACGCCAGTACCGCATCGATAATGTTCGCGATGCTGGTAAACGAGACATCACACACAGCCAGGTCGATGGCGCCGGCATAGCCAAGCTCAGGCAGCTGCGTCACGTTTGTGCGCTCATGCAGCGTCACGCGATCATCCTGACGCAACGACCAATCGAACTGGGCGCGACCCACGTCCACCGAGACAACGGTCGCAGCTCCGCGCTTGAGCAGGCAATCGGTAAAGCCGCCGGTAGAGCAGCCCACATCCAGGCAGGCAAGGCCCGTCGGATTGATGCCAAACGCATCAAGTGCGCCTTCGAGCTTAAGACCGCCGCGGCCAACATAGGGAATGCACCCCTTCACGTGCAGCGACAGGCCCGGGGTCACCTTAAGACCCGGCGAAGTCAAGCGCTCGCCGCCACTCGAGACCAAGCCGGCCATAAGAGTGCGAAGGGCATCCGCGCGATCGGCGCAGATGCCCTGTGAAATCAGTTCGTCATCAAGACGCACGCGTTTCATGAATGCCATCAACCATTCGTATCCGGAGATGCGGCCTAGCTATCCTGGGATTCGTTTGCCGCATCCTCATCGTATTCCTGCTCGAGCTTGTCGGCCTCTCGCGGCGTCAACTCAAACTTGTCGACCATATCGACCGCGCGGGAACCCAACTCAATCGCTTCGTCAAACAAATCGAGTGAACGCTCCAAGGAGGTATCCTTGGAGCGAACGGTAGCGATGATCTGGTCCAGACGGTCCGAGATCTCGTCAAAGTTGCGGACAGAACCCTCTGGCATGGCTACTCCTCGACGGAGTCGGCCTCGACGGCCCCAGCAGCGTCCGCGTCCTCGGCAAGTACACCGGCAGCAGCCTGAGCAGCAGCGACCTTGGCGGCTGCCTCGGCAGCCTGTGCCTCCTCGCGAGCGCGATCCTCGGCCAGCAGCTCTTGGTACAGGTCCTCGCCCGGCAGTTCCTCGCTGCGAGCGATCTTGCCCAGCACGCCGTTGACAAACGATGCGGACTGGTCGGTACCATAAGCCTTGGCAAGCTCAACGGCCTCGTTGATGACGATGGCGTCCGAGACCTCTTCGTCGGTAAGGAAGCGCATCTCGTAGACGGCGATACGCAGCAGGTTGCGGTCGGCACCGGGCATGCGCATAAGATCCCAGTTCTTGGCGACGGCTCGCAGGGCACAATCGATGCGATCGATGTGCTCGTAGGCACCGCGGCAAAGCTCCAGTGCATAGGGGTCGAGGGGACCCTTCGAGATCAGGAAATCGCCCTCGAGGACGCGCTCGAGCGGACTGTCCGTGGCCTCGGCCTGGAACAGCAGCTGCAGCGCCTGACTGCGGGCAAGCGTGCGCCCGCGATAAACCTTAAGGCTCAAAGGTTACTCCTTGGGGAAAACGAGACCGTCAATGCAAACGTCGACGCGCTCGACCTCAACGCCCACCTGAGCATCGATGGCAGCGACCACGGCGGCGCGAACGGCCTCGGCGAGCTTCTTGAACGGATAGCCAAAGAACACCACGACACGCACGGTGAGTGCGAGCTTGTCGCCGATGACCTCGGCCTCGACCGCCGGCTCGGAAGCCGGGGCCTTGGACGAGAGCATCATGGAGACAAGGTTGGTGGCAAGGTCCTTGACGCCAACGGAGGCGATGCCCTCGACATCCGACACGGCGCGCGAAACGATGGCGGTCAGAACATCGGGCGAAATGCCGATGCCGTCAATCTTGATTTCCTGGGGCATGAGTCCTCCTATAAGAGTTGGTTGCTAGACGCGGGAGACGAACTTGCCGTCGCGGGTGTCAACCTTGATGACCTCGCCCTCGTTGAGGTACATGGGGACCTGGATGACAGCGCCGGTGTCGATCGTGGCCGGCTTGGTGGAACCCTGGACGGTGTCGCCCTTAAAGCCCGGGTCGGTCTGGACGATGGTGGTCTCGATGAACATCGGCGGGGTCACGCCCATGAGCTCATCGTCGGCGAAGAGCAGCTGGCAAATGTCGTTCTCGCGCAGCCACTTGGAGTTCTCGCCCACCATGTCCTCGGGAACGGGAACCTGCTCATAGGTCTCGTTGTCCATGAAGATGTAGTCGGCGCCATCGTTGTAGAGGTACTGGAACTCACGGGTGGTGAGCATGACGCTCTCGAACTTGGTGCCGGCGTTGCAGGTGTTCTCGACGACACGGCCGCTCTTGATGTCGCGGGTCTTGTAGCGCACAAACGCGCCGCCCTTGCCCGGCTTGACATGCTGGAACTCGACGATGGTGTAGACCTTGTCCTTAATGCGGAGACCGAGGCCGTTCTTGAAGTCGGCGGTAGAAATGGTAGGCATAGCGACCTTTCTTGTTATGGGCAGGACGCACAAGCGTCCAAATTACATACGACCGAAATTATACACTTGCAGACGGCGCCTGCAGCGAGCGCATAAAAAGAGAACGCGGGGCGCCCGAAGTGCTCCGGACGCCCCGCCCCAAAAATCTATCGAAATGGGCTAGCAATCGATGATGTGCAGGTCGTGCGGGGTCTTGGTGAAGGGCTCGTAGCCGTTCTCGGTGACCACGCCGTAGTCCTCCAGGCGCACGCCGCCCACACCGGGCAGATACACGCCGGGCTCCATGGTGATAACCGAGCCGACCTCGATGGTGTTCTTGCTGCGGTTGAAGTTGGGCAGCTCGTGGATGTCGATGCCCACGCCGTGGCCCAGACCATGGTTGTAGTAATCGCCATAACCGGCATCGCCGATGATCTTCTTGGAAAGCTTAAAAATGTCGTTGCCCTCGACGCCCGGATGGATGGCAGCGACGCACTCCTCGTGCGTACGGCGCACGAGCGCGTACAGGTCAAGCTGCTCCTGGGTAGGCTCGCCCATCACGACGGTGCGCGTCATGTCGGAACGATAATCGCAGTAGCCCGCGCCGTAATCCATGAGGACGAAGTCGCCCTTCTCGATGACACGGTCACTCGGCACGGCATGCGGGTTGGCGGTGTTGGGGCCACTCGCCACAATGGAGCCGAAGGCCAGGCTGTCGGCGCCGTTGGCGAACATAAAGTTCTCGAGCTCGTTGCGAACCTGCTTCTCGGTCATACCGGGCTTAATAAAGCCGAGCATATGCTGGAAGGCGGCATCGGTGATCGACTGCGCATGGCGCATGAGCTCGATCTCCTCAGCGTCCTTGATGGCGCGCATCTTGCGAATGTCGTCATGCATCAGCGGCAACATGCAGGCGACGGAACGGTCCTCCAGGCCACGCTGAATACCCTGGTAGAAGTTGATCTGCATGTCGTCCTCGACAGCACAGACGCGGCACTTATTGGCTGCGATCTTACCGGCGACCCAACCAGGGATGGTGCCCTCGTCCATGTCGTAGACCCAAGGGCTGCCGGCGGGCGTGTTCTCCTCAAAGCTGTTGAGGTAGCGCGAGTCGGTATGGAACAGGCACTGGTCAGCCGTAATAAACGCCGCGTGCGGGAACTCGAAGGTGTAGTCGAAGACACCCTTAACGCCCGTAAGCCAACGAAGGTTGGCCTCGTCGCGCACCACGATGGCGTCGTAGCCACGCTCGACCATAAGGGCACGGACACGCTCGATACGACCGGCAGGACCGGCAGCAAACTCAGACATGCAGATTCCTTTCTTGTTGTCTCTATATAGACGGGACGGGTCTCAACCGAACGACGGAATCGCATGCGATCCGCAACCGATTGGAAACCCGCCCCTCAACATGATACGAAAGAGGATGGAAGTCAATAAATCTTAGAGAAGTTCTTTACGAGAAGCCAAGTAGGCGTGAGCATGGCGCTTAAGAACCTCGTCCTCAACGTTCGTTAGGCGAATGGCGCCGAGTGCCGCGGGCAGCGGCAACATGCTGCGGTTCGAGCGTGCAAACTGCTGCTTGCGGAACTCCTCGATATATGCGGCAGACTCCAGATCGAAGGCAAGTTCCTCGATACCAAAGTCCTCCAAGCAGTCATCGACCTCAAAGACGTAATCGATATCGAAATCGCAGGCATCATGTGCAAGGCGTGCCTCAAAGCGAATGCCCTCGGACAACAGCTGGTAGGCAGGGGCCTGCGAAGCGGCATCGCCCAAGCAGGCGCGCAGGGTACGCTCCCCCGTCTTGCCAAAATCGAGCGCATGGCGAGCGCTCGGGTTCGTGGCCATCAGTACGTCCTTGCGGGCAGTCTGAGACCATTGAACGGCATTGACGAGCGCGACCTCCTCGCCCGCGAGAATCTCGGGGACGGTCTCAGTAAACTGATTCCAACGGGACTTACTGCTCGAAAGCATGGTGCCAACAAGTACCACATAGCCGAGCTTGAGGTCCTCGGGGTCCGCCTCGCGAACAAGGTCGAGGTCACACACGACCAAGCCCGGTTCGGGACGGAACGCGATAGCGGGAAGCGCATTCGACGACGAGGCAATGAGCGGCTTCATGGTCGTCGCGACCGTGAGCATGGCGTCGAAGGTCGTCGGCAGCAGCGCGCACTCGGTTCGGCCACACCACTGGTTGGCGCACCAGCTAACAACCGAGCAGGTTGCGGCATCGCCAACGGCGACAACCAGATCGTCGCAGGTAATGCCGTTGGCAGACAAGGCGCCAAAGATAGCATCGGCATCGGCCAGCGTGGCACCAGCAGGCGAAACCTCAAGGGAGAACTGCGACACGGCAAAACCGGCGTCGACCAGCGCATGCTCGACGACCTCATCAAAACGTTCTGACGAGGCGGAGTTCCAAACCACCATCGCGCGCTTAGGCTTGCCCACAGCCGAGGCAAACATACGCGACAGCTCATCGAACGCGCCCAATCCGACACGGACATCGACGCTGCGGTTTTGGAAATTGATCAGTTGGCGGCGAATCATAGCAGTCCACGCTCCAAAAGCATCTCGGCACAAAGGTAGGAAACGTCCTCGAAGGACTTGTTGCGAATATCAAGGGTAATATCGGCGGCCTGGCGATACAGCGGACGGCGATACTCAAACAAGCGCGCGGCATGCTCGGGCGAGCGGAAATCGGGGCGCGTGTCGGACCGACGAATCTGGCGAATCGAATCCTCAAAGTCGCCCTCGAGGTACACGCACGTACCCATTTCGTGCATCAGCTCAATATTCACCGGCGTCTCGACGATACCGCCACCGCACGAAACCAACAGACTGCGCTCGCTTTGGAGCGAACGGAGCGCCGAGGTCTCGAGCTCGCGAAAACGATCCTCACCCTCGGTCTCAAAAATCTCGGTTACCGACTTGCCGCAACGGCGGACGACTAGGCGGTCGGTATCGATAAAACGCCGCTTGAACATAGTGCCGACGTTGCGCGCGAGCGTTGATTTGCCCGCGCCCAAAAAGCCGATAAAGAAGATATGGTCGCAGCCGTGTTTGGTGTGCTGGGACATGACGAGACCTATTCCTCGCAGGGAAGGTCGCGCAGGGCCCGGCGCTCAAAGATACGGAAGATCTGCGTATACCACAGGTCCTGCGTGGCCTGCGGCTTTACCAGGATGGTATCGACGCCGGCGAAGTTGCCGCTCCACACGTCCGTGTAGAGCTGATCACCGATCAGCACCGCCTCGTCGGCCGTGGCGCCGAGGCGCTTAAGACCCGCCTTGAGGGCAAACGGCGCCGGCTTCATGGCATGGCTGATGGCCTCGAGTCCCAGCTCGCGTGCTGATGCCATGACCTGGTCGCGATGCCAGTTGTTGGACACCATGCACAGCTTAAAGCCTTTGGCGCGGGCGGTATCGAGCCAAGCGGAAACCGCAGCGGGAACCTGCTCGGTGTCACGCGGCACCAGGGTGTTATCGCGATCGAGCAGAATGGCGCGTTTGCCGTCGGCCCAAAGGGTATCAAGGTCGATGCGATCGACCGAGGCAACGTAACGTTTGGGGCTAAAAATCCTCATGCTAATTCCAAGACTGTTGATGCTCTTCGTAGGTTTGCGAGAAGTACTCCTCGTCCTGCGTAATGTAGAAATACAGGTCATCGGAGTCGGTCGGCTCAAGCGTGGCCTTGAGTGCCTCGAGCGACGGAGAGCAGATGGGCGTGGGTGGCAGACCCTCATGCTTATAGGTGTTATACGGACTATCGCTCTGCAGGTCGTCGGCGGTAACCTCGCCACCGGTGACATACATCATGGTCGCATCGCTGTTGAGATAGCGCAGACCATCGAGCTTGCCGGCAAGACGGTTGTAGAAGACCGAGGCCACGTGCGCGCGCTGGTCGGCGTTGAGGCCCTCGCGCTCAACGATAGAGGCCAAGTTGACGATGTCGTAGTCGGACATCTCCACACCGTAGCGTTCCTTGATCTTGGCTTCGCAGCTCGCAAAGTCAAGCGACTTGTACTCGGTCTTAAACTGATCGAGCATAGCGCGAACCACGTCATCGGCCGTCGGCGAATCACCCAACGAATAAGTCTTGGGGAACAAGAAGCCCTCGAGCGAGTCGTTGGCGGCGCCCTTAAGGAAGCTATAGTCGTCCACGTAGTTGGAGGCCTTGGCCTGGTTGAGGAAGTCTTCCTTAGAGATGCTGTCGTAAGCCTGGGCCACACGGTCGGCGACTTGATCGACCGTTAGGCCCTCAGGGATAGTCAGCGCATTGGAGCCCGCGTTGGGGCCTTCCATGAGCTGCTGAACAACCTTGGTCGCATCCATGAGTGTGGTGAACGAATAAGTACCAGGCTTGAGCGACATATCGGCGTTGAGCTTTTTCACCGCCGCATAATAATCCTTGGGATTTTCGACGATATGGTTCTCGGAGAGAATCGAGGCGATCGTATCGCCTGAAGCACCATCGGGAATGGTCACCGTAACCTGCTGACCAGCCGTGGCCTTCGTATCCTCACCGGCAAAGAAGCCCTTGACGGCCGGCACGACAAAGAAAGCGATCGCAGCAAGCGCGAGCACCGCCACCACAACGCCGATAATCATAGGCACCGGGGAGCTTTTCTTTTGAGCACCGCGACGAGCATGCGTGTTGTAGCTCGAGCGGGTCGCCGGAGCAACGCCATGCGAACCGCGAGCGTGATGCGAATGCGATTGAGGGGCCTGAGTTCGCTGGGTAGGTGCCTGCTGCTTAAAGCGGGTACCGCCTGCAGGCTGGGCCGTACGAGCAGTGGGCTGTTGAGCCGCGTGAGAAGCCGAATGCTGAACCGAACGAGCAGAAGGCTGCTGACCCGTCCGTTGAACAGGTTGGGCCGAATGAGAGAAGGACTGCACCGAGCGCGCGGCAGGCTGAGCTGCGCGCTGCGTCGGCTGTGCCGGACGCTGGCCAGGCTGGGCAGGGCGCGACGCCGGCTGCCGTGTACGATTCTGCTGGCGCGGATCGGAAGCGCTAGACATGCGAAACCTCCTCGTTTTTACGATCGAGCCACGTCTGCAAAAACAGGCTGGCGGCAATCATGTCGATCTTGCCCCTCATCTGCTTTTCGTTGAGGCCCTGCTCGCGCAGGATACGCTTGGCCTCTTGCGAAGACAGACGTTCGTCCTCAAACTCCAGCGGAAGATCGAGCTCGTCGGCAATCTTTTGCGCCACGGCGGCAACGCGCTCGGCCTGGGGGCCGGGCTCACCGGCCATGGTCAGGGGGCGTCCGGTTACCAGGATGTCGGGCTCATAGTCCTCAACCAGGTAGCGGAACGTCTTGGCCATACCGGTGACCTCAGCAGCCGGAAGCACCTTGACAGGCATCGCCATCTTGCCATCACGGCTCGAGACGGCGATGCCAATCCTGGTCTCCCCTATGTCCAGCGCGAGCGCAACCACAGCGACTTCTTAGATTCTTAGGCGCCGAGCGCGGTCTTAGCGGCCGCGAGGGCATCGGCGATGCCGGCAGCATTCTTGCCACCGGCCTGGGCCATGTTGGGACGACCGCCACCGCGACCGTCGACCAGACCCGCGATCTGCTTGATCACGTTACCGGCGTGGAAACCGGCCTTGACGGCGTCATCGGAGCCGGCAGCGAGCAGGGCCGGAGTGCCCTTCTCAGTCACGCTGGAGACGACACAAGCGACAGGGCCGGCGACCTTCTGATGCACGGTATCCCATACGTTGCGCAGGTCGGCAGCCTCAAGGCCCTGGAGCTCAGCGACAACGAGCTTATAGCCGTCGAGCTCGACGGCGCCCTCGATGGCGCTGGAGATGGCGTCGGAGGAGCCACCGGTCAGAGCCTTTTTGAGCTTGTTGGACGTCTCGCGCAGCTCAGCCTGTAGGTTCTCCACGCGGGCGGGAACCTCGTCGACGCGGCACTTGAGCGCAGCGGCGGCGGCGTCAACGAGCGCCAGGCGGTCGGCCATGTAGTCGAGGGCACCCTTAGAGGTCACGGCCTCGATACGGCGGACATTGGAGCCCGTGGAGGACTCGGAAATGATCTTGAACAGACCAATCTCTGCGGTATTGGCGGCATGGGTGCCACCACAGAGCTCGCGGGAGAACGGCTGGTCCTCGGCGCCCACGGAGACGACGCGGACGACATCGCCGTACTTCTCTCCAAACAGAGCGACAGCGCCGGCAGCCTTAGCCTCGTCGATGCCCATGACACGGGTCACGACCGGCTTGGAAGCGAAGATCTGCTGGTTGACCAGGTCCTCGACAGCCTTGAGCTGCTCGGAGGACAGGGCCTCGAAGTGCGTAAAGTCAAAGCGAAGGTGCTCGGGCGTCACCAGCGAGCCGGCCTGGGAGACGTGCTCGCCCAGGACCTGCTTAAGGGCGGCGTCGAGCAGGTGCGTGGCGGTGTGGTTGCGGCGCAGGAAGCCACGGCGCTCGGCGTCGAGCGCGGCGGTAACAGCGGCACCGACAGTCAGCGTGCCATCGGCAACGTGCGCGACGTGGGCATACAGGCCGTTGTGGTTCTTGGTGTCGGCAACGGTCAGAACAACGCCCTCGGCGGAAAGCTTGCCGGCATCACCCTGCTGACCACCCATCTCGGCATAGAACGGGGTGCGGTCGAGCACAACCTCGACGTCCTCGCCGGCGGCAGCGGACTCGACGGACTCGCCGTTGCGCACGATGGCGACAACCTTGGCGCCCTCGATCACATCGTTGTCATAGCCGTCGAACTCGGTCGCGGCGACCTTGTCGGAAAGCTCGACCCACACGTCGTTGAAGCTGCCCCAGGCGTCGCCCTTGGCATTGGCGCGGGCGCGGGCCTTCTGGTCCTCCATGCAGGCAGTGAAGCCGTCCATATCGACGTCGTGACCAGCGGTGCCGGCGATCTCGACGGTCAGATCGATGGGGAAACCAAAGGTGTCGTGCAGCTTAAAGGCGACATCGCCCGGAAGCACGGCGCCCTCGGCAAGTGCTGCCAAGGCCTCGTCCAGATAGACGCGGCCGTTGTCGAGCGTCGTGGAGAAGCGCTCCTCCTCGGAGGCGACGATACCCTTGACGAGGGCGACGTTCTTGAGCAGCTCGGGATAAGCCTCTCCCATCTGAGCATTGACCTCGTCGATGAACTTGGTCAGGAAGGCACCCTCGATGCCCAGCAGGCGACCGTGGAACACGGCACGGCGGAGCAGACGGCGAAGGACGTACTCGCGACCCTCGTTACCGGGCAGGATGCCGTCCGAGATCATAAAGTCGACGGCACGGGAGTGATCGGCGATGATGCGCAGGGAGCGGCTGGCGCCGGAGTAATCGTCGGCGTCATAGGTCTTGCCGCTAATCTCCTCACCGAGCTTGATGAGGTGCTGCATCAGATCGCCGTCGTAGTTAGCAGTCTTGTGCTGCATGATAGCGGCCATGCGCTCCAGACCCATGCCCGTATCGAGGTTGCGGTGCGGCAGCTCCGGCATGGAGCCGTCCTCCTGGCGGTCGTACTGGGTAAACACGAGGTTCCAGAACTCAAGGAAGCGGTCGCAGTCGCAGCCGGGCTTGCAGTCGGGGCTGCCGCAACCGACCTCCTCGCCCATGTCAAAGTAGATCTCGGAGCACGGACCGCAGGGGCCGGTGGGGCCAGCGGCCCAGAAGTTGTCGTCCTCGCCCAGACGCGAGATGTGATCCTCGGCAACGCCCAGGGAGCGCCACACGTCATGGGTCTCGTCGTCCTCGGTAAAGACGGTGAAGTACAGGCGGTCGAGCGGCAGCTTGAACTCCTTGGTGATGAGCTCAAAAGCCCAAGCGCAGGCCTGCTCCTTGGAGACGCCGCCAAAAGAGAAATCGCCGAGCATCTCGAAGAACGACAGGTGACGGCCGTCCTCGCCGATGCAATCGATATCGTTGGTGCGGACGCACTTCTGGCAGGAGATCGCGCCGATCTCCTTCATGGTCTTCTTGCCCTGGTAGTACTCCTTAAACTGGTTCATGCCGGCGTTGGCAAGCAGCAGCGAGGGATCATCGGGGACGAGGGACGAAGAAGGATAGAGCTTAAGACCGCGCTCCTCAAAGAAGTTGAGGAACTTGGAGCGGATCTCGGCCGTAGTCATTGACGGGTAGTCAGCACTCATAGAGGGAATCTCCTCGGTTTCACATCGAAACAGTTCAAACGTAACGATATTACCATCCCGCCGCGCCTGTGCAAAAAAGAGGGTCGCCAAACAGCGACCCTCCAGCGAAAGTGCACGTTATTTAGTACTGCGCGATCCTTTGAAAAAGGACTGCTGTATAATTGCATATAAGATTCACCCGGAAGGAGCGATCGATGAAAAGCAAACGATTTGTCCTGAATGCACTTCTGGTTGTAACACTTTTAGCGCTCTTAGCCTTCTCATGCTGGTACGCAAACCAACCATCATTTGGATACGTATTGTATACAGTAATGTCCGGCGATAAGGCTTATTACACTCTACGCGCAATTGACGTTCTCTTTTTCTATGTAGCCGGCCCCTTATCAATCGCTTTGGTCGCGTTTCTTGTCATTTACAACTTCAAGAAACGTTAATAGAACCTATTTAGAATCCGAATCGTCCATGGAGCCGTCGATGCCGGTATTGGTATCGTCGTCCGAGTTGGAATCATCGTCTTTGGCGAAGGGGTTCTTGAAGAAGCCCGTGGCATCGGGTTGCAGGGCCGAGAGCTTAATCCAGGGATTATCGAGCTCGGGCTTGGGCATGGCCTTGGCCTCGGGCGCAGTCTCGTTACCGATGAGCTCGGACTCATAGATGAAGGTGTCGTCGCCGAGCGCGTCGTAGGCGGCGACCGGGTTGCCATCGGCATCGCGGTACGGCGTGCCCTTAAACACGGCTCCGTCATAGGCCACAAGCTGACGGCCGGTCTCATTCTCGAAGTAGTACACGAAGATGCCCTTGAGGGCCGCACAAAGCGGGATGGCAATAATCATGCCGATGGGCCCCATGAGTGCCGAACCAATAACGAGAGCCGTAAGGCTCATAATGGGATGCACCTGCACTGAGCTCTGCATGACCTTAGGCGAAATCACATTGTCGGTGACGTTTTGCGCGACCATCGTCACGATGAGCGTCCATAACGCCAACATGGGGCTGAACATAAAGCCGAGTACCGTGGCGATTGCCGCGCTCACCCAGGGACCGACGACCGGAACCAAGTGCATGATGCCAGTGAAGATAGCCATGAGCGCCGCATACGGATGGCCGATAATCAGGAAGCCGATAAAGGCGAGGAAACCACCGCAGATGGACGTCACGACCATACCGCGCATGTAGCCGCCGACAGAGCGAGAAAGGATGGCGACCATAAAGCGGTACGAGGTCTCCTTCTCCTGACCGATGATGGTGCAAATCTCGTGATGCATGCGAGGGTAGTCGCAGGCCATCCAGTACGCAAGCACTAGACCAAGGAAGATCACGAACAACTGCGAGGCCGTATTGGTGATGAGCGGGAACACACCGCGGCCAAGCTCGGCAGCAATCTGAGACACATACTTCGATGCCACGGTAACCAGCGACGAAAGATTATCGTCCAAATACTCCTTGAGCGGCGTGTTATTGAGCGTCTTGGCATGCGAGATCATCTCATTGAGATCGCCACCCGCAACACGAAGCTGCTCGGGCAGGCGGCTCAGGACTTCCATGATCTGACCAAAGAGAATCGGCGACAAGATGCAAACGACACCGACGAGCACGGCAACAACAACAATAAGCGCGATAAGCGAACCGATGCCGCGATTCACGCCATGGTGCTCGAGCCAGTTGGTGATCGGGGACATCACAAAGGCAATGATGGAACCAACAGCGAGAAACTCGATAACCGGCGCCAGGATGCCCATAAGGTTAAAGATGACAGCAGCAATAACAATGCAGCCGACAACAGCCCAAATGCGCAGCGTCAGAATGCGGGTGTCGCGCAGCACGCGATCGGTTTGTTGGGGGTGCTCACTCATGAACGAATCATCACTCCGTCGGGGTCGATCTTGTCCTGAATCTTCTTAAGCGTGCGGCGCAGCAGACGCGAAACCTGTACCTGAGAAATACCCAGCTTCTTGGCGATCTCGATCTGGGTCATGCCCTTCACAAAGCGCAGCTCAATCACCTCGCGCTCGCGCGGCGAGAAATCACGGATGGCTTCCTCGATCACTAGGCGGTCATCGGTAAAGTCGAGCTCGTTGTCGTCGTCGGCGTAACGGTCGAGAATCGAGGGGGCATCGTCCGAATCGGACGCACCAGGAGCCTCGATGGGCACCGAGGTATAGGCCGAAGACGATTCCATGGCCTCCAGCACCTCATCGACCGTCACGTCCAAGTACTCAGCGATTTCCTCAACCTTAGGCGAGCGCTGTAGCTCGTTGGTGAGCTTATCGGTAGCCTGGTTGACCTTGGCCGAGAGCTCCTGCAAGCGACGGGGCACGCGCACGCTCCAGCCCTTGTCGCGGAAGTGACGCTTGATCTCGCCCAAGATGGTAGGCGTGGCAAACGTGGTGAACTCGAGTCCGCGCTCAGGGTCAAAGCGGTCGATAGCCTTGAGCAGGCCCAAATAACCAACCTGCATCAGGTCATCGAGCGGCTCGCCGCGGTTCTTAAACTTGTTGGCAAGAAACCTTACCAGGTTCATGTGGGACATGACGAGCTGCTCGCGTGCGTCCGGGTCACCGGTCTCTTTATAGCGACGAAACAGCTCGCGGGTTTTCTCCTTGTCCCAAGCGGTCTTACCGCTCCGGGAACGTTCGGTCATATTAGATATCCGCCTTGAGGTCGAGGGAAAGCGTCAGGGGCGCCGCAGTCTTTTCGTAGGAGTCGCACACGCTCGCCAAAATGAGCTCGGCATACACAGCGGCCTGGTCATCCTCGTCGACGGTGGCCTGGTCGCCAAAGGTAAAGGTCATGCCAACGTGAGATTCGTCGACATCGAATTTGATCGAGATGTCATCGGAATCAACAGCCGTGCAGCCGAAAATAAATGCTTCCTCGGCAGCCATACGAATGTCCTCGATGCGATCGACGGACATGGAGCAGAGCGCACCGACATTTGCCGCCGTCATGCGCACAAGGCGCGCCAGACGCGGGTCGCCGGCAACGGTCAGCGTAATGGGGCAAGTTGCTTCGCTACTCATCGCAGGACTCCTCAGAGGTCTCGGCGGGCGTGTAGGTGTAATACTGGGCTGCTTTAGCAGCAGGCTTCTGTGCATCATTGTCACCAGCAGCGACATCGTCCCCGGCTTCGCCAATCAGGACACGCTCGGTCGGCTGCTCGGCTTCTTCGGCAGCGGAAAGCTTGCACTCAGCGTCGGCCGCGGGAGCCTTCACCTTGTTAAAGAGTTTCTGCACGGCACCTGCCGCAGAATCAGTCACGCTCGACACAGCATTGCTGGCCTCGGCCATGCTACCGGTGACCTCAGAAATGTAGCGAACCACGGCTTCGACCTCTACGAGATTGGAGGTAAGGGCATCAACTGCCGTCTTGCTCGACTTAAGCAGCGGCTCCATCTGGGCAAGCGCCGGCGTAAGCTCATCGACAGCGCCATCGAGCTTTGCCACCACAGGCTGAGCCTCGGCGATGGTGTTGTTGAGGTCGTTAACGGTCTTATCGAGCGAGTCGACAACATTGCGGGTCTTGCGCAGGGTAAGCGCGAGCTCAACGATGGCCCACACGCCGGCAACAGCGAGCAGCAGCAGGGCGATTTGAATGGGACTCATACAAGCCTCCCAAAGGAATCGATATGCAGACGGTTTCCATGGTACCCCAAAGGGGACCGAACATGCCATGAGCAGCAACGTGGGACAAAATAATCAGCAGCTACTTCGGTGCATTCCCGCTGCGGTCGCGTTCACTTTGCTCTACGCGCCATTCTTCCCAACCGCGGCCGGCAGGCTGCCAAAATGCACCGCGTTCCAAGCCTTCGGGCAAATAGCGCTGATCGACCCAGCCTTCGGGATAATCGTGCGGATACTTATACACACCGTATTCATCGCTGCCCGGGCGATGGCGATCGCGCAGGTAGCTGGGCACCTCGCGAAGACCACTGCTGTGGATATCGGCTAGCGCCGCATCGATCGAGGCCTCGCACGCATTGGACTTGGGCGCCAGGCACACATAGAGCGCAGCTTGTGCAAGGTTAATGCGACATTCAGGATAGCCAATAACTTCAGCAGATTTAAAGGCAGCATGCGCCACCAAAAGCGCCTGCGGGTCGGCGTTGCCAACATCCTCAGAAGCGTGAATCATAATGCGGCGAGCGATAAACTTAGGATCCTCCCCAGCATCGATCATGCGCGCGAGCCAATAGATCGTGGCATCGGGGTCGCTACCGCGCATAGACTTAATAAACGCACTGATGATGTCGTAGTGCATGTCGCCGTTTTTGTCATACGTAAAGCCGCGACGCGGGTTGGCGATCTTCACGTCATCCACGGTGATGGGATAGCGCTCCCCCGCCGCAGGCGCTGGCGTTCCCTCGGTATCGGGACGCGTGACGGCAATCTCGCTCGCAAGCTCAAGCGTCGTGAGCGCCGAGCGAGCGTCACCCGCTGCCAGCGTGCAAATGGTCTTAACCGTATCCTCATCGGCCGAGAATTTGCCGTTCAGGCCCTGAGGTGCCTCGAGCGCACGCTCGATAAGCATGGCGATATCCTCGTCCTTTAAATGCTCAAGCTCCACGACGCGACCACGTGAGAGCAGCGCCGAGTTGACCTCGAAGTACGGATTCTCCGTCGTAGCGCCAATCATAATGACGGTACGGTTCTCAACTGCATGCAGCAGGGCATCCTGCTGCGACTTAGAGAAGCGGTGAATCTCATCGATGAATAGAATGGTGCGGCGGTCGTACGTATTCAGGCGCGTCTTGGCCTCATCAATCACACGACGCAGGTCCTTCACGGTACCCGTGACGGCGCTGACCTCGACAAACTCGCTCTTGGTATGGTTGGCGATAATGTGGGCCAGCGTCGTCTTGCCCGTACCGGCAGGCCCGTACAGAATCACGCTCGAAAGCACGTCGTGCTCGATCGCGGCACGCAGCCATGAACCCTTACCGACGGCCTTTTGCTGGCCCACGTACTCGTCGAGCGAATTGGGGCGCATGCGCACCGCAAGCGGCGCATTCTGAAAGGAACGCTCGCGCGTCGAAGCAGAAAAAAGGTCGTCCATAGCCATCCCGTGTATCAATCAAAAACGTTTTCCACTAACAGTATACCGAATTAATACGAACTACCGTTCGTTAATATAGGTACGGTGCGGAAACTCCAGACCAGGGAACAGCTTGCTCGTCAGCTCGCAGAAATAACCGTCCGTCATGCTCGCGATATAATCCACCACGGCTTGATCCTTGTCGTCCTGCCAGGCATAGGTGCGATCATAGTAGGAAAGCTGCTGCTCAATGCGCGAAATATGGTGCTTAAAGATGTAAGAGGACTCGTCGCCACTGTTTAGATCCCGCAGGCAACGGTCGTAGAGCTTTACGAACGCCTCGCGCAGCTCCGCCTCGGAATCGCCTTCGATACCGCCCTTGCTATAGATCTTCTCGTAGTTCTCGCGCTTGGCTCGGCGAATTTCCTCAAACAGGTCCTCGCTCATCTCGATGCGCGGGTTACCATAGCTGTGCTCAACGATATCGATGGAGGCATGCGTGAGGATCCAACTGTTGTAGGCACCGCCCCGGCCATCATCAAAAGCGTCGGGCGAAAGCAGGCCCGCCGCGATCGCATCCTGACGGTCACGACCGACGTAGGCAAGAATATCCGAGATGCGAACGACGCAGCCCTCGAGCGTCATGGGACGCAGATGCTCAATTGCGCTATAGCCCGTGGCAATGCAATCCTCAACCGTCTGGTCAAACTGGTCAAAGGAGCCCATGTCCGAGAGCTCAAACACACGCTGCTCGTACTCGCCGTTATGGCATAGCACGCCGTCGAGCGTCTGGAGCGACACGTTGCGGCCATACAACGCGTCGAGCACGCGAACCGACTGCACGTTATGGAAAAAATAACGCCCCGTACGCTCATGATAGATATCGTTGAGGAAGCGCTCGCCGGCATGGCCGAAAGGCGTGTGTCCCAAGTCGTGACCCAGGCCAATCGCCTCGATCAGATCGCAATTGAGCCCCAGGGCGCGACCGATATCGCGCGCAATGCGGGAGACAAGCTGTACGTGCAAACCGCGGCGTGAAAGATCATCATTGCTACGGAAGCTAAAGACCTGCGTTTTGCCTGCATAACGGGTGTACGCCGGAAGATGAAGTATCTTTTCGGTATCGCGCATAAACGCCGGACGCATAAGCGTGCCTTTGTCGGCGGCGCGATCAATACGACGAATGACCTGATCATCGTTGCAACGATACGGGTTGACATAGCCCGAAGCACGATCGGCGGCAATGCGCTCGACAAGCTCGGGCGACAACGCCGAGGGAATACGGTCCATGCGCGCCTTAATGACGGCCGTATCTTGATTAGATTCCATGGCATGCTCCTTAAAAAGGATGCGCAATCGGTTACAAAGTGCAGCCCACGACCTCGATTATGGCAAAAATCGGCACTAAAAACGGGAGCAATGGCAGGGAGCGCGATTTTGCGATGAGGCAAGCGACGGCAAGGGTCAGTAGCGCAACCGCAAACGCGACAACGCCGCCCAGGGGATCGAAGGTACAAAGGGCAAAGAGTGCCTTGACGTCCCCCATGCCAATGCCAGGAGCGTGGCGAACTCTACGCCAGAGCGACTCGGTAAGCACAAGGCCAAGGTAGACGATGACCGCAAGACCGGCGTGGTCAAGCGCTGTGTTCAAACCGAGGTCGAGCCAAACGCCCGCCAACGCCGCCACGGCACATGCGCCGGCAAGCCCATTGGGAAACCGTCGCTCTCGGGCATCAATTGCCACGCCGGCAAAGATACAAATCCAAAACGGGATATAGGCCATCGGACTCCTCCTCGAGCTGCATCGCAAAAGAAAAAACCACCACAAAGGTGCCTGTCCCCTTTGCGGTGGTTTTGGTGGTGGTTATTTGGCGCCTTGCATGACCTCGTCAAGGGTAACGTTGACGGCGTGCTGCGTCGGCACCCAGTCGACCTTCAGGAACAGCGCGGCCACCGTGATAGGGATATAGCTGAACATAAAGATCGGGAAGGTAAACAGGTTAGTCACCAGACGCCACTTTTGCGCGCAGTGAATGTGCTTGTACTCAAAGATAGTCGTGAGCAGCGCCAGGATAAAGAAGGTCTGATACATCATGGCGAAGGTCATAATGAGCGAAGCGGCGCACGCCTGCATCTCAACTTCGGTAGCCAAGAAACCATGCGAAAGGCCACCCACAATCAAGAACGTCGCATTGGCGAGCATCGAGATGAGCGACAGCAGCATACCCGGGGCGATCGTCATGAACATGTCGTAGGCGGCAAAGCGATGGTAGCGGAAGGTCGACTTGATCAGGTGCTTACCGTAAGTAAAGAACACCTGGTAGAAGCCCTTGGTCCAACGCATGCGCTGTTTCCAGGACGCCTTAAACGTCACGGGTTGTTCGTCAAAGAACTCCGCCGGCGCATAGCCAATGCGAATGCCGTGAATGGCGCAGAACGTGGTGAACTGGATGTCCTCGGTCAGCGTGTGGAACTGCCAACCGTGCATGCCCTCGATGACACTAGCGGAGATGAGGTAGCCCGAACCCGAGACGGCGCAAGACGTCTTACAGATGTTGCGCGCGTTGTTGAGAAAGCGCGCCTCGCGCAGATACCACGTGGCATTAGCCGCCGAGATCCACGAGCTGCCGAAGTTCTTGGAATTGCGATAGCTCGTGACCACATGGAAGCCCTGGTCAAAGGCATCGTTCATTTTGGACACGTAATCGCGGGAGATAACGTTATCGGCATCGAAGATAAAGTAGCCTTCAAACGTGTCGGGATACTCGTTAAGGATGCGGTCGAAGCCAAAGTCCATGACCCAGCTCTTACCCTTACGGGCAAGATCATTGCGCTCGTAAACAATGGCACCTGCCTCGCGCGCGAGCTGTGCGGTGTTGTCGGTGCAGGCGTCGGCAACCACGAAGACCTCGATAAGCTCGGACGGATAATCCTGGTCCTTGATGGAGCGAACGAGGTTGGCAATCACGGCCTCCTCATTATGCGCCGCGATAAAGAAGGCATAGCGATGGAGTTTTTTGGCCTTGGGAGGCGCGACCTCGCCACGAAGAGCGCCAATGACAAAGAAGACAACCTGGTACAGAAAGCAGACCGTGAGCAGCGTGACGACAATCTGGTTGAAGATCACGATGGGTGTGTTGGTTTGTAAAAAGGCGAGCATGCAGGCTCCCAGCAACGCGTAACGTAAACAATCGTATATCTTACCGCAGGCTTACCGAGTTCAAGAAACCACCTAATACTGGCTAGGCTTCGAGAAGATCGAGCTGCGGAACGATTTCATCTCCAACGGCCGTGCGACCGAGCGAGCGCGGAGCCAGATCGTCGAGAACCGCAGCGAGATCCCACGGCAACTCGTCGCGGCACTCAATGCGCTCCCCCGTCACGGGATGGTCGAACGCCACGCGCCAGGAATGAAGGAACTGCCTGGTCAGGCCCTGGTCGGCGCGCGCATCGCACTTGCCGTAGAGTGGATCGCCCACGCAGGCGTGGTTGATATGACGCATATGCACGCGAATCTGGTGCGTGCGACCGGTAAACAGATGGCACTCAACGAGCGTATAACCATCGTCAAAGCGCGTGGAATCAAAGCGCTCGAGGACTTTAAAGGTCGTAATGGCCTGACGGGAAAAGGGGTCGTCCGAAACCGCCATCTTGACACGGTCGCGCGTCGATCGGGCAATACCGGTATTGATGGTGCCCTCGTCCATGGCGATGTGCCCGTGGACAAGCGTGATATAGCGGCGGTCGAGCGTACGCGTGCGAATGAGATTTTGAAGCGCGCGTTGCGTGTCGTCGTCCTTTGCCGCAAGCATGAGGCCCGAGGTATCGCGATCCAGGCGATGCACGATGCCGGGGCGGTCCTCACCCTGCACGGTACCAAGATGATCGATACCGCAGTGGTAGACCAAGGCGTTCGCAAGCGTGCCGCTCTCGTGGCCGTGGGCGGGATGACACACCAGCCCGCGCTGCTTGGAGAGCACAATGAGATAGTCGTCCTCATAGCGAATATCGAGCGGGATGGCCTCGGGAATCACATCGGTGGGATCGTGTGGCTCGGGCAGATCGACCGAAATACGGTCGCCGACTCGCACGGCGTACTTTTTGGACAGGCAGGTCTCGCCATTGACACATACGGCACCGCCCTCAATCAGATGCGCGCAGGCAGAACGTGTAGGGCAGCCGTCATTGGCGCCCAGATAAGCGTCAAGACGCTGACCGGCGGCATCGTCGGCAACAAGAATATGGATGTCGGCCATTAGCGCTCGTTCCTTTCGCGAATCTTGCGGGCACGCTCCCCACGTTGTTTAGCCTTGCGCATGGCGCGGGCCTCGTCACGGGCGTTAAGCTCGGCGGTCGCATCGACCTCACGGGCCGCGGGACTCAAGAACATGTAGCCGAAGAGGGCGAGCACGACGCCCAAGGTGATGCCGATATCGGCCACATTGAAGACGGGGAAGTCGATGAAGGTGGTTGCAATAAAATCGGTCACGAAGCCAAAGGCCAAACGATCGATAGCGTTGCCGATAGCACCGCCCGCAACCATCGCCATGCCCACAACCTCAAGATGGGCGAGCTGGGGTGCACGAACGAGGTACACAACAATAGCGATAATGACCGCCAACGCCAGCACGGCAAACGCGATACCATGCCCCTCGCCCATGCTAAAGGCAGCACCGATATTACGGACAAACATAAAGTCGATGACACCGGGGATGACGGTCACATGCAAAGCGTCGCCCACGGCACGAACCGCAAGCTTGGTCAGCTGGTCAACAAGCAGCACAACCAGCGCCACCCCACCAGCAACACCCAACCGCCAACGCAAAGGCGGCGTCATATCCCCAGCACGACCCAAATCAATCCCCTACCCTCAAGAACATCGAATTACGTTTAACGCAGTAGATAATCATACCTTGACGCAAGCAAGAAGCGACAAATCTCCCAAGAACGGAAACACCGCAGGTAGAGCATAAATGAGCGAGCGGGTCGCATTTGAGACAAGGTGACGTGAAATGAAAGGGCGCTGACCTTTCGGTCGCGCCCTTGAAATTGAACGTCAGATTGTCCAAATGCGGCCCGCGCAGCGTCGGCAGGTCCGCCGTTCGGTAGAACGGCGGAACCTACAGCGCATCAGCGCAGCGCTTGCAGATATGCGCGTGGCCGTTGTACTCGCCGACGGTGGTGCGGTAGTTCCAGCAACGGTCGCAGCACTCGCCCTCGGCAGCCTCGATGGCAACGGAAAGATCCTCGCCCTGGGTCAGCTCAACATCGGAGACGATGTAGAACTCGGCCAGGTCGACGGCCTTGTCACCGGTCAGCAGCGCGTACATCTCGGCGGGAACGACCGCCTTGACGCGGACCTGCTGGCTCTTGGTGAAGGTGCCGGCAGAACGGGCATCCTCAAGGGCCTTGGTCACGGCGCTACGGAGCTCGAGCGAAGCCTCGAGCACGCCCTCGAACTCATTGGCCTCGTCGACCGTGATGGGCGACTTGTACCAATCGAGCAGCGCGGCGTACTTCTGGTGATCGACGCAGCCAGCGGGCGCATATGCCATGGCCTCGTCAACCGTGTAGGACAGGATCGGCTGCAGGTCGCGCATGAGCATCGAGAAGAGCTCGGCCAGCACGGTCTGGGCGCTGCAGCGCTCGAGCGAGCCGGGCTTGTCGCAGTACAGACGGTCCTTCAGGGCGTCGAGGTACACGTTGGAGAGCTCGGTAACCACGAAGTCGTAGAGCGCACGGTAGGCGCGCGGGAACTCGTAGCTGGCGTAGGCATCGTCGACCTCGGCCTGGACCTGAGTCAGGCGGGCAACCATGAGCTTGTCGAGCGGCAGCAGGTCGGCAAAGGCGACGCCGTCGGTCTCGGGCTCAAACTGACCCTCGAGCTCGGAGAGCAGGAAGCGCAGCGTGTTGCGGAAACGACGGTAGGCATCGGACGTACGAGCAAGGATCTCGTGGTCGATTGACACGTCGGAGCTGGTATCGACGGATGCAACCCACAGACGGATGATGTCGGCGCCCATCTCGTCGCAGACCTTGTTGGGGTCAATGACGTTGCCGAGCGACTTGGACATCTTGCGGCCCTGGCCGTCGAGCGTGAAGCCCTGCGAGACAACCGCCTTGTACGGAGCGTGGCCGTTGGCGCCCACCGAGGTGAGCAGCGAGCTCTGGAACCAACCGCGGTGCTGGTCGGAGCCTTCGAGGTACACATCCGCCGGATACTCCAGCTCGGGACGGTACTCGCAAACGGCCTTCCAGGAAACGCCGGAATCCCACCACACGTCGAGGATGTCCTTATCGGCCTTGAGGTGATGGCCACCGCACTTGGGGCAGACGCAGGCCTCGCCCAGGTAGCTCTCGGGAGCGTCGGTGAACCAGGCATCGGAGCCCTTCTCGTGGAAGAGCTTGATGACAGCGTCGAGCGTGGCGTCGTTCATAACCTTCTCGCCGCAGTCGGTGCAGGTGTAGCTCGGGATAGGCACGCCCCAGTTGCGCTGACGGCTGATACACCAGTCGGGACGCTGCTCGACCATGGCGCCGATGCGGTTGGCCGCGTGGGCCGGATACCACTTGACGTTCTCGCGGACCTCCTTGCCAGCCTGCTCGCGCAAACCGGTCTTGTCCATCGAGACAAACCACTGGTCGGTAGCACGGAAGAGCACCGGGTGCTTGCAGCGCCAGCAGTGCGGATAGCTGTGCGTGATCCTCTTCTCGAGGACCAGGGTGCCGCGCTCGCGCAGGAACTCGATGATGTGTGGGTTGGCCTCATCGGTGTCCATACCGCTGAAGGGGCCACCGGTGCCAAACTCCTCACCGGTGTAGAACTTGCCGTCGTCATCGACCGGCATGCAGATGTCGGTGATGCCCTCCTTGAGGCAGGCAAAGTAGTCGTCAACACCGTGACCGGGCGAGTTGTGGACAATACCGGTACCGTCGTCGACACCGACGTAATCGGCCAGCAGCGCCACGCCCTCGACACCGTCGAAGATCGGCTGCTTGTAGTGGATGTGGTGGAAGGTCTCGGCGGGAACCACATAGGGCTTGCCGTCGACCATAACCGGGGTGTACTCCCAGCCAAACTCCTCGCAGCACTTGGGAGCCAGGTCCTCGAGCATGACCTCGGCGCGGTCGTCGTGCTCAACGGCGACGTAGGCGGCGCCGGGCTTGAGGGAAACTGCCTGGTCGGAGGGGATGGTCCACGGGGTGGTCGTCCAGATGATGAAGTCGACCGGGCCGTCGAAGTCCTCGAGGCCGGCGGGCTTGGAGGTCATCTCGAAGCGCACGAAGATGGACGGGCTCGTCTCATCGGAGTACTCGATCTCAGCCTCGGCCAGCGCGGTGTGGCAGTGCTTGCACCAGTGAACCGGCTTGTGGCCGCGATAAATCATGCCCTTATCGAACATGGCCTTGAAGACCTCGATGTCGGCGGCATCGTGCTGGTGATAGAGCGTCAGATAGGGGTTGTCCCAGTCGCCGAGCACGCCCAGACGGCGGAAGCCGGCCTTCTGAAGCTCGATGTTCTCGACTGCGAACTCGTTGCAAAGCTCGCGGATCTTGGCCGTGGAGGTCTGATTGAACTTCTCGGTGCCGAGCTTTTCCTCGACCTTGTGCTCGATCGGCTGACCGTGGCAGTCCCAACCAGGGACATAGGGAACTTCGCAGCCCTGCATCATCCAGTAACGGTTGATCATGTCCTTAGAGATCTTGTTCATGGCGTGGCCGATGTGGATCGGGCCGTTGGCGTACGGAGGGCCGTCGTGCAGCACGAACTTCTTGTGACCCGCGTTCTTCTTTAGAACTTGCTCGTAGACCTTGTTGTCCTGCCAGTCCTTAAGTCGCTTGGGCTCGGACTTGGAAAGACCGGCACGCATGGGAAATCCGGTTTTGGGCAGATTCATCGTCTGCTTGTACTCGTTTGCCACGGTACCCCTTTCTTGTCATGGGCGCGCACGCCCTCTGGGCACCAAAAAAGCGCCCGTCCCTACAAGCTGGGACGAAGCGCCACAAAACGGGCAGTCTGCCCGTAAAAGCTCTTCGCTTAACCACCCAGCTTAGATGCCCTCACTCGCGTCGCCGCGCGCTCGCATCCGTTACTCGGCTGGTCTGTATCGACGACCATCTCGGCGATGTCTACTAAGACGAACCTGCGCGGCACGTCCGTTGGGACCGCAGCTCCGGGGTGATTTTCATCGGTCGCATGCACGGGTTCTCAGCGCTTCCCGCTCTCTGTAGCATGCGGACGGCCGACTACTCGTCCCCATCAACGCTTATGCGGAGTATGCTAGCACGTTCCGCGCCGGCGAAAAACCCTCAACACTGGTTTTATACGTTCGAAATTTCTCGCGGCTGTGGACCTTCTCTTGGAGCAAAATACCTGAAAGCACTTTATCGAACGAAAGAAGGTTGCTATGCGCACGATTGGAATGAGCGACTACACCGTTGGCGAGGATTGCTTTGACGAGCTGCCCGGCGCGCTGGCCGAGTACGGCGCGAAGAAGGTCGCGATCATCGGTGGCAAGCGGGCACTGGCCGCAGCACTTCCCGGTATCGAAGCTGCGCTGGCGGGTACCGACGTCGAAATTCTCGAGACGCGCGTCTACGGCACCAACAGTACGCGTGCCAATATCGCCAAGGTCGTGAATTCTCCTGCCTGCCAGGAAGCTGACGTGCTTATCGCATGCGGCGGCGGCAAGGCGCTCGACACCGTGAAGACCGCAGCCATCGAGCTCAAGAAGATCGTCTTTACGGTGCCGACGATTTGCTCCAACTGCTCCGCTGCGACCGCCATTGCCGTCGTGTACAACGACGACGGCTCGCTCGAGGGCTATTCGTACCCCAACCGACCGGCGCACATCTTCATCAACCCCAAGATCATCGCCGAGGCTCCGGCAGAGTACTTCTGGGCTGGTGTGGGCGATGCCCTCTCTAAGCAGCCCGAGGTCGAGTACGCCACGAGCGCCGGTGATTTGGAGCACACCGCCGGTCTTGGCCTGGCACTCGCCCACACCTGCTCCGAGCCGCTGTTTACCTATGGCGTCCAGGGTCTTGAGGACGTACGCCAGGACCTGTCGAGCGAGGCCGTCAAGCAGATCGCGCTCGACATCGTGGTCAACACGGGCTATGTCTCAAACCTGACCAACCAAAACGATTACTACTACAACTCGAGCGTCGCGCACGCGTTCTACAACGCCACCTGCAGCATTCCGCGTGAGGGCACCTACCTGCACGGCGAGGTTGTGAGCCTGGGCGTGCTCGTGTTGTTCGCCTACACGGGCGACACCGAGAACCTTGAGCGCTATGCCGCCTTTAACAAGCAGATGGGGCTGCCCGTGACGCTGGAGCAGGTCGGGCTTTCCGTGGCCGACATCCCGGCCCTGTGCGAGCACGCGCACGCCACCAACGAGTGGAAACAGGGAAACCCTGAGCCCTTCACCGACGAGAAGTTCGCCGCCGCCATCAAAGCCGCCAACGCCTACGGCCACACGCTCTAGGGCTGGCCCAAAACCACCACAAAGGGGACAGTGAACTGCCTCCCATTTCTTGGACATCGGGAAATGGGAGGTTTTCCATGAGTATAGACCTCAGGGTGAAGCACGACCTGGAGTCCAGGAGGCGGGCCGTCGAGCTCTTCGACGCCGGCGTCGGCTGCAAGCCGGCGGCCGAGGCCCTGTCCGTCCCCCGCGAGACCGTGAGAGAATGGCAGTGGGTATACCGGGCGTTCGGAAGCGAGGCGCTGCTGTCCATGGGCGGGAAACAATCCAGTTACACATTCGAGCAGAGGGTCGCCGCGGCGTCGGCCGTGGTCGACGGCGGGATGGCGAAGGCCGACGCCATGGCCGAGTTCGGGATCAGGTCGAAGTCCCCGCTGGAGCGCTGGTGCAGGCTCTACCGCGAGGGCGGCGCCGAGGCGCTGCGGCCCCGCCCGAAGGGCAGGCCGAGGGGGTCGAGGTCGAAACCCCGGGCCCGCACCCGCGAGCAGGAGCTCGAGGAGCGCTGCCGCAGGCTCGAGGCCGAGGTCGCCTACCTAAAAAATTGCGCGCCCTGGTCGAGCGGGACGGGCTCTGACCAGGGCGGCGGCCGAGGCGGTGAGGGCGCTGCGCGCGGAGGGGCACTCCCTGCGCCACCTGCTGGAGTGCTCGGGGCTCAGGAGGTCGACCTACTACTACGCGCTGGCGCACCCGCGGAGGCCGACCAGGCCCGAGCTGCGCGACGCCGCGGCCGAGATATTCTCGCGCACCGCCAACGGCTGCGGGCACCGGCAGATAGCCATGTGCCTGCGCGCCGAGCTGGGCGCGGTCGTGGCCGACAAGACCGTGCTCAAGATGATGCGCGAGATGGGCATCCGGTGCGGGATACGCCGCCGGGGCTCTCGTCGCCGGTACAGCTCCTACAGGGGGCTCGTGGGGAGCACGTTCGAGAACGTCATCGCGAGGGACTTCGGCGCCGAGGGGCCGTGGCAGAAGCTCGGCACCGACGTCACCGAGTTCAAGGTGGCCGGCGCCAAGGCCTACTGGGCCCCGGTGCTCGACTTCTGCACGAAGGAGATCGTGGCGAGCGACATATCGACCTCACCGGACCTCGCCCAGCAGCACAGGATGCTCGACCGGCTCCTCGAGGCCCTGCCCGACGGGGCGGCGCCGACCATGCACTCGGACATGGGCTGGCAGTACCAGCACGAGTCCTACACCTCCAGGCTGGAGGGGGCGGGCATCACCCAGAGCATGTCGCGCAAGGGGAACTGCATCGACAACGCCGCCACCGAGCAGCTCTTCGGCCACGTGAAGGACGAGTTCTACCGCGGCAGGGAGTGGGGCAGCTTCGGGGAATTCAAGCGCGACCTGGAAGAGTACATAGCCCATTGGAACGCGCGGCGCAGGCAGGTAAGATTGAAGGGCCTGACGCCGGAGGAGTTCCGGAACCAGGCCCTTGCGGCGTAGTCGCTATTTATTCAGTCCAAGTTTCGGGGCGCAGTTCACAGGCACCTTTGTGGTGGTTTTTTATTGCTCCAGTATTCAGTTCGTACTCGAACCCGATTCTTTACGAGAAAGGGCTCGGGTACGTTTTTTGTTTATCGAAAATTCTGCGGAAGCACTACTCAGAACGGTAAACAGGAACGAACAAAAGGCAGGATATCATCGTGGTGATGGTATCCTGCCTTTTGTTTTGCGGGATCAAGGTCGGTTTGTGCGAACTTGATCGCCACCCATATGACGCATTGATGGCAATTGCTGCGTACGTGCGTACCGGGAGCCTGTACACCTCTGGCAAGGCGTAACACACTAGACTTTGTTCCAAAGTCCGCGTGCTAAGGGGGCAGGCCCCTTAGAATTCCTGTGGAGTGTGTACGCACGTACGCAGGAAAACGGCAAAATTTCGCTATATCAGGGCGTTCTTTCATTGGAGAGTATGGTAAACACGGCTTAGTTCAACAAATAAGAATTTATATATAAAGGAGAATACTGATGAAACTGTTTTTATGTTCGCACTTTTCAAGTGTAGGAAGTCTGATAAAGGAAGAAATTGAAAATAAAAAAGTCGCATTTATCCCAACAGCCTCGCTGCGTGAAGGCTACACCGGTTATGTCGGCTCGGCTCGAAAATTATTCAAAAAGTTAGGAGCAATCGTAACTGAAATTGATATTTCAACGGAGGCTTATTCAACCATAAAGTCTCTTTTTGAAGATGCGGATGTGATCTATTTTACCGGCGGAAATTCTTTTTTCCTTATAGACCAGCTCCGTAAAACGGGAACGGATGAGCTGTTGAAGAAAGAATTGGCAAAGGGAAAACTGATGATTGGTGAATCGGCAGGTGCGATTGTATGCGCTCCAAGCATCCAGTATATCGAGCAAATGGATGAAAAGCCGGAGGACTACTCACAAGAAGATGATGCAGGGCTTAATTTGATTGATTTCTATGTTCTTCCGCATTTTCTTACAGCGCCATTTAAGAAAGTTACCGAGAAAATAATGACTGAGTTTTCAGATTTGAATCTATGCCCAATTAACAATCGTCAGGGAATTGTAATTGATGGTGAAGGTTCAAAGGTTATTTGCAAAGACTAATTTAAAAGTCCAGTTTGCTGCACTCGTTCCTAGCAGGGTTTGGGGCAGGAGGGCCTTGTACGCGTTCCTGCGCGAGGGCCGCGGGGAGGGACTGCCTGGGTACGGCGCCTGTCAACTCGGTCTACGTCTTTGATGACCTGGTCGTACTCAATATCAACTTCACGGATGATGCCAAAACGGTCACCCGTGAGGAAGTGTTGGGTTCGAGTGCTGTGGATAATGTTCCAACATGCTGGGATCGAACTCGCTAGCCGGAATCACGCGGTACCCGTGACGCAGCAGCAGGTCGACGAAAACACCGTTGCCCGGAGTGAGCGTGCCGCTGAAGGTTCCGTCGTAGATACGGCCGACGCCGCACGAGGGACTGCGATCTTGCAGGATGCACGCGACTATCTCTTCCGGTCCGCCTGCCTGCTCGCACATATCAAGCGCGCGCTGAGCACCCTGGCGAAACTCGCGATCGACTGAGGTACCCTCGCAGGTACGGACCTCGCCGTTCACAATCTCGGACGGCTTGCGCGGCGTGGGCAGGCCGCCAAAGACCTCAGGGCACACCAAGAGGACCTCGGTCCCCGTGCGCTCGCAAGCCTCGACCAGCTCTCGATGATAGTTGTCGAGCCCGTTATACTTGCAGCTCTCGCCCATCAAGCAGGCACTTACCACGATCTTCATATACAACACTCCCCACGCAAAACGCCCCATTTGAGATGGACACTCAAATGGGGCGATTGACATTGCGTAACTAGTATTACTGCTGCTTCGGCATCAGCGGATTCTCGCGCGTGAGGAGATTCATAAACTCCTCGCCCGTGATCGTCTCCTTCTTGTACAGATAACGAGCCAGCTCGTGGAGCTTGAACTTGTTCTCCTTCAGGATCTGCAGAGCGCGGTCGTGCGCATCCTCGATCAGCTTGGCGACAATCGCGTCCACGCGCTCGGCCGTACCGGGGGCGCAGGTGAGCGACGTGTCTTGGTTGAGGTACGCATTCTGAACGGTACCGAGCGCCATCATGCCAAACTCATCGGACATACCAAAGCGTGTCACCATGTTACGGGCAAGCTTGGTGGCCTGCTCGATATCGTTGGCGGCGCCGGTCGTCATCTCGCCAAAGATGAGCTCCTCGGCTGCACGGCCACCGCAATAGACGGCGAGCTTGTCCAGGACCTCCTGGCGTGTGGTCAGGAAGCGCTCGTCCTCCTCGACCTGCATGGTGTAGCCCAGAGCGCCGCTCGTGCGAGGCACGATGGTGATCTTCGTGACCGGCGCAGAGCCCTTCTGGCGAGCGGCAACGATGGCATGGCCGATCTCGTGATAAGAAACGACCTGCTTCTCGTGGTCGGACAGCACCGTGGACTTGCGCTGCTGACCGGCGATGACGACCTCCACCGACTCCTCAAAATCGTCCTGCGTGGCGCGCTTGCGACCCTCGCGGACGGCACGCAGCGCGCCCTCGTTGATGATGTTGGCCAGATCGGCACCCGAGGCACCGGGCGTGGCGCGGGCAATCGCGGTCAGGTCGATCGGCGGCTGCGTCTTCACGCTCTTGGCATGCAACTCAAGAATGTTCTTACGGCCGGTCAGGTCGGGCAACTCAACGGGGATACGGCGGTCAAAACGGCCGGGGCGCAACAGGGCCGGGTCAAGGCTGTCCGGGCGGTTGGTAGCAGCGAGGACGACAATACCCTTGTGGTTATCGAAGCCGTCCATCTCGGTCAGCAGCTGGTTGAGCGTCTGCTCGCGCTCGTCGTTGCCACTAAAGCCGCCGCCATCGCGCTTCTTGCCGATGGTATCGATCTCATCGATAAAGACGATGCACGGGGCCTTTTCCTTGGCCTGCTTAAACAGATCGCGAACCTTAGCGGCGCCGCGGCCGACGAACATCTCAACAAACTCAGAACCAGAAATACTAAAGAACGGCACGCCCGCCTCGCCGGCCACAGCCTTGGCAAGCAGGGTCTTACCGGTACCCGGAGGGCCAACAAGGAGGGCACCGCGCGGCAGCTTGGCGCCGATCTCCTCGTAGCGCTGCGGCTTCTCCAGAAAGTCGACGACCTCCTTGAGGGACTCCTTAGCCTCTTCCTGGCCGGCAACATCCTTAAAGGTCACGCCCACGTCCTTGGAGGCGATCACGCGCGCGCCGGACTTGCCCAGTCCACCGCCGCCAAAACCGCCGCCACCAAAGTTCATCGACGGACCGTCATCACCCATAGCCTTCTTCATGCGGCGGTTGAGCCACCAGCCGATCAGGAAGAAAATCGCCATGGGAAGAATGAGGGTGAGCAGGTAGTAGGTCATCAGACCCGAGTTCTTATCGGGAACGACCGACTCCAGCGAAGCACCGGACTCAAGCACGCGATCGGTAAAGCCCGCGTCATTCGGAACACCGGTCGTCTTGTAGGCGATGTTCTCGTCCTCGCCCTTCTTGGTGTAATAAATCGTGTAATCGTCCGTGTTGTACTCGACCTTGTCGACGCTCTTCTTATCGAGCGCTTTGACAAACGTCGAGTAATCGGTCTTCGTAATCTGCTGCGTGTGACCGATGTTGGGGAACAGAACGGTCGAGAGCACGAGGTAGACGACGAAGGCGATGAGCACGTAGAGGATCATATTCCGTCTACGTTTGTTGTCATCCATCTCCATCTGCTTGAACTCCATCTACTGGGGTTGATAATGTTTTCTAGAATACCCAACCCGGACGGCGATAAACCCACGCCGGGCACGAAAGGACAGAGATGGCATCACTGGAAGTCGGCAAGGTTCAAATCTATACGGGCGACGGCAAGGGCAAGACGACGGCTGCGCTGGGACTCGCGCTGCGCGCCACGGGCTATGGACTTAACGTGCTCATGCTTCAGTTTGCCAAGAAGCTACACTGCGCCGAACATGACGCAGCGCCGCGCCTGGGGCTGCGTATTGTGCAGGCCGATCGCGACACGCCCGAGGCTTGCGCCGCACAGATCATGGAGCTCGCACGCGAACAGATTAGCCAGGTCGACGTGCTGATCTTGGATGAGCTGGGGGAAGCCATGCGACGGGGCTTTGTGACGCACGAAGATGTCGAAGCGTTGATCGCGATGAAACCGACCGCCACGGAACTCGTACTCACCGGCCGCGGCTTGCTGCCCCTCGCCGACCTTGCCGACCTAGTAACCGAAATGCGCCCCGTCAAACACTACTTCGACGAAGGCCTCCTAGCCCGCCAAGGCATCGAATACTAGTCATTGGGGACGTCCCCAATGACTAGGCAGTGGCGCGGCCTAGCCAGTTGCCGCTGTGGTGGTAGATGGTGAACATTATGGCGGTGATGAGCCAGGTTACGGGGTAGACCAGCAGCAGGTGCTCAAGCGACGGATCGAACGGCATAATCGCGAACACCCACGCCACGCGGAGCACGACGGTGCCAAAAATCGTGAGCAGCATGGGCTGCAAGCTCACGCCGGCGCCGCGAATGGATCCCGACGCGTTCTCGATAATCGAGAAAATCGCATAGAACGGCGCAATGAAATGGAGGATGGTCGTGGTGTACGCCGAAATCGAAGCATCGTCGACAAACAGGCGCGACAACGGACCCGAGAACACCAGCAGCACGGCAGACAGGCCACCAATGAGCATAAACGACAGCGCGAGTGACGTATGGTAGCCCTTGCGCATGCGCTCGTAGTTGCGCGCGCCAAAGTTCTGTGCCGAGAACGTGGTGATCGACACGCCAAGCGCCTCGGTAACCATCCAGACAATGCCATCCAGGCGGCCCGAAAGACCCCAAGCCGTGGTGACATCGGCACCAAACGAGTTGACCGACACCTGAATCAAAACGTTGGAAATCGAATACGCAGCAGACTGAAAGCCAAGCGGCAGACCACACGAGATCATGCTCTTACAAATGTCAGGATCAATGCCGAGTTTGGACAGTGAAAGCCGCCACGCACCCGGTGCGTGCATCATACGAATCACGATCATCGTGGCATTGGAGCAAATGGTCAGCGCCACCGCGATGCCGCAGCCCAGAGCCTCCATATGAAGTACGGCAACGAAGATGACATCCAGCACCGCATTAACAAGGCAGCCGGAAGCGATGATCACAGCGGGCCCGCGCGTGTCGCCCACGGCGCGCAGCAATGCCGTTCCCATATTGAGCAGCAGCGCCGCAACCATGGCGGCAAAATAGCAACGGGCATAGGCCACGCCCTCGGCCAATAGTTCATGCGGCGTATTCATAAGCACCAGCATGGGCTCAACGAACACTATGCCAAGAATCGAGAAAACGATTCCGCCCACCAGCGCGAGCGTCATGGCCGTATGGACCGATCGGCTCAGGCGCTCGTCATCGTGCTGGCCAAAAAACTGGCCCGTAATGACCGCGCAGCCGGCACCGACGCCAACGCAAAAGCCAATGCAGAGCTCGGTGAGCACCATCGTGGCCTGAATGCCACCCAGCGCGAGCTTGCCGCCAAACTGACCGACGATATAGGTACCGATAAGCGTGTATGCCTGCTGAAAGAACGAACTAAAGAAGATGGGAATGCACAGCGACAGCAGCTGCTGCCAAATGACACCCTGCGTTACATCGATAGCCGTAGATTTCTTAGCCACACGCCCTCCCCGCCAACGTATGTTAAACAACAAAACGGCAATTTAAGACCAAAGCCAATGTCAGCTTAGCACCGACTGGCGTCGACCGAAACACCCCGAATCAGAGCCAGGTGCGAAATATCTGCCTAGTGATACAAACCCGGCTGGTAGTGATACTCATTGCTCACATGCGGGCACAGCTGCCAAAAGGCGACGGCACTCGCCGCGGCCACGTTGAGCGAATCGACCCCGTGCGCCATCGGAATGCGCACCGCGTGGTCACAGCCGGCAATGGTCTTGGCGACCAAGCCGGCACCCTCGGTGCCCATAAAAATCGCCAAGCGATCAATCTTCTGCAGTACAGGATCATCAAGCGAAACAGAGTCGTCCGTCAACGCCATAGCGGCACACGAAAAACCGGCATCGTGCAACGCGCTCAGACCATCATGCGGCCACACACGAGCCTCGCTGCCAATGCGCGTCCACGGCACCTGAAACACGGTGCCCATGCTCACGCGGGCCGAGCGACGGTACAGCGGGTCGCAGCACGTCGGGCTGACCAAAATACCGTCAACGTTCAATGCGGCAGCCGAGCGGAAAATCGCGCCAACATTGGTGTGATCAACAATACCCTCAAGCACGCACACGCGCACCGGACGATCCCCCGCCGCCTCGACGACGCCGCCCAAGAACTCATCAACCGGAATCTGACGCGGGCGACGGAACGCCGCCAGCGCGCCGCGCGTCACGTTAAAGCCCGTCAACTGCTCCATGAGCTCCATGGAGGCCACGAACACGGGAACCGGACCCGCTCCCTCGCGCACGACAAGCTGGTCAAACAGCGGCATCATCTGGTCGAGCCAGCGCTCGCCCAGAAGAAAGCTCACCGGCTCATATCCGGCGCGCACGGCACGCTCGATGACCTTGGCGCTCTCCGCAATAAAGATGCCCTTTTGCGGCTCCAGCACGCAGCGAAGCTCACGCTCGGTCAGTCGCACGTAGGCATCGAGCCGCTCGTCCTCGAGCGAATCAATTCGCAGAACCTCAACGGCATCAGTCATAGCAGCCAGCCCGCACCCTTCTTTACAGCACATCTATACCAAACGAGGCGACGCTAAGCGCCGCCCCATGCATTCAATCAACCCGATAATACCGTTCACGCCAGACGATTTACGCCTCGATGCGACGATACGTCACGAACTCATAATTGACGCCCTCGTCACCCTCACCGGCGGCAATCGTCGCGACCCCGCTACGCTGCGCAATCTCCCACGCGGGATCGGCGTCCAAGTCGGGAAAGTACGTGTCCACGGGATGGACGCAGTGGTTATGAGTGACCTCGGCCTCCACGCAGTACGGCAAAAACTGCCGATAGACATCGCCGCCACCGATCACCCAGGCAACGAGCTCATCGGCAACCGCAGAGAGCGCTTCGTCAACGCTATGCACCACGTCGACGCCCTCGTGGGTAAAGCCCATATCGCGCGTAAGCACGATATTGCGGCGGTTCTTGAGAGGACGCCCGCCGGGAAAACTCAGCAGCGTCTTGCGTCCCATGATAACCGGGCAGCCCTTGGTGCAGGCCACAAAATGGCGCATATCGGCGCGATTGGACACCACCATGTCGCCCTCGCACCCAATGCCCCAATCGTCACACACGGCGACGATAGCAGATAGCTTACACGTCATGAGCACCACCTACACCGCAATGGGAATGTTCTTGACCTGCGGGCCGTGCTCATAGCCCTCGACGATCAGGTCATCGGTCGTAAACGCATAGAAGTCATGCACATCGGGGTTGAGCGTTACCTTGGGTGCCGCAAACTGCGGACGCTCGATAAGCTCGCGGACGATATCGACATGACGATCATAGATATGGGCGTCGGCGATCACGTGCAGCAGCTCACCGGGAATCATATCGACCGACTGCGCGACCATCATCAGCAAAATGGCGTACTGGCACACGTTCCAGTTGTTCGCGGCCAAAATGTCCTGGCTGCGCTGGTTGAGAATCATGTTGAGCGTCGGCTTGTCGTCCTGAGGACACTGCGTCACGTTATAGGTCACGCTATAGGCGCACGGATAAAGGTGCATCTCGGACAGATCGCTAAACACGTACGTATTGGTCATAATGCGGCGACTATACGGCGTGTGCTTAAGGTCGTACAGCACACGGTCCATCTGGTCGAAGTCGCCCTCGACGTAATGGCTCTTCTGACCAATCTGATAGCCGTAGGCTTTACCGATGGAACCGGTCTCATCGGCCCACTCATCCCAGATATGGCTGTTGAGATCATGCACGTTATTGGACTTCTTTTGATAGATCCACAGAATCTCGTCCATGGCAGACTTAAGCGCCGTACGACGCAGGGTGAGCGCGGGGAACTCCTCGCGCAGATCATAGCGCGCCGTGACACCAAAGTTTTTAATGGTATAGGCAGGGGTGCCGTCCTCCCACACCGGACGGACCTTTTGGCCCTCGGTGGTGGTGCCATGGTCCAAGATATCGCGGCACATGGTTACAAACTGCTGATCAGCTTTGCTCATTGACCCTCCTGTCAGTCGCCTATAAGCGAGATTTATTGTAGCCCAGGCGCGCGAGTGTCGAATTGGACACTTAGTCCGGCACACGCAATGCACGGCAGCGCGGCTCCGCATGCGGCAACGAGGCATCTTAGCCTTTTTCTGACATATGACAGAAATGCCTTGCGCCCAACGACTAACGCGTTATCCTATTGTTGACATATGTCAGATAAGGAGTGTGCATGGCAGGAAGACGCGAAAAACTGCGCCGCGTCGGGATCATCCCCGAATACCGCGGCTTTACCCCCGATGGCCTGGCCAGCGGTGATGCCATCGACATGCCCGTCGACGAGCTTGAGGTGCTGCGCCTGTGCGACCTGGAAGGTCTCAACCAAGAGGCGGTCGCCCAGCAGATGGGCATCGCCCGCGCAACGGTGGCGGCCATTTGCAGCCGCGCGCATCGCAAAGTGGCCGAAGCGCTGGTCAACGGACGAGCGCTCGTCATCGAGGGCGGCAATATCGCGTACTCCCCCATCGCCACGACGACGGCCGCATGGCCAGCAAAGGAGGTCGGCACCATGAGGGTGGCAACGACGTACGACAACGGCAACATCTTTATGCACTTTGGCCGCAGCGAGCAGTTCAAGATCTACGACATCCAGGATGGCAAGGTGCTCAACGAGCAGGTCGTAGGCACCGGTGGCACCGGCCACGGCGCCTTGGCAGGCCTGCTTGCCAACGGTGGCGTTGACACGCTCATTTGCGGCGGTATCGGCGGCGGCGCTATCAACGCGCTTGCCCAAGCCGGCATCACGGTCTATGCGGGCGCCCAGGGCAGCTGCGATGCCTGCGTCGAGGCCCTCATTGCCGGCACGCTCGCACAGAACGGCGAGGCCACCTGCGACTGCCATGGACATGATCACGAGCACATCCACGAGCATGGCGAGTCCTGCGGCTGCCACGGTCACCACGACCATGACGGGCACGAAGGCTGCGGCTGCCACTAGCGGCAAGCACCTCGTCGAGAACGCGCTTCCACGCGTGCGACAACCAGCGAACAAACGGCGAAGGCCGCCTGGAATACCATCCAGGCGGCCTTCGCCATACACGACTCAACTAGTCGTTACTTCTTGTTGCGCATCTGCGCTTCCATCTGGCGCAGCAGGTCCATATCGGACTTGGGGCCGCCCGTTCCCAGGCCGCCCATGCCGCCCAGCCCCATGGCATCCAGACCGGGAATATTGGGCATGCGCATCTTTTTGCCCTTCTTACCCTTCTTGCCCTTCTTGCCGCCGGCCTGCGCCTGATTGGCCATCGTGCGCATGCGGCCCATCATCTTATTCATCTCGCCCCACTGCTTCATAAGGCTATTGACCTCGGTGGGGGTCACGCCGGCGCCCTTGGCAATGCGGGCACGGCGCTGGCCGTTGATGATGGAGGGGCGAAGGCGCTCCTCCTTGGTCATCGACATGATGATGGCCTCGTTCTTATCGAAGATACCTTCGTCCAGGTTACCACCCATCTGGTTAAGCGCACGCTGGCCACCGGGGAGCATGCCCAGAATGCCCTTCATGCCGCCCATCTTCTTGACGGCCTTCATCTGGTCGAGCATGTCGTTCATGGTAAAGCCCTCGCGCAGCATGCGCTCGGCGGCCTCGAGCTGCTCGGCGTCGGCCGCCTCTTGGGCCTTCTCGATAATGCCGACAACGTCGCCCATACCCAGAATGCGCTTGGCCATACGATCGGGGTAGAACGGCTCCAGCGAATCGGGCTTCTCGCCCATGCTCACAAACTTGATGGGCTTGCCGGTCACCTGGCGCACGGAAAGCGCGCCGCCGCCACGAGCGTCGCCGTCGAGCTTAGAGATGATCACGCCGTCAAAGTCGGTGCGCTCGGCGAAGGTCGAGACGACGTTGACGATATCCTGACCGGTCATGGCATCGACGACCATCAGCACCTGATCGGGCTTGACGGCCTTCTTGATGTCCACGGCCTCCTGCATCATCTGCTCATCGATCTGAAGACGTCCGGCGGTATCGACGATGACCACGTCGCGCAGGTGGTCGACGGCCTCCTGGATGGCGCCCTTGGCGATATCGACCGGGTGCGCACCGTCGCCGCGGAAGACCGGTACGCCGATCTCGCCACCGAGCGTGGCCAGCTGGTCGGCAGCAGCGGGACGGTAGACGTCGCACGCGGCGAGCAACGGCGAGCGGCCCTGCTTCTTGAGCAGGTAGGCCAGCTTTACGGCAGCCGTGGTCTTACCGGAGCCCTGCAGACCCACAAGCATGATGACATTGGGAATGCGGTTGCTAAAGACGAGCTTGCTCTCGGTTGAGCCAAGCATCTCGGTGAGCTCGTCGAGCACAATCTTGACGACGTTTTGCGCCGGCGACAGCGACTCCATGACCTCGGCGGTCATGCAGCGCTCCTTGGTCTTGGCGACGAACTCCTTGACGACCTTAAAGTTGACGTCGGCCTCGAGCAGCGCCATGCGAATATCGCGCATGGCCGAGGTGATATCGGCCTCGGTCAGCTTGCCCTTGCCGCGCAGGCGGTCAAATGTGTCGTTGAGGCGATCGCTCAGGGAATCAAACACTAGTCACTCCTTAATTGGACTCGCCCACCAGGGCGCGGCAGAAATCTTTGGCATTGAACTCCTGCAGATCATCGACCTGCTCGCCCACGCCCACGCGCAGGATCGGGAGCTTGAGTTTCTCGGCCACGGCCATGGCGATACCGCCCTTAGCCGTGCCGTCGAGCTTAGTCATGATAATACCGTCCAGGCCCAGCGCCTCGTTAAACTCGAGCGCCTGGTTCAGACCGTTTTGGCCCGTCGCGGCGTCGATCACAAGCACGACCGAAACCGGCATGGGACCGGCGGCCATATTGGCGGCGCGCTTACGGGTCACATTGACCACCTTGGCAAGCTCGCGCATGAGCTCAGGGCTCGTGTGTAGACGGCCGGCGGTATCGATAAGCACCAGGTCGCTGCCGCGCTTGTCGGCCTCGTCGAGCACGTCGTAGCAAACACTTGCCGGGTCGGAGCCGCGGTCGCGCTTGATGACGGGGACGCCAGCGCGCTGGCCCCACACATCGAGCTGCTCGATAGCGGCAGCACGGAAGGTATCGGCCGAACCGATCACGACGTTCTTGCCGCGGGCGGCCATGGCGCTCGCGATCTTACCGACCGTCGTGGTCTTGCCGGCACCGTTAATGCCCACAAACAGCACGCAGCTCGGCGTATCGGAGAACGGATCGCGCTCGATGGGCACAAAGTGCTGCTCAAGCTGCTCGGCCAGGGCACGGCGAAGCTGTGGAGCGGTCTTGAGGTTCTTCTTGGCCGCGGCATCGCGCAGGTCATCGGAGACCTGAATGGCGATCTCGGCGCCCATGTCACCCATGACGAGGGTGTCCTCCAGGTCCTCCCAAAAATCCTCGTCGACCTCACCGCCAAAGTAGAAGACCTCGTTGAGGGCCTCGCGGCTTCGCTCAAGTCCGCGCGAGAGAGCATCGAAGAATCCCATTATGCATTCACGACCTTTCCGGTTTCGCGATCGAGTTTTTGCGAGACGACGCGACTGACGCCGTCGGCTTGCATCGAGACGCCATAGAGGACGTCAGCGTCCTCCATAGTACGGCGCTGATGCGAGATGACCAAGAGCTGCGTATCGGAACGCAGTACATCAAGGGCGCCGATGAGCTTGGACAAGTTGGCGTCGTCGAGCGCCGCCTCGACCTCGTCCAGCACATAGAACGGCACCGTACGCGTGCGGTACACGGCAAAGAGCAGGGCGAGCGCCGTCAGGCTCTTCTCGCCACCCGACATGAGCATCATCTTGGTGATGCGCTTGCCGCGCGGCTGCGCCACGACCTCGATACCCGTATCAGCCGGGTGCTCGGGGTCGGTCATCTCCAGATGCGCCTGTCCACCCGGGAACAGCATGGCGAAGATCTCGCGGAAGTTCGCGTCGACCTTCTCAAACGTCACCAGGAAGGCCTTCCGCATCTTGCGATCAATGGCCACCGTGATCTTGGTGAGCGCCTTGCGCGCGCTCTCCAGATCGGCCAGCTGCTCCTCGATGTAGTCGGCGCGGCGCTTGAGCTGCTCGTACTCCTCCATGGCAACTTGGTTAACGGGACCAAGGTTGTTGATCTGGCGCACAAGCTGGTTGAGCTCGCGCTCGGCGGCGTCGCGGTCGGTGGGCGCGGGAAGCATGAGCGCTTCCTCGAGTACCGTGGTGCCATCGGCGGTGATGGCCTTGATGGCCGCCTCCACCTGCACCTCGAGCTTGCCGCGTGCGACCTTGAACTCGTTTTGCGTGGCAGAGGCGGTATCGACTCGCTCCTTAGCGCGGGCAACCTCTGCCTTGGCATCCTCGATGGTCTTCTTGAGCGAAGCGGAGTCCGCCTCCTCCAGAGAGGCCTGGTCACGCAGGCGCGCTGCCCAATCCGACGCGCGTTCCAACAGGGCAGAATAGCGTTCGTGCATGGGATCGACGCGCAGGCGCAGCAGCTCGAGCGAGCGCGACGCCTGGCGTGTTCCGCGGATACGACGGTCGATGCCCTCAAGACGATGCTCCAGGTCGGGCACGCGGCCCTTCAGCGAACGCAGGCGTTCACTCGTCTGGGCTAGGCGAACCTTGGCGTCGGCGAGCTTGCCGGCAGCTTCGGAATCGTCACGGCGAACGCGGTCGAGTTCGTCGTTGGCCTCGGCAATCTGCAAGCCCAGATCGCTTGCCTGCGCGCGGGCCTCGTCACGCGAACGGGTGAGCTCGTCAACGCGCGGGCGCGCAGCGCGAACGGCTTCGGCGGCCTGCTCGCGGCGCTTGGAGATGCGCACGCGCTCGACCTCGGCATTGTTGGCGCTTTGCTCCAAGCGGCCGATCTCGGAGAGCAGCGAGCGGCGCTCGCCCTCAAGACGGGCAATCTCACCGGCGGCATCGCCCTCAGCGGCACGCGCTTCCTCAACGGCCGCATTGGCCTCGATGACCTGATCCGACACATGCTCAAACACAGCGGCCAAATCGGGCTCAAGCCCCTCCAGCTCGCGAATGCGACGCTTACGCTCCAGAGCACCCGACGCCTCGCCGGCATCGAGGCCCACACGCACCAGGCCGCCGCAGGCGACGCGGGCGCCATCGGAGGTCACGTAAGTCACGCCGTCAACGACCGGCGCCGACAGCGCGGCAGAAAGATCGTCCACGACGTAATAGCCACCGAGCAGCGCCTCGACGACGGGTCCGTAGCCTGCGTGCACGGACAGACGATCAACCAGACGGGTACCGGCAGCGCCCTCGGCGGCAGCAGAGCCACTCACGCCGCGCGCCGCCAGCAGCGCCTCACCCGAGGCCTTCTTCTGGTCCAGAGCGGAACGACCGGCACGCTCAAGCGCGGACGTATCGTCGAACAGCAGCGCATCGATATCGCCGGCAAGTAGTTGCTCCACCAGGCCCTCAAGCTCGCGCGGGGCCTCGAGCACGTCGCCCAGACGACCCAAGACATCGTCGCCCAGCGCACCCACCAGACGGCTCACGAGCGGCGAGCTGTCGGCCATGCGGGCATCAAGCTTCTTTTGGCTGGCAAGCTCCGAGCGCACCTCGGACAGCTTGTTGCGCGCCTCACTCTCGCGGGCACGCAGGTCCTTCAGGGCCGCGCGTGCCGCCTCGGCGGCCTCACGCGCATCGACCTGAGCCTGGCGCGCTTCCTCAAGAGCGCCCTCAAGCTCCTCGGCGCGGTCGCGACGGCTCTCGAGCGAGGTCGTGACCTCCTCGAGCTGCTCGTCAATCTGCTCCAGGCGCGAGGCATACATGTTATCCTCGACCTCGGCATTGCTCAGCGAGTCCTTCACCTTGGCGAGCTCGAGCGCGGCGTTATCGGCTACACGCTGCACATCGCGCTGCTCGCGCGTGAGCTGCGAAATCTGATTATCGAGCGCCACGCGGCGCTCGTGGAGCTCGGCGGCGGCAGGACCGGCGGCGTCAACGTCCTCCTGGGCCTGCATATGCGCGCCGGTCACTTCCTCAAGCTGCGCACGTGCGTCCTCGAGCTCCTCGACCACGCGACGACGCTGATGCTCGGAGCTCGAAATCTGTCCGCGCATGTCAGACAGGCGCGACACCATGTTGTGGCCCTTTTCCTCGAGCAGGCGCATGTCGGAGTTAATGCGGCCGACCACATCTTGCATATGACGGCGCTGCTCGCCTAGGTCGCCCACAAACAGGCCCTTTTCCTCGAGCATAACCTGGAGCTTCTCGAGCTCGCGCTCCTTTTCGCCCAAGCGGTACTGCGCAAGCTCAAGCTCGGCCGCGCCCTCTTTGGAGCGGCTCTCCAGGTCGTTCCACTGCGACTGCAGCGAACGCAGCTCGTCAACGGCCAGCATCTGCGTAAGCTCATTCGCGCGCGAGGACAGCTCTTTGTACTTGCGCGCGCGATCGACCTGACGCTCCAGCGGTCGCAGCTGACGGGCGATTTCCTTATTGATGTCGCGGGCACGCGTCAGGTGCTCGTCCATCGACTTAATCTTTTTGAGCGCACGCTCTTTGCGGCGCTTGTGCTTGGAGATGCCGGCGGCCTCCTCGATGAGGGCGCGGCGCTCCTCGGGGCGGCTCTGCAAAATGGCGTCGAGCTTGCCCTGGCTAATAATGGAATGCGTATCCTTACCCAGGCCCGAATCGTGCAGGATGTCCTGAATGTCCATCAGGCGGCACGGACTCGAGTTGATGAGGTACTCGCTTTCGCCCGAGCGATACATGCGACGAGTGATAGCGACCTCGTCAAAATCGACGGGCAACATATGGTCCGAGTTATCGAGCACCAGTGTGACCTCGGCGACACCCACCGGCTTGCGCGCTGACGAGCCCGAGAAGATGACATCCTCCATGGCCTGGCCGCGCAACTGCTTGGCGCTCTGCTCGCCCAGGACCCACAGGATGGAGTCGGAGATGTTCGATTTTCCCGAGCCGTTGGGACCGACGATGACGGTCAGGCCCGGCTCAAACGTCATATGGGCGCGGTCGGCAAACGACTTGAACCCTTTGAGCGTGAGGGACTTGAGATACACGGTTCCTCGCTTACACGTGCTTCTTATTCAGAATCACGCCGTTGGTGGTGTAACCCATGCGGTCGAGCGCTTCGAGCGCGGCGGCTCCCTCGGCTTCCTTCTTTGAGGAGCCGGAGCCGCGACCCTGACGAATACCATCGATCAACACCACGGCGGTAAAGGTGGGCGCATGCGCCGGGCCCTCGGAGCCAACGAGCTTATACGCCGGGGGCTCGTGACCGTCGGCTTGCACGCACTCCTGCAAAAACGACTTGGGGTTCGCGGGATGCTCGGCGCGCTCGGAAGCCAAATGCGGCTTAAGCGTACGATGGATAAACTCCGCCGCAACGTCCCAACCGGCATCCAGGTACAGTGCGCCCACGAGCGACTCATAGACGTTCTCGAGCGCCGAATGCAGGCCGCGCGCACCGGTACCGGTCTCGGAGGCACCAAAGATGATGATGTCGTCGATGCCCAGCTCGTGAGAAACCTCGGATAGCGTAGCGCCCGAGACAAGCGACACCTTCAGGCGCGTGAGCTTGCCCTCGTCAAACTCCGGATAGGACTCAAACAGGGAGCGTGCGACCACAGCACCCAAAATGGAATCGCCCAAGAACTCAAGGCGCTCATAGCTGGCAGAAACCGGCTGGCCCTCGACTGCCGAGGGATGCGTAAGGGCCGCGCGCAGCAGCACCTTGTCATTGAACTCATGGCCCAGAATCTCCTGGGCGCGCGTAAGTCGTTCGGATAAAGCCAAGACTTAGGCCTCCTTGGCAGCTTCGATAGCGTCGACGGCGTCGGCGACAGAGTTGAGCGAGAGCAGAGTCTCGTCATCGATCTCGAGGTTGAACTCGTCCTCGATAGCCGTAACCAGCTGCAGGCGCTCGAGCGAGTTGGCATCGAGGTCGTCAAAGGTGGTCTCATCGCTAATTTCGGCAACATCGACGCCCAGAACGTCAGCAGCGACCTCGGCGATCTTGTCGAAGATTTCGGAGCGGTCCATAGCGCTTCCTCTCATAGTGCATGAATACCAAAAGAATGGTACCGCCCGGGCGGTACCAAGACACGGTTCTGATTCTACCCCACGACGTGCGCCGCGAAGCACATAACAGCGCCCTAACTCGCTCTTATAAAACGATACCGTCCATAGAGTTGGCGACATTCTCGACCAGCCCGGCGCGCACGGCTTCGGCCGCCGCGAGCGTACCGTTTTTGACAGCCTCGACTGAGGTGGCGCCATGGCCGATCAGGACCACGCCGCGCAGGCCCAGAAGAATCGCGCCGCCCTTGGCGTCGCCAGAGAGCTTGGCCTTAATCTCGCGCATCTGCTTTTTGATGAGCAGCGCGGCAATCTTGGTGCCGAGCGAAGACATAAAGACACCCTTGAGCTCCTGCAGCAAAAACTTGGCAGCGCCCTCGGTGGCCTTGAGCGCAATATTGCCCGACATGCCATCGGCAACGATGACATCGAAGTTACCCGAGGTGATGTCCGTTCCCTCGCAGTTACCAACAAAGCCGGGAACGGCGGCTTTCATGGCCGGGAAGCAGGCCTTGGTAAAGTTGGAGCCCTTCTCGTCCTCGGTGCCGTTGGCAAGCAGGCCCACGCGGGGATGCTCGATACCCAGGACGACGCGGGCATAGGCGCTACCCATCTGAGCAAAACGCACCATATCGTCAACCTCGACATCAGGGTTGGCACCCATGTCGCACAACACCGTCAGACCGCCGGCGCGATTGGGCAGCGCATTGGTCAGACAGGGGCGCACCGGCTGCTTCTTGCCTTCGGCCTGATACCTAAACGGCGTCACGTAGGCTGTGGCAGCGGCCGTCATGGCGCCGGTGGAGCCGGCAGAGAAGAACGCATCCGCGTTGCCCTTCTTAATGGCGCGGCAAGAAAGCACGATCGACGACTTACGCTTGGTCATCACGGCGCGAATGGGATCGTCATCCATGGCGATAACGTCGGGCGCCTCAAGGGCCTCAACACGTGCGTGGGAAGCTGCAAAGGGATTGACGATTTCGGCGGGGCCAGCTGCCAAGACCTCGATATCGGGATCGGCGGCAAGCGCAGCCTCGATACCATCGAGAACAACCTGAGGTTTCTCGTCTCCGCCCACAACGTCTACACAAACGCGAACGTTACTCATATACATGCTCCTTATACAAAAATGGCCGACTCATTGAGCCGGCCATTGTGGTTCCATTTGGAACGGCATCGCATCCAGAGTATACCGTTACTCGGTAACGATAACCTCGCGGTCCTTGTAGAAACCGCAGCTGGGGCACACGTGGTGCGGAAGCTTGACAGCGCCGCAACGGGGGCACGTGGACTGAGCCGCAGCCGAGATCTTCATGTTGGCGGAACGACGGGTGTGAGTGCGGATACGACCCTGCTTTTGTTTAGGTACGGGCATAGTGACCTTCCTTATGAACTATCCAGTGTGGCGATTACGCGCAAGTAGCGATACTACCACAGTTTTACTCATCAAGCTTGAGATTCTTCAATGCTGCAAATGGATTTTCCGTGGCAGCGGCCCATTCTGCCTCTGCCTGGGCGGCGCAATCGCATTGCTCGACGTTGAGATTGCAACCGCATGTGGGGCACAGACCGCGGCAATCGGGCTTGCAGAGCACCACAAACGGCGTGTCCATGACGACCGCGTCGTTGATGGGCTCACCCAGATCGACGATGCGGTCCTCACACAGGAGCTCGTAGCCGTCCTCGTAGGCCTCGGGATCCTCGGGCTCCTCAAAGAGGTAGAACTCCTCGATCTCGCCGGCGATATCAAACGAGGCGGGCTCCAGGCAACGGTCGCACTCGCCGGTGGCGTGCGCGCGGACCATGCCCGTGAGCAAGACACCGGTACCGGCATTGGTAAAGACAACGTCGTAGTCGATGCCGTCCTGAAGCTGGTAATCCTTCTCGCCCACCGTGTAGGTGGCGACATCGACCTTACCGGTCAGCGGATACGAATCTCCAGGAAACTCGAGCTGCTCGGAAAGATCGACGGTAACGCTCGGAAACTCAGCCATTACCACTGACCATTCTGTTGGGCGGCACCCTCGTTGAGCTGCTGACGGCAACGGGTAACGGTGCCAGTCAGGCTCTTGAGGTTCTCCTCCAGGTGCGTAAAGACCTGCTCCGCGTAGTCCTCGGCAGCATAACGCGTCTCGCGCTCGTACTGCTGGGCACGATCGCGGATGTCGTCGGCCTGCTGCTGCGCAAGGCGGACGATCTCCTGCTCACCGGCAATGGTGAGGGCCTGCTGCTGAGCGTCGGCGATGATGGAATCAGCCTGAGCAGCGGCGGAAGCCATAAGCTCCTCGCGCTCCTTAAGGATACGGCGGGACTTCTGCCACTCCTCGGGATAGCTCATGCGGATCTCGTCGAGGATATTGAAGAACACGTCGGCGTCGATGACCTTGAACTGAGCGTTCTTGCCGAAAGGCGGCTTGGCTTCCTCGATCAGCCCTTCGAGCTCATCGACCAAGCTGACGATCCTATCGCCAGGAAAATTCTCGCCCGGCATCCGGTCTCCTTTCATAGATAACATATCATCGTGCTAGTTTACCACATGCCACCAGGCAATAAAAAACGTCACGAAAAGCGATGTCTGAGCGCTTCGACCACGTTGGGCGGCACAAACGTCGATACATCGCTGCCGAGCGAGGCGATCTGGCGAACGACCGAGCTCGAGATGTAACCGTACTGCGGAGCACTCATGACAAAGATGGACTCCAGCTCGCTATCCAAGCGATAATTGAGGTCGGCCTGCTGCAGCTCATACTCAAAGTCGGTCATGGCGCGCAGGCCCTTGACCACGGCCCCCGCCCCCTGCTCACGAGCGAAATCGACCAAGAGGCCGGTAAAGGGCAGGACTTCGACGCCGTCGATATTACCGAGCGCCTCGCGGGCCAGCGCCACGCGCTCATCGAGCATAAACGTGGTGCCCACACCGTTTTTACCCTGCGACTCTGCAACAGCGACGATCACACTGGGAAAGATGCGGCGGGCGCGGCGGATCACATCGATATGGCCAAACGTGATGGGATCGAAGGTGCCCGGGACGATCACGCGGTTGATGGTGTCATTCATGGGCGTCCTCCTGAAACGTCGTGGCATCGTTGTTATCGGCATCGGTGACGGCACCATCGTCCTCACCGTCGTCATCGCCGACCCAACGAAGCAGGTCGACCGAGGTAATGCCGTAGCGCTTCTCACGTACAGTCTCAAAGCCTGCCGGATGCGCGCCCGCATCGGCGGAGGCATGCTCAAACAGGGCATAAGCGCCAGGCGCAAGCAGACCCTGCTGAGCCAGGTTCTGCAGCATTTCCTCGACCGGCTCGGCACCAAAAGCATAGGGCGGGTCGAGCAGGACCAAATCAAAGGGGCCGCCCGGTACACGACCGCGCGAGGCACTTGCCAGCATGTCGCCCGTGACCACACGCCAACGCGCACGGTCACGGCAGAGCGACTCGATATTCTTGGTAATGAGCCGCGCGGCGTTGCGATCGATCTCAAACGTCGTGAGCGAGCGGGCCCCACGAGAGAGCATCTCTAACCCTAAGGCACCGGAGCCGCCAAAGGCGTCCAGCACACGAACCTCGTCCAAATCGAAATCGAATGCCGACATGACCATAGATGCGCACGCCTCGCGCACGCGATCAGTCGTGGGGCGGGTGACATCGCGACCACGGGGCTCCTCGATCTTACGACCGCGCCATTCGCCGCCGATGATTCTCATCCTCCGCTGACCTCCTTAAAGATATGTCGATAACGCATGGCGACCGCCTCGCGCAAGGGACGCGTCGCCACAGAGTCAAGGTTGCAAGCATACCGCAAGAGCTCGACCGCGTCCAAATGGGCCCATTCGATAAGGTCCTCATCGGCATCCAGGTCCACAAAGCGCAAGGTCACGCCACCGTGCTGACGGTACCCCAGGATTTCGCCCTCGTGACGCAGACGCAGGTCCATCTGGGCAAGCGTAAAACCATCCGAGGTCTTTTCGAGCGACTGGAGACGGTCTTGTGCCGCCGAGGCGCCGCCATTGCCCTTGGAGTGCGTCATGACCAGGCACGTGCCCGACACGCTGCCGCGGCCCACGCGACCGCGTAGCTGATGCAGCGCCGCCAAGCCAAACCGCTCACCGTTCTCGATGACCATGACGGTGGCGTTGGGCACGTCGACGCCCACCTCGACCACCGTAGTCGAGACGAGCACGTCAATCTCGCCACGCTTGAAGGCGTCGATCACGCGATCCTTCTCCCCCGCTGGCATACGGCCGTGAAGGCGCTCGATGGCAAGACCCGGCAACTCCAGACGCAGGCGATCGAGCTCGGTCGCCGTATCGTGCAGCGGCACAGGCACGGTCACGCGGCCCTCGTCGTCGCGGGCGATACCGGGCACGTCTTCAAGCTCATCGGCCGAGTCACTCGGCTCCACGAGCGGGCAAATCACGTAGGCCTGCTGACCCTTTTCATGCGCCTCGCGGATGGCGCCATAGGCGAGGTCGCGGCTCGACTCGGTGAGCACGCGTGTCGTCACGCCAGCGCCAGGGACGGGCCGATGGCGGATGATACTCGTGTCCAGATCGCCGTAGACCGAAAGCGCCAGCGTACGCGGGATCGGTGTCGCCGTCATAACGAGCAGGTCCGCACCGGGGCCCTTCGCGCGTAGGGCGTTGCGTTGGCCAACGCCAAACCGGTGCTGCTCGTCGATGACAACAAGCGACAGATGATTGAACGCAACGTTATCCGAAAGCACCGCGTGGGTTCCAAAGAGGACGTCGAGCTCGCCCGATTCAAGCTGGGCATGGATCTGCTCGCGCTCTGAGGCCGGCGTGGCACCCGTCAGAAGCGCCCAGGACATGCCCGCCTGCGAGAGCAGAGGGCCGGTCTTATCGGCATATTGGCGCGCCAACACGCCCGTGGGCGCCATAACGCAGGCCTGCGTACCGCTATCGGCAGCCACAGCCAGAGCGCAGGCGGCAACGGCGGTCTTACCGGTACCGACATCGCCCAGCAGCAGGCGGTTCATCACGCGCCCACCATCGCACATATCGCGCAGGATATCTTGGAACGCGGTCTCCTGCTCGTCGCTCAGCGAAAACGGCAGGGCTTGCTTAAGCGCGGCCAGGTGCTCGCCCGCGGTGTGGGCATAGGGAACCACATCGACCAGGCCGCCGACGTTGCGCAGGCGCAGCGCCAGCTGCAGGTAGAGGCACTCCTCGTAGGCAAGCCGTGCGCGCGCGATATCGCGCTCTGCCATACTCGATGGAAAGTGGATCGAACGCAACGCGCGGGCATTGCTCATCAGGCGACGCTTAACGCGCAGCGGTGCCGGAATGGGATCAAAGGGATTGCCGACGACCTCGAGCGCGCCGCTTACGATGCGGCGCATCCACGCCTGGCTCACGCCATCGCTCACGTAATGGACCGGCAGGATGGTGCCCGCAGCACGCCCGTCATCGAGCTTTTCAAAGTGCGGCGAGGCCATCTGCTTAAAACCGTAGGCAAACTCGACCTTGCCCATCACGGCCAGGCGGTCGCCCTGTTTAAGCTGCTGGGCAATCCAGGGCTGGCGGAAAAAGGCGACCTGCAACACGCCCGTCTCGTCCACCAGCGATACCTCGGTCACCTGCATGCGCGGACGCGGCTGCTTTTGGACGATGCGGTCGACCGTGGCGATGATGGTGCACACGGTACCGATGGGCGCCATCTCGATGGACCACGAACGGGTAAAGTCGAGGTATCGATGAGGGATATGGAGAAGGAGGTCCCCCACCGTCCTAATTCCCAGACGGCGAAGGGCCTCCTCACGTTTACCCGAAACATATTTGAGTCGCGCGATATCCTCGTCGAGCGCATTGCTCTGGGCAAAGCGCTCCGAGACGCGCGGCACGGAGCACAGCTCGGACATGGGCAGTTGCCTACTCGATCGAGAAGATCACGGGATAGAGCGGCTGCTCGCCACGATGGGCGTCAATCTCCAGATCGGGCTGAGCCTCCTCGATAGCGTCAACGATCTCCTGGAAGGCCTCATCGGACAGTTCCTCGCCGGCCAGAATCGTCAGCGCGTCGCCCTCCTCTTCCTCCTGCATGCGGTTGATGCAGTCGAGCGTGACCTGCTTCACGTCGGAGCCGACCACGTCGATGGAGCCGGCGATGATACCCATGACGTCACCGGAGTGAATCGGAGAACCGTCAGAGGCACTGGAGTCGCGCACGGCGCGGGTGACCTCGCCATCGCGGACCTCACTGATGGCGTCGACCATGGCGGCGACGGCATCCTCGAGCTCGGAATCGGGCAGGACCGCGAACAGCGCGGAGAAGGCCTGCGGGACGGTCTTGGTGGGAACGACGGCGACCTTCTTGTCGGTGCAGGCTGAGGCAGCAGCCTCAGCGGCCATGCGGATGTTGCCGTTGTTGGGCAAGATGATGACCGAGGTCGCGTTGACCTGGTCCACCGCGCCCAGCAGGTCGGCGGTCGAGGGATTCATAGTCTGGCCACCGGACACGATCACGTCGACGCCGAGGGACTTGAGGATGTCGGCCTCGCCGGAACCGGCGGCAACGGCGACAAAGCCCAGCGCCTTGGCGGGCTCGGCGGCCTTTTCCTGATCCTCGTGGATCTTGGCGGTACGGTCGTGGGCCTCCATCTCCATGTTGTGGATAAAGACCTCATAGATCTGACCGAGCTGCAGCATGTGCTCGAGCACCAGGTTGGGGGTGTTGGAGTGCACATGGATCTTGTAGTCGGGATAGGCGCCCACGAGTAGCTCGCAGTCGCCCATGGAACCCAGGAACTTAAGGCACTCGTCCTCGTCAAACGGGGCGTCGGCCTTAAACAGGAACTCGTTGCAGTAGCGGAACTCCGAGCCCTCCCAATCGTCGTTGGCCTCGATCTCAACGCGACCAAGGGCCGCGTCGCGGGCAGAGCCAGCGGAATCAAACGTGGCGGAGAAATCCTCGACAACGGTGCTGCGGCCAAGTGCTGCAGCCACAAAGTTCTCAAGGAAGATGGCAAAGCCAAAGGCGCCGGAGTCGACCACGCCGTTCTCCTTCAGAACGGGCAGCAGGTCGGGCGTGCGGGCGACGGACTGATAGGCCTCGACGACGATGGCATCGAGCGCGTCCTCGGCCGAGAACTTCTTCTTTTCGCACTCATCGGCCTTGGTCGAGACATCGCGCAGGACCGTGAGGATCGTGCCCTCGATGGGCTTGCGGACAGCCTGGAAGGCAACCTTGACGGCACGACGGAAGGCGAAGGCAATGTTGGCGGACGTAATAGGCTCGTCGGCAGAGACAAGGCCCTCGGCCACGCCGCGCAGAATCTGCGACGTGATAACGCCAGAGTTACCGCGGGCACCCATCAGGGAGCCGTGGGTGATGGCGCCGGCGATGGCTTCCATGTCGGCGTCGGCAGGAAGGGCGGAGAGCTCCTTGGTCACCGAGGCAAGCGTGAGCGACATGTTGGTACCGGTGTCGCCGTCGGGTACGGGGAAGACGTTGAGCTTGTTGATCTCCTCGGCCTTGTCGGAAACGGCAGCCGCAGCGATCGGAAAACAGGTGCGAATGGTCTTTGCAATCATGGGTATTTGAATCTCCGTTTTCGGATGCTAGTTCAGACGGCTCTTGAGCGCGTCGATATGGATGCCGATCTTAAGGCTGGCGGGATCGATCTGGGCGACCTCCTGCAGGGTGAAGGCAACGGAGCTCGAAAGATTGTGGCAGACGGATTTCATGTTGACGCCGTTCTCGAGCACAACGTGAAGATCGACCGTAAGGCCGTCCTCGTCAGCGGAGACAAGCACGCCCTTGCGGAGGCGCTGACCGGCAAGCAGGCGCACGCTCTCGGCGCCCTGGAGCTGCTCGGCCATACCGACGACGCCATAGCACGTCATCGCAGCATAACCGGCAATATCGGCAATAACGTCGTTCGAGACGCTCAGGCTGCCGTTAATGGTCTCAGACACAAGAATCTCCTTTTCTTGGTGCTCGCGGCACCATGTCGTGGGAGCAATCATTGCAATATTCTACAACGACCGCGCCATGTTGAGGTGGCGGGCCTCGGGATTACATCCTCGACACGAAATGTTGATACGGTAACGTTCGCGAACGGCGATAGCGTCATGAAAAAAACCCGCCGCATAAGCGACGGGTTTTATAACCTGGCTCCCCGGGTAGGACTCGAACCTACAACAGCGCGGTTAACAGCCGCGTGCTCTACCATTGAGCTACCGAGGAATTTAAAGCCCAACGGAAAGGGCTGGAAAATTCTGGCTCCCCGGGTAGGACTCGAACCTACAACAGCGCGGTTAACAGCCGCGTGCTCTACCATTGAGCTACCGAGGAATAGGTGCGTGCTCTCAAGCAACGAAGTTTATTATACGGACGAATCAGCTCAGGGCAAGAACTTTTTTAAGAAATTTTCCGACCTAATCATTGGGGACGTTCTTAAACGAGTAGTCATTCAAGAACGACCCCAATGACTACGTGAAAGCGCCCCCAAGCGGATGTGCTTGAGGGCGCCTCTTGCTTGACTAGCTTTCGATATAGTCCTTGAGCTTGCTCGAGCGGCTCGGGTGGCGGAGCTTGGCCAGGGTCTTGGACTCGATCTGGCGGATGCGCTCGCGCGTGACGCCAAACTCGCGGCCGACTTCCTCGAGCGTACGGGGATGTCCGTCGACAAGGCCAAAGCGCAGCTCGATAACCTTGCGCTCACGATCGGCAAGCGAGTCGAGCACCTGGGTGAGCTGCTCCTGCAGCATGGAGAAGCTGGCCGCATCGGGCGGAACGATAGCCTGGGAGTCCTCGATAAAGTCGCCCAGTTGGGAATCCTCTTCCTCGCCGATGGGGGTCTCGAGCGACACGGGCTCCTGCGAGATCTTCTGGATCTCGCGGACGCGGTCGGCGCTCATGTCCATCTCGGCACCGATCTCCTCGGGGGTCGGGTCGCGGCCCAGGTCCTGGAGGAGCTGACGCTGCACGCGGACGAGCTTGTTGATGGTCTCGACCATGTGCACGGGAATACGGATGGTACGGGCCTGGTCGGCGATAGCGCGCGTGATGGCCTGACGGATCCACCACGTGGCGTACGTGGAGAACTTAAAGCCCTTCTGGTAGTCGAACTTCTCGACGGCGCGGATCAGACCGAGGTTGCCCTCCTGAATCAGGTCCAGGAACAGCATGCCGCGGCCGACATAGCGCTTGGCGATGGAGACGACCAGACGCAGGTTTGCGCTGATGAGCGCCTGCTTGGCTTCGAGGCCCACGTTCTCAATGCGCGTAAGACGACGCATCTCGGCACGCGTAAGTTCGAGCTCACCAGCATCGGCAGCCTCGAGCTTCTCGGTGGCATCGAGACCGGCCTCGATCTTCATGGCCAGATCGACCTCTTCGGAGGCGGTCAGCAGGTCGACCTTGCCGATCTCCTTGAGGTACATACGGACCGGGTCGCCGGTCAGCATCACCGTGGAGGCATCGATGCCGCGCACGCGCGAACGCGAACGGGACGTGCGCACGGTGCGCTTCTTCTTGCTCTTGGAAGAACCCATCTCGGCGTCGGCCTGGCGGGCCATCTTGAGCTCGTGATCGTCGAGCGAGCCGGAATCGTGCTCGTCGTCGTCATCGAAATCGTCGGTATCGGTATCGTTATCGTCATCGTCGACGTCCATGGGGGCGTCGTCGTTACCGCTCGCGGAGATAATCTGGATGCCGCTGTTGCGCAGCGCGGAATACACCGCGGTGAGCTGCTCGTCAGAAACATCGATATCCTTCAGGGCGACCTGAATCTCGTCCTCGGTTACCGAAGTCCTGTTTGAGCCGTTGCCCATAAGCTTTGCAACGTAGGATTCCAGCCCAGTACCCGTGCTCTCAGTCTTTTTTGGCACAGATTCTCCCTTCATAGTCCACAGGACTCAATACTTTAGCACACACATTGACGTCTATACCCAAAAAGAGGACTGGATATAGGCGAGAATACGCTGGTTGACCACAACATCTAGGCCTGTTCTGTGCCTGCGGTCTCCAGGCCGATCAAACGGAACGGGTCCGCCACGCCGCCGATTGACTTTTGCAGTTCGCGTTGACGCTGCGAATCCTGCGCGGCCTGAACGGTCAGCGCCCGACGGGCCTCATCATCGAGTGAACGGTCCTGGCGCAGCTTGGCCTGTGCAGCACGCATGCGGCGTTTGATGGTGTAGAGCTCGAGCGTATCGAGCATAAACACGATGTTCGTCTCGGTGGGGTGCTTGCTCGTCGCCGAGATGCGCCCGGCACTCACAAGCGTTGCCGCCTCGGGACACACCGAGCGCGCCGCATCCATGCAGGCTGCAGGATCGATTCCCGGCGGCGTTGCCAGAACGGCCCACGCGATGGACTCATGACGTGGGTCAACCCACTCGATGGAGCAGATGCGGTCGGCATACGTGCGGAACAGGTCGGGGTAGCTCGTGAGCATGGTCAGCAGCTCGCGCTCCCCTGCCAAGGACTTGCGCTCAAGATCGGTAAGAACCATCGGCGCCGCCGCAGCCGGTGCGTTCGAACCATCAGGCACAGGCACAGCGCCCATACCATCAGGCACATCGATCGGCGGAAGATCGTCGACGACCTCCACGGGCGCGGCACCGTAGGCATCGAGCGGGACATAGTCGTACGGCTCTTCCTCGACCGGCGCGGACACCGGCGGCGTCGCGCCCGATGCCCAAGCACCGCGACCGGCATCACGAGAACCCGATGCCCGACCGCCCGCATTTCCAAAGCGTTCGGCCTGCGCCCTCTGGCGCTCATAGTTTTGCTCGCGACGGCGTTCCGCATCTTCACGCTTGGCGACGTCGCGAAACACGCGGCCCGAGCTCGCGCGCACCGTCTCCAGATCCAAACCCAGCAGGTCGGCAATCTGGATAAAGTACGTATCGATCATGTAGCTATCGCGCAGCGGATAGATGAGCGTCAGCGCATCTTCCAGCGCCTTTGCGCGACCGCCCGGCGTGGTGATGTCGCTCGACTCCTGCAGCGAACGGTACACAAAGTCCATGAGCGGCTCGGCCGCGTCAATGCGTTTCTGCAGCTCCTGGCCGCCGCGCGCCGTAATAAACTCCATGGGGTCGTTGCCGTCGGGCAGTACCACGCAGCGCAGGTCCATCGAATCCTGCTCGATAAACTGAATCGCGCGGCGGGCGGCCTTCTGGCCCGCGGCATCGCCATCGAACATATACACGATGCGCTTGGCAAAGCGAGTGAGCGTCTTGACGTGATGCTCCGTGAGCGCGGTGCCCAGCGTGGCGACAACGTTTTTAATCCCCGCCTCCCAGCAGGCGATGCAATCGGTATAGCCCTCCACCACGATGGCGGTATCCTGCGCGACGATAAACTCCTTGGCCCAATTAAAGCCGTAGAGGTTTCGCTTTTTATGAAACACGCTCGTCTCGGCGGTGTTGAGATACTTAGGCTGACCGTCGCCCATAATGCGACCGCCAAAGGCAATGTTGTGACCCTGCTCGTCAAAGATGGGGAACATCACGCGGTCGTAAAAGCGGTCGGCAAGCTGCCCGCGCCCGCGGCTCACGGCAACGTTGGCGTCGATCATCTCCTGCGGGGTAAAACCCGCCTGGGACAGGTGCGACACCAGCGCGTTACGGCCCGGTGCAAAGCCCAGGCAGTAGCGGCGACAGACGTCGCCGCCCATGCCGCGGCTGGCAAAGTACTCGCGCGGACGGCCGTCCTTACCGCGCATGAGCATGGTGTGGTAGAACTGGGCGGTCTCGGCGCACAGATCGTAGATGCGGGCACGCTTGGTGCCGCGCTCGCGGCGATCTCCGGTGTCATGCAGCTCAATACCCGCGCGATCGGCCAAGTAACGGATTGACTCGGGAAAGCTCAGGTTCTCGCGCTTCATGATATACGTGAAAACGTCGCCACCCTCGCCGCAGCCAAAGCAATGCCACACCTGCGTGGCGGGGATAATGTGGAAGGACGGCGTCTTTTCGCCATGGAAGGGGCAGCATCCCCAAAACTCATGGCCGCGAGGCTTGAGCTCGACCGTTTCCTGCACGATGGCGACTAGGTCGGACGCAGCGCGTACCTGGTCTTTTTCCTCATCGCTAATCACAGATGCTCACCCCCTGATCGCCCAAGTTGTGACGAATATCCTCGATATTACCCTCGACGGTCGCGATCAACTCATCCAGCGAATCGAACACACGCGAGGGACGCAGCCAGCGCGTAAACGCCAGCGAAACGGAAGCGCCGTACAGGTCGCCCGTATAACCAATTAAATTAGCCTCGAGATGCGCGGATGCCGCATCGTCAGCATACGTTGGCGGCAGGCCGACGTTCACAGCAGCGGGCCACGCGGTGTCATCGACCAGCACCAGACCCTCATACACGCCATCGGCTGGCACCTGAATGCCGTCGGGAACCTGCAAGTTTGCCGTGGGAAAGCCCATGCCAGAACCCTCGTGACGGCCGCGAATAACACCGCCACGCACCATATACGGACGGCCGAGTAACCCAGCAGCAAGCTCCACATGGCCCTGTCCCAGCTCATGACGAATGCGGGTGGCGCAAATGGCCTCACCGCCCTCGCAAAGCAGGTCGTGACCATACACGTCAACGCCGTGCTCGGAACCCCAGGAGCGCATCTCGGCAACACCAGAAGCACCGCCACGACCCAGCCTAAAGTCACTGCCAACGCGAATCGATCGAATGTCGACCAGACGCGACACCAGCGAGAGAAAATCAACATGGTCAAGCGCCGCAACCTCAGGCGTAAAGGGAACGGCCACCACCGCATCGACCCCGGTTTGAGCCAAGGCATGCAGACGGTCGGCCGTCGTCATCAATTTTTGAGCGGGCGAAGGGCTCACCACAACGTCCGGGTCGGGATCGAAGGTAAACACGACCGCCTTGCAGCCATGGGCACGGGCATCACGGACAAGCGCTTCGATGAGTTCCTGGTGTCCACGGTGAACGCCGTCGAACACGCCAATGGCGATTGAAGCGGCACCCAAGTGCTCACACTCATCAAACGTATCGGCAGCAACGATGCGAGCCTCGTCCGACTCGCCCGCGAAAAAGACACGCGCGAGCTCGCGAGCGGACAACATCATCGAACACCGCCGATTGCCTGCGGAAACACGTGCTCCATGACAAAGCGGCCGCCCTCAATGCGGGCGAGCGCCTTGAGTCCCCCATCGAGCACCAACGCAAACGGAGCCTTCGAGGAATCGAAATCGGCAAGCGCACGCTCAACGGGAATGCGTCGGCCGCAGAGCAGGTCGTCGGCAAGATTGCCCGGCAAGTCAACACGTGTGGCGCCCAGGGCCGCAATGGGATCCAGGGCAAAGCCAGCCGCGGACTCGGGAGAAAGCTCCTCGACCGCATGACAAGCGCCAATGGAAACAACACCGGAAGCCGTGCGGCGCAGCGCGGAAATATGCGCGGCGCTATCGCAAGCGCGGCCCAGGTCGCGAGCGAGCGCACGGATATAGGTGCCCTTGCTCACCGAGAACGCCACGGTCCACACACACGTATCACCTTCGCCGCCCACGGCGATCAGGTCGGCGGCATAGACCTCGACGGGGCGCGGAGGTAGGTCCACCGCATTGCCCTCGCGAGCAGACTTGTAGGCGCGAACGCCATTGACCGAGATAGCAGAAAACGCCGGCGGCACCTGCATCTGCGGGCCCAGCATGGCGGCCAAGCGCTCACGAGCATAGGCAGGATCGCGGAGCTCGTTGGCAACAGCCACCGTGCGGACCGCCTCGCCCTCCGCATCATCGGTATTGGTCTCGGCGCCAAACGAGATGTCGGCGACATAGCTTTTGGTATCGAGGGTTAGCATGCCCAGCAGACGAGTAGCCTGGCCCACGCCCACCACCATGACGCCGGATGCCATGGGGTCGAGCGTGCCGGCATGGCCGACGCGCCGCTCATGGAGGGCGCGTCGGCATTGCGAGACCACATCGTGGGACGTGCAGCCCACCGGCTTATCGACGGCGAGCAGCATATTCAGTTGAGAAGGCGTACGACGAGCCATGTACCATCCAAAAAGTTAAAGCTCGACGGTCACCGAAGCGGGGTCCTCCCCCACAAGCTCGGCCAGCATGGGAAGTGCCACGGCGAGCGTCTCGCGAATTGTTCCGTTGTTGGAAAAGCCGGCGGCGGCATGATGCCCGCCACCGCCAAAGTTGGCAGCGATCTCGGACACATCGAGGTCACCCTTGGAGCGCAGGTTGCCGCGCACCTTGGTATCGCCGTCGATGCCCTTTAAGAACAGGCAGACCTCGACGCCCATCACCGAACGCACCACATCGACCAGACCGTCACATTCATCCGAGGTGACGCCGCAGGCCTCAAGGTCGCTCTGGAAGGCATAGCTATACGCCACGCGCCCGTGCGCGACCGTCTTGATGCGGCCCATAACGATGGACTTGAGGTGCAAAAACTCAACGCGCATGCTCTGGTATACCTCGAGCGCAACGCGCGCCGGATCGGCACCGTGGGCAACCAGACGCGAGGCCGCATGGAACGCGGCGGCATCGGCGTTTTGGTACTGAAAACGGCCGGTATCGGTAACCAAGCCACACAGCAGGCAGGTCGCAACGCCATCACGTGCGACAATGCCACAATTGTCCAAGAAACGGTCAATGATCATGGCGCAGGCTGCAGCTTCGACGCGCCTCAGGCTGAGCTCGGCAAACTCCTCGCGCGCCGGATGGTGGTCGAAACACACCACATGCTTGGAGCGACGAAGCACCTCGGCGGAATTATTGAGACGCTCGACGACCGGTACGTCCACCGAGATGAACAGGTCCGGATTGCCGGTGTACGTAGATGCCGGCACCAGACGATCGGCGCCCTCCATAAAGCGGTAGATGCGCGGAACTGGGTCATCGTCTGCCAGCAGCAGGGCAATGTCCTTGTTGGGGAAAAACTTCATGAGCGAAAGGCCCAGACCCAATACGGAGCCCAAGGCATCGCCATCGGGAGAAGTATGTCCCGAAATCGCAATGGAGGACGCACCCTCGATGAGCTCGAGGATGCGTCGCTGAATATCTGCAGACTCGCACGAGGCGAGGTCGGCGGAATTAGTCATCTAAAGCTGCCTCCTGGGCGGCATCCGCTATCGGATAGCCGTCCTCGTCCTTTTCGATCGCAAGCGTGGCGGGAACGTTTTCCAGCGCACGCGTGATGCGCTCGGCCTCATCGGTCGAGCGATCGATGCGAAAATCGAGCTCGGGCGTGACACGCCAATCGAGCGAGCGAGCCAACAGGCTGCGAATACGGCCCTTAGCGCTTGCGAGCGCCTCCATGACCTCGTCGTAGCGGCTCGCATCGCACGACACGTACACGCGCGCGAACGAGCGGTCCACCGCGACCTCGACCGCAGTCAAAGTAACCAGGTCGAGACGCGGATCGGAAACCTCAAAGAGCAGGATATAACCGAGCTTCTCGCGAAGCTGCTCGCCCAGACGGCGGGTTGCCTGCGTTTGCTTCATAGCGCTACCCCCTACTCGGTGCGGGCAACCTGGTCGATGCGGTAACCCTCGATCTGGTCGCCGGGCTTGATGTCCTGGAAGTTCTCCAGGCCAATGCCGCCCTCGGAACCGCTCTTGAGGCTCTTGGCCTCGTCCTTGTAGTGGCGCATCGAGGCGATCTTGCCGTTGAAGACCACGATACCGTCGCGCACCAGACGCACGGAATCGGTCGCGGCGATCTCGCCCTCCTCGACGCGGACACCGGCGGCGATACCGACTTTGGGCACCTTGAAGGTGTCCAGGACGGTCGCGGTACCCGTGGCGACCTCGACCTCGGTGGGCTTGAGCATGCCGATACGGGCGGCGTCGAGCTCCTCGAGGCACTTGTAGATGACGTCGTAGCAACGAATCTCGACGCCCTCGCGCTCGGCGGCGGAGCGGGCCTTACCGTCGGGACGGACGCCAAAGCCGATGATGATGGCGTTGGAGGCGTCGGCCAGGACAACGTCGGTCTCGTTAATGGCGCCGACGGCGGAGTGGATCGTGTTGATGCGAACCTCGGACTGATCCATCTTGTCGAGCGAGTCCTGAAGAGCCTCGATGGATCCCTGGACGTCAGCCTTGATGATCAGGTTGAGCTCCTTGACCTCGGCGTCGGCGATGGTCTCGAAGAGGTTCTCGAGCGTGACGTGCTTGACGCGGCTCTGCTCCTCGATACGGGCCTTGAGCGAACGCTCGTCGGCAAGGGCGCGAGCCTCGCGCTCGTCCTCGAACACGCGGAACTCGTCACCGGCGTTGGGCACGGACTGCAGACCCAGGATCTCGACGGCGTCGGAGGGACCGGCCTCGGTGACGGCGCGACCCTTGGGGTCGAGCATGGCGCGGACGCGGCCGTAGGTAAGGCCAGCGACCAGCGTATCGCCCACGTGTAGGGTACCGCGGGTCACGAGCACGGTAGCGACCGAGCCGCGGCCCTTGTCGAGCTTGGCCTCGAGGACGTTGCCGGAGGCAAAGGTGTCCGGGTTGGCCTTGAGCTCGAGCACGTCGGCCTGGAGCAGCACGGTCTCCAGAAGATCGTCGATACCGATCTTCTGCTTAGCCGAGATGTTAACGAACATGTTCTGTCCGCCCCACTCCTCGGGGATGACACCGTACTCGGTGAGCTCCTGGCGCACGCGGTCGGGGTTGGCGCCCGGCTTATCGATCTTGTTGACGGCGACGACGATGGGAACGCCGGCAGCCTTGGCGTGGTTGATCGACTCGACCGTCTGGGGCATGACGCCGTCGTCAGCGGCGACGATCAGGATGACGATGTCGGTCACCTTGGCGCCACGGGCACGCATGGCCGTAAAGGTAGCGTGACCCGGGGTATCGATAAAGGTGATCTTGCGGTCGTTAATCATCACCTGCGAAGCGCCGATGGCCTGCGTAATGCCGCCCGCCTCGCCGGCAGCAACGCCGGTGTGACGGATGGCGTCGAGCAGCGACGTCTTGCCGTGGTCGACGTGACCCATGACGGTGACGACCGGGGCGCGCGGCTTAAGGTCGGCGGGATCGTCGTAGAACGAGAAGGTGTTCTCCTCCTCGGGGGTGATGATCTTGATCTGGCGGCCCAGGTCGTCGGCAACGAGCTCGACGAGGTCGTCGGACATGGACTGCGTCATGGTGAGCGGCGTACCCAGCAGGAACAGGCGCTTGATGATGTCGTTGGCCGGAACGTCGAGCGCCTCGGCAAGCTCCTGGACGGTAACGCCCTGGGAGACCTTGATGGCGTCGAGGTCCTCGGGGTTCACGCCCTGGGCCAGCGCCTCCTCTATCTTACGCTCCTCCTGAGCCTTGGCTGCCTCGCGCTCGCGCTTCTCCTTGCGTTTCTTGCGGCGACCGGTGGACTCGCGAGAGGCCTCCTCGACGGCGGCACGAGCCTCCTCGAGCACCTTCTCGCGGCTGTACTCCTCGGCCTCGCGAGCCATGCGGCTGTAGTGGTCCTCTTCGTTGTTGTGACCGCCCTTGCGCTTCTTGCCCTTGCCCTGCTTGTCGGGGTTGGGGAAGTCCATGCCAGCAGCGACGTTGTTGCTGGCGTTGGTGCGATGGCTGTGCGGACGGCTCTCGGAAGCGTTGCGCTCGGAGTTGTTGTCGGAGGCGTTGCGATCGTTACGACGGCCACCGCGGCGGTCGTTGTTGCCGCCACGACGGTTACCGCGCTCTGCGGCGCGCTCGGCCTTGGCCTTGTCCTCGGCGTCTTTCTTCTCCTTGAGCACGGTCTCCTGTGCGGCGATCTGGTCGAGCAGCGAACGGAAGCGCGAACCGGAGTCGAAAGCGGGAACGGCGCGGCGCTGGGCCTCGCGGGCAGCCTCCTCCTTCTCGCGGGCAAGGCGCTCCTGCTCGGCCTTCTTCTTGGCCTCGGCCTCGGCGCGGGCAGCCTCCTCGGCAGCCTGGGCTGCGGCAAACTGGCGGCGCTCCTCCTCGCGGGCCTTCTCGGCGGCGATGCGCTCGCGCTCGGCCTCAGCGGCGTGAGCGGCCTCCTCGGCGGCAGCTGCCTGCTCCTCGGCCTGCTTGGCGGCCTCGACTTCCTGAGCGCGGGCCTCGATCACCGAGGCGAGCTGCTTGCGGACCATGGCGACATAGGCGTCCTCCAAGGTGGAGGAAGCGGACTTAGCGGGAATCTTCATATCGGCGAGATGACCCATCAGTTCCTTGGAGGTCATGCCGAACTCTTTGGCCAGGGTGGACACACGGACTTTTGCCATATGACTTCACCTACCCTTTCTGGCACCTTGGGTGCCTAGAGACTGAACGAGCGTGGGAGACGCGCCGGGACCCGCCCGGCGCGACCGCGCGCTAGATCAGGTCCTCCGCATCATCGAAGGCGTCGGTGTCATGGACACCGCAGAAACGGGAGCCGGGACGAGCCTGGTTGCGGCACTGGATGCCGTCCTCGGACACGTACTCGCAGCGGCGGACGTCCTCGTCCTCCTCGTCACCGATCAGGTCGGCGGCGGGCTCCTCGTGAACGGGAACGTTCTTGAGGATGTCGGCGGCAAGCGTCTCGGACTTGATGTCAATGTGCCAACCGGTCAGGCGCGCGGCGAGGCGGGCGTTCTGGCCCTCCTTGCCGATGGCGAGGGACAGCTGGCCGTCGGGCACGATGACGCCGGCGTAGGCCTTCTCCTCGTCAATGAGGACGCGGGTGACCTTAGCGGGCGACAGGGCGTTGGCGACGTAGACGGAAGGATCGGCATCCCACAGGATGACGTCGACGCGCTCGCCGCGGAGCTCGCCAACGACAGCGCGAACACGGCTGCCCTTGGGGCCGACGCAGGCGCCCACGGGATCCAAACGGTCGTCGAGCGAGTGGACGGCGACCTTGGAGCGCTGGCCGGGCTCGCGGGCGATCGACTTGATCTGGACGGTGCCCTCATAGATCTCAGGCACCTCCTGCTCAAACAGACGACGCATGAGCTCGGGGTGGGTACGGGAGATGACAATCGGCGGACGGCTGTGCTCGCCACGAACCGGCTGCAGGTTGGAGTTGGGGTCGCGAACGTCGATAATCACGGCCTTGATGTGCTGGTTGTGCAGGTAGCGCTCGCCCATCGGACGCTCGTTGCGCTCGTTCTCGTAACGGCGCTGGTCGAAGTGCGGCAGCTCGGCCTCGACGCCCTCGCGGATCTTGACGATTGTGAAGTCGGGCGTGGACTGCAGAACGGTACCGCTGATGAGGTCACCGATGCGGCCGGAGAACTCCTCGTAGATCTGCTCTCGGGCGGAATTGCGCACGATGGCGTTGATCTCGGCCTTGGCGTGCTGGGCAGCGATGCGGCTCGTGTTCTTGGGGGTGACGTCAATCTCCTCGAACTCAGTGAAGTTGCCCTCCTCGTCCATGGAATCGTCGATCGGCTCCAGGCGGTAGACGTAGATCTTGCCGGTGGTGCGGTCGATGGTCACCTTGGCGCCCCACTCAAGATGCAGGATCTCGGCATAGCTCTTGGCGAGCGACTGCTCCAGGCGGTCGATCAGGTAGAGCTGGTCGATGTGCTTCTCCTGGCAAAGCTCCATCAGGGCGGACATCATGTCGGATGCTGCCATCTTACTTTCCTTCCTTCGCGGGCTTGAAGTCGTAGGTGGGCTTCAACTTGCACTTTTTAACATCAGAGAAATCGAGGGTAACGGACTCGCCGCCCTCGAGCTCAAGGGTCACGTTCGTCTCGGTGGCGGCGGCAATCTTGCCGGCGTACTTGCGACGACCCTCGGTGGCGGTGGAGGTGAGCTCGCAGTTCTCGCCCACAAAGCGGGCAAAGTCGCACGGGCGGCGTAGCGGGCGCGCCATGCCCGGGCTCGACACCTCGAGCGTATAACTCGAAGAGATGGGGTCGAGCTCCTCAATCACATCGCCGACCCATTTGGTGTTGGCCGTGACGTCGTTGAGCGACAGGCTCTGACCCTCGGCACCCTCGATACGCACGCGCACGCAGGGGGCCTTGGTGGCACCCACGAGCTCGACGTCGACGATGTCGACATCGTGCTGGGGAGCGACGGCCTCGAGCGCGTCGATGATCGCCTGCTCGGTCTTGGTCTTGACCATTGCGGCACCTCCATCCATACAAAAAAGAAGCGGGGTCGAAACCCCACTTCTTTCAATTACAACTTCATTTGCAAGCAAACTATACCAATAGCTGCGGAAACGTGCAAGCACAGTACGAATCTGCAGGTCAGCGTGCGCACAGCTTCTCCACAAGAATAGGACAATTGACCGCAGACATCAGGGCAGGTACATGAAAAACGAGGGACGACCCAACCGGACCGTCCCTCGTTTATTGCATGTCAGCTTTGCGCGCAGCGCTTACTTGACCACCAAGTTGACCAGCTTACCGGGCACGCAGATGGCCTTGACGACCGTCTTGCCCTCAAGCCACTTGGCGACGGCGGCCTCGGCGGCAGCCTGCATATCCTCATTAGAGGCATCGCGGGCAACGTCGACACGACCGCGGACCTTACCGAGCACCTGGACCACGATCTGCACCGTGTCCTCAACGGACTCGGCCAGGTCGAACTCGGGCCAGGCGGCGGTGTAGGCGTTGCCCTCGCAGCCGAGGGCCTCGTGCCACAGCTCGTCGGCCCAGAACGGGCAGATGGGCGCCAGGACGCTCACGATATCCTTAGCCACGCCATAGCACAGCGCCTTGTCGCGCGCGGTACCCTCGGTGGCGTTGAGGTAGGCGCTCGCCGCGTTGACGAGCTCCATGACGGCCGAGATCGCGGTGTTGAACTGGCCGCGGTCAAAGTCCTCGGTGCACTTGGCGATGGTGCGGTGACGCTCGCGATAGAGCTTCATCGCAACCTCGTCGAGCGCGGACTTGTCGAAGGCCACGTTGGCGTCGCCGGACTGGACGAGCTGCCAAACGATACGCCAGGCGCGCTTGATGAAGCGGTTAGCGCCCTCAACGGCCTTGGGATCCCAGTCGAAGTCCTTCTCGGGCGGGGCGATAAACAGGATCGCCAAACGCATGGTGTCGGCGCCGTAGGGCTCGATGACCGAGCTCGGGGGCACGACATTGCCCTTGGACTTGGACATGGTGTCGCCGTTCTCGTCCTTGACCATGCCCTGGCACAGCAGGTTGGTGAAGGGCTCGTCCACGCTCAGCAGGCCCAGGTCGCGCAGTGCCTTGGTAAAGAAGCGGCTGTAGAGCAGGTGCAGAATAGCGTGCTCGATGCCGCCGATGTAGTTATCGACGGGCATCCAACGGTCGGCGGTCTCACGGGAGAAGGGCAGCTCGGTGTTGTGCGGATCGGTATAGCGCAGGTAATACCAGCTGGAGCAGGTGAAGGTGTCCATGGTATCGGTCTCGCGCTTGGCCGGGCGACCGCAGACCGGGCAGGTGGTCTCGTAGAACTCCTTGCACTCGGCGAGAGTCTCGCCGGCGCCCAGGTCCAGGTTCTCGGGCAGCGTTACCGGCAGCTGGTCCTCGGGCACGGGCACGATGCCGCAATGCTCGCAGTGGATGGCCGGGATGGGGTTGCCCCAATAGCGCTGACGGGAAATGAGCCAGTCGCGCAGACGGAACTCGACCTTGCGACGACCGCAGCCCATGGCCTCGAGGTCGGCCACGATCGCAGCCTCGCCCTCGGAGTGCTTACCGCCGCGCATGCCGGTGTACTTGCCGGACTGGACGAGCGTGCCCTCGGCAGCGTGGGCGCAATCCCAGTCGACGGTCTCGGCATGGAAGGTATCGATGGTCTCGCCGCTGGCCTCGACGGCAGCGCGATCGTCATCGTCCAGGATGATCGGTACGATCGGCAGGTCGTACTTGCGGGCGAACTCAAAATCGCGCTGGTCGCCGCAGGGAACGGCCATGACGGCGCCGGTGCCGTAGTCGGCAACGACATAATCGGCAACCCACACGGGAACCTTCTCGCCGTTGACGGGGTTCACCACGTAGCGGCCCGTAAAGGCACCGTGCTTCTCGAGGGTGCCCTGGGCACGCTCGACAGCAGAGATATGCTTGGAGTCCTCGACGATCTTAGTGACGGCCTCCTCGTACTCCGTGCCCTCGACGAGCTCGTGAAGACGGGCGTACTCAGGAGCCAGGACAAAGAAGGACACACCAAAGAGCGTATCGGCACGCGTGGTGAAGACGGTGATCTTACCCTCGTCGCCCTCGATGGGCTCGCCATCCTGGTCGCAAAGGGTAAAGTCAACCTCGGCGCCCTCGGAGCGACCGATCCAGTTGGCCTGCATCTGCTTGACGCGCTCGGGCCAGCCGGGGAGCTTCTCCAGGTCGTCGAGCAGCTCCTGGGAGTACTCGGTAATCTTGAAGTACCACTGCTCAAGGTCGCGCTTCTCGGGCTCGGTGCCGCAGCGCCAGCACTTGCCCTCGGTGACCTGCTCGTTGGCCAGAACGGTCTTGCAGTTAGGGCACCAGTTGACCGGGTTCTTCTTGCGGTAGACCAGGCCCTTTTCCCACAGCTTCTCAAAGATCCACTGACCCCAGCGGTAGTAGTCAGGGCTGCAGGTCTTGACCATGCGATCCAGATCGTAGGAGAAGCCCATGCGCTTCATCGTGGCGAGCGCCTGGTCCATGTTCTTATACGTCCAGGCGGCAGCTTGCGTGTTGTGCTTGATGGCGGCGTTCTCGGCAGGCAGGCCAAAGGCGTCAAAGCCGATGGGGTGCAGCACGTCGTAGCCGCGCATGCGGGCCTGACGGGCCATGGCATCGCCGATGGTATAGTTGCGCGCGTGGCCCATGTGCAGGTCGCCCGACGGATACGGGAACATCTCGAGCACATACTTTTTAGGCTTGCTGTCGTCGGTGTCGACGGCAAAGAGGTTGGAGTCCTCCCAGGCCTTCATCCACTTGGACTCAATGGCCTGCGCGTCGTAGGCAGGGATCTCGTCCTTATGATCTGTGCAATCGCACATATCAGCTCCTTTAATCTTAGCTGGGGTCGGGCGGCTTGGCTTTATTCGCTACTGCGGACAGTCCTGCGCAAGACGAAGAGCACATTAAGTGCTCTTCTTTGCGTGCGGAACTTGTAGCGAACAAAGCCAAGCCGCCCGACCCTAAGGTTAACTTGACTGATGATAGCAAATACGACAAGCGAGATGCCTGCGACTTGCGGGCATCTCGCTTTATCTAAATAACGTGGTTGTGAATCAACCGCTATCTGTTATCCGCCCAAACATGGTCGGGTTTTCCAAGTGCCGCAGATTGCCGTGAAAGAGGAGCGACGCGTACTTTGGTACGCGAGCGACGGTTTGAACGGCAAGGTGCGGTGCTTGGGAAAGCCGCTTATCGATAGGAAACGCTCTGCTGGGAATCCTTGACGACTACGTCGTGGGCGCCGCCTTCGACGATCGAGGTCGAGCTGACCAGCGTTAGGCGTGCCTTTTCCTGGAGCTCGGGGATCGAGAGGGCGCCGCAGTTGCACATCGTTGACTTGACCTTGTAGAGCGTGCCGCCCACGCCGTCCTTGAGGGAACCGGCGTAGGGAACGTAGGAGTCGACGCCCTCGACGAAACTAAGCTTCGCGGCGCCGCCCAGGTCGTAGCGCTGCCAGTTGCGAGCACGCGCAGAACCCTCGCCCCAGTACTCCTTCATGTACTGACCGTTCACGTTGACGCGCTCGGTCGGGCTCTCGTCAAAGCGGGCGAAGTAACGACCCAGCATCATAAAGTCTGCACCCATGGCCAGGGCGAGCGTCATGTGGTAGTCGTAGACGATACCGCCGTCGGAGCACACGGGCACGTAGACGCCGGTCTCCTGGTAGTACTCGTCGCGAGCGCGGCAGACATCGATCAGCGCGGTGGCCTGGCCACGGCCGATGCCCTTGGTCTCGCGGGTGATGCAGATGGAACCGCCGCCGATACCGACCTTGATGAAGTCGGCACCGCAGTCGGCAAGGAAGCGGAAGCCCTCGGCGTCGACGACGTTGCCGGCACCGACCTTGACGTCCTCGCCGTAGTTGGCGCGGATCCACTCGATGGTGCGCTTCTGCCACTCGCTGAAGCCCTCGGAAGAGTCGATGCACAGGACATCGGCACCGGCCTCGATGAGCAGCGGCACGCGCTCGGCATAGTCGCGGGTGTTGATACCGGCACCAACCATGTAGCGCTTGTCGTTATCGAGCAGCTCGTTGGGGTTGGTCTTGTGGCTGTCGTAGTCCTTGCGGAAGACAATGCCCATGAGGTGATCGTTGTCGTCAACGATGGGCAGGGCGTTGAGCTTGTTGTCCCAGATGACGTCGTTGGCAACCTTGAGGCTGATGTTCTTGTCACCCACGATGAGCTGCTCACGCGGGGTCATGAACTCGGAGACCTTCGTCTGGTGGTCATCGCGACTGGGGCGATAGTCACGGCTGGTGACGATCCCCAGGAGCTTACCCTTGGGAGTGCCGTCGTCGGTGACCGGCATGGTGGAGTGACCGGTCTTCTCCTTGAGCTCGATGACCTGCTCCATAGTCATGTCGGGTGTCAGAGTGGAATCGGACTGAACGAAGCCAGCCTTGTGATCCTTGACGGCCTTGACCATAGCGGCCTCGGACTCGGCGCTCTGGGAACCGTAAATGAAGGACAGGCCACCCTCGGTAGCGAGCGCGACACCCATGTCGACGCCCGAGACGGACTGCATGATGGCGGAAACCATGGGGATGTTCAGGGTGATTGCCGGCTTCTCACCGCGCTTAAAGCGGGTTAGCGGCGTCTTAAGAGAGACGTTGTTGGGGATGCACTGCGAGGACGAGTAACCAGGGACCAGCAGATACTCCGAAAACGTGTGGGACTCACCGGGAAAGAACGTAGCCATGTTTCTCCTTTTTCCATGCGACCGGTCGGCTGCAGGCCTCGTAGGACCCAGCCCAACCTTGGGCGCCCAATACTGGGGAAGTATCTTAACGCACTTTGACTGCTACAATGCATGTTTTAAGAAGAGCACACGAGGGTTTGACGCAGGCTTTGCGTTTGCCCAGCAAACACTTTAGCGGGGAGACGTGGAGCACATGGAGTACAAGACGACGGCAAAGTTGGTCATTCAAGCGTGCGACAAAGATCTGCCGGGCGTGTTCGGCCACGGCTGCGTCTTGCTGCTGCAGGGTATTGCCCGCGAGCACTCGCTCAACCGCGCCGCCAAGAGCATGGGCATGGCGTATTCCAAGGCCTGGCGCATTGTGAACGAGGCGGAAGGACAGCTGGGCTGCAAGCTCATCGAGCGCGACGGAGCCCGCGGATCATCGCTCACCCAAGCCGGCGAGCGAGCCATAGCGGTTTACGAGGAGCTGCAGACCGACATAAACCAGGTCATAGCTGCCAAAGCCGACGCTCTCATCGCCAGCATCAACCACAGTAGCTAATTTGGGACGGGGCTTTATGGCTACACAACCCCCTCTCATAAGTTGCGGTGAAATAGGGACTGTTTATGCGGTTAAAGCCGTAAATCAATCCATATTTCACCGCAACTTATGGAGTCGAGGATGATTTAGCTAGTTGCGAAGGGCGTTGTCTAGGGTGGCGGCCACGATCAGGGGGTTGTCAGTGCCGGCGAAGAGGCGGATGGTGCTCCCCTGCTTGCCGCGTGGGGCCGAAAGGCGCGTTGTTGCGCCGCCGGCGGGCGATGTGCGGAATTCGTCCGGTAGCATGCTGAAGAATTCGCCCGCGGTGCAGTCCATCAGGTCAAATTCAACTGCCGGACCAAAGCCGTGCTCGAGGATTCCCGTTGCAACCGCATGGTCGGGATGCGAGGTCAGCCCGGGATACCGCACGTTGCGCACCATCTCGTTCGCGGCCAAATATTCAGCCAGCGCACGGGCGCGGTCGAAATGTGCCTGCATGCGGGCGTCGAGCGAGGAAAGCCCGCGCTCCAGCACGTCGGCCTCCTCGGTAGAAAGGTCGAGCGCCGACGCGCCGCACCCCTCAAGCAACGCATACGCGCACTCAGCCGCGGCATCCATGCGATGGCGCTTGAGCTGCGAGCGTGCCACCGAAGCGGCAACGAGCTTGCGCGGAGCCTTACCGGCGCATACGCGGTCGAGCGCCTCGAGCGACAGCACAGCACCCAGCCGCAGCGGATCGCAGCCAAAGACGTCAGCCACGGTGTTGTCCACAACCAGCAACGCATGGACCTCACGCGCCGCCCGACCCAGCGCACGCAGATCGGGCACACGCAGGCCAAGGCCACCGATTGAGTTCGCAAACCACCACAGGTGCGGTCCCTCAGCATCAAGCGAAGCATCAAAGCCCTCGGACGCGGCGGCAAATGCCTCGGCGCACGAATCCCCCACCAGCACAACGTCGCAGCCATCAAAGCCGCGCGCAAACGCTTCGGTAAAGTCATCCGCAAAGGCCACCAGGTGGTCACCGGGACGCACGATTCCCAGCAGCGACAGCGCTGCCGGAACATGCGGGGCCTCAACAAGACGCGCCTCACGCGAGCCGGCCCTCAAAGCCCAGGCCTCTTCTAGCTGCTCTACGCCCATATGGCAACCTCCCTTTAAAAGCAAAACCCACGATGCGGGTGTTCCCCGCATCGTGGGCAACGGCTGCAGTATAGCGCCGATGGGCGATCGCGCACCTAGATGTTGAGCGTGTGGTAGGTCACGCTCGCACCCGGGGCGTCAATGGTCACGCCATAGGCCTCGGGATAGATGCGCGTCGAGAATACGAGCGCGCCATCGTTCACAAACACCTCGACCGACGAGGCATCGCCAACAATGCGAACGTTACGAACCTCGTCGACGGGCTCCCAGCGCACGGTACGCCCGCAGCCGGCAGAAGCGCGACTCTCATCGGTAAATCGCATCTCAAAGCGCGAGGGCAGTTCGCCCTCGGCGGGCATAAACGCCAGCTTCAGCTCGCCATCAACGGTCGCGGTAAACGCGTCGTCGACACCGTCAACAACAACGTCAAAGCAGGTATCGCCGGCAACCTCCAACGTGCCCGCCCCCACACGCACCGAGGCATAATGGTGCTCAATCTCGCGCGCCGGCTGTTGCAGCACCACGCCGTCGGCACCGGCTGTAAGCTCACGCGGCACCGTCATGCAGTGCTGCCAGCCGCACATCACGGTGGGGTCGTTGCCATAGGTCGGCTCATCGGGCATGCCCATCCAGCCGATCAGAATGTGGCGACCATCCTCGGACGTAAACTCCTGCGGAGCATAGAAGTCAAAACCGGCGTCCCACAGGCGGAACTCGCCCAGCTCATAGGCTCCGACACCACCGGTAATGTCGCCCGTTACAGGCATGTAGCCAGCAGCGTATACGTTACCGCGGTCCCAACGACCGCCCTCGAGCCCCTGGGGCGAGAACGACAAAAATGCAGCGGTATCGCCATTCGCATCGAGCTCGATATAGCCGGGGCATTCCCACATAAATCCAAAGCGATCGGGCGTACACACGCGGGTCTCGAGCTCCCAACTAAGCATGTCAGCCGAGCCGTACACCAAGATCTCGCCCACATCACGCCCGGCGCCCTCGCCGTGCATCGCACAAAAACGGCTCTCAGCGTGCGGCCCGTCAACGCGACGACGCGCGCCCAGTACCATGTGATAACGCCCGTCCGCGTCGTGCCACACCTTGGGGTCGCGCACGTGGCAGGTCAAATCCTCGGGATAATCATCGGACGCCAGCACCACGCGCTTTTGGCTGAACTCCCGACCGGCAAGGCCATCAACGCTCTCGACATACACAGTATCGGCGCGACGACCGGTGTTGACGTAGTCATAGACGCCGTCCGCGTCGGAGAGTTTAACGTTGCCGGTATAGAGCACGCGAATGTGACTGTCCTCGACCAAAGCCGAGCCCGAGTACACGCCATGGCAGTCGAACGGCTCGTCGGGAAGCAGCGGCGCGCCAACATATTCCCATTTCATAAGGTCGCGGCTTGTGGCATGGCCCCACATCTTGACGCCGCCGCTTACATCAAACGGGGCATACTGGAAGTACGCGTGAAACACGCCATCGGCCTGGCAAAGACCGTTGGGGTCGTTGAGCCAACCCGTGGGCGGCATGATATGAAAATGCTGAGCAAAGGGCCCGTGGCCACGCTCGGCGGCCGCTGCATCCATGTTGGCAACGAGCTTTGCAAGATCGCGCTGAAGTGCGTTAGACATGTCGGTATCCAATCGAATTAAATCAACGAACGCTCAAATCAAGGGTTCCAGATAAAGAAAACGCCCACAGGATGGAGCCTGCGGGCGTTTTGTTTACGCGAATCCTACGCCTGCTCGGAAGTCTTGGGCTCGTCCTTGTACAGGACGAACGAGACGGCAAAGGAAACCAGCGCGGCGACCGCAAACATGATCGCGTACTGCACGGGCTGGGCCAGGCACAGCAGGATACCGAAGATGCCGGTAACGCCGGTGCCAGAAGCGGCAAGCGAAGTGAGCGCGCAGACCAGGGCACCGCAACCGCCGCCGATGCAGCCGGCGATGAAGGGCTTAAAGAAGCGCAGGTTCACACCAAAGATGGCAGGCTCGGTAATGCCCATGAAGGCGGACAGGGCCGAAGGAAGCGCCAGACCCTTGATCTTGGCATCGCGGGTCTTAAAGGCAACGGCGAGCGCGGCACCACCCTGGGCGATGTTGGCAGCGCTGGCGATGGGCAGCCAATAGGTCACACCGTACTGAGCGAGCTGGCCCAGATCGATGGCGGTGTACATCTGGTGGATACCGGTAACGACCGTGGGGGCATAGAACAGGCCGACGATAAAGGAACCGATGCCAAAGGGCAGGGTGAGCAGGGCCTGAATCAGACCGAGAATGGCGTTCTCGGCCCACACGAAGATGGGGCCGACGGCAACGAGGGTCACGAGCACGGTCACGAACACCGAGACGAGCGGGGTCACAAAGAGGTCGAACATCTCGGGAACGATCTTGTGCAGGCGCTTCTCGAGGAAGGCCAGAATAGCGCAGGCGATGACGATGGGGATAACGTGGCCTTGATAACCGACCCACTCAAAGCTGTACACACCGGGGATGACGTTGACCATGGTCTGCACGCCCTCGGAGGCAACCGTGTAGGCGCTCTGTAGCGAGGAGTTGATGAACGCACCACCGACAACGGCGCCCAGATACGGGTTGGCGCCAAAGGCCTTAGCGGCGGAGTAACCGATCAGGATCTGCAGAATGCCAAAGGACGTGCCCGAGACCAGGTCGGCAATCTTGTAGATAAAGTTATTGGTGTCGAGCGCGATAAAGCCGTTGGAGGCCATAAAGTTGAGGGCGCTCATAATGCCCAGCAGCAGACCCGAGGCCACGATGGCAGGGATGATGGGGACAAAGACGTCGCCGAGCACCTTAATGGCGCGCATAAAGATGTTCTGCTGCTGCGCCGCGGCCTCCTTGACCTCGGCCTTGGTGGCAGCCTCGACGCCACTGAGCGCGATGAACTCCTCGTAGACCTTATTGACGGTGCCAGTGCCAAAAATAATCTGGAGCTGGCCCTGGGCTTCAAAGACGCCCTTAGCGCCGTCGATATTCTCGAGGGCCTCCTTGTCAACCTTCGCGTTATCGGCAACCACCAGGCGCAGACGCGTGGCGCAGTGTGCGGCCGAAACAACGTTGCCGGCGCCACCGATGTTGTCGAGCACCTCTTGGGCTGATTTGCGGTAGTCCATGACTTCCCTTTCCTCCAACGGGTGCATGCGCACCCGACTACCTTTGACACTTACACTGTAATCGTTTTCAGTTTCATATGTCTGTAATCGTTTTCATAGTAGGGTGAACGGTAGGAAAAAGCCGGCGAATGGTAGTTTTACCGCAAAAACAGGGGGCTCAAAGGCAGGCAGACATGCCCAAAGCCTAGACATTCATAAGTTGATGGCCGAGTTTGAGCGTCTTGAGACCGCTCTCCCCCTCCACGCCATCGAGCGTGTTGAGCAACATATTGGTCGCCTCGACGCCACTGGTCAGGTAGCCATAATGCACGGTGGGAATGCCGCCCGTCAGCGCGCGCAAAAACGCGTTGTCGCCAAAACCGCTCACGCGGTGTATACCCTCGCCCATGCCGCGAACCTCATCGATGGCACGCAGCGCGCCCGCCGCCATGGTGTCGGTCGCGCACGCGATAAACGAAACATCGGGGTCGACGGAAAGCAGTTCACGCGCCGCACCATAGCCCGAGTCGAGCGTAAACGAGCCCAGGCGAATTAAGGCGGCATCGAGCGGGTTGCCCGCGGCGCGCAATCCGGCCTCAAAACCGCGACGGCGGTCATAACCAGCCGCGCGGTCTTCTTCAGTAACTCCAATGTAGGCGATCTTGCCATCTACCCGACCCGCGAGCGCCTGGCCCAGCTCAAAGGCAGCCTCGTAATCGTCATGGTAGACGCAAGCCGCGCCCTCAACATTCTGACCGATCAGCACGATGGGCACGCGGCACGATTCAATCGCCCGACGGTGCTCGTCGGTAATCATGGCTGCTACCAGCACAATGCCATCGACCGGGTGGTTTTGGAATAGATCGAGGTATTCGAGCTCGCGATCGGGGGCATTGTCGGTATTGGCAAGCAACATCTGGTAGCCACGACGACCGAGCACCTGGCCGATGCCGGCGGTAATGCGGCTCACGGATTCCGAGTTGATCTTGGGCACGATGACGCCGATGAGCTTGGTAGAGCCGGTGCGCAGCGCGCGAGCCTGGCTGGACCGCACGTATCCGGTCAGCTCAATCGCCTGCTTAATGCGCTCGGCCTTGTCCGCCGAGATATATCCACCGTTGAGGTAGCGCGAGACGGCGGCGCTCGAAACGCCCGCCAGCTCGGCCACATCTTTCATCTTTACCACGAGCGCCCCCGTCGTTGAAATCGCTTTCACCATGATACCCGTGACGGCGCTTCGGATAAATCAATATCACCCAGGTCGAGCAAACGTCAGCGAGCGGGCAGCCGCCGTGGCGAGGTGCCGCGAAAGAAGAGCGAAGCGTACTTTATGTACGCGAGCGATGGTTTGAACGGCAGATCGCCCGGCAGATGCCCGCGCAGCGTCGAGCGGTCCGGCGTTCGGCAGAACGCCGGAACCAAGCTACCCGTGGTACTCGCCGTTATATTGAATAAGCGTCAGATCCTCCACGCCATCGAGCGCGCGAATGGCGTCCGCATAGGGCATATCCACACCGTCAGAGAACACCTCGACGGCCATCTCGACCTTGTCACCGCGCATGGTCTTGGACTTAACGGTGAACTTGGTGCGGCCAAAGGCACGCACGATATCGTCGCCGGTGGTCTGACCCGTGTAGTGGATGACCATCATGTACACGCGCGCCTTGTCCTGGTGGCTCGCAAAGCCGGCGATCATGGCCACGATCACCACTGCCGTGAGCCCCACGAGCGCATACATGCCGGCACCCGCCGTAATGCCCGTGGTAATGGCCCAAAACAGGTACAGCAAGTCGAGAGGGTCCTTGACCGCTGTACGATAGCGGACGATGGACAGAGCACCGACCATACCGAGCGAGATGACAACGTTCGTCGAGATCGCGAGCGTGACCATGCAGGTAAGCACGCACATGCCCACAAGCGTCACAGCAAAGCTACGCGAATACACCACGCCGGTAAAAAAGCGCTTGTAGACGTAATAGATCAGGATGCCCATGGCGAGCGCCACGAACAGCGACAGGCCGATCTTGGCAGGGTCGACCTGGCCAAACGCCTCCAAAACGGAGTTCTTGAAATAGTCCCTGGTGCTCATGGTCTAAATATCCCCTCGGTTCCCAAAATCCGATTCCCAGTAGTTAAATCCGCGCAGGTAGGCGGTCTTTTCGTAACACAGGCAGTACTTAGAGACCGCCGTAAGCTCGGCCGCGCCCGGCGGCACCAAATCGCGCACCAGCTGCGGGCAAAACTCCGTAAACTTGACCTCCATCACCAGCTTGCCGGGCTCCAGGACCGGCAGCGCGGGCAGCGTCACGTCAAAGATATCGAAGCTTCCCACCGCGGCACGCACGTTACTATCAAAGGTAATGCGCACGGTGCCCTCATCCATCACCCACGGCTCGCGCTCGTAGTCCACGATGGTCCGCGGGCGCATCATGTTGCAGATACACTCGATGTAGAACTCGCGACAGAGCGGATAGGGGCTCCTCAGCAAAAAGTCGTAGTCACCGGCCAGAATCTGCTCAAACTCGCCACGCGTGAGCGGCGCGTCCTCCTTGTAGATCCAGCTGCCGTACTTCTTTTTGCGCTCGAGCTTAATCACCTTGTCGCTGCCGTTATAGATGCGAACGCGATACTTTTTGCGCATGAGAATGCCGGCGTCTTTTTCCTCGTAGGCCGAGTTGCAGTAGTCGTCAAAATACAGGCTGCGAATGGTGTAGCCGCCCGCCCGCGCATGCTTGTCCAGCTTAAACACCGGCGCCATGCGACAGGCAAGCGCGGCGTGCTCGCCCTCGTTAATGAGATATTTGAGCTCGTGGCGGTAACGCTCCTGCGTGGCACGCACAGGCGGGGCCGCCAAGCGCTCAAGCAGCGCGCTAGCCCTCCTCATACGTATCCTCCACGACCTTACCGCCGTCTTGCACGTAAAAACACTTCATGCCGTAGTGCTTGCCATCGTCGGTCACATAGTAGTCAAACGCATCTTGCGTAAAGCCGTCGGAGTTGGTGGCGCGCACGCGCACAAAATACTGGCCGGTATCGGGGGCATCGCACGTTACCTCCGGCAGCAGCACGTCCTCGGCCTTAAAGATCACGTCAGTAATGGCGTAATCGAGCGCAAGCTCTACGGTGTAGCGAATGTCGCGCGCCTCAAAGTCGTAGGACGCATCCCAGTTAATGCGCAGCTTGCCGTTATCAATCTGCGGCACACCGATGTAGAACGGCATGGGCTTTTTATAGCTCTCGCGGAAGCTCTTATAGTTCTCTTCGATCTCGGCCGGAATCGCCGCGGCGATCTGCTCGTATTGATCCTTGGTGACAGGCAGATTATCGATATCGGGCGAAGCAAAGACCAGGGATTCAGTCACCTCGCGGTAGTGCTTGATCATCTTGGTCAGGCGAGTCTCGGTCAAATACGAGCGCAAGTCCTTGACGGCACGGTCGAGTTCGCTGCGGAACGACTTGCTGCGCAACGCACGATTGAATAGCACGTTGCCCCAGTAGTTGCTTACGCCGCGCTCCCAGCTCGCATAATCCGAGAACCCCGTCAGGCTCAGCTCAAGCTTACGCAGCATGCCGTCGTTATCCCAATCCAGGATATACCAGACCTTGGAGTTAAGCGGGCTGTACAGATAGCAGTTACGGTTCTGCGTATCGCAGTTGCCCGTCAGGATCTGAAACGCCAACCAATAGACCAGGTTCTCGGTATCAAAGTAGGTGTCGAGCACGTCATCGATCTTTTGCGATTCGTCGTTGAGCGCATCGAGCATCTCGATGAGCTTGGTGTGGTCCGTATCGCCCTTAATCTCGAGCATGCCTTCAAAGCTCGCCTGGTTGTAGTCGGGATCATCGGCAAGCTTAATGGTGTCCTCGTAGCGATGGAAATCAAAGCTGTTCACCTTGTACAGGTGCCCGCTCTTATCCAGGCCATGTGCCTTAAGCGCGGTCTTGTTGAGCTGCTCCACCTGCGTAAACAGGCCGTAGTCCTCAAAGGTATCGTTGGACTTTTCGGTCTGGTCGCACACCCACAGATGCACAAACTGCGTGCGCAGGCCCATCATCTGGGGAATCCCGCGGATAAGGTCATAGGCCATCTTGTTGCGAAAACGCATACCCTCGCCCATGTGCTTGTTGAGCGCAATCGCACGCTGCTGGCGCCAGGTACCTTTTCCTTTTTTGAGCTCCACCTTGTAATTCTTCTTCGTATAACCGCTCGACGTCTGGCCACGCACCTGCACGGTAGCATTGGGCGCTTCCTCGCCATAGCCAACCTCGCCGGCCACCGGGCCGTCTTCGTCGCCCGCCTGCAAAAGCCCCATTACCTGATAGCGCGTCACGCCCATGTCGGCATAGTCATACACCGAGTACGTATTGATCTCGGCCCAGCTATGATCGGTGTTCTCGGAGCTGTTACCGCGCGAGACCGTCAGGTACATGGTCACAATGCCCGAGTCGTCGTAGACCTCGTACAGCTCGTCCTTATCGCGAAGGTGCTTGGACTGGTCGGAAGACTCAGCCTTTTTAATCTTGTCCTGTTTTTTGACCTTTTTAGTCGAGGATTCGTCCTGAGACGAGCAGCCCGAAAGCAACAGCGCGCCGGCAGCCGCCTCGATCAGGCAGCGGCGAGACATCAACTTATCGATCATCAGAACCTCCCCAATGTTTTTGGTACAGGCGAACCACCATACGTTCAAACGCACTGCGCGGCTCACCGCCCACGTGCTTGTCCTCGTAGCGTTGCTCAACACGGTCGAGCACCCGTCCAAGTTCGGTAAACCAGCCCGTTTTGTCGGTCGCCACAATGGGCTGCTGGCTCAGGATACGATACGGCAAGTTGGCGGTATAGGTATCGAGCCGCAGCAGCGCCACGATAAAAAACACCGCTGCACCCAACAAAAAGCCAAAGCCGTAAAACTGCTGCGGCAAGAGCAGAGAAACGGCAGTCGCCAGCCCGGCCACACCGGCAAACAACCCCGAGGCCAGCACGGCCCCCTTATAGTCGGTAAAGTACAGCAAGATGAGCAACACCGTATTGCCCACGGCATACAGGCCGTAGCCCACGCACAACGTGCGAAAATACCCGTGCATCAGGTTGTTAAAGCCCAACGGTAGCGCCGAGAGCACTGTGGTCTCGAGCGAGATGACCGCCGCCGTCACAAACAGTTGTTTGAGCGCACAAAACCGCAGTTCTCGGTTGAGCGTGGCAAGCATTTCCTCCTCGGCCACCACAATGTCGCCCACCACGCCACCGTCATTGAACAGGCTGTAGTAGTCGCGGTAGCGCGGATAAAAGTTGACCTCGACCGAGACCACAAAGTTGACGGACGTGACCAGGATCGTCAAAAACGCGATGAGCGCCGGCACATCGTGGTAGGGCGCACCATAAAACAAGCCCTTGACCTGCACGCCAATGGGACCGGCCCAAATTATCACCAAGTGCGCAAAGAGGCCCAGGTTGGTAAACAAGCCCGTGAGCGCCAGCGGAATAAACTGATCGAGCCACTGCAAAAAGAGCCAGGGGCTGCGTTCGCTCTGCGGAAAATATCGGTACAGCAGCACCACGTCCCAGGCGAGCATGACGCCGTAGCCCAGAGCAATTGACGTCAACAGGCCCTCGACCGGCGGCAGTCCCAGCGCCAGCGCGGCCAGGGCGCACAGGCACGCCACGCCAATGGCAACCGCAAAGCTGCATAGGATACCGCGGTAATCCTTGATGGCCGTGAGGTAACTCATGCCGTTCCAGTTGACGATCATAATGTTAAACAGCCACAGGCACAGCAGTCCCTGCAGCAGCGTGGCGCCCGAGAACAGCAAAAAGACGCCGTAGAGCACGGTGCCCGCAACGAGCATGATGGCATTAGACCCCCAAAACGAAGGCAGGATCTCATCCTCGCGCTCGGCAAAGAGCATGTCGGCCAAAAAGCGCGTGACCGGCATAGAGAAAAAACTCGTGAGCGTGAGCGACGCCAGCAGCGTATAGGTCACCATGCACACCAGCAAGTCCTGGTTGGCTCGGCCCACGCCCCACAGACCGCACAGCACCAAGATACCCACCTGGAGCAGCACGCCCAACAGCATGGGGCCCGTGCACACAATGCCGGCGTAGCCGTAAGCGCGCATCGTGGCAAACAGACCCTTACGCCTAAACAGGCGCTTGAGCTCAAAACCGATTCCGGCCACCGGCTACTCCCCCTCTCTGGGCAGGTTAAACGCATGCGCCGTCTCGTCGTACAGCGCGCGATAGTTGGCGAGCATCTGCTCGTGCAAGAAGTACGTGGCAACGCGACGCTGGCCGCGCTCCCCCATCTCAATGCGACGAGCGCGGCTTGTGCACATGCGTTCCATGGCATCGGCCAAGCCCTTGCGATACATTGGCGGCGTCACAAAACCCGCCACGCCAAAGTCGTCGCCCGGGGCGCCTTCGAGAAGCTCGCGACAGCAGCCCACCTCAGTCGTCACGCAGGGACGGCGCGCTGCAAGCGACTCCAGCACGCTGAGCGGCTGGCCCTCGGAGATGCTCGTCAAAATGGTAAAGTCGAGCTTTTCCATGTACTCGACCACGTTGACGCGGCCGGTAAAGATCAGGTCGCGCACGCCTAGGGTTTCGACCAGCGCGTGGCACTCGGCGCCGTACTCCTCGTCGTCCACGCCACCCATGATGTGCAGGCGCACCTTGGGCAGGCGCTCGTGCAGCTCAAAGAAGGCATAAATCATGGTCTTGACATCCTTGATGGGCGCCAGGCGCACCACCGCGCCAATGTCCACCCAGCCGTCATCGATCTTTAAGGGAATATCCTTAAAGCGATCGAACTGGATGCCGTTGGGGATGACCAGGCATTTGTCCGCATCGCAGCCCATATCAATCTGCGTCTTGCGGGCGTTATGGAACAAACTCGTCACGCGGAAGGCGCGGCGGTAAATCTCCTCCGAAAGCAGGTAGAAAAAGCGAATCCAGCGGTCCTTAAACGACGGCACCACCCAATCGGCGCGAATGATCTCTTCCTCGCGCTCGCGGGTATAGATGCCATGCTCGGTCAGCAGCACCGGCGCATGGTGAACGCTTGAGCCCAGGCAGGCGAGCAGGCCACCGTAGCCGGTCGAGATGGCATGGTACACATCGGCCACCGGCACCTCGCTGCCCAACAGGTAGAGCACGGGCAGCAACATGGAGCGCATGGTGTGGAATGCATCGGCAAAGGGCGTGTAGGGATACTCGGCCAGGCACACATCGCGAAAGATATCCATAAACGTGCGGCTCTGCAAAAACGAGAGCGGATGCACGCGACGGCGGTGGAAGATATCGAATAACACGTCCCAGTCCGGATTGGAGAGCGACACCAGACGGCGTAGCGCCTCGCGCTCACGGTCGTTAAAACTGGCTTCGTGCTGCTCGCCCGAAAGCCGCAGGGCATCGTCCAGGAACACCTCGTGCACCTCGACCACGTTGCTGGGCAGCTCGTAGACAAATTTGCCGCGGTCGGCAGCATGCGCGCCAATCACCCACAGCACGAACTCGTGCTCGGGCATGGCCTGGATATAGCCATGCATCCAGGTAGATACGCCGCCGTGCACATAGGGGTAGCAACCCTCGAGTACCAAGCAGATTCTCATCTGTCGCCACCCTCCTTGCGCTCGATCGTCAGGGTCTTATCATTTGCCTTGAGCAGATACAGATTGCCCGTAAGGTGCGTTAGTTCGCCACCCGTCACCGCACCTGGCTCGCCATTATTGGCGCGGAACATGAGCCACGCCTCGTCGTGGAAATTGCCCAGACTGAGCGTCCAGGCATCTGCACTTGTATCCACGTTCACCGTAACCGACGAAAAGCGCTGGATGGCACCGGAGCACTCCGACGCCGTCTGGTGCCGCAGATCGGGCGCCGACTTGGTAAGCCAGTCCAGGTAGTCGGTCAGGCCGCCCTTGTAGACCTCCCAGCCCTCCTTGGCTCCGCGATCGGGGTCCAAAAGGTCGTCCGGGTGCATAAAGTGCGTACTCACGTAGTGCATGTTGAGCTCGGACACGGCGGCTAGGCGCATATAGGAATCGTTGACCATGCCGCCCGAAACAATACGTGGCTGCTCCACAATGCCATCGCTCGCCACGCCAAACTCCTGCACGTAGGGTAGGTCGGTGCCATCCTCAAAATACGTACTGGCAATGGTCTTAATGCGCGGAACATCGGTACCGATAAGCTTGCGCGCGCGAGCCGAAAGAATATTCGACGGCGGCACGTAAACCGAGCCATGAGCATTGGGCAGGACCTCGTCCTGAAACGCGATAAGTTCGTTGAGCGAAGCGACGAGCGTCTCTTTGTTCTTCCAGGTCTTGTAGTCGTACAGCGTGCCGTAGTCGGTGTCCCAGAGCGCCAGAGGCTGATGGTTGTAGCCGTGAAAGCCCAGCTCGCCGCCCATCTGCAGCAGCATGCCGCCAAAATAGCGGAACTGCGTGGTATCGGGTTGGCGCGCGGGCTCAATCTGGTTGACCGCGTCCTCGTAGTTTTCGATCATCACGCCGGTATAGCGAATGCCATATTTTTGCGCGAGCTTTTGCAGATCGGGCCACCAGACCTTGGTGTAAAAATCCGCAATGGAAAGGCCGTAGTCACGCTTGATATAAGTACCATCGCCCGAGGGCACGGGGCTGGGAAAGTCGTCCAAAAAGAACACGGCGCTGTTGATGACCGGATAGGCCGTTGCATCGCCCAGGAGGCTGGTCGCCGCGGCGTAAAAGCCGCGCATGACCTTGTCATAGATACCGATATTGCAAACCACGGTGCGCCCGCTACCGCAGTCATTCGACCAAATGAGTGGGGCGCCCGCATCGCCGGTCTTAGCCCACACACGAGCCGTCTCGCGCAGCGATACCGAAAGCGACGAATCAAAAGGGTCCGAGAGCTCGTAGCGCTCTCCCCCGCCCAGCATAAAGTCCTCACTCGGCACAATGCTTTCGGCTTTTACATAGTCATATCCGGCCGATTCAATGCCAAGCTTGGAGGCAATCACTTGCAGATAGCTCGAGTTATCCGGCGGCATGGCGAGCATAAGCGAACCGCCGGCACTCACCCAACTCATAATGTCGCTCAGGTGCGTACCGAGCCCATCGAGCGACGGCATGAGCAAAATCACGCGATCGAAGGCGGTCAGCGAGGGAAAGGCATCCGCACTATCCAGGGCAAGGTCCACGTCGCGGTGCGCAATCTTCATGTCGAGCAGGATCTGGTCGAACTGCTCCTTTACGTCCTCGACGCCAGCTTGATCGGAATCGGTAATGACCAGGCACGTGGGCTTTTGGCCAAAGATTGCCGAGGAGGCCGGCACCGCGTCGTTGGCGGCGAGCATGCCCAGCTTGTGCTGTCCAGCGCTGTACTGCACGCCGGCACGCTCCACCAGCAGCACGGCGGCCATGGCAATAAAGACCGCCCACACCACGAGGAGTCCCATCCAACGAAAGCGGCCTGCACGGTCGCGGATATGTTGGGCCACGCTCATCTGGCCTCCTCCCCGTCGCGCCAAAACGCCAACTTTTCGCGGTTGTCGGCGCTCAAATACACATGTTGCTTGTCAATCGCATCGATCACACGGTGGACCTCGTCACCGTCGAGGCGCACCACGGCCAGGCGCAGGCAAAGCATCCAAACCTCCTGCTCCTCGGGCACGTCGAGCACCAGCTGGTCGGTCACGGCCTGCGCCTCGTCGATCTGTCCGACATCGGCCAGCGCCGTCGCGTATCGAATGCGCAGCTCAAGGGCGTCCTCGCGCTCGCAGCGACGCGCAAGCAGGCGCGCGTACTGTTGACGCTGAATCTGAGCCACACGCCCCTCGGCCAAGCCCGAGCCCAAGTATTCACCAAGAAAATCACAGTATTCGTTGAGGTTTTGCGCGCTCGGATCCGTCTTAAAGGCACGCTCCAACTGCTGCAGTTTAAGGTCGGACTCCTTGGAGATCTGCGCCACCGCCGTCGCGGCATAGTGCGCCACCTCAACGTCGTCGTTAAGCTTAGCCGCCTGCAGCTGCGCCAGGTACGCGTCGGGCTCCTCGGTGAGCATGGAGAGCATTAGGCGGCGCCGGTATGCCGGGTCGTTGACGATGAGCGCCTCCTCGAGCGGCACTACGCCTGCATCGTCCTCACCACTCGGTACCGACATACTACGATGCAGGTCGTCGTTGAAGCGCAGCGACTCCAGCGCAGACTCTTTCAGCCCCTCGCCAAACACCGCGCTGCGGACCGATAGCAGAACCACCAGCAACGGGCCCCACAGCGGCACCAGCACTATCACGGCCAGCATGTGCCCGCGCACCGGCAGCAGGCCCAGCTTCATGAGCGTCCACAGCATCAGGCAAACCAGCGTATGAATCAGCAGCAAGACGGCAGCAACGACAAGCGAGATCAAGCGGCACCCCCCTCGCAGTCACCGGTGTAAGAGATGTGCTGCAGCAGCTCCACGATGTCCTCGCCGTCGACGGGCTCCACCGCAATCTGCTTTGCGCTCAGGCGCTCGCGGATAATGGGCAGATCGCACGCCTTTGCCTGGCGCATAAGCAGGTAGAGCACGTTGCCGTCGACCAAGCCCGCCGCGTCGCTCTCGCGGATTGCCGACCCAATTGCGCCCACCAGCTCACCGACAGGCTCCATGCCCGGTACCACGCGCAGGAGCAAAAAACTCCCCATCTTGCTATCTGCCAGCGCCTGCTCCGCCGCGAGCTCTTGGCCAAAGGCAGCCTGCTTGAGTACGCAAGTGCCGTCAACGCAGCGTTTATCCTGCGCCACCGCCTCGTAGTCAAAGGCACGGCCCAGCGCGCTTTCAACCAGCCCGCACAAGATGCGGAACAGGTTTTGATAATAGAGGGTCATTTGGTTTTCGGCCGCACTACGCACAAAGATCCGCACGGCGGGTGCCCCGTCGCGCTCGATCGTGTATCCAAACATGGGAAGCCCCGGCGTCAGCTCGCGGTTCACCCACAGGTTCGAGTGACCCCCGTCGCCCAAAAGAGGTGCAAGCTGCTCAAGCGTGAGCGAGCGTGCGGCATCTTCGGCAATCGCGGGACTTGCTGCCACCAGGCGCGCAAATGCCCCGCCCGAAACATGGTAGATCGCCACCGAATCGTTCTCGAGGATCTCGCCCAGAAGCTCGCAGCACTTGCGATAGATGTCGCGCGGGTTGAGCACGTCGAGCTCCTGCGTCACGGCAAAGATCTTGCCAAAGCTGTCGTGGCGACCCACGATCTGGCGCCTGTACGCGCGCTTATCCTCGATCGCGTCGTGGTAGAGCTGCGTAAGGAACGTATTGCGGTTGCGCACGAGCTCGTTTTGATCGCGCTCCGCCCTAATGACTTCGCTGTTGCGCAGCTGCACATAGCCGCACACGGCACCCACGACAAAGTACGCAATAAACGGCAGCCAGTTGGACGGCTCGTAGAACAGACCCTGGAAGGTATAGCCGTACTGAGTAAAGTAGCTCGCCGCCAGGCCAATCGAAGCCAGCAGTGCTGCGACCAAGCCAAAGTCCAAGCCATACAGCGTGCCGATCATCACCACATAGAGCAGGCGATAATCGAGCACGTTGAGCTGGGCCGATTGGGAGAACAGGTGCTCCAGCACCTCGAACAGGACCCAGGCAACGCCCGTCTCCAGGCATTTAATAGGCAGCGCGCGCATTTGGATGCGGTCGATGGCGGCGCGCAAGGGGTTGACTTTCTTTGCGCGGCCAGCATCCCAACGCGCTTGAATGGTCGAAAGATCGCGCAGCAAGTCGTAGCGCTGAAACCAGCCATAGCGCACGCGAGCGACGTCGTTGGCGGGCAGGTTGTAGCCGGCAGAATCGCCATAGGCAGCTGAAAGCCCTGGGAACAGCGCCTGAAGAGCCTCGCCCACTTCACCCGCCGTGTGATGGAAGGCATCGGCAACGTCGAGCGTCTCAAAGGAGGCGTCCCAGCTGTCGAAGATACGGCGTACTAGCACCGCGAGCTCCTCGGTGCACAGCAGGGGAAACGCCGCATCCTGCGCGCCCTGCAGAGCAACCGAGCCGGTCGAGCACGCATCGAACAGCGGCACCAAAAACGGGTCCTCCAGCGCGGCAGACGCAGTATACAGGAACGGCACACGCAGGATCTTGGTCTGAACGCCCTCGCGAGCAGCGTAGTAGCGGCAAAGGTCGTTTGCCGCGCGGGCGATAATGCCCTTGCCCGTTCGCCCCGCGGCATCGGCGGCACCCTCGGCACCCGCGGGCCCCGCTACATATAGCAGTTGGACCCGGCGACCCGCGCACGCACGAAAGACCGAGCGCAGCGTCTCGATATCGCCCACGGTATCGGTATGCGGGGTAAGGTAATTAGACAGGTAGACCACGCGGTCGAACTCGTAGGCCTGATCCAGGTGTTGCAGAAGCTCTTTCCACGAGGCATGGGGCGACGACTCATCGCGGCGCGTGTCCTGCGCGGCTACGACCTGCACATGGTCCCCGGGGAACGCCTTGGCACAAAAGTCATCGTCAACATATGCGGTGTTGCCAACAACCAGCACCTCCATAGCGCACCCCTCCTCTAAAATCCACTTCTGTCATAGTCAAACATGCGTATTTTACGCTGTCAACGCGAGCTGGGGCGCCTTTAAGGTTGTTTTAAGAACTTTTTTAAAGGATGTGGGGACATCGAGAGCTAGATAGTGAATCCAATCTGTGGCAGATAAAGTGGCCCCCACACTCCACCAGCTGCGACATTTTCAATAAAGCCTCTTGCATAGGAATACAGGTCCTGCATACCGGTGCTAAGTGCTTCTCTGTCAAAAGCATCGTCATCTAAATTCGCAGGAGCGCGATATATGCCAGAAACGGATATTTCGGAACGGTAATAATGGCCCTCATCGCCAGGTAAAAGCTCAATAACTAAGTTGAGCTGACGAAACCTGACTCCGTTTTCGTCCGAGAATGCACTGGTAATAGCATTTCGGACGTTGCATTCAACGTCAGACTTATTGATGCCCTTTTTCGGAGTCACTCCGCCATCAAATGAAAAACTGTCCACTTTTCTGGTCACGCACGTAATCAGCGGAGATTCAATGCGTTGCTTCTGTAACGATTCCATCTACATCTCCAATCGAAAGGCATTCTCATCTGCCAAAGGAGTCGAGTCCCTATAAGCTGGAGCCTCTCCTCCTGGTATCACCGAAAACCGCGATGTGTTAAGTCCTGAGGTCGTCTCACCAGAAGAGAGACCCAGATATTTACGCGCCTCCGGGACATCTCGAATGAGCCTCATAAGATTATTTGCGGTAATAGATTGTTGCGATGCCCCGTTCTCCCAACGAGACGCCGTGGGTTTTGAAACCCCTAATAGCGACTCAAACTCATGCTGAGTCAAACCAAGATCAGAGCGCAAATCCTTTATATCCGAGGGAGATAAAAGTTCATGAGCCTTAGCATATTGGGAAGCCAGTGCATGGGCAAGCTTAGTCGCCTCTGTAGCAGTCATTTCATCGTTACCGCACTCGCAAACACAATGCTCAATTCCTTTTACGGTAATTTTCTCGCCACGGTAAATTTCAGTCATTGGCGCCGTGGTAAATTGCATTTCTTTGCCGCATTCCATGCAACGCATGACTCCTCCTTTAATGAATGTATCCATCGATGTTCGCAGACAAAACGTTTAAATGCGCATTGCCTTCGGAATCAATTGAAAACTTAACGTACCAATCCTCGTATTCAAAACCTCGGCACACGTAGACATCTGCGTAAACATCATGCAGAGGCCCATCCATATCGAGCGCGATGGATTTTCTAAAATCGTCAGGCTTCAGATAATCAAATAGGTCAGCAAGGAAATGATCGATGTCCAAATAACCAAACTGATTCATCAGGTGTCTGCGCACCCTACCATTTACAATCATCTTTCCCGAGCGAGCCAAAGACTTCGCTTCGTCAAGTGAATATGTCGGTCGGAGCTTGGTTCGATTCATAACCACCCCTTAGTTAGCATAATGCTAACTATATTCGTCTTGTTGCCAATTGGCAACTCTATATAACGGTCCACGCCAGGCGCATTAACGCCCCTATTTTGCGTCTATCCGGAAGTGCGGGGCAAGACGGAGATCTGGGGACCAGACCTCGGTCTTGCCCTTCCACGACCTGCGGTTTTGTCGTCACAATACGAGTCGTGCTCGGAGGTTTTCGATTTTTCCCAGCACATCCGAAATGCGAGGCCCTGCAAAGCATGTTCTAGCAACATTAGCGGCATCCGCGACAACATCCAGTTGTCGCGGAAACGTCAAAGGGCCGTTGTCGGAAACCGAACAACGGCCCTTCTTTGTCTCCGCCTCACGCAAAGTGCACGACGACTGTATCACTGAGGACATCCTCTTCAACCAGATCAAAAAACGCAATTCGTGCTTTGAGCTAACTGATAGGAACTTCAATTCTAGATCGTGCTATACAAACGCCGCTCCTAACCGCATAGCACTCAACATAATGTGGGCCAACAAAATCAGTCTTCTCATCATGAAAGCCATCTTTATTGCCACGTTGAATTTCGCCTCGGATGCAGTTTCTCTGAAATGCAGCTTCACCGCAGTTGCGAACTTTCCAGTAAAAAACGCAATCTCTAAAAGAAGCAGCATTGACAACAAAGAAGTGAAGCGAACGCCTTCGTAGCAAAGGACAATGCCTAGACAACATATCCCTAAGTAATGAGGGTCTAAATCCACGCTGTATAACTTCGCAATCGATATCCATCGAACGACGAATGTCAACCTTAAATATATCCTCGACAAATCGCTCCTCAATGGCCACGCCATACTTGGAAGCAAATTGGGCTTCTTCACTATCGGAAGAACCATCGACAACAGCGTCGGAGAATGACTTTCCAAATAAATCAATGAGAGCTTGCTCTTTTTCATCAGAGCTAGTGGCATCGATTAGTTTTCCATGAGCTTTCTTGGCTTTTGGCACAAACGCCCCGCCATCATCATTTGTAACCTGCTGGTTACTACCCAGGGCATGCCAAAATGATTGTTCGCGATCTTGCTCGGACAGAAATTCAAAGAGATCAGCCAAAAGATCATAAGGTTCACCTGAGCGGTCATCCTGGCTGTAAAAATTATTAACAAGAGTATCGATGAGCAGTCCCTTGAAATGGAATCCGAGAGTATTTTTCCAAACCCTTAAAGCATTGCAGAGCCTTTTGCCATCTCCATCGGTCTTTTCAAATAGAGTAGAACAGGCATCTTGCTCAGGAATAGGATCCGTCTTTTTCCAAAACCCACCATCATTTGAATCGGGATATTTGAACGATCCGTCGTCCTGCTCAAAAGCAGGAACCAAATCAATCGAATAAAACCTATCTGTGAAGTTAATCACTACAGCTTGTCCGTCACCTTTTATGTCAGTCTTGGGGTAACGGCTTTTAATTGTTTTTTTGACTTCTTGGAGAAGCGCCGACTGCCCATTAGAGTCATAGGCATTGAATCTCGTATAAACTTCCTGCGGCAGTACAAACAAAAGGTCAAGATCGCTAGTTTCGGAAACAGCAGTTTGCCGACCAACTGATCCGACCACAAGACAATGATCATCGACAGAATCCAAATCGTAGTATTTTTTGTTCAATAATTTCGTCAATGACTCAATCGACGATTGATACTCACTCAATGAATCAAGCGAAATTGATTCGAAGAAATTCTCAAAAGATTGCTTTTCGTCCATGTTGGTCCCTTCAGTTATCTAACCAGATCCCTCAATCCAACAGGGAGAATCTGTTCTATCTCTACCGGAGAAAACCCACAGTTGCCCGCCTTAATGCTTTCACGGGCCCTTGAATAGGCTTTGGGATTTGTCATAGGGCTTTTTGCGTAAATTGAAGCAACTTCCTTTTGAAGAGAATCGCGACGAGATCTGATTTCCGCCAAATCAAATGAGCGGATGTCGGCAAGAAGTGATAGATACCCCTGAAGAATCACCCAAATTGCATCTGCGGTTGCGCCATGACAATTTGCCCTCTCGCTCAAGTTTGCCCCTTTAAGATAAATTGTTATTGCTAGACTGATGACAGATAGCCCGGCGGCAACCAGCGCCGCAATTTCCATTCCAGATAGCCAGATACTTACAAAGCCACAAGCGGAAACCGATGTCAAAACAGTCTGCATTACGGATAAACGGTTGTTGAGTCCGTTGGCGCTGTCTGCCGCAACGAGCTGCGTCTTATACGTATATAAAAGATTTGCATAAGCCTCAGCTATTTGCAGTAAGAGCCTGCGCCTTTCTTCAAACTCTTCAGCGGTTGTTTCCATTACTATCCTCCAAACAGTCAGTGTTTTTCTAAAAGGATAGGACGCCGCGAGGACAAGAAAAATCGCACAATAAGGCAGACATTAACCCCGAGATTCGAGTACCAGAAGTGAGCCATATGCATAGCCCAATTGATAGCGAAAGCTACGTCATGCCCATCCTTGGCAGGACCAAGATTGATATCTGGGAGTGTTATGCGAGACATGTTCTGCAATTTATCGATAGCGACAAATACGGCAATTTGGCTTACAGCGACAAACCGGATCTGATCGATCGGGAACAGTCCCTGGGCATAGAGGCAACAGCTTCCCAATCACAAGACAGCAGAAAGGCAGAATCCCTCTATTCCAAACTCCTATACGAGAATGATTCTTCTCAGGAAAAACGTCGAGTCGAACTTATTGAGCAATGTGGAGCGCATTTCGAAAAAGAAGTCCTGTATGGCCCAAATAGTTCTGATTCGTTCGAGCCGGTTATTGAGGCTCTTCGCAAAAAGCTGGACAGACTCGACTCTGGTGACTACGAAACCGTTAGGAGAAACGAGTTGTTTGTCAGGTCCAATATTCTTGCTGACGCGGAAATGCTTCGCGAAGCGCTCTCCAACATGAAAAAAGAGTCCAGTGATCACTCATGCCACTTCGCATCTGTTATCGTCTCGGTCCCTGGATACAATTACGTTTTCGACCTCGATGCATCGACATGCGTATCTCTTGAATTCGAATATGAAGACCAGCATCGTATTGCTCGTGAAGCAAACAAGGAAGTGAACATCGCACAGTCAAGCTGAGGCGTGCCACTATAACCGATCTACTAGCAGACCATTTCGTAGCGGGTCGGAATATAGCACCCGAAGCTCTTTGCTGCGCAAGCGTTAACGTCCTAATGAGCCAGCACACCCAAGCGGCGCAGGTCCACGTCAATCCGGCACGAAGGTTCTGAGAATATCCCTTATCTTGGCAATGAGAAACCGGGGCGCACAAGGCGGCCCGGGGCACCTCCACCCAAGAAAGGATCCGCTATGCTCAAAGACGGCATCGCATACCTACTCAAGTTCGCACCCAAGGAAGCCTACATAGACAACTTGATTACCGGTCGTCTCTACATGAACGCGGCCGGCTACTACCAAGGCCTGCCTGGCGAGCAGGGCGATCCACTCGAGGCGTCCATGGCTCCCGGGTGTGCCTCTACGGATATACTTGCCTGCCCATCTACTGCATGTACACGGTCCGCGAGAACGATATCGTCGACAACGCCGTGAAAATCCCGATGCGAATGATCCAGGAGTTCGGGTGCGCGGACGGGTGGATCGGCATTGTACAGTACGACAGCTTCGCGTGCCTCGCCGACAGACACACCGCCGACGGAGGGAGCATCTACGCCCACGGCCCCATCTCCTATGGCGTACCCGGACCAAAACTGATCCACGAGATCTTTGAGGGCATCCCGCACAATCTCGTTATTAAAACGCCCAAGTACGCATATCAGAAGGAGTATCGAATCATCGGGTCGCAACCGGTCGAATGCCGTCTTATACCCGACGAGAACCACCCTGGCTGCAAAATTGAAGAATACGACCATGTAGAGCTTGACCTAGGCAGCAGCCTCGCGGACTTTTCCTGGAAGGTCTCGGTGGCGAGTCTCGAAGAAGCGCGAGACGGCCTCATGTTGAAGCTGCCGCATCACGATTAACCCACGAAGCGCGGGCGGGACGCCGCCAATGGCAAACTTCCCAACAGTCAGCTACTCCCCCAACATTCCCCAGAAAGTTCGCTGATGTTGACTGGGGTTCCCGTAAAATAATCCCCAACAAAATATGTGCGGAGTGCTGGCCTGGAGCTGCCTTCGGACCCTATTGGCTGCTCACCGAGAGGCTCCGCTATGAAACGACCCCTTTACTACCTGCTCTGCGCGATCGCGTGCGCGTCCATGGTCAGCGCGACGTTGCCTATGTCAGCCATCGCGGAAGCCATCCAGCCACAGGCGACAGCCGAGCAGCAGGCGCAAGCCGACGCCACGAGCAGCGACACAGGCAAAGCTGAAGACGGCACCAACGCAAATGCGACAGCAGATACCGCGGATGGCAGCACCGCAACATCCACCGGCACCAGCGCAGCCAACACGGAAAGTGCCGACGCCACCAATGCCGGCACCACCGCCGCAACCGGCACCCCCACCCCATCCCTCCGAGCCCAAACCGACCCCACGCCCGCCGCAATCTCCACCACGTCACAAACCGGCTACGCCCACTCCGCAACCGCAAGCCAAAACGGCGTCACCTTCACCGTCTCGTGGAACGACGCCCCAGCGGGCACCGCGACGACCTTCCACGTAACCCAGACCAACGGCTCGTCCCGGGCCAAGGCGCGCATGGACGTGCCCACCTATTGGGACGGCGGCAGCCAGGAAAGCGTCTGCGACCCGTCGCGCCCGGCATGGGCCAGCTACTGCAGCCTGGGCACCGCGGGCCACGACTTTACCTTCGATTTCACGGCATCGAGCACGTACCGCATCTACTTCTACTTTATGGACAACGACAGAAACGATCCCCAAAACGACAAAGGGATCTACTACCTGCGCACCACGGCGGAGGTGACCGTAAACGACGCCGCCCGCCCGAGCGTCACGCAGATAGTCAACGACGCCGTGGACCTGTGCAGGCAAGAGACAAACAGCTCGGAATACGACATGGCGCTATGGCTCCACGACTGGACGCTCGACCAGCTGGAGTACGACCACAGCCTCAACTAGTGCTCGGCCGAAAGCGGTCTCACGCGCCACCAGGGCACCTGCGAGAGCTACCAGCGCATCTACTTGAGCTAGGCTAAGGGCCCATAAATCACGTCAGTCTCCAGAACCTCATTCATTACGGACATGATCCTATCATCCGTAGGCACGTCAAGCGTCTCAATGAGTTCTATCCCTGGTTTCAATAATTTGGCATAACCAAGATTGAATTTAACTGTCTCATCGTTATTGTTTAATAGAAGCACATGAGACGATGAGGAATATAAATTCAAACCGCCTTTAGGCACAAGCGTGAACGTTGTCCAGTTATTTGACGAAAGTAGCCCAAGCGAAGCCATTGCGACAACAGACTCAGATGAAATTGTGCCACCATTATATGTCCAAGAATCATCTTTAGAAGTTTTCAAGAGAACTGGGATTGGAGTAAACACCGAATTGGGTCCCACTTTCGCCCATAGGCAGCACCGAAGAATTGAAAACAGCTGACTCGCTTCTCCCGAATCCATTTGTTCAAGTATTTTCTTCGTTCTTTTAGAGCGAGCGCTACCTGACGATACTTCTTGAGAAATCAACTTCGCCCACATCTCCCTCAGATCATCGTCATAGGCTGTCTGAGCTCCATGAATGTCAAGATCAATGCAGGACTCCGGCAGTTCATCAACTCTATTCGAATCTGACATTTTTCCCGCGCGCTCAAGAACATTTAGCAAATTATCTGCCTGAGAAGCGCTCGTGTTATACCCATGAGCCATTAAATATAGCTGGCCATCAGTAAAAGTCGGAAACGCCCGTTTATAGATTGCAACAACATCCGCTATAGAGCTCGCTTCGATACTCCGCATCTCCGCTTCGTCACGAGCGGCCCCAATGGGGTTAAGAGCCTTACGTGCGCTACGAATAAATCGCGCAGGGAACGACGCAATATCACCGCGTCCATTAATACCTAGGTTAACAGTTGGTTGAAAGGACACGTCATTTGTCGAAATATTTACAGCGCCCGCCTGGGCATTAGCTTTGATATCGTTATTTTGTAAGTCATTCATTGCGTCTCCCCTCATCAGGTAATACGTGCTCGCGCCTGCATTCCACTCATTCCCATAAGCAATTAATAAGCCGTTAGTTTTGAATTCTTCTATACAGTTACACAATTGTCGAAATGCGTAAAACCATGGTTCATCTGAACGTGCACGCTAAAGATGTTAACTCACTTTGTAGGTTGATTTCCGATCCCAGCCGACCACATTGAGCTGATGGCTCGCTCCCGCAGTTAGCCGAACGCCCCCGAGGTCCCATCCGGGACCCGGGGGCGGCATTTTCCCAGTTGAAGGAATGGTGGAAATATGTTTGATAGGTCCGGCGGCCATGCTCCGCCCGCCGCCCGGCAGCTCTTCTCAGACTCAGCCGGACGGTCGGTCCGTCTATTCCATTTTCTTCTAGGCTAGGCCAGTGGGGCATCGCCCCTCTCTGCGCGTGCTCCTCGATGAGCCCTGGCGTCAGGTCGAGATCGCCGAGCGGCACGTCCCCCACGCCGTAGGCGTTCAGCAACGCGGCCGCGTCCTACCCGAGCATCGCCCTGAAGGCGAGCAGGCGCGCTCCATACCGCCACAGATCACCCCTCCCCGTCCATGACCGTCCAGCTCACGGGCTCAATGCCTGGAAGAGACGTTAGGCAAGAGGGGCAGGCAACCTCATAGTTCCCGTTAATTGTCCTGCGCTGCATAGAAGCGGAGACATATACCGCTTTGCGGGCGCGAGTAACACCGACGTACAGCAGGCCCATTTACTCAATAAGCCCGTCTGGCAATTTCTTCGCATCCACAATCCAGCATCCATGCGCAGAACGCGAGCACGTACCAGCACTTTCGCACCGAGAGCAAATCGCTCCAGGCCAATCGGAACGCGTATCGCCCGGAATGAAAACAATATCCCACTCGATCCACTTAGCGGAGTGAATGGTCATCATCGAGACATCCGCATCAAGGAAATAGGAGAAACGTCGCAGGGAACCCTCGGAAAAGATGTTCACGATATAATCGAAGCGCTCCGGCGGATCCAGCGCGATGCAGTCATTTTTAAGGTATTTCCGCAGCGCCCCAAGAAACATGGCATAGGACCGCCCGTACTCGAATCTCCTGGAGCCATGTGTCGGTAAAGCCACATGCAAGAAGAAAATCACTCGCTTTTATGCCAGTTTTCAATTCTGGTGAAAGGGTGACTGGGCATTTCTTATATCAGGATCACGTAATTGGATGCCAGCGCATCAAAGCTCTTCAGGTGGCGTTAGAAAACTTAAGCTGCAGTGCGTCGAGCATCTCCTCGACGGGTCTTCCTCGCCAGATCCCCATGTCATTGCGTAGCGACTCCTCGTCAACTGATATGACGTTCGCAGGCACGGCCCGTGCCCCCCCTGTCGATGACTTGCTGTCTAGTCGCCAGAAATCATATGACGGGGCACGGGCCGTGTTCCGCTATGTGGTTATCGATTTTGTAAAGAGACTATGCGTTACCCGGCGGCGCAGCAAGGTCAACCGTTGGCAACAAAGGACAGCGAGAACTATGTCGGCACCGGTAACGAAGCGCAATATGGACAGTGATGCTACGCAATATTCGATTGCAATCAAACAAGCAGACATCAGCCTGATCCACATAAAAGAAGAAGTGGATGCCTTGCTTAACATCGATAGTTTTAAACTAATAAACGAACCTCCACGAGGCTTTCCCTTAATTACGACATGAGGAGATGCGCATGTCAGAACAGTCACCAATTAGCACTTTCGAATCGTTCCGGCAAACATACTGGACCTACTACTTAGCCCTTGAAGATCGTCTCCTGCAGACAGAAAGGTGCTGCGCATTCTCGCAGAGGAATATAGAGGCATTTTCAATCGAATACCTCACCTTGCTTTTGTCTACCTGCGGTGAAGTTGACTCGCTGGCAAAAGCTATTGGGACGCACTTCTTTCCTGAGGCAGATCTAAACAACTGCACAATTTCTAAGTGGGGATACTATCTTTGCCAATCTTTCCCAGGGATAGATACGAAAGTCCTCCAATTTAAGAATGGGATGCAATTAAAACCCTTTGATAGCTGGCAACAAACCACAGCAACAAATAAAAAGGGACAAACCATCTATGTAAAAGCGCCAGGCTCAAAGCGCCTCCAATGGTGGACTGACTACAATACAGTCAAACACTCCAGAGCATCAATCGATCCAGATCGAGGCTTAGCCAATTATGAAAAAGCCAATCAGGGCAACGTCATCAAAGCGATGGGAGCGCTATTTCTACTCAATAGACTTATGATGCAAAGACTGGATGCAGATGCTTACCAAGCAATAGAGCGATCGAAGCTTTTCAAACTATGCAACTCCCCAGATGAGACCGTGACTTTCATTTGTTATGGGAGCAAAGGTGTCCCGCTTCAAATAACACATAAAGCGCCAAGGGCAAGAATATAGCAAGCAAAGAAAGCGATCGCGGGAAAAACGGAGCTGAAGAAACCAAAATCTTTAGTCATCTCGCTCCAACAGCCCTCAAAGAAGAAAAGGGATTATGGCTGAATCAAACAAACAAAAGGGACAAATAGAAGATACTGGATGCTCCTACGGATACTTCACCATTACAAAAGCTAAAGAGCAAGATACTGAAGCGGTCCTAAACTGTGAAATACCACTTCAAGAAGACGAATATGAAGCGGCAAAAGCAGAACTCGAGAAGCTAATAAGCATCTCTAACTTAACTGAGATCATCCTAGATTTCGAAGACGCTCAATCTGAGCTAACCGTGTCCATTAATGCAATCGATCCAAATGACCGTAAGTCGATGAAGGCAGCGAAAGCAGCTACCGAGCACTACGTAGAGTCTGTTGTACGGACCGTCACCCATTACAAAAGACAATTGCACGCCGCTTACGGAGACTGCGTAGCAAATTCTTTTGATAATGAGATTTCAAAGATTTACGACAACGGCAACTCTTATGCATTGCTCTATAAGCTTAGAAATATATATCAACACGAGGGAGCCGTCCCGTTAAAACTAAGCAGAAAGTTCGAGGAAGACGGCACTGTCAAATCGTGCATCGTTCTCAATGACTCAAAAATGCTAAATGGTCATATTGCGAGCTATCTCAACACTAAAGTCAAAACTTACATCAGAAGTAATCCCGAAATCGATATTCATATCCTTACTAAAGAAGTGTTCGACCAGCTAAGTGAAGGTAGTGTCCCGAATGTTGGTGTAGAGCTCGGTTCTCGAGGGTAGCCGCAGGCTGCCCGAGGAGCCGAGAATCACCTAGAATGCCGTCATTCTAGCGCATGCTACGCCGCCTTCCTGCCGGGAATCGGGTTGTCGGCCACCACGAGCGCAATTATCCTGGCCGCATGCTCGGCGGCGGTCCGGAAAGCACTCAATAATATGCCAGCATCGCTATCAAGATGATCGAGCTTGATATTATTGCTCTCAACAACCAAACGAAGAAGCTTGGAAAACTTACAAGTCCACTCTTCATCTCGCTGGCGACGTCCGCGCCTCGTCATTAATGACCCCCTAAACGCAAACCTTTATGCATACTGCTTTCGATACCAAATTAATTGTTTATGGAGTAAATAACCGAAGAGCATCCATTGCCTTATAAATAAACTCCAAATGCAAAGCAAGACTATTGTGAATCGCCGCAAACAAACTTCTTAAGTCGTCGTTTAATGCCGCAAAGTTTGCCGCGAACACGCTGCCAGAGAGAAGAACGGAAATCCCACTTGACCATGAGATCCGGGATGGACAACCCCGCAGACACGTCATTCAAGAACTCGTCGCGCCTTGGATAGGGCGCGACAGAACGGACGAGGCTGGGGTTGCCCGCGATTACCTCCTCAAGCGTGGCCGGGCCGTTTACAGTGAGCCCAAAGATAGCCTTGAATGCCCGCTCGCCCTTCTCCGTATTGCATAGGACGGCGGATACGCCCTTGGAGTAGTCGACCTCGGGATGAATATTCTGAAAACCCCAGAAGTCGCCAAGCGTGATATCGGCACCGCTCGAGCGCTTTACAGGACATGCGAGACAAGATGAACGAAGGCTTGCGTTGGCCAAGAAAGCCTTCATGTACCAGTCCTTCCCAAACACCTGGGACTCGGTGTCCTCGGTGTTGTCTTTCTCCGCTATGTGCTTGTACATAGCGGAGAAAGACAACCATCCGGTTGTCTTACTCCGCATATTTACGTCGCAGACATCCGACCCGAAGCCCTCAGCGCGGTAGTCTACCCAGCGCGACCAGAGTTCGGGAGAGGGGACACCGTGGCAGATAACGACGACGGACAGAAAAAGATCGCCGTCGGCGAGGCCCCCGAGATACCCCCTCATGCCTGCGACCTGGCAGGAGGTGCCGGCGAAGAGGACGCATCGTCCAGAACGGATTGCATCGCGTACGCCCCTGTACGCCTCTTTCCCGACAGAGCTCTGCACGTATTTGGAACGCATGACGGCATCGAGACCAGCTTCGTTGTCGACGAGCACATGGCGGACAGCCCGGCATCCCTCATCGAAGGCCGCGCCGCAGACGACGCCGCCATCGGCAAGCACCTTGCGAGCAAGGAGCCCGAAAATACCACCGGAAGAAGACCGCTCAAGCAAATCTGGAGAATCGGCCTTTGCCCACGATATGGATTGCAGCAGGTCATCCCGGTGCTCACCCAACGCGGGACAGGCCCGCTCACAGGCGCCGCATCCGACGCAAATATCGGAATCCACTATAGGATAGGAAAAACCAAGTCTGTCACGCTTCATGAAGATACACTCCTTGGGACAGACGGCAGCGCAGGCGCCGCAGCCACAGCAAGTGTCACCAAGAGCAGAAATAGTCGTATTTGACATAGAATTATCCTAACGAAGGAGCGGAAGACGGGTGGTAATCCCCGCCTTCTCATTTGAATCGAGCACGAATAGCCACATGGCGACTGTGAAAAACACGGTGTAAGCCGCACCCCACGCGAGAAACAAAGGCCAGCTCACAACAGGCAAAAAGAAGCTTAGTGACTTGCAGACGACAAGGACAGCTGCGGCCGTCAGCGCTACCGGCAGGTTACGCTTCCAGAAGAAAGCCATATCGAGCCCGATGCGGTTCTGGTAGTACCAATTCATGAAGAGACCGTTGCCTAGCGCAATGCTCACAATGTAGGCGATAGCTGGAGCCCAGTAGCCAAGATACGGAGAGGCAAACCAGGTAAAGGCGACATTCAACAAGGACATGCAAAGGTAGACGACGCTACGTGCTTTGTGCTTGTTCTTGGCACGCTGAATCTCAATACCAGTGTTCTGACAGAGTGGGACGCCGACGGGAAGCGTCATCGCACAGATGAGATAATACGCATCGATGAACCCTGCGCCCGCCCACTTGGTAATAAAGAATCGGCCCAAAAGAACGAATCCACAATAGACCCAGCAAAACAGGAACATCTGGTAGCGGCCAACGCGTGTCATTAGCCTAGTAAGCACATCGTTGTCATTGGACTCGGCAACAATGCGGTTAATCTTGGGAACGAAGACGCTCGACATGGTGGTCGAAAGCGAGTAGAAAACTTGCCTTATCTGAAGCGACACCGCAAACACAGAGACCGTCACAGCGCTTGTAAGTGCGCCGAGCATCATGTTGGGGACACTCTGGTTGATGAGATCGCAAACTTGGTTCACAAAAATCCAAGCGGAGAACGACGCGATTGCCCGAAAGAGTGCCGTGTCGAATCTCTTGAAGCTGAACCTCATACCGAGTCTAAAGTAAGCGAAACGAGCATTAAGCAAGAGAAGGATAACAGTGACGGAAAGCTGAGCAGTTGCAACGCCCACGGCACCCATGCCAGCACAGAGAAGCAGAAACGCTATGCCAGGAGTTGCCAGAGTGGTGAACATCTGCCTGGTCTGCTGATACTTGAACTGCTCATGCGCGATGATATAGGCATCGAAGACGGTGGAGAACAACGTACACGCCACATTGACGGCCATAATCGCCATGAGCTCCCCGGCAAGTCCTACCTGTCCGGAAGTGAAACTTCCCGAAAAGAACGTTTCCACGTTTGCGGCGAAAAGCAGCCCCAGCGAAAGCGCGACAGCGCAAACGGCAAGGTACAGCATGAGGTACATTCCATTGAGTGAGCGGATGTCATCCTCCGTGCCATGCGCGTTCCTCTGCGTATAGAAGCGTACATATGCCTCTGAAAATCCAAACGTGAGCAACGTAAGCGAAAACACGAACGAATTCGAGGTTTGGTAAACACCATAGTCAGCCTGCCCCACAAAAGAGAGAAGCATAGGTGTGTAGATAAGATTCACAAGGTTCTTGACGATGATATTCAAGTAGCCAAGAATAGCCCCCGCTTTACGTTGGCTAGTCACGAGCAACACTCTCCAAAGCGCAAGCTAACCAATTTCTTGAAGATTCACGTAACATCGCAAGTCGAGAATCAACATCATCCCAATCGGTACCAAAAATGGATTTAGGTCCGAAAGAAGACTCTGAAGAGCGATGACCTACGAGGCCAAAATTTGAACAAAGCGTGTCAAAACGGGAAGACATATCAGCGTCAGCACTAACACGCTCGAAAATTGCAAGCGGTTTGTGATGCAGAAGCGCAAAAACACTGGCGTGAAAGGAATCGGTACAAACAAGATCGCTATGCGAGATAAGCCAGACGAATTCGGAAGGTCCAATTTTCAGCGATTTATCCATTACGTCAATAATCGCAATGCCGCGAGAAGCCGCAAGCTCTTCAATCTTCGCATTGTTAACGTCGTTGCCGAGAACATATTTGAATAGGTACGGTTGATCGCAGGCGACGCCCTTGGGTTTGACGGAGACAGCTTCCCAATCAGCGGCGCCGAGCAATAAAGTCGGATCAAGAACAACAGCCACATCGCGACCGGTGAGATCGCGCACAATATTGGAGCCAGCGGATTCACGTACAGAAATGGAACAAATGCCATTAAGCAGCCTAGCGGTCTCATCCCTGTTCGAAACGATACTGCTCACCCCAAAACTAGCGGCGTACGCAATCTTCTTTTCAGAAGCAACCATCGGAAGATACTCAAGCTCACTGTTAAAGACAAAATCGGGATTCCAAACTTGATCGGAGCCGATAACAAAACATGAATAAGAATCAAGCAAACCCGGAGAAATATATTCCTTTGTAACCGTACCATTTGAAAAATTGATAAAACTGTTGTTAAAGGCCCTGAACAGCGAATTACGGTCATTGATATGTCTCAAAAGACTCATGCATTTCTTAAAGTATTTAGCTTTAGATGATAGTGGGCCCATAATTGAACCATCACGTCGTAGAGACTCAACTTGGCAGCCATAGTCTTCAAGAACATGCTGAAGTGCGTAGTTTTGAAGCCTATTACCGAAATTAACACTTTGGATTGTAAGTATTCCAACTTTCATAATATAACACCAATCAATTATTGAAACCCGAACGGGCGAGAACGGAAAAACTAGAACTGCAAGCTTATTAATTTCTGTAAATTAAAGACGGCTTTCTCCAACCAATAAGCGCATTTAATGCGTCCCTTTAGTAAAAGTAGAATGGAAGGTATCAAAATTTGAAAAGGCCCCAAGACAGCACTAGGAAAGTCGCTTAGTTTAGGATTTGTCTCCAGGGCAGCAAGCGCATCAATCCAGAGATCTTGAAACTTACTAGCAAAGACATCATTAAGGCGAACAAACCGTTTGAATTGATTTGAAATCTCGGCCGCGAGAACGCGATTGCCCTCAGACTGGGACAAGAAATTTGCAGTAATTAATTGATTTATTGCAAGCGAATAATCGACCAGCCTGGCTACGTCTGTCTCGCGGAATATGCCCGTAGTCCCAGATGCATCAAGATCCCAGCAATACAACGGAGTATCAGAAAGAGATACGGTGCCGCCAGGAAATACGGACAATAAGGCAATGTTGAACAACCTATCCTCTGAAAATTTTATTCCAGCCGGAAACAACAATTTATTCCAAGGGCTTTTTAATGAGAATTCCAGCAATAAATCCCTACGATAAAGTCTCGACCAAACAGCATTAAATTGATACTCATTAGAATATGGCACGCAATCAAAATTGAAATTGAGACATGCTTCCCTCAAGTCTCCAAATGACAAGGCGCTCACAGCCCGCAGCGCACGTTTGCCACCAAAGTAACGGTTGGTGCCAATCTGAGAAAAGCTATGTACAAACGGAAACAAAACGATTTCCGATCCAGAATTCATGCCTTGTTGAACGGCAGAAGACACATCCGGCAGAAGAAAATCATCCGCATCAACAAACATAATCCAATCACCGGTTGCGGCGCGAAATCCAACATCACGCGCGACGGACCTACCGCTATTCGATTGCTCAATCAAATTGACGCGCTTATCGAATGAAACGATGCTGCGAACCATCTCTGAAGTAGAGTCGGTTGACCCATCATTTACAACGATCACTTCAAGCGAATCAACGTCAATAGTCAATACGCTTTTGATTGCACGCGCAATCGTTTTTTCAGCCTGATATGCCGGAATAATCACGCTTAGAGAGGAGTCGACAAGCATACTCCCTCCCTATCATTAAGTACGCTCTTCGAACTTTGACCCAGGGCTAGACTTATGCCGATAACTGTCCAAATTAGCAAACCGTATGTAAAGTTGTTTTGAGTCAAGGACACCTCTAGGCACTCGTGAACCAACATCGCAAGAAGGAGAGAGACGCCCACACGGGAACTGAAGTCGCCGCATTCTACGAGCTTCCCTCGAATCATCCAAAATAGACAAAGCAGAAGTAGTAATCCCACGACACCGGACTGAAGTATTGTCTGCAAATACATATTGTGAGAAGAGAAATCAGTGTTATAAATCATTGAAGGTGTCATCTGAAGCCCTAAGCCTAGAGCCTCATTTCCATGAACCGCCAATAAAACCATCTTCCACACAAGCTCTCGCCCGCTAAAAAAGTTTTTATTTAACCACTCGCGAGATAGGGATTCCAATTGAAATCCGAGATTGGTTCCATAAAGAGATGGATAGACAATTGAAAATGTTAAAACCCCAATTAAGATACAGATAAATACGGCATTCGTCAGAAAACGCGCACCAGATTCATCTCTATTCTTTAATGCCAATACTAGGATAATAAAAATGAGGCAAGTCAGAAGTGCCGAACGGCTATTCGTAAAGCTTAAAAGAATGCCGCAGAGAACGAGTGACAAGACATGCAGGCTTTCTAATTTCATTTGGCAATCTAAAAAAGTAATAGCAATAGCAGCCAAAATGACAACAGCAAAGCCATTTCCGTGCCCATAAAATGCGGAATAGTAATTTGTAATCCTCCCGCTAACAAACCAGTATGCTAAACACAAACTCATAAGAACTAGCATAATTAGGAACAATCGATGGACGTTCCTGCCTGTCCATTGATAACGAGAAAACGAGATAAGCGTCAAAAGAAATAAAGCTGTTTGAATTAATCTCTCTCCACCTTTTTGGCCGAAGCCAAAATAAAGACCCAGTAAATATAAAAACAAAGCAGCTGCGGAAATCAAAAGACCAATATCTAGCCTATTCCCTTTAATTCGCTTTGCGCTTACCAACATATATAAAAGCTCAAATACAATCACGGCACAATAAAGTAGCGAAGTCAATGGTGCCATCACCTTTATTGGCAGCAACAGAATGCACCCAAGGATAAGAGCCATCAATATTGACTCTTCCCATAGCCCTTCGTCTCGTAGGCCGTTATATGAGATGTTATTTGGAGACAAACTATTCTCCTTTAGCATTTTTGATTTCCGATCTGCTTTGCTGGGACGCCGCCCACAATGCTATACGGTTTGACATCCTTGGAAAGAACAGCTCCAGCAGCGATTATCGACCCCCCCCCAACGGTAACTCCTGGAAGAATGATCACGCGCCTTCCTATCCAGACGTCATCACCGATAACTACGGGGCGATAATCTTCATAACCTTGGTCAATCATCGGGATATCACAACGGTCGTGCTGGTGGTTGCGGGTTAGAATGCAGCATTCAGGCCCCATCATCACATTGCTGCCAAATCACATTGCTGCCAATAGTGACTGGGCCAAATACTTGAGAATCAACGCCAAGGCTCGATCGATCACCAATCGTCACATGTTCGTCGAACTCGGCGCCGCTCTCGATATTTACAGCCTGTCCAATGGCGCATCCCATCTTTCTGGCCCAAAAAACTCGAATTTTCATCGATGCTCTAGAACGACGAGAAACAGGGAAATGCTTTCCGAAAGCGCAATATAGCCCTCGAAGTAACTTGGTTTTCATCTAATACGCACGCACACTTTCGTTTGAATCATAAATATCCTGAATACGACGGAAGCATGACGTGTATTCATATGCCTGGGTTACATAGGCGCGCCCCAAACAGGAAAGTTCTGTCCTGCGCTCGGGGTCGTCGGCCAGTTGTTCGACAGCGTTTGCGAGAGCCTCATCGTCACCGCGCCGTACCACGATGGCGGTCTTGCCATCATCACACGCTTCCATAAGGCCGGGGATATCCGAAATCACAAGAGCAGTACCGGAAGCCTGCGCTTCGACAGCAGAAACGCCAAAGCTCTCGCTCTCGCTCGGAACCAAAGCGACATCAAAAGAAGCCCATTCGCAAGCTGCGTTTTCCTGAGTGATAAACCCGAGCCATTTACAATAACCATCCATGCCAAGAGAGCTGGCAGTATCTCGAAGATATTTCTCCTGCGTACCAGCCCCAGCAATGCGAACCTTAAGGTTGATATCAGGTCTATTGCGGTGCACCAAACTGCATGCGTGAAGCAGAGTCTCTATTCCATATTTCGACTCAAGACCTTTTACCGTTCCGACAACAAATCCCTCATGCGGAACCGCCTTATCAGGATTAAACAGGCTCATATCAACACCAAAAGGCGTAATTGCAATCTCTTTGGATGTGTATTTATGAGTTTCAACAGCCATGGCTCGGCTGGTTGACATAATCCAAGTTGCTTTATCTAGAGAACGTTTTAATATGGCTTTATGCAAGAAAGACTTTTGCGGAAATTCATATACATCGCTGCCCCAGACAGAAAGGTAGTAAGGACGTTTGCACGCAAACGAACAAATAGTTCCATAGCTTGAAGCATAGTGTGCGTGAACGATATCAGGATTTACCTCTTTAATAAGAGCCTTTGCTTGGGAAATGGTTCTAAAATAGGACAATTTTTGAATATCAGAGCCCAGGCGCTCGCTGTCATTAGAAAGCCAGTGAACAGACACACGATCGATTGTACCGGCATTTCCAGCAAGCGGCTTTTCTAAGCTTGCGACGTGTACATCATAGCCTACAGAAGAAAAGTATGAACACCATTTTATGGTATGATAATTGTTACAATTAGCAAAATACAGAATCGTATTCTGTCTGGCTACACCGGACTTCCCGATCAACTTAATCCCTCTTAAACAAATCCCTCGTGTACACCTTGTCCGCCACGTCCGCGAGCTCGTCGCTCCAGCGGTTGGCGACGATCACGTCGCAGCCGGCCTTGAAGGCCCCCAGGTCGTGGGTCACCTCGGAGCCGAAGAACTCCGGCGCGTCCAGCGTGGGCTCGTAGACCACCACGGGCACGCCCTTGGCCTTCACGCGCTTCATGACGCCCTGGATGGAGCTCGCGCGGAAGTTGTCGGAGTTGGACTTCATCGTCAGGCGGTAGACGCCCACGACCGGCTTCTCCTTGCCCTCGTACACGCGGTCCCACACCATCTGCAGCACCTCGTCGGCCACGAAGTCCTTGCGGGTGCGGTTTGCGTCCACGATGGCCTCGATCAGGTTCTGCGGCACGTCCCTGTAGTTAGCGAGCAGCTGCTTGGTGTCCTTGGGCAGGCAGTAGCCGCCGTAGCCGAAGCTGGGGTTGTTGTAGTGGCTGCCGATGCGCGGCTCCAGGCACACGCCGTCGATGACGTCGCGGGTGTTGAGGCCGCGGACCTCGCAGTAGGTGTCGAGCTCGTTGAAGTAGGCCACGCGCAGCGCCAGGTAGGTGTTGGCGAAGAGCTTCACGGCCTCGGCCTCGGTGGTGCCCAGCACGAGCTCCGGGATGCCCTTGGTGCCGTCGGCGTTCACGCGATCGAGCTCGGCGGGGTCGGCGCCCTGCGCGAGCAGGCCGGCGAACTTCTCGGCGGCCGTGACGGCCTCGGGGTCGTCCTTGGGCGCGCCCACCACGATGCGGCTGGGGTGCAGGTTGTCGTAGAGTGCCTTGCTCTCGCGCAGGAACTCGGGGCTGAAGAAGATCTTGCTGTCGCCCAGCCTCTCGCGAAGGCCCGCGGTGTAGCCGACGGGGATGGTCGACTTGATGACGATCCAGGCGTCCGGGTTCACCGAGCGCACGGCGGCGATGGCGGCCTCGACGGAGCTCGTGTCGAAGAAGTTCCTGTCCGAGTCGTAGTTGGTGGGCGTGGCGATGACGGCGTAGTCGGCGCCCGTGTAGGCCTCGGCCACGTCCACGGTGGCGTGCAGGTCGAGCTCGCGCTCCCCCGCCTTGGCCTCCGCCAGGAAGCGCTCGATCTCGTCGTCCTGGATGGGCGATACGTAGCTGTTGATCTTCTCGACCTTCTCGGGCACGATGTCCAGCGCGTGGACCTCGTTGTGCTGCGAGAGCAGGACGGCGAGGGACAGGCCGACGTAGCCGGTACCGGCGACAGCGATCTTTAATTTTTCAGTCATAAAACGACTCCTCAGAAAAATTGAAATTACGGTTCATAACTCGTAGCTAAGATTTACTTTTCCTAAAGAATCCAAAAGCTTCGGTAACGCAGGCACTCGGCGACGCAAAGAAAGCCTTGATCGCATAGCCGAACGCATCCACATATCGTCGACTACGCTTCATTGCAAATGCCAAAACGGCGTTATGTCGAAACTCTATATAGTTGATATCTTTCTTATCGAGCTGTGGGTAATAACTTTGAACGACCTTGTGTCTCGCCACTTCGCCTTCGATCTTGTTGTTTCCCAGAGAAAGGCGCTCGCCAGAATGCAGATACTGATGCACGTGGACTTCTGGCATATAGCCAATACGCGCACCAGCTTCAATACAACGAAGCATTAGCCACCAGTCTTGGCCCGTAGCAACTTCGCCGAATCCCTCGGTCACGTCAAACAGACTCTTCTTTAGCATGTAGATTGATGTGGGTGCTATTGGCGTTAATAGATGCGCTCTGAGCAAACCCTGTTTTGAGAAATCATCACAATGATTGAGCCGGCGATGCTCCACGAGTTTACCCGACTCGTTATACCAAGAGACATCCTGCCAGCACATATCGAGGCCGTTTTCCAGCATATAGACAAGCTGCGTTTCGACCTTATCTGAGAGAAACTCATCATCATCATCAAGAAATGCCAGGTAATCGCCCATCGCTTGACGACATGCATAATTACGCGCGGAACCCCCGCCCGTACGACCAGCAGTATGGATAGTCCTTAGACGCGAATCTTCGCATGCTAAAAGTACTTTATTTGTTTCCTTATCCCACTTGGAATTCACTTCGTTGTCGTTAACGACAAGTATTTCGAGATTCTTGTAAGACTGATTAGAAATAGAATTTAACGCTTTTGTCAGCCGATCTGCCCTTTTATAAGTTGGAACAATAACGCTAACCAGAGGTCCATTCTCAATAGCCACTTATCGCCCCGTCCTCTTCCTGCCAAACATGGCACCAAAGGTGCCGGTAAAACATTTCCAATCCATGCGGAAGCATCGGTTACGCACGTAATGAAGATCGATCTTTTGACGCAGACCGCTCTCGAACGTCGCAGCGTTGCGATCGGTCGCCTGCCACAGGCCCGTGATGCCAGGCTGGACAGAAAGTAGCTCGGCCTTTTCCTCATCGGAAAAATGCTGCTCAAGTTCGTCTCTTGTAATGGGACGCGGTCCGATGACGGAAAGATCGCCGTTTAGCACGTTCAGGAACTGCGGCATCTCGTCGATGGAGCACTTACGAATAAACTGGCCGACTTTGGTAATACGAGGATCATCATCGACCTTGCGCTCGACTTCCCACTGATATAGCTGCTCAGGGCTCAGATACTTCTGCACGTTACCGGCGTCGGCGACCATGCTGCGAAGCTTAAGGATCTTTATAGCCTTACCGCCCTTGCCAACACGTTCTTGCGCATACACAGGGCTACCCGAAGACTCGAGGCGGATGAGCACGCACACGACAGCAACAGGAATGAACAGCACCACACTCACGCAAAGGCTGAAGACAAGATCAAACAGTCTCTTCAAGAAACGGTAGGCCAGCGTACCGCTCGGTTGTATCTTCTGAATAGCTAGTGTCTCCCCCATGGATGCGCTGCTTTCAGTCTTCTCTTCAACAGTCAAGTTCAAATTCACGTCCCTGTTCCAAGGAATCCACCCCCATCGATGAATTCAAAATACGAATGAATTACCAGTGCGACGTCCCCTTACGTCTTACTGGGAACGTCCAACGGAAGCAGCTCCCTGAATGCGGAGTCGCCTTCGCCCACGTCCACCAGGCACCAGCGTTTATGACGGTCGATCTTCTTTACACGGGTCTCTTGACCCACCAACGGGCCTTGCTCTATGTGCAGCACGCCATCTTCTATGCGGGCTACGCTGTTGCGCACCACGCCGTCGTCGTCGAGCACGCTGCGGTACCAGTCCTGCGCATCGTCCGGCATAGGCGCATAGGCCCGCTCCCTGCTGCCGGCAATGCGGCAGCCAAAGCTCAACTGGGCCAAAGCCTTATCGAGCAGGGCGGCATCGCGCGTGGCGACGAAGAAGTATTCCTTGTACATGGGTTTGGTTTGGAGCGACCAGGCGCCGTCCCGCTTAAACCAGAACTCCTTTTGCATCACAAAAGCGTCCTGCATCAGCTCGTGCGGGATAATGCGGCGGACCTTTTCGCAGGTCTCGCGCTCTTTACCGTTGGGGGTGTGGACCAGATACCAGCGGACGCGGCCATGCTGGCTGTTGGTAGCAGCGCCACTAAAGGCGCCGGGCAGCTGCTCTTGGCGCCGCATCGTCTGTTCCATCTCTCGCCCCCTTAACTTGCATCCACGACACACGCGGGTGCAGGGGCGTTAAGAACAGGCTTCTCGCTCGCAGCTAGGCGCAGTCGCAAAAGTACAGGTTTTTGTATCTTTCGACGTTGCTCATTTTACAAGCAAACTGCTCGCGTTTTCCCAGATTACACAAAATGCGCCGCGAATGGGCGCATCTCCATACCCCTCTACAAAAACCTGTACCTTTTTGCACAACAAAATAGCCGCTCTAACCAGCGGCTTTTCTTCAATAGACAACAAAAAAGGCGACCGCCCGCGAGGACGATCGCCTTTGTTAATTCTTGTATAGTTTGTGCTAGGCGCGAGTCTTGATCTCCTCGAGCACCTTGGCCACAAACTCGTCAACGCTCATCTGAACGGTCTCGTTGGAGCGATCGCGGACGGAGATGTTGCCGGCCTCGACCTCCTTCTCGCCCAGGATGAGCATGTAGGGCACGCGGTCGATGCTGCGGGCCTCGCGGATCTTGTAGCCGATCTTCTCGTCGCGGTCGTCGCAGACCACGCGGATGCCGGCCTCCTCCAGCTTGGCGCACACCTCGTGGGCGTAGTCGCGGCTCTTCTCGGAAACCGGAAGTGCCTTGACCTGCACGGGAGCCAGCCAGGTGGGGAACTTGCCCGCAAAGTGCTCGATCAGAATACCGATGAAGCGCTCGATGGAGCCAAAGCATACGCGGTGCAGCATGATGGGGCGCTTCTTGGTGCCGTCGGCGTCCACGTACTCCAGGTCAAAGTTGAGCGGCATCTGGAAGTCGAGCTGGACGGTACCGCACTGCCAGGTACGGCCGAGCGAGTCCTCCAGGTGGAAGTCGATCTTGGGGCCGTAGAAGGCGCCGTCGCCCTCGTTGACCTCGTAGTCCATGTGCAGCTGCTCCAGAGCGGTGCGCAGGCCCTCCTCGGCGCGAGCCCAATCCTCGTCGGAACCCATGGAGTCCTCGGGGCGGGTGGAAAGCTCAACGTGATACTTAAAGCCAAGCTTCTGGTACACGGAGTCGATGAGGTTGACCACGCCCACGATCTCGTCGGTCAGCTGGTCGGGACGCACAAACAGGTGGGCGTCGTCCTGGTTAAAGCAGCGCACGCGGAACAGGCCGTGCAGGGCGCCGCGCAGCTCGTGACGGTGCACCAGGCCAATCTCGCCAGCGCGAATGGGCAGCTCGCGGTAGGAGTGCGGCTTGGAGGCGTACACCAGCACGCCGCCCGGGCAGTTCATGGGCTTAATGCAGTACTCTTCGTCGTCGATGACGGTGGAGTACATGTTGTCCTTGTAGTGGTCCCAGTGGCCCGAGGTCTTCCACAGCTGTTTGTTCATGATGAGCGGCGTGGAGATCTCCACGTAGCCAGCCTTGTGGTGGATCTCGCGCCAGTAGTCCAACAGCGTGTTCTTAAGGATCATGCCGTTGGGCAGGAAGAACGGGAAGCCGGGGGCCTCGTCGCGCATCATAAAGAGGTCCATCTCGCGGCCGATCTTGCGGTGGTCGCGCTTCTTGGCCTCCTCCAGCATGTGCATGTGCTCGTCGAGCTCTTCCTTGGTGGCAAAGGCGACGCCGTTGATGCGGGTGAGCATCTTGTTGTCCTTGTCGCCCTTCCAGTAGGCGCCCGAGACGCCGGTGAGCTTAAAGGCCTTCAGCGCCTTGGTGTAGCAGATGTGGGGGCCGACGCACATGTCGATGTAGTCGCCCTGCTGGTAGAAGGTGATGCGGGCGTCGTCGTCCAGGTCGCCGATGTGCTCGACCTTGTACTTCTCGCCGCGCTCCTCCATAAGGGCGATAGCCTCGGCGCGGGGCTTCTCGTACACGGAGAACTTGAGGTTCTCCTTGACGATCTTCTTCATCTCGGCCTCGATCGCGGGGAAGTCGTCCTCGCTGATCTTGACGCCCTCGGGCAGGTCGACGTCGTAGTAGAAGCCGTTGTCGGTCGCGGGGCCGTAGGCAAAGTCGGCCTCGGGATAGAGACGCTTGATGGCCTGCGCCATGATGTGCGCGGCGGAGTGGCGGATGACGTGCGTGACCTCGTCCTGCGGGAGCTCGGCCACCGAACCGTCATTGTAGAGTGCCTTCATGGGTATGTTTTCTCCTCTCGGATGCCTGATGCAAGTGCGTGCGATGCGCTCGGCGTTTTTGACTTGCATCATTATAGGCAGGTTGCCTTGGTATACAAGCGCCCGCCGCACCTTAATGGCACGGCGGGCGATTTTCTACGCATGCTTCATCGTGTGGGGGCGGGGCTGCGAAGCGCGTGTGCGGCTTGCGCGTGACGCGCGGGACCCGTGGCTTGCGACCGGCCCGGCGATGGATGCGTTACTGGATGCGAGTTCGGCAGTAGGGGCAGACCTTCCAGTGCGCGTCGAGCGGGCGATGACAGCTGGGGCACACGTTGCGAACCTGGGTGTCGCACACCGGGCAGACCACAAAGTCCTTCTCGATGGGCGCGCCGCACTGCGGGCAGGTGCCGTACTGGGCAAGCTGGCGCTCGCGCAGGGCCATATCCAGCTCCTGCTCCTCGCGGTCGGCCGCGTAGGAATGCGGGCGCAGGACCAGGTAGGCGATGAGGCCCACAAACGGGATAAGGGCGATGATGCCCCATGCCACGTAGGCGCTGGCGCCGCGGCGGCGAGCGTCGATGAACACATAGACGACCGACAGCACGTACAGGGCGATGATAAAGCCAACGAAGGCATAGATGACGCCCATAAGCTGCGGCGACATGAGCTCAGAGATGTACTTGGACATTGGGGTGTACCTTTCGGAATATTTACAGTCCGGTAAAGTTTACCACGGGGTTTGTTTATATGGGACTACGGTTGCAAGCGGGGCCGGTGCGGACACAAACATCTCAATCTGTAACAGATACTCGGCAAATACGGGTCTAAGTGTTACGGATTTAGACATTCGAAACCGACTGATTGGTTCATCTAAATCTATAACATCTAGACCCCAAAACGGTCCCTAGATGTTATATATCGAGACAGAAGAATCTCTCCCTGACTTTAAATCTCAATCTGTAACACATAGGACCGATTTCCCCTCTTGCTGTTATAGAACGAGACAAACGGAGGACCCGCCTGGCAAACGTCTCGATCTGTAACATCTGGAACCCAGTTCTTCTGCTTACTGTTACAGAACGAGACAAACCTCTGACACCAGGGACGGCAGACGAGGTCACCGATGGTCCTGAGTCTCCCCTCGCCCGCCATTGGCGGATGCAGCAGGACTGTTCGCCGCATTGCCGCTGCGCTGGGGGCGTGCAGACCGTAGGATAGTCCTATTGACAGCCTGTCAACTTGTCTGGGAGGCACCGTGGCAGATACGTTTGATATCGCAATTGTGGGCGCGGGCATCACCGGGTGCGCCATCGCGCGGCAGCTCGCGCGCTATGACCTGTCCATTTGCGTGGTCGAAGCGGCCAACGACATCGCCCTGGGCGCGTCGAAGGCCAACGGCGGCCTGGTGCACGCCGGCTACGATCCGGCGCCGGGCACGGTAAAGGCGCAGGTCAACGCCCGTGGCTGCGAGTTGTATGACACCTGGGCCCAGGAGCTAGGATTTTTGTTTTGCCGAACAGGATCCATGGTGCTGGGCTTTAACGACGAAGACCGCGCGCATCTGGAGCAGCTGCGGAGCAATGGCCTTACCAACGGTGTGCCCGAGCTGTCGATCGTCGGACCCGACCACATCCACGAGTTAGAGCCGCGTGCGAGTGCCCAGGCGGCTTGCGCGCTGTGGTGCCCCTCGACCGGCTATGTTGATCCGTTTGAGGTTGCCATCGCCGCGCTGGAAAACGCCGTGGCCAACGGGGTGACGTTTATGCGGTCCGCTCCAGTGGAAGCGATTGAAGTCGCGGGCTCGGGCGACGACGCGCGCTTTACGCTGGCGACCCCCACTGGCAACGTGCGCTGCCGCTACCTGATCAACGCCGCGGGCAACGGCGCCGCCGAAATCTCGCATATGGCGGGCGCCGAGGAGTTCCAGATGGTCTGGCGCCAGGGCAACATCGTGGTGCTGGACAAGGAGCCGCGCACGCTCATGCCGCTCTACCCCGTGCCGACGCCGGTGTCGAAGGGTGTTATCGTCACGGGCACCGTGCACGGCAACACCGTGATCACCGCCACGGCTGCCGTGCGCGAGCCGGGCGACACGCAAACCTATGCGAGCGATGTAAACGCGCTGCTGACAGGTGCACGCAAGCTGGTGCCCGATCTGGATACGCGCCGCGTGGTGCGCGCATTTGCCGGCGGGCGTCCGGTCATTCAAGGAACGAACGACTTCTTTATTGGACAGTCGGCCGTGGTGCCGGGGCTTTTCCAGGCGGCGGGCATTCAGTCGCCGGGTGTGGCAAGCGCGCCGGCCATTGCCGAGCGCATGGAGCTTGTGATGCGTGAGGCGGGCGTGGAGCTGCACGAGCGGGCGGACTGGAACCCAATTCGCCGCGCGCCGGACGACTTTGACCGTGCACCGCTGGCGCGCAAGGAGGAGCTGATCGAGTCAAATCCCGCGTGGGGACAGATTGTCTGCCGCTGCGAGACGGTGCCCGAGGCCGAGATTGTGGCCGCGATCAGACGCCGCCCGGGCGCGGTTTCGGTCGAGGGCGTCAAGCGACGCTGCCGTGCCGGCATGGGTCGGTGTCAGAGCGGCTTTTGCCAGAGCCGTGTGGTAGCAATCCTGGCGCGCGAACTGGGCTGCGACCCCAGCGAGGTGCTGTTGGAGGATGCCGGATCTTGGTTGGTCGAGGGACCTTTGAAGGGATTGCACTAGGATGGCGGAATTCAAATCGAGCGCGATTGATTGCGGCGTCGTAGAAGCCGTACAAACGCAAGCTTTCGACGTGGTCGTTATCGGCGGCGGACCTGCCGGAATGGCGGCCGCGCTTGCCGCGCACAAAGCAGGCGCACGCGTGGCCATCGTGGAGCGCGAGCAGCACCTGGGCGGAATCCTCCGCCAGTGCATCCACCCCGGTTTTGGCCTGTCGCACTTTAAACAGGAGCTCACCGGCCCCGAGTACGCGCAGCGCTTTATCGACCAGGTGCGCTCGACCGACATTGCGCTGTTCCTGAACAGCATGGTGATTGGGATTGATTCGGGCGAGCCTACGGAAGACACCGCGGTCCATACCATCACGCTCATGAGTCCTGAAGGCATGCTGCAGCTCACCGGGCGCGCGGTCGTCCTTGCCATGGGGTGCCGCGAGCGCACGCGCAGCGAGATCAAGATTCCCGGCAGTCGTCCCGCCGGCGTGTTTACGGCCGGCCTGGCGCAGCGATACATCAATATCGAGAACCTCAAACACGGCTCGCGCGCCGTCATTTTGGGTTCGGGCGACATCGGGCTCACCATGGCACGCCGCTGCACGCTCGAGGGGATTTCGGTCGAAGGCGTGTACGAGCTTATGCCGTACGCCAACGGCCTGCGCCGCAATGTCAAGAACTGCCTGGACGACTTTGGCATTCCGCTGCATCTGTCGACCACCGTCACGCGTGTGATCGGGCACGGCCGCGTGGAAGCAGTCGCGGTGAGCAAGGTCGACGAGCACCTGGTGCCCATTCCGGAGACCGAGCGCGTCGTCCCATGCGACACGCTGCTGCTTTCGGTGGGATTGATTCCCGAGAACGAGCTTTCGGTGGGCGCGGGCGTGGAGCTGGACCCCCACACGCGCGGCGCCGTGGTCGACCAGAGCCTGCAGACGGGCGTGCCGGGCATCTTCGCCTGCGGCAACGTGCTGCACGTGCACGATCTGGCCGACAACGTGACGACTGAGTCCGAGCGGGCAGGCGCGGCTGCGGCGGAGTGGGCGTTGGGCGGCGCTGAGGGTGCCCGGGCGAACGCCGCGATCACGAGCTGCGAGCTCACGGTCTCCCCCGCCGGCATTGCCGGCTACGCGCTTCCGGGGCACATCACAACCGTCGGGCTCACCAAGCTCAACTTCCGCGTGCGCCGACCAGTCGATGCCGCCCGCGTGCGAATCCTGACTAACGGCGAGGAACTGTTCGCCGGTAAGGTTCGCGCGTTTAAGCCGAGCGTCATGGAGAGCTTCCCGCTGCCGGCGAAGGTGATTCAGCGCGCACTCGACCTGGGTGCTAGAGAGCTTATCCTGTCCGTCGATCCCGTTGAGGAGGCATAGTTCATGAGCACGAATGAGATCGAAACGCTGCAGTTCAACTGCACGACCTGCCCATCCGAATGCCTCCTGACCGTAAAGGTGGTGCGCGACGCCAATGGTGCCGTGGTGGAAGTGCGCTCCGTAACCGGCAACAGCTGCCCGCGCGGCGATAAGTTCGCACATCAGGAGCTCACCTGCCCCATGCGCGTGCTCACCACGACCGTGGCCGTATCCGGCGGCGATGAAGCCCTGCTCCCCGTGCGCACATCCGAAGCCATCCCGCTAGAACTCCACGCCCAAGCCATGGACCTCATCCGAGACCTAGTCGTCAACGCCCCTATCCGCATGGGCGACATCGTGCTGGAGAACCTCCTAGACACCAACATCAACCTAATCGCCAGCATGGACATCGACCGAGCCCAAGTAGCTAATTAGGGACGAGACTCTTTTAGCTACCCCGCCATCCACCCCGCCCCTCCTCAATTGCGGTGAAATAGTTCCTGATTTCCGCCAAAACCCCGACATCCAGGAACTATTCCACCGCAACTATCCTTGGAATCGGTATATAGCCTGTGCCCACTTTAGTGCCATTTCAAAACTATGCTGGATTACGGGGCTGATTCGGAGACCCCCATCCATACCGGCAATTTTCGATTTTTGATAAGCCGTCTACCTGCACTGATAATTGTTCTCGGGGGAAGCGGGCACTGCGGGGCGCGGCAACGGCGCGCGATTTCCGCGTCGCAGCGCTACCCTGATGCTGAATGCCGGGACGATGACCCACTGACCTGCTGACGCCTCTTCGGCCGTCCTCAAATCCGACCTGTCTCGCCCCGGCATCCGCGTCCCGGAGTCCTGCCATGACCTAATAGGAGCATGAGCGCGGACAATCGGATAAGGCAACTTGATTGTAGCGCTCCCGTCAGTGCAATGTCTGGGAGACCCGGGCGCGGAGCAGGCGGCAGACCGAGGGGAGCGAAAATGGAAGGCGAAACGGTCATCGCGGGCGTCGACACGCACAAGGACGTGCATGTCCTGTGCCTGCTCGACGGCCTCGGGAGGAAGATCCGGAGCGGGAGCTTCGGGGCCGACCCCGAGGGCTACGACAGGCTGGCGGAGGCGATAGGCGACCCGGGGAGCTGCATGGTCGTCGGCGTCGAGGGCACGGCGTCGTACGGGGCCGGGCTGACGAGGAGGCTCGTGGAGCTCGGGTACAACGTCGTCGAGGTGCTCAGGCCCAAGAGGGACAAGGCGAGGCCCGGCGAGGGGAAGAGCGACCCGCTGGACGCCGAGCGCGCGGCGCGCAAGGCGGCGTCCGGGAAGGGCTGCTCCGTGCCGAAGTCGCAGGACGGCTGGGTCGAGGCGGTGCGCCAGCTCTACGTCGCGCGCAGGCTGGCCGTCGCGACGTCCACGTCCTGCGTGGCCTGCGCGAAGTCGATGCTCACGACGGCCCCGAGCGCCCTGAGGGAGCGGTTCAGGGGCCGCGAGCGGCCGAAGGACCTCATGCCGCTGCTCGCGCGCGGGAGGAAGGCGGGCGACGCGCTCGAGGAGAGCGTGCTGGCCTCGCTGCGGTCCGTCGCGGCGGTCTGGAAGGAGGCCCGCAGCCAGGTCGAGTCCCTCGACGAGCGCATCCGCGCGCTGCTGGAGGCGAACGCGCCCGCGCTGCTCGGCGTCGAGGGCTGCGGCACCACGACCGCCGCCCTGGTCGTGGCCGCCGGCGACAACCCCGGCAGGCTGAAGGGCGAGGCGGCGTTCTCGATGATGTGCGGCGCCTCCCCGATCCCCGCGTCGAGCGGGAAGACGGACCGGCACAGGCTCAACCGCGGCGGCAACCGGCAGGCGAACCGGGCGCTCTACGAGATCGCGATCAAGCGCATGGCGTACGACGAGAGGACGAGGAGGTACGTGGCGAGGCGGACCTCCGAGGGGAAGTCCCGGCGGGAGGCGGTCCGCTGCCTGAAGCGCTACATAGCGCGGGAGGTGTACCACGTGCTCATGGACCCGAACCCCGACGGCGCCGCGCCGGAAGGCCCCGAGCTCGCGAAGATGCGCAAGGCGATGCGGGTGACTCAGAAGAAAGCCGCCGCGGAGCTCGGCCTGTCCGCAGCCACACTCGGGCACTTGGAACGGGGGAAACGGCGGTCGACGAAACTGGAGAGGAGGTATTACGAGCTCCTGTGCGAATTGGAGAGAACGCTCCCGCAAACTGCCTCTTGACAACTTATAGGAGCGTCGGTTTTAATTTCGCAATGTTCCGTGTGGTCGAGGGTAACCGGTCAAACGTAGTAGACAGGCCAATTTCATGGCAAGCGAGTCGACTCGGGGCACAGGGCAGCCAAAAAAGCCCCGTCCCAAATTGACTGCTTTTGAGTTGCGGTGATATACGGCCTGTTTGAGGCTTCTGGCTTGTAAAACAGTCCGTATTTCACCGCAACTGCTGAGGGGATGGGTTAGCGCAGCAGGCCGGCTACTTCGCCGGCTAGGGTGATAGTGCCGGCTGCTACGAAGGGCTCGCCTGCGGCATCGAAGGCAGCGAGGGCCTCGGACACGCTCGGGTATACGCCCGCAAGCTTATCGGCACCCACCAGGGCAGCAAGCTCCTCTGCCGGTAGGGCGCGATCGGAATCGGTCTGGGTTACGACCACGCGCGGGAAGGCTGGAATCAGCACGTCGACGATACCCGCCACATCCTTGTCGGCCAGCGCGGCACACAGCAGCGTGGGGCGATTCTCGACGCACGGATCGATCTCGTCCAGCGCGCTCACAAAGTTCTCGCAGCTCTGAGGGTTGTGACAGGCGTCGATCAGCTTGAGCGGATCAGTTCCCAGCACATCAAATCGGCCCGGCGTGGGGCAGCCCATAAGCGACGCATCGAGCTTATCATGATCGAGTTCACAGCCCAGATACCCCTCGCACAGCATAATCGCGCACGCAGCATTCTGCGGCTGATACGCTGGTTTAACCATGCTCGACGTATAGATGGCACGCGGCGTGGTGCAGCTAAACTCAACCGTGTCGCCCACATGCGCCGGCACCTTAGTCGTGGCATGACTCACCACGAGTGGCACGACGCCGCACTCGCGACAACGGGCATCCATCACGCGCTGAACGCTCGCCTCGTGCGTGCCCTCGCCCAGCACAACCAGGCGTCCGGGCTTAATGACCGCAGCCTTCTCCCCCGCAATGGCCTCGAGCGTATCGCCCAAAATACGTGTGTGATCGAGCCCGATGCCCGTAATGGCAACGGCGACGGGATCGGTCGCACTCGTGGCGTCCCAACGTCCGCCCATGCCGACCTCGAGCACGGCAACATCCACCGCGGCCTCGGCAAACACTACAAGTGCGGCAGCCGTCAGCAGGTCAAACGGCGTGATGGAATAGGCGCGCTCCCCCGCCGCCACACGGCGCGCATTCACGCGATGTCCCGCCTCGACAGCTGCTGAAACGCCACGAGCAAAGGCCTCGTCGCTCACGACGCGCCCGTCGACCTCCATGCGCTCGGGATAGCGAACGAGCTGCGGCGACGTGTACAGCGCGGTCTTGAGCCCCTCGCCACGAAGGATGGCAGCCGAAAAACGCGTTGTCGAAGTCTTGCCATTAGTACCGGCAACCTGAATGCAATCAAAGTACTCGTCCGGACGCCCCAGCTCATCGAGCATATCGACAACCGTCTCGAGCAGAGGCCCAGCATCCCCAGAAATCCGCCCCGTATCAGCAGCAAGCCCCACAGCCTCATCAAACGAAAGCAACTCAAACGAGAAAGGAACGACATACGACCCAGAACGCTTAGCCATAACCCAAAGTCTCCAATAACAGAAAAAGAGGCCCATCAAAAAGAATGAGCCCCTCACGTTGACAATATCAGCCTTTACCCGCTTGCAGCGAGATCAAGGCCACAACCCAGTGGCCCTAACACGCCAGATGCAAACAACCACGTAAACGAACTAGGAGCGGCCCGACGCTTTGCTCGATACAAGTTCCGCACGCAAAGGACAGCACTAAATGTGCTGTCCGTCTTGCGCAGGACTGTTTGCAGTAGCGAGCAAAGCGTCGGGACGCGCCCCAGAGTAAACCTTACGAGAAGTCAGCAACCTGAGCAGTCAGCGCCGCCAGGATCTCCTTGAGCTCGGCTGCACGGTCCCTCTTCTTCTGGACCACCGCGGGCGCGGCCTTGGCCACAAAGCCCTCGTTGGCGAGCGTCTTCTCGCAGCCGGCGAGCTCCTTCTGGGCCGCGGCGATCTCCTTCTCCAGACGTGCCTTCTCGGCCGAAAGGTCGACCTTGCCCTCGAGCACCACAAAGACCTCGACGCCGCTATCGACCACGGCAATGCTCGCGGCCGGCTTCTCAACGTCGGTGCCCATAACCAGCGACGCCGTGTTGGCCAGCGGCTCGATGGTTGAGCGCAGGCTCTCGAGCTTCTCGATGTCCTCGGCACCGGCACGCACGACAACGTCGAGCTCGGCCTTGGGGCTCAAGCGATAACGCGAACGCGTGGCGCGGGCGGCGGAAACGACGGCGCGGCACAGCTCAAACGCGCGCTCGGCGTCCTCGTCAACATACTTGGCGTAGTCGGCGGGCTCGGGCCACTTGGCGATCATGAGCGCATCGGCGCGATCAACGTTACCCTCGGCGTCCAGATCGAGCACGCTCGCCGGCATGTTGTCCCAAATCTCCTCGGTAACGAACGGCATGAGCGGGTGCATCAGGCGAATGGAGGTGTCGAGCACAAAGATCAGGTTGCGCTGAGCCTGCAGACGGCCCTCGCCCTTCAGGCGAGCCTTGGTGACCTCGACGTACCAGTCGCAGACCTCGTTCCAGAAGAACTGCTGCACGCCGCGGGCCATATCGCCAAAGGTGTAGTTCTCGATGCCCTCGGTGACCATCTTCACGGCCTTGGCCAGGCGGCTGAACATCCAGGCGTCGGCCGGCGTCTCCACGACGGGCTCGCCGGGCGTGTAGCCCTCCATGTTCATAAGCAGGAAGCGGCTGGCGTTCCAGATCTTGGTCACAAACGACTTGGCCTGCTCGGTGCGCGGGCTGTCGATAAGCTTCTTGGTCTTCTTGTCGATGTTCGCGTCAAACTTGACGTCCTGGTTGTTGGTGCAGAGCGTCAGCAGGTTGAAGCGCATGGCGTCGGCGCCGTACATGCCAATGAGGTCCATAGGGTCAACACCGTTGCCCTTGGACTTGGACATGCGGCTGCCGTCCTTGGCAAGGATCGTCGGGTAGATGACGACGTCCTTAAACGGCACCTCGTCCAAGAAGTACAGCGAGCTCATAACCATGCGGGCGACCCACAGCGCGATGATGTCGCGCGCGGTGACGAGCGCCGTCGTGGGGTGATGGCCCTCGAGCAGCTCCGGCTTTTGCGGCCAGCCCTGCGTGGCGAAGGTCCACAGCTGCGAGCTAAACCAGGTGTCCAGCACGTTCTCGTCCTGATGCACGTGATGGCCGCCGCACTTGGGGCACACGTCGGTGTCCTCGGTAAGGGCGTCCTCCCAGCCACAGTCCTCGCAGTAGAACACGGGGATACGGTGGCCCCACCACAGCTGGCGGCTGATGCACCAGTCCTTGAGGTTCTCCATCCAAGTGGTGTAGGTCTGCGTCCAACGCGCGGGGTGGAAGGTGACCTTGCCGGAGTTGACGGCGTCGAGCGCCGGCCCCTTGAGCTTGTCGACGGCGACGAACCACTGCTCGGACAGCCACGGCTCCAGAGCGGCGTCGCAACGGTAGCAGTGCATGACGGAGTGGTCGTGATCCTCTACGTGATCGAGAAGGTCATGCTCCTCGAACCACCTGATGACGGCCTCGCGGCACTCATCGCGGTTCATGCCGGTGAACTCGCCATAGCCCTCGACGACCACCGCGTGCTCGTCGAAGATGTTGATCTGCGGCAAGTCGTGGGCCTGACCCATGGCGTAGTCGTTGGGGTCGTGAGCAGGCGTGACCTTGACAAAGCCGGAACCGAAGTTGGCGTCGACATGCCAATCCTCAAAGATGGGGATCTCTCGGTCGACGATGGGGAGCTTGACGGTCTTGCCCACGAAGGCGGCCTTCTCGGGATCCTTCGGGGAGACTGCGACGCCCGTGTCGCCGAGCATGGTCTCGGGGCGCGTGGTGGCGACAACGATGTAGTCCTGGCCGTTGACCGGCTCGGTCAGCGGGTAGCGCAGGTGCCACAAGTGGCCCTTCTCGTCCTTATACTCGGCCTCGTCGTCCGAGATGGCGGTGGTGCAGTTGGGGCACCAGTTGACGATGCGCTTGCCACGGTAGATCAGGCCGTCGTGGTACCAGTCGCAGAACACCTTGCGCACGGCCTGCGCATAGTCCTCGTCCATGGTAAAGCGCTCGTTGTCGAAGTCGACGGAGCAACCCATGCGCTTGATCTGCTCGACGATGATGCCGCCGTACTCGTGGGTCCAGTCCCAGCAGGCGTCGACAAACTTATCGCGACCGATCTCCAGGCGGCTGATGCCCTCGCTCTTGAGCTTCTTGTCGACCTTGGTCTGCGTGGCGATACCGGCGTGATCGGTTCCGAGCACCCAGCGCGTGGACTTGCCGCGCATGCGGGCCATACGAATGATGGCGTCCTGGATGGAGTCGTCGGTAGCGTGACCCATGTGAAGCTTGCCGGTAACGTTGGGAGGCGGAATGGTGACGGTGCAGTCGCCCACGCCCTCGCGGCGCTTGTAGTAGCCGCCGTCGAGCCACTTCTGCAGGATCGCCGGCTCGTTGGTCGACGGATCGTAGTTCTTGGGCATTTCTTCCATATATCTCTCCCTTGCCCGCCGGCGTGTCCGCCTGCTTGGTTTTCGCTCGGTCAGGTCCTGGGCTCGCACGAAGAGCACATTTAGTGCTCTTCGGCTCGTGCGGAATCTACGAAAACCAAGCAGGCGGACACGCCTTAGGTATCGATTACTTCAGTCTGAAGGTACTAACTTGACAATCTCACAGAATAGCACAGGCATACCTGCCGAAAAGGGACAGGTTTATTTTGGTAGGTTTTATCAGGGGAAACGGCATTTGCCCATATAAAACCGACCAAAATAAACCTGTCCCTAAATGGCAGGCCCCGCGGTGGTTGCCGCGGGGCCTGGATTCAAGCTATTTAACCGTAGATGCGTTGGGGCTGTTCTTCGCCCTTTACGGAGGCTTCGGTCACGATGACCTTGGTGACGCCCTCCTCGCTGGGGAGATCGAACATCGTCTGCTGCAGCACGTCCTCGCAGATTGAGCGCAGGCCGCGGGCGCCGGTCTTGCGGGCAAGCGCCATACGGGCGATCTCATGCAGGGCGGCATCCTCAAACTCAAGCTCAACGTCCTCGAGCTGGAACATCTTGCGGTACTGACGCACCACGGCGTTCTTGGGCTCGGTCAGGATCGACACCAGGTCGTCCTCGTCGAGCGCCTGCGTCTGGGTGACGACGGGCGTACGTCCCACAAACTCGGGGATCATGCCAAAGGCGTTGAGGTCCTGCGGGAGCACCTGGCGCAGCAGATCGTTCTCGTCGACCGAGGTGGGGCCGGCGATCTCGGAGTTAAAGCCCACGCCCTTGTTGCCCACGCGATCGGCGATGATCTTGTCCAGGCCCACAAAGGCACCACCGCAGATGAACAGGATGTTGGTCGTGTCGATCTGCAGCAGCTCCTGCTGGGGATGCTTGCGGCCGCCGGTGGGCGGAACGCTTGCCACCGTGCCCTCAAGAATCTTAAGCAGCGCCTGCTGAACGCCCTCGCCCGAAACGTCGCGGGTGATGGAGAGGTTCTCGGCCTTGCGGGCGATCTTGTCGATCTCGTCCACGTAGATAATACCAACCTGCGCGCGCTCAATATCGCCATCGGCGGCATTGATGAGCTTGAGCAGGATGTTCTCTACGTCCTCGCCCACGTAACCGGCCTCGGTGAGCGCGGTGGCGTCGGCGATGGCAAACGGCACCTCGAGGATGCGCGCAAGCGTCTGAGCGAGCAGGGTCTTACCGGTACCGGTGGGACCGAGCAGCAAAATGTTGGACTTGGCAAGCTCCACCTCGTCCATATCATCGTCGAGCTGCGAGTCCAAGCCGTCGTCAAAGGCCGAAAGCGCAGCGCCGCCCTCGATGACGCGGCGATAGTGGTTGTACACGGCAACCGACATGGCGCGCTTGGCGTCCTCCTGGCCCATGACATAGGCCGAAAGCTCGTCATAGATCTCGTGCGGCGTCGGCACATGCGTAATGACCTGGCGGGCGTCGTCCTCGAGCTCAAAGCCCTCGGCCTCGGGGTCCACGGCGGGCTGGGATGCAGCCTGACCGTGGTCGTTGAGGAAGCCTGGCAGCTTGCCGTTGCGGGCAGCGTCCATAAAGTCCGAAGCCAGCGACTCTTCCAGAATCTCAGAGCAGGCAGCAACGCACTCGTCACAGATAAAGATGTTGGTCGGGCCCTTTACGAGACGGCGTACCTGCCCCTGCTCTTTTCCGCAGAAGGAGCAGCGGATGGGGTTGCCGTTCTCGTCAAAGTTGTCCTGCATGTTACCTGCCATCCTAGGCGTCCTTCGCGGCGAGATCGCGCGAGGTGACGATGCGGTCGATCAGGCCGTAGTCGAGGGCCTCGGCAGCGGTCAGGTAGTTGTCGCGCTCGGTGTCGGCCTGGACCTTCTCGATGGGCTGACCCGAGGCGTCGGACAGGATCTGGTTGAGCTCGCGACGGGTCTTCTTGATCTCCTCGGCCACAATCTCGATCTCGGTCTGCTGACCCTGGGCACCGCCGCTGGGCTGGTGAATCATGACCTTGGAGTGCGGCAGGCAGAAGCGCTTGCCCTTAGCGCCGGCCGAAAGCAGCACGGCAGCCATAGACGCGGCCATACCGACGCAGATGGTGGAGACCTGCGGCTTGATGAAGTTCATGGTGTCAAGAATCGCCAGGCCGGAGTAAACCTCGCCACCGGGCGAATTGATGTAGAGCGAGATATCCTTCTCGGCATCCTGGCTCTCAAGATGCAGCAGCTGGGCAACGACCAGGTTGGCGCTGACGGAGTTGATCTCCTCGCCCAAGAAGATGATGCGATCGTTGAGCAGGCGCGAATAGATATCGTAGCTGCGCTCGCCGCGCGGCGTCTGCTCGATAACGTATGGCACGAGGGCGGAATCGAACTTAGCGATCATACGCATCTCCATTTCTCTCTTGCGGACCAAATTGGTTCTAGATAAACGTACGGTGCCCGCATGCTATGCATTGGCTGGCACCGTACGAAGCAACCGGATAACCGGTGTATAACTTTACCCCATCACGGGCGCACGCATGCGCTCGCGGGCAAGGTGGCGAGAATTACTCGGCGTCCTTGGCGGTCTCGTCGACCTCGGTCACCTTGGCGTTCTCGACCAGGTGGTCGACGGCCTTGGAACGGCGGATGGACTCACGGACGGCAGGCATGCGGCCATCGGCGATGAACTCGGCCTTGGAAGCCTCGACGTCCTTGACGCCAGCCTTCTCGAACTCGGCGTTGACGTCGTCCTCGGTAACCTCAATCTTGAGCTCGCGGGCGAGGGCGTCCAGAGCCAGGGACTCACGGGCAACGTCGTTGGCCTGCTTGTGCAGGTCGCCGATGAACTGCTCCATGGTCAGACCGGAAGCGGGAAGCCAGGTGTCCAGGGTCATGCCGCGGGCAGCAAGGTTGGACAGGAAGTTCTGGCCAAGCTCCTCAAAGACGGACTGCTCGTAGTCGGCGTCCATCTCGTCGAGCTGCAGACGCTCAGCAAGAGCGGAGACGCAACGGTTCTCCTTCTCGGCCGGCAGGCGGGAAGCCTTGTCCTGCTCGATCTCGATCTTGATGGCGTCGCGCATAGCGTCGATGCTGTCAAAGCCAAAGTCGGACTTGACGAGCTCGTCGGTGAGCTCGGGGGTGTTGCGGACCTTGATGCCCTTGACGGTGACCTCGACGGTGTGGGTCTCGGCCTCCTCGCCCTCCTCGACCTCGTCGGTCCAGGTGACGGTCTTGACGTCTTCAACGTTGGCACCGATCAGGGCCTCGTTGAACTCCTTGGGGTTGCTGTCGCTACCGGCGATGAGCATGCGGCCCTCGGCGGCAAAGTTGTCGGCGTTCTCGACGGCCTTGAGGTCGACGGTGACGTAGTCCTCGGCCTCGACGGCACGACCCTCGACGTCCTCGAAGGTGGCACGGTAGTTGAGGAGCATCTCAACCTGGTTGTTGATCTCGGACTCGGTGACCTCCGCAGGGGGCATCTCGATCTCGACAGCGTCGAAGGAGGAGAGCTCGGCAGCGGGACGCAGGGAGAACTTGACGGTGTAGGTGTAGTCCTCGTGATCCTTGGCGAGGTCGAGCTCCTTGTAGTCACCGTTCTTGGTGGGGACGATGTCCAGCTCGTTGAGGACGGCGGGCTCGTTGGCGGCGATCAGGTCGTTGGTGGCCTGAGCGAGGGTAGCCTCGGCGCCAAGAGCAGAGTCGATGACCGGACGGGGGGCCTTGCCGGCGCGGAAGCCCGGGAAGCGGTACTTCTTGGCGGTGTCCTTGTAGGCCTTCTTGATCGCGGCGTCGACGTCGACGGCCGGGATGGTGACCGTAGCGGTGAGCTTGGCGTCCTTGACGTCAGAAGCGGTGATGTTCAACACGTTCCTCCTCATACTGCCCAGCTTATCTGAGGTGCTGGTACCTTTATGCAACAAAGAGTTGCGACGGCGGGAGCCGACGCAGGTGCGTTGGTGCGGGCGAAAGGACTCGAACCTTCACGGGAATCCCACCAGAACCTAAATCTGGCGCGTCTACCAATTCCGCCACGCCCGCATGAGCGCACAGACTAGGAATGATAGCAGATACGAACGGCAAGCGCACGCACACCTTTTACAGGCTCACGACCTCACCACGAGTGCAAAAGGCGGGACGAGTTGCCCCGCCCCGCCAATTACGACCTGTTCGCTGAGCCGCTACTCCCCCAGCAGGGCCTTCTCGGGTGTGATCGGCAGCGAGCGAACCTGGTGGCCGGTGGCGTGTGCCACGGCCGAGGCCACGGCGGCGAGCGGCGTGTTGATGACGACCTCGCCGATCGACTTGGCGCCAAACGGGCCCGTCGGCTCGTAGCTCGGCTCAAAGGCCACGCGAATGCTGCCGATATCCAGGCGCGTGGGTAGCTTGTAGCTCATAAAGTTGCCGGTGCGCAGGCGACCGCGGTCGTCGTGCTCGACGATCTCGTAGAGCGCATGGCCTATACCCTGGGCAATGCCGCCCTCGGCCTGGACGCGCGCGAGCGCCTCGTTGATCACGGTGCCGCAGTCGACGGCCGCCGCGTAGTCCACCACGGTCACCTTGCCGGTGGCCTTGTCGACCTCGACCTCGGCAATGCCGGCCATAAACGGCGGAGGCGAAACGGGCAGGCAGGCAGAGGCATGCGAGGTGAGCGCGTCGCCGCCTGCGATGTTCTTGACGCACAGGTTTGCAAAGTCGCGCAGCGTGAGATAGCGGTTCTGCTCGCGCGCGGCACGCTCGTCGGACAGGCGCACGTACTGACCATCAAAGACCACGTCGGCGGCGTCCACGCCCCACATCTGGGCGGCCTTGGCGCAAATCTTCTCGCGCAGCTCGGTCGCGGCGTTCATGGCGGCAAGGCCCGTCACGTACGTACCCGAGCTCGCATACGAGCCGGCGTCAAACGGCGACACATCGGTGTCAACGCCGCGCACCACGATCATCGAACTCTCCACGCCCAGCTCCTCGGCGGCAATCTGCGCCAGGATCGTGTCGACGCCCATGCCGTTATCGGTGGCACCGGTGCCGATGGTAATGAAGCCGTCCTCTTCCAAGCGCATGTCGATGCCGGCGATGTCCACGTTGGAGATGCCCGAGCCCTGCATGGTGAGCGCGCAGCCCAGGGCACGCACGCGGTCGCCCAGGTCCACGGCCAACGGCTTGTCGCGCCAACCGATCATGTCCATCGCGCGCAGCAGGCAGCGGTCGAGCGCGCAGGCGTTGAGCTTCTCGTTGTAGTACTGCGGCATGATCTCGCCCTCGCGCACGATGTTCTTAAGGCGCAGATCGGCCGGGTCCATGTGCAGCCTGTCGGCGAGCTCGTTGACGGCGCTCTCCACGGCAAACTGGCCCTGGGTGGCACCGTAGCCACGATACGCGCCGCCGCGGTTGGTATTGGTGTAGACGGCGTCCCAGCTAAAGCGGCTCGCCTTCACGTGGTTGTAGATGGGCAGGCTCTTGTGGCCCGAAAGGCCGATCGTCGTGGTGGCATGCTCGCCATACGCGCCGGCGTTGGACAGCGTATGCAGGTCGATGGCCGTGATGGTGCCGTCGTTCATGGCGCCCAGCTTAACGGTCATCTGCATCTGGTGGCGCGAGTTGCCCGCGGTGATGGTCTCCTCGCGGGTGTAGCAGCAATAGCTCGGACGGCCGGTCTGCTGGGTGACAAACGCCGCGAAGATCTCGCAGCAGCCCGTCTGCTTGGAGCCAAAGCCGCCGCCGATGCGCGGCTTAATGACCTGCACCTGCGACTGCGGAATGTCGAGCGACTGAGCGACCATGCGGCGCACGTGGAAGGGTACCTGCGTAGAGGTGGTCACCGAGATACGCCCGAACGCATCGGTCGTCGCGAAGGCTCGGAAAGTTTCCATGGGCGCGGTCTGCGTGGCCTGGCTGGTATAGGTACGGGTGAAGACAATGTCGCTCTGGGCGAAGGCCTCATCCAAGTCGCCAAAGTCGCTCGTGCCGCTGCACACTAGGTTGCGCGGAACGTCGCCGCCCTGCGGGAACATAAAGGTCACATCGCCCTCGGGGTGGACCACGATGTCATTATCGAGCGCCTTGGTAAAGTCGAGCAGCGGCTCGAGCACCTCGTAGTCGACCTTGATGAGCTTGAGCGCCTTGTCGGCGGCCTCCTCAGTCTCGGCGGCGACGATCGCCACCTCCTCGTTTTGGTAGCGCACCAGGTTCTCAAGAATCAGACGGTCGTAGGGCGAAGGCTGCGGATAGCTCTGGCCGGCGATGGTAAAGCGGCGCTTGGGCACGTCCTCGTAGGTGTAGACGCCCACCACGCCGGGAACCTTCAGAGCGCGCGACGTATCGATTGAGCGAATCTTGGCGCGCGCATACGGGCTGCGCTTGAGCTTGACGATGAGTGCGCCGGCAGGCACCAGGTCGCCCGTGTAGACGGGACGACCCTCGAGCAACGCCTTCGAGTCCTTCTTGGGCTGCTTGTGGGTGATCTGCTTGTACGCGACACCGTCGGAGCTCGTGTCATTGACCGGCAACTCGGGCATCTCAAAGCCCACCTGCACGCCGGACTCGTTAAGAAAGCGGACGATGGCGCGCAGCTGGCTCTCATAGCCGCTGCAACGGCAGAGGTTGCCGGCGAGCTGGCGCGAAAGCTCCTCGCGCGTGGCGACGAGGTTCGGGTCCTCCTTGGCGGCGCGGGCAAGCGCCAGCACGTTCATGATGAGGCCGGGGGCGCAAAAACCGCACTGCTCGGCGCCTTCGGCAGCCATCGCACGGGCCAGTGCCTCAGACTCGGCCTTGAGACCCTCGAGTGTGGTGATGGAGCGGCCCTCAACACGGGCGGCGGGAACCGAGCAGCTCAGCACCGGGTCGCCGTCGAGCCACACCGTGCACAGGCCGCAGTTGGTGGTCTCGCAGGCGCAGCGCACCGACGCGCAACCCTGCTCGCGCAACAGCGCAAAGAGCATGGTGTCGGGGGCAATCTGAACCTTGACCTTACGGCCGTTGAGCGTAAAGGAAAGATCGATGAGTTTGGCAGCCATTAGCGCACCTCGCTAGAATCGACGCCGGGCACGCGGCGGCAGGAATACTCGTCCGTGGCAAACTTAGGAATCTGCACGCCCTCGAGCTCGCGGGCAAGCGCGGCCGAAAGCTCGATGCCGGCGGCGCGGCGCACGGCCTGAATCGCAAGCGGCGCCGAGATGCGGCGGCGGTAGTCGGCCGAGCCCCACAGGTTGGTGCCATAGCTCAGCGCACGTACGGACGCGGCCAGGGCGCGCAGCTCGTCCTCGGAAGGCTGCTTGCCGATAAGGCCACATGCCTCGCCCTGCAGCAGGGTCGCGCGCAGCGGACGGGCACCCACGGTGACATGCCAGCTGTTGTCCCACCAGGCGGCGGTGACGTTTAAGGAGGGGAAGTCGGTCGCGGCCTTGCGCACGGCCTCGTAGCTCGCACGGTAATCGTGCTTAACGACCACCACGTACTCGATCACGTCGCGCACGTAGCCCATGTCCACGAACTCGGCGAGCGGCACGCGGCCGGCACCCGTCAGCTCAACATAGGAATCGAGCGCGAGAAAGGCGGAGAGAACGTCCGAGAAGCCAAAGCGACCGTAGATGCTGCCGCCCACCGTGGCGGTATTGCGCAGCTGCACGCCCACGATATCGTGGACGGCGAACTCAAAGACATGGTTGACAAGCGCGTTGAGCTCGGCATGGCGCTCGAGCTGGCGCAGGGTACACATGGCACCGATGCGAAACTCGGTCTCGGTCTCCTCGATCTGATCGAGTCCGCAGGCCGAAAGGTCAATCGCCGTCGCCACGCGACGCGAACCAAGGCGCATCCAGATGCCGCCGCCCACAATCTTGTTGTTGCGGTTCTTCTGTAAGAGCTCATAGGCTTCGGCCGCGTTTCCAACACGGACGTAGGTACCGAACTTGAGCACGTTCTCCCCCATCTCTCCACTTGTCCAGTACGTTTAAGTGTACCAAACGAGGGGCCGCACACCGTTTTAGGACAAAATCCACCCACCCATACATAACTTGCGGTGATATACGGACTGATTAGCCGTTCTGGGGCGCTAAACAGTCCGTATTTCACCGCAAGTTATGAGGAGTCCTCCGGGATAGAAAAAGGCTCCCAGCCGGATAGCTGGGAGCCTCATCACATGCTATGTAGAGCAAAGTTTTAGCAGACGCCCTGGGCGAGCATGGCGTCGGCGACCTTCAGGAAGCCGGCGATGTTGGCGCCCATGACGAAGTTGCCCTCCTGGCCATACTCCTTGGCGGTGTCGTCCACGTTGTGGAACATGCCGCGCATGAGCTGCTCGAGCTTGCCGTCAACCTCCTCGAAGGTCCAGGACAGGTGCTCGGCGTTCTGGCTCATCTCCAGGCCGGACACGAGCACGCCGCCGGCGTTGGCAGCCTTACCGGGCATAAAGGCGACGCCGTTCTCCTGGAAGTAGGTCGTGGCCTCGATGGTCGTGGGCATGTTTGCGCCCTCGCCGACCACCTTGCAGCCGTTGGCGACGAGCGCCTGGGCGTCCTCGAGCAGCAGCGTGTTCTCGCGAGCGCAAGGCAGCGCGATGTCGCAGGGTAGCTGCCAAACGCCGCGGCCGTCGCCCTCATGCCACACGGCGTTGGGCTTCTCGTCAACGTACATGGCAAGCGTAACGCCCTTGTCGTGGCCGGAGCGCTTCTTGTTGTAGACGTGCTCGAGCACGGTGTAGTCGATGCCGTCGGGATCCTCGACCCAGCCGTGAGTATCGGAGCAGGCCAGCACCTTGCCGCCGAGCTGGGAGACCTTCTGGACGGCGTAGATGGCGACGTTGCCGGAGCCGTGCACGACGACGTTCTTGCCCTCGAAGGAGTCGCCGCGGCTCTTGAGGTACTCGTCCACAAAGTAGGCCAGACCGTAACCGGTGGCCTCGGTACGGGCGAGCGAGCCGCCAAAGGAGAGGCCCTTGCCGGTGAGGACGCCGGTCCACTCGTTGGTCAGGCGCTTGTACTGACCGAACAGGTAGGCAACCTCGCGGCCGCCAACGCCCAGGTCGCCGGCGGGAACGTCGGTGTTGGGACCGATGTGGCGATAGAGCTCGGTCATGAAGGACTGGCAGAAGTGCATGATCTCGTTGTTGGACTTGCCCTTGGGGTCAAAGTCGGAGCCGCCCTTGCCGCCGCCCATGGGAAGGGTGGTCAGGCTGTTCTTGAGAATCTGCTCCAGACCCAGGAACTTGAGCATGCCCAGGGTGACCGTCGGGTTAAAGCGCAGGCCGCCCTTGTAAGGTCCAATGGCAGAGTTGAACTCGACGCGGTAGCCGCGATTGACCTGGACCTTGCCCTGGTCGTCGACCCAGGGGACACGGAACATGACGATGCGCTCGGGCTCGACGAGGCGCTCAAGCAGGGCGGCCTCCTCGTACTCGGGATGGGCGTCGAGCGCCGGCTGGATGGTGCCGAGGATCTCGGTCGCGGCCTGGATGAACTCAGGCTGCTCGGGATAGCGGGCCTTGAGCTCGTCGAGAACTTTCTGCGTGTAGCTCATGCTTCCTCCAATGATGGGAAACGAAAATGTTGGTCGCGGCACCCTATGCGCCGCGAACTTTATCGAGTATGGATAATATCGCACTGTTGCAGCAAAGTTTCGCATAAGCCGACGAGCGGATGTTTCGTTTTGATTACGATGCAGGTAGAAGCGTTTTTGAGTGCCTGACGCACAAATCACGTGTTTCGAAGCTGTTTCGTCCACGTGTTCTAAACCACCACATTGGGGACAGGCACCTTTGTGGTGGTGTTGGTGGTTAGAGGACGAGCTGGTGGTAGTCGGCGGGGGTTACGCGGCCCTCGGTGGCGGCGCGGAAGGCGGCGAGGGCATCGCCCGAGAACGGCATGGCCCAGCACAGTCCGCAGCCGGCGGTGATGGAGCCGGGCAGCGGCATGATGCGCCCGGGTACACCGGCGGCAAGACACAGCTGCTCGCATTCCATCACATCGAAGGTGCTATCGAACGAAACGATGATCTTGCGCTCGTGGTCGAGGGCATCACCGGACGGGCCTTCGCGATGTGCCTCACGATACGCCGCGGCGGCCGCTTCCTCTTCCGCAGTATGTCCACAGCCACCGCAGCCGCAGGTACAGGGCTCGGAACCATCGCAAGTGCAAGGCTCTCCCGTGTCGGGACAAATATCGTGAGACATGGCAACTCCAATCGTCTAGGCGAGTAACTCGGCCGCCGCAAACTCCTCGGGCGTATTGACGTTCTCGAAGCAGAGCGTTGAGCCAGCGACCGCGACAATCTGGGGCTCATCCAGATAGCCGGCATGGACCTGGTCGATCAAACAGCGGATGCGTTGGCGGTCCTGGTCGAGCAACTCACGGGCAATCGGCGCGCAAGCCTGGCGGCGCCACACGGCGCACAGTGGCTCAATCCCCCGCTCCTCGCGCGGGACGCACACATCGAGCGGGCCTTCCTTGACCCGATCCGAAAGCGCGCCAATCAATTCTGGTGAGACGAACGGCATATCGCAGGCGACAATCGCCACGAGCGGCAATCGGGCCGCGGCCAACGAGCTCGCGATGCCGCGCATGGCACCGGCGGGACCGTCGACGTCCATCACCACGCGGGGGCGCAGTCCGTCAAACGTGCATTCCTCAAGGTAGGCAAGCTCGCTGGGACGCGAAGTCGTCACGACCAGCTCGCCGGCAACTGGCGCCAGCCGACCCAACACGCGCTCGATGAGCGGCTCGCCGCAAAACGCCATGCGCGCCTTGTCGCAACCCATGCGCGACGACAGCCCGCCCGCCTGGACGACGCAAGAAAGATCGGCCCGTCTTACGGTAGTCATACGGCAAACCACCCCCATTGGCATGCTCAAAACCCGGTGCACGAAGCTAAATACCGCCGCCGAAATAGCGGCGCTACGAAAAGCTCGTGCAAAAACAAAACAGCGCCTTTGCGGCACGCAGCAAGACCGCGAGCACAAAAGCGCTGGTAGCGTATGGCGGGAACGTATGTGAATCGAACACATCCAAGACGTTTTGCACGCCTCGCAACGGTTTTGAGGACCGCGGAGCCCACCGGAGCCCATCCGTTCCCAAGTGCGGCGGTATTTTACCAAACCAAGCGGGCCCCATCCCAAAAAGACGAGCAAGAAGTTGCGGTGGAATATTTCTTGTTTTTGCTGCCAAAGCCCCCAACTAGGAACTATTTCACCGCAACAGAGGAGACGGGGGCAGGTGACCGGCCTAGCGCAGGGAGCGCAGGCCGCCGGCATCCTTGTCGAGCACAGTAAAGCGCACGGCATCCAGGTGTTCCAAGATGCTGATGGCACGTTTGCGCGACACGCCTAGGGCCTCGCGCAGGACGCTCGTGGTGGCGGCGCCACCGGCGTCGGCAATGCCAGCGGCGACAAGCTCGCGCGCATGCGACTCCGCGGTGGCGGACAAGGCAACGTCGCGCTCGACCTTTACGATGGAGCGATTGAGCGAAAGCTCACGCAGGGCACGCGTCATGGTATCGCGATCGAGCTGCAGTTGCTCGCCCACCTCGGGCAACGTCGGTGCATCGAGGCCGGCTTCATCCAGCAAGGCAACGATATGTTCGCAGGCCTCGCGCACCACACGCGCCGCGGCGGCAGCGGAGTGCGGGTCGAACACCTCGGCTCCCTCGGCGGCGCACACACCGCGCGAGCAACCCTCGGCAATCAGAGCCGCGGCAACGCCCCCATCAGCGGCAGGCCACGCAGCATGGGCAACGGCGCCGGGCGTAAAGCCCGTCTCCTTGGGAGCCGCCGCGTGCATGGCTGACAGGGTCGCCGCCAGTGCATCCATCGCAACGTCGAGCACCACGGCGTCCGCCAAGAGGTCCGCTTCACCCGTGGCAAGCATGCGAACGGAGCCCTGCGCCACCAACCCGCGCAACGCGGCATCGACCTCGCCGACACCAAGATCCAAAGCCTCGGCAACTTCAATCGCCGTAACCGGCAGCGTCTGCAACGCTAGCCAAGCGCCCACACCGCCCGCGATATCGCCGGACTCGAGCGCCGTATACAGCGCACGCTCCCCTTCGGCAAGCTCGCGCGAGCGACGGCAGCGCGAAAGCAGCACGCGCCCACCGCCAATAAGCATCACGGGCGAATACGACAGCACCACGGCATGGTCTCCGGCTCGCAGCGGCAGCGGCTCCTCCAAGCGCACCTGTACGGTACGGGTCTCGCCCACCGCCATGGGGGCCTCGCCCTCCAAAAGCATGATGCGGCCGACAACCTCGGCCGTGCCCGCCATCACGTGCACACGCGCACCCGACTCGAGCACACGCGGCTTGGCGCCCTCGCGGCCCAGGTAGGTGAACGTCATCATAAAGCGCAACGTCTGACCAAAGCGGCCCGCCACGCCCAGCATCTCGCCACGGTCAAGCGCCGCGACACCGTCGCCAACCAGGTTGAGCGCCACACGCTGACCGGGCAACGCCTGCGGCCTATCGCCATGCACCTGAATCCCGCGCACACGACAGACCGTGCGCGACGGCAGCGCGACCAGCTCATCCCCCACCGCAACCGGCGCATCGTGCAGCGTTCCCGTCACGACGGTGCCGGCGCCCTTGATCGTAAAGCAGCGGTCAATCGGCAGGCGAGGCGCGGCATCGCTCCGATCGGAACGGTCGCGGCAGGCATCCCAGCAGGCACTTACCTGCTCGTCGAGCACCGCAAGCAGCCCGTCAATCCCATCGCCCGTCTTAGACGACACGGGCACGATCGGCGCGCCCGCAAACACGGTACCCGACAAAAAGTCATCGACATCGAGCTCGGCAAGCTCGGTCATCTCGGCATCGGCCAGGTCACACATCGTCAGCGCCACCACCATATGCGTGACGCCCAGCAGCTCCAGCACGTGCACGTGCTCGCGCGTCTGCGGCATTACGCCCTCGACGGCAGAGACCACCAGCACGGCAACGTCGATGCCTGTCGCACCCTGCACCATGGCGCGCAGGTAGTGGGCATGGCCGGGCACGTCGACCAGGCCGACGATCTTGCCGCTCAGCAGTGCCAACTCGCCAAAGCCCAGCTCTACGGTCATACCGCGGCGGCGCTCGACCTCCAAGCGATCGGGATTCTTGCCGGTCAGCGCCTCGATCAGCGCCGACTTACCGTGGTCGACGTGGCCCGCCGTGCCAACGATAACGGGACACTCCACCAGCGCTTGAACCTCACTCATCGAGCAATCGCCTTCTTAACGCACGCGACGAGCGTCGACGCCGCCGTCTCGATATCGCGGTCACCCACGAGCGTGCGAACGTCAAACAAAATGCGATCGTGCGAGGTTCGTGTGACGACCGGCGTGTCGAAGTCCTGGACAAGCGAGCGCTTGAGCGCGTCGACCGTCAGGCGCTCGTTAACAAGACACACGGCAACGCACATCGTGGGCAGCTCCACGGTAGGCAGCGAGCCACCACCGGGGGTCGACGATTCCTCGACGATTTCCACCTGCACGGCACACGGGCAGCCAGCCTTATCGAGGCCCGCCACCATCAGCTCGCGCAGCTTGCGTGCGCGACGCTCCAGATGAGTCTGCGGGAGCGTGAGCATGTTGAGCACCGGCACCTCGTGATGGGCCACATCCGCCCCATCCATGTAAATGCGCAGCGTAGCCTCGAGCGCCGCCAGTGCGAGCTTACCCGGACGCAGGGCACGCATAAGCGGATGCGACCCGCAGGCCTGGACCAGATCGCGGCGGCCCATGATAATGCCCGCCTGCGCCGCGCCCAGCAGCTTATCGCCCGAGCACGACACGATATCGAGCCCCGCCGCGACCGAAGCCGGCGTGGGCTCCTCACCGCCGCGCACCAAGATGTCGTCGGGCAACAGCGCGCCCGACCCCTGGTCCTCGTAGAACAGCAGTCCATGCTTGTGAGCAAGCGCCGCAAGCTCCCGAGAACCTACCTCCTCGTGGAAACCCTCGATACGATAGTTGGAAGGATGGACCTTGAGGATCATGGCCGTATCGGGCGTGATGGCGCGCTCGTAGTCGCTCAAATGCGTGCGGTTGGTGGCTCCGACCTCGACGAGCTTGGCGCCCGAGGCCGCCATAACATCGGGGATACGGAAGCTGCCGCCGATCTCGACGAGCTCGCCGCGGCTCACGATAACCTCTTTGCCCGCAGCATGGGTGGCAAGCACCAGCAGCACCGCGGCGGCATTGTTGTTGACGACCAGCGCATCCTCGGCACCGGTGAGCGAGCGGATCAGTTGCGCGGCGTGCTCCTTGCGCGACCCGCGCGAACAGGTGTCGACGCTGTACTCGAGCGTGCTATACCCGCGCGCAACCTCGGCCACGGCCTTGGCGGCCGATTCCGCGAGCGGGGCGCGACCCAGATTGGTATGGATGACCACACCCGTGGCGTTGACGGCAGGACGCAAGCTCGGCAGCGCGGAGCGATGCGCACGCCACTCGATGGCCGAGGCCAGCTCGCGCCTGGAACGCGGGGCGGCGCCGGCACGAATCGCGGCACGCTCCTCGTCGAGCTCGGCCGTCACGGCAGCATGGACCACCGCGTCGCAGGTCTCCCCCGCCGCCTTCACCACCGGCCACTCGGCAAGCAGCTCGTTGACGGAAGGAATGGCGCGCAGGCGGGCGCGCACCTCATCGGACATGTTCTGGCTTTCGCTCATGTGCAGCCTTTCAAAAGAAACGTAGATCAGTCGAATACATCGGCTGAGCCAATTACTCGTCATTATCCCCGCGCGCGACAATCTTTTCCACGCGAACGGCGTTTTCCTGGGTAAGTGCGGCGCCCGTCAACGGGTCCCAACGCAACGGCGTATGGTCGAGCGGGCCCACGCCCAAGGCTTGAACGCCACCGGCATCGGCGCCAAACGAACGCCCGCCGGGAGCGGCCGAGGTGAAGATGCACGCCGGATGCAGATACGGCGTCGTCTCCACGCGCACGCGGTCGCGGCCCATGTCGCTCACAAGCTCGACGACCTCGCCATCGGCGATACCCATGCGAGCGGCGACATCGGCATTCATCTGCACGGCGTCCAAGTCGGAACCCGCCTCGGCGGCACCTGCCGCCGCGAGTCTGCGCGAGGTATGCGACTCAAAGGGACGGTTGCCGCTAATGAGGCGAAACATTCCTGGGCCGGGCTCAACCATGGGAGCGATCCAGTTGGGTACACGACCCAGGCCGGCTCGTTCCCATACGTCGCTTGCCAGCGCGATCTTGCTGCCGTTCAAGGGAATCACCGGCTCGCCCGTGCGCATCGGCAGCGCCATGCCCGTATCGGCCCTGCCGCGCTCCTTGAGCTCGTCTAGTTCGATCCCGAAAGGCGCCACCTGGGCAGCCGCCAGATCGTCAGACGTAAACTGGAAATACTCGCCCACGCCACAGGCCTGCGCCAGACCGGCAAAGATCTCCCGCCCCGGTCTCGTGTCGTCATGCTGCACGGGCAGCACGGCGTTGCGGTAGAACACGCGCGCGTCGTTGCGGCCCACGACCGTACCCACGCCGCGGTCGGCCTCCAGATACGTCACGTCGGGTAGCACGAAGTCGGAAGCACGCGCCGTCTCGGACCAGCGAATATCAATCGTCACGAGCAAGTCGAGCTGCTGCAAAATGCTCAACCAAGCCTGTGCATTGCCATAGCCCGCACCGGGGTTACTGGCATAGACGATGAGCCCACGCAAATCGCCGGCAAGAATCGACTGACCGATGGTCGTGCACAGGCCGCGCACCGGATCAACGAGCGGATAGCGCTCGGACCCCAGCTTGGGCTCACGCGGCACCGGCGGCGTCGCAAAGCGAGTGGGATCGAGGTCGCCCAATGAAAGCGGTGTGGGCGGATTGAGCGCGCCACCCGCATGTCCAATACAGCCCAGCAGCACATCGACCAAGCAGATAGCGCGTGCGGTCTGGGTGCTATTGGCATACGCGATGCCGATGCCACCATGAAAACCCGCATCCACCACAGCGGCAGGCGCGGCGGCAGCGAGATCGCGCGCCGTGGCGACAATCTCTGCGGCCGGCACGTCGCACATCGATTCGGCCCACTCGGGTGTCCAAGAACTGGCCGCCTGCGCCAGCTCGTCAAAGCCTGTGGCGTAGCGGTCCACGAACTCGTGATCGTACAGGTCCTCGGCTACCAGCACATGTGCGATACCCAGCAGCAACGCCAGATCGCATCCAGGACGTACGCGCAGCCAGCGGTCGGCAAGCGCAGCCGAGCCACTGCGCCGGGGGTCAACCACGATAATCTTAGCCCCACATCGACGGGCATCGTTGAGCGCATCAACGGCCCCCATCGTCGACGAATCGACAATGGAGCGCCCCAGATACATGATGCAATCGGTGTGCGCAAGGTCGGAGGCGGGACTATAGCCCAAGCTGTGCTCCCAACCGGTAAGTCGGCTTACCTCGCAGGCACCGTCGGCACCGTACACGTTGGGCGAACCAAGCGCATGCATAAAACGATACGCCCAGTAGCGGTCGAACGAGGGCACGCCGAGCGTCATGCCCAGTGCACGGGGCCCGCGCTCGCCAACAATCCCCAAAAGACGCTCGGCAATCTGGGCAAACGCCTCGTCCCAGGAAATCGCATCGAACCCCGAGCCATCCTGGCGGCGACGCATGGGGTGCACGATGCGGTCGTGCTCGTCAAACGGCATTGCCAGGCGATGCCGTCCGCGGGCGCACAGGGCACGCGCCGCGCACGGATGCCCCGGCACCGGCAACTCAGCCACCACGCGACCGTCCTCAACGCGTGCCGCAAAGGCGCAATCGGCATAGCATCCCCCGCATGTGGTCACCACGGCGCGACCGTCACGCTTCACAGCAGATGCCATCTCGATTACCCCTTTCATCAGCCAAACACAACAGGCCAAAAGCCCGGCAACGAGCCCCAGACCCAAAAAGCCTCCCGCACGGCAACGCCCCGCGGGAGGCCCAACGTCAAACAGACGGCACCTTACGCCTCGGACTTCTTGGCGTAGATAAACCAGTAGCCGAGCGCGACCAGAACCGCGCCGCCCACGATGTTGCCCAGCGTGGCGGCGGACAGGTTAAACGCAATGCCCGCGGCGTTGAGCGCATTGGCGCCGGCGACGTCGGCGCCATAGCCGCACGCGTGCATCACGGCACCCATGGGCAAAAAGTACATGTTGGCAACGCAGTGCTCAAAACCGCATGCCACAAAGGCGGCGATGGGCAGCAAAATGCCCACAACCTTATCGACCACGGTCTTGCCAGCGGTACCGATCCACACGGCCAGGCACACAAAGATGTTGCACAGGATGCCGCGGAAGAAGATCGTCACCCAGTCGACCGTCACCTTGCCGGCGGCGACGCTCACCATGGAATTGGCGACCGCCTCGCCGTTGAGCTTATAAATGCCGGCCATGTACACCAAAAAGACGATGAACAGGGCACCGACAAAGTTACCGACCCATACGACGGCCCAGGCCTTGAGCATCTGGACCAGGGTGATCTTTTTACTCTTGAGCGCGCAGACCATAAGCGAATTACCGGTAAACAGCTCGGCGCCGCACACCAGCACGAGCACCAGGCCCAGGCAAAAGCACAGGCCGCCCACGACGCGCTGGGCGCCCCAGCCCAGCGTGCTATCGCTCAAGAACACGGTAAAGAACAGGCCGCCGAAGGCAATAAACGCACCGGCGAACATTGCCAACAGAAAGGCCTTTGCGACCGGCAGGTTGGCCTTGGTCACGCCGGCGGCCTCGGTCTTGGCCTCGATCGCGGCGGGCGCCAGGCAATCGGGAGCGGGATACTCCACCTTGGAATCTGCCATGTCAATAACTTCTTTCCTAATCAGCAGGGACAAGCGCTCCTATTGCTCTTGCCCCAAGCGGACAAAGTGGGAAAAGTCGTTGGCGGCCACGGCGTCGTACACGGCGTCGACGGCCTCAAAGACTTCCGGGGACATGGGGTTGTAGAACTCCGTGTCGCCCGGCTGAATCCCTATGAAGACGATATCTTCGCACGATTGCTCGATCTCTTCGATCAGAATCGACAAGGGAAGCGAATGCGTGGTGAACATCGACTTGCGGGCCACGTCACGTTTGTCGAGCAAGCGGATGGAGCCGACGGGCAGCGCCATGTCGGCGGCATCAACCAAAACCAAACGCGGCGGACGCTCGCGCTTGACCTCGATGATGTCATCCTCGGGCGTCTGACCGCCGTCGATGGTGTACCAGCCGGCAAGCGGCGCGTCCTCCATCTTTTTGGAGAGCACGGGGCCGGCAGCATCGTCGGCACGCAGCACGCTTCCCGCCGTGAGCACGATACCCGCAAACGGGGCGCCGTTCACACGACCATCCACAACGCGACCCATTACTGCAACCTTCCCGTCAGATACACGCCCGACACATCGCGCACGCGCTCCACCAGATCGCGGAACTTCATCAGAAACGCGACCTGCTGGGCATGCAGGCCAAAGTCGTCGTCGAACACCGAGATGCCGGCCTTGGCCGACCCGCGAAAACCGCGCTCGTCGAGCAGCGTATCGCAGGCCTCGAGCAGCGACGGCACCGCCGCCTTGTCGAGCTGGCACTCGCCAAAGGAGCGGATGGCCTCAAACTTAGTCCGGGCCTCCCCCTCCGGCAGCGCGTCGACGAGCGAATAGAACACATCAACCGGCACCGACAGGCGCGGCTCAAAGCAGTCGAGCACGCCGGTGTGGTGGCCCACGGCGAGCGTGTAGTACAGCACGTCGCAGGCCTCCTGGGGAACGTCTTCCTCGGTCTCCACAAACTTACGCGTGAGCTCGTAGAAGACCACCTGGTCGGGCGCATGGCCCAGGCAGGGGTCGGCGACACCCTCGGCGGCCTCGTCGCTTGCGCGCGAGGCGTCGCCAAAGGAGCCGCCGAGCATACCGGGGCCCGCAAAGTAACCAGAGCGGTCCGTGAGTTCCATCTAGCGACCTCCGGCCAGCACCAGATCCTGCAGCGCCGAGTAGACCTCAACGCGGCGGGGATCGTCCTGCTTATCGATGAGCAGTGCCATGGCACCGCGGATATCGCCCTTGGGCGCACCCTCGAGCGTGTCCATAAACTCGTTTGCCAGGTCGCGGCCGTAACGGTAGCCGCTCATGGCGCGAGCTTCGCGCTCGATGGCAACGCGCAGCTTGTACGGCACGCCGGGGTGCAGGATATCGGCCTGCTCGCCGGCGGCCTCCACCGTGGTCTCGGCATGGAGCTTTTGGTCCAGCAGACCGAGTGCCATGGCAAAACCGTAGATGGTCTGCGCAGGGCTGGGCGGGCAGCCGGGGATGTAGACATCGACCGGCAGAATCTTGTCCGTGCCGCCCCAGACGCAGTAGTTGTCGTAGAAGATGCCACCGGTGCAGCCGCACGCGCCATAGGACACCACGATCTTGGGATCGGGTGCGGCCTCAAAGGCGCGCAGGGCCGGCATGCGCATGGCACGCGTCACCGCACCGGTGTACAGCAGCACATCGGCGTGACGGGGCGAGGGCACGACCTTGATGCCAAAGCGCTCGACGTCGAAGACGGGCGTGATGGAACCGAAGATCTCGATCTCGCAGCCGTTGCAGCCGCCGCAGTCGACACGGTAGACGTACACCGAGCGCTTGATCTTCTTAAGAAGGGTCGCCTTGGCCTTCTCGATGCTCTCGTCGAGCTCGATCTTGGTCGGGCGGTACTGAAGCCGCTCGGGCAAAAGCGTGGGTTCGGCCATGGTTACTCCTCCTTCGTATCAAAATCCATGATGATGCCCTCGACCGGCGCCGGACCGGCGGGGATCTCGGGCGCATCGGGGTTGAGCTCGCGGTCGACATACTCCGGGTTCACGCCGTGGCCGCCCAGATACTCCATGCCGGGGCCCTGGGGCTCACCGGACGCAAGCGTCTCGTTGGCAGCCATGCCGCGCGCGTTGCCGGTCTTTACGGCCGAGGCGGCGCGCAGGGCGTCGAGCTCGCGCTTGCACTCCTGGCACATACCGACGGTACGGGCGGCCTGCTCCGCCTCCATTCCGCCGGCCTTTTGCAGCAGGCGCTTGGCGTAGTCGATCTCCTTGTGCGGGGCAAACGGCTTGCCGCAACGCGAGCAGTGCTCGAGCGTATAGACGCTCTTGCTGGTGAGGTCGTCCTTGCTCATGACGGCCAGCTCAAACTCCTCGGTGAGCTTGATGGCCTCCATGGGGCAGGCTTCCTCGCAGCGACCGCAGAAGATGCAGCGACCGTAGTCGATCGACCAGGTGATGGTATCGGCCGCAAGGTCGGTGTCCATGCGAATGGCATCGGCCGGGCACGCCACGCCGCAGGCACCGCAGGCGATGCAGAGCTCGGCGTTGTGCTCGGGCTTGCCGCGCATGTCCTTGTTGGTGGGAAACGGCGCAAACGGGTACTTGACCGTCGCGTCGCCGGCCTTGGCGTTGACCTTCCAAAACTTCAGCATATTAGAGCGCCTCCTCATCGAGCGGAGCGGCCATGGTGCCCTCGCCCGCAAGCGGCGACTTGTCGCGCCAGACGTTCTCGAACTGCTCCTTGTCGAGCACATGGTCGCGCTTGGCGGCGACATCGGTCACCGTCACGCGGTCGGTGCAGGAGTAGCACGGGTCGAGCGAGCCGACGATCAGCGCCGCGTCGCCCACGGTGTTGCCGCGGAACATGTAGCGCAGGACCGGCCAGTTGCTGTACGTAGCGGCCTTGGCGCGCCAGCGGTAGCACTTCTGGTTGTTGCCGAGCATGGCCCAGTGCACGTCCTCGCCGCGCGGCGCCTCGGTGGCGCCGATGGCGTACTTGTGCGGGGTGTACTCCCAATCCGTGGTGAGGATGGGACCCGACGGGCAGTTCTCGAGCATGGTCTCGATCATGTCGATCGAATCGTAGACCTCCTGGATGCGGACGGCGGTACGGCCGAAGGCATCGCAGGTGTCGGCCGTGGCGGCGTGCATCTTTTGGACGTCCGGATCGGCGTAGCCGTCGAAGGGATGGTCAAAGCGCACGTCGCGGGCATAGCCCGAGCCACGCATGAGCGGGCCGACCGGCGAGAAGTCGCGTGCGATCTTGCGGTCCAAGATGCCGATGCCACTCGTACGCTCGATAAAGTTGGGCGTGGAGAGCAAGACGTCGACGAGCTCCTGAACCTCGGAGCGCAGCTGGTGGATGGTCGTGAGCGTGGAGAGCTTCTGCTCGGCCAAAATGTCGCGACGCACGCCACCGATCACGTTGAGGCCGTAGGTCTTGCGGTGACCGGAGAGCTTCTCGGCCAGGTCCATGGACTTCTCGCGGACGCGGAAGAACTGTTGGAAGCCGGAGTCGAAGCCCGTGTAGTGCGAGGCCAGGCCAATATTGAGCAGATGCGAGTGCAGGCGCTCGACCTCGAGCATGATGGCGCGGATGTACTGGGCGCGCGGCGGGACATGGATGCCCTGGGCGCGCTCGACGGCCTCAGCATAGGCCACCGAGTGGGCGCAGCCGCAAATACCGCAGATACGGTCGGCGAGGAACGTCACGGCGTCATAGTTCAGGCGCGTCTCGGCGACCTTCTCCATACCGCGGTGCACGTAGAACAGACGGTAGTCGGCGTCGACGATCGTCTCGCCCTCGACGAACAGGCGGAAGTGGCCGGGCTCGTCGGAGGTGATGTGCAGCGGGCCCATGGGGACGAGTGTGGTCTCCTTACCCTTGGTATCGGCCAAGAACTCGTAGTTTTCCATGTCGCTCGCGGGAGCGGGACGGAAACGGTAGTCCATGGAGTCCTTGCGCAGCGGATACAGGCCGCTGGGCCAATCGTCGGGCAGCACCAGGCGACGACGATCGGGCAGGCCTTCGGGAATCAGGCCAAACATATCGCGCAGCTCGCGCTCGCCCCACACGCAGGCGGGGACGAACGGCGTCACGGACGGGAACGTCATCTTGGCGGGATCGACCTCGGTGCGCACGGTCACCCAGCCGGGGTCCTCCCCCTCCATGGAGATGACGTAGTACACGGCGTAGCGACCGCACAGACTGCGCTCATCATTGCCGATGATCACGGGAATCCAGCCGTAGCGCTCGTAGTACAGGTAATGGACGGCCTCGGGCAGCTTGTCCTGCTTGACGGTAATCGTCAGCTGGTCCTCGCACTGCCACTCGACCTTCTCGATAGCGCCCGGCACTGCGGCGCGCAGGGCCTCGACGTGGCTTTCGCAGCGACGAGCGTAGTCCTTCTTTTCAGGTTCTGCCATGGTGCTAATTCACCTCGCTTGTCTTGGTCTGGGAGCTGAACACCATGCGGTAGAGAGGGGCCTCGTGGAGCTCTTCGACGCTCTGGTTCAAAACGACGGACGTTGCATCCTCGACGCCGCTCGTAATGGCGACCGGGGTGGCGATACCGAACCACATGACCACGATCGCGAGGGCGATCTCGGGGATGATCATGAGGGCGGGCACCTCGTGGCGCTTCATGCCCTCGGGCGCCTTGCCGAAGATGGACTTGAGCGCAATGCCGGTAAGGGCAAAGTACACGCCAGTGAGGCCGATGGCCACGAGCACGACCACCCAGATGGGACCGGACTGGATGCCGGCCACGAAGGTGAGGAACTCGGAGATGAACAGGGCGAACGGCGGGAAGGCGGCGAGCGCGAGCAGGGCGATGATGGTGAGCGCTGCCGTGACAGGAGCGATCTCGACGACGCCCTTGATCTTGTTCAGGTCGCGGGTGTGGTAGATGTGCTGGATGTTACCGGCCATGCAGAAGGCGAGCGCCTTCGTGAAGCCGTGGAAGATGCAGTGCAGCAGGCAGGCGGCGATACCGAGCGGACCACCGATACCCAGGCACAGCGCGACCACACCGACGTTGTCGACGGAGGAGTACGCGAAGCGACGCTTGATATCGTCCTGCTTGAAGATGCACAGGGCGGCCACCAGGATGGACAGCGTGCCCAGGATGAGCAGGAGCGTTCGCGGATAGGTGTCGCCCACCGTGATGATGGACAGGGAGTAGAAGCGGATAATCACCAGCATGGCGCACTTGAGCAGCACGCCCGAGAGCAGCGCGGAAACCGGGCTCGGAGCCTGGGAGTGCGCGTCGGGCAGCCAGGTGTGCATGGGGAACAGGCCCGCCTTGGTGCCGAAGCCGATGACGATGAACGCGAACGCGAGGCGCACGAGCATCGGGTCGAACTGGTCGGCGTAGGGTATGATGGAGGTAAGGAAGGCAGCCTCATGCGCGTTGGGCATGATATCGGCGGCGTTCGCGTAGATGAGCAGCGTGCCGAACAGGCCGAAGGCCACGCCGGCGGTGCAGACCATCGCGTACTTCCAAGACGCCTCGAGCGCCTGTTTGTTCTTGTAGATACCCACGAGGAACACGGTCGACAGCGTGGTGGCCTCGACCGCCGCCCAGGTGAGGATGATGTTGTTGGACAGGCAGGCGAGCAGCATCGTGAAGACGAACAGGCTAAACAGCGCGTAGTACTGCTTAGTGCGCTCGGCCGGCATGGTCTTCTCCTCGATATCGATCTTGATATAGGAGATGGAGTACACGCCGGTGATGAACCCAATGATGCCTACCAGAAGGACAAAGATCGACGAGAGCGAATCGAGATGGAGCCACAGGCCCAAGGCGTCGATATTCTGCCCGCTCGAGAGCATGGTTCCCGCGGTGACGACCGAAAGGACGAGGGTCGCCGCGACGGAGATGGTGTTGAGCCCCGCAAAGACGCTGTAGGACGTCGTCTTGGGGAGCGCAGCCATAATCAGGGAGAACACGAGGGGACAAGCGAGCAGGGCGACCGTCAGCATTGAAACATCCATGGCCTACCCCTTCAATTCGGTCAGGTCGTGGGAGTCGAGCGACTTGGTGTCGTTCCAGATCCTCACGACGACGGCGGACATGATGATGACGGCGAAAATGGCGTCGGTGGCGATGCCGATCTCGATGATCTCGGGGGCCGTGGGCGCGAGCAGGGCGAGCGTCACGTGGCTACCGTTCTCCATAAGGCAGTACCCGAAGATTTGCTTGAGGATGTTGCGCTGGGAGATGATGCACGTGAGGCCGACGAAGAAGTGCGCGAAGCTGATGGCGAGGGCCGGGGTAGCCACCTCAGCGGTGGGCAGGCTCAGGCGCGTGACCACCGCGAAGCAGACGGCCACCTCCAGACCGGTGAGGATGATGGTCCAGGCCGGCTTGATGGAGGAGGTCAGCGTGCTATCGGCAGGCGAACCCATCTTTTTGTAGGCACGGTTGAGAATGAACGGAACGAGGATCACCTTGGTGACGAAGGCCGACGCGGCCCACATGAGAAGCTCGGTGGCACCGGTGGTGAGGCCCAGGGTGAGCAGCACGCCCACCAGGACAACCGACTGGATCGCGTACCACTTAATGGCGGACGGGATGGTCTTCGAGACGACCACCATGGTGGAGGTCACGATCAGAAGACCGCCCAGGATATTGACTAACGAATAACCCATGTCCTACCTCCTAACCCATCCAACTAGAGGACAGAGGACCGGCGACGACGACCATGATCATGAGGACGACGAACACGAACGCCATGGCGCGCGGAAGGGGCTGGCCGGCGGCCACGGTCTCGCTCGGCTCACCGGGCAGGACCTTACCCATCCAACGCAGGAACCATGCGAAGGTGGCGACGGTCTCGACGACCATGACGCACACGAGGACGAAGATGACCGTGTTGGAAGCACCAACCGCGAAGCCACCGGAAATAATCTGGAACTTGGAGAAGAACGTGCTCATGGGGGGCACGCCGGCGATAGCGGTCGCGGCGACCGCGAAGCCCACGCCCGTGACCGGGTACTTCTTCATGAGGCCCTGGATCTTGGGCAACATACGGGTTCCCAGCGTGAAGCTGAGGGAGCCGGCGATGAGGAAGAACAGGGTCTTGGTGAACGCGTGGTTGAAGATGTGCTCGACGGCGCCGTTGAACGCCATCTGGCTTCCGAACACGGAGAGGCCCAGGCCGAAGAACACGTAGGCGAGCTGCGCGATCGTCGAGAAGGCGAGCAGGCGCTTCATATCCTTCTGGGGCAGGTACATGAGGAAGCCGAAGAGCATGGTCACGACGGCGTCGATGATGGCGACCCAACCGACGATCTCGGGGATATCGCCGGCACTCGCAAAAGCGCGGGCGAACACGCACACGCCGACCTTCACCATGGACGCGCCATGGAGGTAGGCGGAAACGGGCGTGGGGGCCTCCATTGCGGAGGGCAGCCACATGTAGAGCGGGAACTGGGCGGACTTGGCCCAAGCGGCGAACAGGATGAGCAGCAGCACGACGGTCTTCATACCGGAATCGAGCTGGGAGATCGCGCTCAGCGCGAACGTGCCGGTTCCGGCGAACAGGAAGGCCGCGCCGATGTAGAGTCCCAGAGCGCCGATATGGGTGATGATGAGCGCCTTCATACCGGCCTTCTTGGCCGTGGGCGTCATGTAGTAGCTGATGAGGCCCCAGGAGCACACGCCAGTGATCTCGAAGAAAACGAGCTGGCCGACGATGGTGGAGCTGTAGGCGAGACCGGCCATGGCGCCGATGAACGTGGAGAAGTACACGTAGAAGCGGCGACGGGGCGCGTCGGGATGCTCCTTGTTCTTATCGCTCATGTACGGGAACGAATAGATGACGACGAGCAGGCCGATAGCGACGAACGCGGGTGCGAGCAGCGTGCTCATCCGGTCGAATATGAAGCCCATGACCAAGGTCTGGCCCATACTCGCCCAGGTTACATCGACCGCGTTCATGCCGTTTCCGGCAAACGTCGCGGCCAAGCCAACGGAAGCGACCGTGGCGATGCCGCCGGCAAAGGCGCAGATCCATTTAGCGTAGGGACGCGGCAGCATGACGATGAGCAGGGAGCCCAGCATGGGGACGGCGATCGCCACCATGGCAAAGAGGGACAAGCTCGATTCGATTGACATAGTTTCTCCCTTCTCCCTACACGCCTACGACGACGAAGACGAACGCGAGGACCGCGATGCCGACGACGGCCCAGGTCTGGTTACCGAGCACCTTGAAGCGCGAACGGGAAACGGAGTTCTCGAGCACGCCGCAGACAACGAAATCGACCAGGCACTTGACAAGGAAGACGACGGCGCCCACGAGAGCGGTGACGCCGATGGTCGCGGGCTCTCCCCAGGGGATGAAGATGGAGGTGAACCAAGCGACGACCACGACCTGCTTCATGCCCATGGCGAGCTTCATCATGGCCAGGGACGGGCCGGAGAGCTCGGCGAGCGGGCCCTCCTGGAGCTCCTGCTCGGCTTCGGCCTGATCGAACGGAAGCTTGCCGAGCTCCATATAGCAGACGGCCGCGAAGGCGACGCCGGCGAGGATGACGGCGACGACGCTCGAGACGTTGCCCGTAACGATGTGCTGACCCATGGTCGCAATGTCCGTGGAGCCGCACACGATGGCGACGGTAAACAGCGCGATGAGCATGGACGGCTCGATGAGCACGCTCATGAGGAGCTCGCGGATACCGCCGAAGCCCGCGTAGGCGTTGGAGGAATCCACGCCGGACAGCGCGAAGAAGAAGCGGGACAGCGCGAGCGCGTACATGATGGTGATGGCGTCACCAAAGACGGGCATGGGGCTCTCGAGCGTGAACATGGGCAGGCCCATGGCGAGCATGAACGACACCGCGAGGAACAGCGGCGGCATGATGCGCAGCACGAAGCTCGAGTCGGAACTCACGGACTCGGGACGCGCCATGAGCTTCGCGAGGTCCCGGTAATCCTGAAGGATGGACGGACCGCGGCGATTATGCATCTTCGCGCGAATCACACGGGCGAGGCCGGAGAAGAAGGGCGCGACCAGCATGACCACGAGGCCCTGCGCTATCGCAAGAACGATGTTCATAATATCCTCTCCCCTCTCTAGACCATGACCACGGCGAGCACGAGGAAGACCACGAGCGCCGCGACGATGTAGCAGATGTATACGGAGTAGTTGCCGCCCTCGATCTTGGAGGCGAGGCCGGCCAGCTTATCGGCACCCTCGCTCGGTGCATCGACCAGGAAGCGGTCGGGCAGGGGCTCAACGCCCTGGGCGACACCGGTGAGCTTCTGGAACACGTGCGCGATGGACCAGCAGATCTTGGTGCATACCTCGCGCAGGGTGTAGAGCGGGCCCATGAAGAGCTCTACGTCTGACGCGAAGCTCGTGGCGACGACGGGCATGTGCTCGTTGGGCTCGTAGCCGCACGCCCAAGGGTCGGTCTTCTTAGCGGGGGCCTTGGTGCCGAGGCAGGACCTCAACACGAACGCGAGGCCGGTGAGGACCACGAGCGCGATGGCGATCGCGGGGGTGGAGGTGGCGGCACCGGAAATCTCGTTCACCAGAGACACGCCCGAGGTGGCTGTGATGGCAGAGCCGGCAAGCACGCTCTGGGCGACGTCGCCCAGAACCGGGGCGATGACGGGAGAGCCGATTCCCAGCACCACGCAGATGGCCGCGAGGAGCATCTGCGAGAACAACATCGGAGCCGGGGACTCCTTGGCGTTCGCGGCCTCCTGGGAACGAGGGCTGCTCGCGAACGAAACGCCGTAGGCCTTCACGAAGCACGTGACGGCCAGGGCACCGGTGATGGCGAGGGCGGCCGCGGAGGCGACGGCGAACACCATGACGACCGGGTCGGAGAGCGTCGAGATGTTGAACAGGGACTGGTAGGTGAACCACTCGGAAACGAAGCCGTTGAGCGGCGGGATAGCCGAGATGGCAAGGGCACCGATGAGGAAGCAGACGGCCGTGACCGGCATACGGCGGAACAGGCCGCCCATCTTCTCCATGTTGCGCGTACCCGTGGCATAGAGCAGGGAGCCCGCGCCGAGGAACAGCTCGCCCTTGAACATGGCGTGGTTGAGCGTGTGGTAGAGGGCGGCCATGAGCGCGATCGTCGCGATGACGTCGTTGCCCAGGGCGTGCGCCGTCATGGACGCGCCGACACCGAGCAAGATGATGCCGATGTTCTCGACGGAGTGGTAGGCCAGCAGGCGCTTAATGTCGTGCTCGTGGAGGGCGTAGACGACGCCCAGGACCGACGAGATGGATCCGAAGACCAGGACCATGAGGCCCCACCAGAGCTGGACGCCCGAACCCGCGAGCAGGTCGAGACCGACCTTGAGGATTCCCAGGATGCCGATCTTGATCATGCCGCCGGACATGAGGGCGGACACGTTGGACGGCGCCTCGGGGTGCGCCTGGGGCAGCCAGGAGTGCAGCGGGATGATACCGGCCTTTGCGCCGAATCCGAAGAACGCGAGGACGAAGCACGCGGAGGAGACGGCGGGTCCAAAGTCATGCGTACGGAAATCACTGAAGCTGAAGGAACCGCCCACGCCGTTGGTCATGAGCAGGAAGCTCGCCATGATAAGGACAAAGCCCACGTGCGCGATGACGAAGTAGAGCCAACCGCCCCTAATGGAGTTCTTGTTCTCCTCGATAACGACAAGGAAGTAGCTCGTAAGGGACATGAGCTCAAAGGCGACCAGGAACCAGAACACGTTGTCGGCGGTGATGACGAGCATCATCGAGGCGACGAAGGTGTTCATGAAGAAACCGGCGCGCCCGACCTTGCCCGGGTACTCATCGAAGTAGGACAGACCGTAGATGAAGCCCGCAAAGGCGAGGATTGAGATGAGGACCACGATCAGGCCCGCAAGGCCGTTGAGCAAGAGCTCGAGACGGGCGAACGGGAAAAAGAAGACCGTGTTGAGGGACGAAACGTCGCCAAGCACGGCCTCGAGGCCCGCGATGAACGACAGCACGGCCGCGACGGCGCCGATCAGGCAGCCGGCGGTTTTGGCAGCGTTATCGGCCTTGATCAGCAGAACCGAGGCGAGCGCACCGATGCACGAGACGGCAAGCGATGCGATGAACAGCGTCATGCTATCCATTGTTTACGCTCCCTTCTGCTTTCTCGGAGAGGCCCTGGGCCACAGCGGTAACGTCGACGACCGGACCGTTTTCGATCGAACGCAGGCGCTTGGCCTCGTCGAGCTCGCGATCGGCCGCGCCGCCCATGACGGTCAGCGCCTTGGTGGGGCACGCCGCCACACAATGCGGGCCGTCTGGATCGAAGGCGCACAGGTCGCACTTGACAGCGCAGGTATACTGGCCGGGAGCCCACGTAAGCAGGCTGCTCAGGGTCTTAGGATACGAAGGCGTCGGATCGCACATGCCTGCGACACCGGCGATAGACGTGCCATCGGGATGGATGGCTCCGAAGGGGCACGCGATGGCGCACAGCCTGCACCCGATGCACTCCTGCTCCTTGACGTGGATGCGATCGCCATCGTGCTCGATGGCATTCACCGGGCAAACCTCGGCGCAGGGGGCACCCTCGCAATGGTGGCAGGCAAGGGCGGCCGAAATACCGCCGGTCTTCACGAGCGCCAGGCGCGGCGTATCCTGAAGACCCTGCATCCGGTGGGCGTCAGCACAGGCGGACTGGCATGTTCCGCAGCCGATGCACCTCTCCGGGTTGATGTCGATGAAGCGGTTCATCCCCACTTCCTTTCAAAATAACGGGCCGGGCTCCCGAACGTACGGGACGCCCGGCCCAAAAAGCCAACGAAAACGGGACTACACGATTTGATTCACGTGCGTCTCGTCGTCGAACTTGGCGGCGCCAGGCTCAACGTCCTGGGGAGCGGCGGCGTCGACCAGAGCCTGCTTGAGCTCGGTGTACTGACGCTCGACCTCGCCCTCGGCCCAGACCTGGTCGGCAATGGCGTCGACCTGGCAGGCGGAGAACTTGTCCTCGGGCGTGTGCGAGACCGGGTCGACCTTGTGCATGGTCAGCTCGTTGCACTTGCCGATCCACCACTGGTAGGTCATATAGACCGTGCCCTTGTTGATACGGTCGCTCACGTCGGCGCGGCTGTATACCTGACCGCGGCGGCTGTGAATCGAGACGATGTCGCCGTTCTTGATGCCGCGCGCCTGGGCGTCCGCGGGATTCATGCGGACAAAACCGGGCTCATCGGCAAGCAGCGCCAGCGTCTTGCAGTTGCCGGTCATCGAACGGCAGCTGTAGTGGCCGACCTCGCGGACGGTGCACAGAATGAGCGGGTACTCATCGTCGGGAAGCTCGGAGGGCGCCTCCCAGTCGTGCGCCATCAGGTTGGCGCGGCCGTCCTTGGTGGTGAACTTGCCACCAGCGAACATGTCGGGCGTACCGTGGTCGTTCACATCGGTGCTCTTGACCGGCCACTGGGCGTAACCGCCCTCGGGAGCCATCTTCTCGTAGGTCGCGCCCACAAAGTTGGGGCACAGGCTAATGCACTCGTTCCAGATCTGCTCGGTGTTGTCGTAGTGCATGGGGTAGCCCATGCGCGTGGACAGGTCCGCGAAGATCTCCCAGTCGTGGCGGCACTCGCCCTTGGGCGGAACGGCCGCGTCAAAGTGCTGGAAGCTACGGTCGGATGCGGTAAAGACACCCTCGTGCTCGCCCCAAGAGGTAGCGGGCAGGATGACGTCGGCGAGCATGGTCGTCTGCGTCATAAAGATGTCCTGGCAAATGAACAGATCCAGCTCGGAGAGCGTCTTGCGCATACCGGCCGAATCGGGCTCGGTCTGCACCGGGTCCTCGCCGTAGTTGTAGAAGCAGTGCACCTTGCCCTCGTCGACCAGGTGGCCCAGATCGGTGAGCTTGTAGCCCTCCTCGAGCGGGAGCTTTTCCTCGGGCACGCCCCAAGCTTTGGCAAACTTGGCACGCACTGCGGGGTCGGTGACTTTCTGGTAGCCAGGGTACAGGTTGGGCAGCATGCCCATATCGCAGGAGCCCTGGACGTTATTCTGACCGCGCACGGGCGCGAGGCCGGAATTGGGTTTGCCGATCTGGCCGGCAACGCAGGCGATGGAGGCGATGGTGTGCACCGTCTTCAGGTTCTGCTTCTGCTGGCATACGCCCATGCCCCAGCCAATGATGGCAGAGGGCTTCGCCGTGGCGTACATCTCGGCAGCTTGGTGGATCAACGCGGGCTCGACACCCGTGATGTCCTGTACAGATTCGGGAGTGTAGTTCTTGATGGTCTCCCACCACTCGTCAAAGCCGTTCGTGTGCTCGGCGACGAAGTCCTTGTCGTAGAGGCCATCGTTGACCAGACAGTTGGCAAAGGCGTTGAGGAACGCAACGTTGCAACCGTTCTTGATCGGAAGGTAGAGATCGGCGATACGCGCGGTTTCGATATGGCGCGGATCGGCGACGATGATCTTGCAACCCTTTTCTTTGGCTCGCACGATACGCCTTGCGACGATGGGGTGCGAATCGGCAGGGTTATAGCCGAAGAGGAAAATGCAGCCCGCATCCTCCATACCGGGGATGGAGCATGACATGCAACCTGAACCAACCGTGTCCATCAGACCGAGGACAGTAGGGCCGTGTCAAGTACGGGCGCAGTTGTCCACGCTGTGGGTGCCGATGCACGCACGCGTAAACTTCTGCATGACGTAGTTCGCCTCATTGCCGCCGCCTCGCGAAGAGCCGGTGGTCATGACAGCGTTAGGACCATATTCGTCAATTATGGCCTGCATCTTAGATGCGGTGAAATCCAGTGCCTCGTCCCAGCTTACGCGCTCGAGATCCGCGCCCTTAGTGCGGCGGATCATCGGGTGCAGTACGCGAGGAGTCAAGATCTTGGTGTCGTTGATGAAGTCGTAGCCGCTCATACCCTTAAGGCACAGCTCGCCCTGATTGGTGATGCCGTTGAGCGGTTCGGTACCCACGACCTGGCCGTTTTGGACCAGGAGGTTAAACTGGCAACCGGCGCCGCAGTACGGGCAGATCACTTTATGCTTCTCCATGACACCCTCCTTCCTTTTTCTGCTACCGAATGCTCGGTACTTATTTGACAATCATTGGGCCTGTCGCCCGACGCTTACGCCTCGTTTTCGATGGTGGCGCGGGCACGCTCGGCAGTCAGTTCTGCCAGGCGCTCCTCGTCAACCAGGGTGAGGCCCTTGGTCGGGCACGCCTCGGCACACGCCGGACCGCCGGGACGGTCCACGCACAAGTCGCACTTGAGCACGAAGCTCTTTGTCTGCGACCCCACGCGCACGTCGCCCATCAAGACGGGGACCTGCGTGGTCGCCACACTCACGGCGCCAAAGGGACAGGCCATGACGCAGCTCTTGCAGCCGATGCAGTTGTCCTCGTTGACGCCGATACGATGGTTCTTTGGATCAAAGAACAAGGCGCCCGTGGGGCAGGCCTTGGCGCACGGGGCATCCTCGCAGTGATGGCAAGCCACCGGTGCGGAGATCTCGTAGGTGCGCGTCACGCGCAGGCGCGGCGCGGCAATGTTGCCGGGGATGTCGTGTGCCTCGATACACGCCGCCATGCAGGTTTGACACCCAATGCAGCGCGAGGAATCGGCTACGACTCGTTTATTGCCCATGTTGTTCACTCCCTCCTGAATCCCATGCCGGAGAGACCCTGTCGACGTTGCCCCAAGCCGCCCGTGGCCTGGCATCGGCGTATCGAATGCATGCGGCGAAACAGGCACTCGGTAGAATTTCTCCAACGGTATACAGGTTGAATATACGCAGTTGCAGGGGGCAAACTTGAGCATAACCCCTGCAATACGGGTGTATTGCAGGGGTTTTGGCTGGTTGGAATTATTCTCGATAGGATATAAAGGTGAGTGTATTACACGCGTACGTTCGAGAGAGATTTCACGCCCGCTTCTAAAGGATGTAGTACGTTTGTAATATTGTTCACACTCAATTACTCGAGTGCAATAAAGTAGTCGTTATAAGATTGGCTATTATTAGCCGATACTGTATTTGACTATTCATATTGCCCGCTCATTAAGGGAGGCCAGTGATGTCATCGACTCAAAAACGAGCCATCCTGCAGGTGCGCATTCGCGAGGAAGACAAGCAGCATGCCGAGCATCTCTACGACGCCATGGGCACATCGCTCGCCGAGGCCGTCCGTCTTTTTGTCGCGCAGAGCATTTTGATGCGCAAGCTTCCCTTTCAGCCGGTCGCCGTGCGCTCAAAGGACGGCACCGCCGCCTATGGATCGCTCAAAGCATATGGGGACCCCAATCGCCGCTCCGAGGAGCGCAATGCCTGGATTGAGTATCTTGCCACAGAAAGCGACGATTCGATTTTGGGTCCCGAGGAAGTAGATATCCATGAGCAGCACCATCATCGACGAGACCGTCATCCTACGCTACCTGCTTGACGACGACGAAGTTTTGTCACCGCGCGCCGCCAAGGTCATCGCCACGCGCACCGCTCGTGTCTACCCCGAAATCATCACGCGCGTCGTGGTCACGCTGCGCGACGTCTATAAGGTTCCCCGCGTTGAGATTGCTGCGGCCATGAAAAGGCTGCTCGATGACGTCATGGTCGACGAGCCCACCGTTGTCGCCCTGGCCGTCAAACTCTTTGGCAAGACCCATATGGACTTTACCGACTGCCTCCTCGCAGCCCGAACCGCCATCTACAACGATGATGTCGTGAGCTTTGGCAAACCCATCATCCAAGGCATGATCGATTACCGCCACAAGCGCCAAACAGCCGCCGAAGCCCGCAGCCGAAGCGCCGACTCCCGCAGCCGAAGCACCGACGCCACCATCGACAAGCTCCGCCACCACGGTCGCCACTAACCGACAAGCAACGGCATCGCCCGCCCCTCAGTCCCATCGCTTCAATAAGTTGCGGTGAAATACGGACTGTTTCATGCCTTTAAAGGCCTCAACAGTCCGTATTTCACCGCAACTTATTGAAGGTTGGCTGCGAACGATTTCTCTATCGGGAGTCGGCGTAGGGTTTTGTTGTCGGAATACCGTAACCGCGCATCATGGCACCGAACGATTCTACTTCGTAGGTGTCCGAGAGTTTGAAATGAATGACGTTGTGGCCCATGGCGCGAAGGTTCGCATCGCGCATGAGGGCCGCTCGATAGGTTTTTGCCGCCGCTTGCTCCGGATCATTTTGAGCTTCGTCTTCAAACTTACCCAGCCCATGCAGCTCTGCCAGCGTCCATGAGCCGTCTGGCATCTGCCAGCCATAATCTGCAAGATAATAACCAGCGTTTCCCGGTCGCGTTATCTCAACTTGAAGCTCAGGCGCGGCAACCCCAGCAAGAATCATTGCTGCTCTCGCCTCGGACTCGCCGCCATTGTCTGACCTGCCGTCCATATGCTCAAAAACGTCAAAAGCACGCGCGATGCCATGCAACCCTCGGCAATTTGCCTGCGCATATACTCGCAGCTCTTCACGTTCGACATCGTACTCGCGGGCCAAGCCATCGACATAGCCCAGCGCATAGCGAAAGGCGCTCGTTCGGGCGATATCAACAACCGTTCGATACGGATCCGTCAGCGTAAACAGACCGAGCCGCCACACTTCGCCCGCCCGCCAGCGCTTATATTCAACGAACTCATACGTATCACGCCTTGTAGACCGCGGCAGCAGCACTTGCACTTTATCCAGAAGCGTGTACGCCGAGCCGATGCCGTAGAGCAGCGCTGCCGTCGATCCGCAAAACACAGCATCCGGTTCAACGACCGCAATAGCGGATGCCAGCTGAAAGATGCGATCTTCAACCCCAAGATTATTCCAATAGACCGGATCCGCATACACGTGGTTGTAAAGACGAAGCATAAGCTCTTCCTGCATAAGCTCGCGCGCACGGCGTTCTTCCCAAGGATCAATTGTTATAAGCAGCTGTCCATCTTGATGAATTCCAAGGGCCGAGAATAGCATCCTTGCATATGACTGCGGAAAATGTTTGCCTTTATCGAGCATGGCCAACCCCATAACCATCACGGCGGAGAAAATACCATTACGCTATCGCATGCTTCCGTCCGCAGGCCTTGCCAAAAGCTGACCAAAAGCTTGACGTCGCAGGTCAGAGCTTCAAAAAATATTTCCATTCTCGGTAGACGGTCGCTACGACCCTCCCAACGGCATCAAAATCCAACCTTACAAATAGTTGCGGTGAAATACGGACTACATGGGCCATAAAAGCCGGAAAACAGTCCATATTTCACCGCAACTTAGGTGGGGATGTGGGGTCCCCGGCATATATATGAAAACGGCCCTGGCACCAAATGGAGCCAAAGCCGTTAAAACTATCCTATGGAGCGGGCGACGGGAATCGAACCCGCGTCATCAGCTTGGAAGGCTGGGGTTCTACCATTGAACTACGCCCGCAAGATATGGTCGGGACGACAGGATTTGAACCTGCGACATCCTGCTCCCAAAGCAGGCGCGCTACCAAACTGCGCCACGTCCCGAAGGTGTTGAGCAGCTAAGGTCTAAACCTTGCGTGTCCCAAAGCGTAGGAAATTATAGGGGAGACTTCCCGCCTGTGCAAGCGACGATACCCTAGCTCCTCGAATGTGCGACAAACCGGCTATGAAGCAGACCGATCACAAACGCCACCACGGCGACTGGTGCCCACGCAGCGCCGATATCTGCCAGCGGCAACGCATCGAACGGCAGCCACGCACCAGTAAAGAACGCGTCGCGGACCGAGGTGATCACGCTCTGCACCGCGACCACGCCGCCGACCCAAACCCAAACCTGCGGATGCGCGTCGCAAAAGCCGTGCATCAGGCCCATAAGCACCAGCACAATGGCAACGGGATACAGGGCATTGAGCATAGGCACCGAGAACATAAGGATCACGTCGAGGCCCACGTTGGAGAGCACGCACGAAAACGCCGCGAACACAAAGGCAAGCATCGCAAAGGGGCGGCGCATGGCCTCCTCGGAAGCCTCCGCTCCCCCTTCAACCACATACGTCTCGCAGAAGTACCGCGAGCAGCAGCTAATAAGACCGATGCACACGTTCATGCAGGCGAGGAAAAAGATCGCAAAGACCACGACCGTGCCGACAAGGCCAAAGTGCATGGAGGCAGAGCGGGCAAGGATGGCGGCGCCATTGGTGGCATCGGGCATAACCGTGCCGAGCTGCATGCCGGCAAGCGCCAGGCCACAGTAGATGATGGCCATGAGCACGCCGGCGATCACACCGGAGCGCGAGATCTCAAAGGCCACGCGCTTATCGTCGGTAACGCCCAGCTCATGGATGGTCTCGGCGATGATAATGCCAAAGGCGAGCGACGCGAGCAAGTCCATGGTCTGGTAGCCGGTCAAAAAGCCCTGCACGGCAGCACCGGCATTGTAGGGAGCCTGCGGCGCGGCAGCGGGGCCCAGCGGCGAGATCACGGCAGCGCCCACGACCAGCACGATGAGCGCGATGAGCGCGGGGCCCGTAATACGACCGAGCACGCGTGTGATAACGCCCGGGCGCAGCGTGAGTGCAAACGCGACGACAAAGAAACCGACGGCAAACACCAGGCGAGCCGTGCCAAGCGAGACGCCCTGAGGCAGCAAGGGCACCAGCATCTCGAAGGCCGTGGAGCTCGTACGCGGAATGGCCAGGCACGGGCCGATAGCCAGATACACCGCCGCAACAAAGAACTCACCGAACTTGGGGTGCACGCGGCCGGCAAGCTCGCGCGCCGTTCCAGCAAGCGCCACAGCGATAAAGCCCATGACGGGCAGGCCGATGGCGGCGATGAGAAAGCCGAGCATGGCGACCGGCGTGGCAGAACCTGCCTGCAGCGCCAGCAGTGGCGGAATAATGAGGTTGCCGGCGCCAAAGAGCATCGAGAATAGGGCGATGCCGACGGTGACGACATGATCGGAGCGCAGACCGCGCGGGGCGGATGAGGCCATAGACACACCTTTCGAGTCGAAACAAAAAAATGGGACGGGCAAAAACACCCGTCCCGCAAGTATAAACGGTCTAGCAGCTTTAGCAGGCTAAATCGCGCAAAGCGTCAATCGCGGTGTCGACTTCCTCGTCCGTGTTGAAATAGCCAAACGAGAAGCGAACGACACCTTGGCGCTCGGTCCCCAGCGCGCGGTGCATGAGCGGAGCGCAATGGGCACCGGGGCGCGTCGCAATCCCCCACCCTTGCATGAGTGCGTCCGAGATCTCGGCCGAATCGATATCGGCTACGTTGAGCGACACAATCGCAGAGCGCGTCGGTTGGTCAAAGGCACCGTAGAGTTTAATCCCCGGAATCTTGCGCACACCGGCAAGGAAGCGATCAGCGAGCGCACGCTCGTGGGCAGCAATCTCCTCGACCCCGCCTTGTGCCTCAATAAAGTCGAGACCTGCGGAAAGTCCCGCGATGCCGTGACCGTTGAGCGTGCCCGCCTCAAGGCGCGTGGGCCACTCAAGCGGCTGCAGTGCATCGAAGCTGTGCACACCCGTGCCACCCATGGCCCACGGCGCCACGTCAATGCCCTCCGCAACGGCAAGGCCGCCGGTGCCTTGGGGTCCCATGAGCCCCTTGTGGCCGGTAAAGCACACGACGTCGAGCCCCATGTCCTGCATATCGATATGCGCCGTGCCGGCAGACTGCGAGGCATCGACAATCACGAGCGCGCCGGCCGCATGAGCCACAGCCGCCACACGTGCAACATCAACGGAGTTGCCGGTCACATTGGAGGCGTGCGTCACCACCACGGCACGCGTGCCAGGCGTCACCAGCCGCTCGAGCTCGTCGTAGTCGAGCAGGCCGTTCGCGTCGCAGCCCGCATGCTCAACGGTCACGCCCCGCTCTGCCGTCAGGCGGTTGAGCGGGCGCAGCACGGAGTTGTGCTCAAGCACCGTTGTGACCACGCGGTCGCCGGGACGCACCACGCCGTTAATCGCCGTGTTGAGCGCCGCCGTAGAATTGGGCGTAAAACAAACATGGTCCGCCCTCGGGCAGCCCAGCAAGCGCGCGAGCTTGGCACGACAAGCGTGAATCGTACGAGCGGCATCGAGGGCACCCGACGTGGCGCCGCGTCCGGCATTGCCGAGCGAGCACATCGCCTGCGTCACGGCATCGATCACCGTTTGCGGCTTGTGCATGGTCGTCGCCGCGTTATCCAGGTAGATCATCGCACGACCTCCCACATATCAATCACGGTATAACCCTCGGTGGGAACGCCCGCCGCGGCGAGTTCGCCGCGCAGCAGCTCCTCATCGGCAGGCAACGCCTTCCACGCCAGACCGCAGCCGGCAGCGACCTCCCCGGGCACGGGAATCGTTCGCCCAGGAAGGCCGCGCTCGATGCACAGGGACTCGCAACCCATGGCGGCCGCCGTGGTGGGAAACGTGATGACAAGCGCCGGGCGCTTCTCTCTCATGACAATCCCGCCCAAACGCTACGGGCGCACGACGCGCACGGCCTGCTCCATCTTCTCCACGATCACGTACATGTTGGTGACCTCGCCCACAGCGAGCTGGTCCTTAATGCCATAGTGGTCGAGGCAGGTACCGCAGGTAAGGATCTCGACACCCTGCTCCGCCAGGCCCTTCAGGTCATCGAGCACCGGCGAGCCCTCGACGGTGAGCTTGGCGCCGCCGTTGTAGAACAGCATGGTCGCGGGCAGTTCCTCCTGCTGCGTCACGGCAAAGATGAAGGCCTTCATGAGCTTGTGGCCCAGCTCGTCGTCGCCGCGACCCATGCAGTCGGTGTAGACGGAAATGACGAGCTTGCCCTTGCCGGCGCTGGCATCGCAGAAGGCAGCACCATCCTGCTCGGGATCAGCCACGGCAACGGCGCCAGAGGTCGCCACGGTCACGTGCCACTCGGCGTCAGAAACCTTCTCGACCGAGGCCGTGCAGCCCTTCTCCTGCGCCATCTTGGAGATGTTCTTGACGGCGGTCTCGTTGTCGACCGAGGTCACGACGGCGCCCTCGCCATCGAGCTGCTTCAGGGCTTTGAGCGTCTTGACGACGGGCAGCGGGCAGGCATCGCCCATGGCATTGACTTCAATCTTGGTAGACATAGTTTTTCCTTTCGAATAAATCGTTTTAGAACGGTATATAGCTCAATAAACGTGTCGTTAACGTACAACGTGGACGGCAGGACCGCCTGGCACCGGCTCGCACACGCGACCGACGACGGCGGCGATACGTCCTTCGGCATCCAGGCGACGCGCAAGCTCATCCACATCGGCAGCAGGCGCCGCGATGAGCAAACCACCCGAGGTCTGCGGATCGTACAGCGCATCCAACATGCCCGGCTCCAGGTCATCGTCGGCCGCCACGCGCGGGCCAAAGAAGTCCTGGTTGCGGTAGGCACCGGCAGGAATAATGCCCAAACGCGCCATATCGAGCACCTGGTCAAAGAGCGGTACCGCCCCCGACGCAAGTTCAATCTGCACGCCCGAGCCTTCGGCCATCTCGCACGCATGCCCGATCAGGCCAAAGCCCGTGACATCGGTGCAGCCGTGAAGCTCAAGTCCCTCGGCCAGACGAATCGGGGCCTCGTTGAGGGTGCGCATCGAGTCGAACATCGGGCTGGCGTCGTCCTGCTCGATGAGCTCGCCCTTAATGGCCGTAGTGAGGATGCCCGAGCCGATCGCCTTGGTCAGCAGCAGAACATCGCCCACGCGTGCGCCGCTGTTGGCGAGCATGTGGTCGAGTGGCACAAAACCGCTCACGGACAGGCCGTACTTGGGCTCGTCGTCGTTGATGGTGTGGCCGCCCGCGATGGAGCAGCCGGCCTCGACGCACTTGTCGGCGCCGCCCGCCAGAATCTGGCCGGCAACCTCAACGCCCAGACAACTGGGTATGCAGAGCAGGTTCATGGCATGGCTCGGTCGTCCACCCATGGCGTATATGTCCGACAGCGAGTTTGCCGCCGCGATCTGGCCAAACAGGAACGGGTCGTCCACCATGGGCGGGAAGAAGTCGACGGACTGCACGAGGCCCAGGTTCTCCCCCACGCGGAAGACGCTCGCATCGTCAGAGGTATCGAACCCCACGAGCAAGTTGTCGTTATGCACATTGGGTAAATCGCCCAGGACCTGGGCGAGGGCTCCGGGAGCCAACTTAGCGGCTCAACCAGAGGCAGCGGTCATCTGCGTGAGCTTAATAACATCGTCAGCCATCGATTCCTCCTCTCATAGGTCAATCAGTTCCTCCCAGTATACGCATGGCGGCGCCGAGAGCGGACGGCGAATGACACCGCCCCTTACATGAGCGCCTGTGCGCGAATCGCCGCACCGATGGCACCGGCAAAGCGAGCCTGGGGCGAGGTGGTAACCGGCGACCCCAGCAGCGCGGCCAGCCGCTCCACAACGTAGGTGTTCTCGCACAGACCGCCGGTCAGATAGTACGGGACGCCCGCCGCCTGCCCGGCCATAGTGGCCACGCGCGACACGACGCTTTCGATCACGCCGCGTGCAATGTTCTCGCGCGGCTCGCCACGACCGATGAGGCTGATGACCTCGCTTTCGGCAAACACGGTGCACATGCTGGATATCTTGGTGGGCTCGCCGGAACGCGCAAGGTCGGCCATCTGCTGCTGGGTAATGCCCAGGCGGTCGGCCATAATCTCCAGAAAGCGCCCCGTGCCGGCAGCGCACTTGTCGTTCATGGCAAACTTGGCCACGCGGCCACTTTTAAGCTGAATGACCTTGGTGTCCTGACCACCCACATCGATCACGGTGCCGTGGTCGCCAAACAGACGCACGGCACCGGTGCCGTGGCAGGTGATCTCGGTCACGACCTTGTGCGCATAGGGCACGGCGACACGGCCGTAGCCGGTCGCGATCACGCGCACGTCGTCGGCAGCCACGTCATAGCCAGCCGCTGTCAGTGCCTCGCGCAGACGCTCGGCAGCATCGACCGACGAGAACCCGGTTGGCTGCACGCACGTCCACGCCACCGAACCCTCACCGTCGACCACAGCAGCCTTAGCCGCCGTAGAGCCGATATCGATCCCGATCCCTATCATGGCTCTCTCCCAATCTAAACATCAAAGCTAGCGGCGCGTTCAGGCGCCTTAGATCTAGGTTTCTCAGGTGCCGGAGATTACCCCGAAAGAGGAGCGCAGCGTACTTTGGTACGCAAGCGACGGTTTGAGGGGCAAGATCCGGTGCCTGAGGAAGCTAGAGGGTTTCGATGAAGGCGGCGATGCGCGTCTCGATCTGGCCCATGTCGCCGTTGCTGTAGTCGGTCTCGATCTTCATATACGGAATACCCGCACCCTCGACGGCCTCCTGCATGCGCGCACTCTCCACGTTAAAGGTGTGGCAGGCCTGGAGCACGCTCTCCACTACGCCATCGACGTGATACTTCTCGCACATGGCCAGCGTGTTCTCCATACGACCGTCGTTGGGCGTCATGACCGAGCAGTTAATGTCAAGGTAGCGGTCGGCGATGGCGCGCAGGATGTCGGGGGCCTCCGGGTCGATCATCATGGCCGCCGTGCGCTCACCCGAGCAGTCGTCCATGCACACGACCACACCGCCGTTGGACTCAATGGTGCGACCGATCTTGTTGATCACACCGCCCACCGGGCAACCGGTGATCAGGATGCGCTTGGCATCCGCCGCAACCTGGCGCTCGCCCGCGTCGTAGGCCTCGCGCAGCTTGGTAACCTTTTGCTCCAGCTGCTGCGTATAGGACTCGATATCAAAGCTGAACGTACCGGCAAACATAGTGCTCATCAGGTCGACACCGCTCATGGCCGCCGGCTGGTTGGCCTGCAGCGCAAACATCTCAAGCTGGGCGGCACGCAGGCGATTGCGACGACGGACGGCGGCGCGCAGGTCGTCATCAGTAATCGTAATGCCGTAGAAGTTCTCGAGCTCCTCCTTGAGCAGGCGGCACTCCTCGTACCAGCCCTCGCGCTCGTAGGCGCGATCGCGACCCTGCGGCAGGTGCAGAATGTGCGTGCGCTTGAGCTCGTTGAGCAGCTCGTACATCTTCTTCTTGCCGTCGCAGGTGGTCTCACCGATGATCATGTCGCTAAAGTACGTAAACGGGCACTTTTGCGAGTAGGCAAAGCCGTACGTCGACTTGATAAGCGGACAGAGATTTGCCGGCAGCACCTTCTCGGCCTCGGGAATCACCTCGTCGGACGTGCCGCACAGCGCCACACTTGCAGCGCCCGCGGCATCGATAATCTCGAGCGGCGTATAGCTGCACAAATAGCCGACCAGGCGATTGCCGGCCTGTTTGTAATCCTTGACGCGAATAAACGCCGCCTTGCGTTGCTCGTTGAACTCCTCAAACGTGCGCGGCAACGGCTGTTCAATATTTTCCGACATATAACTCCTTAACAAACCTTTTAGCCAACCAAGGAAACGGCTTTCCCAGGTGCCCGAGGTTGCCGTGAAAGAGGAGCGCCGCGTACTTTGACACTCAAGCGACGGTTTGAACGGCAAGATCGGGTGTCCGGGAAAGCCGCCGGGACGGATAGCCCTAAATGGTTTCCAAGAAAGCCTCAATCCTGGTTTGTAGCTGGCCTGCATCCTCGCCGGCGTAGTCGGTCGTAATGTGCATAAACGGAATGCCGGCCTGCTCGGCGGCCTTCTCCACGGCAAACGACTCCATCTCGTAGAGCGTGCAGAACTGCAGGGCCACGTCGACGATGCCGTCGGCATGCAGGTCCTTGGCCATCTGGACAATGTCCTTCATACGCTGGTCGTTGGGCGTAAAGACGGCGCAGTTGATCTTAAAGTAGCGCTCGGCGATGGCATCGAGCATCTCGTCGACCGTCTCACCGGACTCATCGACCAAGTCCCTGTAATAGCGCGAACCCGTGCAGGACTCCTCGCCCACCACGACGCCGCCGGCCTTCTCGATGAGGTTGAACAGCTTCCAGTTGGGCACGGCCATGGGCGTACCGGTGTACAGGATGCGCTTGGTCCCCTTGGGCGCCACGCCCTCGCCGGCCTCGACACGCTGCTCGCACTCGGCGGCCATCTCGTTGATGGCTCCGGTCAGACGCGGCGTGTCGTCCATAAAGGCGGCCTGAACGGTCAGCAGGCTGTCGAGACCGCTGATGGGCGCCGGGTCGGCAGCGCGCGTGGCAGCGAGGCGCTGCAGGGCGCGACGCTTCTCATTGACGGCGTGGATGGCGGCCTTCAGACGCTCGGGCGTGATCTTGACGCCGCACTCTTCCTCGATCTTGGCGGCGAGCTTCTTGACCTCGGCCTTCCAGGTCACGAGCGTCGACTCGTCGTGTACGTTGGGAATATCCATGACGTACATGTTCTTTTGCGTGGCAAAGAACTCGTAGGCCTTTTTCTTGCCGTCGCAGGTGTTCTCACCCACCACCAGGTCACTCGACTCAATGTAGGGGCAGACCTCGCCCAGCTTAAAGCCGGCAAAGCTCTTGATAAGCGGGCAGGTGTTGCGCGGCAGGTGCTCCTCGACCTTATCGGTTGCCCAGTCGGCACCCGAGCACAGGCCCACGGGAATGCCGTCGCAGGCGAGCACAATCTCCTCGGGCACGTAGACGCAGAACGAGCCCACGATCTTGGTGGCCTCGCCGGCCTCCTTCTTGTCGAGCATCTCCTTAATACGGCCGCTGTGGATGTTGGTGGCCACAAAGTCCAGGTAGGACGTGGACTTGGGGCGGTTGTTCTGCGTCAGGAACATATCTCCGTACATCTGGCCCACGGCGCCCAGCAGCATGTCGTGGTCGGCAAGATTCATGCCGAGGCTTTCCCACATCGGATGGAAATCGAATTCTTCAGCCATGACGGTTCCCCTCTCGAACCAAAAACGGATAACAGCGGTATCGATGCACGACGGACGGCGATTGCCCGGCCGTGCTCAAACCCGGAATTTTAGGGAACCTGCTTTGCGGTCGATTATTTAATTGTGCGTCGTCTCTCCCGGAGCCGTGAACATACCTGCTCATATGCGACTCCGGGCCATATATAGGGCACGCGCGGCAACGCGGCGAATGTATGTCGTCTGCGGCATGTGCGCACCCTCCTTAACCAGTTGAGGTCAACTATATCAACGGTCATCGCACATGCGAACACCGTTGACATTCGTACGACAGCGTCGTGTGCCGTTGTATAAAAAAATATTATCCTGATTGATAAGAGTCTATCATCCCTCAATCGGCGAGCGGCACAATAAAGCCGCCGAGGCTTATATCCCCGACGGCATTACCCGGCGCTATCGACAAACCAAATGGATCCTGCTGGCATCAAAATGCATGCGCAGCGTCTCGCCTGCTTGCGGCAGCTCGTCGGCAGGCACGCCCACTTTGTTGACCTTCCACTGCAGACGCGTGGGCGCATCGCCGCGTGGCACGTCCAGCAGCACCAGACGCTCAAAGCGCGAATCGCTCACTCGGGCCACGTGCAAATCGTAGCTGTTGCGACCCCGCTCCGCGCGATTGTCAACATGGAAGTAGCTTGCGCGAATGCCCAGATACGCCACATTATCGGGAACCTCGCGACCCACGTTAAAGGTCATGCCCCAGTCGAGGGCCTCAACTTCTTCGTCGCCGATCTTTCGCGCCCGGCTTGTGTTCTTGCAGCCCGTCAGACGCAGTGCTGCCAGCGTCTGTGGGCGACGGACCACGTCCTCGACAGAACCGATCTCCTCGACGCGCCCGTCATGCATTACGCAGATGCGTTGGCACAGACGGCACGCTTCGTCGATGTCATGGCTCACGTAGAGCACGGTACGGTTGCACACATCGAACAGGTCGAGCATGTTCTGCTCGAGTGCGCTCTTAAGATAGGAATCAAGCGCGCTCATGGGCTCGTCGAACATAAAAATGCCCGGATGCGCCGCCACCATGCGGGCAAGCGCCACGCGTTGCTGCTGACCGCCCGAGAGTCGCGCGGGATAGCGGTCGGCAAAGTCGGCCAGTCCAAAGATACCCAGGTAGTGCTCGGCAAGTTTTTTACGCGCCGCGGCATCGCCCGCGTCCTTTACACCGGCGCATACGTTATCGGCCACCGTCATGTTGGGAAACAGCTGATAGTTTTGGAACAGCAGGGCGCATTTGCGCGCCTGGGGCGACAGGTTGATGCCCGCCGCCGAGTCAAAAAAGGTCACGCCGTTGACGACGATCTTGCCCTCGTCGGGCGTCTCCACACCGGCAATGCAGCGCAGCGTGCAGCTCTTGCCGCAACCCGAGGCGCCCAGCAGCGCCACACGCTCCTCGCCGGCCCCAAGCTGCATGTCGAGGGTGAACCCCGGATAGCGCTTTTTGATATCCAGAACAAGCGACATGGCCTATCGACCTCCCTTTGCGACCGTGTCATCGCGCATAAGCTCGGCCAACGCCTCGCGATCGATACGCAGCGTATCGCCACCGACTGGGTCGAGCGAATCGGTCTGGCCGCCCAGCTGCTTGGCCTGCTTGCGCTCCGCGCGGGACAGGCCGCGCTCGCGGTACTTTTGCGAATGCGCCGTGTACATATTGATGAACAGAATGACCAGGAAACTGAACACGATTACGACAACGACCCAAAAGAGCGCCACCGACGTGTTGCCGCCCATCCACTCAAAGTAGATGGCGATGGGAATGGTCTGCGTAATGCCGGCATAGTTGCCCGCAAAGAACAGCGTGCAGCCGAACTCTCCCATGGCGCGGGCAAAGGCGAGGACCGTACCGGCGGCAATAGAAGGCCACCCAAGGGGCATCATAAGCTTGGTAAAGATGCGACGCTCGGACCAGCCCAGGGTTCGCGCGGCGTCGAGCATCTGCGTGTCGAGGCTCTCGAAGGCACCGAGCGCCGTACGATAGACGAGTGGGAACGACACCACCACGGCAGAGATCACCGCCGCCGGCCACGTAAAGACAATCGAGATGCCGTGCGCGATAAGCCACCGACCGACCCCGGTCGAGCGGCCAAACAGCATGAGGAGCAGAAAGCCGCAGACCGTTGGCGGCAGCACCATAGGAATCGTAAAGACCGAATCGAGCAGGCCCTTGATGCGACCCGAGGTACCCATAGTCTTCCACGCGGCGAACAGGCCCAGCGCAAAGGAGATCAGCAGGGCAAGGCCGCTCGTTTTTATGGACACCCAAAACGGGCGATAGTCGATGCCGCCCAATAAGGAAGCCAGAGAGGTCAAGGGCCCCTGCTCATCCCGCAACACGACAGACGATGCTTCTACCATTTGAGCGCTATCAAGCCAACGCGCGCCGCCTTTGGCATCACCCGAGGCTGATGCAATCACCACATAGCGGTCCCCATCCGCACCGCGCTCGTCAAAGCCATAGGTATACCCGCCGGCATCAAACGTTGTTTCCGCCGTGACATACCAAGGAAGATCCACGTCCCCTAGCTGCGCACCTCCCATGCAGTTTGCGCTGTCGAGCTTACAGACGAGGGCCTTGAGACCCGATACGCACTCGTTGTCCTGCGGATCCAATCCATACTTCTCGACCGCCTTGGGCGATATCCACACAACAACGCGATCGGCAGCAGGCGCCACTACAAGGTCCACGTCCTCGTCAACGGGAAACCGGTAGCCCTCAGGCTGGCCCTCCATGGCACGAGCGGTCCCCTTGGCCAACCGCTCAAAACCCTCGATCCCATAGGAAAGCCCATGAGCGGTCGCAGCAGCCTGGGCCCCGTCCTCAGCGTCCCCAGCAAACGCAAATCCCGGCACCCAGCAAAGCACGAAGGTCAAAGCACAGGCGACAAGCATGCGGAATCTATTAAGCACGAAAAGCTCCAAGCGAATACAAGGACGGAGTGAAACACAAGGCGATGGAATTATCGCGCCAAGCCGCACTACGCGGAAAGCTCAAAGCCGTACTTGGCCCAAATCTTCTGAGCCTTCTTGTTGGTCAGGCAGAAATCGATGAACGCCTTGGCCTCGTCGGCGTGCTCGGAGCTCTCGGCAACGGCACCCGGATACACGATGGGCTTGTGCGAATCCTCGGGGCATACGAAGGCCTCCTCGATGCCGTCGTAGCGGAAGATATCGGAGCTGTAGACAAAACCGGCCACGCAGTCGCCCGTGGACACATAGGCGGCGGCGGTACCAACTTTGTCGGCCAGGGCCACCTTGTCGGCAATCTCGGGCGCATACTCGCCGTCATCGCCCTCGGTGCCGGTATAAAGGCCCACGGAAGCCAGCGCCTGGTTGGCGTACTTGCCGGCGGGGACGGTCTTGGCGTCGCCAATGGCGATCTTGCCGTCCAGATTCGCGACGTCGGCGATGGCCTCGATCTTGGTGTCGGAGCCCTCAGCGCGAATAATCACGAGGTCGTTGACGAACATGTCCTCACGCGTATCAGCGTCGACGAGCTCGGCGGTCTCAGCGTCATCCATGGTGCCCCTGGAAGCGGTGATGAGCACGTCGACGGCGGCACCGGCGCGCATCTGCTCGACAAGGTCGCCGGAGGCCTTAAACTGCGTATCGGCAAAGGTGGTGCCGGTCTGGTCGGTGTAGAGCTCCTGGACCTCGGGAAGGGACTTCTCGAGGGAGTTAGCAGCAAAGACCTGCAGCTCGACAGCTTTCTTGGAAGATGCCTTAGCAGAACCGGCATCGGATCCGGCCGGCTCGGACGTCTTGCTGCCCGAGCAGCCGGCAAGACCAAGGCCGGCAGCGGCGACAGCAGAAAGCGAGACGAATCCGCGGCGAGAAACCATATCGAACATATTCAACCCTTTCGGACCTTGTGCCCGGGTACCCCACCGCGGGCTTTAATCTGCAACCAGATTATACTTCTGCGCGAATAATGATAGTGAGGAATTATTCTCGCCAGAGAATATAGTTTCGAGTTAGCGTGCGCCTCGGCGTCGCTTCGGCGGAAAACAAAGGCGGAGCGGCCCGTAAGGTCGCTCCGCCGCAGGTAGTGCGCTTATTTGGCGTGTCCGCCGCCCGCCGTCATCTGGGCCGCATGTTCCAGCTGGTCTGCTATGGCCTCCCAGCTTTCGCGGGCGGCCTTCGTAGAACCGGGAAAGTTTACGACAAGCGTATGACCTCGTTGCATGCAAATAGCGCGCGAGAGCATGGCACGGCGCGTCTTGGTCATCGAGTACGCGCGAATCGCCTCTGCAATACCCGGCACATCACGGTCGCAGACGGCACGCGTCGCCTCGGGCGTCACATCGCGCATCGAAAGCCCCGTTCCGCCGCAGGTGAGCACGACATTGGCGTGGCACTCATCGGCGGCTTCCACAATGGCATCACCGATTTCGCTAACGTCGTCGCGCACGACCACATGCGAGGCGACCGTCCAGCCCTGTGCCTCGATAAGTTCCTCGAGTGCGGCTCCAGCCTCGTCCTGGGCAAGATCGCGCGTATCCGAGCACGTCACGATCGAAATCTTCAACTCCATAGCATTCCTCCTATAACACGGCGCCCTCGGGCAGGTCGACGCGAACAACGTCCACGACATCTCCCGCCTTGAGCTCACACGGCCCTTCGTCAATACGCAGCAGACAGTTGGCCCGCTGCATCGTGCCGAGCAGCGCCGAATTCTGCGTCTTGGCCTCGGTCACCAACAGCTCACCGGTCTCTGGGTCGCGCAAAACCGTGGCGCGATCGAAGAAGCGTCGGTCCTGGCGCTTTTTCACACCGTGGGTAAGAGCCGCTCGCTGCACGGGACGCGCCCCCTCGGCAAAACCACGCATCTTGCGAATCGCCGGGCGGGCGAGCATCTCAAAGCCCACATACGCCGCCGCGGGATTGCCCGAAAGCCCCAGATACGGCTTACCCCCGAGCAAGCCAAACGTGATGGCCTTGCCCGGACGCATCGAGATGCGATCGAACAGCACCTCGCCCTCGCGCTGGACCAGCGCCGTCACGTAGTCGTAATCGCCCGCCGAGGCGCCACCGCTCGTAATGACAAAATCGCACTCCTGCATGGCACGATGCACCAGCTCGGCAATCGCCTGCTCATCATCGGGCGCAATGCCGTAGAACACGGGCTCGGCGCCGGCATCGAGTGCTTCGGCCATCAACGCCGACGAGTTGGAGTCGCGAATCTGCCCGCGCGCCGGCACGTTGCTCGGTGCGACCAGTTCCGTGCCCAGCGAGATGATGCCCACACGCGGGGCAGCGTGCACCTTCACGCTCGCGTATCCGGCGCTTGCCAGCAAACCCGCGCCCGCCGGAGCCACGACCTCGCCGGCGTGCATCACAACATCGCCGGCATGGGCCTCCTCGGCAGCAGAGCGAACGTTCTCCCCCACCTTTGCCGGCGCCGAGAACCTCACACACGAGCCCTCGTTGCCGTCGCCATCGAGCACCTCGACGATCTCGTATTTCACTACGGCATCGGCACCTTCGGGTACCGGCGCGCCCGTCATAATGCGAACCGCCTCTCCCGCGCCGACCACGCCCTCAAAGACATGGCCCGCCGCCTCGTGTCCGATAACGTCGAGCGTCACCGGTGCCTCGTCAGATGCCTGCGCCAAGTCCGCCGCGCGCACGGCATACCCGTCCATGGCGCTGTTAGCAAACGGCGAAATGTCGATATCGGCCACAGCATCCTCGGCCAAGGGAAAACCGGCCGCCTGCCACACGGGAATCTCTACGAGATCGGTCGGAGCAACGTGCGACAGAACGATCGACTGCGCGTCCTCCAGCGGAATGAGTTTCTCTGCCATATGCACCTCTTAATGCCACGGCGCACAACAGGAGCGCCGATTCTTTATGCTTGTCTCAGTATAATCCCCCGACGCGCGACCGCGATTTGGCCTGTACCCGCAAATACACCTGTCGGCCGCAAGCCGCGAAACAGAATGGAAACCAACCCACCGGCTCGTCGCGCTTGCCGCGTTTTATAATGCTTGCGTTGCAACCTAAAAGAGGAATATATGGCTCATAACAACAAACCCGAAAGCGCAAACGAAGCGCAAGATCATTCCCAGCCGCTCGACGATGGCGGCTTTTTCTCCCTTAGCGACGTCATCATGGCCGGCAGGCGTCAACTCACCCGCTCCGAGCATCTCTTGGCCGCCGACACACGCCGCAACGCCCGTAACCTACTTGCAAGCGCCAAGCTGCTCGCGCTCGTGGTCATCGTCTCGCTCGCCATGGGTGTTGCCGCTTGGGCGTTTTTGGCCTCGTTGAATATCGCGACCGACTATCGCGAGCACCATGCATGGATTTACGCGCTGCTTCCCGTTGTGGGCGTTGCCACCGCATGGGTGTACAAAAACCACGGTCTTGCCGCCAAACGCGGAAACAACCTGGTCATCGACTCCGCTCTGAGCACACGCCTCATCCATATGCGCATGGCCGTCCTCACCTTCGTCTGCTCCACGCTCACGCACCTAACGGGCGGGTCGGCCGGTCGCGAGGGAGCCGCGGTGCAGATTGGCGGCACCATCGCCAGTAACATCTCGAGCCTCGCCCACCTCAAAAAGCATGACCACCACGACCTCATGCTCGCCGGCATCTCGTCGGCCTTTGGCGCCGTATTCGGTTCGCCCCTTGCCGGAGCTTTCTTTGGCATGGAGATGTGCTTTATCGGCAAGATCGACTACACCGCGGGCATCTACTGCCTGGTCGCCTCGTTTACCGGCTACTTTACGTCGCTTGCCTTGGGAACCGAGTACGAGGCGAATGTTATCGCCAGCGTTCCCAACATGACACCACAGACGGTTGTCATCGTTGTTATCAGCGCCATCGTCTTTGGTCTCACCGCGCGCCTCTTTGCCTGGTCGGTTCGAACCGTCAAGAGCCTGTACGGCCGCTTTATCACCAACTACCTTGCTCGCGCACTCGTGGGCGCGCTCGTGGTGCTCGCGGCCTACGCGATGCTCGACGCCTGGAAGTATGCCGGCCTTGCCACCTGGCTCTCGGGCGCCGGGTTCGCCGGCAACACCACCCTTGCCGATGCGGCCATCAAACTCGTCGTCACAGCGCTTACCCTGGGCACGGGCTTCCAAGGCGGCGAGGTCACGCCCCTGTTTGGCATCGGTGCGGCGCTCGGCGGCTGGATCGGTTGCCTCGTCGGAATCGACCCCAGCTTTCTGGCGGCGCTGGGCATGCTCGGCGTGTTCTGCGCCGGCCTCAACGTGCCCATCACCACCTGCATGATGGCCATCGACCTGTTCCACGGCACGGCCGCCGGGTTCTTTGTCATCGTGGCCTTTATCAGCTATCTAACCGGCGGACACCGCGGCGTGTACCCCGCCCAGCGCATCATCTCACCCAAGCGCCGTTCGCTTATTGTGGATGAGGGCGGTACGGTAGCGGATGCTATCGAGCGCCACAACGACCTGATAGAGTAGACGTAAGTATTCGCCGTGCAGCCACAATCGGGGGCAATTCGACCCGAGCGCGACCGCACTGTCACGTCATACGCCGGGAGTCGCCCCATGCACGCAACTGATTTTGGTCGCACGCTCATCATCGCCAACCCCGCCGCCCAGTCAGGTGTGGCGCGCGAGGTCGCTGAGCGCCTGCAGCGCTTTTTGGACATGACTGCACGCGCATCCCAGTTTGACCTGGTGCTGACCGAGCGAATGGGACATGCCAAGGAACTTGCCGCACGGGCCCAAGGATACCGCACGGTTATCGCACTCGGCGGCGACGGCGTGATCCACGAGGTTGTCAACGGGCTTATGACGCAAAAGGAGGACACCCGCCCCGCCCTTGCCGTCCTACCCGTGGGATCCGGCAACGATTTTGCCCAAACGCTCGGTATCGACGATTTCTCCGGCAAAGATTTTGGCGCGCTGCTCACCTGCGAGCTGCAGCGTCAGGACATCGGGCGCATTCGCTCATGGAGCCCTGCGAGCGGCAGCGGCGAGGCTGCCGTTGAGTACTACGATCAGACGCTTTCGGTCGGCATCGATGCCGCCATCGGCCTGGGCACCACCGAGCTGCGCAAAAAGACCGGCTTGACGGGCGCACCGCTCTACACTCTCTCGGGACTTGAGCAGTTTGGCCTGCGCTATCGCAACTACCCCATGACGGTCAGCTTTGACGGCGCGCCCGCCGAGCGCGTGCGGGCGATTATCATGGCCATCCAGCTGGGGCCCACCTATGGCTCTGGCTATCGCATCTGTCCCAACGCCGACCCGTGCGACGGCATGCTCGACGTTTGCTACGCCTGCGGCCCCGTCCCCCGTGCGGTCGCCCTGCCCATGTTCCTTTCGGCCAAGGACGGCCACCATACCAAGCTGCCACCGGTTCGCATGCGCCGCTGCTGTCATGCCGAGTTCACGTTCGAGGAGCCCGACTACCCCATTCAGGCCGACGGCGAGCCCATCGTCGCCTCGCGCATCGAAGTGGACATCCTTCCCGCCGTCCTCGAGGTCTGGCACCCAACCCGCTAACCCCACCTAAGTTGCGGTGAAATAGGGACTGTTTTGCGGCTTTAGCTGCATAAACAGTCCCTATTTCACCGCAACTTATTGAGAAGATCATTCCTCCCCGTCTGGCTTGCGACGGTTGGCCTTTTTAATCGCGTTGAAGTGCTTGTCGTTGAGCCTGCGCTGGCGCGATCGCTGAGGCACCTTGGTCTTTACGCGTCGGCGCGGTGGACGCCCGCGACGCTCAAGCTCTGCCCTCAGCTTACGCAGACAGCAGCTGCGATTCTGAAACTGACTGCGGCTCTCACGCGCCGTCACGACAATCCCCGTGGGCCCATGCTTCATGCGCACCGCCGAGTCCGTCGTGTTCACGCCCTGTCCACCCGGACCCGTCGCGCGAAACACCTGCACCTCGCAATCGCGTGCCAGCTCCTCGACCGACATCTCGGCATAGCGCGCATACTCGCGCCATCCCATCTTGTTCTCATCCATATCAATACCTCCCCTCATACAAAAAATGTGACAAAGGGACAGTCCCTTTGTCACATCGCATACCAATCGCTTGTGCTGCGCGCCTAGGCGAACGTGATCTCGCCGTTCTCGCAGTCCATTTCGGCGATACGGGCCAGGCTCTCAACGCGGAAGCCGCGCTCGCGGAGCTTATCGCCACCGCCCTGGAAGCCCTTCTCAACGGCGATGCCGATGCCGGCAACCTCGGCACCCGCGGCCTCGCAGATCTTAATAAGGCCCTCGAGCGCGCAGCCATTGGCCAAAAAGTCGTCGATAATCAGGACCTTATCGCCCTCGGACAGGAAGCGCTTGCCAACGATGACCGGGTACTCCTTCTGCTTGGTAAAGGAGTAGATGGTCGTGGCATACTGCTCGCCGTCAAGGTTGATGGACTGGGCCTTCTTGGCAAAGACCACCGGCACGCCGCCAAAATGCTGAGCTGCGATGCAGGCCATACCAATGCCCGAAGCCTCGATCGTCAGGATCTTGTTGATCTCGACACCCTCGAACAGACGGGCCCACTCGGCACCCATGTGGTCGAACAGCTCAACGTCGCACTGGTGGTTGAGGAAGGCATCAACCTTAAGGACGTTACCGGCCTTTACGATGCCGTCATGGCGAATACGATCCTCAAGCTCCTGCATGGCGCAACCCCTTCTCGCGGCAACGATACCGCGCGATTAATAAACGTTGTTCGATAGTCTACCACGGACCGACCCCCGCCCGCCCCACAAGCCGCATCGCACCATAAAGCTGCAAGACCAGTAGATAAGCCCGATTCTTGGCAAGCCTGCCACCACAAGCTAATGGCGGGCGCGCATCCTCACCAAACGCACCATGGCGAGCGCAAAGCCCACAGCGGCCACAGCCATGAGCACGTAGAACACCGAGCGAAAGCCAAACAGGAACACATCCGGACGGTCTGCAACAAAACTGGTCACGGCCTCGCCCATCGCCACACTCATCTGCCCATACAGGATATTCGACGCCACCGTAATGCCGAGTGCCATGCCGGCGTAGCGCGCCAAACTGCCCAAGCTGCCTGCAAAACCAAGTGCCTCGCGCGGGGCTGAACCCATATACAGCGAGTTGTTGGGGCTCTGGAAAATCGACGTACCGCACGACATAAATGCGACGCAGCACACGATCACAGGGATAGAAGAGCGCTCGTCGAGCGTGCTCACCGCGAAGAGGCCGCACACGTACACGCCCAGACCAACCGCCGTAGGACCCTCGCAGCCAACACGGTCCGAAACCGTACCCGAAAGCGGTCCGATAAAGGCATTCACCATCGGCAGTGCCAAAAAGAGCAGTCCGGAAATATCGGAGCTAAAGCCATGGGCGTCCTGAAAATAGAACGGCAGAATAAACTCGGATGCGCCAATGCCAACGAACACGATGAGCATGCAGGCAAGGTTAATAGTGAAGGCCGAATTTGCAAAGCAGCGACGCGCGGCCTCCGCCAGCGACATGGAACGCTCGCCGGCCTCCGGCTTAACATGCGGCAGTGTGTAAAGCCCCACGATAAACGAGATGACGCCAATGGGCAGGTTGATGAGGAAGATGCTCTCCCAGGGAAAGCTTGCCACCAGCATACCGCCGAGCACGGGGCCACACATCATGCCGAGGGCCACGAAGGTCGCGAGAATACCCATAGCACGACCGCGCTCGCGCGCCGGAAACGACTCGGTGATGATACCCATGTTGTTGGCCATGGCCGCCGCGCAACCGACGCCCTGAACAATACGTGCCAGGATAAGAACCCCGAGCGAGGCCGAAAGGCCACACAGCAGCGAGCCGACCGTAAAGACGATGACGCCCAGCTGGAACACATTCACCTTGCCGCGCACGTCACCCAGACGGCCAAACGGCAACATAGCCACGCACGTCGCAAGCAGATACACCGAGCTCACCAGCTGAATGCGATCGAGGCCCACGCCCAGCTCCTTTTGCATCACGGGCAGCGCCACGGTCACGACGGTCGAATCCAGGCACACCATAAACGTCATAATGAGCACGGTAAACAGAATCGCCCATTTGTTCTTGCCATGGGTGTCGCCCTCTAGGGCAACGTGCTCGCGGCGCAGCTGCTCTGCAGTTTTCTCCATATCCATCCTTTCGAGTGGCGCAACGCAAAAACGGGGCCCCAATCGCCTGCGAACAGCCGCGATTGGGGTCCCGCCTACGGAATCGGAACGAAAGGTCGCCGAGGCTTTCTGCCAGCATCGGCACCTTGTGTGAACGCTAGCCTAGCACTGCTCGAGTGCCTGCTCAAGGTCGGCAATCAGGTCGGCCGTGTCCTCGAGGCCGCACGACAGGCGCACCATGTCGGCGGAGATGCCACAGGCGATGAGCTCTTCATCGTTCATCTGGCGGTGCGTGGCATTAGCGGGATGCAGGCAGCACGTGCGGGCGTCTGCAACGTGCGTGGCGATCTGGGCAAGCTTGAGGCTCTTCATAAAGGTCTCGGCCGCCGCGCGACCACCGTTAAAGCCAAAGCTCACAACGCCGCAGGTACCGTTGGGCATGTACTTCTGAGCCATGTCATAGTACTTATCGCCCTCCAGACCCGGATAGCTCACGAAGCGCACCTTGGGATGGCTCTGCAGGAACTTGGCAACGGCCAGGCCGTTCTCGCAATGACGCGGCATGCGCACATGCAGGCTCTCGAGCGAGCTGTTCAGGAAGAATGCCGCCTGCGGGTTCTGCATGGGGCCGAGGTCGCGCATAAGCTGCGCAGTGGCCTTGGTAATAAAGGCGCCCTCGCGACCGAACTTCTCGGCATAGGTCACGCCGTGGTAGCTCTCGTCGGGCGTAGTGAGACCCGGGAACTTGTCCGCATGAGCCATCCAGTCAAACTGGCCGTGGTCGACGATTACGCCACCCAGGTAGGCAGCATGGCCATCCATGTACTTGGTGGTGGAGTGCGTGACGATGTCGGCGCCCCACTCAAAGGGACGGCACATCACGGGCGTCGGGAAGGTGTTGTCGACCATCAGCGGTACTCCGTGGTCATGCGCGGCCTTGGCAAAGCGCTCAATATCGAGCACGGCAAGGGCGGGGTTGGCGATTGTCTCGCCAAAGACGAGCTTAGTATTGGGCTCAAAGGCTGCCTCGAGCTCCTCGTCGGTGCAGTCGGGGGCAACGAACGTGCAGGTCAGACCCATGCGCTCCATAGTATGGGCGAGCAGGTTGTAGGTACCGCCGTAGATGGCAGAGCTTGCGACCACGTGATCGCCGGCACCGGCCACGTTAAAAATCGCGAGGAAGTTCGCAGCCATGCCCGAGCTCGTGAGCATCGCAGCGGTACCGCCCTCCATCTCGCAGATCTTGGCGGCAACCAAATCGCACGTGGGGTTCTGCAGACGGCTGTAGAAATAGCCCGACTCCTCTAGGTCAAACAGCTTGCCCATGTGCTCCGACGTGTCGTACTTCCACGTGGTGGACTGGTAGATGGGCACCTGGCGCGGCTCCGCATCTCCCGGGTGATAGCCGCCCTGAACACATGTGGTACCGATGGTCTGCTCGCTCATATCTTGCTCCCTTGCCTGGGTTACGTTTTACTCGGTTCACGATACCGCTACCCTGCACCCCTCTCAACCCATCCCCAAGGTAGGTTATGGGACAAATTGATCCGGGGCATTTATCTCAAGCCTTGGACATTTGCTCGACAGATAAAAATGAGGCGCACATGAAGCTCTCGATGATTACACGCACCGTCACGGGTACCATAGGCGGGTACACCGTGACCAAGGAGACAACGATGAAGCAAATCGATACGGCCCAGCTCGACATCAACGCCTGTCAGGCTCAGGCTGCCGAATACCACGCCCGCGGCTTTAACTGCGCCCAGGCCGTCGCCTGCACGCTCGCGCCCGCCGTCGGACTCGACCCCCAGGTCGCCTTTACCCTCACCGAGGGCTTTGGCGCCGGCATGGGCGGTATGACCGAAACCTGTGGCGCCATCTCGGGCGCCGTGGCCATCATGGGCTTTGTAATGAGCGACGGCATGGAAAACCCAAAGACCAAGGGCCAGACCTACAAGCTGTCGCGCGAGATCGCCAAGCGTTTTGGCGAGAAGAACACGACGACCGTCTGCGGCACGCTCAAGGGCATCGGGTCGGATAAGGGTCCGCTCCGCAGCTGCCCCGGCTGCATCGACGATGCCATCGAGATCGCCTGCGATATGCTAAAGCAGCTCGCCGAGTAAACACCAGCGGCATAAAACGACGGCCGGCGCGCTTGGGATCCATCCAAAAGCACGCCGGCCGTCGCCGTTAGAACTCGGCAAATTCGGGAGCGCCGACCTCAATCTCCTCGCGCCCCGCCATAAGCTCGCGCATCTTGGCGCAAAATGGCTCCTGCTCCCCCGCCTTAAACACCAAGTGAAGTGTCACGGCATCCGCGTAATCGGTATCCGAAACCTTGGCGCCCGAATCCTGCGCCAAACGAAGCACCTGCTCATACTGCGGATAGGCCACATGCACGTCAACCGGCACGACACTCGTCATCTCGACGATCTGCCCGGCCTCCTGAGCCGCGGCCACCGCCGCCTGCGTTGCCGCAGTATAGGCGCGCACCAAGCCACCAGGCCCCAACAGCGTGCCACCAAAATAGCGCGTCACTACGCAGCAAACATTTTTGAGCCCCGCGCCGCGCAGCACCTCGAGCGTCGGCATACCACTCGTGCGGCTCGGCTCGCCATCATCGCTCTGGCGCTCGCGTCCATCGACCAAAATCCACGCGGGAACATTGTGTCGAGCGTCGTAATGACGCTTGCGAACCATCTCAATAAAGGCAATCGCCTCATCCTCGGACTCAATATGGATCAGCTGGGCAATAAAGCGACTCTTGCGGTCCACAAACTCGCCCGAAGCCTCAATATTCGATTGCAGAGTAAAATAGCTGTCCAACAAAGCCCCTCAACAACAAGCAAAGCAACAAACAGCCTCAATAATACGGCAAAGGCCGTACCGATAACCCCGGCAAATAGAACGGCGACGCCGATGACCAGGCAAAAACAGCGAGATGCCAAGAACGGAACCGCCGATGATTCCGTCAACGAAAGCGAGAACCCGTCAGCTCGAGCAAGGTGCCTTGAAAGACGAGGGCATTGACCTTATGGTCATGCCCGAAGGCTTGAAAGGCAGATTGCCGCGCTGACGGGTTCGCAGCGTCAACAAAGTGCCGAGTGGGCTTGTAAGCCGGGTTCTGTCGTGAACGGTCATTTATCTTGTCTGCACGTTACCATGCAGCTCCACGCACGCTACCCGAACGCGGACCGGGCCGGCCCATAGCGTTCCTATTCGCGCTTGCTCCGGATGGGGCTTGCCAAGCCGCCGTGTTGCCACGACGCTGGTGGTCTCTTACACCACCGTTTCAGCTTTTCCCTTTACGCCTTGCGGCGCAGGTGGGAGTCTTCTTTTCTGCGGCGCTTTCCGTCGGATCACTCCGCCCGGCCGTTAGCCGGCATCCCGCCCTCTGGAGCCCGGACTTTCCTCACGCGTGCTGCAAGCAGCACATCGCGCGACCGTCTGGCCCACTCAGCAGTGCAAGAGTGTAGCACACCGTTGCCGCAGGCAATGGCACAACACAAGCGTTCGACACGATAAACCAAGAACCGCGCTATGCAGTACAATAGAGTCGTCGATGGGCAACGTCGTCAGTCGAGACGCGACCGCGCTCCGCACCCCTCCGTCTACTCGGTGCGTTCCCGCCTCCTCCCCGAGGCGGGATGTCGGCATTTTTCATGCACCGACAACCCAATAGCCTGTGAACAGCCCGGGCAGCATTGCGCACGGGCAGCATCGCGTACCTCATCAACAAATGCAAAAAGGGACCCGTCCATTGCGGACGGATCCCTTAAAACAAGTGATCGTCAAACCGATTTACTCGGCGTCGGTCTCCTCGTCCTTCTTCTCGGAAGGCAGCGGGGTAACCTCGATCTCGACGCCCAGAGTCTCAGCAGCGGACTTCATGGACAGGGAGATACGACGACGGTCGAGGTCGATCTCCATGACCTTGACCTGAACCTTGTCGCCCACGTGGGTGACCTGAGAAGGCTGATCGACGTGCTTGTTGGCCATCTCGGAGATGTGCACCAGGCCCTCGATGCCCTCGCCCAGGTCGACGAAAGCGCCGAACGGGACAAGCTTGGTCACAGTGCCCTCGACGATAGCGCCGACGGGGTACTTCTTGACCAGTGCGCGCCACGGATCCTCGGTGGTCTGCTTGAGACCCAGGGAGATGCGCTCGCGGTTGAGATCGACGTCGAGAACCTCGACCTCGACCTCCTGGCCGACCTTGACAACCTCGGAAGGATGGTTGACGTGGTTCCAGGAGAGCTCGGAGATGTGGATGAGGCCGTCGATACCGCCGAGGTCGACGAAGGCGCCGAAGTCGACGATGGAGGAAACGGTGCCCTGGAGACGCATGCCAGACTTGAGCTTGGACAGGATCTCGGAGCGCTCGGCCTTACGAGACTCCTCGAGCACGACGCGACGGGAGAGGACGACGTTGTTGCGGTTGCGGTCCATCTCGATGACGCGGGCCTCGATGCGGGTGCCCATGTAGGAGGTGAGGTCCTTGACGCGACGGAGGTCGACGAGGGAAGCGGGCAGGAAGCCACGCAGGCCGATGTCGAGGATCAGGCCGCCCTTGACAACCTCGATAACCTCGCCCTCGACGTTCTCGCCGGAGTTGAACTTCTCCTCGATGCGGTTCCAAGCACGCTCGTACTCGGCACGCTTCTTGGACAGGACCAGACGACCGTCCTTGTCCTCCTTCTGGAGAACCAGGGCCTCGATGGGATCACCGAGTGCAACGATGTCTGCAGGGTTAGCGTCCTTGCGGATGGACAGCTCGCGGACCGGGATAACGCCCTCGGACTTGAATCCGATGTCAACGAGCACCTCGTCATGCTCGATCTTAACGACAGTGCCGTTAACGAGATCGCCCTCATCAAAGTCGGTAATCGTACCGTCGATGAGGTTGTTCATCTCCTCCTCGTTGACATCGTCAAGAGAGAAAATGGACGAGTTCTGAATCTCACTCAAAGGTGGACCCCTTTCGAACTACGGGGCCCCGATTGCTAGGACCTACAGAAGGGTGCGACAAGCACACAACGTTTAGGAACACTCGGGAGCCGACAGATACTAATGTGACGCTTATGCAATCACGTTCGTATAGGTTACGGGGAAATGGGTTCGATTTCAAGCGTGAACTGCGTTTTTTTACTCGTGTGGAGACTTTTTCGTAATCTTATGGACAGCTGTCTCCACAACTTGACGATAAGCAGTTTGCCCATACGCCTTTGAGGTAAAGTATCCGGAGCCAACGATTCTAGAACGATTTATCGAGAAAGGTGCCCGCGTGCTCAAAGCAGTCGTTTTCGATATGGACGAGACGCTTCTTAGCATTAACCTCAACGCATTCATCCTTCGGTATTTTAAGGATGTCTCGTCGATGCTCGCGGACATCGGGCGACGCAGCCGCGGTGGCACTATGGCACGCCTCGGCACCATCTTGGTCGACCTCAACGCCAACCGCCGACGCGGCACGGATAATCGCACCAATCTTGAGTTCTACCAAGAAGAGGTTGAGCGCCGGTGCGGCATTTGCCTCTCGGACCCACTCATCTACGAGGCGTTTACCTACTACGATCGTGAAGTCCTGTCGTACAAGAACGACGATGTCATCAACGCCCACGCCATGCCCGGCGCACATGCCGCGCTTCAGGCCGTACAGGATGCAGGACTGCGTTGCGCGCTCTTTACCAACCCCAGCTTTCCGCAGGGGGCCATCGAGTGCCGCATGGGTTGGGGCGACCTGGCCGACGCCCCCTTTGAGCTCGTCACGCACATGGGAAACACCACCCGCTGCAAGCCCGATGCCACCTACTATCTAGAGCAGCTTCAGGTGATGGGACTCGAGCCGCACGAGGTCCTTATGGTGGGCAACGATCCCAAACGCGACTTCCCGTCCCCCGATTGCGGCATCCAAACCGCCTTTGTGGGCCAAGGAAAACCGGGACGCGCCACCTGGCGCGGAACCATGGAAGATTTCGCCCACGACTTTAACGCCGTAATCGAGGCCTTCTACGAACACCAAATAGCCAACGAACTGTCATAGAACCCCTCACTCGCTCCAAACAAAACAACGCCGCAGGTTGAGCATAAGCCAGCGAAAACGCCCCTAAGCGAGCAATGTGCCTTGAAAGAGGAGGGCATAGGCCTTCTGGCCATGCCCGACGATTGAAAGATAGATTGCCGCTTAGGGGCGTTTGCAGCGTCGACCGGTTACGCGGTTTGGTAAAACCGCGTAACTAACAAACCTGGGTTTTGCCGATCATGATGTTGAGGATCTCGACGTCGGTATCCTTCATGCCCACGCGGCCCACGTAGCCCATGCTGGCGATAGTCTCCTCCACCGTATCCTGGATCAAGCCCTCGCCGGCGCGGAAGCCGCGGCCCTGCATGGCCATATCGTGACCCAGAATCGCAGCGTCAACGGCTGCCGAAATCTTAGCCGCGCAACTCGCCTTGGCGCCATCGCATACGATGCCGCCCACGTTGCCGAGCGTATTGGAGACCGTTGCGCCAATCTGCTCGCGCGTGCCACCGCACAGCCAGGTAATCGCAGCGCCGGCGCCGCACGCGGCGCAAATAGCACCGCAAAACGCCGAGAGCGCACCAATATAGCTCTTGATATGCACGGCGATCAGATCGGACAGCATCACGGCGCGCACCAGGCGATCATGGTCGCAGCGCAAATACTCGGCATACTCCATAACAGGCAGCGCGCAGGTAATGCCCTGATTGCCCGAGCCGCACACGATGGCGACCGGCAGCGCGCAGCCGTTCATGCGGGCGTCGGACCCGGCGGCCGCACGGGCACGGGCACGGCAGGCGACGTCATCGGCACGAGCGCCCAGCAGCGTACGGCCCACCTCGGCGCCCCAAGCGTGCGCCAGGCCCTCGGCACTGATCGCACCGTTCAGCTCAATCTGACGCTCAACGGCAGCGCGGGCGTCCTCAATGTCACCGTCCTCGATAAAGTCGATGATGGACTCAATGCTCATAGGGGTATCGGCGTTATCTGCCGCACGCTCGGCCACGACGCGCTCGGCGCAGGCGGCACACTCCCCCGCCGACTTGCCGCATACCGGAATACCGTCGAGCGTATGACACGTAACATTGGTGTGGTGGTCGGTAATCTCGACGACCGCGGCATGGCCCCCGGCCGTTGCGGTCACCTTGATGTAGAGGTTGGGCACACCCTCGACAAGCGACACATCGCAGTAACCGGCATCGGCGAGAAGCTCGGACACGCGAGCACGGTCTTCGTCGTTAACGCTCTCGAGCACCTCGAGCGCGCTCTTGGCGTCACCGCCCACGGCACCCAGCACGGCCGCCGCTTCAATACCGTGCATGCCGCCCGAGTTGGGCACGGTCACGCTCTTAACGTTCTTGATGATGTTGCCCGAGCAGGCAACGTCCATATGATCGGGTTCGCAACCGAGCGTCTGGCTCGCCAGCGCCGCTGCATAGGCAACGGCAATGGGCTCGGTGCAGCCGAGCGCACAGACAAGCTCGCGGTTTAAAACATCGCAAAACGCGGTATCACGAAGGGAATCGGCAGGCATAGGTATCTCCTACTTGTATAAAGGGCTGGGCTCTCGATAATAGTTAGCTCTTTTATTTGATAACAATGCATCAAAAACCGCAACCCAAGTTCCGGCGGACGGCGTTCAAGCGCAAACTGACAGCATTAATACATGAAAAACTAGTCTTGTTGCATGCAAAACTAGTCTTGTTGCATGCTAAAGCGTTTGACCAAAAAACGCCCGAGCGTTTACACAAAAGTCGCGCTATCATGCAGTCGAACGCGGTAAAGCCTTTAGCAATTCCGCCGCACGGACCAGAGAGGAACCACTCATGAAGATTGGCATCGGTAACGACCACGCCGCCGTCGAGCTCAAGAACATCATCTCCGAGCACCTGGAGGAGCGCGGCTGCGAGGTCGTGAACTTTGGCACCGACACCTCCGAGAGCTTCGATTACCCCATCGCCGGCTACAAGGTGGGTAAGGCCGTGGCCAACGGTGACGTCGACCTGGGTATCCTGATCTGCGGTACCGGCGTCGGCATCAGCCTGGCCGCCAACAAGGTCGAAGGTGTTCGCGCCGTCGTATGCTCCGAGCCCTTCAGCGCCAAGCTCTCCCGCATGCACAACAACACCAACGTGCTTGCCTTTGGCGCCCGCGTCGTTGGATCTGAACTCGCCAAGATGATTGTCGACGAGTGGCTCGACGCCGAGTTCGAGGGTGGTCGCCACGAGCGTCGCGTCAATCTCCTCAACGAGATCGACCACACGCGTGGCCTCAAGGTCGTCGACGAAGCCTAAACTACTCAGTGCCACAAGCTAACAGCAGGGGCCCGCTCGGAACTCATGTCCGAGCGGGCCCCTTCATAGATTTTGGAATAAAAAGGGCGCCGCGGATGGAATTCCGCGGCGCCCAAGCCACACGCTAACAGCTTTAAGGAGTCAAAGCTGGTTTAGCCAAAGAAGCGCTTGATCTCGATCTCGGCGTTCTCCAGGCAGTCGGAGCCGTGGATCACGTTGGCGTTGACATCGACAGCGAAGTCGCCGCGAATGGTGCCGGGGGCAGCATCAAGCGGGTTGGTAGCGCCCATAAGGGTGCGCATCTTGGAGACAGCGGAGAGACCGGAAACGACCATCTTGACGACCGGACCGCTCGTCATAAAGTCGCAGAGACCGCCAAAGAAGGGCTTGTCGGCCAGATGGGCGTAGTGCTCCTCGACGGTAGCGCGCTCGAGCGTGGTCATCTCCATGCGCTCGATGACAAGGCCGCTGCGCTCAATGCGAGCAACGATCTCGCCGATCTTACGGTCGCGCACGGCGTCGGGCTTAATCATGATGAAGGTCTTCTCGATAGCCATAAGGTAGCCTTTCAAGTAGGTTCGCGCGTGCCCAAGTCCCATTCCGGCACCCGCCTGGACTGCATCGTAACAGAGTTTTAGCTGCAGTTAAACAAAAAGCTGTTTATTGAAACGCTGCAATTTATTAAAGCGCTCCATATGTGTCACTTCTGTTTCGAAGCCCGATTAGAGTACCATCCGACCGCCCATCAACCGCACCGAACCGATCGGACGGTCGGTTGCCACCCGCGAACGTACCCCCTTCACAACCTGCCCAAAGGTCCTACAGAAGTTCTCGACAAGCTCCTCCCCCAGGGCAACAAAATACGGACGCCCACATCAGCAGGCGCCCGTAAAGCGAAAACGATTTATCAATAAATGGCCAAAGCCGCTTAAGCCAAACCTTACTTTGCCCCGTGACCCATTTCAACGACCTTGGTCAGCGATCCAAACGCGCCCTCGTCGGCCACGAGCTGTGACTCGGCACGCTGCAGCTGCGCGGCAACGGCGGCAGGAGCGGTGCCGCCCTCGGTCGTGCGCGCGGCGACAATCGACGGGATGTCGAGCGCCTCGGTAATGTCGCGCTCAAAGAGCGGGCTTGCCTCCTGGAACACCTCAAACGGCAGGTCCTCAAGATTACAGCCGCGCTTCTCGCACATCAGGACCAGATGCCCCACCACGGCATGTGCCTCGCGGAACGGCAGGCCACGCTTGGCCAGGTAATCGGCAACATCGGTGGCGGCAAGGTGTCCCACGCCGCACTCGCACGCCATGGCATCCTCGTTGACGGTCCAAGTCGAAATCATTCCGGCCATAACGGACAGGCACTGCATGAGCGTATGGGCGGTATCGAGCGCGCTCTCCTTGTCCTCCTGCAAGTCCTTGTTATAGGCGAGCGGCAAGCCCTTCATGGTCACGAGCAACTGCACCAGGTTGCCGTACACGCGACCGCTCTTGCCGCGGATAAGCTCGGCAAAGTCGGGGTTCTTCTTCTGCGGCATGATAGACGAGCCGGTGGAGTAAGAGTCTGAAAGCGTGATAAAGCCAAATTCGGAGCTCGACCACAGCACGATCTCCTCGGAAAGACGCGACAGGTGCATGGCCATGACGGAGCCGGCGTAATGCAGGTCGAGCAGGAAATCACGGTCGGAAACCGCATCGAGCGAGTTGGGAATCACGCCCGCAAAGCCAAGTTCGGCAGCCGTCATCTGGCGATCGAGCGGATAGCTTGTACCGGCAAGCGCGGCAGCACCCAGTGGACAGTTGTCGGCGGCATCAAAGGCGGCCTTCAGGCGCGTAAAGTCACGCGCGAACATCCAGGAATATGCCAGCAGATGATGCGACAGCAGCACGGGCTGAGCGTGCTGCATATGCGTGTAGCCCGGCAGAATCACCTTGTCGTACTTCTTGGCCGCATCCACCAGCACATGGCGCAGCTCAAGATTGGCCTCCATGAGCTCCTTGGCAAGCGCCTTGACGCCCAGGCGCGTATCGGTCGCCACCTGGTCGTTGCGCGAACGCCCGGTATGCAAGCGCTTACCGGCCTCACCGATGCGACGCGTCAGCTCGCTCTCGATGGACATATGGATGTCCTCGTCGTTGATATCGAAGGTAAAGTTGCCGGCATCGATATCCTGTTCGATTCCGGTCAGGCCCTCGGCGATCGCCTGCTCGTCCTCGGCACTGATGATGTCCTGGGCGGCCAGCATCTTGGCATGTGCCTTAGAGCCGGCGATATCCTGCTTATAGAGATGCTTGTCGACCGGCAACGACGCACCAAACTCCTGCGTGACCTCGGCCACGCCCGCCTCAAAACGACCGCCCCAAAGAGCCATGGAACCGTCTCCTTTCTCCAAATACCAAAACAAGCGCCCAAAGCAATGCGCCATATCGCTAAAGCGATTTTTCAACCGCTAGTTTTGCATATTCCCCACCGTGCGCGAGGCCATATAGCTAATTTGCAAAGAAGTGACGCACCATGCACTTGGCGCCCAACGTCTCCCTCCGGATGTTGCCCTGCGAACCGTCAATCCAAGCCTTCAGGCTCATAGGGACGTCCTCGACCTTTGCAGCATCGAGCTCGGGCGCGAGGGCAAGTAAAGCATGCACGACAGCATTGAACATAATGGATACTCCTCATATATATAGGCGCAGAGCCGCCAAATTGATAGAAGGAGCCCCGCCGGACAACCCCGGCGGGGCTCGGACTCAGCCGCAGTCGCGGCGTCATATATGCGGGCGGAACGTAGGGGCCACCGATGTTAAGAAGTGTCAGCAAGCATAACGAAAGGTAGGGACCCCATGCGCCCGTTGTGTATCACGCGGATGGGCCGCGCGGATACCAAGGAAAGGAAGGCTTAAGCCTGGGCAGCGGCAGAGCTGGGACCCTGGACCTTGGCCCACGTCTTGAGCGACAGCGTATCGATCTCGATAAAGCCGGCGCTGGCCTTCTCATCAAACGTGGTGTCGCGGTCGTAGGTAGCCAGACCGTAGTCGTAGAGGCTGAAGGGGCTCTTGCGGCCGACGACATGGCAGTTGCCCTTAAAGAACTTCAGGCGGACGGTGCCGGTCACGAACTTCTGGGTGTCGGCCATAAAGGCGTCGAGCGCGTTCTTGAGCGGGCTGTACCACTGGCCGTTGTACACGGCGGTGGCCCAATCCTGCTCGAGCTTAATCTTGGTCTTGAGCAGGTCGCCCTCGACGCAAATGTCCTCGAGTGCCTTGTGGGCGGTGATGAGCGTCAGGGCGCCGGGAACCTCGTAGCACTCGCGGCTCTTGAGGCCCACCAGACGATCCTCAACCAGGTCGAGACGGCCAAAGCCGTTGTCGCCCGAAATCTTGTTGAGGGCGATGACGATCTCAGAGAGCTTCATCTTCTTGCCGTCGACGGCGACGGGCTTGCCCGCCTCAAACTCAATCTCGGTATACGTCGGAGTGTCGGGCGTGTCCTCGGGATTCTTGGTCATAACCCAGGCGTCGTCGAGCGGCTCGTTCCAGGGATCCTCCAGGTGGCCGCACTCAATGGCACGACCCCACAGGTTGTCGTCAATGGAATAGGGGTTATCGTTGGCACCCTCGGGAACCGGCACGTTGTGGGCGTGGGCATAGGCGACCTCGTCGGGACGACACTTCAGATCCCACTCGCGAACCGGGGCGATAACCTTGAGCTCGGGATCGAGGGCCTTGACGGCAGCCTCAAAACGAACCTGGTCGTTACCCTTGCCGGTGCAGCCGTGGGCGACGTAGGTCGCGCCAAACTCGTGGGCGACCTCGACAAGCTTCTTGGCGAGCAGCGGGCGAGACAGGGCGGAGAGCAGCGGATACTTGTTCTCGTACATGGAGTTAGCGGCGATGGCCTTGGTCAGGAACTCATCGGAGAACTCGTCGCGCAGGTCAAGCACCTGGCAATCGAGAACGCCCAGGTCAAGCGCCTTCTGCTTCTTTGCATCCAGGCCGGTCTCCTCCTGGCCCACGTTGCCGCAGACACAAACGACATCGAGATTTTTCTCGTCCTGAAGCCACTTGACACATACGGATGTATCAAGACCACCGGAATATGCGAGAACGACTTTTTCCTTGCTCATGGCTGTTTCCTTTCGCCCTTGGTAGCTAGTTAGAACATCGGTCAGTTGCAAGTCATTTCAAGGTCATATACCGTGCAATATCAGGTTAAATAGCAAAAATCAGCACATACATGCCCTAGAAACATGCAGCAATGTCGTGCTAAAACCCAACGACCTCAAAATGACTCTGTTGAGGCAATTCGCCCCATGCGGACAGAGACGATTGTTATCGTCGTCGGGAAATTGCGCGCTGGCGTCGGATGGCATTGTCTGCAGTAGTGATGATCTTTACGAACTGCATCTGCCTCTCCTTTCACCTATCGCCGGGCGCAATTCAAATATCGTAAACGGTACCTTTTTCTCGGTAAGCGGCTCTTTTGCCGTCTCCATTTTCGATGATCGCTATATTACGCTAAAGTGCCCGCAGCACAAGCGACAAATTCAAATTTCTGAAAAGTTTTTTCATTACTTTGTGAAGCGTGGTGCAAATACGCTCCGTTCCTGCGACAATACGCTCGGTTACTGGTTGATGGTTATAACGTCTGAAACAATTTCGAAACGAAAGGCGCGCTTTTATGCAAACTTACGAATCGGACACCAATATCGGCAGCATTAAGATTCTCGCCGTTGATATGGACAAGACGCTTCTCACCGACGAGCGCGTGCTGCCTCAGGGTCTTGATGAGCGCCTGGACAAGCTCGCCGAGGCTGGCATCGTGTTCTGCCCCGCTAGCGGACGTCCAGCCCCCAAGCTCGAGGAGATGTTCGAGGGCATCAAGAACCGCCTCGCCTTTTGTCCCGACAACGGAGCCTGCGTCATCTATCGCGGCAACTATATCTATAAGAGCAACATCGATGTGGCACTGTATCAGCAGGTCTTGAGCCGTGCCTCGGAGGACCCGCGCGCCGTTCCCGTCCTGTGCTGCTTCGACGAGTTCTACGTGCTTGCCCGCGACCATCAATACCACGACGAGATCAGCGTCTACTACAACACGATCAACTACGTCGACAGCTTTGAGGGCATTGATTTCGAGTCCAACAAGATTTCGATCTTCTTCCCCGGCTACGACGCCGAGCCCGCTTTCCGCGAGACCTATAGCCCCGAGTTCTCGGACAAGCTCTACGTCACCAACGCCGGGCGCGAGTGGATCGACTTTATGAACCTGGGTGTCGACAAGGGCGCCGGCGTCGCACACCTGTGCGAGCACCTGGGCATCGATATCGCCGATGCCGCTGCCGTGGGTGATACGTACAATGACATCCCCATGCTTGAGCGCGTCGGCCACAGCTTTATCGTGGACAACGCCGAGGAGCATATGAACGCGCATGCTAAATGGCGCATTCCGAGCAACAACGACGGGGGCGTACTGACGCTCATCGACGCCATCTTGGCGGCTCGGTAGCCGTCCCATCGGGCCTGGCCGGGCGGCACGGGTTAACTTTTCGCTCGGTCAGGTCCTGCGCAAGACGAAAGCCACATTAAGTGGCTTTCTTTGCGTGCGGAATCTACGAAAAGTTAACCCGTGCCGCCCGGCCAGGCCCTAGGTTTACTTACCTGCCGCCAAGATGGCGTCTTGAGTGTCTAGATACTTAGGCTGAATTTAATTGAACGAAGGGGGCTCCTTGTTGGCAAGGAGCCCCCTTCTGCTTTTGGTTACTTTGGAACTGTGGTTACTTTCCTATTTCGCGTCGGCCCAGGTTATACCGGTGCTGGCTTCGGCGATCAACGGTACGCGGAGGTCTACTACGTGCTCCATGACGTCTTGGACCATGTCGGTCAGGCGCTCGACTTCGTCGACGGGGCACTCAAAGTCCAGTTCGTCGTGTACCTGCAGAATCATGTGGGCGGCAAAGCCCTCTTCTTCCAGGCGGCGGCTTACGCGGGCCATGGCGATCTTGATGATGTCGGCCGCGGTGCCCTGCATAGGATGGTTCATGGCCGTACGCTCACCAAAGCCGCGGAGCTGTGGGTTTTTGGCCTTGAGCTCGGGAATATGGCGACGGCGGCCGTACATGGTCTCGGCGTAACCCGTTTGCTTGGCGCGCGCCACCACATCGTCGAGGAACGTGCGCACGCCCGGATAGGCCTCGTAGTAGCGGTCGATCATGTCGCGCGCCTCGGCCATCGAGATATGCAGCGACTGCGACAGACCATAGGCCTGCTGGCCGTACACGATGCCAAAGTTCACGGCCTTGGCGCGGCTGCGCAGGTCGGGCGTTACCTCGGACACCGGCACGCCAAATACGCGCGCGGCCGTCTCGGCATGGAAGTCCTCACCCTCGTTAAAGGCACGTACCAGATGTTCATCACCCGAAAGATGCGCGAGCAGACGCAGCTCGATCTGCGAGTAGTCCACCGCCAAAAAGACGCTTCCCTCGCCTGCCGAAAACGCCGTCTTGACGGTACGCCCCAGCTCCGAGCGCGTCGGAATGTTTTGCAGATTGGGGTCGCTCGAAGACAGACGTCCCGTCGCGGTGATGGTCTGGTTGTACGTGGTGTGCACACGACCATCACCACGGCGCAGCGGACCTAGCGTGTCCAGATAGGTCGACTTAATCTTGGACTTCTCACGCCAGTCCAAAATCAGGCGCACGATCTCGTGATCGCGGGCAAGATCGCTCAACACCTTGGCGTTGGTCGAATAGTAACCGCGCTTGGTCTTCTTGAGGCCCTTGGTCGGAAGCCCCATCACATCAAAGAGTACGTGCGACAGCTGCATGGGACTGCCAATATTAAAGGTCTCGTCACCCGCCAGGTCGCGAATGCTGCGCTCGACCTCGGCAATCTGGGTCGCCAGTCCCTCGGACAGACTGTGCAGGCGGTCGGGGTCCACGAGCATGCCCGCGCGCTCCATCTTGGCAAGCACCGGCACGAGTGGCATCTCGATGCCATCGAACACGTTGGCGGCATTCTCGCGGGCCATGCACTCGCGCAGCGGTGCGACCAGCGCCAGCGTCAAGGCCGCCGTGCGAGCGGCGGGCGCAGGAGCGTCCTCGCCGGCACCCTCTGCGCCGCGCGCCGCAGGCAGCGCCATCTGCAGATAGGTATCGGCCAGATACGCCTCATCGAACTCGGAGCGATCGGAATCCAGCAGATAGGCAGCGACCACGGTATCGAAGATACGCGTAGAATCGACCGCCAGCGGATCCATGAGCTCGGGCTCAGAAGAATCGATGGGCGAAAGCTCGTGCAACAGCGCCTTCATATCCGGGCTCGCCACGCGACCCTCCATAAAGAGACGCGCGAGCACGCCGGCGATCACGCCGTGGGCGAAGTTGAAGCCCTCAACCTCAGCCGCCGCACCGCCGTCGCCCTCCTCGAGCGCAAACAGGCCCTTGGGCGTCGACAACCACAGCGTGCGCGTCAGTCCAAAGAGCGCGCCCTCTTCCTTGTCGTCGTCCACCACGGCGGCGACCCACTCGCCGGCATCAATCGCGCGGGAGACCTCCGCCGCAACGGCACCAAGTGCGTCAGCATCGCCGGCGGCTGAGCGAACCATCGCAGGTATCTCAAACACACTGGAGGCAGCAGCAGCCCCGCCCTCGCCGCCGATCAGCGCCAAGAAACGGTTCTGCATGGCGGTGATACCAAGCGTACCCAGCGCCGCAGAAACTTCATCGGCAGAAAACGCCGGGAAGGACGTCGTCTCAAAATCGAGCTCAACGGGCGCATCGGTACGGATGGTCGCCACCTTACGGCTCAGCAGGGCATCGTCGATGTGTGCTCGCAGGTTTTCGCCCATCTTGCCCTTGACCTCGTCGGCGTGTGCGATGACCTCGTCCAGGCTACCGTACTGCGCAATGAGCGCGCTCGCCTTTTTGGGGCCGATGCCCGGCACGCCGGGGATGTTATCGGACGTGTCGCCCTTCAGACCATAAAAATCGGGCACGAGCGCCGGCGTAATGCCGTGATACAGGTCGTCCACGCTCTCGGGCGTCATGATCGCCACGTCGGACAGGCCCTTGCGGGTCGAGACCACGTTGACGTGCTCGGTCACGAGTTGATACATGTCGCGGTCGCCGGTCACCAGCAGCATGTCGCAGCCGGCCTCTTCACCCAGGCGCGCCATGGTTCCCAGGATATCGTCGCCTTCCCAGCCCTCGGACTGCAGAATCGGCACGTTGAGCGCGGTGAGCAGCTCCTTAATCATCGGAAACTGCGCATGCAGATCGGGGTCCATGGGCGGGCGTTGCGCCTTATACTGCGGCAGCATCTCCATGCGCACGCGCGGTTTGCCCTTGTCAAACGCCACAACAACGCCGTCGGGGTTAAAGGCGTCAATCATCTTGAGAAACATGTTCAGAAAGCCAAAGATCGCGTTGGTGGGGCGCCCGTCCGGCGCATTCATGGTGGGTGGCACGGCGTGGAAGGCGCGGTGCATGAGCGAGTTGCCGTCGATAACGGCAAAGGTGCGGCGCTTGTCAGACATATTGAATACCTCGCTTTGGGCTGGGCACGGTTTGCTCACTCCAGTTTACACGCTCCCCGCCCCGCGGCCACCGCACATCAGGCTTCCCTGCCGCCGCGGGCCCGCGCGTGATACGATGGCTCACGGTACATCAACCAGCACGATCGATCCGAAAGGAGCCTGCGTCATGGAGCGTCCCTGCGCATGGAAAAAGTACACGCCACAGCAAATCGAGGAGCTCGAGGAGCTTTGCCGCTGCTATAAGCAGTTTTTGAGCGAGAACAAGACCGAGCGCCTGTGCGTCAAGGCCGGCATCAAGATGGCCGAGGAGGCAGGATACGTCGACCTGGAGACCGTAATCGCCGAAGGCCGCACGCTCAAGGCCGGCGACAAGGTGTACGCCGCCAATCACGGCAAAGACCTCATGCTCGTCAACCTGGGCACCGCCCCGCTCGAGCAGGGCTTTAACATCCTGGGTGCTCACGTGGACTCGCCGCGCCTGGACCTTAAGCAGAATCCCGCCTTCGAGGCCGGCGACATGGCCTACCTCGACACGCACTACTACGGCGGCGTCAAGAGCTACCACTGGGTGGCCTCCCCGCTTGCACTCGTGGGCGTCATCTGCAAAAAGGACGGCACCACCGTCGACATCAACATCGGCGACAAGGCAGACGATCCGGTCTTTACCATCTCCGACCTGCTGATCCACCTCTCGAGCGAGCAGATGTCCAAGCCCGCCAAGGACGCCGTCGACGCCGAGATCCTCGACGTGATCGTGGGCGGCCGTCCCGTCAAGTTCGATGAAGACGACAAGGACGCTCCCAAGGAGCCCGTCAAGCAGATGTTCCTGGACATCCTCAAGGAGCAGTACGACGTCGAGGAGGAGGACTTCCTCTCCGCCGAGATCGAGGTCGTGCCCGCCGGTCCCGCCCGCGACATGGGCCTCGACCGCTCCATGATTTTGGGCTATGGCCACGACGATCGTGTCTGCGCCTATCCGTCCATGCTCGCCCAGATCGACGTCGCCAACGTGGAGCGCACGAGCATCACGCTCATCGTCGATAAGGAGGAAATCGGCTCCGTGGGTGCCACCGGTATGACGAGCCGCTTCTTCGAGAACACCGTCGCCGAGATCATGACGCTCGCCGGCGAGGATAGCCCGCTGGCCCTGCGCCGCGCGCTCGCCCGCAGCCGCATGCTCTCCTCCGACGTGTCCGCCGGTTTCGACCCGGGCTATGCCGGCAAGTTCGAGACGAAGAACGCCGCCTTTATGGGTCGCGGCCTGTGCTTTAACAAGTACACGGGCAGCCGCGGCAAGGGCGGTTCCAACGACGCCGATGCCGAGTACGTGGCCCTCGTCCGCGACATCATGGACGAGGCCGGCGTGGACTTCCAGACCTGTGAGCTCGGTCGCGTCAACGCGGGCGGCGGCGGCACCATCGCATACATCATGGCTAAGTACGGCATGAACGTCATCGACTCTGGCGTTGCCGTCCTGTCCATGCACGCCCTGTGGGAGGTCGCTAACAAGGCCGATATCTACGAGGCCTATCGCGGCTACAAGGCCTTCATCGAGCGCGCGTAACCAACCCTTCATCAGTTGCGGTGAAATACAGACTAAACTGGCCCATAAACGGCCAAAACAGACCGTATTCCACCGCAACTTCCTTTTTGGCAGAGGAGAGTCCATGCTGCAGGTCGTCATTTCGCCCGCCAAGCAGATGCGCGCGGCCCAAGACGCTTTTGAAGTCCTGGGCATTCCACCCTTTGCGCGCGAGACGGCTCGCCTCCACCGCGCACTGCTAGATATCGAGCGGAATGAAGGCAGCGACAGCCTGCAGGCGCTATGGAACGTGAGTGACAAACTGCTGGGGCCTTGCCTCAACACTCTGCATGAGTTCGGGCCCATCCTGAAAAACGGCGATCTCGACAATCCCGCACTCGCCTGTCACCTCTCCCCTGCCGTCATGTCCTACCACGGCATTCAATACCAGAGCATGGCGCCCGAGGTGATGGATTCCGCGCAGCTCGCATGGCTGCAAAGCCACCTGTGGATCCTCTCTGGCCTCTACGGGTGCGTTCGCCCCTTTCATGCCGTCGAACCATATCGGCTGGAGATGGGCGCGAAGCTCGCCGTTGACGATGCCCGAGACCTCTATGCGTTTTGGAGCGACAAGCTCGCGCGGGCTATCGCCCCGGCAGGCTCAAACACCACGATCGTCAACCTCGCCAGCGTAGAGTACGCCAAAGCCGTTCTGCCCCATCTCGCGGGCGACGCCACGGTCGTCACGTGCCTCTTTGGCGAAGGCATCCGCAACGGCAAGCCCATCCAGCGCTCGACCGCCAGCAAAAAGGCACGTGGTTCCATGGTGCGCTGGATGGCAGAAAACAAGCTCGAGGATGTAAGCGGGCTCACCGCGTTTGACGTTGGTTATCGTCACTTTCCCGAGCTTTCAAATAAGAACACTTTGGTCTTCCTGAACGAACAGACCTTGTAGGACCACCGCTACTTTTGAATGTGCTGCCTAGGCACGGCGTCTATTCCGCCAAGCCGTCGGCTTTGGCAACTTCGTTTGTCGAGCCATCTTGGTAGGTAATCTTAACGTGCTCTACCTCGGACACCGCGACACCCGATGGGGGCTCCAAGCGCCATTCCGTCAGCGCGATATCCATAGTCGTAGGCACGTCGCCCTGATTCTTGAGCTTCACCGTCAGCGTTTTGAGCGCCGCATCATACGTCACGCGTTCGATTTCTTCGCCTGGAATGGACCCACCACTCAGCTGCAACTGCACAAACTCATCGCGCGGGTACCAATAATCGCCCGGAATGGCGAGCGTATTGGCATTACCGCCAGTACTCCTCACCGCCATAATCGGTAGGCTATCATCGGCCTCAAACTCCCAGGCAGCGCCGCCGCGACCGCCAAACGTCCAGATACAAAAGGCAATCACCAACACGGCAAGCACCGCAAAGCCAATCGCGACCAACCCATGGTGCGCACGGCCCTCCTCGGCCGATATGTCCCATTGCGTCTCTCGATATAGATGCTTGTCTTCCATGTACGCCTCCCCACAGGCACGCTCGTTAGGCCAATCGTACCCATTCGAGCTATACTTGAGCCCATTACATAAACGGGGGGCTTGCAGGACAAGACGGCAGGCTGAGATTGGGCGCGCCCGCCCTGACCCGCAAACCTGATATGGGTAATGCCAACGAAGGGAGCCGTGCCAATGAGCACACAGACCGAGCCCAAGCTCGTCACGCAAATCGACTTCGCCCGTGCCGGGCAGATCACGCCGCAGATGAAGGAAGTCGCCGAGCGCGAGCATCGCGACCCCGAGTACATCCGCGAGCGCGTGGCCGACGGCCGCATCGCCATTCCCGCCAATATTGTGCACATCAAAAAGGGCATGCGCGCCTTTGGCGTCGGTGAAGGCCTGTCCACCAAGGTCAACGTGAACTTGGGCATCTCGGGCGACAAGGCCGATGCCGCCGAGGAATGGAAGAAGGTCAAGATCGCCGAGGACTTTGGCGCCGACGCCATCATGGACCTCTCCAACTCGGGCAAGACGCGCCAGTTCCGCCAGCAGCTCATCGACGAGACGCCGCTCATGGTAGGCACCGTCCCCATGTACGACGCCATCGGCTACATGGAAAAGCCGCTGGTCAAGCTCACCAAGGACGACCTGTTCGAAGTCGTGCGCGCGCATGCCGAGGACGGCGTGGACTTTATGACCATTCACTGCGGCATCAACAAGTCGGTCACCAAGACCTTTAAGGAGACCGGCCGCCTGATGAACATCGTGAGCCGCGGCGGTTCACTGCTGTTTGGCTGGATGGAGGTCACCGGTAACGAGAACCCGTTCTATGAGTTCTACGACGAGCTGCTCGAGATTTGCCACGAGTACGACGTGACGATTTCGCTCGGCGACTCCTGCCGCCCGGGCTGTCTCTACGACTCCAACGACGCCACCGAGACCGCTGAGATGATCGAGCTGGGCAAGCTGTGCAAGCGCGCTTGGGCCGCCGGCGTCCAGGTCATGGTCGAGGGCCCGGGTCACATGGCGCTCGACGAGATCGCCGCCAACATGAAACTGCAGAAGCGCCTGTGCCACAATGCTCCGTTCTATGTGCTCGGACCGCTGGTGACCGATATCGGCGTGGGTTACGACCACATCACCGCCGCCATCGGCGGCGCCATCTCCGCCAGCTCCGGTGCCGACTTCCTGTGCTACGTGACACCGGCCGAGCACCTATGCCTGCCTAACGCCCAGGATGTGCTCGACGGCCTCATGGCCACCAAGATCGCCGCACACGCCGCCGATATCGCCAAGAAGGTGCCCCACGCCCGCGACATGGACGACAGGATGGGCCAGGCACGCCGCAAGCTCGACTGGGACGCCATGTGGAAGTGCGCGCTCGACCCGGTTACGGGCAAGAAGCGCTACGAGGAGTCCCCCGCCGCCACCGAGGGCACTTGCACCATGTGTGGCAAGATGTGCGCCGTCCGAACCGTCAACAAGATCTTCGAGGGCACCACGATCGACCTTGGCATGGAGGACTAGCCCTGTCGCCGCGGCCGCTTCTGGCGGCGAGCCGGTGCCTGTCAATTGTTGACGTGTGAACATTTGCTTGCATTTGCGTAAAGATTGCATCGCCCGCCCGGGTTCGACATAGAGTCGGCCCGGGCATCTTTATAATGCTGGCTTAAAGACCCATTTGATTCCGACCGAACAAGGGAGCGAACATGGATCGTAGTAAGGTACCTGCCGTCCTGTCCATCGCGGGATCCGATTCCAGCGGCGGCGCCGGCATTCAGGCCGACATCAAGACCATCACGGCGCACCGTCTGTATGCCCAGACGGCCATCACCGCCATCACAGCGCAAAACACACTGGGCGTTACCGCCGTGCAGGATATCTCGCCAGATATCGTAGCCGCGCAAATTGACGCCGTTTTTGACGATATCCGCCCGAGCGCCGTCAAGATCGGCATGGTTTCTTCTGTCGAGATTATCGATGTTATCGCCGACCGCCTGAGCGCCTGGAAGGCGACAAACGTGGTAGTCGACCCCGTCATGGTAGCCACCTCGGGCGCACGGCTGATTGCCGAAGATGCCGCAGAGGCGCTCACTCGCCGCCTGTTCCCGCTAGCGACGGTTATCACGCCCAATATTCCCGAGGCCATGGCCCTGCTCGACTACGAGGTCGACTCCGAGCGCACGCAGCAAAATGCTGCCATGCTCCTCACCCGCCGCTTTGGTTGTGCATCCCTCGTTAAGGGTGGGCATCTTGTCAACGAGGCCAACGATGTACTGGCCGAACCCGCGCCACTCGATGACGAGGGCAACCATCTGGGAGATCCACTCACCACGTGGTTCCGCCACAAGCGCATCGAGACCGACAACACGCACGGCACCGGATGCACGCTCTCGTCCGCCATCGCCTGCGCGCTGGCTCAGGGCATGGATCTTGCCGACGCCGTCAACGCCGGCAAGGCATACCTGACAGGCGCTCTGGCCGCCGGCCTGAACATGGGCAAAGGCTCCGGCCCTGTCAACCACATGTGGCAGTATTAAGATTCGCAGCCCAAGCCACCGCAAAGGCGCCCGCCCCCTTTGCGGTGGTTTGGGGTCGCGCTACTCTCCGAGCATCTCTTGGAGCTTGGCTGCCACGGCGTGACCCAGGCTCTCGTGGCTTTCGGGCATCATATGCAGATAGTCGATATCGCCCGGCTCGGCAAACTCCGCTGCATTCAAAAAGTCGCAGCCAAACTGCTTGGCTACGTGCGCATAGTATTCAGCAAAATGCTCCGAGGCCTCGACGGAACGCTCGTCAAAATCGGTCATATATACATCGGCGATTTGCGGCTTGATCTTGATAGGTGCCATCAGCAGAATACGCGGGCAGGGTGCGACATTGGTCCAGGGAAATGCACGCACCGCGCGAATCAGTGCCATGGTGCCACGGGCAATATCGGAGGCCGTCACACCAAAGACCGTCTTGCAATCGTTAGTTCCCAGCATAATAACGATCGCATCCAGCGGCTTATGGGCCTCGAGCAGCATCGGCAGCGCGCGGATGCCGTTAAGATTGGTATCCAGATGGCACATATCGTCGCGCACCGTCGTGCGGCCGTTGAGGCCTTCTTCAATTACATGCCAGCCCTCGCCTAAGTCACGTTGGGCCACGCCACACCAGCGTACATCCCGCGCATAGCGCACCGCGGTGCCGTCGCGCATGCCCGCCGGATCGTAACCATAGGTGTTGCTGTCGCCAAAGCATAGAACGTTTTTCATCGTAAGCCCCTCGCTCGGTAAAAAGCCGACGGAAGCAGCCTCTCCCGTCGGCTCGACCTATCTGTCAGCACGTACCGATTACAGGTACTTGCGCCAATCGTCCTCGTCCTCATCATCCTCGGTAGCAGCCTGGGCCTGCTCGGCGGCGCGAGCTGCCGCAGCGCGAGCGGCAACCTGGGCATAGGACTCCTCGTTGCGCTCGGGGAAGTTTGCCAGCACGTGCTCGAACTTGGCAAAATCCTCATCCCAGCGCGTAGAAGGCACGGCAAAGAAGACTTGCTTGACCTTAAAGTCGCCCGACGCGAGCTCCTTGCGGAAGAGCTCGGCCACGGTCTCTGCGTCAAAGCCGTTGTTGTCGCAGCCCCAAGCGCCCAGCACGAGCTTCTCGCGACCTAGCTCGTCGCAGATGGCAAGCACAAAGCGGATGCGGTCGCGCAGGGCATCTAGCAGAGCATCGTCGCTCACGCGATACTCCTGGCGGGCGCGCTTAACGTTGGGCGCGGCGGCCACGATCACGTCGGCGTATGCATGCACGTGGTTGCGGTCGAAGCGCACCGCAGGCACCACCAGCGCACGGTTTCGGTAAAGCTCGCAGTTGATGTTGCGGCGACGGTTCTCGCCGTACCATTTGCGCTGCTTATCGAGAACGTTGTACAGATACGAATCGGCGCACAGTGTGGCCTCCTGGCCCAGATAACCCTGAATATAGCCACCGCCCGGGTTGGTGAACGAGGCAAAGGCGAGCACGGCCATGTCGCAGAACTGCGCATAGCCACGACCGTTGTCCAAGATGGCCTGCGTGGCGGAGGCATCGAGCACGGTGACCTCAGGCAGGGACGCAGCAGGCTCCTCAGCAGGCGCGGACTCAGCTTCGGCGATTTCCTCGGCAGGCTCCTCGACGGGCTCAGGAGCTGCCTCGGTCTCGGGCGCTGCCTCGCTCTCGGGTGCCGCCTCGGTCTCGGCAGCCTCCGCGCCCTCGACGTCCTCGGCAACCTGTTCTTCGGTGGCCACAGCACTCTGGACCTTGGCCTTCATCGCCGCGACAAAGCCGGCAGGCATACCGTCAAACTCGCGAACACCGGCAAGCGAACGCTCGATATCCTTGGCGCACGCTTCGGACACAGTTGACACGTGACGCTCGGCGGCCTTGGCACGGGCCTCGCGCTTGGGATTGGGCTGACCCGCTCGGTTGGACCTGCGGTTACGGTTCCTGTTGTCGACGTCTGCCATACGTGGCCACCTTTCCTGTCGCTGCCGCTATCGGCTTTTCCCATCCATGATACCCCGCCGCGTACAAAAAAGACGGCCCCGAAGGACCGCCTTTCGCATCGATTTGCCCGCACGGCAAGCACCGCCGCAATTCGCCACTAGTCGCGACGGCCAAGGATGTTCAGGATGCGCAGGAACACGTTGATAATGTCAACGAACAGATTGGACGCCATGAGCACGGCGTTGGGCAGCGTAGGCGGCACCGTCGTGGCAACATAGGTGTCGTAGCCAATAAAGCCGGCGAACACCACGATCACGATCAGGTCGGTGATGGACTGCGAGACGCCCATGAACATCAGCACGATCTCAACCAGAATAGTGGCGAGCAGAATGCCAAAACCGATGCCATATACGCGCTGGAAAAACTTGGGGAAGGTCACGCCCAGCGCGCCAAAGACAAAGGTGATGGCGGCCGTGGCGATAAAGGCAGTGTTGATGGTGGGCAGGTCGTAGTTGGCAAGGCCAAACGACGCGGTCAGGCCAAAGGTACTCGCAAAGATTACGTAGCCCACAAGGGACAGGCCCACGGACTGCTTGCTGGCGGCGGCCGACATCATGACCATGCCGACGATGGTCAAAATAAACGAGCCAAAGACCAGCGGCAAGGCTGCGCCGCTCATCATCATGCGCGCAAACGACATGGTGCTCGTAAAGTAGGCGCCGGCGCCCATGGCGCAAAAGCCCAAGAAGATCAGGGCAGACATGACAAGGTTGTACGCGCGCGGCGACATCTCCTTGGCACGGCTTGCACCGGTCTCGATGGGGCCGTTCTGATAGCCCTGGATATCGTTCATACTTCGTCCTTTCACAAAGCGCCGTGAAAGACGGCGCAGCAGATGACAAGATTCCTGCCATTGTACCCGAACGCCGTGCGTCCTTACCTACGGCGCTCGCCCTCAAGCGTACGATCAAACGCCCAGACCCACCAACGCATCACGTGGGCCTGCGAGCCGTCCGGCCGTCCGTACGCCTGGTCCTCCAGATACAACTCGGTCGCGTGCCCGCCAAAACGCACCTTATAGGTTGCCGTACGAACGCCGTGGACCGTCAGGCCAAAACCAGTGGACGAGACGATCTCGTCAATCGTAAAGCAGCGACCGTCGACCCAGCAGACGGTAACCGGCACGACTTGTCCGCCCGCGAGGATGCGAGCCACGACGTCCACATACTGCTTGTGCACGCGCCGAGTTTTGCCATCTGTCTGTCGATATTCCATACTTCCCATTATCGAACGCATGTTTGCATATTGTAAAGCGAACAGACTGTGGTTTTGGAATGTCGGAGCGAACGCGCGTGTCCGCATGGCGTGATAGCAAAAAGAACACCCACGGTCAACAGGGCTAATATTCAATTTTAGTGCCAAAAAATTACTTCTCCCATCAGAACTCGGCAAAGAAACCCGCAGGAGGTGATACGATTTATCATGTTTTTGTAACGTGTCTGCAAACTTCGAGAAAGCCCATATATGGACGTAACGTTCTCAACTTTCCTCGGCCAAATTGTGTCGAACCCAGTCCTTGCCGTCACCGTGATCCTCGCGCTCGGCGCCATCTTCGTCAATGGATGGACCGACGCGCCCAACGCCATCGCGACCTGCGTCACTACGCGTTGCATGCCCGCCCGCGCCGCCATTCTCATGAGCGCCGCATTCAACTTCCTCGGTGTGCTCATCATGACGCACTTTAATGCGAGCGTCGCCAATACCATCTCGCATATCGTCGACTTTGGCGGAAACAGCACCATGGCGCTCGCCTGCCTGTGCGCGGCCCTGTTCTCCATCGTCGTCTACGGCGCCACAGCGTCGCGTTTTGGCATCCCCACCTCGCAAAGCCACAGCCTTATCGCCGGCCTGACCGGTGCCGCTATCGCCCTCGGCGGCGCGAGCAGCGTCAACGTCCACGAGTGGATGAAGGTCATCTACGGCCTGGCACTCTCCATCGGCCTGGGCTTTGTCATGGGCTGGGTCCTGTGCAAGCTCGTCTCGATTCTTTTCGCCGCCGCCAACAGGCGACGTGCCAATGTCTTCTTTAAATACGCTCAGATCGCGAGCGCTGCGGCCATGAGCTTTATGCACGGCGCGCAGGATGGACAGAAGTTCATCGGCGTGCTCTTTTTAGGCGTGGCCTTTGCCAGCGGCCAGACGAGCGTCGGCGATGCAGGCATCCCCATCTGGATTATGCTGCTGTGCTCGGCCACTATGGGCATCGGCACCAGCGTGGGCGGCGAGCGCATCATCAAGTCCGTCGGCCAGAGCATGGTCAAGCTCGAAAAGTACCAGGGCTTCTCCGCCGACCTGGCGGGCGCCGCGAACCTGCTGCTTGCCACCCTTACCGGCATCCCTGTGTCCTCCACGCACATCAAGACCTGCGCCATCATGGGCGTCGGTGCCGTCAAGCGCCTCTCGGCCATCAACTTCGGCGTCGTCAAGGACATGATGTTCACCTGGTTCTTCACCTTCCCCGCCTGCGGACTCATCAGCTTTGTCATGGCCAAGCTGTTCATGATGTTCCTCTAGTCAAACCGAACGTCCATCTGGACCGCAACACTTCGCCCACCCGTCTTCGCCTCGAAAGGACCCACCCATGGCAAAGAAACCCGATTCGTTCTACTTTGACAACTACGTCGCCTGCGCCGACCTTGCTGTCCAGGCCGCAGAGTTGCTCATCAAGATTTTTGAGAACTTTGATCCCGCGCAGATCCACGACATGCTCGAGGAGATGCATGCGATTGAGCATGCGGCCGACAAGAAGCACCATGAGCTCGAGGATGCCTTGCTCACTGCCTTTATCACCCCGCTTGAGCGCGAGGATCTGGACCTGATGAGCTGCTCGCTCGACACTGTGCTTGACCGTATCGAGGGCGTCGTGCAGCGCGTCTACTTCACCAACATCCAGAGCATTCACCCCGATGCCATCGTCATCGCTCACAAGGTGACTGACGCCTGCCGCGCCATGAAAGACCTGATGGTCGAGCTTCCCAACTACCGCAAGTCCAAAACGCTGCGCGAGCTGGTCATCCAGATCAACACCATCGAGTCCGAGGCCGACGAGCTCTACATCAACGCCATGCGCAACCTGCACGTTAACGGCAAGGATCCGCTCGAGGTCATCGCTTGGCGTGACGTCTACGCCTTCCTGGAGTACTGCGCCGACTGCTGCGAGACTGTGGCCGATGTCGTGGATTCGATTGTCATGAAGAACAGTTAATTGGGGGTACATGTCCCACCGGTCGCGGGCCCGGCCACTAATAACCTTTTTCACTCCGGCTGCAAGCAGAGTCGTTCAAAAGGTTATTAGTGGCCGGGCCCGCTCCCTTATGCACCACCATTGGGAACTTTGGCTGATGCTTTGAAAGCGATGGGGCTTTTGTTGGCAGGGCCTTTGAGCCCGATTGGGAACTTTGGGACCGCCTTAAACGTTTGGCTGGATGGTACTTTGGGTACCCTTTGTTTTACTTTGGATTGATTCGCTGACTTTGGAGGGTTTGGTTATGGGATATTTGAATCTGGCCCGTTCTCGCTATTCTTGTCGCGAGTTTGAGGATCGTTCTGTTGAGCGGGCTGTGGTGGATGCCATTGTTGAGGCTGGGCGTATTGCTCCTTCTGCTTGTAATAACCATCCAACCCGTGTGATGGTGTTGGATACGCCTGAGCTTCTGGAGAAGGCAGCTGCTTGTCAGCCTCGGTTTGCTCGTGATGGATCTATCTTTGGCGCTCCGCTCATCTTCCTTATTTGTAGCGTTACCGAAGACGCTTGGGTGCGCCCGTATGACCAGATGAATTCCAATGAAATCGATACGTCCATCGTGTGCGATCAGATGATGATGGAGGCCACCGAGCAGGGCCTGGGAACGTGCTGGGTATGCCATTTTAAGCCTGAGGTGGCACAGGAGCAGTTCAATCTGCCCAAAGGCGTTTATCCCTATCACATGCTCGTCTGTGGCTATCCTGCCGACCACATCGCCGATCCCGAGCATCGCGAGGCCCGTACCATTCCCCTCTCCGACTTCCTCCTCAAGTAGGTTTTGGGACATGCCTTAAAACCTACCCTTGACCGCTCACCGGTTCGCCGAGTTCTGCGCCACTATGTGCAGGGCTCGGTTTTTTATGTTGCGCGCCCCGGTACAGTCATAAAAAAGGACCCGCAAGCTGCGGGTCCTTTCTAGGCACTAAATTGTAGGCCGAATGTTAGTCCAGGTCGTCGGCAGCGAAGTTGTCGATCGGGGCGAAGGGATCGGCCACGGGGACAACCGGGTCAGCGACGGGCAGCGGCTCGGCGGGAACAGTCACCGCAGGAGAAGCGGCAGAACCGACCGGCGTGGAGGCCATGAGGTCGGCCGGGAAGGAGTTCTGGGCATCGTCCATGAAGTGCTGGATGAGCTTGAGATACTCGGCCTTGAACTCCTCACGAGAAGCCTTGAGACGATCGATCTCCTCGAGCTCAGCCTGCTTTTCGGTCAGAGCCTGGCGGATAACCTCGCGGGCCTTGGCGTCAGCCTCGTTGCGAATACGCTCAGCGTTCTCATTGGCATCGTTGACGATGGTCTCAGCGGTCTGCTGGGCAGCGATCAGGGCAGCGGAAATCTGGCGCTCCTGAGCGGAGAAGTCAGGGGCGGGAGCAGCCACGGGGGCGGCAGGAACGGCCTGGGCGGGGGCATCCTGAGCCTGGGCAAGCTGAGCCTGCGCATCGGCAAGCTGCTGCTCGGTAGCAGTCAGACGACCCTTAAGGTCGACGATCTTAGCGAGCATAGCGTCAACCTCAGAGGACAGCGTCTCCAAGAAGACGTCGACCTCAGCAGGATCGTAGCCACGCTTGGCCTCAGAGAAAGTCTGAGCCTGGATGTCTGCAGGGGTAATAGCCATAACAAGTCTCCTTTTTCATCGCCTCGGCGCTACACGCCCGACGTAAGTTACTAAGACAGTTCTACACGAGTATACCTATAAGAAGCTGCAGAACCAGCCTCTGCACCAACTGCAACGCAATAATCGCAACGACCGGCGAAAAATCGATACCGCCCATCGGCGGGATGAAACGACGGAACAGGTTGAGCCACGGACCGCACACGCTATCAAGCACCGCGGCAATATCCTGAAGCAAACCACCCTGCTTCATGGGAATCCACGTCATAAAGCAGTAGACGACAATGAGCGTGGAATAGAAGTTGAACAGCGTATTGACCAGCTGGACGATAGTGTAGATGTTGATGGGAATCTCCTCGTCTTGTCTTTACTTAAGGTAGCCGTCGGCACGAAGCTTCTTGAGATCGGAATCTTTGACCTCGCAACCGGCGGGCAGCACCATGAACACGCGGTCGCCCACCTCCTTGACCGTGGCACCCAGACCGCAGGCAAAGCCGTAAGAGAAGTCCAAGACGCGCTTGGCAACTTCGGTGCGTACGCCCACAAAAATCAGTGCGACAGGCTGCTTGGTGCGAACGCGGCGCACCACGGTCTCCACGTCGTCATAGCTCTCGGGGCGCAGGACATAGGCCGGCAGCTGCGGTGTGGCGTTGATGATATTGCTCGCATAGGCCGAGGCATCGCTCGGTGCAGGCGCAGGCGCAGCGGCGGCACGGGCGCGGGTGTTCTCGGCGTAGCTCGACGGCGTGTCATAGGCACCAGGACGATAACCGCTCGCAACACTGTCCTGCGAGCGCGAAGGCGGGTTATACGTCGTGGCATGGCGGGAGTCATCGCCGACCAGCTGCCCGGAGCGTGTATACACGGCAACCGACTCAGCTTCACCACGGCGCGTCTGACCAAGCAGGCCGTTGCTCGGCTCGTCTTGGGTGTAGAAGCCCTCGCCCGAAGCACCGCTGTAGCCGTTGCCCTGATAGCCATCGTCATAGCCATCATCGTAGCCGTAGTCGTCGTCCTGGCCATAACCCTGGTCGTAACCCTGCTGGCCGCCCAGGTGCATCTTATTTTTAATCTCGTCAAGGAAGCCCATGGTTGTGTCCTCTCGCGGTTTAGTGCAGGCGCCCCGATAATCAGTGCGCACTTCAGAGCCTTATTTTACTGCAAACTCCGGGCTAAATACTACCCTGCCCAGGCGAACGAGCGTAGAGCCCTCCTCAAGGGCAGGCTCAAAGTCTTCGCTCATGCCGCAGGAAAGCTCAGGCAGGTTCAAATCGGGATGCGCCGCCTCCAGCTCATCCCTCAGCTCACGAAGCCCCGCAAAGGTGCGGCGTGCCACATCCTTATTCCCCCGGGGCGCCATAGTCATAAGCCCCTGTACGCAAATTCCCTCAAGTTCCGCAAGCTCACCCGCGGCGGCGCGAATCTCATCGGGCGAAAAGCCTCCCTTCGACTCCTCACCACTCACATTGACCTCAATGAACACACGCTGGGGGCCGGCGAGTTCGCCTGCCTCAATCTTGCGGGCAGCACGGCTCGAGATCGCCTGCGCCAGATGCAGCGAACCCACCGAGTGAATCAGCTCGGCTGAGCCCAGCACCGCATTGATCTTATTGGTCTGCAGGTTGCCGATCATATCGAAGCGCACCTCGGGCAGCTCCGGATGCTCCGCCAAACCTGTGAGCTTGCGAACCAGCTCCTGCGGGCGATTCTCGGCAAAATGGCGATACCCCGCCTGGATGGCGGCAACGGTCTCATCGACACCAACGGTCTTGGACACGGCAATGAGGCGCGCGGCGTCGTGGGGACGGCCCGCGCGATCGAGCGCCGCATAAAAACGTTCCAGAATCTGCTCGCGGCGAGCGCGCATCAAGTCTAAATAGTTATCCATTGCCAATCGCCTCCGCTGACAGCCAAACAAGTAGTCCCATGCTAACGCAAGAGCGCGGCCCCGCATGTGCAAGGCCGCGCTCACTTAGGTATTTACAATCTTTCGACGAACGGGGTTACTTACTCCTCGTCGTCCTCGCCATCGTCCTCATCCTCAAGATGATCGAGCAGGTAGCGAAGACCCTCGCTGACCTCGTTAACGGGCACCTTGGCAACGTAGCGTGCATCGACGGCGGGCCTCATGATAACACCCTCGCCCGAAGGCACGCGCATGCTCTCGAGCTCATCCTCATCAGTGCAGGCGATATCACCGGCAGTCATACGCTGTCCGGTCAACAGGAAGGTCAGACGGCAGGCGGCATCGATGGAAATCGAGGCGATGCGATCGAGATAGCGCGATACCATGATGGCGCGGCGCAGGTCGTCATAGTTGCTGTCGTCGTCCATAAAATCGCCCGTGTCCATGCGGTTAAAGGTGCGGAAGAACTTCTCGTAGGCGGCGTGCACTGGCTCGTCCTCGACGGCCAAGTTGCAGATGATGGACATGTCGTTGGTGACGAGCGCAGAAAGCGAAGAGCCCAGCACCTGGTAGACGGCCTCAGCCTCGGCCTCGACCGTGCCGACAAGCTCCTTGGGCAGCGAGATGTCGGCCTTGATCATATGACGCGTGGCGCGGCAAATCTGGCGAACCTTATCGGTCATGCGCTGCAGGTTAAAGTCGACGTAGATGATCGTCTGCAGCAAGCGGAAGTCGGAGGCGACCGGTGACTGCGTGGCAATCAGGTTGTAGCAGACGGCCTCCAGGTTGGCGCAGCGTGCGTCAATCGAAAGCGTACGCTTCTTGGTCTTGGTGGCGAGCTTGCGGTCGTCGGTCACATAGGCCTTCACGGCATCGTGGAGGGCCAGATCGACGGCCTCGTAGATGCTCAGCATCTCGTGACGGGCCTCGATGAGCTGACGGGAAAACAGTTTGCGCATGGTTCACTCCAATCAGTTGGGTGCGGTCATGCCGCCCGCACAGTGAATACGCACCGGACCAGATCCGATCGGCTTGGGACTAGTCGCACCGATCAGCCAAAGCGGCCGGTGATATAGTCTTCCGTCCGCGAGTCCACCGGGCTGGTGAAGATCGCGTCGGTTTGACCATACTCGATGAGCGTAGCGGGCTCGCCGGCAACTTCCTGCAAGAAGAACGCGGTGTAGTCACTGATACGAGCTGCCTGCTGCATTGAATGCGTGACGATGATAATCGTCATCTCGGGCGCCAGCTCGGCCATCAGATCCTCGACCTTAGAGACGGAAGTGGGGTCGATGGCGGAGCAGGGCTCGTCCATCAGGAGGACATCGGGTTGCACCGCAAGCACGCGCGCGATGCACAGACGCTGCTGCTGACCGCCCGAGAGCGCCAAACCATCCTTGTTGAGCTGATTGGATACCTCTTTCCAGAGGTTGGCGCGCTTGAGCGATTCTTCCACGATGTCATCGAGGTCGCTTTTGCTAGTCACGCCCTGCAGACGAGGGCCAAAGGCGACATTCTCGTAGATGGATTTGGGAAACGGGTTGGGCTGCTGAAAGATCATGCCCACGCGACGACGGAGATCGACCGGATCGACACCCTCGGCATAGATATCGTTGCCGTCGAGCGTCATGGTGCCCTCGACGCGCGTGCCCTCAATCAGGTCATTCATGCGGTTGATGCAGCGCAAAAACGTCGACTTGCCGCAGCCCGAAGGACCAATGAAGGAGGTGATGGCGTTTTTGGCGATGTTGAGGTCAAGCCCCGTCAGCGCATGAAAGTCACCGTACCAAAAGTTGAAATCCTTGGCCGTAATGGCCGCTTGCTCCAACGCGGGAGCGGACTGATAAACGGACATGGGACTCCTTAACTAGCGACGCTTGCGCGACAGGAAGCGCGCAAACAGGTTGAAGGCCAAAATGATCACCATCAGCAAGAGCGCGGTGCCGTAGGCTGCGTTCATGTTGATGCCGTCGTTGGCAAGCAGGTACAGGTGAACGGTCATGGGACGACCGGAATCGAGCGGCGAAATAGGTAGATTGATGGCCTGGCCCATGGTGTAGAGCACCACGGCGGTCTCGCCGATGGCACGGCCGATGGCAAGGACGATGCCCGTGGCAATGCGGCCAAAGGCCGAAGGAAGCACGATCTTGGAGACGACCTGCCACTTGGTAGCGCCCAGGCCGTACGCGCCCCAACGGATATAGCGCGGAACGGCGCGAATGGCTTCTTCGGTGGTGCGCATGACGATGGGAAGCATCAAGAGCGCGAGCGCCAGAGCGGCCGAGACCATCGAAAGGCCCAGGCCCATAGCCTCGACAAACAAGGCGTAGCCAAACAGGCCCATAACGATGGAGGGCACCGAGGCCAAAGCGTCAGCAGCGTAGCGAATGAGCTCGACGACCTTGCCCTGCTTGGCGTACTCGGCCAGATAGACGGCTGCCAGCACAGCGATCGGCGTGCAGATAAGCATGGCGAGCGCCGTCACGTAGACGGTCGAGACGATCGTGGGCCAAATTCCGCCCTCGGCGTTGACGCCCTGGGGCCAACCGAAGATAAAGTCGAGCGAGATGTGTGGCAGGCCGTTGATGACCACGTAGGCGATGATAGCGACCAGCACCAGCGTGGTGATGTAGGCAGCGGCACGAAACACGCCAAGCATGATCTTGTTGGACAGGTCCTTGTTGATGCGGCCCTTCTTGCCGTGGGAAAGGGCACGCTTGATGCGCTCGCGCGACGAGGTCGTATCGACCGTCGTGTCAACGGAATCGGACATAGCCTACCCCCTCTTCTTCTTGGAAATCAGACGAACGATACCCACCAGCGTGGCGGAGATGATAAACAGGACCACACCCATGCCGAACAGCGCCGAGCGGTGCAGACCCGAGGAATAGCTCATGTCGAGCGCAATCTGGCTCGTGAGCGTCGAGATGGGGCTCGCAATGCTGTCGGGAATAACCGGGGCGTTACCTACGACCATGAGCACGGCCATGGTCTCGCCGATGGCACGGCCCATACCCAGCACGATGGCATCAACGATACCCAGCTTCGCGGCAGGTAGCACGACCTTATAGATGGTCTGCCACTTTGTGGCGCCCATGGCATACGATGCCTCGCGAATGCCCATGGGAATGGAATTGAGAGCATCGATGGTGAGCGTGGTGATGGTAGGGACGATCATGATGGCGAGCACAAACCACGCCGTCAGCGCACCAAAACCAAGGCCGCCGGTCAGTTGTGCGATAAACGGGCGGATGATGATCATGCCAAAGAAGCCGTAGATGATGGAGGGTATGCCCGCCAGCAGGTCAACGGCGGGGCTGATGAGCTTGCGCACGCGCTTGCTGGCAATCTCGACCAGGTAAACGGCCGTACCCACGCCCAGCGGCACGCCCATGGCGAGCGCACCGACGGTCACCAGACCCGAGCCAGCAAGCAGCGACAAGATGCCGTAGTGGCCCTCGGAAGGCGCCCACGTAAAGCTAAAGAAGTCAGCCAGACCGATGTCAGTAAAGACGGGCAGCGCCGAGTACGTGGTAAAGACAAAAATCAGGATGACGGTAACGACCGCCAAGAACGCGCAGGCAAAGAAGATCCACTGCAGCGCCTTCTCCTTGATATAGGTACTGCGCGATACGAGCGCCAGCTCGCGCTTCTTGGGCGTCTGAACATTCTGCTCAGTCTGGGAGTTTTCCTGTGCTTCCATGCTACTCACTCCCCTTCTCGTCGTTGGTGACGGGAATAAAGCCCGCCTCGCGAATCTGCTTGTCCATCTTTTCGGACGTCACATAGTCGATGTAATCCTGCGCCTGCTGCGAAGGCACACCCTTCACAAAGAAGTAAAGGTCGCGCGAGATGGGATAGCCGCCACTCGCGACCGTCTTCTCGGACGCCTCAACATGATTGACCGAGACGGCCTTGACCGAGGTCTTGGCGTTGAGGCTATCGACGAAGCCCAGCGAAATGTAGCCGATGGCCCCACGCGAACGAGATACCACGTCGCGCACCTGGCCCGTACCCGAAAGAACGGCCGAGCGGCGATCGAACGGCGTGCCATCCATCACGATGGTACGGAAGGCCTCGCGCGTACCGGACGCCTCGTCTCGGTTGATGACCTGAATCCTCAGGTCCTCGCCACCGACCTCTTTCCAATTGGTAATCTTGCCGGCGTAGATATCGCGGAGCTGCTCGGTCGAGAGGTTATCGACGGGGTTGTCGTCGTTCACGATGACCGCAATACCGTCGTGGGCAATGACAATGGGAGTCAGGCCCAGATCCTGTTCGTCGGCATTGAGTCCACGGGAGGAGCTGGCGATATCGGCCGTGCCGGCGCTGACGGCCTCGATCCCAGCGGAAGAACCCAAACCGGAAACGAGCACGTCGATGCCTGTCTCCTCCTTAAAGCCCTCGGCCGCAATCTCGGCGATAGGAAGGCAGGTCGTGGAGCCGGCCACGGTAATGGAAGAGCTAGAAGATCCCGAAGAACAGGCGCACAGCGTAAGCGTAAGCACAGCGGCGCTCAGGACCGATACGATCTTTCTCATAGCATCACGCCGATCGCAGCATGGCGCCCACAGGTGCCGTCCTCGTTACGGTAGGAATAAAAGCGGTCGTTCTGACGCACGGTCGAAAGCTGGGTATCCACGATATTATCCGCGTCGACACCGACATCTACCAGCGCCTCGCGAATGGCAGCGGAAAGATCGAGCATGCGAGAGGTATTCGCATCGATGCAAGAGAACTCGGCGGCAAAGCGATCCATGAGTTCCTGGGATACCTCATATTCGTCACCCAAGATATGGGGGCCGATATAGGCGGAAACGTCGCTCGCATCGCAACCGGCAGCATCGCAAAGCGCCTGGCACGCCTTGGCGGAAATACGTGCAATCGTGCCCTTCCAACCGGAGTGCACCACGGCAAATCCGCCGGGGGCCACCAGCACCACGGGAACGCAGTCGGCAAAGCAGAGCAGCACGGGTACGTTATGCGCCGTACAGACGATGGCATCGCAGCCCTCGGCAATCTGCTCGCGGACGTCCTCAAGGTCATCGGCGCCGTTCGAGGTCACCGCAACGATATGGTCACCATGGACCTGATTGGGAACGAGCAAGTTGTGCTCGCACTCGGCGGCACCCATAGCCTCGAGCACGCGACGACGATTTTCTTGAACAGCAAAGGGGTCATCGCCAACATGCGAGCCCAAATTGAGTGAGGAGTACGCATCTTCGGAAACACCACCGGCGCGCTCGGTGAAGGCAAAGCGAACATCGGATGTCGCGCCTTCCACCAACGTAACTCCATCATGGTCGACACGCGAAACGTTGTCCGCACGTGCTGCCATACTAAAGCCTCCTAATAACACAAGTACCGCGGCATCGCCGCTACAGCCCGCGTTTATACGGCTGTCATACTTCTCTAAAAGGATACCTGCTGCACTGGAGGCAATCGTAAAGGGAACGTAAAGAGATTGGAGGTTCTAGTTTACAAAGTCGAAATAAAAAGGGCGCGTCCATACGGACACGCCCCCGTGAGCAACAATGCAAAGAACGACTTAGAAGCTACCGCGCTTCAGGAAGTCGGGAAGCTCGAACTGATCGTTGCCGAAGTTAGGAAGCTCGGTGCCACCGACGTTGCGGGTCGGAGCGGCCTGAGCCGGGCTGGTGGCCGGAGCGGTGCGCTGCGGCTCAGCGGAGGCAGCGGCCTTGCTCTGAGACTGCTGAGCAGCAAAGAGCTCGTCCTGACGGTTGACGTTGGAGTCGGAGAAGCCCGTAGCGATGACGGTGATACGCACCTGATCGCCCAGGGACTCGTCGACAACGGTACCGAAGATGATGTTGGCCTCGGGGTCGACGGCGTTGGCGACAACGTCGGCGGCGTCGCTGATCTCCTGGATGCCCAGGTCCTTGGAACCGGCGATGGAGAGCAGCACGCGCGTGGCGCCATCGATGGAGCTCTCGAGCAGCGGGCTGGAGATGGCCTGCTGGGCAGCGTCGACGGCACGGGTGTCCCCAGAAGAGGTACCGATACCCATCATGGCGGTACCGGCCTGCTTCATGATGGTCTTAACATCGGCGAAGTCCAGGTTGATGATACCGGGGACGGTGATGAGGTCGGTGATGCCCTGGGTGCCCTGGGAAAGGACGCCATCGGCAATCGCGAAGGCCTCGAGCATGGTGGTCTTCTTCTCGGCGATGTCGAGCAGCTTATCGTTAGGGATGACGATCATGGTGTCGACGCAATCGGAGAGGGTCTTAATGCCCTCCTCGGCGCTCTTCTTGCGCTTGCGGCCCTCGAAGGTGAAGGGCTTGGTCACGACGGCGACGGTCAGCGCACCGACCTCGTTCATCGCGATATCGGCAACGATGGGAGCAGCGCCGGTACCGGTGCCACCGCCCTCGCCGCAGGTGATGAACACCATGTCGGCGCCAGCGAGCGCCTCGGCAATGTCGTCGCGGGACTCATCGGCAGCCTTGCGGCCAACCTCGGGGTTGGCGCCGGCGCCCAGGCCGCGGGTAAGGTCGGTGCCGATGTGCACCTTGATATCGGCATCAGAGATCGCGAGTGCCTGAGCATCGGTGTTGATGGCAACAAACTCGACGCCGCGGATGCCCTCTTCGATCATTCGATTGACCGCGTTGGTACCGCCGCCGCCGACGCCGACCACCTTAATGACGGCAAGGTAGTTGTTGATCTCTGTCTCGTGCATGTCGGTCCTCCGAACAAAGGTTATAGCCATAGCATGGGTCGACCCCTGCGCACATTAACCTTCAGGTTGAAAGTAAATGCAAAGGTAAACCGTATTATGTTTGCACATTATGAACGTATCAGTCAAATAATTGACCGTGAAAACCAAACAAACCAGATAAACGGCGTGGTATGGCCCCTCAACAAAGCATCAACCAGCGCTACGAGGTCGGAGCGTTCCTAAATGTATAGTTACCCGGAGAGCGCACATTGATATACGTTACGCCCTCTACCTGCGAAAGCAACTTGGTGACTACGCGTTCCTTCTTGACGATATCGTCCGAATCGCCCAGCGACACCTCAATGCCGTTATTGAGGTTTGCCGAGATGGCTTCGACCGAAGGCGTGGAAATATCCTTGACTTGTCCCAAGAACTCGCTCGAAAAACCACGCACATAATCCAAGCCAGCCTTAACGGCCTTGGAGCTCACCGCCTGGCCGGAAACCGGAGCGACATCCGCCGAGACATCAGTCAACAACACCGCGCCATAGTGCTTAGCGAGCGCCAGCGCGGCATCAATGCCGGTCAGGGTATTTGAGCCCTGCCCCGTCGTGATGACGTTGCCCTGGTCATCCACTTCGACCGACGTCGACAGCGGGGCGATCCAGGTGTCATCATCCCCGATGGCCCAGGCAAGGTCATCGGAGCTGATATAGGCAATTGCGATGACCTTGCGCTCCATCGGCGTAATGATGAGCGTATGCGGGAACTGACGCTGGACATCTACGCCCGAGACCCACGGGTTCTGCTTGAGATCCTCGGTAATCTGGTCGGGATCGACGTTAAAAAGCGACGTTCCCTCGGGCAAATCGATCAGCTGGATAGCATCGTGCTTCGTCACATGCTCGCTGCCTTGAATCTGAATATCAGTGGCGGTAAACAATCCAGAGTTAATCACCACGATGGCAACGACGACGAGCACGGCCAAGGCGGCCAGAACGCCGCCCACGATTTTGCCTTTGCCTGTAACGAGAGAAGCGGCGTCTGACGTTTTATTTGCCATCGCCCCAAGTGAAGACAACGGGTTGACGCCTTTTTTAGTCGAAGGCTTCTTGGCGGTAGCCGGCACCGATGTCAGCGAGCGCGGTTTCGATGCGCCCAGTGTGCGACCCGGACGCGCCGCTTTAGCTCCCGTCGAGGGCTTAGGAGTTGCCATAGGACGGGCAGGCTTGGCGCCCATAACAGGCTTTGACGTCACCGAGGGACGCGAGGACTTTTTTGCGGCCGGACGATTGCCGAGCTGCGAGCCGACAACCGGACGACTGGTCTGTCGAGCATGCCCGACAGACTTAGAGTGCGCGACGGCATTGCGTTGAGGTTTGGCAGGCGCGCCGGAACGCCCTCCGGCGCGGCGGAAGGTGGGTTTCGATGCTCTAGAAGCCGAGGAATTTAACTTCCGGTCTGAGCTCGATGCCATACGCCTCCCTCACCTTTCCGTGCACATGTCTGATAACCGCGGCAACGTCATCGGCCGAGGCAGTTCCGTTATTAACGATAAAATTAGCGTGAACGGGCGAAACTTCCGCGCCGCCAATCGAAAAACCCTTTAATCCACAATCCTCGATAAGCTTGCCCACACTCGCATCGGGCGGGTTGCGAAAGACCGACCCGCAGGATGCGCGACCCATGGGCTGCGTACGCTTGCGCCTCGTCAGGTACCGTTCCATGCGCTCGCGAATGTCGGCCTTGGGCGCCGGTTTAAGCTTGAGCACGCACTCGAGGATGATCTCATTGCGGGGAAGGCTACATTCGCGGTAGCCCCAAGTGATCTCGGACCCCGCATAATGCTTGATACCGGATGCCGGGTCAAACGTTACGACATCCTCAACCAGCGAGCCAATCCATTCGGTCCGTGCGCCGGCATTCATAGATATCGCACCGCCAACCGAGCCAGGGATGCCAACGGCAAACTCAAGGCCCGAGAGGCTACGCGACAGGGCATCGTTGACCAGGCGCGCAAACATCACGCCCGCACCGACCGTCAGCGTACAACCGTCATCGGCAACAACCGTGCGCTGAAACTCACGTCCGAGCGAAATGACGGCACCGCGATAACCGCCATCGGCAACCAGCAGATTGGAGCCCTTGCCGATGATGACCCACGGCACCTGCTCGCGATCGAGCACCGCCACGGCGCGGCGGAGGGCATGATAGCTATGGCACGTCACAAAGAGGTCAGCCTTGCCGCCGATACGATAGCTCGTATGACGCGCAAGGCGCTCGTCCTCGATCACATCCGTGTCGATCATGCCCGAGAGCGCCATGACGGCGTTAAACAGACCCATTAGACTTAAGCGTCTTTCTTGGCAGTCAAATACTCGATAAACTCGGGGCCGACGGTCGTAACGTCACCGGCACCCATAGTGAGCAGCAAGTCGCCCTCGCCCACCATCTGCTCGAGCTCCTGGTTGAGCTCAAGACGGCTGGAGCAGTACACGACCTCCTTGCCAGGATGCTTGGCGCGCACGGTATCGGCGAGCATCTTAGAGGTGACACCCGGGATGGGCATCTCGCCAGCCGAGAACACATCAATCAGCAGCAGTTTATCGGCATTGGCAAATGCATCGGCAAAGTCGTCGCACAGGGCCTGCAGGCGCGAATAGCGGTGCGGCTGGAACACGACGTCGACGTGCTTGTAGCCCAGCGACGAAGCGGCAGCAAGCGTCGCCTTGATCTCGGTGGGGTGATGGCCGTAATCATCGACCACGGTGATGCCATCGATATCGCCCACGTGGGTAAAGCGGCGGCGAACGCCCTCAAAGCTCGAGAGCGCCTTGGCGGCGGCGTCGATGTCAAGGCCCAGGACATGGGCGACGGTGAGCACCGCCGTGGCATTGAGCATGTTGTGGCGACCGGGATTGCTCTTGATCTCCACGGCATGTTCAGTGCCATCCTCAAAGCGAACGATAAAGTCACTCTGGATACCCTTGACATCCGGGTGCATGCAGACGATGTCGTTGCTCTCGGCAAAGCCGTAGGAAAGCACGTGACGGCCCGTCGACTTGGCGAGCTCGACCAGATGCGGGTCCTCACCGCAGACGATGACGGTGCCGTCCTCGCCCACCAGGCTCATGAATTTGGCGAAAGTTGCCTCGATCTCCTCGATACCCGAGTAGTGATCGAGGTGGTCGGCCTCGACGTTGGTCACAATGACTACGTTGGGGTTCAGGAACAGGAAGGAGCTGTCGGACTCGTCGGCCTCGGCGACAAAGTAGTCGCCCGAGCCGTTCTTGCCGTTCGTGTCATAGCCCTCGACGATGCCGCCGATCAAGAAGCTCGGATCCAGACCCATGCGGTCGAGCATGGTGGCGCACATCGAAGACGTGGTGGTCTTGCCATGCGTGCCGGCAACAGCGACGGTGGTGTAGCCGTGGCCCAAAGCAGAGAGCATCTTGGCACGGGGCCACACGGGAATACCAAGCTCGCGAGCGCGCACGAGTTCGGGGTTGGACTCCGGAATAGCGGTGGAGACAACAACCACGTCGGGCTTGACCTCGTCGATCGTGGCGGCCTCATGGCCCACATGCACCTTCACACCAGCGCGGGTAAGCTGGCGGATATAACGTGACGTCTTAAGGTCGGAGCCGGTAACGGCATAACCGCGCTCGTGAAGAACGAGGGCGATGCCGCTCATGCCGGCGCCGCCGATACCGATAAAGTGGGCGCTCTTAAACTCGGGCGCGGAGGTTGCAGTCTGGGAATCAGCCATGTGCTCGTGTACTCCTTGCGTAAACACTGCCTGTAACCCGTTAACTGTACCGCACCTACCGCATCAGCGCGAGGGCGACCGACGATATCCCGTCTAACTAACGCAAACCCTCTACCGCATCCGCCAGAAGAGCGGCGGCCCTATCCTGAGCCAGACCACGCGCCGCCTGACGCATGGCGTCGCGCGCCGCCGCGTCATCGACCAGGTGCAGCAGTTCATCGGCAAAGGCAGAACCGTCGATATCGGCATCGGCGCAGAGCACGCCGGCCCCGGCGTCGACCAGATAACGGGCATTGGTGGTTTGGTGATCGGCCGTGGCGTGCGGGTACGGCACGAGCACCGAAGGCACGGCGAGTGCAGCGATCTCGGCCACGCTCGATGCGCCCGAACGCGAGAGCACCAAATCGGCAGCAGCCAGCATATCGCCCATGTTGTCGATGTAAGGCTGGACGCGGTAACGCTTCGCCTCCTCGGGCGTCAGCGCCAAAGCGCGCTCGGTCTCCTCAAAGCCGTCGGCACCCGTCGAATGCAACACATAGAGGTTCTTGCGCGAAAGCAGCTCGTTTTTGAGCGAAGCCACGCGCTCGTTGAGGTGCTGGGCGCCAAGTGAACCGCCAAAGACGAGCAGCAGCGTAGCGTCCTCGGGAACGCCAAGTGCCTTGCGGCCGCGAGCGCGATCGCCCTCGATCACCGAGCGACGTACGGGGTTGCCGGTCATGAGCACGTGGTCAGGGTCACCTTCGCGCTCAAAGACCGAACGCGCTGCCGGCACCGAGATGCACACGCGGGCGGCGTGGGAGTTCATCATCTTATTGGCCAGGCCCGGAACAGAGTTCTGCTCATGCAGCAGATACGGAACGCCCGCGCCCTTGCACCACCCCAGCAGCGGAACCTCGACATAGGCACCAAAACCAATGGCGGCATCGGGCTTGCCGACCTTTGAGAAATGACTGGCGAGCGCACGCTTGGCTTTGTTGACACGCCACAGCGAGGTCAGCGCCGTCCAAGGACGGGAGCGGTCGAAGCCCGTGACCGTAATGGGCACAAAATCAAACCCAGCCTCGGGGACCAGACGACCCTCGAGCTTGCGCGACTGGCCCACGAACACAACGTGGTGGCCACGGTCACGCAGTTCTTCAGCCAAGGCGAGCGCGGGGTTGATGTGTCCTGCCGTGCCGCCGGCTGCAATAGCAACGGTCATTTTATCGGTCATGGTAGTCCCTTCGTACACGCGGTCCCTGGTCGTCGGTACGCAGACGCGCCGACGGGTCCGAGTTCAAATCGATTCGATTATATCCGCCGCCCGCGTTGCGAGGGCTGGGGCGCTGCGGACGACCTTGCGGAGCCGTTCGCGAGCGTGGACGAGCTGCCGGCTCGGTCGCAGAGCCATCCAGGACGGTAAAACCGTTACGCGAAGATCGCTCGCCGCGCACGTGGGGCACGCCGGCAGTACTCTCATCCATAACGGCAAAGCTCTCACGGCGGCGGTCATACTCATCGCGGCGGGCGCTCTCGTACGAAACGCGCAAGATCAACCCGGCAAGCATGAGCGACACAATAATCGACGAACCGCCGTAGCTAATAAACGGCAGCGGTTTGCCCGTCATGGGAAACACGTTGAGGATGCCCAGCGCGTTAATCAAAAACTGCACCGCGAGAATGACCGCGGAGCCAGACGCCATAAGCGCGCCCCGACGATCGGTCGCCTGCTCGGCAATGCGAAACGCCGAGTAGATCAGCATCGCAAACACCAAGAAGAACAGCACGGTTCCGACAAAACCGACTTCCTCGCCAATGATGGCCAAGATGTAGTCGTTGTGTGCCTCGGGCAGATACGAGTACTTCATGGTTGAGTTGCCGATGCCACGGCCGAACAGACCGCCCGAGGCAAAGGCCATGATGGCAAGCGTGGCCTGATAGCCGTCACCATACTCGTCGGCCCAAGGGTTCAAGGCAACCTGAATACGCACCATACGGTACGGCTCTGCGACAAGCGCAATCACGATCACGAGAATGCCGAAGATTAGCACGCCGATGATAAACCTGGGGTCGAGACCCGCAAACAACGCCATGCACATGAGGGTCAACAGGATGATCAGGACAGTACCGAAATCGGGCTGGATAAAGATCAGAAAGAGCGAAATGCCCAGGTAGATGCCCATCTTGCGAAGGAATTCGTTGATGTTGCCACCGGGCGAAAAGAAGCGATCAAGCATGATGGCCGAATACGCAATGGCAAATGGCTTTAAAAACTCGGAAGGCTGGAACTGAATACCGGCGATGTTAAGCCAGCGCGTGGCGCCACGGCTGCCGCTGCCCACCAAGAACACCAGAAACAGTAGCCCTATCATGCCTATGAGGAAGATCCTGAGCACATCCTCCCCAAACCAGCTGTCCGGCAAAACGCGCACGATGGCAATCAGCGCCAGAACACCGACCACGGCAAACGCGGCCTGTCGACCCAGAAAAAACGTCGCCGAGCCATTCTCGTGCAGCGCCTCGACCGAAGACGCCGAGTACACCATCAGCAGGCCAAAGCATACCAAGGTAAACAAGCAGGCCATGAATATCAAACGGGGGCGCATGATACGGGCGGGAACGCCGGCAATATAGCGTTCGCTAAACGACTGCCCGCCGCGGCTGGAACGCGGTGTGATACGACGTGAGGAAGCACGGTCCGAGTCGGGCCTCCTCATACCTTGTCGGGGGCTCTCCTCTCTCACCGCAACCCCTATTCCATTTGAGATTTCGCTGCAGCGGCAAGCTGGGCCACGTAGTCCTTAAACACGCGGCCGCGCTCCTCATAGCCCGAGAACTCATCGAACGAAGAGCAGGCAGGAGAAAGTAAGATCACGTCGCCGCGGCTCGAGAGCGAGCGGGCAACGTCAACGGCATCGCGCAGATCATCGGCCTGGGCGATATCCACGTCACCATCGACATCGGCCTCGTCCATAGCAGCGGTAAAGCGCTCGCGCGCATCGCCAAAGCAAACGACCGAGCGCACGTTGTCCATAACGACGCGGGCAAAGTCCGCAAGCGGCGTACCCTTATCGTGGCCGCCGAGCAGCAAAATCACATCGTCGTCGGGAAACGCCGTCAGGGCCTTTTCGACTGCATCGGTGTTCGTTGCCTTGGAATCGTTGACGTAGCGCACGCCATCGATCTCGCCGCAGGGTTCCACGCGGTGTTCGAGTGGCTGGAACGATGTCAAACCGCGGCAAATGCCCTCGGGATCGGCACCGACGGCCAGAGCAGCCGTGGCGGCACATAGGGCATTGATGACATTGTGATGGCCCGAGATCTTGAGCTCGGACGTGGCGACAAGCTGAGTCTCGACACCCCTCAGGCGCACGACCATCTTACCGTCGCGCACAAAGGCGGCGTCTGCACCCTCGGGCTCGTCAAAAGCGACCTTGCAGATACGGCGACCCGGTGTGTAGATGTACTCATCGAACTCATGGATGCCGGCATCCTCGACGTCGATAACCACGAGGTCGTCGTCGACCATATTCTCGAACAACTTGATCTTGGCAAGCGCATAGTTCTTGTGGCTCTTGTGCCAGCCCAGGTGGTCGGGCGTGATGTTGAGCAGTACCGCCACGCGAGGATGAAGCTCGGCGGTCGTAGCAATCTGATAACTCGACAGCTCGGCCACAAACCACTCATTGTGTGCGCGGCCGTCGATCTCGTTCACCGGCGGCTCGCCGATATTACCGACGGCCACGCTGGCTTCACCGGCGGCCTTGAGCAGATAATCGGTCAGCGACGTGGTGGTTGTCTTGCCATTGGTGCCCGTGATGGCGATCCAATTTTGGGGAGACAGGCGATAGGCAAACTCGGGCTCGCCCATAATCTGAGCGGCATGCTCACGCCCAGCCTTAAAGAAGGCCGAAAACTCCGAGATACCCGGGCATGTCACGCACACGTCATAGGCACCCTCGACCTGCTCGGTGCCGTAGACAAACGACGCGCCCTGCGCCTCGAGCGCACGCGTGGCTTCATTGGGCTCGGAGCTACCGCCGCCATACACGGTCGTGGCGCTCACGCGCTCGGGGTGAGCCAACGCCCAACGGGCGACATCGAGACCGGATTTACCCTGCCCCAAAACAAGCAGGCTAAAGACATCAGCAAGAGGCATGAAAGACCACTATCCCAACTGGAAGAACAGGGCAAGGCCAACGGCGCCAAAGGCCGCGGCGATAATCCAAAAACGGATAACGACCTTGGTCTCGGCCCAGCCCTTCTTTTCGAAATGATGATGAATGGGCGCCATAAGGAAGACGCGCTTGTGCGTAAAGTGGAAATAGACGACCTGGATCATGACCGACAGAGTCTCGACGATAAACAGACCGCCGATGATGAGGGAAACGACTTCGGTGTTGGTCATGATGGAGGTGCAGGCAAAAGCGGCACCCAGGGCAAGCGAGCCGGTATCGCCCATAAAGATGCTCGCCGGATAGCAGTTGAACCACAGAAAGCCCAAGCAGGCACCGGCACACGCGGTGCAGAAGATGGACAGGTTCACGTCTCCGTGCAAAAACGCCATGGCAGCCATGGCGAGCATGGCGATCATGGAGGTGCCGTCAGCAAGACCGTCAAGGCCATCGGTCAGGTTCACGGCATTAGAAAGACCGGCGATCATCAGCCAGCAAAAGACAATGTAGAGCCACGGGAACGAAAGGCCGCAGATGGTGGTCGAAAGAACACCGAGGTCAATCGTCAGGCCGCCGGGAAAACGAATCTCGGGGGCGACGCCGCACCAGTTGACGGCAAGTACCGTAAAGGTGACACAGATAATGGTTAGGCCGATCATCTTGGCATGAGGCGTCAGACCGAGCGAGCGCCCGTGCGTAACGGAGGTCAGGTCGTCGATCAGGCCCAGCACGCCGGTCGCCAGCGTGGCGAGCAGCACGAGCACGAGCTCGGTGGTGAGCTTGCCCATCAGCAGGCAGGTCAGCGAAATCGCGACGAGAATGACAACGCCACCCATGGTGGGCGTTCCCTGCTTAACCAAATGACGCTTGGGGCCGTCGGCACGAACCTGCTGGCCGATACCCTCGACCTTAAGTAGCTTGATCCACCACGGCATGAGCAGCAGCGCAATGGCAGCGGCGATGCCAAGCCCCAAAAAAGCCTGATACGTTGGATACGAGGGATTGCCGAACATGGGCTAGCACACACCTTCCACAAAGCGGTCGAGCTCAACAAAGCGGGAACCCTTGACCAGTACAACATCATGTTTTTCAAGCGCGCCGCCCATGCGGTCGAGCACCTGCTGATAATCGGAGAACACCTGGATGCGGTCCTCGTCCATGCCCATTATGCGCGCGGCATCGGCCATAAGCTGGGCCAGCTCACCACCCACGCACGCCAGCATGTCGAGCTTCTTGGCGGCGGCATAGGCGCCCACGAGCTCATGCATGCGAGGAGCCTCATCGCCCATCTCGCCCATCTCGCCCAGGATCGCCATGCGAGACCCCGTGCACGAAAGCGAGCACAGTAGATCGAGGCCAGCAGCCATGGATTCGGCACTGGCGTTATAGGAATCGTCGATGACGCGGGCACCGCTCTTGGCGCGCTTGATCTCCTGGCGGTGACCGGTGATCGTGAGGCCCCTAAAAGCAGCATCGATCTGCTCGGGCGTCACGCCCAGGCGATAGGAAACCGCGGCGGCCTTAACGGCATTAGGAACGGACTGCACGCCGGGGATGGCAAGCATGGTATCGATCGTCTCACCCTGGCCAAAATCGAGCGTAAAGACCGGACAGCCCTCGTCATCAACACGAATGTCGCGGGCACGGACCTCATCGTCGTCCGAGACGCCGGCCAGCATCACGTCGATACCAGCAGGCTGGGCGAACGTATCGCGAATGAACGGCGTAAAGTCGTCCTCGCCGCCCAAAACCAGCAGCGGCAAGAAGTCGCCGGCGGCGCACATGCCCTGGACAATCTCGGCCTTAGCGCGGGCGATGTTCTCGCGGCTGCCCAAAATGCCGATGTGAGAGGTACCAATCTTGCTCACGATGGCAAGGTTGGGATTGGCGGACTGGGACAGGCGCTCAATCTCGTGGAAATGGTTCATGCCCATCTCGAGCACCAGGACCTCGGTATCGGCCGGAGCGGAAAGCACCGTGAGCGGCATGCCGATCAGGTTATTGAAATTGCCCTTGGTGGCCCAGACACGATAGCGCTTGGCGAGCACAGCGGCGAGCACGTCCTTGGTCGTCGTCTTGCCGATGGAACCGGTAATGCCAACGACCAGGCAGCCAAGCTCCAGGCGATACGTGTGCGCCAAACGCAGCAGAAACTCCTCGGGATCATCGGTCAGCAGGATGGCGCACCCCTTGTCCTGCGCCAGCGAGACCAGCTCGGCCTCGGGCTCACGCGTCATCACGACGGCGCCGGCACCCGACTGGACGGCACGGGAAGCAAAATCATTGCCGTCGACGTTTTCACCGGGAAAGGCGACGAAAATCGTCCCTTCCTCGACCTGGCGCGAGTCGATAACGCACCCGCGGCATACCCGATCGGCTTCTCCCGTCACGGTTCGGGCCCCTGTTGCGGCCGCGAGGTTGTTGACGGCGATCTCTATCATTGCAGCTCCCCTGTAAACCTAATAATGCTATCGGCGTATTGTATCCCAGCGCCGCACATGCGTGGTGCAGGGCATGTGAACACCCTCATATGGGACAACAAACCACGCCCCAAAGATTGTAACCCCCTACTTCGTGTGCGGGATACCCAGCACGTCGAGCGCGTTGGCCATAATGGACTGGAACGGCACCGCAGCGGCATCTGAGCCGCTCGGCGTTCCGTCGAGCGTGATATAGCACAGCACCTTGGGCGATTGTGCCGGTGCAAAGCCCATAAAGGACGACATGTAGTTCTCCTTGAGGTAGCCGCCGTTCTCGTCGGCACGTTCGGCCGTACCGGTCTTACCCGCCACGTCATAGCCGTCAACCGCGCCGCCAACGCCCGTTCCCTCGGACACGACCGTCTGCATGCACGATGTCACCTGGGATGCGGCGTCCTCCGAAATCGCGCGCTCGCCTTCGCCCCAGTCCTTCTCGTCGCCTTTGCTGGACTTATAGAAGTGCGGTGTCATCATCACGCCGCCGTTGGCGATGCCGCCCACGGCGCGTGCGATCTCAATCGGCGAGACGGACAGCGCCTGTCCAAAGCTCATCGAGCCCAGCGTGGCGCCGTCATACTGGTCACGCTCCTTGACGATACCCAGGCTCTCGCCCGGAAAATCGACACCAGAGCTGTGACCGATGCCCCACTTGTCCACATAAGCGGCAAAGTCATCGGCACCGATCTTGCGCCCCACCAGGACAAAGCCCACGTTGGACGAACGGCGCATCATCTCGCGCACATCCATGGTCATGGCGTAGTCGCGCTTGTCGGCATCGGTGACGGTATCGTCGCCCACCTTGATGCTCGCCGGCACCTCAAACGACGTACTCGATCGCACGACGCCCAAGTCGAAGCCGGCGCCCGCCACGAGCGTCTTAAAGACCGAGCCGGGCTCGTAGGCGTCGGTGACCAGGCGCAAGTTCATATCCTCGGTCTTGGCGTTTTCCAGATTGGTCTGGTCGTAAGTCGGATACGAGCAGGCTGCCAAGATCTCGCCTGTCGTAGGATCGGTGACCAGCGCCGAGCCGTTCTTGGCCTTAGTCTTCTCAACTGCCTCTGCCAGGGCATCCTCGGCCGCACGCTGGATATTGACGTCGAGCGTCGTCACGATATCAACGCCGTCGACCGCAGCCACCTTTTTATAGGCACCGCCCGCGATATAGCTGCCGTCCCTCGCGCGCTCGCGTACGAGAGAACCGTTCGTGCCGGTCAGAAGCTTGTTGTATTGCTTTTCGAGACCCGTCAAGCCATCGTTGTCCACATTCACTACACCCAGCACCTGCGATGCCAGATTGCCGTATGGATATACGCGCTTCATGGCCTGCTCAAAAAGCACACCGGGCAGGTTCTTCTTCTCCAGCGTCGCAGCATCGTCTTCGTCCACCTGGCGCTTGATATACACCCAGGTTCCATCGGACTCAACGAGCTTGCGGCAGGTCTTTTTATCGATTCCAGTTGCCTTGACCAGCGCCGACACCGTCTTGTCAACGTCCTCGACAAGCTGCGGGTTCACGGCGATGTTGCGACATTCGACCGACGACGCCAGCACGTTACCGTTGCGGTCGTAGATGGTGCCACGTTTGGCATAGAGGGTCTGCGCAAGCAGGCGACGCGCATCGGCACGCTCGCGCAGTTTATCGGCTTCGACAACCTGATAGTCGGCAAGGCGAAAGACGCCCAAGCCCAAACCAAGCCCGATGAAGCCCATGATGGCTTTGCGGCGAGGCAGAGGCGTGCCTGTGAGCCATTCGGTCGACGAACTCTTGCGCGACCTGGTGTTATGCATTTGAGGGCCGTCCGAGCCGCGAAGTCGCGACGCCGGGTCGTTGCCACGGGACTGCCCGGCGTTGTAAGATTGCCGACCCGTTCCTTGATAACCAGAACGTCCCCGCGACGAGGGACGTCCAGAACCGCGGCCCCCATCGGAACCGCGGCGATAGTCATTTGTCATACTCAGCTACCGTCTTGCTACTGAGCGGTCGCGGTCGCGTTGGCGCCCGCGGCTGCATCCTGCGAAAAGTCAAGTGTAACGCTCTCGCTGGGCTCCACCATGCCATAAGCGCCCGCAAGGTCGCGAATGCGCGTGTCGGCGCCATAGACCGAATGCATGACCTCCAGGTCGGAGCTCTCATCGGTCGCCTTTTCGAGCGTGTTGGTAAGCTCGGCGTTGCTGTTGAGCACCTGGGCCGTAACGCCGGCGAGTGCCACGCGGGCGACGCCGATCGTCATGAAGATAGCCGCAATGATGCAAAACGTTTTAAGAACGCTCATGAAAACCGGGCTTACCGCCTGGTTTGCCTGACGGCCCGCGCCCGTGTAGACATCAAAGCGCGGCGTGCGCTGCTCACGGGGAGCAACGGGGGCCTGCGGCGTCTCACGATAGGCGGGCATGGCGTTCATATCATAGGCAAGTGCTGCGCTTGAAGTGTTGTAGCCCATGATATGCCGCCTCCCATCCCGAGTACGTTGGTAGTGTGTTTAAGCTTCGTTTATGGTGCGAGCGGGAGGTCCAATATCGCGCGGTCGCGCCTACAGACGCTGCGCCACGCGGATTTTGGCTGATCTCGCCCGAGGGTTGCGCTCAACCTCATCAGGCTGGGCAACCAAGGGTTTGCGGGTGATGACCTTGAGTATCGGCACGTTGCCGCACACGCACACCGGAATCTCCGGCGGACACGTGCACCCCTGGCTCATCTCCTTAAAGTGGTTCTTTACGATACGGTCCTCGAGCGAGTGATACGAGATGACGCAGATACGTCCGCCCGGGTTGAGCCACCTGGTGGCGGCATCAAGCCCTCGTTCGAGCACATCGAGCTCGTGATTGACCTCGATGCGAATGGCCTGGAAACTTTTCTTGGCCGGGTGTCCGCCATGCCGACGAGCGGCAGCCGGGATACCCGCCTTGATGATCTCGACAAATTGGCCGGTGGTTTCGATCGGTTCTTGCTCGCGGCGGCGCACGATCTCGCGCGCGATCTGCGAGGCAAACTTCTCTTCGCCGTAGACGCGTAGAATCCGGGCGAGGTCGTGTTCGTTATAGGTGTTGATGACCTCAGCTGCGTTTAAGGTGTTATTACCCGGATCCATCCGCATGTCCAATGGGGCGTCCTCGTTATACGAAAAGCCCCTGCCAGGGATATCGAGTTGCGGTGACGAAACGCCCAAATCGAACAGGAAGCCATCGACCCCGGGCACCTCGGCCGAGCAAAGCAGCTCGTCCAAGTCGCCGAAGTTGCCCTTCAGCAGCTGGTGCGGAACTCCGGGAACCTCGCGGTCCAGACGGGCGCCAGCGGCCTCGAGGGCCATGTCGTCCTGATCGACGCCGAGCAAAAGGCCCGTCTCCCCCACCTGCGCGGCCATCTTTACCGAATGGCCGGCACCGCCAAGGGTGCAATCGCAGACAACGGATCCGCTCTTTAGCCGCAGCGACTCAAGCACTTCGCCGAGCATGACAGGTTCATGCCGATATTCTTGTGTCAAGATCCCACGCTCCATCCGTTACCCGTGCCTTGCCCTTACGAGAAGAAGAGGTCCAGCAGGGCCTCATCGTCATCGTCCTCATCGGCCGCGGCGCGATCCCAAACCTCAAGGTGGTCGTAGTTGCCCACAACCGTAACCTCGCGGTCGAGGTTCGCCTGCTTGCGGAGAGACTCGGAAAGACCGATACGACCGGCGCTGTCCACGTCCATCGACGTGGTGCGCTTGTTGATCGCCCTCATGAGCTTCTGGTCATTAATGTCACGCGGGTTAAAACCCTCGTGGCCCTCACGACCCGCGAAGAGTCCTTCGACCCACTTATCGAAGGCCTCGGCAGAGAACACGTACAGAGCATCGACATCCAGGGCTTTAAACACGCGAACGTGCTCTCCAAGCTCCTCGCGAAGGGGTGCAGGCAGGGATAGACGACCTTTTGCATCGAGATTGCGCTCGTATGCACCAGTCATTCCCATGTGCGCCCTCCCCTCGGTTACTCAGATGGCACGTACGCGGGGAACCACCCCGCCTGTCGACGTCATCAATAATATGGGGAACCGCCCCATTTTTCAACACCTTTCCCCATCCCTTCCCCCACCCCGCCCCACCATTCCACCCCAATATGTTGTAAAACACCCCCGAGCATATGTTCGAAAACACAATATGTTGTGTTTACAGCAAAGGCGGGATGCCACCTGTGGCACCCCGCCTTTCAACCTCAACCTTCAAGTTGACCTTGAGGCGATTTTTGCGTCCTTTTACATGGCGTTCACATCGCCCCCAAACTCCCCCACCCAAGGCACGTGCGGCCCACCACCGCGACGACAAGTGGCGAAAAATGGGACGGGCCCCAGATTGCCCATGCGCGCGCAAAAGCACGCCGCAGCAATCTGGGGCCCGTCCCCAAATACCTATAAATATGCAGGCCAGCGATGTGTTAACGATGCGCCAGCGGATGCGCCGCCAGATAGACCTCGGTCAGTTGCGTGCGGTCGACATGCGTGTAGACCTGCGTGGTCGAAATATCGGCATGGCCCAAAATCTCCTGCAGCACACGCAGGTCGGCACCGCCCGCGAGCATGTGGGTGGCAAAGGAGTGGCGCAAGGTATGGGGATGGAGCCCCACCAGCCCCACCTGACGCCCATACCGCTCGCATATCGCATGCACGGCCTGGCGCGACAGGCGACGTCCGTTCTTATTTAAAAAGACCGCCGAGGTCTCGGTTCCGCGGGCATGGGCCGCCAAGCGAGAACGTCCCTCAGTTACATAGAGCATCAGAGCTCGCGCCGCGCTTCCCACCAGCGGGGACAGGCGTTCCTTTGAGCCCTTACCGCGAACGAGTACAAAGCCATCGTCAATATGGATATCGCCCACATCGAGCCCCACCAACTCGCTCACACGCAAACCGCATCCGTAGAACACTTCCAAGATGGCATGGTCGCGCAAGCCCATCTCGCCCTCGGGGAAGTCTTGATCGAGCAGAGCCGAGACATCCTCCACCGATAGATACTCCGGCAAACGCTCAGCCTTTTTAGGCAGGCGCAACGCCGCCGTTGGATTTTGGGCTACAGCCCCATCGCGCACCAAAAAGGCATGCAGGCCCTTCACGGCTGCAAGCGCACGCTCCACCGAGGCATCGGAATAGCCCCCATCGCGACGGTCGGCGACAAAGCCCTCCACGACCTGACGAGTCACCTCTTCAAAAGACACAATACCCGCCCGCTCCAGATAGGCGTCGTACGTCGTCAGGTCACGACGATAGGCCGCAATCGTGTTGCGCGCCAAACCCCGCTCGACCGCGAGGTAATCGAGATACTCCCCCGCCGCCACGGCGAGCGACGAGGGAGTAGCTTCGGTATGTTCCTTATTCGCCGGCACCCTTAGTCCGTAGCGAGGTTCATGGGCGTCACCTGCAGACGGTCGACACCCTCGTGCTGGCCGATCGAAGCGCGTACGAACTCGCGGAACAGCGGCTGCGGGTTGGTCGGGCGGCTCTTGAACTCGGGATGAGCCTGGGTTGCCACATACCACGGATGCACGTCGCGCGGCAGCTCGACCATCTCGACCAGGCGCTCGTCAGGCGACAGACCCGAGATAACCAAACCGGCGTCCTCGAGCTGGTCGCGGAAGGCGTTGTTGAACTCAAAGCGGTGACGGTGACGCTCGTAGACGAGTTCCTCGCCATATGCCTCGCGAGCAAGGGTATCGGCGGCGAGCTTGCACGGATAGGCGCCCAGGCGCATGGTGCCGCCCTTCTCGGTCACGTCCTCCTGCGAGCTCATCAGATCGATGACACTATACGGGCCATCCGGATCGAACTCAGAGGAGCTGGCGCCGGCAAGGCCGACGACATTGCGCGCAAATTCGCACACGGCCACCTGCATACCCAGGCAAATGCCCAGATACGGAATCTTGTGCTCACGGGCAAACTCGGCCGCGAGGATCTTGCCCTCCAGGGCGCGCTTGCCAAAGCCGCCGGGGACCAGGATGCCCGAGGCGTCGCCCAGAACCTCGGAGACATTCTGCTCGTCGAGGCTCTCGCCGTCGACCAGCTGGACGTCCACATGGCGATCGTAGAAGACGCCCGCATGGTGCAGGGCCTCGATAACCGACAGGTACGCATCGGGCAGCTGCGTGTACTTGCCCACGACGGCGATCTTCACCTTGTCGGCGTGATGGTTGGCGTGATTCTGTTTGCGCAGGAACTCGTTCCACTCGCTCATGTCGCGCTCACGCGGGTCCAGACCCAGGCGCTCGCAAATGCGCAGGTCAAAGTCCTGCTCGGCAAGCAGCTGCGGAACATCGTAAATGCTCGCGCAGTCCTCGTTGGTAAAGACGCAATCGGTGTCGACGTCGCAGAAGCTTGCGATCTTTCCGCGGATAGCGTCATCGATATGGTGGTCGGAGCGCAGCACGATAATATCGGGCTGGATGCCAAAGCTGCGGAGCTCCTTGACGGAATGCTGTGTGGGCTTGGTCTTGACCTCGTGGGCGGCGGCGATATAGGGAACGAGCGACACGTGGATGTAGCAGACGTTCTCGGGGCCGGCCTCCTTGCGGTACTGACGGATGGCCTCGACAAACGGCTGGGACTCGATGTCGCCAATCGTGCCGCCCAGCTCGGTGATGACTACATCGGAGCCGGTCTGCTCCTCGATGCGGCGGAACTTGTCCTTAATGGCATTGGTGACGTGGGGAATCACCTGCACGGTACCGCCCAAAAAGTCGCCGCGACGCTCGCGGGCGATTAGGCTTTTGTAGATAGCACCGGTCGTAAAGTTGGAATCGCGGGTCAGGTTCTCATCAATAAAGCGCTCGTAATGACCCAGGTCCAGGTCGGACTCGTAACCATCCTCGGTAACGAAGACCTCACCATGCTGGAACGGGCTCATGGTACCGGGGTCGACGTTCAGATACGGGTCGGCCTTCTGCATCGTTACTTTGTAGCCACGCGACTTGAGCAGACGGCCCAGCGAGGCCGCGGTGATACCCTTGCCCAGGGACGAAACCACGCCACCGGTTACGAACACATGCTTGGTCATATTGAGTTACCTGCGCTTCCCGTAGAAGTTGTTTATCCACATCTTACGGGTCTTCATTGTAATACTCGCGCCGCGGACCGTTCGCAATTTTTCTCGCGTGCGATTGCATTTCTCAATCTTGAAACAAAACGCCGCCCGGTTTCCCAGGCGGCGTCGCTATGGCAAGGGTTACATGCTGCTATCGATCAGCAACCTCGTCCTCAAGCATTTCTTGAACGAGCATGCCGGTACGGACGCCCTCAAGATACCACTCGCCACGTTCGGTGAGGCAAATGCCATTTGCAAGCTGACCGCCGTCGTCGCTATAACGCGAGACGACATCAATCATGCCTTCGGAATCCAAGCGATCGATTGCGGCGCGGGCACGATACGGCGAAACCCCCACGCGCTCGGCAAGCGTTTTGCGCGAGAAACCATACGGCCCGCCATTGTCTTCGGTTTGCTGGTCGATTTCCATCAACACCAGCACCTCAACACGCTTCATATCGTTGACACTCGCACGACCCTTGCCCGCCATAGCAGCCTCCTCAAACCGAGCACGAGCATCTAACGCGCCGTGCGCGACCGACACACCTCACGATGGCAGGTAATATCCATCATGCGGCATCCCGCTAAGGATGAAACAGTTACGGTTATTGTATACCGCTCAAATTGTTTCTAGGCAGGTAAACGGCTATTTTTCGCCGAAATAGGCGCTTTATTGATCAAAAAGCCGTACCGGGCGCCAACCCGATACGGCCAAAATGCAATGCAATTACCGCGGTGCTTCAAACTTAGCGGTGGAAGAAACCGCGGCGCTCAAACTTGGGCTCGCAGCACACGTTGATACCCAGTTTGCGCAGTACCGTCTCGTCCGTCGGCGAGATAATCACGCTAAAGAAGGCATCGCAACCGCGCAGCTGCTCCAGGCCCGAAAGGACGCGAGCGGCCGTCTCACTCGTGGCCGAGGTGATCGACAGCGCCATAAGCGTCTCGTCGGTGTGGAGGCGAGGGTTTTTGCTGCCCAGGAAATGCGTCTTGAGCTTGCTGATGGGCTCAATCGCCTCATCGCTAATGACCTCGAGCTCAAGGTCGACGCCCGAGACATGCTTGAGGGCGTTCATAATGAGCGAACTTGCGGCGCCCAGGCGCGTGGAGGTCTTACCGGTCACCACGGAGCCATCGGGCATGACCATGGCACCCACGGGACCACCCGTCAGCTGCTCCCTGGTGAGGGCCGCCGAGCGCGCCGGTGAGTAGTTCTTATCGATGCCGGCTTTCTTCATAATAATCTTGAGACGGTCGACTTGCTCATCGCCCATGCCGGTACGGCGCACATTTTCGACCGCGGTAAAGTAGCGGCGGACGATCTCCATCTTGGAAGCGTCGCGGCAGGCATCGTCATCGGTGATGGCAAAGCCGACCATATTGACGCCCATGTCCGTAGGACTCTGATAGGGGCTCTTGCCCAGGATCTTTTCCATCAGAGCACGGACCACCGGGAAGGCCTCGACGTCGCGGTTGTAGTTGACCGTGGTCTTGTTGTAGGCCTCCAAGTGGAAGGAGTCGATGATATTGGCATCGTCGAGATCGGCCGTTGCTGCCTCATAGGCGATGTTGACCGGATGCGTGAGGGGCAGATTCCAGACCGGGAAAGTCTCGAACTTGGCGTAGCCGGCGGCGGTGCCGTGCTTGTGCTCGTGATAGAGCTGCGAGAGGCAAGTGGCGAGCTTGCCTGAGCCGGGGCCGGGAGCGGTGACCACGACGAGCGGACGAGTGGTCTCGACAAACTCATTCTTGCCATAGCCGTCGTCGGACACGATCAGGTCGACGTCGTGCGGATACCCCTCGATGGGATAGTGCAGCTTGGCGGGGATACCGAGCGCGTTCAGGCGGTTGCGGAATACATCGGCAGCGGGCTGGCCGGCGTACTGGGTGATGACCACAGCCGCGACGGCAAAGCCGTTGCCGCGGAACAGGTCAACCAGGCGCAGCACATCCTCGTCATAGGTAATGCCAAGGTCACCACGAGCCTTGTTTTTCTCGATGTGGTTCGCGTTGATCGCGATGATAACCTCGACATCGTCGGCGATGCTCTTGAGCATGCGGAACTTGCTGTCCGGTTCAAAACCCGGCAGCACACGGCTCGCATGATAGTCATCGAACAGCTTACCGCCAAACTCCAAATAGAGCTTGCCGCCAAACTGCGAGATGCGCTCCTTAATGTGAGCAGCCTGCAGCTCGATATACTTCGCGTTGTCGAAACCCTGGCGCATATATGGCTCCCGTCCCGTTTCCATTTAATGTTCTAGGCGATTATAACGGAGCCCGCCCTCCCCGATACCCAGACCATCAACAGGCACCAACCAAACACGCCCACCGCAACCACCGGGGACCCGGGGTAGATCATTTGGGACGGGAAACAAGGCACTCAGCACCAACAATGGCAGCGCCGCAGGTTGAGCATAAGCCAGCGAAAGCCCGCCAGAGCGAGCAAGGTGACGTGAAAGAGGAGGGCATAGGCCTTTTGGCCATGCCCGACGATTGAACGTCAGATTGCCGCTCTGGCGGGCTTGCAGCGTCGAGTGGTTCCGGCGTTTGGTAAAACGCCGGAACACAAGAGCGCCCCCTCCCGCGCACGGAACGGAAGGGGGCTAAAGGTAGGAGTCTACCGGTGGGTTTACCCCACCGGACAGACGATGACCAGGTGATCCTTTACAGGATCGTCAAGGTTTCCGTGGGGTACCCGTTGGGTACTTAGAGCAGCACGCAGGCGACGGTCAGGATGACGGCGCAGACGACGGAGAGAGCGACGATGAGCTTAAGGGCAAACTTGAGCCAGGTCGTCCACTCGATCTTGGCCAGGGCGAGACCGCCCATGATGGCGCCGGAGGTCGGGGTGAACAGGTTCACGACACCGATGGCGGCGGAGAAGATCATGACCATGACCTCAGGCGAGAAGCCGAGCTTAACAGCCAGCGGTCCCATGATGGGCATGGAGACGGTGGCCATACCGGAGGTCGAGGGGATCAGGAAGGACAGGCCGAAGTAGACCAGGAAGCTCATGGGAGCGAAGATCACGCCGGACAGGCCAGCCAGGGCATTGGCGGCAGCGTCGAGGACGAAGACATCGAGGCCGGTGTTAGCCATGAGGACGGAGATACCACGGGCGAGGGCGATGACGAGAACAACGGACATCATGTCGGCAGCGCCGGTGATGAAGGTGTTAACGATCTGCTTCTCGGACAGGCCACCGATGATACCGATCAGGACGGCCATGAGGAAGAACCAGGTGGAAGCCTCGTCGAAGTACCACTGGCCAATGGGCAGGCCGGTGATCAGGGCAGACCAGCCCTGGACGACGGCGTTACCGTCGGCGTCGTAGACAGCGCCAGCGTCGAAGAAGTTGGCGACGCCCTCGTTGAGGTCGGCCAGCGGAATGAAGCCGACGATCATGACGACGAAGGTGAAGGCGAAGGCGATCAGAACACCCTTCTGACGACCGGTGAGCTTGACCTCCTTGTGGACCTCGGAAGCAGCCTTGCCGTGAGCCTCTTCGGCGTCCTTGAGCTCCTGCATCGACAGGATGGTGGAACCCTTGTCAGCCTTGACCTTCTTGGCGTAGCTCATCACGAAGAAGATGGACATAGCGGTAGTGACAATCCACAGGACGGCACCGAGGCCGATGATGATGGACTGGTTGACCTCAATGCCAACGCCGGTCAGAGCGTCGACGGCAGCGCCGACGGCGAACGGGTTAACCGTGGAGCCCAGGCAGCCGCAGCCAGCGCCGAGCAGGACGGTAGCGGCACCGACCATGGGGTCGAAGCCAGCGGCCATCATGGTAGCGGCGAGCAGGGCGTAGAAGGGAACGGTCTCCTCGCACATACCATAGGTGGTACCACCGAGGGAGAAGATGAGCATCAGCACGGGAATGAGCATAATCTCGTTGCCCTTAAGCTTCTGCACCAGAACGGCGATGCCGTTGTCCAGGGCGCCGGTCTCGGTCATCATACCGAGGAAGCCGCCCAGGATCATAACGAAGAGGCAGACGGGCAGAGCGTCAGCGAAGCCCTTAATCGGGGCGGTGCAGAAATCGCTCAGACGGGCGGCAGTAACCGCGCCGCCGGACGTGCCGGAGACGATAACGGTAATCACTGCGACAATTGCCAGCAGAGCAAGAAGAATGGTGAACGATGAAGGCATACCGCGCTTTTTCTTAGCGGTCTCAGTCATAGTTCTCATCCCCCCTTCATAAATCATTTACTGATCTCGCCAGAAGCGGCTCTTCCGTGCCGTGCCTGCCGCTTGATGCGAGATTATTACCAGATAAAACCGCTCGGGGTGTGCAGCAATACACCCCGAGCGAGATGCTAGATGCTCTTACTTGAGCGTGGCGTACATGACAGCCTTGATGGTGTGCATGCGGTTCTCGGCCTCGTCGAAGACCTTGGAAGCGGGGCTCTCGAAGACCTCGTCGGTGACCTCCTGCTCGGTGATGCCGAACTGCTCGCACTTCTCGGCGCCAATGGTGGTGTTGGTGTCGTGGAAGCTGGGCAGGCAGTGCAGGAAGATGGCACCCGGGTTGGCCATAGCCATGACCTCGGAGGTGACACGATACGGGGTGAGCTGAGCGATGCGCTCGGCCCAGACCTCGTCGGGCTCGCCCATGGAGACCCACACGTCGGTGTAGATAACGTCGGCACCGGTGACGCCGTCCTTGACGTCGGTGGTCAGCTTGATGGTGCAGCCGTTAGCCTCGGCGATGGGCTTGCAGGCCTCGATGACGTCGTCAGCGGGCATGCACTCCTCGGGGCCGCAGGCCACGAAGTTCATGCCGAGCTTGGAGCAGACGACCATGAGGGAGCGAGCGACATTGTTCTTGCAGTCGCCCATGAAGACGAGGGTCTTGCCCTTGATGTCGTAGTTGAAGTTCTCCTGGACGGTCAGGATGTCGGCGAGCATCTGGGTGGGGTGCCACTCGGTGGTCAGGCCGTTCCACACGGGCACGCCGGACTTAGCAGCGAGCTCCTCGACGTCGTCCTGGGCAAAGCCACGGAACTCGATGCCGTCATACATGCGGCCGAGAACGCGGGCAGTGTCCTCGATGGACTCCTTCTTGCCCATCTGCGACGAACCCGGATCGAGGTAGGTGACGCCCATGCCCAGATCCATGCCGCCGACCTCGAAGGCGCAGCGGGTACGAGTAGAGGTCTTCTGGAAGAGCAGAACGATGTTCTTGCCCTCGAGATAGCGGTGCGGAACGCCAGCGCGCTTCATATCCTTGAAGTTCTTGGAGAGCTTGAGCAGGTACTCGATCTCCTCGGTGGTGAGGTCGAGAAGCTTGAGGAAGCTACGGCCGGAAAGGTTAACACCCATGGTTTGATTCCTTTCGAAGAAATGAATTACGTAAGTATTAGTGGTGCCCGTTTAACGGGCGAAGCCGGTGCGGTTGTAGGGGGACCGCACCGGAAACGGAAAGACTTAGAGGTCCTCGCGCCAGAAGGGCATGCTCATGCAGCGCGGGCCGCCGCGGCCGCGGGAGAGCTCGGCGGAGGGCACGACGAGAAGGTCCAGGCCCTCCTTGTACAGCACGTCGTTGGTGACGGTGTTGCGGGCGTAGACGCAGATCTTGCCGGGCTCGACGCACAGGGTGTTGGAGCCGTCGTTCCACTGCTCGCGGGAGGCCGCGATCGGGTCGCCGCCGCCGCAGGGGATCAGCTTGACCTGGTCGACGCCGGTGGCGTCCTCCAGGACGTGCTCGAGGGTGTCCTCGATCAGGCGGATGTTCACGTCGCCCGGGTTCTTGCCGGCGGTCAGCTCGTAGACGCGCAGGGTGCCCATGATGGCGGGGTGGATCGTGAACTTATCGACGTCGATCTGGGTGAAGACCGTGTCGAGGTGCATGAAGGCGCGCGAGACCGGGATGTCGAAGGCCAGGATGCGCTCGACCTTGGAGTCGGAGTTCCAGAAGATGTTCTGGGCCATGACGTCGATCGCGGCGGCCTGGGTGCGCTGGGAGATGCCGACGGCGAGGGTCTTCTCGTTGATGTTCAGCACGTCGCCGCCCTCGGTGTGGAACTGGCAGTCGCGGCGGAAGTACAGCGAGACGTCCTTGTAGTCGGGGTGGTACTTGAAGATGTACTTGCCGTACAGGGTCTCGCGGTTGCGGGTGACCGAGTACATGCGGTTGAGGTTGACGCCCTCGCCGATGACCGCGAACGGGTCGCGGGTGAAGTAGAGGTTGGGCATCGGGTCGATGATCAGGTCGGACTCGGACTCGGAGTTGACCAGGGAGTCGAGGGTCGTGGACGCCGTGAGGGGCATGTCGATCTCGGACTTGGTCATGCCGGCCATGGTCTTCTTGACGAACTCGAGGTTGTCCTCGATGGAGTCCAGCTTCTCGCGGACGATCTGCGGCATGTGCTGGCCGCGGATGCCGGCCTCGGCGATGTACTGGTCGGTGAACTCGGCGCGGGCGCCGGGGACCTGGTCGAACACCTCGGCGACGAGGTTCTCGAGATAGAGGACCTCCACGCCCTGGTCCCTCAGGATCTGGGCGAAGGTGTCGTGCTCCTGCTGCGCGACCTCCAGGAACGGGACGTCGTCGAACAGGAGTCGCTCGAGCTCGTCGGGCGGCAGGTTGAGGAGCTCGTCGCCGGGACGGTGCAGGCAGACCTTCCTGAGCTTGCCGATCTCGGAAGGCACGTGCAGACCTTTCGTCATGGCCTCCTACCTTTCTTTCGGGCCCTTGTCAGGGCCGATTCGTTAGCGCCCCTCCGTGTGAGGCGTTATTGCTGACGACATATTTATATCCAAAATCAGCTCATACTTCCACCTTGCCCCCGAACGGTTTTTTATAGGGGATGAACGGCATACACATATACTTCACGCATGGCACGCTTCATCTTAATAAAGCGTATTTACGTGCTTAAACGCGTTTTCAATCCTAAAATCAAATGGAACTTAACTTTGTTAAACCATCCTCAAATTGCATATTTCCACTAAAGCTATGAATAGAATTAGCGGTTCATACCGCGTCTCAACCATTTTCATTTTTATTCAGAAAAAAGTTTGTCCTATTCATTTCTGGTAAATAAATTACCGTTTACCAGACGCTTGATACCGTTCACCGGAAACTCAGTATAAGGCCCAGCGGATACCGGCTCGCTTTACGGCCCCATTTGTAACAACTTGACTTCTCGGTATAGAAAAACGGGCCCGCTTCCCCTAGGGGAACGGGTCCGTTTTCGATTATCTTCGGCCAATTTAGATAAGGCCCTCGAAGATCATCGGAATCCTAGCGATCAAACTCCGCCAGCGCCTCGCCCAAAAGCCTCAGGCCCTCGCGCAGAACGTCCTCGCTCGCGCAGTAGCCCAGGCGTGCGCCACAGGGAAGCTCAAAGCGGCTGCCGGGTACCAGCAGCACTCCCCTCTCGGACAGCAGGCGCTTGCAGAACTCCTCGTCGTCCTCGGGAATATCCAGCTGGATTAACGAGGTAGACACGCCCTGTGGGGCCGTCCAGGAAACGCGATGCTGCGTATCGATCCAAGCCTGCGCGATATCGCGGTTGCCAAACACGATCTTGCGATTGCGCTCGAGGATCTTGTCCTTGTGCTCAAGCACATAGGTCGCCAGGGCGTCGTTGAACACACCGCCGCAGATCATGGTGTAATCGCGATAGGTGCGGATTCGGTTGGATATCTCTTCGTCTGCCACGACCCAGCCCACGCGTGCCGCAGGCGTCGAATAGGTCTTCGACAACGAGTTGGTGACAATGGCCCTCTCGTACACGTCAGCCATCGACATAAAGGCCTCGGTGTTCTCAAGCGGCAGGTACACCTCGTCGCACAGCACATAGGCGCCCACCGAGCGGGCGATCTCGGCAATCTGGCCGAGCATATCGGCATCGAGCACCGTACCGATGGGGTTCGATGCGTTGTTGATGCAGATGAGCTTCGTGTTGGGACGAACGAGGCGCTTGAGCTGTTCGATATCGGGTTTCCATCCGAGCCCCTCGCGAAGCTCCCAATACTCGACCTCGGCGCCGAGCGTACGTGGGATCTCATAGAGCGGCGCATAGGTAGGCCACTCGGCAATCACATGATCGTCGGGCTCAACGACAGCCATGATGGCGTTGAGGTTGGCACCCGTACAGCCGTTGGCCTGCAGGATGTGATCGGGATTGACCTCGCGATGATACAGCTTGGCGACCTCGGCCTTAAAGTCGGGCGAACCCTCGATCCAGCCGTAGTTCATCTTCTCGCGGTCCAGGCGCTCGTAGAACGTGGCGCCGTCCTGCTCATCGAGCGCGCGCAGCTCGCCCATGGTGAGCGACGAGATCGTCGACTGGGCGATGTCCCACGTGGCGCTCTTCTCCCAAACGTTGAGCCATTCCTCAACGCCAATCGTCTTGATGTCCATGGCCAAGCTCCTTACAAAAGCAGTCATCCAACCGTGTTGACGTTCCTCATACAAGATTGGGGCGGTGCGAAAACCCGCACCGCCCCAATGGAAGACATCTAATGGCAGCTAGATGTATGTATTATGACCTGTACGGGTCCTTGAAGACCTTAGAGGTCCTCGCGCCAGAAGGGCATGCTCATGCAGCGCGGGCCGCCGCGGCCGCGGGAGAGCTCGGCGGAGGGCACGACGAGAAGGTCCAGGCCCTCCTTGTACAGCACGTCGTTGGTGACGGTGTTGCGGGCGTAGACGCAGATCTTGCCGGGCTCGACGCACAGGGTGTTGGAGCCGTCGTTCCACTGCTCGCGGGAGGCCGCGATCGGGTCGCCGCCGCCGCAGGGGATCAGCTTGACCTGGTCGACGCCGGTGGCGTCCTCCAGGACGTGCTCGAGGGTGTCCTCGATCAGGCGGATGTTCACGTCGCCCGGGTTCTTGCCGGCGGTCAGCTCGTAGACGCGCAGGGTGCCCATGATGGCGGGGTGGATCGTGAACTTATCGACGTCGATCTGGGTGAAGACCGTGTCGAGGTGCATGAAGGCGCGCGAGACCGGGATGTCGAAGGCCAGGATGCGCTCGACCTTGGAGTCGGAGTTCCAGAAGATGTTCTGGGCCATGACGTCGATCGCGGCGGCCTGGGTGCGCTGGGAGATGCCGACGGCGAGGGTCTTCTCGTTGATGTTCAGCACGTCGCCGCCCTCGGTGTGGAACTGGCAGTCGCGGCGGAAGTACAGCGAGACGTCCTTGTAGTCGGGGTGGTACTTGAAGATGTACTTGCCGTACAGGGTCTCGCGGTTGCGGGTGACCGAGTACATGCGGTTGAGGTTGACGCCCTCGCCGATGACCGCGAACGGGTCGCGGGTGAAGTAGAGGTTGGGCATCGGGTCGATGATCAGGTCGGACTCGGACTCGGAGTTGACCAGGGAGTCGAGGGTCGTGGACGCCGTGAGGGGCATGTCGATCTCGGACTTGGTCATGCCGGCCATGGTCTTCTTGACGAACTCGAGGTTGTCCTCGATGGAGTCCAGCTTCTCGCGGACGATCTGCGGCATGTGCTGGCCGCGGATGCCGGCCTCGGCGATGTACTGGTCGGTGAACTCGGCGCGGGCGCCGGGGACCTGGTCGAACACCTCGGCGACGAGGTTCTCGAGATAGAGGACCTCCACGCCCTGGTCCCTCAGGATCTGGGCGAAGGTGTCGTGCTCCTGCTGCGCGACCTCCAGGAACGGGACGTCGTCGAACAGGAGTCGCTCGAGCTCGTCGGGCGGCAGGTTGAGGAGCTCGTCGCCGGGACGGTGCAGGCAGACCTTCCTGAGCTTGCCGATCTCGGAAGGCACGTGCAGACCTTTCGTCATGGCCTCCTACCTTTCTTTCGGGCCCTTGTCAGGGCCGATTCGTTAGCGCCCTTCCATAGCGGACGCTGCTTGCTGACAGCTCTAGTTATATCCAAATTCCACCCGCAATTCCACCTCGCCCCCGAACGGTCAACAAAGTGCGATGAACGGTATATCGCATGAGATTCCCCCATAATGTACTTCGGCGTTCTAAAGTAACTTTTCTAAGGTAAACGCTCTTTTTTCCTAAAAACTATTTGCAATTGCATCTCTAAACTTTTGATTCAGAATTGCATAGCTAAATCGGTTTTATGTATATAAATGATGTTTGTTTACGTTTCCGCCTGCATTCAATGATATTCAGCTATCCATCATTCTTATTCACACTTACGTACCAGTTGAGTGAGGATATAGACCGCTTGCAGACGAGCAGGGCGTCAGTCCTATGACTTGTCAGCGTAAGAAGTAGGTAAAGATACCGTTCGCACAATACGTCCGTGCCACAAGTCGACTAAATTGAGACAATAGTGAATAGGGTTAGGCTACCGTCCCCTGCGGGGACTGAACGGACAGATGCATATGCCGAGCAAAATCGAAAAAAAGCAAGCCGCCGCAAAGCTGCGCAAACCGCCTCGCGACTTCTCGTACACGCAGAACCGAGAGCTCAGCTGGCTACGCTTTGACAACCGTGTGCTTGACGAAGCCTTCGATGAGACCGTTCCGCTGTTCGAGCGTCTAAAGTTCGTGTCGATTTTCGAGTCTAACCTCGACGAGTTTCTCATGGTGCGCGTGGGCGGCCTGTCCGATCTGGCAGAGCTCAAAAAGCAACCTGTCGACAACAAGAGCAATATGACCGCCTCCGAACAGGTCGATGCTGTCATGGCCGAAATGCCCGGGCTCCTTACCCGTTGGGAGTCCATCTTTAAGAGCATCGAGGGCAAGCTCGACACCTTGGGCGTTCACCGCGCCCGCATCGATTCGCTTACGCCCGAGGAGCGCACCTTTGTAACCCGCTACTTCCAGGCCTACGTGTCGCCGGTCATCTCGCCGCTGGTCATCGATCCTCGCCACCCCTTCCCCAACCTACGCAATGGCGCGCTCTATCTGGCCTGTGGTCTGGACGGCGCCACCGACGAGGAGAGCCTGCTGGGCCTTATCGAGATTCCCGCCTCGATGAACCGCGTGGTCGAGATCCCCTCGCCCACCGGCACCTACTCCTACATCTTGCTCGAGGACGTCATCCTCGCCTGCCTGGACAGCTGCTTTGGCTCCTATAAGCCGCTGGATCGTGCGCTGATCCGCGTCACCCGCAACGCCGACATCGATCCGGACGGCGAGGGCGTCGAAGAGGAAGAGGACTACCGCCAGCACATGAAGCGCATCCTCAAGAAGCGCCTGCGTCTGCAGCCGGTAGTGCTCGCGGTCTCGGGGTCGCTCGAGAAGGCAACGCTCAAGACCATCCGCAAGGCGCTCGAGCTTTCGCGCCGCTCTGTCTTTACCTGCGATATCCCGCTCGACCTGGGCTACGTCTTTGGCATTGAGGGCAAGATTCCCGAGCACCTGCGCAACGAGCTGCTCTTTACGCCGTTTAGGCCGCAGCCCAATCCCACCATCGACATGACCCGCTCCATCCGCGAGCAGGTGCTGCAGCACGACAAGCTGCTCTTTTATCCCTACGAGGCCATGAACCCCTTCCTGGATCTGGTGCACGAGGCCGCCTACGACCCCGAGTGCATCTCGCTGCGCATCACGCTCTACCGCGTGGCCAAGCAGAGCCGCCTGTGCGAGTCGCTGATCGATGCTGCCGAGAACGGCAAAGAGGTCACGGTGCTCATGGAACTTCGTGCCCGCTTTGACGAGCAGAACAACATCGAGTGGGCCGAGCGCCTGGAAGAGGCCGGCTGCACCGTCATCTATGGTTCCGAGGGCTTTAAATGCCACTCAAAGATCTGCCAGCTCACCTATCGCGAGGGCATGGCGCTAACGCGCCTCACGCTTTTGGGCACCGGCAACTTTAACGAGAAGACGGCCAAACTCTACAGCGACTTTATGCTCATGACAGCCCATCCCGGCATCGGCGAGGACGCCAACCTGTTCTTCCGCAATCTGTCGCTGGGCAACCTGCGCGGCGACTACCGCTTCCTGGGTGTGGCGCCCGTCGGACTGAAACCGCTCATCATGCGCGGGCTTGACCGCGAGATCCAGCGCGCCCTTGCCGGCGAGCCCGCCCGCGTGTTCTTTAAGCTCAACTCGCTGACCGACCGCGAGGTTATCGACAAGATCGCTGAGGCATCGTGTGCCGGCGTGCGCGTAGACATGATCATCCGCGGCATCTCGTGCCTCAAGCCCGGTGTTCCGGGCAAGACCGAGAACGTGCATGTCCGCTCCATCGTCGGACGCTTTTTGGAGCACGCGCGCGTCTATGCTTTCGGCGTGGACTCGGACATGATTTACCTGAGCTCGGCAGACATGATGACGCGCAACACCGAGCACCGCGTGGAGATTGCCTTCCCCGTGCTCGACCCCACCTGCCGCGCCCTAGTGCACGAGTACATGGGCATGCAGCTGCGCGACAACGTGAAGGCCCGCAGCCTCACGAGCGACGGCACCTGGGTCCCCGTGGAGCGTGCAGAGGGTGAGAAACCCTTCAACTCGCAGGAAGCCCTGCTGGAGCGTGCCTATCGCAACGCCGAGGCCGCCGCGCAGCAGCGCGCACAGGAGAAGGAACGTGTGGCCGAGGAGGCCATTCAGGCCGATGTTGAACACGGGGCAGCTGCCAAACCGGAAGCGGTTGCAGCTCCCCCGGTGAATGAGCCCGAGGCTGCCGCAGAGCCCGCCGTGGAGAAAGCGCCCGAGCCCGCTACTGCGACTCCGGAGCCCGCCGCCGAGGCAAAGCCCGCCCCTGCTCCTGAGCCGCAGCCGGCCACACCCAAGGTCCAAGAGGTCCAGGCGACCGTCATTGAGCCCGAGCCTGCACCTGCACCTCAGCCCGATCCGCAGGTCATCAAGCCCGCACCCGAGACGAGCGCCCGTCGCGATAAGCCCGCCGGCAAGACCAAGGCCATCGAGCGCCATCGCCCCGGCCGCGTGCGCATGGGCCTGGGTCTGATCTGCCTGGGTCTTAAGACGCTCATTACCGGCAAGACGAAATAGTCGTTTGTAGAAGCAGTTTGTAGAAGCGCCCCGCATTTGAGGAAAGCCTCGGATGCGGGGCGCTTTTCCCTGCTACCATGGTGCGAACAACAACGCGAATGACAGGCAGGAATATGAAGCTCACTATAGAATCGATGACCTACGGCGCCGACGGGCTGGCGCACGCCGACAACGGCAAGGCCGTCTTTGTGCAGGGCGCCGTGGCAGGCGACACCGTCGAGGCCGAGGTCGTACAGGACGGCAAGTCGTTCATGCGTGCCCGCACCACCGAGATTCTGGAGCCAAGCCCCGATCGCATTCAGTCTCCCTGCCCCTTCGTGGGCATCTGCGGCGGCTGCTCGTGGGGCAATCTCTCACGCACGGCACAGCTCGCCGCCAAGGAGCAAAATCTGCGCTCCACGCTCGAGCGTATCGGCAAGTTCAGCCCCGATCAAGTCGATGAACTGGTGCAACCCATCCGCCACACCAAGGATGATTGGGGCTACCGCAATAAAATCGAACTCGAGCCGACCGTTGTAAACGGCCGCGTGCGTCTTGGCATGCACGGTGTCGATCCTCGCAAGATCGTGACCGTCGATTCGTGCCCGTTGTTCGACAAACGCTTCCCCAAGGCACTCAAATCGGTCGTCGGCGCGCTCAATTATCTGAGCGGCAGCCACGACCTGGGCCTTGAGCGCGTGGGCATTCGCGCCTCGCGTCGCACCAAGGCACTCGAGGTGGCGCTCTGGACGCCTACGGGCTCTTTCCCGCGCTCGCAAGTCTCGCGCGTGTTGGCAGACGCCGCGCACCCCACAAGTGTCGTACGCGTGATGAGCAAGGGCGAAAAGAAGGCCCGCCGTGTTTCCAAGGTCGAAATGCTCGCCGGAGAGGGCTCATGGACCGAGAATATCGCCGAGGGTCAGATGCGCTTGTCTGCCCCGTCTTTTTTCCAGGTCAACACCAAGGGTGCCGAGATTTTGATCGAGCTTGTCATGGAAACGCTCGATCCGCAGGAAGACGAGCTTGCCGTGGACCTGTACTGCGGTGCCGGCACCTTTACCCTGCCGCTCGCCCGCCGCTGCGACTTTGTCGCTGCCGTCGAGGCCTACGGCCCCGCCGTGCGCGATCTACGCCGTAACCTGGAAATCAACAAGCTTGATAACGTCGACGTCATCGGCGGAGACGCGGTGCGCGAGTTCCCCGACCAGGATGCCGACATCTTGGTGGTCGACCCGCCGCGCGCAGGCCTCGCCCCCGAGGCGATCGACCTTATCGCCAGCACGAGTGCCCGCGATGTCGCCTACGTGAGCTGCGACCCGGCCACCCTGGCGCGCGATCTCAAACGCTTTGTCGAAGAAGGCACCTTCTCCCCCGTAAAGATCACGCCAGTCGATCTGTTCCCACAAACCTTCCACTGCGAGACCGTCGTCCACCTCAAGCGCAACTAGCCACTTAATCATTGCTCAGAAAAATCATTGGGAAATCGAGCGTGGCAAGCGGAGGTCTTCGGGGTATAAGACGGCTAATTGTATGCCGCCTATGAAAGGAACCCTCATGCCCAGCGTTGCCGTTCTCGCCGCCGATGGCTTTGAAACTATTGAATGCTTGACCATGGTCGATGTCATGCGTCGCGGCGGCGTGCGTGCCACGCTCGTCTCGATTATGCCCACGCGTGAGGTCGTAAGCTCGCTGCAGATCCCCGTGACCTGCGATGCACTCTTTGATGAGATCAACTTTGACGAGTACGACTGCGTCGTGCTGCCCGGCGGCCTGCCCGGTGCCACCAACTTGCGCGCAGATCAGCGCGTCTGCGACGTGGTCTGCGAGTTCGCCGCGACCAAGCACGTCGCCGCCATCTGCGCCGCCCCGTTTATCCTGGGCGAGCTCGACCTGCTCGAGGGGCACCATGCCACGTGCTTCCCTGGCTTTGAGAAAAGCTTCCCCGAGGGCGCCTATACCGGCGAGAAGGTTACGCAAGACGGCAACATCATCACCGCCAGCGGCATGGCCCAGTCGCTCCCCTTTGCGCTTGAACTGCTGCGCACGCTCGCCGGCGACAAGGCTGTCGAGAAGGTCGCCGAGGGCATCCAACTATGATTTTGGCTTCGCAATCACCGCGCCGCATCGAGTTGATGCGCGAGGCAGGGTATGACATTCGCGTGATTCCCGCAGAAATCGACGAGACTCCCTTCGACGGCGAGGCCCCGCTCACACTTGTCGAGCGCTTGGCACGCGCCAAGGCGGCTGCCGTTGCTGCCGAGTATGCCGAGCCCAATGAGCTGACGGTCGCGGCCGACACCATCGTCACCTTTGACGGCAAGATTCTGGGCAAGCCGGCAACCGAGGACGAGGCGCGCACCATGCTCCGTGAGCTTTCGGGCCGCACGCACCAGGTCGCAACCGGCGTCTGCATCGTTAAGGCAGGCGATACTGCCGCCCCGCATGCCGCCGAGAGCCTGTCGTTTGTCGATGTGACCGACGTGACGTTCTATGAGCTTACCGACGGGCAGATCGAGCACTACGTCACCTCTGGTGAGCCCATGGATAAGGCAGGCGCCTACGGCATCCAGGGCACAGGCGGCCGCATGCTCGTGCACGATATTTCGGGCGACTTCTATAACGTGGTGGGCCTACCCATCGCCCGCGTCGCACGTACCATTCAAAAACTCTCGTAATTGCATCTGGCGCTGGGTATCCCCCAGCGCCTACAATTTTGGCGTACCGTGCGGATCCCGACCGGGCACAAGGCGCGGCGGAAAACCGATAGGAGTTAAACATGGATACACTGCTCGAGGCCATTGACGTCTGCGATGTCGATGGCTTTTGCTTTGGCAACTATACGGACGAGGAGGCCGGCACCGGTTGCACCGTAATCGTGGCACCCGAGGGCGCCACCGGCGGCGTTGACGTACGCGGCGGTGCTCCAGCATCGCGCGAAACCGACCTGCTGCGACCTGAGAACACCGTCGACAAGGTCCACGCCGTCTGCCTTTCGGGTGGATCGGCCTTTGGCCTCGAGGCTGCAAGCGGCGTCGCTCGCGAGCTTGAGAGCCGCGGCATTGGCCTTCCCGTCGGCCCCACGCAGGTGCCCATCGTGTGCTCCAGCTGTATCTTCGACCTTGCCTTTGGCGACCCCACCGTGCGCCCCGACATTGAGGCCGGCATCGCCGCCGTGCGCGAAGCACTCGACAACACCCCCACCAAGCTCGAACAGGGCAACGTAGGTGCCGGCACCGGCGCCACTGTAGGCAAGCTCATGGGCCCCGCCACCTGCATGAAGGCCGGCCTTGGCGCTGCCGCCGTGGCGCTCGGCCCCATCAAGGTGGGCGCCGTGGTCTCGGTCAACGCCTGCGGCAACGTTGTCGACCCCTTCACCGGCGAGTGGGTCGCCGGCATGCGCGCCGCAGCCGATAGTGACCAAATCGTCGACATGGAACTCGCAGCCTTTGCCGCCGCCGGATCCATGCAGATGCCGCTCGACCGCACCAACACCACCATCAGCTGCATCGTCACCAACGTGGAACTCACTAAGGCACAAGCCACCAAGGTCTCCCAGATGGCCGCAGACGCCTACGCACACGCCATCCGTCCCACGCACACCACCAACGACGGCGACACCATCTACACCCTCGCCAGCGGCAAACTGGGCGCCCAGGCAAGCGCCGCCATTCCCCTAGACCTGCTGGGCATGCTCGCCGTAAGGACTTTGCAAACCGCCATCGTAAACGGAGCGAAATCCGCCAAAACCTCCCACGGAATCCCAGGTGCTGCGAAGTAATCTCACTCGACCGTCGGTCGGAGGCGGGCGGGCATTACGTTTGCTGCTCTACAGTCCTATGCAAGACGAAGGCCACATTAAGTGGCCTTCTTTGCATGCGGAACTCGCGACAAACGTAATGCCCGCCCGCCTCCGACCGACTAACAACTAAGATTTTTTCAGCCCAGGCCCCTGTGTACCGCGCGTCGAAGATCTTCAAATTCAGGCAGCCTGACAATCGATTCTTATAGCAGAGGCCCCTTGGCCTTTAGTTTGATACAAGTTCCGTGCGAGCAGGACTGTTCGCAGTAGCAAACTAAAGGCCAAGGGGCCCAGTCAACCTATCAGCAGCGATTACTCAGCAGCTAGTTGAATTTGAAGATCTTTGAGGCAAGACGGTATAGGCCGAGTGTGGTTTTGTCTCCGGCCCGTCCGCGCAGATTGGTGAAGAACCCGACCACGCCGTAGCGGGCACGACGATACATGCGCTCGTCGTAGGCCTTCAAATCATTCCACAGCGTCTTTAGGCGCTCGTCGGCGCAATCTTCCTCGGAAAGCTTGGTGAGCACCGAGCAGATCGCCATCATCATGGCGAAGTAGCCCATCATGTACGAACGTAGGCGTGACGACTCGACATCGCTGTACAGGTGGTACGACTCCATCATGATACGCGTAACACGGAACTGCTGGTCCAGACGCTTGACCATCGTGGCCTCGTTGACACTCTGGCCCTCGCGACCGATAAAGTAGCGGTAGAGGTCGATGTCGGCGTAGTACATGGTCTTGCAACGCGGCAGCGGCACGTAGGCGTAGATGTTGTCCACATAGAACGTGTGCGGCGGCATGGGAAGGTTGGACTCGCGCAGCACATCCGTGCGATAGCACAGGCTGTGCATGAGTAGGTTCTGGTCCAGGCGGAAATGACCGATCTGATCCCAAGAAAAGATCTTTTTGCGCGGCAGGGCAAATTTGTAGCCAATAGCGGTATGCGTGCCCTCGTAAACCTTCTCGTACACGTAGTTCGAGATAAACAGGTCAACGCGCTGGTCGCGCTCTTCAAAGCCACGCAGAATCGACAGCATGGTCGAAAGCGCCGCACCGTCGAGCCAGTCGTCCGAGTCAACGACCTTGTAGTAGGTGCCCTGCGCCTCACGCAGGCCCGAGAGGACGGCGATACCGTGGCCGCCATTCTCCTGATGCACCGCGCGGATGATTCCAGGATAACGGGCCTCCCACTCGTCGGCCTTGGCGGCCGTTTCGTCCTTGGAGCCGTCGTCCACCACGATAATCTCGATATCGGTGGCGTAATTGCTCCCCTCCAAGATGGAGGTGATGCAATGGTCCATGTCCTTGGCGGCGTTATACGAGGGAATACCGAATGTTATGACTTTATGCATGGCAGGCGATAATCTCATCCGAAAGATCGAGGGCGGAATTGGTCACGGCGTCCATATCGTAGTAACGATACTCGGCCAGACGACCCACCGGGTGGAAGTTCGTCAGGTTCTGGACGCGCTCAAGGTAGCGCTCGTAGAGCTCACGGTTCTCGGGCTCCAAGATAGCGTAGTACGGCGTCTCGCCCGAGCCGGGCGTATAGGCCTTGGAGTACTCTTTCATGATGGTGGTCTTGCCGGGCAGGACCTGGCCGGTCATGTTCTTGAACTCGGTGATACGCGTGTAGTCCTCGCTCGTAGTGTAGTTGACGGTGCCCACGGGCTGGAACTGGTCCATATCGAGCGTCTCGAACTTCATATCGAGCGTGCGGTACGGCAGCGCGCCCAGGTCGAAGTTGAACAGCTCGTCGAGCGGACCGGTGTAGACGATCTCGCCACCATAGACCTTGCCGTCGATCTTGACGGTGGTCTCGTCGATCTCGAAGAGGTCGCGGGCGTCCACGTCGCAGAACACATCAATCAGATCGTGATCGAGCATATGCTCGAACAGCGCGGTATAGCCGTCCTGCGGCATGCCCTGGAAGGGAGCCTGCGGGAAGTAGCGGTCATCATCGCCCACAAAGACGGGAACGCGGCCGGTAATCGAGGGGTCGATCTGATCGGGCGTCTGGCCCCACTGCTTCATGGTGTAATGCAAAAAGACGTTCTCGTAGACGTAATCGGCGACCTCGGCAAGATCCGGGTCGTTCTTCTTGCGCAGCTCCATGATGGGCACCTTGACGTCCTTGCCAAAGGTCTCCACGAGCTTCTGATACAGCTCCTCGCCGCGCTCATCGCCAAAGGCGAGCTTGAGGCTCGCATGGTTAAAGGGCACAGGCATAAGGGTGCCGTTGATGTTGGCGAGCACCTTGTGCTGGTAGTCAGTCCACTTGGTAAAGCGTGACAGGAAATTGTGGACGCGCTCGTTAAAGGTATGGTAGATGTGCGGACCATACTCGTGGACCAGGATTCCCGCCTCGTCAGTGCAGTCGAAGGCATTGCCCGCAATGTGGCTACGGCGCTCCAAAACGGCAACACGATAGCCGATGGTTTCGGCAAGACGGCGGGCGCAAACGGCACCGGCATAACCGGCGCCGACAACGATCATGTCGTACGCGCCGGCATTAAAGCCTTCAGGCAGGTCTGAGGTAATCTGCATCGATACTCCTTGTCAAAAGCCACACGCTTTTTAACTGGGCTTTTTCTCGAACATACGTCGAGACATATTTATCATAGCGATTATAGCGCTAATGCGTCCTATAATGAGCTTGCCACAGAAGGAAAGCTCAAGCACCGCGGCGTACATAATTGAAAGGTAAACCCGCTAGCAGCGGGTTTATTCGTGTACAGCCGAGGGCCTGGAGCTTAGCGAAACGCTTGTAAGGAGTAACATGAGCGATTTCCTAAACCGTATGAAGTCTGCCGCCAAGGCCGACCTTAAGACCATCGTCCTGCCCGAGGGCGAGGACCCGCGCACCATCGTCGCGGCAAACAAAATCATCGAGGAGGGCCTGGCCAACATCGTCATCCTGGGCAACCCCGATGACATCAACGTTCCCGGTGCCACTGTCATCGACCCGCGCAACGCCGAGAAGCACGAGGAGTACGCGCAGAAGTTTGCCGAGCTCCGCGCCAAGAAGGGCGTCACCATCGAGCAGGCTCGCGCCCAGGTGATGGACGCCACCTACTTTGGCACCATGATGGTCAAGATGGGCGATGCCGACGGCCTGGTCTCCGGCGCCTGCCACTCCACCGCCGACACCCTGCGCCCCGCGCTGCAGATCCTCAAGACCGCCCCGGGCACCAAGCTGGTCTCGGCCTTCTTTGTGATGTGCACCGACACCCCGCAGTTCGGCACCGACGGCACGCTGATCTTCGCCGACTGCGGCCTCAACATCAACCCATCCTCTGACGAGCTCTCCGAGATCGCCATCGCCTCGGCCCACTCCTGGTCCACCTTCATGGGCAACGTCGAGCCGCACGTGGCCATGCTCTCCTACTCCACCATGGGCTCCGCCGGCGGCGAGGTCGCCAAGAAGGTCCAAGAGGCCGTGAAGTTCTGCAAGGAGAAGGCTCCCGAGCTCGCCATCGACGGCGACCTGCAGCTCGACGCCGCCATCGTCCCCACCGTCGCCCAGCTCAAGGCTCCCGGCTCCTCCGTCGCCGGTAAGGCCAACGTGCTCGTGTTCCCCGACCTCGAGGCAGGCAACATCGGCTACAAGCTGGTCCAGCGCTTCGCCGGCGCCGACGCTTACGGCCCCATCCTGCAGGGCATCGCCAAGCCGGTCAACGACCTGTCGCGCGGCTGCTCTGCCGACGACATCGTGGGTGTCGTGGCCATCACCGCCGTCCAGGCTCAGATGGCTGAGTAGCGCACATACTCGCCCGAAGACCGCACAGGTTAACCCCTGAAAACGTCCTCGACCAATGAAACGCCCCCGTTCTGCTCCTTCGGAGCTACGAACGGGGGCGTTTCTGGTCTGCGGATTGTTTTCAGGGGTTAACCTGTGCGGCCTTCTACTATCACGTGGCATTCAGGGAATCTGGGGCGGACGGCGGCTTGGCTACGAGCTGGGGCAGAGAATCTGAATGATCGGGTGCCACTGCTGGAAGCGCGAGCGTTGCTAGTGATGATAACTTTGGGATTGAGATTTCCGCCCGGTAGCAAAAAGGCCTCCGGAGCTGTTGCTCTGGAGGCCTTTCTCTCAATTGCAGACGAATGCGCTAGTTGTTACCGGTCAGACGCTCGACGTCGTGGGCGATCATGTATTCCTCGTCGGTGGGGATGACCATGACCGTGACGGCGGAGCCGGCGGCGCTGATGACCTGCGGGCCGTTGCCCACGGCCTCGCGGTTCTTGTTGTTATCGATGCGCACGCCCAGCCACTCAAAGCAGTCGCAGAAGGCCTTGCGGATCGACCAGTCGTTCTCGCCGATGCCAGCGGTAAAGGTGATGGTATCCACGCCCGCCATAGAAGCAATCATGGAACCGGCCTGCTGCATGGCCTTGTAGGCGAACATATCGAAGGCGAGCAGGCAGCGCTCGTCGCCTTCGGAGGCGCGCGTACGGATGTCGCGGGCGTCGTTGGAGATGCCCGAGATGGCAAGCAGACCGGACTGCTTGTTCATCATGTCATCGACTTCCTGGTAACTGTAGCCGCCCTCGCGCTGCAGATAACACACGGTAGCCGGGTCGATGGAACCGCAACGGGTGCCCATCATCAAGCCGTCGAGCGGCGTGAGGCCCATCGTGGTGTCGCGGCACACACCGTCCTCGATGGCGGCAAGCGAGGCTCCGTTGCCCAGATGGCACGAAAGCAGGCGATGGCAGCGCGAGCCCAGGATTTCCTTGGCCATCATCCACTCGTAACGGTGGCTCGTACCGTGCGCGCCGTACTTGCGCACGTGGTACTTGTCGCACACGTCCTTGGGCAGGGCGTAGGTGTAGGCGACCTCGGGCATGGTCATGTGGAACGAGGTGTCGAAGACGGCCACGTTGGGCAGCTCCGGATACTTCTCGCGGCAGTATTCGATTGCCGCGGCCTCGCCGTAATTGTGCAGCGGGGCGAGCGGGGCCACCTCAAGGATCTTAGCCATGACCTCGTCGTCAACGACTGCGGAATCATCGAAGTGCCAGCCGCCCTGAACGATACGGTGGCCGATGCCATCGATCGTAAAGTCGGTCTTCTCGAGCTCCTCGAGCACGCGAGCGATAGCAGAGCGATGATCGGGGAAGGGAACCTCCTCGGTCTGCTTGGCGCCACCGTTCTCGGAATGACCAAAGATACCCATGTCCGAGCCGATACGCTCGCAGTTGCCCTTGGCGAAAACCTCGCGGGTATCGGTATCCAGAAGCTGATATTTAAGACTTGAGCTGCCGGCGTTGACAACAAGTACGTTCATGAGACTCCTTCGTGATTACAGTACGGTCGGCAAACCTATAAGGCGGCCGTAACTTTAATAAGAAGTTATCAGAATTCAATAAATATCTATTAAGCTCTTCGCCCAAAGAGCATAAAAGGGGGCTGAACGGCACAAGGCCATCCAGTCCCCTCCCCTTGCATCAATTACTTGCCGCTGACGATGCGCTCGACGTCGGAGGCGATCATGAACTCCTCATCCGTGGGGATGACGAAGATCTTGACCTTGGAATCCTTGGCGGACAGGCACCAAGCGCCGTCGCCGCGCAGGGCGTTACGAGCGTGATCCATCTTGACGCCCATAAAGGCCAGACGGTCGGCCACGCCAGCGCGGACAGCCGGAGCGTGCTCGCCGATGCCGGCGGTAAAGACCAGGGTGTCCATGCCGCACATGGAAGTGGCCATCTCGGCGGCCTTGGCGGCAATCTTGTAGACGAACATATCGAAGGCGAGCTGAGCCTCGGGGTCACCGGCAGCGGCGAGCTCCTCAACATTGCGGCAGTCGTTGGTCTTGCCGCCGGTCACAGCCAAAAGGCCGGACTTCTTGTTCATCATCTCGTCGACCTCGTCGAAGGTGTAGCCGCCTTCGCGCTGCAGGTAGCACACGGTAGCAGGGTCGATGGAGCCGCAGCGGGTGCCCATCATGACACCGTCGAGAGGCGTCAAGCCCATGGTGGTGTCCATGCACTTGCCGTCCTCGATGGCGCACAGGGAAGCGCCGGAACCGATGTGGCACACGACGACCTTGCGGGCCTCGCCGTTGGTCATCTCGGCAACCTTCTTGGAGATGTAGCGGTAGCTGGTGCCGTGGGCGCCGTACTTACGGATGTGCAGCTTGTCGCAGACGTCCTTGGGCAGGGCGTAGGTCTTGGCGACCTCGGGCATATTGAAGTGGAAAGCAGTGTCGTAGACCGTGACGTTGGGCAGGTCGGGATACTGCTCGAGGCAGTACTCGATAACGTTGGCCTCGGGGTTGTTGTGCAGCGGGGCGAGCGGAGCGACCTCGCGGATCTTGGCGAGGACGTCCTCGTCGACGAGGGAGGAATCGCCGAAGTACCAACCGCCCTGAACGATACGGTGGCCGATGCCCTCGATCTTGACGCCGTTGGCCTCGAGGTCCTTCAGGACGACCTCGATGGCGACTTTGTGGTCGGGGAACTCGATGTTCTCGGTCACTTTCTTGGAACCGTTGGCAGCGTGGGTGAAGGTACCGCCGGTAAAGCAGACGCGCTCGCAGGAGCCCTTTGCGGACACCTTGTGGGACTTGGTATCGATGACCTGATACTTGAGGGTCGAAGATCCTGCGTTGACGACCAGAACGTTCATGTGTCTCCCTACTAACAGGCGGTGTGGCGCCGCCAGGTTACATACGCTTCAATAATAAACCCAAACGCCCTCGCGCTCGGGTTTATTGCGTTGATATATAAGTTATCGGTGCATGCATGCTCATGGTCTTCGACTTGTAAGGCGAAATAGCGCGGGGACATACGCCAGAGAAGAAATCCCAAGCGCAACAAGCAGCACAACCCGAATACCCACAACGCTACTCAACACAGCATTGAGCAGATAGAAAAGAACGGCGCCCACCGCCACCATCTGGCTTTGAACCGAAATCAACGAACAGAGCATCGATGAATCGGCAGCATTTTGAAAAACTGAGTATTTGATCGGAGCAAATAACGAGTAGGCAACCGTCTGCAGCACATAGAAAACGGGCAACAGGTCAACCGGAATAAAAGGGGTTAAAAACAAAGCAGCTAGAATGAGACGGATGATGCCGCAAATACGCGCAAAAAGCCTCTTGTCGACATGAGCAATTACGCTGGGCACGATAAACCCTATGGAGGCGGAGACAAGGAGCTGGACCGCAATGGTCATGCCCGAAGCGACGGCACCCATTCCACGGGCTGCGAGCAGCAGTGAGAAAAAATCTTCCAGAGCGACAAAAGCAAATGCCTGAGAACAGTCCATGACGAACGCCGAGCGAAGCGTGCCATTGCCCGCAATGGCAGTCCAAATCATCCTCGGGCTAATTTGGCTCATAGAAGCCGCAGCGCTACCTTTCCCTTTCGTTTCGGGAATGCAGGCAACGACAAGTAACGTCAATACCATCGCAAAGATATCGGCCGAAAGACCGATGAAATATGCACCTTCTGACGAGATGAAGCCGCCCACACACGCGGAAAGAGCATAAGATGCGTAAAAGACGAATCGCTCAACCACATTAAGCCTAACGAGCTGATCTTGGGAGACGGAATCGATATAGATTGCCTCAATAGAACCGCTCACGCATGCGACGGCAAAACCCTTGAGGGCAAACGCACCTATCAAAAGCAGAGGAGATCGTATGAGGAGCAGGGCAGCGTAGTATCCGAGCATTCCCGCGATACCCACCAGGCCACTTATCTTTCGCCCAAATCTATCGGCGATATAGCCGGTAGGAATCTCGAGAGCAAATTTGCTTACCTGGTACGCAATCATCATGCCAGAAATCGCGACCATCGAGAATCCGACGAACTCAAGGTAAACCGTCAGAAAATACAAGATGGTGCTGAAGTTCGATAGGAAAACAAACGCCATATACAGCCAAACCGTACGGTTTTTCATACTCCTCCTCCAAAGGCCGATAATCCAAGCCGAGGTCTCAAAAAGCATGAAGGCAAAACCGTCAGCCATACGTTACAAATCGTCAATATTCATTTGACGGCACGAAGCCAAGCAACCTCAAGAAGCGAGATGGCGCAACAGGTGAAGAAATACCGTCTGATGCCGATCCGTCCAGGCGTTTTGCCGGTAGCAAAAATAGATAGGCAAGGTTACGTCGCGCGAGCCCTCAATGGAGCATTCGCTCACGTTGGATCCATCTGATGCAAGAGAGGAGCCAGAAAAGCTCAATATCAATCCCCCGCCTTGAAGAAACTCAATCTGTCTCTCGCTTCCATATTCGACATCACGAAAGCGGAAATTAACGAGTTGGGCCTCAGGGCACTGGTTGATTGCATTGAGACAGGGCGACAAGTTGATGGGGACAGCAAGCCTACCGCTCAATAGTTCACGAATGGTTATGGTGCCCCTGACACGATGGCCAACCGGACACGAAAGAACCTTGAGCTCCTTTTCACCCAGGCATTTCGAACAAAGGGCGCTGCCCCGTGGCTTCTCGAATGAAATAGCCGCATCCGATATCCCGAGCAAAAGAGACTCAAAACACGTAGCCGTTGGCTGATGCCACACGTCGAGGTGAATCTGGGGGTGCGAACTCTCAAACGAGTCGTACCAGTTTTCGTCAAAAAGACGCCCCCGCCCATGAAGGCAGGGGGCGTAAAGACGAAAATGACCGTCAGGCGAAACACCCTGCCCCATCGACCGAGCGTAATTTTTGAGATCATCGACTTGCGCGAGGATTACGCGCGCGCGTCCCGCAAACTCTCGCCCTGCAGGAGACAAAACGGCCTCGCCCGTCGACCGGTCGAGCAAAACGACCTGATACTCAGATTCCAGCTTCTTGATCGCCGACGAAACAGCCTGCGGACTCACATGAACGGCGCGAGCCGCCTTGCGCACGCCGCCATAATTCGCTACCGCTTGAAGATATTCGAGTTGAGACAACTGCACAGGTTTCTCCAAAGGCAATCAAGACGACGGGCCATACGATCTCAGATAAGGTTCTCGCCCAAGTTCTTGCCGCCGAGGACGTGCATGTGGAAGTGCATGACGGTCTGGCCGGCGTTAACGCCCTTGTTGGAGATGACGCGGAAACCGTCCTCCAGGCCCTTGGCCTTAGCAACCTCCTGGATGGCATGGGCCATGGCGCCCATGGTCTCGGCAGGCACGTTATCAGCGATGTCGCTGTAGTGCTTCTTGGGGATCACGAGCGTATGAACCGGTGCCTGGGGATTGAGGTCATCGAACGCGATGACCTGGTCGTCCTCGTAGACAACAGTCGAGGGGATCTCGTGGTTGGCGATTTTACAGAAGATGCAATCACACATGGCTGGTTCCTTTCTAACGACAACGCAACAGAAGGTGGCGTTGTTCAGTGAAACACCAAGACAGTTTAGCCCACTTCAAAGATCCGAATTGAGCGAAATCCATTCCTCGGCAATCGCAATGGCCAGAGGGCTTTATCCATCCATATGCTCGCGCCTATTTAAAGTGTTTGACCTCGGGAACGATCAACACCGGAAGGACGGATAGACCGTAAAGCAGAGTAATAAGCATCATTTGTTTGTCGTAATCTGAACCGGAAATAGCCGCAATCCCAATAGGAAGCATATAAGAGCCCAAAAGGCTAACTTCGGCCATAATGCCGCCAGCGCTGCCAGCATAACGAGTGCGGTAATGTCGAGAAAGTTGGTGTAGCGCCCGATCCGAAGTGAGTCGGCCCGGCGTCCTGGAATCTGGAATACGGTTGATATCCTATGCCGCCTCGACCCTGTCCGCAAGCTCGAGGCCGGACTCGAGCATCTTCCTGGCCTCCGCCTCAAGCCGCGCCCACTCGACGGGACCGTCGATTCCCCGAGTGCGACCGTCATCGTAGAGCTCGTTCATCCTCACCTCCGAGAAGTACCTGGACTCCTGCCATATCTCGTCCTGCTCGCACATGACCGCGCCCGCGAGCCGCACCAGCGAGCCCGTGGAGGGGAACACCTGCACGACGCGCGACCTGCGCTTTATCTCCCGGTTGGTCCTCTCCTGCACGTTGTTGGTGCGCAGGCGCTTCCAGTGGGTCGGCGGGAAGTCGAGGTAGGCCAGCGCGTCGGGCTCGGCCTCCTCCAGCACCGCCGCCGCCCTGGGGCAGCACCCTCCAGCATGTCGCACGCCGCGTGGTACATGGCCGTCACGGTGGCGGCGTCGCGCCCGCGGAACACCTGCGACACGATCCTGCCCACGCGGCGCCTGAGCTGCCAGGAGCCGGCCTCGCGCATGCAGTCGCGCATGAGGTGGACCGCGCAGCGCTGCCACGCGGCGCCCTGGAAGACCTCGCCGAGCGCCCGGACGAGCCCCGGGTGGGCGTCCGAGACGACGAGCCGCACGCCCGCCGCCCCGCGCGAGCGGATAGCCCGCAGGAAGGCGAGCCACGAGTCGTAGGACTCGGTGTCGACCACGTCGACGCCCAGGACGCGCCTCCAGCCGCCCGCATCGCAGCCGATGGCGGTGACCACGGCGGTGGAGGCGACGCGCCCCTCGCGGCGGCACTTGACGTAGGTCGCGTCGAGCCAGACGTAGGGCACCGGCGAGCCGCCGAGCGGCCTTCCGCATAGGTCCTCGATATCTGCGTCCAAGCTCGAGGCGATGGCGCTCACCTGGTCCTTCGAGAGCCTGGAGACGCCCATCTTCTCGGCCACCCTCTGCACCTTGCGGGTGCTCGTGCCCGTGGCGTACATCTCGGCCACGGCGGCCACGAGCGCGCGGTCGACGCGCTGGTAGCGCTCGAGCACGTCCTCAGGGAAGAAGCTGCCGGAGCGCAGCTTGGGGATGCGCAGCGTCAGCGTGCCGACGCAGGTGGCGAGCGACCTCTCGCGGTAGCCGTTTCGGCTGTTCGCCCCGCCGCCGCACAGCTGGTCGGCCTCGGCGTCCATCACGGCGTTCACGACCTGCTCGGCTAGTCTGCGGAGCAGCTCCTGCATGTCGATGGCGCCGTCGTCGAAACGGGGCATGGCGAGCATGTCCGGCGTCGGGTCTGATAAGATTCCCATAGCGGTCTTCGTCCTTTCCTAGAACCTGTTGTTGTGGTGATTTCAGATTCTAGGACGAAGGCCGTTTTTCGTTAAACGGGCGCTAGGGTGTCACCCTTACACCAACATTTTCGACGCGATCACGAGTGCCGATTTCAACAAATGAAACTGGCAGAGCTTGAACAACTGGACCCATCATGCTCGTAAAGATGCCGCACACTGCAAGCAATACCCCCATGGACTTCAAGCCCGAGGCAAACCACGCAACTGCAATTGAAATAGAGCCAAGAAGCCCGACAATCACAAGATACGGTCGCGCAAGGCGGCATTTACCGTAAAGCATCGGAGCAATCAAGCAGCCGATAATCCCAGCAGCGGTTGTCAGCGCCGCCATTTCGCCGGCCGTCGAAGCATCGGTGCCTCGCACAAGCTCAAGAGCCTGAGGTAGCACACCGGAAAAGGCGGTCGTGGCGGCAAGTGAGAAAGCGGCGCAAATCGCGCAAAGCCAAACGTTACGCGAACGAAAAGCAGTCAGAAGGGCTTGGTCGTGCTCAACGCCATCAGGAATAAGTGAGTCATGCTGTACGTTCTTACCAAATAAACCCCAGAAGATAGTCAGAACGACCAACAACGCTTCTGCAACTGTATAGCCCATTAGCACGGAAGACATAAACGCCGATGACGCTTGCGCCGCCGCAATGCCAAAGCAAGTCGCCGCATAGTAAATGCCCATCGCAACATCCGTCTTATCTGCAAACCAAAGTCCAAGCGTCTTTGCATTATTGGCAGTCAGTGCCGCCATCCCCACGCCGATGCAAAACATCGAGACAAGTTGAGCAGGATAGTTCGATAGGGTGAAAATTCTGATAGCGCCGCCGACTAAAGAAACACAGAACCCGCCAAGTATCACTACTTTGGGCCCAAGCCTATCTCCAAGTGATCCGAACGGGAGACTAAAGAAAACCGCCGCAAGCATTGGCGCCAGAAAGAGAGATGAGAATCCGACAGGGTCGATATTCATCTGAGGCATGATGACCGTAGCATAGGCAGCGACCTGATACTGCATGAAGTTGCCCAAAAAACAGAGACCGCACGTCAACAGCAATATTAACCAGCGGTAACCACTCGAAGCCCGCTTTTGCTCAACTTTGTGCGCAACTTCGCACGCTTCACCATCCATTGCACCAACCTCACATTAAAAATGGTCGCGACCCCCATATCAACTGGAGGTCGCGACCAGGCAAAACACCGATTAATTATAATTCAGAAGTCTCAGGCATCTCGGCTTTTGCCGCCGCACCAGTCTCGGGCAACATCGCAATAGGCAAAACGCTCGCAAGGAAAAGAATCGATTCGATCGTAAAGTTCAACGTCCAATTGTCACCAGAAATAGACGAAACAATAACGGGAACAAAATAGGAGCAGAGAAGGCCGACAGTACCGATTATTCCACCAGCGCTACCGGCATATTTCGCGCCAATCTCAGGAAGATCAGGAGTCATTGCCTGAATAATGGGGCCAGAAAGAGCGGTCATAAAACCATTGAGGACGAGAGCAACCCACATGACAGTGCCAAGCGGCAAAAACCAGTTTGCAACCATTACAACGGCGGCAATCACCGTGGTTACAATGAGAAACGGTTTATTCTTACCGAGCTTGAGGACGACAGCCGGTCCCGCAAAACAAGCAAAGAAGCTACCAACTGTAATAATTGCTGCCATAGATCCAGCGGTGGCAGTATCAACGCCGCGAACGAGCTCAAGCGCAGACGGCAGAATTGCGCAATATGCCGTGGTTGAAGCGAGGGTAAGACCATAAGCCAAGGCAATGCACCAAACGCCGCGCGACTTAGCGGCAATCTTAATGTACTTCATAACCGGCTCGGGCTCGGGCATGGGCTCGCCCTCCGGGACGTTCCTCATAAAGAAGATCCACAGCGCAGCAGTTACAGCTTCGGCAATAGCAGCGACCAGATAAGACACGTCAAGCGTAGGAAAATAAGTGCTGAATGCCTGGGCTATCACGATGGACACACATGAAGCAGCATAGAAAACTCCCACGGCAAGGGAGGTCTGCTGTTTAAACCAGGAACCCAGCACCTTTGCCAGATTGGCATTGAGCGCCGCGATGCCAAAGCCGATCATAAACATCGAAACGATCTGCACGGTAAAGTCATTAATCATGAAATAACGCAGAAAGCCGCCTACAGCAGAAAGCACCATGCCAATTGACACGACAAGCTTAACGCCGTAGCGATCAGCAAGAGATCCTGCAGGAATCGACAAAAACACAGCGGTGAGCATCGGCATCAACATGAGATTGGTAAGCCCACCGGCATCGATGCCGAGAGTCGTCATCACGACGACACCCCATGCTGAAACCTGATATTGCATGAAGTTTGCCATGAAGCAAATGAGGCAAACTACGAATAAGATCATCCACCGATAACCCGATAGCTTTTCTTCTTGAGCCATTTCTTTCTCCTTACGCAGGGATAGTTCAAGCTGAATTCAATGGGGCTAATTAGCCCACTCCATTGCGGCTTCTTTCACTAATCGTTGAGTAGTACCTCGTACATAGGACGGAACACCGAATCTTCTTTGGCGTGCAGCGAATGCACCGGCTTCCACTCGTTTTCGTCAATTACCATATGAATGTGGTTCTCAGCGGTATAGGGGTCCCATGGTGCCTTGCCCTCAACAAACGGTTTGCCCGTCTTCGCAAAGCTGAACCACGCATCGTTCATTTCATCCGCGAGATGCGCTGGAGGATTGTCACCCGTAAACATCAGACCACTCGCGGTATCAAGATTCTTGAAAACGAACGGCACCTCGATTGCGTGGCAAGAACCCATTCCCTCGACACGAGATTTATAACGGAACAAATAGTTGTACACGGGCTTAAACGCCGACTGCTCTTCAGCCATAAGGTCGGTGCCGACAAAGAAACCGGTTGAGTTCATAAAATTGGTGTAATTCTCGGCAAAATCGCGCTCAGGCCATGCCTTTCGATATGCTTGCTCCCAGTAATCGATATCAATCTGATCATCAAAATGAATCGGGAATTGGCCGTGCCAGAATCCGGGAAGGTCATCGAAATAGAAATGGAAATAAGTAAACTCGTCCTCGGTACATCCAATCATGATATCGATATCCTTGGCTGCGCCCTCCGCCCAGGCCTTCATCGGCTTCTTGGGAAGAAAAGACCCGTCGCAAACCGGCGAGAAAATTAGCGACACTTCGTAGGTATGACGATCGCACCACACCTGCATGCCCTCAATGAGCTCGTCTGCCGACTTCGCTAAGAGCTCTTGGGCGGTTTTGCATCCCATGATTTCGGCGAACTCCCGAGCAAAGTACTCGCCGCGCTCGCGGGTCTTATAAAGCTGGATAGGGCCGGACTCCAAAATCGCACGTTGGAAATACTTATTTGCCTCTGGCAATATGGAAAGAAGAGCCTGGCTGGAAGAGCCTGCCGACTCACCGAAAAGCGTGACACAATTGGGGTCACCGCCGAAGGCCGAAATATTCTCATGCACCCACTCGAGCGCACGGATTTGATCAAGAATGGCAAGATAGCCGGCGTCTTTGTAGTCCTCTCCGCCCGGCAGGCAATCGAGCAGCAGCGACCCAAACAAGTTCAGACGGTAGTTAATCGAAACAATAACGACATCCTTCGCTGCCGCAAAATTGGAGCCGTTATATAGCGGGTCGGCAGATCCACCTGAGAAGTAGGCACCACCATGGATATATACCATGACAGGAAGGTTCTTGCGTGCGTGTCCCCTGACCCACACGTTAAGGCTCAGGCAATCCTCCCCTTGCTCATGAAGCGAAGCGAGTTCAACTTCATCGATAAATTGCCTGGCAGAATGCCCGAATTCCACGCATTCAATTTCCTCATCGGAATCATCAAGGCGCTCAGGGGCACGCCAACGAAGATCACCTACCGGCTGCTTTGCATAGGGAATGCCCAAAAAAGCTTCAACCCCGTTTTCGAGCGTCTTGCCCGAAACTATACCCGTCCTAGTCTTGACCTTCATTGCTTGTCCTTCCTCACAATTAAGATGCTAGATCGATATGATTTAAGCTAGCTGGCTTGAAACCATCTTAGAATTTGGAGAAAGTCAAAGGTCAACGACGTGTTTCGATGGAATACCAGCTGGATACCAAGCGCTTAAGACCGTTCACCTCGTCAAAACGACCGCTTGCCCGACAATGACGGAGTAACAAACATTAGAATAGCTCCAAGGTTTTGAGTGGCCCTAGGGCAGTCGGAAGGTGTGACATGGAACGCGAGTTTTCCCTTAATATCAAGCAGACGGCCGGCCTCTACGGCGTAAGCGCAGACACTCTTCGCTATTACGAGGCAATTGGTTTAGTTGCCCCAAAGCGCGGGGCGAATGCCTACCGTGAATACAGGAAGGACGATTTCGGCAGACTCAACATCATCATGTCAATGCTCAATATGAACTACACGCTTAGCGAAATCAGATCTTTTCTAGATAACCATTCACTCGAAACGAGCTTTGAACTGTTCAGCAACGAACTTGATAGCATCGACGCAGCCATAGCAAAACTATCGCAACGGCGCCGAAAGATCGAGCATTGCATGCAGAACATATCCATGTCGTTAAGAGCACGCGAGGAAAAACAGTCGAGGGTGGTTCATAAGGGACCCCGAGGATATGTCATCGTAAGCGAGGATGAGCTAAGCGGCGACATAATTCCCTACGCCACCATTAAGCGCATGAAAGAACTCGGGATGGAAATCGATTCGATACACACGGTTCCATGCTTCATCCTTGACCCATCGCGCAGAAGCGCCGACGGTTGCCTGGTAGCAGAGAAGACGCTGCTTTCACTCGGATCAATCGACAATAAAGGGTGCGAGATTTTCCCAGAAGGCGACTATCTTGATCGCGTCGAAAATGTTGGTGTAAGGGTGACACCCTAGCGCCCGTTTAACGAAAAACGGCCTTCGTCCTAGAATCTGAAATCACCACAACAACAGGTTCTAGGAAAGGACGAAGACCGCTATGGGAATCTTATCAGACCCGACGCCGGACATGCTCGCCATGCCCCGTTTCGACGACGGCGCCATCGACATGCAGGAGCTGCTCCGCAGACTAGCCGAGCAGGTCGTGAACGCCGTGATGGACGCCGAGGCCGACCAGCTGTGCGGCGGCGGGGCGAACAGCCGAAACGGCTACCGCGAGAGGTCGCTCGCCACCTGCGTCGGCACGCTGACGCTGCGCATCCCCAAGCTGCGCTCCGGCAGCTTCTTCCCTGAGGACGTGCTCGAGCGCTACCAGCGCGTCGACCGCGCGCTCGTGGCCGCCGTGGCCGAGATGTACGCCACGGGCACGAGCACCCGCAAGGTGCAGAGGGTGGCCGAGAAGATGGGCGTCTCCAGGCTCTCGAAGGACCAGGTGAGCGCCATCGCCTCGAGCTTGGACGCAGATATCGAGGACCTATGCGGAAGGCCGCTCGGCGGCTCGCCGGTGCCCTACGTCTGGCTCGACGCGACCTACGTCAAGTGCCGCCGCGAGGGGCGCGTCGCCTCCACCGCCGTGGTCACCGCCATCGGCTGCGATGCGGGCGGCTGGAGGCGCGTCCTGGGCGTCGACGTGGTCGACACCGAGTCCTACGACTCGTGGCTCGCCTTCCTGCGGGCTATCCGCTCGCGCGGGGCGGCGGGCGTGCGGCTCGTCGTCTCGGACGCCCACCCGGGGCTCGTCCGGGCGCTCGGCGAGGTCTTCCAGGGCGCCGCGTGGCAGCGCTGCGCGGTCCACCTCATGCGCGACTGCATGCGCGAGGCCGGCTCCTGGCAGCTCAGGCGCCGCGTGGGCAGGATCGTGTCGCAGGTGTTCCGCGGGCGCGACGCCGCCACCGTGACGGCCATGTACCACGCGGCGTGCGACATGCTGGAGGGGTGCTGCCCCAGGGCGGCGGCGGTGCTGGAGGAGGCCGAGCCCGACGCGCTGGCCTACCTCGACTTCCCGCCGACCCACTGGAAGCGCCTGCGCACCAACAACGTGCAGGAGAGGACCAACCGGGAGATAAAGCGCAGGTCGCGCGTCGTGCAGGTGTTCCCCTCCACGGGCTCGCTGGTGCGGCTCGCGGGCGCGGTCATGTGCGAGCAGGACGAGATATGGCAGGAGTCCAGGTACTTCTCGGAGGTGAGGATGAACGAGCTCTACGATGACGGTCGCACTCGGGGAATCGACGGTCCCGTCGAGTGGGCGCGGCTTGAGGCGGAGGCCAGGAAGATGCTCGAGTCCGGCCTCGAGCTTGCGGACAGGGTCGAGGCGGCATAGGATATCAACCGTATTCCAGATTCCAGGACGCCGGGCCGACTCACTTCGGATCGGGCGCTACACCAACTTTCTCGACATTACCGACTATCTTTGCAGGACGACCACCGGACCTGCAGAAATAACGCCGACAATATGGAGGGAAATGAATGAATTCATGGACCAGAATCATCTCATTGCCGCAGGGCCTCTTTTAGAATTCTGGTATGTAAGCGAATACATATCTGACAATCAAGATGAGTATTTACACACGCTTGAAATAATGGTGAACCCAGTGAAATCGAGCAGCGATAGCGTCTCGACCCATCTTTAGCGCGCTGAAAGGCACGCCACATTCACCCCTAATGGCCAGCCACCTGGGTAGTCTTTTTGGACGGGGCTTTTTTTGACTACTTTCTCGCAAACGCAAGTGCTCGGCGAGGCAGCCGACAAGAGGTAGTCAAAAAAGCCCCGTCCCAAAAAGACTACCCCAAAGTGGGCTGCGGGATGGTTAGAACGAGAGGTTGTCGTCGGTGTTGGCGGCTTCGCCGTCGGCGAGCACGTCGTTGCCGTCGACGTCCTTAAGGAGCACCGAGACCTTCTGCTCGGCATCAGCCAGGCGGGTACGCAGGCTCTTGAGAAGCTCGACGCCGCGGGTGTAGCTCTCGAGCGACTCCTCGAGCTCCATATCGCCCGACTCCAGGCTGCGGATAATGAGCTCCAGCTCCTGTGAGGCCTGCTTATACGTAAGCTGCTCGACCGGGGTCTTCTCTGCCATATCTGTTTCCTTCCCTAAAGGTCTATCACCATAAAACGCGGTCTACTCAACCGTATCGACGGTTGCTGCCACGTTACCATCCGCCATACGCACGCGGATGGCGTCACCGGGCTTAAAAGTCTTAGCGCTCGTAGCCACGCCGCCATCGCTGTATGCGATGGAGTAGCCGCGGGCAAGCACCTTGAGCGGCGACAGGGCGTCGAGCGAGGCCGCTGCACGGCCTAAGTCAGACGCAGGCTTGCTCAACATCGTGCGTCCCTGATGCTCCAGACGGGAACTCGCGAGCGTGAGCGCATGGCGCTTGCCATCGAGCCCCGAGGTGCTTGCGACCAAGCGCTCGGGCAGGCGCTCGAAGTTGGAGCGGAAGGCACCGACCGAGCGCGCAATGGCGCCCGACAGGCGATCGGCCGTCAGGGCAAGCTCCGACTCGCGACGCTCAACCATAAACGTTGGATCGTTCAGGCACGGGCGGCACGCGGCCGCATCGAGCGCATCGCCCAAGCGCGCCGTATAGGTATCCCAGGCACGCCGACCGCGCTGGTCGAGCATCTCCAGATCGACCTGATCCGACCCGATCATCGATGCCATCGCGGCACCCAGGCGCTGATGACGCGTCTCGAGCACGTCTGCCAGCTCCGTCATGGCAGGTGCCACGGATTCTGCCGCTGCCGTGGGCGTGGAGGCACGACGGTCGCTCACCATATCGCAGATCGAGGTATCGGGCTCATGGCCAATACCGGTCACCACAGGCACGGGACAGGCCGCCACCGCGCGAGCAAGCTCTTCGTCGTTAAAGGTCATAAGATCCTCGAAGGAACCGCCGCCACGCACGAGCAAAATGCAATCGGGCGCCGGCGTAATGGCAGCGGCGCGGCGCAAGCCTTCAATAAGCTCGGCAGGCGCACCCTCGCCTTGGACCTTGGCGCCCACGCAAACGAGCTCGACAAGTGGGTTGCGACGGCGCAGCGTACGCTTGACGTCGTCGATCACGGCGCCGGAAAGCGAGGTGACGACCGCCACGCGCGAGCAAAACACCGGAATACGACGCTTGCGGGACTCATCCATCAAGCCCTCGCGACGTAGCTTTTCGGCCAGCTGTGCCACCTGCTGACGCAGCAGGCCCTCCCCCGCCAGCGAGAACGAACGGGCGACAAAGCTCATGCGACCCGTGGGCTTATAGAGATTGAAGCTGCCCTTAAAGCTCACCTGCATACCGTCGCGCAAGTCGAAGGTGCGCTTAAGATAGGCACCCTTCCAGATGATGCAATCGACGGCAGCCGAGTCGTCCTTGATCTGGAAGTAGCAGTGGCCGCTTCGGGCATTGGGGCCACGAAAGCCGGTGACCTCGCCCAGGACGCTCAGCTGCGGAATCGCATCGAGCGCGCCAGCGGCGATCTCCACCGCCTGGCTCACGCTGAGCTCTTTGCGTTCCTGCTCGTCCGACCCGTCGAACTCGGCGGAAACGGCATTGCCGGTTAGATTCCAGCCTGCCACGCAGCCTCCTTTCGTCATCGTGCACAAGGGCTCCGGCCCTGCGCAAATTCAAGTCCCACACATAGTACAGCGCCGCGGGGACACAAATCCCCGCGGCGCCTTCCAGTACAAGTTCTTATCGGTTGGAGTTTCTGTTGTAGCGAGCCATAAGGTAGAGCAGCTGAATAATCGAGGTGAGCGCCGCAGCCACATAGGTGAGCGCAGCTGCCGTCAGCACCTTCTTGGCACCGTTGACCTGCTTGGAGCTCATACCCGACTGCTCGATATACGCCACGGCGCGGCGGCTGGCATCGATCTCGACCGGCAGCGTAACCAGCTGGAACAGCACGCTAAACGAGAAGAAGATCAGCGCGAGGGTCGTGAGTCCCGCGATGTTCATAAACAAGCCCATGAGCAGCACGAGCGTCCAGGTGTTCTGGGTAAAGTTAACGACCGGCACGAGGGCGCTGCGCACCTTCATCATGGCGTAACCGCTTTGACGCTGGGCGGCATGGCCCGCCTCATGGCAGGCAACGGCAACGCTTGCGACCGAGCCAACCGAACGGTTAGCGTCCGAGAGATACAGGTTGTTATCCTGCGGGTTGTAGTGGTCGGTGAGCTCGCCGGCAACGCCCTTGATGCCCACGGCGTTGCAACCGTTGGCATCGAGCATGCGGCGAGCGACCGTAGCGCCCGTGTCGCCGTCCGATCGTACCTTGGACCACGTCTTGTACGTCGAGTTGATATAGCTCTGTGCGGCAAGACCAAGCACCGTACAGACAAGAACAACCAGCAGGTACAGCGGATCGATACCAAAGCCGTATCCATAGTAATAAGGCATGCGAATTCCTCCGAATCGAGTTACACGTTGGAGGCATTTTACCCATTCAGGCGGTTAGACTTCCCTATAGCAATTCTATTTTGCCATCTTTGACCGTCAGCCCCATGTTGCCCGAAAGCAGATCGTCCAGGCGTGAGCCCACGAGCTCAAAACGCCAGCCTTCGCGCAGAGGGCTCTGCTCGGGATGCTCAATATAGTCGGCGAGGTCATCGCGCGAGGCGATAACCGAGGTCGCCACGCCCGAGCGCTCGGCAACCAGGCGAATGAGCGCATACATCAGGTCCGTCACGCTCTCCAGCTCCGGCGAGATCTGGCGATGCCCGCGTACCATGAGCGGCAGGCGATCGTGAGGGCAGCTCGCGCCGCGCTTGATGGCCATGAGCGCGCCGTCCACGTCGCGCTCCCCCAGCTGGTCGGTACCGCGGATACTGCGGAACTCCTCGACACGCACGGGATTGCGCTTGACGAGCGCCAGCAGCGTATCGTCGGACATGACCCACTTGCGCGGGATGTTGCGGCGCTCGGCGCGGTCCTCGCGCCAGGCGGCGAGCTCGCGCGCGATACCCAGCTGATGACGGCTACACGAGTTGATGCGCTTGACCTTGCGGAACGCCTCATGACGATCGGCACGGTAGTGCGACTCGTCGGCCAGCGGGCGCAGCTCATCGAGCACCCAATCCACACGGCCCAGCTCGCGCAGACGGCTCATCATCTCGGTATAGGCGACGATCAGGTACTTAACGTCATCGATCGCGTACTCAATCTGCTTGTCGGTCAGCGGGCGGCGCGACCAGTCGGTCAGAGACTCGGTCTTGGGCAGCGAAACACCACAGAATGCCTGCACGAGCGCGCCATACGAAATCTGTTGGCGCTCACCCAAAAAAGCGGCGGCAACCTGCGTGTCAAAAATCGGTCGCGGCAGTGCGCCCACGGTATGGAGCATAACCTCCATGTCCTGGGAGCAAGCATGAAAGACCTTGGTCACGCTCTCGTCGGCCATAAGCTCGGCCAGCGGAGAAAGATCATCGATCACCAAGGGGTCAATTGCGACACTCTCGGCGGGGGTCGCAATCTGGACCAGGCAAAGGCGCGGATGAAACGTGCGCTCGCGCAAAAACTCGGTATCGACGGCAATCGCGTCGAACTCGCGGGCGCGCTGGCAAAAGTCGAGCAGAGCCTGATGTGTGGAAATGTACATATCAACCCATCGAATAAGGTTAGGCCCGAAAAACACGGGTAGGATATCGGCATTGCCCTACAACTATACTCGGTTAGTCACAGAACGGGAACGTAAGTATGCGCTGCCTTATCATCCACAATCCGGCATCGGGTCCCAGCTCAGATGAAATCTACGCATTCACACACGCCCTTGCGCAGGGCGGCGACGAGGTCGTGATGCGTTTTATCGGCGATGGCATGGAGCCCGAGGACGCCGTGGCAGACGTGCGCGAATTCGATCGCGTGGTTGTCTCGGGCGGCGACGGCACCGTTTCCAACGTGCTCGACCAGATGCGCGGGTGCGGCGTCCCCACGCTCGTCTTCCCCTCCGGCACGGCTTGCCTGTTCTTCAACAACATCGGCAATGCCCCCGAGGCGGCGGCGCTCGCCAAGGCATGCCGCGCCGGCCGCACGGTCAAAGTCGACATGGGCGAGCTCTTTTGGCTCGACGAGAACGGCAACGAGAAGCGCCATGGCTTTATCATCATCGCTGGCTCAGGCTTCGACGCCGAGATCATGATGAAGGCCGCTCCCACCAAAAACGACATCGGCGAGATCGCCTACTTCCTCTCTGCGCTCGCCACGCCCAACCCCACGGTGGCGCACTTTACGATTGAGCACGACGGCATTGTCGAGGAGCTCGACGGCATCTGCTGCATGGCCGGCAATACCTCGGTCATCCAAAACGACATCAACCTGTTCCCCGACTGCCGCATGAACGATGGCATGGTCGACATTGCGGTCATCGAACCCGTGCGCACCGTGCAGCTGTTGCCTACTGTGATCATCGCTGCGCTTGACCCCGCCGGTAAGGTACTCGGGCGCCCGCAGTTCAAGATCATCCAGACCAAGGAAGCCAAGATTACCTGCACCCCGTCGCTGGGCATGCAGTTCGATGGCGAGATTATCTCCAGCAATTCGGGCGTCTTTGGAGCCCGCGCGCTTCCGCAATGCCTCGACCTCATCGTCGACGAATTCTCACCGCTTGGTAAATAGGAGGACCCCATGAACGACAATCCCCTGATCGGCTTTATCATCATCGTTTTGGCCATGCTCGTCGGCCATGCGATCAACGTGATCCACCGCCGGAAGAAATAATTCCACATTGGTATGATATTCATCCAATTATCGTCTCCCCTGCTGTTTATGCATTTGCCAAACAGCGGGGGATTTTCTTTGCGCCCCGTGCAAGGCGCTTTATTCAGGTAATGTAATTGCAGGACGTCTTTATTAAAGTAAAGCTACAAACCGAGTATAATTAACCACTCATCGCATATTTCATTACGCTTATCGAGTAAGTTTCTTTCATAGATGAATATTGTTTCCAGTTCGTTACGCTAATGGGGTGTCTTTATTGGCTGAAGCTCTCTGGCAACGGAGAGCTTTCGCACGCTGGGAGGGAAAATGAGGAAAACTCACCCCGTCAACGCGCTCAAAAAGCTTGGCATAGGCCTCGCCTTTGGAGCTGCAACCATCATGTCCATGCCGACGTCTGCGCTCGCCTGCACGCAGATCTACATGGGCGGCAAGCTCACGGCGGACGGCAACACGTACTACGGCCGCGCCGAGGACTTTGGCAAGCGCTATCTTAAGCACTACGGCATCGAACCTGCCCACGAACCTGGCTTTAAGTACAGCTCGATTGAATCTGCTTTTGAATACACTTCGAACAAGCCTACCTATCGCTACAGCTATGTACGTGACCACCCCTCCAACTGGATGGGTCGCACCGACGCCTACTCCGAGGCCGGCATCAACGAGAAGGGCGTCTCCTGCTCCGCCACGCTAAGCACCTCCTATAACGAGGAGGCCGCTGCAGCAGACCTCATCGATGGGGAAGTGGGTCTGGGCGAGTACAGTTACGGCAGCATCATCCTGGGCGAGAGCGCCACGGCCCGCGAGGGCGTCGAGCTCCTCGGCAGCCTGATCGATGATCAAGGCGTCTGCACCAACGACCAGATCATCATCGCCGACAACAACGAGACCTGGCTGTTCGCCACACTTTCCGCCCATCAGTGGATCGCCATGAAGCTCGCTGACGACGTCGCGTCGCTCAACCCTAATATCGGGAGCCTCAACTACGATGTCGACCTCAATGACACCGAGAATTGCCTCCACTCTGAAAAGATCCAATCCATGCCCGAAGAAAAGGGTTTCGCCAAATACTCCGCTGACGGCAAATTCGATGTCGCCCAAACGTATGGCGAAAGCCTCGCCGATTCCGGCGTAAACCAGTGGTCCCGCTATGTGCAAGGCCGCGATTATTTTGGTAGTCAGCTGACCGAAGGCACAGATTACGACATTATCACAGTAAAGGAGAAAGGAAAACCTGACCAAAAGGGAGCCATGGTCAGCGAAATCCAGCCCCTGTTCTTCAAGCCTGGCAAGTCTGGTTGGAGCACTTTCGAGTTGATTCGCGCCTTCGGCAACCGCGGCGAGAACGTCCCTGGCCTCAACGCGAACACTGATGGTGTTTATTGCATCGGCAGCGAGCGCAACACCGAGATCAACCTCTTCCAGATTCGTCGCGGGTATGACCCCGAAGTCGCTACCATCCAGTGGGAAATGCTCTCCCGCGCCGCGTACTCCGTCGCCATCCCGTTGTACTCCGCTCTGATAACTGAGGTCAGCCCGTTCTTCAGCGATCAGACCGTCTCCTTCGATCACTGCAAACAGACTGACGTCGTGTACAACGAGGAGCCCGAGAACTCAATCAACTACGTCCTCATGGACATCAGCTCGCTCTGCTTTGAGAACCCTGACACCCTTGGTATCAGCGTCCGTGCCTACCTCGATGCGCTCCAGAACGAGCTCATCGAGCAGAACAAGGAAGTTGACGCCGCCATGCTAGCCGAGACGACCACCGAGGGCCGCACTGCCCTGGCCAACAAGGCCGGCAAGGCTGCTACCGAGAACACCTACAAGAAGTGCAAGGCCCTGCTCCAGGAGATGCGCGCCTATCAGAAGGCCGAAAACTTCGACCAGCCCTTCACCCCGAGCGACCTGAACACCGAGACCAACGGCCTCAAGGTGTCCATCACCTACGCCAAGGACGCTCTTGCCACCGACCCGGTAACCCCGGATCAGCCTGGTACTCCTGAGCAGCCCGGTACCCCCGAGCAGCCCGCTAAGCCCGAGCAGCCCACCACCAAGCCCGAGAAGCCTGGCAAGTCGGACACCACGACCACGGTAACCACCAACAAGACGAACACCAAGGGCGGCCTGCCCACCACCGGTGATCGTTTTGATGGCCGCATGGTGGCCGCATTCGCCATCGCTGGCGTTGCCGTCATCTCCGCGGGCGGTTACTTCCTCTACCGTCGCAATAAGGAGTAACGTCTTAGCTGAGCGGACAAGGCAGCAATGGCAGCCTCGCCCGCTCAGCCCGCTCTTTTGACCGGCGGGAAACCCGCCTGAAATCTTTTTAAAAAAGATTTCCCCGCACACACTTTGCTGTGCTATAGTGCAGCGCAACAGCAACAAGGTGCGACCGCGCCACGGCATCATGAAAGGAGCCACCGACATGAAGAACACGATGAAGTCTCTCAACAACTGGTGGTGGCGTGATGCGAATACGATCGGTCGACAGTGAGTCCCTCACGCCTGCTTTTGCGCTCTAGGTGATTGGAAGGCCTCCGGTTTCGACCGGGGGCCTTTTTCTATCTCGAGCCCGATCGCATTCGCATCACGCGCCTCCGTTTTTCTCTTACACTCCCCTTTTTGAAAGGATTTTCACCATGTCTCAGAACACCACCGCCACCCAGCCCCGCACCGTCCAGACCGCCGACCGTGGCAAACTCGATGTCCGCGCCCTCGTCCTGCTTGCCATCCTGCTCGCCGCCGGCTTCATCCTCAACTTCACCGTCGGCAAGGCCATCTCGGGCATCTCGGGCGGCATGATCAGCCCCGAGTTCATCATCTCGGCCTTCTGCCTCACCATCCTGGTCGTTCGCCCCAACATCGGCCAGGCGCTCGTCATCGGCCTCATCTCGGCTGCCGTGATCCAGATCACCACCACTTCGCCGTTCGTCGATTTTGCCGCCGAGGGCATCGCCGCCATGCTCATGGCCGGCATCGTCAACGCCGCCGGCAAGAACGGTCAAATCAAGCCCGCCATCGCCATTGTCGCAACCTTCCTGACCACATTTGCCTCCGGCGTCATCTTCATGGTCATCAAGATGGCCATGCTCGGCGTGGTAGGCGAGCTCGCCGCCGCCATGCTGCCCGTCGTTGCCATGACCGCCGTCTTTAACGCCATTCTGGTCGGCGCCCTCTACCTGCCCATCCAGAAGGCCCTTAGGCTCAACTAACCCGCTCGGCTTTACGAGCCACCCCATCTTGGCGTTAATTCGTCGCTCGCGTACCCAAGTACGCTTCGCTCCTCTTTCGCGCCAACCTGGGGCCCCTCGTAAAGCCGTCTCCGTGCTTCACCACCAAAGACTGTCCCAAACAACGAGCTTTTGGGGACGTTCTTAAACGACTAGTCATGTAAGAACGTCCCCAATGACTATGAAAGGTATCCATGGAAACGATCATCAACGTCGACGATGTCTCGTTCTCCTATGGCACGCAGACCGAGCAGGCGCTTAAGCATATCTCGCTCGGCGTGAACAGGGGAGATTTTATCGGCATTATCGGGCCTTCGGGCGCCGGTAAGTCCACACTTGCCGCCTGTCTGTCGGGCGCCGTACCTCACCACTACACCGGCGCCTTTTATGGCTCCGTGTTAGTTGACGGCCACGACACCTGCGAGGTCTCGCTCACCGACATATCGCAGATCGTCGGCAGCGTGTTGCAGGACATCGATACCCAGGTGGTCGCTTCGGTCGTTGAGGACGAAATGCTCTTTGGCCTCGAGAACTTTGGCGTTCCGCACGACCAGATCGAGCAGCGCTTGAGCGAGACGCTTAAGACCGTCGGTATCAGCGACCTGCGCGACCGCGAGATCGCCACGCTTTCGGGCGGCCAAAAGCAAAAGGTTGCCATCGCCGCCATCCTCGCCATGCGTCCGCGTGTGCTGGTGCTCGATGAACCAACCGCAGCACTCGACCCCGCCAGCTCCACGCTGGTCTTCGAGACCCTGCGCGAGGCCAACCGTGTACTCGGCATCACCATCGTCGTCGTTGAGCAAAAAGTCGCCCTGCTTTCGGAGTATTGCAACCGCGTGCTCGTGCTCAATCATGGCGAAATCGCGCTACAGGGCGAGCCGCACGAGGTCTTCGCGCATACCGACGAGCTCCGTGCCATCGGCGTCGACTGCCCTCGCGTCACGCGTATCTTCAATAGCCTCGAGGCCGATGGCCTGGTAAGCGGTACCCCCTGCTTGGATGTCGATGAGGCCGAGCGCCTGATTTCGGGCATCGTCGACCCCGCACACGCGGCCATCGAAGCCCAAGCGCCTGCCGGTTCCCCGCATGCGCCGTCGTTGCGCCCTCATGCCAAGGACGCAGAACCCGTACTCACCTTCGACCATGTTGAGTTTGCCTATCCCAATGGCGGCGCCGCCGTACACGACCTTAGCCTGACGCTCTATCCCGGCGAGCTCGTGGGCATCGTCGGCCAGAACGGTGCCGGCAAGACCACGCTCACCAAGCTGCCCACGGGTCTGCTCAAGCCCGCCTCGGGCAGCGTGCGCGTCACGGGACTGGATACTGCAACCGTCCCCACGAGCCGCATTGCCCGCGAGGTCGCAACCCTCTTCCAAAACCCCGACCGCCAGATCTGCAAGGACACCGTGCTCGACGAGGTCGCCTTTGGCCTGGAGCTTGCCGGCATCGACCGTGCCGAGGCGCTGCGTCGCGCCCAGCTCGTCATCGACCGCTTTGGCTTGCCGGCCGACGAGGCGCCCTTCTCGCTCTCGCGCGGTCAGCGACAAATGGTGGCGCTTGCCTCCGTCGTAGTGGTTGAGCCCAAGATCGTCGTGCTCGACGAGCCCACGAGCGGCCTTGATTACCGCGAGTGCATGACCGTCATGGAAACGGTGCGCACCATGGCCGAGCGCGGTTGCGCCGTTATCATGGTCTGCCACGATATGGAAGTCGTCTCGGATTTTGCCGAGCGCATTGTGGTAATGGCCGACGGTCGCATCCTCGACCGCGGCCGCACGCACGAGCTATTCTCGAACATCGATCTCATGCGGCGTGCCTACGTGGAGCCTCCCCAGGTTATTGAGCTCTCGCGCCGTCTGGCATCTTCCGTCTCGACTGCTTTTGCGCAGGTGAGCGAGGTCTCCGATGTCGTTCGAATTACCAAGGAGATGGTCCACCGTGGTTAACGTCATCGACTACATGCCGGGTGACACGCTGCTGCATCGCCTGAACCCCGTCGTCAAACTGGGCCTCGCCGCCGCCATCATCGTCGGCATCTTCTTGTCCGACACCTACGTGGCGCTGCTGGGCTTTTTGGCGCTCACCCTTGCCCTGGGTGCCTATGCGGGCGTCGTCAACCGCCTGTTCTCGCTGCTCAAGTTGCTGATTCCGCTCGCGCTTATCATGCTGGTGCTCCAGCTGGCCTTTATGCGCGATGGCAACGTGGTGTGGAGCTTTATCACCGACACGGGCCTCATCACGGGATCGAAGGCCTGTCTGCGCCTGCTGGGTGTGGCGTTACCACTCATCCTCATGCTCACGGTGACCAAGCTCAACGACCTTGCCAACGCCTGCGTCGAGGTGCTGCACGTGCCGTATCGCTATGCTTTCACTTTTACCACGGCGCTGCGCTTCGTGCCGGTGTTTGGTCAAGAGATGAACGCCATCATGGAGGCGCAGACCGCACGCGGCGTCGAGTACGACACCAAGAACCCCATCAAGAAGCTTAAGCTCATGCTGCCACTGTGCGTGCCGCTGCTCATCTCGAGCGTGGGCAAGACCGATGCCACAGCCTTGGCGGCAGAACAGCGCGGCTTCTATCTGCGTACGCGCGCCAGCTCGTACAAGCGCTACCCCATCAAGGGCCTAGACATCGCCGTGCTCATCGTCAGCATCGCCCTCATCGCCATCGGCTTCCTGTTCTAGTTCACCACTGACAGCAACCGCCCAACGCAAAAGGCCTCGGCTCGCACCAAACGAGCCGAGGCCTTACTGTTTCACCAGATAAAACCTACCAAAATTAACCTGTCCCTTTTTGACAGGTCGGAAGCTAGAGGCGGTAGGGAGCGCCGCTACGGATGATGGATTCGCGCACCAGGACATCCATGGCGTCGAGGGTGATCTCGGGCATCTCTCGGTACTTTTGCAACACCGAGAGCTCGGTGCAGGCCAGAATGACGCGGTCGCAGCCGCTACGGGCGAACTCCCACATCACGCGGTCGAACTTATCCATATCGGGCTCACGTCCGGCCTTCACATCATCGTAGATAAGCGACATCACATCGTTCTGACGTTTCTCGCTGGGATAGACGACCTCAACACCCGCAGCCTTACATTCGCGGCCGTAGACGCCCGCGCCCACGGTGCCATCGGTGCCCATGATGCCGATCTTATGCACCGGCTCGGCCGGCATACTCAGGTTGGGGTCGAACTCACACTCCCCCATCACCGCACCGGCCAGAGCATAGCGCACCGACTCACGCGGCATGTGGATAATCGGCACCTTCGTAAACGACTGGATCTGGTCATAGAAGTAGTGTGACGTGTTGCAGGGAATGGCAATGTGTGCACAGCCCAGCGACTCGAGTGCCTGGGCGCACTCTTTCATGGTCGCCAGCAGTTTGGCATGCTCGCCGGTCTTAATGGCCAGCGTGCGGTCGGGCATGGTCGACTTGGAGAGTACCACCATGTCGATATGTTCCTGATCGCAGGCAGCAGCCGTATGACGCACCACCTGGTCGTAGTAATACGACGTGGCCTCGGCGCCCATGCCGCCGATAACTCCCAGCTTTTCCATCGCCGCCTCCTTGGTGACGCTTGCGCAATTGCGCGTATCATACCCGCGCCCGCCCGATGCAAACCGGACGGGCGCCGCGCTCATCTACTTGTAATACGTCTTGAACAGCTTAAAGTGGCGCAGCTTGGTGTGCCACATGCGCAGCCAGCGGTTAAAGACAAAGTCGCCCTTCATAAACGAAGGGTCGGCGCCCTTGCCTTCCTTGTCCAGGCGATGCACCTTAGCGCGCAGCTCGGGATCCTTGACGTACTTGTCGACGACGCCCATGGGGACGACCATCCACAGGGCCTCGTCCTGAGCCGTCACAAACTCCGGCTCAAACGGACGGTTGAACACATACTCGTCCACCACATACTTGGCAACGTTAAAGCCGCTGTTGGTAACGTAGTAGTTGCTGCGGCCCTGGCGCGTGTTGAAATCGAAGAACTTAAACGAGCCGTCGCGCTCGTCGTACTTTACGTCAAAGTTGGAATAGCCCACAAAGTGAAGGTCCTCGAGCAACTTACGCACGCCGCCCATGAGCTCGTCGTTGGGCTCGGTAATGATACAGGCATGGTTGCCGACACCGTGGGGCTGATGCTCCTCGAGTAGCACATGGCCCAGGCACATCATGCGGACCTTACCGTTGCGGTCGGAATAGCTGGTGAGCACGCGCATGTACTCGTCGTTGCCGGGCACGCGATCCTGCAAGATCAGGTCGTCGGTGTAGCCGCTGGCATACGAGTCGCGAATGACCTGTTCCAGCTCGGCGCGGTCGGCAATCTCATAGGCCTTCTTCTGGCCCTCGAACTCATGCTGCCACCACATGATGCCGTCAGAAGGCTTCAGAATCATCGGGTAAGGAAAATCAATCTGGTCGAGCACTTCGGCAGGCGCCTCACCCTGGGCATTGAGCATCGCCTTGGTAAAGGTAAACGTGTGCGGATAGGGCACGCCATGCTTCTCGCACAGCTCGTAGAAGATCTCCTTCTTCTGGCACTGCTCGAGCATGCTGTAGGGCGCGTAGGGAGCGACGATGTTATCCGCCAGCTCATGAGCATCCTTGGCTTGAGCCACGAGAGCGACATAGTTGTCGCCGCAGCCCACAAGGACAATAGTCTTGTCGGCATGCGCTTGGGCAATGCCGTTGACGGTTTTGAGCATCACGGGCATGGTGTCGATATCCACGTTGGGCGTGTAGTCGATAATCTGGCTGCGGTACGCGGGACCCGTCTGATACTTGCCAAAGACCAGACTCTTGACCTGGTACTCCTCGTAGAAGGCGCGCGCCACCGAATAGGCGTTGATGTCGCCACCAAGCAGCACGGGAATGAACTCGCGCTCTGTAAATTGCAATGCCATGGAAACTTCCTATCATGAACTGCCCACACAACGGGCGGTCTTTGCGCAACTGATTTATTCTAGCGTGCCAAGCCGCCGGCGCCCAAAGCTCCACCGTATCTATGGCAATCGACGTAATCGTCCAGCACGAAGACGGCGCCCACCGTTGTATGACAATGGGCAATGAACCTACCGTTGTTGTAGGATTCAGCGTATTGACATCTTCGAGCGAAAGGTGCACACGTGCCCCAAGACCATCCGACCGATAATCCCATCCTCAATGCCGCGAGGCGCGAGCTGGCGGAACGTGCGAAAGCGACCGCTCCCCTGTGCACGGCAAACGACGCCTACAACGGACCCGCCCGCATCGTCTCGATCAACACGTCGGCACACAAGGGCACGCGCAAGTCGCCCGTCGCCGACGGGCACGACACCGTTATAGAGCAATTTGGCCTCGCCTCCGACGCACACGCCGGGCATTGGCACCGCCAGGTTTCCTTTTTAGCTGCAGAGTCTATCCAGACGGCGCAGGCGCGCGGGCTCGATGTGCACGAGGGCGACTTCGGAGAGAACTTCACAACCCGGGGCATCAACCTGCTCTCGCTCCCCTTGGGCACACAGCTCAAGCTTGGCAGCGAGGTGCTTGTCGAAATCAGCCAAATCGGCAAGGTCTGCCACACACGCTGTGCCATCTACTATCTCGCCGGCGACTGCATCTTTCCCCACGAGGGCGTTTTTGGCGTGGCACTAAAGGGCGGAGAGGTCTACGCCGGCGACGATATCCAGGTAATCAAACTCGGCGACGGCACCTGTTCGTTCACCCCCGCCGAGGCCCTCGAAGAGATTGAGCAGGCTCGCCAGAAGGGCACGCTGTAGTTATAAAACCCCACGTTGAGATGGCTTTTACAGCCCAAAACTCCTCTCAAACAGAGCTCTGTAACGTTAAAGTTGAACTCTATGGTTTCTCAACAATTCATCATAACTGCAGGTCAAAGCCAAAGCCTCAAGTTCAACTTGACCCTTTGGAACCTTTAAGGTTCAAGTTGAGGTCGAAAGCAGTAGTAGAATACCGTTCGAACCATAACCTACGATTGATTGCAGAGGGACTGGATGCAGCATTCGAATCATCGCACCGCAGCGCTCATTGCGTCGAAGCCGGCTCGCATCATCACGAGTGCCGCGCTCGCCGTTGCGCTGACGGCCACGCCGATGCTCTCCCCCGTTGCGGCGTATGCCGCCTCGCAGGCAACGCAGGACCAGCTTTCCGCAGCCCAGCAGAAGATCGAAGCCGCCACGAGCGCCTACAACGACGCCCGCACCAAACTCGATGACCTGCAAAAGCAGATTGACTCCAATGAGGCAAGCATCGAGGAAATCGAGGCCAAGCTTCCCGAGCAGCAGGCCAAGGCAAGCTCCGCCATGCGCGATCTGTACAAGTATCAGAAGGGCACCAATCCCATCGTGAGCTTCCTGGTCAACGCGCAGAGCCTGGGTGAGTTCATCACGACCTGCAAATACACCAACCAGATCACGAGCTCGAGCGTCGACGAGATCGAACAGCTCAATAACATGCAAACCGAACTCGAGCAGAACAAGGCTGAGCTCCAGCAGGCCAAGTCTCAGCTTGAGGCAGAGCAGAAAAACGCCGAGGATGCGCTGGCGCAGGCCCAGCAGCTCCGCAGCGAGGCACAGGCAAAAGCCGAGCAGGAAAATGCCGCCGAGCTTGCCAAGCTTGAGGCCGATAAGGCCGCTGCCGCCGAGAAGCTCTCGGGCGAGGGCGTAAGCGGCAGCAATTCCAGCAGCCAGGCCACCAACACCAACACCACCATCGACACCACGGTGAACAACGCCAATACCGGTAGCTCCGATTACGATTCGTTCATTAATGAGTGGACGAGCCGCATCGACAATTATCTCGCCGGCTCCCCCATGGCAGGCCAGGGCTATAACTTTGCCGTCGCCGCTTGGAATACCGGTGTCGATCCCCGTTGGTCCCCCGCCATCGCCTGCATCGAGAGCACCAAGGGCGCTTATTGCGCCAATTCTTACAACGCCTGGGGCTGGAGTGCACGTGGCGGCGGTTGGCGCAGCTTTGGCAGCTGGAGCGAGGGCATCTCCGCTCACGTTGCCTATCTGGGCGCCAACTACGGCTCCACCCTTACCCCGGCTGCGGCCAAAAAGTACTGCCCGCCCACGTGGCAGGACTGGTACAACAAAGTCGCCGCTCAGATGAACCGCATCTAAGTGCAACTGCAAAGGGCCCCAATAGGGCCCTTTTCTTTTAGGTAGCGGAGGTATCGACGACGCCGGTCGCATTGGCAACCGCGACTATGACGATCATGCACAGGAGCAGCACACCCAATGCCTTGAGCCAGAGTTTCGCGAGTTTCTTGCCGCGATAGCTGTCGAGCAGTGCGAATCGCCGACGAAGACGGCGCTTATCGAGCAGCGCAAAATGCATAAGCACCATAAGACCATCGACAAAGAAAAAATACTCGATTATGAGAAGCCACGTCGGGTAACTTTGGTTTGCTCCGGTGGGGTGAAAGACGGCAAAGTGACTTCCGGCAAAGAACACAAGCAGCGAGAAGCAGATGAGCGTATTCCAAATGCGCCCCAGAGACTCCGGAACGCGAGAGAGCAGACCACATGCAGCGGAGGCGGCAGGCCTAGGAAGCACTGTGGGGTTCTGGAGCCCTTGGGGCGTCAACACCGTCTCCGAGGCCGGAGTACGGACAAGCACAGGCGCAGGAGGCCGCACGGGGCGACTTAGATCGTATGCCGCGCGCGTCGCCCGTCCCAACGCTTCCGCGCTCGCAAAACGCTTGGCCGGGTCGAGCGCCATCGACATGCAGACGGCATCGGCAAGTGGAGCGGGAATGCCGCATGCCTCACATTGCTCGCGCATGTCGAGCCCTGGTTTAGGGTCGACTCCCGTCAAGCAAAAGAACAACAGGGCCCCAAGTGCGTAGACATCGCTGCGCACACTCGTCTGCCCAAACCCATACTGCTCGGGCGGCGCATAGGGTCGCGTGCCAAACTTGACGGTGTCAGCATCGGCGCCATCGCGCCATACGCGCGCGATCCCCAGGTCGATAATCACCAGCGATGAAAATGTCAGGCCGTCATCAGGCGTATAGTTGGCACCTGTCACGATGATATTCGACGGCTTGAGGTCGCGATGGATCACCGGCGCCGACGTCTCCCCCACCATTGCAAAACCGGCATGGAGCTCGCCCACGGCATCGCATAGGGCAGGATACAATTCACGCGCATAATCGGGGGTGGCTCCCAGACGGTCCACCAGCGCCCCGAGTGTCTCCCCTTCGATGTATTCCATAACCACGTTGAGCTCGTCGCCCACACGACGACAATCGACGATTCTGGGCAGGTGCTCAAAACGCCTGCCTGCCCGCTGAGCGGCAAACAGACGCTCGTATGCCCCGCCGATTTGAGCCGAAGCATCGATGCGTTTACGAACAAAGGGACCGAGCGAACCACCGCCGGTTCCTTCAAAGTACACGAGCTCGGTTGTTTCAACGGACGAGCGCTTAAGTACACGCTCCACGCGATAGCTGTCGTCGCAATCGAGCGACGCCAGGTGCTCGGCAAGCGCTGCGGTCAGCTCATCATCGGAATATGTTGGGGTCTGAGTATCCATAGCCTCCATCATAGCGCAGGGCGCAGACACCCCATGGCATCCGCGCCCCGTTCGTTTGCATCGTTGTTCGGCAGCTCCGCCGGCTCAGATATCAGCCGCTAACTCACCGTCTCCTCGCCAAAGCGATACAGCTCTTCATTGACCTTTTGGAGGCTACAGCCACGGTCGATGCAAAAGATGACAATCGCATCGCGACGGTCTTTACAGTTGAGGACGCTTGCCCCGGCAGCCGTCAAGGCGCGGTTGGTCTCCTTGAGCGTCAACGCCATCGCAAAGGCAATCTGCAGCACCTTATTGCGGCTCGGATGCCGCGCACCGGTAAAAATCTGATAACCAAAAGTCTCATTGAGGTCGGCCATGCGCACCACGCGCGAGCGCTCTAAGCCCTTTTCCTGCAGCAGCTGCTTAAGGTAGTCCGAAAGCGACGGGGCGGCAAAGTCGTGTTCTTTGATATAGCCATCGATGTTTGGCGCGTCGAGAAGCTCATTGAGCAACTCCTCGGTCAGCTTTTTATCGGGCATACGACTTCACCTCCCCCAGTGCATACAACATGCTAGAAACCGCTTACGTCCGAACGCTCCCAGCTAGCAACCTGGTCGGGAGACACCGTACCCAGCGCCTCGAACTTCCAAGAGCCGCCCGCCTTCAGATGATTGGTGTTTGCAAGAGCCGTTCCAACCTGGTTGCCATCGGCATCATACAGAACATATTCGATCTGAATGTAGCTCTTTTCCTTGTCCGTGTTATTGGTCAGCGTGCCCGTGATCTTATAGGCAAACTGATTGGAGGTGTCTTCAGCCTCGTCAGCAATGGTATACGGTTCTTGCGGTTCTTTTTGCTCCTCAGCCTGCTGTGTCGCCTCGGCAGGCTTTGCCGAATCGCTCGCAGACGAATCGGTTGAATTGCCACCCATAGAGCCCACGGCACCGACAATAACCAGCACCACGATGACGCCTAGGACAATCTTGCCGATCGGCTTCTTTCCCTCTTTTGCCATTATTCATCCTTCCTACGATCCGGCTACCGTGCCGGCACACAGCACATCGTAGGAAGGATTAAACTTGAATTCATTAGCTGAGAGCTAAGGCTGCGGTAAACGGCCAATGCAGTTATCCAAACGCCGAGCAAACGCACTTTGCGCAACCGTCTGCTGGCAGTGCATCAACCCACCGTGACGGATTCCCCGGTAAAGGTGCTCACAAGCAACAGGATAAAGAAGGCCAAATAGCTGATGCTCAGCAGGTAGGCGATGGCCAAAAAGGCAATCCATCCTACATTGGTCTTACCGTCGGCGCGGCGCTGCTCACGACTGCGATAAAGCCAAATCGTCACGCCGATAGCAGTGATAAACAGTACGAGTGCCGCCGTAGCCAGCCCAGCAAGCACAAACATCACGCCAATGCCCACAGCGATGACCGGAAGCAGCAGCAAACCGCACCCGCATCCACCCGGACTATATACGACAGACTGTCGGCGTCGTTCCATCGTCACTCCATCACAAGCAATCGTTTGTAGACATCGAGGCCTTTGAGAAGGATTTCCTCGTCGAAGAGCATGCTATCGGTATGCAGAGCGCTTGTGGCATAGGCGGGGCAGCCATCCGAATCACTCGGGTTGTCTTGGTCCTCTGACATACCCGTGCCCAGCAAGAAGAACACGCCCGGCAGATGGCGCTGATAGAAAGCGAAGTCCTCGGCAATTAACAGCGGCTCCTCTACAAGCTGCAGCCCGGGCAAGGCAGGCGTGATGTTGGCAAACAGCTCGGGGTCGTTATCGACCGGTGGATAGCCCTCGGCAAAGTCGAGATCATACGTGCAGCCCGTTGCAGTGCACGCCTCGTCGAGTACACGGCGTACGCCCTCGCGCGCACGGTCGAACATGTCGTCCGTAAACACACGCAGGCTGCCGGCAACATGGGCCTCACCCGCCACCGCATTGCAGACGGTGCCTGCCTGTAGCAGGCCGAACTTGCCAATGCAGGGCTCGTCGGCACCCAACTCGTCCATGAGATCGCGCTCGGCAACCAAGAACTTGGCAGCCGTCAGCGCCGCATCGTGCGACTCCTCGACCGGAACGCCATAGGTCTTAGCGATATGGATGCTCGTCCCGTGAATATGAATGTGTGTCTCACTCGAACGCGCCAGCAGCGGACCGGAACAACTCGCCAACGTGCCGGCAGGCAGATCGGGCCACACATGGAAGCCAAAAATGCGGTCAGCCCCATAGCGCTCGAACACACCGCTCTCGCATACCGTCTTGGCACCACCGGTCGTTTCCTCGGCCGGCTGGAACACAAAGAGAACGTTGCGCCTAATGGCGCCCGGCTGCTCGCGAATCGTACGGTCGACATACGTCGCGGCGGCAAGTGCCATGGCCATGTGTCCGTCATGTCCGCAAGCGTGCATCTTGCCGGGATGGATCGAGGCAAAGGCCGCTCCCGTCGCCTCCGCGATGGGCAGCGCATCCATATCGGCGCGAATCGCCGTGGCACGCGCGGCACCAACGCCAGCGTCGAAGAAAGCGCAGACGCAGCTGGGACACGGATGGGTCACCTCGCAAGCGAGCGGCGCCAACACGCCCTCGATATAGGCGATAGTCTGCGGAAGATCGAAATCGAGCTCCGGAATGCGATGGAGATCGCGGCGATAGCGACGGAGTTCTTGGAGCTCGGTCATAGAGAATCCCTTCGTGAGGCACATCTGTTGCAACTTATTGTGATACAGGATTGTGGCACACATGTTTCCAGCATATTGCTGCATTTTTTAAACGTTATATACGAATACTCTTGTTTGGTAAAGTGCAACGTGATAGGGTCTTTACCACTTGATAGAGGCGCGGGCACGAAGAGCCGCGGGCGAGCCGGCAGGCTTTGACCCCGTGGGGAGGCGAAACCCGCCGAACTGGGTTTTTCGGGCACGAACAACCTGGTGGGCCTGTGGGAAACACCCACAGGACTGTCTGCAGCAATGCGGGAGCGCTATCCGGACATTGGGTCCACGCTATGCGGATTCGATGCGCAGATGGCGCCGTCTGGATAGCGAGGTTTACGGGACATGGCATTGACCCCCAACGAGGCATATGCGGCCAAGCAGCCGTTTGTGGACAAGGAGACACTCGAGCATATCGTCGAGCAGTTCCCCACGCCGTTTCATCTATACGACGAGGCGGGCATCCGCCGCAACATGCAAGAAGTGCGCGACGCCTTTGCATGGAACCCGGGCTTTAAGGAATACTTTGCCGTCAAGGCCAACCCCAACCCGGCGCTCATCTCCATTCTCAACGAATACGGCTGCGGCTGCGATTGCTCGAGCTATACCGAGCTCATGATCGCCCGCTCGCTGGGTATCACGGGACACGACATCATGTTCTCGTCCAACGATACGCCGGCTGCCGACTTTGAGCTCGCCGACAAGCTGGGTGCCATCGTCAACTTTGACGACATCAGCCACATCGAGTTCTTTGAGCGTGTTGCGGGGCCCATCCCCAAAACGGTCAGCTGCCGCTTTAATCCAGGCGGCCTGTTCCAGCTCTCCAACGGCATCATGGACAACCCAGGCGACTCCAAATATGGCATGACCACCGAGCAGCTCTTCGAGGCCTTCCGCATGCTCAAAGCCAAGGGCGCCGAGGACTTTGGCATCCACGCATTCCTTGCCAGCAACACCGTCACCAACGACTACTACCCCAAGCTCGCGCGTATCCTCTTTGAGCTTGCCGTACGCCTGAAGCGCGAGACCGGCGCACACGTCGCCTTCATCAATCTGTCCGGCGGCGTCGGCATCCCCTACCTGCCCGAGCAGCAGGCCAACGACATTCGCACCATCGGCGAGGGAGTACACGCGGCATACGACGAGATCCTGGTTCCCGCCGGCATGGGCGATGTGGCCATCTGCACCGAGATGGGCCGCTTTATGATGGGCCCCTACGGCTGCCTGGTCACCAAGGCTATCCACGAGAAGCAGATCTACAAGGACTATATCGGTGTCGATGCAAGCGCCGTCGATTTGATTCGCCCTGCCATGTATGGCGCCTACCACCACATTACAGTGATGGGTCAGCCGGGCGGCGCCGACAAGGCCACGGCGCCCGTCACGAACACCTATGACATCACGGGCAACCTATGCGAGAACAACGACAAGTTCGCCATCGATCGCAAGCTACCGCATATCGACATGGGTGACCTGCTTGTGATCCACGATACCGGCGCGCATGGCTACTCCATGGGCTACAACTACAATGGACGCCTGCGCTCCGCCGAGGTCCTGTTGCGCCCCGATGGCTCGGCCGACCTCATCCGCCGCGCCGAGCGCCCGGGCGATTACTTTGCCACGCTCGACGTGCTGCCGAGCGGCCGAGAGCTGCTGGCCAAGTCGCGCGCCGAAAGTGCCCGCCGTCGCGCCCAAGACGAGCGCCTGGCAGTCGCCGCCCAATGGAACAAACGCATCCAGATCGCGGACGCGAAGGAGAAGAACATGGACATCCGCAATCTCGAGGGCTCAATCGTCGCCCTCGTCACGCCGTTTAAAAAGGATGGCAGTGTCGACTTTGACGCACTCGAGCGCCTTATCGATTTCCACCTGCAAAACGGCACCGACGCCATCCTCACCCTGGGCACCACCGGCGAGAGCGCCACGATGACCGACGACGAGGATAACTCCGTCGTCGCCGCCGTGGTCAAGCATGTTGCAGGACGCGTCCCCGTCATCGCCGGCTCGGGCTCCAACTCCACGCAGACCATGCTCACCAAGTCGCTTACTTACCAGGGCTTGGGAGCCGACGGCCTGCTGCTCATTACCCCCTACTACAATAAGTCCAACGAAGAGGGTATCTATCAGCACTTTAAGACCGTCGCCGATGCCGTGGACATCCCCTGCATCCTGTACAACATCCCCGGCCGCTGTGGCTGCGGCATCAGCGAGCGCAACGTAGAACGCCTGGCCGCGCACCCCAACATCATGGGTATTAAGGAGGCCTCGGGCAACGTCGCCTACGCGGCCAAGATCGCCCACCTGCTGTCAGACGACTTCCGCATGTACTCGGGCGAGGACGCGCTTACCGTACCGCTCATGAGCCTGGGCGCCTCGGGCGCCATCAGCGTGTGGGCAGACGTTCAGCCGCAGCTCGTGCACGACATGTGCCGCGCCTATTTGGACGGTGACGTGGCGCGTGCCCGCGATATCCAAATTGCCGGCCAGCCGCTCATCAATGCCCTCTTTAGCGAGGTCAACCCCATCCCCGTCAAAGAGGCGCTCGCCCAGATGGGTATGATCGAGGCAAACTACCGCATGCCGCTGTGCCCCATGGCAGACGACACGCGCTCTGCACTTACCGATGCTCTGAAGGGGGCTGGTCTGCTTGATTAAGACCGTCATTATGGGAACGGGCCGCATGGGCTCGCTCATCCGCACCACCGCCGAGGGCGTTGTCGACGCCGCCGGTCAACCCGTTTTTGATATCGTGGCCCAGATTGGCTTCGATTTGACCAAGCTCGAGAACGCACCGGCTGCCGATGTGATTATCGACTTCTCGAACGTCGCGACCTTCGATGCCGTCGTCGCCTATGTCGAGCGCACGGGCGCGGCGTTGGTCTCGGGCACCACAGGCTACACCCCCGAGCAGATGGACCGCCTGCGTGAGCTGGGCCAGAACACCCGCGTTATGCACTCGGGCAATTACTCCATCGGTATCGCAGCCCTGCGCCATCTGGTAGCGCAGGCTACACGCGAGCTGCCCGGCTTTGACTGCGAAATCGTCGAGACGCACCATAACCAAAAGGTCGACGCCCCCAGCGGCACTGCCAAGTTGCTGCTCGATGCCGTCGTCGAAGCCGAGCCCGAGGCAGGCTACCACCCCGTCTATGGCCGCGAGGGCATGTGCGGAGCGCGCGACCCCAAGGAAATCGGCATGCACTCGCTGCGCGGTGGCACTGTCGCCGGCGTGCACGAAGTGAGTTTCTTTGGCCAGGACGAGGAAGTCACGCTCACGCATCGCGCCACGAGCCGTCAGATCTTCGTCAACGGCGCCCTGGCAGCCGCGCAGAAGCTCGTCGCCCGCGAACCCGGCTTCTACACCTTCGACCAGGTCATGTTTGCCTAACCAGGTATCAACCGAATCCACCCAAAGGAGAGACAGCAAATGAGCAATGCAGCCGAGATGGATGCAGAGGAGATTATCAACTACATCGCCACCGCGCCCAAGAAAACGCCCGTCAAACTGTACGTGCGCGAAAAGCCGGGCATGAAGGTTGCCTGGGGCGACGCACATGTCTACGGCGGCCGTCGCGGCAAGACCGTCTTTGGCGACTGGGACGAGCTCAAGACCATCCTGGACGCCAATGCCGATTCCATCGATTACTACGACGTTGAAAACGATTGCCGCAACTCCGCCGTGCCCATGCTCGACCTTAAGGGCATCAACGCCCGCATCGAGCCGGGCGCGATCATCCGCGACCGCGTCGAGATTGGCGACCGTGCCGTCATCATGATGGGCGCCATCATCAACATCGGCTCCGTTATCGGCGAGGGTTCCATGATCGATATGGGCGCCGTGCTGGGCGGTCGCGCCACCGTGGGCAAGAACTGCCACATCGGCGCCGGCACCGTGCTGGCAGGCGTTGTGGAGCCCGCCAGCGCCACGCCCGTCATCATCGAGGACGATGTCATGATCGGCGCAAACGCCGTGGTCCTGGAAGGCGTGCACGTGGGCAAGGGTGCTGTAGTTGCCGCCGGCGCCGTGTGCGTCGAGGACGTCCCCGCCGGCGCCGTCGTGGCCGGTGTCCCCGCCCGCGCCATCAAGATGCGCGACGAGAAGACCGACAGCAAGACCGGCCTGGAAGAGGGCCTGCGCCAGCTGTAGAAGTTACGCGGTTTTGCCAAACCGCGTAACGGCTCGACGCTGCAAACGCCCCTAAGCGGCAATCTGACGTTCAATCGTCGGTCGCGTACCGAAGTACGCTTCCCTCCTCTTTCACGTCACCTTGCTCGCTTAGGGGCGTTTTCGCTGACGTGAGCTCAACCTGCGGCGCAATGTCAGCAACCAAGCCGAAAACAAAAAAGGCCGAAGTCCCAAAAGGCTTCGGCCTTTGTTTTTTGCAACGTCCAAGAGCAGTTTATCGATTCTCAATACTTCCGATGTTCTTGAGCTCGATGGAGATGAGGCCGTTGGGCTCGTTGACAAACTCGATGTACTCAGAGTTCGAACCCATCTCGGCCGGGAAGCTGATCTCGATGCCCGTGTCGGTACGGATCTTGTGGTTGCGCACCGCCGCGCGTTCGACCTGCTTGCGCTCCACGGGCACACGCTCAGGCACCTTCTCCTCAGTCAGTGCCGCGCGCACGCTCTCCTTGATAACCGGCTCGTCCTCAAAGACCTCATCGACGATATCCCAAGGGGGCAGTTCCTCGTCATCCTCAACTTTCTCGGCAACAGCAGCCTTAACCTTGGCGAGTGCTACAGCCGTGTTGGCACCGTGCTCCTCGGCGACTTCCTCGACCACACGCGTCACGGTGTCGATGACCTCCTTGCCCGATACCCCCGTGTCGCACTGCAGCAGGCCATCGGGAATGAGCATGCGATCCTCGCCGGCAATCTTGCGCTTCTTATCCACATAGCCGATCTCCATGGTGCTTGCACGCACGATTGCATAGCTCGGCACCTTTTGCGAGGGATTCGGCAGAATGGCGTAGTGGCGCGCAATGTCGTTGCGCACCTCGCCCTCTTCGCGACCCACCTCGTGCATAAAAGCCTGCTTGGAGCCCAGCAGCATCACGGCAAACCAGCGGGCATCCTCATCGTCATCAAAGTCCGCCACAAGCACGTCAGTGGACTCGGCTTTCTCGGCCTTGGTAAGTTCGGAAGAGATGAACTCCGCAATCTGCTGAGACAGATCCACGAACTCACGCTCACCAAAGAAATAGCCCTTGAGCTCGCCGCCGAATGCGGAGTTCTCGGCAAACGTGGCACGCTTGTTATCAGCCGAGGTACGAGCGCGCCGCAGGTGCGTGGTTACGAAATTACGCACGGTGCGGCTCTCGATATCGAGCTCGCGCTGGCTCATAACGTTGACGGCAGAGTCAAAGTCCAGGATATGCAGAATCGCGTGATTGATTTTCATATACGGCATTCCGTTCTAGATTGATTTCGGCACGAACCAGTATAGCGGTCGATCCCGCCCCAGGCGCATCGAAGATTGGTGCATCGGGGACAGGTTGCTTTGCACCAATGGTTAGCGCAGGAGCTCGGACTGCCAAGCCTCGAGCTGTTCTGCCAAGCTCTTGCCGGCAGCGGGCATGTCGATCTGGGGACGTTTGGGCAGAAGCGCACACTTAAGAATCGCAACGATAGTCTGCGAGACAAAGCGTCGCGTATCCTTGTCAAAGCCTTGCGCAGCCTGGAGCATCACAGGCAGGCTCTCGCGCAGATTCCCAGCGATATCCGCAAACCGCTCAGCACCCGTAGCCTCAAGCACGGAGAACAACGCATCTACAAAACGCTCGCGCTCGTTAGGCGACACCGCAAGCAGCATCTCGCGAATGGAGCCATCAACGTATCGAGCACCGGCGGACAGGCGCTCACAGTACACGAAGTCGCGACCATCAACCACCCAGCTAAAGGGATTATGCTGAAGCAGGCTGAACTCGGTGCTCTCAACGATGGCATAGTCCTCCTGTGTCTCGAACATCATGCCAAAGATCGACGACCGAGGTAGCGTCTTGTCGATTCGACCGGATAGATCGGCGAAGGCGTTGCCGCTCAGAAACTCCTCGACGAAGCCCGGACCATCATGGGAATACGCCCGTTCGATTCGCTCACGGGCGACATCGGGGCACATCGCCGCACCGTACACCGCAAGGTTTCCACCCTTGGAATGACCTCCGCACAAAAGCGGCCCGTCAATCGCATCCGCCGCCTCGTCTACATAACGCGCCGCGGATTCCTGGGCCGGCACAGGACACCGGAACGCCATGTTAAAGTCCTCTTTCCAGCCCACAATCGTGCTGTCGGTCCCCCGGAAGGCAAGATAGCTAAACCCCGCCGGAAATCGGAACGTCATGGCCGCAAACTGCTCCGTTGTCTCGGCATCACTCACGCTACGATAGCCGCAAACACGAACGCCACGGTAGCGAGGGCTTGCTGCCACAGCCTCCAACAGGGCACGACTCCCCTCCGGATCCCACAGGTCGCCAATCATGTCTTGGTAGCACTCGGCGCGCAGCAGCTCGCGTACGTCTAGGCCCTGCCAGTTCGTCAGCTCCGCCATATCACCCGGCAAACGCAAATAGGACAACCACGCAAAGACCAGGCTATCCACCGCGCAGAACGGCCGTTCCTCAAACGGATCAAACGCTGTCTGGGCATAGGTCAAAAAATTAGGCGAATCCGACATGGCCCTCCCATCAACTATGGTGCATTGGGGTCAGGTTACTTTGCACCAAAAAGGCGCCCGGGCCGTGTGGACCCGGACGCCTTCATTGTAGCTTTTCGCTCTAGCGAGCTTGATTTAGCAGGAGAAGTCGACGCTGTCGATGATGTCCTTGAGGGCCTTGGCGGAGGCGGTGAGCTCATGCTGCTCGTCATCGTTCAGCGGCACGGGGACGCGGCAGACGACGCCGTCGCGGCCAACGACCGTCGGCATGGAGATAGCCAGATCGGACAGGCCATACTCGCCCACCATGAGCGAGGAAACGGGCAGAACGGTCTGCTCATCGCGCATGACAGCGGTGCAGATGCGCTTGACGGCCATGGCGACGCCGTAGTAGGTGGCGTGCTTCTTCTCGATGATGGTGTAGGCGGAGTTCTTGACGTCCTCGGCGATACGCTTCTCGGCAGCCTCGTGCTCCAGATGACCGTGAAGCTCGCAGAAGGTGTTCAGCGGAACGCCAGCAACCTGAGCGCTGGACCAAGCGACAAACTCGGAGTCGCCGTGCTCGCCCATGACATAGGCCTGGACATCGCGCGGGTCAACCTCGACGTGGGCACCAAGCATCTGCTGCAGACGGCCAGTGTCGAGCACGGTGCCGGAGCCGATGACATGGCCCTCGGGCAGGCCGGACATCTTGATGGCAGCATAGGTCAGAACATCAACCGGGTTGGAGACGATTAGCAGAATGCCGTCGAAGCCGGACTTCTTAATCTCGGGGATAATGGACTTAAAGATGTTAACGTTCTTGTTGACCAGGTCCAGGCGGGTCTCACCGGGCTTCTGGGCAGCGCCAGCGGTGACGACGATCATGGCGGCGTCGGCGACATCGGAATAATCGCCGGCGTAGATCTTCATCGGCTCGGCAAACGTCATGCCGTGCGCGATATCCAGAGCCTCACCCTCGGCGCGGTTCTTGTCCACGTCGATGAGGACCATCTCGGAGAACAGACCGCTCTGCATCAGAGCGAACGCCGAAGACGAACCGACGAAACCGCAGCCGACAATAGCGACCTTCTTCTCGTTAACCATTAGAAACTCCCATCTCTCTCCACAAACAAGCCGCCCGGGAACGACCCGAGCGGCTTGTCGTAATCCCAATACATCCAATCGGGACTTTGATTATGCCCCTATTCGCAGCCGAAAATCGACCGTTTACCGAAATTGTTTGCAGTATTCGTAAAATAACTGCACGAAATCGGTTTCGAGCTATTGACGGGCCGAAACAGGTTTCTAATACAGGCCCGCCTCGCGAATGGCCTCGACAGCCAAAGCGATCTGATCGGGCGGCAGGACCAGCGCCATGCGCACGTGCCCCTCGCCCGAAGGACCAAAACTCGCGCCCGGCGTCACCACAACGCCGGCCTTCTCCATGAGCTCCTCGCAAAACGCCATGGAATCGGTGCGACCACCGGGAAGCTTGGCCCACACAAACATAGAGCCATGCGCGTTGGGACGCTCCCAGCCCAGGCCCTCAAGACCGTCGCACAGGGCATCGCGGCGCTCCTGGTACTTCAGACGCTGCGCCTCGACCTCATCGCGCGGACCGTTCAGGCAGGCGATGGCGGCCTTCTGGATCGGGAAGAACATACCGAAGTCGATCTGGCCGCGCAGCTTGGCAAAGGCCGAGACTACATCCTCGCGACCGACCAAAAAGCCGATGCGGGCACCGGTGACGTTAAACGACTTGGAAAGCGAGAAGAACTCAACGCCCACCTCGAGCGCGCCGGGATACTGCAAGAAGCTGCCGCCCGGCTCGCCGTCGAACACGATGTCGGAGTATGCGTTGTCATGGACGATGAGCAGGTCGTGCTCGCGGGCGAAAGCGATAATCTCCTCGTAGACCTCGGGCGTACCCACCGAGCCGACCGGGTTCGCGGGCAGCGACACGATCATATACTTGGCACGATCGGCCACCTCGGGATCGATACCCGCCACATAGGGCAGGTAATTATGCTCGGCAACCAGCGGATAGTATTCGAGCTTGGCATCGGCGATTTTGGCGCCCGCCTCAAAGACCGGGTAGCACGGATCGGGAACCAGAATGGTGTCACCCGGATCGAGCAGGGCCAGGCCCAAATGGCCCACGCCCTCCTGCGTGCCGTTGCACGACTGCACCATAGACGGCGTAATGCCCGAAACGCCAAAGCGACGCTCATAGTAATCGCACACGGCTTGCTTGAGTTCGGGCAGGTCGCGCAGGGCATACTTCCACATCTCGGGATCTTGGGCTGCCTGCGTGAGCGCCTCGACCACGTGGTCGTACGGCTTAAAGTCGGGCGTGCCCACGCTCATGTTGTAAATGGTCTTGCCCTGAGCCTTCAGCGCGAGAAGCTTGTTGTTGAGCGAGGCGAAGACCTCCGCGCCAAAGCGGTCGAGACGCTGCGATGCCTGCATGGTGCCACCTTTCGATATGAAAAACGCGGCGCTCCGACAAGAGCGCCGCGCGATACGGGCCATCAGATTGCAAAAGTGTAACGCTTGCAACCCCCGTATTGGTTCAATTTAGCCAACCTTAGTCAACTGGATTGAGCGCGTCGATCTGCGCAAGCCACAGACGCGAGCTAGCGTCACTCGGCATACGCCAATCGCCGCGCGGGCTGAGCGTCACCGAGCCCACCTTGGGACCATCGGGCAGGCAGCTGCGCTTAAACTGCTGGGCAAAGAAGCGACGGTAGAACGTACGTAGCCACGTGTGGACGGTCTTGGCGTCGTAGACGCCCTCGAAGCTCTTGAGCGCCATGCGGTAGATCTTACCCGGCTCAAAGCCAAAACGCAGCAGGTAGTAGAGGAAGTAGTCGTGCAACTCGTACGGGCCCACCAAATCCTCGGTCTTCTGCGCAATCTCGCCGTCGCCCGTGGGCGGCAGAAGCTCGGGGGACACCGGCGTATCGAGGATATCGAGCAAGACCTCGGCAATGCGCCCGCCAAAGACATCGGCGGCATAGCGTACCAGATGGCGCACAAGCGTCTTGGGCACGCTCGCGTTGACGGCGTACATGCTCATGTGGTCGCCGTTATAGGTAGCCCAGCCGAGCGCCAGCTCCGACAGGTCGCCGGTGCCGATGACAAAGCCGCCAGCCTGGTTGGCCAAGTCCATCAGAATCTGCGTGCGCTCGCGGGCCTGGCTGTTCTCGTAGGTCACGTCCTGCACGGCCGGATCGTGCTCGATATCCTTAAAATGCTGCTCCACGGCAGCATGGATCGAGACCTCGCGGAAGCTCACACCCAAGTCACGAGCGAGCGACTCGGCATTGGACTTAGTGCGGTGCGTCGTACCAAAGCCGGGCATGGACACGGCCGTGATACCGGTGCGCGGCAGCCCCAAGGCGTCGAACGCACGCACGGTCACAAGTAGCGCCAGCGTGGAATCGAGACCGCCCGAAAGGCCGATGACGGCCGCCTTGGTGCCCGTATGGGCAAGGCGGGTCTTGAGGCCCGCGGTCTGTAGATTGAGGATCGTCTCGCAGCGCTCGGCCAAGTCGCCGTGGTCGGCCGGCACAAAGGGCGCGCGCGGGAAAACGCGGTCGATATCGCAGGCATCGCGCAGGACAGGTTCTTCGGCCAGCACGCCCTCAAACGAAAACTCAACGGTCGCGGCCTCCGGCGCATCGTCGGTGCGCGTCCACGTCGTCGAGCGACGGCGCTCGGCAACCAGGCGGTCAAGGTCAACGTCGGCGATGGCCATATCGCAGGTAAGCAGTTTGGTCGCGGCGAGCTTGGAGCCGTTTTCGTAGACGAGGTTCTCGCCTGCAAAGACCATGTCGGTCGTGGACTCGCCCTCGCTCGCGTCCGCATAGGCATAGGCGCAGTACAGGCGTGCGCTCTGGTTGGAAATGAGGCTGCGGCGGTAATCCGCCTTACCGATAATCTCGTCCGAAGCCGACGGATTGAGGATCACCGCCGCACCGGCAAGCGCCATCTCGGTCGAAGGGGGTGCCGGCACCCACAGGTCCTCGCAGACCTCAACGCCCAGCACCATATCCTCGGCACCTTCATCACAGCAGCGGTAGACAAGCCCCGAACCCAGCGGAACCGGACCCTGACCGGCAAACTCGACCCACGCGGGATCTGCGGGCGCCGGAGCAAACCAGCGGCGCTCGTAGAACTCGCCATAGTTGGGCAGATACTTCTTGGCCGTGAGGCCCAAAAGCTCACCCGTGCAGCACACGGCGGCGCAGTTGTAGATATTCTCGGCAACTGCAACGGGAAGACCGATGGTAAAGACAATCGGCAGCTCACAAGTCTCGTCGAGAATATGCACCAGAGCGGCCTCGCAGGCATGCAGCAGCGTGCGATTATGGAACAGGTCGGCCGCGGTATAGCCGGTCAGGTTAAGCTCGGGCAGCACCAACGCGCGAACGCCGCGCTCGGTAGCCTCGCGAACAGCCGCCAGCGCAACCTCGGCATTGCCCTCGACATCGGCCACGCGAATCTGCGGCGACGCCGCCGCCACACGCAAAAAGCCATCAGACTGAGAAAGGTGAAGATTCATAAGAATGCTCCCGTGCGTAGACGCCATTCACAACAATTAGCAAGTCCTATTGTAGTTCAACCGCCGGGTGTAACCGCATCCCACCAACTTGGTGAGCAATTGATGAGTTGATGGTATCTGTTAAATGCCACGTACGATTCACATCTGGTGGGTACCCTGATGGCTACACGAAACGAAGCAGATTTACACCGGGAGGACCCCGTATGACAACCAAGTACACCGACGCGCCACGCACGCGCGTCATGACGCCGGCATCGCTCAACAACGGCGTGCACGAGAACCATACCATCGGACAGACCATGGCCATCGCGCCCAAAAAGGGCCTGTTTGACGACATTTCCATTCCCCAGATCATCGCCGGCGCCGCAGCTGCCGCCACGAGCGTCGCGCTTGCCTCCAAGATTGGTATCGCTGGTTCAGTAATTGGTGCCGCCGTGAGCTCGGTCATCACCGTTGTGTCCTCGCAGGTCTATCGCCACTTTATCTCCGCCAGCGCCGAAGCAATCAAGGGCACGCATGCCGCTGTCGACTACCCTGCCGGCGCCTACGAGCCCGTTGAGCCCGATGTCGAGGAGCACCTAGGTGGCGCCGCGACCACGCAGGAGATGCGCCAGGTTGCGGGACGCGCGACCACGGCGCGCGTTGCCCCCAACAGCTTGCGTGCCAAGGCGGCGGCAGAGCGCAGCCAGACGCAAAAGAAGGTCATCGTCTTCTCGATCGCCATCGCCATCGTCGCAGTCATCGCCTGCGCCGGCGCCATCCTTATCACCACTGCCGGTGAGGGTCTGGGCGAGCGCCCCGAGCCAATTCTTTCGTCGCGCACGACCGAGAGCGATGCAAATGGCAACACCCAGTCGCAAAATCAGCAGGCACAGGCGGACGGCACGCAAGACAGTTCTACCTCTGCCGATTCGTCCTCGAACACCCAAAACCAATCGCAGAGTGCCAATTCCTCTACGAACAGCAGCGGCACGCAATCCGGCACGACCGACTCAAGCCAAACGACTGACGGCTCGCAGCCGAGCACGGGCGACCAAACGAGCGACACCACATCGGGAACGGGCGCAGCAGACAGTAGCAACACCAACAGCTCGAGCGGAACCGCGTCCGGCACGGCATCTGACAACTCGAGCCAAGGCACGACATCGGGCAACTAAGCACATTTGCCTCTCATAGATAACCGACCTGTACAACGGGCGCGAATCGAAAGCGGTTCGCGCCCGTTTGCCTTGGGCGCCGCCATGGCGAACGCCATGCGATGGTAAGATGCTTTACATGTGTAAAGAGGAGATTTGCCATGAGCAAGACAATAGTTAGGCCCACGCTTTCGCTGGGCAACCACATCTATCTGTATCGCCTGCTGCGCGATGCGATTGGATGCGGCAAGCAAACGTTTATGACGCAGGTCGAGGAGGCGCTCGCCGCTGGTGACATGGCCGCTTATGACCTGGGCTTCGAGTCCACGCGCGAGCTGCTCGAGGAGCTCAACGACTGCGTTAAGCTGACCGTCTTTAAGGGCGGCCGCCTGTATGCCACCGTCATCGCCAACGAGGCCTGGGATGCCGCACTTGCCAAGGGCGAGGACAAGCCCAAGGCTGCCAAGGGCGCCAAGCAGTCCTACAAAAAGAAAAAGCGCGGTGAGAAGGACCTCAAGGCCGTGCGTCCCAAGCACGTTAAGCGTCCCGAGCCCGAGCCCGTAACCGAAGTCGCTATTGAAGTAACAGCAGAAACCGAAATCGCCGCCACGACCGATCCCGAAGTCATATCCGAGCAGGAAGCCACTGCGGAGCTCAACGAAGCGCCCAAGTCGACAACCGAAGAAGCTGCTGACCAACCCGAGACGCCTGCGTTCCAAAACAGCGATGTCTTTGGCAACGAGGCTGAGGACGATCAGTCCGACGAGCCCGCCGATCAAGACGCTACCGAGTCGGCGCCGGAGCCCGAGACGCCGCAGCCCGCCATCTCGCTCACGGTCGTCTATGACCCCGAGAACGCCAACGCCGGCATCACCACCATGGCATCCACGCCCATCGAGGCAAAGTCGAGTGTCGAGAACGAGAACGCAACGCAGGTTGAGGTTGAAACCGCAGCTGTAGACGCGCCCGTCACCGAGGAGCCCGCAGATTCCACGATCAAGCCGGAAGCGACGCTGGAGCCCGCACCCGTCATCGAATCCGTGCCCGCCTCTGCTTGCGACCATATTCCCTCACCGGCACCGACTTCGGTACCCGTAGCGGCCCCAACCCCCGCACCCGCAGCACCGACCATCCCCGAGGACTTCCCCGTCGATTTCGCAACCGAGGTCTTCTGCCCCGGCCCGCTTCTGCACCAGTTGTCGACCTATCTCCCCTACGGCGCCGATACCCTCGGCATCGTCGGCGAGTACTACTGGATCGCCCGCGAGCGCGGTACCATCGAGGCCGCGCGAAACCGCGCAAGCTTCCCCCTGCGCTACACGCAGGCCGGCGAGCGCCGCGAGGTTACCGTGCGCATCCGCCGCAACACCACCGGTGGCCTCGGATCCACCTGGGCCATCGATAAAGTCGAGCCTTCTACCAAGTAACAAAAAGGGACGATAACCCTCAAGGTTATCGTCCCTTTCTCGTTAGGTCACCTGAGCTCGACTAGTCGCGCGTCAGCTTGCGGTGAATACGATGCGGCTGGGCTGCATCCTCGCCCAGGCGCTCGATGCGGTTGGCCTGATAGGCCTCGAAGTTGCCCTCGAACCAATACCAGTTGCCCGGATTCTCGTCGGTGCCCTCCCACGCCAGAATGTGCGTGGCGACGCGGTCCAGGAACATACGGTCGTGGCTAATGACCACCGAGCAGCCCGGGAACTCGAGCAGCGCCGCTTCGAGCGAGGACAGCGTCTCGACGTCGAGGTCGTTCGTGGGCTCGTCGAGGAGCAGCAGGTTGCCGCCCTGCTTGAGCGTGAGTGCCAAGTTCAGACGGTTGCGCTCGCCACCGGATAGTACGCCAGCGCGCTTCTGCTGGTCCTGGCCCTTAAAGCCAAAGCTCGCCACATAAGCGCGGCTCGGAACCTCAGTCTCGCCGACCATCATGTGGTCCAGGCCATCCGAGACGACCTCCCACAGGTTCTTATCGGGGTCGATGCCGGAACGGTTCTGGTCGACGTAAGAAATCTTGACGGTCTCGCCCACCTCGAGCTCGCCCGAAGTCAGCGGCTCCAGACCCACAATCGTCTTGAACAGCGTGGTCTTACCGACGCCGTTGGGGCCGATGACGCCCACGATGCCGTTGCGCGGCAGGGTGAACGAAAGGTCGTCGATAAGCACGCGGCCATCGAACTCTTTGTGCAGGTGATGGGCCTCGAGCACCTTGTTGCCCAAACGCGGGCCCACAGGAATGCGAATGTCGGTCCAGTCGAGCTTCTGGCTTGCGCGGGCCTCGGCCTCCATCTCCTCGTAGCGAGCCAGACGGGCCTTGTTCTTGGCCTGGCGAGCCTTGGGCGAGCTGCGTACCCACTCGAGCTCGGCCTCCATGCGCTTGGCGAGCTTGGCATCGCGGTTGCCCTGTGCCTCGATACGCGCAGCCTTGGTCTCCAGATACGTGGAGTAGTTGCCCTTGTAGGGATAGAGGTGACCGCGGTCGACCTCGCAGATCCACTCGGCAACGTTATCCAGGAAGTAGCGATCGTGCGTGACAGCCAGAACGGCGCCCTGGTAGTTGTGCAGGAAATGCTCGAGCCACAGGATCGACTCGGCGTCCAGGTGGTTCGTGGGCTCGTCGAGCAGCAGCAGGTCGGGAGCCTCGAGCAGCAGCTTGCACAGGGCCACGCGACGGCGCTCGCCGCCGGAAAGCACATTAACCGGCATGTCAGAATCGGGCAGCTGCAGGGCGTCCATGGCCTGGCCGAGCTTGGAATCGATATCCCAGCCGTCGGCGGCGTCGATCTCGTCCTGGAGCTTGCCCATCTCGGCCATGAGGGCGTCCATGTCGCAATCCGGGTCGCACATCTCCTCGCCGATCTTATTGAAGCGATCGACCTTGGCGATCATGTCGCCAAATGCCATGCGCACGTTCTCGATGACGGTCTTGTCGTCATCGAGCGGCGGCTCCTGCTGCAGGATACCCACGGTGTAGCCGGGGGTGAGCCTGGCATCGCCGTTGGAGACCTCCTCGATGCCGGCCATGATCTTGAGCAGGGTCGACTTGCCCATACCGTTGGGGCCCACGACGCCGATCTTGGCACCGGGGTAGAAGCTCAGGGTCACGTCGTCAAGGATTACCTTGTCGCCATGGGCCTTGCGAGCCTGATACATCTGGTAGATGAACTCCGCCATTTGCCTGTTTTATCCTTTCTACCTGCTGTTTCCCTATTCTTGTTTCGCTTTAGTGGAAACGAAATGAGAAAACCAGCTCTGAAACGTAACGAAAAAGGGGCATGGTTGCCCACACCCCCTAATACTACCTGGGAAAAGTCCCCCGGAACATACTATGAACTGCGTACGCTAGTTTTCCGCAACCTTAACGAGCGGCTCGCTACGATTTGCGCCACAACAGATACGAGTAGACGTAGACGGCTCCAACCGAACCAAACGCCAGGACCGCAATCACCGCGGCGACGACTTCACTCGAAAGCACGCTGCCTGCCACGCCCATCACTATCAAGCCGACACCCAGCACCATAAAGCAGGCACCGCCAAAGCGCTGCGTACGGCGCCAGTTCTCGGGATCGGCAAGCGCCCAAGGTGTCTTGATACCGAGCGTATAGTTCTGCTTCACACGCGGCAAGTAGTTGCCTACGCCGATGAACAGCAAACCGACAACACCGGAAATAAGCACGTTGACCGAACCGACCGCCGGCACCACGCCCCAGACCGTAAGCTCTCCCAGCCAGCTTATGGCGCACATGAACAAGGTGAAGGCGATTACGAAGCCCTGGTAGAACTTGCCCGAGGTTCGATATGCCTCACCTTTGGGGTCGATGCGCGGCACCACGCAGAACATTGCGAGAAGCGCCAGAGGCAGCACGCCGAGCGCGGAGGCCATCCAGCTAGGACCCCAACCGTCAACGGCGCCGTTCGCGCCCCAGTGCGTGGGAATCTGCGCAGGCAAGCTCGGCATCACCATGAGATGCGCTACGACATTGGCGACGCACAGAGCGACCAGCGCAATCCACACGCGCGACGATACCCCCGTGGGGTGAATGCCCTTGTTTTCGTTATTCATCCTTATCACCTTCCGTGTTTGTAAAGCCCATAAACCAGCCAATCAAATCCTGCATGACGGTGGTGTTTAAGCTGTATACGATGTTTTGGCCATGGCGCTCGTCGGTCACCAACCCGGCGTTTTTGAGCGTCGCCAAGTGATGGCTCAGCGACGGCTTACTGATATCGAAATGCTCGGCAAGCTCCCCCGCCGTGCAATTGCCCTCGCGCAGCAACTCCAAAATGCGCCGTCGCGTTGGATCGGCAAGCGCCTTAAAACCCTCTCCCGGCATAAGACCTCCTCTCATCATCTCTCATAACGCGCACACTATACTCGATATTTAGATGTTTGTCTAACTATCTAATCTTGTACTCAAAAAAATAGCCGCCTCCGCGTAATGCGAAGACGGCCACTTCTCACGCTACAAACGTGTTTTGGAGTTGGCCAACCCGCTGCAACGGGTGCCATCTGCTTCAATCTTATGCGAACCCCGATCCCATTTCAACAAGCCCAAGGGCTCAAATGGAATCGCGATAACACCTATAATGGCGATAGCTAAAACACGATTCGCTTCCCCATCGGAGGATGTCTATGACCGAAACCGCTGCCGCTCTCGTCGAGACACGCGACACCAAGCTCGAGATCATCATGGGCCGCGAGGCACTCGATAAGCTCGCCGATGCTACGGTGTTGGTGCTCGGCTGCGGAGGCGTGGGCTCCAACTGCTGCGAGGCACTCGCCCGCGGCGGCATTGGTCATTTCGTCATTCTGGACAAGGACATCGTCGCGCCCAGCAATATCAATCGCCAGGCTATCGCCTTTCACAGCACCATCGGCAAGCGCAAGGTCGATGTTATGGAAGCCATGATCCACGACATCAATCCCACCGCCACCGTTATCAAACGCACCGAATACCTGCTGAGCGACAACATCGACGAGTTCTTCGCGAGCGTTTTGGAGCAGACGGACGGCAAGCTCGACTACGTCGTCGACGCCATCGACACCATCTCGGCCAAGCTCACCATTGCCAAATATGCTCAGGACCACGACATTCGTTTGGTTAGCTCCATGGGCGGGGCCAACAAGCTCCATCCCGAGTGCCTCCGCTTTGCCGACATTTTCGATACGGTACGTGACCCCATGAGCCGCATCATGCGCAAAGAATGTAAGAAGCGCGGAATCAAGAGTCTGCACGTGCTGTTTAGCTGCGAGGAATCGGTTAAGACCCAACCCCGCGACCCGTCCAACATCCACGAGCGTACCGAGTTGGGTACCGCTAGTTTTATGCCGCCCATCATGGGTCAGATGATTGCCGGCGAGGTTATCCGCCAGATCAGTGGACGCGGCACCGAGCGTGTGCGCGCCGACGGCCAACGCCTGGACTAGCGGAGTGCGCCGAGATGGAGCCCCGGTTATTTGATGCACACTGCCATCTTGATTTGATGGCTCACCCGGACGCCGTTGCCGATGAGGCGACGGCACTGGGCTTGGGCCTATTTGATTGCGGCGTCGATCCACGTGACTTTTCGGCCGCAAACGAGCGCGCCCATCGCCAACCAAGCATCATCGCCGGCATTGGGCTTCACCCCTGGTGGCTTGCCGACGGTCGCTGCGGTCCTGCCGAAATCAATCTGCTTTGCGAAGTTGCAGCCCAAGAGCGCTACATCGGCGAGGTGGGACTCGACTTTTCTGCGCGCTTTGCCGGAAGCGAGCCGCTGCAAACACAGGCACTTGACCGGCTCTGCGAGGCTCTCGCGCAACATCCTCTTACCGGGCGTGTGATATCAATTCACGACGTTCGTTCGGCAGGAGCCGTACTGGACGTCCTCGAATCGCATGGACTACTCATCCCAAACCCCGACTCCCCCGCTATCATCTTCCACTGGTTTAGCGGTACTTCGGACGAACTCGTCCGCGCGCGTAATGCGGGCTGTTATTTTTCCGTGAACGAGCGGATGCTCGCCACCAAGCGCGGTCGCGAATACGCCCGACAGATCCCACTCGATCGTTTACTGCTCGAGACCGATGCGCCGGCGGAGGCAAACACCGAAACAAGCGCACAGTCGCTTATCAGATCGCTCACATGGACCTCAGAACGCATCGTCTCACTCAAAAACCGCGACGCAGAGTGCATCGAGTCGGCAGTTTTAGCAAATGCGCACTCTGTTTTTGACCTTCGCTAGCCCCGGTGGGCAAAAAATGCCAAATATGAGTACTGTTGCAAATCCAGTCACATTATTTTACGGCAAAATAGTGCCTTGATAATGTACAGCTATCCATTATCAAGGCACTTTAAGGTGGTTAAAGTCATTTTTAGCAGGTTTTAATCACTCGCAGACACCCAACTAGGCCCTCAATAGCTTAATTTCGCTGTTACTAAATTAGTGACAGTACTCATATTTAGCATTATTTGTCCATGGAGTCCCGGGGGGCGACAATTCGACTCCCCGGGACTGCTCACCTATTCGGAAATCGGCACTCCATGGCCCCAGGAGCCTTCCATGCCGCATACGGTCGAAGCAAACCCCGCCGCAAAGTCGAGTGCACGCTCGATGGCCTCGGCACCATCCTCGCCACGCTTGACGGAATCGAGATAACACATCAGGAACGAAGTCAGGAATGAGTCGCCCGCACCCATGGTGTCCTTCATATCCGCTACCGGCTTAGCCAGTTGGCGGTAATAACGATCGCCATCATAGGCAATGCAGCCCTCAGCGCCAGCCGTTGCCGATACGAAACGCGGACCTAGGCTCCTCACCCATGCCAGACGCTCGCGAATCTCATCCTCACTCGCGGCGTCTGCCGCGCTAAAGAACGCGAAGTCAACGTAGGGAGCAATCTGCTCGTAGTACTCGTCGGTCGAATCGTCCGAGAAGTCAAACGAAACCGTGATGCCCGCGGCCTTCAACTTGGGAAGTTCACGCTCGGTAAAGCAATAGTTGCCCGAGTGGACTACGTCGAACTGCTTCACGTACGCAAGGTCAAAGCGATCGAGCACATAGCGCGCATCACCACGGATGCCGCCCTCATTGGAGCCAAGGAAAACACGGTCGCCGTTAACGACGGTCACGCGTGCCGCACCGTTCTCGCCGATGAGCTGCTTGCACTTGGCAAGCTCAACGTCCTCATCCTCAAGACTCGCAATCACATGCTCAGCAGCAGCGTCATTACCAAGGATGCCCATATACGCGGAGCGCGCGGCGCCGCACTTCTTGGCATACACGGCAAAGTTCACCGCATTGCCACCCGGATACATTGTGTGGATATGCTCGTAGCAGTCGACGACGTTGTCGCCAAACCCCAGTGCGCTCACGTTAAATGCCATGACGCCGCCTCTCTCTTATGCCAACGGAACCACTGTTGTGACAGCAGTACCGCCCAGAATCTACGCGAGTTCCAGCAGCTCCGGCAGCTGGTCGATAATCTTGTCCGCGGCATCCTGGCTAAAGCCAAAGCGCTCCTCGCGCTTGGCAATAACCGTCAGGCCGGCTCGCTTACCCGCGGTAATGCCCGGAACGGAATCCTCAACGCAGCAGCAGCGATTCGCGGGCAGCCCCAGCAGGTCTAGCGCATGCAGGTAGATGTCGGGCTCGGGTTTACTCTCCTTAAACTGCTCGCCGCTCACCACATACTCAAAGGCATCCGACAGCCCGCATGCGTTGAGCACTTCCTCGATGCTAACCATGGGAGACGAGCTGGCAAGCGCCACGCGAACGCCACGGCGCGGCAGCTCTCGAATCGTATCCACGGCGCCTGGGTTAATCAAAGCCTGATAGTCGCGCGGACGCTCATGCGCCCACTCGTCCCAACGGGCCAACGCTTCCTCGCCAGTGAAGTGCCCCTTACCGGCGCGCTCAAACCAATCGACCAGCATATGCAGGAAGAACTGATGCGAGGTACCGACCTGCCCATTCAACTCCTCTTGAGTCAGATTAAGCCCAAGCTCCTTGGCAAACGCGGCAGTCTCGCCCAGGTAGTAATACTCGGTATCGACAATGACGCCGTCCATGTCAAAGATAACGGCGTCGAACGGAAATGCGGACACGGCACCCTCCCTAACAAAAGGGCGCCTGCAAGCAGGCGCCCAAACCATGCATTATCGGCGATTCTAACCCAGCAGCTTATCCAGCGCCATTGCAATACCATCTTCGTTGTTATCGGCGGTCACCATCTGGGCCACAGCCTTAACCTCATCGACGGCGTTACCCATGGCAACACCGGTGCCGGCCCACTCAATCATGGACTTGTCGTTCTGGCCGTCGCCAAACGATACGACCTCGCTGGCATCGATGCCGAGTTTGGGCAGGGCACCCTCGAGCGCACGGGCTTTGTCGATACCGTGCGCCGTGTACTCAAAGTACCAGTCGGCCGTAAACATGCCCGAAAGCGTCTGCTTAAAGGGCGCATACATCTCCTCGTAATGCGCCTGCAGGTAGGCCGGATCGCCCGCCGTCAGCAGCTTGTCCACGGGATAAGCATCAGCGACCTCATGCAGGCTCTCGACCTCGCGGATCTTAAGATCGCACGCATCGCGCTCGTATTTGACGATGTTTTTCTGCGAGCCGTCAGGCAGCGTGATCATGCAGCGGTACGAGTCCTCGACGTGCAAATCGCGACCGAGCGAAATCATAGGGATCACGTCAAAATTACGCAGGTGATCAATCAGGCGATGCAATTCGTCGGCAGGCATAGCCTGATCGAACAGTACCTCGTCGGTCTGGGCATCGACGACGTGTGCGCCGTTAAAGGCAACTAGCAGACCGTCATGGTTTTGGAGGTCGAGCTCCTGCGCCAAGGCGTGGAGCCCCCATGCGGGACGGCCCGAAGCCAAAATGAGCTTAATGCCCGACTCCTGCGCCGCGAGCAGCTTCTCGCGCGTACGCGGGCTAATCACTTTCTGATCGTTGGTGAGCGTACCGTCGATATCCATCGCGATGGCTTTGATTGCCATATATGCCTCCCTGTCATTGAACAACCTTGTCTGAGCCATCATACAGAACACCCATCGCGACTCCGTTTACAACGGGCAAAAAGTCATATTGTCTCGAACATGAACGGCGTGTGGTCGTGAAGCTTTATCGCTCAGGTCAAATACGTCTGCTAGCGACGCTCATCCGTCGGTGCGCCCTCGACGATCGCGATGCCCGCCGATGCACCTAACGCGCTGGCGCCGGCCTCGATGAATGCGCAAGCCTCTTCGTAATTATGGATACCGCCCGCCGCCTTGATTGCCACGGCATCGCCGAGCACCTCGTGCATCAGCCGCACGTCCTCGAGCTTAGCACCGCCAAAGCTTCTGCCGGTCGATGTCTTAAGGAATCCCGGCTTGGCCTCCAGCGCGATCTCGCATACACGGCGCTTGGCGGCGTCGTCGCCGTCCAGCTTGCACATCTCGACGATTACCTTGTCAGTGATGCCATGCGCGCGACAAAAATCAGCAATGGTAGTCATCTCGCGCTCGATGGCATCAAAATCGCGGTTCTCGATCGACCCCTGATTCAAAACGTAGTCAATCTCGGTAAAGCCACACGCAGCGTATTCCTCAAACCTCGCAAGCTTCTCCTCAAGCGTCATAGTGCCCTGGGGAAAGTCGATAGCGCCGGCAAGGATGATGTCAGAGCCCTCGAGCATGGCGCGGCCCGTCTCGTACTCCTGCAGGTTCGCAAATACGCAGCGAAAGTTGTACTTTAACGCCTTCTCGACATACTGCTCAAACGTGTCCTCGGGGGCATCGATATAGTCGATGTATTTATTGATGGGTTTGGCAAGCGTCATGCTGGGCCTCCTTGTTCAGGGCTGGCAACCGATTCGTGGCTTCACGCGAAAAACCACGTTCAATGTACGCCCGGCATGCAAGGACAGCGTCCGCATTCCGACAAGTGGTATGAAATTAGCCGTAAACGTATAATTTACGGACAGCGAATGGCACCGCACGCGGATGCCGACAGCAAGACATCCCCCCTCAATACACCCTCATGCCCATTTAAATAGCAAGGGGCCCGTATCTGTTGGGATACGGGCCCCTTTCGGCCGTGACCTATCTCAGCAACAAAGACTACTTGCAGTGAGCGCGGTAGAACTCGATCGCACCATCTTATCCGAGCCGGGGCACGTTCGCATAGCGTGGCGCGTGACGGTTGCAAAACCACCCCATTTGAAACAAACGCAAAAAAGTACTTGCAAAGACACGTTCCGACATATAAGTTGATAAAAGACCGCCGTTGCGGTTTTAAGTAGATCGAGCATATTCAGTTTCAGTTTTCAGCGTGTAAGAGAAAGAAGATCGGCAAAGTACAACCCCAAACGCAATGACAACTTAATGAGGTAACTGCCACATGTGAGGCACCCAGGGCATTGCTGTCTCGATTTTGAGCACGATGCCTTCCGCCTTGCATGGGCCGTTCCATCCCGCCCCTGCAGCAACTGCCTCACGGGCTCATTGAAAACCGCATAGCACCCCAACGTCAGCACATCACCCACGGCAAGCACATCACCCACGGCAACCAACACATCAACAAACAGCACGAACATCAACCGATTGGAGAAGCTATGACAAACCACCACGCTGAAGACGGCGATAAGAAAAGCATTCTGGATGCCCGCATTGAGCGAGCATATGCAAACGAATATGACGCCGCCTTTGCCGCCGCGACCATCAAGAACTACGCGTCGCTACCGCTCGCGACGATCTTGGCCGACCACCCTCAACTGCTGAAGCGCTGCACAAAGATCATGGGCGACCCCGACATTCGCAAGCTGACAGACCCCTATGCCCCAAAACGCGACAACGATTCGTACGTTCTTACCGTAGGCTGCCTAGCCCATATGCTTACGGCGCTCGACACAAAACTCAAGCTCGAATGGGAACCCGACGAGCGTCATGAACTCGAAAGCAAGCGGAACACCCTGCGCACCGCTCTGTTCCTTCCGTTGGACGGCCTCAAGCGCTGCAACGTCGAGCTCAATACACAGGCGCGGCAAAAGCCCGGGACCACGGGGCAGAAAACTCCAAGACCCCATGCGGCCATCGTCGACCGCAACCGATATAACCGCATGACCGCGCACTTTTCTGCCGAGGGAGCAGCCATAAGGACGCTGATCGACCTGCTGTGCCTCCTGAGCATCAACGAACTATTTGAGGGCTATCTCGCCCTTGTTCCCGCGACGGCACCCAAGTCGGTAGCAAAGATCATCGAGACCTGCAGACGCCAGTTTGAGCGCCATCGCAATGGCAGCGAGATGAACGCCAGCATCGCGCAGTACTACACGGCCCATTACAAAAATGACGGATGTGCCCCTGTCGAGCATCAGCTGCGGCTCGCCTATACCACGCCCGTCGCAACGCTCCATCGCTTTGGAGCCCTTGGCGCTTGCGAGCCGCACGGACAGGCAGCCTGCCCCACAACCGAGCTCGATCTCAGGCTCGGACGAACCCTGTAGCCCACCAGCCTCTGCGCGGGCTATAACCCTATTCCACAACACAACCAACAGAAAGGAGTCCCCATGGACACCAATCATTCCCCCATCATCAGCCCCCTCACCATGCGTGAATCCGCCCGAGGTATCACGCTCACCAGCATTTACGATGAGATGCTCGCCCGTCGCGAGCTCTCCGTCATGGGAAACATCGAAACCCCGATGGCCCACGACCTATGCCAGCAGATCCGCCTGCTCGATGCCACCGACCCCAGCCGCCCCATCACCATATTTGTCGCCAGCGCCGGCGGAAGCGTGCGATCGGGTCTTGCGATCTATGACGCCATGCGTCTCGCATCGTGCCCCGTCCGCACCGTCTGCCTGGAATTCGCCGCGTCCATGGGCGCCGTGATCTTTATGGGCGGCGACGATCGCCGTATGGCGCCCCATGCAGAGCTCATGATTCACGACCCGCTGATCCCCCAGGGGGCAGGCGGCTCAGCACTTGCGCTGCAGGAAACCAGCCGGCGTCTCATGCAGACCCGCAAGACCCTCACGCAAATCCTCTCGGACCGCAGCGGCCTCACGCCCAAGCGCATCCAGTCCCTCACTGCAAAAGACACCTACCTTTCGGCCGAGCGCGCCGTCGAGCTCGGCTTTGCCCACGAAATCCTCTCGACCACCAAGGAGGTCGCCCATGTCTAACCTCGCCAGCCGCCTCGCCGCATCTGAGTCCGCATCGTCCACCATCCTCGCCAAGGATCGAACGCTTTCCTGCGACACCCGCCAAACGGGACTCAACAACAACGCACTTGTGATCGGCCCCTCGGGAGCCGGCAAGACCCGAAACGTCCTTAAGCCCAACCTGCTTCAGATGAATGCGAGCTACATCGTGCTCGACACCAAAGGCACGCTCTGTCGCGAAGTGGGACCCGTGCTGGCAGCCCACGGTTACCGCGTGCAATGTCTCAACTTCGCCGACCTCAACACCGTCCCGGCCCTTGCGCCCGGCATCGAGCGCTGCGGCTACAACCCCCTGAGGCACATTCGCCGCAAGGCGGACGGCAGGCCCAACCAGCAGGACATCCTCTCGGTGGCAAAGGCCATCTGCCCCATCGAGGACAACAACCAGCCTTTTTGGGATCATGCGGCGGCAAACCTGCTGTCGTGTCTTATCGCCTACGTCACCGAACAGCTACCCGCCGACGAGCAGACGATCAGCTCGGTCATCAAGCTGATCGAGCACCTGCAGGACGGTGCCACGGGTCGATTGTTTGACGACCTGATCACGACCGACCCCCAAAGCTATGCCCTCTCGCTATGGCGGCGCTACGCCATTACGCAAAATGCCGAGCGCATGCACGCGAGCATCGTCGGCATCCTTGCCGAAAAGGTCATGTGTCTGGGATTCGACGGTGCGGCACAGCTCTATCGTGAGTGCCATCAGGTGGACTTCGCTTCCATGGGACACACCCCCTGCGCCCTGTTTGTAACCGTGAGCGATATTGACCGCAATCTCGATCCGCTGACTGGCCTCTTTATTTCGCAGGCGTTTATGGGCCTCATTCGTGAGGCCGATAGGCAGCCCGACGGCAGCCTGCCCGTGCCCGTGCGCTTTATGCTCGATGACTTCGCAAATCTGCAGATCCCCCAGATCGACAACGTGCTCTCGATTATCCGAAGCCGCAACATCTGGGCAACGCTGCTGCTGCAGTCGACCAACCAGCTCGATGCGCTCTATGGCGAGGCACGCGCACGCTCCATCATGGGCAACTGCGACACGCATCTGGTGCTGGCGTTCCAGGATCCCGAGAGTGCCCGGGTGTTTTCCGACCGCGCCGACGCGCTGCCCAGCACGCTCATGGCGACGCCGATCGATCGCTCGTGGCTCTTTGTACGCGGTCGCACTCCCGAACAGGTCGAGCGCTTTAGGCTCGAAGACCATCCGCTCTACGGGGAGTTGCCCGAAGCGCAGCGAGGCCATGCGGAGGCCGAGATCTAGGCGCAGGGTTCTCGCAGCGCGCGGCGCCCCGGCGATGTTCCACAAAGGCCGTGCGCCCCGGGACCACGGCAAAGCAAAGGGGCCCGCATCCGATAGGATACGGGCCCCTGACTATAAGGCGCGATGCGTTAACAGCAGCGACTACTTACGATGCGCGCGATAGAACTCGATGAGCGCCTGGGTCGAAGCGTCCTGCTCGGCCTTGGCGGCATCGTCGTGGAAGGCAGGGGTGATCTGCTTGGCAAGCTGCTTGCCCAACTCGACGCCCCACTGGTCGTAAGAATCGATGCCCCAGACCGTACCCTCGACAAACGTGATGTGCTCGTACAGGGCGATGAGCTCGCCGAGCGCGAACGGGGTCAGCGTGTCGCCGAAGATCGAGGTCGTCGGACGGTTGCCCTCAAAGCAGCGGGCGGGGACGATCTGCTCGGGTGTGCCCTCGGCGCGCACCTCATCGGCCGTCTTACCAAAGGCGAGCGCCTTGGTCTGGGCCAGGAAGTTGCCCAGGAACAGCTCGTGGACATCCTGGCCGCTGTCGGTCGCAGGGTTGGCGGTATTGGCGAAGGCGATGAAATCGGCCGGGACCACCACGGTGCCCTGGTGCAGCAGCTGGTAGAAGGCGTGCTGACCGTTGGTGCCGGGCTCGCCCCAGAAGATCTCACCGGTGTCGGAGGTCACGGCGCTGCCGTCCCAACGGACATGCTTGCCGTTGGACTCCATGGTGAGCTGCTGCAGGTAGGCCGGGAAACGGTGCAGGTACTGGCAGTACGGCAGCACGGCATGGCTCTTGGAACCGAAGAAGTTGACGTACCAGACGTTGAACAGGCCCATTAGCGCGACGGCGTTGTTCTCGAGCGGGGTATTGCAGAAGTACTCGTCGATGGCGTGGAAGCCCTCGAGGAACTGCTGGAAGCGCTCGGGGCCGAGCACGACGATCAGCGACAGGCCCACGGCGGAGTCAACAGAATAGCGGCCGCCGACCCAGTTCCAGAAGCCGAAGGCGTTGGCAGGGTCGATGCCGAAGGCCTCGACCTTCTCGAGCGCGGTGGAAACGGCGACGAAGTGCTTTGCCACGGCCTCGGCGTTCTGCTCATCGGAGCCGTCGATGGCGCCCTGAGCCTTGAGCTGTTCGAGCATCCAGGTCTTGACCTCGCGGGCGTTGGTGAGGGTCTCGAGCGTGGTGAAGGTCTTGGAGACGATGATCACGAGCGTGGTCTCGGGATCCAGGCCCTTAAGCTTCTCGGCCTGGTCGTTGGGGTCGATGTTGGAGATATAGCGGCAGTCGATACCGGCGTCGGCATAGGGACGCAGAGCCTCGTAAGCCATGACCGGGCCCAGATCGGAGCCGCCGATGCCGATGGACACCAGGTGCTCGATCTTCTTGCCGGTAACGCCCTTCCACTCACCGGAGCGCACGCGCTCGGCGAAGGCATACATGCGATCGAGGACCTCGTGCACGTCGGCGACGACGTCCTGGCCGTCGACGATGAGCTGGCCCTTCTCGCTTGCCGGGCGGCGCAGCGCGGTGTGCAGGACGGCGCGGTCCTCGGTGGTGTTGATGTGCTCGCCGGAGAACATGGCGTCGCGGCGCTCCTCGAGCTTCACCTCACGGGCAAGATCGCACAGCAGCTTGACGGTCTCATCGGTCACCAGGTTCTTCGACAGATCGAAGTGCAGGTCACCGGCGTCAAAGCTCAGCTTGTTCACGCGCTCGGCATCGGCAGCGAACCAGGCCTTGAGGTCGATACCATCGGCCTCGAGCTTCTCCTGATGAGCCTCGAGTGCCTTCCAAGCGGCAGTCGACGTAGCATCGATAGGTGCGGCAACAGTTGCCATAGAGTCCTCCTCAGCATACGGGCGCACGCCTCCATGCGCCCGGACATTCAGATGCCACTATTCTAGCGCAGGTCAAGACTACAATCAGCGAGCGTTGCCAATCGGCCCCCAAACGGCAACCGACCAAAATAAACCTGCCCCTTCCTGGCAGGTACTAGGCCGCGGCGCACACACTGCCGAGCAGCTCGCGCAAGGGAGAACCGATACCCTCCAGCAGCTCGGGCGCGATGATGGCAAAAACGGGAGCCTCGCCGGCGCCCACGGCGACGGGTACCTTGCCCTCCGAGACAATGCACCCATAAGGGACAAAGCCATCCTCGCAGGCATCGAGTGCCGCCATGCGACGCGCGAGTTCGCGCGCAAAGCCGGCAGTATCGGCATCGCCGATCGCCAGGACAAAGTCCACGCTCTCATCGGTCGCCAGTGCTACGGCCTCATCGACCAAATCGTCTCCCCCGTCGCCCCCAACTGAGCCGCAACGAAAGAGCACGCGTTCGAGCAGTGCGCGATCGAGCGAGCCGAGCGCCGCCGAGACAAGCTCATCACACGTATGCTTGTCGCCTCCCAGCACGACCAGTGCCTTGGTACCGCCGTAGTGGGCGACCAGTCGTCCGCACCAGCGAGCCACGTCCCCGTCCGCAACCAAGCGCGTCGGCATACCAAACCCATAGTTGACCATTATCCCCACAACCCTTCCGTGCTTTATGGTGGTGTCGATCGTTAGGCTCATGCTACGAAGCGAGCTTTTCCGGGCTGTTTCGCGCTCTTTAGGGCTGCGTTAAAAACCGACCAAAACAGGACAGGTTTGTTTTGGCGGGTCAAGCGTTTTACCGACCAAAATAAACCTGTCCCTTTTTGACGGGTTTTGACGGTGTCCGGTCGAGCGGGTATTATCGAACAGGTATTCGATAAGAACATGTGTTTGATGGGAGAACGCGTGGGGCACGAGCGTCACACCTATATCTGCATCGACCTTAAGACGTTTTACGCCAGCGTCGAGTGCGTCGACCGTGGGCTCGACCCACTCACCACCAACCTGGTCGTTGCCGACGAATCGCGCGGGCGCACGACCATCTGCCTCGCCATCACGCAGGCCATGAAGGACCTCGGTATCCACAATCGTTGCCGGCTGTTCGAGATTCCCGATGGTATCAACTACATCAAGGCCGTGCCACGCATGCAGCACTACATGGAGGTGTCGGCACGAATCTACGGCATCTACTTGGAATACGTCAGTCCGCAAGACGTTCACGTCTACTCAATTGACGAGTGCTTCATCGACGTGACGCCCTATCTGGATCTCTACCATACCGATGCCGAAGAGTTCGCCTGTATGCTGCGCGACGAGGTCCTAGGGCGCACCGGTATCACGGCGACGGTCGGCATCGGCCCCAACCTATTCCAGGCCAAGGTGGCCCTCGATATCACCGCCAAGCACGTACCCAGCCGTATCGGCAAACTCGACGACGAGGCCTTCCGCAAGGAGATTTGGCCCCACCGCCCCATCACGGATATCTGGGGTATCGGTCCCGGTGTGGCGGCCCGCCTCGAAAAGTACGGCGTCTACGACCTGATGGGGGTCGCCGCACTCGACGAAAACCTGCTCTACGACGAGCTCGGCGTCAATGCCGAGTATCTGATCGACCACGCTTTTGGACGAGAGCCGACAACCATCGCCGATATCCAAGCCTATCGCCCGCAGGCAACTTCGACCACCACAGGACAGGTGCTCTCGAAGGGTTATGCCTACGAACAGGCCTATACCGTCTTGCGCGAGATGGTCGACAACGCCGTTTTAGATTTGGTCGATAAGCACGTGGTCTGCGACAGTATCTCGCTCTTTGTGGGCTACGCGAGCGAACGCGCCGACATACGCCGCCTCGACGCCAGCGGTACAGCGCAGTATGTGGACGGATGCGGGCACCTGCGCTCGAGCACATCGAGTATCGAACCCACCGCAACCGCCGGCCCCGAGCTCGCGCCCCGTGCGCCCAAGCCCGTCCAGCGCGATGACGAACGGCGTCGCCTGGTGCGCGAAGCGCAGGCAATCGATGGCATCTTTGTGGGAGAGCATGGCGGCAAACCGCGTGGTGGCTATGCCGCACTCTTTGCGCACTCCAACGCCTCGCGCAAGCTGCCCGAGCGCACCAATTCGTTTAAGAAGATCATGGGCTATTTCGACGACCTTTGGGCGCAGACCGTCGATCCCAAACGACCGGTCAAGCGTATCAACTTGGGATTTGGCAACCTCATGCCCGAGGAATTTGCCACCATCGATCTGTTCAGCGATGTCGAGGCCGATGAGCGCGAGCGCGACCTGGCGCGCGCCGTCCTGGCCGTGAAAGGCAAGTACGGCAAGAACGCGCTCGTCAAGGGATTAAGCTTTACCGCCGGCGCCACCGCGCGTGAACGCAACGAACAAGTTGGAGGACACCGTGCCTAAACCCAAACAACAGCCCGTGCGCCCGCCGACCGCCTTCGAGCGCCTGGCGGACCCCGAGGGCAGACGCCGCGCCGCCGACCCCAACCTCACTGCGAACGGTGCCGTGCGCGCCAACCGTGCCGCGCAGTTTATGCCCTTTGCCGCCCTCACGGGATACTACGAGCTCGTGCGTAAACAAGAGATCACCGCCGAGCCAAAATGCGAACTCACAGAAGAAAAAGCCCTCGAACTTTCGAAAAAGCTCGAGGGCCTCAAGCGCGGCGACTTGGTTCGTGTCACCTATTACGATACATACGGCTATCGCAGCCGCACCGGCATCCTCGACGAGGCGCTCCCTGCTTTCAAACTCCTCAAGCTCAAAGATATCGCCATCGACTTCGACGACATCCAGGACATCGAGCTACGCGGACGAGCCTAGACAAGGACGCGCATCCAAGGCAAGGCCTACAGCGTCATGACGTAGTAACCCGCATCTCTCACGGCAGCCTCAAGGACACCGCGATCGATCGGCCGCTTGGAGCGCACGCGCGCTGTGTGGTCCGCATACGTCACCGTTGCCCACACGCCATCCAGCGCATTGAGGGCATTGGCTACGTTCTGAGCGCAGCCGTCACAGCTCATGCCGCCGATGAGCAGCTCATCGCTATAGGGGTAGTGGGACGGATCGGTATCCGCAACCACTACCTTCTTGGCCTTCTTACCGCTCGTGCCATCGCTGCAGCAGCTCTTTCCGTGTGTCGAAGCGACAATGCGACGCAGTCCAAAAAACATGCCGACGGCAATGACGGCCAACACGATGAGATTCGCAGGGTTGAGCAAGTCGCTCATGCGTTCCCCTTTCAAGTAGCACTATCTAGATACCCCCATGGGGTGTCCCCATCTTAACCCAAAAACGTGTCCGTTCGGTCAATTAGTTTCCCTCTTCAAACTTTTTTGTTGACCATGGCTTACTTTCGTGTATAAGTTTTCCTAGGATAACAACTGAGGACCCGAAAGGAGCATCGTGACTCGAACCATTGACATCCCAACATACCAAACGGCTGTCGTGCGCAACTGCTCCCCTACGCTCGCAGGTATCAAGCCGGCTTCGCTCTTTACCTATCCCGGCGTCTACGCCAACCAAAACGGAAAACCCGGCGCCGCCCATATCGAAGAGCGACGCTCTCGCCTGCTCGCCGTCATAGCCCAATGCAACCGCGAGCTCCAGCCACTCGGAATCCATATGAGCGTTTTGGTCTGGCGCCCCTGCGGAGCGCTCATCTATGTGTATCGCCCTGCGGACCTCATGCGATACCTCTCCGACCCCCGTGCCACGACGGCGCTAGCCGCCGAAGGTTACGATGTCCACAACCTGCCCGCATCCCTGGTGCATCTCGCCGCGCGCATCACGCTGGCAAGCAGCAATGCCGCAGAAAGCGCCTATGACGGCAGCGTCTGCGCACTCGCGCGAAATAGGCACTGCGATACGGGGTGCATATGCGAGTTCCCCCACGAAATTGGCTATTTTTTGGGCTATCCCTACGAAGATGTCCATCAGTTTATCGTCCAGCACGGCGAAAACTATAAGGTCTTTGGCGCATGGAAGGTATACACAAACGTTGAGCAGGCGCTCACGACCTTCGATTCCTATCGCGCATGCACGCAATACCTTACCTACATCTATCAACAGGGCTGCACCCTGGAACAACTTGTCCAGGCAACCCGATAGAGCATACAAGACGCGGCCGCACGCCGCACAACCGAAAGGAAAACATATGAGCAAGATCGCCGTCGTCTACTGGAGCGGTACAGGCAACACCGAGGCCATGGCAAACTTCGTTGCCGAGGGTGCAACCGGTGCCGGCGCCGAGGCAGAGGTCATCTCCTGCGCCGACTTCTCCGCAGACAAGGCCGCCAACTATGACGCCATTGCCTTCGGCTGCCCCGCCATGGGTTCCGAGGAGCTTGAGTATGACGAGTTCCAGCCTATGTGGGACGAGGTCAAGGAGACCCTCGGCGATAAGAAGGTCGTCCTCTTTGGCTCTTATTCGTGGGCCGAGGGCGAATGGATGGACAACTGGAAGGCGGACGCCGACGAGGCGGGCGTCAACGTCGTGGACTCCACCATCTGCTACGACGCGCCCGACGACGAGGGCGAGACCGCTTGCAAGGCCCTCGGAGCCGAGCTCGCGTAACGAACCCAGGGCCTCCAAGAGAGCCTGCATCAAAGCGCATCCCCATCCCTACAAAAGAGCGGGGCTGGATTCAAGTCCAGCCCTGCTCTTTTGCAACGGCAGTTACATCAACCGGCTACGAGATATTGCCCAAGAACGCCTTGGTGCGCTCGCTCTTGGGGTGGTCGAAGACCTCGCTCGGCGTGCCCTCTTCCACGATAACGCCGCCGTCCATAAAGACGACGCGATCGGCGACGTCGCGAGCAAAGCCCATCTCGTGGGTCACCACGATCATGGTCATACCGTCACGTGCCAGGTCGCGCATGACGCCCAATACATCGCGGACGAGCTCGGGGTCGAGCGCCGACGTGGCCTCGTCAAAGAGCATCACGTGCGGGTTCATCGACAGGGCGCGGGCGATGGCCACGCGCTGCTGCTGGCCGCCCGAAAGCTGACTCGGCATAAAATCGATGCGCTCGGCCAGGCCGACCTTGGTCAGCTCCTCGATGGCGATCTTCTCGGCCTCTTCCTTACTGCGCTTGAGCACCTTTTGCTGCGCAAGCATGACGTTCTTTTTAACCGACAGGTGCGGGAACAGGTTGAACTGCTGAAACACCATGCCCAAGTGCGTACGTACCTTATTGAGGTCGACGCCCTTGGCACACACATCCACGCCCTCAACGACAATCGAGCCGCTCGTGGGATGCTCCAGGCGATTGATGCAGCGAAGCATCGTCGACTTGCCCGAGCCCGAGGGGCCCAGGACCACAACGACCTCACCTTTGTGCACGTCCAGATCGATATCACGCAGGACCACGTTATCGCCAAAAGCCTTTTGGAGGTTCTTAATGCTGACGACGACCTCGTTCGAGTTATTGGTTTCGCTCATGATAGGACCTCCTTACAGACCGGCGATGTGATCGGCAGGCGTCGCGACAACCTGTCCGGCGCTCTTGGTGGGACGCTTCTTCTTGGTCTCGGCCGTGCCCAAAAGCCTCGCCTCAAGACCGCTCACCAAGCGCGCAAGCGGCAGGGTAATGACCAGATAGAACAGAGCGGCAACCACATACGGCGTGATGGAGCCCGTCGTGGCCACGATGGTGCGGGCGTTCATGACGATCTCGACGACACCCACGGCGGCAAGCAGCGACGTATCCTTGTAGAGCAGGATGAACTCGCTGGTCAGCGTAGGCAGGACATTGCGGAACGTCTGCGGAATCATGACATAGAGCAGCGTCTGGAAGGCATTCATGCCCAGCGAGCGAGCAGCCTCGTTTTGACCCTTGGGGATCGACTGAATACCGGCACGGAAGATCTCGCACAGGTACGCAGACGAGTTCATGGCCATGACGATGACGCCGAGCACGTAGTCATCAACCTTGACGCCGGCCAACGGCAGACCGAAGAACGCGATATAGATCTGCAGGAACGCCGGCGTACCGCGAATGATATTCACGTAGATGCCGGCGAAGCAGCGCAGGATGCGCGACTTGGAGATGCGCATGAGCGACAGGGCGAAACCGAAGGGAATTGCCAGCGGAAACGCCACAAGCACGATCGAAAGCGACATGAGGAAGCCCTTGAAGACGATCGGCAGGCTCTGGACCAAAATGACCGGGTTCAGGAACAGGCGCAGGAACATATTGGAGTTCCACGCCTCGACCCACGGCTGCTCTTTAAGGTCAGCCAGGAAGTTATCGAAGGCCGTCACGCCCTTAATCTCGACGGGAGGAATCTTGGAAATCTTCTTGGTCGAACCGTCGGCGAGCGTATAGGTGCCGCTAAAGGCCTCATCGCCGCCCTCGACGGGAAACGTCACACCGTAAACCTCGACACGGAAAAAACCGCCGGCAGGCGCCGTCTCGCCAAAGTCAATCTTGAGCGTCTGGCCGTCAGCCTTGCATGTGGGCTTCATGGGCGTACGATCCATGAGGTCCTCGCCCGAGAGCATCGTCAATCGCGTGTCATCGGTACCAAACGTCGTGCCGTCGACAAACGTCAGCGAAAGACCGCTCAGCTCCTCGTCGGCATCGGCCTGAACTTCCCAAGTGATGCGCGTCTCGGTGCCGCCGACCACATCGCTACCCGAACCGGTATTGGGTCGGGCGGTAATCTTTGCGGTCTCAAGCGCCTGGGCGGTCGTGGGCACGCAGGCCCCCGCGCATACCAGGGCGAGCGCCACAGCCAGGGCACAGGCCAGCTTTTGGAGCATCGAGGGCAGTGGAAAACGCTGCTCCGCGGCCCCTTTGTTCAGTCGAGACAAGGTGGCTCCTATCGTAGAAGTTGCCAGCAAAACGAGACGGAAAAGCTCTCCGTCAAGAGAAGCGCAAAGGCCCTCTCCGCCAAAACGGAAAGGGCCCGCGCGCAATCAAGTAGCTATTTTACTTGATATTGTACTTAGCCATGAGGGCGTCGACGGTACCGTCATCGGTCAGGTCCTTGATGGCCTGGTTGATGTCGTCCTTAAGCTTGGTGTTGCCCTGGTTGATGGCGATGGCGTACTCCTCGCCGGTGCTGATCTGCTTGATGGTCTGGCAGGTGTTGAACTGTTCGGCGGTCAGCTGGCTGGCGACGGAGCGGTTGGTCACCACGGCGTCGCCCTTATCGGACTGCAGGGCGCTGAAGCACTCGGTGGCGTCCTTGTAGGGGACGATCTTGGCCTTGGGGAAGTTCTCCTGAGCAAAGGCCTCGGCGGTCGAGCCAGACTGGACAATGATGGTAGCGTCGGCGTTGTTGAGCTTCTCGCTGTAGTTATCGGCAGTGATGTCGGTGTTATCGACCTTGGTCACGATAGCCTGATCGTCCATGTAGTAGGAATCGGAGAAAGTGACTTCCTTCTCACGCTCGGGCGTGTCGGTGATGGCCGCGATGGAAACGTCATACTTGGCGCCCGAAGCGACGCCCGGAACCAGCGTGTCAAAGTCATTGTTGACATACTCGACATCCAGGCCCAGCTTGTCGCCGATAGCCTTGATGAGCTCAAGGTCAAAGCCCTGATAATCGCCGTTGTCATCTTTGTACTCAAACGGAGCGTACTCGGCAGAGGTGCCGACGGTCAGCGTGCCGTCCTTGACGAGCGCGTACTCCTTGGAGCCGTCGACCTTCTCGACCTTAGCGTCGTCAGAGCTGCTGGAACCGGCATCAGAACCAGAGGTGGCGTTGGACGAACCGCAGCCCGTCAGAGCAAGGGCGAGCGCCATAGCACCCGTGGCGGCAAATGCGCCAAGCTTCTTCAGCTTCATAATGAGTCTCCTTCCGGTGACCTCGTTTGATTCAGAGGTCTGCAAAAACTGTTGGCTATTATGCACCCGGAATTACGAATCTGCAATGAGAAAACTGATTGAAACAAACCCATAACGTGAATGGAATACTCTACTTTGTGACAGTCATTACTGCTGCAATAACCTTAATAGTCTAATTTCAGCTGCATAACCTGCAAGTTCGTTCGGAGTCTCCAAAATAAACGGCAGCGAACGCAAGTGGCCATTCGATACAATATTCTGCATAACCTGCATACCGCCACCAAATTCCTCGCTGCCAAGGTATCCCTTGCCGATGCACTCGTGACGATCTTTATGGGCGCCACAAGGGTTCTTCGAATCGTTGATGTGTACGGCGTGCAAACGATCGATACCCACACGCGGTCGAACTCGTCGAGTACGCCGTCCAGATCATGGATGATGTCGTAGCCAGCATCGCTCACATGGCAGGTATCCAAACAAACGCCCAGCTTATCGGACAGCTCTGGGCACTTGGCGGCAACGCCCTCGATAATGCACGCCAGTTCCTCAAAGCTGCGGCCCACCTCGGTACCCTTGCCGGCCATGGTCTCGAGCAGCACCGTCGTCTGCTGGCCCTCAAACATCACCTGGCACAGGGTGTCGACAATCATCTGAATACCGGCGTCGGAGCCCTGCCCCACATGCGCACCGGGATGGAAGTTGTAGTAGTTGCCGGGCAGCGCCTCCATGCGCCGCAGGTCCTCTGCCATGGCCTCCAGGGCAAACTCGCGCGCCCGCTCTTTGGCTGAGCAGGGGTTGTAGGTATACGGGGCATGCGCCACCAGCGGTCCAAAGTCGTTTTGCGCCATAAGCTCGCGCAGAGCCGCCACGTCATCCATGTCAAGTTCTTTTGCCTTGCCACCGCGCGGGTTGCGCGTAAAGAACGCAAAGGTATTGGCGCCAATGGACAGCGCCGTCTCCCCCATTGCCCGATAGCCCTTCGTCGTCGAAAGATGACACCCGATCGTCAGCATCTCCAGCTCTCCCTTATCAGTTGCGGTGAAATACGGTCTATTGGTGCCCTATTTTGGCGCAAACAGACCGTATTCCACCGCAAGTTGTAAAAGGGGCATCAGGGACAAAGGCCTCCAGGCATTCCAAGCACTGGTGCCATGCCCCACGCCCTAAAGTTTCAAACGAATCGCATCGATGATGCGTGCGCAGCGCTGTGTGGCGGCTAGGGACATGATGGGGCTTTCGAGTTTCCCCGCCCGGATGAGCTGGGTCGCATGCTGGATTTCGCCGTAGAAATCATCGACCTCAAACGGGGCATTTATTTCGAGCATTCGTCCGTCGGAGTACTTCACATAGGCGAGCTCGGGACGATGGAGGCGCTCGATTTCCAACGAGCCTCGCTCGCAGTCAATCGTTAAGCGGCTTTCATATGCCGCTTTGCCGTCGCACGCCATATGAATGGGTATGCCGCCGACGCTCATACGAATCTCGTCGACCCAATCAACGCGGCCGCCCGATACGTCACGCCAGCAAACTTCACGAGACGAAACATCGCACGCACCCGCAAGCAGATCATCAAACCACCCGACCGCATAGCAGCCCATGTCATATAGACAGCCACCCTGCAACGGGTCGAGCAGATAACTCGAAGGGGGCTCACCATAATCAAGTTTTTGCACGCTTTCGATCGAAACGATACGGCCGAGCTCACCCGACGCAAGCAAGTCCTTCACGCGAGTGCGCATCGGGCAAAACCGATTTTTCATCGCCTCCATAAACAGCACGCCGCGCTCACGGGAAACGAAGGCGATCGCATGGGCCTCTTCTTCATTCAAAACGGCCGGCTTTTCGCACAGCACGGCCTTTCCCGCGCGTAGTGCCCGACAGACCCAATGCGCATGCATGCCATGTGGAAGAGCCAAGTAGATTACGTCGACATCGGGGTCGGCAATCAACGCATCATAAGCCGCATCGCCGTTATCGTCAGCTGTGGCATAACTGTGCACGGCATCAATCGAAAACGCCCTGCAAAACTCCTCAACATGCGAAGGAGTGCGACCGGCGGCAGCCACCAGCCGTGCCCCGTCCACCTCCTTGAGCGACGATGCAAATCGATGCGAAATGCGCCCAGCGCCCAAAACGCCCCAACGAACCTCACGTAAATCATCACATGAATCCCGATGGTCCACGACAGCCCCCCTCAGTTGCGGTGAAATAGTTCCTGTTTGGCCCCTATTCTGCCGCAAGCAGGAACTATTCCATCACAAGATATAAAAGGGTCATGAGAAGCGTGTTTTGCCGAAGACTTTAAGCATGGCCGTTACGGGGCCCGGCTGGAAGCGTCGGCGCACGTCATCGAGACGCTCGGGGATATCGATATGCTGCGGGCAGTGGCGCGCGCATTTGCCGCACTTGACGCAATTGCTCACCAGCTTGGGCTCGCTCGTGCGCACCGCACTCGCCGTAAAGTATTGCGACAGCCCCGTAAACCAGCTGTGCGCATAGCTCGCGTTGTAGGCGGCAAAGCAGCCGGGAATGTTGATACCCTTGGGACATGGCATGCAGTAGCTGCATCCCGTGCAGGGCACGCGATTCGATTTTTCAAACTCATCCAGCACGTGCGCGACCGTGTCGAGCTGGTTGGCAGTCATCGAATTCGGCAATGCGAGGTCTGCCAGTGACGAATTCTCATCCACCTGCGCGGTATCGGTCATACCCGAAAGCAGCATCGTCACCTGAGGATGATTCCACACCCACGAAAGACCCCAGGCGGCAGGAGTGCGCAAATGCGGGTCACGGGCACTATCGAGCACGGCGCGGGCCCGCGGAGGCAGTTTGCCCGCCAGGCGTCCACCCAAAAGCGGTTCCATCACAAACACCGCGAGCCCGCGCTCGGCGGCTGCCATGAGTCCCGCCGTTCCCGCTTGGTAGCGCTCTCCAGCGTAGTTGTACTGGATCTGGCAAAAGTCCCACTCGCACGCATCGAGCATCGTCAGGAAATCCGCCACGCTGCCGTGGTACGAAAAACCGATCTGGCGAATGCGCCCCGAAGCCTTTTGGCGCGCAATCCAGTCCTCGATGCCCAACGCCATCACACGTTCCCACTGGGCGGGCGAGGTAATGTTGTGCATGAGGTAATAGTCGATATGGTCGGTCCGTAGGCGGCGCAGTTGCTCGTCGAAGAACCGGTCGAAATCCTCCGCGCATTTGCACGAAGCATGCGGCAGCTTGGTTGCGAGCAAAACCTGGTCGCGCAAGCCCAGGCGCTCAAGCGACGCACCCACGCACGCCTCGTTGCCGGGATAGAGATAGGCCGTGTCCAGGTAGTTAATCCCCTGCTCCACCGCACGGGAGATGATGGCGTCGGCGGTCTTCGCATCCGGGCGTCCCGGCGCACCGGGAAACCTCATGCAGCCCAGCCCCAACGCCGAGATACGGTTGCCGCTTTTGGGGTCAACGCGATATTGCACGGCCCCTCCCCTCCCATCGAAGCCCTGACGAGGCGAAACAAACCCGTCACGTCATCGAAACACATCGGAATCGCAATTGAGAACGTATCGTAACGCAGCAGAAATCGAGCCGTCACGGCACCGCTTTAACATCAGCAAAAAGCCCGATGAAAGGAGACGAGCGTGACCACGCGTGAGGACGCCTACCCCTACCCCGGCGAACAATACATCCTCTCGGTCGACCGTTACCAGATCGAGGTCATGGACCATCTGAACGAGTTTCCCGCCACGGGTGCCGTCATCTTCTGCACCTTCCCCAAGGTCCGCGATGGCGTCGGATACCCCGCCCGCGTCTTTGCGGTCTGCCCCGCGGCGTAGCGTCCAGGCAAACGTTTCTTTTTTATAACAGCCGCCCCGCGCACCCACCAATCACCCTGGCAGCATACAATCCATCAGGCGCCCCTTACGCGGGCGCCTTTTACATGGGGAGATGATTCACATGCAGATCAACAAGGTCGCCTTTATCGGCAAGGGCGGCGTCGGCCTGCTCTACGGCAGCATGATCGCCCGGGCGCTCGGCAACGACGCCGTCGAATACGTCATGGATGATGCCCGTTTTGAGCGCCATGCGAACGACGCGCCCACCGTCAACGGCAAGCCCTGCGATCTCACGTCCGTCCGTGCCAGCGAGGCAGCGCCCGCCGATCTGGTCATCCTGACGGTCAAGACCACCGGTCTCGACCAAGCACTCAAGACTATGGAGCGTGTCGTGGGACCCAACACGCTCATCGCCTCGCTATGCAACGGCATTACGAGCGAGCAAAAGATTGCCGAACGCTTTGGCTGGGAGCATACCGTCCTGGGTATCTGCCAGGGCATGGACGCCGTGTTCCTCAACGGCGCGCTCACCTTTACCAATGCGGGCGAGATCAGCTTTGGCGCGGCAGCGGGCACCAAGCCCGCAACCGTTACCGCCATCGACGAGCTCTATACGCGCTGCGGCATCGCCCATACCGTCGAGAGCGACATTGCGCACCGCATGTGGGTCAAACTCATGCTCAACGACGGCATCAACCAGACCTGCATGGCCTACGGCGGGACCTACGGAAGCGCCACGGAGCCGGGCTCCGAGCAGCGCCGCTGTTTTGTCTCCGCCATGCGCGAGACGCTTGCGGTTGCCAACGCCGAGGGCGTTGAGCTGACCGAGGCAGACCTGACGCAAATGGTGCACCTCATCGAGGGAATCGACCCCGCCGGTATGCCCTCGATGGCTCAAGACCGCATCGCACAACGAAAAACCGAAGTCGAGGAGTTCGCGGGCACCATTTGCCGCCTGGCCGCCAAACACGATATCCAAGTGCCGCAAAACGATTGGCTCTACCAGAGGATTCGCGAAATAGAAAGCAGCTGGTAGTGCTCGGCATACTGCAGCCAACAGATCCAATGGCAAAGCCGCCGCAAGGAGCACTCCCCTCGCGGCGGCTTCCTTTTTCATCTTTGGCCAAAAATCAGCTTCAGAACGGTTAGAGCTGCGACTCCGACGCCTGGTCCTCATCGTCGCGACAAAGGACTACACCCGCACTTCCCAGCAGCGCGGCCGCGATCAACACGCCAACCACGATAGAGGCAGCCTCACAAGACCCCTGCATGCCCGCGACGAGCGCGGCCGTGGGACCAAGGCAGCCAAGCATCAACGCGACGGCGGCAACGGCGATATCTCGAGCATTCACAAGACCACTTCCTCCAAGAGAAAGACCTTATTTCTCAAGAACCAGTGTGCCCCGCATCCATACGCCCAGCGTACCGCCACGGTAAGGGCTCTGTTAACTCGAACGCACATAAAGAACGGGCGGCTTTACGTTGCCTAAAAGCTCAGCAAAGACGCCCGCCCATCATGTGCCAATTTTCCTTATGGCAGATTACCAACCGGTATAGTAGTCGGTGGTTCCGGCAGCGCAGCCGGAGTCATAGACCTTGCAATCACCCTTGGAGCCCGTAAAGGTCGAGCCCTGGGCCATATCGCCCGCGGCAACAACGTAATAGCCGTCGGAATCGCGCCAGAAGCCCTCAGAATCCTGAGTCCATTCGCCCGTGCGATAGTGATAAAGCACATTGCTGCTGTAATAGGTCTCACGGCGCCCGTTGTAGTTATTGACACCCGCAGAGCGCGTCAGGCCCGATCCGTTCGCGTAGGACGCGGCAGACGCGTAGGACGGAGTGTAACCGGCGTTGTAGTACGAAGCCTGGGCGGCCTCGGCAGCCTCCGCCTCGGCGGCAGCGGCCTCGAGCGCTTCGCGCTTGGCATTCTCAAGCGCAGTGCGCAGCTCATCGAGCTCGGTCGACTTCGCGTCGACCTCCCCCATCGTCAAAAGGCTGCCCGCACCATCGATACAACCCTGCAGCACAGCGCGCTCGTCATCGGTGGCATAGTCACCATACATGTTTAGGATAATCTGAGCGCGCATTTCAAGGGAATCGCGCTTGGCCTCCATCGAGGCGTTCCACTCCTGCATAGAGCCATAACCATCGCCGCGATAATCAACGGGCTGTACCAGCGTCGTCTCGGACGGCGTAGATCCAACCGTATCGGACAGTGTTGCGGCGTGGGCATCAGTTGCACCGGCGCCCGCCAAAAGTGCCACGGTCAGAGCGGCGGAAAGGGCAGCGGCTTTCGGTTTTCGTGAATCGATCCTCATGTAGCTGGAAACCTCCGTAGTGCGTTTTTGCTGCGTTTGAGCTGCGTGTGATTCGATCGCGCTGCATAGTACCTCGAGCAAATCGCGACCTGCGGTTTTACTCAAAAGGCGCACGTCAATTGCGTAAAACTCACATCCTCTCAACAGGAGTTTTCCACAACTCGAATGCATAAAGCGTGTTAAAAACCATGTTTTTGCACCCGCTCTATGCAAAAAAGGCGCCTGTGCAACCATTGTTCGCACAGGCGCCTTGAGCAGGCATTTTATGCAGTTATACCTATCGAGTCGCAAGGGGTCCTTGCACAAGTCGCCTTACTCGTCCAGCGCGGCGAAGGCCTGCTTCAGATCCCAAATGATATCCTCGGCGTTCTCGGTACCGATGGAAAGACGGATCGTGGAGGGCGTGATGTTCTGCTCGGCGAGCTCCTCGGCAGAGAGCTGGGAGTGCGTGGTGGTAGCCGGGTGCACGACGAGCGACTTGACGTCGGCCACGTTGGCGAGCAGCGAGAACACCTGCAGATGATCGATGAACTTCCAGGCGGCCTCCTGGCCACCCTTAATCTCAAAGGTAAAGATCGAGGCACCGCCGTTGGGGAAGTACTTCTGATAGAGCTCGTGATCGGGGTGCTCAGACAGGCTCGGGTGGTTCACCTTGGCGACATGGCTGTCACCAGCCAGGAACTCAACGACCTTCTTGGTGTTCTCGACATGACGGTCAACGCGCAGCGACAGAGTCTCGGTGCCCTGGAGCAGGATCCAGGCGTTGAACGGGCTGATGCAGGCGCCCTCGTCACGCAGCAAGATAGCGCGGACATAGGTTGCGAAGGCGGCGGGACCGGCAGCCTCGGCAAACGAGACGCCATGGTAGGAGGGGTTGGGCTCGGCGATCTGCGCATACTTGCCGCTCGCCTTCCAATCGAAGTTACCGCCGTCGACGATCACACCGCCCAGCGAGGTGCCGTGGCCGCCGATGAACTTGGTTGCGGAGTGAACGACGATGTTGGCACCATGCTCCAGCGGACGGAACAGATACGGGGTGCCGAAGGTGTTGTCGACGACAACCGGCAGACCGTGCTTCTTGGCGATCTCGGAGATGGCGTCGATGTTGGGGATGTCGGAGTTGGGGTTGCCGAGCGTCTCGAGATAGATGACCGTGGTGTTGTCCCTGATGGCACCCTCAACCTCTTCCAGGTTATGGGCATCGACAAACGTGGTCTCGACGCCAAACTGGGAGAGCGTATGCTCCAGCAGGTTGTAGGAACCGCCGTAGATGGTCTTCTGGGCGACCACGTGGTCACCGGCCTGGGCGAGAGCCTGCAGGGTATAGGTGATGGCAGCGGCACCGGAGGCGACGGCAAGACCTGCCACGCCACCCTCGAGTGCGGCGATACGGTCCTCGAAGACGCCCTGGGTGGAGTTGGTCAGACGGCCGTAGATGTTGCCGGCGTCGGCAAGACCAAAGCGGTCGGCGGCGTGCTGGGAATTGCGGAACACATAGCTCGTGGTCTGGTAGATAGGCACGGCGCGGGAGTCGGATGCGGGATCGGCGCTCTCCTGGCCAACGTGAAGCTGCAGGGTATCGAAACCAAAGGTGTGCTCGGGGTTGTTGATGAACTGGCTCATGATGATCTCCTTGATCGAACAAAAGTAAATAAAAAGAGAGAAGTAAGTCGCTGTCTCCTGATCACGCCGACGGGCGCAAACAGGAGCCCGGCATTCGTCTTGGTAAGCAATTCATATGCGGGCCTCCTTTCGCATCCCGGTTCCGTGGTTGGCTTAATTACCTACCGCCTTTGTGTGTTTTGAATAGTACGAGCATTGTTTCCCTCGGTCAATCACTTAAAAGCGCTAACCTGTTATCGGTTTTTTAGATAGCTATCGAAAGGACGGGCGCCGATGACCCTCCAGCAGCTTCGCTTTCTTATCGCCGTGGCAGAATCCGGCTCAATTAACGCCGCAGCTCAGCGCCTCTATACCGCTCAGTCCAACATCTCAAACGCCGTCAAAAGCCTGGAACAGGAACTCAATCTGGAGATCTTTACGCGCTCCAGCCGCGGCGTCACGCTCACCAACGACGGCACCGAGCTTTTGGGTTATGCACGCCAGGTCGTAGAGCAGGCCGACATGCTCGAGGCCCGCTACGAGGACGGCGGTACCCCGCAAGCCCGCCTCGCCATTTCCGCCCAGCACTACGCCTTTTCGGTCGAGGCCTTTGTCAACGTAGTCGAGCGCTGCCGCGACAGCAAGTTCGAGTTCATCATGCGCGAGACCACCACATCGCAGATCATCGATGACGTCCGCGCATTTCGCAGCGACATCGGCATCCTCTATCTGGACGACTTTAACGCCCGCGTTCTGCAGAAGGCTTTTGCCGATGCGCGCGCGAGCTTCCATCCCCTATTCAACGCGACGGTCCACGTCTTCGTTAGCGAGCGCCACCCGCTTGCCCGCCGCCCGCAGCTGTCCCTTGCCGACCTCACACCATATACGAGCTACAGCTTTGAGCAGGGAACCTCAAACTCCTTCTATTACGCCGAGGAACCTTTTAGCTATATCCCTTGCGACCGCAACATACGAATCTCGGACCGCGGAACACTTACTAACTTACTTATCACGTCGAACGGCTACACCCTGTCGACCGGTGTCCTCTCCAATGAAATGCAATGGGGTATGGCATCGATCCCGTTAGCAGACGCCCCAACAATGCACGTAGGCTATATCATGCACGACGAGCGCAAGCCCTCTCCCCTCTTGCAGCAATACCTCGACGAGCTCAACCGCATCATCCATGCCAACTAACTGTCGGAAGACGGGGTAGAAATCGTAGATTGCTAGCCCCCGGCGGGCATGGCGCTACAATGGTCACTCACACGAAACGTACCCAACGAAAGGAAGCCCGTGAAGGTCATCATCTATACCGACGGCTCGGCCCGATCAAATCCGGGACGCGGCGGCTACGGCGCCGTGCTCAAATACACCAACCCCGCCGGCAAGACCTTCACCTCCGAGCTTTCGCGCGGCTACGCCAAGACCACCAACAACCGCATGGAGCTCATGGCGGTCATCGTGGCGCTCGAGGCACTTAACCGCCCCTGCGAGGTCGAGGTCCATTCCGATTCGCAGTACGTCGTCAACGCCTTTAACAAGCACTGGATCGACGGCTGGAAAAAGCGCGGATGGAAAACCGCCAACAAGCAGCCCGTCAAGAACCGCGACCTGTGGGAGCGCCTACTCACCGCCAAAAGCAAGCACAAGGTTGAGTTCATCTGGGTTAAGGGTCACGCCGGCCACGAGCTCAACGAGCGCTGCGATGAGCTCGCCACCACGGCGGCCGACGGCAGCAACCTCGATATCGATACCGGCTTTAACGAGAGCGACCTGTAACGGCGTTTTCGCACGCTATTTCCTGCCCCCTCGCGCTACACTCATCCTGTAAACCGAACGGCACGAGGGGGATACATGCTGCGTATAGCGACCATCGGCACATCCATGATTACCGACGACTTTATCCAGGTCGTCAACGCCAACGACCAAGCCGCGTTTGTGGGCACGCTCTCGCGCGATGCCGAGCGCGGCGCCGCCTTTACCGCCGAACACGGCGGCGAGCGTAACTTCACCGCACTTGACGAGCTTGCGTCCGCCGACGACGTCGACGCCGTCTACATCGGCAGCCCCAATGCGCTCCACTACGAGCAGGCCCTTGCCTGCATCGCCGGTGGCAAGCACGTCATCGTCGAGAAACCCTTCTGCGCCACCGAAGCGCAGGCGCTGGAAGTCTTCCGCGCTGCCGAGGCAGCAGGTGTCGTGGCCCTCGAGGCCATGCGTCCCCTCCACGATCCCGCCTTCCACGCCATCGAGGACGCCCTGGGCGAGATCGCCCCCATCCGCCGCGCCTCATTGCGCTTTGGCAAGTATTCCTCGCGCTACAACGAGATTCTCGCGGGACGCGCCACCAATATCTTCGACTGCAATATGGCATCGGGTTCCCTCATGGACATTGGCGTCTATACCGTCGAGCCCATGGTCGAGATCTTTGGCATGCCCTCCGGCCTTACGAGCATGACCACTCTGCTCGATCCCACCACGCGACAGCTCACGCACGGCCCCATCGATGGCTGCGGTTCCATCCTCGCCAGCTACGGCGGTGGCCGTATCTCCGTCGAGCTCGCGCACTCCAAAATTACGAACGACCTGTTGCCCTCGCAGATCGAAGGCGAGTGTGGCACTATCCAGATCGACCATCTGTCCACGCCCCGCAACGTCCGCATCGACTATCGCGGCGACGTCGTACGCGGCTCGGCGACCGAGGCACCGCGCGAACAGGGAGACAACGGCCGCGTGCTCGACCTGCCCAAATCGAGCAACACTATGGAATACGAACTCACAGACTTTATCACCGCCATCGGCGGCATCGATAGCGTTAAGGAAGAGATTTGGGAGACCCCGGCGGGACGCCACGAGCTTGGCCACTACCGCGATGTCACACTCGTCTCACTGCGCATCATGGATGCCGTGCGCCAGCAGGCCGGCATAACCTTCCCAGCCGACGCAGGCAAGCAGGCATAGCTATGGGTCTCTTCGATACGTTCTTCTCCAGCGTCACCGGCGGCAGTCGAGAGCCTCAAAAACCATCAAACGTCGAGCTCGAGCTGCGCCGCAGGCTTACTGTGCTCGCAAGCGACGAGGCCACTCAAGACACTCCCCTGCGCTATTTCCTGCGCTGGGCGGGGCAAGTCCAGGGCGTTGGCTTTCGCTTTACCAACACCAACCTCGCGCAGGCACGCGCGCTCACCGGCTGGGTGCGTAACATGGAAGACGGCTCAGTCGAGATGGAGATACAGGGGGCTCCGGCAAATATCCTATCTCATCTCGAGGCGCTTCATGCCTCCTACGAGCGTATGGGAACGCGTTTTCGCCTCGTAGACGCCCAGGCCCGAGCCCCACTTGCCAATGAAGACGGTTTCACGCCTCGTTATTAGTATTGTGTGCTAAATACGGTATCATTTACCTACGACCGTTGATAGAAAAGAGGCGAGGCGCATGGCGGTGCAAAGAAGGAATACCAGGCAGCGAAAGCTGGTTCTTGACGCCGTGCGCCAAAGCTATAACCATCCCACCGCCGACGAAATCTACAACGTCGTGCGCGCGCAGGATGACAAAATCAGCCGCGGCACGGTCTACCGCAACCTCAATCTCTTGGCCGACGCCGGCGAGATTCTCTCCATCAAGACGCCGGGCGGCAGCCGCTTCGATCGCACGATCGAGCCGCATGCGCATATCATCTGCACCTCGTGCAGCCGCGTCATCGACGTACCGCTCCCCTTCGATGCCCAACTCGACGCCAAGGCATCCGAGCAAATCGGCTGGCACGTCACGTCGCACTACACCATCTTCGAGGGTCTCTGCCCCGACTGCCGGTAGATGTTCGGGACATGCCTTAAAATCCACCTTTCTGCACTCTGCAGCAAAAAGAGATTCCTAGGCATGCCACATATATCTACTCGGCGAGCAGGCGGCGCAGTTCTTCTTCGACCGTGCGCACGTAGCGGACGCGGTCGTTGATGCCACGCATAGAGGGATTGCAGCTCTCCATTAGATAAGGATGGCCCACGACGTTGAGCATGTCGCGGTCGTTTTCGTTATCGCCAAACGCCATCATCTCGTCGGGCGAAATTCCCAGGGCACGACCGTAATCGGCAAGCGCGGAACCCTTGCCCGAACCAAAGCCGATAAAGTCCGTCCACTCGGTTCCCGACGTCATCACGTCGACACGGTCGCTAAAGAGGCGCTCAAAATACTCCAGGGCCGCCGGCTAATCCACCTCGGGCGTCTGGAAGGCAATCTTAATGACGTCCTCGTCGATGTCCTCAGGACGGTCGACCACCGCCACATCGCAGTGGACCTCATAGCGCAAATGGTCGACGAACGCATCGTTGCCGCTCATGGTGTAGAGGTGTCCCTCACACGAAAGGGTCACGTCGGCATGGGGATACGCAACCACGGCATTCGCGATATCCATAGCAAGGCTACGCTCCATGGAACGCTTGACAACGGCACGCCCCTCGTTCATCACTAGGGCTCCGTTTTCGCATACATAGGCGAGCTCATCGGCCACCGGGGCAAACAGGTAGCGCAAGCTCGCATATTGACGACCGCTCGCCGGCATAAACACGATGCCGCGACGATGCAGTTCATCGATGAGCTCAAAGGCCTCGGAACGCGGCTCGTGCTCCCCCGGATGCAGCAACGTGCCGTCCAAATCGCATGCAATCAGCTTGATTCCCTCAAGACCCATATGCTTCCCCAAAGCCTCCTATCAACAGCAAGACGGACCTTGATTGGTCGCCCCTCAAAGCCCGCCTTGCGTATACACGCGCTTAGCCGCGCGTCTTTTTTACGATGGTAAAGTCGGGAGCCATGCTCACGACAGCATCCGCCGCACTCGACGCAAAGCGCCGGTCCGCATCGACTTCACGGGTAACCACCGAGAGCCGAACGCCCTCGACGCCCCGGAGCATGCGGCCCAAAACAGGCTGCACCGGCGTATACATGCGCACGGTATACTCGTCCGAATCGCCTCGGAAAAGCGGCACGTGCATATTGCCGATCTCCCAGCACGCATGCGCGAGCGCAATCGGGTCCATGCGGTCAACTTCGACCAAATAAACCTCGGCACTGCGCAGGCGCACGACAACCGCCACGGGCACCATGCCCGAACGGTCGATGGCGAGCACGTCGCCGTCGGTAAAACGACCGCCGTCGGCAGCATCCAGCCGAACATCGACCGTGCGCCCCAGCTCCGTCACGCCCACAAGCGCGCATACATCAGCCTGGTCCCAATCGAGCAGCAGCTCGTCAACTTCAAAGACGCCGCCCAACTTCCGGCGAAGCAGGAGTTCATAGGACGGGTCGTTGAGATTTCCGAGACACGCTGTCGAAACCAGATTCACAGGCATAGCCTAGTCCTCGACCTCAACGAGCTCGATATCAAAGTTGAGGTCCTTGCCGGCAAGCTCGTGGTTGGCATCGAGCGTCACAGCCTCGGGCGTTACGTCGATGACGACGGCGGGGACAGGCATGCCGCTCGGCGTGGACAGGAAGAGCTTCATGCCCTTCTCGATCTGCTCGATGTTGGGAACCTGCTCGGCCGGGAAGGTAATAACCATCTCGGGATTGTGCTCGCCGTAGGCATCGGCAGCAGGAATGTGCACGGTCTTCTTCTCGCCCACCTGCATGTCGACAACGGCGGCGTCGAAGCCCTTGATCATCTGACCGGCGCCGCAGGTGAACTCCAGCGGCTCGCCGCGATCGTAGGAGCTATCGAACTGCGTGCCGTCGTCGAGCGTGCCGCGATAATGAGTCTTGACCTTCTTGCCCTGGTTGGACATGGTAACCTCCGTGATAAGGGCGGCGCGCAACGCGGGCCGCCGTGAACATATGGCGCTAACTATACCCTAGTCATACAATTCAATGACAGTTTGCAAAGAAACGCTGCAACCGGAGGAACCATGGCATATCCCGTATTTGACCTACACTGCGACACCGCCGACCGCATCGGCTGGGCCACGCTCGATCTCGACCTGCGCTTTACCGCCGGCACCGACGGTTATTTCCCCGGCGACGAAACGCATCCGCAAGATTTCGACCTCATCGAGGGCAACGCCTGCGCCATCTCGCTCGCAAAGATCGGCAACACGCCATGGGCACAGTGCTTCGCCACGTTTGTCCCCGATGAGATTCCCACCGCCCACGCCGCGCGCTTCCAGGCGCAGATCATGGCGCATATGAGCGGCCAGGCAATGCTCAACCACGACCGCATGGTCAACGTACGCAGCGCGGCAGACATTCGCCCCGCGCTCAAAGACGGCAAGGTCGCCTGCATCCACACCATCGAAAACGCCACGTTCTTTGCCGAGGACCCCGCGCTGATCGAGGTGCTCAAGAGCTTGGGCGTACTCATGTCATCGCTCAGCTGGAATGCGCAGGGACCGCTCGCGAGCGGACACGATACCCACGCCGGCCTCACCGCCGCCGGCATCGAGGCACTTACGCAGATGGAGCACGCCGGCATGGTGCTTGACGTCTCCCACCTCAACGATGAGTGCTTTGACGAGGTTGTCGCCCACGCCACACGTCCCTTCGTCGCCAGCCACTCCAACTCTCGTGCAGTTTGCGGCGTTAAGCGCAACCTCACCGACGACCAGTTCCGCACCATTCGCGACATGGGTGGCATCGTCGGCCTCAACTACTGCAGCGAGTTCCTTTCCAACGACGCAACCGACAAGACAGCCGCAGACGTCACCTTCGACCAGCTGGCGGCACATATCGAGCACTGGCTCGACCTGGGCGGCGAGGACGTCATCGCACTCGGCGGCGACTGGGACGGTGCCACGGTGCCCGCCTTCCTCTCCGATGCCAGCAAGATGCCCGAGTTCCAGAACATGCTCTCCAAGCACTTTGGCAAGACCGTGATGCAGAAGCTCTGCAGCGATAATGCCCTTGCCTTCTTTGAGCGTTATTAATTTCACATCCCCTGAGCGGGCCGGCATGCCGAACGGTCGACATGCCGGCCCGTCCCCAATCTGAAGGACCACTTTTGACGCAGCAATTTACGCTTTTCCTACCCCAACCGGATGGGACTCCCATCCCCGTCGTCGTTACCAAAAAGCGCGTCAAAAACTTCAACCTGCGCGTCACATCGAGCGGTGAGGTCCACGCCAGCGCACCGCTCGGCGCCAGCCGCGAGCGTATCGAAGCGTTTGTGAAGCGCAACAGCGCCTGGATTATCAGACGACTTGCCCAGCGCGAGCAACGTCAGGCGACGGCGCGAGAGCCGCTCAGCCCCTCGTCCATCATTGCACTTTGGGGCAAGCCCATCACGGTACAAGATGCGCTCGATCGCAACTTTGCATCACCCGAACCGCGGCCCAAGCAGGCCACCTTCGCAAGTTTTATGGGTGCCGACAAATCGAACGAACGCCCACAGGCCAAGCGGCGCGCAACCCTCGACGGCCTGACGTCCGATGAGCTCCAGACCCGCATCGACCAGCTCTATGCATCCGAGGTCACCACGGCGCTGCGCGATATGGTGCGCGCGTACGAAATCGCAATGGGTGTCGCCGTTTCCCGCGTTTCCGTGCGCAGCATGAAAACGCGCTGGGGATCATGCACGCCCAAAACCGGCGCCATTCGCATCGCACGAGAACTTGCCGCCTACCCCGTCGAGTGCCTTGACATGGTTGTCGCCCACGAGCTCGTCCACCTGCTCGAACCGAGCCACAATCATCGGTTTCACGCGCTGCTCGACACGTACTGCCCCAACAACAGGGCTCTGTCGCAGCGGCTCAAAAAACCGCCCGCCAACGAGCTCTAGAGTCGGTTAGCGCACACGCTCGATCTCGACACCGCAGCTTGCCAGGGGAAGACCGACGGGCGCCCAAGGCTTATCGAGCTTAACGTGCACGCCAAGCAGCAGGGGGTAACGACGCAGCAGCATCTGGGCCACACCCTCGGCTGCAGCCTCGATGAGCTTAAACGTATGCTCGCGCAGATAGCCATCGACATCGTGGCACACCGAGCCGTAGTCAATCGAAGCGTCCAGGTTATCGTGCTCCCCCGCTGCACGCAGGTCGGCATAGAGCACCAAGGACACGATGAACTTCTGGCCCAGCGCGTTCTCTTCGGGATACACGCCGTGGTTGGCAAAGACCTCGAGACCGTCGATAGTAATGCGGTCAGCATGGCGCAGATCGTCATAGCTCACGTGGGGAACCGCCGTTGCGGTGGATATTTCGCCCCTTCCACGGCGGGCGAGCTCGGCGCCTTCAGTCTTGGTTGCATTCTCGGGCAGTTTCTTGTTGCTCATCGCGATCGTCTCCTTCGTTTAGAACCCCGACCGCGTAAACTAACTACACGCGAATCGACAGGTTCTTTTTATCATCGCTCCAGTTGCAAGCATTGCGCGCGGGGCATGCAAAGCAGGCGCGCGACGCTTTGTCGGCTGCATAGAGCAGGCGCTCGAGCGGTTGGCTGTTCACGCGCAGCTTTCGATGGCCCAGAATGGCCGTCTTAATGGCTGCGGCATCGGCCGGCTCAAACGCCACGTCATCGGGCATGCCGCCGAGAATTGCATCAGCGACGCGCTCGCTTGCAACATCATGGGATATACCCGATTCATACTGTTCATCTTTGCCGATATCGTGAAGAAGTGCCGTGGCGTAGATGACCTCGCGGTCAAATTCGAGCTGTTCCTCGAGATTCTTGATCCACATAATGCGAGCGACATCCAGCAGGTGGTCAATACCGTGGCGGCAGAAGATGCGCCCCGATTCCAACTGTGCAATGTTGCCCAGGTGCCGACGGAACAGCCCGTTGGCACAAATGTAATCAATGCGAGGCATGGCACCAAAGGGAGTCAGGCCCGAAGCCATAAAGCCGCGACGCGACGTCCCCTCATCGGTCTTCGATGTAAAGTCGTTGACGACCCTCATGCTAACGGCCCAGCATCCTAAAGAACCGCTCCTCGAGCGACGGATCGGTCTCAAAGACGCCGCGGCGAGCGAGCGTCACGGTCTTGGTGCCAGGCTTTTGCACGCCGCGCATGGTCATGCACATATGCTCAGCCTCCATGAGCACAATCGCTCCCTGGGGAGCGAGATACTCCATGAGGGCATCGGCAACCTGTGCGCACAGCTGCTCCTGCAGCTGCAGACGACGGGCGTAGACCTCAACCGTGCGGGCAAGCTTAGAGAGCCCTGCGACACGGCCGTTGGGGATATAACCAATGGCGGCCTTGCCATAAAACGGCAGCAGATGATGTTCGCACAGCGAGTAGAACGTGATGTCGCGCTCGATAACCAAATCGTTCGAAGCGACGGCAAAGGTTTTGGACAGGTGCTCCTCGGCACTCTGGTCCATACCGCCGGCGATCTCACCATACATACGGACAACGCGCGCCGGGGTCTCCAGCAGGCCCTCACGAGTTGGGTCCTCGCCTATGCCCTCAAGCAACAGCTTAATGGCGGCCTCGACTTTTTCCTGATCGATCATCTGGGCCTCACTTTTCCGATTTTGCGTTCGCGCTATGGTACCACGCCCTTTGGCATCGGCCACAAGCTACATAGTATGGGTCGAATAGACTGGATCGTCCCGCCAAAGTTCAACCGCATCACAAAGCGCAACACCCTCGCGCTCAGCACGGTCGCGCGTAGCGTTCATATCGATCACACGCTGGTTACTCGAGCCTCTAAAACGCAATGAGATATCGTACAGATCCTGAACAAACGGGCCGTCCACCAACATGTCGAGGCAGGCCAGGATACGGTTCGTCACCTCGGTATGATGGCGACCGCCCGGCATAAGCTCCTCGAGCACGTCGCCGGTAAAGCACCAAATGGTCTTGCCCGACCCCGCGGGATAGGCCGCACGCACGCGTTCGATAAAGTCAACAAGCCCCACCTGATTCTCGGGCTCCATAGGCTCGCCGCCCAGAATCGTCAGGCCATCGATAAAGGGATGGTCGAGGCTCTCGATAATCTTGTCCTCGACGGCACGATCGAACGTTTCACCCGCGGCAAAGTCCCACGCGACGGAGTTAAAGCAATTCTTGCACCCGCGACGGCACCCGCTCACAAACAGAGAAGTACGAACGCCTTCCCCATCAGCAATGTCGAAATACTTAATGTTCGCGTAGTTCATAGGTAACTCTCCCGGGAGGCCGGGACATATCATCCCGTCCTCAAACATTCTCGGCCTGCGGCCTGCGAAACTGCGGGCGGGACGATATGTCCCGGCCTCATGCAAAAGGCAACTCAATGAACGAAAAGAACATCGAGTATAGGGTTCGAGGTCCAATAAATACTTTGTTGCAGCTCAACCGTCATCGCAAGCAAAGCGTTGTTGCAAGTCAACTCATTTCCGCTAAGAACTTCGAGGAGTGAGCAGACCGCATGCTGCATCTCAGCTACATCAACTTGGCTGCCCCGTAGCGAGGCCCCGGACCTTTGCTCGATATGAGTTCCGCACGCAAAGAAGGCCACTTAATGTGGCCTTCGTCTTGCGCAGGACTGTCCGAAATAGCGAGCAAAAGCCCAAGCGGCCCTCTCGGCTCAGCCCCGGAGCGGTATTAGAGATGCAGCACGCGGTCGCGGATCTCCTCGGTTCGACCCTGGTTCCAGAACTGGGTACCGATGTAGCCGCACGTACGACGGGCGACGTTCATCTTCTCCTGGTCGCGGTTGCCGCAGTTGGGGCACTCCCACACCAGTTTGCCGTCATCCTCGACAATCTTGATCTCGCCGTCGTAACCGCACACCTGGCAATAATCGCTCTTGGTGTTGAGCTCGGCGTACATGATGTTGTCGTAGATGTACTGCATCACGCGAATGACAGCCTTGAGGTTGTCCTGCATGTTGGGAACCTCGACGTAGGAGATGGCACCGCCCGGCGAAAGCTGCTGGAACATACCCTCGAACTTGAGCTTGTCGAATGCGTCGATCTCCTCGGACACGTGGACGTGGTAGCTGTTGGTGATGTAGCCCTTGTCCGTCACGCCCGGGATAATGCCAAAACGGCGCTGCAGGCACTTGGCGAACTTATACGTCGTCGACTCCAGCGGCGTGCCGTACAGCGAGAAATCGATGTCGCTCGCGGCTTTCCACTCAGCACATTTGTCGTTCATGCGCTGCATGACGGCCATGGCAAAGGGCGTGCCCTCCTTCTCGGTGTGGCTGTGGCCCGTCATGTACTTGACGCACTCATACAGGCCGGCATAACCCAGACTAATGGTGGAGTAACCGCCCACGAGCAGCTTGTCGATCGTCTCGCCCTTCTTCAGGCGGGCGAGGGCACCGTACTGCCAAAGAATCGGTGCGGCATCCGAAAGCGTACCCATCAGACGCTCATGACGGCACAGCAGGGCGCGGTGGCACAGCTCAAGGCGCTCGTCGAAGATCTTCCAGAACTTGTCCATGTCCTGATGCGAGCTCAGTGCGACATCGGGCAGGTTGATGGTCACAACGCCCTGGTTAAAGCGACCGTAGTACTTAGGCTTGGCCGGGTCGTAGTTCAGCGCGTTGGCGACATTGTTAAAGCCGTTGCCCGAACGGTCAGGCGTCAGGAAACTGCGGCAACCCATGCAGGTGTAGCAATCGCCGTTGCCGGCGGTCTCGCCCTTAGACAGCTTGAGCTCGCGCATCTTCTTCTCGGAGATGTAATCGGGCACCATACGCTTGGCAGTGCACTTGGCAGCCAGCTGGGTCAGGTAGAAGTACGGGGAATCCTCGTGAACGTTATCGTCCTCGAGTACATAGATAAGTTTGGGGAATGCCGGGGTGATCCATACGCCGGCCTCGTTCTTAACGCCCTCGTAGCGCTGGCGAAGCGTCTCCTCCACAATCATGGCAAGGTCGTGCTTCTCCTGAGGCGTACGGGCCTCGTTAAGATACATAAAGACCGTCACGAACGGCGCCTGGCCATTGGTGGTCATAAGGGTCACGACCTGATATTGAATCGTCTGGACGCCGCGACGGATCTCGTCACGCAGACGGTCCTCAACGACCTCACGGACCTTCTCGGCAGACGCAGAGACGCCGAGCTCCTCAAGCTCACGAGCGACCTCGCCGCGAATCTTTTGACGGCTCACCTCGACGAACGGGGCAAGATGGGTCAGCGAAATCGACTGGCCACCGTACTGGGAGGAAGCAACCTGGGCGATGATCTGCGTCGCGATGTTGCAGGCGGTCGAGAAGCTGTGCGGCTTCTCGATCAGCGTACCCGAGATAACAGTACCGTTCTGGAGCATGTCCTCCAGGTTCACCAGATCGCAGTTGTGCATGTGCTGGGCAAAGTAATCCGAATCGTGGAAATGGATCAGGCCCTCATTATGGGCATCCACGATCTCTTGAGGCAGCAGCACACGCTGAGTCAGGTCCTTGGAGATCTCGCCGGCCATGTAGTCACGCTGAACGGAATTGACGGTCGGGTTCTTGTTGGAGTTCTCCTGCTTGACCTCTTCGTTATTGCACTCGATCAGCGACAGGATCTTGTCATCGGTCGTGTTCTTCTGGCGCTTCAGGCTCTGAACATAGCGATAGATGATGTAGTGGCGGGCAACCTCGTAGCAGTCGAGACGCATGATCTCGTCCTCGACCAAATCCTGAATCTCCTCGACCGAAACAGTGTGGCCCGCGTTCTCGCATGCCTCGGCGACGTTTTGCGCCGCGTAAACCACCTGGCGGTCGGTAAGACGAGAGCTCTCCTCGACCTCCAAGTTTGCAGCACGGATGGCATTGACGATCTTATCGATGTCAAAGACAACCTCGGTGCCGCTGCGCTTGATGATCTTCATCCTCTTGCCTCTTTCGCATCGTAGCCTCATCGCGCTTCAGAGCCAAACGATACCCGGCAGGGCTTGCCCCTGTCTTGCGGCGCCGTCGCGCAATCTGTGTTCTCGATAAACCATAAGTCCTCATGCGGACAATCCTCGCGGCCGATCAAGCGGCTCAAAGACGTGTCCAAATGGGGCGAATAAGGTTCTCATTCTCTGTCCGCCATCTATCATACGACAAAGAGGCATCTATATCCTGTATTCTTTTTTTAGGTCAAACACAACATATAGTGTTTCAGCAGGTCAAAGCAATTAGTCATTTTGCAGACGCATTAAAAATGAGGGGTTCTTGGGAAGTCGGTAAAACGTTACCAACACGGCTACCTGCATGGCAGTTATAAAACCCCCTTAGTCAAGCCGCTGACAAATCCTACCAAAACCAAGCCGCTCACGCCAAAAGAATCCAAAAGATTATGCTTGACCAACATGTTGCGGTCACGGTCGGCCAGGACGTATGCAATCTGCCGGCACCTCTACGGGGACCTTGGATCAATATTTGGTGGCATATTTGACGGCGTGCTTGGTAGCAAAACAAAACAGCCCAGAGGACATAGCCTCTGAGCTGCGAACATTTGGTGGGCGTTAGAAGATTTGAACTTCTGACCTCTTCCGTGTCAGGGAAGCGCTCTCCCCCTGAGCTAAACGCCCAAATGGAGCGGACAACGGGGCTCGAACCCGCGACCCCAACCTTGGCAAGGTTGTGCTCTACCAACTGAGCCATGTCCGCTTACGTGGATTAATCTTACGTGATGCCCGCATCCTATGCAAGAACTTTTTTTTAAAAAGTTTTGCGACGCTCTCGCGAGGGCATCAGTCGTCACGAAAGGCGCGAACAAACGCAGGCTCGCAGCGAGATGCCCCTACATCTCACCGAGCATGATCCAGGCAGAGCTGTCCTGCGCGAGCCTGCCGTCTGCAAGCGGTGATGAGGTGAGCAGGACCCTGCCCGCCGGCAGCTCCACGGGTGCTGCGCCGAAGTTCGTCACACACGCCCAGCCGTTGTCGCGGCGATAGGCGATGACGCCGCCCTCGGCGCCCTCGGCACCATCCGCAAGACCGGTGCGCCCGTCAAGATCGAGCCACGCAAGATCGTTGGCGCAACCGCGCAGCTTGCGCCGCAGCCAGAGGGCGTCACGATAGAGCGCAAGCATCGATGTCGGGTCCACTTCTTCCCTATCGGCAGCATAATCGGAAAACCATGCAGGCTGCGGCAGATGGGGCGCCGCATCGGCGTCTGCCGGCGAAAACCCAAACGATCCGCCATGCGCGGGATCGTCCGCCGCCACCCACGGCAGGGGCACACGACAGCCGTCGCGCCCCTTCTCACGCTTCGGTCCGTGCGTATTGGTCGCAGTAGGGTCTTCGAGTGCAGCCCACGGGATATCAGCCACCTCAAAAAGGCCGAGCTCCTCACCCTGATACACGTATGCCGAGCCCGGAAGCGCCAGCTCAAGCAAAAGGGCCGCCCGCGCGCGGCGCTCGCCGAGTTCACGGTCCTCGTCATAAGACGACCCGTCGCGCAAGAGCCAGTCGAGCGCAATCTGGTGGTAGCGCGTCGCCTTGATTTGCGGCAGGGCATAGCGTGTCGCCACGCGCGGCACGTCGTGGTTGGAGAGTACCCAGGTCGAGGCGGAATCGGATTCGACGGCTGCCTTCAAGCCCTTCTCGATTGCAGTGTGCATGTCATCATAGGTCCAAGTGGCCTTGGCAAACTCAAAGTTGAATGTCTGGCCAAGCTCGCTGGGACGCGCGTAGAGATACTGGCGCTCGGGCAGCACCCACGCCTCGGCAACGGCACTGCGCGGCGGATTATAGCGGTCGAACACGCGGCGCCACTCGCGATAGATCTCGTGGACCTCATTGCGGTCCCACAGCGGATGGGTGCCGTCGTCAACCATGTCATCGCCCTCGGCGAGATGCCACCGGTCGAGGTCATCGCGGTCGAGATCCTTGGCGAGACCCTGCGCCACATCAATGCGAAAGCCGTCGACGCCTCGATCGCTCCAAAACGCCAGGACGTCGCAAAAGAGCGCGTGAACCTCAGGGCATGACCAGTCAAAGTCCGGCTGCTCGGGCGTAAACATGTGCAGATACCACTGACCGTCCGCAACACGCGTCCATGCGGGGCCGCCAAAGTTGGCATTCCAATTGGTGGGAGGCAGCTCGCCATGCTCGCCGCGACCATCGCGGAAGATATAACGGGCGCGTTCGGGCGATCCGGGGCCGGCGGCAAGAGCGGCTTTGAACCAGGGGTGCTGGTTGGATGAATGGTTGGGCACGATGTCGACGATGACCTTGATGCCGCGCGCGTGAGCCGCAGCGATCATGTCATCGAAGTCGTCAAGCGAGCCGAGACGTGGGTCGACATCGCAGTAGTCCGCCACATCATAGCCGCCATCGACAAGAGGCGAAGGGTAAAACGGGCTCAGCCAGATGGCCTCGATACCCAGCCGCTCAAGATAGTCCATCTGCTGGGTAATGCCCGCGATATCGCCCAGACCCGAACCAGTCGAATCCTTAAACGAGCGCGGGTAGATCTGATAGATCGCGGCATCGGACATCCATGAGCGCGAAGAAGACTTTTCTGTAGCCATGGGGCGTATCTCCCTTGCAACGAGGTTATGCGAGATGCCCACGATGATACGCCCAAAGCGGACATTCGCGACAAACAACGCCACAGCCACGCCCCAAAACGATCGCCCCCTCTCGGGTTCAAGCCTCCTGGGACGAATCGACCGATTAATGAAAAGAACGGAAGACCCACTTTCCCGGCCACGACAGCGAGCGGGCTCCGGGTGCCCCAGGTTGCCGCGAAAGAGGAGGGAAGCGTACTTTATGTACGCGACCGACGATTGAGGGGCAAGATGGGGTGCCCGGGGCCCGCGCAGCGTCAACAAAAAACGCGGTTCGTTAGAACCGCGTAAGATAGTTGGAGCGGACAACGGGGCGTCCGCGTATCCGCTTCGCGGATCCGCACCGGCTTCGGCCGCCTGCCGGCGACCTCGCCAGCTCGCTACAAACGCTCCGCGTTTGCTTAACGCTCGCTCCCTCTCGGGTTCGAGCCCAGGCGATGGGTACAAAAAAGCCCGGCTACCGTGGTAGTCGGGCTATTACACTTGGAGCGGACAACGGGGCTCGAACCCGCGACCCCAACCTTGGCAAGGTTGTGCTCTACCAACTGAGCCATGTCCGCATATGTAAAACAAAACGGGCGCCGGAGCGCCCGGATGTTGCCTGGAGGCGAAGCCCGGATTCGAACCGGGGGTAAAGGCTTTGCAGGCCTCTGCCTTACCACTTGGCCACTTCGCCGAAAAAGGACCGCCTAAACGGTCCGGAAATGCAATGGAGCGGACAACGGGGCTCGAACCCGCGACCCCAACCTTGGCAAGGTTGTGCTCTACCAACTGAGCCATGTCCGCTTGCGGGTTATTAATTTACGCGAGTTGTCCAAAAGACGCAAGTACTTTTTTCAAAAAACTTGTCTGCCGCATGTTCTTAGTAGCCAAACGCGTTAAAGCGATTGGCTAGGCACACGATTCCAGCGCTCCGCTAAACAGCTTCACCATCTGCACGCGCGTGCCGGCGCCGTCCGTACGACGAGCAACCTCCACGTTATCGACGAGCATACGCATAAGCTTGATACCACGGCCGCGTTCCTCGGATGCGACCGGCTCGCTCGTTTTATCGATAGAATAGCCGGCACCTCGATCAAGCACCTCAACCACAACGCGATCGCCATAGGCCTGAACCGTCAGGACGCACCCGATACCGCCCGCATGGTCATAGGCATTACCCAGCGCCTCCCCCGACGCCAATGCGACATCGTAGCGCTCGTCACGGCGCAACGGAAGCGATTCAAGGAGTTCAGCGATGCGATGTCGGTAGTATGGAAGATTCTCGATACCCTGACGGACCTCGACACTCTTACTCCAGCGAGGCAGCTCCCCCACCGGAATGGCGGGAATAGACTCCCGTGCCGGCCCCGCGACATGAAGGATATCGACAAGACGAGCAATCTCCAAAAAGCGAACAACTTCACCTGATGCATTGACGAGCGAAAGCAGGCCTTCTCGCCTCATGAGCTCACGAGCGCGCGTAAGCAGGAATGCCAAGCCCGTCGAATCGATAAAGCTAACAGCCTGACAGTTGATGACGACACGACGCACGCCGCGGCCAATCAAAGCATCCAGCCGCCGACGCAGCGCAGGCACCGTGGCGATGTCGATATCGCCCGGTGGCGTCAAAACCGCTATGTCATTCCACTCATTCATACGACCATGGTTCCCAAAAAAGCCCACTCGATGCATTCGTTTCCCCAACCGTGCGGATTCAGCCCGCCCAGCGTCGTCTATGAACGACCCCGTAAAAACTCAAGGGACACCAATGCAATGTCATCGTCCAGCGCCGATTCGGTAAATCGGTCAAGCTCGCCCAAGACCTTGCCGCAAATGCCCGACACGCCCTCCCCCGAAACAGAAAGCAGAAGGTCGCGCAAGCGCTGCTCGCCAAAGAACGCTCCGGTGCGGTCGCGGGCCTCAATCGTTCCATCCGTATACATGAAGAGCATGTCGCCGGGGGCGAACGTAAACACGCCTGTCTCGTACACCATGCTCTCAAAGGCACCGATTACGCCCGATTGGCATCCAAGCAGCTCAACCTCTCCCCCACGTGCCTCACCGCCACCCAGCGGCATCGACTCTGGCCTGATGACCATGGTCGGAGGATGGCCCGCCGAACAATACGTTGCGCGTCCGGCCTTAAGGTCAATCTTGGCGATAAAGGCCGTCACGAACGTCTCGACCCTCGAAAAGCCCATGAGCATGCTGTTAAGGGAGCGTGCCATGCGGGCCGGTCCAGCGCCCTCCCAGGCATATGCCGTCAGGGCCGTCTTGACGAGCGCGGACATCGATGCGGCCTCAATGCCTTTGCCAGACACATCACCCAGAATCATGACGGCGCAGTCGTCGGGAAGACGGATGAGCGTATAGAAATCGCCGCCGACCAACGCCGAGTTCGTGGCCGACAGGTACACCGAATCGGTTGCGATACCCGGAACATCCCCCAGGGAATTTCTCATGCCGATCTGAAGGGTCTGAGCGATATGGCGCTCCTCGCGCTTTTGAGATTCGCCTTCGTAGATCAGTTCAAAGTCATGCGCCAAGTGCACCAAGTAGTCATATTCAAGATCATCAATCGGCTCTTGGCTACCATCACGAAGCAGCAGCGCGCGCGTCGTCGGGCTCTTCGCAACAGAAGCAGGAACAATCGCGTCGTTACTGTGCCTGCCATCACCCTCAGAGCGCGGGCGCCCCGCCTCGATGCCGGAGTCAACGTAGAGACCTTGACAAGGCAGACCGTGCGCCCTAAGCCAGCCTCCCATAGGCATCGATTCGTCAACGCGAGTTATACGGACGTGTTTAAGGTCCTCGGCACTCGTACCGCCCAAAACAGATGCCTCAAAGCCATCAGGACCAGCCCCCAGACGTGCCGCTGGCGCCGTCGTGGAAAAGAAAAGCTTCTCGGGATCGTCCGGCAAAGCAACGCGACTGCCACCTTCAAAATCTATGACGTAGGAATCCAGACTGGCGTCATACTCAACAGGGCAAAAATGGCAGTTGAGCATATTGCAGATCTCGGACGATACCGCCTGGGTAGCCGCGACGGAATCGTCTAGAAAGGTAAACAACTCATCACGTAAGACATTGAGCGAGCGGCCAAGCTCGGCCGTGCGACGAGAGCGAAGACTCGATGCCATGCCGACCAGTTGGATAGACAAGTAATCGCAAATGACCTCGAGTACATTAACGTCATAGGCGAGCGGTGCCTGGGGGCGTTTCCAACCAACTTCCAGCACGCCAAGGATCTGCGTACCGTAAAAAACGGGAAGACAGATCTCGCTGCGGTACGGAGGCATATCCTGCACGCGCAACAGGTGCTTAGAACGATTGTCCAAGTCCATGAACATACCGGAGGCGGCCTTATCGCCCTCAAGGTCCTGTTGAATCGACAAGCGACAGGCACGCGACTCACGAAGAACATACGTCGGAATGCCAGCGCCATACGGCAAAAACTCAGGCAGGTAGCTGTCGTACAGCTCCTTGGAAACACCGCGAAGTTTAAAACCGCCGCTCTCAGAAAAATAGATAGCGGCACCCGAAGCATCGAGCGTTCCTACAAGCTGGTTCAAAACAGTATCAAGCAGGCTGGGTAACTCATCGGAGCCCACAGTGCTCATAATGACCGAGAGCGTGCCAGAGAGACGCTTGTTCGCCACTCTAAGCTCCGATAACGCACGCTTGAGTTGACGGTCGTGAGAATACTGTTCTTCGATGCTATGGAGCGCCACCAGGACACGTGGCGCGCGGCGCCCAAAGATGCGTGGAGGCGTCACGGAGCCCGCACGAACCAAGACGGGGATAAAGGAGCCGTCACTCAGCTTGAGCATCAGTTCGTTCTCGGAGCCATCAGTTTCAAATGGCAGACGATGTTCCGTCGCACGTTCAAAAGCGGATGAGTACAGGACGTCTTTAACATCTCCACCGATGACGTCGGCGCGTTCCTCGCACATCAAACCAAGTAAGCGATTATTCACATGCAGAATGGTTCCGTCGAGCTCACAGATGATGACAGCATCGCTCGTGATCTCGACTAGTTGGGCAACGTCTGCCCACTCGTTGCGTTCAAGCGTTTCCATCGTGGACCCCACCGTCTATCGGTAACAAAAAAGCCTCCGAAGAGGCTTCTCAAATGCGATGGTGTCGGAGGCGGGACTTGAACCCGCATGACCAAAAAGCGGTCACTAGCACCTCAAGCTAGCGCGTCTGCCAATTCCGCCACTCCGACATGCTATGTTGTTGATTCGCGGTCCGTTTTGTTGGACCCGCGCGTTCAACGAGGAAGATAATAACCTATGATTCGAGAACTGTGCAAGCACTTTTTTTCAAAAAAGTTTACGAATTTGTAAATGCGCTGGTAGATCTATATGTTCGGCCCCGAATCGGTGTTGCCTCCCGGCGCGTCCTCGGGCATGAGCGATATTTTGCTTCGCACTTCGTGCTGCAAAATATCGCTCCCCCCTGCGGAATGCGCCGGGAGGCAACACCGATTCGGGGCCTGCAAATACATACTTCAGGCACAGTTCTCAAACATGTTCTGGGAGCTGATATAAATTTAGTGGCTCGGCTTTGCCTAGCCCTTATATAAGGAGGCCGGAGCTAAAGCTCCGGCCTCACTATCTTTCCCATTAGATTAAGTGAGCGATCGAGGAATCGCACCCCCCTGCAGCGGTAGCACAGGGCCCGTGCTGGACTTAGTTTTCAGAACATTCCGCAGACCAGGAAACCCCCTTATCCGCAGCTCCGAAGGAGCAGGATAAGGGGGTTTCCATGGTCGAGGACGTTCTGAAAACTAAGTCCGGCACGGGCCCGAACGATCACCAGCTACAGGTCGATGTGCGATTCCTTGATCGGGAACGGCTCGGCGAAGTGGCACGCGCAGCAGTGACCCGGTGCGACTTCCTTAAACTCGGGAAGCTTCTCAGAGCAGATGCCCTGCGCGATGGGGCAGCGCGTGTGGAAACGGCAGCCGGTCGGCGGATCCAGCGGTGACGGCGGATCGCCGGCGAGGATGATGCGCTTACGGGTCTTCTGGATATCCGGATCGGGAACCGGTACGGCAGACAGCAGCGACTGCGTGTACGGATGGTGAGGCTCGCTATAGAGCGTCTTCCAGTCCGAAACCTCAACCATCTTACCCAGATACATAACGGCAACGCGATCGGAAATGTGCTGCACGACGGACAGGTCGTGAGCGATAAACAGATACGCGGTACCGAACTTGTCCTGAAGTTCCTTGAGCAGGTTCAGAACCTGGGCCTGAATGGAAACATCCAGAGCGGAGACCGGCTCGTCGCAGATGATCAGCTTGGGCTTCAGCGCAAAAGCGCGGGCGATACCGACACGCTGACGCTGGCCGCCCGAGAACTCATGCGGATAACGGTTGATGTGCTCGGGGTTCAGTCCGACAACGTCGAGAAGCTCGCGGACGCGCTCAATGCGCTCCTCCTTGGTGCCCACGCCGTGAATGGTCATGGGCTCGGAGACGATCTCACCGATGGTCATACGAGGGTTGAGCGAAGCATAAGGATCTTGGAAGATAAACTGCATCTCGCGACGCATGTCCTTGATCTCATGCTTGCTCATCTCGGCAACATCTTTGCCCTGGAAGAACACCTTACCGGCGGTCGGCTTGGTCAGGCGCATGATGGTACGGCCCGTGGTGGACTTACCGCAACCAGACTCGCCAACCAGACCGAAGGTCTCTCCAGGATAAATCTCAAAAGAGATGTCATTTACAGCAGAGACGACACGCTTGGAGAAGCGCTTGGCGAACATGCCGGACTCAGCGGGGAACTCCTTAGAGAGGTGCTCGACCTTCAGCAGCGGAGTACGCTCGTTGGTATCTGCCATTACGCCTCGCCTCCCTTCTTGGAATCCTTGCGCGTACGGGACGTCACAGGAGCGTTCTTGAGGAACTCGGGGTCGCCAGCGTAGTGGCACGCAGAATAGTGACCAGACTCGGTAACAAAACGCTCGGGGCGCTGCTTGCGGCACTTATCCGTCGCATAGGGGCAGCGAGGAGAGAACACGCAGCCCTCGGGCAGGTTCATGAGCGAAGGCGGGTTGCCATGAATCGGCGTAAGCGGCTTCTTCTCATCGATGGCCTGCTCCGGGATGGAGCGGATAAGGCCCCAGGTGTAGGGGTGGCGGCTCTCGTAGAAGATTTCCTCAGCAGTACCGAACTCGACGGGACGGCCGGCGTACATAACCATGATCTTGTCGGCCATATCAGCGACGACACCCAGGTCATGGGTGATCATGATGATGGCGTTGCCGTTCTTCTCCTGCATCTCCTGCATGAGCTCGATAATCTGAGCCTGAATGGTAACGTCCAGAGCCGTCGTGGGCTCGTCGGCAATCAGGATATCGGGATCGCAGGCAAGAGCCATAGCAATCATGACGCGCTGACGCATACCGCCAGAGAACTGGTGCGGATACTCATTGACGCGCTTCTCGGGCTCGGGAATACCAACGAGGTCCAAAAGCTCGGTGGCACGCTTGAGCGCCTCCTGCTTGGAGTAGCCGCGGTGCAGACGAAGACCCTCGCCCACCTGCTTGCCGATCTTATAGACCGGGTTCAAGGAGGTCATAGGATCCTGGAAGATCATCGCGATGTCGTTACCGCGAATGTGCTGCATCTCTTCCTCGGTCATCTCGAGGATAGAACGACCGCGATAGCGAACGTCGCCGCCCTCGATCTTTCCCGGAGGCATCGAGATAAGACCCATGATGGTCATGGCGGTCACGGACTTACCGGAGCCGGACTCACCGACGACGCCCAGGGTCTCGCCGCGATCGAGCGTGTAGGAGACACCGTCGACAGCGCGAACAACGCCATCCTCGGTGTGGAAATACATCTTAAGGTCATCGACCTCGAGCAGATGCTGGCCCTCGGGAACCGGCTGGTCCTTCAGGTCCACATAGTTCTTGTTCTTCTTCATCCTTATGCGTCCTTCATCTTGACGTCGAGGGCGTCGCGCAGACCGTCACCCAGCAGGGTGAAGGCGAGCACCGTCGAGAGAATTGCCAGACCGGGCATGATCATCATCCAGGGAGCAGTCAGAAGATACTGCTGACCGTCCTGAATCATGGAGCCCCACGAAGGCGTAGGCGGAATAACGCCCATGCCGAGGAAGGACAGAGCGGACTCGGTCAGAATGGCGCCACCAATGTTCATGGTCGCGTAGACCACAATGGAGGCGACGGAGTTCGGGAAGATGTGACGCACGACGATACGAGCATCAGATGCACCCATCGCGCGCGCAGCGTCAACATAATCGTTTTCCTTGACCGTCAAGATTGCAGAGCGGAAGACGCGCGCAATCGAAGGCCAGCCGAGAATGCCGATGGCAAAAAAGACGTTCTGAAGACCACGGCCGATAACGGCGATCATGGCGACAACGAAAAGCACGTACGGGAATGCCAGGAAGATATCCGCGCAGCGCATGATGATCGTATCCCAAATGCCGCCGTAGAAACCGGCTAGGGCACCCATGACCAGACCAATCACCGTGGAGATCGCAGTGGCCATAATACCGACGGAAAGCGAAACACGTGCACCGTAGATAACGCGGACGAGAATGTCACGACCTAGGGCGTCGGTGCCAAACGGGTGCTCGGCACACGGAGCCAACAGCGACGTCTCGGCCATAGTGGTCGAGTCGGAAGCCGTCGGGGAACCGAGCCAGGGCTTAGCCCACAGATCTGCGGTCAGGGCAACCACAACGACGATGATGATCCAGCAGACACCGATAACGGCAAGCTTGTTCTTACGAAGACGCTTAAAAGCGTCGCCCCACAGCGTGCGGGACTTGGCGGGAGCAGACGCGACCTTGGTGGCGGTAGCCTGCTCCTGAGACTGAGAATCAGTTTCCTGCATGAGACGTACCTCCCTTAGGCCTTATCCGACGGACCGCCAAGGCGGATGCGCGGGTCGAGGAATGCATAGCTAATGTCGACGAGCAGGTTGATCACCATGACGACGACAACGATGAGCGTAACGCCGCCCATAACGATGGGCCAGTCACGCATGCTAATGGCGCGATAGACCTCATAGCCGATACCGGGCCAGTTAAAGACCGTCTCGGTCAGGATGGCGCCCGAAAGCATGCCGCCAAAGTCGACACCAATATAGGTAACGACGGGGATGAGTGCATTCTTAAGCGCATGCTTGACGATGATCGCACGATTGGAGAGACCCTTGGCCTTTGCCGTACGGATGTAATCCTGGTTCATGACGTCAAGCAGCTGCGAGCGCATAATGCGCGCAGCATAAGCGGTCGAAACCGAAGCCAGCGTAATGGTCGGAAGCACATAGTGCATCCAATCCTGATACTGAGAGCTGGAACCGCCGGCACCCGAGATCGGCATGGAGATTGCACCGCCCGTGGCGTCCTTGAGGATGACGCCAAAGAACAGCTGCAGCAACATACCGAGCCAGAAGGCCGGGACCGCAACGAGGATCGACGTGGTGAGCGTTACCAAAATATCCCAGAAGGAATAACGCTTTACCGCCGAAATGATACCCGCACCGATACCCATAATTGCCTCGAGCACGATGGCGCACGCGGCAAGTTTGACCGTATACGGATACTTCTGGGCAAAGATTTCCGTAACCGGCAGCTTGCGCTGATACGAATTGCCCAGATCGCCATGAAGCAGGCCGTTCATGTAATACAAGTAACGGTCCACGAGCGACGTTTGAACGGGGTCGCCGTTCTCGTCAAGGATCGCGTTGCCGTCCTCGTCCGTCTGGACCAGGTGATAGCGGACGCGAAGCTGAAGCTCCACCTCGGGGGACAGAGCCTTGTCTCCACCGATCAGCTTGATCGGATCTCCCGGCACGATATTCTGGAGGGCGAACAAAATCAGCGTAACGCCCAAAAACACCGGGATGAACTGAAGCACACGTTTAACGATGTACTTACCCATACCACTCCCCTATCTAGGGATTAACCTAAATGGGATGCCGATCGCCAGACCGGCATCCCAAAATTACCATCAGCCAGTTTACCCCAGGTTAGGGAGAACTGTATGTTTCCCATGAGGTCTACGTAAATACTTGACCCTCACGGAAGCTGCAAACTCTTAGGCGAGCTCAGCGGTACCCAGATCGGCGTGCTTCTGCGGATCGACATAGAGGTGCTTGATGCGATCGGAGCCGGCGATGGTGTGCGTGTAGAACATAATCGGGATGACCGGGCAGTCGGCAGCGACCATTGCGTCGGCCTCCTGCATCTTAGCGACGCGCTCCTCGTCGTCAACAATAGTACGAGCCTCGTCGACCTTGGCGTCGAACTCGGGATTGTTGTAACCGGAGCGGTTGTCGCCACCGAGGGAGTCGGAGTGGAACAGCGGATACAGGAAGTTGTCCATGATCGGGTAGTCGGCAATCCAACCCAGACGACCGAACTGATAGTTAAAGTTCTGATACTGCTCGAGCAGGGCAGACCACTCAGGGGTATCGGAGACAGCGGTAACGCCAACCTTGGCGAGGTCGCCGATGATGGACTCCATGATCTCCTTGTGACCGCCGTCCTGATTGTAGGACAGGGTCACGCTAATGCCACGATCCCCGTTAGCGCCAGCGGGAGCAACCTTGTCGAGGTACTCGTTAGCCTTGTCGACATCGTAGGCGCAGAACTCCCATGCGCCCTCCTTGTAGCCATCGATGCCCGGAGGAACAATGCCGTCGGCAGGGGTACGGGTACCCTTGAAGATGGTCTTGCAGATGGCCTCACGGTTGATGGCCAGGGAGATGCCCCTACGCAGGTCGGCGTTGTTGAACGGCTCGGCCGTGGTGTTGCAGGTCAGATAGTACGTGGAAGGCTCGGCGCCGAGCAGCATGCGCTCGCCGTCACCCATGGTGTAGCCGTCCTTGGACACGCCGCGATCCTTCTTGGCGGCATCGATCTGAGCGACGGGAACGTCGCAGACATCGAGGTTACCGGCCTGGAACTCCTTGTAAGCGGTCTCCATGTCCTTGATGACCTGGAAGTGGATGCCATCGATCTTGGCCTTGTCGCCATAGTAATCGTCGAACTTCTTGACGTTAATCTCCTGGCCATCCTCCCACTTGCCGTCCATCATGAACGGGCCGTTACCGACCGGGGCAAGATAGAAGCTCTTGACATCGGACTCGGCGCACTCGGGAACCGGGGCCAGAGCCGGATGAGAGGCGACGAAGGGGAAGTCAGCGTAAGCGGAAGACAGCTTGACGACGAGGGTCTCATCGTCGGGGCACGTAACGCCGCTGAGCTCGGTAGCGTTACCGGCAAGCAGGTCGTCATATCCCTCGACCATGGAAAGGTGATAGGAGACCTCGGAAGGGCCGTACTCGGTAGCGATGGCCGACTTGGTGTTGACCAGACGCTCCCAACCGAGCTTGAAGGACTTAGAGGTAACGTCGTCACCGTTGTGGAACTTGGCCTTCTTGATCTTGAAGGTGAACTCGGTGGCGTCGTCGTTGGACTCAAAGGACTCGCAAGCCAGCGGAACGATCTCGCCCTTCTCGGCGTCGTAAGAGGTCAGAGCGTCAAAGAGCTGATACTCGACCTGAGTGCCCTGGTCCTCCTGGACGTTGTAGGGGTCGATGCAGACCGGGTTGTTGATGTAGAAGTTCAGCGTCGAACCGGACTCAGAACCGGAAGCGTCGCCGCCCTTCTTGCCGCATGCGGCAAGAAAAGCCATGGAGCTCGCAGCAAGGGTACCGCCAACGAAGGCGCGACGACCCATAACGGGCTGGTGGAACATAGAATCAGCCATGCCATCCTCCTTATGAGATAGGACAAAGAAATGTTCAGTCGGACACATGTCGAGACAATCCGATCCGAACCATTAAAACGCCGCCCGTTGCTATGGCTGGTTATGCACAACGGACCAACGTTTCGCAATACTGTAGCGCATTTTATGCACGATTTGGGGCTAATTCCGGTCAACGGTCAAGAATTTCTTTAGTTGGGCGAAGTATGTGGGGATATTTTGACTCTGTTACAAATATGTAAACAAAAAGGGTCCCGCACCTGCGAGACCCATTACAAACGTATATACGCCGATGCTTAGTAGCCGACGATGCCCTGCGGGAAGAAGAACATGCACAGGACGACGCACACGGCAAAAACAACGGCCATAATTACCGTCAGGCGATCGAGGTTCTGCTCCATGACGCCCGTGGCAGAGCTGGAGTTATACAGCGAGCTAGCGATCATATCCGAAACGCCGGTGCCCTTACCGGAATGCATCAGGACGAGAATCGTCAGCGCCACGGCAGAGACAGCCCAAACGACAAACAGAAGAATCTGGAACGGACCCATAGATAAGCTCCTTAATAGAACAGTTCAAACTCCAGTACTGTACCACAATCCCCCGCTCTCCCCTACCTGCCACTCGGGGACGGGGTAGAAATGGCAGAAATACCAAAAAGGGGGTTGTCCGGTTGTGGACAACCCCCCCTTACTAGAAAACGGTATTTGTTTTCTATTAGGCCTCGGTGGCGAGCACGCGGCCCGTCATCTCGGCGGAAGGCTCAATACCAGCCATGGTGAGCATGGTCGGAGCGATATCGGAAAGACGGCCGTCCTCGATACCGGTGAGCTTGGCCTTCTCATCAACGATGATGAACGGAACGCGGTTGGTGGTGTGAGCCGTAAACGGATGCTTGGAACCGTCGGAAGCAACGTCAAACATGTGATCGGCGTTGCCGTGGTCGGCGGTAATCAGTGCAAAGCCGCCCTTGGCGAGAATCGCCGGGACAACCTTAGACAGGGCATCGTCAACAGCCTCGACAGCCTTAACGGCAGCGTCGAAGACACCGGTGTGACCAACCATGTCGCAGTTCGCGAAGTTCACGATGTAGAAATCAGCGCGATCCTCGTTGATGGCGGCGACGAGCTTCTCGGTAACCTCGGGAGCGCTCATCTCGGGCTGCAGATCGTAGGTAGCGACCTTGGGGGAAGCGACGAGCACGCGCTCCTCGCCCTCCTTGGGCTCCTCGATGCCGCCGTTGAGGAAGAACGTCACGTGGGCGTACTTCTCGGTCTCGGCAGTGTGCAGCTGCTTCAGGCCATTGGCGGCGATAACGTCGGCCAGGACGTTCTCGGGGAACGTCTTGGGGAAGGCGACCTCGACGTCAAACGTCGGATCGTACTCGGTCATCGTCACAAAGTGCGAAAGCTTGATCTGCTCGCGCTCAAAGCCGTCGAACTCCTTGTCCGTGAACACGCGGGTCATCTGACGAGCGCGGTCGGGACGGAAGTTGAAGAAGATGGCCGCGTCGCCCTCGTGAATGCCCTCGTTGTGGGCAGCGAAGGGCTCGACGAACTCGTCGCCGCGCGGGTCCTTCTCGTAGTAGGCCTTGATACCGGCAACGGGGTCGGTATCAGCATCGGACGCGTTGACCATGACGTCGTAGGCGCGCTGGATGCGCTCCCAACGGTTGTCGCGGTCCATCGCCCAATAACGACCCGAGACGGTGGCAACGCGAGCGTCGCAACCGGTCTCCTCGGAAATCTTGGCCAGGAAGGCGCAGAACTCGCTCATGTAGCCAGCACCGGACTGCGGGTCGACGTCGCGGCCATCCATGAAGGCGTGGACGCGAACGGTCTTGACACCGTGCTCGGCAGCCATCTTGACCAGAGCCTCGACGTGGTTCATGTGAGAATGAACACCGCCAGGGCTCATAAGGCCCATGAGGTGGAGAGTCTTGCCGTCAGCCTTGACGTCGTCCATAGCCTTGACAAAAACCTCGTTCTTGGCGATGGAGCCGTCCTTGATGGCGTTGTTGATGCGCGAAAGCTCCTGGAACACGATGCGTCCGGCACCGATGTTGAGGTGACCCACCTCGGAGTTACCCATCTGGCCATCGGGAAGACCCACGTCCTCGCCCGAAGCGCCGAGCGTGGTGTGGGGGTACTTCTCGTACAGGCTATCAAGGAAGGGCGTCTTGGCAGCGGCGACGGCGTTCTCGCCATCGGCCGGAGCAAGGCCGCAACCATCCATGATGATCAGGAGTGCAGGAAGATGACGCTGTGCCATATGTCCTACTCGCCTGCCTTGACGACCATAGAGGCGAAGTCGGCAGCCTTGAGCGAAGCGCCGCCCACGAGGGCGCCGTCAACGTCGGGCTTGGCGACGAGCTCGGCAATGTTGCCGGGCTTGGCGGAACCGCCGTAGAGAACGCGGATGCCGTCGGCGAGCTCCTCGCCGAACATCTCCTTGAGGGTCTCACGGATAGCGCCGCAGACCTCCTGAGCGTCCTCGGCGGTAGCGGTCTTGCCGGTGCCGATGGCCCAGATGGGCTCGTAGGCGACGACGACCTGCTTGGGGCAGGTGATCTCAAGGCCAGCAAGGCCAGCCTTGACCTGGTTCACGACGTGCTCGACATAGGTGCCAGCCTCGCGGACCTCGAGGGACTCGCCGCAGCAGAAGACGGGAACAAGACCGGCGGCAACGAGAGCCTTGGCCTTCTTGTTCTGGTCCTCGTCGGTCTCGTGGAAGTAGTCGCGACGCTCGGAGTGACCGATAATGCAGTAGGTGCAGCCAGCGGACTTGAGCATGTCGCAAGAAGACTCACCGGTGAAGGCACCCTTGGCCTCCCAGTACACGTTCTGTGCACCGAGGGCGATGGGGGCAGCCTGAATGCGGTCATGAACCGTGGTGATGTCGATGGTCGGAGGGCAGACGAGCACCTCGACGCCAGCCGGAACCTCGGGCAGAGCCTGAGCCAGCTCATCGGCGAGCTTGGCGGCCTCGGCGACATCGTTGTTCATCTTCCAGTTACCAGCGATAAGAAGAGTGCGATTAGGCATCGAGAAGCGCCTCCACTCCGGGCAGGGCCTTACCCTCGACGAGCTCCATGGAAGCGCCACCGCCGGTGGAGATCCAGCTCATCTTGTCGGCCAGGTTGAACTTGTTGACGGCTGCGACAGAGTCGCCACCGCCGATGATCGAGGTGCAGTCAGCCTCGGCGAGAGCCTCGGCGATAGCCTGGGTGCCGTGAGCAAAGTTGTCAAACTCGAAGACGCCCATGGGGCCGTTCCAGAACACGGTCTTGGCGCCCTTGACGGCCTCGGCGTAAAGCTCCTCGGTCTTGGGACCGATGTCCATACCCTCACGATCGTCGGGGATAGCGTCGGAAGCGACAACCTCGGGGACAGCGTCCTCGCCAAAGTGATCGGCAACACGGTTGTCGATGGGGAGCAGGATCTTGACACCCTTCTCCTCGGCCTTCTTGAGCATCTCGCCGGCGCGCTCGACCCAGTCCTCTTCCTTGAGGGACTGGCCAACGGACAGGCCCTGAGCCAGGAAGAAGGTGTAGGCCATGCCGCCACCGATGATCAGGGTGTCAGCGGAGTCGATGAGGTGATCGAGAACGCCGATCTTGGAGGAAACCTTGGAACCGCCGACGATGGCGACGAAGGGGCGCTCGGGCTCGGCGAAGATGCCGGTCAGCGTGTCGACCTCCTTCTCGAGCAAGAAGCCGGCGACGGCAGGCAGGTAAGCGGCGGGGCCCACGACGGAACCCTGGGCGCGGTGAGCGGTGCCGAAGGCATCGAGAACGAAGACGTCACCATAGGAAGCGAGCTTCTTGGCGATCTCGGGATCGTTCTTCTTCTCACGCTTGTCAAAACGGACGTTCTCGAGAACGAGGACCTTACCCGGCTCGACGGCGGCGACAGCCTCAGCAGCCTTCTCGCCGTAGGTGTCAGCGACAAAGGCAACGTCGAGACCAGAGAGCTCAGCGAGCTTCTTGGCGACGGGCTCGAGGGACAGCTCGGGCTGGAAGCCGGTGCCCTCGGGACGGCCGAGGTGGCTCATGAGGATGACGCGAGCGTTGTGCTCAACGAGGTAGTTGATGGTGGGCAGGGCAGCCTTGATGCGGGTTGTGTCGCCAACGACGCCATCCTTGATAGGCACGTTAAAGTCAACGCGGACGAGAACGCGCTTTCCGTCGACATCGATGTCGCGGACGGTCTTCTTGGTAAAGGCCATGTTTGCTTCTACCTTTCGTACGTGTCTGCCTCCCATTACGGCAGACGATTTCTTATAAAAAGGGCGCGACCCTAGGGTGTAAGCCCTATAAGGCCGCGCCCTTCTTTAGACGCTCAACGAGCTATTCGCTAAAAGCTAAATTAAGCAACGAACTTCTCGAAGTACTTGATGGTGCGGACCATCTGAGAGGTGTAGGAGTTCTCGTTGTCGTACCAAGAGGTGACCTGAACGAGGGTCTGGCCGTTGCCGAGGTCAGAGCACATGGTCTGAGTGGCGTCGAAGATGGAGCCGTGGGTCTCGCCGACGATGTCGCGGGAGACGATCTGGTCCTCGTTGTAGGCGAAGGTCTCGGGGATGGTCTCGGCGTAGGCCTTCATGGCGGCGTTGACCTCGTCGACGGTAACCTTCTTGTCAACGACGGCGTAGAGGTTGGTCAGCGAGCCGGTCGGCGTCGGGACGCGCTGGGCGGCACCGATGAGCTTGCCGTTGAGCTCGGGGAGAACTAGGCCGATGGCCTTGGCAGCGCCCGTGGTGTTCGGGACGATGTTCTCGGAGCAGGCGCGGGAGCGACGGAAGTTGCCCTTGCGCTGCGGGCCGTCGAGCGGCATCTGGTCGCCGGTGAAGGCGTGGATGGTGGTCATGATGCCGGACACGATGGGAGCGAAGTCGTTCAGACCCTTGGCCATCGGGGCGAGGCAGTTGGTGGTGCAGGAAGCAGCGGAGATGATGTTGTCCTCAGCGGTCAGCGTCTCATGGTTGACGTTGTACACGATGGTGGGCAGATCGCTGCCGGCCGGAGCGGAGATGACGACCTTCTTGGCGCCAGCGTTGATGTGGGCCTGAGCCTTAGCCTTGCTGGTGTAGAAGCCGGTGCACTCGAGAACGACGTCGACGTCAAGGTCGCCCCAAGGCAGGTTGTTAGCGTCGGCCTCCTTGTAGATCTTGATCTCCTTGCCGTCAACGGTGATGGAATCCTCGCCAGCAACGACCTCGTGATCGCGAGCGTAGTTGCCCTGCGTGGAGTCGTACTTCAGCAGGTAAGCGAGCATATCGGGAGAGGTGAGGTCGTTGATAGCGACGATCTCGGAGCCCTCATGACCGAACATCTGACGGAAAGCCAGACGACCGATGCGACCGAAGCCGTTAATAGCAACCTTTACTGCCATTGTGTCTCCTTTCGTAAGGCCCCCGCGAGCTACAGCGCCCGCCGTTGAGGCCCACAAACTAACCACTCGCCTAATATACCTTTTTTTTTGACTTGAATTTCACGAGAATGCTCGAAATTGAAAATCAAATTTACGTTAAAACGTTTTAAAGACTAAAATAGCAGCTAAATCCATATATAGGTCGTTACTTCAAACTACCTGTTTGCTTCAATGAGCTTTTCAAGCCGTAAAACACGATGGTAGAGGGCTGACTTCGACAAGGGAGGGTCAGCCATCTCCCCCTAAATCACGCAGCGAAAGATCGGGATAGTGCTCGCGCAGGTCGCAAAAGACCGCCAAGGCATCCGGAAGCGCATCGCGAAGGCCACGCTGCTCGAGCTCATCGATAAGCGCAAGCTGATGTTGGGCAGCACCGGCGCTTCTGGTCTGGTTGGCGAGCTCGGCATTCACGCGACGGTTCACATCGTTCTTAACCAACTTGACCGCGCGCGCCTCCTCAATCTCGGCAACGCTGCGCTTGGCACCAATCAGCTTTAATAGATGCTCGATTTCCTCGGCGCTCTTAAAGTACACGGCATATGACCCCCGCCGTGCATTAACACGAGCATGGACCCCAATCTGCTCCAACAAATCGCAAAGTCCCTTGGCATATTGCTCGCCCTGCACAGCGATCTCCAAATGAAAATCGCCGCGTGGATCGGCCACGAAGCCGCCCGCGATGAGCGCGCCGCGGATATAGGCAAGTCTACAGCAAGGACGGGCAACGATATGTCGGGGTACGCCGGCGACAAGTCCTCCCCTACGGTCGAGGATACCCAGCAGAACCAAGGCCTTATCCAGGTCTGGCTGATCAGGCAAGGTGATGAGGTAGTTTCGAACCTTATGCAAGACAGATTTGCGGACGGTGAACTCCGTTTTGAGCTTAAGGATACGATGCGTCAGCGTGATCATCGTGCGCGCGACGGCTCCCGTCTCAGTCGCAACCGTCAAACGATACCGCCCAGAGCCGGCAAGCGAGAGCGTACCACTCACGCGCGTGAGGGCGGCGAGCGTCGACAAGTCGCAGTATTCACATTCGGGTTCGCAGCGCGCAAGCTCGTCGCGCACCTCAGCGGTAAACGACATGCAGGCCTATGCCTTCGTATTGGCGCGCGACAGGTCGCGGTGGGAGATGCTCACATGATACTGAGCGCCTTCCAGGTAACGGGCCGTGGCCTCGGCAATGGCAACGCTGCGGTGCTGGCCGCCCGTGCAGCCGATGGCGATAGAAAGCTGCGGCTTGCCCTCCGCGATATAACCCGGCATCACCGTATCGAGCAGCTGTGTCCAAGCCTTCCAAAACTCCTGCGTCTTGGGATGGTCCAGAACAAAATCGGAGACCTTTTTATCGAGACCGGTCATGGTGCGCATCTCGGGATCGTAGAACGGATTGGGCAGGAAGCGGACGTCGATCATAATGTCCGCCTCGACGGGCATACCGTGCTTAAAGCCAAACGAGAACACGTGAACGTCCATGAGCTGCTGGTCGGACAACTCGGAAAATGCCATACGCAGCTTGTTGCGCAGCGCAGAGGTGCGCAGACGGCTCGTGTCGATAATCATATCGGCTCGGTCGCGAACGCCCTGCAGCTGCAGGCGCTCGCGCTGAATCGCATCGGCCGTAGTCTCTCCCGGCTTGGCAATGGGATGGCGGCGGCGGTTTTCGCTATAACGACGGATCAGTACCTCGTCAGAGGCCTCGAGAAACACGATGTCACAGCTCATCTCGCGCTCCTCGAGTGCGGCAACGGCATCGAGCAGCTCATCGAACAAGCCCTGGCTGCGCAGGTCGCAGGTGACGGCAAGATGCCTGCCCACGCCCGTATTGATGCCGACGAGTTCGGCAAGCTGGGCGATCAGACGCGGAGGCAAGTTGTCGATGCAAAAGTAGCCCATGTCCTCGAACACATGCATGGCCTGCGTTCGGCCCGATCCAGACATTCCGGTGATGATGACGATATCGGGGATGCGCTCCGAGCGCTCCGCCGCATCCATGGCATCTCCCTTTTGCATGTGCGCCTCCTAAAACAAGCGCGGGACCCGGCCAGCGGATCCCGCGCGATCAATTGCCTTTATTGAGTATACCGCCCCGAGCGGATACGAGGCCTGTCTTACGCCTCAAGCGCAGCCTTGAACCAACTTGTAATACTCGTGGGGTGCGTGATGGCGGTGCCGACGACAACGGCCCAGGCGCCAGCATCGATCGCGGCGCGAGCCTCCTCGGGCGTGTGCACGCGGCCCTCGCAGATGATGGGAAGACCGGGGAATTCCTCGGTCGCCTGACGCAGGAGCGGCAGATCGGGGCCATCGGCCATGGTGCAGTCGATGGCAGCGACACCGTGAGAAAGCGTGGTAGATACAAGGTCGAAGCCCATATCAACCGCACGGCGAATGTCCTCGATGGTGGCACAATCCGCCATCAGGAGCACACCCTCCTCGTGCAGCGGGCGGAAGGTATCCTCGACCGACTTGCCGTCGGGACGCGGACGATCGGTGGCGTCGATCGCCACGATATCGGCACCCGCAGCAACGCAGGCGCGAGCGTGACGCAGCGTCGGCGTGATGTAAACGCCCTCGTGCCCATCCTTCCACAGGCCGATAACGGGGACCTCACAGCGACCCTTAATGGCGGCAATGTCGGCAAGGCCCTGGCAGCGAATGGCGGCGGCGCCGCCGAGCTCGCAAGCACGAGACATTTGAGCCATGGTCTCGGGCGTACGAAGCGGCTCGCCCATATACGCCTGAACGCTCACGACGAGCTTGCCCTTCAGGGACTGGATCAAAGGATCAACGGTCATGTTCGACTCAACCTTTCTCAAAAACAGCCTTCTGAGACACCGCACCTTGACGTTCAAACCGTCGCTCGCGTACCGAAGTACGCTTCGCTCCTCTTTCACGTCAATCTGCAGCACCTCAGAAGGCGCACTTGGTAGCTATGTTTATTTCAACGACGCAAGAAGGTGTTCGGCGGCACCGATGAGCGGAGCATCGCCCTCAAGAGAACCGATGAGGATCGGCGTGTCCTGAAGCGGATCGAGCGCCTGGCTGGCATAGCCCTCGTGTACCGAATCCTTCCACGTCTGTGAACGCCAATCGGGACCTTGGTGAATCACGCCACCCGAAAGCACGATGACCTCAGGGTCCAGGATGTTAGCGAGCGAGCCCAAGCTGGCACCCAGCGCAAAGCCGGCGTCATGGATGACCTCAGTCGCCTTTGCGTCGCCCGCGCGGCACAGGTCGTTTACATCGCGACCGACCGAAGGACGGCTGGGGTCGACGCGGCCAAAGCGCTCGTCGTACATGCGACCAATGGAAGTGCCCGAAGCAACAGACTCAAGATGGCCAGAACGCCCGCAGGCGCAGGGAATGCCGGCGGCAGCCGAGCACTCGATGTGGCCCATATGACCGGCAGCACCGTGGAAGCCCTGCATCACGCGGCCGTTCTCGACATATGCGCCGCCGATGCCCGTACCGATGCCCAGACACAAGACGGAGAACTTGCCCTTGCCGACGCCCCAGTGGGCCTCGCCCAGAGCATGAGCCTGCACGTCGCCCACCACGGCAACGGGAAGACCAAGGTCCTCGCGCAGACGCGGCCCCAACTGAACGCCAGACCAGCCGGGCATGATCTCGTTGGCGTAGGCGATGGCGCCCGTCTTGGGGTCGACGACACCGGCGGCACCGATACCGACGCCAAGGACCTCGACATCGGGATTCGCCTCGAGAGCAGCCTTGATGGACGCCTCGATACGCTGGAAGACGGCCTCGCCGCCCTCCTGGGCCTCGGTAGGAACCTCGGCCTCAAAAACGGGATGGGGCACACTACCGTCAGCCGGGTACTCCATGATGGCAGTCGCGATCTTAGTTCCGCCGATATCGACAGAGCAGACGTACTTGTTCTCCATGTCGCTCTCCTTAGGAGATAAAAAACAACTACAGGAAATGAAGGCGGTGTTATCGCCGCAACTTAGTAAAGGTTTCCCAGGTGCCCGAGGTTGGGGTGAAAGTGGTCGGGCGTTGACCTAATGGGTCACGCCCGACCACTTGAGCCCCAAGATCGGGTGCCTGGGGAAGCTTTACAGGAGACCGTTGTCCTGGAGGACCTTCTTAATCGCCTCAACGTTCTCGCCGGTCATGGCCTTCACCGGGCGCGGCATGGTCGGGCTGTCGAAGATGCCCATGAGGTTCATAGCGGTCTTGAAGGCGCCGACGCCACCGGCATAGCCCTGGACGCCCGAGGTGACGTCCCAGATGTGCGAAATCTCATTGAGACGATCCTGCTCAGCCTTGACGGTAGCCCAGTCACCAGCCTGAGCGGCCTTCCACTGACGCACGTAGCCCTCGGGCTCAACGTTGGCGAGACCCGGGACGGAACCGTCGGCGCCACCGAGGTAAGCGCCGTCGACAACAACCTCGTGACCGGTGAGGATGCTCATCGGATGGCCGTTCTTCTCGTTCTCCTGAACGAGGTAGCGGAACGAGATGTCATCGCCCGAGGAATCCTTGACGCCGGCCAGGACGCCCTCGGCGCCGAGCTTGGCAAGGAGCTTCCAAGGGAGCTTGGTGTGGACGCACACGGGGATGTCGTAGGCGAAGATGGGCAGGTCGAGTTCCTCGTGCAGGATGCGGAAGTGCTCCTCGACCTCGGTCATGCCCTGCAGGGCATAGAACGGGCAGGTGGCGACGAGGGCATCGGCGCCCAGCTCCTGGGCGACCTTACCGTGCTCGATCATGCGCTCGGTCTCGGTGTCGATGATGCCAACCAGAACGGGAACGCGGTGGTCGACGATGCGCACGGCCTCGGCGACAATCTGGCGACGGCGCTCGTCGGTGGAGAAGACGACCTCGCCCGAGGATCCCAGGAAGAACAGGCCATCGACGCCGGCATCGATCATACGGTTGATGCTGCGCTCAAAGGAGGCAACATCGAGCTGGTGATCTTCGGTATCGGGAACAACGACGGGAGGGATAACGCCGGTGAATTTCTGAGTTGCCACAAGAATCTCCTTAGTTGTCTGGCAGGCGGCCCTATGCCACCCACTCTTGTTGGCAGTGTCCAGGCCGTCTAGGCCAAAGAACACGGGTAGAACGTTTGGTTAAAAAAGTCGACGACTTCGTTTTCGAACGCATTGATGCGCTCGTGAGCGTATTTGGCATAAATGATATGCCTTCGGTCACACTCAAGACCGTTGAATACGGCAAACTGACCCTTGGGATCGCTCACGGCGTCCATAAGCGATGTGCCCATGAGCACCGATCCGCGCACCCGAGACGACAGAGCCTCGAGGCCACCGGGGATTGGATTGGCAACCGCCGTGCAGGCAAGGCCCCGCTCATCCAAAGCGGAAACCGCCAGCGCAACACCGCCGCCAAGGCCCTCGCCCCACGCAAAAATGCGATCGGAGTCCACGCCGTCAAGATTGCGCGCAACCTTCGCCAACGCGCAGCCCCAACGGACGCGCTCGACAAAAGCGGGCGAAGCAATCCCCCGCTGCAAGTCGTCCGCACCAGCAACACCGTCATCCAGCGCGAGGACGGCATATCCCATGGCGGCAAACCTCGTCATGTGATGCCAGCCGCGCACAGGCCGATCGATGTCGTGGAACATCAGGCACAGCGGCACGCGCTCAGATACTCGGGCACGACCAACAGGCTCAATCAAACGAGCGTGGACCGCATGGTTACCGAGCTCAAAGGAAACCTCCGAGTAACGGGCGCAGGGGTTAACAAAGTCAATCTCCGTAATGGCCAGGCCTTGAACCTCAAGATTCGAAGCGCATGTCTCTAAATCAGAAACATCTGCTTGGACATCACCGTGCCAGTCCCGATAGTCTGCGAGCCTTGACGAAACCGTTCCAGGAATTCCCACGAGCCCGGGGACGATCAGCTCGTCAACATTGCTCTCGCACTTAGACATGAGCCTCCCCTTCCTCACAGAAAAACGGAATGATCAGATCGTCAAAATCCTGAATCTCCTCGTGGCCAAAGCCTTCAAAGAACTCATGACGCTTGTCACAGGACAGGTTGTTGTACACCGCAAACTGCGTTGCCGGCGGACAGACGATATCGGCCGTGCCCGTGCCAAACAGCACGGGGCACTTGACCATGGGGGCAAAATTCTTGGAATCGAAGTACGCCAGCTTGGCATAGGCTTCGTCAATACAAGTCGAGTCCTCGTCAAACCAACGCGACCAATAGCGCAGACCCTCGTAGGCAATATCGTCGGCGTCCAGATCCCAAACCAGGCGGAAGTCCGATAAGAAGGGATAGAGGATGGCCGCGCGATTGATAAGCTCGCTGTTAAGCGCGCAGGTCGCAATACCCAAACCGCCACCCTGCGATGCGCCGTTCACATACACGCGGGCAAGATCGATGCCCTCGAGCTCGCGAACGATACGGCACAGAATGCGGATATCCTGGTGCAAGCGGATATAGTAGAGGTTGGCCGGGTCGCCGTCGATACCGGCGACGATATGGCCCGCGACCGTCGTGCCCTCAAATCCACCAATATCCTCGGAGGGGCCACCCTGGCCGGGGCAGTCGAGGGCGATGAGCGCCATGCCCATGCCCGCAAACGACGCCTGCTCAAACCAGCTGCGGCTCGCACCCGGATATCCATGGAACTGAAGCGCCAGCGGCATGGGCTCCTCCGAGACCGGCTTGAGGTACTTGGCATGCAGGCGTGCACCACACATGCCGGTATACCAGAGGTCGAAAAACCGACAGGTCGCGGAATCCGCAACCGAAGCCGCCTCGATCGTGTAGTCGAGCTCGACGGCGTCCGCCTCGGCCATGCGGTCCTTCCAAAAGAGATCGAAATCCGATGGACGGGGCATAGCGCCTCGATATTCACCAAATTGCTGTTGTAGCTCTTGAGCACTTGGCATGGCTCGTGAACCCAACCTTTCGAAATCGCAACGGAGGTGCGCCCGGCAAGGGAACCGGGCGCACGGGAGGGAAAGCGAGACTACTCGCCGAGCTTGGGATGCAGCAGCGACGGCGCAGCGCCGAGCAGCATCTTGGTGTAGGGGTCCTGAGGGTGCTGGAAGACCTGCTTGGCCTCGCCCTGCTCGACGATCTTGCCGCCATTCATAACGATGATGTCGTCAGAGATATAGCGGACCGTCTGGATGTCATGGCTGATGAACACCATGGCCAGGCCGAGCTCCTTCTTAAGGTCGGTCAGCAGGTTCAGAATCTGCGCGCGGACCGAAACGTCCAGAGCCGAGGTGGGCTCGTCGGCGATGATGGCATCGGGGTTCAGCGACAGGGCACGGGCAATTGCGACGCGCTGGCGCTGGCCGCCCGAAAGCTGGCCGGGAAGAACCTCGGCGGCGGAGCTGGGCAGACCGGTGAGCTCCAAGAGCTCCTTGACGCGCTTCTCCTGCTCGGCCTCGGTACCCAGGTTGTGGACGCGCATGGGGTCGAGCAGTTGCTCGCGAACGACCATGCGGGGGTTGAGCGCCGTGGCCGGGTTCTGGAACACGACCGAGATGACGCGACCCATGTGGCGACGGTCCTCGGCGGTACGTTTAGTAACGTCCTTGCCCTTAAAGTAGACCTTGCCGCTCGTGGGGGCCTGCAGACCGCACATGACGTTGGCGGTGGTGGACTTTCCGCAACCGGACTCGCCGACGATGCCGATGGTCTGTCCGGGCATGAGCTTAATCGTTACACCCTGGACGGCGTGAACCAGGTTGGGGTGCAGAATCGAGCCGGTACGGGTCCTAAAGGTGACGTGGACGTCATCAAGGAAGATGATCGGCTTGACGCCGTTGACTGCGGTCTCGCTCATCTACATCACCTCCGCGTGAGGGGTCAAACCATTTGCCTTGAGCACCTCGTCGGGGAGCTCGGAATAGAAGTGCTCGGTGCCGGGCACGCGCTTGAAGACCGGACGGGTGTCCAGGCCAATGCGCGGATGGCTCGAACGGGGCGCGAAGCGATCGCCCTTGGGGAAATCGCGCGGGCTCGGAACGGCGCCGGGCACCTGGTGCAGGCGGCCCGAACCGCTCTCGATGGAAAGGACGGAACCCAGAAGGCCGCGGGTGTACTCGTGAATCGGGTTGGTGAGCAGCTCCTTGGTGGGCGCCTGCTCGATAACCTGACCGGCGTACATAACCGTGATGTTATGAGCGACCTCGGCGACCAGTGCCAGGTCATGCGAAACGAAGATCATGGCAAAGCCGAGCTTGGCCTGAAGGTCGTTAAGCAGCTTGATGACCTGCTTCTGGACGGTAACGTCCAGAGCGGTCGTGGGCTCGTCGCAGATGACCAGCTTGGGGTCGCGGGTAAGGGCCATAGCGATCAGAACGCGCTGACGCTGACCACCGGAAAGCTCATGCGGATAGCTCTCGAGCGTACGCTTGGGGTCGAGGCCCACGAGCTCCAGGAGCTCCTCGGCGCTACGGGTGCCGCCGCGCTTGGTGAGCTGCTTCATCTGGGCGGAAATGAGCATGGAGGGGTTGAGCGAGGATAGGGCGTCCTGATAGACCATGGCGATATCGGTACCGCGAAGGCCGAACCACTCTTTTTTGCTCATCTTGAGCAGGTCGCGACCCTCCCAGAGAACCTCGCCGGAAAGATGCTCGTCATCATCGGTCAGACCCATGATGGCCAGCGTGGTGATGGACTTACCGCAGCCGGACTCACCGACCAGGCCCATGGTCTGGCCGGGACGGACATCAAAGTTGACATGATCGACGACGTTGATGTCACCGTGGTGCTCAAACTGGATGCAGAAATCGCGGACCGAAAGGATCGGCTCAACGGACTCATCGGGCACATGGCGGTCGTTACGCTTGAGTTCGACATCACGCAGGGCGCCAAGACGGGCGGACAGGGACTGAGCCTGCTCCTTGTAGGCGCGAACGGGGTCGGAGACCAGCAGGTCGGCCTCGCGGCGCTTGGAGGAGTCAGTCGGATCCAGGGCGGCGGAGGGAGCAGCGGCCATGGCGTCGGTAATGCCCTCGGAGAGGATGTTGAGCGCCAGGCAGGTGATCATGATGGCCAAGCCCGGGAACAGTGCCTGCCACCAACGGCCGGCGAGCACGCCACCGCGAGCGTCAGCGAGGATGTTGCCCCAGGTAGCGGTGGGCTCCTGAATACCAGCGCCGATGAAGGTCAGCGAGGCCTCGAAGATGATGGCGTCGGCGACCAGGGTAACGGTGAAGACCATGATCGGGGCGATGCAGTTACGCAGAACATGCTTGATCAAAATCCACGGAGCCTTAGCGCCGGAAACGATGACCGCGCGGACATAGTCCTCGCCGTACTCGGACACGATGTTGGCGCGCACGATACGGGCAATCTGCGGAGTATACATAAAGCCGATGGCGAAGATGATCGACGGCACGGAATTGCCCAGGATGGAGACGAAGACGGCAGCGAGGGCGATGCCCGGGATGGACATGATGATATCCAGGATGCGCATGATCGCCTCGGAAACGGACTTGCGCGAAACCGCCGCGAGGGCGCCCACGACCGAACCGCAGACCAGAGCCATGGCAGTAGCACCGAAGCCGATGATCAGCGAGTAACGGCCACCGTAAAGCATACGCGACAGGATGTCGCGGCCCTTATCGTCGGTACCGAAAATAAATCCATTGCCGGGAGCCTGACGAGCAGTGAAAATCTCGACCGGGCTATAGGGGGCAAGAAGGGGCGCCAGAATCGCGGTCAGGGCGACCAGCACCAGCACGACGGCGGCAATCTTAGAAGACAGCGTCATCTTCTTCCAGCCACCGAGCTTGAGCCCCTTGGAGGCAGCTTTCTCGAGCTGCTCGGTTTGCTTCTCTCGAATCTTTACCATAATCTACACCGTCCTGATGCGCGGGTTGATGAGCAGGTAGAGCATGTCAACCACGATGTTGATGATGATGAAGGCAAGAGCAACGACGATGACGACGCCCTGAACCAGGTTCGCCTCGTTGCCCTGAACGCCCTGCAGAATCGCAGTACCCATGCCGGGGAGGTTGAAGATGACCTCGATGACGACGGCGCCGCCCATAAGGTAACCGATCTTAAGACCGAGGGTGGTGACCGGGGTGATCAGCGCGTTGCGCAAAACGTTGATGCCGACGACGACCTTCTCGGGAACGCCGGCGCCACGGGCCATGCGGACGTAGTCCTTGTCGAGCTCCTCGACCATGGCGGTACGCACGATACGAGTCATCTGACCCGTCAGCGGAAATGCCAGGGCGATAGCGGGCATGATCATACGTCCCAGATAGCCAGCCGGGTTGGTGGTGAAGTGAGGCAGAGCACCGGACGCCGGGAGCACCTTAAGGTAGGAAGAGAACAGCAGAATCAACAGGACGGCAAGCCAGAACGACGGGGTTGCCAGGCCGGCGATGGAAAAGACGCGGATCACTTGGTCCGGCCATTTATCGCGATACAGTGCCGCGATGACGCCGAGTAAAAACGAGACGACCGCGCCGATGGCAAGACCGATAAAGGTCAGCTGCATCGTGACGGGCAGGGCCGTGGAGATGCGCTTGGCAACGGAGTTGCGAGCAGCACCATAGGTGCCCATGTCACCATGGATCAAATCGCCCATGTAGCGCACGTAGCGCACGGGCCAGGGGTCGTCCAGACCATACTTCTCATGGTACTCGGCAACCGCCTCGGGCGAGGCACCGTCACCCAACGCCGTATAGGCGGGGTCGGTCTTGGAGAACGACATAAGGAAGAACACCAGGACGGTGACGCCCAATGCCATGATCGGCAGCGCCACGAGACGCCTTCCAATCAAACGTAGAAAGTTGTTCACGTTCTCTCCCCTTTCTTTTGTCGGTAGGACCAACTGGTATATGAGTATGGATACTCATTACAAGACCCGAGCGACATCGAGGCCGCCCGGGTCTTTGTTTCAACTATGAGGACGTTGCCTTACGACCGACGCCCCACATATGACTCAAGCGAGTCTTAGGCCTTGACGGTCGCAACGCCCCTGAAGGACATGCTCGTCGTGCCGATGCCCTTGAAGCCATCGAGGGCCTCGCCGTTGGGCGCGGTGGACGGATCGTCCCAGGAAGCGGAGACGGTCTTGACGTGGACAACGGGGTACAGAACGGCGTTGTCGGCGATGATGTCGAAGCACTCGTTCCACTTCTTCTGCTGCTCGTCGCCCTCGGCGGCAAGAGCCTCGTCCATGAGACCGTGGAGCTTCGCCCACTCAGCGGAATCCTTCCACGGGCAACGGGTCTGCATCCAGACGTTGTCGCCATACCACCAGTTGAGCAGCAGGTCGGGATCGGCGCCGAAGCAGGACGGATCGCCAGGAGCGAGAAGGATATCGTAGGCCTCGCCGCCGTCGATGGCAGCGTAGGTGGCCGGCGAGGTATCGGTCTGGATGGTCACATCGAAGCCGAGGGCGTCGAGGTCGTTCTTGACCTGAGCGGCCATACCCTTGATCTGCTCGTTGTCGGTGGTGCGCAGGGTGATGGCGCCCGGGGTGATGCCAGACTCTTCGATGAGCTTCTTGGCCTTCTTGGCGTCAGTCTTGTACACCGTGGAAGCCTCATGATAGTTGGTGAAGCTCTTGGGCAGGTAGCAGCTGGCAGCGGTGGCAAGGCCGGCGAAGGTGTTGGTGATCATCTTCTCGGTGTCGAGCGCGTACATGACGGCCTGACGGACCTTGACGTTGTTCCAAGGCTCCTTGGCGACGTTGAACATGATGAAGCGGGTGCCGAAACCCTGAACGTTATCGATCTTGCAGCCAGCGCTCTCGAGCTGGTCGACGGCGTCAGCGGTGACGAGCTCCATAACGAGCGTGGAGCCCTCCTGCTGGGCGGTAACGCGAGCGGTGGGGTCGGTCAGGATGCTGTACTGGATCTTCTTATCCTCGGCAGCATACTCACCGTTGTACTCGGGGTTGGGAACCAGGGTGATCTCGGTATCGGAGATAGAGTCGTACATCCAGGGGCCGGAACCGATCGGCTGCTTGGCGCGATCCTCCTCGGCCTGGGTGGCCGGGGTAACGCGGATGATGGCCAGACGATCCTTGAGCAGGGAGAAGTTGGGGACCTTGGTCTTGACCGTTACAGTGCTGGCGTCCTTGGCCTCGATGGACTCGAAGGGCTGGAAGAACGGAGCATAGGTAGCGGAAGCGGCGCAAGCGGTGTAGGAGGCAACGACGTCGTCAGCAGTGACCTCGGTGCCATCGGAGAACTTGGCACCCTTGCGGATGGTGACCTCGAAGGTAGTGTCGTCCACAGACTTGGGATCGTCGGTGGCGAGCTCGTTGAAGGTGCTGTAGTCGTGGTAATCGATGCCGTAGAGGCCCTCGATGACGTGCCAGTTAGCACCCAGGCCCACAGCGGAGCCGGTGCTGGCGGGGTCGAAGCTGGACGGAGCGTAAGCGGAACCAGCGGTGATCACGCCGCCGCCACGGTTGGCGGAATCGGTGGAACCGGAAGCGGAACCCTCGTCGCTAGAGCTGCCACCGCAGCCGGTGAGACCAAGCCCTGCGACAGCAGCGACGCTGCCGGTGAGGCCGAGGAACGAACGCCTGGACATACCCTTGTTGATGATGGCCATGTCTTCTCCTATCAATAGAGAATCTTACCCGGGAGCACCTAGACTTGCCCCCGCGCAACTTGCGGACGATATATACCTTACCTACCGACGGACCCAACTGAGGTGCCGCGCTCGGCGACCGATACATACATACGCTTGAACGGTATTTACTACCGTTCACCGAATTCATTGACAAACGATTCGCCAGACAGTATGTATCGACGAGGTGAGATATCAGTCTTCGTCAACCCGCAGGATAGCAGGGTTATTCACCATGGCTAGTCAAACGTTTTAGCGTTAATAAAACCCGAAATCGACAGGTAATCGCCGCGAAATAAATGATTGAAAATCGGCAAATCATGTATACCAGTTGTTTAGAAGCGCGTTTAGTTTTCGGAACGGTTTGCCGAAGCCTGGGCGCGCTCGGCATTCCATGCAACGAGTGCCTCGTGGACCGCTTTGGCGACATCGGCCGGAACGCCTCGAACTTCTGCAATCTCCTGCTCGCTTGCTGCGCGCAAACGCTTCATCGAACCAAAATGGCGCATAATGGTACGTTTTCTGGTGGGTCCCACGCCCGGAACGTCGTCAAGCACCGAAACCGTCATAGCCTTATCGCGCAACTCGCGGTGGAACGTAATCGCAAATCGGTGGGATTCATCGCGAACCTGCTTGATCAGATAAAGCGATGCGGAGCCGGTCGGCAGCACGACGGGAGTCTCGTCCCACGGCACGAAAACCTCCTCATCGGCCTTTGCCAAGCCACAAACTGGTATATCGAGGTCGAGCGCCTCAAGTTGCTTAATTGCAGCGGTCAATTGCGGCTTGCCGCCATCGACAACGAGCAAATCGGGGCGCGAGCCAAAGCGCTCGTCCGCCATGCGCTCGGGAGCATAGCGACGCCCCAGAACCTCGGACATCGATACGAAGTCGTTCGCCTCGTCCAATTCGGCCTGAATTTTAAAGCGACGATACTGGCCCTTGTCGGCACGACCGTTGGTAAATACCACCATCGAAGCGACGGTAAAGGTGCCGTGCAACGTCGAGATATCGAAACACTCGATGCGCAACGGCGGCGCAGGCAGCGCCAGCGCACTTTCGAGCTCCAGGAGCGCCTGATTGGTGCGATCGTCAGCATACCCCGTGCGCATCATGTAGCGCATGAGGGCATGGCGCGCATTTTTAGAAGCCATATCGAGCAGGCGGTGCTTTTCGCCGCGCTGCGGCCTATGGAGATGGCAAGAGCGTTCGCGCTTGCCCGCAAGCCACTCCCCCAACGCTTCGGCATCCTCAAGCTCGACAGAAAGATTGATCTCGGCTGGAATATCAGCCGTCTCGTCGTAATAGCGCTTAAGAAAGCCCGATTGAAGCTCTTCCTCGTCGACATCCAAGCCTTTATCGAGGATGAACTCACAAGTTCGAACCGTTCGGCCCTCGCGAACGACAAAGACACAGGCGGCAGAGATAGTCTCTTCGCGATAGAAGCCGATGACGTCGATATCGACGCTTGATGGAAAAACGACCTGTTGGCGATCGTCCAGGCCCCTAATGACTTCCAGGCGACGCTTGACGCGCGCCGCACGCTCAAAATCGAGCGTCTCGGCTGCCTCCGTCATCTCGGACGTAAGCTCGTCGACGACATCCTTGCGATGGCCCGACAAGAAACGTTCGACACGCTTGACGTTCTTGGCATAGTCGGCAGGGGAAATCGCGCCGACGCATGCGCCCGGCCCGCGCCCGACATGGTAGTCAAAGCAGGGACGCCCGTTTTGCGCGCAAATCATATTGACGATGTCTTCTTCGCCCTTATGAGATTCGACGATGCGGCGGCAGCGGCGCCATTCAGCACAGGATGCCGAGCAAATAGGAATGACCTTGCGTAGCGTATCGATGGTCTCACGCGCCGCACGGCTATCGGTATAGGGGCCAAAATAGCGCGTGCCGGGCTTATGGCGCTCGCGCGTGTATTTAATAGCGGGAAATAGATCGCTTTTAGTGATGGCGATAAAGGGATAGCTTTTATCGTCTTTGAGATCGACGTTAAAGTACGGATGGTACTGGCCAATCAGATTGCGCTCGAGCACCAATGCCTCGTGCTCGGTCTCCACCACGATATAGTCGAAGCTCGCCACCAGCTGCATCATGAGCGGAATCTTTTGACGCTCGTCCTGCAGCGTCACGTATTGACGCATACGGGCACGCAAGTTTTTTGCCTTGCCCACATAGATGACATCGCCCTTGGCATCTTTCCAAAGGTAGCAGCCGGGTTGCGTGGGAACGTGCGAAACCTGTTCGGCAAGTGTTGGAATGTTGTCGTGACCTGCCACACGCACCTACTTGCGACGAAGCAGCGCCGAGACCTCGGGCATCTTAAAGACGAAGGCAAGGCCAAAAGTCACGGCGAGCGAGACGACGCCTGCAACACAAACGTAGCCCAGGGTAATGAGGATCGAGCTGCCAAGCATTCCGACAAAGTGCTCAAGTGCCCACATGACGCCGGCGCCCGCGGCAGCGCCCAAGCCACCGAACAACAGGCCGAAGAAACCGCCGTGCAGGATAGACTTGACCTGAAGGCCATGCAGACGACGGCGCAGCCACCACAGTGAGCATCCGACCAAGACCACGTAGTCAACGACGTACGAAAGCGCAATTGCCGGCATACCGTAGCCCAGCACCACGCCAAACAGCAGCACCGAACCGGCCTGACCGATAGCGGAGTACAAGCAATAGCGGCTATAAGGTTTCATATCGAGCAGGGCCGAGAAGCTCTTCTGCATCAGCACGACCACGCCGTAGAGCGGCAGGGAAAGTGCCAGATAGATAAGGAACTCCGACACCAGCGCCACACCGGATTCATCGAACTTGCCGGCGCAGTAGATCATGTTGAGCGGACGGGCGAAGACGATCAGGTACATCGCAAACGGAATCAGGAAGAAGAGCATCTGGGCGACACCGCGCGAAATGCCCGTGCGGACGCTGTCGTAATCCTTCTCCTGCGCATCGTGAGAGAGTTCGGTATAGAGTGCCGTCGAAAGCGAGGCGGCGATCAGCGCATAGGGCAATGTGTACCACAGGCGCGCATATGCGATGACGGAAGGGCCGGTCTCGGGCTGCACCACCAGCGCGGCGGCATTGGTAATGGAAGTCGAGACAAACATGCACACCGTGGCGAGCAGCGTCGGGATACCAAGCGCAATCGTCTGTCGCAGCGCGGGATCCTTAAAGTCGATATGGATATGAGGATGCACGCCATGCTTGCCAAGCGCGGGAATCTGGCAGGCCATCTGGACAAAGACGCCGAGGGTCGTACCAGCTGCGATCAAGATAATACCGGCCTGCTCGCCAAATTGTGCAGACACGGGAGCAAAGCCCATAAAGCTGGCGATGACGATGACATTGTTGAGAACCGGGGCAAACGTCGACCAGAAGTAGTCGCGGTGCGCGTTGAGAACGCCCGAGAACACCGAGCCCAAGCCATAAAACAGAATTTGAATAGCAAAGAAGCGGAACATGAACGCAGCGGTATCCATGCTGCCGCCATCGCCCGAAAGGAACGACTGCGTCCAAATAAAGCCGGGAGCAAACACGGTGCCCAGCAGCGAGATACTGCCCAGCAGCAGAAGCAGAATACCGAGCAGGTTACCGACATACTCGTTCGATGCCTCGCGGCCCTGCTCACGCCTCACACCCATATACACCGGCAAAAACGCCGTAACGAGCATGCCGCCCATCACGAGTTCGTAAAGCATGTTGGGCAGGTTGTTGGCAACCTGATAGGAGGAAGAGAGCAGCGACATGCCGATGGCGGCCGCCATGGCCCACGTGCGGATAAACCCGGTGACGCGCGACACGATGGTCAGCACGGTCATGAGGCCAGCAGAACGACCAACCGTGGAGTAGTCCGACGAACCCATATCGTCTACGTCGTCCTGAGAGTCCTCATGAGCCTCATCTTGTGGCAGCAAATCGTCCACGACGGCAAAGGAGCCGGTCATCGCAAAGGGATCGTCAACCAAAACGGCGTCATCAGCAGGTGCGGCGTCATCGCTGTTCGGCATGTTGTTACCGGATACGTCCTCATCATCGAATATGGCATGGTCGCCAAACACCGTGTCAACTTCTTTGGCGGCGACGGTTCGGGCAGAAAACGACAGAGGGTCCCAGTCGTCATCACCGTCGATGGCCACGCCCTCGACGGGATCGGTCGAACCAAGCGGCGACCATTCGTCATCCGAAAGAAGCGGTTCGCCATCATCATGAGCCGCGGGCTTGGCGGAACGAGCGACAGGAGCGCTCTGCGGCACGCTCTTTCCCTGGGCTGCCATCAAAAACACCGCCGTCTCATCGGGACGCGGCACACGAGGAGCCTCGGAGGCGACCGGCGTCACGCTGGCGCTCGATTGAGCGGCGGCCAAAAAGACAGCCGTCTCATCGGGACGAGCTGAAGAAAGAACCGTACGGGGAAGCGCCGTGCCGGCACCGGCGGCACGCAAGTACACGGCCGTCTCGCCCGGGTCAGCGGCAGCGGACCAGGCGTTTCGAATCTCGTTATCGAACGAAGCAGCCTCGGGCGCGGGCGCCTGAGGAGCCGACCCTTTTGCAAAGTGAGCTCCGCGCTTTGATTCTTCCTGCGGCATCGCTCAGTCCTCTCTCGTGATCGGGGCAACCGTCGCCCCGCAAAATGCAACTAAGTCATCGGGAGCAAGCTCAAGCTGATAGCCACGCTTGCCGCCCGAGATAAAAATGGTATCCCAAAGGACGCATGTCTCATCGATCAGCGTCCGGAAGCGTTTTTTCATACCGACCGGGCTGCAACCGCCGCGGACATATCCCGTCGCGGCAAGCAAATCTTTGACATGCATCATGGTCAGCGACTTTTCGCCTGCGGCGCGCGCGGCGGCCTTGAGGTCGAGCTCGTCGGCAACGGGAATGCAGCACACGACATGGTCGTTGGACGGCGTCGTGCAGACCAGGGTTTTAAATCCCTGACCGGGCTCCTCGCCAAGCTGCTCGGAAATCGCGACGCCCAGACCTGACGATTCATCGCCATCGTCTTCGTACGTATGGAGAACATAGGAGATGCCGGCGCTTTCCAGCTCGCGCATCGCATTGGTTTTTGGCGTCTTAACAGCCTTTGCCATGGCACATCCTTTCCCTCGCAGAGCGACGCAAGGATTAAGTATAGGGCCAATTCCGCCGCATATGCCATCTCGACACACAGAAGCGCCACCGAATCAGAAGGAATCGGTGGCGCGTCGGTACTACAACGTCTCTTTACTGCGCGTCGAGCTGCGCCTGACGCTCACGGTCACGCTTGAGCAGCGGCGCCAAGAACTTGCCCGTGTAGCTCTGCGAACATGCCGCGACCTGCTCGGGCGTGCCTGAGACCACGACGGTTCCGCCGCCATTGCCGCCCTCGGGGCCCATATCGATCAGGCGGTCGGCGACCTTGATGACATCAAGGTTGTGCTCGATCACCAGAACCGTGTTGCCCGCATCGACCAGGCGCTGCAACACGTCGAGCAGCTGGCGAACATCCTCAAAATGAAGGCCGGTTGTGGGCTCGTCCAAAATATAGAACGTCTTGCCTGTCTGACGACGATGAAGCTCCTTGGCGAGCTTCACGCGCTGTGCCTCGCCGCCCGAAAGCGTCGTAGCGGGCTGGCCCAAGCTCACGTAGCCCAGACCCACGTCATATAGGGTCTGCAGTTTGCGCTTAATCTGCGGGATATTCCCAAAGAAAGCCAGTGCTTCGGTGACACTCATGTCGAGCACGTCCGAGATTGTCTTGCCGCGGTAGGTAACCTCGAGTGTCTCGCGGTTATAACGCTTGCCGCCACATACCTCACAGGGGACATAGATATCGGGAAGGAAGTGCATCTCGATCTTGATCTGGCCATCGCCCTTGCACGCCTCGCAGCGACCGCCGCTTACGTTAAAGGAGAAACGTCCCGGCGAGTAGCCGCGCGCCTTCGACTCCGGCGTGCTTGCAAATAGCGCACGCAAATCATCCCACAGGCCAATATAGGTCGCAGGGTTCGAACGCGGCGTACGACCGATCGGCGACTGGTCGATATCGATTACCTTATCGATGCACTCAATGCCCTCAATCTTCTTGTACGGCCCCACGGGACGCGTCGAACGATGGATGGCATTCGTAAGCGCGGGCGCAATCGTATCGGTGACCAGGGAGCTCTTGCCCGATCCCGAGACACCGGTAACGACTGTGAGCGTACCGAACTCAATCTTGGCGGTAACGTTTTTGAGGTTGTTAGCGCGGGCGCCCGTGATCTTAAGACAGCCGCGGCCGGGCTTGCGGCGCTCATCGGGCACGCGGATCATCCGCTTGCCGGTCAAATAGGCACCCGTCATGGAATCGGGGCACGCCATGATATCGGCAGGCGTTCCTGCAGCGACCACGTTTCCGCCGTTAACGCCCGCACCGGGACCCATATCGATCACGTAGTCGGCAGCGCGAATTGTATCTTCGTCGTGCTCGACGACGATAACGGTATTACCGATATCGCGCAAGCGCTCGAGCGTCTTGATCAGGCGCTCGTTATCGCGTTGGTGGAGACCGATCGACGGCTCGTCCAGAATGTACAGAACGCCCATGAGGCCGGCGCCGATCTGCGTTGCCAGGCGAATGCGCTGGGCCTCACCGCCGGAAAGCGTCGCCGAGGCGCGATCGAGCGTCAGATAGTCGAGTCCGACATCGACCAGAAAACGCAGGCGCTCCAGGATTTCCTTGACGATGCGCCCGCCGATGAACTGCTGACGCTCGGTAAGCTCCAGGCCCTCAAAAAACTCGAGCGACTCGCGACACGACAGGCAGCAGACATCGTAAATGGACTTGCCGCCCACGGTGACGGCAAGCATCTCGGGACGCAGGCGAGCACCGTGACAGCTCGAGCATGGCTCTTCGCGAATGTATTTCTCCAAGCGAGCTCTGGTGTTCTCGTTCGTCGTCTCGTTGTAGCGCTCGTACAGGATGTTGCGCACGCCCGAGAACTTAGTGTCCCACTGGCTGCGACGCCCATCGAGCTTTTGATAGTCGACCGAAATCTTCGTGTCGCCCATGCCATCCAAAAACGCACGACGCACCCGCGGGGGCAGGTCCTCCCATGGCGTATCGGCACTCACCTTAAAGTGTTTGCAGACCGCAGCAAAAATCTGCGGATAATAGTTGGAATTGCCGAACAGGCTGCCAAAAACTCCGTCGGCAATCGACTTTGAGGGGTCTTCAATCAGCGCCTCGGCATCGACTGTCTTTTTAAAGCCCAGGCCATCGCACTCGGGACATGCACCATAGGGCGCGTTGAACGAGAAATCGCGCGGCTGCAGGTCGTCGATGGAATGCCCGTGCTCCGGGCACGCCAGTGCCAGCGAATACTCCAGCAGCTCGCCCTCGGTTCCCTCGGGAGCGTCGCGGTCGGGCAGCATGTACACGTTCACGTTACCGTGCGCCAGTGCCGTCGCCTGCTCAACGGACTCGGCAATGCGACCCAGGGAGTTCTCTCGAATCACGATACGGTCGACCACGACCTCAATGTCGTGTTTGAACTTCTTGTCCAGGTCGATAGGGTCGTCAAGCGAGCGCACCTCGCCGTCGACGCGCACACGGCTAAAGCCCTCCGCACGCAGGTCCTCAAACAGCTTGGCATATTCGCCCTTGCGTCCACGAACCACCGGCGCCAACACAAACGCGCGACGGCCCTCCCCCGCCGCCAGCACCTTATCGGCGACCTGATCGGTCGTCTGACGCTCAATGACGCGACCGCACTCAGGACAGTGCGGCGTTCCCACGCGAGCAAACAGCAGACGCAGATAGTCGTAAATCTCGGTTACGGTGCCCACCGTCGAGCGTGGGTTTTTGGACGTTGTCTTCTGATCGATCGACACAGCCGGCGACAGGCCGTCAATCGAGTCCAGATCGGGCTTGTCCATCTGGCCCAAAAACTGACGCGCATAGCTCGAAAGGCTCTCGACGTAACGGCGCTGGCCCTCGGCATAGATGGTATCGAACGCCAGTGAGCTCTTGCCCGATCCGGAAAGACCGGTTATGACCACGAGCTGGTCACGCGGAATGGAAACATCGATATCGCGCAGGTTATGCTCGCGCGCGCCGCGAATAACGATAGAAGAATCAGACATGGAAGCTCCTTGCCTCCTACAACTTCAAATCACACTGACGATGAGTTTAGCGCACTCGACGCGCACAGATGTTCGTAATACAAGATTCGCAGACCTTTTGCGTTGTCTGACGCCGCAGGCCGCACGCTCGGTCCGTACTTTCGAATACTGTCGATCGCCTACCACGCATCATAAATGACTCCCGCTCGCAAACGAGGGTACAATGACGCTCGTGTCACACCGCGGGGCTCCGGCCCCAACATATACAAAGGAGTCAAACATGGGTTGCGAGCACGCACAGGCAGCCGGCGGGCAAACGTCGCCGTCGCAATTTGAGGAAAATACGCTGTCCGAGGTCAAGCGCGTTATCGCCGTGCTTTCCGGCAAGGGCGGCGTCGGCAAGTCATTCGTCACCGGCGCCATCGCCACGGAGCTTTCCCGCCACGGTCACAAGGTCGGCGTCCTCGATGCCGATATTACCGGCCCCTCTATCCCTAAGATGTTCGGTATGAGCGGACGTCACGTCCATGCCCTCGGCAACCTTATGCTGCCCGAAATCTCCGAGCACGGCGTCAAGGTTATGAGCTCTAACCTGCTGCTCCAAAACGAAACCGACCCCGTCCTCTGGCGCGGTCCGGTTATCGCGGGTGCCATCAGGCAGTTCTGGAGCGAAACCTCATGGGGCCCCATCGACTACCTGCTGGTCGACATGCCTCCGGGAACGGGCGACGTCGCCCTCACGGTCTTCCAGTCGCTGCCCGTCGATGGCATCGTCATCGTCACGAGCCCGCAGGATCTGGTCTCGATGATTGTCGCCAAGGCGGTCAACATGGCCGAGAAGATGAACGTGCCCATTTTGGGAATCGTCGAAAACATGAGCTATATCGAGTGCCCCGATTGCGGCAAGAAGATCGAAGTCTTTGGCAAGAGCAAGCTCCCCGAGGTCGCCGAGCGTTACAACCTCGAGATCCTAGGGCAGCTTCCCATCAATCCGGCACTCGCCGAGGCTTGCGACAAGGGCGAGGTTGAGACCGCACTGCCCGACGGTATGCTGCCCCAAGCCGTCTCTGCCGTCGAGGCCATTGCCCCGCACGAGACCGCCGAGGCCTAAGTGAACGCAAACGCCTCCTATGACGTCTTGGTAATCGGCGGCGGGGCCTCGGGTCTCGCCGCCGCCATTACGGCCGCACGCGCAGGCAAAAGCGCCTGCATCGTTGAGCGCGATGTTGCCTGCGGCCTTAAACTCCTTGCGACCGGCAACGGCCGCTGCAACCTTTCCAACGAATCAATTGATTTTCAGCGGTACAACCGCCCCGCATTCGTCGAATCCGTCATGGGTCCCCGGCCCGAGCAAGAGCTCGGCAGTTTCTTCTCCTCGCTGGGCATCATGACGACTTCCGAGGAGGGTCGGCTGTATCCGCGCTCCCTTCGTGCCGAATCGGTGCGCGATGCGCTTCTCAACGCTTGCAACCACCTGGGTATCACCTTGATCTGTGGAGCAAACGTTGCCTCGGCATTCAAAGGCCCCGAGGGCTGGGTGCTCAAAATAGACCGTCCCGCGCGAGCGCTCAAGGCAAAAAAGCACGACGACCGAAAATCGGAGGTCCGCTCGCTTCGGAAGGCGCTCGCCGACACCCCTCGCACGAACGAGACGCTGCAGGCAAAGGCCGTAATTATCGCTACGGGCGGCAACCCTGCCGACATCGCGAGGACGTTCAATCTTTCCCTCACACCGCAGCACCCCGTCCTCTGCCCCGTGTCGGCATCGGTCTTCGGCGACCAGGCTGCGCTCAAGACGCTGGATGGCCTGCGCGTCCGCGCCCGTTTGACGCTCACCCGCAATCACGAGGAGCTCTGGCGCGAAGACGGCGAAGTGCTCTTCCGAACCTTTGGCATCTCGGGCGTTGCCGCCTTTAACCTCTCCCGTCGCGTCCAGCGCGGCGACACGATTCTGCTCGACGTTTTCCCCGACCTCTCCAAAGACGAGTTGCTCGACATGCTCAATCAGCGAGTTGCGTTGCTCGGCGGCTTTTCACCCCGCGACCCCCGCTGGCTCGACGGTATGCTTGCCCCGCAGTTCTCTCACGTTGTCTGCACCGCATTCGAACAGTGCCACCCCGGGTCGCACGACGTCATCCATCTGGTCTCAATCCTCAAGCACTTTAAGCTGCTCGTCGAGGGAACGACAGAGGAGCGTTCGGCCCAGGTCACGCGCGGCGGCGTGCCCATCGAGAGCGTCTCAGCTCCCAACCTCTGCGTGAGCAACGCGGCAGACGCCCCACTTTACATCTGTGGCGAGGCGCTCGACATCGATGCCGATTGCGGCGGTTTCAACCTTGCATGGGCTTGGATCTCGGGTATTCGCGCTGTAAGCAGCCTATAGCCGCGCAGTCTATAATCAAAACGCATTCGGGCCGTCTGGGACACCGGGCGGCCTCTTTCTTGCATCTAAGGAGACCTCGATGATCGAAATCACCCAAGTCCACGCGTCACTCGATGAGGCCGGCGACGAAGCCGCCTGCCTTGCTATTGGTAGACGCGCCGTCAAACGAGCCCTGCGATGCGAGGATTCCCAGATTAAAGCCATTGAGCTCCATCGCAAGTCAATCGACGCCCGTAAAAAACGAGATGTCCATTTTATTTTGAGCTTTCGAGTTGAGCTGACAAGCTCCCGACTCGAGCAGGAGGTGGTCAACCGCGTCGCCGAGCGCGACCGCTCGCGCATCCGCATGGTAGACGGCGAGGCTCCTTCATTCCCCAACCCTGTCCCAAATGCACCCAAGGGGCGTCCCGTCGTTGTCGGCGCCGGTTGCGCCGGTCTCTTCGCCGCCCTGACCCTTGCCGAAGCGGGCCTTAAACCCCTGCTCATCGAGCGCGGCGACCCCGCGCTTCGCCGCTCGGAAGCGATTGATCTCTTTCTTAAGGAGCGTATCCTCGACCCCGAAAGCAATATCCAATTTGGCCTGGGCGGCGCAGGGACCTTCTCGGACGGCAAGCTCAACACGGGAACCAAGAATCCTGCCCATCGACTGATTCTTGAGACCTTCGTCAAAGCGGGCTCACCTCGCGACATCCTGTGGGACGCCAAGCCGCACATCGGCTCCGACATCCTCCCCACCGTTGTCACCAACATATCCCAGCGCATCGAGCAGCTCGGTGGAACCGTCCGCTATCGAACAAAGCTCGTCAATATTCGAACCGATGAATCTGGCGCCATCACCGGCGTCGATGTCCAACCGCCCCAAGAAACCACAAGCGAGACAATCGCCACAAAGCACCTCATTCTCGCCTGCGGCCATTCCGCCCGCGACGTATTCGAGCTTCTCAAAGAACATGACGTTGCCCTCGCGCAAAAGACCTTTGCCATGGGTGTGCGCATCGAGCATCCACAGCGCGACATCGACCGTGCCCAATATGGCCCTTCGGCGGGGCACCCGGCACTCGGAGCAGCCCCCTACAAGCTTGTCGCCCATCTCCCCAACGGCCGCAGTGTGTTCTCGTTTTGCATGTGCCCCGGAGGACAGGTTGTCGCGGCCTCTTCCGAGCAAGGCCATCTGTGCGTCAACGGCGCCAGCCTCAATGCCCGCGACGGGCGCAACGCGAATGCCGCCTTACTCGTTAACGTCACACCTGACGACCTTCCCGGCGATGATCCGCTCGCAGGCATTGAGCTCCAGCGCGCCTGCGAGCGAGCCGCTTATCGCCTGGGCGGCTCCAACTGGAACGCGCCGGCACAGCTCGTCGGAGATTTCCTTGCTAGACGCGCCAGCACGGCACCCGGAAAGGTAAAACCGACCTATCCACTTGGCGTGACCTGGACGGCGATCGACGATGCCCTCCCGCAGCATATCGTCGAATCGCTTCGTTTGGGAATCCCCCTGCTCGGTAAGAAACTGCGTGGCTATGACCGCCCCGATGCGGTCCTCACTGGCGTGGAGACGCGTTCGAGCTCCCCGGTCACCGTCACCCGCGATCGAACATGCCACGCCGTGTCGACTCCGGGCCTTTACCCTTGCGGCGAGGGTGCCGGATATGCCGGCGGCATCATGAGTGCCGCCACCGACGGCATCCGTTGCGCTGAGGCGCTGATAGCAGACCTCTAGTGCACGAACTCCCGCGTCCAAACGGCACAGGCCCCGAGCTCCACAGGGAACTCGGGGCCTGTTCGCTACTTCCTGAATCTTGCACCCTGGCGTTTTCTGCCCGAAGCAAAGGTAGAACCCTTGCGAGCCTGCGAACGCAAACGCTCGATCGTTTCGTCCTCAGATGCGCCCTCAAGCATCGCCCGAATCTGAACGACGGCATCGCGCAGACGCGCCGCCTCCTCAAAGTCCATGGCGGCGGAAGCGTTGCGCATGTCTTCCTCCATGGTCTCGACGATCCGCACGAGCTCGTCATGCGGCAGCCCTTCCAGCTGCTCGGCGAGCGTCTGCTCGGGCGCCACCGTCTCCGGCGCGGCGCCCTCGCCGTTTTCGTCGGGCGTATAGAACGCACCGTGACCCAGCGAATCGCCTCTCGAGCGCCCCTTCGAGCCCACAGTCTTTTCGGCCTCGGTAATAAAGCTCGAGATGTCGTTAATGGCCTTGCGGACCGTCTTGGGCACAATACCGTGCTCTTCGTTATATGCCATCTGAATCTCGCGACGGCGCTGCGTCTCCTCGATGGCTTCTTTCATCGAATCGGTCACAACGTCTGCATACATGATGACCTCGCCGTCGGCATTACGGGCCGCACGGCCAATCGTCTGAATCAACGAACGGCGGTTGCGCAAGAAACCTTCCTTGTCAGCGTCGAGAATTGCCACCAGCGAGACCTCGGGAAGGTCAAGACCCTCGCGAAGCAGGTTAATGCCAACGAGAACATCGATCTTTCCCTCGCGCAGCGTTCGCAAGATCTCGACACGGGCCATCGTCGCCGTATCGGAATGCATGTAGTTGACCTTAATGCCGGCATCAAGCAGATGGTCGGTCAGGTCCTCGGCCATGCGCTTGGTGAGCGTGGTCACCAGCACGCGCTCCTTGCGCACCACGCGCTCGCGAATCTCGTCCTCAAGATCGTCAATCTGCCCACGAACCGGACGCACATCGATCTTGGGGTCGAGCAGGCCGGTCGGACGAATAATCTGCTCAACGTCGTTCTGGCTAACCCGCAGCTCATAGTCGCCCGGCGTGGCCGAAACGTAGATGAACTGGGGAATCCTCGCCTCAAACTCATCGAAGCGGAGCGGGCGGTTATCGAGTGCCGAAGGCAGACGAAAACCATGCTCCACCAGCGTCACCTTACGCGAGCGATCGCCTTCGTGCATGCCGCGGATCTGCGGCACCGTTACATGGCTCTCGTCGATGATACAGAGCATGTCCTTAGGAAAGTAATCGATCAGGGTAAACGGCGGCTCGCCCGGTTTTCGACCGTCCAGATGACGCGAGTAGTTCTCGATGCCGTTACAAAAACCCATGGTCTCGAGCATCTCGAGATCATAGTCGGTGCGCTGCTGCAGACGCTGCGCCTCGAGCAGCTTATCAGTCGCCTTGAGCTCGGCCACACGCTTCTCGCACTCTTCGCTGATTGATTTCAGAGCCGCTTTGACCTTAGGCTTCTCAGTCACGTAGTGCGAGGCCGGCCACACGGGAATGGCCTCGTACTCACGCAGCATCTCGCCGGTGACCTCGTCGATCTCGGCAATCAGCTCGACCTCGTCGCCAAAGAACTCAAACCGCAACGGATGCTCGGCATAGGGCGGATACACGTCGACGACATCGCCGCGCACGCGGAAGGTGCCACGTGCCAAATCATAGTCATTGCGATCGTACTGGATATCGATAAGCGCATGGATAAAGTCATCGCGCTCGAGCGGCACCTTCTTGTCGACGTTCGGAGCTAGGCCCGCATAGTCCTCGGGAGAGCCAATGCCATAGATACACGAGACCGATGCGACGACAATCACATCGCGTCGAGAGAGCAGCGATGCGGTCGCCTGATGTCGCAACATCTCGACCTCTTCGTTAATCGAGGAATCCTTCTCGATATACGTATCGCTTTGTGGCACATACGCTTCGGGTTGATAGTAATCGTAGTACGACACAAAATAGACCACAGCATTGTTGGGAAAGAATTCCTTGAGCTCGCTGGCGAGCTGAGCGGCAAGCGTTTTATTGGGAGCCATGACCAGCGTCGGCTTCCCCAGGGCCTCAATAGTCTTAGCCATCGTGAAGGTCTTGCCCGAACCAGTCACGCCCAGCAAAACCTGATAGCGATCTCCGTCCCTCACACCCTGTACAAGCGACTCAATGGCCTTAGGCTGGGAACCAGCGGGCTCGTATGGAGACACGACCTCAAACGGCACCTCAGAGCCCTCAACGCCAAAACGTTTGAGCTCTCCTCCAACACGCTCAACTTCAAATTCCGCCATGGATACTCCTAACTCATATATCTGCAGTATACGCAGGCGGCAGGCATAGTCCTATACGAACCGATCGGGATAGAGGGTCTTGTAGCGAACCCAGGCATTATTGACACGAATCAGATACGCCTGCGTCTCGGGAAAGGTGATTGCATTATGAAGCGACGTGCTCTGCTGCGCCCATCCGTCGACATTGCCCATGCCGGCGTTATAGGCGGCAATGGCACTGTCAGTCGACCCGTTAAAATACGTTAGAAGATACGAAAGATACGCACAACCAAACTCGATGTTCGTAGCGGGATCGTTAAGGTCGCCGGCTGAATACTCGCTGCCATCGACAAGACCCTTGGCAATCATATCCTGGGCAGTCTCGGGCATCAGCTGCATCAATCCCTGTGCGCCTTGATTCGACTCAGCCTCGGGATCCCAATTCGATTCTGACTTTATGACAGCACACACCAGATACGGATCAAGATTGTGCGAAATGCTCGATTGCTTTACGTACGCCTCATAGTCAATTGGATACAAAGGCTTAAAGAAGGCGGCAGGAGCATACGAGTAGACGAGCGAAATAAGGCCGAAGACAAACATAACGGCAAGTGACGCCACGCGATACCACGTAAAGAAACGTGTCTTAGGCATCGGTCTCCTCCCTATCCACTACATCCTCGAAGCCATGGCGCGCAAGCCATGCGTCCAGTTGTTCAAAGAGTGAATTGTCGCCTGCCGTATTATCGATTACCGTCGTAGCGAGATTGCAAAGCGAAGCCTCATCAGGTTGGCATGCAGAGCGAGCATCAAAATCAGAGGACTCCATACCACGATGAATAGCACGCTCGCGACGAACTGCTAAAGGAGCGCTGATAACCAGAATTTCATCAGCCAGGCCAAAAGCATCCTCAAAACCAGTCGGGGCAGAAACCTCGACAACCGCAAAGGGATAACGGGGGGACGAAACCGTGCAGCAAACCGGATCAAGAATCCTCAGTGACAGCTGTTCGATGAGAACCGGATGAACGATGCCATTGAGCCGCGCAACTGTATCAGGAGAGGCGAAAGCTCGAGCAGCGAGGACATTGCGGCGAATGCCGCCCTCCCCGTCCAGAATGTCCCAACCGAATTCTTCCGCGAGGGCATTGACGATATCGGAGCCTGGCACATACAGCGATTTGGCAAGCTCATCCAGATCGATAAGCATGGCGCCATGAGATTCGAGATAGCGGCAGGCAGTCGATTTACCCGAAGCAATATTGCCTAAGACAAAAACGGTAAACATCAAGTCCTCCCTAACGCCAACGGGAGTTATTATCGCGCAAATACAAAAGAAGGACTCAAAATACAGCCAAACAGTAAGACAAGCTAAACGAAGGCAAGTTCTTGTATTACAACTCTCTGTCAAACACAAAAAAAGGGGAGGCCGCGAGGCCTCCCCCTTCTTCAAGTCATCCGACGGCTCGGTGCCGTCCACCGGTCAGCGGCGCCCTGGCCTCCCACGGGCTGGCCCCGCAGTACTCTCGGCGCGATGGGGCTTAGCTTCCGGGTTCGGAACGGGACCGGGCGTGCCCCCCATGCTCTGGCCGCTGACCGGTGGGCGGCGCCCACCGTATCTTCGGTGTCCGGTGTCTCATCTACGTGCCCTGGGGGCCGCATGGCGCATAGGAAAGATGACTCGGGGGCATCCTCGTGCCCGGACCGCGCTTCTGAGCGCATGTCCCGCGGGCCGCGAGGTGCGGTTCCGGAAGAGCTCGGGCGATTAGTGCGGCTCGGCTGAGGCTGTCGCCAGCCTTGCACCTGCCGTCTATCGACCAGGTAGTCTACCTGGGCCCTTACCGGAAGGAGAACTAATCCCTGGAACGGCTTCCCGCTTAGATGCCTTCAGCGGTTATCCGCGCCGCACGCGGCTACCCGGCCGTGCCGTTGGTCGACAACCGGTTCACCGGAGGTGCGTCCACCCCGGTCCTCTCGTACTGGGGGCAGCCTCCATCGATTCTCCTGCGCCCACGGAGGATAGGGACCGAACTGTCTCACGACGTTCTGAACCCAGCTCGCGTACCGCTTTAAACGGCGAACAGCCGTACCCGTAGGACCTGCTCCAGCCCCAGGATGCGATGAGCCGACATCGAGGTGCCAAACCTTGCCGTCGATGTGGACTCTTGGGCAAGATCAGCCTGTTATCCCCGGAGTACCTTTTATCCGTTGAGCGACGGCCCACCCACTCGGGGCCGCCGGATCACTAGAGCCTGCTTTCGCACCTGCTCGGCTTGTGGGCCTCGCAGTCAAGCCCGCTTGTACTCTTGCATTCAAAAGGACGGTTGCCGACCGTCCCGAGCGGACCTTCGCGCGCCTCCGTTACCCTTTAGGAGGCGACCGCCCCAGTCAAACTGCCCGCCTGGCACGGTCCCCGAGCCGGTTGACGGCCTCGGGTTAGGACGCCGGTCGCGCGAGGGCAGTATTCCAAGGGCGGCTCCCCGGGGGCTGGCGCCTCCGGATCTTAGCCTCCTGCCTATCCTCTACACGCGGGACCAGCGGCCAATGCCAAGCTGCAGTGAAGGTTCACGGGGTCTTTCCGTCCTTCCGCGGGTAAGTCGCATCTTCACGACCAGTGCAATTTCACCGGGTCCATGGTCGAGACAGCGCCCAAGTCGTTGCGCCTTTCGTGCAGGTCGGAACTTACCCGACAAGGAATTTCGCTACCTTAGGACCGTTATAGTTACGGCCGCCGTTTACCGGGGCTTGGCTTCGGGGCTTCGCGCGATGCGCTAACTCCTCCGCGTGACCTTCCGGCACCGGGCAGGCGTCAGACCCTATACGTCGCCTTGCGGCTTCTGCAGAGTCCTGTGTTTTTGGTAAACAGTCGCTTGGGCCTCTCCACTGCGGCCCGCCTCCGCTCCCCGGGCGAGCCGGTTCACGTACGCGCGGGCACCCCTTCTCCCGAAGTTACGGGGCCATTGTGCCGAGTTCCTTGACCATGGTTGACCCGATCGCCTCGGTATGTTCTACCCACCCACCTGTGTCGGTTTGCGGTACGGGCGCGCACGCGCCTGCCTAGGGGTTTTTCTAGGGACCTCGGGCTCACTCGCTTCGCTCAGTCGCTTCGTCCGGAGCCTCGCCCTTCTGCGGACCGGATTTCCCTGGTCCGCGGGCCGCGCTCCATCACGGGGACGTCCAGAACCCCGCCGAGCCACCCCCATCCGTCGCCCCGTCGGTCGTAGCGCCGCGTGCGCGGTGCAGGAATGTCTGCCTGCTGCGCGTCGGCTACGCCTACCGGCCTCGCCTTAGCCCCCGACTGACCCTGGGAGGATTAGCCTTGCCCAGGAAACCTCGGGTTCACGGCGGACGAGTTACTCTCTCGTCTCTCGCTACTCATGCCAGCATTCTCACTCCCATGCGCTCCACCGTCGGTCGCCCTCCGGCTTCTCCGCCCATGGGAAGCTCCCCTACCGATTCTAATGAATTAAAATCCCGCCGCTTCGGTGTCCAGCTTAGCCCCGTGTATTGTCGGCGCATGTCCACTCGACCAGTGAGCTGTTACGCACTCTTTGAATGCATGGCTGCTTCTAAGCCAACATCCTGGTTGTCTGGGCGGACGCACATCCTTTGCCACTCGGCTGGAACTTGGGGACCTTAGCGGGCGGTCCGGGCTGTTTCCCTCTCGAGCACACAGCTTAGCCCACATGCTCTGACTGCCGCGCTCTGGGCCGCCGGCATTCGGAGTTCGGTTGGATTCGGTAGGCGGCGAAGCCCCCTCGTCCATCCGGTGCTCTACCTCCGGCGGTGAACGCGCGACGCTAGCCCTAAAGCTATTTCGGGGAGAACGAGATATCTCCGGGTTTGATTGGCCTTTCACCCCTATCCGCAGGTCATCGCCGCCGTTTTCAACCGACGTGCGTTCGGCCCTCCACGGGGTCTTACCCCCGCTTCAGCCTGCCCACGGATAGCTCACCCGGCTTCGCGTCCGCGGCGCGGGACTCAAGTCGCCCTGTTAAGGCTCGCTTTCGCTTCGGCTCCCTTTCGGTTAACCTCGCCCCGCGCCAGCGACTCGCTGGCTCATTCTACAAAAGGCACGCCGTCACAACTAAAAGTTGCTCCGACTGCTCGTGGGCGCACGGTTTCAGGTACTGTTTCACTCCCCTCCCGGGGTGCTTTTCACCTTTCCCTCACGGTACTGGTGCGCTATCGGTCACAGGGTAGTACTCAGGCTTGGATGGTGGTCCACCCAGGTTCGGACCGGGTTTCACGTGCCCGGCCCTACTCAGGGACCGCGTCGCGCCGTCCGGTCTGGGTTCGCGTACGGGGCTGTCACCCGCTGCGGCCGGCCCTCCCATGCCGTTCCGCTCCCCAGCCGGACCTGCGCCCGGGGGCGGCAGCCCCCGGATGCGCGGCCCTGCAACCCCGTCGGCGGAACCCCTGCCGGGTATGCCCGCTCGACGGTTTGGCCATCGGTCCCCTTTCGCTCGCCGCTACTCGGGGAGTCTCGAGATTGATTTCCTCTCCTCCGGGTACTTAGATGTTTCAGTTCCCGGGTTGTCCTCCCCCGCCTATGCGTTCAGCGGGGGGATATGCACACTGCTGTGCATGGGTTCGCCCATTCGGAGACCCCCGGGTCGAAGGATGTGTGCTCCTCGCCGGGGATTATCGCAGCTTGCCGCGTCCTTCATCGGCTCCCTGTGCCAAGGCATCCGCCGTGCGCCCGTGGTATCTTGCGGGACCGCATCGGGCCCGCGGGATATCCACGTGTCGCTAAAGTTAATTAATCGATATCATGAATAGCGCTCGTATGTCGCAATTCGGGTATCTCATACCGCGGCACAGTCTGTTTCACTGTGCTCGCGATCAGATGCTCCTCACTCATAAATAAGTGAATTCTTCTTGTTTGGATCGGATGAATGATTGCTATCATTCTGTCTGATAAATCGCAGAAAAGAATCGAGTCTGGAAGATGAATCTCTTCCATCTCTCTCCTATCGCTATGCGGCTCTCAAGGTACGCGGGTGCGACCCCGGGGACCGGGCGCTGCGGGGACTTATCCTGGCGGACATCTACCGGACGGGCTCCTGCCCTCTATTCGAGTTAAAGTATGTCTCTCTAAGAATGTATCTCCCTAGAAAGGAGGTGATCCAGCCGCACCTTCCGGTACGGCTACCTTGTTACGACTTCACCCCCCCTCACCCTCCACACCTTCGGCGCCTCCCCCCTCGAAAGGTTGGGCCGGCGACTTCGGGTGCAGACGACTCGGGTGGTGTGACGGGCGGTGTGTACAAGGCCCGGGAACGCATTCACCGCGGCATGCTGATCCGCGATTACTAGCAACTCCGACTTCATGGGGGCGGGTTGCAGCCCCCAATCCGAACTGGGGCCGGCTTTCCGGGATCCGCTCCCCCTCGCGGGGTGGCATCCCTCTGTACCGGCCATTGTAGCACGTGTGCAGCCCAGGGCATAAGGGGCATGATGACTTGACGTCGTCCCCGCCCTCCTCCGCCTTGACGGCGGCGGTCCCGCGTGGGTTCCCGGCATCACCCGATGGCAACACGCGGCGGGGGTTGCGCTCGTTGCGGGACTTAACCCAACATCTCACGACACGAGCTGACGACAGCCATGCACCACCTGTATGGGCTCCTCTCGGCCACGGGGTCTCCCCCGCTTCACCCATATGTCAAGCCCTGGTAAGGTTCTTCGCGTTGCTTCGAATTAAGCCACATGCTCCGCTGCTTGTGCGGGCCCCCGTCAATTCCTTTGAGTTTTAGCCTTGCGGCCGTACTCCCCAGGCGGGACGCTTAATGCGTTGGCTGCGGCACGGGGGGGATCGTCCCCCCACACCTAGCGTCCATCGTTTACGGCTGGGACTACCAGGGTATCTAATCCTGTTCGCTCCCCCAGCTTTCGCGCCTCAGCGTCGGTCTCGGCCCAGAGGGCCGCCTTCGCCACCGGTGTTCCACCCGATATCTGCGCATTCCACCGCTACACCGGGTGTTCCACCCTCCCCTACCGGACCCAAGCCGCGGAGGTTCCGGGGGCTTCGGGGGGTTGAGCCCCCCGCTTCGACCCCCGGCCTGCCGGGCCGCCTACGCGCGCTTTACGCCCAATGAATCCGGATAACGCTCGCCCCCTACGTATTACCGCGGCTGCTGGCACGTAGTTAGCCGGGGCTTCTTCTGCAGGTACAGTCTTGACTCTTCCCTGCTGAAAGCGGTTTACGACCCGAAGGCCTCCGTCCCGCACGCGGCGTCGCTGCGTCAGGGTTCCCCCCCATTGCGCAAGATTCCCCACTGCTGCCTCCCGTAGGAGTCTGGGCCGTGTCTCAGTCCCAATCTGGCCGGTCGGTCTCTCAACCCGGCTACCCGTTGTCGGCACGGTGGGCCGTCACCCCGCCGTCTACCTGATGGGCCGCGGAGCCATCCCCTCCCGTCGGGGCTTTAGCCGGGTGCCATGCGGCACCCCGGGGTATCCGGTATTACCCGTCCTTTCGGGCGGCTATCCCGGGGAGGGGCAGGTTCTCCACGTGTTACTCAGCCGTTCGCCACTCGCTTCTATCCGAAGATAGGTGCCGTTCGACTTGCATGTGTTAGGCGCGCCGCCAGCGTTCATCCTGAGCCAGGATCGAACTCTCCGTCCAAAATAAATGGGCTTCGAGCCCGTCCGGTCCTCACAACTATTAGCTGATCGGTTCCGTTCGATTCATATGGTTCTAGTATAGGAAAAGGAATTTCTCGGGGCCGCCTCTCGGCGGCCTTGCGAAAAACAAATCCAAGTTAGACCATTTCAAATGGTTCGATGTCTGCCCGGATGCGACACTTGAAGTGTCCATCCTCGCAGTATCCGGTTCTCAAGGTGCACGCTTTGCGGCTCATCCGGTCCGACCGGGCCGCGCGGCAAGGAGATATATTGCCAGACCGCGAAGCCCTGTGGGACGTCAATTCCACTCTTCACAAGTCCTACACAACATATTGCTTTCTATAGGTAATAGAAAGACTGGTGTGGATCTTCCGCACGTATCAGATGATGACCCTTTGGTTCAGGAATATATAGAGATCGGTCACCTGTAAGTGTTTATCTACCCGCGCTTTTAGCAATGTAGACCAGCGCTTTCGATAAAAAAAGAGGGAGCGCCGCGCACAACGCGACACTCCCCTAGCGATTCAAGAGAACCTATTAGGCCTCGAGAGCCTTCTTGGCGATGGTAGCCAGCTCGTTGAAGGACTCGATGTCCTCGTAAGCCATCTGAGCCAGGACCTTGCGGTCGAGCTCGATGCCGGCAACCTTCAGGCCGTGCATGAACTGAGAGTAAGAGATGTCGTTCAGACGAGCAGCAGCGTTGATACGAGTGATCCAGAGAGAACGGATCTCGCGCTTCTTGTTGCGGCGATCACGATACTGATACTGCAGGGAGTGCTGGACCTGCTCTTTAGCATGCTTGTAAGTACGCGAAGCGGCACCGTAGTAACCCTTCGCACGGTGCATAACGGTACGGCGCTTCTTCTTGGCGGCAACAGCGCGCTTAATACGTGCCATGTTCTATCAACTCCTAGACGGTAAAACGAAAAACGGGAACGCGAACTTAGGCGAGACGCGACTTGATGACCTTGCGGTCGGCAGCGGCGATCTCGGTCTCCTGACGGAAGCCACGCTTACGCTTGGTGGACTTCTTGCTCAGGATGTGGCTCTTGAAAGCCTTGGCGCGCATAAGCTTGCCGGTACCAGTCTTGCGGAAACGCTTCTTGGTGCCGCTGTGGGACTTCATCTTAGGCATGAAATACTCCTTAATCGGTTACAGAACACTAGTTACTTGGTATCGCTTGCCGCTTTATCCTCATCGAAGGCGCCCTTAATCGGGGCGAGCAGCATAAGCATGTTACGGCCTTCCATTTTAGGCTTGGACTCGACCGTAGCGTAAGGCTTGAGATCCTCGGCGAGACGCTCGAGAACGTTAAGGCCCTGCTCCGGGTGAGCCATCTCACGGCCGCGGAACATGATGGTGATCTTAACGCGTGCGCCCTTCTTGAGGAAACGCAGAACGTGGCCCTTCTTGGTCTCGTAGTCGCCAACGTCGATCTTGGGTCGGAACTTCATTTCCTTGACCTCGACCTTGGACTGGTTCTTACGAGCAGCCTTGGCCTTCATGGCCTGCTGGTACTTGAACTTACCGTAGTCCATGACCTTGCAGACCGGCGGCTCCGCGTTGGGAGCGATCTCGACCAGGTCGAGACCCTGATCGTCGGCGACGCGCTGGGCATCGCGGATGGCGAACAGGCCGAGCTGAGAGCCATCGACGCCAATCAAACGGCACGAAGATGCAGTAATCTCGTCGTTGATGCGGGTGTCATCAGACTTAGCTATTTTCCCTACCTCCATTCATAAAAAAAATAACCCGGCGCTTCTCAGCAACCAGGTCGTACACATAGACATCCTCGATTTGAGGAAGAGAATCTAATTTGTATGACCAGTCAGCTGCTCATTGGCGCCAAAAGGTGGGAACCCTCGGGTTCCTCTTTAGGGCATTGCGGGAACAACGCCTTGCGAATAATAACACGTACAGCGCGTTATCACATTACGTACACGAAAAAGGGGCCTTGACCCCCTTGAACGCTCGCTTGCATGTATGGTGCCCGAGGCGAGACTCGAAGGGCCTTCGCTTCGCGAAGCCCCGGGCTTCGGGCGCGTGGCGCCCTCGCCACGCTCCGCTACAGACAGGCCACAGGCCTGTTTGCTTAACGCTTCGCGCGCTCACGCGAGTTCGGCACGAAAAAGGGGGCCGCAACCCCCTTGAACGCTCACTTGCATGTATGGTGCCCGAGGCGAGACTCGAACTCGCACGTTGTTGCCAACGGTGGATTTTGAGTCCACTGCGTCTGCCAATTCCGCCACTCGGGCACGCAATGCGTGAGTTAGTTTATCACAGCTTTCTACCGATTAGTCCGAAAATGGAACTTCGAGCATTTCGATGAGCTCGACCGAACGGAGCATCTCGCGCTGACGGCATCCACGACCGTCGACCGAGACCTCCCCCATCTGGTTGTCATAGGGGTCCTCGCGCATGCCGTCGAAAGAGGGCTCAAACTCTGCCTGGAATCGATTGTTGGCCACCATACGCCACGGGTCGAGATTGCCAAAGTAGTGACGGCGGCGCCACTCCTCCCCCATCCTGCGAGCAGAAGATCCAAATGACACGTCGGCGTTGAGCCAACCGGTCTGCGGCGTATAGAACTCTGCCCAGTCGTGCGACCCCACCGAATCGGGCGCAACATACAGGCCGCTCTGCCAACGGGCAGGCACGCCCGCGATACGGCACATGGTGATAAACGTGAGCGCCATAACGCCGCAATCGCCGCGGAGCGAATGCACACAGTCATCGGCAATAGATCCCAAAAGCAAATACGGCGGCTGATAGCGATAGTCAATATACTGCGTCAGGTAATCATAGATAGCACGGGCGCGATCGAGCGGATCCTCGAGTCCGTCAACAACACTGGCCGTCAGCTGCTGCAGATACGGCGTAAATGCAATGTGTGGTCGGTCCTCGGAAATATCCTCGGGCAGAGGCGCGTCCATACGCGGATGAACAGGAAGTGTGCCACCGTAGACATCACAATAAGCAGCATCGATGTGATAACGATAGGTCACCGAGAATGAGCGTTCACTCGAAGAAGACCACGAGGCGGTACGCGCCGAAGCGTTCGCGGGAGCAACAGCACCTTCCGGCGTCATGTCGAGAATCTCGACCCGAGACTGCTGACGGCAGGCAGCCGCGACGGGAAGCCAAGCGCAAACGGTCTCCCCCTCCAGAGCGCCGGGGACAGACACGGACACTTTAAGCGTAATGACGCGAGCCAAACCGTTTTGCGACTCCATCTCCTTGAGCATCTCGTTGCGCAGTGCAATTCCGTCCGTAGGATCGGACCGCATGCCGGGGACCTCTTTGGGATACACTCGAAGCGAATTGAGAAAGTTGTCGAGAACGAACAGCTCGCCATTGATAAAGCGCCAGTCAATACGCTTGCGATCAATCAGGTCGTCAAACTGCTCCTCGGTAAACTCAGGCCACTCCTCGCGAATCATCGCAATAGCCCGAGCGCGCGACACCGAAAAATGAAGCGGCGTCTCAAGCATGCGATACCGCTCGGCACGAACGCAGGCGGCAAGCGAGGGATCGGGATCTTGGGCAAGTAGGCGGTCGCAAGCCTCAATAGCCTGCGAAAGATACCCCGCGTCCTTTAAACGCAGAATCTCGGGTGGCAAGCCAACATCTAGAAAACGGAAGTCATCATTGCAAACATCAACAGAGCAACCAACAGGACCCTCGTCAATAACCTTCCCATCCGAAGGCAGCACATTAATAACAGCCATACCAAACTCCAAGTCATCAGAACTCTTGAAGTCCATTGTAGCGAGATAAAAAAGAAAGCCCCAACAAGGGAGCCATCAACACCGCCGAGCGGTAGTCAAAAAATGAATTCAGCCCAGTAACCCTGTAGCGAGTTAACGAAGGAGGCCCCGTTCACCCGAAGCTTTTCCCATTGCGCGACTTCTGGCAAAGCCAGGTGAGCGCAAGGGAAAAGCGTAGGGTGAACGGGGCCTCCGACGGGAAAGTTAAACCGCTACTTACGCCTTGTTGACGGAGCCAAACTCCTCCATGAGCTCCTTGGTGCGGGCAACGATGTTGTCGCGACCAGGCTTGAGGAGCTTGCGGGGGTCAAAGCCCTTGCCCTGCTGATCCTTGCCGGCCTCGATGTACTCGCGAACGCCCTTGGCGAAGACGAGCTGCAGGTCGGTGTTGACGTTGATCTTGGAGATGCCCAGGGAGATGGCCTTCTTGATCTGATCCTCGGGGATGCCGGTGCCACCGTGCAGAACGAGGGGCAGGTCGCCGGTCTGAGCCTTGATCTCGCCCAGGCGCTCGAAGGAAAGGCCAGCCCAGTCGGCAGGATACACGCCGTGGATGTTGCCGATGCCACAGGCGAGGAAGTCGACGCCCAGGTCAGCAATCTGCTTGCACTCAGCAGGATCAGCGAGCTCGCCGCTGGAGGTCACGCCGTCCTCGGTACCGCCGATGCCGCCAACCTCGGCCTCGATGGACATGCCCTTGGAGTGGGCAAGCTCAACGAGCTCCTTGGTGCGGTCGAGGTTAAGCTGGAAGGTCTCCTCGTGAGAGCCGTCATACATGATGGACGTGAAGCCGGCCTCGATGCACTTGAAGCAGTCCTCGTAAGAACCGTGATCGAGGTGAAGGGCGACGGGAACGGTAACGCCCGTGGCCTCGACGGCAGCCTTGACCATGTCGGCGCAGACCTTGAAACCGCCCATCCACTTAGCGGCACCAGCGGTGCACTGAAGGATCAGCGGAGACTTGGCCTCCTCGGCGGCCTGGAGAATAGCCAGGGTCCACTCGAGGTTGTTGGTGTTGAAGGCACCGAGACCGTACTTGCCGGCCTCGGCCTTCTTGAGCATGTCTGCTGCGTTGACGAGCATAAAAGAAACCTCCTGTAAGGTTGCTCCGATAACGCCTGAGATTTTACCACGACATACCCGAGCATAAACGTTCGTTTGTTCACGAATACCATCCGATTGGACAAATTTTGACCGTTTGCCCCACAGAATCGACCCACTGGGGAAAATAGCTTGACGATTGACCGGTCTTCGTGGTTCGAAAGACGGCTTCGAGCCTACATCTGCATAAACGGGTTCTGCATAAGTTCGCGCACCATCGTGGTCGAATCGCCATGGCCCGTCAAGCAAACGGTATCGGGCGGAAGCGTCTTGGCAAGTTTGGAGAGCGAGCGCAGAATCGCCGCCTCGTCTCCTCCAGAAAGATCGGTGCGGCCGTGCCCACCCGGAAACAGGGTGTCGCCCACAAAGGCAATGTTCCCCTGCTCGGTGGCAGCAAACAAGACGATCCCGCCCGGCGTATGCCCTGGCGTCTCGATCACCTGCAGGTAGATATCGCCCACCTCGATAGCATCTCCCTCGGCGAGCAGGTGCGTCGGCTCCCCGGGGTCAGGCGTCTCAATGCCCCACATAGCTCGCTGTTCCTCGATGTTCGCATGCGGCACCGCCACATCCTTAGCACACAGCTCATACTGGCAGCCCTCGCCAACGGTGGTTCGCACGCCTGCAACACCACCAACATGATCGGCATGGCCATGAGTGCATACGGCGCCAAACACGCGTACGCCGGGATGCTCGGCTCGAATATGCTCCACCAGGCGTTCGCCTTCCCATGCGGGATCGATAATCACGCACTCATTGTCCGAAATAACAGCATAGCTATTGGTCTGAATGGGACCGTTTACGAGCGTCTCGATCTCGACCGTTCCCTTGGGAGTTAAATCCAAGGACACAGCACTCATGTCCCTCTCCTCTCTATAGAACTCGAGGCATCAAACGATGCCTCGAGTGTAGCGAATATCGATAATGTGACACGTTCGTCGCGACTAAACGCGGCGCTTAAGCTGGGCTCCGCCCTCGCCGGGCATCAGGCGGCGAGCGTCGTAGACCGAGTCGACGCTGCTGATGGAAGCCAGCAGCGGATCCAGGCCACTCGCGTCCGAGATCTCGACCATAAAGCGCAGGGTTGCAATACCTTCGCGGTTGGTCGACGTGGCGGCAGAAAGGATATTGCCGCCCGCATCGCCAATGGCAATGGTGACATCCTTGAGCAGGCCCATGCGATCCAGGCATTCGACCACGATCTCGACCTGGAAGAGGGTGTCGGCAGCGCCGTCCCACTCCACATCGATCATGCGCTCGGGATGTTCCATAAGACCCTTGACGTTAGGACAGTTGGCGCGATGCACCGAAACGCCACGACCGCGCGTGATGAAGCCGACGATGTCGTCGCCCGTCACGGGGTTGCAGCAATGAGCCAGACGGACCAGCAGGCCGCTGTTGCTCTCGCCCTTGACGATAATGCCGTTACTGGCGCTCTTGCCGCGCTTTTGCGGCTTGCGGTTGGAGCCGCGAGCGGGCTGCTTCACGACCTCGGCGATAGCCTCGGCCTTGGTGAGCTGTTCCTCGGGCTTGGGGTCCAAGATTTGCTCGACCTTATTGCCCACAGCGCGCGGGGCAACCTTGCCGGCGCCGACGGCGGCAAACAGGTCCTCGAGCTGCTTGAAGTTAAACTGCTCCGCCACGGCGTTGAGCGCACGCGTCGAACGCGGCGTAGAAATGCCATAGCCACGCTTACGCAGGTCCTTGGCCAGCATATCGCGACCGGTAGCAGCGTCGTCGTCCTTGGTCGCGGCGGCAAAGTAGCGACGGATCTTGGACTTGGCCGAAGGCGTCTTGACGATCTTGAGCCAATCACGCGACGGCTTGGAACTCTTGTTAGTCAGGATTTCAACGCGGTCGCCCGTCTTGATCTCGTGCGTGAGCGGGGCCACCGCACCGTTGATCTTAGCGCCGACGCAGTGGTTTCCCACCTCGGTGTGAACGGCGTAGGCAAAGTCGAGCGGCGTGGAGCCGGCACGAAGCGCCATGACCTCGCCCTTGGGCGTAAAGACGAAGATCTCCTGATCGAACAGATCGACCTTCAGCGAGTGCAGGTATTCCTTGGCATCGGTGATCTCGTCGGAAGCCGCCCAATCGAGCGAATGCTTGAGCCAGTTGATCTGGTCGTCCAAACGTTGAGCGTCATTGGTCTTGGAAGCAGACGATCCGCCCGACTTCTTATATAGCCAGTGGGCGGCAATGCCGTACTCGGCCTGCTCATGCATCTCGTAGGTTCGAATCTGAATCTCGAGCGGACGAGCCGTAGGGCCGATGACCGTCGTATGGAGCGACTGGTAGTTATTGACCTTGGGCATGGCGATATAGTCTTTAAAGCGACCGGGCATGGGGTGCCACAGCGTATGCACCGCGCCGAGCGTGGAGTAGCAATCGCGCACCGAATGCGTGATGACGCGCAGTGCCACCAGGTCGTAGATCTCGGAGAATTCCTTGCCCTTGCGCTTCATCTTTTGGTAGATGGACCAATAGTGCTTGGAACGGCCGTTGATCTGGAAGCCTTCCAGGCCAATGCGGTTGAGCTCGTCGGTGAGTGTCTTGATGGTCTCGGCCAGATAGCGCTCACGGACCTCGCGCGACTCCGCCACCATGCGCGCGATGCGCTGGTAGGCATCGGGCTCCAGGTAGAAGAAGGACAGGTCCTCGAGCTCCCACTTAATAGAGCTCATGCCCAGGCGGTCGGCCAAGGGCGCGTACACGTCCATGGTCTCGCGAGCCTTAAACAGGCGACGATCCTCGCGCAGGGCTGCAAGCGTACGCATGTTGTGCAAACGGTCGGCAAGTTTAACGATGATGACGCGAATGTCCTTGGACATGGCGAGGAACATCTTGCGCAGCGTGAGCGCCTGCTTCTCGTCCATGCTGTCGACTTCGATGTTGGTGAGCTTGGTCACGCCATCGACGAGCTCGGCAACGGTTTCGCCAAACAGGCCGGAAACATCGGCGAGCGAGGTCTCGGTGTCCTCGACGGTATCGTGCAGCAGCGCGGCGCACACCACGTCACAATCCATTTTGAGATCGGCCAGAATGATGGCCACCTCGACGGGATGGTTGATGTACATCTCACCCGAGCGGCGCTTTTGGTTACAGTGCTTCTCGGCGGCAAAGCAGTAGGCTTGCTCCACCTTGGAGAAGTCGTCCTCATTCATATATTTGAGGCACAAGCGCTCCAGCTTGTCGTAGCTGTCCGCCATAATCTCGGGCGGCAGCTCATCGGCATGCTTATAGTGCTCCATCTCCGAAAACGGCTGGAGGGTGGAATCATGGGCGGTACGGGCTGCGGCATCCATCGAGGTCCCCTTCCCCTAGGCCCGCGGTACGATCGGGCGGTTAACTTTGGCTAGCATATCAGAAGCGCACGAGTCGAGTGCCCAACTCCGGAAAGCCGAGAACTCCATGCGCGAGCGCAAGCCCTCCAAGTAGCGGATTGACTTGCTCAATTGCACACGGCCGGGATTTTCGGCCATCGCGATGCGACGCGTGTCGTCAAACCCCGAAATGCGGCAGAAACCAAGCTCTTCGAAGATTCCCAGACCGCTTGCCACCGAACGCTCGTCGACCGGCGTGCGGGCATCGATGGCAAGGCACATCTGCGCGATGTCGATATCGCTTGCGCAGAATGAATCATCCCCGGTCTTGCCGCGGTTAGAGCGCCACATGGTCTGCAGTGCGCGATAGAGTGTGACGAGCTCGTCGCGCTCGGGCGCGTAGCAGTTAAGCAGGCGCTCGTTGATGCGGGCGTCACGCGACGAATAGAGCAGATGGATCACGGCGGGCTGGCCATCGCGGCCGGCACGTCCGCTCATCTGGTTGAACTCGATGGCGCCAAACGGCATGTGGTAGAGCACGACATGGCGGATATCGGGCAGGTTGACACCCTCGCCAAAGGCGGAGGTCGAAACGATGCAGCTGAGGCTTCCGTCTCGGAATGCTTCCTCCACGCGACGGCGATCGGAACGCGCAAGCCCCGCGTTATAGAACGCGATATGGGTTGCGCAATCGGGCACACGCTTGCGCAACGTCTTGGCGAGCGCCACGGACTGGTCGCGCGAATTGACGTAAATGACGGTCTTCTCCCCCGTCGCCACGATCGACACCAAACGGTTCTCGCGGCTCGCAAGGTCGCGGTCGTCCTCGAGCTGCAGGTTCTCGCGCACCGTCTCGTCGACCACCGTGCGAGTGATCGGCAACATGCGGGCAAGCTCGGCCACGACCGGAGCCGTCGCGGTGGCCGTCGCAGCCATAACGACCGGGTCGCCCAGGGCTTTGAGGATATCGGGCATGTCAAGATAGGCGCTACGGTCGCCGCCCTTGGCAAGGCCGGCGTGGTGTGCCTCATCGATAACGACAAAGCCGATGCGGCCCGAACGCGCGAAACGGTCACGGTGGATAGACAGGAACTCGGGCGTCGTGAGCACGATACCGGTGCGGCCCGAAGCTAGACCGGCGAACACGTCATCGCGTGCGGCCTCCACGGTCTCGCCGGTCAGCACGCCAACGCCAATGCCAAGCGCTGCCATCGTCGACGAGAGGTGATAGGCCTGGTCGGCAACGAGCGCGCGCAGCGGATAGACAAAGATGCTCGCACGCCCGCGAAGGACCGCCTCGCGCGCGGCATGCACGTGGAAGATAAGCGACTTGCCGCGCCCCGTTCCCATAACGGCCAGAACACTTTGGTGATCGGCCAGGGCATCGAGCGCCTCGACCTGCGCGCGGTGCGGCTGGTTCGAGCCGATAAAGCTATGGATAAGCGAGCGCGTGAGCTCAGCATAAGAAAGCTGGGCGAGCGTCTCGCGTTTACGCGACTCCAGGCGCAGGCCAGAATCCGCCGGTTGCACGCCGCGGCGAAGTTCACATGCCGGATCGTCGATATTGGACGCCGTGGTATCGCGCACCAAGACATCCTTGATCATGAGCTTGGGCTTCACACGCCCCTGCCAATGCTCGGCAACGGCCTCGAACACCAAGTCGACAGCGCTATCGCAGTTGATGAGCTTATCGATTTGCGGCACGCGGAACATAATGGCCGGCACGCTCGCGGCGCCATCGGTCGCCACAAAGCGCATGTGCTCGCCGGTTTTGCCCACCACGGCGCGATCGCACATCGTCACGCCCTCGGCGGCCAGCAGCGGCACCTTGTTGCCCTGGCCAAACGGCTCAAGACGGGAAATCTGCTCTATAGTCTCGATATTCAGCTCGGAAAGGTCGACCGTGGCGGCAACCTCGTCGATGTCTTCAAAGTCCTCGGCGGGAATCTCCGATAGCACGGCGGAAAGGCGACGACGGAATTCATCGAGCTTGGATGCCTCGATGGTCACACCCACCGCACCGGCATGTCCGCCGCGACGAATCAGCAGGTCGGAACAGCGCTCGACGGCGTCAAACAGGTTAACTTTGCCCACCGAGCGACCAGAACCGCGCGCGATACCGTCCTCGATCGAGAACAGCAGCGCCGGCACGTGATAGCGGTTGGTCAGACGGCTTGCCACGATGCCCTTGACACCCTCGTGCCAGCCTTCGCCGCCCACGACGATCGCGCGTCCGCCGTCATAGGTCTCCTCGACCTTTGCCATGGCATCGCGCGTGAGCTCCGCCTCGATCTCACGGCGCTGGCGGTTGATTTCCTCGAGCTCAGCCGCCAGCGTGCTTGCTTCGATGGGATTGCGGGCAAGCAGCAAGTCGAGCGCCAGCTTGGGATCGGCCATGCGACCGGCAGCGTTTAAGCGGGGAATGAGTGAGAATGACAGGCCATCCGCCGTAATGCTCGAAAGGTCCGCCTTGGCGAGCGCGGCAAGCGCGATATAGCCGGGGCGAGCGGTTACGCGCATCTGCTGGATGCCCTCGGCAACCAGCGCGCGGTTCTCGGACGTGAGCGGCATCATGTCGGACACGGTGCCCAGCGCCGCGACCTCGATTAGCGAACGCCAATACGACGGCTTGCCCAGGCGTTCACCCAGGACTTGCACCAGCTTGAGCGCCACACCAGCACCGGCAAGCTCGCGCGAGGGGCCCTCGTCCTCGAGCTTGGGGTCGGTCAGGGGCACACCCTGCGGCACCTGGTCGGAGGGCTCGTGATGGTCCGTGACCACCAAATCGATCCCCAGACTCTCCAGATAGGAAACCTCTTCCTTGGCGGCAATGCCGTTATCGACGGTCACGATCAGCTGGGGGCGAGCGAGCTCGTTAACGCGGTCGAGTGCCGCGCGCGAAAGACCGTAGCCCTCATCAAAGCGATGCGGAATAAACGGCGTGACATCGGCGCCAAACGTGCGCAGTGCCTCGGTCAACAGGCAGGTCGACGTAATGCCGTCAACGTCAAAATCGCCAAAGACTGCAATGTGCTCGTGGTTGCGAATAGCACGCTCGACGCGGTCGGCAACGACCGACATGCCCGGGATAATGAGTGGGTCGGCCCAGTCGCGATCGAGCGAAGGCGTCAAAAACAATTGGCCCTCTTTGATGGAGCCAATGCCGTGCGCGACCATAATGCGCGCCACCAGCCCGGGAATGCCCAGACCAGCCGAAAGCTCCTTTTCGAGCTCGGGGTTTTGCTGAGCGACCGCCCAGCGATGCGTCGTCTTAAGCGATGACATAGGCACCCACCCCTGATAGGGGCAGGTCGCCGCGATACCTCTCACGGTTCATAGCGATGAGTCCTCTGTGTATACCCGCTTCGGCAGGCAGATCTGTTGAACGGATTTATTATACCGTGCAGCGCGGACGCAAAACGCCGCGGTGCGCCGCGGTTTCGGCAAACGATGGCGGTAATGCCCTCGAAATAATCGAGCGTTTCAGCCGCACGGACGCATACGAGCGTCTAGCATATCCATACAAACGAGTTCGCGGATAAAGGGAGTCACGGGACATATGAAGCAATGGGCTGGACTGGGAAAGCTCCTCGCGGGGCATATGCAGATCATCGTTCCGATTTGCGTGGCGCTCGGCGTGCTCTTTCCCCATCAGATCGGCGTGCTCAAGCCCATTGTTCCCGCCCTCTTCGCCTATATGACGTTTCAGGGTGCGCTCAGCAACACCTTTCACCAGGTAGCCGAGGTGTTCCACCGTCCGCTGCACCTGATTCTGGCGTTGCTGGTCTCGGCAGTGCTTATTCCCATCGCGGCGTATGCCATGGGGTCACTCTTCTTTGGCTCCAACCCCAACCTTGTCTGCGGCATCGTGCTCGAGTACAGCGTGCCCGTGGCCGTCACCGCTTTTATGTGGATCAGCATGTTCGGCGGCAACGGCCCGCTCGCGCTCACCATCATCCTGACGTCCTCGGTTATCTCCCCTGTGACGATTCCGCTCACGCTTAAGCTCCTGCTGGGTGCCACCGTCTCGATCGATGTGCCGAGCATGATGCAAGACATGGCCTTTATGATCGCCATCCCCGCCGTGCTCGGCATCGTGATCAACGAGCTCACGCGTGGATGGGGACACGAGAAGCTCTCCCCCGCGCTCTCGCCCGCCTGCAAATTCATGATGATGGGCGTTATCGCCTCCAACTCCACCGCCATGAGCGAGTACGTGCTGCACATGAACGCGGTGCGCCTGGAAGTCGCCCTCTTTATTTTGACCTTCGCCATCAGCGGCTTTGTCGTCGGTTTTCTGGTCGCCCGTGCGCTCCATCTGCCATATAGCGAGACGACTACCGTGTGCTTTACCTGCGGCATGCGTAACATCTCTTCGGGCGCCGTCATCGCCACGCAATACTTTCCGGGCGAAGTTGTGTTTCCCGTCATGTGTGGAACGTTGTTTCAGCAGGTGCTCGCCTCGCTTATCGGGCATCTCTTTGAGCGTCTGACCGGCGAGGAGCGCGCCGCCCAGCGCAAGCGTGTCGAGGCCGGCCGCAACGCCATGGGACGCTAGACTGCCCGCATTACGCGGGTGTTAGTCTTGCTATACGAGCGTTTCCAGATGCGCACGCAGGCGCTCAGCATCGATATCGAGCGTGGTCTCGGCATTAACCTGGGCCAAACGATAGCCGACAAAGTAGGGCGAAACCACCCAACGCGGCAGCGCCTTGGCAATGGTCCGACCGCCCAGGTGATAGAAGAACAAGTTGTACGACTCTGCGCGACCACCGTGGTGCCCGTTTAGGATATAGCGCAGAGCTACCTGGATCGCATCGGCAAAGAGATCCGCCTCGGCTTGGTCTCGTGCGTCATCGCTGGCGGCGATTCCCTGTGGAGCCGAGACGTTGACCTCAAAGAATCCCATGATCGGCTCGGTTGAGATGTTGACCGAGATTCTCCCCTGTTGCCAGACATTGATGCCTTCGAAATTGGCGGAAGTCAGCGAAGCATAGCCGTCTTCCTGCTCCAAACCCACAATCTGCATGTGCGGATGAACGAGACTACCGCCCGAGAGCGGGCCCTTGTTCTTGTACATGAGCACACTTGGATACTGCTGCGAATCGATCATCTGCTGCCAGCAACCCAGGGCAAACCGCATAACATGATGCAGTTCGTCCGGCGCATAGGTCACCAGGTCGGCGTCGTGGTCGGACGACTCAATCAATACGGTCTGGCGAGTGGCCCGCAAGGTCTTAAACTTATTCTCGAGCCAGATGCAGTCACCGTCGCGCCGGATGATATTGGCGAGTTCCTCGGTATCGCAAAAGGGGCACGCGGTGCCGGGACGACGATTGTCGTCGGGCTTACCGTTCGCCTGCTGAACGTCAAATACCAGCGCCACGGGTTATACCTCCAGCGGCACGATCTTGGTGCCATGGAGCTCGGAGACGCCTAGCGCCGCCGCGACCGCGTCGCGATTTGCCGTAGTGATGCCGCCGCCGGGAAGGATGGTCAAACGATCGCCCGCATACTCGATTAAACGAGTCAGGTGATCGAAATTATCCTCGATCGACGTACCGGCAGCGCCACCATGCGTGAGGATGCGCGTAACGCCGCAGTCGGCAAGTGTATCAATCGCGTCGAGCTGAGCCTCGGGCGAGAGCTGATCAAACGCCATGTGGAAGGTGATGTCGATGGGCTCACGCTTACATTCCTCGGTCGCGCAGCCCGCGGCCATCACGAGGGCGCCCAACGTAAGCTCGTCGAGCGCCCATCCGCCAGCGCAGGGCTTGCAGCTGCCAAAGACCAAGCCGTCAACGCCGGCGCTTACGGCAAGGCCCAGGTCCATCTCCATCATGCGCAGCTCGTCTTGGTTGTAATGAAAGTCACCGCCGCGCGGGCGAATCATGCACATCACTCGCGCGTCATGCTCGTGAGCATAGCTGACTGTAGCGCTGATAACACCGGCCGAGGGTGTAGTGCCACCGACGGCAAGGTTGTCGCACAGTTCAATACGCCTTGCACCGGCATCGATAGCTGCCGGCACCCGCTCAAAGTTCTCGGCACAAAACTCGTACAGCATAGATAGACCCCCAAAGACAGCAGATGTTTTCCGACGGGCATTGTCACACATCCCCATGAAGTTGCAGTGGAATAGGGACTGTTTTGGCGTCTAGCGCCCCCATTTAGTCCCTATTTCACCGCAACTTAAAAGGGGGCGCTGACCGGGTTGGTCAGCGCCCCCTTTGTTGAATGGATTAACCGCCCAGATAGGCCTTGCGGACGTTATCGTCGTGCAGCAGCTCTTGGCCGGTGCCGGTCATGGTGATCTTGCCGGTCTCGAGCACGTAACCGCGTGTGGCGATGGAAAGCGCCATCTGCGCGTTTTGCTCGACCAGAAGCACCGTGGTGCCGGCCTTGTGCAGGTCCTCGACAATCTGGAAGATCTGTTCGATCAGAATCGGTGCCAGACCCATGGAAGGTTCGTCGAGCATAAGCAGTTTGGGGTTACTCATAAGGGCGCGCCCCATAACGAGCATCTGCTGCTCGCCACCTGAAAGGGTGCCGGCGACCTGGCGACGACGTTCCTTCAGGCGCGGGAACTGCTCGTAGACGCGCTCCAGGCCCGGAGCAATTGTGGACTTGGGCTGTGTATAGGCGCCCATCTCCAGGTTCTCCTCGACCGTCATCTGCAAAAAGGCGCGACGACCCTCGGGAACCTGAGCCAGGCCCTTACCAACCAGCTTATCAGCGGGCGTATGGGTAATGTCCTCGCCCATAAACTTGATGGAGCCGGTCTTGGAGCGCAGCAGGCCCGAGACGGTCTTGAGCGTTGTGGACTTGCCGGCACCGTTGGCACCAATCAAGGCCACGATCTCGCCCTCGTTAACGTTAAAGGAGATGTCCTTGATGGCGTGGATGGCGCCGTACCAGACGTTGATGTTGTAGACGGAAAGCATCGGCTCTGCCATTTAGTTCTCCCCCTTATCCTGCTTACCCAGATACGCCTCGATAACGGCGTCGTTGTTCTGGATTTCCTCCGCCGTACCCTTGGCGATAACCTTGCCAAAGTTAAGCACGCAGATGCCCTCGCAAATGTTCATAACGAGCGACATATCATGCTCGATAAGCATGATGGCGATGCCGAAGGTGTCGCGAATCTTGACGATGTTCGCCATGAGCTCTGCGGTCTCGGACGGGTTCATGCCGGCGGCAGGCTCGTCGAGCAGCAGCAGCTTGGGGTTAGTGGCAAGCGCGCGGACGATTTCCAGACGGCGCTGAGCGCCGTAAGGAAGCGAGCCGGCCTGTTCATTTGCCAGGTGCTCCATGTCAAAAATGGACAGCAGCTCCATGGCGCGCTCGTGGGCGGCCTTCTCGTGCTTCCAATACGTCGGCAGGCGCAGCACGCCCTCAAAGCCGGAGTAGCGCTCCTGGTTGTGCAGGCCGACCTTAACGTTGTCCTCCACCGTCATGGTGTTGAACAGACGGATGTTCTGGAACGTACGGGCAATACCCATGCGGTTGACCTGATAGACCGACTTGCCCGAGGTGTCCTCGCCGTCGAGTAGGATGGTGCCGTGCGTGGGCTGATACACCTTGGTGAGCAGGTTGAAGACCGTGGTCTTACCGGCACCGTTGGGGCCGATCAGACCGGCGATCTCGGTCTTGCCGATAGTCAGGCTAAAGTCGTCGACTGCCTTAAGGCCACCGAACTCAATGCCCAGGTGGATGCACTCGAGTGCAGGGCGCTCGCCCAGGTCGCGGTCGGGAACGATGGCGCCAGAAGGATACGGGACCATCTTGCCCTTCTTGAACTCAAATTTACTGGGCATCGGCTGCCACCTCCTTCTTGGAAGCAAAGCGGTCCTTGACGCGACCGAAGAACGCCTTGAGCTGCGGGTTGTTGGTAAAAATCATGACCAGGATCAGCACGATGGCGTAGATGAGCATGCGGTAGTCCGAGAACTGACGGAGCAGCTCAGGAAGCACCGTAAGCAACGCCGCCGCGATGACAGAGCCGCGCATATTGCCCAGACCGCCCAGGACCACGAACACCAGGATGAGGATGGACGTGTTGAAGTCGAACTTGGTGGCGGAGAGCTGCGAGAAGTTACCGCCGAAGAGAGCTCCGGCAGCACCGGCGAGGGCAGCGGAAACCACGAAGGCGATCATGCGGTACTGGGTGACGGAGATGCCCACGGACTCGGCTGCAATCTTGTTGTCGCGCACGGCCATAATGGCACGGCCGGTACGGCTGCGAACCAGGTTGAGCACGATCACGAGTGCGACCATGACCAGGATGGCACCGGCGAGGAAGGTCGAGTACGTCGACACACCCGATGCGCCCTGCGCGCCCTTGATGATGGCGGTGCCGTCCTCGAGCAGATGCAGGTCGTCGATCGTGGAGTTACCCGTGATGTTAAAGATCACGTGCAGGCCGCGCGAGTCGACACCCACGATAAGGCAGGTGACGATCTCTTTGATGATCTCACCAAAGGCCAGCGTCACGATAGCCAGGTAATCGCCACTCAGACGAAGGACCGGGATACCGATCAAGAAGCCCAGGATGGCGGCAGCGAAGGCGCCGACCACGATGCTGATGATCAGGCGCACCGGATCGGAGGGAACGGCGCTCTCAAGGGCGACCGCGGTGACGATGCCCGTATAGGCACCGACGCTCATAAAGCCCGCATGGCCCAGCGACAGGTCGCCCGCGATGCCGACGACGAGGTTGAGGGAAATGGCCATGACGATATAGGCCGTGATGGGAACCAGCTGACCGGCGATCATGCGCGGAATCATGTGGTTAGACTGCATAAAGAACACGATGGCGAAGGCCACGATGCATATGGCGTACGTAACAAAGTCGTGACGCGTCTGCTTGTCTTTAAGAAACTTCATAACGCTCACCTACACCTTCTCGGGGACGTACTTGCCCAAGAGGCCGGCAGGCTTGACGAGCAGGACGATGATCAAAACACCAAAGACGATGGAGTTGGCAAGGCTCGTGGAAATGTAAGCCTGCGCCATCGCCTCGATGATGCCGATGAGAATGCCACCGACAAAGGCACCGGGGATGGAGCCGATGCCGCCGAAAACGGCAGCGTCGAAGGCCTTGATGCCAGGCATGGCGCCCGTGGTGGGCTGCAGGACCGGCGAGTAGGAGCACAGCAGCACGCCGGCGATGGCGGCAAGGGCAGAGCCGATGGCAAACGTCATCGAGATGGTGCGGTTGACGTTGATGCCCATGAGCTGAGCGGCGGCTTTGTCCTCGGACACGGCGCGCATGGCTTTGCCCATCTTGGTCTTACCTGTAAAGAACATCAGGCCGGCCATGATAACCAGGCAGGCGACGATGGTGACGAGCGAGACGGCGCTTACGTTGAACTTGGCCAAGAACTCCGGCACCTGGAAGGTGACGAGCGAAGTGAAGTTCTTGGGCGTGGCGCCCCACAGAAGCTGCGCGGCGTTCTGCAGGAAGTAAGACATGCCGATGGCCGTGATCAGAACGGCCAGAGGGCCTGCTTGGCGCAGCGGCTTATAGGCCAGACCCTCGATGAGAACACCGAGAACCGTGCAGACCACACAAGAGAGAACTACAGATGCCCAGCCCGGGAGGCCGAGATACGACGTGGCACAGAACGAGACATAGGCACCGACCATGATGACGTCGCCGTGAGCGAAGTTGAGCATCTTGGCGATACCGTAGACCATGGTGTAGCCCAACGCGATGATGGCGTAGACGCTGCCCATGGACAGGCCGTTGACCAGGTATTGGATAAAGACCGTCATGTTCCACATCCCCCTTTCGAATAGGTTTCCAGTTGATGTATGAAACAGGGACGTTACATCGTCCCTAGATACCAAGCAAGCAGGGAAGGCCAAAACCTCCCCTGCTTGGGATCAAAACCGCTCTATGTAAGGCGGCCTATTAGGCCTGTACGTACTTGCCGTCGGTAATGACGTACGCCGTCGGGTCCTTCTGGACCTGGCCCTTGTCGTTCCAGGAGAGCTTGCCAGTCAGACCGTCAACAGTAATGTTGCGCATAGCCTCGGGAAGCTTCTCGGCAACCTCGGTGGGGTCGGCGTCGACACCCAGGCCGGCCTCCTTGAGAGCCTCGACCACCGCATGCACGCCGTCGTAGGCGTCGGCGGCAAACTGGTCGGGGGTATCGCCGTACTTATCTTTGTAAGCGTTGACGAAGTCGGCGTTCTTCTCGTCGTCGGCGGAGAACGGGGTCATGAGCAGCAGACCCTCGGCAAGAGAGGTGTCGAAGCCCTCAACGCCCAGGATGCCGTCCATGCCGTCGCAGCCCATCATCTTGACGTCGTAGCCCATGTCCTTGGCGTTCTTGAGCAGGACGGACGCCGGCGTGTAGTAGATCGGCGCAAAGATCATGGTGGCGCCTGCCTGCTTGGCCTTGGTCAGCTGGTTGGTAAAGCTCGTGGCGGAGTCGTCCTTAAAGGTCTCCTCGTCGACAATCTCGAGCTTGGACTTAGCGGCCTGGGCCTTAAAGGAATCTGCGATGCCCGAAGAATAGGCGTCGCCGGAGTTATAGAACAGCACGAACTTCTCGTCCGCATATTTCTCTGCCAGGAACTTGGCAGCGTTGACACCCTGGTTGGGGTCGGTAAAGCAAACCTGGAAGACGCAATCCTTGCCCTTGGTAACGTCCTCGGAAGACGCGGACGGGGTGATCATGAACGTCTCGGGGTCGTTACCGCACTCTGCGGCAACGGCGACCGACGCACCCGTGGTGGTCGGACCGACGAGGGCCTGCATGCCCCAGTCGAGCAGGGTGTTGAAGGCGTTGACGGCCTTCTCGCCATCGGCCTGGTCGTCCTCGGCCTTGCTGACAAGCGACAGCTCCTTAGTCGAGAAATCCTTGCAGCCAAGCTCGACAGCCTGTGTAACGGACTTGCCGTAGGACGCGTTGGCGCCGGTCAGCGGGCCGATGGTGCCGATCTTAAACGAAGCGTCGCCCGACGCGGAACCGCTGTCGCCGCCGTTGGAGGAGCAGCCAGCTAGAATGGACATCGCCCCCAGACCTGCTGCGCTCGCGATAACGCTCCTGCGATTCATAACAGGGTTCAATGACTTACCGGTGAGGCTCGACATGCGGCTCTCCTCTCAAATCTCGTCGGGTTTCGGTTACCCGACAGGCCATCCTTCGCCGTGTTCGGCGTTCGCAAAATAGTAGACGCTTTAGTTGAGAAAAGTGGCGATTATTTCAACTTTTCTTTTGTTTTGCCCATTTATCCATAATTCTGCGTATTCCTGTCGGTTTATGCAGTTTAGCCACTTTATTGTGTGAAAGTAATGTTTCCGTTCTGTTACAGGCGTCCTTGCCCTGATTAAAACAGCCTCACCGGTCGCGTTTTGTGCACACCTAGGCGGCGATGTACTTGCCGTCCTGAATCACATAGGCTGTAGGTCGTATGTAGCGAGCATGTTTCCAATGTTTCCGCAGCGTTTCGGGGGTGCCGTTTTGTGCGACTCCTGTTGCCTGGCGAGCACGCGCTCTCGGTTCACGCTAGAATGCACTCAACCTTTAAGCGGTTAATCCATCCATAAGATGCACGAAGGAGCTATCTATGAGCGAACCCCTGCGCACCGTGAACGTCGGTCTGATCGGTCTGGGAACCGTCGGCGGCGGCGTGGCCCGTCTGATCAAGAGCCACCACGATGAGTACCTGGCAGCCTACGGCATCGACCTTAAGCTGACCCGCGCCTGCGCGCTTGCTTGGGAGCAGGCCGAGGCAGCCGGTATTGAGCGTGAGGCCTTTACGAGCGACTGGCACGATGTCGTCACCGACCCCGCCGTCGACATCGTCGTCGAGCTGATCGGCGGCGAGCATCCCGCGACCGAGATCTTCACCACGGCCTTCGAGAACGGCAAGCACGTCGTCTCCGCCAACAAGGCCCTGCTCGGCCGTCATGTCGAGACGCTTGCCGAGAAAGCGCGCGAGTGCGGCGTGCAGATCAAGTGCGAGGCCAGCTGCGGCGGCGGTATCCCCATCGTCAGCACGCTCGAGCACGACCTGGTGGGCAACAAGATCCTGACCATCGCCGGCATCCTCAACGGCACCACCAACTACATCCTGTCGCGTATGGACGCCGAGGGCGCCGATTACGCCGATGTGCTCGCCGATGCCCAGGCCAAGGGCTATGCCGAGGCCGATCCGTCCGCCGACGTCGACGGCTTCGATGCCGCCAGCAAGACGGCCATCCTCGCCTCCATCGGCTTTGGCACCCGCGTGACCACCGACGACGTCTACCAGCAGGGCATCCGTACCATCGGCGCCGAGGACATCGCCCAGGCCCGCGAGCTCGGCTACACCATTAAGCTGCTGGGCATCGCCCGCAACACCGATGCCGGCGTCGACGTCCGCGTGCACCCCACGCTAATCCCTGCCGACCACATGCTCGCCAAGGTCAACGGCGCCATGAACGCCGTCTACGTGGTGGGCGACGCTGTGGGCGAGACCATGTTCTACGGTGCCGGCGCTGGCTCCTTCCCCACCGCGAGCGCCGTCGTGGGCGATATCCTGTCGCTGTCCGAGCAGATCAGCCGCGGCGTGGCGCCGCTGCCCGAGATCGAGCCCTACGGCCACAACCTCGCCTTTAAGCCCATGGACGAGCTTCAGACCAAGTACTATGTGCGCCTGAAGGTTGCCGACCGCGTTGGTGCTCTGTCCGAGACGGTCGATATCTTCGCCAAGCACAACATCTCGATCTCGCTCATCAACCAGGTCGAGGACGGCAAGCCGGGCGTCAGCGATGCCTGCTCGGTCATCTTCCTGACGCACCGCGCGCTCGAGAAGGACGTCCAGGCTGCCGCCGCCGAGCTTGCCAGCGTCGACTGCGTGGCCGAGGTCGCCAACGTCCTGCGCATCGAGGACGTCGAGGCCTGGACCGAAGGCGTCATGGCCAACTAGTTCGGTCTTCGGTATACGACATATATGTTGAGGGGCTCCCGTCCGGTCTTGGACGGGAGCCCTTTTTGTTTGCGAGCTGGGGGCGCATTGGCGTGGCTTACGTTTGAACAACTTGACCGCTCATTGACAACCGGGGGTACCGTTCACCGATAAGCGGACGTGCTCGTTTTGGGTCGCCACTATGCTGTGCTGCGTATGTCCACACCCCCGAAGAATGGAGGCACCATGTTGCTCGAGGGTAAGAAAGCAATCATCACCGGAGGCACGCGCGGTATCGGCTACGCCATCGCCTGCCGTTTTATTGAGGAAGGCGCCGCCGTCACGGTCTTTGGCTCTCGCCAGGAGACCGCCGATGCCGCCGTCGAGAAGCTGACCGCAGCCTATCCCGAGGCCAAGGTCTGGGGCCGTTCCTGCGATCTCACCTCGCTCGAGGCCGTAACCGAGGCCTTTACCCAGGCAGCAGCCGACATGGGCGGCCTGGACACGGTCGTCAACAATGCCGGCATCTCCCAGCGCTCGCCGCTTCTGGAGTACACGGCCGAAGAGTTCGCCAAGGTCATGGACCTCAACGTCGTCGCCGTCTTTAACGGCCACCAGGCCGCTGCCAAGATTATGACCGAGGCAGGCCATGGCGGCACCATCACCACCACGAGCTCAATGGTCGCCAAGTACGGTCAGCCCTCCGGCGTCGGCTATCCCACGTCTAAGTTCGCCGTCAACGGTATGGTCCAGTCGCTCTCGCGTGAGCTCGCCCCCATGGGCATTCGCGTCAACGCCGTCGCCCCCGGCGTGACCAAGACCGATATGGCCGCCAACCTGCCCGAAGAGGTCATCAAGCCCATCATCGCCACCATTCCGCTCGGCCGCATGGGCGAGCCCGAGGACGTCGCCAACGCCTTCGTCTACCTGGCGAGCGACATGTCCTCCTACGTCACGGGCGCCATCCTCCCCGTCGACGGCGCCGCCCGCTCCTAAGGGTCACAGGCTTTTGCCCCAGCCTTCTACAGAGCCCTACGCAAAAGGCGCGCTGTCTGCATCGATTGCAGGCAGCGCGCCTTTTTGTGTTTGCAGGGGAAGCTGCGTCCCGGCATTTCAGCTCAGAACGGAACATGGTTCCCCCCAGAATCCCCTTGCGGAAACTACATCCCACTCCGTCCATTACGGGACACAGTTTCCCGAAGGGCAGTTGAGTCATGCCATCCTAATCAAAACGCGACCGTATTGCGCCCCTAAGATAACCAGCTCTCATGCTGGAACGAACGCATCATGCGGCGCGACCGCTCGCCGACATGCAATTTGTTGCACAGTAAAATCGACCAGTGGCACCTTTATCCTTTATTTAACGAATAAGGTCAAGGAAGGGAGAACATCATGCCAAGACGGCAAACACCGCTCGAGGTCATGTTCTCCCTGTTCAAGACTTCATTTACCCTGAGCCATCGCGCACTTGCTGAATTGTTACTATCCGATCTGCCGTTAACAAATGGACAGCCTACCGCCCAAATGGCACAGGACACCAGCTGGCTTTCGCGCACGATCGTGCACTCGCAGCCGGGCTCCCTAGAAGATCGCTACTTTGCCGACTGGTCCTGCGCATCGAATCAAATCCTGCACAAGCTACAGGAAAAAGGGTATTCTAACACCGACATCTATACCATGATTGCGGCAGCGACTGACGCGATGGCTCAAGCGCTCAGTGCCTGTGGGCGTAATGGGCTCCTTTACCGGAACGCTGCCTCGCGCCTCGTCGGCTGCCAGTCAGACAAAGATAACAGGGCTCTTATCTCAATCGCGCTCGTTGTCTCGACCGCCTGTTGGTGCGAACCGGCCCGTGCTATCGCGTACATCAGGGACCGCTTTGAATTCGCAGAGAATGTCAGGTCGTTTACCCCCTCAAGTATTTCTTTCTGCCCATGCGATTTAAAACAAACGGACACCGAACATGCGATCGGCCTTATCAGGATCGATAGCGGACTCGTCATCGGCGGCCCTTATGTCATTGAGCCTTCTGCCGTGGGCTCCATCATCGGAGCGCTCGCACTCGAAGACAGCGCTGTCACCGATGTTGGGCTGGATGTCTCCGCTAGGCATCTCCGTATCTTCGCCGAGAACAATGCTTGGTACGCACAAGACCTCGGTTCGACCAACGGCACACATCTGATTCGAACAGCCGACAACAACGAACTCGACATCAGCTCCGGCGCACCCGTCCAGCTGTACCCCGGCGACATCCTGCGCCTGGGTCTCAGCACCACTTTTGCCGTCGTAGCAACGACGGCTATCTTAGCAAATCAACATTACTAACCATGGAAACAAGGGGACTATGAGCATCACGGATGTCATTAAATATGAGGGCAATAACCAAACTTTTATCTGGAAACACCCCTCAGAAGACTTCAATACGGGCTCGCAACTCATTGTTCACGAGACCCAAGAAGCAATTTTCTTCCTTAATGGCCAGGCCCTGGATTCGTTTGGACCAGGCAGGCATGAACTTGAAACTCAAAATCTACCGTTACTGAACGGCGTTTCGAAGATAACGACCGGCGGTGTCAGCCCGTTTCACTCAGAGGTCTACTTTGTTAACCTCATCGAGCAGATGGGCATCCGCTGGGGAACCAATTCCAAGATTCAGTTCATGGAACCGACTTATGGGTTTCCGCTCTCGCTCGGGGCATCCGGAGAGATGGCTCTTGCTGTAAAAGAGCCCCGCAGGCTCCTTCTCAAACTTGTTGGAACCGAAGCCTTGCTCTCCCAGGACAAGTTGATCAGTTATTTCAAAGCTTTCCTGCAAACTCGCATAAAAACTCATCTCGCTCAAGTAATTACCGAGCAAAAGCTCTCCATTTTCGAACTCGATGCACACCTGGAAGAGCTATCCGACTCGCTTAAGAACAAGCTGCTTTCCGACTTTGCCGCATACGGCCTATCATTAACACAAATGCTGGTCACCGCCATCGTCAAACCCGAAGGTGATCCGGTATACGAGAAGTTTAAGGATCTCCATTTCAAGCAATATGCCGACGTACGCGCGGCACAGATAAAACAGCAGGTCAGCATTATCGAACAAGAAACCGCGGCGCAACGCACCGTAATCTCTGCAAAAGCACGCGCAGAAAAACGGCAAATCGAGGGCTATACCTATCAACAGGAGCGTAGCTTTGATGTTGCCGAAAAGATGGCCCAGAACGAAGCGACTGACGAATACGCAAACATGGGCATAGGTCTAGGCGTAATGGCCGGTGTCGGCGGGACCATGGGGTCAGTCATGACCGATGCGCTCTCACAAGCGACTAGCACGTCCGCGACGCAGCCTATCCCTGCAGATACCAATTCGCAGCAAAGTGCTGCGAAGTTCTGTTCCGAATGCGGCTATCGCTTCTCTGGAACCGAGAAGTTCTGTCCCGAGTGCGGAGCACGGAGGTCATAATGAAGAACACCCAAGCATATATTGCAGCAATCCCCGTAGCCCTCTTCATGGTTATCGAAAGCGTGACAATCCTTTTATTTGGACCCTCAACCACTTTTTGGATTGAGAGCGCATTCTCTTTGGTCATGCTCGCCCTGGTGGTTTCAGCCTTGTTATTTGGACCCCAAACGAATCTTAAGATATTTGGTGTCTCAAAGATACTTGTTATTGGCGTATCGTTTGCAGTCCAATTGTTGCTAAACCTGCTAGGGTCCGCGTTAAAAACAGAGGCGCTTCCAGCAATTCCAATTCTCAGTTTTCTGCCAGCAAGCGTTGCGACAACCGCACTCTTCGCAACGGGCGCTTCCGAATCTCACACATCTACTATTGAAAACCAGGTTTCAAGCAAATCGCAATTTATGCAGAACCTTGAACTTCAGCTAAGCCTGCTTTTAGATGAATCACCTTCAGAGTTGCGCGCATCAATGACCAGCCTCTTGGAAACGTCAAGCTTTACCGACCCCGCCAGTTGTGAAGCAAGCGCTCAAGTTGAAGATGAAATATCGAGCGCGCTTCGTGATCTATCGCAATCAATCGAATCAAACGATATCGAAGGTGCGGACTCGAAAATATCGCGCATGGCTTCGTTGATAAGGCAAAGAGCAGCACTGGTTAAAGCAAGCAAGGACAGCCAATGATCGATAGGGATAAATTAATCTCGCTTCTTGTTTCAAAAGATATTCCGGTAAAAAAGACCCAGAGATACAAAACTATTGGCTATCGAATAAAGCTCGAGAATGGAACAGCCGTATATGTCTACGACAGCGGCGGCTTCTTTTGTCAAGGAAATAACGCTGATCAAGTTCGAGAAGCCATTGAAGATGAAATCGTTGACGAACCAAACAACAAAGTTTTCGTTGTTTATGGCCACGATAAAACTGCACGAAACCAACTCCAACGTCTTCTCGAAGAGTTGAATCTCGAGCCAATTTTTCTCGATAATCAGCCCATGGGGGGCCGAACAATAATTGAACAACTAATGGAATACATCCCTCGTGCAAATTTCGGAATCGTGCTTATGACCCCGGACGATATGGGCTATCCAAAGAATGAACAGAATCAACCACAGCCAAGAGCTCGCCAGAACGTAGTTTTGGAACTCGGGATGCTACTGATGAAATTTGATAGGTCCAGAACCGCGATCCTTCTCAAAGAAACTGACCCGCCAATAGAAAAACCGTCCGATATAAACGGCATGTTATATCTCCCTTACAAGGATGACGTTTTTGAGATAAAGCAGAAACTAATACGGGAAATGAACAGCAAGGGGTATGAAATGGAGCAATCGAAATGAAGGCACTGCAATGCGAGCTCTGCGGAAGCACAGAAATAATCAAGGATGGAGACTTCTTCGTCTGTCAAAGCTGCGGAATGAAATACACGCTTGAAACCGCAAAGAAAATGATGGTCGAGGGCGTTGTCCAAGTCGAAGGCACGGTAAAAACAGACCGCACTGAAGATGTCAATAGATATCTCGCCCTAGCTAGAACTGCTCAAAAAGCAGGTAACAACGCCGATGCTGAGAAATATGCCTCCATGGTCCTCGAGATTGATCTTGAGAACGCCGAGGCATGGTCAATAAAGGCAAAAGCGATAGACTGGCAGCTCGCGTTTGACAACGATCGCTTGTCGGAATCAAATGCAGCATGCATTAATATGCTAAAGCTGCTAAATCGAGTCCCATCAGATTTTGATGAGATAAACGACGCGCTAAACATAGCGATAGGTTTCATTGAGCATCTGCGAGCTATCGCAAACTCAGAGACAGACTTTTTCTGCTAGAAACTTGCAAATCTACCGAATGCGAAGAATCTAGAGTTAGTTCAATCGGAGCTTATTCGTCACCTACAGTCGCGTGAACTCCAATGGAAAAATATAGAGGCCGCGTGCGAGTTACAGACGGCTGCCGTAAAGAGGCTCAGCAAGGAGCAGGGGGAGAGTGCCGAGATACCTGAGAATATCGAAGAGTTCCTCGACGCCTTTACCGAAGACCTTTCCGGTCTTGCAGAGCGCAACATTTCATCAATGTATTTCAATGCTGCAATCACAATCCTAAGCTCTGCGGTCCACGGCAGTAACGCATGGTCAGAGCGATGGAACAAGGTTCGTGTGTTTGATTACTACGGGACAAGTGATTTCGACTATGACAACGAAGAGGAAGCTTTTGATTTATGCATAGACGCATACGATAGTTGCGTAAAAGCAGCTCGCTTAGCCATCGACCTCTCTGACAATAAGGTCGCAAAGCAAGGTGCTGCCACAGATGAGCTGCTCTTAAAATGCTGGGGCATATTGTGCACTCTCGAGGAGCGATGTATCAATGTCCGAACAAATCGCCGATACCACAGCCAATACTCCAGCGGGCAAATAACTAACGACGGTTTTTTCCTCAGCGATGAGGCGAAACAGCTTCGGAGGGAACAGCTAGTAAAGGACATGGCAAAGCGTGACGAATACGACCCCGAGAAGAAGAAGGAACGTGAGCGCGCTGAAAAAGAAACAGAGCTCCAGGCCAAATATTGGTTAGATAATCCTGTTAAAAAGTCGCAAAAACAATGGCTCGAAGAGGAATTTGACCAGCTGGGAAACGAACTTCGAGAGCTTAAGAGCAGACGTTCCTTCTTCAGCCCATTCGAATTCAAAGCGAAACGAGAATGTGACGCAAAAATAGAACAGGCTCGCGCGCGCAGACAGGAAATCAAAAACTCTTTGAAGGCCTTAGACGATGAACTCATGGCGTACGTGTCGAACGAGATTGAATCATAATCTCCTCTATTTGACACGGGAGTCCGTTGGGGCCTCAAAGGCACCTCAATGGAGCAAGAACAGCTTCACGCTGTAAAGGAATAGCGGGTGAGTCCTTGGAGTGTCCATTCATCTGGCAACCGATGCTCACTCTAGTCCGAGAAGATTAAGTCCCGACCCCGTCATCCTGCACACAAGCGGCCTTGCGGACACCTTTTCTAAATAGCCGGCGGCGATTAGGCTTGACAATGACCTACTCGCCGTCGGCTTTGTTACATCGAGATAGCCCGACACGCCATCAAGTGTGGACTCACCAAAGGCTTCAAAAATATGCATCTGGGCCGCATAAAAAAGAATATCTTTTGCCCTTTCGGTAAACGAGCCGTCGAGCTCTTCGATCGCCATCTTAAGATCCTCAAGCTGCGTACGCTTTTCGACCAAATCACTCAGAACGGCATCTTGCGCCTGCTCCACCAAATCAAGCATCATTGCGACAAACGGAGTAGCTTCACTGCCGTTAAGGGGCCTCTCCACCACATCGAACGCCTTGTAATATGCGGTTTTATTCTCGGCAATCGCCCTAGAGAGCGACAGCACGGTCGGCTGCGATAGCGTCTCGTTCAAGCTCAACGCGAGAAGGTATCTCCCCGTCCTCCCGTTGCCGTCATAGAAGGGGTGGATATATTCAAAGAGGAAATGGCAGAGCGAGGCTACATAAAGGCTTGGGACATCTTCGCGATTGCCAAGCTCTATCATCTTGCCAAGGAGGTCAATGATTTCGGTCTCCGAGGAAACACCCTGATGGAGAATCTTGCCCCGACTGTTCTCAATCACAACGGGACCCAAACGGAACATCTTGCCATCCGGACGGTCCTTCGGGTCAAGCACGCCTTTAGTGACGGCATCGAAAATCTCGCGGATATCCTCGGGTTTGCCGGGACGACTTGAACCATCCACCAGCTGAAGATAGAGACGAGCGAATTCAATAAAAGGAGTGTGTTCCTTTTCGGCGGCACCGCAAAGTTCGACCGCAGCACCCTCCGCAGACTCCAGTGCCGCTTCAATCTGGCGCCGCGTGCTGTGTACGCCCTCCATCTCGTTGCTGAAAACAACCTCCTCAAGCACCAGCGAACGAATCGAGGCCCCCAAAGCCACATAAGGCAAGCTGTTCCACAGGTTGGAAATCTTTCGCTCTTTTCTGAGGATCCGCTCGCCAGCAACGGACAGCTCCAAAGGAACACAAGCAAACAGTTCACCGTGCTCAAGGTGAATTCCAGTCCGCACCGTGCCGTCGGCAGTAAGACGTTCGCGCAGCAGCTCGTCATGGCGAGCATAACGATCGGAGCTTGAATCTGCATAAAAGAGTTTTTCGAGTGTCTTGTACGCCATCGCTTCATCACTCCTTTGAAATCAAAAAGCTTAATCGACTATCATTATTTCGAATAAGTCGGCTATTTGCAATTAAGACTGCAAAAATGTGTTGGCTAATTTCAAAGTACGGGGTTTTGAAAATTAAGATTCCCCTATTTACATAGAAACTCCGGCTTCAAACCTCAACAAAGCTCAATGCAAAAGACGCGCTGTCTGCATCAACCGCAGGCAGTGCGCCTTCTTTTTTAAAAGGGAAACTGCGTCCGCAGCCCCTGGCTCAGAACGGGATGCAATTTCCCCAGAGCCCTCTCGCGGAATCTGTGTCCCGTTTTGGGCACCAATTCCGGGATGCACTTTCCGCAACGGACCCCTAACGGAAGGTGCGTCCCACTCTGAGCGTCTATTCCGGGATGTAGTTTCCCAAAGGGCCTTGTTTCGGAAAGCGTATCCCATTCTGGGCCTTCAAATCGGGATGCGCTTTCCCGTAGAGGTCCAAAGTGGAAACGGCATCCCATTCCAAAGCTGGGACGGAACCCGTATCCCGGTATTCCTTGCTACTTGCCGTCGTCGTCCTCGGATTCTTCTCGTGCGTAGAGCTCCAGCATGCGGCGGCGGTATTCGTGCACGGCGAGCTTGGCGCGCTCCAGACGACGGCGCTCGCGCGGGGTGAGCTTGGACGGGTCGATCTCGTCGCCATAGGTCTTCTCGGCCAGCAAATGGGCGGCGTCGACGATACGGGCATCGATGCGCTCGCTTGCCGCCTCGGCCGAAAGGCGATCGGCAATGGTATCGATCGTAGGCACGCCGTCGAGTGCGCGGCCGTGACCGTGCGAGGTCAACAACTCGTGCTCACGCGCGAGCAAGCTCGCCAGATCGTGATGGGCGCGCAGAATATCGAGCGCGTCGGATGGATGCTCGGCAACCTCCGCCACGGCGGCAACCGGCGCGGCGTCGATCACGCGGTAGAAGAGTTGGGCGAGCAGCGGCATCAAAAACACCGTGATGGCACCGGCGGCAACCATGACCGAGGCAATGTCTTGCGAAAGCGCCCCCGCGTTAACGGCCACACTCGTTACGGCAACGATGATCGGAAGCGCCGTGGTGCAGTACAGGGCCACGGTAATGCGGCCATACGCCGAGACATCACGCGTCTCGGGACAGATGCTCATAGAGACAAGAATGGGCACGGCGCGGATGATGAGCAGCGCCACGATAAAGCCCACGAGCAGCCCGGGGCGCGATGCCACAGCCGTCAGGTCGATCTTTGCGCCCGACACGGTAAAGAACACGGGGATCAAAAAGCCGTAGGCCAGGCCATCGAGCTTGGTCTCGAGCGTGTGATTGCCCTCGGGGATGATATAGCGCAGGACAAAGCCGGCGGCAAAGGAGCCCAGCACGATGTCGAGGTCAAAGATGGCCGAGAACGCCACGAGCGTGACCAGGATGAGCACCGTCAAGCGCACGAAGGTCTGCGATGTGGTATCGGCGCGCTCCTCGACAAACGCAAAGAAGCGGCTGCCGACGCGCTTGGAGCGGCTCGGGACCACGGCCAGCAGCACGCAGACCACCGCAAACAGACCCAAGATCACGAGTGTCTGAATGCCGGTGCGCGCAGAGAGCAGCACCGACATGGCAAGCACGGGGCCAAGCTCGCCCCAGGTACCGTATGCGAGAATCGAATCGCCCACGCGCGTGCCGGTGAGCGAGCGCTCGCGCATGATGGGCACGAGCGTGCCGAGCGCCGTCGAAGTGAGCGCGAGCGTTACGGCGATACCGTCAAAATGGCTGACCGAGAACCACGGCGTGAAGCGCACGGCAAGCCAGGCAATGCCAAACGTGACGACCCATGTCGCCATGCCGTAGCGTCCCTCGACGCCCGTAATGTTCTTGGGATCGATCTCGAAGCCGGCGAGCAGGAACAAAAAGGCCAAGCCGAGCTCGGACACGAGCGAGACCTCGGCATCCACATGAATGATACCGAGCATGTGCGGCCCCAGCACCGCGCCGAACACAAGCAAAAAGACCGTCTCAGGAACGGGCTTTCCGGGAATCGCCGAGGCGATAAAGGGGCTCGCAAAGGCCACGAGCGCAATGATGGCGAGCGAAACGAATGCCATGTGATGCCTTTCTCTTGTTTGCGCTTCACTGTAGCACCCTCGCCGTCCTCTACGCGCCGCGAGCTGTCGTATCATAGTGACGTTTACAAACATGTGGCTCAAGGCGACCGCGAGGCTTGTCCCGTAAACCGACCGCTGCCGCATACCGTACCGTACGCCCAACCGATCAGGAAGGCAGGAACCAATGGTCTCTCGTATCTACGTGGAGAAGAAACCCGGGTTCGACGTCGAGGCTCAGCAGCTCAAGGGCGAGCTGACCGAGATTCTCGGCATCAAGGGCATCGAGGCCCTGAGGATCATCAACCGCTACGACGTCGAGGGCATCGACGAGGAGCTTTTCCGCTCCTGCGTGCCGACCGTCTTTAGCGAGCCCCAGGTCGATGTGACCTACGACGAGCTCCCCGCAAGCGATAGCGCCGTCTTTGCCGTCGAATTCCTGCCTGGCCAGTTTGACCAGCGCGCCGACTCCGCCAGCGAGTGCGTGCAGCTCATCAGCCAGGGCGAGCGCCCCGCCGTGCGCTCCGCCAAGGTCTATATGATCTCGGGCGCTCTGGACGAAGCCGCCGTCGAGGCCATCAAGCACTACGTGGTGAACCCCGTCGAGGCGCGCATCGCCTCGCTCGACCTGCCCAAGACACTGTACATGGAGACCCCCGAGCCTGCGCCCGTCGAGGTGCTCGACGGCTTCCGCGAGCTCGACGAGGCCGGCCTTGCCGCCTTTATCTCCGAGCGCGGTCTTGCCATGGACGAGGCGGACATCGCCTTCTGCCAGCAGTACTTCCGCGATGAGGATCGCGACCCCACCATCACCGAGATCCGCGTGATCGACACCTACTGGTCCGATCACTGCCGCCACACCACCTTCGGCACCGTCCTGGACGACGTGACGATCGACGACGCCGTGGTGCAGCAGGCCTTCGACCGCTACATGGAGATGCGCCACGAGCTCGGTCGCGACGCCAAGCCCGTCTGCCTCATGGACATGGGCACCATCGGCGCCAAGTACCTTAAGAAGACCGGCGTCATGACCGATGTCGACGAGTCTGAGGAGATCAACGCCTGCACCGTCAAGGTGAAGGTCGATGTCGACGGCGAGGACCAGGACTGGCTGTTCCTCTTTAAGAACGAGACCCACAACCACCCGACCGAGATCGAGCCCTTCGGCGGTGCCGCCACCTGCGTGGGCGGTGCCATCCGCGACCCGCTCTCGGGCCGCAGCTACGTGTACCAGGCCATGCGTGTTACCGGCGCCGGCGACCCCACCGTCCCGGTTTCCGAGACGCTCGAGGGCAAGCTGCCGCAGCGCAAACTCGTAACCACTGCTGCCGCCGGCTACTCCAGCTACGGCAACCAGATCGGCCTTGCCACCGGTCAGGTCAACGAGCTCTATCACCCCGGCTACGTGGCCAAGCGCATGGAGGTCGGCGCCGTCGTGGGCGCTACCCCGGCAAACCACGTGCGTCGCGAGTGCCCCGCCCCCACCGACAAAATCATCCTGCTGGGCGGCCGCACCGGCCGTGACGGCATCGGCGGTGCCACTGGCTCCTCCAAGACCCAGAACACCGAGTCCATCGAGACCTCGGGTGCCGAGGTCCAGAAGGGCAACGCCCCGGTCGAGCGCAAGCTGCAGCGCCTCTTCCGCCGCGGCGACGCCTGCCGCCTGATCAAGCGCTGCAACGACTTTGGCGCCGGCGGCGTCTCGGTCGCCGTAGGCGAGCTTGCCGACGGCCTGTACGTCGACCTGGACACCGTGACCAAGAAGTACGACGGCCTGGACGGCACCGAGCTCGCTATCTCCGAGTCCCAGGAGCGCATGGCCTGCGCCGTCGCCGACGGTGATGTCGAGGAGTTCATGGGTTACGCTGCCGAGGAGAACCTCGAGGCGACCGTTATCGCCGAGGTTACCGCCGAGCCGCGCATGCGCATGGCCTGGAACGGCGTCGCCATCGTCGACCTGTCCCGCGAGTTCCTCAACTCCAACGGTGCACCCAAGCACCAGGTCGCCCACGTCTGCGCCCGCAGCGTGTGGCAGCCCAGCTGGGCCGGCACCACGCTTGCCGAGCGCATGACCTCGCTGGTCACCGACCTCAACGTCGCCTCCAACAAGGGCCTTTCCGAACGCTTCGACTCCACCATCGGTGCCGCGACCGTGCTCATGCCCTTTGGCGGCAAGACGCAGCTCACCCCCAGCTCGGCTATGGTCGCCAAGTTCCCCGTGGACGGCGAGACCACCACGGCAAGCGCTATGGCATGGGGCTTCAACCCCTACCTGATGGAGGCCGACCAGTTTGCGGGCGCTTACCTGTCCGTGGTCGAGTCCATCGCCAAGCTCGTAGCCGCCGGCTTTGAGCACAAGCGCGCCTACCTCTCCTTCCAGGAATACTTCGAGCGTCTGCGCACCGAGGCCGAGCGTTGGGGCAAGCCCATGGCAGCCGTCCTAGGCGCCCTTATGGCCCAGGTCGACCTGGGTGCCGGCGCCATCGGCGGCAAGGACTCCATGAGCGGCTCGTTTGAGGACGAGGCCGGCGAGCTCAACGTTCCGCCGACCCTGATCAGCTTCGCTGTCGCCGTGGGCAAGGCGGCGCGCGCTGTCTCCCCCGAGTTCAAGGGCCTCACGCACCGCGTCGTCCGCATCGCCCCCGCCACCTACGGCGAGGATTACCGCCCCGACGCCCAGCAGCTGCTCGCCGCGTTTGACGCCGTCGAGGCGCTCACCGCCAACGGCAACGCCCTGGCCATCTCCACGCCCGGCTACGGCTGCGGCGCCGAGAGCCTCTTTAAAATGTGCGTCGGCAACCAGATCGGTATCGAGCTTGCCGAGGATGTGGACGTGGAGAGCCTCTTCACCCCGCTCTACGGTAGCTTTATCGTCGAGCTCGCCGAGGATGCCGAGCTGCCCGAGGTCGCCGACGGCGTTGTCGTCGAGCCCCTGGGCACCACCGTCGAGGGCTATGTCATCGACACCGGCTCCGAGGTCATCGAGCTCGCCGAGCTCCAGGAGGCCTGGGAGAGCGGCATCGAGGGCGTCTTCGCCTACCGCAGCGCCGGCGAGACCCCCGAGGTCGAGACCATCGACTTCCGCGCCAAGGATATCCACGTGTACGGCGGCGCCAAGATCGCCCGCCCGCGCGTGATCATCCCCGTGTTCCCCGGCAACAACTGCGAGTACGACAGCGCCCGCGCCTTCCGTGCCGCCGGTGCCGAGGCCGACACCTTCGTGATCAACAACCTCACGCCCGAGGCCGTCGCCGAGAGCACCCACGAGCTTGCCCGCCGCATCCGTACAAGCCAGATCGTTATGATCCCCGGCGGCTTCTCGGGCGGCGACGAGCCCGACGGCTCCGCCAAGTTCATCACGGCGTTCTTCCGCGCTCCCGAGGTCACCGAGGCAGTCCGCGACCTGCTCAAGGCCCGCGATGGCCTGATGCTGGGCATCTGCAACGGCTTCCAGGCCCTGATCAAGCTCGGTCTGGTGCCCTACGGCGACATCGTCGACGCCACGCCCGATGCGCCCACGTTGACGTTCAACACCATCGGTCGCCACCAGAGCCGTCTGGTGCGCACCCGCATCTCGTCCAACTTGTCCCCGTGGCTGTCGCAGTGCAGCCTGGACGACCCCTACACCGTCGCCATCAGCCACGGCGAGGGCCGCTTTGTCGCCAACGACGAAGTGCTCGCCCAGCTGATCGCCAACGGCCAGGTCGCCACGCAGTACGTGGGCGAGGACGGCAAGCCCAGCATGGATCTTTCCGTCAACCCCAACGGCTCCGCACTCGCCATCGAGGGCATCACGAGCCCCGACGGCCGCGTTCTGGGCAAGATGGGCCATGCCGAGCGTCGCGGCGACAACCTGTACCGCAACGTGCCCGAGCATGTCCCCGGCGATAAGTTCATGCCGATCTTTGAGAGCGGCGTGGCCTACTTCGCCTAAAGCTTTCCCATCGGGTACAATCCCTTCGGGTAACAACACCCGCCACCGGCACGCCCGGTGGCGGGTTCTTTTTTGCTTCGCGCATGTAGGAAGGACATCATGGAAAGCCGCAAGCCGTATCTCGCCACCCTGCCCGGACTCATCCTGGGCTGTCTTGTTTGCTGTGCACTCTGGGGATCGGCCTTTCCCTGCATCAAGATCGGCTACGCACTCTTTGGTATCCCAGCGCACGATAGCGCTTCGCAGCTGCTCTTTGCAGGTTTACGCTTTACGCTTGCCGGCGCTCTGGTTATCGTTGGGATGAGCGCGGCTCAGCGCCGTCCACTCGTTCCGCAGGCTCGCGACATCAAGCCCATCTTTATCTTGTCGCTCTTTCAGACCATCGGTCAGTACTTCTTTTTCTATCTGGGCCTCTCGCGCGCCAGCGCCATGTCGAGCTCCATCATCGAGGCCAGCGCCAACTTCCTAGCCATCCTCTTTGCCGCCCTGGCGTTTCGCACCGAGAAGCTCAATACGGCCAAGGTGCTTGGCTGTGCGCTGGGCTTTGCCGGTGTCGCGCTCGTCAACCTTTCGGGCGCGGACGGCACCTTTGGCTTTAAGCTCGACGGCGAGGGCCTTATCCTGGCCTCCACCGTCGCGGGTGCCCTTTCGACCTGCCTGATCGGCATCTTCTCGCGCGAGCACGACGGCGTCTTGCTTGCCGGGTGGCAGTTCTTGGTCGGGGGCCTGGTCCTCACCGCCATCGGCTTTTTGATGGGCGGCGCGCTCTCCCCCACGGCGATTGTCCCCGCCATCGCGCTAATCATCTACATGGCGCTTATCTCCGCGGTCGCTTACTCGCTGTGGTCGCGCCTGCTTGCCGTCAACCCCGTCAGCCGCGTCTCGGTCTTTGGCTTTATGAACCCGGTCTTTGGCGTGCTGCTGAGCGCGCTGCTGCTCGGCGAGGGCGCTGGCACGAGCCCCGTTACCGTCATAGTTGCCCTACTGTTGGTCTGCGGCGGCATCATCATCGTCAACAAACCCAAAAAAGCCTAGCGAGCTCACCTTTTTAGGAAAGGCATTCGCATACTTTAGCTTAATGGAATACATCGATGAGCTGAGGGCCGCCACGCACGCAAGCGTGCGACCCTTTTCCTAGCGTATCTGGATGCCGGCTTTCTTTTTCTCGGCCTTGACGCGGTAGAGCTCCGCATCGGCAGCGCGAAGTAAGTCTTGCCAGGTATCAACACTATCGCCGACCCGCGCGTAACCGATGGACATCCGCAATGCATACGGTACCTCGGCACGAGCGAGCTCGTCGTCAATCGCCGAACACAGGTCTATGATGTCCTGTTCCGCCGCTGCCTTTTGGAGCACCACAAACTCATCGCCACCATAACGTGCGATAAAGCCACCAGCCGGCGAGCAGACGTCCTTGAGCGCCGTCGCAACAACCTGAAGAGCATGGTCGCCCTCAACATGTCCATAGTGATCGTTAATCTGCTTAAAACCGTCAGCATCCATCATCAGCAGATACACACCCTCGGCCTGGTCAGCACCCGAGAACAGCGACAGCATATAGGTCTCAAAACGGTTGCGATTGTTAAGGCCAGTCAACGGGTCGGTCGAGATCAGCCGCTCCTGGCAGATGATGTAGAGCAGCAGGATGCTCAGCGTTATACCGACACAAAGGCCCGGTATCGAAAACACCACCTGGAAGGTACCACCCACCAGAGCGGGAACCGCAAAGAAGGCAAGAGTGCGATAAATGGCCTTCTTTTGCAGGCTTTCGACTTTTCGAGCATGGACAAAGGCATGCAGGGACGTATATATGACGTAGCAGTAGCTAACAATAGGCTGAATCATATAAGCCGCACCGCGACGATATACGCCCTGTGCATCGATGTAGAACCCGATGTAGAACAGGGCGTGTGTCCAGTAGCTTGTAAACGCCAACACAACCACCAGCACCGTCGGAAGCGTCGCGAGCACCACCCTGGAGCGCGTGGTCAGAAGTCGAGAGCCCTGCATCGTCTCGGAATAGATGAACCAGATGAGGCACGCGATGGCAAACAGCGAAAACGAAACCGCGTTGGAAACCCAGTTGGCAGCGATGCCCAAGGAGGTGTTAACCCCGTCCGAGAGCGTCCAGATCATATCGAAGAAGACATAGGCGGCAGATGTGTAGCCGAGCATACTGAACAAAAGCTGCTGGGTGCTCGAGAACAGGGAGCGACGGCTTCGTGCGGCAAGTACGATAAGAATAATCATGCACAGCATAAATATCTCGATCTTGAGTGCCTTAACCACTAGGTCCCATCCCCTCTATACCCAAGTCGCCAGAATCGCCCGAGTCATGCCCGGGCACCAAACACCCCTTACTCCGCAGGGGTAAAGGGAATAATAGCAGAGCGTCCGAATGACTCTGGATAACAGATGCCGTTCGGACGCTCTGATGGCGCGAATTGCACGCACCGTTTCACTGATTCGAAGAGACGACTACTCGCCATCGATGTCGGTCGCGACGGCCTCCTCGATGGCCTCGACACCGGCAGGCGACAGGTCCTCCTTGCCCTGGCAGAACTTCTTGTCGACCCAGCCGGTCAGAATCGGAGCCATGATTGCCGTGATGATAACTGCAGTGGCGATCTGGGCGTACGCGGTGGGTGCAAGCTCGGCGTAGCGCGGCGCGACCTCGGCGAGAGCAACCGGCGTGGTCATAGCCGTGCCGGCGATGGTGGAGCAAGCCACGGCAGCCTTGCCGTTACCACCGCACAGACGCTCGAACGCAAAGGTGATGGGACCGACGACAAACAGCGTGACAAGGCCCAGCAGGATGCCCGAAATGCCGCCGGTGATGAAGCTCGAAAGGCTCATGGACGCACCGAGCTGAAAACCGATGACAGCGATCGCGGGATTGGCGCCGGGGACCAGCAGGTTCTTGATAAACGGGAACAAGTTGCCCAGGACCATGCCGATAACAAGTGGCAAGATGGAGCCGATAATGGTGCCAATGGGAATGTTGGCGAGGCCGGAAACACCGAGGATGATCATCGTGACGGCGGGGCCAGCCGTAAAGAACAGGATACCGACGGCGCCCTGCTCGGACTCATCGCCGAACTCGCCCATGATGCCCGTATAGAGCGCCATGTTGCAAAACGTGATGCCGCCGATGATAGACACGGAGCTCAAACCCAGGAAGTTGTCGTTAAAGAAATACGCCACGCCCAAGCCGAGAGCCGCCGCTACGACGAGCTTGGGGATCAGCACGACGATACCGGTCTTGATGGCACCCGGCGTGGACTTAAAGCTGATGCCGGCGCCCACAAACAGCAGGATCGCGGCGACGATGGTATTGGAGCCACCGCGGCAGGCAGCCGTAAAGAAGCCGCCGATCTCAAAAACCTGCGGGCAGAAGGTGTTGAGCAAAAGGCCGACGATCATGGGATAGATCATGATGTCGCCCGGGATGCGCGGGACCTTGAATTTCTTTTGCTCGTTGGCGGTCGCTTCCTGTGCCATGAAACCCCCATTTCCGCTGACGGGGTACAAAAGCCCACGTCACGCTTTGCTACAGTAAAGTTTGACCATGGTACCAGAAGAAATAGACCAGCTCGGTGAAAAATTGGATTCGTTGGCCGGGATGCTAAACGTGTCCCGCTCTTATACGAGGCTCAAAACGATATAGAGCACGATGCCCGAAACACAGCACCACAACATCGACTTTGTCCTGATTGCCACCACCACGACGCCGGCAGCCGCAATCCAGGGAACCAAGGCAGGCCAGAGTCCCGCGTCGAACGCCCCGGGGCTCACCAAGTCGTTGGCGACCAGCGCGGCAAAGGCAGCGGGCGGGATATAACCCAGGGCCTCGGTAATGCGGGGCGACAGCGTTCTCCCGCGCAAGGCAAACGCCGGCGCGATGCGAAAGAACGCGATAGCAGCCCACGACGACAGCCACAGAACCAAGAACTCGTTAACGGGCATCGCGGGCACCTCTTCCGTCTAATACAGCATCGCACGCCAGCGCAATGGCAATGCCGACCACGACGCTTGCCGGCACGGCAATATTCGTGAGGCCCAAGAACTTGCATACGGCGACGGACACCGCGCCCGAAACCGCCGCGACAACGTTGCCGCGCGACAGCCGCTGCGAAAAGAGTAGACAGATAAAGAGCGACGTGCAGACAAAACTCGCAATAGCGGTGGGAACATCGACAACGGCACCGACGATAGCACCCATCGTGCACGAAGCGCCCCATGTCGCGATGAGGATCACGTTGAGCACGAAGGATTCGCGCGGGCCCCAATCCTCCCCTTCAACCAACTTGGCAAGCGAGATGCCATATGCCTCCTCGGTAAGTGTCGCGGCAACAGCCAGCGTCTGACGCTTCGAGGCACCCGTCAGATGCGGCGCGATCGATGCCGAGTAAAGCGCAAAACGCGAGGAGATGGCGGCAACGCTCGCGATAATCGAAGGCGCCGGTACACCCGCCAGCCAAAGATTGCAGATCATAAACTGGCCGCTGCCCGTCACAAACGTGCTGCTCAGGGCAAAGACCATCCAGGGCTCCATTCCCGTCTGCCCCATGATCATTCCGCACGGCGCGCCTATTGCAACATAGGTAAGCATCACTGGCCAGACGGTTCTAACGATTTTGAGCACCATACGCTTCTCATCCTGATAAAGTCTCCGAGCCGCATGTAGCGACACGGCAGAATCATCATCCGACAGCAACCGAGTTCACCTACAATTGCCACCGGATCGAAAGACACAACTTTTTAGGAAGTCATTATGACAGCTATCGATCGAACGCGGGCAGCCAGGGCCTTCAAGACCTATACCGATGCCTACGATGCCACCAATCCGCGCATCGCACTCAAAATCGAGCACACCTATCACGTGGCGGAAGCGTGCGATGCCGTGGCGCGCGAGCAGAACTGGTCGACAGAGGATATTGACCTGGCCTGGCTTTGCGGCCTGCTGCACGATATGGGCCGCTTTGAGCAGCTGCGACGCTGGGACACCTTTAAAGATGCCGAGAGCATGAGCCATGCAGCGTTGGGCGTCGAGGTCCTCTTTGGCGAGAATCCCGCCGATGCACCAGCCGCAACGAGCATCCGCAATTTTATTGAGGCCGACGAGAACGACGAGCTCATTCGCGCGAGCATTGCCTATCACAGCGATTTCCGCCTACCCGCGCAGCTCGATAAGCGCACCCAGAGCTTCTGCGACATCGTGCGCGACGGCGACAAGATCGACATAATGCGCACCATCGCTGACAGTACCGTCGACACCATCCTCAAAGTGAATGAGGACACGTTTCTTTCCAGTGGCTTCTCGGCACCGACGCTCGCCGCCTTTGACGAGCGCCGGTGCGTCGCACGCGATGAGCGCGAGGAGCCGGCAGACTTCCTGGTAGGGCTCATCTGCTTTATGTTTGAACTTGTCTATCCCGCAAGCCGCGCGCTGGCGCGCGAGCAGGGCGATATCTACCGCCTGCTCGGCGCACCCTTTGGCATTAAACGGCCCTTTACCGATCCCGCCACACAGGCGACCTGGGAGCGCCTCAAAGGCGAGATGCGCACCTGGCTGGCAGGCGCCTAGCGCTCAAGCTGAGCCAGCAGCTCTTCGACAACCTCAACGGCATCACCGACGACCTTATACTGGGCGGCGCCAAAGATGGGAGCATCCGGGTCCTCGTTAATGGCGATAATGCACTCCGCCCCGCCAATGCCGGCGAGATGCTGGATAGCGCCCGAGACACCGATGCTCACGAGGAGCTTCGGCGAGACCGATACGCCCGTCTGACCGATCTGATGGCGATACTCCAGCCAGCCGGCCTCCACAACGGGTCGCGTGCAGCCGAGCTCGGCGCCCAGGGCGTCGGCGAGCTTTCGCATCAGAGGCAGGTTCTTCTTGGAGCCGATGCCGCGACCCACCACGACAAGACGCTCGGCATCGGCAATCGAAGCCTGCTGTCCCCACTCCTCGGCGGGGATCGAGATTTCGACGCGGGCCTTAACGCCATCTGCCAGTAATACCTGGACAATCGCGCCGGAGCGGCTGTAGTCAAAGTCGGGCGCCTTAAAGATGCCGGGACGCACCGTAGCCATTTGAGGGCGATGGTTGGGGCAAACGATGGTAGCCATCAGGTTGCCGCCAAACGCCGGGCGCGTCTGCTGCAACAGGCCCGTCTCCGTATCCATCGAAAGCACGGTGCAGTCGGCTGTAAGGCCCGTCTGCAAGCGCACGGCAACGCCGGGCGCCAACTCGCGCCCAAAAGCGCTCGCGCCGTACAGAATAGCCTCGGGCTTGCGCTCGGCTACCAAATCGCAGATCAGGCGGGCGTAGACCTCTGCATCGTTTTGGCGCAGGCGCTCGTCGCGACAGACCAGGACCTCGTCCGCGCCGGCACAAACCAGATGCTCCAAGTCCCCAAGCGAGCCCTCGGGGCCCATGCCGACCAGCGCTACCAAGCGACAGCCGCGGGCATCAGCAAGCTCGCGGCCCTTGCCCATGAGCTCATATGCCACGGGAGCCACTGTATCGTGCTCGTCGGTCTGCACGAATACCCAAATGTCTCGATATGCATCGAGGTCCACCGCGCCGGCGGCCTCATCACGCTCAATCGAGATCGCGTTGACCGGACAGGCGTCGACGCAGCCGCCGCACAGGATGCAGCCGTCGGTTACGCGGGCACAACGGTTGGGCCGCTCGCCTTCCACTACGATGCCGCCCGAGGCACAGGCGCGAACGCAGCGACCGCAGCCGATACAGGCTTCGCTATCGATAATCAGTCCGCTCATCTATGCCATCCCCTCGATAATCTTGGCAAGTTTTGCCGCCTGCTCGGACGCCGTGCCCTCAACGGCCTCGCACGTTTGGTCGCGGTCGGGCACAAACGATCGCACGACCTGTGTCGGCGAGCCGGCAAGGCCGCAGCGCGCGGGGTCGGCGTTCACGTCGGCAGCGTTGACCACGCGCACGTCCGCCTCCTCGGCCGCACGAATGCCGGCAATGCTCGGCATGCGCAGTTGACCAATCTCCTTGGCAGTCGTCATCGCGCACGGCATCTCAAGATAGACCGTCTCCTCGCCGGCATCGCAGCCGTGAACAAGCGCCAGTGAGCCACAGGTCGTAAAGCCCGCGCTCTGCACGCAGCTCACGTCGGTCACGCAGGGAATCTCAAAAGCACCGGCAAGCTCGGGTCCAATCTGGGCTGTATCGCCGTCCACCGCCATCTTGCCGCAGATGAGCAGGTCAAAGTCCTCGTCGAGCGCCTCGATGCCGCACTTGAGGGCATAGGTGGTTGCCAGAGTATCGGCACCTGCAAAGGCGCGATCGGTTAGCAGCAGCGCGTCATCGGCGCCTCGGGCGATGCAGTCGCGCAATAGCGATTCAGTCGCGGGGATGCCCATCGACACCACCGTTACGCGCACGTCCATGCCAAAGCCGATAAAGTCGTCCTTCAGCGCCAGCGCGCATTCCAAAGCGCTCGCGTCAAAAGGATTAATGACCGCCTGTTTGCCATCGCGCACGATAGTATTGGTCTTGGGGTCCATCTTGACCTCGGTGCTTCCGGGCACCGCCTTGACGCACACCACCATATGGAAATCGCTCATCTTCACGCGCCCCCTTTCTGGACGAGCTCATCCAAGAGCTTCTCCGAAAACAGGTTACCGCGACCCAGCTGCCCGGCAGGATCGAGCTGGAGCTTGAGGCGCGCCGACTCGACCATGGCCTCGTGACCGTACATCGTCTCCAAGAAGTCCGCCTTGATCTTGCCGACGCCGTGTTCGGCGGAGACGGCGCCTCCCATGGCCGTGACCTCGGAAGCCCACTGGGCAAAGAGTTCTCCGCCACGGCGGTAATCCTGCGCATCGCGCGGCAGAATGTTCACATGCAGATGGTTGTTACCGATGTGCCCCCAGGCGGCAGATTCAAGCCCACTTTCGGCCAGCGTGCGGCGATAGAGCGCAACGACATCGGCCAGGCGCGCGTTGGGTACCGACATATCCGAGCCCAGCTTGGTAATGGTGGGGTCGGTGCGACGACGCTCGTCGATAAGCATATTGACGCTCTCGGGCACCGCATGGCGGAAGAATCGCTGGCACTCGCGATCGACCTCGGTGCGCGCGACCCAGGTCGCATCATCGCTGCCACCCGCAAGCTCCAATACCCACCCCAGGTGATACAGCTCCTCAGTCGCCTGGGCTTCATCATCGCAGTCGAGCTCCACGTAAACGCAGACCTTGGCCTCTTTGTCGAGCGCCGGCAGCGAGGCGAACGCCGTCGACTGCTCGCGCTGGCGACGTAGGATATCCAGGGCGCCCTCATCGAAATACTCGATGGCAGCCGCGTGGGACAGGACGGGGCGTACGGAATCGGTGAAGGACACGGCCTTGTCTTCGCTATCGAAAAAGCAGCTCACGCCCCAAACGACCGCAGGCGCCTCCTGCAGGGTAATCTCGAGCTCGGTGATAACGCCAAGCGTTCCGCAGGCGCCGATAAAGAGGTCGATGGCGTCCATATCGTCCGCAACATAATAGCCTGAAGCATTTTTGGTCTTGGGCATGGTGTAGGCGGGAAGATCAAGCTCGAGTGCACGGCCTTCCGTTGTCACGAGCGAAAGGCGACGACCCTGCGCAAAAACCTCGCCACGCTGAAGCTCGACCAGGTCGCCATCGGTCAGCGCGACGTGAAGACCTGTGATGTGGGGGCGCATGGGGCCGTAAGCGTAGCTACGGGCGCCAGAGGCGTTGCATGCCGCCATGCCGCCCAGGCAGGCAGATGCCTCGGTGGGATCGGTAGGAAAGAATTGCTCGGGGGCTTCCTGGAATTCCTCGTAAGCCTTAAGCGATGTCTGGTCCCAGCCTGCGGTCGGAAGCACCTTCTTGCCCAGTTGCTTGCGCAACTCGGACAGCACGACACCGGGCTCAACACGCAAGAGAAAGTGGCCCTCGTCATCGCGGCGAAGGCCTAGGTAGCGATTCATACGGGAGGTGTTGAGGATGTGGCCGCCATGGGGCACGGCGCCGGCGGCAAGACCGGTCCGGGCGCCCTGAACCGTTACCGAGACGCACTCGGCATGGAGCTGCCGCAAGATGGCGCGAACCTCGTCTTCCGATGTTGGAAACGAAATGCTCGAGGCCTCGCCCGACGAGCGAGACTCGTCGCGACCGTATTCCTCGAACTCATCGGTGAAGGGTTTGATAGTTGCAGACATGCAGAACTCCCCTTTAGCTAACTACAGTGTTTGCAGGGAGATGTTACCGCATCGTTTCGTTGACGTGTTCGAGACCGTCTCCATAATTGAGGATTTTTACGTTCGTGCAATTCGGCGAGCGGCCGCTACATCTCGGCAGGCGATGTTTTTGACACATATCGCTTTGCCGCCAACGATCGCGAAATTGGCGCTCAAAAAATGTTGAAGTATTTTTTACCACCTACTACCTGCGACGATGCGAATCCGTCAAGCATTTGGTCAGCTTTTGGTCAAGTAGTGGCTGATACGGTCGGCATCGACAGCCAAACCGATAGAAGTTTTGGCCCCAGAAGCAGGGAGGTTCCTATGGCATATTACTGGCCCCAGTACGGTGTCGCCATCGAAGTCGACGACGATCCCCATCTCCTGCCTTTCGAAGAAGAGGCATTCCCCGACACGACGGTCTACCACGTCACTACCGATGTGATCTGCGACCCCGAGTCGTTCTCGGCACTCGCCCACCACATCGCACGCGTCCACGACATCGAGCTCCCTCCCGACTTCGATGAGCTTGTCTACTCGCGCCGTCTGATGCTTCACATGCTCTTTGGAGCGGACCCGTCCACGTTCGCACGCGTCTACACCACCAAGGACGCCGCATGAGCGCGAAGAAGTTGCCCCGGCTCGCGAGTCCGGGACATCGCAAGAAACTCATCGCTGTCTGCTTGGCTATCGTCTGCGCCCTCGTCGCCGTAGGCTTGTACGCCTGGCAGACACAGCCCGTACCCGAAGCGGGCGCCTCGGTCACGACGGCCGAGGGCAAATCGCGCCAAGAAATCCAAGATGAGCTCGACGCCATCGTCCGCGACAACATGATGACGATCTCGGTCGCGCCGGTCGCCCAGCTGCAGGAAGGCGGCAAGTTGCGCGTCAACGTGCAAAACGTCCAGGACAACAAGTTTCCCCAGCGATTCCGCGTCATTCAAAACGACGAAACCATCTATGAGTCCGGCATCGTCGAGACCGGCAAGACGGTCGAGACGTGTCCCGCCGGCAACATCGAGGAAGGCGAAGCGTATATCGAAATCCAGGCACTCGACACCAAGACCCATGACAACCACGGCAATCCGACGCGCGTCAAGGTCCGGGTGGAACAGGCCGAGAGCTAGCCCCTAACGCCCGCTGCGTCATTGCGCGCGGCCACCAACACTCGTCCAATCATCGCGGGGACGGCCCGCGGCGAATAGAAAGGAACGACCATGGACATCACCAGGAACATGAACGGAGCCAGAGCGCTCGTCGTGGGCGCAGGGCTCGCGCTCGCACTCGCAATGGGCACGGCGCCAACGCCAGCCATGGCAGCCGGGCGCGTTGGAAGCACGAAGGTAATGGTCAGGACCGAGATCGACAACGTTAATTTCAAAGTTCCGACGGTCATTCCGTTCGTCGCCAAGGCCGACGGCACGCTTCAGGGCCCCTCAGAAGATGCAACCACCATCGACAACCTTTCGGCCTACGGCATCCATGTCACCAACATGAAGATCGACGCCATGAACACCTGGACCATTGCCGCCGACGCCAAGACCGGATCCGCGCAGAACTCCATCGACTTTAAGGTCGGCCCCGACGGCGCGCTCCAAGATGCCAGCGCCGCAACGCAGGGAACGGGAATCGATCTCTCCAAGAACGCAACCTTTGACATGGGCTATCAGGGTATTGCCGGCGGTTCGGACAAGATCAAGCTCAAGACGAGCGGAAACGTCGCCCGTGTCACGCGCGACATCTTCCATATAACCGGCGAAGGCGATCAGGTTGCAACAATCACTTGGACGGTCGAGCCCGGTGCACACGCTACGGCATAAGGCGATCGCCCTGGCCGCCGCCGTCAGCATCCTAGCGTTTGGGCCAGCCATGGCCTTTGCCCAGCAAGAACAGGCTCAGGCCGCCACGCAAGTGACGGTCGACCTCTCGGGGCTCGACCGCGGCAACCACCAGGAACCGTTGGCGCAGACAGGCGACAAAAAGCAGCTCTTGGCAGCAAGCGTCGCTGCAGCGGGCGCGGGAGCCACCGGCCTCGGACTGTGCATCAAACGCAACCAGTAATAAGACACAACCAGCTCGCACAATATAAAGCAAGGAGACCCCATGGCATCGAAGAACCTTTTGCCCGCCGTCGCGCTCTGCGGCGCACTCGCAACCGGAACGCCTGTCGCCGCTTGGGCGACCCCCGTCATGGCGGACTCCTTGCCAGCAGCCCTAAGCCCCGCACCAGACCCGTCGAGCGTCATTGCGTGCAAGCGCTTTTCGCTCACGCAGGCAACAGTCTCGACCTTGGGGTGCCTTCGCCAGGACACGGACGGCTCGATAGTCGTGGATATCAAGCGTTCGGACAAGACGAACGGCTCCCAGGCAGGATGCGCCATCTGCACGTGGCGCTCGGCTGTGCTCGATGCAGATGACGATCCTTGCGATTTGGAGCTACGCATCGACATCGCTTCGGTCGATGACTCGGCGAACGAAGCGAAGGTCGCCTTCGACAGCACGTTTTTCAAAGAAGAAGGAGGTGTATGCCTGGGCTGCGTTGCCTCGCACACCGACGGCGCGCAGCCCACTCTCTCATTCACGGCATCGTTGCGGATAACCAAAACCAACACCGAGGCCGTCGCAACGGGAGAGACTCCCCTGCGGTTCTACGACGACAATGCCGAAGGCGCCAAAATCAAAGACGATAAGCAAAACGGGTCGCTCAGCCTTACTCGAGGGGCGAAACTCTGCCCTATTGAGATCGATGTCCAGGCGCAAGACAGGCAGCGCGTACTTGCCGACCCGGCGCTCCTCGAAATGGAATGGAATGGAGCTGGAGCCATCGGGATTGCTCCCTTTGCATTGAACGAAATGGCCTTCCCATCAAAAGATGGGACCACGAACGCAGCCATAACAGAGGATAAAGCAGATAGCGCGTCACTGTCGGCTAACGACATCTCCGCCCCTTCAGAGGAACCGGATGAAACTGCTATCGAGTCAAACGATCCCCAACTCGAGGACGGCCTAGGCCTTGCTACGCCTCAAGATGTCGATGAGGGCAACTGCTGCATGCTCACCGCACTCGACCACACGACGACCGTCGACGCCGCGAACATCGAAGTTGCCGCCGCCAATCAGCCCGTCCGCAAGTCGGCTATCATCGCATTTCCCGAGTCCGTCGAGGTCGTCTTTTTGCCATCGGGCGAAATCGTAGCACCAACATTGCTCACCTTGTTAGGCGCCAAGAATACTCGGAACGAAATCAAGAAGATCACGATCGTCGACCCTGCAACCACTGCCAAGCTGCGCCTATACGCCGTTGCCCCAGATGGAAGCAAAACCTTGGAATTCGATGGCGACACGCTCCTGGCCTGGCGACGTCTGGACATTATGGAAGATGTCTCGTACCAGATTGAACTCGAAGGGTTTGATCGTGCCCGCGATGCCAATATCATCGCCGCGGCTATTGAATCCCCGCAGCGGCTTATGACACTGCGCTTTGAATACTATCCCTATGTCCCGACAACCACCTGAGGCTTAAATGCTGCACATCATTCCTAACACCACTTATATAACGTATTAGATGAGTCGCGATGTGCCTCGCATTTCGTTCTGCTACGATTGCCACGTTGGCATCAATACAGGAGGGCTCATGCCGGGCTTGGGAACAATCATCAACGTTGTGCTTTTAGTTGCGGGCGGTCTTTTGGGATTAGCGGGCGGCCGCTTCATCACACCGCGCATCCAAGACACGCTCATGAAAGCATCGGGGCTGTGCGTCCTGTTTATCGGCCTTGGCGGCACCATGCAAAAGATGCTCCTTATCGATGGGAAGGCGCTAGCGACCACCGGCACCACCATGCTCATCGTCTCATTTGCGCTCGGTTCGCTCATCGGCGAGGCCGTCAACTTGGAAGCCGCCATCGAGAACCTTGGCGAATGGCTCAAGCGCAAGACCGGCAGTGAGGGCGATAACGAGTTCACCAACGCTTTTGTCTCGACTTCACTCACCGTGTGTATCGGCGCCATGGCAATTGTGGGATCGATCCAGGACGGCCTGCTCGGCGACTGGTCAACGCTTGCCCTCAAGGGCGCACTGGACTGCATCATCGTCTGCACCATGACGGCGTCGCTCGGACGCGGCTGCATCTTCTCGGCCCTGCCCGTAGCCGTGTTCCAGGGGACGATCACGTTGTTTGCCGGCGCGCTCTCCCCCATCATGACCACAGCAGCCCTCAACAGCCTTTCGCTCGTAGGCTCCATGCTCATCTTCTGCGTCGGCGTCAACCTCATCCGTCCTCAGACCTTCCGCACGGCCAATATGCTCCCCTCCGTCGTCATCGCCGTCATCTACGCCCTCCTGTTCTAAATCTATCAACGCAGCGGTATCTCGAACACCTGTTTGATGCTGTGCTATGATATGAGGTCACCGTAGCTGCGTTCGAGAGGAGGAGCGGTGGCCGACCAGGACATCAAGATGCTCATCGAGCGCATTATGGCCGAGGCCCGGACCCATCAGTCTGCCCGCTTCTCACATGAAGTCTACGCAGACGAGCCGATTCTCAAAACCGGCCGACAGATGCAGAATTTCCTCCCCGACCAGTACCGTAAAATGCGCGAGATATCGCGCTGGCAGGATGACCCCAAGGGCGGTGCGGGCCGCTGGCTTTCGGAAGCCGAGCTTTTCTACCGCCAAGGCCTGCTGATGGCCGACTTTGAGGACGACTGCCCCTACAACGGCACCTTTAACTCGTACTTTCCCACCTACAATGCCATGAGCGATCGACAGTTGCGCGGCTACTTTACCTGGCGTGCCCAAGTGCGTCGCGGAACCGTCGAGGAAACGTCTACGTCCTTTGCCTTCCTGTATCTCTATGAGCTGATTTGCGGCATTGGCGTAGATAATCCGCTCGATGGTTTTAACAAGATCAAGGCTTTTTGGGATGTCTATCGCGCCTTCGAGCCCGGCATTGATCGGTTTGCACGCGTGTGGTTGCAGGACTACGCCGTGTTCCACGGGCTCGACCCCAAGCTGCTTTGTGACTCTAAAACCGTCATATTCGATAACGCCCTTATCGAGCTGCGGCGCGCGGCACGAGACCTTGTACCAGCACCGGCGCCGTCCGGCCAGACCCCTACGCGTCGCAAAACCTCCGAACCCACACTCCCCCTTCCGCCCGATGAGGAGCGCGAGGAGCGACTCATGGCCGCCATCAACGCGCTCTCCACGTACAACCTCAATAACTCACGGCTCGATCGCAGCCACCACCGCGATCTGCGCCACGTGGCATGCTCCGCGTACGTCCGCATGGCGCGCTACTATGACACGCACCGAAAGACCGGTATCGTGGCGAGCTTGTTTGGGGAGGAGACGGCCATGCCCTATACCATGTTTGCATCGGCCGTGTTCTTTGCACCCGAGCGCCACGAGGACTGCGAATACCGTCTTGACCCCATCCATATCTACCGCTGTCAAAACGGCTTTTGGGAATGTCTGCGGATTCATGGCAGCAGGCAAAAGAGCAGCAAGCTTGGTGAGATGATGCGCGCCTGTGATCGGCGCCTGCGCCTGGCCTTGGACCCCGCTCACCCCCTTAAGGAAGAAAAGGTCCCCAAATATTTGGCCAAGATCATCGATGACGAGATCGTGGCATGGCTGTCGTGGGATGCCGCGCACCAGCCCGTCAAGATTGATATCGACCTGAGCCAGCTGGGGCACATTCGGAGCGCCGCCGCGCAAACGCGCGAAGCGCTTTTAATCGATGAGGAGCGCGAGGACGGCGCACCTGTGGAAGCCGAGGCAGCGGACTCAGGGCAACCGGAAGCCGAGCCCGTAGCCGACGCGATTGTCGAGGCGGTCGCGGCACCCATTCGGCAGGACGAGACCGACGAGCCAACCATATCCACCGAACAGTTTGGTGTCGTGGCACCGCTTCTCGCGCCGACGCCCGCGTTCGCAGCTGTTGCGCCCGCTGACGCCACGAACGAACTCACGCCTGCCGCAGACGCCTATCTCCGCGCGCTGCTCGAGCACAACGCAGTACAGGCGGAATCGGCGGTAGTGCAATCGGGGCAGAGCGAGGACATGCTCGTCGACAGCATCAACGAGGCGCTCTTTGACCTGGTGGGCGACACCGTAATTGAATTTAGCGCGGCAGGGCCGCAGATTATCGAGGACTACGAAGCAGACGTGAGAGGATACCTAGACCATGAGTGATACCGCATCCGCAGCGCCCCGTGTACCCAAACGAGTCGCCGCCGTTATCCTTAACTCGCTCAAGGGCGGCGTGGTCCCGCGCATCGGCCTTCCCTATATCACCGTGGGTCGCGAGGTCGAGATTCGCGCCCTGCTCACCGATTTGAGTCTCATCGCCGATGGCGGCGCGAGCTTCCGCTTCTTAGTCGGTCGCTACGGCGCCGGCAAGAGCTTCTTGCTTCAGACCATCCGAACGCATGCCATGGGCGAGGGATTCGTCGTCGCTGATGCCGACCTTTCCCCTGAGCGCCGCCTGCAGGGCGGTCAGGGACAGGGCCTTGCCACCTACCGCGAGCTCATCCGCAACATATCGACCAAGACGCGCCCTGAGGGCGGTGCACTCAACCTTATCCTGGATCGCTGGGTCGCCTCGTGTGCCGATGCCGATGAGTCTGCCGTCAATGCCCAACTGGCCCCGCTCGAGGAAATGGTCCACGGCTTCGACTTCTCCCGTATGCTCCGCCGCTATCGCACGGCCGTATCCGAGGGCGACGAAGAAGCCATGAGCCGCGTGACCAAATGGATCCGCGGCGAATACCGCACCAAGAGCGAGGCCCGCGCCGAACTGGGGTCCTCAACCATCATCAGCGATGACGACTGGTACGACTACGTCAAACTCATCGCGCGTTTTTTGGTTTGCAGCGGCTACAAGGGCATGCTGGTGCTCATCGACGAACTCGTGAATCTGTATAAGATTCCCAACGCCATCACGCGCCAGTACAACTACGAGAAGATCCTGACCATGTACAACGACACACTTCAGGGCAAGGCGCAGTACCTGGGCATGATTATGGGCGGCACGCCAACCTCCATCGAAGACCGCCGCCGCGGCGTGTTCTCCTACGAGGCTCTGCGCAGCCGACTCGCTCAGGGTCGCTTTGCGCGCGAGGACCTTAAGGACATGCTCGCGCCCATCATCCGTCTGCAGCCACTCACCTACGAGGAGCTGCTGGTGCTGATCGAAAAACTCATGCAAATTCACGCCGGCTACTTTGGCTGGACGCCCACGCTTACCGAGAACGACTTGGTGGACTTCCTCAAGATCGAGTTCGGTCGCGTGGGAGCCGACACGCATCTGACGCCGCGTGAAGTCATTCGTGACTTTATCGAGCTGCTCGACATCCTATGCCAAAACCCCGACGCCAACGTGGCCGAGCTGCTGCAAAGCGTCGGCGGCGACGCGCTGGCGACGGCAGCCGCAACAGGTGACACCGATACCGCAGGCGGCGACCGTAACTTCGCCGAATTCACCATCTAACCTGCCAAAAAGAGACAGGTTTATTTTGGCAGGTTTTATCTGGGAAAACGTTGAGGCAGTCATGCAGCAAGCCGTTGCCAGCCGCGCTGAGAGATTCGTTTTTGAGAGGAGGCCCCGTGAACGCCTTTGACCGCTACGCCCCGTTTATCCAAGACTTCATCTACTCCCACGATTGGGAGAGTCTGCGCTCTATCCAGGTTGCGGCAGCAGATGCCATCTTTAACACACAAGACAATGTGCTCCTAACGGCATCCACAGCTTCCGGCAAAACCGAAGCGGCCTTCTTTCCCATCCTGACCGAGTTTTGGGAGAACCCGCCCGCAAGCGTGGGCGCCCTCTACATTGGCCCCCTCAAGGCGCTCATCAACGATCAGTTCGTCCGCCTCAACGACCTCTGCGAAGAAGCCGACATCCCCGTCTGGCACTGGCATGGCGACGTTTCGCAGTCGCACAAGGCAAAGCTCATCAAAAAGCCGAGCGGTATCTTGCAGATTACGCCCGAGTCGCTCGAGGCGCTCTTGATCCATAAGCACATGGCGATTCCGCGCATGTTCTGCGATCTGCGCTACGTCGTCATCGACGAGGTCCATTCGCTTATGCGCGGCGATCGAGGCGGGCAGACGCTCTGCCTTATTGAGCGCCTGTCGCGCATGGCCGGCGTACAACCCCGCCGCATTGGCCTTTCGGCTACCATCGGCGACCCCGAGCGCACGGGTGCCTTTCTCTCGCAGGGAACGGGACGCGACTGCGTTATCCCTCGTTTTGAGGAACCGCGCCGCGTGTGGCGTATCTCCATGGAGCACTTCTACAACTCGGGTCCCCAGGCGCAGCAGCGGGGATTCAAGAGCATGGGTCCTCAAGAGGCCGAAGTGCTTGCATGCGAGCGCATTGAGGCAGCGGCACCCGCGGCACTGCCCGTCAGCACCCAAGACATGCGCCATAGCGGACAACTCACACAGGAGGAACGCCGCCAACGTCGCGAGCAGGCACGGGGCAAGGCTGCCCCCAAGGACAGTCGCGCTTCCTCGGCCCCCGAGGGCGAAGTCGACATTCCCCGAGCACCCGAACAGGCATTACTCAACCCCACCGACACAGCACCAGACAACGCCGACCCCGGCATGGGCTATATCTTCGAACACACCCGCGGCCGCAAGTGCCTGGTCTTTGCCAACTCGCGCGAAGAGGCGGAGGCCGTATGCTCCATGCTGCGCAGCTACTGCGAAAGTCGACACGAGCCCGACCGTTTCCTCATCCATCACGGCAATCTTTCGGCATCGTTGCGTGAGACGGCAGAAGAGCTTATGCGCGACGAGGAACAGGCACAGACGACCGTTACCACCTCTACGCTGGAACTCGGCATCGATATCGGCCGTCTGGAGCGTGCGTTTCAGATCGATGCGCCGTTTACCGTCAGCTCCTTTTTGCAGCGAATGGGCCGCACGGGGCGCCGCGATCTTCCGCCCGAGATGTGGTTTGTCATGCGCGAGGAAGAGCCCGAGCCGCGCACGATGATGCCTGAAACGATACCTTGGAAACTCCTCCAGGGCATCGCGCTCGTACAACTCTATCGCGAGGAAAAGTGGGTCGAGCCGCCTGAGCTCGATCGACTCCCCTACAGTCTGCTCTATCACCAGACCATGTCGACCCTCGCCAGCACCGGAGAGCTCACGCCGGCGGAACTTGCCCAGCGCGTGCTCACGCTCAGCTATTTCCATCGCGTCTCGGCCGATGACTATCGCGTGCTGCTGCGTCACCTCATCAAGATCGACCACATCCAGGTCACCGAGGGCGATGGGCTCATCGTGGGCCTCGCGGGCGAGCGCATCATCAACAACTTTAAGTTCTACGCCGTGTTCCAGGAAAACGAGGAGTTCACCGTTCGCAGCGAGTCGGCCGAGTTGGGCACGATCGTCAACCCCCCTCCACCCGGTGAGCGCATCGCCATCGCCGGACACTGCTGGATTGTCGAGGAAGTGGACTGGAAGCGCCACACTGTCTTTGCCACGCAGGTCAAGGGCCGGGTGCCGGCCTACTTTGGCGACTGCCCCGGCGACATTAACACGCATGTGCTCGAGCGCATGCGCAAGGCGCTCAACGAGCACGCGACATATCCGTACCTTATGGGTAACGCACGGGCCCGCTTGGCGCAGGCTCGTCATACGGCCGAGATTTCGGGGGCGGGAACCAAGCCGCTCATTAACCTGGGCGGCGATACCTGGGTGCTCTTCCCCTGGTTGGGCAGCTTCGCCTTCCTAGCACTCGAGCGCATGCTTAAAATCAAATGCGCCGCTGAGCTGGGCCTTCGCGGACTCGACCCGTCACGCCCGTACTTTATGCAGTTTAAGATGAAGGCCGACGAGGAGACGTTCTTTGAGGTGCTCGCCGCCGAGACCGAGAAGGACTTCGATCCCATCGAGCTCGTCTATCCTGGCGAGGTGCCTTACTTTGACCGCTACGACGAATTCGTTCCCGAGGAGCTCGTGCGCAAGGGGTTTGCCGAAGGCGTGCTCGACATAGAGGGCATGAAGCAGCGCGTTCACGACTGGCGCGACCACGCCTAAGACCAGTCTTTTTTGGGACGGGGAGACTTACTTGTCGTGAAGGACGGTGCCGAGGAAGTCGGTGTCGAAGGGCACGGCTTCGGCAAAGGCGTAGTCGCCGTCGCTGGCGATGAGCAGGTAGTTCTCCTCGCCGCCGAACTCCGTATCACCACATGGGACCACCCAAGCGCGGTCGAACACCTCAAGCGCCGTGGCGGCGCAATCGCGCAGGAACGACACATCGCTCCCCTCGTTCGCGCTCACAATATTAGCCACGTAGATACCGCCCGGATTCAAGCTACCCCGCACCAGACGCAGCGCCTCAGCAGTTGCCAGCTCGCGTACGGGCTCGGCACCGCCAAAGCAATCGCTCACGATCACGTCGTAGCGACGATGCCCCACGCTCGTCACGCCCAGGTACGAACGCGCCTCAGCGGTAATCACCCTCAGGCGATCGCCAACCGTGCGCTCCAGCTCGTTCAGGTAGAACCAACGACGTGCCAGACGCGTAACCTCTGCGTCATACTCGATGACGTCCATGCGCAAGTCCTCGTGCGACATCAGCGCAAACTTGGGATAGGCAAACCCGCCGCCGCCCAGCATAAGCATGCGGTCGATGCCGCGACCATAAGCGTCGCGCATCGCATCCTCGGCCTCAAACACATCGTCAAATGCACGATAGTACGCAAAGACTGGCTCCGCCCAACGATCGCCAACATAGCTCGCGCTTTGGTAGACGCCGCCCTGTACGAGCACGCGAGCCTCGTCACCGCTCTCGTCGTGCACACGCTTCACACGCGCCAACCCGTTGCGGGTTCGCGCGACCTGCAGACAGGCAGCGCGAACAGCGACGGCAGCAGCACCCAGCGCCGCGGCTCCCAGGGCAACACCGGCAACAACGCCAGCGGAAACACTCGGCTTGTTCATCTAGAGCTCCTTTTGCAGATAGAGACCATGGTCGCAAAAACCCAGGTGACGATAGTACTCGCGCGTACCGATCGCGCTGATCACGTTGATGTGCGTATACCCCGCATCCCGAGCAATCTGGCACGCACGCTCCACGAGCAGACGCCCCAGACCGTGATGCTGAGCCGCCTGGCCCTGATCGCCCACACGTGCCGCCATACCATACACGTGCACCTCGCGAATCATCGCCTCGTCCGGCGTCGTCGGCAACTCGTCTGCATGCGCGGCAACAAACGAATGGTCGGGCAGCGACAGGCGCAAAAAGCCCGCAATCTTGCCCTGCGGCGTCACCCACTGCAAAAAGCGCTCGTGCGTCACCGGCGTCTCGTACGCCACTTCCTCGTCAAGGGTCAACTCGTCCAGATCGGCACCCGCCGTGCTGATCTCGCGATAGCGAATCTCACGCACCGTCGCGCCTTCTCCACGAGCCGACAAGCGGTTCTCAACGAGCTGACGTAGGTTGGGCTTCTTGTTGCCCACCATAATGTCGTCGGAGCTAAAGTCGCGAATCATGCGACTGATGCGGCAGAACGCCGGCGTCACCACGATGTCGTCGGCCAACACATCGAGCAGCTCGTCCTCGGTATAGGGGCGCCACTCGCCACGCTCGTAACAGCCCACCAGACGCGAGCCCTCGATGAGCGCGCACGGGTAGACCTTGACCTCGTCGGGCATAAAGGTGCCCTCGGTCATAAAGCGCTCGTAGTCACGCTTGTCCCCCTCGGGCGTGGCGCCCAGCAAGTTGAGCATAAAGTGCGCGTGGATCTTAAAGCCAAATAGGCGCGCGAGCGAAAACGCTCGCTCGATCTGAGCCACCGTGATACGACGCTCGTTAATGTCAAGCAGATACTGGTCGAGGCTCTGGATGCCCATCTGAATCTTGGTGCAGCCCAGACGACGAATGAGCGTGAGCGCCTGTGGCGTCACGGCATCGGGGCGTGTCTCGATAACGAGTCCCACCACGCGATGCTTCGCCGTCTCGTTGATGCGTTGTTGGCGCTCAAGCTCCTCCATCGTTGCCGTCTGCCACTCGGCGACCTCGCCCCACGGCGTACCGGGGCCGTACAGACGACGCACCGCGCGGTTATAGCCACCCACGGCAGCATCCACACGTCCCTGCTCGTTGGCAACGCCGGCTGTAAGCTCGGCCTCATCGATCGCAATGCCGGCGGCCCGATAGTGCTCGCGACGCTCCGCCACCACCGGCGGCAGAGCGTCGGCAGGAGCGTCATCGAGCAGGCGCCCCGCCTCGGCACGGCTAATACCCGGGCGCGCCAGCATGGGATTAGCCGCCACACCGGCGACGGCATCGTCGTTGAGCGCACGGAAGAGCTCCGACATAAACCACGTCTGATAGCCTTGCGGATAGTCACTCCAGGTGCCACCGAGCACGATGAGCTCAATCTTGTCGGTCGCATGCCCCATCTGCGAAAGTGCCGTCAGACGAGCACTCACCTGCAGATATGGATCGAAGCAGTTTTGCTCTGCACGGGCACACGCCGGCTCGGCATGTAAATAGCTTTTGGGCATGCGCAGATCGTTGGGGCAAAACAGGCAATCGCCCGAGCACGGCCACGGCTTGGTGATGACGGTAATGGTTGCCACGCCCGAAGCCGTGCGACGAGGCTTCATACGCAGCACCTGCAGCAGTTGACGTTCCAGCTCGGCATCGACATTCCACCCAGCCCAACGAGCCGGCTCCTCACGTTTAACCCGCTGGCAGAACGGCAGCAGACGGCGCTTGGCCAAATCGCGTTTGTCGGCACCCTCACGGCGCGCCTCGGCATGTATCAGTTTGACGAGCACCTTGTCGTCCACGGTCTCGCCGCGACGCAGAGCCTCGAGTATGTTCAAGATAATCTGTTCCATGTCCCCATTGTAAAGGCAAAGGCGCCGAAGCCCGTCACGGCTCCGGCGCCTCCATCAAAGAGCATGCCTATATGTACCGATCTCCGAAAACCGCATGTCACTCCGGATCAAACGACATATCGCCCGAACCGACCTCAAAACGATACGTAGCAGACTTATCGCCGTTATCGAATTCAAGATTCAAAATGGTCTCGCCGTCGTAGCCAAGCGGAAGGAAATCGCTCTCAAAGTCGCCGCTGCCCAAGGTGAGGCTCGCCTTAAAGCCCGTCGAGTTCGGAACCGTCATCTCCACATCGCCCGAGCCCACACTCACGTCCATCGACTTCGCGGGGGCCTGGTAGAGCTCGAACGTCACATCGCCCGAACCGACCTCGGCATTCAGGGTATCGGTCACGGTGCCCGTAAACTCAACGTCTCCAGAGTCCAAAGTCAGGTTGAGGTCATGACACGCAATGCCCGCGACCGTCAGGTCACCCGATCCTACATTCGCTGTAATGCCCACCATGCTATCGGCAACTTCGCGCGGCAGTTCGACGGTAACCGTGCGGTCAATGGCGCGCTCGTCATCGCAATCGAACTGGCGAATCTTGAGCGTAGAGCCCTTGATTTCGGCCAGGTTCTGGGTTGCCGCATCGAAGGCAGCTACTCCTTTTGCGACGCGGCCACTCTCGATGACACGTACCGGCCCGTCGGAAACGCATTTGATCTCAACCGCACCCGACGTCACATCCAAGTCAAGGGATGTGAACGCGTCGGCATCAAACGTTTCCTTCGAAAGCTGTTGAGGCCGAGCGGAATAGTTACCGCTATTCAAGGAATCGTCCTCGTCAAACGCATCGCCCATACCAGACAAGCCGGATACAACATCGTCGAAATCCCACGGTCCATCAAAATGAATCAAAGTCCACGAAGTGCCGAAGACAAGTCCGATGATAAGCACAAACGCTCCGATGCCGACGCCCAAGCGCCTCTTAGACTCATGCGAGAGCTTCATCATTCACCACCTTCTTTGGCACTCGGCTCAGCGGTGGCCCCGGCAGCCATGTCAGCGTCAACCGCAGTGGAAACGTCCTCCCCCTTAGTCCTAGCGACCGCCGGCGCCGGACCAACCTGGATATCCCCGCGCGCCCAATCGCCATCGAGCGCACGCGCCACCCAGTGATAGATGGGGATCGTAAAGAAGATCAGCGCGGCAAAGGGGCCGGCACCAAACAGGAACATCAGCAAAATGAACAGCAGCCAGCACACAGCCCAATACGGGAACGACTGAAACGGACCCTTCACCGGAGTCACGCTGGTCGCACCGGCACCCGTCACCTGAGCCGTCGCCGCATTAGCTGCCTGCGCGCTCCAACTTGCCGCTTGCGCCGCCTTGGCAGCCGCATCACTCGCCTGCGTTGCCGCCTCGGTAGCTCGTGCCGCCGCCTCATGGGTGCGGGCACGCTCCGCTGCCTCGGCCTCGCGCTGACGGGCGCGGTCCTCGTTCTCAAACTCGATATCGTCCTCGATCTCATCGCTCGGATTGAGGAGCTCGTCCAAACTCACGCCATAGAGTTTTGCGAGCGAGATCAGGTTCTCGGTATCGGGCGAGCTCTCCGCACGCTCCCATTTACTGACCGCCTGGCGCGACAGCCCCAGCTTTCGCGCCAGCCCTTCTTGGCTAAAACCCTTGCTGCGACGAAGGTCGGCGAGCCGCTGCGCAGTTTCTACATTCATGGTTCCTCCTATGTGATGCCAGCCGTGCCGCCGGACCGTTTTTGTTCTTAAGGCGCCTTGCACAGTTAAAAATCTATCCGCCACCGCCAAAAGCATGCCACCTATTCTAGTGAGATTTTTGACAACCGGCGGTTGCGGGCATATATGAGCTGCGGAAATGTGTCCAAACAAAGCAATGACCCGCAGCTCGGTTGTCCCCGTTGCGGCGTTAACGGTAGTATGGTCGTACTGTTTATTCCGCACCGCCAACGGAGGGAGTTCCGCGCCGTGAACCGCGATTTCGCCTCATCGCTCATCCAGCTCAACAATACGTTCTATCGCGAGCACTCCGCCTCCTTTTCCGATACGCGCCAGGCTCCTTGGCCCGGCTGGGTGCGCACCATGGACATAGCGCTCGACCAGCTCGATGTGGCCACCATCGAGCATCCCGTCCGCGTCTTCGATCTTGCCTGCGGCAATATGCGCTTTGAGAACTTTGCCGCCGGCGGCACGCTGGCTGCCAAGGGCGTCGACGGCGCGAGCCCCTCGGCAGATGCCAACTGCCCCTTCGAGTTCTATGGTGTCGACTCGTGCCAGGACCTGGCCATCGATGCACGCGGTCACGCCCTGCGCATTCCCAACCTGCACTTCCAGGAACTCGATGTGCTCGACGCTCTCATGAAGCTCAACCCCGCCGAGACGCCCGACGCGCTTTTCGACGCCCCGCTCGCCGACATCTCGGTCTGCTTTGGCTTTATGCACCACGTGCCGTCGTGCGAGTACCGCGTACGCGTGCTCGACGCCCTGGTGCGCCAGACGCGCCCGGGCGGCATCATCGCCATCAGTTTTTGGGAGTTTATGAACGACGAGCGCATGGCGCGCAAGGCCGTTCGAGCCGAAGCCCGCGCCGAGCTCACCCCACCGTTTGAGGGTTACGATTCCGCGCAGTTTGAAGCCGGCGACCACCTCATTGGCTGGCAAAACGACCGCCACGCCTACCGCTATTGCCATCACTTTGACGATCAGCAGATCACCGACCTGGTGCGCGGCGTCCGAACGTTCTACAAGAGCGGCGAGGTCCCCGTGCGCGAGCTTGAGCGCTTCCATGCCGACGGTCGCAGCGGCGAGCTCAACCGCTATGTGATCCTTAAGCGCCTGTAGGCATCGACGACTCGCCGCCGAGCCGCGCCGCATCTTTTGGGTAAGCTATGCCCATCCGTTTTCCAACCCACCGACGGAACGCGCAGCCACGCGTTCCATACGTATGACCAAGGAGCCTCATGGGAGCCGTCCACGTTCGCACGCCCAAGAACTTTGTGCTCGAGGAGCGCCTGGAGCGCTACGCCGATGCGATTGAGACGAGCCCCGAGGCCTATGCCGGAGATTGGCGCGAGGCTTGCGCGCCAGTTGGCAGCAAGCCCTTCGAACACCTTCACCTGGATCTTGGCTGCGGCAAGGGAACGTACCTTGTAGAGCGCGCGGCCCACGAGCCAAACGCCCTCTTTATCGGCATGGACCAGGAGCCCATCTGCATCGCCTATGCCGCGCAGAAAATCTGCGAGCAGGAGCTGTCCAACGCGCTCGTCCTGCCCCGAGGTGCCGCATCGCTGCCGCAGCTGTTTGCCGCAGGCGAGCTCGATGCCATCACCATCAACTTTCCCACGCCGCAGCCCAAGGCCAAATACGCCAAAAAACGACTCGTCCATGTCGACCATCTGATGCTCTACCGCCCGCTCTTTGCAGCCGGCGCCACCGTCACGCTGCGCACCGACAGCAAGCCACTGCGCGACTACGCCCTAGGACAGTTTGCCGCAGCCGGCTACGACACGCTTTGGGTAAGTGACGACGTGCGCCGCGACCATCCCGAGCATCCCGAGACCGAATATGAATGCCGCACGCGCGAGATGGGTGCCGTCGTCTATGGCATTTGCGCCACACCCGGCGCACGGCCCAGCGATGAACAGCTCGCGGCGGGCCGTGCGCAGGAGCAAAGTCTTGCCTGCTACCTGCCCGAAAACCTCGATGAGCTCGCCTATGTACCCCTGGGCATGGAAGAGGCCGTTGAGAACTTTAAAAACCGCGCCCGCAAGGGCAAGAAGCGTCTACCGCAAGAGTCCTAGGGGCTTCTGATGGTCGCGGCGTTGGCAAACAAGCGCAAATAGGCGCCAGCGAACGGCCCTCAAACCTAAGTGAGTAGACTATTTTGCAATAGCCAAGCACAGCCCGCATAGCGAAACATAAAACCGACGCTCCTATAAGTTGTCAAGAGGCAGTTTGCGGGAGCGTTCTCTCCAATTCGCACAGGAGCTCGTAATACCTCCTCTCCAGTTTCGTCGACCGCCGTTTCCCCCGTTCCAAGTGCCCGAGTGTGGCTGCGGACAGGCCGAGCTCCGCGGCGGCTTTCTTCTGAGTCACCCGCATCGCCTTGCGCATCTTCGCGAGCTCGGGGCCTTCCGGCGCGGCGCCGTCGGGGTTCGGGTCCATGAGCACGTGGTACACCTCCCGCGCTATGTAGCGCTTCAGGCAGCGGACCGCCTCCCGCCGGGACTTCCCTCGGAGGTCCGCCTCGCCACGTACCTCCTCGTCCTCTCGTCGTACGCCATGCGCTTGATCGCGATCTCGTAGAGCGCCCAGTTCGCCTGCCGGTTGCCGCCGCGGTTGAGCCTGTGCCGGTCCGTCTTCCCGCTCGACGCGGGGATCGGGGAGGCGCCGCACATCATCGAGAACGCCGCCTCGCCCTTCAGCCTGCCGGGGTTGTCGCCGGCGGCCACGACCAGGGCGGCGGTCGTGGTGCCGCAGCCCTCGACGCCGAGCAGCGCGGGCGCGTTCGCCTCCAGCAGCGCGCGGATGCGCTCGTCGAGGGACTCGACCTGGCTGCGGGCCTCCTTCCAGACCGCCGCGACGGACCGCAGCGAGGCCAGCACGCTCTCCTCGAGCGCGTCGCCCGCCTTCCTCCCGCGCGCGAGCAGCGGCATGAGGTCCTTCGGCCGCTCGCGGCCCCTGAACCGCTCCCTCAGGGCGCTCGGGGCCGTCGTGAGCATCGACTTCGCGCAGGCCACGCAGGACGTGGACGTCGCGACGGCCAGCCTGCGCGCGACGTAGAGCTGGCGCACCGCCTCGACCCAGCCGTCCTGCGACTTCGGCACGGAGCAGCCCTTCCCGGACGCCGCCTTGCGCGCCGCGCGCTCGGCGTCCAGCGGGTCGCTCTTCCCCTCGCCGGGCCTCGCCTTGTCCCTCTTGGGCCTGAGCACCTCGACGACGTTGTACCCGAGCTCCACGAGCCTCCTCGTCAGCCCGGCCCCGTACGACGCCGTGCCCTCGACGCCGACGACCATGCAGCTCCCCGGGTCGCCTATCGCCTCCGCCAGCCTGTCGTAGCCCTCGGGGTCGGCCCCGAAGCTCCCGCTCCGGATCTTCCTCCCGAGGCCGTCGAGCAGGCACAGGACATGCACGTCCTTGTGCGTGTCGACGCCCGCGATGACCGTTTCGCCTTCCATTTTCGCTCCCCTCGGTCTGCCGCCTGCTCCGCGCCCGGGTCTCCCAGACATTGCACTGACGGGAGCGCTACAATCAAGTTGGCTTGTCCGATTGTCCGCGCTCATGCTCCTATTAGGTCATGGCAGGACTCCGGGTCGCGGATGCCGGGGCGAGACAGGTCGGATTTGAGGACGGCCGAAGAGGCGTCAGCAGGTCAGTGGGTCATCGTCCCGGCATTCAGCATCAGGGTAGCGCTGCGACGCGGAAATCGCGCGCCGTTGCCGCGCCCCGCAGTGCCCGCTTCCCCCGAGAACAATTATCAGTGCAGGTAGAACCCTTGTGCAAAAGCCATGTGCTCGCAATATCGCAAAAAGTCTACTCACTTAGCTAGCGACTACACTAAACGGCTGGGCAGAACGCCCATTTCCTGCATTTTCTCGCGCGCTGGCACCCCACGCCGCCGCTACGCCATAATAGTTGGCGGACAATCGCGAGAGAAAGCAACCACATGGCACAGACCACGACAGATACCGCCGCCGGCACCGTCTCCGGCGCCGGCGCCGCCAGTTCATTCTCGGGCGGCACGGGAACCGAAGCCGAGTTCGGCTCGCTCGGCGCACTCTCCCCCACCTGGTGGGAGCCCGAGGATGGCAGTGAGCCCGAACCATGGCTCACGCCCGATCAGGCCTTTGAGCGCTTCTTTGAATGGACGAGCGATCGCGGCATTGAGCTGTGGGATCACCAAGAAGAGGCTCTCATGGACCTGGCCGCCGGAGATCACGTCATTTTGGGCACGCCGACCGGATCGGGTAAATCGCTCGTCGCGCTGGGTATGCTCTTTATGGGCATGGCACAGGGCAAGCGCTGTTATTACACGGCCCCCATCAAGGCTCTGGTCAGCGAGAAGTTTTTCGACCTTGTGCAGGTGCTCGGCCGCGATAACGTCGGTATGATCACCGGCGACACGCATATCAACACCAAGGCGCCCGTCATCTGCTGCACGGCAGAGATCCTTGCCAACGACGCACTGCGCGAGGGCGAAGATGCCGATGTTGGCTGCGTCGCCATGGACGAATTCCACTACTTTGCCGACCCCGATCGCGGTTGGGCCTGGCAGGTGCCGCTGCTCACCCTGCCCCACACACAATTCATGCTCATGAGCGCCACGCTCGGCGATGTCACTGCCATCGCCGCCTCGCTCGAGGAGCACACCGGCGCTGCTTGCGACTTGGTTGTCGACGCCCCGCGTCCCGTTCCGCTGAGCTACGACTATGTGACGACCTCCCTCGAGGGCACGGTCGAGCTCGCCATGCGCCGCGGCGAGGCCCCGCTCTATATCGTGCACTTTAGCCAGGATGCCGCCCTTGCGACGGCACAGTCGCTCGCCAATTTTGGCATCGCCAGCAAGGAGCAACGCGAAGCCATCAAAGAAGCGGCAAAGGGAACGAGCTTCTCCACGGCCTTTGGCAAGATTCTCAAGCGCTTGCTCGGATGCGGCGTCGGCGTGCACCATGCTGGCATGTTGCCGCGCTATCGCCTGCTGGTCGAGCGCCTGGCGCAGCAGGGCCTGTTGCCCGTCATCTGCGGCACCGATACGCTCGGCGTCGGCATCAACGTACCCATCCACACCGTGGTGCTCACCGCGCTCACCAAGTTTGACGGCTACAAGATGCGGCGTCTGCGCGCCCGTGAGTTCCATCAGATCGCCGGTCGCGCCGGTCGCTCGGGCTTTGACACCGAGGGTATGGTCATCGCCGAGGCCCCGGAGCACGAGATCGAGAACGCCAAGCTCATGGCCAAGGCGGGCGACGACCCCAAAAAACTCCGTAAGATTAAAAAGAAAAAGGCCCCCGAGGGCTTTGTCGCCTGGAACAAGCAGACCTTTGAGCGCCTGATCGAGACGCAGCCCGAAACGCTCAAGCCGCGCCTGCGCATCACACACTCCATGGTGATTAGCGTGGTCGAGCAGGGCGGCGACGCTCGCACCCGCGTGCACGACCTCATCGAGACAAGCCTGCAAACACCCGAGGAAAAGGCAAAGCTCGATGAGCGTGCCGACGAGATCTTCGCCACGCTCATCGACTCCGGCGTCGTCGTGCGCACCGAGGTGCCGCCCGCACCCGACGCTCCGGCTGACGCCGCGCCGGACATCGACTACGCGCTGACGGTCGACCTGCCCGAGGACTTTGCGCTCGACCAGCCGCTCTCGCCGTTTTTGCTTGCCGCGCTGGAGTTGCTCGATCCCGAGAGCGAGACCTATACCATGGATCTAATCTCAATGGTCGAGGCAACGCTCGAGGATCCCAAGCAGGTGCTGCGCGCACAGGAGCGCGCCGCACGCGATCGCGCTATGGCCGAGATGAAGGCCGACGGCATCGAATATGAGGAGCGCTTGGAGCGCATTCAAGACGTCACGTACGAAAAGCCGCTCGAGGATTTGCTCGACGCCGCCTTTGACAAGTACTGCCAGAAAGTACCCTGGGCAAACGACTACCAGCTCTCTCCCAAGAGCGTCCTGCGCGATATGCTGGAAAGCGCGAGCGATTTTAAGGGCTACATTCAAAAGCTCGGCATCGCCCGCTCCGAGGGCATTTTGCTGCGCTACCTGGCAGAAGCCTATCGTTCACTCGACCGCACCGTGCCCATCGAGAAGCGCGACGAGCGCCTGCGCGACATTATCTCGTGGCTGGGCTTTGTGGTGCGCTCGGTCGACTCGAGTCTGGTGGACGAGTGGGAGAACGCCGGCAACCCCGCTGCACTCGACGCCGCACCGCCGCAGGGCATCGACGAAGTCGTGGCAGACCGCCGTGGCTGTACCCTGCTGGTGCGCAACGCACTCTTCCGCCGCGTGGCCCTTGCAGCCCGCGAGCACGCGCGCGATCTGGGCGAGCTCGACGAGGACTGGGGCATGAGCGAGGTCCGCTGGCAAAAGGCGCTCGACGCCTATCACGAGCAACACGAGGAAATCCTCACCAACGGCGACGCCCGCAGCGCCGCGATGTTTACCATCGACGAGAGTGACGAGAAGCCCGATCATGTGTGGCACGTGCACCAGATTTTTGCCGACGAGGACGGCGACCACGACTTTGGCATCATGGGCGATGTCGATCTGGACGCCACGCAAGACGGCGGCGAGGTCATTTTCAAAAACTACCGCGTCGGCTTTATCGAGGACCTGCTCGAGGACTAGCCGAACAGAATGGGACGAAACGAAGCGGGGCCGCTGGCGATGTTGCCAGCGGCCCCGCTTTTGCACTATCCGCTATGCCCTATTCGGCATCCTCGACCTCATACGAATCCGCCTCGGCTGGCTCATCGTTTGTCTCTGGCACAGCCTCGCGCGCCTCGTCAAACGCCGCCTTCATGGTCTTGTTACCCCACGTGAGCTTGCGAATGGTAAGCTCATCGGCCTTGTTGTGAGCCAGGCGCAGGTTCTCTGTGCTACGGCGCAAATCGTCCTTGGTCTTCTCGAGCTGCTTGATGGCGGCATCAATCTCCTTGATCGCCGACTCGAATTGTTTGCTCGCCAGGTTGTAGTTGCGCGAGAATCCATCCTTGAACTTCTCCATCTTGGCTTCGAAGTTCGTGACATCGATATTCTGCTGCTTGTACTCCGCCAGCTCCTGCTTATAGCGAAGCGAACCCATGGCAGCATTGCGCAGCAGCGTAATGATGGGAATGAAGAACTGCGGGCGGATCACATACATCTTCTCGTAGCGATAGCTCACGTCCACGATTCCCGCGTTGTAAAGCTCGCTCTCGGGCTCGAGCAGCGTGCAGAGCACCGCGTACTCACAGCCTTTCTGGCGACGATCGTGATCGAGTTTCTTAAAGAAGTCCTCGTTTTTATGCTTGATCGCGGTCTCGTCGTTCTCGTTTTTCATCTCGAACATAATCGAAATGACCTCGTTGCCGCTCGCGTCGCACTCGCGGAAGATAAAGTCACCCTTGGTGCCCTCAGATGCATCGTTATCTTTCTCGAAGTACGCATTGGGAAACGCCGTCATGCGCAGACGGTTAAACTCGGTCTCGCAGTGCTGCTCGAGCGACTCGCCCACCATCTTGGTGGACAGGCGAACCTTCATGTCCTTAAGGCGCTCAATCTCTTCATCCTTGTAGCGAATCAGGTCATCGCTCGCGCGCTTGGCCTGCGCAAGCTCGAGCTCGTGTGCCGCCTTGGCTTGCTCCTCGCGAGAATCGCGCACCGCCAGCTCGCTCGTCAGTTTGGCACGCGCCTCATCGCGCTCTCGCTCCGCCGCGGCGACCGCCTCTGACAGGTTCATTTTTGCCATCAGTTCCTGCTCGCGCAGCTGGGCGCGCAGCCCCTCGGCCTCTTGCTCGGACTGAGCCTTTGCGGCGGAAAGCTTCTCCTGTACCGTCGCGCGGTAGTCAGCAAGTGCGCGCTCGGCCTCGCTGCGAGCGGCATCGAGCTCACGCTGCGACTCGGCCGCGGCAGCGGCAAGCGCCATCTCCTGGGCCTTGTCCGCCGCAGCAAGCTTGGCCTGCAGCTCGGCAATCTGGGCATCTCGTGCAGCTACATCGTTTTGAGCAGCATTGCGCGCCGCCGACTCGGCAAGCTTGGCTTCGTCATCCTTGCGCCCCAGCTGCGCACGCAAGTTGTCGATTTCGCGCTGGAGCTCGGCGTTCTCCTTTTGAGCGTCGGCACGGGCCTCAACCGCCGCGCGCTGGCTTGCACTCTCGCGCTCTGCGGCAGCGCCCTCGAGCTTGGCACGCAATTCGGCAAGCTCGGCATCACGCTTGGCAACCTCTTGTGCCAGCTCCTGAGCCGCGGCGTTTTTCTGCTCGGCAAGTTGAGCGCTACGCTGAGACTCCACCTCCTGCAGGGCGGCCGTCGAACGAGAGCGCTCAAGCTCCAACGCCTGCTCCCCCTCACGCTGGACGGCCTTTACACGCTCATCAAGATCGCGCGAGAACTCGGCATCGCGCACCTGCTTGACGATATCCGCATAACCGGACGCATCGACCTTAAAAACTTCGCCGCAATGCGGGCACTTGATCTCGTTCATGGCAGCTCCTCGATGGACGCAAATTTCAACCTTCTACACTCTACCGCGCCACGCGGACAAAAAAGGCGCCGCAGCCATAATGGCAACGGCGCCAGATCCACCGCGAGGGTGCCTATCCCCTTTGTGGTGGCTTGGGTCCTTACAGGTCGCGGTAGTCGATCAGGCGAAGATCGGATTGAGACTCAAGCCAAGCGCGAAGCTCGGGGTCGATCAGCGCATCGACTTCCTTGGTGCGATCGGTCGTAAGCGAGCTGTTCTCCAAGATAAAACGATCGAGATAGCCCGGATGGCACACAAAGACGACCGTCTCGCCGTCCGCCATCTCGCGAACCGTCCGCATAATCGAGTCCTTAGGTTCGTAGCCCGGCTCCATCGAGTGCATCACCATGCGCAGGTCGGTGGCGCCGCATCGCACAACCGCCGTGGGGTCGAAGCTCGCCTTCTGTTCCTTAAGGCCCAGTTCCTGAGCAACCGCCGAGATCGCTCGGTTAAGGTTTTTGCTCATGACGGCATGGGCCTCAAAGTAATCGGGTTCGCGGCCCACAATCTCTACAAAGCGGTCATGCTGCGCGCGGATCTCGATGCAGGCCTCATCAAAGTCGATCAGTTCTTCGCCGCGCTTAAAATGCTCGCGGAAGGCACGGCTACTATGGAACTCACCGCTCTCGTTGAGCATACTCGGAATGAGCTCCGGGTCGGCACACGGCTTGCCCAGGCACACGTTGGTATGCTGGCCCACCGCAATGCCGGCGTCCGCCACGAGCGACCAGCCACGCTCGGCCTCGGGCATATTGGGCATCAAGCCCGCCGAGCGCACCAGACCCTCATTGATGCTGCGGGCAATCCCCAGGTTAACGGCATACGAATAACCGATATCGTCGGCACGAATGAGCAATTGCTTCATAGCGACTCCAATCTATGCAAGGACCGCCACAAAGGCGCCTGTCCCCTTTGTGGTGGTTTGAGGGCTACAGTCCAAAGAAGCCGAGAATCTGGTCGCGGCTAACGGGCTTGTAGTTGTTGGCATCGAGGCCAACGTCGTAGCGAAAGATAGGGCGCTCGCGATCGCGATTGCGCGCGTTGGTGCGGTCTCCCCTGCTGTGAATGTGCCCGTGCAGCATGATGGCGCCGCGCGCCTTGCCATTCCAGCTGAGCATGGGGTAATGGCTCATTACCAGGCGATGGCCCTTAGCGTAACCGGGGGCGACCTCCAGATAATCGCGCACCTCATCCCAAATGTGCGGCGCGTCCGGATCTCCCCAATCGCCATCATGGTTACCACGGATGAGCGTCACGTTCTGGCATTCGATGCGCTCGCGCAGGCGCACTGCCTCCGCCATGGGCAAACGATACGTAAAGTCTCCCAGGATATAGAGGCGGTCGTCCACAGCCACGCACTCATTGATGGCATCGATGACCTTGCGGTTCATCTCCTCGACCGAATCAAACGGTCGATCCATGTCGTGCAAGATATTCGTATCGCCCAGGTGCAGATCGGCGGTAAACCACATCATCGTCTATGCCCTCATTTCGCAGCGCGTATAAGACCTGTTTAGTATACAGACGCGGCGATGAGACAGTCACCCAAAGAGCCCACCGAACAGGCCTCGGCGACGCTTGTCCTGCTTTTTCGAAGCGTCATCCCGCGCCTTCTTGCCCTGCCGCTTCTTACGGTCCTGCTCCAACTCATCGTCATCGAGTAGCATATCCCACTCAAACGGATCGTCTGTCAGATCGAACAGGTCATCGTCATCAAACACGTGCGCCTCCATTACCGATTAGCGAGCATCCACAACATAGTTGAGAAGTCTACGGGCCCGTGCGGACACAAATTCATCCCGTCCGCGTCTTTCAATCGCTTGCCGCAACGCTTGCGCGGCGGAACGCTTACAGCTAAGATAGGGACACGGATGGCACCCGTGGCTGCGGGTCTTGCCAACTCCGATACACGTTTTCATCGTGAGAAGTGGCCGTCTTCGCTTACGCGGGGGCGGCCACTTTGTTTATCCCTATGTCATCTGATTCTAATGCACAAACATGCGCACGAATTTGTGCTTCCAGCTTGCGTAAGGAGCATAGCGGAATGGCACGTCCAGCCACGTTGCCTTGTTCACGATGCTCTTCTTGTGGCTAAACGTATCGAAGCTCTCGCGTCCATGGTACTGTCCCATACCGCTCGCACCCATGCCGCCAAAGCCCATATGGCTCGTAGCCAGGTGCATGATCGTGTCGTTGACGCAGCCGCCGCCAAAGGGCACGTAGCGCACAAAGCGCTGCTGAACTGCGCGGTCTTGGCTAAAGATATACAGGGCCAGCGGCGTCGGACGATCCGTAATAAACGTCTCGGCCTCGTCTAGGCTCTCAAACGTCAGCACCGGCAAGATGGGGCCGAAAATCTCCTCCTGCATCACGGCGTCATCGGGGGACACGCCGTCCAAAATCGTCGGCTCGATCTTGAGCGAAGCCTCGCGCGCGGCGCCTCCAAGCACGACCTTATCGGGATCGATCAGCCCGCGCACGCGCGCAAAATGCTTGGCGTTGACGATATGCCCGTAATCCTCGTTATCGAGCGGATGCTCTCCAAACATACGGCGGGCCTCCTCCTTGATGAGACCCAGCAGCTCGTCGTGCACGCGCGTATCGACCAGCAGGTAGTCGGGCGCCACGCAGGTCTGCCCCACGTTGAGCCATTTACCAAAGGCGATACGGCGTGCCGCGACCTTCAAGTTAGCCGTCGCATCCACGATGCAGGGACTCTTTCCGCCCAGCTCAAGCGTCACGGGTGTGAGGTTTTTACTTGCACGCTCCATGACGAGCTTGCCGACCGGAACGCTACCGGTAAAGAAGATCTTGTCCCAGCACTCATCGAGCAACGCTTCGTTTTCGGCACGCCCGCCTTCGACGACCGTCACCAAGCGCGGATCAAATGCCTCTTCACAGATTTGCTTGAGCACCGCGCTCGATGCCGGAGCATAGGCACTCGGCTTGATAACCACGGTGTTACCCGCGGCGAGCGCGCCGGCGAGCGGCTCGAGCGTCAGCAAAAACGGGTAGTTCCACGGAGCCATGATGAGCGTGACGCCATAGGGCACGGCTTGCGTTTTGCACACGCTCACGGCGTTAGCGAGGTCGCACGGACGCAGGCGCGGACGACTCCATCGCGCCACATGAGCGATCTGATGTCGAATCTCGGAAAGCGACGTGCCGATCTCGCACATATAGGCCTCGTCATGCGACTTCCCCAAATCGGTCTTGAGCGCATGGGCGATATCGGCCTCGTGGGCCCGCACCGCATCGCGTAAACTCACGAGCGCGCGACGTCGAGCATCGACATCAAACGTGGCGTGCGTCTTAAAGTAGGCGCGCTGATCGCCGACGATGCGCGCAATTTCCTCGGTGTTCATGGACCCTCCTAATTCTCGCCCTCAAACATACCACCTGCAACGACTTCGTACATATGCTCGAGCTCCAAGCGGTCCATTAAAAGCGGAACGGGGTACAGGGGATTGGCCTCGGCATCGGCATGCGCCGCCATCTGCGGAATGTCGGAGCGGCGAATGCCCGAGACATATTTGGGGATTCCCAGGGCCTCGTTCATGCGGTCGACCCAATCGATAAAGGCCTCGGCCGCAAGACTGTCCTGCGCGGTAGCCGGCGCAATGCCCGCCATGCGAGCAAGATCGGCAAGCTTGGGGGCGGCGGCGTCACCATAAGCGCGAAGCATATGCGGCAGGATGATAGCGTTGGCCAAGCCGTGCGGAATCCCGTAACGCCCACCCAAGCTGTGTGCGATGGCGTGAACGTATCCAACATAGGAGCGCGTAAAGGCAACACCCGCCTTATACGCCGCCGAAAGCATATTGCGACGCGCACGCATGTTATCGCCATGCTCATAGGCCTCGAGCAAATTGTCATGGATGAGCTGGACCGCCTGACGCGCCATCTTACGCGTATAGGGCGTGGTGCTTCGCCCGATAAAGGCCTCAACGGCATGCGTCAGGGCGTCCATGCCCGTCTGCCCCGTAATGGAGGCGGGCAGACCGAGCGTAAACTCGGGGTCGTGCGCCGCAAAGCGCGGGATAAGCACAAAGTCGTTAATGGGATACTTGTAGTGCGTCTCGTCATCGGTAATTACCGCCGCAAGCGTGACCTCGCTTCCCGTGCCCGCCGTGGTGGGAACGGCGATGAGCAGCGGCAGACGACGATGAATCCGCAGCAGCCCGCGCATCTTGTTGATGGGCTTGCTTGGCTGCGCAATGCGTGCGCCCACGCCCTTGGCGCAGTCCATGGCTGATCCTCCGCCAAAACCGATAATGGCCTGGCAGGCGCGCTCTCGATACAGGGACGCCGCCTCCTCCACATTCGAGACCGTGGGGTTCGCACGCGTTTCGGCATAGACCGTAACGCCAATCCCCTGAGCCGTAAGCGCACGCTCGAGTGATGCCGTGAGTCCCAAACGTGCAATGCCAGGGTCTGTCACGATAAGGACCTTCTGGATCGAGCGCTTTTGAAGCACCGCGGGCACATCCTCGGCATGCTCCAGAATGCGCGGCTCGGTATAGGGCAGGATCGGCAATGCAATGCGAAAAACCGTCTGATATGTTCGGCACCAGGCACGACGGGCTAGATGCATAAAGGAAACTCCTTCATTTGTTGATAGGTCAACATTTGCTCGCCCGATTGTACTCAGCAAAAATCGCAGACGGCCTCCCAATCGTTAATCAATCAACATCTTCATATCTCGAAATTGTTTTATTAAAAATCATTCCTAATAGGCTTCACATTTCGTTGCATTTATGGATAATAGAACTCGTCAAGACGCACGTCCGGAGAGGGCCCTTACGGGACCGGACGAGCGCACAATCGCCATCGATCGAAAGGATCGAATCATGAAGTTTGTTTGCCCCGTTTGCGGTTATGTGGAAGAGTTCGACGGCGACCAGCTGCCCGAGGACTTCAAGTGCCCCCAGTGCGGCGTTCCCGGTTCTCGTTTCCTGAAGCAGGAGGAGGGCCAGCTCGAGTGGGCTGCCGAGCACGTCGTGGGCGTCGCCAAGATGGAGGGCGTCTCCGAGGACATCGTTGCCGACCTGCGCGCCAACTTTGAGGGCGAGTGCTCCGAGGTCGGTATGTACCTGGCCATGGCTCGCGTCGCCCATCGCGAGGGTTATCCCGAGATCGGCCTGTACTGGGAGAAGGCTGCCCACGAGGAGGCCGAGCACGCCGCCAAGTTCGCTGAGCTCCTGGGCGAGGTCGTGACCGACTCCACCAAGAAGAACCTCGAGATGCGCGTTGAGGCCGAGAACGGCGCCACCGCCGGAAAGACTGATCTTGCCAAGCGCGCCAAAGCCGCTGGCCTCGATGCCATCCACGATACCGTGCACGAGATGGCTCGCGACGAGGCTCGTCACGGCAAGGCTTTCGCCGGCCTGCTCAAGCGCTACTTTGGCTAAGCCAACCGCTTGAGACATAACCTCTAGCTCGATGAGGCCCGGACCGTATTGGTTCGGGCCTTTTTGTGTCTCGAGGACTCGTTAACGCCCTGAAATAGAGCTATCTTCGGCATCGGTCTCTCGTCAAAAACTAAGTGAGTAGACTTTTCGAAACTTGCCGAGCAGACCATCCGTATTGCTTTATAAAGTCGCAGGGAAATGACTTGTTTCAAAACGGCCTGGTCGCCATCAAGCCAAAAGTCTACTCACTTAGAACCGCAGCCGTCCACGATCGAACTGTTTTGTGTCTAACGGGCATCTTTCCGTCAATTACTCCCAATTTTGTCCAGTCAACGAATAGTTCAGACCGAAGTAATGTCTCAGCCCTTTGCTCATCTGAGCTTTTATCGCGATATTCAGCATCGAGCATCCTGCATACGGTCTTAACGATCGCGCGGAATCTACCCTCATCGGATATCTGTCTGTGTGTCAGGAGAAGTACATCGTAGCCCATGGCCTGAAGGGCCGTCATGCGGTCAGCGTCACGCAAGCCATCCCCTGCGCGTCCGTGCGAGGCCTTTCCCTGACATTCAATGGCCACCTGTCGCCTACCGTCCGGTGAAGAAAGAAGTAGGTCGATATATACACGGGACTTTCCCACAATCGCTCGAGCACTTGTGTTTAGCATCACTTCAACATTAAGCTCTATGCCGCAAAAACCTTCGCCTCCCAGGGATCGCGGCAGTGCAAGTAGCAAATACGCCTCGACCTCAAAAGGCGACGCGGCACCCAATGGAACGAGTTGCGATACCGCCATAAATCTATTGCCGTAACGCATCCCACAAACATCTGAACAAAAACGGTCAAGGTCTCCGCCCAAAACCAAAGCGTCTCGACGCCATAAATTTGAGGCGGTGCCGTCCTCGGACGGGCAGCGCGCCCAACCGAACGTTGTCGAAATCGCACCCGAATCAATTGCACGCGAAAGCTCCGTCTCAAGTAACGCCGGCAGGGCACACACCGCAAACAAGCCGCACATCTCCGCCAATACCAAAAGAAGCTGAAGATCCGTCAGATGCCGTGACATGATGAATGCCGTCAGTAGAGGAGACGTAATCAAAAATCCATGCTCCGTTTCCAGCACGGATTCCCTGGGGAGCTCACCAAGAAACAGCCGCTGTCTAATGCTGGCAGGACAAGTCCGTTTGTTTCTCGTCCGAACCAATGTATGCAACGGAAAACCGAGCGCGACCGCAGCCGTCGGGTTGCGGGCGAGATCATATCGCTGCCGGTCTTCTTCCGGTCGTGGAAGCGGCGGACACAAAGCGCGGACTTGAGGAGGCAAACGCCAGTACCTAAAAGCCGATATGTCACAAAGTAGATCCTTCATAGGCACAGGAGAACACGAATTTCAACCCAGTCAGTCACGCATTGGCGCGAACGCACCAAAAATGGCGCCGAACGGACTGCCAAGTTTTCAACAGCCCTCCCCAACTGGCCAAAAGCTTGTCGAGAGCTGGACGAAGCCCTGTTGAAAACCCCATTTTTTTCTCATGCAGAAGCTTTACGCGGCAAGTGAGTAGACTTTTTTGAACATTCCGAGCAGCCCGGTCATCCTGCTTTTCAAAACCGACGCTCCTATAAGTTGTCAAGAGGCAGTTTGCGGGAGCGCTCCCTTCAATTCGCACAGGAGCTCGTAATACCTCCTCTCCAGTTTCGTCGACCGCCGTTTCCCCCGTTCCAAGTGCCCGAGTGTGGCTGCGGACAGGCCGAGCTCCGCGGCGGCTTTCTTCTGAGTCACCCGCATCGCCTTGCGCATCTTCGCGAGCTCGGGGCCTTCCGGCGCGGCGCCGTCGGGGTTCGGGTCCATGAGCACGTGGTACACCTCCCGCGCTATGTAGCGCTTCAGGCAGCGGACCGCCTCCCGCCGGGACTTCCCTCGGAGGTCCGCCTCGCCACGTACCTCCTCGTCCTCTCGTCGTACGCCATGCGCTTGATTGCGATCTCGTAGAGCGCCCAGTTCGCCTGCCGGTTGCCGCCGCGGTTGAGCCTGTGCCGGTCCGTCTTCCCGCTCGACGCGGGGATCGGGGAGGCGCCGCACATCATCGAGAACGCCGCCTCGCCCTTCAGCCTGCCGGGGTTGTCGCCGGCGGCCACGACCAGGGCGGCGGTCGTGGTGCCGCAGCCCTCGACGCCGAGCAGCGCGGGCGCGTTCGCCTCCAGCAGCGCGCGGATGCGCTCGTCGAGGGACTCGACCTGGCTGCGGGCCTCCTTCCAGACCGCCGCGACGGACCGCAGCGAGGCCAGCACGCTCTCCTCGAGCGCGTCGCCCGCCTTCCTCCCGCGCGCGAGCAGCGGCATGAGGTCCTTCGGCCGCTCGCGGCCCCTGAACCGCTCCCTCAGGGCGCTCGGGGCCGTCGTGAGCATCGACTTCGCGCAGGCCACGCAGGACGTGGACGTCGCGACGGCCAGCCTGCGCGCGACGTAGAGCTGGCGCACCGCCTCGACCCAGCCGTCCTGCGACTTCGGCACGGAGCAGCCCTTCCCGGACGCCGCCTTGCGCGCCGCGCGCTCGGCGTCCAGCGGGTCGCTCTTCCCCTCGCCGGGCCTCGCCTTGTCCCTCTTGGGCCTGAGCACCTCGACGACGTTGTACCCGAGCTCCACGAGCCTCCTCGTCAGCCCGGCCCCGTACGATGCCGTGCCCTCGACGCCGACGACCATGCAGCTCCCCGGGTCGCCTATCGCCTCCGCCAGCCTGTCGTAGCCCTCGGGGTCGGCCCCGAAGCTCCCGCTCCGGATCTTCCTCCCGAGGCCGTCGAGCAGGCACAGGACATGCACGTCCTTGTGCGTGTCGACGCCCGCGATGACCGTTTCGCCTTCCATTTTCGCTCCCCTCGGTCTGCCGCCTGCTCCGCGCCCGGGTCTCCCAGACATTGCACTGACGGGAGCGCTACAATCCAATTGGCTTGTCCGATTGTCCGCGCTCATGCTCCTATTAGGTCATGGCAGGACTCCGGGACGCGGATGCCGGGGCGAGACAGGTCGGATTTGAGGACGGCCGAAGAGGCGTCAGCAGGTCAGTGGGTCATCGTCCCGGCATTCAGCATCAGGGTAGCGCTGCGACGCGGAAATCGCGCGCCGTTGCCGCGCCCCGCAGTGCCCGCTTCCCCGAGAACAATTATCAGTGCAGGTAGGCAGCTTGTTACAAAACTGCCTGGTCGCCAAAGTTCCAAATGCCTACTCACTTAGATTGCAGAGCGCTCCCAATAGCTGCGATTCCAAGGTATTTAGCGCTTTTGGACTCAAATCGTCATACTGAACAAGAATTTGACTTGAGTTTTCAGGGGCAGATGCGCCATCGGCACACCAAAAACAGTCACCGATATCGATAAAAGGGATGCTCGAGCGCGTGAGGGCCCGTGCAATAGTGCTTCCGCCCGTTCCACGCTCCGCAACCACGGTGCAGTAAAGGCCCGCGTCTGCGTGTTCGATCGAGACTTCCCCTGCCGGAAATGCCTTCCGTACAAGCGCCGCCAGGCCATCACGCGCCTCGCGAGCACGAACGCGCACGCGGTTCACATGTCGCTCGTAATCACCCGATTCCAGCAAACGAGCCAAAGCGACCTGATCGACAGAACTCACCGACGAGGCGTAAAAACCAAGGTTGCGCCTAAACCGCTCCATTAGCTCATCGGGCAGCACCATGTACGCTAGACGCAACGCCGATGACAGGCTCTTCGAAAACGTGTTGGTGTAGATAACCGACTGGGAGGCATCGATCGACGCGAGCGCGGGAATTGGCTTGCCGGCAAGGCGAAACTCACAATCAAAGTCATCTTCGATGAGGTACCGACCTGGTCGCTCGGCGGCCCAGCTCAGCAGCGCATAGCGACGCGCAATGCTCGTCACAAGACCGGCGGGATACTGATGGGACGGCATAAGGTGAAGGACATCGGTCCCAGTTTTCTGCAGAGCGCTCAGGTCCACGCCCTCATCATCCAACGGGATATGTCGAACTTTGCAGCCCATAGCCTGATAGATGCGCGTCAGGCGCAAATAGCCCGGGTCCTCAACGGCATACACCTTGTCAGCGCCAAGCAACTGAACCAACATGGTATCGAGCAGCTGGGCGCCTGCACCGATAACAATGTTGTTGGGATCGACATTCATGCCCCTCGTCCCACGCAGATGGTGAGCAATTGCGCGTCGCAGCCGAGCGGTGCCCTGCGCCGGTGCGGGCGAAAAGATTTCGCGCTCATCTTCGGATGCCAGCGTCGCCCGTAGTGCGCTTTGCCAAAGCCGCGCCGCCTCCAAAGCGGAAGGAGAAAGTGCATCGAATCGCTCGACCTGTCCGTTGACATCATGCGCGCTGGGACCCGCAGAGGCGGCATCTCGGTCGATGCCCTCCGCAGCCGAAGCCAAAACCGGTGCATCCGGAAGCTCGCAAGCGTAGTAGCCACGACGCGGCATTGAGCAAATATAGCCCTCGGCAAGTAACTGGCTATATGCATTCTCGATGGTAATGACACTGATTCCCAGATGACTGGCAAAGGCACGCTTAGACGGAAGATGCTCCCCCGCCGCAATGCGCCCGGCAACAATATCATCGCGAATTTGCTGGTAAACATACTCATAAAGCGATGCTTCGCCGCGATTTTCCAAATTGTAGTCAAGCATGGGTCTATCACCTGACCTTATCGAATCATTCAATCTGGCATTAGTCTGACCTTGTTATTATCTCGAAAACTGAGTATTTCGCCATACCCAGCTCCCCGATAGGATGTTCCGTCAAGCAATGTACATGCCAACCAAGGGAGCAACCATGGCAGAACAGACCAGCAAGGCCGATCGCGTCAAACTCAATCGCGAGCTCGCGCAGATGCTCAAGGGCGGCGTCATCATGGACGTCACCACGCCCGAGCAGGCACGCATCGCCGAGGAGGCAGGCGCCTGCGCCGTCATGGCACTCGAGCGCATTCCGGCCGACATCCGCGCCGCAGGCGGCGTCTCGCGCATGAGCGACCCCAAGATGATCAAGGGCATCCAAGAGGCCGTCTCCATCCCCGTCATGGCCAAGTGCCGCATCGGTCACATTGTCGAGGCGCAGGTCCTGCAGGCCATCGAGATCGATTACATCGACGAGTCCGAGGTTCTCTCCCCTGCCGATGACGTCTATCACATCGACAAGACCCAGTTTGACGTGCCGTTTGTCTGCGGCGCCCGCGATCTGGGCGAGGCGTTGCGCCGTGTTGCCGAGGGCGCCACGATGATTCGTACCAAGGGCGAGCCGGGCACGGGCGACGTCGTTCAGGCCGTGCGCCATATGCGCAAGATCCAAAAGCAGATCCGCGACGTTGTTGCTCTGCGCGACGACGAGCTCTTTGAGGCAGCCAAGCAGCTGCAGGTTCCGGTCGAGCTGGTGCGCGAGGTCCATGCCACGGGCAAGCTCCCCGTCGTAAACTTTGCCGCCGGCGGAGTCGCAACCCCCGCCGACGCCGCGCTGATGATGCAGCTGGGCGCCGAGGGCGTCTTTGTTGGCTCGGGCATCTTTAAGAGCGGCGACCCCGCCAAGCGCGCCGCCGCCATCGTCAAGGCCGTGGCAAACTTCACCGACGCCAAGCTCATCGCCGAGCTTTCGGAGGACCTGGGCGAGGCCATGGTGGGCATCAACGCCGACGAAATCGAGATCATCATGGAGGAGCGCGGGCGCTAGTCCAGCAGAAAGGATCGCACATGAGCGATTACGCAGGCCAGTCGGTCGCCGTGCTGGCGGTCCAAGGCGCTTTTGCCGAGCACGAGGCAAGACTGTCCGAGCTGGGCGCACGATGCATTGAGCTGAGGCAAGCGGCTGATTTGAAGCAGGACTTTGATCGTCTGGTTCTCCCTGGCGGCGAGTCCACCGTTCAAGGCAAGCTACTTGATGGGTTGGGCATGCTCGACGAGCTTCGCGAACGTATTGTTGAGGGCATGCCCGTGCTGGGCACCTGCGCCGGTTTGATTCTGCTGGCTCACGACCTTGCCGCCCATGACGATAAGGGCACGCCACGTCTGGCAACCATGGATGTACTCGTTGAGCGCAATGCCTACGGCCGACAGCTCGGCAGCTTTCGAACCAAGGGGCAGATAGCCGGCATCGACGGCGAGGTACCGCTGACGTTTATCCGCGCGCCCCGCATCGTCGAGGTCCACGGCGACGCCAAGGCCTTAGCCGAAGTCGACGGGCGTATCGTTGCCGCCCGCCAGGGCAACCAACTGGGCGTTACCTTCCACCCCGAACTCGACGAAGACACCCGCCTCCACGAACTGTTCCTGCAAATGTAGACAGATAAAACGAGCGTGGATTTTCGGACACTTACAAATTGAGAGTGGATAATCTCCCACTTTGAGCCAACATTCAGGCCAAAATCGGGAGATTATCCACTCTCATTCTGACTAGTCATTTAAGAACGTCCAACGGCTACTTTGGACCACGAAGGCGCCACAGGTAGAGGACGGACAGCGAGCGCCCGCCAGAGCGAACAAATTGGCATGAAAAGAGGACGGCATAGACCTTCTGGTCATGCCGTCCTCTTTGAATGACAAGTTGTCGCTCTGGTGGGCGCGCAGCGTCAACTAGTTACGCGGTTCGTAGAACCGCGTAACCCCTAGAAGCGGTTGCCGCGGAAGCCGCCGCCGTTGCGGCCGCCACGATCGCCACCGCGACCGCCGCGGTCGTTACCACGGTTGCCGCCGAAGCCGCCGCGACCGCCACGGTCGCCGCCACGGTCACCAAAACCGCCACGGCCGCCACGATCGCCACCGCGACCGCCGCGGTCGCCACCACGGCCACCACGATCGCCAAAGCCGCCGCGACCGCCACGGTCGCCGCCACGGCCACCACGGTCGTCACGGCCGCCGCGAGGACCGCGATCCTCGTCCAGGCCCATGGCGACGAGCGGAGCGATAACCTTATCGAGAGCGGCCATCAGCTCGGTGGCCTCCTCGTAAGAAAGCTCGGGCAGGAGCTTCTCCTTCTTGTTGGCAAGCTCGACCAGGCCCTCAGCGGCATCCTCGGCAGCGAAGACAACGATCTTGCGCATATCGCCCTCGGCGTCGTCGATGCGGCCGACCAGATCGGCAGCCTCGGCCTCGGCCATCAGGCCATCGAGCTCACGAAGGCGCATGCCCAGCAGGTCGGACATTTCCTTCTGCTCCATCTTGGGCTTGAGGTCAAGAAGCTTGATGGCGCGCTCGATGTTCGCCATGCGCTCGGCCTTGGCCTCCTCCTCCTTGGAAATAGCAAAGCGACGGCTACGCAGCAGGCGGGCGGCCTTCTGCATCTTGTCCATCAGCTCTTCATCATCGTAATCAACGGCGGCCTCGACAACCTCGGCCTCCTCCTCGACGGAAACCTCGTCAGCAGCCTCGACCTCGGCAGCTTCGGTCTCCACGGTCTCGACTGCCTCAACCTCGGCAGCCATGGTCTCGTTCTCGGTCTCGTTCATGATCTCTTCGTTCTCGGACATGAGACTCCTTCTTGGCCCTCTCGGGCATCATCGCCCCATTCGCGGGGCCCGTCGCGCACTCTTTGCGCTTTAAACATTCATGCCTCTCGGCAAAACGTCCATTAGTTTATGGTGTCGCCATCCAATCTAGCTGCAGAATCTATGTGCACACATTAATGCGACATGTGCGACTCGCGACGAGCGTACACCAGCGACGTCGCGAACCCGACCACGGCAATCACAGCCGCCACACGCACGGCAGTTGCAAATCCAATCGCCTGGGCAACGTCGGTCGCAGCGCCAGCCGCGCCGGCAGTCGACGCAGAACTCGAGAGCAGGCCGATAAACAGCGACGGGCCAAACGATGCGGCAATCATATTCCACGTGTTAAGCAATGCCGTTCCGTGAGGATGCTCAGCGGCAGGCAGCGTCTCCAAGCCGGCCGTTTGCGAGGGGCTCAGCACCAAACCGACTCCGGCATACACCACAACGGTCAGCGCCACGACGACGCCGATGTTCATGCTTGCCGCCGTCATCGAGATGGCAGTCTGCCCCACGGCAATCAGGGCAAAGCCGACCGGCAGCAGCGGCCATGCGCCACGGGCGTCCATCACGCGTCCGCCCACAATCGAGGTCACGGCGTTGCAGGCAATCGCCGGCAAAATGAGCAAGCCCGCAACAAGTGCGGTCATGCCGTATGCGCCCTCAAAATAGAGCGGCAACAAAACGCTCATCGAGAACGTCGTCATCATCGACACCACCACAAGCAGACACGCAGGCCAAAAACGAACGCTCGCCATGGGACGCACGTTAAGCACCGGATGCTCGAGCTTGAGCTGGCGGGCCGCAAACAGGCCGAGCAGCACAATGGCGGCGAAAAGCGTCACGATACCGGCAATCAGATTGGTCGAGAACTCGCCTACGGAATACACAAATGCCGTAATACCGGCGGCGAGCAAAACAACCGACAGAATATCAAGCGTGGCGTTCGAACGCTCTCCGACATTCTGAACAAGCTTTACGCCCGCCGCAGCGACCACAATGCCGCCCACCAGCGGCACTACGAACACCGCCCTCCAGCCAAACAACGTGCACATAAGACCGCTGATCACGGGTCCAAACGCCGGCCCCAGCGTAATGCAGGCTCCGCCCAGGCTCAGATACAGACCGAGCTTCTCGCGCGGAGCGCAAGACAGCACCACGTTCATCATGAGCGGGAACAAGATGCCCGATCCCGCAGCCTGCAAAATACGGCTTGGCAGCAAAACGCTAAATGACGGAGCGAACAGGCACAGGACTTCGCCGGCGACCATGCATCCGCATGCGAAAAACAGCAGCTTGCGCGTCGAGAAACGGCCGGACAGGAAGGCCATGATGGCCGTAAAGATCGACGTCACGATCATGTAGCCCGAAACGAGCCACTGCGCCGTGGTGGCACTCACCGAAAAGGCCGCCATAATGTCGTGCAGCGCCACGTTAATGATGTTCTCGTTAAACGCGGCAACAAAGGCTCCAACATACATTACGACGAGAATCGCCGAGGCTGTCGACGGTGATTGAGTTTGCTTTTGGGATTTGGTCCCCATGAAATTCCTTCCTCTTAGAACGACAATCGCATCGCCCCAGAGGAACGGTCCAGGGCGAAAATGAGCCCTAGACTTACGCCAGACGCCGTACACGACGAATCTAGCAACATGGTCCAACGTCGAAAGATTGTAACGCGGACGTGCAGCTTTCCTTTCGCGCTATTATTAAAAGTCAACGAAAGCATAAGACATGAGGAGCCCGCCATGATTAAGCCCATCATGAAATCCGAGTTCTTTTTGCGTCTGCCTTCCGAAGACGCAGGACCCGACGATGCCGCGACCGGGCAGGATCTCCTGGATACACTCCACGAGCATGAGCGCGAGTGCGTGGGCCTCGCCGCCAACATGATCGGCGTGCGCAAACGCATCATCTGCGTAAAAGACGGCAACAGGGCGCTCCTGATGTACAACCCGCAAATTCTTGAGCAGGTCAATGCCTATCAGACGAGCGAAGGATGCCTCTCGCTGGTCGGTGAGCGTCCCTGTACCCGCTATCGCCGCATTAAGGTTGAGTATTTGGACGAGAACTTCGTCCACCGCATCAAAAACTTCTCGGGCTACACCGCCGAGATCATCCAACACGAAATCGACCACTGCGACGGGATCGTTATATAGTTCCGCCGATTCAAGAAAGCTCCCCGCAGCAAAACAACTGCAGGGAGCTTTTCATAGTGCGGAGCTTCTATCCCACTAGCTCTGGCGGTAATGATCAAAGAAGTCGGCGAGGTCTTCGAGCGACTCTTTGAGCACTTCCATGCGCGGCAGATACACGATGCGGAAGTGGTCGGGCTCGGCCCAGTTAAAGCCGCCGCCGCGCGTGATCAGGATCTTCTTCTCGTGCAGCAGGTCGAGAGCGAACTGCTCGTCATCGGTGATGTTGAACTTCTTAACATCCATCTTGGGGAAGATGTAGAACGCTGCACGCGGCTTAACCACCGAGATGCCATCAATCTTGTTGAGCGCCTCATACACAAAGTTGCGCTGCTCGTAGACACGGCCGCCGGGACGGATGTAGTCGTTAACGGACTGATGGCCGCCAAGCGCCGTCTGGACGATCGACTGAGCCGGCACGTTGGAGCACAGGCGCATGTTGGAGAGCATGTTGATGCCCATGATGAAGTCACTCATGCAGCGCTGGTTGCCCGAAAGCACCATCCAGCCAATACGATAGCCCGCAATCATATGCGACTTGGAAAGGCCGCTAAAGGTGACGCAGGGCAGATCGGGAGCGAGCGAGGCAATCGAGACGTGCTCGTAGCCGTCCATGCACAGACGGTCGTAGATCTCGTCGGCAAAGATCATGAGCTGGTGCCTGCGCGCAACCTCGACGATGCCCTCGAGCACCTCGCGCGGGTAGACCGAGCCCGTGGGGTTGTTGGGGTTGATGATGACGAGGGCCTTGGTCGCGCTCGTGATCTTGGACTCCATATCTTCCAGGTCGGGATACCAATCGGCCTGCTCGTCGCACAGATAGTGCACGGGATGACCGCCGGCAAGGGTTGCGCACGCCGTCCAGAGCGGATAGTCGGGGCTGGGAATCAGAATCTCGTCGCCATTGTCGAGCAGCGCGTTCATCGAAAGCTGAATGAGTTCGGACACGCCGTTGCCCGTGTAGATGTGCTCCATCTGAACATTGGGCAGGCCCTTGATCTGCGAGTACTGCATAATCGCCTTGCGCGCAGAGAACAGGCCGCGCGAGTTGGAATAGCCTTCGCAGTCGGGCAGCTGCTGGCGCATGTCCTTGATAACCTCGTCGGGCGTGCGGAAACCGAAGGGCGCTGGGTTGCCGATGTTGAGCTTGAGGATGCGCTCGCCCTCGTCCTCCATACGGGCGGCCTCGTCGACGACGGGACCGCGCACATCATACAGGACGTTATCAAGCTTGGTGGATTTAGAAAAAGTACGCATGGTGGTGCTCCTTGGAATTTGAGCTGAGGGATGGGGTTCGGGCTTGGAATCGTTGCGAGGCGATGATGCCTCGCCTTGATCGGCGTCACCGGCAAGCAGCCAGGAAACATCGACCTCCAAAATGCGGGCGAGCAGCTCTGCCACATCGCGCCGCGGAATCGTCTTGCCACTCACATATTGGCTCATCTGACTCTTGCCGAGTTTTTTGCCGAGCATCTCCGAAGCGCGGATTACGTCCGACTGGCGAACGTCGCAATCGGACATGGTCTGTCGCAGGCGATCGCTAAACGTCTCTTGGGCCACTAGAACCTCCTTGCTGGCAAAGTTCAATTTATAGAACACAAATTGAACCTGAGTTCAATTTAGGCAGCAGTATAGCGCCGTACCTCATTCGCAAGTTCAATTTCATAAGAAAATGTACCGAACTCCGAGATTTGCCCAAAGCGGACAATGACGTGTACACGTTTAGAGGTATTCAAGGAATCGAACAGCGGCAAGCGAAACATCGGCGGTGCGGTATATGGCGTTGATCTGCCGATGAGGATGTCCCTCGAGCGGGCGCACGGCAACATCGAACTGGCAGCGGCGCAAGATGAGCGCCGGAAGAATGCTCACGCCCAGGCCGTCCTCGACCATGGCCATAATCGCATAGTCATCCCAGGTTGACAGCTTAGAGCGTACCGCCAGGCCCGCGCGGCGAAACAGCGGCGTAATCTCGTCGTCGCTACCCCGTTCTAGCAGAATAAACTGCGCGTTGGCCAAATCGGCAAGAGAGACGACCTCCGCGGTGGCAAGCGAGGAGTCCGCTGGCACCACGGCCATCAGCTCGTCTTGAACCAACGACCGCGACGCCATGCCGGCACCGCGTGGCTCGCGCGGAATAAAGCCCAGGTCGCAGCGGCCTTCCGCCACCCATTGCTCGATCTCGGAGTAATCACCCATCAGCAGCTCGTAATCGACATCTGGATAATCGGCACGAAACCACGCAATCACCGGCGGCAGCACATGGGTCGCCACACTCGAAAACGTACCGATGCAGATTTTGCCGCGCATGAGCCCACGCATCTCGTCCACGCGTCGCTGCAGGCGGCCAAACTCTTCGCATAACGCCTCGACTGCCGGCATGACCTGCCGCCCGTCGGCAGAAAGCACCACGCCCTCGCGGCTGCGATCAAGCACCTTAAAACCCCAGTCGGCCTCAAGATCGCCCACCATGCGGCTCACGCCCGACTGCGAATAGCTCAGCCGCTCTGCGGCGCGTGTAAAACTGCCGGCGCGCATCGTCTCGAGCAGCACCTGCATCTTTTGGATATTGGTCTCCACGGCACGTCCCCACCCTTGCATGAGCTTTTGTCATGTTTTCCATGCATTATATTCGCTTTTCTTCTAAAGCCAGTTCACCCATAGTGAATATGCTCGGATATAGAGGGGATGTCAGCGCATGAACAACGGACTGTTTACGTACTTAGCAGCATTGCTATTGTTTGGCTCCAACGGCATCATCGCCGCTGCCATCGCGCTGCCGAGCTCCGATATCGTGCTCCTGCGCACGTTTTTGGGCGCACTCTCGCTTGTCACCGTCCTCGCCATCACCCAACGCCATAAGTTGCAGGCGCCATCTCGCCCCCGCGAAGCCGCAGCCCTCCTCCTTTCGGGAGCCGCGCTGGGCGCCAGCTGGATTTTTCTGTTCCGCGCTTATCAGACAATCGGCGTCGGCGTTTCCTCGCTGCTGTACTACTGCGGGCCCATCATCGTCATGGCCCTCTCGCCGTTTATCTTTGGCGAAAAATTGACCGGTGGCAAAATCGCCGGCTTCATAGCTGTCGCCTGCGGCGCCTTCCTCATCGCGGCCCAAGGCCTCGGCGGCAATATGCCCATCACAGGCATCGTGTGCGGCATCGCCTCGGCCTTCTGCTATGCATTGATGGTCATCGCCAGCAAGGGTGCGCCGCACATCGAGGGCCTCGAGAACTCCGCGCTCCAGGTGAGCGCCGCCTTTTTGACCGCGCTGATCCTTACGCTCCTCACGCAGGGCGCCCCCTCATTCCTGTCCGCCGGCGTCGCCGCCAGTATTGATTGGCGCGCCGTCGTCATGCTCGGCGTCGTCAACACCGGCATCGGCTGCCTGCTCTACTTTAGCGCCGTCGCCAAACTGCCCGTCCAGACCGTCGCCGTCGTCGGCTACCTCGAGCCGCTTTCGGCGGTCGTGTTCTCGGCCGTCCTTTTGGGCGAAGCCATAACACCGGTCCGTCTGATGGGCGCCGTGCTTATCATCGGCGGCGCGATCTTTTGCGAACTCGCCGGCAAACGCGCAAACGCCAAGGCTGGCATCGCCCAGACAGCACGCGCTTAAAAGCCCCTCTTCTGTTTCGAAGCAGGGGCGCGTCCGCGGTTATCACATTGCAGCAAGCCATTCAGCGGATATGCCCCTGCTTTGAAATGCTACCTGCGTACGTGAATAATCCCCAGATGGGGATTATTGTCTAAAACACCCCGATGTGCCAAACTGCTCTTGTATGTATAAAGATGGCATAAAGGTCTACTGCTCGTGGCAGAGGCCAGATGTCCAAGGGAGTCCACGTGGCACACAACAAGCCGGAGGCAAGCCTCCAAGACCAGCGTAGTCAAGGCGGGCATGGAGCCATTCCCCTCTCCGCTGGCATGCTGCTCGTTACGCTCGGCGTCGTCTATGGTGACATCGGCACGAGCCCCATGTACACCATGAAATCAATCGTCGCCAACAACGGCGGCATCGGCACCGTCAGTGAGGACATGATCCTGGGCGCGCTCTCGCTCGTCATCTGGACCATGACGCTCGTGACCACGGTCAAGTACGTGGTAATTGCCATGAAGGCCGACAACCACAACGAAGGCGGCATCTTCGCCCTGTTCAGCCTCGTTCGCAAGGTGGCGCCGTGGCTGATTCTCCCCGCCATGATCGGCGGTGCGGCACTGCTTGCCGACGGCATCCTCACCCCCGCCGTCACGGTTACCACGGCCATCGAGGGTCTGCGCACCATCGAATGGGGCCATGCGCTGCTGGGCGACGGCCAGACCAACGTCATCATCATTACCATCATCATTATCTGCGGTCTGTTTGCCATGCAGCGCGCCGGCACCTCGTCAATCGGCAAGCTCTTCGGTCCGCTCATGACGCTATGGTTCCTGTTCCTGGCGGGCGCCGGCTTGTTCAACATGCTCGGCAACCTGTCCATCTTGCGCGCACTCAACCCCATCCGCGGCATCATGTTCCTGTTCTCGCCCATCAACCACTCGGGCATCATGGTGCTCGGCTTTGTCTTTCTGTCGACGACCGGCGCCGAGGCGCTCTATTCGGACATGGGTCACGTGGGCAAGGCTAACATTTACGCATCCTGGCCGTTCGTAAAGGCGGCGCTCATCCTTAACTATCTGGGTCAGGGCGCTTGGCTGCTCGCCAACAACTCCAATCCCCAGATGCTCGCGATGGACATCGTCAACCCGTTCTACATGATGCTTCCCGAGCCCCTGCGCCCCCTTGCCATCGTGCTTTCGGCCGTGGCGGCCATCATCGCCTCGCAGGCGCTCATCACCGGCTCGTTCTCGCTGGTATCCGAGGCCACGCGTCTCAACCTTATGCCGCATCTGCGCATCCACTACCCCAGCGACACCAAGGGCCAGCTCTATATTCCGCTCGTCAACAACATCATGTGGGTCGGCTGCATCTTCATCGTGCTGCTATTCCAGAACTCTGAGCGCATGGAAAGCGCCTATGGCCTCGCCATCACCGTGACCATGCTCATGACCACCACACTGCTGACGAGCTATATCGCCGGCATCCTCAAGCACAAGCTGGGTGCCTGCGTCTTCGCCCTGCTCTTTGGTGCCATTGAGCTGTGCTTCTTCGCTTCGTGCCTCACTATGTTCTTTGACGGCGGCTACGTCATGATCTTCCTGGCCGCGCTGCTGTTTGGCCTTATGTATGTGTGGCGCCGCGGCACCGCCATCGAGCGCACGCAAACGATCCTGCTGCCCGTCTCCAAGTACATCGACCAGCTCAATCGCCTGCGCAATGACGAGACCTACCCCGTGCTCGCCGACAATCTGGTGTTCCTCACCAACAGCCCCGATCCGCTCACGCTCGACCGCGACGTGCTCTATTCCATCCTGGACAAGCACCCCAAGCGCGCCAAGGCATATTGGTTCATCAACGTGCACGTTACCGACGAGCCCTATACGCACGAGTATTCCGTCGAGACCTTTGGCACGGACTTTTTGTTCCGCGTGCGCTTGGACCTGGGCTTTAAGGTCAATCAGCGCATCAACGCCTACCTGCGCCAGATCGTTGGCGACCTGATGGCATCGGGTGAGTTGCCGCCGCAACATCACACCTACTCCATCTACGAGACACGCGGCAACGTGGGCGACTTCCGTTTTTGCATGCTGCGCAAGATGCTTGCCCCCGAAACAGACATCAACCGCAACGACCATCGCGTCATGGCCATCAAGTACGCCGTCCGCCGCGCCTGCGGAAGCCCGGCGCGTTGGCACGGTCTTGAGAACTCGGCCATCATCATTGAGTACGTACCGCTCTTTGCCCGCATGCGTCCGGCAGTCAAACTCATTCGCACCCAGGTGCCGCTCGAGATCCTGATCGAAGAGGCCGAGGAAATGGAAGTCGACATCTTCTCGGACGACCTGGTCAACGGCAACGAGGCCGGCAAGAGCATGAACGTCGACCCCACCGAGCTGCTCGAGAGCGTCGCCGATACGCCCGAGCAACAGCAACTCGACGGACTCGAGAGCACCCAGCTCAACGACGCCAACTTCTAACACGCCACCAGCCATTGACGACAACGGCTCCGCATCTCATAAAAGGTGCGGAGCCGTTTTATGTCGCAACGGACCGGTGAGCTACGAACGACGCGGCTCGGGAACCACGAGCCTATCGGGGCTCGCGCCCTCGGCATCCATCAGGCTCACGTAGCGAATCGACGGATCCTCATACATCGCGTAGTAATAATTGCCCGTGCGCGCGCTAAAGCATCCGGTGTAGATAGTCTTCTCGAACTTGCCATCGCCCATCCTGGACGCTCCCTCGATCATCACCACGCCCTCGAGAGAGCGGAACATGCGAACGACGTTTTCGGTCTCGCTCTCCTTTTGCGGGTAATTGGCATTGAGGTACGCCGCCTTTACAAAACGGCTCGGCGAATAGCAATCGCCCGGAATGCCGCGCATGCCGGCACCCGCGCCATAGGGCTTGAGCTCGGCGCCACGCCATGTCGCCGTCTGCGGAAAATCGCTTGTGGCGGTGATATAGGTGCGGAGGTTTTCCATGTGCCACGGGAAGGTGGGCTGATTGGCGAGGGTGTCGACCGGATCGCCGTATACATGCAGGCCGTCAGCCATCATCTCGACCACGATGCTGCGCTGGCTGTCGCCGATAATCCAATGGAGCAGCGACACACCCAACCCCTCTCCGGCAGATTTGGCGACAATCACCGTGTCGCACAGCGCGGCCTCGGCCTCATCGACCGTCGAGAACGTCGCTGCCACCCACAGGGGAAACTCATAGGCTGCGATATTGGTCTTTCCATCAACCGGCCCCTCGGCATACTCGGCATAACCCGGGAAATTGAGGCCCGCCACGGCGAGGCCCGCATCGTTGCCGCAGTCGAAGAACATAGGGTAATTCTTGTAATCGATGCACATACCGATCACCGCGTGTGCCGCTGTCGCGTCGTCGATAAACGAATACGGAATGTGAAACCCGCGCGGCATCACGCGAACCTGTTGGCCGTAGTCAAAGCTCCAGTCGAGATTGCGGCCCAGATACATGTGGCCAGAATTATCGGTAAATCGAATACTCGTACACATAGCGCCTCCTAGCTTTACGTTCTTGCTAATTTCATTGTCTCCAAACAAAAAGGCGCTAAACACAAAAGCCCGGACATGACAACAATGTCATGCCCGGGCCAAAAGAGACGAAGTGCGGTGCTTTGGTCCCCTTAGACCAACTTTCCAAGACAGTGGTCAATCATGTGTTGAATCATCTGCGCCTCGAAGCCCACAAAGTCCTGCTTGCGCTCGCGCATCTTGCCGTCGACGATCACGTCATAAGCGACCTTGCACTTGATATAGCGCGTGGACTTGGTGACCTCCTCGTGCGTCAGGCAGCTCTCCTCCATCTTGCTGGCACCCAGGCCAAACACCAGACGGGGGTTGTAGAGCACATGGGGCTCGCCGGCATCGTCTAAGTAGACGCAGACCTTCTTGGTGACGCCGATCTGGTTGGCGGCAAGGCAGCCGGCATCGTCGAGCGACTTGATGGTATCGATCAGGTCCTGTGCCACCGACTCGTCCTCGACAGTCGCGACCTCGCAACGCTGGGACAGAATAGCCTCGTCGTGGCAGAGCTCTTTAATCATACGTTCCTCCATAGGGGTCGTTGTAACTGCTTAAGTATACGGTACCCACACATTTTCATACGGAAAATACCGCCCGTCCGCTACAAAGCGCCGAACATCAACATGTGAGGAACAGCAAGGTTGTAAAGGCGATATAGTGAGTGAGTTCGTGTCAATCGGCCTAAACTCGGGGCCGAACAAGGAAAGGGTATGCATGGACGAACTATTTCACGTCAGCGAGCGCAAGTCCACAATCGGGACCGAACTTCGCGCTGGACTGACAACATTCCTGGCGATGGCCTACATCATCGCCGTCAACCCCGCGGTGCTCTCGGGCGCTGGCATCGATGCGGGAGCGCTCGCCTGCGCCACCTGCCTGGGCGCCGGCATCATGACCATCTGCATGGGCATCTTCGCCAACCGCCCGCTCGCCTGCGCTTCGGGCCTGGGCATCAACGCCATGATCGCGGGCATCGCCACCACCATGTGCGGCGGTGACTGGCACGTGGCCATGAGCGTTATCTTCCTCGAGGGTATCGTCATCTTGCTGCTCGTCCTGTGCGGCCTGCGCGAGGCCATTATGGACGCCATCCCCGTGGTCCTGCGCCACGCCATCTCGGTTGGCTTGGGCCTGTTCATCGCCATGATCGGCCTGTGCGACGCCGGCATCATCACCGCTGGCGCCGGTACGCTCGTCGGCCTGGGCAACATCGCCTCCCCCACCTTTATCGTCGGTATCATCTCCATCATCGTGACGGTTGCCTTGGCTTCCCGCAACGTGCCGGGCTCGCTGCTCATCGGCATCATCGTCGCCGTTATCGCCGGCATCCCGCTGGGCGTCACCCACGCCCCCGAGGGCCTCATCGCACCGCTCGACTTCTCGACCTTTGGTGCCCCGTTTGCCAGCACCGCCGACGGCAACATGGCCATCGTGAAGGTTCTGACCGACCCGATGCTGCTCGTCGTTGCCTTCTCGCTGCTCATGAGTGACTTCTTCGACACCATGGGCACCGCGATGGCCGTCGCCAAGCAGGGCGAGTTCTTGACCGAGGACGGCAATGTCGAGGACATCCGTCCCATCCTGGTCGTCGACTCCGTGGCCGCTGCTGCCGGTGGCTTTATGGGCGTCTCCTCCATCACCACCTTCGTCGAGTCCACCTCTGGCGCTGCCGACGGTGGCCGCACGGGTCTCACCTCCGTCACCACCGGCGTGCTGTTCATTCTCGCCGCGTTCTTCTCCCCCATCGTCACCATCGTTTCCAGCGCCGCTACCTGCGGTGCTCTGGTCTACGTCGGCTACCTCATGATGAGCGAGGCCTTCGAGATCGACTGGTCCGACGTGTCGCAGGGTTTCCCGGCGTTTATGATTGTCGCCGGCGTGCCCTTTACCTACTCCATCTCTGCCGGCATTGGTCTGGGCTTTATCGCCTACGTGATCGTCGCGCTCTTTAAGGGCGAGGCCTCCAAGATCAAGCCGCTCATGTGGATCGCAGCCCTCGCCTTCCTCGTCTACTTCTTTGTAGCGTAGCGGCAAAGCTGCCAAAGCAGAACACCAAAGCGCGGAGTCGCATCGAGCGGCTCCGCGCTTTTCTTTTAAAGCCAGGCAACGCACGGACGCGCGATGTTTTGTTTCCCAAGTTTTGGACATTTTGCCCTCCAAACGGCACTACCGCCGGCTACATCCTGCAGATATGCTGAACTTAATCGCATAGGCCCTATGAGGATGGGAGTAACCATGGCCGCCTTGTTCACGACCCCCAAGCGCAATGACAAAACCTCTGGAGCCCATTTTGTCGAGCCCGACGTGCGCCGTCGCACGCTGCTCGCACACGGCAGTTGGCGCCGCGTGACACGTCGCATCGTCGTGGGCGCCGTATGCGCGCTTACGGTGAGCTCGCTGCTCATGCCGAGCGTCTCGCTCGCGGCCGAGCGGGTCAACGTCGGCGACACCTGGTATGAAGCTGGCGCCGCGGTAGGCGACGAGGCGGGCACCTGGGCCTGGGACGGCGCCGACGACATGAAGCTCAACGGCTATAACGGCGGTGCAATCGAGGCCGAGGGCAAGCTCAATGTCAATTACTCGGGCAACAACACCGTCGCCAACGACAGCGGCTGCGGAATCTCGGTTACGAAAGACACAGACGGAAACGCCGAGCTCAACATCCAGGGCGACGCGTCCAGCACGCTCAACGTGACATCTTCTAGCGACGCCATCTGGTCCGAAGGCGACATCAACATCGACGGGGCCGGCACCGTCAACGCCACGAGCGCTGAGGGCGACGCCATCGATGCCAAGGGCGGTCTCGCCATCAAGGGCTCGGGCAACGTCAATGCCACGGGCGAATCGAATGGTATCAGGGCACACGACGACATCACGATTGACAACAGCGGCACCATCGCCGCCAAGGCTACCAGGAATCCGGGCATCAACGCTCATAATAGTCTCACCGTCAAGGGCGACGGCAAGGTCGAGGCAAGCTCTATCGAGGACAATGCGATTTGGGCCGACGGCAATATCGAGATTTCGGGCGGCAGCCAGGTCAAGGCGAACTCTGAGGAAGACAGCGCCGTCATTTCCACGTACAAGCTTACGGTCACGAACGCCTCCCTTAACGCAAGTGGTGCTAAATATGGCGTCCATGCCTTTGGGGGCGTTACATTCGATCACGCGACCGTGACGGTCCGTACAAGCGCGGGCGGTGGCCAAGCTATCGCACTCTTCACGGACTGGGATGACATCGTCATCAAGAACGGTTCCATCGTGGACGCACTCGCGGAAGGTGAGTTCTCAGCCGCAATCTCCACCAAAAACTATCACCCCAACGGCACCGGCGGCCACATCTACATCAGCGACTCTGTTGTCAAGGCTATAGCCCGTTATGTCGAGACCGCTGATGATGGTCCCGACCACTACAGCGGAGACCAGGATGGCACGATTATCCCTGTGCCCAGAGGCATGAACCTCGGCATCTTCGCCCAGACCGAGAAGGGCATCACGCCCGCGACCATCTCGATTGTCCGCAGCAAGGTCACGGCCGAGGGAGACACGGCGGCTATCTTCGCGCTTGCCATGAGCGCGGACGGCGAGGCGATCGGCACCATCGAGATCGAAGGCGCTCTCATCCAGACGCCCGCAGGCGGCAAGGTCATTGACTACCGCTACGAGGAAGAGTACAGCCGCGGCATCTCCTACGAGGCAGGGCAGACCATCGGCACGGGCGACGCCACGATCGACTCCCCCTATGACGCCGCTGTCGCCAAGAGCACGGTCATCGTGCCTCCCGAGGAGACCAAGCCCGAGGAGAAGCACGGCGAGACCAAGCCCGAGGGTTCCAAGTCCGAGGGCACGAAGACAACCAAGACCGTTGCAGTTGCAGCCACGGGAGCCAAGACCACCGGCAAGCTCGCGGCAACCGGCGACGCCTCGAGCGCAGCCATCGTGGCAGCCGCCCTTGCGGGAACAGCCGCCATCGCCGTAGGCGCCGTGGTGAGTCGCAAGCGCTCGTAAACACTTTTTCGCACGGGACGGGTGGATCGCGGCCCTTGCCTTCCTCGTCTACTTCTTCGTAGCGTAAGGGCAAGGCTGCAAAAGCTGAACAATAAAGCGCGGAATCGCCATGCGGCCCCGCGCTTTTCTTTTAGCGCCGGTCCCTGCGCCGGCGTGCGGCCTATTTCTCCCCCATTTGGCCATTTTGCCCTCCAAACGGCACTACCGCCGGCAACATCCAGCAGATACGCTGAATCTAGTCGTATAGGCCCTATGAGAACGGGAGCAACCATGGCAGCCTTGTTCACGACCCCCAAACGCAATGACACTACCGCCGGAACCCATGTTGCCGAACCCGACGTTCGCCGTCGCATAGGACTCGCGCACGGCAGCTGGCGCCGCGTGACGCGCCGCATCGTCGCGGGCGCCGTGTGCGCGCTCACGGTGAGCTCGCTGCTCATGCCGAGCGTCTCGCTCGCAGCGGAATGGGTCAAGGTCGGCGGCAACAAGTACAACACCGCGGCGAGCGACGAGGCCGGTACCTGGTCGTGGGACGGCGCCGACGACTTGAAGCTCAACAACTATAACGGCGGCGAGATCCAGGCCGCAGGCAAGCTCAACGTGAATTACTCGGGAACCAACATCGTCACTGCCGAATGGATCGAAAGCATCAAGGTTTCTCATGGCACTAACGAGAATGCCGAGCTCAATATCCAAGGCGACGAGGGCGGCACGCTCAGCGTGACATCTACTGAGGACGCTATCCTCTCCACAGGTAATATCAACATCGACGGAGCCGGATCCGTCAACGCCACGAGCACTGGGTTTGATGCCATCAATGCCGGAGGTGATCTCGCTATCAAAGGTTCGGGCAACGTCAACGCCACGGGTGCATCGGATGGCATCAGGGCAAACGGCAATATCACGATTGACGACAGCGGAGCCGTCACCGCCAGGGCTACCAAGGACAAGGGCATTGGAGCCGACAAGAACCTCACCATCAAGGGTGGCGGGACGGTCGAGGCAAGCTCAGCCGATGGTGAGGCCCTTTGGAGCGGCGGCAATATCAACATCTCGGACGGCAGCCAGGTCAAGGCAAGCTCCGAGAAAGACGCTGCCGTCGAGGCCAAGGGCAGTCTCGCGGTCACGAACGCCTCCCTTGACGCAAGCGGTGTTGAATATGGTGTCTATGCCTACAAGGGCGTTACGCTCGATCACGCGACCGTGATGGTCCGTACCAGCGCGAACGGCGGCCAGGCCATCGCCCTCATCACTGACGGGGACGACATCGTCATCAAGAACGGCTCCACCGTGGACGCGTTTGCGGAAGGCGAGGTTTCGGCTGCATTCTCCACCAGAAACGATCGACCCAACGAGAAGGGCGGCCACATCTATATCAGCGACTCCGTTGTCAAGGCCATAGCCCGCTATGTCGAGAACGGCGACGGCCCCATCCCCTACAGCGAAAACCAAGATGGCGAGACGAGGCGCGAACCCCAAGGCGAGAACATCGGCATCATCGCCCAGACCAGCGAGGGCGTCACACCCGCAGTCATCTCGATCATCCGCAGCAAGGTAACGGCCGAAGGAGATACAGCGGCAATCTTTGCCCGTGCCATGAGCGCTGACGGCAAGACAATCGGCACCATCAAGATTGAAAACGCCGCCATCCAGACGCCCGAAGGCGGCAAGGTCATTGACTATCGCAAGCTCCGTGACGGCATCTACGAGGCAGGCCAAGCCATCGGCACGGGCCACGCCACGGTCGACTCCCTCTATATCAAAGCAGTCGCCAAAAGTACGACCATCGCACCTCCCGAGGTAGCCAAGCCGGAAGACCCCAAGCCCGACGAGACCAAGCCCGCAGAAAGCAAGCCCGCGGAGTCCAAGCAGAACCCCAAGCCTGAGGGCTCAAAGCCGACCAAGGCCGTTGCGGCTTCAACCACGAAAGCCAAGACTACCGGCGTGCTCGCGGCAACCGGCGACACCTCGGGTGCGGCCATCGTGGCAACCGTCCTTGCGGGAACAGCCGCTATCGCCGCAGGCACCATGGCGAGCCGTAAGCGTTCTTAGACGCCTCTGCGCACATGGCAGCTCCCGCGAAGGCCCCGAGCCCCAGCACCGTTTAACAACGCCACCGCCGAGCTCCCCTCCGGCGGTGGCGTTTTCCATATGCGTCCGCAGGGGATGCACGAGATTGTCTTTGGTCTAGCCCAACCGGCATACGCTGGCGTGCGACAATTGGGGCTGCCGATATCACAACACTGAGAGAAGCCCGTCATGGAAGCGCATCAAAAGCAGATAACCGTTTATTCGAATCATACGGAAAGCGCGCCTGTCATCTACCTTCCTGTGGTCGTGGGCGACGGCAGCGAGGTTTATAAATGTTGCCGAGAGCTCGACTGTCCGCCATTCACTCTCGTCGCCATTGGCGGGCTCGATTGGAATCGCGAGCTGAGCCCCTGGGCATGCGACGGGACCGTACGCGATGCCGAGCCTTTCGGCGGCCAAGCTGCCGATTTTCTTGATGAGCTGCTGAATCAGATAATCCCCCAGGTCGAGTCGTCGCTTCCTCAGCCGCCCACCCGGCGCGGCATTGCCGGTTACTCGCTCGCGGGCCTCTTCGCACTCTGGTCCCTCTGGCAAACCGACGCCTTTGACCGCGCCGCGAGCGCATCGGGGTCGCTATGGTTTCCCGACTTTGTCGACCGTGCCAGCACGGCCCCTTTTGCCGGCAGCCCGCAAGCCGTCTACCTGTCACTCGGCAAAAAGGAAACCAAGACGCCCAACCGCATGATGCGGCATGTACTCGACGACACACGCGCGATGGAAGCGTTGCTCGTCGAGCGCGGCATTCCAACAACGCTGGAGCTCAACCCCGGCAATCACTTTGCCCAAACCGACTTACGCATGGCCCGCGGCATCCACTGGATACTGACACATTAAAAATGGCGCCCACGCGTACGCGCGGGCGCCATTTATTTTGTTTTAGCTGAACGCAGCTGCTACTCAGCAGCCTCCTCGAGCTCGGAGACATCAAACTCAAAATCATTGCCGGGCAAAATCGCGTTGAGCACGATGCCCACCAGCGAGCCCACGGCAAGGCCGGAGAGCGAAATCGTCACGCCGCCCAGCTCCAGCACGATGGCACCGGCAGTGCTATAGGCAATGCCGAGCGATAGCACGAGCACCAGAGCGGCCACCAGCACGTTGCGGTTGTTCTGGAAATCGACCTGGTTCTCGATGAGGTTGCGAACGCCCACCGCGCTGATCATGCCATAGAGTACGAGCGACACGCCGCCGATTACACACGCCGGCATGGCCGCAATGACAGCCGCGAACTTAGGGCAGAACGAAAGCACGATGGCGCAGCACGCGGCAATGCGAATCACGCGCGGGTCGAACACGCGCGTCAGGGCAAGCACGCCGGTGTTCTCGCCATACGTGGTGTTGGCCGGAGCGCCAAAGAACGACGCCAGAATCGTGGCGAGACCATCGCCGAGCAGCGTGCGATGCAGGCCGGGGTCGGCGATGTAGTTACGCTCGCAAGTGGAGCCGATAGCGGAGATGTCACCGATATGCTCGATCATGGTCGCAAAGGCCAGCGGCATGATGGTGATGATGGCCGTCGTGACAAGACCGCTATCGAACTGCGGCCCAAAGAGCGCAAACACGGTGTTATCCCACACGATGGGCAAACCAACCCAGGGAGCGGCTGCGACGCCAGAAAAGTCGACCTCGCCCAGCGCAGTCGCAACGGCATAGCTCACCGCAACGCCCAGCAGGATCGGCACAATCTTGACCATGCCGCGGCCCCAGATGTTGCAGATGACGATCACTGCCACGGCGATAACGGCGACGAGCCAATTGGTCTGGCAGTTGGCAATGGCGGAGCTTGCCAGGATCAGACCGATGGAAATGACGATAGGGCCAGTCACCACCGGCGGGAAGAAGCGCATGACGCGCTTGGCGCCAAAGGCGCGGAACAGGGCCGCCAGCACCGGATAGAGCAGGCCAGCACAAGCTACGCCCAGACAGGCGTAGGGCAATAGCTCGGCCTCGCCGTTGGGCGCGATTGCGGCATAGCCTGCGATAAAGGCAAACGATGAGCCCAAAAATGCCGGCACCTTACCGCGCGACAAGAAATGGAACAGCAGCGTGCCCAAGCCGGCAAACAAAAGCGTCGCCGAAACCGAGAGACCGGTGAGCACGGGCACCAGCACGGTGGCGCCAAACATGGCAAACAGGTGCTGCAGACCGAGCAGGAACATGCGCGGGCGGCCAAGCGACGATGCGTCGTAGATGGCATCGGTGACAGCGGGCGCCGAGGACTGGGACATGGATGTCCTTTCGAATGGAAGGGCGATCGGGCATATCGGATAACCTGCCCGAACGATACGATCCGAACCATTGTACGCGATACGCCATGTCTCGCACGCGCCGTCACCTGCGAACGTTACCGCTATTTCCAAACGCGCTCGGCAATACGCTTGACCAGCGCGATCTTTGCCCATTGCTCGTCCTCGGTCAGCTTGTTGCCAATCTCGCAGCTGGCAAAGCCACACTGGGGTGACAGGTACAGGTTCTCGAGCGGCACGTACTTTGCGGCTTCGCGGATGCGCTCGACGATAACATCCTCGTCCTCGAGCTCAGCGGCCTTGGTGGTTACCAGGCCCAACACGACCTTCTTGCCCGGGGCAACGTACTTGAGCGGCTCAAAACCGCCGGCGCGCGGCGTATCGAACTCCAGGTAAAATGCATCGACATCCTCGTTTGCAAACAGGTACGGCGCGATGGGGTCGTAGCCGCCCTCGAAGGCATAGGTGGAGTGGTAGTTGCCGCGGCACACATGCGTGTTGATGACCAGATCGTCGGGCTTGTCCGCGATGGCGGCATTGTTGAGCGCCACGCCCAGCTCGCTTACCTTTTGCAGGTCGACCGGGCTCATGCCGGTTTTGGCGACAAAATCGGTGTCGCAGTAGATGCCCCAGGTGCAGTCATCAAACTGGATGTTGCGGCAGCCTGCTGCGTACAAGTCGGCGATCACCGTGCGATAAGCGGCTGCGATGGCGTCGGCAAGTTCCTCATCGGTCTTATAGACAGCGCGCAGGCTCTCCTGCTGGCCGTCGCAGCGGTCGAGCGTGACTTCGGAGAACGTCTGGATCGGCGCCGGAATGGTTTGCCGCGCGACCTGGCCCTCCCCCTCGAGCGCCTTGACAAATTTAAAGTGCTCGACGAACGGATGGTTCTCGCCGCTAATGGGGCCGGTTACCACGGCGGTGTCGGCTGTGGTCTCCTCGTCGTGGAACATATAGCCCGTACGCGAGGTACGGCGTTCAATGCCGTTGAGCCCCCACATAAAGTCGAGGTGCCAGTAACTGCGGCGAAACTCGCCATCGGTAATCACCTGCAGGCCAGCGGACTTTTGCTTGTCCACCAGGTCGCGAATGGCCTCATCCTCGACGGCCTTAAGGCCGGCGGCGTCGAGTGTGCCCGCAGCATAGGCGGCACGGGCGTCCTTTACGGCCTGTGGACGAAGAAAGCTGCCGACGATATCGGCGCGAAACGGCGCGTTCAGCGTGGTTAAAGCACTCATAGATATCTCCCTTTGCATTGGTTGCTTTACTGGGACAAAGTATGAGCGCTCATGTGGTCATCGTAAAATATATGTTTATAACAGTTTGATATAGATGATTCCTATATCAGTTTGGACTGCCGTAAAGAGATTTGACCCGTGCAGAACGCAGCAGTCTAGATATGCTGACGGATCGCGTCGATATAGGCTTGACCGTAGCGCGTAAGCGTCGTGTTCTTGCGCGTGATGATGCCGATCTCCATGTACTCATCCACATCGAGCGGAATCGAGATAATGCCGGGGCCGTTGAGTTCGTGGCTAATCACGCCCGAGCACACCGTGTAGCCGTTGAGGCCCATGGCCAGGTTGAACAGCGTCGCACGGTCGCGCACGCGGATATTCTTGCGACGCTCAAACGTCGAGGTCAGCTCTTCGGAATAGTAAAACGAGTTGTAACTGCCCTGCTCGTAGGACAGGAACGGGTAGTCTTCCAAGTCCTCGAGCGTCACGCTGGAGCGGGCCGCCAGCGGATGGTCGGCGCAGACGAAGACATGCGGCGTGGCGCAGAAGAGCCCTTCGAACACGAGCTCGTTGGCCACCAGCATGCGCTCGATGACCTCGCGGTTGTGCTCGGACAGATATAGGATGCCCAGTTCGCTTTTCATATGCGCGACGTCCTCGATAATCTCGTGAGTCTGCTCCTCGCGCAGGGTAAAGTCATAGCGCGCGGCATCGAACTCACGGATCACATCGACAAACGCGTTGACGGCAAAGGAATAATGCTGGCAGCTCACACTAAAGTGCGGCACCTGCTCGGACGCGCCCTTGTACTTGCCTTCGAGCAGATCCGCCTGATCGAGCACCTGGCGCGCGTAGCCCAAGAAGGTCTCGCCCTCCTCGGACACAATGACACCCTTGTTGGTGCGCTCAAAGATGTGCACACCCATCTCGTTTTCGAGATCGCGGATCGACGCGGTAATCGAAGGCTGCGACACAAAGAGCCGGCGCGAGGCCTCGGTGATGCTGCCGCATTCGGCAACTTTGACGACATACCTGAGCTGTTGAAGCTTCATGATGGCCTCCCTAGACGTCCGCGATACCCGAACCCGCCGCATCTGCCTGACGCATAAACGACGGCATCTCCCCCGTCGCGGCGCAGGCGGCAATCTGATGCAGAGCCCCGGCAACCGCATCGTCTGCCGCAGCGCCGATATGCCAGCGCGCGGCAGCCGTGACGGCCTCGTTGGCATTGGCGACTGCAACGGAGTTGGGGACGGCACCGATCATGGGCAGGTCGTTATCGGAATCGCCAAATACGGCCACCTCGTCGGACGTCAGGTCCAAAGCGCGTGCCAGCTCCAGCGCAGCGCAACCCTTGTCCCAACCTGCTGGAAGAATGTCGAACAGGCGCACACGATTGTTGGGAAACACGAGCGAGAGTTCCGGCACCTCAGCGGCAACGCGCTCGCGTAGCTCCGCGAGCTCCTCACGCGAACGAGCACTCCAGATATTCGCCTTGAACACCGACGCGTCATCGACGACAGGACGGCACGGGGCCTCTTCGCCCTTGAGCCATGCGTTGCCGCCCGACTCCATGGCGCGGCGCACGCGCTCGGGGTCGCTCGTCACGCAATAGGCATCGTTATCCCAAAAGTCGTCACCCAGGCTGTAGACCTTCAGATACGTATCGTCGGTCTCTTGCTCCAAGTAGTCAGCCAAGCGCATAAGGGCGGCGTTGTCGGTCGCATGCGAGGCTACCGCCTCGCCGTCCACAAACATGACCTGGCCGTTGCAGAACGCGCCGGTCGAGAAGCACTCGGAACGATTTTTGAACATCCAGCCCATCGCGGACGGCTGGCGACCCGAAACCGGGCCAAAGTGCAGACCCGCCGCCTGCATGGCATGAATGCCCTCGATGGCGTAGTCGCTGGCGCCGTCATGCCCGGCTGGAATCAGCGTATCGTCCATATCGGTCAGCACAAGTTTGATCATAGAATCCCCCAGTCATTTTCACCGTAACCATTGTAACGACCTGCCAATAAGGGACAGGTTTATTTTGGCAGGTTTTATCTGGGAAAATGCAACGCCCCAGTTGCCACCTACCAAAATAAACCTGTCCCTTATTGGCAGGTGCGCTAGTATAGGGGACAACAGATTCGATGCGGGAGTGCCAGCGGTGCAAACCACAAGGCTGAGAGGGCATGGGGCCCAATCCTTTGAACCTGTCAGTTAATGCTGGCGTAGGGAGCATGCCGCCTTTACAGGGGCGCTGTCTATGCACAGCGCCCCTTTTCTATGCCAAGGAGGCATGTGCAGTGATTGATTCGGAACAGCTTAAGCAGCATATGGTCAAGACCGTGGAGGAGATTCGCGCCACCAATCCGATGGCAGGCTCCATCACCAACACGGTGACAATCGACTTTGTCGCCAACGCACAGCTCGCCGTGGGCGGATCTGCCGCCATGGTCTATCTGCCCGACGAGGGCGAGGCACTCGTTGCCGGCGGCGGCGCCATCTATCTCAATATGGGCACGCTCTTCCCCATCTACGAGCAGACGATTCCCCGAGCGGCCAAGGCGGCACACGACGCCGGCAAGCCCTGGGTGCTCGATCCGGTGGGCCTGGGCATCGGTAGCCTGCGCACCCAGCTGGTAAACGAGCTCAAGCAGTACAAGCCCGCCATCGTGCGCGGCAATGCCTCCGAGATCATCGCGCTCGCCGGCCTGTGGGGTCTTGAGGGCGAGGCGGCCGATCTGAGCCGCGTACGCGGCGTCGATACCACCGACACGGTCGACGCCGCCCGCGATGCCGCCGTGGCGCTCGCCCGCTACACCGGCGGCGCCGCGGTCATCTCGGGCGAAGTCGACCTGATTACCGACGGCACGACCGTGGCCAAGTCCCACGGCGGCAGCCCGCTCATGTCCAAGATCACCGGCTGCGGCTGCTCGCAGGGCGGCGTGCTGGCCGTGTACGCCTGCGCCGCCGACCCGTTTACGGCAGCCGTCTGCGGCACCGCCGTCTGCAACGTTGCCGGCACGCGTGCCGCCGCCGTCGCCGATGCCCCGGCAAGCTTTAAGGTCGCCTTTATCGACGAGCTCTACCGCGCGACCGCCCAGGACATCGCCGATAACCGACTCGAGCTCGAGGAGGCATAAGCCATGTCCGAGCCCGCAACCAATACCGGCATGAACACACTCGTCGCCGTGGCCATCGCCCCATGCGGCACCGGCGATGAGCTGTCCGCCGAGGTCGCCGAGGTCGTGCGCGTCATTCGCGAGAGCGGCCTTCCCAACCGCACCACCTCGATGTTCACCGAGATCGAGGGCGACTGGGACGAGGTCATGCAGGTCGTGCGCGACGCAACCTTTGTGTTGGCGAACAAGGGCATCCGCACCGAAGTCGTGCTCAAAGCCGACATTCGGCCCGGATTTACCGACACCATGACCGGCAAGCTCGAGCGCATGGAAGCACAGATCAAGAAGCAGGAGGAAGCACGATGAGCATCCGCGACAACCTTGATATCTCGGCCTATCTGGTACTCGGCCCCGAAAACACGCTGGGACGTCCCGTGGGCAATGTGGTGGCCCAGGCGCTCGACGCAGGCTTTACCTGCATCCAGGTGCGCTCCAAAGTGGCAAGCGCCCGCGAGATCATTGCGCTGACCGGCGACGCCGCGCAGGCAATCGCACAGGCCGGCAAGACCGGTCAGGTCGCCTTGCTAATCGACGACCGCCTGGACTGCGTACTCGCCGCGCGCGAGCAGGGTATTGCTGTCGATGGCGTGCACGTGGGCCAGAGCGATATTCCCGTCGAGGTCTGCCGCAAACTTTTGGGCCCCGATGCCATCGTGGGCCTTTCGGCCCGCTGCGAGGAGATGCTCGAGTACGTCAAGACCGCCGACATGAGCCTGGTCGACTACCTGGGCATCGGCCCGCTCCACGAGACCGAGACCAAGCGCGACTGCGGACGCGCGGCCGACGGCTCTATCATCACCAAGAGCTTTGAGGACCTGGCCGCACTCCACGCGGCAAGCCCCGTGCCCATCGTGGTGGGCGGCGGCGTTAAGACAGCCGACTTGCCGCAGCTTAAGGCCACCGGCGTCGACGGCTTCTTTGTGGTGAGCGCCGTCTGCAGCGCCGACGACCCCTACGCCGCGGCCAAGGAGCTTGTCGACACCTGGCAGCAAGCATAGGCATAGGCCGAGCAGCTGATTCGCAGCCTCATATCTTCAGCAATGGAAAGCGCATCCCAGTTTGGACGTCCATTCTGGGATGCGCTTTCCGTATGCGACCCTTACCCCGCCAGATACGCTTCCAGCGCGGGCAAGGTCACCTCCGCATCGTGGCGGCCGACCTGGTAGATGCGCTCGAGCTCATCCGGTTCGCGGCACAGCGACGGCACCTTCACCGATTCGCTCGGCCGTACCACAAAGATTTCGCCGGCAGCCTCGCGACGTGCCAGGTCATCGAGCGTGGCATTGTAGACCTCATGCCGATGCTCAAGCGCTGCAACAAATTCCGGGTAGTGACGGAACACGCGCCGCAGCATGGGCATCACGCTGTTAGGCTGCTTCACAAAGCCCGCCGGCTGCGTGAGTACCACGATATTGCGGTCATACCCCTGCGCAAACAGCCATGCGCTGGGAATAGAATCAGCCACGCCACCATCCAGATACTTACGGCCTTCAATGACGACAGGACGCGTCGCCACAGGAATCGCCGACGATGCCCGAATCCACTCGATATCGCGCTCGTCGCCATACGGCAAATCGTGATAGACAGCCTTGCCCGTCTCGATATCGGTACACACGCACGTAAATCGCATGGGGCAGGCGCGATACGCCTCCAAGTCGATGGGGTCGCGCTCGATAGGCACCTCGTGATAGGCAAAATCGGCATTGAACATATCGCCGGTCCGCAGCCAGCTTGCTACACCCGCATAGCGCTTATCGGCACAATAGGCCTTGTTATAGCGAATGGCGCGGCCGATCTGGCGCGATTTAAAGTTGTAGCCAAACGCCGCGCCCGCCGAGACACCCACCATATGATCGCAGGCCAAACCGTGCTCCATCCAGACGTCGAGCACGCCCGCGGTATACATACCGCGGTAGCCGCCTCCCTCGAGCGCAAGCCCCACTGTACGCGTCATATTTGGCTGTGCCATGCGACCATCTCCGTCCCCGCAAATTTAAACGGAACAAGTATACCCGTCAACATATACCGCCCCAGTCGCATTTTTCATGCGCACCCAGGCGCTGCCGTTTGGCGAATAATAGCCGCCCACAGCATGTGCGCCCATATACAATTGTGCACTGTTGTTTATACTACTCAGCAGTTATCAACAGCGAACATTAGCCGGCAAATTAACCCGACAACGCAGCAAGGCGGGGGCTTGGATACACGCAAAGCGCCGAGCAACGACGCGTGTACACAACGGGCTCGCCCAACGCAATCCGCCCCAACCTCAGAAAGCCGCTTAGAACATGGAAACTGTCAGCAATTACACCGAGACGCTCGAAAAGACCGTCCGTGACCTTCTCGAGCGTCAGGACAATCTGATTAAGACCGCCTTTACCGACCCCCTCACAGGGTTGGGCAATCGCGGTGCCTTTACTCGCTGCCTCGAGGAGCTCTGGGGGCAGGACACCCCCGTTACCATGGCGTTCATCGATATCGACAACCTCAAGCACTGCAATGACGTCTTTGGCCATGACGAGGGCAACCGCTACATTTTGCAGGTAAGCCTCTATCTCAAGCTGTATATGAAGGTGGACGAAGCGGCATTTCGTCTGGGAGGCGACGAGTTTGCCATCCTGTCTACGATTGCAACCGAGGACGACCTCGCCGAACGTCTGGAACACTGCCGAACGCTCCTGCTCAAAAACAACGATTCCGAGATGCCCCACTCGTTTAGCTATGGAGTGTCACATGCCGACCCCGCCCTGGGCGAAGCCCCCAATCGCATGACGCTCGATGCTGGCCATCGCATGTACGACTACAAGCTACGTCATGCCATGCACCTCGATCGACGCAATATCACGCAAGCCCACGCCGACGACTTCGAAATAAGCGATCGCATTTTCGACGCCTTTTCGATGCTCAACGAGGGCCGTTATTTCTTTATCGAAAACTTGGACAAACATCGCACCCTTTGGTCACAAGGTGCCTTGCGCGATCTTGGCCTTCCCTCGGAGCACATAGACAACTGTCGCGATTACTGGAAAACGCGCGTCCATCCCGACGACCTTGAAGCGTTTACCGATGATATTGACCTGATTTTCAACGGCACCAAGCACCGTCGCATCATGCAGTACCGTGTGCGCAATGCCGCCGGCGACTACGTCCTCTGCCGTGCTCGCGGGTTTCGCGTCGACGGCGACGGAAATGTCCCCTCGCTCTATGTCGGCGAGCTCGTCAACCACTCGCTTGCCGAAACCGTCGACGCCGCCACAGGCCTCGGAACGCAGCGCATGCTGGTCAACGCCATCGATGCCTGCCGTCGCGACCGTTGCGAGACGGGGCTTATAGCGGTGCGCATTCGTGGCACAGCGAATCTCAACGAGCTCTACGGGGCCGAAGCTGTCGACAACATGCTTGCCGAATACGCAGGCCGCATGCTGTCGATCACCCGCGGCAGAAGCCGGGTCTTCCGTTCACGAAGCGTCCAGTTCGTCGTACTCAGCAACGATTTGGACCACGAGGCATTCGAGCAATTGACCCGCCACCTCAAAGATGCCGTTTTCGCTCCTGTTCAAATCGCGGGCGACACCATTACTCCCGTCTGCCTTTTCGTCCCGGCCTTTTACGAACACTTAACTCATCAAGCGACCGCCGTTTTAGGCGAACTCGAGCGTCGCCTTCGCACGGCCGGCGGGCTTGTTCCCAACGACAGCCTCCCCATACCCGAGGTGGAGCGCAAAAGCGCCATCGCCGAACGTATCGACTCGCTCACAGGCCTCTATCGACCCAGCGAGTTTATGCGGCGCGCCAACGCATTTCTCGAGGCAAGGCGCGACGGCGCCTGGTGCATCGCCACGGTCGACATGGGCCACATGCGCCTGTTTAACGAATGGCACGGCCAGGCCGAGGGCGACCGCGTACTCGCCGATGTGGGCACGGCCCTCAAGGACATCGAGAATGCCGATATGGGCGTCGCAGGGTACTGGGGCCAAGATGACTTTTGCATACTCATCCCCTTTAAACACATCACCGTCCATCAAATCTACAACCGCGTTCGCGAGGCAGTAGCCAGGCATGATGACGGCGTAGGTTTCTGGCCGTCCACGGGCGTTTACCCCATCGACTCCAATGAGGAAATCACCATCGATGCGCAGGCAAAGGCCATGTTTACCAATCGGCGCGCAAAAAACGACTTTAAGGAGCGCATTGCCATTTTCTGCCCCGCGGAGTACGAGCGCGAAGTCGCGTTCCACCACACGCTGACCGAATTCCAGTACGCACTCTCAGATGGTCGTATTACCTACCACTTGCAGCCCCAGGTCGATATGGAAACCGGTGAGATTATTGGCGCCGAAGCACTCACCCGCTGGATTGACAAGGACGGCTCTCTCATTTCGCCCGCAACGTTTATCCCCGCACTCGAGGAAAGCGGCTTTGTGGTGACGCTCGACAAGTACATTTGGCAGGGTGTCGCCTCGTGGCTGCGCGAGCGCATCGATCGAGGGCTTCGTGTGGTTCCGGTTTCGCTTAATGTGTCGCGCGTGGATATCCTTGCCTGCGACGTTGCCGAACATATGGGGGCGCTTGCTGCCCAATACAACCTACCGCCCGAGCTCATGCGTATCGAGATCACTGAGACGGCCTATACGGGAGAGTCCGAGGCCGTGGACAAACTGACAGCCGACCTGCACACCCGCGGCTTCTCGACCTATATGGACGATTTTGGCACCGGTCAGTCCACACTCGCGATGCTCAAGAACGTCAACGTCGACGTCATCAAGCTCGACCGCGCCTTTGTGCCCACCGACCGTGATCAAGGCCGCAGCACGCAAATCATTTCATCGATGCTCGAAATGGCGCAGTCGCTCCATCTGCCCGTCGAGGTCGAAGGCGTCGAGACAAATGAGCAGGCGAACATGCTACGACAAATGGGTGCCCGCGACGCTCAAGGCTTCCTCTACTACCGCCCCATGCCGGCGAAGGATTTTGAGGCATTGCTCGATGGCGGCAATAACAACTGATACGCTCGCGCACAAAACGCCACCGCCGAAGGAAGCATTTGTCCCCATTGGCTAACTTATATCACCAATTCAAACCGAATTGGGGATATGATACAAACCGTTGTTCTGCCCAAGGAGGTTATCCATCATGAACGAGTCGTACCGCATGGGCGAGCAATCGATTATTGCCTATCTTCAGCGACTTGCGAATGGCATCTCGACCGCCGAACTCGATGTTGCCGCGCTGCCTGCTGAGCTACGCGCCGTTGGCGAGCAACTGCAAAAGACGCATGCCATCCTGCAACAAGAGCGCCAGCTGCTTGAGCGCAACGCCTATATCGACCCGCTCACCAACTTGGGCAACCGCAGCGGACTCGACCGTCACGTCGAGCAGCTCTGGCGCAAAGGCGACCCCTTCACCTGCGCCTATATTGACATCGACCATCTCAAGCATTGCAACGATAGGTTTGGCCATGCCGAAGGCAATCGCTATATTCTGAGTATCTGCCGCACGCTCTCCGAAACCATGGAGCATGATGAGATGCTGTTCCGTATCGGTGGAGACGAGTTTGTGCTTATCTCGCTCTCCGCAAACGAGACTGAACTCGAGCAGCGCTTGGAGCAGGTACGTGCCGAGCTGATCGAGGCGAGCTCAGGCGGCAAGGCGCCCATGATCGCCAGCTTTAGCTTTGGCTGCTCGCGCGTCGATCCACTTGCCGGCGACACGCGTCGCCAGATGACGATGGATGCCGATCGCAAGATGTATCGCTATAAGCTTATGCATCGTGTGCAGCAACCGAAAGACAATGACGCGCCGCAACGCCCAATCGTCGACCAGCTTCCCTGCAACGACCGCGTATTCCAAGCGATCTCAATGAGCTCCGAGACGCGCTATCCGTTCATCCTTAACCTCGATACGGGCGAATCGCAATGGTCGGTTAACGCCGTGCGCGATTTTGACCTGCCCTCCCAGCACCCTTTTAACTCGGTCGACATGTGGCTTGCCCGCGTACACCCCGAGGACCGCGACAACGTACGCGCCGAGCTCGACATGGTGATAAACGGCACGTGGCACTTCCACTACATGCAGTATCGCGTAATGGATGCCACCGGAAAATACGCGCTTTGCGACTGCACGGGCTACCGCTTGGACGGCACCGATACCGAGCCCAGCATGTATGTGGGCATTATCGTCAACCGAAGCCTAGCGGATACGACCGACTCGGTAACGGGCCTGGGCGATGTCCACGCGCTGGTCAACGCTATTGGAGAGATGCGCCGCGTGCCGCACGAGGCAGGCTTTATTGCCATTAAGGTCGACGATATCGCCGAGGTCAATGCCCGCTTTGGATTCGATGCAGGCGACCGCGTGCTCGCCGAAAGCGCCGCCTGCCTCATGGATTGTTCGCGCGGCAAGGGCCGCCTGTTCCGCTCGACGGGGCCGACATTCGTGGCACTCTTCGATGAGCTCGGCCCCGAGGCAATCGATGAGATCGCAAGCGACATCGAACGGTTCCTGGGTTCTCCCGTGCTCATCGGCTCGCTTGAATATCAGCCGCCCATTCGCGTGGCCACGCTCCATCTGGACGGCGTCGACCGTCAGCCTGTTTCCATTTTGAACGAGCTTAAAGCGTTGCTCGGGAAAGCCGTGCAGGTGCCAGGTACCAAACTGGATTAGCACCGCGCCCGCACCGCCTCCCCCATCGTGCGATAATCCTCCGCAGAAGTCACCGACAGCAGAGGGAGTTTGTGATGAAGGTTCTTTTGGTCAATGGCAGTCCCAAGGCAAACGGCAACACCGCCCGCGCACTCGCCGAGGTCGCCGAGCAGCTCAATGCCGAAGGCATTGATACCGAGGTGTTTCAGCTGGGCGCCAAGCCCATTCGCGATTGCATCGGTTGCGGCCAGTGCGGCAAGCTTGGCGGTCGCTGCACCTTTGACGACGACGTGGTGAACGAGCTCATCGCTGCCGCCGAGCAAGCAGATGGCTTTGTCTTTGGCTCACCCGTCTACTATGCGCACCCCAGCGGACGCATCCTCTCGGCCCTCGACCGCGCCTTCTATGCAGGCGGGCATGCCTTTGAGCACAAACCCGGCGCCGCGATCGCCGTCGCCCGTCGCGGCGGCACCTCGACCACCTTCGATGTGCTCAACAAGTACTTCACCATTAAGCAAATGCCCGTAGTTGCCTCCACCTACTGGAACAACGTGTTTGGCCGCGTGCCCGGCGACGCCGATGGGGATGCCGAGGGCCTTGCCACCATGCGAAACATCGGCAAAAACATGGCCTGGCTCCTGCGCTGTATCGAGGCAGGACAGGCCGCCGGCATCAACGCACCCGAGGCAGATCGAGCAACGACCAACTTCATCAGGTAGAACGGCGGAACAAATACATGAACGTGCAGATTTTTGGCACCAAAAAGTCCTTCGATACCAAGAAAGCACAGCGCTTCTTCAAAGAGCGCCGCATTAAGGTGCAGTTTATCGACCTTAAGGAAAAGGAGATGAGCAAGGGCGAGCTCACGAGCGTGATGCAAGCGGTCGGCGGCATCGACAAGCTGCTCAACCCCAAAGCCAAGGACGAGGAAACGCTCGCGCTCATCCAGCACCTTACCCCCAGTCAGCGCTTCGACAAGCTGCTCGAGAACCAGCAGGTCTTGGCCGAACCCATCGTGCGCAACGGCAAAAAGGCCACCGTCGGTTATTGCCCCGATGTATGGGGAGCCTGGGAGTAGCTTGTGTTATTTGCCGGCGCGTGGGTATAAGAGCAGACGTTTGGCATAAGATTCAACTGTAAGCCATGTCTAACAAAGGAGGGCACATGCCCAACAAACCCGTGAAGATCATCATGCTTACCGGATACCTCGGTGCCGGCAAGACCACGCTGCTCAACCACATCCTCGCTAACGACGGCGGTATCCGCGCCGCCGTGATCGTCAACGATATCGGCGAGATCAATGTGGACGCCAGCCTTATCGCCGACGGCGGCCTTTCCGAGACCGACGACCTCATCCCGCTCACCAACGGCTGCATCTGCTGCACGCTTTCGGATGACCTGGCCAACCAGCTGCAGGGCATCGCCGATTCGGGCAACTTCGATTACATCATCATCGAGGCCTCGGGCATTTGCGAGCCCATCCCCATCGCCTACACCATCTCGAGCTTCTGCGACGAGGCCAAGGTGGGCGGCGAGCCTAAGCTCGCGCTCGACAACATCGTGGCCGTGGTCGACTGCGCCCGCATGTACGACGAGTTCAACGGCGGTCGCGACCTACTGGCCGAGGATATCGACGAGGACGACATCGAGAGCCTGCTCATCCAGCAGATCGAGTTCTGCTCCACGCTCATCCTCAACAAGACCGATACCGTGACGCCCGAGCAGATCGCCGAGCTTAAGGCCATCGTGCGCAGCCTGCAGAAGGACGCTGTGATTGTCGAGGCTCAAAACGGCGAGGTCCCCATGGAGGAGCTGCTCGACACCGACCGCTTCGACTTTATGCGCGCCTACAACTCCGCCGCCTGGATCGAGGCCATGGAACATCCCGAGGAGCACGACGACCCCGAGGTGCTCGAGTACGACATCGAGACCTTTGTGTACTCGCGCCGCAAGCCGTTTGACCTGCAGAAGTTCACCGATTTTGTTGAGCAGGAGTGGCCCGACGAGGTCATTCGCGTCAAGGGTCCGCTGTGGCAGACCGGCAATCCGGACATGTGCTACATGTTTGAGCAGGCCGGCCACCAGATGCGCCTGATGGAGAACGGCCTGTTTGTCGACTCGGCGCCCGAAGGCGAGAAGCAGAAGATCATCGACGAGAACCCCGAGATCATGCAGATTTGGGACGACGAGACGGGCGACCGTATGACGAGTCTGTGCATCATCGGCCGTCATATGGACAAGGATGCGCTCATCGCTTCCCTCGATGCCTGCCTGACCGACTGGCACCGCGCCTAGGTTTATCCAAGCGGGCATTTTTCTGTCTACGTAACCGCCAAACCACCACGAAGGTTAACTTCGTGGTGGTTTTTCGTTCTGAGCCAAGGAGATTCATGTTCAACATTGTGCTGTATGCGCCCGAGATTCCGGCCAATACGGGCAATATCGGCCGCACCTGCGTGGTCACCGGCGCCCGCCTGCATCTGGTGGAGCCGCTGGGGTTTTCGCTCGACGACAAGACGGTACGTCGCGCCGGTCTGGGCTACTGGCAAAACTTGGACGTGACGACCTATGCCGGCTGGGAGGATTTCCTTGCGCGCAACGATCTCTCCCCCGCCGATGGTCGCCTGCATCTGCTGACCAAAAAGGCACGCCGCACCTATGCGCAAAGCACCTACCGCGATGGTGACTACTTGGTCTTTGGCAGCGAGAGCTCGGGCATTCCCGAGCCACTGCTTGCCGCGGCGCCCGAGCGTTGCGAGCGTATCCCCATGCTGCGCGATTGTGACTCACTCGATAACGCCGAGGCTTGGGAAGCCCACGAGGAATCGCTCGGACATACCGAGGACAGCCACGAGGCCATCCTTCAACAGGACATCTGCGGCAACTTCATCAATCCGGACGACTACCGCATCAGCGCACTCAACCTCTCCAACAGCGCCGCCATCGTCCTCTACGAAGCCCTGCGCCAAACAGACTTTCCGGGAATGTGACAAAAGGACTGCCCCTTTGTCACATCGCCTATAGATAACGTCCGGTAATGCTCTTGGAGCAGGCCGCGATGTCGCCCGGAGTGCCGGCGCAGACGATTTGCCCACCGGCGTCGCCACCGCCCGGGCCCATGTCGATCACGTAATCGGCGTTGCGGATAAGGTCGAGATCGTGTTCGATCACGATAACAGTGGCGCCCTTGGCAACGAGGCCGTCGAACACACTCAGCAACACTTGGACATCGAGCGGATGCAGGCCGATCGTGGGCTCGTCGAAAACGAATACGGCGTCGTCCTGCACGCGGCCCATCTCGCTCGCGAGCTTAAGGCGCTGTGCCTCACCGCCCGAAAGCGCCGGTGTGGGCTCGCCAAGCGTGAGATAACCCAGGCCTAGGTCGTGCAAGGTCTGTAAGCGCGTCTGAACCTTCTTGAGTCCCACCGTGGCGTCGAGGGCCTCGTCCACACTCATGTCCATGAGCTGCGGCAACGTAAGCAGACTCCCGTCCTTGCCCTCGCGATGGATATGCGAAGCCGCGTCTGCATAACGCGAACCGCGACATGCCGGGCAGACAATCTCGACATCGGGCAAAAACTGCACGTCGAGCGATATTGAGCCTGTGCCATCGCACGTAGGGCAGCGCAAGGCGCCAGTGTTGTAGCTGAAGGCGCCCGCCTTGTAGCCGGCTGCCTTGGCCTCGGGCGTACGGGCAAAGGCGCGACGCAGCTCATCATGAATGTCGGCATAGGTCGCTACCGTCGAGCGCACGTTGGCACCGATGGGCGTGGCGTCAATCAGGTTGGCGCGTGCGATGCCCTCGGCGTCGACCCAGCGCACATGGCTTGGCAGGCGCTCGCCAGCTGCCTGCGCCTTAAGCGCCGGAATGAGCGTCTCGAGCACCAACGTCGTCTTACCCGAACCCGAAACGCCCGTCACCGCAACGAGACGGCCGCGCGGGATATCGACTTCGAGCGGTTTGACGGTATGGATGGTATCGGTTGCCATGCGGATATGTCCCTGGTCGAACATTTCGTCGTCAGTCACCTGCGGACGCAAGCGCTTGGACTCTGCGCGCAAAAACGGGGCGATGCGGCTGCCCCGCGATTGCTCGACCTCGTCTACCGTACCGGCAGCGATCACGTTACCGCCGCCCGCTCCGGCAACGGGGCCCATCTCGACCAGATAGTCGGCTTCCGCCAGTACGCGCGTATCGTGGTCGACAACAACCACGGTGTTGCCGTCATCCACCAGATCGCGCATCACGCCTACCAAGCCGTCGACATTGGCAGGATGCAAGCCGATCGAGGGCTCATCTAGCACATAAAGCACGCCCGTCGATCGGTTGCGCACCACGCGGGCGAGCTGAACGCGCTGACGCTCGCCCGTGGAAAGCGTGGCACCGGCGCGATCGAGCGAAAGGTAATCGAGACCCAGATCGACCAGACGACGGGCCGCGCCCAAAAATGAATCGCAGATATCCGCTGCCATGGGCTGCATCTCGGCCGGCAAGGACGTAGGCACCCCGCGCACCCACTCAATCGCCTCATCCAGCGTCATGGCCGCGGCTTGCGCTAGATTGATACCGCACACCTGGGGCTGGCGCGCAGCCTCGGAGAGACGCGTGCCGCCGCAGTCACGGCATGGACCCTCGCGCAAAAAGCGCGCAACGCGTTTGAGGCCCTTGTCGTCCTTAACCTTGGCGAGCGCATTCTCAACGGTATAGACGGCGTTGTAATAGGTAAAGTCGAGCGGCGTAGCACCCTCGCCGTTTTTGGGAACGTAGAGAATGTGTTTCTTAACCGCTGGACCATGGAACACGATGTCGCGCTCTTGAGGCGTGAGCTGGTTAAACGGCACGTCGGTGCGCACGCCCATCTCACCTGCCACCTGCTTCATCAGATCCCACATGAGCGTACCCCAGGGAAGCACCGCGCCTTCGTTGATGGTCTTTGACTCGTCGGGCACCAGACTCGCCTCGTCCACCTCGCGCATGACACCAGTGCCGCCGCAGGTAGAGCACGCGCCGCCGCTGTTAAAGGCAAGGTCCTCGGCACCCGGCGCGTAGAACTCGCGGCCGCATGCGGGGCACGTGAGCGACAGGCCCGCAGCCACGTTAAGGCTCGGCTCCACACGCGCCCCGCAATGCGGGCACACGTGATGGGCGCAGCGGCTAAAGAGTAGACGCAGGCTATTGTTGAGCTCGGTCATGGTGCCAAAGGTGGAACGCACGCCCGGCACGCTGGGGCGCTGGTGCAATGCGAGCGCCGCCGGCACGTGCAGCACCTCGTCCACCTGGGCGTGTTCGGCCTGCGTCAGGCGACGTCGAGTATAGGTGCTAAGTGCTTCCAAGTAGCGACGCGAGCCCTCGGCATAAAGAACCCCCAGTGCCAGCGAACTCTTGCCCGAACCCGACACGCCGGCAATGCCCACAAGCCTTCCCAGTGGAATATCGATATCGATGTCCTTAAGGTTATGGACACGCGCGCCGCGCACCTCGATAGCCTGCGGGCTCGTCTTCTGTTCCGTCACCTTTATCACCCTACTCATGCCATAAAATGCGGTCGCAGATATACTCGCCCAGCATGGGCACGGTAAACCGGACGAGGCCGTATCCGGCAGCCTCGATGACGCGCTCGCGAATCAGACTTGCGCGATATTTGCTCGCCCAACTCTGAGTACGGTCGCAGCGCTCAATGATATCCGCCATACGCGTCGGTTTACCCTCGTCAACCGCCATGGCCTCGATAAAGAGGCGTTGCGGGCTGCGCAATCCATAATACAGGGGCGCGTCGACCGCTTCGTAGAACTCGGAGACGGCATCCGCATGGCCATCCTCGACATCGCACCTTTCAATGATCTGAGAGCCACGCCGGACGGCAGACCGCCACATGTAATAGCCCACCAGTTGAACCATATAGGGATGCCCCATGCTCTTGTGCGCCGCAAGGTCCGCCGTCTCCGCATCGACGCAGAGACCGGTACTCTCGACTGTCTGGATATATGAATCCCGCACCCTGGGCAAAGATATCGACCCCAGCGTACGCTGCTGGGCACGCCGCAAAAACGTCACGCTCGGCTCTTCGAGCAAGTCATCAACCATACTGGGCAATCCAGCGAACACCAGCGCAAGACCGCGCTGGTCGCTATCGGGCAATCCCGTAGCATCCTGATCTCCGAGCACTTGCTGATAGAGAACGGCAAGAGCCGCCAGCTCCTCGATAGACGCAGGCTGCGCCTCGTCAATCGCAAACAGCATGCCCTTGCCTGGACCGAGCTTCTTGAGGCGCTCGTTGACCAGCCCTCGTAACGTCTCGCCCTTTGCTCGCGCCGCCTCGACCGACATCCGGCCAAACGACGGCCCGAATTCCATTGACGTCACAACGGGTTTATTCGAGCGAAGCGCGTCGGCCAGGCGGTCGCACAAGCCAAGCGAAGCGGAATCGGAGACAACCGCCCATCCACGCTCGCTGGCTAGACGTTGCAGCTCCCGCAGGAGAACCGTCTTGCCGCAGCCGCGGTTTCCCGTAATGAGCATGAGCCTGCCCGGCGCTCCGGCGCCGTTGTCGAGTCCTTCCTCAAAATCTTCGATGACCGACTCTCGACCGATGAGCATCGGAGGCCGCTTGCCTGCCGTTGGCTTAAAGGGATTTGGATTCATGTCGGCCTCCTCGGATCGGTAAACCCTGGTAATAGTTATACCAACTTATACCGAGTTATACCAATTAAATGCGGCAAAGAGTCTGACCCTCTATCACCTATGGCCGAAAAACTCGGCGTCTGCTGCTCGCCAGGAGCGGAAGGTGGTGGGATCGACCTTTACGTGCGCTGCGGCGGGGACGTCGTACCATTTGATCGTATAACCGGCGCCGTGAGAGCAAAAGACCGAATCGGGCGTGTTGGGCAGATCGGCCTCGGGCTCATAGGCAGCCGCCTCGATGACGCGCTCGGCATCATGGCAAGCCGCATAGCCGGCGAACTCTAGATACAGATGCCCACGACCACTCGTGTAGGCAGCCACCTCCAGCGCGTAATCCTGCACCTCAGATGCCGGCACGCGACCCACAAGCTTCGCCCGATCACCCGCCATCGCCGGCGGCTCGTACTCAGCGCCCATGCGCGTGGCATCCGAGAGCGCCCGGCCCACGCACTCCCCCGGCACCTCGAGCTCAAAGCGATACCACGGCTCCAACAGCACCGCCGCGCCGACCTCGCGCGCCTGCATCAAACCCTGGCGAATCGCGCGGTACGTGGCCTGGCGAAAATCGCCGCCCTCGGTATGTTTGGCATGCGCACGACCGCCCGTGAGCGTAATGCGAATATCGGTGATGGGAGAGCCGGTCAGCGCGCCCAGGTGATCGCGCTCCATGGCGTTGGTGAGTGCCAAACGCTGCCAGTTAAGATCGAGCTCGTCGGTCGAGGCCACGGTGCCAAACTGCACGCCCGAACCCGCTGGCAACGGCTCCAGGCTCAGATGCACCTCGGCATAGTGGCGCAGTGGCTCAAAGTGACCCACGCCCTCGACCGGCTGCGAAATAGTCTCCTTATAGAGGATGCCGCCAGACTCAAACGAAACCGAAAGGCCAAAGCGATCGGCCAACACCCGCTGCACGACCTCGAGCTGCACGGCGCCCATCAACTGCAAATGAATCTGCTCAAGATGCGTGTTCCAGCTTACGCCGAGCATGGGATCTTCGTCCGCCAACTCAGTCAGCGCTTTGAACACCGCGTGGACATCGTGTTCGCCCGGAAGCACCGTATAGGTGAGGACCGGCGCAATGACGGGCGCATCGCTCGCAGGTTCCGCGCCCAGGGCGTCCCCTGGGCGAACGTGCGCAAGACCCGTCACGGCACAAATACCGCCAGCAGCAACTTCTTGGGCAAGCTCATACTTTTCGCCGTTATAGATGCGTACCTGATCGACCTTCTGCTCCCATGCCTCGGCACCGGAACGTCCACCAATCATCTGTTTTGCGTGCAGCGTGCCGCCGGTCACTTTAACCCATGCCAAGCGCTCGCCGCGAACACCTTGGCTGACACGATAGACGCGCGCGGCAAACTCCGGGAGCCATGTCTGTTCACGCATCAGCGCACATATGCCATCCAGCAGCTCGTCCACGCCTTGATCCCTGAGCGCCGAGCCGGCAAAACAGGGAAAGAGCTTGCGCTCGGCAACCATGCGCGACAGCGTTGCGACAGAAAGCTCACCCGCCTCAAGAAACTCCTCGAGCGCTTCTTCGTCTAACGCGGCAGCGTCTTCCTGAACGCCACCACCCGTCAGCAGTTCGTTGGCATCCAGGCAGCCCTCGGAAAGACGTTGCCCAAGTTGTGCCAGCAAAACATCGCGGCCGGGATTCTCCAAATCGATTTTGTTGATATAGATGAACGTCGGGATGTCATAGCGTGCAAGCAGGCGCCACAGGGTTTCGGTGTGCCCCTGCACGCCGTCGTTGGCGCCCACAACTAAAATCGCGTAGTCCAGCGCGCGCAATGTGCGCTCCGCCTCGGCCGAAAAATCGACATGCCCCGGTGCATCCACGAGCATGACGTGGGTATCGCCATGGTCGAGTACGGCCTGCGACGAGAAAATCGTGATGCCGCGCTCGCGCTCGATCGCGTCAGTGTCCAGATGCGAATCACCATCGTCCACGCGGCCGCGCTTGCGAATGCGACCCGCGTTGAACAGCATGGCCTCGGCCAGCGTGGTCTTGCCGGCATCGACATGCGCCAAGATTCCAACGACCGCTTGCTTCGACATGGCTCTCCTCTTATTGCAAGCCCATCGCACGCGGCAACGGGCGTCCTCGTTCCACACTGGATGATACAATTTACGGGCCGGCGGGCGAAGCGGGCCCTATCCCCCGACCGAGCTCATCGCCCCGCGTTGCCGCGCGGCGATTTTCGTAGGTTCGCGCCTTGCGAAAGCCGGCACCTCCTCTTTTTGTCTGCCCGGGCTCATCTGGGGCGATAACAACGCGAGCCCCACAACAACGCGTTTTACCAAAAATGGCCCCACTCGGGGCCATTTTCATTTCGGTGAAACGCTGGTATGTGACTCGGCCTTTATGCCTCGCGCAGCCAATCAAACGCGACGCGCGGCGTACCGTCCGACACATATACGATACCGGCGCGCTTAAACCCGGCCTTAGCGATGGCTCCCTGCATGGGCAGGTTGTCCTGATGCGTGTCGATGCGCAGGTGATCGGCACGCTCCTTGGCAAAGGCAAACATCGCAGCCGCGACACCGTGCACGGTGCCATCGGACGCCACACGGTGCAGCACGGCGTACGGAGTGTCGCTACGCCATTGGCCATCCTCAATTACGTCATAGCACTCGTCTGGGCCCGGCAAAAAGGCAAACGTCGCCACCACGTGGCCGTCGACTTCGCACACATAGCTGCCACCGGCGGCGATATCGGCAGCCAGCTGCTCGGCAGAAGGCGTGCCCTCGGGCCACTGCGTGGCGTTGCCATGCGCGCGCATAAAGGCGCGGGCCGCGTCATAGATAGCAATGACGGCGGGAATGTCGGTATCGAGGGTTTTTCTGATCATCACGCGGCGACCTCACGTTTATTGGTATCACTTTGATTGGGCAATGATACCAGCGTTTGGAGAGGGGCGCGAAGCAGATGGGAAGCAAAAAGCGGGCCGCCTGGTCAAAGGCAAAATGCGAGTTTTTGGGCGCTGCTACCGGCGGCGATATGAGCGACCTGTTTGCGCGCGAGGACGAGCGCCGCGACGCCCTAGACGCCGAGCGCGATGAAGCCTGGCGTTACAAGTCGTGCGAACGCAAAAACCGTTACGACACACGCGCCGAGGCCGAGGCAGTTATGGCCGACTGCGAAAACCGCGGGCGGCGTGGTTTGGCCTGCTACAAATGTGAATACTGCGGCGGCTGGCACCTGACGTCGCACCCTTGGAAATAGGGACCGCATCGGCACGGCACTAGCGATGCCCCGGTAATCGCACGCAAGCTACGGGCGCGGCGGCACCAAAACATCGTAACGAACGGCCTTGCCCGCAAGTTGATAGCTCGGCTTAACGCCGGCAAGCAGCGGGCCCTTCACCGGCCGCTTGATAACGACCTTGCGCGGGTGCACCGCAAGCGCGGCTTCGACCAGCGTCTCCTCATCGGCGCACGGCTGTTCCAGATGATGCAAGAGTTGGAACTTCTTTTTAACCGCCGCGCTCTTGGTGCGCTCGGGAAACATGGGGTCCAGATACACCACGTCGGGAGCCGCAAGCTCGCCCTGCCCGATCAACTCAGCTGTATGGCGAAGACCGGCAATGCTGTCCTCGCCCGCATGTAAGCGCATGCGGGCCACGGCAGCAGCAAGCGCCGGATCATCTGCCGCGCGATCCAAGGCATCCTTGAGGAGCGCCGCGATCACGCAATCCTGCTCATACAGATCGACGGTAAAGCCCGCGGCAGCCAGCAGTAGCGAATCCTCGCCAAAGCCCGCCGTGGCATCAATCGCCCATGGGCGCTCGATGCCCTTTGTGCGCGCAGCCTTTACCAACAGCTCTTGCTGCAGACGGCCCTGCTTGAGTCGTGGCAGCATGCGGGTAAAACCGGCACGCAGCTCCATCGTACCGTCGGTGAGCGTGAGGCCCTCGGGCTTCCCGGTCAGCTCAAGCCCCGCGGCCCGAGCAACAGAAAAGGGATCGACGACGCCCATGGACACTCCTTAATAAACAAACGAATACGCGGGGCACCGTTTATGCCAGCACCCAACCGTCCGCTATTGTCCCACATGCGACATGGCCCACAGCATCCCAATGCAAAGCACCGCCATCAATCCCGTGCACACGGCAGCGATCACAGAATCACCCATGCGCCTTCCCAACGACCGCGGCTCACGCACTTGCCCTGCTCCGTACATCATGACTCCTCCTTGAGACCAGCTCCTTGTTACGGCCTCATCATCGCAGCGCCGCACATGAGCTGCCATCGATTTGGCTTACGTCCAGCTTTCCTTTTTGAAAGGTTGGACCGTACAGGCAAGAAACGCTTTCAAACGCATGCATCGCCCCGTTGAACTACAATGTGCTTCACGATATGTGCCGCAACCTGGGTGCGACAGATTCTCCGCGCCCGCATCGAAAGGACCAGCTATGAGCGCCGCTCGCAAGACACTCAAAATCCTTGCCCTGATTTATTTTGTTCTGGGCATCGCCAGTCTCGTCATTGGAATCGCCGGCATCGCGACCGGCAACCTCGATTCCACGTACGGGTCGAACGCCATGCTCGCCGCGGTCGTGCTGGTCGCCAAGGGCCTTGTCGACCTTGCCGCAGGTGTTGCGGGTATCAAGGGCGCCAACAAGCCTTCGCAGGTGGATGGCGCGTTTAAGCTCGGCATCGTCGCCGCGGCAGCCACGCTCCTCCAGGCCGCGCTCACGCTTCCCGCGCTCGGCGGCAGCTCCGTCAATATCGTCGCCTTTGTCATCGTGGTGTACGACCTGTTCTTTGTTCAGCAGGCGCACGCCGTTAAGGCCGAGAACAAGGACCGCCTGTAAGCGCTCGCTTCTCATAAGCTCTGCAGCCAAGCAACTAAAAAGGGCCGATCGCGCATCTCCGCGGTCGGCCCTTTACGTTTGCCCAGATAAAACCTACCAAAACAAACCTGTCCCTTTTTGGCAGGTTGTTAGCTGTGGCGGTACTCGGCGATGATGAAGTCGATGTCGGTTTGAAGGGTGTCCAAGTTTGCCAGGCGCTCTTTATCGGCAGGGCGCGTGCGGTAGTAGTACGGCGTCATCTGGAACACCGCCTCGATGTCGGCCTGGGTTTGGAGCGTAATGTTCGCAGACAGCCGCCGCGTTCCGACCAACTCGAGTTCGGTGGTCTGCGGCAGCTTCTCGTCGTTAAGGTACGGTGTATCGTAGAGCACTTCCTTAAGCCCAAACAGATGACGGGCACCTGGCACGACGGTGTAGAGCGAGCCCTCGGGCGCCAGCACGCGGGCAAACTCGCGCTCGTTAAAGGGAGCGAAGAGCTCGGTCACCATATCGAAGGCGCCATCAGCCACGGGGATGTCCTTCATGTTGGCCACGAAGTAGGTCGCATCGCCGCGCTTGGCGGCAAGGCGCACCATCTCTTTGCCCAAATCGAACCCGTAAGCGTCCACGCCCGGCACCGCGCCCATGGCACTGGTGTAGTAGCCCTCGCCGCAGCAAATATCGAGCAGCGTCATGGAGCCATTCGTAGACGCGGCGCGCCCAGACGCCTGTTTGCGCACCAGTTCGACCATCGCATCGCACAACGGCGCATAGTAACCGCGGTTCAAAAAGTCACGACGGCTGCGCGCCTGTGACTTGGGATCGCCCATAGAGTCGCCGCTCTTGGACGAGCGCAGTAGGTACAGATAGCCCTCGCGCGCACGGTCAAACCGGTGTCCGCCCGCGCATGCAGCACCGCGCTCGTTATCCGCCAGTGGCTCATGGCAAACGGGACACAACAACATGGCAACTCCTTAGCGCGAACAACACAACGCCCACCATTGTCGCACGCCTTCCCCACCTAGTCATTGGGGACGTTCTTAAATGACTAGTCGTTTAAGAACGTCCCCAATGACTAGTCGATTAGGAGTATCATCGTCTGCGCAAATAAGCACGATATAGCATGTTAGAGATTGAGAGCGTATGGCTGATACCGCATCTAAGCACATCGATATGACCACCGGCTCGCTGTGGCGCAATATTCCCCTGTTCGCCTTCCCCGTGGCCGCCACGAGCATCTTGGAGCAGCTGTCGAACCTCATCGCCACGGTCATTATCGGCAACTTCTCGGGCGACCAGGGAACCCTCGCCATGGCGGCGGTCGGCTCCAATGTTCCGCTTACCAGCCTTATGCTCAACCTGTTTATTGGCATGTCGCTTGGCTCCAACGTGGTCATCGCCAACGCTATCGGCCGCGACGATCAGAACATGGTCAAACGCGCCGTCCATACCTCGATTTTAATGGCGCTCGTGGGCTTTATCGTCATCGCGCTGGGCGAGATCTTTGCCGAGCCCATGCTCGCCGCCCTCAACGTTCCCGCCGAAACCATGCCGCTCGCTTCGCTCTACCTGCGCGTCTTTTTGCTGAGCATGCCCTCGATCTTGCTCTACAACTTTGAGGCTGCGATCTTCCGCTCCGTCGGCATCACCCGCATGCCGCTGCAGGCGCTTGCCGTGTCCACCGTCCTCAACATTGGCCTGGACCTCATCTTTGTCCCCGTACTCCACTGGGGTGTCGCGGGCGTCGCCATCGCCACCGCCATCGCCTACACCGTCAGCGCCGCCACACTCTTTATCCGCCTGCTCAAGACCGGCTCCGTCGTCCGCGTCACCCCACGCGACCTGGCTATCGACCCGTTCGCCCTCAAGCGCATCGTCAAGATCGGCCTGCCAGCCGGCATCCAAAGCGCCGTCTTTGCCGTAGCCAACATCATCATCCAGTCCGCCATCAACAGCCTGGGCACCGAGGTCATGGCGGCATCGAGCGCCGCTATGAGCTTGGAGTACGTATGCTACAACCTGCTCAACAGCTTTAGCCAGGCGTGCACCACCTTTGTGGGACAAAACCACGGTGCCCGCCAGATCGACCGCTGCACCAAAACGCTCAAGGTCTGCCTGGTCGAAGGCGGTATCGTCGCGCTCACCACGATCATCGTTATTGTCGGCCTGGGGCGCGAGATCTTGTCGCTGTTCAACAGCGATCCCAACATCGTCTCGATCGGCTATATCCGCGTGTGTTCGATCTTCCCGGCGTACGCCTTTAGTATGTTCTACGAAAACATGTCAGGCTACCTGCGCGGCTTTGGTATCTCGCTCACGCCCGCCCTCATCACCATGATCTGCGTCTGCGGCATCCGCTTCTATTGGGTGTTCTGCGTGTTCCCGCACTTCCGCACCTTTGCGAACATCATGATGGTCTACCCCATCAGCCTGGGCACCACGGCGTTCTTTATGGTCGTGGCGGTGCTACTCTGCCACCCGGCACGCACCTATCGTGTCACCCAAGCCAAAGCGACAGCCCGCTAAACACCGCACTCAACGCCGCGCCAGTCATTAATTGACAATATGCGAGCTCATATAGTCGATAAAGCGCCTCGTGGCGATGGGCATGGTGTCCCAGCTGCGCCAGGCCGCCACTACGTCGCGCGAGGGGGCGTGCACGATGGGACGTACGCGAATATCGGCACGCATGCCCTCCACAGTACGACGGTAGAGCATACTCACGCCTAGGCCCTCCTCCACCATCGCCATGATGGTGTAGTCGTCGGTGACCTCGCTCGTCACGTGCGGCGACAGGCCATGCGCCGCGAATGCATCGAGCACCAGGCTCTGTTCGCCCTCATCCAGCAACACAAACGGCTCGGACGCCAGGTCGGCGAGCGTCACCTTTTCCTTTGCCGCCAGCGGATGCGCGACAGGCAACAGCGCCACCAACTCGTCATGATAGACCACGCGCTTCTCGAGCCCCGCGGTAAACCCACGTGCCGTAAAACAAAAATCAACCACGCCATCGTGCACCCATTGGGCGTTGCGCGTGTAATCGCCCTGCTTGAGGGTAAAGCGTACGCCCGGGTGCAGCGCACCAAAGTCGCGGATCACGCGTGGCAACACGGTACGACTCACGTTGGTAAACGTCGCAATGCGAATATCGGTCGACGAAAGCCCCAGCAGCTCCTGGCGCTTGCCCTCGAGCTCGGCCTCGGCAGTCACGATCTGGCGCAGGTACGGCAGATATTGTTTACCGTCGCGCGTAAGCGAAACGCCCTGCTTTCCGCGCTCGATAAGCGTGGTACCCAGCTCGCGCTCGAGCGCCTTGACGGCCTGGCTCACCGCACTTTGCGTATAGCCCAGCTCGTCCGCCGCGCCTTTAAGGCTGCCGCAGTCGACCACCATACAAACAATCTGATACCGCGATGCCATCGTGCCTCCACATCAATGCAGCCGTAAAACGTTTGCCAGGGCTTTTTCTGCCTACATTAGTATTTCTTAATCATACTGAAGATACATTCGCTTTACTACATCCACATCTGGGAGCAGAATCCTTTTTACGAAACCGTTCTGTAACAAAAGGAGTCCCATGGATCGCAAAAAAGCAATCGCGCTCTCATTTTCCATTCCCGTCGCATGGGGCTTTTCGTATCCCCTCATGAAGATCGGCATGGACAGCATGAACGCCACGAGCATCGTCGCGCTACGCTGCATCATCGCCTTTGTAGCCTGCCTTTTGCTCTTCCACAAGCACGCGTTTCGCATCAACCGCGACCTTATGGTCCGTGCCGCCATCATCGGTGCCATCATGGCAACCGAGCTCACCTGCATGTGCCTGGGCTCCAGCCTCACCTCCGCCTCCACTGCCGGCTTTTTGCAGAGCCTGACGGTCGTGATCGTGCCGTTTGCCAACGCCGCCCTGCTGCGCCGCGCCCCCGAGCGCAAAGTGCTCGTCGGCACCGCCATCGTCACCTGCGGTATGTTGCTGCTCTCGGGCGCCGACTTCACCAGCCTGAACCCGGGCGCGCTCATCATGCTGCTCTCCGCCTTTGTCTACGCCGGCCACATCATTGTCGCCAAGCGGTTTGTCGAAGAAGTCGATCCGCTGTCCCTGGGCGTTTGGCAGCTGGGCTTTGGCGGCCTGTTCTCGGGCATTGCCGCATGCGTCTTTGGCGGTTTCGCACTTCCCAGCACGCCCAGCGAGGTCGTGGTCGTCGTCGCACTCGCACTCATCTGCTCTGCTTATGGCTTTATCACCCAAACGCTCGTGCAGCCCCACGTGCCCGCCGAGACCACCGGCTTCACCTTCTCGCTCGAGCCGGTCTGCTCCGCCGTCTTCTCGTTCTTCCTGGTCGGCGAGGTTCTGAGCCCCATCGCCTTCTTTGGCGCCGCACTCATCCTCAGCGGCGTCATGGTGGCAACCGTCGAGCTTCCGCGCCTCCGCGCACATGGACAGGCTCGCATGGCAGGAGCGCCCGAGCACGTCTCGTAGACCCCGCTCTTCATACAGCCGTGGCATAAAGGCAACCGGTGCGCCTTTACAATAGATGCAAACAGAGCATCTGACGTAAAGGAGCCCCATGGACGCCGCGACCCGCGACCGCAACATAGCAACTTGGTTGGGCGATGCACCGCAGCCGGTACGTGACACTACGAACCAGCTGCTCGAGCGCATCGCCCTTTTGCGTGCCGAGCAGACTATCTACCCGGCACAAGACGACATCCTCAATGCCCTCGCCTACACGCCGGCCGACCAGGTCAAGGTTGTCATCTTGGGTCAAGACCCCTATCACGGACCCAACCAGGCAATGGGGCTGTCGTTCTCGGTCCCCGCGACGCAAACCAAGTTGCCGCCGAGCCTGCGCAACATTTACAAGGAACTCAAAGCCGATCTGGGTTGTCCCATTCCCGCCACGGGAGACCTAACCCCATGGGCACAACGGGGCGTCCTACTCCTTAACACTACGCTCACCGTGCGCGAGCATGCCGCCAACTCGCACGCCAAACTGGGCTGGAGCACGCTCACCGACTACGTTATCGAACGCTGCTGCCAGCTGCCCCAGCCGGTAGTCTTTTTGGCATGGGGCCGCTTTGCCCAGCAGATGGTCGAAGGTAAGCTCGACGCAACTGGTGCGGGCAAGGCAACCGACAAGTTCTGCCTGGCCTCCACGCACCCCTCGCCGCTTTCGGCCAACCGTGCCACAGCAGAACTCCCCGCTTTTATGGGGTCGCGCCCCTTCTCCGCTGCCAATCGGCTACTCGAACAGCACGGCTCGACCCCCGTCGACTGGACTTGCCTCGGCTAAAAATCGATACATCAAAAACGCGCCCGACGGCTTTCCATCGGGCGCGTTTCCTATTCGGGCCAAATAAATTGTGTGCGGCCGGCCTCGCCGCCATCGATCAACAGACTCTGTCCGGTCATAAACCGGTTGGTCACGCCCACAAAGTAGATCCACTCGGCGATCTCTTGGGCGGTAGCCCAGCGTTTAAGCGGCGTGAGCTCCATAATCTGGTTCCACAGGTGTTCGTCTTCCATCACGCAACGGTTGAGCGGCGTGATAACGCCACCCGGGTCCACACTGTTGGCGATAGCCTGCGGCGCCAGACGGTTTGCAAGGTTCTTGGTGTAGGCGATAACGCCGCCCTTGCTGGCGGCATAGTCGGGAAACTCCGATCCCGTATGCCCGCTCGCCGACCCCACATTGACCACGGATTTGATAGCCGATGCCGGCTTGGCAGCAAGCCCCTCCCCCGCAAAGGCGTAGCGCTCGGTCACGTTGATGGTGCCATACAGGTTGGCGGCGATGTCGTCGGCCGAATCCTGCGTACCGGCAACGTTCACGATCACCTGGGGCTCAAGGTCGCTTGGAAACGAGTCCGGCTCGCGGACATCAACGATCAGATGGCGGTAGCGCTCGTGTTCGATCGCCGGCGACAGCAGATCAAAGCCCACGACCTCGTGGCCCTCATCCAAAAAGCGCTGCACGCACGCGGCTCCGATACCGCCCGAAGCGCCCGTGATCAAAACCCGCATACTTGCTCCTTAGGCGGTTGCGTGACGCTCGAGGTACTCGGAGCCCACATTCTCGCGCTCCCAGCCGCGCACGACCTTGTAGCCCACGGGGCTCAAGAAGACCTCGCACAGCAGCTCGGCAACAGCACCGGTCAGCGAGCACATAAGGACCTGCACCCAGGTCCAACCAAAGAACGTGTGGCTCACCACAATGGCAAAGACCAAGTTGTCGATAAACTGGCCAATGCCCGTGGACACATAGGAGCGAAAGGCAAAGCTCGCAAAATTATTCTTTTTGAGCATGCGGCCGAGCGACTGGTTGAGCGTGGAGTTAACCACGGCAGAAACGAGCATTGCCAGCGAAGAGCCCAGCACCACGTACCAGGTGCCGCCGATGGTGGCGTTAAGGGCAGTGTTGACCTCGATCATGCCCGTGTCGTAGTAGGCGCCCCACATGCCGGGCGTGAGCGAGCATGCCCAAAAGCACAGACTCACGGCCAGGTTGACCAGCAGCGCGAGGATAGAGATTTTGATGGATGCCTTGGCGCCAAAGCGCTTGCAGATCATGTCCTGGCACAAAAACGAAACCCAGCTCACCACAAAGCCACAGTCGAGCGCCAGATACGGCAGGCTGATGAGCTCTTTGTTGGCCAGCAGGTTCATCATGATGACGCTCACGAAAAACAGCGAAACCGTTGCCGCGGGAATGCTCCGCAACAGGACCTTGTAGTCCTCCATGACCTTCTTGATCATTATGTACTCCTTTGGTTTTAGGTTTAACGAGCAGGATATCGGACCCGAACTGCTCGGACGCCCCGGTCTTGAGACGACGGTGGGTATAATAGCCGCTCACACGGCATAAGGCAAGCAAACGGCGCGGCAGCCCCGCAGGGCCACCGCGCCGATGCGTTAAAAGGCCACGTTGCCAAACTCCGACAGGATAAGGTCGGGGTTGTGGTCAGTTGCCCAATCCACGTTCCACGGGCTCGTGAACAGCAGCAGCTTACCGCCGCGCATGTCCTCGACGCGCAGCGTGTCGCGCGTGAGCGAAAGAGCCGGGATATCGATGGTATCGGGGTCATTCTGGATCCAACGAATGTCCGTATAGGGCAGCGGCTGGCGACGAACCTCAACACGGTACTCGGCCTTGAGGCGGCGCTCGAGCACCTCAAACTGCAGCACGCCGACCACGCCCACGATGACGCTCTCCATGCCGGCACCCAGCTCGCGGAAGATCTGGATGGCGCCCTCCTGGGCAAGCTCCTCCATGCCCTTGACGAACTGCTTGCGCTTGAGCGTGTCAACCTGCGTAATGCGAGCGAACATCTCGGGGGCAAACGTCGGAATCTGCGGATACTGCACGTGGCGCTTGCCAGAGCACACGGTGTCACCGATGCTAAAGATACCCGGGTCGAACAGGCCCACGATATCGCCCGCGTACGCCTCGTCAACAATCGCGCGGTCATCGGCCATCATCGACGTGCCCGTGGCAAGCTTGAGTTTGCGGTTGCCCTGCACGTGGAAGGCATCCATGCCGCGCTCGAACTTGCCCGAGCAAATGCGCACAAAGGCGATGCGGTCTCGGTGGTTCTTGTCCATATTGGCCTGGATCTTAAACACAAAGCCGCTAAAGTCGTCGCGGCAGGGATCGACCGGCTCGCTGGTGAGCGTATCGGTATAGGCACGCGGCGTCGGGGCCAGACGCAGGAACTCCTTGAGGAAGGGCTCCACGCCAAAGTTGGTGAGCGCCGAGCCAAAAAACGCCGGGCTCAGCTTGCCGCAGGCCACGGCATCCAAGTCGAGCTCATCACCGGCGCCATCGAGCAGCTCGATGTCGTCCATCAAGTTCTTATGGTTTTCCTCGCCGATGAGCTCATCCATGGAAGGATCGCCCAACTCGGCCTCGACCTCGGCGACCTTCTTGGTAGCATTGGCGTGGCCGTCGCCCTCAAAGGCGATAACGCGGCGCGTCTGACGATCGAACACGCCGCGGAAGTTGCGGCCGCTGCCGATCGGCCAGTTCATGGGATACGTATTGATGCCCAGGACGTTCTCGATCTCTTCCATGAGCTCAAACGGGTCGCGAGCCTCGTGGTCGAGCTTGTTCACAAAGGTAAAGATGGGAATGTGGCGCAGCGTGCAGACCTTAAAGAGCTTTTTGGTCTGGGCCTCGACGCCCTTGGCGCCGTCGATGACCATGACAGCGGCGTCGGCGGCCATAAGGGTACGGTAGGTATCCTCCGAGAAGTCCTGGTGACCGGGGGTATCGAGGATGTTGACGCAGGCGCCGTTGTAGGTGAACTGCAGCACCGAGGAGGTGACGGAGATGCCGCGCTCCTTCTCGATGTCCATCCAGTCCGAGACGGCATGCTTGGCCGAGCTCTTGCCCTTGACCGAGCCGGCAGTCTGGATGCTGCCGGTATAGAGCAGCAGCTTCTCGGTAAGCGTGGTCTTACCGGCGTCCGGGTGGCTGATGATCGCGAATGTGCGGCGCGACGAGATTTCATCCGACAGGCTTGCCATGCGGATCCTTTCTTGCATTGAGTGCATTACGTCGTTGTAACCGCATTATTGTAGCCGCGAAACCTCGCTCTAGAGCGCCTATCAGGACAAATTCATCAGTTGGGGCCTGGGTAGCCGGCCCAATCAGCATTTGCCTCTTGCATAACTGTGCATAGTGTATATATACTGTGCTTACCGGTTATATACACGTGTAGCCCATCAGCTAAGGAGCCGCTGTGGACATCATCCTATCCAATTCGAGCGATAAGCCCATCTACGAGCAGATAACCTCGCAGGTCAAAGCTCAGATTTTATCGGGCACGCTCGCTGCGGGCGCCAAACTCCCCAGCATCCGTGCACTCGCGAGCGATCTTGGCGTGAGCGTCATCACCACCAAGCGCGCCTACGCCGACCTGGAGCAGCTCGGGTTTATCTGCACCGTGCAGGGCAAGGGCTGTTTTGTCGCCGAGGGCAACCAGGAGCTTTTGCGCGAAAACCAGCTCTGCCATATCGAAGAGCTACTTGCGAAAGCGGCGAGCCAAGCCGAAACCCTGGGCGTCACGCGCGACAAACTGCACGAGATGCTCGACCTGGTGGCCCCCGAAACCATGCAGTAGCCATCTGCAAGAAAGGCTATACCATGCAAAACTTGCTAGAACTCAAAGGCATCTCACGCACTGTAAGCGACCGCTTTTCGCTGCGCGACGTCACGCTTGCCGTGGAGCCCGGCCAGATCGTCGGCTTTGTTGGTGCCAATGGTGCCGGCAAAACAACGACGATTCGCGCCGCGCTCGGGCTTATCAAGCTCGATGCCGGCGAGGTGCACCTGTTTGGGCAGCGCTGTGGCGCCGACGCGCCCGATGAGACACAGCGCTGCCTGCGCTCCCGCGTCGGTCTCGTCCTGGACACATGCCCCTTCCCTTCAACGCTCAAGGCGGGCCAGATCGAGGCACTCGTAGGCCCGGCGTACCCCACCTGGAGCCACGACACCTTCGCCAGCCTCATCGACCGATTTGGCTTGGATCCCAAGGCAAAGGTCAAGGACCTCTCCCGCGGCATGGGCATGAAGCTGCAGCTTGCCTGCGCGCTCAGCCACCAGGCCAAGCTGCTCGTTTTGGACGAAGCCACCGCGGGCCTCGATCCCATGGCACGCGAGGAGCTGCTCGATGAGCTGCTCGCCTTTGTTTCCGACGGCCTGCACAGCGTGCTGCTCTCGAGCCATATTACGTCCGACCTCGATCGCGCCGCCGACCGCGTCATCTGCATCGATAACGGCTCGATTATTTTTGACCTGCCGCGCGAGGACATTACTGACCGCGCCGGCATCGCCCACTGTACCCAAGCACAGGCCGCCGAGCTTATGGCTTGCGTCGAAGGCGCCCGTGCCGTCCACCACGCCTATAGCGTGGACGTGCTCGTGCCCAACCGTCGCGAAACGCTCGAAGCCTTTCCCGAGATTCCCTGCGATCGGGCAACCATTGATGACTATCTGCGCCTCATGCTGAAAGGGGCTTCGAAATGAAACGCGCCTTTATGTCCGAGCTCGCCATCGTTCGCACGCTCATCCCGAGCATCGCGGGCGTCGGCCTGTTTTTATTCGTCGTGCTGTCCCTCGTCAACACGTCGGTCGGCGACTCTGGCACAAGTGCCGGCGCCTGTGCGGTCAGTGCCATGTCGCCCATCATGGTCATGAGCTCGCTGGCCGGCTTCGACAATCAGAATAGCTGGGAGCGTTATCGGGCAACGCTGCCCTTCTCGCGCAAAGACATTATTTGTGCACGCTACCTGAGCGTTATTGTCTTCTCCGCCGTCATGGCATGTGCAGCTACGCTTTTGAGTATCGTCGCCATCCCGCTCTTCAACAGCGCGGGCATTCCTTCGACGGGACAGACGGTCTTTGAAATCGCAATCGCCTCGGCAGCCTCGATGCTCATTTCCCTCATGATGGTGTTTTTGGCGCAGCCGCTGTTCTTTCGATTTGGACACATGGAGGCGCTGCGCCTATCCGTCGGCCTGTTTGCCATGCTCGGGTGCCTTACCATGGCAACGTTGAGTTCCTCCAACCCCATCAGCAACTGGCTCATGTCGATTGCCGGAGCGAATCCCGATCCCGCCGTCCTTGGCTGTCTGTGCGCAGGAATTGCCGTACTGGCCCTCGCGCTATGCGTAATCAGCTGCACCGTCAGCACCAAGGTTTATCGAGTACGCGATCTGTAATCGACAGCTAAAGGGCTTGGGCGGCACCCCACCTCATTTACTAGATAAGAAGAAGCAGCAACAACGTCGCTACCACCCTTCACGACATGCCGTTTAGATCTCGGCAACCAAAGAGAAGCCGACAGCATATCTTCGATTCGAGCCTTAACCAAATGCCCTCTCGAACTATGGCCCCTGTCTCACCACAGCGATACCAAAGCTTCATGGCGGGGCGGTATCATCGGACGAGCGCCGTAAATCTGGCGCGGTCGTTCTTTGGGGAGGCATTTCACCCGTGTCGTGGGTCGCAGCAGCATTTGTGTCGGCTTTCTTTGCCGGCGTCACATCTGTCCTGGCCAAATGCGGCATCAAGCAGACCGACTCCGATGTCGCGACGGCCATTCGCACCTGCGTGGTGCTCGTTTTCGCCTGGGCAATGGCGGGCATTTCTGGATCCATTGGAACCATCGGCAGCATCGAACCCAGATCTTGGCTCTTTCTCGTCCTCTCGGGACTCGCTACCGGCGCTTCGTGGATCTGTTACTTTAAGGCGCTGGGCATCGGAGACGTCAATAAGGTCGTACCGGTCGACAAGATGAGCACCGTACTCGCCGCACTGATCGCCATCGTGCTTTTTGGCGAGACGAGCAACCTTGCGGTTAAGCTCGTGGGAACCGCTGTCATCACCCTCGGCACGTTTTTAATGATCGAGAAGAAGCAGTCTGCCGGACCCGAGCAGCAGCAAGACCGGACCTGGCTCGCTTACGCCCTCGGCGCTGCCGTGTTCGCGGCGCTCACGTCCATCCTTGCCAAGGTTGGCATCGAAGGCGTCGAGTCAAACCTGGCCACGGCAATCCGCACCTGCGTGGTACTGGTTATGGCATGGGCGATCGTGGCAGCCAAGGGAAAACTGGATCAGGTCGCGCACGCTGACCGGCGCGAACTCACATTTCTCGCAACATCGGGCATCGCGACCGGAGCATCGTGGCTGCTCTATTACTACGCCATCGCCACAGGCCAGGTGAGCGTCGTGGTGCAGATCGACAAACTATCGATTGTCGTATCAGTACTATTTGCGCGCCTGACATTCAACGAAAAACTCTCACGACACAGCGTCATCGGTCTCGCCCTCATCGTACTGGGCACCGCCGCGCTCGCAGTTTGGAAGTAGCGCGGCCAGCAGCCGCTACATCCTCACACCTGGCTTGGGATGCCTGTACTGACCGTGGGATGCCGTGCGCTTACCGTGCGAGATGGCAAATTTGGGACAACAATGCAGGCAACGAAGGCAGGCTGCGCACTCCGGCTTTGTCCAGACGGGAAGGCCGTCGCGCATCTCAATCGCCGCCATGGGGCAGCGCTTGGCACACAGGCCGCAGCCGATGCAGCGATCGGCATCGACGGCAAACTTGCTCGTCTGTTGCATGCGCGGCAGCCCAATTGCGTGATACGCGCACGATGCAAACAGAGGCACGCGATGGCGCATCATGTTGCCCGTGCGGCGTGCCCGCACCGCCTCGATCACGGCATCAATCTGCGCCTCGGCAGCTCTATTGATACCCTCAACCTTTTGAGGGTCAGACAGGTCGAAAACAGGCGTCCAGGTATCGGGCATCTTGACGCTCATCGCCGCATCTAACTCGAGCCCACGCTCGTGTAGCAGATCGCGGGCGAACTTGGCCGATTGCCCGGTCGTCGAACCATATGTCGAGACATAGAACGTATAGGGGCGCTCGCCGCCCTTTGTGCCGGCAGCAACCGATAGGTCGACAGTCTTCAAAAACTCGATCATTGGCGTCGGCAAGCCCCAGGCGTATACCGGGGCGACAAACCCCAGCCGACAGGGGCCTTCCATCACAGCAAGGTGAAGGATCTCGGCATCAAAGCGCTCAATCGACATAACTTTGTCGCTTGTCGCCGCTGCAATGCGACGCGCCACATGCTCGCTGTTCCCTGTCGCGCTAAAGTACAGGATCATCTCGTACCCCTGGAATTGACTCGTGAAAAACCGCGCTACTTGCGCAGCGGCTTGGGCAGCGGAATGCCGGCGGCGATAACGGCGGCGATGATCATGCAGACGATACCCTTGAGTGGGAAGCACATGAGCAGCAGGCCCACGACCATGACCGACTGGCGCATGACGGCGCCCATCGTCGATGCCGTGCAGACGGCGACGCAAAAGACCGGATCGGCGCCGGTGAGGATAGCAAGGCCATAGCCCAGGCTCACACCCGAGAAGATAACCGGGAAGAAGTGACCGCCGCGCCAACCAAGGTTGATGAGGGCGGGCGTCAGCATGGCCTTAACAAGACCGGTCGCGATAAGCACGCCGGCGGGGATGGTCAGATAGGTCTCCATGAGCACGTCGGCCTGGGTCTCGCCGGCAAACATGGTGTAGGGCAGGACCGTGCCGCAGATGGCGAGCGCCAGACCGGCCAGCATGGCTTTGACGACAGGGCGCGCCCCTATTGCATGAGCAAGCGCTTCGCTCGCGTGCTCAGAGACAAAGTACAGCCAGCCGCAGATTGTTCCGATCAGCGACAGAGGGATGAGCCAGATAAGCTCCAGATTGCCCACCACGGCAGCCTCGAACCTCGGCATACCCATGCCGCCGCCCATGAGCTGGCCGAGCAGCAGGTAGGTGCCCAGGCCGCCAGCAATCGCGATGCCGTAAACCACGGTCTTTTGCGCCTTGGGCAGCCTGATGGTGATCTCACCGGATTCGGAATCCTCACCATCGCCGGCACCCTGGCCGTCAGCACTTCCGGCAAGCGGCGCCACAAAGCCAAACACGGGCGCGGTAAAGAGCGCCGTCAGAGCAGCCTGGGTGCCCAGCAGCGTGAGCTCCCTAAACTCGGCGCCAAAGCGACGCATGCGATCGCCGACCCAGCTGCACAGACCCGCGATGACGCCGGTCAGGCCGGCCTCCGGTCCAATACTTCCACCAAACAGCAGCGGCAGCAATGCCGCGAGCGAAAGCTTGCCCAGGTTGTCGTACGGGTAGCGCCCGTCTTGCTTAACCTTTGCCATCACCTGGTTGAGGTCATCGGTCTTGATGTCCGTCATCTTTTCGTATAGGCCAATCACCAAGCCGCCCAACAGGCAAACGAAAAACGGGTACGGCAAAAAGCCAAACGGGCCGCTGGCGAGCTCGGGCGAAGCGACGCCCAGTGCGTGCGGGATCTCAGTCCATAGATAGTCGATGCCGTGCTCCATCGCAAAGAAGAATAGCCAGACTGCAGCACCCGCGAGTGCACCGGTCACAGCAACGCTGACCAAAAACAGCGCGCGGTTTGTGGGTTTGGCAAGGTTATCCATCGGGTCCTCCCGCGGTCAAAGTCGACATAGATACATTTTATTGTAGAGCGCGCGTTGCCCGAACGAGCCAACCACCTGCGCCGCAAACGGCACCATTGGGAGTCATAGTGGAGCAGGCTCAAGACTTATCCGTTGATAATCGAGGCAATCTCACGCAAATCGTCGGCAAAGTAGATGCCGTGCTGGCGCCTCGGGCTCGAAAGCCCTTTATCAATCATGTGCCCGAGCAGCGCCTTGAGGTCGTTGTAGTAACCGTCCAGGTTATACAGGATGCACGGAGCACTCAGGTGCCCCAACGACACCGCGGACATGACCTCGGCAATCTCCTCGAGCGTGCCCGTCCCACCGGGAAAGGCGATGAACGCATCGCCGAGCTCAATCATCTTGGCTTTGCGCTCGGCCATATCACTCGTCACGATGAGGTCGTCGATACCGTCATGTTGAAACTCGGCCTCGATAAAAAAGCTCGGCTCAACACCCGTCACGTGTCCGCCAGCATCGAGCACGCTATCGGCGAGCGCACCCATCAGGCCCGATTTGGACCCGCCGTATACCAACGCGTGTCCGTTGGCGCCAATCCAGTTGCCCAGCTCCTGCACCGCGGGCAGAAACGCCGGATCATTGCCGGCACTGGCACCCAGATACACGGTGATATTCATATTTGGTCCCCCTTGTTGTGGCGCACGACGTTCGTCTTAGCGCTGGCGTCGACGATACTCGCGCACGCGACGCGAAAGATCGGCGAGCTCGTCACGATCGAGCTCTTCCAAATGCTCAAGATCGTCCATAAAGCGCGCCATGGTGTCCTTTTGGCGCAGCTTGATAAGCGTATTGCAGTAGTTCACCGCCACGCCCGTGAGCATGGCGATGTAGAAGATGCTGATGATGCTCAGAATGACGGTAATGGCGCGGGCAACCGGTGTCTCGGCCGGAATGTCGCCAAAGCCGATCGTCGAGACCGTCTCAAAGCTAAACCAGAGACCATCGCCAAACGTGAGGGTCGTGGGCTCGGACAGCCAGACAGCCGTCGAGCACAGCAGGTAAAAGATAAGAAACAGACCCGTGATGCGTGCAAAGCCAGCCTGTCGCAGTACGTCGGAAAGCGTCCTCAACCTGTTCATCGCGACCCCTTTTCCCAGACGCCCAATCACGTTCGCTCGGTATTGTCCCACAACCGGCAGCTAGGGACGTTCCTTTTGTGCCGGCAGAAAGGGACTGTCCCAACTGCCGGGCGGGAGCGTTTAGCTGTGCGGCTGCCGACTGGGCAGGCTGAGCTGGTATCCTTATGCGGTAATGTCTCGATTCGTTAGGATTGCATGTGAGAGCTGCCACTGTCCTTCGTTCAGTTATATATCGCACCCTGGCCGTCGCGCTTACCGCGCTCGCCGTACTGAGCACCGTCGCGCCTGTCCAAGCTTTTGCCGCTGACTCTAGTCAGCCAGTCAAGACGGTCCGCGTTGGTTGGCTCGTCAACAACGAAGGCTTCCAGGACGGCACCCCCGGCGAGCGTCTCTCGGGATGGGGTTACGAGTACCTCCAGACCCTGTCGTACTACACGTCCGGCTGGCGGTACGAATACGTCTCCGGCACCTTCACCGAGCTTATGGACATGCTCGAGGCAGGCGAGATCGACCTCATGCCCAACATCTCCTACTCCGAGGAACGTGCCCAAAAGCTGCTCTTTTCCTCGAACCCCGAGGGCACCGAGCGCTACTACATCTACGCCAGGCCCGACCGTGACGACCTTGCAAAGGGTGACCCTCAAGCACTCCAGGGTCTCACTATCGGTTGCAACCCCGACGTCATGCAAACCTTCGTTGGCCAGCAATGGCTCGCCAGCGAAGGAATCGCCTGCACATACAAGGAGTATGACGGAGGATCCGATCTCTTTGACGCGCTCGCAAACGACGAAGTCGATGCCGTCATCATGAACGACACAATCTCGTCGCCCAATGCCTCCCCCATGTTCTACATTGGTTCGAGCGACTACTATTTTGCCGTCCCCAAAAGCCGCCCCGACCTGATGGACGACATCAATGCCGCCATGTCGGCAATCGCCCGCGTCAACCCACGCTATATCGACGAAGTCAAATCTAACTACTCGGCCCAAAACGGCGGTTCATCATCGCTCAACGGCCCCGAACGTTCCTGGCTCAAAGCAAATGGCAACACCATCACGCTCGGCTACATTACGGGCAAACTCCCCTACTGCAACGAAGACGAAAACGGCGAAATGAAAGGCTCGCTCGCATCGCTTGCGACGACGCTGCACGATAAATTTGGCATTACGGTCAAAACCGTCCCCTTTGATAGCTACAAGATGATGTCAAAGGCCCTGTCAAAGGGAAGCATAGACGTTGCGCTGCCGGTATACCGAGATTACTGGTTTGCCGAGCAAACAGGCGTTGCGCAGTCGGTATCGTTGGAGACCATATCCCTCACCGCCATCCACACCGGCAGCGACCTGAACAAAGACCTTCAGAACATCGCCTGTACCAAATCATCGTTTGTCAACAAAAATGCACTTGAAAATCTGTTCCCCACAGCGACCGTGACCGAATACCAATCCGACAATGAAGTGTTCGACGCCCTCAGGAAGGGAACGGCGCGCTGCATCCTCGCTCCCAGTTCACGTGTAAAAACTATCGGTGACCGTCATGATCTCAAGGACTACGAGACGATCGAGCTCCCTGACACCTGTGAGCTCTCGTGCTGGATTTCGCGCGGAAAGCCCGAGCTGCTGGGAATCATCAACAAGGGGATCGTCAATGCCGGAGAATCGCTCTCTGCAAGCAGTTACTCCTCCATGTCGTACACGACCCAGGAATCAGACACGCTTCAATTCCTTTTTCGCAACCGCACCGCCATTGCCGCTACCCTCATCGGTATGTTGTCGGTCGGCATCGTCCTGCTCATCTGGGCGCTCGTGCGCGCTCGAACCGAGCGCAAAAAAGCCGACGCTGCCAACGCCGCTAAGACGGCATTCCTCACGCGCATGAGCCACGACATCCGTACGCCGCTCAACGGTATCCTGGGCCTTATCGAGATTGAGGAATTGAAGGAAGGCGATATCAAGGTCGCCCGCGAGAGCCGTGCCAAGGCGCGCGTTGCCGCCAATCACCTGCTCTCGTTGATCAACGACATCCTCGAGATGGGCAAAATCGAAGACCGCAAGCTAACACTGGAACATGCGCCTTTTAACCTCAAAGAGCTCTGTGACAATACGCTGGTTCTGTGCAAGCTCCGCGCGTCCAGTAACGGCATCACCATGCAGGACAATAGCCTGCCGTACGCCACGGGGCCATACATGATCGGCAGTCCCACCCATATCCGACAGATCATGATCAACCTGTTAGACAACAGCATTAAGTACAACAAGCACGGCGGCTCCGTCACCTTTAGTTCAAAGACCAAGCCACTCGATAACGGGCGCGCGCTCTTTTGCTTTAGCGTTTCGGATACCGGCATTGGCATGACTCCCAAGTTTTTAAAGCATATCTATGAGCCGTTTGCCCAAGAAGGCGACGATGCGCGCAGCAGGTTCCAAGGAACCGGCATGGGCATGCCAATCGTCAAGTCGCTTATTGAACTGATGGGCGGCACCATCGAAGTCACCAGTGAGCTCCATGTGGGCACCTCGTTCTACGTGGAGATTCCGCTCGATATCGACGAGAATCCCCAGGCGCGGGCGAATACGGTTGAGAGTGCGCCTGACTGCTCGCTCGCCGACATGAACGTGTTGCTCGCCGAAGACAACGAATTGAATGCCGAGATTGCCCAGACGCTGCTAGAATCCGAGGGCGTCGTGGTCACCCGCGCCGCCAATGGCAACGAAGTCGTCGATCTGTACCTGTCACATCCCGCCGGCAGCTTCGATGCGATTCTGATGGACATCATGATGCCGGGCATGGACGGCTATGAGGCAACCCGCGCGATTCGTCTGAGCGAGAAGGTCGATGCAGCCGATATCCCCATCATCGCGCTCACCGCCAACGCCTTTGCCGAGGACGCCAAGGCGGCACACGATGCCGGCATGAACGCCCATCTGTCCAAACCGCTCGACTTTAACAAGCTCAAAAACATACTCGCCCGCATCAAGAATAACGGATCCGTTTCGCTATAGTTTGTGCTCAACCACCACGCACGACCAGAAAGGAAACCAACGATGTTTAGGCCCTTACGTCGAAAGAAACGCGCCATCACTGACGAGGAAGCGCGCGAACTGCTCGCTACCTGCAAGCGCGGCGTCTTTGCCGTCAACGGCGACGATGGCTACCCGTACGCCATTCCCGTCAACTACTTCTTTGACGCCGAGCACGACAAGATTTATTTCCATGGCGCCAAGGCTGGCCACAAGGTCGACGCACTCAAGCGCGATGACAAGGTCTGCTTTGCCGTTTACGGCAACGAGTGGTACCAGGACGGTGACTGGGCTCCCTACGTTATGAGTACCGTGGTCTTTGGCCGTTGTCGCCTGGCGAATGACACCCCCGCGTTTATCGAGGACAAAGTCCGCCAGCTCGCGCTTAAGTACTACCCTTCTGCCGAGGAAGTCGAAGAGGAAATCGCCAAAGACATCAAGGGCGTCCAGCTCTACGAGATTACGATTGAGCATCTTTGCGGCAAGCAGATTCAAGAAAAATAAGCCTCTCAGCAGGTCTGCGCCCAATTGCTACAGATGCTTTACCATGTGGGGCCTTCTAGCCAACTTGGCAGAAGGCCCCACATGCAGCGCACGCTTACCGTGCATTAAAAACGTAGCGGTCCAGGCGGTCGCACGCTTCCCTCACGCGCGAAAGCGGCAGCGCCAGATTCACGCGAATGTGGCAGGGCCCGTGGAACGGACGGCCGTCCTGATACCCCACGCCCACGCGCGCCCCCTCGTCGAGCAGCCACTGAATATCGCGGCCATGCTCGCGGCACCACTCGGTGCAGTCCAGAAACACCATGTACGTGCCCTGCGGACGCGAATAGGACACGCCCTCAAAATGCTCGTCCACGTAATCGCAGAAGTACTCGATATTGCCGGCAAGCACCTGGTTGAGCTCGTCCACCCACTCGTAGCCTTGCGGCTGGTAGGCACCGATAAGCGCATGCATGGAGAGGACATTCATCTCGTTGTAGTGAGTCTTGTTGGACACGGCGCACACACGGTCGCGCAGTGTTTCGTTATAGATGATGTGGTAGCTGCCGACCAGACCCGCCAGGTTAAACGTCTTGCTGGGCGCGTAGAGGGCAACCGTGCGCATGCGAGCATCCTCACTCACCGACTGCGTCGGGATGTGCTTGTGTCCCGGCAGGATGATATCGGACCAAATCTCGTCCGAGATCACCACGCAATCGTGCTGGCGATAAATGTCCATGGCGCGCTCGATCTCGTCGCGCTCCCATACGCGGCCGCAGGGATTGTGCGGCGAGCAGAACACCGCGGCATGAATGTGGTTTTGGGCGAGTTTGCACTCCATGTCCTCAAAGTCCATGCGCCACACGCCTTGGTCGTCGAGTTTAAGCGGGCTGTGGACAATACGATAGCCCGCGGCTTCGATGGACTTGGTAAAGCCGATGTAGGTGGGGCTGTGGACCAGCACCGCATCGCCCGGCTGAACATACGCACGCAGCGTCGACACGACACCGCCCAGCACGCCGTTTTCGTAGCCGATATGTTCAGGGCGCAGGCCCTCGACGCCATTGCGGCGGCTCTGCCATTCGATGATGCGGTCGAAGTACTCGGCGCGCGGGTTAAAGTAGCCAAACATGGGATGCTGAGCGCGCTGAATGATGTGCTCCTGGACCGTGGGCACCGTGGCAAAATTCATGTCGGCCACCCACATGGGAATGCGGTCGAAGCCCTCGTCGGGTGCGTTCGGAGCCATACCGGGGATCTCGCCCCAGGAGTCAACGGCGATGGAGTCCATGCCGTGGCGGTCGATAAGCGAGCTAAAGTCGTATTTCATGCTGAGCCCCCGTGCAAAGTGATTGTTTTGGTAGGCGTTATTGTCCACCAGCGTGGGCGGTTTTGGCGCGGGGTTTGGCGTTTAATTTGACGGGTGCGGACGAATGGCTGGTTAGTCTTGCGCGTCGTTGACTGCGACTGCGGTTAGCTGGGTTTCGTCGACCGTAAACGATATGTCGAGCCCGGCGTAGGCCAGATGGTAGACGCGGTTTGGCTCGTGCTTGCTGCCCGCGCGGCGCGGATCTTGGCGTAGAACCTCGACCAAGCCGAGGAGCTTTGCGGGCGGGACCATATCCTGCAGTGCTTGCGGAAACTCAACATCGAGCTCTTGCCACGGAGCATCCTCGATCCAGCCTCCGGTCGCATCCGGGTGGCAGTCCGCAAACGGAATGTAGGGCTTGATGTCGTAGATGGGCGTACCGTCGCGCAGGTCGGCCCCCAACACATGGATGATGGGGCCATCGTCGGTGAGCTCGACACGATCAAGCTTGACGCAGGTGAGCCCGATGGGATTAGGGCGAAACGGACTGCGCGTGGCAAACACTCCCACACGTTCGGCTCCGCCCAGACGCGGCGGGCGCACGGTTTTCGACCATTTTGCGTTGGTGTCGGACCTGTCCTGCGTTTTAGCGTCGACGGCAATATCCTTAGCCGTGCCGCCGGGCGTTCCGTTTTCGAAGCGCCACAGCAGCCACAGGTGAGAGAAGGAGTCCAGGCCCTCAACCGCTGCATTGGAGGCAAATTCCGGCTCAAAAAAGATTCGTCCCTGCAGATGGGGCGCCAAAAAGCTGTTGCGCGGAATGCCGAACTTCTGCGGCAGGTCGGTATGTATGCGTGCGATAGGTTCCATGCCGGTCATTGTACGGCATGGAGGCGTGGGGCGTTGCGCGCAATTCTTCGCCGCGGTCCCCCGTCGTGCAACCAACGGTTGCTTGGAAGGGCGCCTGCCGCCGCGTATGCTTAAGCCATCAACCAGCAGAAAGGAGCCGCTATGGCCTTTGCAGAAAAGCTCATTGCTGTCCGTCGCGCCCATCACCTTACCCAAGAGCAGCTTGCCGCTAAGCTCTTCGTCACACGCCAGGCCATCAGCCGGTGGGAGCGCGGCGAGGTCACACCGGGCATCGACATGATGAAGCTCATCGCCGCCGTAACCGGAGAACCGCTGTCCCACCTGCTCGAAATGCCTGAGCACTATTGCCAGAGCTGCGGCATGATACTCACGCCCGACGACTGCGGCACCGATGCCACGGGCACCGCGACCGATCATTACTGCAAGTGGTGCTACGACCACGGCAAGTACACCTATGACACCACCATGGAGGCAATGATTGAGGATTGTGCCCCGCGCCTGGCACAAAACACCGGCATGTCGCTCGACGAAGCCGTCTCGCTCATGGGCGCCGTCCTGCCGCAACTGGAGCGCTGGCGCACCATGCAGGAAAACGAGGCGCGCTACGGTGCCGAGGCGCGGGCGCGCTACGGCGATGAGGCTATCGATGCAGCAAACGAAGCGTTGCTGGACATGGACCCCGAGACATGGAACGACATGAAGGAACTTGAACGCGCTATTCTGGGCCAGCTCTCAATTGCCATGGGCATTGGCGACCCAGAGAGCAACGAGGCTCGTAAGCTTGTCGCGATGCATCGTCGCTGGATTGCTCTCAACTGGGGATGCGAGCCCCAAGACGAGGCGTACCTGGGCCTCGCCCACGGTTATCTTGCCGACCAGCGCTTTGTTGACTACTACGACAAGCCCTGCGCCACCGGAGCCACGGCGTTTCTGGTCCAGGCCATCGAGTCTTCGTTGACGCGCGCATAGACCGCGGCGGCTTTGGGTATTTCAATCAAAACCTCAACCGATTGGAGACCTATGGCTACTAATCACGAGCTCGCGCTGTACGTTATGACCGGCTGCCCGTATTGCTTAAAGGTCAAGCACTTTTTGGCCGATAACGGCGTGACCATTCCCGAGCGCAATATCTCGACCGATTCCGATGCCGAACAGACACTCATCGCCGTCGGCGGAAAACGCCAGGTTCCCTGCCTGTTCATCGACGGCAAACCACTCTACGAATCGAGCGACATCATCGCGTGGGTGCAGGAAAACCTGCTCTAGTACGCACGCTCTGTCCGTCCAGGGCCCCAACCCATACGACCCAAACATGTACACCAGCATCCAAAGTCGACATTTTTCGACATCTTTGGATGCTGGCGTACAGCTTTTTGGTAGTCATGGACGCTCTTGGCCGGCTAATTGTTTGAGGAGACCTTTGGATTATGGCTGTTTGACGCCTCTGGAAAGGTTTCCGAGAGGGCTGTGGTCAAAAAAGGGCAAATATGAGTACTGCTACCTGTTTAGTAGCAGCGATTTTGATCACTTCAGGAACTATTCAACGTTCCACTCGTCCGCAGACGACGTTATTTCTCCTCATATGTTCAATAAAAGTAGCTCTTAATGGGGTAGCGCACAGAGATGTGGTGTAAGAGGCGGGGCATGCCCCGCCTCCGCCCTTTCTTGAAAGGGAGGGGACACCGCCTAGAATTCGTCGTTGGAGTAATGAAGGTGACGAATGGAAGGAAAGGCGATGCCCCAAGAAGAGAGTGTACTGCGCCTCGGTCGCGACGAGGCCCTCGAGGCGGCGAGGCTTTGGCAGGAGTGCGGCGACGCGCGCGAGTTCGCGTGCAGGGTGCTGGGCGGCGTGATGAACGCGCTGATGGACTCCGAGGCCCAGCAGATGTGCGGCGCGAGCCGCAACGAGCGCAGCGACGGCAGGGAGAACAGCCGCAACGGCTACCGCCCCAGGTCGCTCAAGACCGCCGTGGGCGACGTGGAGCTCGAGATACCCAAGCTCAGGCACGGCACCTACTACCCCGAGGGCATGCTCGCGCGATGGTCGCGCGTCGACACCTCGGTGGCCGCCATCGTGCAGGAGATGTACGTGTGCGGCGTGTCCACCCGCAAGGTCGAGCGCGTGGCGTCCAAGCTGGGCATATCCTCGCTGTCGAGCTCGGAGGTCTCGAGCCTCTGCTCCGACCTCGACGCCGAGGTGGCGGAGTTCCGCCGCCGCGACCTTTCGGGCACGCCGTGCTGCTACCTGTGGCTCGACGCCACCTACATGAGCTGCAGGGTCGGCTCGTCGGTCGTCTCGCAGGGCGTCGTGACCGCGATCGGGCTGGGCGCCGACGGGCGCAAGCACTTCCTGGGCTGCGACGTGGTCGACACCGAGAGCGAGGACTCCTGGGCGGCATTCCTCGGCGGGCTGCGCGAGCGCGGGCTGGCCGGCGTTCGCCTCGTGGTCTCCGACAGCCACGCCGGGCTCGTGGCCGCCGTCTCGCGCCTGTTCCAGGGCTGCGCCTGGCAGCGCTGCGTGACGCACCTGCAGCGCAACCTCCAGAGCGCCTGCTCGGGCAGGCCCGAGGACTCCAAGGCGGCCGTCAGGGACCTCGTGCGCGCCGCGGTCTACCAGGACGACCCCGACCTCGCGCGCTGCGTGTGGGCCGAGGCGGCGCCCTGGGTGGCGTCGGTGTCCGCCAGGGCCGGCGAGGTCTTCGAGCAGGCCGAGGACTCCGCGCTGGCGTTCACGGCCTTCCCCAGGGCGCACTGGGCCAAGCTCCGCACCAACAACGTCCAGGAGCGCGCCAACCGCGAGATCAAGCGCCGCTACAGGGTCGTGCAGTCCTTCCCCTCGAGGGAGTCGATGCTGCGCCTGACGTGCGCGAGCCTCATGGAGACCGAGGGGCAGTGGTCCCAGCAGCGCGTGTTCTCCGAGGCCTCGGCCGCCGAGGGCTTCGCCGAGCCCGCGGACAGGCCGGCCCCGACAGAGGGGAGGCGCCGCGCGCTCGGGCGGCGCGCCAGGGAGATAGTGGACGAGATAGTCGAGAAGCGCGGCCTCAAGAAGGAGTAACATCGGGGCTTGCAGCGACGGACCTCAGGACACTCTTACACCACGTCTGCGCGCGCCACCCTTAATGGGAACAAATCTCATCAGGAGCTACAATTTATAGCAAATAAATGCAACCATAATGGCAACAGTACTCATATTTGCCCTTTTTTGACCACGACCCTCCAGAATAGTCGCTGAGAGCGACACTAAATGACAAAATCCGACACTTGAACGTTCTTATATGAGTAGCCAATGAAGGACACCTAACGACTACTCCCATTCGCGACACACTGTGTCGCGAATTAAGCTGGCCCCATTACCGAAGACCAGTGAGAGCTCCTGCCCAGAATCTCAATAGCTTAATAAAGGGCTCCCCTCCGGAAGTTCAATGAGCATCCAAATTCCAAGCTGAAAAGCAAAGGAGTATCGAAGCCGTCAATGCTCATTTCCTATCGAACAGGCAGGTCAAAACAAGCTAATTAGCCCGATGAACTGCTTGTATTTTTGTCTACAAAATTGTATACAAAAAGAGAATCCGAGAACCGGCGCTCGACATTATGTCGATCGATAGGAGGCGCCATGGATGCTAAGCAGCTCGAAAAGATGATGGGGTTTGCTCCCGGAGAGTTGAAGAAAGCCGCGGAAGCCTACGAAAAAGATGAGTGGCCGAAAGGTCACACCATCAAGTTGGGAAGGCCACCAATCTCCGATGAGCCGAGCGTCGTTATATCAGCACGTGTGGGCGAATCGATTCTTGAGGCGTTTGACGAAAAAGCCAAACGCCATGGGCAAACACGCACGGAGCGGCTCAGAGAGCTCATTACACTTGATGCACTGATTGCCTAGGCCCGCTCCCCCGTCGGACCCAAACATGTACACCAGCATCCAAAGTCGACATTTTTCGACATCTTTGGATGCTGGTGTACATGTTTTTGCTACATAGTCGTTGGGGACGTCCTTAAATGACCAGTCGTTAAAGAACGCCCCCGATGACTAGTTAGCCGTGGAAGCGAGCTGTGGGTGCAAGCGGCTGTTCACGAAAGACGCGCTCGACGGCAGCGCGGTATTCGTCGACCTTTTTGGTCTTGCGTACGATCTTGTGGACGGTAGCGGGATCAGCGAAAGCGCACTTGGCGTAGAACCACCACTCCTTCATGCGGAAGACCGCATTGCCGCCAATCTCTTCTGCATATGCCGCAAACAGCGTGTCGTGGAAGCGCTGCAGCTCAGCAGCCGTTGCAGCAGGGCCGCCCTTGACCATGCGAGCCAGAGCGGGGTTCGCGAGCAGGCCACGCCCCAACATCACATGGCGCGTGCCGGGATAGGCCTCCACCAGCGCGTCCATATCCTCAAGATCAAAAATGTCACCGTTATAGGCCACGGGGAACGGCGCACGCTCCAGCGTCTCGCCATAAAACTCTTTGCGCGGCAAGCCCGTATAGCGGTCCTTCTGTACGCGCGGATGCACGATCAGCTCTGCCAACGGCATGCGGCAATACAGATCGAGCACGCGCTCGTATTCGTCGTCATTCTCCAGCCCCAGCCTGGTCTTTACCGACACCGGCAACGGCGACCGCTCGCACACATCGCTTAAGAACGCCTCGAGCTCGTCGAGATTGCGCAAGAAACCCGAGCCCTTGCCCTTGGCGACAACCGTTCCCGAAGGGCAACCCAAGTTGAGATTGACCTCGCGGTAGCCCATGTCGGCGAGCACCTGTGCCGCCCACACAAACTCGTCCGCGTTCTTGGACATCAGCTGAGGCACCACGTTGAGCCCCTGGTTATTGGCAGGATCGATCTCCTTAAACGCCTTGCCGCCAAAGCGGTTTCCCACCCGCGGCGGCGGCAAAAACGGCGTGTAATAGCAATCGAGCGCACCGAAGCACTCCGCATGCACGCGACGGAACACATGCCCGGTAATCCCCTCCATAGGGGCCAGCGAAAGGATCATCTACTCTTCTCTCATATCAACACAACAAAGGGGCCGTCCCTTTGTCACATGCATTATGCCTTGCGCTTCAGGCGATTCACAAGGAAGAGGTAGCTACTGAACGATGACCACCCTCCAGCCGCACCCCATACAACGAGGTCTAATACTTTTCCCGAGAAGTGAACGAGTGAAAACGGGCCCCCGAAGCATCGGCACTTTCGAGATGCAATTTCCTGCGGTTTTGCCAGCCAAATCCTGCGGGTTTGACGTCTAAAAATGTCGATGCTTCGGAGGTCCAAGTATGGCCGTTCACTTCTCGGAAAAGTATTAGACCTCGATTTACATGCCACTCAATGTGACAAAGTGGCTGCTCCTTTGTCACATTCGATGAAAAAGGGCACCGATGTTAGTCGATGCCCCAAAGCGGCTGCAGGTTAAGCCCTACAGCGTATGTCTAAGACGAATCGAACTATTCGTCCCAGGAGAGGTTCTTACCAGTCTTTTTTGCCAGCAGCAAGAACAGGCCGATAATAACGTTGCATGCGATGCAGAAGATGAAGACGCCCTGGAAGGAGCCGACAAGCTCATAGACCTTCATCATAACGGGCATGCCAAAGGCGCCGACGATATAGCCCACGGAGCAGATCAGCGCGAAGATGCGACCGAAATCGCGGGAGCCAAAGACATCCATAACCAAAACGGTCAGGGCAGTGCCAGCGATGACGTACATTACGTCGTTCACGCCTGCTGCGAGGATGCTGAGCGTCGAGTTGCCGCTGCTCATCATGAGCATGACAAAGGAGAGGATGGAGACAGCGAGCCAGCCCAGAATGGCCTTCGTGCTGCCGAACCTATCGCAAGTGGTGCCGACGATCGGATTGAGGAACAGATCGAAGAGCGATGCAGCGGATACCATGAAGCCGCCCACCATGGGGCTAAAACCAACCTCGGAAGCATACGTCGGGAAGAGCTGGTTCATGCAGCAAGTGAGCTGAACGAGACAGAGGAAGCCGATGCAGAAGAAGAAGGCAGGCGACTTAATGGCGCGCGCATAGCTAACGCCACGCGTGCTATCCTCGGTCGTCTCCTCGGTCTCGGTGACCGTCTCGCCCTCGACGTAGCCATAGGGCAGCATGCCCTTGTCCTGAGGCTTATAGCGAATAATCAGGACGGAAGCGGGGAGAATGAGCACGGCGGAGACGCCAGCGAGCACCAGATAGCCAGTCCTCCAGCCAGCGGCCTCGATGACAGAGGTGATGACGGGGCTCATGATGAGCATGTAAATCGAGTTCACTGCCCAAGCGAGACCGATTGCCAGGCCACCAGATTTTTTGAACCACTGGTCAATAACGTCGGACATGGCGACGCCGGTGGTGAAGGCGAAGCAAACGCCAATCAGGGCGCCAGCGGCGATGAACATCCAGACTTCGGTGTAGAAGGCCATGCCTGCGCCGGCAGCAAGCAAAATAAGCTCGACAACGGGGAGCCAAACCTTGCCAACGACCTTGGGAATGAGTTTTCCGACAAACGGAAGAGCTGCCGCAAGACCAATGAGCGTTGCGGTGAAGTAATACGAGAAGATGGAATAGTCAAACCCGAACTCCTCGCACACGGGTGCGACGAAGGAGCCCGCGATGACGCTATAGGATCCGGTCGTGCCGGCAGACATAAGGCCGAGCGCGATTACGAGAACCCATGCGTAAACCTTGCTGCTCTTTAACTTTGCATTTTCCATTGATACAGCTCCTAGAGACCCAGAAGGGCACACATAACGGCCTTGATGGTGTGCTGACGGTTCTCTGCCTCACGGAAGATGACCGAAGCGTTGGCCTCAAAGCACTCGTCGGCAATCTCAAAGCCCTCGGTGATGATTTCGCGATGGAGGTCGTTCTTGCACTGGTCGAGGAGCATTTTGCCGACACGGTGATCTGCGTTATGGACAGAGGGAAGCTCATGCATGCAGAAGATGTCGGGATTGTTGGTGCGCTTGCACAGCTCGCTGGTGACGCGATAGGGGTACAAAGACTCGGCATCGCCCAGCCAGGAGTTGTAGTCGTCGGGATCCAGAACCTCTTCGCCGCACTCGGGGTTGATGTAGCGCCACTCCTCGGTAACGATAACGTCAACGCCATCCAGGGCATCGAGGTCAGAGGTGATGGTAAAGGTCCTATTGGGAGCGTACTTGGCGTAGCAGGCCTCCACCTCTTCGATCATTTCCTTGCACATCTGATGACGGAGGTCGTCGGGGCCGATGGCGAGGAAGTCCATGTCGAGCATAGCGCACAGACGGCCATACCACACCGGGGCGCCGGCGCAGTTGCCAACGAAAGCCATCTTCTTGCCGCGGCTCGTACGCAAACCGCCCCATTGCTCTTCCATCGTAAGAGCGTCAGCGAGCATCTGAGTCGGGTGATCGCCGAGAGTAAGGGCATTGATGACCGGGATGTCAACCAGGTCGGCGACGTCATAGAGGAACTGCTCGTCCTTCTGTGCGCGATAGACGATGAGATCATACATGCCGTTAAAGACGCGCATGGCGTCCTTGACGGTCTCGCAGTCACCCATGTGGGAGTTGGTCAGATAAGTGAAGCCCATGCCCAAATCGTTGCAGGAGGTCTCGAATGCGCAACGAGTACGGGTCGAGCCCCACTCAAAGTTGGCGAGGACGTTTTTGCCGGGGAAGTAGCGCTGGTCGACACCAGACTTCTTCTGAGCCTTAAGGTTCCAGGCAAGATCGATGAGATAGCGGAAATCCTCGGAGGAGAGATCATGGATGTTGATGTAGTCGCGACCGCGGAGGCTGTTGTTCATGCCTATTTCCTTTCGAATTATTATCAAAATTATTGTTGAATGTGTCCCCGAGGAAAACACGGATATCCCTCGGGGAGCGGTACATGTGGCGCCTAAGCCAAAGAGCGCAGGCTCTAAGGCTCACTAACGACTGGCCGCCACGTCCTTAGTCCAGCAGTGCACGCCGCCGCCGGACAGGTTAAGCGCGAGGGAATCAATCATGATGACCTTGCGATCGGGGAAGCAGCTCTCAAGAACTGCCTTGGCCTGCTCATCCTTCTCTTTCACGACCTCGCTCATGCCCTCGTGGTAATAACGCTGGCCAAGAACGACGCCGTTGCAAATCAGGAAGTTGCAGTAGCTCGCTGCGGCGTAGAAGTGGACGGGGCCCTCGGGCCAGGGGGTGCCATCCATAAACTTGCCGCCCATTTCGTCGATGAAGCCCTTATAGAGCTCGTAATCTTCATCGCCAGGGGCGATAACGACTTCAATAGGCTCGGCGGTGGGCATACGAACGATCTCGAAGGGCTTGCCCTCCCAGTCCGTTTCGTTGCTCAGGATCTCGTAGGCTGCCTCAATGCGGCGACGAGACTCTGCTCCAGCCTTGCTCGAGGCTGCCTCTTCATCGGACACCTCGGCAAGAAGAATCTTGTTCGGAGTGATAAAGCGACACATCTCATCAATGTGAGCTGCAAAGCTCATGCCAAAGACGGGAGTTCCGTCTTCCTTCTCGTCGAGGATGCCCAGTCGATAGTCGTCGTCCTCGAGCATAGGCTGCGGAAGCCAGATAACCTTGTTGAGGTTGTAGATGCGCTTATACTCGGCCTCTATTTCCTCTTTCGTGAACTCGGGATTACGCTTGCGGCATTCCGTGTCCTCGATGGCGATCAGAGTGCCGTGACCGTCAAACTCGCGGTCGCCGCCCTCCGAAACCATTTCGGAATTGACGATATCGAAGCAACCGAGCGCAACCGCCATGTGAACGGCTGCCTTACGTGCGGACTGGCACTCCGGGGAGTTCTTGTCCCACACGCCGTAATAGGTCCAAGCGGGGTTGACCATATAAGAATGGCCCTTGTCGTCGACCATGATGCTGGGACCGTTGTCGCGGACATAGAAGTTGGAGTCTTCGAACTGCGTGATCTCGATGCGATCGAGATCAACCCCCTCCTCCTTCAGGCGCGAGCAAGCCTCCTCATAGGAGCCGGGGGTGCCGCAATTGAGGTTGACCGTAACGTCGCCATACTCGAGCAGAGCCTTGATCACGTCAACGCAGGGCTGGCGGTTATCGTAGCCCTCTGCACGGATGTAATCGGGAAGCCATGTCACATAGACGTTGGAGCGCTTCTCGAACTCGCCCGGCATACGATAGTTCTCGTACATGGTTGGTCCTTCCGTCGGGTTTCCCGCGATGCTGTCCGGCCGCGACAATAGCGGGGTTTCACCTGCTATAGTACTACTATACCTACCGTTCGGTAGATAATTTTGAATAATTGCCGCTCGCCTACTGATACATACCGTTCGCCGTATATAGTGGTCATGTTTGGACACGAATTGATGTTCCGTTGCCATCCTTAATAATGTTGGTAGTGCGGAAGTGATTTGCAATGGAGAAATGCAGCGTGAGCACAAGAAAAAAAATATTGGACGCAATGTACGATCTTGTGGCAGAAGTCGGTTATGACAAAGCGTCTATCGGAAAGATTTGCGACTTTGTCGGTATATCCAAGCCGTCGGTGTACTACTACTTTCCCTCAAAAGAGGAGATTTTCACTACGCTCTTGGACAGCATGTTTCCGACCATTGACTATCAGCGCGACTACTCGCTAATAGTCGATAGGGACGGGTTCAAGGCCGCGCTTATCGAGCTCGGCAATTCAGTTATAGGTGGCTATCGAAGCGATGAAAAGCGCCGGCGCGTGCTGGCCGAGGTTAGCGTTCAAGCAAATCGAATTCCTGCAGTTCAGGAACGTCAAGCGACGGCGACCAAACGAACCATGGATGCGCTTAAAGACATCCTTCTTCATGGTGTAGAGATTGGCGCGTTTTCCGATAGCGCCGACGTAATGCTCTACGTACAAATTCTTTATACCGTTCTGGAGGGAGCAAGCAATACGGTCGCTCAAGGTGAGGATATTGATGAGAAAGCGGTTTGGGCGGGAATAGTCGAGCTTATGTTCAAATAGACCAGCCAAGCTGAAGCGCATGTTGGCGCCCATGGTGCCTGCGGGCAACCTTTAAAACGAAAACAGGGGTCGACTCCAATCTGGCTTGGAGTCGACCCCTGTTGCGTGGCAATCTATGCCGGTGCAATCGGCGCTTATTACTTTTCAGCAGCCTTATTGAGAAAGCCGGAAACGATAGCAAACGCAGCAATCATAAGGTTGCAGGCAATGCAGAAGATAAATACTCCCTGGAATGACCCTGCCATGCCGTAAACCTTCATCATGACCGGCATTCCAAAAGCACCGACGACATAGCCCGCTGAGCAAACGATCGAATAGATCCTTCCAAAATCGCGTGATCCAAAGAGCGAGAGGAGAAGCATCGGCATTGCGGTTCCAACGATGGCGAACATGACATCGTTTACACCAGCTGCAATGATGGAAACGGTCTCATTGCTTCCGCCAATGATAAGAAGCAGGAATGAAAGAATGCTGACACCTGTCCATGCGACCGTTGCTTTAATAGCGCCAAGCTTGTCGCATGTTTTGCCCACGAAGGGATTTAGGAAGATATCGGAGAGTGAAGCTGCCGAGACCATTAAGCTTCCTACGATAGGATTGAAACCGACCTCGCTTGCATAGGTTGGAAACAGCTGGTTCATGCAGCAGGTGAGCTGCGCCACGCAAAGCAAGAGGACACAGAGAATAAAAGACGGCGTTTTCGCGGCATCGCGGAGTGCCATGCCCGAAAGGACATCTTCCTGCTCATCGGCGCTGCAGCTCTCATGGGTTTCGGAGGCGGTCTCTCCGTACGGAAGCATATTGCGATCAGAGGGGTTAAGGCGAATGATAAATGCGCTTGCAGGCAAAATCATAGCTGCAGAAACGGCCGCAAGCACGATGTATCCCGTACGCCAGCCTTGCTGCTCGATGACCAGCGTAATGACAGGACTCAATAACAGCGTGCAGAGAGAATTAACGCCCCAAGCGAGGCCGATGGCGAGACCGGACGATTTGCTGAACCATTGGTCAATGACATCGGACATGCAGACGCCCGTTGTAAACGAAAAGCAGATGCCGATCACTGCGGCGGAGACGGTGAACATCCAGACCTCGGTGTAGAACGCCATTGCGGCGCCGGCGGCAATAAGGACGAGTTCAATGCAAATATGCCATGGTTTGCCGATTACTTTTGGAATGAAGCGACTCAAAAGCTGAAGCCCAAGCGCAAGGCCAAGAAGAATCGCGGTGAAATAGAAAGAAAAAGAAGTGTAGTCAAAGCCCAGATCTTCACATACTGGAGCAACGAATGAGCCGGCAATAATGCTATATGTGCCAGTTGTTCCGGCGGACATTAAGCCGAGCGCAATAACGACGACCCAAGCAAATGCGCCGCTTTCACGGAGACAATCTTTTTTGGCTGGTGTGGTGAGAGTCATGGTTGCTCCATTTCTATCGGCAATACATCCTATATGCCTACCGATAGGTATATAAACCAGAGGACTCTTCGTCAAGCATTAAGCGGGGAGAGGGAGTTCTTAACCTGCCGAACGGTAATTAGACCCCGTTTTCGCAAGGGTCTCAATGTGACAAAGGGACTGTCCCTTTGTCACATTATTCGGAGCGCAGGGCTTCGACGGGGTCCTTTTTGGATGCACCGCGAGCCGGCAGCAAGCCGGCAACGACCGTCAGCAGCACCGAAATTGCAATGAGCACCAGCGCATCCTGCACGGGCAGGCTCATTAGATTGGGAACCTGTTTGCTCGCAAGCGCCCAGGCATTGACCGGGAAGCTCACGAGTACCACGACGACGATGGCAAAGACGCCGGCGATAAGGCCCTCGATAAACGTCTCGGCGTTAAACACGTTGGCCACGTTGCGCTTCGATGCGCCGATCGCGCGCAGAATGCCAATCTCCTTTTTGCGCTCCAGCACGCTGATGTACGTGATGATGCCGATCATGATGGAGCTCACCACCAGGCTGATGCTCACGAATGCGATGAGCACCAAGCTGATGGTGTTCACGATGTCGGTCACCGAACCCATGATGATGCCCATGTAGTCGGTGTACGAGATCGCCTGTTCATCGTGGCCGGCGGCTTTGACCTGCTTGTTGTACGCATCGATGTGATCGAGCACACGCTCCTTGGCCTCAAAGTCGCGCGGGAAAATCTTGACCGAGATGGGGTCGGCCTCATCCGCATAGCCCAACGTGGTCAGATTGTTGTCGTAGGTGAGCTTCGAAGCCTTGGCATAGCTCATCATGAGCGAACTCAGATCCTCGGCATCCATGTTGAAATGGATGGCATGAGCAAAGGCGCTCGCATCCACACGCATAGCGCTCGCCAGGTTGGCAAAACTCGATGACATCTGCGTCGCCATCTGGCCCATGAGCCCTTCCGCGCCCGCCTTGAGCTGAGCTGACACCGTCGCCGCAATCTGATCGCTGATCGACTTCATCACCTGATCCATAGCCTGCTGCAGATACGGAGCCAGCTGCTTTTGCACATAGTCGGTCATCGCCTGCTGCAAGCGCTCGGCCAGGGCATCGCCGCCGAGCGCTTTGAGCTGGGCCAGGATTTGCTGGGCTGCCGTATCACTCTCAAGATACGCCGAGAATGCGGCAGCAAGCTTTGACGCGTCCTTAAGATCATCGGGTGACAGCGCCCTAAACTGATCAGACTGCAAAAAGCCCTCAAACAGTTGGTTGGCAAGCGTTCCCACCTGCTGCATTTGCTCGGGCGTGAGCTCCAGACCGTCAAAGATGCCCGAGAAATCTGGGGCCGGCGCTTTGGCCATGATGTCGCTGAAGTCGATGTCCTTGCCAACGTTCGAAAGGTCAATGTCCAGCCCGGACAAGTCGATACCAGAAAGGTCCATACCGCCGGCCGCACCCGAGAGTGCAGACGCATCAAACGAGAACGCGCTCTTAAGCGCCGCCTCGTCCACACTGAACATGCTGCCCAGATCCACGCCTTGCTTGGCCTCGCCTTGCAGTTCGTCGAAGGTTTTGCCCGTAAAGACATCCGTCTCGGGGTGGGCGAGTTGCTCCTGCACAATCTGCGAATCGGCGGCGCGCTCCATAAGCTGGCGGGTCAGCGCATGCGTATAGGCAATGCCCGGAGATAACGCACTCGCATTGGCCGTCTCGTTAGGTCGCACCACGCCCACAATGTGCACGTCGATACCGTTGGCAACCTTGGCGGCCATAAAGTCGGCGTCACCAGACATGTCAGTCCACATGCCGGTCTCTTCGTTTTTGCGATAGGCATCGGCCGGTGACAGCACCTTAAACGTCGTAGACAGCGCATCGTCGTAGGTAAAATCGGTGCCGGTCTCGGGCGTTTCGACCCCACCGTCGGCCGCCATGGCGCTGTTAACCAGGTCGTTGAGCTCATCGATATCCAGCGCGCCGATGCTATAGAGCGTGTAGTCGCCCACCGTTCCAAGGCTCGAAAGCACCATTACGGCTTCGTTAGCAGACGTGGGCCAATGACCGGCGACGACATCGTACTGGCTGTCGAGCAAGCTCTGGTCGTCAATCATCTCGTTAAAGACCGAGGTTCCCATGGATTCCATGCTCACCGTCGCCGCCGAACTCGCGCCGCCGCTCATTGCCTCAGTCATAGCGTTGGGCACCAGCCGAACGGGTTTCTCGTCACCCTTGCCCGCACGATAGACAACCGGCGTCACGCCATAACCGTACTGGATGGCATTGACTTCTTTATCGATGCCATCGCCACCGGCATCGAGCCATGCCTTAAAGCTCGTCATGTCATTGGACTTAACGCTCGCAAACATATCCTTTACGGCCGTGACCACGGGAATCTTATCGGTTCCCTTAGCCTTGCCGCCGGCACTGTCGTCGGACAAATCCACGTTTTCAGGCGAGTCATCATCCGTGGCCCCCTGTCCACCCATCATGGACGACAGGTCGTAATCCTGCTTGGAAATGGTGAGCGGGTAGCTCGAGAGCGTATCCTCCTCGACCTTTTTGATGTAGCCGTTTACGCCGTTGGACAGCGCCAGAATCGCCGCGATACCGATAATGCCAATCGAGCCCGCAAAGGCCGTCATGGCCGTGCGGCCCTTTTTGGTCATGAGGTTTCGGGCAGAAAGCCCCAGCGCCGTCACAAAGCTCATCGAGGTTTTGCGCGTAGGCTTGGCTTCGCGGCGCGTGGCGTCAGCGACATCGAAAGGATCGGAATCGTCGGTGATCTTGCCGTCCGCCAGGTTGACGATGCGTGTGGCGTACTGGTACGCCAGCTCGGGATTGTGCGTGACCATAATAACCAGACGGTCGCGCGCCACGTCCTTGAGCAGATCCATGACCTGCACGGATGTCGTTGAGTCCAGGGCGCCGGTCGGCTCGTCTGCCAGCACGATCTCGGGATCATTGATCAGGGCGCGGGCGATGGCCACGCGTTGCATCTGTCCGCCCGATAGCTGGCTCGGGCGCTTGTTAACGTGCTCGCCCAGGCCGACTTTCTCCAACGCCTCACGTGCACGCTGGCGGCGCTCGGCATGGCCCACACCCGTGAGCGTAAGCGCCAGCTCAACGTTTTCCAAGATGGTCTGATGCGGAATGAGGTTATAGCTCTGGAACACAAAGCCGATGCGGTTGTTGCGATAAGCATCCCAATCGCGATCGCGAAAGTCCTTGGTCGAAATGCCGTCGATTAACAGGTCGCCGGAATCGAAATGATCGAGCCCACCGATAACGTTGAGCATCGTAGTTTTGCCCGAGCCCGAGGGGCCCAGAATGGCCACGAACTCGTTATCGCGAAAAGACAGGCTTACGCTGTCGAGCGCCACCTGCGTAAACGACTGGGTAACGTACCTTTTGCAAATACCTTTGAGCTCCAACATGGACGGCAACCTCTCCTGCACAGGCACTCTGCCCGCTCTCACCCGCCGTTCGTATTCGACGCGTTTGTCCTACTCTATCCCCATTTTTTGCCGGCACCAGTGAAGAATGTAGGGAACCGCACCAAAAAACGAACGGGACGGCGCCAAAAATAGAGGTCCCGAGCGGGACCTCTTTATGGTGGAGATTATCTTGAAAGGGAGCGGGCTACTTCGTACAGCGGCGCACGATCCTCGCTGTGCTTTACGCGTTTTCTACTGCTCGCTATCCGCAATCGCCTGGTCGATAAGCTTGTCGAGCGCTGCGCGCTGCTCGGCGGAGCTGATGGCTCCCACGATTGGATCCCCTACGATGTTGCCATTCTGATCGATGACATACGTTGTCGGGAACGAGAACAAATTTGACGTAAACTTACCGGCCTCGCTATCCGACTTGAACCAGATGTTCTTATATGTCACGCCCTTCTTGCTCAGCACGTCCTTGGCATCTGCAATCTCGCCCTTGTTGCCATCGAGCGTAAAGGAATTGACGCCCACGACCTGGCCGCCCTTCTCGGCAAGCTCCTGATTCAGTTTCTCAAGATCGCCCAGCTCGCCCACGCACGGCTTGCACGTGGTGAACCAGAAGTTCATGACGGTGACCTTGTTCTTAGAGAACAGCTCGTCGCTGCTCACGTCGTTGCCATCCAGGTCCTTGCCCGTAAAGCTGGGGAACTTCGTCGCCTCGTTCGAAGCATTGGCACCAGCCGTCATGCCAGCGGTCGAAGCGTCGACGCTCTCGCCTGCACTCGGCGTGCTTCCACAGCCGGGGAACTCCTTCTCCAGGCTCTCGAGCTTGTCCTCGATCTCCTTGATCTGCTTCGCACCGGCTTTGAGCGTCTTAAGCTCATCCGCCGTGAACTCATCCTTGGCACCGTCGATGGTCTTGAGCAGGAAATCGCCGTAATTGCTGCCGTCCTCAATCATTGCCGAGTCTTTATTTGCCGCATTGAATACCTTTTCCCACAGCGCGTTATCACTCGAAAAGATCTCGTTCTCCTTCTGCATGAGCTTCGCATACAACTCGGCGGCCTCGTCGGCATTGGCCGGCTTCTGCGCAGTGAGTTCTGCAATCTTAGGATCGGAGCTCGCGGATTCGCTCGCATTGCCACCGGGCGCCGAACATGCCACAAGGCACAAGGCCAATACCGGCACCATAAACAGGGCCGCAATCTTAGAAAGCTTCATGGTCATTCCTCCGTTTTGTCGAAGCTTGTTTTACTTTTTTTCGGCGGTCAGGGGGAGCTTTTCTGCCGACACATCCAGGCCATAGCGATAGCTGATGGCATCGACGGGACAGGCCCCGATGCACTTTCCGCACCGGATACATTCGGCATGATTGGGTGCGCGGACCACATCAACGTCCATCTGACAAACCTTTGAACACTTGCCGCACGAGACGCATTTGCATGTATCGACCCGAATCCCCAGTAAGGACACCTTATTCATGAGCGCATAGAATGCGCCGAGCGGACAAATCCATTTGCAGAAGGGGCGATAGAACAAAACGCTCAGCACTACCACGGCAATGAGAACGACGAGTTTCCAGGTAAAGAGCTGCCCCAGCGCAGATCGAATGCCGGCGTTGGCAATGGCCAGCGGAATGGCACCCTCGAGCACGCCCTGCGGACAGACGTATTTGCAAAAGAACGGATCGCCCATCCCCACATCGTTGACCACCAGCACAGGCAGCAATACCACAGCAAACAGCAGCACAACGTATTTGATATACGTAAGCGCCTTGAGCCTTTTTGTCGAAAGCTTTTTGCCGGGAATCTTGTGAAGCAGCTCCTGTAGCCAGCCAAACGGGCACAGAAAGCCGCATACAAATCGTCCCAGCAGCACGCCGAGCAGAATGAGCGTACCGGTGACGTAGTAAGAAAAGTTAAACTTGGATGAACCCACCACCGATTGGAACGACCCAATGGGGCATGCACCCGATGCCGCGGGGCACGAATAGCAGTTAAGCCCAGGAACGCAGACTGTTTTTCCCGCACCCTGATAGATACTGCCTTTGGCAAAGTTTGGCAGGTGAATGTTGGTGACGAGCGTCGCCGCCGCCTGAATGAATCCGCGAAATCGGGCCAAAACATGCGACGCAGTGTTTTCTCTTTTATCCAATTCCGATACACTCCAAGCACAGCCTAATCGCTTTGGCCAGCACGGCATCCGCCTCGCCACGCATAACGCCAAAGCACACCATGGCAATTCCGACGATCAACAAAGCGACCTGTACCACGGGTTTTACCGCTTTGAACAACCTGACCACTCCTTTCGTTACGCGACCATTGGACCATATCGACCATAAAATCCGTGTTAAGCGCGATTTGGAATGTGCAAGGAGACTGTTATGCGTATTTTGATCGTCGAAGACGAGCGAGCACTGTGCGACACCATCGCACGCAGCTTGCGAAACCTGGCATACAGCGTCGACTGCTGTCACGATGGACGGGAGGCGCTCGAGCTGCTGGGCGTCGAAGTCTTTGACCTCGTGGTGCTCGACCTCAATCTTCCCCGTATCGACGGCATGACCGTGCTCAGGGAACTTAGGAAAACCGACTGCGAGACCAAGGTACTGATTCTGTCCGCGCGTGGCGAAGTATCCGATAAAGTCGCCGGACTCGATGCCGGCGCCAACGATTACCTTACCAAGCCGTTTCATCTGGACGAGCTTGCGGCAAGGATCCGCAGCCTTACCCTCAGGCGTTTCGCACAAAGCGACATAGTATTAACCTGCGGAAAGCTCAGCTTTGACACCAAGGCGCGCATCGCCTCCGTGGACAGTGAGGCTCTATCTCTTACACGCAAGGAAACGGGAATCCTGGAATACCTGATGCTTAATCAGGGGCGGCCGGTAAGCCAAGAGGAGCTTATCGAACACGTCTGGGATAGCACCGTAAACAGCTTTAGCAACGCAACCCGCGTTCACATCTCGTCGCTCCGAAAAAAGTTGCGCAGCGCTTTGGGATACGACCCGATTCGCAATCGGATTGGAGAGGGCTACGTTATGGAGGATGGCGAATGAAAGGGCTTTCGCTGCAATGGCGCATAACGATTATGACGGCACTGCTCACGTGTGCGGCATGCGTGCTGACGAACTGTCTGGTCGGCTATACGGGCATGCGCTACATGGATGCCATCGGCAGCGACATCTCGGCCTTTAACGCAACCGGCGAAGATTCGCTCTGGGCGTTCGACCCAACGAAAGCGGCCCTCGATGACAAGGTCACGATCGTCGTAAACGACGCGCAAGAGTCTTTTGGCACGACAGCCTGGTACATCACGGCTGGAGTCACACTCCTTGGCGGCGCGCTGGCATACTTTGTGAGCGGCCGTGCACTCAAACCGCTACGGGCTTTTGCAGCCCAGGTTGAGCGTGTGCAGCCTGACAACCTAAGCGAAATCAGACTCAGTGAAGATGTGCCCACCGAGCTACAACGATGCAGCGCCTCTTTCAATGACATGATCGACCGTCTTGGCGAAGGGTTCTCTGCACAGCGTCAGTTTACCGGCAACGCCGCACACGAGCTGCGCACCCCGCTCGCCCTTATGCAAGCACAGATTGAACTATTCATCTCCGAGCACTCCGGTTTGCAACCCGAAACAGCCGAGCTGCTCGGCCTGCTACAAGAACAAACCGAGCGCATGTCTCGAATGACCAAGGTATTGCTCGAGATGAGTGAGCTCCGCAGTGTCCCTTGCGGGGACGCTGTTGAACTCGGCCCCCTGTCCGAAGAGGTCCTCACCGACCTTGCGCCACTTGCCGAGAATAAGGGCGTAGCCCTCAATTGTGCTGGAGACGCTTTAGTAATCGGGAGCGACACGCTCCTCTATCGGCTGGTGTTTAACCTGGTCGAAAATGCCATCCATTACAGCCGCCCCGGCTCGACTGTCAACGTCTCCATCTGCGACAACGACAGCCACGTGTTCCTGAGAGTCGAGGACCAGGGCCCGGGAATACCCAAGCAGTACCGTGAGAGCATCTTCCAGCCGTTCTTTCGTCTAGACAAATCCCGCAGCAGGGCATACGGCGGCGCAGGACTCGGGCTAGCGCTTGTTTGGGAGATTGCAGCGCTTCACGGTGGCGCGGTAGAGGTCGAAGCAAGTTCCGAGAGCGGGACCACCATGCTCGTAAGCCTTCCAAAACGATCCGTAGCGTTAACCGAACAGTAAAACGAAAGGGGTCCCGAGCAACAGGAGTACAATTGCTGCTATTGTTGCCAGCTGTTGGGAGATGGAAGATGGACTGCGATGGCTACCCATGCGTTCCCATGCCGTTGATGTGCACTGCCTTTGTGCCGGGGCAGATTGACGCTGCGGTTGCAGGCATTTCCGACCCCGATTCACGCACCATCGCCACGGCAGAAGCGCTGTACTTTCGCGGACAGGCCGCCCTCGCTGCCAAGACGGCGCGTCCCTATCTTGACGCCACCGATTCCGCACTGCGCTATTCCGCATGCTTTATCTGCGGATACGCCAGTCTGTCGCTCAACCGTATCGCCGACGCCCGCCGTTGTCTTGCGGGCATCCTCGATACGCCAACTGACGAGGAATCACCCGCCGTACACGCCACGCATATCCTGTTCGCCTCGGCCGCAAGCGTCCTGCTGCACTTGTCTTCCCCGTATTCTGCCGAAGAGTTTTATCCGCTTGCGGCGCATCTGCCCGAAGGCCTGCGCCTGTTCGCCAGCTACGTGATGGCGCATGCCCTGTACCTGCGCGGCGAATATGGCCGCAGTCTGGGCATGGCGGAAAACGCCCTGATCATGAAACAGGGGAGCTATCCGATCTCGGAACTGTTCCTGCACCTGGCAGCTTCCATGGCATGCATGAGCCTCAAGGACATCGACGCCGCAAAAACGCACTTCGGAGTTGCTTGGAACATTGCGCGTCCCGACGGCCTTATTGAGCTCATTGGCGAGCATCACGGCCTTTTACAGGGGCTTATCGAGGCATGCCTAAAAACGCAATACCCTGACGACTTCGCGCGCATCATCGAGATCACGTACCGCTTCAGCTACGGCTGGCGGCGCATCCACAACCCCGATTCGGGCGAGGACGTTGCCGACGATCTAACGACCACGGAATTCACCATGGCCATGCTCGCCTGTCGTGGGTGGACCAACGCCGAAATCGCACGCCATATGGGAGTATCGCCGGGCACCGTCAAAAACCGCCTATCCGGCGTATACGCAAAGCTTGGCATCGGCACACGCGCCGAGCTGGTCGCGCATATGTTACGTTAGCGACCGGACTACCAAGCGCATCGAACGCGTTCCGGAACCCGGCGCTTCGCTCGATCAATTTGGACATTTTGACCCTTGAACGGCACTACCGCCACGGGGCGCCTTCTCGCAAAATTGGATTATTTCCACCGATACCTGCGGGATGGGAGCCAAAGATGCTTGATCGCCGTTCGTTACTTGTTGCCGGAGCGTCCTCGCTGGCGAGCATTATGTTGCCGCGCGTGCCGGGAAGCGCAAACGCCTTCATATTGCCGTTCGCCCCCGCCGAGGCATACGCCGACGAAGATGATCCCTTCAAGGTCTTGGTGCTCTCGCGCACCATGTTTGGTGTGGTCGTGGTCGACGTCGCCAACAAGAATACGCCCATCACGGGTGCCCAGGTCACGCTCATATCGCGCTATGCCGCAGGCAAGCAGCTCACCGCCACGACCGATGACGAAGGCACGGCCATCTTTGAGGTCGCCCCTCTTTCAGAAGGCTACGTGGACGAGGCAACGCTTCTCGACGCGTACGACTTTAACGGCGGCATCTCCATTAGCATGGCGGGCTACCGCGATGTCGAGATTCCCCTTGCGCGTATCCAGGGCGGCACCGCTATTACCGCACCCACACGTCCGCTCTCCGATGGCGAGCCGTACTTTCGACAGCTCACGTTCGACGAATGGGACATCCAGTACGCCGACGCCACGTTTATGGCAATGCCAGCGGACGAAGCAGCAAACGACCAGCCCGACACGCACGCTTTTACCGTGCAGGCTCATCTGCCGCAGGGCGGGCAGGCAACGTTGCATATCAATAAAGTGATGCCCTCTGCGGGCAGCTCAACCGAAACCGTCACGCAGATCGGCCAGATCAAGGCCAGCGCATCGGGCGCGGATAATCTGGCGACGTTCACGCTCGAAGACACGTTCCTCGATGCAGCTTCGGGCCTTCTGGAGGAAGGGTGCAAGTTGCGCTTTATGCTCGACTACCAGGGCAAAACCTACACGCTCTCATCCCCTATGGCCGTTGTCACCGCGCCGGCCGCAAAGGCGGAATCGGGCTCGACCACCATCATTCCCACCACCATGGACCAAGAGATCACTCCGTTTGATTTCCCCGCGGCGTTTCCCGGTATCGGCGGCAATAAGTTCACGTGCTGGATGCCCACATTTCCCATTCTGTTCGATTTCTCGTTTGCTGGATACGTGCTGTTTGGCGGAGGGTACAAACCAGCTAGCTATATGAACGATTCGAGCAACCCTGATCCGGAATACTGGAAGAAATCGCCGCGCGAGTCGGGCGCCAAGCAGGCAAACCGCTACCTCGACGAGATGGAGGGGAAGTGGAATCAGTACAAGAGGATGAGTGCCGGTTCGGGCACCGATCCAAGAAACACCAAGCTCCTTCGCCACCATTGCACGCCGCTGTTCACGATGGATATCGCCACACAGCTGTACGGCTCGCTCGCCTACGATTGGGTGGGCAAAACCTGGGGTAACAACAACGACCCCGCATACGGCAATATTAAGGCCCTCTTCCAGGTAAGAACCGACCTCAATTGGACCGAGCAGTTTACCCTAGGACCGGTGCCATTTTTCCTAAACGTCAACCCCTGGGTGCTGGCAAAACTGGCGCTCGCCGTGGGTGCCCACACGCACGGCAGCGGCGCGGCGTTTTTTAAAAACATTTCGCTCGACTATTCAAACACGTCGGGCTCGTTCACCATCCAGATCGGGCTTGCCGTCACCTTTGGCGCCGGCGTTGCAGGCGTCGCTTCGTCTGCCGTGCGCGGCGCCGCATCCCTCACGCTGTTCATTGGGTACGAAAAGGCAGATGGACACCAGCTTCCGCGGCTGCGTGTAGGTGCAGACGTCGATGTCGACGTGATACTCCAGTTCGTAATGTTCAAGTGGACCACCAAGGCTTGGTCGGGGTCGTGGCCCACACTCATCGATTCGTGGAATATGTCGGTGAACAATGGCGACCAGTATGGGCTCCAGCGCTCTGAGCTCGCATTGGATGGAGATACGCCTTATACGCTGGATGCCTGCTTCGGCTCGGCCGGCAACATTGAGGCGGGCGGCGTGCCGCAATTTATCGCATCGGCCACCATCGTCACCAACGCCGAACTGCTCGCACGCGCCGAGGTTAAGGCCACTGCCGTAAACGCCGCGCCTGTCGTGCGCGATTGGGATCAAGCGGTCACGCGCATTGAGCTCGAGGCGGATGCAGAAAGCGACGACACGGGACAGATCGAGCATTTCGTCCATGCACTGATAGAGAACGATGAAAACGCCGTGCCGATGTATGAGTACACCTACATCGGTCAGGCAACAAACGCCGTTGCGGACCCCAACGCCGATTCTGCCGGCGTGTCGGAGGACGAGCGTGGCGGCATCAAGCCCTCGAGCGACAACGTGCTGTTTGCTGGCGTGCTCAGCGAAGCCCACATGAAGCTGGCAATGATTGCCGGCGTAGAATGCCTGTTCCGTATCGCCTCGGTGCGCTACGGCGACAATGGTCGCTCGCGCCTGGTGGTACACACAAAGGCAAACGGAACGTGGTCCGCTCCCACGCCTGTGGACTTTCCCCTTGGGTTTGGCGAGGGCGACGTGGAGCGCGACAGCATATACGATTACGACTTCGACGTAGTGGAATATACGGACGGAAGAGGAAACCAGGACGCCTACGTGCTGCTGGTCTCGGGCGAGCGCCCCGCCGGCGACGACACCCTTTTCGATATGGCAAGCACAGCCGGCATACTGTCCGTTGTGCGCCTGCGCATAAGCAACGACGGAGTTCGCGTGGTATCGCACACGTCGTGGCGCAGCATCTCGCGCGGCCGCCTTCAGGAGGATGGCTACCATTGCCTGCAGTGCCCACGCATCACGGTGGGCAAGACACTTGTCAACGGGCGCCTGTCGGGCGCCTACCTCCACCGCCGCGAAACCACCGCAGAAAAGGCGCTCGGCAGCGAGGCCGAGGTTGCGCTGGAGTGCTTTACCCTGTGGTCGGACGTTTCGGGCGACAGCCTGACGTTCCGCCAAGTTCTCCGCTTTCCGCAGGCACCGTCGAGCATCGAGCTCGGCGCGCCCGAGAATATCAACGGCAAAATGGTGGTGCCCGTTGCATACGAGACCGCAGGCGGTTGTGGCTGTGCATCGTACGCCGTGATCGGCCAGTCCATTGCGGGCTGGGGCGTTATGTCGCCAGATGCCACAGTACCCCACGCGGTGCCGTGGCCGCAGCACACGGGCTTTTTGGCTACCGTCAACGAGCAACTGCAGCATATTACTTGGACGCGAGGCGCATCGGTATTTGCAACGCAGCCCGTGGGTGCCGCAGGCTGCGGCCCGGCATCGTTCAGCGTAAGCAACAACGGCAGGTGCGTGCTCTATGTAGAGAACACCGATGGCAAGGTGGGACAAACCTACGACGAAGAAGGCAACCCGGTAGCAGTGATGGGCAAGCACTTCCGCATCTTCGCCAGCACCTTGGCAGGCGATCTGTTCACGGAGCCGTTCGTGATGTGCGAGCTGGACCATCCCGTCGATCAGATAACGACATTTTTGACGTCGGGGAGCATGCTCTCCGCGCTCGCCACGCACATTGTGAGCGCGGAGAAGAGCGAGGCAGAACTACACGGCATCGAAGTGCCCTTGGTGGCGTGTGCCACTCCGACGGGCGCAGTCGCTACCTCGGGCGCGGTGGTGCCCGGAGCAGCAGGCGAATCCTTCATGGTCACGGTGCGAAACGACGGCAACACCTTGCTGACTGCCGGCACAATCGATCTGTACCGAGAGGGCTCCATCCAGCCGTTCTCCAGCGCATCCATCGGGTTCGGAGCGAACACACGCATGGCATCGATCTACGATCCAGAGCTTGCCGAGGACGCTTCGGCCAACGACATGGCACACGTGAAGTACGCGCTCGAGACGCTGGGCACACCTTTTGCAACGCACCCGCTGGTAGCCGACAGTGGCAACGCCGTGCTGGCACCGGGTTGCACGGCACAGTTCCGCATGAGCTTCGCCATCCCCGAGAGTTGGAGCGACGAGGTGGGCAAACGCGTAACGCTATATGCGAAGGCGCGTAAGCTGGTGGCGCTCGATCCCGTAACGCTCGAGGAAATTCGACCGGGCGCAAACTCGGCGCTGGGTGCCGTACTGCACGAGCTTCATGTGCCCGACGCGGCATGCGAACGCTCAGAAGTTCAGGTCGGCGTATGCGACAACGCGGATACGACGGGGCTTCACGATGCACCGATGACGGCGGACGGCAGTGGCGGCTCCGGCGGAAGCAGCTCCGGTAGCGGCAGTGGCTCTGGCAGCGGCAAGGGTCACGGCAATAACAAGCGCCCCGGAAAAGCGGGCGCGCTTGCGGGCACGGGCGATTTCAACGCTCCCCTTACGGCAGCCGCAGCAGCACTCGCCGCAGCAGGCGCCGGCCTCGTCGCCTACAGCGCCCGCCGCACGGCGCTCGAAACCGACACCGCTGATGAGGTCAATTCGGATAGGCCTCGCTAGCTCTCAGTTACCTTTGCGAGAGACGCCGACTCGGCTCATCGAACACCAAAAGGGGCTGGCCCCGATAACTCGGAGCCAGCCTTGAGTCGCCTGACGTGAGAATCACAGCGCTACTTGAGCTTTAGCGCCTCCATCATGGGCACGGCGGCATCCCAATCGATCTTCCAGCCGATCGACACGCGGACGGTTTCACCCGTTGCGGGAGCCGTCGCAAACAGTGTATGGCCGTTGTCGGGACCGGTAAAGCGCAGCCACGTTATGCCGTTGTACTCGACCTGGTCGGTTGTTGTCTCCTTGCCTTCGTAGACCTGCTCTAGGCTTGCAACCTCTTCCTCCGGCGAGCGCGGGAAGATGCTGATGTTCAGGCGTCCTCCAGTCTCGTCGTGGAAGAAGTCTGCCTTTTCGCGCTCTTCGTCGGACGAATCCAGCGTGTACCCATCGGCGGCCTCGATGCTGTACGATGCGCAGTCGATGCCCGTTAAATCTGCCTTCTCGCCAGAATCGGCCACGCCGCCGGCCGCCTTGAACTCCTTGGTCTCGCATCCCGTGGTGTCAAAGTGCATGGCCTCATGATTCTTGGCGGGGGCATTAGCGTCTACGAACTCGACAGTGATGGGCCCGTAGTACGCCGTCTTGGGCGCCCAGAAATACACGTACTCAACGGTCTCGCCCGGGCCGATATCTGGCCTCTCGGAAAGGTCGATGCCCTCGTGCAGCTCATCGGGAGCCTCGCTTGCAACGTAGTCGAGCACGGCCGCCTTGTCGGAAGTAAACAACGGGTCGCCTGCCTCAAGATCGCCCTGGGCAGCATGCACGTTAAAGGAACTGAACGTCCTGTTCTTTGTGTTGTTGTTGGTGATCTTGATGTGCAGGTAAAAGCCGTCCTGCAGCTTGGCATCGCCGCGATAGAACGTACCGTGAGCCACCGACTCATAGGTAATGCCTGCTACCTCGACCGTCTGCGAATCATAGGCCTTGGCCTTCTTGGACTTCTCCTGCACAGGTGCGCTCCCGCCCGAGCCACTCGGCGCATTACCGCCGCAGCCAGCAAGCGTACACGCCAACACAGCCGAAAGCGCCACGGTGGGAATTCCTAACAGCAGTTTCTTCGTCATGGGCTTCATCATCCTCACCGCTCCTTTCGCTTGCAGCTCATCCGTTGCCCGAGGCCTTCGTCGCCCCGTGGCATCGGCTTCCACAATGAGCGTATGACGAAACACGGCGCCGGCGAAGTGACCCGTGGCCCAAATAACGACCCACCAGCGTTCCTTATGGGCCAAAAGAACTCGCACATGCACGCCCCCGGCCCATAAAACGAGACGTCTGTCCCAATGTTCGATTCGATCCAACAATCCGCACGACACGTTTTCGACAACGTATCCAACCGCAAACGCAGCAAGACGCATTCGGCCGCCTTCAAATTAACTCGGGCAGAACCGACTCGGTTTTGTCCGAGTAAACTCGAGCATAAACTGATCCATGCGATACAATTAACTCGGACAAAACCGAGTCGGAAGGAACCGAGTAAGTGGAATTTATTGGCAGGGAGCGTGAGCTCGCCCGTATTAAGAAAACGCTCAAAGCACCCGAGCAGCGCAATGTTCTCATTTACGGCAGGCGTCGCGTCGGAAAAAGTGAGCTCATCAAGCAGGCGCTAACCGATTTGTCGGACGTCGCAACGGTCTATTACGAGTGCCGCCAAACCTCCGAGGCAGACAACCTCGAGAGTCTGTCCGTCCTTGTTGCTGAAGCGCTGAGCTTTCCTCCGCTCGCCTTCACAGGCATCCGCGAGCTCATCGAATTTCTGTTTGCCCAAGCTAAAGACAAGAACATTACCCTCGTTCTCGACGAATACCCCTACTTGAGAGATGCGGTTAAAGGCCTAGACAGCATTCTTCAGACCTCAATCGACGCCCACAGGGAAGACTCACGTTTAAACATTGTCCTGTGCGGCTCCTACGTTAAGATTATGAAATCCCTCATCGAGCATGAAAGCCCCCTCTACGGGCGAATTGATCTCGCGCTTGAGCTTAAGCCCATGGATTACTTTGACGCTGCGAAGTTCTATCCCGCGTTCTCGCCCGAGGACAAGGTGCGGCTCTATAGCGTTTTTGGCGGTATCCCCTTTTACAATCGCCTCATCGATCAATCCCAAAGCGTACGCGACAACATCATCGAGCTCGTCACGGAACCTGGCGCCCGCTTAGAAAGCGAGGTGCCGTCCTATCTCAACGCCGAGATCTCGAAGATGACCAACGCCAACGAAGTTTTCGGGGCTCTCGCACAAGGCTACTCCCGTTGGGGGGACGTGCTGGCACAGTCGCACGTCTCGAGCGGTCCGGCCATGGCAGACGTGCTCGACAAGCTCATGTCACTCGAAATCGTCCAAAAGCGTGCACCCATCAACGACCCTACGAACAAGCGCAAGTCTGGCTACTTTGTAGTGGATCCGCTTTCGCTCTTTTACTATCGCTATGTTTTCCGCAATGCCTCAGCGCGTCAGCTGCTCGACCCGGAAGTCTTCTATGATCGTCACGTCTTCCAAGACTTCGAGGAAAACTACGTTCCTCATATGTTCGAGGAGATCTGCCGTCAATACCTCGTGCGGCAGAACAGGACCGGCAAGATCGAACCGGCTTTCGACGCCATAGGCAAGTACTGGTACGACGACCCCGCAAACAAAACGAGCGGCGAATTCGATGTGGTAACGCAAGACCCCGAGGGCTACGCATTCTACGAAGCAAAGTTCCGCAAATCCCCCATCACGCAAAAAATGGTCGACGAGGAAATCGCCCAAGTCGAGGCAACGGGACTCAAGTGCCATCGCTATGGATTCTTCTCCCGTTCGGGCTTCGAAGCTGGCGAAAGCGATCGAACCGTCTTCATCGACCTGCCGCAGATGTTTGGATAGGACAGGACAGGTCCCTCCCGCATTCCAAGCATTCATTATCTAATCGAACGATTGTTCGATGGATTTCGTGTTGGTTGGAATCGCCTATGGGCTGGGCTATGCTACCTTGACTATCTATATGACTTAAACGCAGCAAAGGAGCACCGAGAGAGCGAGTATGGCAAAAAACACCGCAAACTATGGTAACGACAGTATCCGCCAGCTCAAGGACGAGGAGCGCGTACGCCTGCGCCCCGCCGTCATCTTTGGCTCGGACGGACTCGACGGCTGCGCGCATGCCGCCTTCGAAATCCTGTCCAACGCCGTTGACGAGGCGCGCCAGGGCTACGGCAAGCTCATCACCCTTACCGCCTTTCGCGATGGCTCCATTCAGGTAGAGGACAATGGCCGCGGCTGCCCGCTCGACTGGAACCCTTCCGAGAAGCGCTTTAACTGGGAGCTCGTCTTTTGCGAGCTCTATGCAGGTGGCAAATACAACAACAACCAGGGCGGCGACTACGACTTCTCGCTCGGTACCAACGGCCTGGGCTCGTGCGCGACCCAGTACGCCTCCGAATACATGGACGTCACGGTTTGGCGCGACGGCAACAAGTACTCCCTGCACTTTAAGAAGGGCAAGGTTGTCGGCGCCAAGAAGAAGGCACTCGAGATTGAGCCCAGCGACGAGAACCGCACCGGCACCACCATCAAGTGGCGCCCCGACCTTGAGGTCTTTACCTCGATCAGCATCCCTCACGATTGGTATCGCGAGACCATGCGCCGCCAGGCCGTGGTCAACGCCAACGTGACCTTCCGCCTGCGTATTGAGGGCGACGATGGCGAGTTTACCGAAGAGGATTTTTGCTATCCCAAGGGCATCGAGGACTACGTGCTCGAGAAGGTCGGTACCGACTACCTTACCGAGCCCTTCTTTATCGAGGCCGACCGTCGCGGTCGCGACCGCGAGGACCTGCCCGACTACAACGTAAAGATCACAGCTTGCATGTGCTTCTCGCGCACCTTCATGATGCAGGAGTACTACCACAACTCGTCGTGGCTCGAGAACGGCGGCTCGCCCGAGAAGGCGGCTCGTAGCGCTCTGACCAGCGCCATCGATGCCTACATCAAGCAGCAGGGCAAGTACAACAAAAACGAGAGCAGCATTAAGTGGCAAGACGTCCAAGACTGCCTGGTGCTCGTGACCAACTGCTTCTCAACCCAGACGTCCTACGAGAACCAGACCAAGAAGGCCATCAATAACCGCTTTATCCAGCAGGCCATGACGGCATTCTTTAAGGAACGCCTCTCGACCTACTTGATCGAGAACAAAGATGCCGCCAACAAGATCATGGAGCAGGTGCTCATCAACAAGCGCTCGCGCGAGAACGCCGAGAAGACGCGTCAGAGCATCAAGACCAACCTGCAGCAAAAGACCGACATGGCCAACCGCGTGCAGAAGTTCATCGACTGCCGCTCCAAGGACAAGAGCCGCCGCGAAATCTACATCGTAGAGGGCGACTCGGCAGCAGGCGCCATTCGCACCTCGCGCGATGCCGAGTTCCAGGGCGTTATGCCCGTCCGCGGCAAGATTCTCAACTGCCTGAAGGAGGACTATCCGCGCATCTTTAAGTCCGACATCATCATGGACCTCATGCGCGTGCTGGGCTGCGGCGTGGAAATCAAGGACAAGCGCATCAAGAACCTTGGCGCCTTTGACCTGGACAACCTCAACTGGAACAAGGTCATTATCTGTACGGATGCCGACGTCGACGGTTATCACATCCGCACGCTCGTGCTCACCATGCTCTATCGCCTGGTGCCCACGCTTATCGACGAGGGTTACGTGTATATCGCCGAGTCGCCGCTCTACGAGATCAACTGCAAAGAAAAGACCTACTTTGCCTACACCGAGCTCGAGAAGAACGGCATCCTCAAAGAGATCGGCGACCAAAAGTGCTCGATCAACCGCTCCAAGGGTCTTGGTGAGAACGATCCGGACATGATGTGGCTCACCACCATGAATCCCGAGACGCGTCGCCTGATCAAGGTGGAGCCCGAGGACGTCACCAAGATGGAAACCATGTTCAACCTGTTGCTGGGCAACGACGAGGCAGGCCGCAAGCGCCATATCTCCGAGCACGGCAAGGAATATCTGGACCAGCTGGACCTGCAGTAGCAGCAAATCGATAACGACGGCCCATAAGAAGTTCAAGAGGAAATCGTGGCAAAGAAGAAGACGAAGAACCAGCCCAAGAAAAAGCAGGTCAACGCCGAGAACGTCATCGGCCTGCACTCCGAGGTCACCGACCAGCCGATCACGCAGACGCTCGAGGTCAACTACATGCCCTACGCCATGAGCGTCAATGTCTCGCGTGCGTTCCCCGAGATCGACGGCTTTAAGCCCTCGCACCGCAAGCTGCTCTACACCATGTACAAGATGGGCCTGCTCAAGGGCGAGCGCCAGAAGAGCGCCAACATCGTGGGCCAGACCATGAAGCTCAACCCGCACGGCGATGCCGCGATCTACGAGACGATGGTGCGTCTGGCCACCGGCAACGAGGCACTGCTCGCCCCCTTCGTGGAGTCGAAGGGCAACTTTGGCAAGTACTATTCGGGCGACCTGAGCTACGCCGCCTCGCGTTATACCGAGGCCAAGCTCTCCCCCATCAGTGCCGAGATCTTCAGGGACATCGACAAGGACCCGGTCGACTTCGTCGACAGCTACGACGGCGCCATGAAGGAGCCGCGCCTGCTGCCTACCACGTTCCCCAACATCCTTGTCTCGGCCAACAAGGGCATCGGCGTCGCCATGGCGTCCGACATCTGCGGCTTTAACCTCAACGAAGTCTGCACCGCCACGATGCACTACCTCAAGGACCCCGACTGCGACCTGCTCGAGTACATGCCCATGCCCGACTTCTCGACCGGCGGTGAGATTATCTACCGCCGCGAGGAGATGGAGAAAATCATCGAGACCGGCCTTGGCAGCTTCCAGATCCGCTCCCGCTGGCGCTGGATTCCCGAAGAGCGCATCATCGAGGTCTACGAGATTCCCTACACCACCAAGACCGATGTCATCATCGAGCGCATCGTCAAGCTCTCCAAAGAGGGCAAGGTCAAGGAGATTGCTGACATCCGCGACGAAACCGACCTCTCGGGCTTGCGCATCGCCATCGACCTTAAGCGCGGCGTCGACCCCGACAAGCTCATGGCCAAGCTCTATCGCTCGACCACGCTGCAGGATTCGTTCTCGTGCAACTTCAACGTGCTGGTCGATGGTTACCCCCGCGTTATGGGCGTGCGCCAGATCTTGCACGAGTGGGTCAAGTGGCGTATTGAGTCCACGCGTCGCCGCATTAACTTTGACCTGGGCAAAAAGTCCGAGCGCCTGCACCTGCTGCACGGCCTCGAGGCAATCCTGCTCGACATCGACAAGGCCATCGCCATCATCCGCGGCACCAAGCTCGAGGCCGAGGTCGTGCCCAACCTTATGAAGGGTTTCGACATCGACGAGACCCAGGCCGAGTTTGTTGCCGAACTCAAGCTCCGCAACATCAACGAGGAGTACATCCTCAATCGCACCAAGGACATCGCCAAGCTCGAGGGCGAGATTGCTGAGCTTGAGGAGATTCTCTCCAGCGAGGATAACATCAAGAAGGTCATCAGCGACGAGCTGGCCGCGGTCAACAAGAAGTACGTGATGCCGCGCCGCACGGGCAGGATTGAGCCGCACGAGGTCATTGAGGTGAGCCTGGAGCCCGAGGTCGAGGAATACCCCGTTACCATCATGCTCTCGCGCGACGGCTACCTCAAAAAGATGACCGACCGCGTGCTCAAGAAGGCCACCACGCTCAAGTACAAAGACGGCGACAAGCCCTTTATCGAGTTCCCGTCCTCCAACACCCACGAGCTGCTGGTCTTTACCAACAAGAGCCAGGTATACAAGTGCAAGGTTGCGGCGTTTGAGGATACCAAGTCGGCACAGCTGGGCTCGTACCTGCCCACCGACCTTGAGATGGAGCCCGACGAGAGCGTCATCTGGGTCATCGACCCCGAGGACTACAAGGCCGACGTGCTGTTCGTCTTTGAGAACGGCCGCGTGGTGCGCGTCGCGCTTTCTGGATACGTCACCAAGACCAACCGCAAGCGCCTCAAAAACGCCATCTACGGTGGCAGCAAGCTGCTGTATGCCCAGGTGCTCAAGGAAGATCGCGACATCGCGCTGGTGTCGAGCGACTACCGCCTGATGAACTTCAACACGTCGCTGCTCAAGACCAAGACGACCACCAACACGCAGGGCGTCCAGGCCTTTACCGCCAAGAAGGGTCGCTCGGTCACCACCGTCGGCACAACCGAAGAGATTCTTGGCGCCGGCGTCTCGGCCGAGAAGTTCACCGCGCAGAGCCTACCCTCCGCCGGTGCCCTCATGAAAGAAAACGACATGCCGAGTTTGTTTGACTAGGACGACAGCAGAACCGCCATAAGCTCTCAAAACGGTGGGGCCCGGAGCGCAGTAAATGCTGCGCTCCGGGCCCCATGCATTTCAGCAGCATCATCCCTATAGACATAATGCCGCATAAAGTGGAACAGACATAAGCCCATCATTCATTCCAAAGGGCTTAGTCGATAGCCTGATAAGGCGCACGCCCGGATGGGTCTTTTTAAGTGAGGACAGGCTTCGAGATCTTGTGTTCTCCCCCGCCTTGACTTCAATCGCAGACAAGCATCCCTGTTTCTCTACTACAAAGTCGATTTCCGCACGATTGTCTCGCGCCCAATAATGCAGCGGATAGCCCATGGCTGAAAGCTGTTGGGCAACATAGTTTTCGGTAAGTGCACCCATGAATGTACCACCGATGCCGGCAAGAATATCGGCGCGTTGTGCACCGGCCTTGGAGACGAGGAGCCCTGTATCCGCCTGATAGATTTTAAAAGCAGAAGGGTTAACGAAGGCCTCTAAGGGGCTTTCGATCTGCCCGACTAGGCTGCAGCGCGCCACCGTACCCGACAATACAAGCCAGTCGAGAGCATCTCCAAAGAGAGACGCATTGCCCCCCGCTCGCACTACCTTGTATTGAAATTTACGATTCTCTTTGGCAAGCTGCTGTGGAATGGAATCGAAGCACGCACGCGTCTTTGCGCTCAAGCGTTCATCAGCATATTTATTGGTGTCGGCGGAATATCCGTCGAGAATAATCCGATGCTTTTCGGCCACATCAATGATTGACTGATCATCGATGTACGTTTGGACCGCCTCGGGCATTCCGCCAACAACAAGATACTGTCGATAGAGCCCAAGCGCCTTTTCATGAAGGCTTGGCGCAAGAGGAGCCATTAACTCGAATGATGAGCGTATCTCGTCGACCAGCTGATCGTGCCCCATCGCCCAGAGAAACTCCTCGAAATCGAGTGGAGTCATCTCAATCAAGTCGGTCTTTCCAACGGGGAACGAATACGACTGATGGTTAATGGCAACCCCAAGAAGCGACCCAGCAGCCGCAACATAATACTCGGGAGCATCTTCGCAAAAGTATTTAAGGGAAGTGAGCGCTTCCTCGCATGCCTGGATCTCGTCAATGAACAGTAAAGTTTTGCCAGGCACGATACGCTGTCCCGTACGAGCCTCGATCGCGCGTACGATCGAATGAGGGTCAAGACCGCCCGAAAAATCCGCTCGCGCCGACCGGTCGTTCTCAAGATTAACGTAGACAACCGATTCGAAAAGATCTTGAGCGTACGTTCTGAGCAGATAGGTCTTGCCACACTGGCGCACGCCTTTGACCAGCAAAGGTTTTCTATCGGCCCTGTCTCGCCATTCCCTAAGGAGCTCGTCTGCCTTGCGACGCATACGCAACCTTCCCTCATGAACTTCTGTTTGACAATATTTTAACGCGGATTAATTTGTTTTCAGTTATTTTTCTGCGTTAAAAAATTGTTCTATACGGCACTTGAGGGAATACACCCCTATTCATATGCTCGCGCTACAATCGATTGCCATGCGTTCTCCTTGCCCTTAGGCCAGCTTGCGAGCGAGCTCTCGCACCTCTTCCAACTTGGGCGAGGAGGCCATGCTGTCGCGCTCGGTCATGCCGCTAATGGTGACAATGCCCTGGTCCTCCCACTTGCAGTAGGCACAGGCTGACTTGTACATAGCGATCGCCGCATCATAGACGCCCTCGCTGTGGCTATCGAGCAAAAGGGCCGTCTTGGTGAACGGGAAGCCCGTGGCACCGAAGGCGTACAGGCGGTCAATAGCGGCTTTCTCCTGCGCAGTGATATCAAACCAGTAGATGGGCGAAGCGAAGACAACCATGTCGGCGTCTTTCAGCGACTCGATCACGCCGGCCATGTCGTCCTTTTGCACGCAGGTGCCCTCATGGGCAAAGCAGTACTGGCATCCCAGGCAGCCGGCGATCTTTTTGCCGGCAACGCGGATGACCTCGACCGTATTGCCGCCCTCGCGCGCGGTCTCGGCAAACGCCTCGACCATGGTGTCGGTATTGGCGCCCTTGCGCGGGCTGCCGCTCAATACAACGATATTCATAAGAATCTCCCTTCTTCATGCCGCAGGCGCACGATGATTCGGGACAGGTTTTCGTTAGCACCCTCGTAGCGGTTCTCCGCCCCCTAAGCAGCGCGTCCGCTACGAAACGACCGTCTTGTAATAAGCGCCGAAGTCTGCCAGCGAGTCCACGACGGGCATCATCTGGCGGCCGAGCTCGGTAAGGCCATACTCAACGCGGGGAGGATTCTCGCCATAGTCGTGGCGAAAGACCAGCCCATCATCCTCCATCTGCCGCAGGCTGTCGGTAAGCACCTTCTGAGAGATCCCCTCAAGGTCGCGGCGCAACTCGTTGAAACGCCAGGGGCGTACGCGCAAGTTACGGATAATGAGCAGCTTCCACTTGCCGCCAATGAGCGCTACCGCCGTTGCGACCGGACACTCCGGAAGCTCCTCTTTCGCCACCACGGGAGACCCAACCTCCTTGACCATACCGGTTTCACAAAAAAGTACGCAGTTACAAATATGTGCGTACTCGTATTTGCATGCGCCTTCGCGTTGAATATAGCTCACGCAGGAGATGCCTGCAAGGTAAATCAACCCAAAGAGAGGAACCATTATGGCTAATTATGCAAAGACCCACATCGGTAATGAGAGCCGTGTCGAGCTGCACGAAGTGCTCGGGCTTACCGGGGCAGAGGTGAGTGTCAACAATCTTCCCGCCGGCGCTGGCGTTCCGTTCGTCCATGCACACAAGGAAAACGAGGAAATCTACGGCGTGCTCGAAGGCGCCGGCTCGGTCACGATTGACGGTGAGGAAATCGAGCTTGCAGCCGGCGACTGGCTGCGCATTTCCCCCGCCGCACACCGTCAGTTCCGCGCCGCATCCGACTCGGGCATCACATACGTCTGCATTCAGGTCAAGCAGGGATCCCTTGATGCCTTCACGGCCGACGACGCTATCATGTTCTAATTCGCGATCAGCGCACAAGGGGCCGATACCGCCCGCATGCCTCCTTCGGAATAGGCGCTGAGCAGCTCCTGGGCGTGGGCGAACTCGGGCCCTCGTCTCCAACCGAGCAGGCGGTTGACCGCGAGATTTCCCTGGACGTTGTGGACGAAGAGCAGATAGGCGTCCTCGCGCGAAAGCCCGGTCTTCTCCATGATAGAGGGGACCATCTGCTCAGCGCCGCGCTCGACGACGCGCTGCGCCACCCGGGCGTACGCATCGTCATCCGAGTAGAGCAGATAATAGTCATCGTTTGCCGGCGGGCGCTGGCAGAGGGCCCCCGCCCCCGTTCCCTCGAGTGGGGGCGCCGCTGCCAGGGCCTCGTCGATAAGTGCGTCGAGCAGTGCGAACTTGTCCTCGTAGTGCAAATAGAACGTGCCGCGGTTGATATCGGCGCAGCGGCAAATATCCGCCACCGTCATCTTCGCGAAGCCGACCTCGGCCAGCAGCGCAAAGAACGCCTCCCGTATAACCGAGAGTGTGTAGCGTCGGCGACGATCGATCTTCCCCGATTCCATGGCCCCTCCAATTGCAGCGCTCAACAATATCCAGAAGCCGCTCGTTTATCGACAGCAGCTCGAAACTGTTCATTGCTCTGACGCAAATCAACATTGATACTTTTTATAGACACCTGTTCATTGTAGTTGAAAGAGAGTATCAAGTGACTCTATACGAGCGGCTCGTTATCGAACTCACCAACCAATCGTTTTCCCATCAGGCCGCCTACCGCACCGGCGGCACGCCCTATGAACTGAGTGCCCGCGAGCCCGAGCCCTACGACCAGCAAATCGAAACGTTTGCCCGCATGATCGATGAAGCCGATTGCGTGCTTGTAGGCGGGGCCTCCGGGCTCTCCGCGGCGGGCGGCGGCGACTTCTACTACGAGGACAACGCGACCTATCGCAGGCATTTCGGCAAATTCGCCGAGCGCTACGGTTTCAGAGGCGCTTTTGAAGGGTCGTCCTACCGCTGGCCCACCGCCGAGTCGCGCTGGGGCTACCTTGCCACCTTCCTCGACACCACGCTCAACGCCCCGTTGCGCGGGCCCTACAAAGATCTCGACGCCATTCTTACCGAGAAAGACTTCTTCGTTCTCACCACCAACCAGGACACGCAGTTCATGAAAATCTACCCTTGGGAGAAGGTGGCAGAAATCCAAGGCGACCACCGCTTCTTCCAGTGCTCCCGTTGCTGTACGGACGAGGTATGGGACGCCATCGAGCCGGTCTCTCGTATGGTAGAGGCCATGGGAGACGGCCTAGAGGTTCCAACAGAACTCGTGCCACGCTGCCCGCACTGCGGGGCAGAGGCGTTCCCTTGGGTTCGCGGCTACGGCAACTTCCTGCAGGGCGAGCTCTACGAGGAGCAGTACCACAAGGTGTCCGACTGGCTCGACGCGCACGCGCGACAGAGGATCCTCTTCCTTGAGCTGGGCGTGGGCCGCATGACGCCCGCGTTTATCCAGGAGCCGTTCTGGGCCCTCACGGCGCAGTTACCGCAGGCCAGCTACATCGCCGTAAACAACAAGACGCAGTTTCTCCCCCGCGCGATCGAGGACCGGGGACTCGCCGTTCGAGCCGACATCGCCGGCGTGCTCGCCGACGTGCGCAAGACGCTGGGGAGGTAGCGCATGGAGACGGCGAAAGCAGTTCGCATAGGCAGGGCACTTTCCGAGGCGGATCTTGTCATCATCGGCGCCAGCAACGGGCTCGACATGGCGGAGGGGCTCAATCTCTTCTGCGCCGACGCCCATTTCCGAGAGGCGTACGGGGACCTCGCCCAGGCTGATGGCATCGGCTGCATACTGCAGGGGCTCGCCTCTCCGGATGCAAACGTGCGACGCCGATGGGCCGAGCGGTTCCATCAAAAGGAGTATGTCAAGTATGAGCCCAGCCCGCTCATGAACAGGCTGCGGCATCTTACGGAGCACGCTGACACCTTCGTGATCACGTGCAATATCGACGGACGCTTCGCACGTGCAGGGTTCAACGAGAACAGCGTGCTCGAAACGGAGGGGAGCATACGCACGTCGATTGACGAGCGGCGTCTCGCCCATCCAGACGCCCTCGCCATGGCACAGCTCGAAGAGCTCACACACCTTGTGCAAGCCCATCGCAACCACAAGGTTGCCATCCTCGAACTTGGTGTGGGACTGCGCAACGGCGTCATAAAGCGCATGCTCGCTCAGGTCGCGAACGTCTGCGAACACGCCACCTACATTGTGTTCAACTACAGTCAGGCCTTGGCGCCCGATGCATCGTGCGAGACAATTCTCGTTGACGGCGATATGGCCCCGGCTTTTGAGGAGATTGCCCGATGCCGCCTCTAGAAAGAGAAGCAATGAGGCTTCGAAGCCTTATCGACGATGCCGACGCCATCATCGTCGGCATCGGCTCGGGCATGTCGAGCGCCGCCGGGTTCAACCATTACAACCACGCGGGCATGACGCGTGCCGGAATGGCGGACTGGCAGCAAGCCTTTGGCTTCAAGAGCCTTTTCGACGGCTTCTACCACCTCTACCCCAGCCTCGAGCAGCAATGGGCCTACTACGTGCGATACATCGATTTCATGCTGCGCGAGCCGGCCTCACAACCCTATCTCGACCTGCGGTCCCTCATCGGCCATAAGGATTACTTCATCCTGAGCACCAATGTGGACACCCAGGTCGAGAAGACGTTTCCTGCCGAGAGTATCTGCAACTATCAGGGAAGCTTCGCGCACCTTCAGTGCAAGCAACCATGCTGCGACGAGATCTTCGATGCGAGTCCCTACGTCGAGCGCATGCTCGCAGGCATGGCGGGGTTCGAGATCCGCAGCGAGGATGTCCCCCGATGCCCGCACTGCGGTTGGCAGCTTGTGCCGTGGGTGCGCGACGACACGTTTTTGCAGGGCACGGCATGGCGCGAGGGCGTCGAACGTTACGAGAGCTTCGTGTGCAAGCGCCGCGACAGCAAGTTGCTTTTCCTTGAACTCGGCGTGGGCGAGATGACACCCAGCATCATCACGCTCCCATTCTGGAGCATGACCGCAAAGATGCCGAACGCACACCTGTTGAGCGTCAACATCTCGGGCGACTCCGCCCCGCTGCAGCTTGGAAGCAAGGCGGAGGCGATTCGGGCCGATTTGCGCACGCTGCTCGCGGCGGCGCGGGCAGGCGGCGAGTAGCGCGGCGAGGCGTCTTACCGCAAACCGTCCTCGCTAAATGCATGACCGTTAATAAGCAAATACCAAGGCGCGCCTTATTTCAGGTATTCCTCAAAGAATGCCTTCAGCTTTCCAAACGGAATGATGTCCATCTGATCGTAAAGGTCGGTGTGGCTGGCACCAGGGATAATGAGCAATTCCTTGTTGTCCCCCGTCAGCTTGCTGTACGCGGTTTCGCTGAAATAACGGGAGTGCGCCTTCTCGCCATGCACCAGCAGTACCGCAGAGCGAATTTCGCTGCTGTATTGCAAAATCGGCATATTCAGGAACGACAGCGAGGACGTCACATTCCAGCCACCGTTGGAGTTCAGGCTGCGGGGATGGTAGCCTCGCGGAGTTTTGTAGTAGGCGTAATAGTCCGCTACAAACTGCGGCGCATCCTCCGGTAATGGATCGACCACGCCGCCCACCAGCGCATTGCTGCCGTTTTTATAGTCCTCGGTGCGCTGCGCGTTCAGCGCTTTCCGCTTTTCAAAGCGTGCCTGCTCGGAATCCTCGGCGTCAAAATAGCCGTTGGCGGTCACACGGGTCATGTCGTACATGGTCATAGCCGCGGTAGCTTTGATACGAGTGTCGATGGCCGCCGCATTGACCGCCATGCCGCCCCAACCGCAGATACCGATGATGCCGATACGCTCCGGGTCAACGCTTTCCTGCACAGAGAGGAAATCCACCGCTGCGCAGAAGTCCTCGGTGTTGATGTCCGGCGATGCTACATAGCGGGGCGTGCCGCCGCTCTCGCCGGTATAGGACGGGTCAAAGGCAATCGCGAAAAAGCCCAGCTCCGCCATCTTCTGCGCGTACAGACCGGAAGACTGCTCCTTCACAGCGCCAAACGGGCCACTGACGGCGATGGCGGGCAGCTTGCCTTCCGCGTTCTTAGGCACGTACACGTCTGCAGCCAGCGTGATGCCGTATCGGTTGTGGAAGGTCGCCTTGCTGTGCTCAACCTTGTCGCTTTTGGGGAACACCTTGTCCCATTCCTGCGTCAGTTTCAACTGCTCCATGCCTAAGCCTCCTTGTCAGCCGCTTTAAGGTATTGCTCGTCGTCCACGGCCTCCAACCACTCGTTGGAGGCCTCCTCGCCCGGAACCTCCACCGCGAGATGGGAGAACCAGCTGTCAGGCACCGCACCGTGCCAGTGCTTTACGCCCGCGGGAATATTTACTACATCGCCAGGGCACAGCTCTTGTGCCGGTTTGCCCCATTCCTGGTAAAGCCCTCGACCAGCCACGCAGACGAGGATCTGTCCCCCACCGCTTTTGGCGTGATGTGTGTGCCAGTTGTTGCGGCAGCCGGGCTCGAACGTAACGTTGTAAATGCCGACCTGTTCGGTGGAAAGGGGCGCGAGATAGCTTTGCCCGATAAAGTACTTCGCAAATGCGTCGTTGGGGGCACCGATGGGAAAGGCCATCTCGTTTTGATGCTGCGCCTTTGCGTCGGCAGCGTCTTCGTCCGCCCAGACCTCCTTCGCCATGCGGAAGGCCGCCCATGCCTTGGGCCATCCCGCGTAAAATGCCGCGTGCGTAAGGATTTCCGCTATCTCCGTCCTGGTCACGCCATTGTTCTTTGCGGACATCAGATGGTATTGGAACGAAGAGTCCGTCAGCCCCTGTGCCATCAAGGCAACCACCGTCACCACGCTGCGGTCTCGAAGGGAAAGCCCGTCTTCTCGGCTCCACACCTCGCCGAACAGCACATCGTCATTGAGCTGTGCAAATTTGGGGGCAAAGTCCCCCAGGGCATCTCTGCCTGCCGTTTGTTTAATTGCCATGATCGATTTCCTCTTGTCGATGGTTCTGGACACAAATCTCTTTCCGCGCAGCCAAGTTGCCCGCCTAGATTCCCATGCCTATTCGTCGCGCCTGCTCCAGAGCAGGATGCCCGGCGATATTACCCACGTCGTTCACGCCGCCGGCGAAAACCGTTCCGGCAAGCGTGCGCCTTTGGCGAAAATCCCTTGCGCTCCCAATTTATATTGACGAGAATGAAGGTAATACCTAAACCTAACTTTAGGTCAAGGAGTAAATTCGAGATTTGTCCGGAGGGACCATGTACACAATCGGACAGGTGGCGGAGATGTTCGATCTGCCCGTTTCCACGCTGCGTTATTACGACAAGCAGGGATTGTTCCCGGAATTGGAGCGGACGTCCGGCATTCGCCGATTCGGCGATACGGAACTCGAGGCGCTTCGGGTCATCGAATGCCTGAAGAAGGCCGGAATGGAGATCAAGGACATCCGGCTGTTCATGGAATGGTGTGCGGAGGGCCCATCGACATATCCCAAGCGCAAGGCCATGTTCGAGGAGCGGAAGACCCACATGGAGTCGGAGATCGCGAAGATGAACCGCGCGCTGGACATGTTGAAGTTCAAATGCTGGTACTACGAGCAGGCGATTCAGGATGGCAACGAGGATAGACTGAAGGCGCTGATTCCCGACAATTTGCCGGAAGAAATCAAAAGTACCTACGAAAACGCCCACACTCAATAATGCCGCCCGATGCTCAAGGGGCTTTGGCAAGGAATTGTTTTAGGCAGACATGCAAAAAGAAAGCCTCCGAACCAGAGGGTCCGGAGGCTGTTATTCCCGTTATTTCGCTGGTGGCTTTGCTCTATGGCGGCGCCGAAACAGCATCAGGCGGTACTCGACGGTATCAAAACGCGAGTTCAAAAGCCAGTTCCCGTTAATACCACTCAGTGACTAATCCAGTCCGAGTGTTGTCGATGCGTGTCACGTCGTACCGCCTAAGGGCTGATTCGTGCGCAATTTGGGCAAATCAGGCCCTTGATTCGCGATTTCGAGAATGACTCAATTGATTCGCAAAACCGCAAGTCGCTCCTTTAATCACTCCCTGGTTTCCGCCGAGGTTCGTAGCGGGTGGCGTGAAAAGGGGTGATTCAAAGGGTCGGAGAGATGCACGTAGCGCAATCGTCAGGTATTGGCGCGGTGAGGGACTTCTCACCTCCATCAGTCCAAATCGTCAAGCTCCGAAAGACGTCGAGCCAGAGAAAAGGACCTATTTCCCGTCATGGATTGGGTTTACCTGCATGACTAGAGCCCTGGTGTAATTGACTGGATCACCGTCCCGAGAACCGGTATCGACCTACCTGTCCGCCAAGCTCCTTCTTCAGCTCCAGCCTAGTATCTGACTCGCGCCGCTATAAGCGAAAACCGGAGAGATGCGTCTTAGCCAAGAAAAGAAGGTTAGCCTTAACTTACTACATGATTCGTGTGTTATAGTTAGGTGGCTCTAACTGTTTGGGGGCGACAGCCATGCACGAACGCGAGGGTTTCTGGGACAAGAACGCCGGTCGGTATGACCGTTTCATGCGAAACGACCGGGCGGCGTATGAGAAGATGTATGAGCTGATCAGGCCAGTGGTGAAAGCAAAAACCGTACTGGAGGTTGCCACCGGCACGGGGCTTATCGCAAAGAGCGTCGTGAATGCGGCGGCGCACATCGAGGCTACGGACGCCTCTGCAAAGATGATCCTTGAAGCAAAGCGGGACCATCAATCCGCAAAGCTGCACTTTTCCGTACAAGATATGTTCCGCCTGCCCTATGCACAGAAGTCCTTCGAAGTGGTGATCGTGTCCAACGCGCTTCACATAGTGCCGCATCCGGAAAAGGCCCTGCAAGAAATCAGACGGGTGCTGAAGGACGACGGCGTGCTCATCGCGCCAACCTTCACCCACGCGGGGAACTCGGTTTCCGGCAAGGCAAAAGCCTTTTTCATGAGTATGGCGGGATTCCCCCTCCACAGCAGGTGGACAAGCGAGGAATACCTGCGTTTCCTGCGTCAAAACGGCTGGGCGGTGCAGAAAAGCGCGGTGCTGAAGGCCTCGTTCCCGTTGACCTATGCGGAATGCACGAAATCGGAGGGGCCAGATGTCGTTCTTTGAAAACACCCGCAAGCCCGTGGGCCTCGGCGGAAAACTTATGGTTGCCATGATGAATCTGGGCCACAGCCCTATGGCGCGGTGGAGACTTCGATTTCTACGACTTGCGCCAAATGCCGAGGTGCTGGATTGCGGCTGCGGCGGCGGGGCGAACATAAAACGGCTACTGGAAAAATGCCCGCATGGCGATAGGCATGACGGCCATAGCGGCTGTGCTGGCGGCAATTATGACAGTCTTTATTCACTGAGGAAGGAACCTATGAAATGTAGAATTGAGAAAAACGCCGTGCAAGAGACGCTGATCCTCCCGCTGTATTCCCGGAAGCTGTGTACGGAGCTGTACCCGAACCTTTACAGGGATGAAACAGCGGTTCGCCTGCTCGACCAGATCGACTACGACTTTTCAGAGGCAGAGAAAAACTCCCGCAGCCTGATGCAGCGCTTTGGTGCGCTGGAGGTGGCGATGCGGCAGAGTGATCTTGCTTTCGAGGTGCGGGATTACCTGAAAGGCCACCCCAATGCGGCGGTGGTCAATCTGGGCTGTGGGCTGGACAACACCGGCAGAACCTGCGACAACGGTAGATGCAAGATCTACAATCTGGACTTCCCGGATGTGATTGCCTTGCGGCAGCAGCTGCTGCCCGCCGAGGATAGAGAACAAAATATCCCCTGCGATCTGAAAGACACCGCATGGTTTGGCAAAATCGATGCCTCCGGCGGGGCGGTGTTCTTTGCCTCCGGGGTGTTCTATTACTTTCTGACCCAGCAGGTCCGGGAACTGGTGCGGGAGATGGCGGACGCTTTCCCCGGCGGTGTGCTGATCTTTGATGCTGCCAATCGGACGGCAGTAAAGATGATCGCAAAAACATGGCTTAAGACTGCAAAAATCAAGGATGTTGGGGCATATTTTGCGGTTTCGGATGCCGCCAAGGAAATCGGCGCGTGGGACAGCCGTCTGCAGGTCACAAGTCGCGGCTATATGCTGGGTTACAACGATTTGAGAGACCCTTCCGTCAGCGGCTTTTTCCGGTTTCTCGCAAGGGTCGGTGACAACGGGATGAAAATGCAAATCGTGAAAATAAGATTTTGAGAGGCAAAAATGCAAAAGACGAGCGCTTCTTGCCGCCCAATTGGCAAGAAGCGCTCGTCTTTTCTTAACGCGTTGTATGGCGGAGAGAGCGCAAGCTACGCGAGCGCCCTTCTTGCCAGCTCGGCCGCGCCGAGGATTCCTTGGTCGCCGCCGCAGCCCGGGGCGCAGATGTAGCTCTCTATGTCCTTAAGCTCGGCGGTCTGGATGTAGCCACCCAGATATTCGAGGGTCTTCTTGCGGACGATGCCGTAGAGCTGCTCCTGGTGCATCACGCCGCCGCCGAGGACGATGCGGCGAGGCGAGTACATGAGCACGAGGTTCGCGCACATCTGCCCCAGATAATCCCCCTCGAGCGCCCACACCTCAGCGTTGTCCGCGAGCTCGGCCGCGGGCTTTCCCCAGCGCGCGGCGATGGCGGGGCCGGAGGCGAGGCCCTCGAGACAGCTCGCGTGGCTCGGGCAGACGCAGCGTCCCTCCTCGGTGGGACGGGTCTTTACCAGCATGTGGCCGGCCTCGGGGTGCAGCATGCCGTGAAGGAGCCTGCCCGCGCACATGACGCCCGCGCCCACGCCGGTGCCGATGGTCACGTAGACGGCGTCCTCGAGCCCCTTGCAGCAGCCGAAGACCACTTCGCCGAGGCAGGCAACGTTCACGTCCGTGTCGTAGGTCACCGGAATCCCGAGGGCGTCGGCGAACGCGGCGCGAAGACCATAGCCTCGCCACGCGAGCTTGGGCGTCTGGAGGATGGAACCGTAGCGCCCATCTTTGGGGTCGACGCAGGTCGGGCCGAAGGCGCCGATGCCCAACGCGTCCACATCGCGGGCGGTGAACCACTCGACCATTTGCGGGACGGTCTCGGCGGGCGTAAGCGTCGGGGTCTCCGTACGGTCGAGAACCTCGCCGTCGCCGGACACCACGGCACAGACCATCTTGGTCCCGCCGGCCTCGAGGGCGCCGAGCCTCATTTGCTTTTCGCTCATGTGGTCCTCCTTACAAAGGGACGCCCGCAGTCATGGTCAACCGCGGGCGCCCATAACGTTGGCTTGTTTCGAGTCACATTCCGTGCGAGCCCTCGTGCCGTCTCAACCGCGGGCGCCCATAACGTTGGCTTGTTTCGAGGCGACCCTACCTGGGCACGCGGTCCTGCCTTGCGGCAAACGGGGCGAGCACGGCGTGCGGCTCGCTTTGGTACCAGTAGGCGACGGTGGAGATGTCGTCCTCGCGCTCGTAGAGCTTGATGTCGTCGTTGCCGAGGTCCTGGAACGTCACGCGCAGGTCCTCCTTGAACGAGATCGGGTCGGGAAGGTGCCACCTGTAGAGGCCGTGCCTGGGCAGCGCGTCGTCGTTGGTCGCGAGCATCGGGTTCGGGTTCGGCTTGCCCGCGCTGAAGCGGTCGCGCGTGGCGTCGCGCGTCGAGCGGTACGGGTAGCCGGCGAACAGCGTGTTGAAGCACTGCGCCTCGGGCAGCGCGTGGGGCGGCCTGTCGAGGAAGGCCCAGGCACCGCCGAAGTAGTCCTCGGCTCCCGTCGAGGTGACCGTGGGGAACTCCTCGTCGCCGTCGAGGAAGAACTTCATCTCGCCCTCGCCCCACCAATAGCGCTCCAGGGCGCACAGGGCCATGTAGGTGCCGACGTAGTAGCCCTTACCGCGCACGCCGTCGAGCACGGTGTAGTCGACGCCCCTGCGGGTGCTGCGCTCGCGGTTAAAACGGGCGTGGAAGTACATGGCGTCGTCCGGCACGTCGGTGAGCGCGTAGTTGAACGTGTAGAAGATGTACTTAATGAACCCGGGGTGCTCGCTCGTAAGCGTGACCTTGGCGTGCTTCCTGAAAGGCATCTCGAAGTAGCAGTTCATGCCGCCCGTCGGGTTCACGCAGATGGGCATCGAGTTGACGATGGCGCGCTCACCGAAGCCGTTGCAGAAGAAGTCGCCGACAGGGCACTCGACCGAGGGGGTCTCCTCGTCGTCCCAGTAGAAGCGCAGCACGAGGTCGCGCATGACGAAGCTGCCGGCGGCGGTCTTGTCGGGGACGGTCATCCAGATGTGGCGGATGATGCCGGGGCCCTCGATGTCCGCGAGCGTGATGGTCTCGCCGGACTCAAGGGGCACGCAGCACGAGCCCTTGCGGCCGACGCCGAGGTGGCTGGCCGACATGGCGGCGCGGCCCTTCTCGCCCGTGATGTTCTCGGGGGTGATGGCGCGGCTTTCCTCACCGCCGTGCATCCACACGTCCTTAAGGAACTCTCTCATCGTCGACCTCCTCTATTCGTCGTCTTCGCACTCGGCGGAACTGGCACCGTTCACGTAGACGATCTGCTGGCGCGCCTCGTCGACGAGGGCGTCGAAGTCGAGTTTCTCGTCGGGGCGCGCGAGCGCGACCGTCATGGCGAGCGGGAGGTTGACACCCGCGATCACGTGGATCCGGTCGGAGGCGAAGCGGGAGAAGCGCTGGTTCACGCTGCCGCCGAGCGCGTCGGTGAGGACGACGACCTCGTCAGTGCCCGAAAGCGCCGCCTCGACCGCCGCGTCGAGCCCCTCGCCGTTGTCGTTCACGTAGGCGCACACGGCGTTGACGACGTCGCTCTTACCCGTAAGGAACTCGAGGGTGTCCTTGAAGCCCTGGGCGAGAAGGGAATGGCTCGCCACAACTATCTTTCTCATTGATTCACCAATCTCTTGGGTCGAAGCTAGGCGAGGATGCCGGCGGCGGAGGCGACCATCGCGAGGACGATCACCACGAGGATGAGGGCCGTCATGCTCGCGTTCTTCTTGGTAAGAAGGTAATACGCGCTTCCCGTGATGGCGGCGGGGATCATGGCAGGCAGGATCTTGTCGAGCAGCGGCTGAATCTCCATTGAGACGTCGCCGAAGCTGAAGCTAATCGGGCAGGTGACGCCGATGACCGAGGCGATGAGGCAGCCGACCACGGTGAGGCCGAGCACGGAGGCGGCGGCAGTGAGGTTGGGAAGCTTCTCGCTGAAGTCGGTGACGAGCTTCACACCCTGCTTGTAGCCGAACTCGAGGGCGTGCATGCGGACCCAGAAGATGGCCAGGATGAGCGCGAACCAGATGCCGGCTCCCACGGGGTTGCCCTCGATGGCCATGTAGGCGGCGATGGAGCCCATGATGGTCGGGATCATGGTCATGAGCAGGGAGTCGCCGACGCCGGCGAGCGGTCCCATGGTGCCGATCTTCAGGTCTTGGACGGCGTCCGCCGCCGCGAGGCCGTCACGCTCCTCCATGGCCACGCAGGCGCCGAGGATGATGGCGGCGAGCCAAGGCTGGGTGTTGTAGTAGCGGAAGTGGTTGTTGAGCGCTTGCTTATAGTCCTCGTCGTTCGTGTAGATCTTCCTCAGGATCGGCGAGAGGGCGTAGGCGACCGAGGCGCCCTGCTGGGTCTGGTAGTTGAAGGTGCACACGCTCATGAGCCAGCGCCAGTTCGCGTTGCGCAGGTCCTTCTTGGTGACCTTATAGCCGGAGGGCTTGCCCTCGGCGGCGGTGATGTTCTCGTTTTCCATGGTTACTCATCCTCTCCGATGAAGGCGTCTGCGGAAGCGTGGGCGGTGAGCTCGGCGTCCTTCTCGGCACGCTGATAGAACGCGATCGCGAGGGCAACGCCGACGATGGCGGCACCGATGATGGGCACGTTCAGGAAGGCCGAGAGGAAGAAGCCGGCGAGCAGGTACTGGAAGTACTTAGCGGTGGGCATGTAGCGAAGCAGCATGGCGATGCCGACGGCCGGGAGCATCTTGCCGGCGAGGGTGAGGCCGGAGAGGAACCACTGGGGCATGACCTCGAGGAGCCAGTTGACGGCGGGCTGGCCGAGCGTCACGGAAACAAAGACGGGCAGGGCGGCGCACAGACCGAAGAGCGCGGGGCAGACCCACAGGATGGCGTTCATCTGCTTGAACTTGCCCTCGTTGCAGAGCTTCTGGGACTTCTCGACGACGAAGCCGTTGAGGATCTTGACGATGACGTCGAGCTGGATGCCGAGCATGCCGACCGGCAGGCCAATGGCGAGGCCCGTGTCCGCGCCCAGGGTCACGCCGTAGGCGGTGGCGATGATGGCCATCGTGCCGTAGTCGGGAATCGACGAGCCGCCGAAGCCCGCGACGCCGAGCTGCATGAGCTGGATGGTGCCGCCGATGACGAGGCCGGTCTGCCAGTCGCCCATGACGACGCCGGTGATAAGGCCCCAGAAAACGGCATAGTTGACGAAGATCATCGGGATGCCGTAGTAGTCCACGTGCTTGATGAAGGCCAGCAGGGTCAAAAGGACGACCTGCAGGATAGTGAAGTTGACCATGATCCCTCCTTAGATGAGGTCGGCGACGGAGACGGGCTTGTCGGCGGGCACGAACTGTGCCGTCACCTTGACGCCGCGGGCGATGAGCGCCTTGTAGCTCTGGACGTTCTCGGCGGAGGCATAGGCGCGCTGGGTGAGCTGGACGCCGCCCTCCTTGACAAGAGAGCCGCCGACGATCAGCGACGGGAGCTCGATACCCGACTCGACCAGGTGAAGGATCGTCTCGGGCTCCTTAGCGATGACAAAGACCTTCTCGCGGTCGTACTTGCCCGCCGCGAAGTTCTTGAGCGCGGTCTCCTCGGAGATGATCGAGACGGCCATGCCCGCGGGGCGCGCCATCCTCATAGTGGACTTCAGGACCTCGTCGCCGGCGACCTTGTCGTCGATGACCATGACTCGGGTCGCGCCCGACACCGGGGCCCACTGCGTCACGATGATGCCGTGAAGCAGGCGATTGTCGATTCGTGCCATAACAACACTCATGTTTGCTCCTATCAAATGAAGTTTTACGTTCGGTACTGCCTCGGCGCTATCCGGATTCGCGCCGGGCAAGGGGTTATCGGATTATTGAGGACGCGCGGTCAGCTCGCGGCGGCGCGGGGAAGGTCACTCGTCGAGCAGGAGGTCCGAGGAGCCGAGGCGCTCTTCTCGCGCCGGGGCGGCGCTCACGCTTATGTAGTCGAAGACATATGCGATCTCGCTTACGGGAACCTCTACGCGATAGCGCGTCGAGATGCTCGAGAAGCTCTGCCTGAAGGACTCGATGAAATCGGCACGCTCCTCCTCGAAGCGGTCCTGGCCAACGTAGGTCTCAATGGGGTTTCTGGTAACAAGGCGCTCGACGAGACAGCAGAGGTGAACGTAGAGCCCAATGATGGCGTTGCTGCCGATCTTCTCGCCTGTCCTGCGCTGAAGCTCGTGCACGGCGCTCTCGATCTCGTGGAATAGCCGCTCCGGGTCGAGGATGGTGATGGAGCGGATGACGTTCTGCAGCGTCATGTTCGAGAGCAGCTTCTCGTGGAAAGAAGAGAGCTCGGAAGCGTCAAGCCACCTGCCGAACACGGCATCGACCTTAGAGGCGGACGCCGTCGACATGATGTCCTCGAGGGCGACGAAGGGGATGGAGGCGACCCCGGGGTCTCCCGTGCCGATGACGGCGCAGACGCGGTGCTCGGAGAAAACGGCGTCGTTCGACCCGTTCGCGACGAGCTGCTTGAAGGGCCTCGTGAGCAGGCGCGCGCCTATGGTGCGCGGGAGGCTCTGCGAGACGAGCTGGCGTATCCTCTCCGCGGCGTCGACCCCGGACTCGGAGCAGAAGACGATGGCGTCCTCACGGTTGACGCGCTCGATCACCTTGCAGTGCGTCACGCACGCGGCGGTCGCATCGCCAAGAACCTCGGCGATGGACTTGCCGCCGAGCAGCCCGACCCCGATCTCGAGCGCAAGACCGGTAGAGACGTTGTTCACCACGCCGATAGTGGAGTCGGTAACGTTCTCGAGGGCCTTATAGGCCTCCTCCAAGGAGCCCATGTCGACGAGGAACACGACCCCGGTGCAGTAGGAATGGCGGTCGACGAGGCGCTGGAGCGGACCGACGATGTCCTTCAGCTGCTGGTCGTAGGGCATGTCGACCGCCTCGTACACATGCATGCCGAGCATACGGTTCGCCGCGTCGGCGATGCTCGTCGCCGTTGAGTAGCCGTGGGACAAGATGACGCAGAGCGTTCGAAGGGCCTTCGCGTCGCGAGACTCCGATGCGACGCACAGCGTCAGAAGCGTCTTCGTGAAGTGATCGAGCGAGATTCCCAGCGCCCCTTCCACGTCTGCGGCGACCTGATCGGAGACGCTCGAGGCAAACGGCAATTCGGAGGTCACGGCACCGAGGAGATGGGAGATTTGCTCCGCACAGGCAGACTTTCGCTTAGCCAGGCCGATGCCCGGCCACAACTGCAGGCAAATCTCCTGGGCCAGCAGAAAAGCGACCTTCCTCGAAAGCTCGATGCCATAAGAAGAGCCTGCGTCGGCAAGGACCGCGCCCACGATGCGCTCGAAGGCGCGCGACCTCGAGGAGGTAACGCTGCGGCCGAAGATCAAGTGATCCTCAACGCCGCGCACAGCGGAGACAGCTTGCGAGACGAGCTCGGAGACAGAGAGCTCCCCGGCGCAGAATCGCTCATCGAGAGAGCACAGAGCATCGAGCGCCTGCTCGACCGGCCCTGTGCTCTCGGCGGCATCCAGGGACGCGTCGATCAGAACGCCATCGTCGGGCTGTTGATCGATCTGCGCGGAGGAGAGGAGCCCGCTGGGAAGAAGATACGGGCGAACGACGACGTAGTCGCCCTCGCGATTGAGGAACGCTTTGGCGCAGCAGTTCGTCACGCAGGCGCGCAAGCCGGCGATGTTATCGGAAAAGTCCGCGTTCACGAGGCAACGGTATGCGCCGCGGCTAATCTTCACATCAGAACCGATTCGGCACCCCTCGCTGCGCAGGAAGCTCAAGATGAGATCCTCGCGCTCCTCGGGGGTCCGCTCCTTGAGTGAGGGGACGCGGGCACAGATGGGCATTTTGCTGTAGGCCGAGGAAACCTTCAGGTCATCGGCGGAAAGCGTCGTCGAAAGAACGAGGCGAGCGCGCGGCGCATCCTGGGAGGCATCGAGCCCGAGGGCCGTCGCAAGGCAGTGCTCCATCGCAGAGGGAGAGAGTGCCTCGATGCCGTTGACAAAAACCACACCCCCGCGCGATTTCGCGATCGACTCGTCAAGAAGCCCGTTGAACGAGGCGGCGTCCGGGACCCCGGCGCAGTCGATGCGCACATAGGAGGAGTCGCGGGACAGCAAGCCCTGGTTCTTGCCGTACTCGTACACAAGGCGAGAAAGGAAAGACTTACCGACACCCACGCCGCCGCTCAAGAGGATGGGTAGGCCGAACGGAGGGTACTGAACCGCGGCCTTGCACTGCTCGACAACGGAGCTGAGGCTCAGGTCGAAGCCCACGGCACGCGCGAAGTCACGGTGATCGGCGATTCCCGTCGCCTGGATGAGGTCGGCGAGCGAGGCGTACTCGCTTGCAGAGAGCTTTACCTGAAAACGCTTCTGAAACGCGCGGCGATGAAAATAACGGACAGGCCTGCCCGCCACCTTAACCACAAGGCCGGCGCGAACAAGGTCGTTGAGGTACTGGCTCGCCAGGCTCCTGGAGATGATGAGCGTCTCGGCGATGTCGGAGGTGGACAGACGGGCAAGGTCGTCGAGCGAGACGGCAGAGGTGAGGGCCTCGAGATGCTCGAGAATCCTGTCCCTCATGTCGACGGGCTTCTTTGCCAAGCTGTCCTGTGCGGTCTTGTCCATGACTTCTTACCTCCTTGTACAAGGAGTATAAGGGGAACACAGAGAACGGAAGGGGGCGCGTGGGGGAATCAACAGCCCCGAGGAGAAGTTCACCACTTGAGGGGCAGATAACAACGGCCATTGAACATTCAGGGCCGACGCTCAACACTTCGGCTCGACACTTCGCTTTGGAAAGGGCCCTGCGCGATGGTGCAGCCCTCCATCTCGCAGCACAGGTCGCCGAAGGTCGCGAGGATGCGCTCCTTCTGTTCCGTGGGCGAGACGGCTCGGTGGGCAAGGTCCTCTCAAAAGGGGTCGTCCGACGCCGCAAGACCTCGATGACCGACTACCGCCTCGAGCAAGTGGCGGATTACCTCTGCACCATCGAACTTGCCTTGGTCAAGTGCGAGGCCAAGGAGAACGGTGAGACGTACAACAAGTTCTTCGGAGGTATAGGCTCTTTCAAGAGGAACTGGCTCAAGCAAGCCCGCAACAAGCGGATATAGCTGGTCTCGCGGTTTCGCAAGGAACGGTCAGTTCTCCTCTGGCGAGGAATCCCGGGCGACGTGCTTCGAGCAGCGGAAGCTGAAGCGCAAGCAGAAGCAGCGCGGGCATTGATCGGTGCCGACATGGGCCCAGACGTGAACAGTGCTACGTCCCCTGTTCACGGGGCGCGAAACCGCAAAGGTTGCACAGAGGTTGCAAAATAAGAAGCCCCCGACCTGTTTTCGCAGGTCAGAGGCTTGAAATCAACGAATATCGTTTACTCCCACTCGATGGTCGCGGGCGGCTTGGACGTGATGTCGTAGCACACGCGGTTGGCGCCGGGAACCTCGGCCACGATACGGCCGGAGATGCGGGCCAGAACATCGTAGGGCAGCTTGGCCCAGTCGGCGGTCATGGCATCGCTGGACTCGACGGCACGCAGGATGATCGGGCGCTGATAGGTGCGCTCGTCGCCCATAACGCCAACGGACTTGATGTCAGGCAGGACCGCGAAATACTGCCAGCAGCTGTGCTCGGAGTTGCGCTCGCCGGTCTGCTCAAACAGGCGCTGGTTGTAGGCGTCGAGTTCCTCGCGCACGATAGCGTCGGCGTTCTTGAGGATCTCGAGCTTCTCCTTGTCAACCGCGCCGATGATGCGGATGGCCAGACCCGGACCCGGGAAAGGCTGGCGGAACACGATGTGACCCGGCAGGCCCAGTGCCAGACCAAGTGCACGGACCTCGTCCTTAAAGAAATGATCGAGCGGCTCGATGAGGTCGAAGTGCACGCCCTCGGGGAACGGGATCAGGTTGTGGTGGCTCTTGATGGTGGCCGTCTTGCCGCCCGTCTTGCGAGCGCCGGACTCGATGATGTCGGGGTAGATGGTGCCCTGAGCCAGGTACTTGACCGGCTTGCCATCGGTCTCGAGCTGCTGCGCCACGGCGAAGAACTCTTTCCAGAACTGCGTACCGATGATGCGGCGCTTCTCCTCGGGCTCGGTCACGCCAGCCAGAAGCTCGGCATAGCGGTCCTCGGCGTGAACGTGGATAAAGTCGACGTCAAACTGCTTGGTGAAGACCTCCTCCACCTGCTCGGGCTCGCCCTTGCGCAGCAGGCCGTGGTTGATGAACACGCAGGTCATCTGCTTGCCCACGGCACGGGCGCCCAGGGCGGCCACGACGGAGGAGTCGACGCCGCCGGACAGGGCCAGAATCACGCGGTCGTCGCCGACCTTCTCGCGGAACTCGGCCGTCATGGTCTCGACCAGGTTGTCCATGCTCCAGTTGGGCTCCAGGCCGCAGATCTCAAACAGGAAGTTGCTCAGCAGCTGCTGACCGTACTCGGAGTGCTTGACCTCGGGGTGGAACTGCGTGGTGAAAATCTTGCGCTCGACGCACTCCATGGCGGCAACCGGGCACACGTCGGTGCTGGCGGTAACGGTAAAGCCCTCGGGCACCTCGGACACGGCGTCGCGGTGGCTCATCCACACGGTCTGCTCCATGGGCGTGGAGTTAAAGAGCTTGGCGCCGGCCGTGCGCGTGATGGTGGCGCGGCCGTACTCGCCCACCTCGGAGTGGCCGACCTTGCCGCCAAGCGTCACGGCCGTGATCTGATGGCCGTAGCAGAAGCCCAGGACGGGAAGGCCCAGGTCAAAGATGGCAGGATCGATGGACGGAGCGTCCTCGGCGTACACGGAAGCCGGACCGCCAGAAAGGATGAGCGCAGAGGCGTTCATCTCGCGAATCTCGTCGGCCGAGATGTCGCAGGGGACAATCTCGGAATACACGTTGAGGTCGCGGACGCGACGGGCAATGAGCTGACCGTACTGCGCACCAAAGTCGAGTACGAGGACCTTTGCGGAAGCCTTTTGATCCATGGTTCCCCCTCTTGTTGGCGGGGAGCCGGTGCCCACCCGCGCGAATGAACGAAAATAGCCTTCATAGTGTACACGTTATATGGGGTTTCTCGCCCCTCGCAGCCATCAGCGCACGGCAAACGCACGACCTAGGCCCCTATTTGACGGCAATTGAAGTGTTACCAAACGTTACAGATGATGTAATACGTTTGAACATTGGACGCCCTGTGCCACAATACTGCCGAACGACTCCGCCTCTGCGGCGGCAAATACGATAGGAATACCAGCATGAAGCGCATCCTTCTCATCGCCACGGGCGGCACCATCGCATCGACCGAGGACGGCAACGGCCTCTCCCCCGCCCTGACCGGTGAGGAGCTCGCCCAGAGCGTCCCCGAGATCTCGGGCCTCTGCGAGCTCGACGTGGTGCAGCCCATGAACATCGACAGCACCAATATGCGCCCGAGCGACTGGATGCGTATCCGCGATGTCATCGTCGAAGGCTATGCCGATCACGACGGCTTCGTGATTCTGCACGGCACCGACACCATGAGTTACACCGCGGCAGCACTTTCCTACCTGATTCAGGACAGCCCCAAGCCCATCGTGCTCACCGGCTCGCAAAAGCCCATGGGCAACCCCTTTACCGATGCCAAGCTCAATCTGTATCAGAGCCTGCTCTATGCGCTCGACGAGCATTCGCACGATGTGTCGATTGTGTTTGGCGGCGTCGCCATTGCCGGCACGCGCGCCCGCAAGCAGCGCACCATGAGCTTTAACGCGTTCATCAGCGTCAACTATCCGCCCATCGCCTATATCCGCAACGACCGCATCGTGCGCAACGGGCTTCACGGCACGCATCAGGGCGAAAACCCGGTGCGTTTCTACGACAGCATCGATCCGCGCGTATTTGTACTCAAGCTTACGCCCGGCGTAAACCCGGGCATCCTCGACGCCCTTGCCAATAGCTACGATGCCGTGATTCTGGAGACCTTTGGCATTGGCGGTATTCCCGAGTTTGGCGAGTCGGGCGAGTCGTTCCAAGAGGCAATTTTCCGCTGGGTCGATTCGGGCCGCACCGTCGTTATGACCACGCAGGTCCCCGAAGAGGGCCTCGATCTGGGCGTTTATGAGGTCGGCCGAGCTTACGCCGATCATCCGGGTATTTTGCGCGGCGACGACATGACCACCGAGACGCTCGTGGCCAAAACCATGTGGGCACTCGGCCAGTCACGTGATGCGGCAGAGATTCAACGCCTGTTCTACAGCCAAGTCAATCACGACCGTATCCCGATGGTGTAATTCAGTTTTCGACGGGTATCCCCTATTCGATGCCCTCGAGAAGCTCCGATACCGTCATGCCAAGCGCGGGCGCGATCTTAAATAGAACCTTGAGCGTGAAATTTGCCGTTCCATCTTCGATTCGGTCGAGGTAGGGTCGGCTGATTCCTGTCGCCACACAAAAATCAACCTTGGAGATACCAAGGTCCCTGCGTGTCTCTTCGACCCGCCTGCCAAGAATCTGTTTCGCACGTTCGTCCATGCAGCCGAGTTTGAAATGGAGCCGAACATAAACGTAAACTATAGTTTACGTTTTCCCGAATACACAGGAGTTTTCTATGTCGGGTTCTTCGGTCCGCATGCACCGAGCCACGCTTCGCACAAACAGCGCACCGCCCAAGCTCGTCGTCGTTGAAGCAGAATGCCTTTCGCCCGATGAGCGCACAGCATTTGCATTGCTATCAAGTCGCGTCGTCGCCGTTCTGGTCCCTTGCCCGGCGCAAGGTGAACTTGCCATTCAATGCCAAACGCACGGCTGCTCGCTCAATCAGGTTGCCGTAATCGCAACCAGCCAACGCGGCCTGCCGCTCCTTTTAGAAGCCGGCATAGCACTCGCCCTTCGCGGCGCCGGATACGAAAACGAGGCCGCCGCCGATGTAGTCTTTCGACCACGATCGAGCGGCGGCCTCGCAGCAGCCATTGAATATGCGTGCAGGCTCGTTGCCTAAAAGGACAAGCTAGAAACCAAAACCAAAGCCCGTTCCGGTAATCGCCGAGTACATAAAGTAAACGTTGATCACGTTGAGGAACACACCCGTGATGCAACCGTTGCGCAGGTAGCGTTCGCACACGATGCGCGCCATGGCGGCGGAGTCATCATTGTTTTTGGCTTGACGTCCCGCCGTAAAGTATGTCGCCACGCTCAGCAGCAGGTTGAGCACCGGTAGCGCCAGCAGCTCGTAGCTCTTGCCCCATCGCGTCACCTCGCCGGCTGCGTTAAACTTCGTTGCCACCTCGGGGCCAATGTTGGGGATTACAAACGCTGCGACCACCAGCGGAAGCACCGCAAGCACCAGCAGTGCGATGCCCATGTAGCCGGCTTTTTTGCCATATTTGAACATATGCGTCGTCCTTACACGTTAAAGCGGAAGTGCACGACGTCGCCATCGGCCATGACATAGTCCTTGCCCTCAATACGCAACTTGCCGGCGGCCTTGGCGCCCTGCTCGCCGCCGAGCTCGATGTAGTCGTCGTAGCCAATGACCTCGGCCTTAATAAAGCCGCGCTCAAAGTCGGTGTGGATGACGCCGGCAGCCTGCGGGGCGGTCGCGCCCTGACGCACCGTCCAGGCCTTGACCTCCATCTCGCCGGCCGTAAAGAACGACTGCAGGCCGAGCAGCTTGTAGGCAGCCTGAGCGAGCACGTCCAGGCCGGGCTGCTCCAGGCCCAGGCTCTCCAGGTAGTCGGCGGCGTCCTCGGGATCGAGCTCGGAAAGCTCGGCCTCGATCTTGGCGCAGATGGGCAGCGGCTTGACACCATCGATGGGCGCCAGATCGTCGTTGAGCATATCCTCGTCCACGTTGGCCACATACAGGATGGGCTTCATAGTGAGCAGGAACAGGCCCTCGGCGGCGGCACGCTCCTCGTCGGTCATCTCCATGGATGCGGCGCGCTTGCCCTCGTTGAGCCAGGCAAGCAGGCGCTTGGCCACCTCGAACTTGGGCATGAGCTCCTTGTCGCGCTTGGCCTCCTTCTCGAGCTTGGGCAGCTGTTTCTCGAGCGTTCCCATATCGGCCAGGATGAGCTCGGTCATGATGGTGTCGGCATCGCCGGCAGGATCGACGAACTCGCCCGTGCGGCCCACCTCACGCATGACGTTGGGGTCCTTAAAGTAACGCACGACCTCGCAGATGGCATCGGTCTCGCGGATGTTTGCCAAGAACTGATTGCCCAGGCCCTCGCCCTCGTTGGCACCCTTCACCAGGCCCGCGATGTCGACAAACTCGACCGTCGCCGGCACAATGCGACCCGGGTTGACGATGTCGGCGAGCTTTTGCAGGCGGCTATCGGGCACATCGACGATACCCACGTTGGGGTCGATCGTGGCAAACGGGTAGTTGGCGGCAAGGCCGGTCTTTTTGGTAAGCGCGGTGAACAGCGTCGACTTGCCCACGTTGGGCAGGCCCACGATACCGATGGAAAGGGACACGACAGCTCCTTTTGGTACAGGTACTTCAAACTGCATAAGTATAGCGCCGCCGCAGCATCCGGGCGAATCCGGACGCCACGACGGCGCAAATGAAGCAGAGATGCGTGAGGGTTCGAGACAGTAGTCCTTACTTAAGCTCGGGCCAGAAATCCTTGTTGGCCTCGATGAGCTCGTCCAGGATCTGCTTAGCAACGCTCGCCGAAGGAATGGTCTTGGAGAGCGTGAGTGCCTGCCAGAGCTTCTGGTAGCTGCCCTCGACCCAAGCCTGGACAACGAGCTTCTCAACGGAAACCTGCTGCTCCATCAGGCCCTTCTGGAACTGCGGAATCGGGCCCTGGCAGATCTTCTCAAAGCCGTTGGAACCGACGATGCAAGGCACCTCGACCATGGCCGTCGGGTCGAAGTTGGGCACAGCGCCATCGTTGGGGACGATCAGCAGGAAGCGCTCGAGCGTGTTCTCGGCCAGTGCGCAGGCAAGGTCGACGATGTAGTTGGCATGTACATCCGGCTCAAAGCCGCCGTCCTTGGCAGTACCCTTGGCGATGATGTCGCGGCAAGCGCCAAAGACCTTCTTCTCGCGGCCGTCCATAACCTCATTGGCGCGAGTGTAGTTGGGATCAGACGTCTCGACGACATAGTCCGGGTACAGGTAATACTTGAGGTAGGTATTGGGAATCGTCTCGGGATCGACAGCATAGACATCCTTGGCCTTGCCGAAGGTGTGAATCCAGCTCTCCTCGACATGCTGCTCCTTACCGGCCTCGTGCTCGATGCCGTCCAGGTAGCCGTTCTTAGCCATGTGCTCCTTAATCTGCGGCATGAGGTCGTTGCCATCCTTGTCGTAGATTTTGCTCCACCAACCAAAGTGGTTGAGGCCGTAGTAGCTATACTGCAGCTCGCGACGATCCTTGATGCCGCACATACGGCTCATCTTATCCATGAGGTCGATCGGCATGTCGCAGATGTTGATGATGCGGCTGTTGGGGCGCAGCACGCGGCAGGCCTCGGCGACGATGGCCGCGGGGTTGGAGTAGTTGAGCATCCAGGCGTTGGGGCTGTACTTCTCCATGTAGTCGAGGATCTCGATGACGCCGCCGATGGAGCGCATGCCGTAGGCGATACCGCCGGCACCGCAGGTCTCTTGGCCAACGCAGCCGTACTTGAGAGGAATCTTCTCGTCGAGCTCACGCATGGCGTACAGGCCGACGCGGATGTGAGCAAGGACGAAGTCGGTCCCGGTGAATGCGGTCTCGGGGTCGGTGGTGTAGTTGAACTCAACCTCGGGAGCGTTCTCATGGAAGTAGATCTCGCAGGCCTTGGCCACGGTCTCCTGGCGCTCGGCGTTGTTGTCGTAGAAGGTCACCTTGTTGACCGGGAAGCGGTCGCGCTCCTCAAGCAGCATCAGGGCAATGCCCGGAGTGAAGGTAGAGCCACCGCCGGCAATGGTCACGGCATAGTTTTTCTTGGACATGATGTCCTCCTCATTCTGGCCGCTTGCTCAATCCATCCCCGCACGCGGCCTGTACGGTTTGGAATTGTTACCTAGAAGTGGAGTTTTTTATCTCTAGAATCGGCCTTGCGGTGCATACCGGCTCTGCAAGGCCGATTGTTTCGATGGACGATGGTTTACAGAAGACTCTCGAACTTCAGAAGACTCTCGAACTTCTCGCGAACCTGCGGGACGGTAAGGCCGATGATGACCTGGATTGACTGACCTTGGACCACCAAGCCATGCGTACCGATCGCCTTGAAGGAAGCCTCGGGTGCAATGACGCTCTTGTCCTTGACGTTAACGCGCAGACGGGTAGCGCAGTTAGTTACATCGATGATGTTATCCGTGCCACCGAGCAGATCGAGGATGTTCTCGGCAAGCACCAAGCGCTCGTCATCTTTACTCTGGGCGACCGATTTGCCAGCAGCACCGCCCTGCTTTTGCTTGTAGTCGGCCTTGGACTTGAGCTCGACCTCAACATCGTCATCCTCGCGACCGGGGGTCTTAAAGTCGAACTTGACGATCAGGAAACGGAAGACCACGACCCAAAGGGCGGTAAAGCACAGACCGACAAGGATGGAGATGGCGTACTGCAGACCGTGTGCGGCCCAAAGGGGCAGCCAGTCCCACGAGAGCATCGAGATGATGCCGCCGTCGAAGATGCCCACGACGCCAAGGAGGTTTTGAGCCATGCAGCCAAGCGCCCCGAGCACGCAGTGGACGACGAACAGGCCGGGCGCAATGAACAGGAAGGTGAAGTCAAGCGGCTCGGTGATGCCGCAAAGCATAGCGGTAAGGGTGACCGGGATCAGCAGAGCCTTGACGCGCTGCTTGCGCTCGGGTTTGGCGGTCATATAAAACGCAATGGCGACGCCAAGCGAGCCGAAGACCTTAGTCCAACCAGGGCAGGTATAGGCAGCCCAGGGTGCGGCATCCTTAAGAGCAATGCTCGGATCGGCAGCCAATTGGGGCAGGATGTTGGCCCAAGCAGCAAAGATGCCGCCGTTGACCGCCGCGTTGTCGTAATAGAACGGCGTATAGATAAAGTGGTGCAGGCCTGTAGGGATCAGCACGCGCTCGAAGAAAGCAAAGACACCCACGCCAAACGTACCGGCGGAAAGGATGAATCCCTGGAAGGCAGAGATAGCAGCCTGAACATGCGGCCACACCAGGCAGGCGATAAGAGCGACCGGAACCATAACGAAGAAACCGATCATATAGATGAATACGGAACCCGAGAACACGCCCAACCACTCGGGGAGCTCGGTGTCGAAGAACTTATTATGCAGCATCGTGGCGATACCAGAGATAATGAGCGCGCCCATGATGCCCATATCAAGCGTTTTGATGCTTGCGATAGTGGCAAGACCAGTACCGCTGCCCGCCTCGACAGAGTAGTCGACCCCAAAGACAGGGCCCCACTGCCCCAAGATTGTGCTTACAAAGTAGTTGAAGGTAAGGTAGATGGCCAAAGCCTCCATGCAGCAGCGAGCGTTCTGCTTGTTCGCGAGCGAGATTGGCAACGCTACGCAAAACAGCAACGGCATCTGGTTAAAGAGCGTCCAACCACCCTGGAGCAGCACATTCCAGCAATCAAACCAAAGATGACCCGCTGTGGCCATCTCGCCAAAGATCGCCTCGGTGGTAAACAACGTACCCAGGCCGACAACGATTCCGGAAAATGCGAAAAGAATTGCAGGCGTGTACATTGCACCGCCGAAACGTTGTATCTTTTGCATCATGACGGGGAATCCCCCTCTCTTCATTCGGAGCGGCTGCGGTTTTGGCTTCACTCGAGACCGCAGACGCGCCGTTTGCGTGTACCTCGTGCAATAGGACGGGTGGGCCCGCTTCCCTGACTTCTTGCGCTTCCATTTTTATCATATCGCTTATCTAGACAAGTTAGTATAAATACTATGGTCGGTAAACGGTTGATCATTTGCCGTAAACGGTATATGTCCAGTATTTCGCCTGCTAAATCTGACATAGCTGATGGCTGCATTATAAATTTCTTTTCTACTTGTCTAGATGTGCTTGTCTATATCTATAGACATACCTATACTTCATTACAACATTAACCGCTACGTTAAGGAGTCACCATGAAAAGCGCGGTCTTCTATGGAAAGCACGACCTCAGAGTCGAGGAATCGGCAAAGCCGGCCGTGGGCAGGCGCGACGTTCTGATCAACGTCAAAGCTTGCGGCGTCTGCGGCACCGACGTGCATATCTATGAAGGCGACAAGGGTGCGGCCGACGTTACCCCGCCCACGATCCTTGGTCATGAGTTTGCGGGCGTTGTCGAGGCCGTGGGCAGCGATGTCACCGGCTTTAAACCGGGCGATCGCGTGTGCATCGACCCAAACCATCCCTGCGGCTGCTGCGAACCCTGCCGCGACGGAATCAACCACTACTGCGAGCATATGACCGGTTACGGCACCACCGTTAACGGCGGCTTTGCCGAGTACTGCTCCGTCGATATGCAGCAAGTCTACAAGTTGGGCGATCACACCAGCTTCGAGCAGGGCGCCATGACCGAGCCCGTCGCCTGCTGCCTGCACGGCATCGATATGTGCAACATCAAGCCCGGCAGCACAGTTGTCGTTATCGGCGGTGGCATGATCGGTCTGCTCATGATGCAGCTTGCTAAAAACGCCGGCGCCACCAAGGTTGTCTTGCTCGAGCCTGTCGAAGGCAAGCGCGAGGTTGCGCTCAAACTCGGCGCCGACCTGGCAATTGATTCCATCCACGAGGACGTCCCGGCCCGCCTGAAGCAGGAGGGCGTCGGCAACGTCGATGTCGTTATCGAGTGTGTTGGCAAGCCCGTCACCATCGAGCAGGCCATCCAGATCGCCGGCCACAAGGCTACGGTCATGATGTTCGGCCTCACCAAGCCCGATGAGACAATCACCGTCAAGCCCTTCGAGGTCTTCCAGAAGGAGCTTGTGCTTACTTCGTCCTACATTAACCCTTATACGCAGCGTCGTGCGCTCGAGCTCATCGACTCTGGCAGGCTCGACGTATCCTCGATGGTCGCAAAGGTAGCCTCCCTCGACGAACTCGGCGCCATCCTGTCAGACCCGGCCCTGCGTGCCATGGGTAAATATATAATCGACCCCAGCAAGTAAATCGATCGACACCCGCGCGAGCGGTCCTCATCCACCACTCGCGCACCCAGCTCTAGGAGACCGTCATGGCGCGAGCCATCTTCCAAACTATTTATGACAACGTGAAGCAGTCGATTGACGACGGCACATACGCCTATCAGAGCTATCTGCCTTCGGAGACTGAGCTCACGCAGCTGTTTGACTGTTCGCGCATGACGGTCCGTCGCGCCATCTCGATGCTTGCGGCAGATGGTTACGTGCTCCCCCAGCAAGGCAAAGGCATGCGCGTCATTCGCAACATCAGTGACGAGAAGAGTCGTGGTGGCGGCGGACTCGAGACCTTTAAGGAAATCGCGGTCAACCGAGGCTTTGAGCTCAAGACTGTCACCACCGTCTTTGAGCTCCTCATCTGTAGCAAGGCGCTCTCCAAGATTACCGGGTTTCCCGAAGGCTGTGAGCTCACACGCGCCAAACGCATCCGTTATGCAGACGGACAAGCCGTGTGCTCCGACGACTCCTATTACCTAAGCTCACAAGTACCGGGGCTGACACCCGAGATTGTCAACGACTCGATCTATCGTTACCTCGAAGAAGATCTTGGCATTAAGATTGCCACGGGCAAACGCGATGTAACGATTGAGCACCCCACGCCCGAGGATACGCGCGTGCTCGATCTCGACGACTTTAACGCACTCGCCGTTATACGCGGGCAGACCTACAACGCCGACGGCATCCTTATGGAATACACCGAGACCAAACAGGTCCCCGGGTTCTTTTTGCTCCATGAAACCGTGACGCGCAACGGTACCGGTCGAACCGGCCACCAAAGCAGCATGAACTAACCATTTATTAGTTGCGGTGGAATAGTTCCTAGAATGGCCAGCTTAAGGGCAAAACAGGAACTATTCCACCGCAACTTTATTGGCCGGCGGGGCAGCACCTGTCCCACCGGCCATCATTTACGCTCTTTTAGCTAGTCCGCAAGCTTCTCCACCTGATCGAGCATCTTGTCGAGCTTGGCCTTTGCCTCAGCCTTGACCTTCTCAGCTTCTTCGTGGGCCTTCGCCTTCTGGGCGGCCTTTTCCTCGGCTTCGGGATCGACGACGACCAGATTGGACGCGTCGTGCTCAACAAGCTTGAGCGCATGCTCGGGACACACCTTGACACAGGCGCCGCAGCCCAAACAATACGTGGACTCCAACGCAAAGCGGCCGCTTCCCACCAGATCGCAGGCAAACGTGGGGCACACGTTGACGCACTCGCCGCACGACGTGCACTTGTCAAAATCGCACTCCGGCGTGCTCACCTGCATGTTCTGGGCAAGCTCGGGATGGTTTTGCAGCGTCGAGAGTACCAGCTGCCGCCCGTGCGTGAGCGAACGGCGACGCTTGGTCGTCGTGGTGCCGCACATGGTGTTGAGCGTGCGCTCCAGCTGGGTAATCTGATGGCGATGGGCCTTGAGCTTTTGCGTCACCGAGGCCAGCGCCGCCGTCGCCGGATTGAGCTTGGTCACCGTCAGGCCCGTGGTGCGGGCGATCTTTTCCATGTACTCCTTGCGCTCGTACTCGCGGCGCTTATGGCATTTGAGGCTCTTGGAGTCGACCTCCAAGCCCATGCCCGTGCCGGACCACTCCTCGGCCTTCGCAATCGCCTCGCCCAGAATGTCCTCACCGCCGGTGTTGCGGCATTTATCGCACACGCCCAACGGCAGGTACACACTCACGTTGGGATAGTCTGCCAGTACCGAGAACCAGGTCTCGGCCGTAATATCGCCCACGCAGGCAACGACGACTTCGTTCTCGCGCGGCATGCGCTTAAGGGCACGCGTGCAGGTGACGTAGGCGGTCTCGTGGCTCGTAGCCGCCGAGACAATGTCGTCGTAGACGTTTTTGGGCGCCAGGCGCGGCGAGATGATTGCCTCGGTCGGACAGGCAGCGGCGCACAGGCCGCACTTGCGACAGGAGTCGAGGATCTCGATGGAGTCTTCCTCGACCTCGATAGCGTTGACCGGGCACACGTCCACGCACGCGGTGCAGCCGCTCTTTTCGTTTTTGCAGGTCAGGCACGGAATGGTGTTGCCGCGCGGGCGCTCCTTGTAGTCAGCAGGATTCCATTGAGGCGCCGACGGATCGAGTGCATCGGTCACACCGCCAAGCGGGTTTTTAAGAAAGTCGAAACCCTTGCTGATCTCGATAATGTCATCAAACAGATCGTGTTCCTGCGCCATGCGCGGCCCCTCCCTGAGCAGTGCAAACAAGCAAGAGATAATGATACGCCATCGGCCCACGCCTCGGGCAAATTACACGCGGAGCATCTTTGCGGCAAATAGACCTACAATCTATTGCCAGCCTAATCGCCTAGGTTTATTGAGGAGTCACAAGATGAAGATTGCCCTGATCGAACCGTTGGGAGTACCCGAGCAGACCATCGACAGGCTCTCCGCACCCCTTAAGGACGCCGGACACGAGTTTGTCTATTTCGATACCAAAACAACCGATCCGGCCGAGCTCGCTCGACGCAGCGAGGGCGCCGAGGTCGTCATGATCGCCAACAACCCCTACCCTGCCGAGGTCGTCGCCGGCGCCGATGCGCTCAAGATGATCGCCGTTGCCTTTACGGGCATCGACCACGTGGGGCTTTCCGCCTGCCGTGAGCGCGGTGTTGAGGTTCGCAACTGCGCCGGCTACTCCGACGTTTCGGTCGCCGAGCTCACCCTTGGCCTGACCATCGACGTGCTGCGCAAGGTGGGCGCCGCCGATGCCGCCGTCCGCAGCGGCAAGACGAGCGCCGGCCTAATGGGCACCGAGATCCGCGACAAGACCGTGGGTATCGTGGGCTGCGGTAAGATCGGCTGCGCCACGGGTCGTCTCTTTAAGGCCTTTGGCGCCCGCGTGCTGGGATATGCCCGCCACGAGCATCCCGAGGCAGCCGAGGCCGGCATTGAGCAGGTTTCGCTCGAGCAGTTGCTCGCCGAGTCCGATATCGTAAGCCTGCACCTGCCTAACAATGACGCCACGCGCAAGAGCTTTGGCACCGAGCAGTTCGCCCAGATGAAGGACGGTGCCGTCTTTATCAACTGCGCCCGCGGTGCCATCGTGGATAACGATGCCCTTGCCCAGGCACTCAACGACGATAAGCTCGCCGGTGCCGGCATCGACGTCTTTGATATGGAGCCGCCCATCCCCGCCGACTACGCGCTCGTCAACGCCAAGAACTGCACCTTCACGCCACATGTAGGCTTCCTTACGCACGAGGCCATGCAGCGCCGCGCCAAGATTGAGTTCGACAACGTCGTCGCCTACGTCGAGGGTCGCGCGCAAAACGTTTGCGAGCTGTAGTCAAACGAGGGCGGGGCAAAACCTCATCGCAGGCCTACCCCGCCTTCTTTGGTTCAACTAACCTGACCCCTTTGCACCATAGCAAAAAGGGGCAAAGCCATCTGCTGGCTTTGCCCCTTCCTTAGCGGGATTTACTCATCCATGAGATAGTAGTGACCCAGTGCGTCGGCACCCAGGATGGCGTTGGCGACCATCTCGGGCGTCACCTCAAACGGCATGTTGCACATGGTGTCCTCGGGCGCGCAGGCGGCCTCGGCAACAATCATGGCCTGCTCGCGCGTAAGCTCGGCAACGCCAAGTTCCTTCATCGTGACCGGCAGGCCCAGCTCAATGCAGAAGCCCAAGACTTCCTCGAGCTTCTCGGTCGGGGCATCCTCGAGTACCAGCTGGACGATGGTGCCGAAGGCGACCTTCTCGCCGTGATACATGTTGTGGCACTCGGGCAGCATCGTCAGACCATTGTGGATGGCATGAGCAGCAGCAAGGCCCGAGCTCTCAAAGCCAATGCCCGAAAGCAGCGTATTGGCCTCGATGATGTGCTCGACGGCAGGCGTGAGCGCGCCCTTCTCCAGCGCGACCTTGGCCTTGACGCCGTCGGCCATGAGCGTCTCATAGCAGAGCTTGGCGAGCGCCAGGCCGGCCATGCCGCCCTTGCCGCCAGCGCAGGTGCCGCCGTCGGCATCGTGCGTCGCCTGGGCCTCGAAATAGGTTGCGAGCGCATCGCCCATACCGGAAACCGTCAGGCGCACCGGGCTCGCCGCGATAACCGTCGTATCCATCAGGACAATGTTGGGGTTTGCCTTAAGGAAGAGATACTTGTCGAACTGGCCGTCATCGGTATAAAGCACCGAAAGCGCAGAACACGGAGCATCGGTCGAGGCGATGGTGGGGCAAATGATAACCGGGGACTCCAGGTAATAGGCGACAGCCTTCGCGGTGTCGAGGATCTTGCCGCCACCGACGCCGACGATGATGTCGCAACCGTTGTCACGAGCGAGCGCAACCAGGCGATCGACCTCGCCCTTGGAGCACTCACCGTTAAAGTCCTCAAACAGCAGCTCGGCCTTAGCCTCGGCAAAGCCGCCCTCGATCTTGGCGCCGACGCGCTTCTTGCCCGAAGGCGTCACGATGACGAGGGCCTTAGCGCCGAGCGGCTCGACATAGGAACCGAGCTTGGCCAGCTCGTCCGGGCCCTGGATGTACTTGCTGGGGCTATTGAAGATTGCAGCCATAACTATCCCATTCTCTAAAAAAGAAAGGGGCTCCGTACAGATACGTGCGGAGCCCCTCGTTACGATAACAAGAGTCGATTAGAAATCGATGTCGGTGTCGTAGTAGCAGGCCTTGAGGATCTTCTCGAAGTCGGCAGCCTTGGTCTCACGCGGGTTCTCCGGCGTGCAGGCGTCGGTCTCGGCGTTCGCGGCGATCTCGGGCAGCTTGGCGAGGAACTCCTCCTCGGAAACCATCTGCGGGTTCTCGGCGTCGACCTTCACGCCACCATTCGCGTAATCCTTGATGGACTGCGGAATGTTGAGCTGGTCGTTGAGGTTGCGGATCTTCTGGACGAGCGCAGCGATGAGCTCCTCGTTGGTCTCGCCGGGAAGGTGCAGGATCTCCTTGGCCACGTAAGCGTAACGCTCGGCAGCACGCGGGTCCTTGGAGTTCCACTGGATGACCTTGCCCAGGTACATGGCGTTAGCAGCACCGTGGATGATGTGGCCGTTCTCGAAGGCAGCACCGGTCTTGTGAGCCATGGAGTGAACAATGCCCAGCAGGCCCGAGGAGAAGGCGATACCGGCGATGCACTGAGCCTCGTGCATGTGCTGACGGGCCTCATGGTCGCCAGCATAGGACTTGGGCAGCCACTCGACGATCTCGCGGATGCCGTGCAGAGCGTTGGCGTCGGTGAACATAGAGGCGCAGGTGGAAACGTAGGCCTCCATGCAGTGGGTCAGAGCATCCATGCCGGTGTGAGCGCACAGCTTGGCGGGCATGGTGTAGGTGAGCTCGGGGTCGACGATGGCGACATCAGGGGTGATGTTGAAGTCGGCCAGCGGATACTTGATGCCCTTTTCGTAATCCGTGATGACGGAGAAGGCAGTGACCTCGGTAGCGGTACCGGAGGTAGAGGAGATGGCGCAGAAATGAGCCTTCTGACGCAGCTCGGGGAAGCTGAACGGCTGGATGATGTTATCGAAGGACTCCTCGGGATACTCGTAGAAGACCCACATGGCCTTAGCAGCATCGATGGGCGAACCGCCGCCGATAGCAACGATCCAGTCGGGCTCGAAGTCGCGCATAGCGGCTGCGCCCTTCATGACGGTCTCGATGGAGGGATCGGACTCGACGCCCTCGAACAGCTTGACCTCCATGCCGGCCTCTTTGAGGTCGGCCTCAACGTCCTGCAGGAACCCGCCGCGGCGCATAGAGCTGCCGCCAGAAACGATGATGGCCTTCTTACCCTTGAGGTTCTTCACCTCGTGGCGAGCGCCCTCACCAAAGTACAGATCGCGAGGATTGGTAAAACGTCCCATACTGTGCCTCCTAAACAAGCCCCTCTTAGACTTGCGTATATAACGGAGCACCCAATTGGCTCCGTTAGGACCGGTTTGCGCGTTGCCGGCGATGACAATGCGCGATGTCTAAACGTCTCAACGCTCAGACAAACACTATTTTACCGTTCTGGTTGGTCAGTTATTCACCTAAAGCCGCCAATGATGAAACGTTTTTTCTATCCCTGAAGACCCTTGTGCGGCATTCATACTCCCAAGCTGGGCAAACGTTTTATCAAGGTTGACTACATATCCCGGGCAGGACGGTGCCCCTCCAAAATATGCACCGTTCGCCGCCAAAAATCGACCGTTTGCGGCACCGTGATACCACTCGGTCGTCCAAGGTGCCGACATTTGTGCGACATCCGTCTTCGTGGTGCAAAGGTGCAAGTCCAAGTGCGGCACCCCCGGTGTGCCACATGCGGGTAAACTAGAACCTTATATAGAAACATTTGAACCCTAACCGCAGCAAAGGAGGCCCCATGGCATTCGATCCCATTCAAGAGGATTGCCATCGCCTCGTTCTTGAGGCCTTGCGCCGCGACAATATCCCGCTCACCGACGCTGCCGCCGTAGAGCGTCTGATGGAACAATTCACCCGCAACCCCGCACCGCTCATCGTGCACGACCGCGACCGCGCCGGGCATCTGATTGCCAAGGTGGTCGAGGCTGTCGACTACCGCATTCCCTTTATCCCCGACGATACCCAGGCAGAGCAAGAAGAAGCCGCAGCCGAGAACATGCTCCGCGAGGCAGCCGCACTCGACCCGGCCAACTGGGATGCCCAGCGCATGCTGACGGCGCTCACCGCCGAATCCAACGAGGAATACGTGCAGTATCTGGTGTCCAAGTGCGACGAGGTGGAGCATGACCTGGCGCTCAAAATCGCCTCGGCGCAGGACCCCTACGAGCGTGAGGCCGCAGGCGACCTTACGCGCCGCCCCTATCTGCGCTGGCTTGCCGCCCTTGCGTCACGCGCGCTCATTAGCGGCCGCTATCGCATGTCGCTCGAAGCCGCAAACCGCAGCCTCGACTTTGCGCCCAACGACCCCGCTGGTGTCCGCCACACCGCGATGCTCGCCATGGCAAAGCTCGAATACCCCGCCGAGGAGCTCAAGCGCTTTCGCTCTGCCCACTCCGTCCCCTATCTCGCCAACACGCCGCTGCGCCGTCGTCCCAAGGATGCGGAGCGCGACTTGGACCCGTGGACGCTCATCGCGCTGATGAGCGCTGCCTGGCGCGAGCTGGACTACGAGGGCGCCGAGCGCTATTTGCGCATCCTTGCGCGCTCGTGTCCGCACGCAGCCGAGGCACTCTACTTCCAAACCGAGTTTCCCGATGGCGTCTATGCCCGCGTCAACGTGGGTGCGGGCTCCACCGACGAACTTGTCCTTGCGCTGTCCGAGGCGACGCCGGTACTGCAGGAGGGCCTGGGCGCCCCCGACAACGCCAGTTTTGCCGCCTGGGTCGCCACCAACGATATCGTGCGTTCCCAGATCGACGAGCGCATCCTGCGCGCAGCCGAGCAGGGACTTCCATTTAAGGGAGGGGACCTCTAATGGATCCGAGCGTCTACATCCCCGCCTACCTGGAGCGCACCTATCTGGCGTCGCACCCCGAGCTCACCGATGCAGCACGCGAGCTTGTCCATAACGACATTAGCGCGAATCCTCAAAAGTATGCGCAGTCCGAGCATGCCCAAGCGCTGCTGTCCTATGCCGGTGTTCATCGCCACCTGCTCGACGAGCTCCATCGCATCGAGGACATGGGCAGCGACGAGGAGTTTGAGCAGACGCGCAACCGCCTGTTCGACGATATGCGTGATGAACTGCTCAAGATCGTCCGCGTCGATGCGCATGTCCTCGATGCCCAGCTGCTCGCCATCATCCTGGCCGACACGCCCGTTGACGCCTGCCTGGGCGACCTGATGAAGCTCGAGGCGACCACGGCCGATTACCTGCAGCAAAGCGTGCCCGGGTTCGACATGGAAGCCCCGCACTACTGGGCCAATAATGTTTTGGCCGACGGTGTCACTGCAGCAGACCTTACCGTGAGCGAGCCGGCTCTTATCGGGTGGCTTCATACACTCGAGGCCATCTCGCAGCTATGTATGGCGAGCGCTCGCTACCGTGCTGCCGCCAACTACGCCCGCCGCGTCCTTAAAGCAGAAGGCTATCCCACCCGAGCCGCAGGCACCGTGTTGCTCGTCCTCGCTCGCCTGGAAGACCAGGACGGCTTTTTTGCCCTGGCCCACCAACTCGAGGAAGAGATCGGGGCTGACGCGCTCGAGAACTCTCCTTGGTATCTGCTCGCCCGCACGATTCTGCTGTTCAAAACGAACAAGATGCGCCCGGCGACACGCGCGCTGCGCGAGTTTGCCAACCGCTGCGAGGGCGGCGCGTTCTTTTTGCTGAACCCCATGTATCAGACGCCGTACCTTCCCTGCCGGCCCGAACCGCACGACCCCTGGGACCTTTCGCATCAGGCAGTTTGGGAAGCCGACGGCATCATCTCGGATACTCCCGACTTTGCCCCCTGGGCCAACGCTTGCGAAGACGTATCGCAACTTGCCCAGGAATTTGCGCGCCGTTATGGCTTTTAACGACACAATCGCCACGACCATGTCATTCACGTTAGGAACGACTTCATGAACTTCCGCTCATCTCTCGCCTGCACCTCGAGCGATATCGCCCGCTGGGGGCTGCGCTCCGTCCTTAAGCGCCAGGGCGGCGTACTCCCCGGCCGCATCGCCATGAAGATCAACCCCGAGCTGCTACGCGACCTCGCGGGTCTTGTCGACCGCAGCGTGGTAATCACCGGCACCAACGGCAAGACCACCACCTCCAACCTCATCGCCGACGCCGTTGCCGCCAGCGGCGCCACCGTGGTATGCAACCGTGCCGGAAACAACATGGAGCCGGGCGTGGTGGGCGCGTTGCTCGAGGCCCGCAGCGGCCTCAAGCGAACCGGCGGCGGCGAGCGCGTGGGCGTCTTTGAGTGCGACGAGCTCTACACGGTGCGCGTCCTGCCCAAGCTCAAGCCGACCTACTTTGTGCTGCTCAACCTGTTCCGCGACCAGCTGGACCGCTACGGCGAGATCGACCACACCCAGGACGTCATCGCCCACGCGCTGGAGCTTTCGCCGGCAACGACACTCATCTATAACGCCGACGATCCGCTGTGCGCCTCGATTGCCGCGCGCGTCCCTAACACGAGCATCGCCTTTGGCATCGACGGCGCCACGGGCACCGAGTCCGATCGCATTAGCGACTCGCGTTTTTGCTCGCAGTGCAACGCGCCGTTGGAGTACGACTATGTGCAGTATGGTCAACTCGGCGCCTACCATTGCCCCTCGTGCGGTTGGGCACGCCCCGCACTGGTCCGCCGTGTGACGGGCGTGGAGCTCGGCTGCGACGGCTACGGCTTTGACCTGGTCTTTGGATCTGCGTCCGACGCAGCTGCCGTACACATCGCCACGCGCTACAACGGCCTGTACATGGTCTACAACGTTGCCGCTGCATTCTTTGCCGCACATGAGTTAGGCGTGGATACGGCGCACCTGCAGCCCACGCTCGATGCCTACGTCCCCGCCGGCGGACGCATGGGCCGCTGGGATATCGCCGGCCGCACCGTCGAGGCCAACCTGGCTAAGAATCCCGTAGGCTTCGATCGACAAATCCAGTCCATCAAGACGGCAGGCGGCAGACTCTGCGCTTTCTTCCTCAACGATAACGATGCCGACGGCCACGATGTATCGTGGATCTACGACGTCGACTTTGAGCGCATCGCCGACACGCCGGGTCTTGTCGCCTTTGCCGGAGGCACGCGCGCGCACGACATGCAGGTGCGCCTCAAGTACGCCGGCATCGATGCCGCGATTATCTCGGACGTCGCGCAGGCAATTGGCGCCGTGGCAGACGAGGCCGCCGATGACACCTTCTACGCCGTCGCCAACTACACGGCCTTCCCGCCGCTGGTCAAGGAGCTCGACGGGCTGAAAGGCGCCACCGCCGACGCTGTTGCTGGGCGCGCCGTAGCCCGTGCCGACGGCAGCGCTCTTCCTGTCGGTATCGCGCCAGTCGAGCTTTCGCGCCCGCTGCGCATCGTCTACCTGTATCCCGATGCCCTTAACCTCTACGGCGACGGCGGCAACGTCATCGCCCTCGAGCGCCGCTGCGCCTGGCGTGGCATTCCCGTGCGCGTGGACGAGGTCCGTATGGGCGAGTCACTCGATCTCACCGATGCCGATATCGTCATGATGGGTGGCGGCTCCGACCGCGACCAGCTAGCCGTGGCACACGAGCTGCTCGCCCAAAAAGACAAGGTCGCGGCCTATGTTGAGGACGGCGGCACACTGCTTGCCATCTGTGGCAGCTATCAGCTGCTCGGCCGTTCGTACTACATGGGCGACGATCGCATTGAGGGCCTGGGCGTCATTGCCGCCGAAACCGTACGCGGCTCCGATCGCCTGATCGGCAACGTCGCCGTCAGGACCGACCTGGCACCCGAGCCCTTTGTGGGATTCGAGAACCACGGCGGCCGCACCCTGCTCGATGCAAAGGCCACGCCGCTCGGAACGTCCGTCGTCACGGGTACCGGCAACAACGGCGATGATGGCCTTGAGGGCCTCATCTACAAGGGCGTCATCGGCACGTACCTGCACGGACCAGCGCTGCCCAAGAACCCCGAGCTCGCCGACTGGCTCATTACCCACGCTCTCGAGCGGCGTGGCGATGCACAGGCCGCCGCCCTGCTGCCGCTCAAACCCCTCGATGACACCTACGAGCACGCCGCCCATGACGCCGCCATGAAGCTCCTCCCCTAGCACCCCACCACCACAAAGGGGACAGGCACCTTTGTGGTGGTTTTTCAGTTTGCCAACGATATGTGAACGGCTAAAAAAGTCTGCTATACTCTTTCCCGCTGTCCCCATCGTCTAGCGGGCAAGGACGCCACCCTTTCAAGGTGGATATCGCGGGTTCGAATCCCGCTGGGGGCACCATTTGAATTGAAGAGCCCGTTACCCTCGCGGTAGCGGGCTTTTTGCTACCCATGCGCCGGGATTCGAACCCGACAGGGTGCGGAGCTGAGGAAACGCGAAGCGTTTTCCAGCGCAGCACGCAAGGAGCGAAGCGACGCAGCGAAAGCGGGCGGCGCCAGCCGCACGCGGACATCCCGCTGGGGGCACCATTTGAATTGAAGAGCCCGTTACCCTCGCGGTAGCGGGCTTTTTGCTACCGATATGCCGGGATTCGAACCCGACAGGGTGCGGACCCCGGCATCATCGCAAAGCCAGCGGGCAAAAAATAGCAAATATGAGTACTGTTACCATTTTAGTAACAGCGATTTCATGCCTTCAGAAGGCGATTTAGCCGTCAGGCGTCCTACGGCGGAAAAATTGCAGACGTTTATCGGCTAAGTACTTGGACATATGTTGCGTAACACTACATATTTTGCAAATAAATAATGTTACAGGACTTGTGACAGTACTCATATTTGACGTTTTTTGCCCATAGCCCTTTATACCTAGGCAAATCGGCGGCAAAACGGGCTTCAAAGCGTCCTTCGCAAACAAAAACCGGGGCCCACATGATGCGGACCCCGGCTCAATACCGTGACGATATGTCAGTTACGCCCTACACGTAGAACAGGATGTCGTCGTAGGTCGGAACCGGCCAGTAGTCGGCGGCCACGATCTCCTCCATGGCATCCACGGCGGCGCGCAGCGTATCCATAGCGGAAACGACCTCGTGTGCATACACGTTGGCCTGCTCCTGGCCATCGAGGGCCTCGGCCTTCTGGTGCACGGCGTCGAGCGCCTTGATGGAGTCGTTGATGGTGGTGATACCGTTGCAGAGCTTGTTGAGCGTGTTCTGCTCGCACTGCATGGCGGCCTCGGCACCGGCGGCGCGAATAGTCTCAAGGCCCTTAGCGACCTTGGTGGCATATGCGGTAATGACCGGGCGATAGGTACGACGCGCCTCGCGAACCATCGTGGTGGCCTCGATGTTCATGAGCTTGTTGTACTTCTCGAGCTTGCAATCGTAGCGGCACTGAGCCTCGGCCCTGGTCAGGACACCCGTCTCCTCAAAGAGCGCAATGGCCTTATCGGAAACAAAGGCGGGCAGGGCGTCGGCCGTGGTCTTGTTGTTGGCAAGACCACGCTTCTCGGCCTCAACGGGCCACTCGTCGGAGTAGCCGTCACCGGAGAACAGGATGCGCTGGTGGTCGGTCAGGACCTTCTTGCAGTACTCGAGCGCGGCATCCTGGAACTCATCCTCGGGCGTACCCTCAAGCGCGTCGGCGAAGGACTTGAGCGACTTGGCCACGGCGGCATCGAGCACCAGGTTGGAGTCGGAGACGTTCTGCTCGGAGCCGCAGGCACGGAACTCGAACTTATTGCCGGTGAAGGCAAACGGGGAGGTGCGGTTGCGGTCGGTGTTGTCCTGCATCAGCTTGGGCAGGGTATCGGCGCCCAGGTCGAGCACGCCGCGCGTGGCATGGACGGAAGCCTTGCCATCGATGATCTTCTCGACGACCTCGGTAAGCTGGTCGCCCAGGAAGATGGACATAATCGCCGGAGGAGCCTCGTTGGCGCCCAGACGATGATCGTTGCCGGCCGAGGCAACGGAGGCACGCAGGAGCTCCTGATAGTTATCGACGGCCTCGATCACCGCGGTGAGGAAGACGATGAACTGCAGGTTGTCGAGCGGGGTGTCACCTGGATCGAGCAGGTTCTCGGACTCGGTGCCAAGCGACCAGTTGTTGTGCTTGCCCGAACCATTGATGCCCTCGAAGGGCTTCTCGTGCAGCAGGCAGACCAAGTCGTGGCGGGAGGCGATGAGCTTCATCTTCTCCATCATGACCAGATTCTGGTCGATGGCCTCGTTGACTTCGCCATAGACGGGGGCAAGCTCATGCTGGCAGGGAGCAACCTCGTTGTGCTTGGTCTTGGCGGGAATGCCAAGCGCCCACAGCTCATCGTCCAGATCCTTCATATAGGCCGAGACGGTGGGGCGGATAGCGCCAAAGTAGTGCTCCTCGAGCTCCTGGCCCTTGCAGGGAGCGGCGCCAAAGAGGGTGCGGCCGGTAATGACCAGGTCCTTGCGCTTGCGGTAGGCGTCCTTCTTGATCAGGAAGTACTCCTGCTCGTCGCCCACGGAAGGAACGACCTTCTTGGGGGTCTTACCGAACAGCGCCAAAACGCGCTTGGACTCACGCGAGAGCGCGGTCATGGAACGCAGCAGCGGGGTCTTCTTGTCCAGGGCCTCGCCCGTGTAGGAGCAGAAAGCCGTGGGGATGCACAGGACGTCGTCCTTGATAAAGGCGGGGCTAGTGGGATCCCAAGCGGTGTAGCCACGGGCCTCGAAGGTGGCGCGCAGGCCGCCGTTGGGGAAGCTGGAGGCATCGGGCTCGCCCTGGATGAGGTTCTTGCCCGTAAACTTGGTAATGGCGGTGCCGTCGTGGTTGGGCTCCAGGAAGCTGTCGTGCTTCTCGGAAGTAATGCCCGAAAGCGGCTGGAACCAGTGCGCATAGTGCGTCGCACCCTTGGAGATGGCCCAGACCTTCATGGCATGGGCAACGGCGTTGGCCACATCCAGGTCGAGCGGCTCACCGCCCTCGAGGGTTGCAGCAAGGCGCTTCCAAATGTCCTTGGGGAGGTAGTCCTTCATGACTTCCTCAGAGAACACCATGGTCCCGAAGCGGTCAGTAAGTTCGGCCATACGGAACTCCCTTCGTATCGGCACCGCGTGAGAAGCGGTGTTGATTACTAACGAACGAGTCATAGCTTAGACTCGCCGTGTTTCCGCGACATTACCGTTATGTTGCTGTCGCGAAACCAATCAATGAGGTTACCCTATCGAGGCGGCGTTGCCACCCTCAACAGCCAATCAACTGCATAAATTGCAGACCTCTCCCCATGGTTTAAGGGTAGTCAATTTGGGATGGAGCTCTATTAACTGGTATTTTGCATCAGATACCAGTCTTTATAGTCCGTGCCTAGATTAGCCGCTCTGTTATAGAGAAAGCCGATAGCAAGGCATCTTTGATTGGTATCCCCGAATAACGAGTGAAACTCCACCGTGACACAGTGGTGCTGTAGAATCCTTACAACACATCACACTATTACGTATCTAGAGGAGCACGATATGCGCGTCGACGAGGTTTTTAAGCAGGCAGCATCCCAGGGCACCGCGCCCGTTTCGTTTGAGATGTTCCCGCCCAAGGGCGAGCTGACCCTCGACACGGCTCGCGAAGTGGCAGGCAATCTGTGCAAGCTTTCGCCGAGCTTTGTCTCGGTCACCTGCTCGGCCGGCGGCTCGGGCAACGGTGCCACCACCGCCCCCATCGCGCATATGATTTCGAGCGAATTCGACACGCCCTCGGTGGCACACCTTACCTGCGTGGGCCGCTCGCATGCCGATATCGCCGCCAAGATCGACGAGTATCGCGCCGCCGGGGTTGAAAACATCCTGGCCCTGCGTGGTGATCTTCCCGCTGGCGCGACTGAGGACGACAAGCCTGCCTCCGACTACGCCTACGCCCGTGACCTCATCCCCGAGCTCGTCGACGCCGGCTTTTGCGTGGGCGCCGCAGCCTACCCCGAGGGCCACATTGCCTGTGAGGATCTCAACCTCTCGGTCGAACACCTCAAGCAAAAGCAGGACGCCGGCGCGAGCTTCTTTGTGACGCAGCTCTTCTTTGATAACGAGTGCTTCTACCGTTTTCGCGAGCTTGCCGACAAGGCCGGCATCACCGTGCCCATTACCGCGGGCATCATGCCGTTTATGGGCAAGTCGCAGATCAGCCGCATGGTCTTTATGTGCGGCGCGTCGCTGCCCTCCCCCGTCATCAAGATTCTCGCCAAGTACGAGAATGACCCCGAGAGCCTGCAGGCAGCCGGTGTAGATTATGCCGCCCGCCAGCTTTGCGACCTCAAGGAGCACGGCGCCGACGGCCTGCACCTGTACACTATGAACCGTCCTGCGATCGCCGCGACCATTATGGAGCGCCTGGGGTAATGGAAAAACCGCACATCGATACAACCGCTGTCGAAGTGCCGGCCGACCTTGCGTCGCCGGCGCTTTACCGTGTCGATGCTGCGTACCATCCCCGTGTCGACCGTGCCGAGATGCTGCGGTATCTGGGTTACGGCGGCCAGCAGATCGAGCCCGAGCTGTCACGACGTATTGAGCTTGTGGTCGAGCGTCTGGAACTGGACATTGAGCCTCGTGGCGTGCGCCGCGTGTTTGCCGTCGATGCCACGGGCGTGGACGAACAAAGTGAGCCTTGCATTCGCTTGGTCGGCACCAACGTTGAGCTGCGAGGTCGCGATATCTATCGACATCTCAAAGATGCCCGCTTTGCCGCGCTCATGGCATGCACCCTCGGCATGGACGCCGAGCGTCGCCTGCGCACCACGGGAGCCCAACATCCCCTGGAGGGCGCCGTGCTCGACGCCGCGTGCTCCGCTTACGTGGAAGCCGCCGTTGAGCAAATGGACCAGCAGGTCAAGACGGACGCCGCCGCACACGGGCTCGCCGGCAACTGGCGTTTTAGTCCCGGCTACGGCGACTGCCCGCTCTCGGCTCAGCGCTCGATCGTCAATGCGCTCAACGCCACGCGGCTCATCGGGCTTACCGTCACGCCCACCAGCCTGCTCATGCCCACCAAAAGCGTGACCGCGGTGATCGGCCTATTCGACGGCGAGGTCCACGACGCCCAGAGCCGCCCCACCTGCAATATCTGCCGCATGCGCGAGCACTGCCGCTTCCGCGCCGCCCACACCACCTGCTATTCCAGCCATTAGGAGCCCTCGATGTTTACTCCGCTTATCACTCATGATTCTGACGGCACTGCATTGGCGGCACCCGTTGATGCCGCACGTCGCAACGGTGCCACGTACAAGACGCACACGATCGACGATCTGCGCATTAAGGACGATCGCCTGCGTGCGGCCATCGAGGGCACGGGACACCTGCTGTTCGACGGCGGCATGGGCACCATGTTGCAAGCGGCCGGCATGAAGGCCGGCGCCCTGCCCGAGCTGCTCAACTTTGAGGAGCCCCAGGTTATCACTGATATCCAGCGTCAATATGTCGAGGCCGGCTGCGACGTGATCACCGCCAACACCTTTGGCGCCAACGCCCACAAGCTCGACGGCGCCGCCACCGTGGCAGACGTCTTTGCCGCCGCTGTCGCCTGCGCCCGCGAGGCCGGCGCCCGCTACGTCGCCGGCGATATCGGCCCCATCGGCGCGCTGCTTCGTCCCTTAGGCACCCTCAGCTTTGACGAGGCCTATGACCTCTTTGCCGAGGAAGTGCGCGCCGGCGTCGCCGCGGGTGTGGACCTCTTTATTATCGAGACTATGACCGACCTGGCCGAGATCAAGGCGGCCGTCCTCGCCTGTCGCGAAAACTCCGACCTGCCCATCTTTGCCACCATGACCTTCGAGGAAGACGGTCGCACCTTCTTGGGCACGAGTCCCGAGGTGGCCGCCATCACGCTCGATGCCATCGGCGCCGACGTTTTGGGCATCAACTGCAGCCAGGGACCGGCCGAGCTACGAGGACTCGCCGCACGTATGCTCACCGTTACCGATAAGCCCATTATGGTGCAGGCCAACGCGGGACTCCCCCATGTGGACGACGACGGCAACACCGTCTTTGATATCCAAGCCCCCGAATACGCCGAGGCCGTCGCCGGCATGATCGCCGACGGCGTGAGCGTCGTGGGCGGCTGCTGCGGCACCACGCCGGCGCACATGGCGGCCCTGCGCACGCTTATCGTCAACCACACGCCCAGCCCGCGCCGCCGCAAGCCCAGCATGTCGGTCACGAGCGCCCAAACGGTCGTGGACCTTCCCTGCGACGGCCACAAAATCGCCGTCATCGGCGAGCGCATCAACCCCACCGGCAAAAAGCGCCTGCAGCAGGCCCTGCGCGACGGCGACCTGGACTACGTCGTGAGCCAGGGTATCAGCCAGCAGGAACAGGGCGCCGACATCCTGGACGTTAACGTGGGCCTGCCCGAGATCGACGAGGTCAAGATTATCCAACAGGCCACTGAGCAGCTCCAGGGCTCCACGCTGCTGCCGCTGCAGATCGACTCCACCGATCCCGCAGCCGTCGAGGCCGCCGTGCGCCGCTACGCCGGCAAGCCCATCATCAACTCGGTCAATGGCAAACAGCAGATCATGGATGAGATCTTTCCGCTGGTCGCCCACTACGGCACCAACGTTGTCGGCCTTACGCTCGACGAAGGCGGCATCCCCGATACCGCCGAGGCCCGCTTCGCCATCGCCGAGCGCATCGTGGCCGAGGCTGCCCGCTACGGCATCGGCCCGGACCGCATCCTCATCGACTGCCTGGTCATGACCGCCTCGACCAATCAACGCCAAGCCGAGCAGATCCTGCGCGCCATGTCCCTGTGCAAGGAGCGTCTGGGCGTCAAATGCGCGCTCGGCGTGTCGAACATCAGCTTTGGTCTGCCTGCCCGCCCGCTGCTGGGCTCGGTCTTTTTGGCCGCCGCCTTCGGCGCGGGCCTGGACGCCCCCATCATGAACCCGGGCTCCAAGCGCTTTATGGATACTGTCTACAGCTATCGCGTCCTGAGCGTTGAGGACGAGGGCTCGACCGGATACATCGAGCGCTACGCCGGCTGGACCGATCCGTACAAGATTGCCGCGAACCCGGCGGCGGCTCAGGCAGCATCGAGTGATGCCGCGCCTGCCGCGGGCACCGCCACCAGCGTTGACGATGACCCCATCCGCCACATGGTTGTTTCGGGCCGTAAGGGCGAGATCGCTGCCGAGACCGAGCGTCTGCTGGCAGACCACGACGCCATGGACCTCATCAACAACCACTTTATCCCCGCCCTCGACGAGGTGGGCGTCCTCTTTGACCAGGGCAAGTTCTTCTTGCCGCAGCTCATGGCCTCGGCCGAGGCCGCGCGCGTGGGCTTCGACACCATCAAGCGCCTGATGCCCGCCGGCGAGATTGCCGACAAGGGCAAGATCTGCGTGGCCACCGTCAAGGGCGACATCCACGATATTGGCAAGAACATCGTCAAAATGCTGCTCGACAACTACGGCTACACCGTCTTTGACCTGGGCCGCGACGTCGATCCGCAGGAGGTACTCAAGACCGTCAAGGAGCGCGACATCAAACTCGTCGGCCTCTCGGCGCTTATGACTACCACGGTCGTCGCCATGGAGGAGACCATCAAGCTGCTTCATACTGAGGTGCCGGGCGTCAAGATCATCGTGGGCGGCGCCGTACTCACCCCCGAATACGCCAAGCAGATCGGCGCGGACTACTACGCCAAGGACGCCGCCGAAAGCGCTCGCATCGCCGAAGAGGTCTTTGGGCAGTAACACAACGGAAACAACCGAGCACCAAAACGTGCCGCATGCGCCACTTGGCACGTGCGGCACGTTAGAATAGATAAGACTATGCTCGTTTTGGCAGATAGGAGCGCAAGGATGGCGATCACGCCCGCAGAAATCGCGGAAACCCGCGGCATGGTTGAGGAACAGAACCTCGACATCAGGACCATCACCATGGGTGTTTCGCTCATGGGTTGCGGCGACGAGAACCTCGACCGCATGTGCACGAAGATCTACGACCACGTGACGCACACGGCTGAGCATCTGGTCGAGACCTCCGAGAACCTCGAGCGCGAGTACGGTATCCCCATCGTCAACAAGCGCGTTTCCGTCACCCCAGTGGCGCAGATCGCCGCGTGCTGCAAGAATGAGGACCTCACCCCCATCGCGCATGCCCTCGACCGCGCGGCAGAGACGCTCGGCATCGATTACCTGGGCGGCTTCTCCGCACTCGTCCAGAAGGGCATCGGCGACGCCGACCGCCGTGTCATCCAGTCCATCCCCCAGGCGCTCGCCACCACGAGCCGCGTCTGCTCCAGCGTCAACGTTGCCAGCCTGCGCGCCGGTATCAACATGGATGCCGTGCTCATGGCCGCCCAGACCATCATCGATGCCGCCAAACTCACGGCCGACCAGGATTCCGTCGGCGCTTCCAAGTTTGTCTGCTTTGCCAACATGGTCGAGGACTCCCCGTTTATGGCGGGCGCCGTCCACGGCGGTGGCGAGGCCGACGCCGTCATCAACGTAGGCGTCTCGGGCCCCGGCGTTATGGCCGCAGCCCTGGAGACGCTGCCCGACTCCGCATCGATGATGGAGGTTGCCGAGAAGATCAAGCAGACCGCCTTTAAGATCACCCGCGCCGGCGAGCTCATGAGCCGCGAGGCCGCCCATCGTCTGGGTGTCGAGAAGGGCATTGTCGACCTGTCGCTGGCTCCCACGCCTGCCATCGGCGACTCCGTTGCCCGCATCCTCGAGATCATCGGCGTGGGCACCTGCGGTGGCCCCGGCACGACCTGCGCGCTCGCCATGCTCAACGATGCCGTCAAGAAGGGCGGCGTCATGGCCAGCTCCAGCGTGGGCGGCCTCTCGGGCGCCTTCATCCCCGTGTCCGAGGACGCCGGTATGATCGCCGCCGTCGAGGCCGGTGCGCTTTCGCTCGAGAAGCTCGAGGCCATGACCTGCGTGTGCTCCGTCGGCCTGGACATGATCGCCATCCCCGGCGACACCCCGGTCGAGACCATCGCCGGCATCATCGCAGACGAGATGGCCATCGGCGTCATCAACAACAAGACCACGGCCGTCCGCGTGATTCCCGCCATCGGCAAGGGCGTGGGCGACTGCGTCGAGTACGGCGGCCTGTTTGGCCGTGCGCCCATCATGCCGGTGAACCCCAACGCCGGCACCGTGCTTGCCCACCGCGGTGGACGCTTCCCGGCGCCGCTGAACTCGCTGAAGAACTAGCTGAGGGGTTCGGGCGAGGAGCCCCGCCGCCGGGCGGCAGACATATAAGGTCGCCTGCTCGGACAGTCCTGCGCAAGACGGAGGCCACATTAAGTGGCCTCCTTTGCGTGCGGAACTCGCGATCGACCTTATATGTCTGCCGCCCAGCGGCGGGGCTCCCGCACAACGGGACCTCAGTTGGGTTCTATCCCGGTTGCAGTCGCTTCGCTCCTGCACCACTTGGCTGGTGCGGCGGTTTGGCGTTGGAACGGTTCTTTTTCTGATATATGCTTGTTGCGGCTCTTCTTTTGGAAGGGGCCGCTTTTTTGTTGCTAGGAGGTTGGCCCGTGGTTGATGGGGAGAATCGTTCTGAGCTGCTTTCCACAGATTGGAACCAGGAGTGGATGCAGATGCAGGCCGCTCGGCATCGGGCTGATGATTCTTTTGAATGGGATAAGCGGGCTCGGCATTTTCGGCCGTTGGAGACTGCCCCTTATGCTCGGGATTTTATAAAGCTGTTGGCGCTTGAGCCCGGCGAGTCGGTGCTTGATATGGGGTGTGGGGCTGGGTCGATTGCTATTCCGCTTGCTCAGGCTGGGCATTCCGTGATTGCTGCCGACTTCTCTCCTGCCATGTTGGGCACGCTTGATGCCGGCATTGAGTATTACGGGCTCGAAGATCTTATTACGCCGCTTGAGCTTGCTTGGGATGATGACTGGTATTTGGTTGGACCGATCGCAAAAGCGGTAGATATTGCCTTTGCCAGTCGGTCGGTTACGACGACCAACCTAAAAGGCGCGCTTGCCAAGCTTGATCGTACGGCTCGTCGGCGTTGCGCTGTCACGATGGTCGCCAACTCCAGCCCGCGCTATGATCTGCACTTGATGAACGCTATCGGTGCCTCGGTTACCTGCAGTAATGGCTTTGTGTATGCTTTTAATATCCTCATTCAGATGGGTGCCCTGCCGCAGGTTACGTACTTTGAATCGCCTCGTCGCGATACCTTCAATAGCCTCGAGGCAGGCGTGGCGGACTTTTCTCGCATGCTTGAGCATGGCAACGAGGATAAGATCGATCGCCTGCGCGACTACATCGCCCAGCACATGATTGAGAACTCCCATGCCGGTGAGCCGGGCTCCAAGGGCGTGCCGCAGGGGCGCTACATGCTCGATCATGTCCGCAAGGTTCGTTGGGCGTTTATTGCATGGGAGCCGGTCTCTGCGCCCAGCTCATAGCCTGCTCACAGCCCGCACTGCCCACTCGCTCGGCATCCGCATTCTTTTTGAACTGGGCAAACGCGCTCCACACCGCGCCGTTCCTGCGCTATCGTGGGACAGCTCACGTAGATTAAGGCCCCGTCGCGGGGCGCCCCATACATAGAAAGCGAGAACCCATGGCACTGACAGGAGCCCAGGTCAAGCAGCTTCGCAGCATGGCCCATCACCTCAACCCCGCCATCATCATCGGCAAGTCCGATGTCAACGAGGGCACCGTCGAGCAGACGGTCGCCTACCTGGAGAAGCACGAACTCGTTAAGTGCTCCGTGCTCGATGGCTCCAGCCTTTCCGCCCGCGAAGCCGCCGAAGAACTCGCTGAGCGCTGCCACGCCGAGGTCGTCCAGGTTATCGGCCGCAAGTTCTCGCTGTATCGCGAGTCCTCGCGCAAGGATATCGAGAAGATCAAGCTCGTCTAAGAGCCAATAATCCGGCGAGCCAACACATAGCAAGCTTACGGGTGCCTAAGTACTTCGGGCGCCCGTTTTTTATCGCTCGACCAGCACGCGATTGAGCCGCCCCTCCACCAAGCGCTCGTATAGACGCCGCGTCTCGGGCTCGGGCACGCCATTGACCTGCTCCCTCAGGTGGTGCATATGCCCGCTGTATAGCTCGACGATATCGCGCCGCCGCCCCGCCGCACTGTAGACGCGCATGGCGCAGCGCACCATATCCTCACGCGCCGTTTCCTGTCGAAGCCCCGACTCCGCCAGCCAAATCGCCGACTGCAGATCGTTTTCTTCTAGAGCGGCATTTGCTCCCTTAATCATGCAATCGATGTACTTTGACTGCATAATGCGTCGCATACGCAAAAAGTAGGTGGGATTACAGCCATTGGGAACATACAGCGGTCCGGCATAAAGCTGCTCAATCTTAAGGCACAGCTCAACTAAATGGGGCCCGCGCGCACCCGTGCGATTTCCCAAAACCTCGCGGCTTATCTGGTCAAACAGCCGTACATCGGTCTTGACGTAGTCACCGTTGAGTCCGATGCATTCATTTTGGATGAGCACACACGACTTGCCATCCGGCGTCGGTCCCAAAGCTGACCGCAAGCGCGATATCGTCGAGTACAAGTTGTTGCGAGCGCTATTGAACTCGGCATGGGGCCACAGCTCCATGGCCAGCGTCTCACGATCGACGAGCGCATCCATGCCCAGCGCAAGCCGCTCGGCAAGTGTCGCTGCCTTCTTGCGGCGCCACATTTTGTCCGTGATGGGAAACCCGTCGCGCTCGGCGCGAAACGCACCAAACATGCGAATCTCGATATGGTCGATGGTATCAACGGCTTCAACCTCGCCGGCCTGGAATAGGCGCTCGCCCTCCCCTTCCAAATCGTCGCGCAGCGAGTACCGCGACAACTCGCGCACGGGAAGCTTCTTACGTATCCTGGCCGCCGGCTCGCCCAGACAATGCATGGCAAGGCGCGCAAAGAGCCGATACGATGGCTCTAGAATCCCCGCACGATTCATGGACATCCAGGCCGCAAGATCGCTGTCTCGGCCCGCACAGGCCAAATGCAGCGCCACCATCCAGGCTTCTGCGCCACCAACCTGCGTCTGGCTTATATCGAGCAACTCCGCTTCCTCGCGCACCGAAACCATCGAGGTGTTACGCAGATATGCCGCGCGCTCCAGCAGCAATGCGTTATCGCGCATGTACGCAATCGACTCCTCGGCAAGTTTGAGCACTTGGACCGCACGGAACTTTGCATTAACCGGCCGTCCCTCTGCCAGCGACTGCCAGCCTTCTAGCAACAGGCCAAACAGCTGAATCTGGTTGTCGCGCATGCGCACGGCAAAACGATCGAGCTCGTTGAACGCCGCATCGTCGGTTACCGGCAAGCCGGAAAGGAGCCGCCGTGCCGCCAACACCATACGCACCCAGATAGCCATCGCCTTAAGCCCGCGTACATCGAGCGCCTCCCGCACCACCGTCATCTCGTCGTCGCGCTCGTCGGTTCCCGCAAACGACCCGTCAAAGAGCTCCACCAGCATGCTATCGGCCCGTATAACAATCCCCGCGATGTCGAGCTCGCAATCGTAGGCCTTGCTCGTTTTGAGCTGCTGTAGAACGCCGCCGTCATCTCCCCGCTCGGTCAGACAGCGCTTGACCTCGATATGCGCAGACAACATATCGAGTGCGGTATGGGATGTCTCGATTTCTGGCACGGCCAGGTTCGTAGGGAGCCCAAGCCCGTTGTCCCCATAGCAGACAGCCGTCAGTGTCTGGGCCACCCTCCATGAAACAGGGTCTATTTCGCAGGCCGCCCGTTCGCCCCCGCGCTCGATGACCGATGCCATATAGCGAGCGAGCTTTGTATTGGACACGCTGACCGCTGCCAGATATACGCCGAGCGCCTCGGCAGGCGTTGGCTCTGGAGCCGGATCGTCGGCATCGATCGTGCCCAGCGCCGCTCGGCAGATATCGGCCCCGTGCCCCGTCAGAGCCAGATCGACCCCATACTGCCCAGCAAGTTCAAGGACCGCTTCACGGTCCAAAAAGGCGTCCGCCAGGCCCATCGCCGCATCGCATCGGCCCGCCTTAAGCAAAATCCGGGCCGCCCTCGGAACAAGTTCGGGGCGAACCTCGGCCACCAACTTACGCAAGCGCAAGCGTCCGTTATCCTCCGTGCCCAGACACGTAAAACTCCGCTCGGCGGGATCCAAGCCAAAGATCGGGTAGTCGCGTACAAAGTAGGACTGGTCGACCATCGACAGCCTCACCCCGCAAGCCTCGAGTTCTGCGATATTGCCCTCGCCCATCAAAACCATGAGACATGCCACGCAAAACAGCGCATTATTGTCGAGCGAAGCCAGATCGACAAGTGCCGCGCCATATACGTTGACAATCTCGTTTTCGAGCAGACCGGCTACGTCACCTTGGCCATACAGACCCGTCTGCAATGCCGAGACGAGCTCGGGCACGCCCTGCGTGAGCTGATAAAAGTCAAGCGATGTGCTGATCGAAAACGCCGATGCCCACGCCGAATACTCATAGGCATGCACCTTGAGCATCTGCGCATTGATCTTAACCGAATCGCCCAGCCCATGAATCAGCTGACGATTTGAAGGACGGCAGGAGATAAAGACCCCTACCCCCATAGCGCGCAGCCCGCGAATCCTGTCGATGAGGTCTTCGGTATCGTGCTGATCGAGGTTTGGCACATTATCAATCGCGATAAGGGAGTGCGGTTTGTCTTTGAGTTCTTCGGTAACCACCTCGAGCTGCATAAACACCTCGCGCCCAGTGGCGCGATCGGCCTCGATAATCCGCACGGGGCCTCGCGTCGGGTCGCATTTAACCTCATGGGTGTACTGCAGCAGCACCGAGGTCTTCCCAAACCCGTCGGGCGCATAAAGAACCACGATGCCGGCCTTTCGGCCCTTGGCGATAAGCTCATTCATCAAGCGTTCGCGTCGCACCATATAGCCTCCGCCCAGCGGCATCAACTCGAGCTCGTCTATACTGCTCAAATCGTTTACCATGCCCGCTCCTCAACTCGACCGTATGGACACTGTAGCCGCAAGACCATACAAGCCGCGCTATGAATAGAGCGACCTTGTGTTTTAGGTTGTCTTTTGGTACGCAAGCGGCAAGTTTTTGTACAGCGAGGGCCGACTGTTATTAATCCCCCGACTAATCGGTCTTTAAGCAGTTAAATGAGCTTGTCAGCTTGTCCCATCTAAGCGGCAGTGTAACGCAGATGAACAAGGTTCAGCCATGTCATTCAACTCGCCTAGCACCCGCTACCGTCTACGACCTTCTAGTGGCATTTTTGCATAGAATCTGGTATAGAATGAATCAGGCTGTTGGATATCCGGCATTCGTCAAGCTTGCGGCAAGATTTTGGTCAAGTGGGCGGAAAGGGACAGCAAAAAGGCCCCCGCAAAGCGGAGGCCTTCGGCAAAGCTATGTCGAGGTGACGGGCTCGCGCTACTCGCAGAGCGAAAGGGCGGCCTCGTCGGCAACGACAACGCAGTTGGTGTGCAGCTGCAGGATCGAAGCCGGGCACTCGGGCGTAACCGGACCATAGCACATGTCATGCACGGCCTGAGCCTTGGCCTCGCCGTTGGCGACGACCAGGATCATGCGGGCATACATGATGGTCTGGGTGCCCATGGTGTAGGCCTGACGGGGAACATCGTCGATGCTGTCGAACAGGCGGCTGTTGGCCTGAATGGTGCTCTCGGTGAGGTCGACGCAGTGCGTGCCCTTGGAGAAGTGGTCATCGGGCTCGTTGAAGCCGATGTGGCCGTTGTTGCCAATGCCGAGCAGCTGCAGATCCGGGTAACCGGCGTCGGCGACGATCTTGTCGTACTCAGAGCAGGCAGCGGCGGCGTCGGGGTTGGAACCATCGGGCACATGCGTGTTGTTCAGGTCAATGTTGATGTGATCGAAGAAGTTCTCGCGCATGAAGTAGTGATAGCTCTGGGGATCGTCATGCGAAAGGCCGCGATACTCGTCCAGGTTGTAGGTGCTGACCTCGGCAAAGTCGACGTCGCCCTTCTTGTACCAAGCAGCGAGCTGCTTGTAGGCACCGATCGGGGTGGAGCCGGTGGCAAGGCCCAGCACACAGTCGGGCTTGAGGATAACCTGCGCCGAAATGATATTGGCGGCCTTGCGGCTCATATCCTCGTAGTCTTTAGCTTTAATGATCTTCATTACGCGTCCTTTCTCGTACAAGAGAGGCAAGGCTCCCCTTACAAGCACTTGCCCGCGGCCCGCGTCGGCCGCAACCAACGTGTGCGGCCACCAGGGCGAGGTCGCGTAATGTATGTGTCTCGTGTCTAGCCGCGTCGAGGCCCCTGCCCGTCCACGGTGACCCAAAGCTGTTTAGCCTCGGACGTTTCCCATCTTGCCACGGAGGGCGCCCTCTTTCAAGGGCGCCCTCCGTAAACGTGTTTGAATTGTAGGCTAATGGCCACGTGCACTTGCTAGCGCTCGCGAGCAACGATGAGTTGGTCCATCTCCTCGACATGCTCGCCAACGGAACCCTTGATGCTCGAGAACTCAACGGAGTTGCACACCAAGATAGGAACCGTCACATCGTAGCCCTCGGCAGCGATTGCCTCGCGATCGAACTCTATGAGCACATCGCCCTTATGGACGATGTCACCCACTTGCGCATGCACGGTAAAGTGCTTACCCTCGAGCTGAACAGTGTCCAAACCAACGTGGATGAGCACGTCTAGGCCATCGACCGTGTTGAGCGCAACGGCGTACCCCGTGGGAAAAATGGCCTCGACCTTGGCGTCTGCCGGCGCAATCACGCGCGTGCCAGTAGGCTGAATCGCCACGCCCTGGCCCAAAAGGCCGGTGGCAAACGTCTGGTCATTGACCTCGGACAACGGAATGACATCGCCCGAGATGGGAGCATCCAGCGTAAGGACTCGACCACGCATACCAAAAGACCTTAGGACTTTAGTGAACATGCTCCCCCTCGGACATACCAATCAATCAAAATAACCTTGTCAGTTTACCACTTGGCACCCGTTTTTGGCCATTAGGGAAGTTCGCGCTTGACAACCTCGACGATATCGTCAACAACGCGCTGGGTCAGCTCATGCGTCTCCGCCTCGGCCATAACGCGAACCAGCGGCTCGGTACCGCTCGGGCGCACCAAGATGCGGCCGCGACCGTTAAGCTCCTTCTCGGCGGCAGCGACGGCGTCCCAAATGGGCTGGCAATCGTCCAGGCCGGCCTTGTTGTCCGAATGCACGTTGACGAGCACCTGCGGGTACTTCTTCATGATGCCGGCAAGGTCGGTAAGGGTGCGGCCGGTGCGCTTGAGCACGGCCAGCAGCTGCAGAGCCGTCACCAGACCGTCGCCGGTGGTGTTGTGCTCCAGGAAGATGATGTGGCCGGACTGCTCGCCACCGATAACAGCACCGTCCTCGAGCATGCGCTCAAGAACATAGCGGTCGCCCACGGCGGTCTGGACCATCTCAAAGCCCTGCTCCTTCATTGCGATGGAGAAGCCCAGGTTGCACATGACGGTCGAGACGATCTCGGAGTTGGCGAGCTTGCCGCGAGCAGCAAGGTCGGAGCCGCAGATAGCCAGGATGTAGTCGCCATCAATCTCGTTGCCCTCGCTGTCCACGAACAGCACGCGATCGGCGTCGCCGTCGTGGGCAAGGCCGATATCGGCGTGGGTGCGCAGCACGAGCTCGCGCAGGGGCTCAAGGTGCGTGGAGCCACACTCAACGTTAATGTCAGTGCCGCAGTAATCGGTGTTGATGGCATGGACCGTGGCGCCCAGGCGCTGCAGCGCGGCGGGCGTGGTCTGGCAGGAAGCACCGTGACCGCAGTCGACGGCAACAACCAGGCCGTCGAGCTTAAGGCCGTCGAGCGTGCTGATGGCATGATCGACATATGCCTTGCGGGCGTCCTTCATCTTGATGATGTGACCCACACCGGCGCCGGTCGGCAGCGTGTCGGCAGCCATGGCCTCCTCGGACATGACCCAGGCGCTGATCTCTTCCTCAACCGCGTCGGGAAGCTTCATGCCCTTGCGGCTAAAGAACTTGATGCCGTTGAACTCCGGCGGATTATGCGAAGCAGAAATGACGATGCCGCCATCGAGCTCGTTTTGGACGGTGAGCAGCGCCACGGCCGGCGTAGGGATAACGCCGCAGCAGTGCGGGCGGCCGCCCTCGGCCATAATGCCGGCGGTCAGAGCACTCTCGAGCATGGTGCCCGAAAGACGCGTGTCGCGGCCGATGCAGATATCCGGACCAAGGAACTTGGTCGCCGCACGGCCAAGGCGAAATGCGAGGTCGCACGAAAGGTCGGCGTTGGCGACGCCACGGACGCCGTCGGTACCGAAGATGTTCTGGGGCATAGGATCGCTCCTTCCCAAGTGGGCAAAACGCAGTCGCCCACCCTAGTCGAAAAAGAAAAGCGGGACCCGCCGAGCAATCGGCAGGCCCCGCTTGTACATTGTATCTCGTAAGGAGATAAAACCTTAGCGCTTGGAGAACTGGGGAGCGCGACGGGCCTTCTTGAGGCCGTACTTCTTGCGCTCGACCACGCGAGCATCGCGCGTAAGGAAACCGGCCTTCTTGAGGTCAGCACGGTAATCGCCAGCGTTCAGAAGAGCGCGAGCGATGCCCAGGCGCAGAGCGCCGGACTGACCGGAGATGCCGCCGCCATCGCACAGAGCGATAACGTCGAACTGACCGGCGGTGTCGGTCACCTTGAAGGGAGCAAGGGCGTTCTCAACGAGCTGATGACGGCCGAAATACTGCTCGGCGTCACGCTTGTTGATGGTCACCTTGCCGGTGCCGGGGACGAGACGGACGCGGGCGACGGCGTTCTTACGACGGCCGGTACCCTGGTAGACAACGGTGTTCTCAGCCATCTTTAAGCCTCCAGCTCAATCTTCGTGGGGTTCTGGGCAGCGTGCGGATGCTCGGCACCAGCGTAGACCTTAAGCTTGGTCATCTGGGCACGGCCGAGGGTGGTCTTGGGCAGCATGCCGCGAACGGCGCGCTCGATGACCTTCTCCGGGTGCTTCTCCATAGCCTGGCGGAAGCTCTCAGCCTTGAGGCCGCCGTTGTAGCCGCTGTGGCGATAATAGGTCTTCGTGTCGGCCTTGTTACCGGTAAGCTGGACCTTATCGGCGTTGATGACGACAACGAAGTCGCCGCAGTCGCTGTTGGGCGTGAACTGGGGCTTGTTCTTACCGCGCAGGATCATTGCGATCTGGGTGGCAAGACGGCCCAGGACAGCACCATCGGCGTCGACGAGAACCCAGTTGCGCTGGACCTCGCCCTGCTTGGCGTAGTGAGTCGATTTCGAAATCACTTAGACTCCTCCATGTACAGTACGTGTTGTTACAGAGATTCACGGGGCTCTGCAAGTAACCCGTCCATATTACCCCGCTCGCCGCCCGAGTCAACAGGTATTTTGGCTCCGACCAGAGTTTCTGCACATGTCGTCCATGGGTCATGACGTCGCGACGCTAGCGCTCGACAAATGCCTCGATATCACTCAGTAGGCGCTTTGCCTCCTGGCGGCCCTGGATATACAGGTCGAGGAGCTTTGCCGAATCGTGCTCAACATGGCCGACCTCGACCGGCTTTTGCGGAGCAACGACCAGCGCGCGGCCCTCGCGTTCATACTTCCACAGATGCATGCGCTGGATGTTATAGCGGTCGTGGCGCGTCTCGATGGCCTCGAGCAGGTAGGGGTAGTCGGCATAGCGAGCGCGTGCGGCTGGCATAAACTCGTAGGGCTTTTTCTCATACGAACGGTCCTGCGTGACAATGACAACCGCACGGTCGAAGCCCGCCTCCTCGAGCACATGCTCGATAGGAACCGAATCGGCCACGCCGCCGTCGACGTATTTGTGCCCGTCAATCTCGACCGGCGGCGTCACCAGCGGCAGCGACGTCGATGCGCGCACGGCGTCGAGGTCGAGCACGGCGCTTTTGACCGGCAGGTACGTGGCGGTTCCAAACAACATGTCCGTCGCAACGGCGTACATCTCGATGGGGCTGGCGTCGAACGTCTCGTTGTCAAAGGGATCCAGGCGGTCCTGGACATCGTTGAAGATAAAGTCGTAGCCAACGATAGAGCCCGTGGACGCAAACGATGCGGCGCCCATGAAGCGGCTATCGTTGCAGAAAGCCAGGTTGATGCGGTTGGCACGGCCGATTTGGTGCGACTTGTAGTTCACGCCGTTGAGGGCGCCGGCCGATACGCCATATACCGCCGGAATCTCGACGCCGGCCTCCATGAGAACGTCGAGCACGCCTGCGGTAAAATGCCCGCGGAAGCTGCCGCCCTCCAAAACGAGCGCGACCTTGCCGGCGTTCTTTGCCTTATCTTCTGCAGTCATATTGACCTCCTGCGATTGCGTTTTGGCTTTCTTCTACCCAGTTTTGTGATGTTGGGCGCATAGGTTTTGGAGTTGAGAAGATGGAGCGGAAAGCGCGTCCCATCCCGCGCCGCCGTAGCGTTTGCTTAACGCCCGTGCCCTGCATAGAGTTCGATTCTCCGCGGTGCGGGGATTCGCTGATGCGAGGCAAGGCCAGCTGAAATTCGATAAACATCGCATCCGTTTTGAGTCGAAAGTTTGCGCGGAGAATCCGCGTATTTGCTTCGCAAATCCGCACCGGCTTCGGCCGCCTGCCGGCGTCCTCGCCCGCGGGCTAAAAGCGCTTACGCGTTTTCTTTACGTCCGCGCCCTGCATAGAGTTCGATTCTCCGCGGTATCTATATGTAATAAAAAAGCAGGTAGAGACACTTCTCTACCTGCCTGTAACTGTTGGTGGAGCTGGCGTTCGTTCGGTCGAACACCTCGCCACCTGGACCTATAGCGCCAGGCAGCGACGGATTATCGCCCAAGCCGGCAGAATCGTCAAACGTGAACGCCACGCGCAGGCCGTCGTCATCGTCGGGGCCGCCCAGCACCACGCGCGCCACGAACGTGCGCAGGAGCTGCGCGTCGTCCACCTCGGCGGCGGCCATGCCCTCAAGCCAGAACAGCGCGCGGTCGTAGTCAAGGCGGGCGGCCTCAAGGGCCTCGGCCGTGCGCAGCTCGTCCTTGAGGAGCGCCTGCCGCCGCTTCAGCGCGTCTATGCGCTCCTTGCCGCCCGGCGGCGCGATGCCAGACTCGATGGCCGCCCATATGTTGGAGAACGCCGTCTCGATCTTGGCCAGCTCGCCCTTTATGGTCTCGCTCAAGGGCTTCTCGTCGGCGCGCTCCTCCTCGGCGTCGGCCAGCATGTGAGCGATGCGCTCGCGGCTGTCGGCGCTGCCCAGGGCCTCGCGCACGGCGTCGGCCACGCGCTTCTCCACGACATCGCGGCGCACGGTGCGCCCGCAGCTGCGGCAGCGGTAGTAGTGATAGGGCCTGCCCGACTTGCCCGTGCCGCTGGTGCCGGTCATCAGCCCGCCGTCGCGCCCGTCGTAGAGCTTGCCCGTGAGCGGGAAGTCCCACGCTTCGGTCTTGGCGCGGGGCCTGTGCGAGTCCTCAAGCATCCGTATCACCCTCTCCTCGTCATCCATGGGAACGATGGCGGGCATGCCGCCGGGCACGACCACGCCCGCGTAGCGGTACTCCCCGCCGTTCTCCCGCCGCATCAGTATGCGGCGCACCGTCTGGAAGCGCCACTTGCCGCCGCGCTTGGTGCGGTACGGCTCCCAGGCGCGCACCACGTCGGCCACTGACTTGCCCGACAAGACCATGCGCACGCCCAGGCGGATGGCGGCGGCCTCCTCCTCGTTGACCACGTAGCGCCCGTCCACTATGTCCCAGCCGTAGCGCACGCAGCCGTTGGCCATGCACCGCTCGGCGTTCTTCTGTATGCCGTCGCGTATGCGCTCGCCGTCGAGCGCGCTCTCGTACTCCGCCAGCACCTCAAGCATGCCCAGCTGCAGCACGCCCGCCGAGCCGTCCGAAATGTCCTCGCCCGCGTACAGTATCTCGACGCGGCAGCGGCGCAGCATGATGCGCGCCATGGCCATCTCGTCGCGGTTGCGCATGATTCGGGTAACTTTATATATGACCACGAAATCGAACAGCCCTCGCTTGGCGTCGGCCATCATGCGCTGGAACTCGGCGCGGTCGGTGTTGGTGCCCGTCTGCGCGAAGTCGCAGTACGTGGCCACCACGCGCAGGTCGTTCTCGGCGCAGTAGGCGCGGGACTTCTCCACCTGTATCTCTATGGACTCGCCGCGCTGGTTGTGGCTCGAGAAGCGGGCGTATATCGCCGCGCGCCCGCCCATGGCTACTCCATCTCGTCGGCGGCCTGGAACCACACCACCGTGCCGATCACGCGCACGGGGCCGTCGTCCATGCCGAAAATCATGTCCTCGTAGTCCTCGAAGCTATCCGCCGACAGCATCAGCTTGGTGCTGCCCTTGTACCAGCGGCGCATGACCGCGCGGTAGTCCTCGGTCTCCACCACGGCGATGGACCCGTTGGCGGGCTGGCGGTCGGGGTCGACCAGCACGTGGCTGCCCTCGGGTATGACGCGGTTCATGCAGTCGCCCTCGACCTCCAGGGCGAACGCGCGCGGGTGCCCGGCGCACACGGAGGCGGGCACCTCCACGCGGTGCGCGACCTCCTCCTCGTCGGCGAGCGAGCCGGCGTGCACCCGGCCAAGCGTGAGCAGCGGCACGGTTGCGCTGCTGGCCACCACGGGCATGGCACCGGCGGGCAAAACAACGCCATCTGTTCCCTCGTCAATAACCTCGCCTTTACTGATATTGAAATAATCCGCAATACGCTGAACTGCGCCCATGCGAGGCACTGCTCGCCCGTTTTCCCACTGAGATACGGCCATAGCGGAGACGGCGGCAACTTTGCCGAACTCCTCCTGCGTCATGTCGTGCTGCGTCCTAATCCTTCGGATGTTCTCGGCTATGCTCACGTGTCCTCCTTCCGCTGCGACCGTTAAAATCTTTTTACAGAATATGACAAATCTTCTTTACAGTCACTATATGTTTGGTTATAGTCTTAGGCATACCAAGCAAGGAGGTGATTCGATGGAATTGGTTGATGCGCGCAAGAAGGCACGGTACTCACAGGAGGCCGTGGCTGGCCTTCTCGGCATCTCGCGGCCCACGTACGCAAAGATGGAAAGCAACCCCGATAGCGTGACTATCGAGGACGCCAAAAAACTGGCAAAACTTTTCGGCGTGCGTGTGGCTGATATTTTTTTCGGCAGCAACGATAGTTAAACCTATAGATAGGAGAGAAACCATGCCCACCAAGAGCCACCAGCCCGAGTTCGTCGCCGAGATCATCGGCAAAACGCTCGACCACCTCATCGACGACCGCAAGCGCGTGGCCGTCAACTTCGAGCTGGCCGAGAACGGCTGCATGGAGGAGACGCACGTCAGCCTCAAGCGCCGCATCGCGGCCATGTGGGGCTTCCAGACGAGCGGCATCGAGCTTCTGGAGGCGAGCACGACCTGGTTCGAGCTCGGCGGCATGCAGTTCAATGTCTACAGCTCCGTGCAGTTCAGCGTGAACGGCAAGGGCTTGAGCACCGACTTCAAGACCATCGCGCGCGACACCGCGTACGACGAGAAGGAGTAGGCCATGCTGAACGAGGTGACCGTACGGGGGGGGGTTCACCGCCCTCAACGTGAAGAGCGGCAAGTGCGTGCTGCAGTTTGAGCTGGACCCGAAGTTCCGTGACTTCATCCCCAAGCTGGTGGAGTTCACGGGGCAGATGCTCAACATCCACGTGTACGACGACCAGGAGGTGATGTTCGTGGATAGGGACACCGGTGAGGTCGCCTACGAGGACGCCCCGCTGCTTCTGCCGGGCGTCGCGGGCGAATGACCCCGATACAGCGCGCCATGTGCGACGAGTGCGCCGCCATGATGCGCAAGTTCTACAAGGACCCAGAGAACGAGAGGAAGTTCCAGGAATGGAAAAGATCAAGGGAAAGAGGGTGCGCGTCGCAGCCGGCAAGCGAAAGACGCGCACCGCAACGGTTCACTTCCGAACCGAGACCAGTGTAACACCCGAGCAGCGCCGCGAGAGGCTGCAGGCCGTTTTCGCCGCCCTGTTCGTCTGCGCGTGCATCGCCGCCACATGGGCGCTGGAGGCAACAGTATGGCCGAGGTAGACGCCAAGGCCCAGGCCCTCGTGGCCAAGGCGTGCGGCTGGGTTGCCTCGAACCCCGATACATGGGCGAAGCTGCGCCGCATCTGCTACCGCCTGATGCTGGAGGGCCACGTCATCCAGCGCGACAACGTGTACACCCTGGCGTGCCAGAACGGCATGACCGTGAGCGAGGCCAGCGAGTTCAAGCGCGACCACAACCTGTGGAGCGTGCTGTCCCGCTACATGGTGCTGCAGCGCCCCTCCATGCTGGCCGCCGTGAGCTTCCGCCGCACGCCGGTGGACTCCGTGGACCTGGTGGGCACGTGGGAGGCCATCGTGGGCCCAGCCGTTTTCGCCGCCTCCACGCTAACCGAGGCGCAGGGCATCTACGACAGGGGCGCGCAATGAGGTGCACCGTCACGGTCGAGGGCCGAATGCCGAGCCTGAACGACTACATCAGCGCCGAGCGCGCCAACCGCTACAAGGCGGCGGCCATGAAGAAGCGCGAGACAGCGCGCGTGAGGGCGGCGGCCATGCAGCAGCGCGCGCCGCGCTTCGAGCGCCGGGTGACCGTGCGCACCACGTTCTACGAGCCCGACATGCGCCGCGACGCCGACAACGTGGGCTTCGCGCGCAAGTTCGTGCTCGACGGCCTGGTGGCGGCGGGCGTAATCAAGGACGACTCCCGCAAGTACGTGGAGCAGTGCCCCGACAGGGTGCTCACCGACAGGGCGCGCCCCCGCGTGGTCGTGGAGGTGAGCGACGAGTGACCCGCCGAGACAAGGGCAGGCCACACAGGGCGTGGCGCAAGGCCGACCTCGACCGCATAGCCGAGCTGGCGGGAAAGGTGCCCGCCCGCGAGATTCGCCGCGAGCTGCGGCTGTCCAAGAACCAGTTGGATAACGCGCGGCGCGTGATCAACGCCAGCGGCGGCCACGTGTCCCTGCGCTGCTACCGCCACCGCCTGGAGCTGTGCCCGTCGTGCGGGTGCCGCAGGGCGACCCTCGGCAAGGACGGCATCTGCGAACCGTGCAGACGCCAGCAGCAGCTTGAGGCCATAGAGGCCCGCATAGCCGAGCTGCTGCCGAGGCTGACCGCAGAGGAGCGCCGCACCTACGAGCGCACCGAGTGCGGCCGAGAGAGCCGCGCCGACCCCATGCCGCAGGCCCCGGACACCTCGGGCATGAGCCGCTACGCCGCCGACAAGGCAGCAGAGGCGCACGACGAGGCCATGGAGCGGTGGCTGTGCCGTTACCTGTACCGCAGGGTCAAGGCGGCGCAGAAGCGCAAGGAGCGCATAGAGAAAAAGTTCCGAAATCCTGAAAAGTTTTTATCACTTTTAGTTTTCCCAGTTAGGAGACCCAAATGCTCACGGAAATCATCAGCAAGACCGTCGCAGACAAGACGGTGGACAGCATCCTGAAGCGCATCGAGCGCGCCGTCCCCGTGCCCGAGCCGGGCGACGGCGGCTTCGACGCCGCCATGCGCCAGGCGTTCAACATGGGGGCCGCCTGCATGGCCGCGCAAATCAAGAACGGCCCCGTGCCCACCAAGCGCATCGCGCTCATGGGCGAGGTTGCCCGCGTGGCGTGCCGCGCCCGCCTGGTGGACATGGAGTGCCGCGTGGTCGTAGACGAGGAGGCCCGCGCATGCAATCGCTAGAGGAGGTCGCGATCTGCGACGTGTACCCCTACGAGCGCGCCGACGGCGAGCCGATGAACCCGCGCGACTTCACCACCAGGGAGAGCGCCGAGCACATCGCGGGCCTGGCCGCGCAGTTCAAGGCCAACCGCCTCAACCCCGGCCAGCCCGTCATGAAGCCCATCCTGTACAAGGAGGGCGGCATCTACTGGATCATCGACGGCGAGTGCCGCGTGCGCGCCATGAGGGCCATCGGCACCGAGCGTTTCCTCGCCGAGGTCTACGACGACCTGGACGACGCCGAGCTGGCGCGCGTGGAGGCCGCCAAGGCCATGGTGGAGACCGACGCCAAGCTGGGGCTGACCGCCGAGGAGAAGTCGCGCGGCGTGCAGACCATGCTGGCGCTCGACATTCCCGACGAGGAGGTGGCCGTGGCCGCCCGCACCGACGCGGGCACCGTGGCCAAGGCGCGCCGCGCCGCCCGCAGGGTGCAGGACGCCGCCTACGACATGACGCTCGACCGCCTGGCGGCCATCGCCGAGTTCGAGGGCGACGACGAGGCCGTGGCCGAGCTGCGCGACTGCAAGCAGTCCGAATGGCAGCGCGTGTACGCGAGACTGAAGGCCGAGGCCGAGCAGAGGCGCAACCGCGCCGAAGTGGTGGCGGTGCTTGCCGACGCGGGCGTCGAGCTCGTCGACGAATGCCCCGAGGGCTTCGCCGCATGCCGCACGTTTTCCGACTACCGCCCCGACCTGGCGGCGCTGGACGCCTACGTGGCCGACAACGCGGGCGCGGGGCTTCTGGCCGAGGAGACGTCGTTCGGCGTGACCCTGCTGGCGCCGGTGGCCGAGGGGGCCGACGAGGCCGCACAGGCCGCAGCCCAGCGCAAGGCCGACTTCCAGGCCGCCTACGAGGACGGCGCGAAGGCCCGCCGCGAGTGGCTTGCCGCCCACGCGGGCGACCTCAAGTCGATGCGCCGCACGGCTCTGGCGCTGACCGCGTTCGCCATGGAGGCCGAGGCCGTGGAATCATTCGAGGAGCTGCTGGGCCGACCCATCGACCGCACGCCCACCGAGCTGGTCGTGGCCATGGGCTGGCGGGCAGCGTGGAACATGAGCGGCTGGACGGCCTGGAGCCTCATGGAAGGCGGCAGCTCCGTGTACCTCAACCGAGCGACGGTCGAGAGCGTGACCATCATCTACGAGGCCATGAAGGCCGACGGCTACGAGCCGAACGCGGCCGAGACGGAAACCTACGAGGCGTGCATGGCGCGCCTGGGAAGCGAGGAGTAAATGAGCGAAGCAGTTGAGGCCGAGATCATCGAGCCCGAGGAGGCGTCAGAGCTGACCGTGGCGTACTCCCCGCCGTGATCGAGGCCAACTTCGACGCCCTGGAGGCGCACGTGCGCAGGCTGGTGGCCGACTACGAGGGCGCGACCTACGACATGGGCAAGGACGAGAACGTGAAGGCCGCCAAGCGCGACCGCGCCTACCTCAACGGCATCGCCAAGGAGATAGACGAGCGCCGCAAGGCCGTGAGCCGCGAGTACACGAAGCCCCTGGCCGCGTTCGAGGACAGGTGCAAGGCCGTGGCGGGCATCGCGAAGCAGGCAGCCGACGGCATCAAGGCGCAGCTGGACGAGGCCGAGGAGGAGCGCCAGCTGCGCGCGTACGCCAAGCTGCGGGAGCACTACGAGGAGTTCGCCGGGCTGCTGGCCCCCGTCGTGCCCTATGAGCGTTTCCACGAGAAGCAGTGGACCAACAAGACCTTCGGCGAGGTGAAGGCATTCAAAGCCCTGGAGGCCAAGGTAGAGCGCCTGGCCCAGGACTGGGAAACCCTCAAGGCGCAGTTCCAGGGCGAGCCGTTCTACGACGAGGCCGAGCGCGAGCTGTTCGCCACCCTGGACCTGGGCGCGGCCATAACGGCGGCGCACAAGGCCGAGGAGGAGCGCCGGCGCATCGCCGAGCTGAAGGCGGCCATGGAGCCGGAACCCGTGGAAGAGCCCGAACCCGAAGCGGTGCCCGAGCCCGCGGAATGCCAGCCCGCAGAGTTCCCGCAGCCGCTTGAGCAGATGCCCGAGCCGCAGCCCGCGCCCATGCCCGCCCCGGTGCCGCCAGCGCCGCCCGCACCGGCACCCGTAGCCATGGCGGGCGACCCGTGGACGGTCGTGGTGCCGTGCGCCACGCGCGAGCAGATGCAGGGCGTCGCGGCGGCCATCAAGGCGCAGGGCGTCGTGGGCACCATCATGCACGGCACGGTGGGCCAGGTTTACGAGCGAATGAACGGAGGCTACTAGCATGACCCAGGAACAGCAGTCCATCGACCTCATGGCGGCCGTTGCCCGCGTGCAGCGCGCCGTGGTGGTGCCCAAGGCCAAGTACAACGCTTTCGGCAAGTTCGTCTACCGCAGCTACGAGGACATAGTGGCCGCGCTGAAGGAGCCGTGCGCCAAGGAGGGCCTGGCGTTCTTCATGACCGACGAGCTGGTGCAGATAGGCGACCGCTACTACGTGAAGTCCACGGCGTGCGTGTTCCCCGCCGAGGGCGGCGAGGGCCTGCTGCAGGTGAGCGCCTACGCCCGCGAGGACGAGCACAAGAAGGGCTCGGACGACGCCCAGGTGACCGGCATGGCGTCGAGCTACGCCCGCAAGTACGCGCTGTGCGGCGCGTTCGCCATCGACGGGCAGAGCGATCCCGACGCCATGGAGGAGCAGCCCGCGCCCGAGGAGAAGCAGCCGCCCGCAGACGGCCCCTTCACGGCCCACTGCCGCAGCTGCGGGGCGCGCTACCAGTTCGCCAGCATGCCGCAGTACATGGAGTTCGTGGCCAACAGCCCGTGCTGCCCGCGCCCCGACTGGCAGGTGGAGTAGATGCAGGCGCTCACCGAGGAGCTGGACGAGCTGACCGACAGGCTGGAGGCCGAGCTGAAGACCTGCAAGGAGTCGGGCTGCCAGTACGCCGAGAACGAGGCCGAGTACCGCAAGGCCCTGCGCATCGCCATCCTGAACGAGCGCCAGAAGGGCACGCCCGTCACCATCATCGGCGACGTGTGCCGGGGCCAGGAGCAGATAGCGGAGGCCAAGCGCCGCCGCGACTGCTCCGAGGCCATCTACAAGGCCTCGCAGGAGGCCATCAACGTAATCAAGCTGCGTATCCGCATGGTAGACGCGCAGATCACCCGCATCTGGAACAGCGGGGACGTAACCCAAGGAGGGTATCTATGAGCATCAACCGCGTGTGCATATCCGGAAACCTGACCCGCGACCCCGTGCTGCGCTCCACGTCTGGCGGCATGTCCGTGCTGTCCATGGGCGTGGCCGTCAACGACCGCCGCAAGAACCAGCAGACCGGGCAGTGGAAGGACTACCCGAACTTCGTGGACTGCACGCTGTTCGGCACCCGCGGCGAGAAGCTGGCGCAGTACCTCGCCAAAGGCAGCAAGGTGGCCATCGAGGGCAAGCTGCGCTACCGCAGCTGGAACGACCAGCAGACCGGCCAGAAGCGCAGCGCGCTGGAGGTCGTGGTGGACGAGCTGGAGTTCATGAGCGGCCAGCAACAGCAGCAGGGCTACGCGCCACAGCAGTACGCGCCCCAGGCGGCCCCGCAAGCGCCGCAGGCCCGCACGTACGGCCAGGGACGCCCCGCCCCGGCACCTGCGCCGCAGCAGCCCGCCTACGCGCCGCAGCCGGCCACTCAGCAGGCGTACGCGCCACAGCAGCCCGCGCCGCAGCAGCAGCCCGCGCCGCAGCAGCAGGCCATGCCGCAGCAGCAGGCCATGCCGCAGCAGCAGGCCATGCCGCAGCAGCAGGCCATGCCCGATCTGTACGACGAGGATATCCCGTTTTAGGGAAGGCGACGGCGACACTATGGGCATGGTTATACACGACGACTTCTGGGCGGCCGCGCAGGCCATGCCCGAGAAGCAGCGCGCGCCGTTCATCTACGCCATCGTCGAGTACCGGTTCACGGGCAAGGAGCCGCAGGGCAGCCCCGCGTGGCTGCCCACCTTCCTGGTGCTCAAGGGCAGGCTCGACATGGGCGACGAGAAGAGCGAGCGCGCAAGGAAGGCGGCCAACGCCCGCTGGGGCAACAGGCCGGGGAAGGAAGACGCGGTGGACGACGCGGCGGCACGGGCGCAAGCAGATGCGCAAGCACATGCGGGAGCATATGCGGATACAGATGCAGTCGCACATGCGCAAGCAGATGCGGATGCACATGCAGGCGCATCGAGTTGCGGCAATGCAGAGGTTGAGGTTGAGGTTGAGTATATAGATAACCCCTTAATCCCCTTTGACGAAATCGTGCATGCGCTCAACGAGGCAGCCGGCACCCGCTACCGCTCAAGCAGCGCCAAGACCCGCAGGCTGATACACGCCCGCTGGGCCGAGGGCTACCGCCTCCCCGACTTCCTGGCCGTCATCGACACGATGGCAGCCGAGTGGGCGGGCGACCCGAAGATGGCCAAGTACCTGCGGCCCTCCACGCTGTTCTCGCCGAAGTTCGAGGACTACGTGAACCGCGGCCCGAGGACCCGGAAGGAGGCCGACGGCTATGCCGAGTACGACTGAGTGCCCCCACTGCGGGGCGCAGCTGGAGGTCCGCTACGTGGTGCTGGCTGGCCGCCGCACCTTCTGCGGCTGGAAGCCGTGCGGCTGCCCGGGTGCCGTGGCGGAGCGCGACGAGCGTTCGCGCCTTGAGGCCAGGGCCAAGGCCGAGGAGGCCGCAGCCAAACGCCGCCGGGCCTACGAGCGGGCCGGAATCAAACCCCGCTTCATGACAGCCGCCTCCCCCATGGCCGAGGGCATTGCCGCGAAGGTTGAGCAAGGGCGCGGGGCGTACATCTGCGGCCCCGTGGGAACCGGCAAGACCCACCTGGCGAGCGCCGTGGCGCGGCTCCTGGTGGACGGCGGCACCAGCGTGAGGGTGACCGACATGCTGGGCGTGCTGGCCGCCATCAAGGGCACCTACGGCGGCGACGGCACCGAGGACGGCGTGCTGTCCAGGCTCTCCCGCGTGGGGTGCCTGGTGCTGGACGACCTGGGCAAGGAGTCCCCCACCGACTGGACACTGGGGCAGGTGTTCCGCGTCGTGAACGACAGGTACGAGAACATGAGGCCCGTGGTCGTGACCACGCAGTACGGCAAGAGCGACCTCATACACCGCCTGGCCAAGAACGGCGACGAGGAGACGGCGGTGGCCATCGTGAGCCGCCTGTCGGAGATGTGCGACAAGTACGAGCTGCAAGGCAAGGACAGGAGGCTATCGAATGGCAAACGTTGACACGCTGCCCGAGATCCTGCGCCCCCTCATGGAGGGGCCGAGCATCGAGACGCCCAGGTGCGCCGTGTGCGGCGCGCCGTGGCCGCTCAACCGCCACCACATCGTGAGGCGCGGGGCGGGCAAGCTGTTCCGCGACGGGCGCGAGGTTCCCAAGCCCACGGTGATGCTGTGCGGCAGCGGCAACGGCAGCGGCTGCCACGGGCTGGCGCACGCCAACCGGCTGCACTTCCGCTGGGTCAGGGCCGAGCAGAGGTTCAACCGCCCCGCCCCGCCGGGCTCGGGGCACTGGGAGTACCTGCTGCTGCCGGAGCCGACCAAGTACGCGGATGCCCTGGCCATGGACGGCTGGGGGCGGCTGCCGAGGGGCAGGCGGTGCATGTGAGCGGGTACGAGCCTTCAAGCGGGTGGAACCTCCCGCCCGGGTGCTTCGAGTCCGACCCCAGGGCACCGTGGAACCGGCCCGACCCGTGGGAGGGCCGCACGTGCCGGGAGCGCCGCTTCTGCGGCCGCGTGCAGGGCGCTGGCGGCGAGGCCGTGTGCGCCTGCGACGCCATGACGGGCGGCGGCCCCGACGTGGAAGCGGTGGACGAGACAAGCGAGGCATGCGAGTGCTTCGAGTTCGAATAGGAGACGAAACGATGAAGAAGATCTACGCGGTGGCCACGGAGAGCGACGTGGTGCTGGCGTTCGAGAGCAGATCGGACGCAGACGAGTACGCAGGCGAGCACGACGGCATGGCGGTGCTGCCGGTGCCGTGCGTGGGGGCCTACGAGTACCCCAGCGAGAAGCCGGCCACCGACTGGGACCGAATCGCCGACGCTCTGCCGAAGGGAGGCGAGCAGGCATGAGGCTGTACATGTGCGCATGCGAACGCTGCGGCAAGGAGGTGCCGGCGACCCTGGCGGGTTACGCCAAGATGGTGCTGAGGAACAGCGCGCGAATCGACGGCAAGGCAAGGGCCTTGTGCCCGGAGTGCGCCGAGAGCCTGCGGGCGTGGTTCCTCGCAGGCGCGGTGAAGCCGGAAGGGAGGGAGTAGCCATGGGAATCATCTGCGATACCTGCGGGCGCGATATCGACGCCCTGGGGCAGGACAACATGGGCGTAGACGCGCCGCTGTGCGAGGACTGCTGGGGCGAGCAGCAAAGCCATACGGTAGCAGTGCCGCGTCGCGAGGCTCGCAACCTGAGGTTCGAGAACGCCCGACTGCGCGAAAAGCTGGACGCCGGAACCGAAGAGACGGCCGTGCAGAACCTGCGCAAGGGCATCGAGACGGCCTACGAGGCGAGCCGCGAGCGCGCCCTGGCGCTCACGAAGCTGGACGAGTGCGAGTTGTGGCTGGGGCGCTGCGAGCCGAGGGTGACAGCGTCACCGACGCTCAAGGGCGCGGCCCAGGACGCCGCCATGCCTTGCCTCAAGGCCGAAGAGGCGCACGGTTTCGCGATGCCCGACGTGAACGTGGAGGTGAAGGCCGAGGTAACGGCCGAGGAGCTGGCCAAGAGCCTGCGCGAGGCCATGAAGCCGGCCATGCGGATGGCGGTGGAGTAGCCATGGAGCAGCAGACCGAGAAGCCGAAGCGCCGACCCAGTATCGAGGTGCGCTGCCCGAAGTGCGGCATGCGCGAGATCTGACACCACCTGCCCAAGGGCGGCGACCGCTGCCGCTGGTGCGGCCACCTGTTCGAGGACTTCACCTACCGCAAGGTCGGGCCGAGCGCGAAGGAGGGGCGCGATGACGAACTGGGAGCACCTTTTCGGCACGCCCGAGCGGGCCATCCACACGGAGACGGAATTCCACTCGTGGCCCTTCTTCATCGCCGTGTATGAGACGAGCCGCATGAGCAGCTGCACCACCAGCAAGCGGCTGCTGGCCAGCTTCTGCGAGGAGGCCGACTACCTGGAATGGCTCAAGGCCGAGTACGACGACGGCACCGTCGAGTGGGAGGAGCGATGAACCGCCCGGGATGCAACTGGGGGTGCCTGCTGTTCATAGCGGCGGCAATCGCCATAGACGCGGCGGCCATCTACGCCATAAGGGCGCTGGCGCTCGGGCTCATGGCCATGGCCGTGGCGGCGTGCGGATAGGGGCAACCGAATACGGAAACAGGCAGAGGGCCGTCCTTCGGGGCGGCCTTTTCCGTGCCCGGCGACACGCTTGCGACCATATGGGCCGAGAGATAGGAGACGCATGGCGAGAGGCGAGACATACGAGGAGTTCACGGCAAAGTTCGAGCCGAAAAGGACGACGGACGACTGCTACACCCCGCCCGAGGTGTACGACTGCGTGCTGCGGTGGGCACACCGGGAGTACGGGTTCGACCTGGCGAAGGTGGCGCGCCCGTTCTACCCGGGCGGCGACTACGAGCGCGAGGAGTACCCGCAGGGCTGCACGGTGGTGGACAACCCGCCGTTCTCCATCCTGAGCAAGATCGTCAAGCACTACCAGGAGCGCGGCGTGGGCTTCTTCCTGTTCGCCCCCACCCTGACGTGCATGGGCATCCGCAACTGCTGCAAGGTCGTGACGGGCGTCGGCGTGACGTACGCCAACGGCGCGAGCGTCAACACGTCGTTCGTGACCAACCTCGACCCCGCCCAGGCTCGCAGCGCGCCCGACCTGCGCTCCGAGCTGGATGCCGCGATAGAGCGCCTGCGCCGCGAGAAGGCCAAGGCGCTGCCGAAGTACGAGTACCCGGACGAGGTACTGACCGCGCCCATGCTGGCGCGCTACTCCAAGTACGGCATCGACTTCCGCGTGGGGCCGCAGGAGTGCAGCTTCACGAGGGCGCTCGACGCGCAGCGCGTGCAGAACAAGGCGATATACGGCAGCGGCTACCTCATATCAGAGCGTGCAGCCGCAGAGCGTGCAGCCGCAGAGCGTGCAGCCGCAGAGCGTGCAGCCGCAGAGCATTTCGCGCTTTCGCCGCGCGAGCGCGATGTGATCGCGTCGCTTGGCTAGCGCGAAACTAATCAGGAAGGAGGCCGCAGGTGCCCAAGAAGGACAAGCCGCTCACGGCGAAGCAGGAGGCGTTCGCCCGCGAGATGGCCAAGCCCCGCGCCAAGCAGCAGGACGCGTACCGCGCGGCCTACGACTGCAAGCGCATGAACTACAACTCGATAAGCTGCGCCGCGTCCAAGCTGATGCGCGACCCCCGAATCGCGCACAGAATCCAGGAAATCCGAGACGCGGCCGCCAAGGACTGCCGCTGGGAGCTTCAGGACGCCGCAGCGCCGCTGTTCGAGGTGCTGGACGGCGCGCTGCCCATCTTCCGCCGCCAGGCGGCCGAGGGCAGCATCAACGGCGACGCGCGCCTGGCCATAACCGAGAGCGTGAAGCTGCTCAACGATATGTTCGGCGTGGACGGCGCGAAGGCCGCCATGGCGGAGGCGGGGGTGACCATCGTTGACGACCTCGGTTAGGCTCTCGGACGTCGTGGCCTCCGTGTTCGCCGGCGTGTGGCGCTCCATCAAGGCGCACGAGTTCACGCACTACTGGTTCAAGGGCGGGCGCAACTCCACCAAGTCGTCGTTCATATCCATCGCCATCGTGCTGCTGATCATGCTCAACCCGGAGGCCAACGCCGTCGTGCTGCGCAAGGTCGGCAACACGCTGCGCACGTCCGTGTACGAGCAGATAGGCTGGGCGTGCGACGTGCTGGGCGTGGCGCACCTGTTCGACTTCGGCCTGTCCCCATGGAGGTGACGTACCGCCCCACCGGGCAGGTCATACGCTTTGTGGGATGCGACAAGCCGAAGAAGCTGAAGTCCGCGAAGTTCCGCACCGGCTACTGCGCCGTGGTGTGGTTCGAGGAGGTAGACGAGTTCGACGGCATGGACGAGGTGCGCAGCGTGCTGGCCACGTTCCTGCGCGGCGGCGACATGTTCTGGGTGTTCTACAGCTACAACCCTCCCCGCTCGGCTCGCAACTGGGTGAACAAGGAGGCGCGCGACCTGGAGGCCCACCCGGGCGAGGACGGGCGCTTCATATGCCACACCACGTACCTGGACGTCATAGACGAGCACCCCGAGTGGATAAGCGTCGCGGCGCTGGCGGAGGCCGAGCGCAGCCGCCGCAAGACGCCCGACTCCTACCGCTGGCAATGGCTCGGCGAGGTCATCGGCACGGGCTCCGAGGTGTTCCCCGACGAGCTGCTGGACATACGCCCCATCACCGCAGAGGAACGCGAGGCCATCGCCCTGCGCTCGTTCGGCGTGGACGCGGGCAGCGTGCACCCGTGGGTGTTCATGGAGGCGGGATACGACGAGAACGAGCGCGTGCTTTACCTGCTGGACGAGGAGAGCCGCCAGGGAACCGAGGCCATCGACGTCAAGACCGCCGAGCTGGTGGCGGCCAAGCTGCAGGCGGCCGAGGACCCCGCCGCCGACGTGTGGTGCGACAGCGCGGCGCGCGGCATGATCCTCTACTACCAGGAGCAGGGCATCGGCGCGCAGAAGTCGCTCAAGCAGGGCCTGAACGCGCCCAAGAACCGCATCAGGTGGATGCAGAACCTCACGCGCATAGTCATCGACCCCGACCGCTGCCCGCTCGCCGCCAAGGAGTTCCCCGAGTACGAGTACGTGTCGAACGGGCAGGGCGACATAACCGAGACACTGCCGAAGGTGAACGACGACGCGATAGACGCGGCGGGCTACGCCGCAGGACTGTGGATAAGGAGCAACCTCTGATGGAGAAGCGAGGCAACACGGGCTACGCCGAGGCGTGGCTGCGCCGCATGGGATACCAGCCGGACACCCGCATGCAGGGCATGGTGGGCGTCTGGTTCGGCTGGTTCGCGGCGAACAACGGCTGGTACCACTACAGACACTATGACCCAATCCGAGGGCACGGAAACGACAGGAGCCCCCGCTCGTGACCGCGGGTCGGGGCTGCGACAATGTTGTTGAAGTGCCAGAGGCGCAGCCGCGCCGCAACGAGGTTGGGAGGCTCCCGTGCCTAGATATTCTACCGCCTTCGGAATGGACGTACACCTCAGGTCCACCACCGTCTGCGCGCTCGACGCGGAGACGGGCGAGGCCGTGGCGAGGAGGTTCCGCGGCAACCCGTGGGGCGAGGTCGCGGAGTGGATGTCGGGCTTCCCGGGCCCGTCGCTCGCCGCCTACGAGAGCGGCTACCTCGGCTTCGCGCCGCAGAGGGAGCTGTCGGCCCTCGGCGTCGACTGCGTCGTCGCGGCCGTCTCCAAGGTCCCGAGGTCGGCGGCAGACCTCTCGTCCAAGAACGACCGCAACGACGCGGCCAGGATGGCCAAGGCGATACTGTCGCACGACGTCACCCCGGTATGGGTGCCGTCCCCCGAGATCGAGGGGCTCAGGGACCTCGCCGCCGCCCACGACGCCGCGACCGCCAGGCTCGCGGCGGCGAAGCAGCGGCTCCTGGCGTTCCTGGCCCGCCGCGGCTACGTCTACGGAGGCACGACGCCGGCCGGCAACCCCCGGAAGTACTGGACGTACGGCTTCCTCAGGTGGCTCGACGGCATACGCCCCGCCGACGACGGCGGCATCCGGGCGCTCGCGGCGCTGAGGAACGAGGTCGAGGCGGCCGACGAGACGAGGGAGGCCGTCCTCGCCGAATACAGGGCCGCCGTCGCGGCGGGCCCCTCTCGGCCGAGGTCGAGGCGCTCCAGTCCATCAAGGGGTGCGGGTTCGTGCTCGCCGCCGCCTTCGCGTCCGAGGTCGGCGACTTCTCGAGGTTCCGCTCCGGCAGGCAGGTGACGGCCTACTTCGGCCTCGCCCCGAAGCAGAGGTCGAGCGCCGACTCCGTGCGACTCGGCGGAATCAGCGGGGCCGGCAACGCGCTCGTCAGGAGGCTGGCGGTCGAGGGGTCCTGGCGCTACGCCCAGGCCGGGCACCAGCCCAAGCTGATGCCCAAGGGCTCCGGAGTCCCGCTCGAGATAAGGATGCACGGGAGGAAGGGGTCCGAGCGCCTGCTCCGGCGACGCGAGGAGATGCTCGAGAGGGGCATGCCCCAGGCGAAGGCGAACGCCGCCACCGCCGCCGAGCTCGTGAGGTGGCTGTGGGCCCTCGGCATGATGTGCCGGGAGGCCGGCGAATAGACATAGCCCCCGTCCCGGCGAGCCGGGCAGCCTTCGGGGATACCCCCGTTCTCGCTGTGCGCGCGGCGGTCGCCGCATTCGCGTCGACAGACTTGGGGAACCCCGCCGAAGGAGAGGATTGCGGGCCGCCAGAGCGGTATCCGCGGATATGAGACTGAGCCGAAGGCGTCGACGACATGCCGGGGGCGGACCGGGACGGGTTCAACGGCAGGCCCCGCCGACCGATTGCAAGCGGTCGGCGGGGCCATTGTGGCTCTTGACAGCGGATTGGGTCATATGAGCGAGCGGCGCGGCTTCCGCGTGTACAAGCGCGAGCGCGCCAGCCTGCACCCGGCGGCGCTCGTGGCCGACGAGTGGGCCAGTCTGCTCATGAACGAGAGCACGATCATCTCCAGCACGAGCGACGAGCGCCGCGCGTGGATGACGCGATACTTCGCCAACCCCAAGGCGACGGGCGGCGTCGGCGACGAGGGGCACGAGGACGGCCAGGCCGCGCCGCAGCCGACAGAGGACGGCGACGCGCCCACATCGTTCGCCATGGACAACGCCGACTTCATAGCCCGCGCGTTCGCCATGGGCACGGGCGCGTGGGTCATCGAGCCGCGAGGCGTGACCGACAGCGCCTACACGCCCGACGCCGAGCTGCGCATCGTGCGCTACGACGCCACGCAGATAGTCCCGCTCACGTGGAGCGCCGACGACTGCACGCAGTGCGCGTTCGTGGGCCGCGTGGAGGTCGCCGGGCGCGACTACGACCAGTGCCAGGCCCACGTGCTCAAGGGCGGCACCTACCACATCCTCACGCAGCTGTTCGACACCAAGACGCACAAGCAGGTGGCGGTCGAGGGCATCAGCGCCGACATGGACACGCGCTGCACCCGCCCGCTTTTCGCGCTGGTGCGCCCCGCCGTGTCGAACCGCTTCTACGACTACTGCGCGATGGGCGCGAGCGTGTACTGCAACGCCGTGGGGGCCATGAAGGTGGTCGACGAGGCCGCCACCTCCCTGCTCGACCACATTCGCGTGGGCCGCCCGCGCACGTTCGTGGACAAGACCCTCATAGAGTCCAAGACCGACAAGGGGCCGGACGGCAGCCTCACGAAGACCTACTACGCCTTCGGCGAGGCCGACGACACCATCTTCAGCATGAACCCCGGCGACGAGGGGTCGGCCAAGATCCAGACCGTTCAGAGCGACCTCAAGGCCGACGAGAACGCCAGCGCCATCAACACGGGCCTGCGCCTGCTGTCGGTGGCGTGCGGCTTCGGCAACGGCTACTTCTCCTGGGAGTCGCACACGGGCCTGAAGACCGCCAAGGAGGTGGCGGCCGACAACTCGCAGCTGATGCGATCCATCCACCGGCACGAGAACGCCCTGCGCAAGTCCATCGTGCGCCTCGTGAACGGCATGGCCGACGCGTGCCGCAGCATCAAGGGCGAGGCCGTGCCCTACGGCGACGTCACCGTGGACTTCGACGACTCCATCATCAGCGACACGCAGAGCGCGCGCGAGATGGCCATGAGCGAGGTCGGCGCGGGCATCATGGCCCCGTGGGAGTACCGCCGCCGCTTCTACGGCGAGACCAGCAACGAGGCCAAGGCCAACGTGCCCGAGCAGCAGGGCGGCGCGTTCGACATGCTGGGCGACGGGCTCGCCTGATGCTGGGGCCGGACTACATAGAGCACTTCACCGACGCAGCGCAGGGGGCCATGGACGAATACACCCTGCGCCTGGTGTGCATCTACGCCGCGCTCATAGGCTCCATCGACTTCGAGGGCGACAGCGCCTACTCGCAGGCCGCCCGCAAGGCGGCGCTTGCCGCCAAGGACGTGCAGAAGGCCATGAACGAGGAGGGCCGCAGAGCCGCGCGCGAGGCTGCCAAGGCTGCGGCCGAGGCCGTGGCCAAGAGCGCCGAGGCCGACCTGGCCACGCTGGGCACGGCCATGGGCGCGCTGTCCAAGACGATGCAGTGGAGGCTGCACAACTCAGCGCGGGCCACGGCGGCGGGAGTGCAGGACGTCGTGAGCCGCGACAACCTGAAGATGCCCGCCAACGTGCAGCGCGCCTACCTCGAAGTCGTGGCGCAGGCCGTGGCTCGGGTGAACTCGGGCATGGCGGGCTACGAGCAGGCCACCCGCGAGGCCGTGCTGAAGCTGGCGCGGCGCGGCGTGTCCGTCGTGGACTACAAGAGCGGGGCGTGGGCGCAGGCGGACGTGGCCATGCGCCGCCACATTCGCACGCAGGCGGTGCAGGCCGGCAGCCGCAACACGCTGGAGCTGCTTGAAGAGACCGGGCACGACCTCGTGCAGACCTCCTCGCACGGCGGGGCGCGCGAGAGCCACGCCAAGTGGCAGGGCCGCGTGTTCAGTCTGTCGGGCAAGTCCAAGAAGTACCCGCCGTTCTACCGCGAGACGGGCTATGGCTCTGTCGATGGCCTGTGCGGCGCGAACTGCAAGCACGACTTCGGCATCTACGTGGAGGGCCAGCAGCTGCGGTACGAGCGCGATCCAGATGGCGGCGACGAGAAGCGCGAGGAGCGATACCAGGCAGAGCAGAAGCAGCGCGGGCTTGAGCGCGGCATACGCGCCGCCAAGCGCGAGGCAACGGCCCTGGAGGCCGCCGGGCTCGACAACACCAAGGAGCGCCTGCGCCTGGGCAAGCTGCAGAAGCGCCAGCGCGAGCACATAGCCGCCCATCCCTACCTGTCCCGCGAGCGCACGCGCGAGGCCGCCGTGGAATCGAAGGAGCGCATCTACCCGCTTGCCACGGACAAGACCTGGGTGCGCGAGAAGTTCATGCCGGGCAAGGGCGCGGGCACCGCCGCAGACGTGAGCCGCCGCGCCGTGAACGGCAGGGCCTACCACGACAAGGTGGCGTCCCTTCCCATCCCGAAGCGCGCAAGCGAGGCCGTGTACGCCGAAAGCCGCCGCATCCTGCGCGACCGCGACGGCACGGGCTACGAACGCATGTCCGTCGTGTCGTGGAAGAAGGGCGAGCGCGTCACCGACACCTTCGGGCACGGCCTGAAGAGCCAGGCGTGCGGCCTGACCGCCAAGCAGGTGGAGGCGTGCAGGCGCACCAAGGGCGGCGTGGTGCTGATCCACAACCACCCCATGAGCTCGCCGCCGTCGTGGGCCGACATTCGAACGGTGGCGGAAAACGACTGGGTGCGCAGCTCAGTGGTGGCGTGCCACGATGGTACAATCTACGAAATCAAGGTGAACGACCGCAGCGTCGTGCAAGCGTACGAGGAGCTGCGAGAGCTGGCGAAAAGAGAGTGCCCGAACGTGGGCGGCGACGTTATCGACCAGCTTGCCACCGAAATGCTCTACGAGCGAAACGAGGAAGCGAAATGGTTCAGGCTGACAAAAAGAAGTGACGCCAGAGGACTGGGTGCTCGTCATAGATGACAGCGCCCCCGAGTCGAAAGCCGCCGAAAAGCTGACCAAAGAAGAGCGCGAGGAGCTTTTCGCCAAGTCCCGCAAGGTGCTGCGCGACGCGGGGCTGATGAAGTAGACCAAGCGACAACCGAGTAGACGCACGGCATCAAGGCCGCCCATCACGGGCGGCCTTTTCTTTTGCCTGGCGACACCTCGGAGAAGATGCGGTCACGCGATGGGGCGGCGACAACATGCCCCGCACGCGACCGCGGCGACAACGGCGGGCCATCCAAGCGCGCAGGGAAGCGCGACAACCAAACACGGAAGGAGCAAGCGATGGCGGACGACAACAAGCCCCAGGGCAACGAGGGCGGCGACAACGGCCAGCAGACCGAGCCCGCGAAGGAGGTCGTGTCCTACGCGAAGTACAAGCGCGAGACCGACGAGTACCAGGAGCAGGTGAAGGCCCTCAAGGCCGAGCTGGAGCAGCGCGACAAGCAGATCGAGGAGTTCACCGCCAAGGCGGGCAACGCCGACGAGCTGCAGGCCGCGCTCGACAAGGCCAAGGCCGACAACGAGGCGTACAAGGCCGACGCCGAGAAGCGCGAGGCCGACATGCGCCGCGACTTCGCCATCGACACCAAGCTGGCGCAGATGGGGGTGCGCAACGCCAAGGCGGCGCGCGCGATCATCCCGAACATCGCCGACGCGAAGCTGGACGAGCAGGGCAACCTCACGGGCATCGACTTCGAGGCCCTGAAGAAGGATAACGCCTACATGTTCACCGACCAGCCCCGCGAGAGCGCGGGCGGCGACCCCAAGGGCGGCGCAGGCTCCGACGGCCTGGCCGACTTCCGCGCAGCCTTCGGACTCACCGACGAATCTTCAAAGGAGTAAATCATGCCAAACAGCATCGAACTGCCCAAGGGCTACGAGAACGTGCTCATGGAGGCGTACCGCAAGGAATCCCTGACCGCAGTGCTTGAGAGCGCCGCGCCGCAGGGCAACATCGCGCAGATGGAGCAGCTGGGCGAGTTCTACTATCCCGTCTACTCCATGGGTGGCCTGGGCGACGTGCAGGCCAACGGGCGACTGCCGCAGAACAGCGGCGCGTCCCTGACCTGGAAGCCCATCAGCGCCAACTACGACCGCGGCACCATCCTGGAAATCGACCAGAAAGTGGACGCCCAGTCCTTCAATCTGGCGTTCGGCAACGCCGCCGCGCACTTCAACCGCACCAAGGTGGTGCCCGAGGGAGACGCGTTCGTGTTCTCCACGCTGTGCGCAGGCACCGGCATCACCAAGGAGCAGAAGACCTACTCCGACGGCGCGGACATGCTCAATGGCCTGAACGCCGCCATGTGCGACATGGACGAGAAGGAGGTGCCGGAAGAGAGCCGCGTGCTGTTCATCACCCCCACCCTGCTGGGTATGGTGAAGGACCTGGACACCACCAAGTCCCGAGAGGCGCTGGACGGCTTCTCCTCCATCGTGAAGGTGCCGCAGTCCCGCTTCTACAGCGCCATCGACCTTTTGGACGGCACCACCAAGGACGAGGAGATCGGCCACTACAAGAAGGGCACCGGCGCGGTGGACATGAACTTCCTCATCGTCCACAAGGACGCCGTGGTGCTGCGCTGGAACTTCGCGCACGGCAAGGTCATCGACGCCGAGGACAACCAGCAGGGCTTCGGCCACCTGTTCAAGTACCGCAAGTACGGCGTGTGCGGCGTCCGCGAGAACCTGGCGCACTACATCACCGCAGGCATGAAGGCCGCGTAGGAAGGAGGCGCGACATGCGCACAGTTGGACTGGCCTTCGAGAAGGAGGCCCCGAAGAAGGCCAAGCCCGCCAAGGGCAAGGCGGAAAAGCCCGAGGCGAAGGCCGCAGACGAGCAGCCCGCCAAGGGCAAGGCGGAAAAGCCCGAGGCGGCCGAGGACGATGGAAACTAGAGCCCCGACCCACGAGGACTACCTGGCAGCCGGGCGCGGGGAGCTGTCCGCCGAGGAGTTCAAGGCGGCGCTCCCCCACGCCACGGCAGCCGTGCGCGACCTGATCTTCCCCAACGAGCCGGACGGCTCCGAGGAGTGGGCGCGCGCGGTCATGGCGGCCTGCGAGGTCGACGCCGCATACGGATGCTCGGGCGGCATCATGGAGGGCGGCGGCTTCACCGTCGGCTCGTTCTCGTGGAACCCCGGTACCGAAGGGGCCAGCACCTACCGCAGCGACATGGAGGCCGCCGTCCGCCGCGAGCTGCTTGGAACGCCGCTGCTCTACGCGGGCATCGGGGGTACCAGATGATGCGGGTGCCGCGCTCGGCGCGGCCCTCCACCATGTTCGTCAAGGTGCCCAGGGAGGGCGGCTACGGCGGCGAGTTCGAGCATCCCGTCGAGGTGCGCCGCGTGCGCTTCGAGCCCGTCTCGGCGTGGCTCGTACGCGAGTACGGCCTGGGCGACGGCGCGCAGGGCCTCGTGATAGCGGACGGCGCGGACAGCCCCGGCATGTTCGACGTGCCCGTGGGCAGCCGCGTGAGCATCGACGGGGGCGAGTGGATGAACGTGGCGAGGTGCACGCCCCGCCGCGCGTTCGGCACCCGTCCCCACCACTGGGAACTGGAGGTGAGGTAGCCATGCCCGCAGCAGTTACGGTCGACCTGACCAAGCTCATGAAGCGTTTCAGCGCGAAGGAGTTGGAGGCCAAGCAGGTGAAGTTCGCCATGAGCGTGGCCGAGGACATGAACGCGTTCACGCCAGAGGACACCAAGCGCATGCACAACTCCATGCAGGCCGCCTCCGACTTCAGGCAGGGCCTCGTCATATGGGACGCCGACTACGCCGCCTACGTGCGCGACCTGCCCGACAGCTCCATCAAGCACGGCAAGAACCCGAGGGCCAAGGCCGACTGGCCGAAGGCCGCGAAGGAAGCGCACGGCGAGGACTGGGAGCGCCTGGCCGTCGACCTCCTGACCGAGGGGGCGTGACATGGCCCCGGACGTGATGGAGGCGGCGAAGGCCGCCATAGAGGCCCTGGGCTACGGCCCGGTGCTCCTCACCCGCCTGGCAGCATCGCGCGGCCACGACGACGCGGTGGTGCTGCGGCCCATGCCCACCACCGACGCGGTGCGCCACATGGACGGCACCCGCCGCGTGGGATACGTGCTGCAGGTCATCGTGAAGGACACCTCCGAGGCCAAGGCCATGGGCGACGCCTACGACCTGGCCGACGCGCTGGACGGGGCCGACCTGTCCTCGCCCACAGGCTCCTACGGCTTCACCAGCGCGTCGCTGTACACCGAGCCGCAGGAGATAACGCCGCCCGAGGGCGGGCCGTACCTGTGGGAGTTCCGAATCAAAGCGACCATAACCATAGAGAAGGGATAACGATGGCAAAGAACCAAGACCTGGGCTTCGCGCCCAACTACATGAGCGCGCTGGAGATCGACACTACGCCAGACGCGGCCAGCCCCACGTGGGCCATCTTCTCGCGCGGCATCACCGAGGTGAAGCCGACCACCAACGAGACCACCGAGACCAAGGACTACTACGACGGCTACGGCACTCCCACCGACAAGGTGAAGAGCGTGCAGCCGCAGTACGAGGTCACAGGCGACCGCTGCTACGGCGACCCCGCGCAGGACTTCGTTGCCAGCCTGGCGCTTGAGACCGGCGAGGGCCGCACGGGCCACTTCCGCCACACCGACCCCAACGGCGACGTGGTGGAGGGCGACTGCACCTACCTGGGCCTGACCGTCGGCTCGCAGCAGGGCGCGGCGTCCGACCCCGGCGCGTTCTCCTGCACAATCTCGGGCGCTGGCGCTATGCGCTACATCCCCGCCAACAAGCTCAAGCAGCCCACGGGCGTCACCTGCACCGCGCCGACCGGCCCGGCCGTGGGCAAGTCCATGAAGCTCGCGCCGACCGTCACGCCCGCCGAGGCGAACGCCAAGTGCTTCTTCGCATCGGGCAACACCGACGTGGCCACCGTCGACAGCGACGGCAACGTGACGGGCGTGGCCGCAGGCGAGGCGGTCATCACCGTGCGCTGCACGTCCAAGCCGAGCATCTGCACGCAGGTGAAGGTCACCGTGTCGGCGAAGTAGCCGCAGGCGACACCAGACATAACCTCCTGGACATGGGGGCGCGGGCTAGTGAGCGGCCCGCGCCCCTTTTCTATGCCCGACGCTCACCGCTCACGAAAGGGGCAACAAATGGAACTTCTGAAAAACATCCGCGCGTACGAGGACGTGTTCTTCGAGGACCCCGAGGAGAACCCCGACACGCCGCGCTTCCGCGTGTGGTTCGACGACAAGCACATCGAGGAGTACCTGGCCAAGGTCGGCAACGCCATCGACCGCGCGCAGGCCAACGAGCAGATGGCCCGCGAGGCCGACACCCCCGAGAAGGCGGCCGAGGCCAACGCCGCGCAGGCCCGCCTCATGAAGCGCACCATCTCGGCGTTCATCGGCACCGAGGGCTGGGAGCAGCTGCTCGCGTGGATGGGCGGCGACGAGGGCCCCATCGCGCCCGAGGAGAACATCCGCATCCTGGGCGAGGTCTTCGCCACGTTCCTCAACATGTTGGCGCGCCACGCGACCAGCGAGCAGCTGATGGCGTGCGGCCTTGCATACAGCGAGCGCGCCGATCAGGTCCAGGCGCTCAACCGCGCCCAGCGCCGCTCCAAGGCCAAGCGCAAGAAGAAGGGCGGCAAGTAATGCTGCCAGCCGCGCTCACGGCCGAGCGGGTGCGGCTGCCCGACGGCACGAGCGCCACGCGCTACCCGTGGAACGGCGAGGAGGTGCTGGTGCGCGACGACGCGCTCACGATCATCCGCGTCATCGAGGTGCTGACCGACGAGGGCAAGTCCGACGACCAGCGCCGGGACGAGTTCCTGGCGCTGTTCTTCGTGGACTGGGCGGACGCGTGGTGCGCATGCGACTACGACGCCGCCGAGTTCGTGCGGATGCGCGACGCGGCAGTATGGGACATGTGCGGACTCGACCTGACCGGCGACCGCCCGCACGAGACCCCGCTGTGGGACTTGGAGGAGGACGCGGCGCGCATACGCACCAGCTTCCGCCAGGCCTACGGCATCGAGTGGGACGAGGTGCGCGGTCGCATCAGCTTTGCCGAGTTCGTGGCACTCGTGGGCGGCTGCCCGCAGGACACGCCGCTCGGCGCGGCCATCCACTACCGCAACCCGGCGACCAAGCCGAAGCCAACCAAATACAACAGGCAGGAGGTCGAGGCCTGGAACGCCGCCCACAAGGCGTTCGAACTCGGCAAAGGCCGCAGCTCACACGGCTCTGAGGAAGGAAGCGACGCGGCGATGCGCGATGTGTTCGCCGCGCTCAAGAGAGCGACGAGGTGAGCATGGACGGCAACGTCATCATCAAAGCGGTGCTCGACACCGTTGACGTATCCAAGAACATCAAGGCCCTGGAGCGCGACCTCCAGGGCATCTCCTGGAAGAACATAGCCGAGGGCGACGAGAAGGCCGCGAAGCTGTCGTCCTCGTTCAAGAAGGCCGGCACGGCCGCCACGGTGACGCTGACCGCGCCCGTGGTGGCCGCCGGCAAGGCCGTATTCGGCGTGGCCAGCGACTACGAGCAGGCCAACGCCCGCATAGCCGCCGCGTTCGGCGTGTCCGGCGAGGAGGCCGAGCGTTTCAGCGGCATAGGCAAGCGCATATACGAGGGCGGCTGGGGCCAGTCCCTGGACGAGGTCAACGATGCGCTGATCCAGTGCAAGTCCACCCTTCGCGACGTGTCCGACGAGGACCTGCAGACCGTAACCACCAACGCACTCATGCTGTCGGACACCTTCGGCGCAGACGTGAACGAGTCCATACGCGGCACCAACGCCCTCATGGAGGGCTTCGGGCTGTCCGCCACCGAGGCCAGCGACCTGCTGACGGCGGGCATGCAGCGCGGCCTGAACTACACCGACGAGCTGGGCGACAACCTGAGCGAATACTCCGTGCGATGGGGCGAGGCGGGAATGAGCGCCAGCGAGTACTTCTCGCTGCTCGAAGCGGGCACGTCCAACGGCGCGTACAACCTGGACAAGGTGGGCGACTACCTCAACGAGTTCCTGACGGCGCTGTCCGACGGCCGCATGGAGGAATCCATCGGCTCGTTCAGCGAGGGCACGCAGGAGGTCTTCGAGAACTTCAAGAACGGCAGCGCCACCGCCGAGGACATGCTGCAGGCGGTGCTGGGCGACCTCACGCAGATGCCAAACGAGTACGACAAGGCCGCGCTGGCCTCCACCCTGTGGTCCTCGCTGGGCGAGGACAATGCCATGGGCATGATCGAGTCCCTGGCGGGAGTGCAGGACAGCTTCGGCGACGTGGCGGGCGCCGCGCAGCAGGCCCAGGAGGCCGCCTCCGACAGCTTCGCCGTGAAATCGCAGGAGGCCATGCGCGAGCTGCAGGGCTCCATCGAGCCGCTTGGCGAGCCACTGCTCAACATCGCCACCAACGTGGCGGGTGTCGTCAAGTCGTTCTCCGAGTGGTTCGCCGGCATCGGCGAGGGCGGCCAGACCGCCGTGCTGGCGATCGCCACGATAGCGGCCGCCATAGGCCCCGTGCTGTCGACGGTCGGCACCGTCGTGGACACCGTGCCGAAAATCGGAGCGGCCTTCCAGGTGGTCGGCAAGCTGGGCACCGGCGCGCTGGGGCTCATAGCCGCGCACCCCGTGGTAGCGGCCATAGCGGCCATCATCGCCGCCGTGGTACTGCTGTGGAACAACTGCGAGGAGTTCCGCGACGCGGTGACCGCCGTGTGGGATGCCGTGTGCGCCGCGTTCGAGGTGGCCACCCAGGTGGCGGGCGACGTGGCCCAAAGCGTCGGCGAGTTCTTCTCGCAGCTCGGCGAGAAGCTGGGCGGCGTGTGGGACGGCATCTGCTCCACGGTGCAGGGGGCCATCGACGCCATAGCCGGGTTCTTCCAAGGCCTGGCCGATACCGCCTCGTCCATCTGGGACGGCATCTGCAACGTGGTGCAGGTCGCCGTGATGCTGCTGGGCGAGATTCTGAACCTGGCCATCGAGACGCTGCTCATACCCTGGAACTTCATCTGGGAGAACTTCGGCGAGCAGCTGACGGCGGCATGGGACGCAATCTGCGGCGCGGTGGGAGGCTACATCGACGCGGTGAGCCAGGTCATCACCGACGTGGTGACGGCGCTCTCCGAATGGTGGGGCGCGACGTGGGAAGGCATCAGCGGCACCGCCAGCGCCATATGGGAGGCCATCTACGGCGCGGTGAGCGCGTACATCCAGTACGTCAGCGACGTGATAGGCGCGGCCCTTGGGGTCATCCAGGGCGTGTGGGACACGGTGTGGGGCGCGGTGAGCTCCACCGCCTCCAGCATATGGGATGCCATCAGCTCGGCGATAGGCGCGGCCATCAATGCCATCAGCTTCACCATATCGGCGGTGCTGTCGGCAATTCAGGCGGTGTGGGACTCCATATGGGGGCCGTGAGCAGCACGGCGTCGAGCGTGTGGGGCGGCATCAGCTCCACCATATCCAGCATCGTGAACGGCATCCGCGACACGATCTCCAGTGTGTTCAACGCCGCCAAGGACACCGTGAGCAGCGTGTGGAACTCCATCAAGAGCGCCATCGAGACGCCGATACAGAACGCCCGCGACACCGTGCGCAACGTCATCGACTCCATCAAGGGGTTCTTCAACTTCTCGTGGTCGCTGCCCCACCTGAAGCTGCCGCACCTGTCCATCTCCGGCAGCTTCAGCATCGCCCCGCCGAGCGTGCCGCACTTCGGCATCGACTGGTACGCCAAGGGCGGCGTGTTCAACGGCCCCAGCGTCATCGGCGTCGGCGAGGCGGGCCCCGAGGGCGTGGTGCCGTTCAACGAGCGCGGCGCGCGCCCGCTGGCCGAGGGCATCGCCAAGCTGCTCGACGGCAAGGGCGGCGCGGCCCATGGCGACACGAACGTGACAATCAACCTGTACGCGACCGTGCGGGAGGAGGCCGACATCGAGAAAATCTCCCGCCAGATAGCCAAGGAAATCAAACGGCAGGAGTGCTTCGCATGATATACAACGGCTTCGACTTCGCGCCGTGGTTCGACACCCGGCTCGTGACCCGCTCGCTGCTGCCCGAGTACGAAATCGCCACGCGCGACGTGCCCGGGCAGCCCGGCTCGCGCTTCATGCGCGCAGAGCTGAAACCCCTGACGATAGACGTGGCGGCGGCCTGGAGGGCGCGCCCCGCCGACGACATGGCGGCCCTTCGCCGCCTCATGGCCTCGCGCCTGCTGTGCCTCAAGGAGGCCGAGCTGTGGCTGGACGACGAGAGGCACCTGGGCCTGCGCTACATGGCCGTGCTGACCTCGCCGGGCGCGCTCGACACGTTGTGGCACACCGGCGAGGCCACGCTGACGTTCACGGCATACGACCCCGTGGCCTACGGGGCCGAGGGGCGCGCAACCGTGTCGGGCACCTCGGGCGTGCAGGTGGGCGGGACGTTCCGCACCTACCCCACCGTGACCGTCAGGCCCGGCGGCAGCACGTCGGCGCTGCGGCTGACGAACATGGGCACGGGCGAATTCGTGCAGATCGACAAGGCGGTGACGGCATCGAGCGCGGTGGTCATCGACATGGCCGCCCCGCAGGCCACGGTGGACGGCAGCCCCGCGCCCGTGACCTTCGAGAGTGACTTCTTCCCGCTGGAGCCGGGGGCCAACAGCCTCAAGCTGTCCAGCGGCACCGCGACGGTACAGTGGACGGAAAGGTACGTGGGCTGATGATTCTGTGGGCATGCGACCGCTGGGAGGCGTACAAGGGACCCATCAAGACGCTGTTCGAGTGCGAGGACACGCGCGAGGTCAACGGCGAGAACGCCCTGAGCATCACAACGCTGGCGCGCCTCGACAAGGGCGACCGCCTGGTGTGGCGCGACCTCAAGGGCCGCTGGCACGAGAACATCGTGGACGGCGTGGAGGAGGAGCGCGCAAGCGCGGGCATCCTCTACACGTACTACTGCCCGACCTCGGCGCAAATCGAGCTCCTGGGCGACTACCTGGAGGACAAGCGCCCCTACGACGTGAGCGCCTACGCCGCGCTGGCCTCGGCGCTGTCCTCCTCGCGCTGGCAGGTCGGAACCGTGGCCGACCTCGGGCAGGCCGGCACGAACTTCTACCACACCAACGCATGGGCGGCCATCCACGACGTGGCAGACACTTGGGGCGGCGAGCTGTCGTTCGAAATCCAGGTGAGCGGCACCAAGGTGACCGCACGCCGCGTGTGCATGGCCAAGCAGGTCGGCGAGGACAACGGCAAGCGTTTCACCTACGCCAAGGACCTCGTGAGCGTCAAGCGCAGCGTGGACGAGGGCAACGTGTGCACCGCCCTGTACGGCTACGGCAAGTCCCTGCAGACCGCCGACGAGGACGGCAACCTGACGGGCGGCTACGACCGCAAGCTGACCTTCGGCGACGTGAACGGCGGGCAGAACTGGGTGGGGTCGGCCGACGCGCTGGCGCGCTGGGGACGGCCCGACGGCAAGGGCGGCAAGGCGCACGTGTTCGGCGACGTGGAGTTCTCCGACTGCGAGGACGCCGCCGAGCTGAAGAAGCTCACCGAGGCGCAGCTGGCGCAGTCGTGCGTGCCCACCGTGTCCTACACCGTGGACGCCACGGCGCTTGCGCGCGCCGGCGAGGGCTTCGAGGGCGCGGACGAGGGCGACCTGGTGATCGTGGTGGACAAGGTGTACGACCCGCCGCTGCGCGTGCGCACCCGCATCACCAAGGTGGTGGAGGATCAGCTGCGCCCCGGCGAGGTCACCTACACGTTCGGCAACTACCAGACCGTGGCCGAGCTGATGGCCGCCCAGAAGTCCAGCGCAAAGAGAACGGCTTCGAGCATCCGCGCCACCGTGGCCGACGCGGTAAACGCGTCCAACAAGGCATCGACCGGCAAATGGGGCGAGAGCCTGGCGGCCTCCGAGAAGCGCCAGGAGGCGTTCGCCAGGGAGCAGGGCGGCGCGGCCAAGGACTACACCGACGAGGTGAAGGACGCGCTTGACAAGGCCCTCAAGGAGTATGCCGACAAGGGCGACACCACGCTGGAAGAGGCGCTGAAGAAGTACTCCGACGACGGCAACCTGTCCCTTGAGGAAGTGCTCAAGCTCTACACCGACACCACGGTGGAGCAGAGCGAGAGCGTGCTCAAGCAGATAGACGAGGCCAACAAGGAGTACCTGGAAGGCGTCACCGGCTCGCTGGACGAGCGCCTGACGAGCGCCGAGAGCGAGGTTGATGGGCTGCAGAACCAGCTCGATCAGCTGCCGACGGATATCCGCAAGAAGATCGTGGAAATGCTCAACAGCGAGATAAATACCACGGGCGGTTGGGTGTACGAGGAGCCCGGCCAGGGCATCCTCGTGTATGACAAGAAGCCGGAGAACGCGACCAAGTGCGTGAAGATAGGCGGCGGCGTCATCGGCGTGGCCAACTCAAAGTACTCCAGCGGCGCGTGGAAGTGGCGCACGGCCATCACCGGCGACGGCGTGACCGCCGACGAGCTGACCACGGGCCGCATCAAAGGCGGGAACTCGTATTGGGACCTCGACAGCGGGGCCTTCTACCTGCGCGACGGCTCCATCTTCATGACCGACAGCAACGGCAACAGGGTCTATATCAACGCCACCAACGGCTTCCAGATATACGACAAGAACGGCTCCATCATCGCGGGCACCGTGCTGGTGGGCAGCACCTCCATGTTCCGCTGCAACATGGTCGGCACGTCGTCAACCAACTACATCACCACCGGCACGACGACGAACAACCACCCGGGAGCGTCGTTCGTGAACGGCTCGACCGAGTACTGCACCATCGAGGCCGTCCACGCGAAGGACAGCCCCACGGCGAGCTCGACCGACGGCGTGGGCATATCCGCCTGCGGCTACGGCTTCCTGGCAGTCAACCGCTACTACCGCCAGACGTGGCTGACGACCCCCTACTACGCGGGCTACATGAGCCATCCCGACGAGCAGCTGTACATGAGGAGCGGCAACAGCAACGCGGGCGGCTCGGCGTACGTGAAGCTGCAGGAGAACTCCAACAACTACGTGTACCTGGATAGCAGCCGCGCAGACATTGGGTCGTCGGGCACCGCCAGGATACTCGCCCCGAAGTTCGCCATAGGGACCAGTCCGAGCAGCGGCGGCACCTACGGGTACACGGGCTCCACGCAGTTCATCGGGTGCATCACCAACAACGGAAACAACTGGACATGGGGCACCATCAACGTGGTGAACGGAATCATCGTCGGCATGAGCAGCATCACGGGAAACTAGACCAGCGAGAGAGGAAACGGAATGTTCTACCACCTTGTGCAGCAGCCCGAAGCGCCGCAGGCGCTCGACGGCGCGCCGAAGCCGCCCGAGGCGCTTCCGGTGTTCGAGTGCATCAGCGACCCGGCCACGGCGCGGGCCATCGTGGAATCGGAAGACGTGTTCGAGTTCGACGGCAAGGGCGGCTTCACGCTCGTGTCCAGCCCCGTGGCCGTCATGGACGCGGAAGGCGGCGAGGCCAACGCCGTGGACTTCTCGGCGCTCACCGACGAGGAGATATGCGGGGTCCACAGAGCGCAGCCCGGCGACATATCGCGGACACTTGCGGCCGAAGGAAAGGAGTGAGGCATGGCAACGCACGAGCTTACGCTCAACCTCAAGAAGACCAACATAGCGCCGCCCGTCATCACCGTGCACCAGGGCGACAGCGCCGAGGTCCTGAAGGCCGCCATCTACGACGGCGACAAGAAGGCGGCCCTGACGGGCTGCAAGGTGCACCTCATGGCTGCGAAGCCCGACCACACCTACGTGGAGCAGCAGTTCACTGGCATCAGCGACAACGTGGCCACCGTGACGGTCGACCCCGCCGTCTTCGGCGTGGCCGGGCTGCTCAAGGTGTGCTACGTGCGCGTGCGGAACGCGGCAGGGCTGGACGCCACCACCGAGAACGTCCTGGTGAACGTGCTGCCCTCGGCGAGCGCGTCGGGCGAGATATCCGGCCCGTACGTCGATGCGGTGGAGTCGATCATCGCGAACCTCGAAGGGCAGCTAGCCGACGTGGGCGCGCTGAACGCGCAGATGCAGAAGGCCGAGGCCTCCCGCGCGAGCGCGGAAAACCAGCGCGCCACGAACGAGAAGACACGCCAGACCGCCGAAACCAAGCGCGCAGAGGCCGAGAAGAAGCGAGCCACGGCGGAAAGCGACCGCGTGACCGAGGCGTCGCAGCTGAAGACGGCCTCGCAAGCCGCCACGGCTGCGGCAAACGGCGCGGCCTCGAACGCCGACGCGGCGGCAAACATCGCCCTGCAGATAGCCAACAGCGTGGCGCAGGGCAGCACGGGCAGCTCGGACATGGCCAAGCAGAAGCAGCAGATAGCCGACCTGTACGGCAAGCTGGCCGACGCCACGGACGCGTTCATCTACGACGACGGCACCGTGTACTGCCCCGCCTCCAAGGCCAGTGCATCTGGCAGCACCATCACGTTCGGGAGCACCTGCACGGCGTCCGGCACAACCCTCAACCTCAAGTAGAAAGGCAACGAAATGGCACAAGCGAAAACCCTGTCGGTGGGCGGCATCGGCTACGAGGTCATCGACGATACCGCGCGCAGCAACGCGCAGACGGCGCTCAACAACGCCGAGTACAACCGCCAGGGCCAAATCGGCAAGTACGGCGGGCAGAACATCGCCACCATCCTGGCGGGAGAGATCGGCAGCGGCAGCGTGTACGACGCGCTGCATAAGCGCATCGCCGCCGCGAACTTCGCAGGCCTGCGCGTGGGCGACTACCTGGACGTGCCGCTTGTGAGCGCATCCGCCGTCACCACACAGCAATCTGTGCGGTTCCTGCTTGCCCACATCGACCCGTACCTTTACTGCGGCGACAACAGCAAGGGACACCATATCGCGTTCGTGGCCTCCGCGCCCATCGCCGTGGCCAAGACCGTGACCGGCGTTGCCAACGACAGCTTCCTGATGTGGAACACGACCAACACGAACCAGGGCACCGCCGACCAGAAATGCCCCTACCCCAACAGCAACCTCAAGGCGTGGGAGACGGCCTTCGAGGCGTGCCTGCCCGAGGGGCTGACCAAGTACCTGCTGACCCAGCGCGTCCTGCTTGAGGAGCGGTACAGCGCCAGCGGCGCGCTCAACGACTCCAACTCGTGGAGCTGGCAGGATATCGGCAAGGTATTCTCGCTGTCCGAGATGGAGGTGTACGGCTGCCCAGTGTGGGGCACCAAGGGCTACAGCGTCGGCTTCGACTGCCAGTGGGACCTGTTCAGGGACACCGCGCACCGAATCAACGGAACTCGGTGCACTTGGTGGTTGCGTTCCGTCATGGGTGGCTCCTCGTCCAACGTGTGCTGCGTCAGCAACAACGGCGATGCCGACTGCAATTCGGCGACGGACGTCTGGGTTCGCCCCCGCCCCGGCTTCCTCGTCGGCTAGCCAGCCGAGTGCTCTATACTCTGCTTTTAGGCGACCGCCTTGCGCGGTCGCCTCCTGCCCGCGAAGCGGGCCGTTTTTTCGCCGCTATTCCCAGGAGGTGCACGTGAGCAGCGTCTACCAGCGCAACCGCGAGGTGTCCGAGTACAAGTTCTTCACGCAGGCCATCGCCATCCGCGTGGAGGTCAACAAGCTGATGGCGTCGTCCTCCGTGGTCCCGAAGGCCTACCGGCTGCTGAATGCGGTGCCGACCGTGGAGACGGCGCGCAGCATCGTGTACAACGTCAACCGCGCCGACTGCTTCTACCCCAACACCTCGTTCAACGCGCTGGAGAGGAAACGCTACCTGACGCTGGCCATAGCTGACTGCGAGCAGCTGATGCTGGACATGCAGTGCCTCATGGATATCGGCCTGCCCGTGAACGCCAACCGCTTCGAGGAGCTGGCGGCCATGGTCGAGGAGGAGATCAGGCTGCTGAAGGGCGCACGCAAGAACGTGCGCGTGACGGGCAAGAAGTCCACCGAGGAGCGCATAGCCGAGGCCGAGGCCGAGCTAGAGCGCCTGCGTTCGCTATAATGGGCGGCGGTCGCGCCTTGTTTATCGGTACAATTGGTGGTTGCGTTCCGTCATGGGTGGCTCCTCGTCCAACGTGTGCTACGTCAACAACAACGGCAATGCCAACTACAATTCGGCGACGAACGTCTGGGTTCGCCCCCGCCCCGGATTCCCTTATTGCCAGACCGAGTAGGCCCCAGGGCCGAAAGCAGAGCGCGGAGAGGAAGGAAGGCGCGACCGTCGGGCTCACGCCCGTAAATACGCACCCCGCGAGGGTGGCCGGACGCTGCTTGCATGGCGCGGCGCTCCGTGGCTTCGCCGCGTTTCATGGCCATACCTCAAGCGGCTGTCAGAGCCACATTGCAAGCCGTGCGGGGTGCCTTCTGTGAACTCCGAGCAAAGGCGGGCGGCGCGCCGGAAGCGCCGCGAGGAGAAGCGGGCCAAGGCCAAGGCCGAGCGCGTCAAGGCGTGCACGCTTGAGACCGTGGCCGACCTCAACAGCCTGTGCAAGGCTTCCAAGCAGGCCGCACGCGGCGTAATGTGGAAGGCGTCCACGCAGCGGTACATGAAGGACTACCTGCGCAACGCCGTCCTGTCCCGCCGCGACCTTTTGGAGGGCCGCGACATATGCCGGGGCTTCATCCGCTTCGACCTATGGGAGCGCGGCAAGCTGCGCCACATCAGCGCCGTGCACTTCCCCGAGCGCGTGGTGCAGAAGTCGCTGTCGCAGAACGCGCTCGTGCCCGCGATCGTGCCCACCCTCATAGCCGCGAACTCAGCGAACATAAAGGGGCGCGGCACCGACTACGCCCTGAAGCTGCTCAAGCGCCACCTGGCCGACCACTGGAGGCGGCACGGCCGCGAGGGCTACATACTGCTCGGCGACTTCTCCGACTACTTCGCGCGCATAGCGCACCAACCCGTCAAAGACCAGGTGGCCTCCGCGCTGCTAGATCCGCGCGTGGTCGCCTTGGAGCACCGCCTGATAGACGCGCAGGGCGATGTGGGCCTGGGGCTGGGCAGCGAGCCGAACCAGATATGCGCCGTCGCGCACCCCAACCGCATCGACCACTACGTAATCGAGATGCTGCGCCCCGAGGCCTACGGTCGATATATGGACGACTTCTACCTGATACACGAGTCCAAGGACTACCTGCAGGTGTGCCTGCTGCTCATAGAGCGCAAATGCGCCGAGCTGGGCATCGAGCTGAACCTGCGCAAGACCCGCGTGGTGAAGCTCACGCGCGGGTTCACGTGGCTGAAGAAGCGCATCTTCTACACGGACACGGGCCGCATAGTCGTGAAGCCGTGCCGAGACTCCATAACGCGGGAGCGCCGCAAGCTCAAGAAGATGGCCCGCATGGTCGCCGATGGCATCATGACCCCCGAGCAGGTGGAGCAGAGCTACCAGAGCTGGCGCGGAGGCATGAAGCGGCTGGACGCGCACCGCAGCGTGCGGGCCATGGACGCGCTGTACCGCAGCCTGTTCGGAAATCCCGCGGGGGGGGGTTGCTCAATGCAATCCAAACCTGGAGGCGACACGGATGGGAACATGCCCCTACCCTAGCAACGGAAGGAGCGACCCATGACGGAACAGGAAATCGCCGGGGAGATCAACGGCTACAAACAGCAGCTTGAGCAGAGCGACTACAAGGTCATGAAGGCGGTGGAGCGCATCTTCTCCGCATCGTCCATCACCGACCTGCTCTCGGCCATCGCCGCAGCTGCCAAGGAGGTGGCCGAGATCATCTCGCAGCGCCAGACGTGGCGCGACCGCATCAACGAGCTGGAGGCCATGGAGCCCGACCAGCCGGAAGCGCCGCAGGAGTAGCGAGCGCCCCTTCGGGGGCGCTTTTCTTTTGCCCGGCGACACCTCGCGGACAATCGCGGCAGCGATTCGAGGAGGTGAGAAAACGAATGACCGACGTGCTGGAAATCTTCGCGCCGTACGGCCCCGGGTCGCTTTTCGGCGCGCTGCTCGTCCTAGTGGTCCTGTACTTCGGCAAGCAGTTCCTCGAAGAGTTCAAGGCCCAGAACGAGCGCAAGGCGAACATCGACCTCAAGCGCGAGGAGCGAAAGCAGGACGAGGTGAACGAGCGGGCGCAGCGCGACCGCGAGCGCAGCCAGATGGAGGGCCGCATCGCCGCGCAGATGGAGCGCAGCAACGCGCTGATGGAGGCTATGAAGGCGCTCATGGAGTCCGTCGTGACCTCCAACGAGGTGCTGCACGCCGACCTGGCGAACAGCCAGGCGCGCAGCCAGGGCATGGCGGCGAAGGTCGACCACATCGCCGACCGCGTTGACCTGCTCTACAAGGAATCGGCTCGATAGAAAGGAATCCGAAATGACAGAAATGCAAGCAATCGCAGCCATCGTGCTGTCTTTCGCCGTGCCGTTCGCGGTGCAGCTGATCAAGACCGAGGCCATGATCGGCAAGGCCGCGCGCATCCTGGCGCTGGGCTGCTCGCTCCTGGCGGGCGTCGTGACCGGCTTCGTGGGAGGCGTGCCCGCAGACCCGGGCGCATGGGTCACGTGCGCCTTCGCCGTGGTAGGCGGCGTGCAGGCGGCCTACACGCTGTTCAAGTCGGTAGGCATCACATCCAAGTGGCTCGACGCCCTGTTGGGCGTGACCGTAGGCGGGAAGGAGTAGGCAATGGCTAAACTGTTCATCATCTGCGGCCACGGCGCTGGCGACCCCGGCTGCTGCGCAGGCGGCTGCACCGAGGCCGAGCGCGTTCGCGCCCTGGGCCAGCGAATCAAGGAACTGGGCGGTTCCGAGGTCGAGCTGGGCGATACATCCCGCAACTGGTACGCCGACGGCGGGCTTAACCGCCTGAGCACCGACGCGCCAGTGGTGGAGCTGCACATGGACGCCAGCGGCATCGCCACGGCCCACGGCGCGCACGTCATCATCAAGGATGGCTTCGAGCCTGACGAGTACGACAATGCGCTGGCCGACAAGCTGGCGGCGTTCATGCCCGGGCGCTCCGAGAAGCTGGTGCGCCGTTCCGACCTCGCGAACCCGAACCGAGCCGCCGCGCGCGGCATCAACTACCGCCTGTGCGAGAACGGCTTCATCGACAACGACGGAGACCGCGAGAAGTTCAACGGCAACCTGGACGAGCTGGCGCGCATCTACCTGGAATGCTTCGGCATCACTGCTGGAAGCGCCCCCGCAGCCGTCCCGCAGCCGCAGCCTGCGCAGCAGGAAACGACCGAGAACTTCGGCGGCACCTACCGCTGCACTGTGGACTACCTGCGCGTGCGCGACGCCCCCGGCCTGGGCAGCACCGAGGTGGCGCACTATTCCAGCGGCGAGACCGTGACGCTGGATAACTGGTACAAGATCGCCGACGGCTACGTGTGGGGCCGATACACGGGCTACAGCGGCGCAACGCGCTACATCGCCGTGGGCAAGGCCACGGGCAAGCCAGAGGCCGACGACTATCTGGTGAAGGTGGGATAGGCCATGCCGTACCCGAGCCCCGCAGACGAGGAGCGCAACGGCGGGTGCGGCCCCATCCTCGCGGCGGTCGTCCTGCTGTTCATCGTCCTGGCCGCCGCCAGCTGCGCGTCGCAGGCCATGGGAGCGCAAGACGTGACCGTGAGGCAAGCCCGCACGGACGGCCCCATATACGACCTGCCCGAGGGCATCGGCCAGGAAATCGTGTGCGACGAGCACAACCGCGAGTACCTGCTGCTTACCACCGAACAGGGCGGCGTGTTCCTCATGCCGTACATGGACGAGGACGGCGAGCAGGAGATCATGCCGCAGGCCTAGAACGCAAAGAAGCCGCCCCGTATGGAGCGGCTTCTTTCTATCTGACGAGCAATACGAACGCCCGCCTAACGACGAACACCTGCATATGTTCGCCTACTGAACAGTTGGTGGAGGCGCGGAGAATCGAACTCCGGTCCACGAAAGCCCCCTGATTGGCATCTCCAAGCTCAGTCGCTGGTTTAGTCTCGGACGCTTTGCGCGCAGCGACACGCTCGCGGCATCCTAACCGGTTCGGTCTTAGCCCGCGCCATACCGATTACGTGCGCGGGAGCATTCCCCTAAAATGACGTCGCGCCGGTGTCGGGGAAATCACCGGGTTGACGCGCCGCTATAAACTAAGCAGCAAGAGCCATAGGCTCAAAAGAAGAGTTGTTGTCAATTCAATTTGACGGCACCCCTGTTTAACGAGGCGAGGAGACCTCGGCTTGCTTCCTCTCTCAGAGCTATCGTGTCGAAACCAGTCGCCCCCGAATGTTGGGAAAGTCTGGATGGTATCGGGTCTGCAAACACCCGATAACCGTCGACTTTTCAAGGAACACGCGGGTGAACCCCGCTCGTGGATAGCTATCTTACCACGTTCTAAAGGCAGGCAGCTGTTCTATGCACGAGCTGTGAAGACCCCAATGTGCGCCGCACTTCGCACTTTTGCTACCGATCGCGTCACGTATATTTTCGCCAAGCAAAATTGACCCGTCGAAAGGACCGTTATGGATACCAAGCAGCAACTCGTCAATGCCCTCGCAGGCCTGGGCTCAACCATTACCGAAGCTATGGATGTCATCGAAGGCTTTGTCCCCTGCGGACATCCCGCCCTCACGGTATCGAACGCACTCGTCGCACTGGACGCTGACGATGATGCAGCTCTCGCCCAGCAGCTTGAGACCGTCGAGGGCTTTATCGACCACGTGAGCGAGAACCGCGGGGTGGCCGCCTACCACGGCATCGAGGTCGAGCTCGCGGGTCCCAAAGCCGATCTGCTCGCAGCAATCCGCGAGGTAGGCGCCCTTATGCAGATCGCAGGCGTCAAGAACACCCAGGTCAACGAGTGGGTCTACCGCAGCTTAGCCGCGCTCAACAGCTCCGACGAAAAGGCAGCAGAGCAGCTCGCAGAAAGTCCCGCCATCAAGGCCGAGCTTTTGTAAATTGCAAACGCGGGTCCCTTGGCGCATCGTCGTCCAAGAGGCCCGCAAACAGTTCGCGTCAACCGATAGCCGCGCCGCCGCGTTCGGCCAGCGCGAGAATCGGCATCATTTGGCGCGGAGTCTTTGCTGCAAGATCGGCATGTTCGAGCAGCTTTCGATCGTTGGTCACCAAGTAATCGACCTGCGCGCGCTTGCACGCGGCGAGCACCAAGTTGTCCTCGTAATCGCGATGAAGCGCTAAGTATTTGTCGGCCAGCCAAAGGTCCGACGCATCTGCACCCACGGCCGTGGCGTTTTCGGTCATGTTCCGAACAAACGCCAACGCCGCATCGCCAATTGCACGAGCAGATGCCTCGTCGAGCGCTCCCCCGCTGGCAAGAACGCTACGCTTCAGCTCGTGTTGGACAACGTACAGCACATCCTTAGCGATATGCACCGGGAAGAACAGCAACGCCCCCGTCTCCGTCGCCTGCCCAATAAACGCACGCGCGGCAAGCGACTCGGCATGGTCGGCGCAAAACGAATCGACCCATACGTTGGCGTCTACCATGATCTTGAGAGGCGCCCCGCTCACAGGATCATCCCCTTTTGGCGATAGCGCTCGTCCATGGCTTCGGAATAGATTGCGTCCCAACCGCGATCGTCGGATACGGTCGACGTAGCGATGCCCAGGTCCGCGTAAAGCTGATCCGCCGCCGCCCATGATGCGGAGAACGGAGTATCGTGCGCGACGGTCTGCTGCCGGTCGTCGACGGCCGCAAGCACTTCCTCGCACTGCCCGCCACCCTGCGCGACCTTGGCCACCACCTTTTTGATGAGCTCGGGCAGTGATCTGCCCGAAAGCCGCAACGCTTCCTCGGCGCGCTCTTTTACCGAGCGATCTACGCGAACATTCACCTGCGCCATGCTGCCAACGGTAGCCATCTCAACCTCACCTTCAGCATTTACTAACATTGCTAGCACGAGAATATATCCGAGCTAGCCTCTCGTCAAACAAAAGAAGGCCTGCACCCTGGCGGCTGCGGTGCCACCCGAATGCAGGCCATATACTCAATCGAAAACGCTAACGCAGATACGCTTTCGCGTTGCTCAGGCTGTAGGCAATCGTCGAGCCGTTGTGCAGCAGCGACGACGCCTGCGGGGTAATCGCGCCGGTAATGCCCAGTGCCAAGAGTGCTGAGTTGGTGAGCATCACCTTAGAATAGGAACTCGTCAGACGATCAATGAGGCCCTGGCTCATGCGGCGCAGGCGCACGATCGCGGCAAGATCCGTATCGGTCAGGATGATATCGGCGACCTCCTTGGCAATATCACTTCCGCCACCCATGGCCAGGCCCACGTCGGCCAAACCGAGCGCCGGCGAATCGTTGACGCCGTCGCCCACCATGGCAACATGGCGCCCCTCGCTCTTAATGCGCTCCACATAGGCGTACTTGTCCTCGGGCAGCAGCTCGGCCTTAAACTCGTCAACGCCCGCTTCGCGCGCAATGCGCTCGGCAGTGCGCTCCGAATCGCCCGTGAGCATAACGACATGCTTGACGCCCAGCGCATGCAGGTCGGCGATGGCCTCACGGACCCCGGGCTTAAGCGGATCCTCGATGCCGAGCACGCCGACGACCGTGCCGTCGACCGCCAGATACAGCGGCGACAGGCCCTGCATCTGAGACTCGATGCGCTCCTTGATGTCGGATTCGAGCTGTGCGCCCTCGTCCTCAAATACAAAGTGCGCGGAACCGATGATGGCACGACGTCCTTCGATGGACGAAGCGATGCCGTGCGCCACGATGTACTCGACGGCAGCATGGCGTTCACGATGCTCGAGCCCGCGCTCACGTGCCGCATTGACCACGGCGCGCGCCACCGGATGCGGGAAATGCTCCTCCAAGCAAGCGGAAAGGCGCAGGACCTCGTCATCGCTCCAGCCATCGGTGGTGAGCACGCAGGCAAGACGCGGCTGCGCCTCGGTGAGCGTGCCGGTCTTATCAAACACAATGGTGTCGGCCTTGGCAAACGACTCAAAGTACTTCGCGCCCTTGACCATGACGCCCATCTTGGCAGCATCGCTCATGGCAGTCATGACGGCGACGGAACCCGTGAGCTTGAGTGCGCACGAGTAGTCGACCATCAGCGCCGCCGAGGTCTTGATAAGGCTGCGCGTGGTGAGAGCGACAAGGCCCGCGAGCAGGAAGTTCCACGGGACGATCTTGTTGGCGAGGTCTTCCATGTGCGACTGGCCCTCGGACTTGAGCGAGTCGGCCGCCTGCACGAGCGAGACGATCGAGCGCAGCTTGGTCTGAGCCGTGTTGGCGCGCACGCGCACCAAGATGCTGCCGTCCTCGACGACAGTTCCAGCAAACACATCGTCGCCTGCGCTGCGCTCGACGGCAAGCGGCTCGCCGGTCAGGGTCGCCTGGTTAACCATGGCGCTCCCCTGCTCAACCACGCCGTCGATGCAGATGGACATGCCGGTGCGAACGGCGACCAAGTCGCCGGGCTCAAGCTCGGTGGCGGCAACGCTCACCTCGGTGTCGCCGACCACTTTTTGCGCCTTGTCGGGCACATCGAGCAGCGAGTTGATGAGCTCGTTTTCGCTCATGGCGCGGGTGTAGTCCTCGAGCAGCTCGCCCACATTGAGCAGGAACATCGTCTGCCCCGCGGTATCGACATCACGTTTGACAAACGAGATACCGATGGCCGAAGCGTCGAGCACGGGAACGGTCAGGCGCGGCTGCGAAAGCTCGTGGAGAGCGGCGCGCAAAAAGGTCATGTAACCGGCCACGACAAACACCGCACGCAGAGGCGTCGGCAAGAACCAGCGACGTGCGTAATGGGCGCCGATGAGTGTCGCCAGGTCCATAACGAGTTTGTGCTTGCGCGGCTCGAGTTGCATCACGTAACCCGACTTGGCATCGGCGATGGCTTGAGCATCGAGTGCGCCTAGGGCGTCGAGCACGCTTGCGCGGCGCGGCTCGTCGTACTCCAGCGCCATCTGGCCAATGCGGCCATAAACGCGCACCTTGTGTACGCCGTCGATATCGCCGCTGAGCTTAAGAAGTGCATCGAGATCGCTCTCTGGCACAGGACCCGCCAACTGGAGGCGGGTCCTGCCGGGGATCTCGCTGATAATCGAGAATCTCATAGTTTGTGCCTGGGAGCGCTACTCGGCCGCGTTGTCCGCGCCAGCCTCGCTCTGAGTGATATAGGCAGCCTCGGCAACCATGTCGTCGACATTGGCCTTGGCCTGCTCGACCATGTCCTGGTAGCCGTTCTTGATGCGCATGCCGCACGCGATGCCCTGCACGCAGGCATTCTTTACCGGAGCGCTGGTGAGCAGCTTGATGCCGGCCGTGCCAAGCAGAAAACCGCCACCGACAAGCAGAGTGTTGAACGTGGACTTCTTCATGATGTCTCTCCCTTTTCCGCAACAACTGCGGCACGGTGCCTTAGCACCCGAGTTGATAAGTTTGCTCGAGCACACTTTTGGAAAATAGTTTAGTTTATCTAACAAATCAGGTCAACAACGGTTAACTTTTTGGAAACTATGGGGCTCAAAATGCCCAGTTTTTGGCGATCCGTTCGCCATGGCGCACTTCCACGACCCAGGAAAAGGGCCCTCCCCACCCCTGCGAATTGAGGTCTAATACTTTTCCCGAGAAGTGAACGAGCAAAATCGGACCCCCGAAGCATCCGCATTTTTTCGCAGCAAAACCGCAGGAAAAACTCGACAAAAACCGCAGGAAACCGACTCCAGAAAGTGTCGACGCTTAAGGGGTCCAAAAAAGGTCGTTCACTTCTCGGGAAAAATATTAGACTGCGATTTCCACCACCCCCGCAATGTGACAAAGGGACAGTCCCTTTGTCACATTGCGGATGCCTTCATCAGATCTGCCAGGCAGCCGCTTCCTTTTGTAGCGCAACCATGCGGGCGAATTCTCCACCTGCCGACTTGAGCTGCGCCGGAGTGCCCTGTTCGGCAACCACGCCATCCTTGAGCACGACGATCTTGTCGGCATTTTCCACCGTGCGCATGCGATGGGCGATCACAATGACCGTTTTGCCGGCGAGCAAACGGGAAAGTGCCTGTTGCACCACGGTCTCATTCTCCACGTCTAAGCTCGCCGTCGCCTCGTCCAACAGCACGATGGGCGCATCTTTGAGCAGCGCGCGGGCGATGGAGATGCGCTGGCGCTCGCCACCGGAGAGTTTGGAGCCGTTCTCGCCGATCATGGTGTCGTAGCCCTGCGGCATGCGGCTCACAAACTCGTCGCAGTTGGCGGCACGCGCGGCCACAAGCACCTCCTCATCGGTGGCATCACGACGCCCGAGGCGGATGTTTCCCATCACCGTGTCGTCAAAGAGCATCACGTCTTGGAACACAATGGCGTAGTCACGCAGCAGCACCTCGGGATCCACGCTCGCAACATCCACGCCGCCCACGGTAACCTTTCCCGCAGTAGCATCCCAAAAGCGCGCAGCTAGGCGACTCACCGTAGACTTACCGGAGCCTGAAGGACCAACGAGTGCCGTAACCTCCCCTTCCCTAGCGGTAAAGCTCACATCGGTAAGGACCTTCTCGCCGGCGCGGCCGTCCTCGCCCGCACCATAGCCAAATGCCACGTGATCGAACACCACATCGTGGCCCACGGGCTCAAATTTCTCGCTGCCCCGCGCCACAGGCTCATCCATGATAGAGCGCATACGCTTAGCTGACGACTCGGCGGCAAACAGCTCGGACATTAACATCAGTGCCTGATCGAAGGGCGCATAGATGCGGCTCACCATGAGCAGGAAGGCAAACATCACCAAAAAGTCGACCTGGCCGGAGGCGACCATCGCAGCGCCCGTGACCAACGTGGTGGCAATCCCCAGGCGCAGGATGGCAAAGGCGGAGTTGACCAAAAGCCCATTGGCGAGCTCGCCTTTGGTGGTCTCGCGCTCCTCGGCATCGATCACGGCGTTGAGCCCCTCAAGATAATGAGCCTCCTGGTTGGTGGCGCGGATCTCGCGCACGCAGTCAAGCGTCTCCTGGATCGCCTCGGTGACCATGACCTTCTCGGCGCGCACGCGGTCGAACACCGGGGTCATGGGCCCGCGTGTCAGATACAGCACGGCAAAGGCCACGGGCACGCTCCAAAACGCCGCAATCGCCAGCTGCCAGCAAAAGAACAGCGACGCCACGAACACGATGGCGCTTGCGATGATGGCGCCCCAGAGTTCTCCCAGCACATGGCTGTAGGCATGCTCCATAGTCTGAACGTCGCCCATGATGGTTTCGGTTAGATCGGCCAGATCACGACGGCCGAAAAACGACAACGGCAGTTTGCGCAAGCGCTCGGCAATCCCCATGCGCTGCTTGCCGCACTCCTCGTAAAAGATGCAGTAGGTGTAGTAATACTGCTGCCAGTTAGAGGCAAAGAGCAACACAAAAAAGACCAGGAGGCCGCCCACGATCGGCAGGGCATCCGGCAGGTCGGCACCGGTGACGAGATGCTCGACAAAGCCGGCCATGACCAGGAACAAAAAGCCCATGCCGGCCATGGTCACAAGATTGGTGAGCGTGGTCCAGAAAATGCCGCGTTTTACGCCGGCGACGCCTTTATCGGATAGGAAATACTTCTTTTGGAATGAGGCGAACATTTAGGCCTCGCCTCCCTTCGCCACCGCGACATCCGCGGCAGCAGTGATCTTCCAGCTCGCGGCCTGTTCGTATTCGGCCCACATCTTGGCATACAGACCCTCTTGGGACAGCAACTCGGCATGGGTACCCGACTCCTGTACGCTGCCCTGGTTGAGCACCACGATTTGGTCTGCGCCCACTACAGTCGAGAGTCGGTGCGCAATCATAATGACCGTGCGACCCGCCGCCAGCTTGCTAAAGGCGCGCTGGATGAGCGCCTCGTTCTCGGGATCGGCAAACGCCGTGGCCTCATCGAGCACCACGATAGGTGCGTCCTTAAGGATCGCGCGGGCGAGTGCCACGCGCTGGACCTCGCCGCCCGAAAGATATGCTCCGCCGGCACCGAGCATGGTATTGATGCCCTGTGGGAGCTTGGCCACAATGTCGTCGCACTGAGCTGCGGAGAGGACCGCACGCACTTCGTCGTCAGTGGCCGTAGGCTTGGAGGCACGCACGTTATCGGCAAGTGTTTGCCGGAACAGCTGGTTGGTCTGGAACACGAAGGCAACCTGGTCCATAAGCTCGTGCGGGTCCATGTCGCGAACGTCTACGCCGCCTACGAGCACGCGACCTGCGGAAACATCCCAAAAACGCGGAATCAGGCTTGCGCAGGTTGACTTGCCGCCACCCGAGGGACCCACCAGGGCGAGGGTGCTACCAGCGGGAGCGCTGAAACTCACATGGCTAACGGCAGGTGCTTCGGCACCCTCGTACGTAAAGCTCACGTCCTCAAATCGCACGTCGCCGCCGGCAGGGTGCTTGGGTTGGGCGGGCACGGAGAGCTGCTTGGATTCCATGACGCTTCGAATACGCGCCAGCGAATCGGCACTCATCTGAGAGGCCTCGCCCACAAACATGAGCTTGGTCATGGCCGTCGGCACCACGGCCGAAAAGATCGCGTAAAACGTGAAGTTGGCCATAAAGTGCGCGAAGTCCGTCTCGCCCGGCGCCAACAGCAATGCCACGGGCAAGAGAAATGCCACAAGGCCATTGAGCGCGGTAAGGTTGAGCACCTGCGGACCTCGGCAGAACGTGCCCGCATAGTTTTGCGCCATGTCGGCGTATTCGGCGATCGCGTCGTGGAACGCCTTAAAGGAATAGACCGTCTGCTGAAACACCTTGACCACGGGAATGCCGCGTACGTATTCGGTACCGGTCTTGTTCATCTTGACCAGCGCGCCCATGTAGGCCTTCATAAACTCGCCGCCCTTGCCGCCCATCATGGTGGCCATGGCGCCAAGCGAAACGACGACCGAGATAAGGCATGCCGCGCCCAAACGCCAATCGAGAGCGAAAAGCAGCACGAGCAAGCCCACGACCATGGCAGTGGCGCCTGCGATATCAGGCAGCATGTGTGCGAGCAAAGTCTCGGTGGAGGCGGCGCATCCGTCTACAACACGACGCAGCTCGCCGGTGGCATGCGTGTCAAAGTAGCCAAGCGGCAGCTTAAGCAGGTGCTCGCTCGTAGTCTTGCGAATATTGGACGCGCAGCGAAACGCGGACAGGTGCGTGCACATGAGTCCCACGAAATAGACCACGATGCTCGCCAGCGCAAAACCCACGGCCCACCAGCCATACATCGCGATGTTAGTGGCTTCGCTCCAGTTAGGTGCCACGGCGATCAGATCGCGCGCGACAAGCCAAATGCACACGTACGGGCCAAAGCTCAGCAGCTGCGAGAGCGCCGAGAGCGCCATGCCCAAATACGTTAGGAATTTGCGGTCACCGGCATACGCGAGCAACTCGCCGATGCCTCCACCTTCCCTTTTTGATTCCTTTGCCATGTGATTCCTTTCTAACGGCTTGAGAGTTAACCGCAATGAACTTATCATTGATGTGTTAGCCATGGCTCACAATCAAGCCAGGCGTGGACGTTTCTGCAAAGGAAAGGGACGCTTTTGCAAATACGGCGGGCAGCGACCGACATAACCGAACTCTACGCACCGCAGTTTGAGCAGTTTGGCCTGGAGCTTACCGGCAAGGGCGCCGTCTTTACCGGCGAGGTGGCAAACGACCGGGCGCACGGCCGCGCATGGATCATGCCCCTCTCCCCCACCTGCATCGTCATGGAGCATTTCATTACCCCGACGCACGATATGTACCTGGCCGAATACACACCCGAACCGTACGCATGCGTGAGCGAAGTCAGCGCGCCCACGCTCATGTGCATGCCCGAGGCTGGCATAACGCCTGCGAACCTTAAACCCTTGCATGGACCGTGGCCAAACAATGCCGTGTGCAGCTTTATCCAAGATAGCTGCGGCGAAGAACTAAGCCCGCTGTTTGCAGGACAGCTTTATCACTCGCGCTCGGTGCTCTTTTTGCCCGGGTATTTTGATGAGCTGGAGCAGCGGTATCCCACTGAGTTCGCGGAAGTCTTTGAGGCGTTTGCCGAGTCGTGGCACGAGGAAGCGACGTCTGTCATCTGCCACACGCTGCGCCGGATTAACGAGGAACGCGCCCGTACCGTAGGCGGACACGTCTATATGCAAGGCATCGTGGAGACCATGGTCGCGGAGCTCGCCTGTTCGCGCGCGGCCCACAAGCAGGCGCGGCAGGCGGCAGGCACGCGCGCCAGCGTGACCATTGCCGAGGAAGCGACGGCAATGATTGAGCGTGCGCTCGACAAAGGCAGACGTGTGGGTATCAACGAGGTGGCCGAGAGGCTCTACACAAGCCGCTCCAAACTATGCGCCACCTTTAAGGCCCAAACTGGCGAGTCCCTGGGCGCCTACATTCGCAGACGTCGTATAGAGCGAGCACAGGACCTTTTGGCCGATAGCTCGCTCACGATAGCGCAGGTCGCAGAGCGTCTAGGCTACCCCCAGCAGGCCGCCTTCGCCCAAGCCTTCAAGCAATACACCGGCATGACACCCACGGCTTGGCGAAGCAAGCATCGCTAAGGCCCAAGCTCCCTGGCCGTAACGGAGCGATTAATTAGCCGCCGCCCGTCAGCTCACCCGGGATCTAAACGTCAAGATGCGCACAATCAAGCGCCTTTTTGATAAGAGGGACAGATCGATCAGCCAAATACAACGGAATGTTGAGCACCCCGTCGTCGAGCTTTAGGTTCTTAAGTGAGTAGCGGACCCTCAATGGAGTCGTCTCCGCATGCTTGTCGGCATAGTACTTAAGGCTCTTGGAATGAACGACCTCTCCCGATTTGACCTCGACGGGAACGATTTCGTTTCCGACCTGAATCAAAAAATCGACTTCGTGCTTCGGCTTCTCGTTTGTCCAATAACGCGGAGCAGCATCTAACTGTGAAAGTAATGCCTGAAGCACATAGTTCTCGGCGAACGAACCTTTGAACTCCGAAAATAGCGCATCCGAGATGGCAAAAGCGGACGCATCCAGCCTTGCCATGCGGCGCAGCAAGCCGACATCAAGACAGTAGACTTTAAATGCCTTGAGGTCATCGTACGCAGAGAGCGGCACACCACCGGCAGCATTAAGGCGAACCGCCGTGATGAGCCCAGCATCGGCAAGCCATTCCAGAGCATCCTCGTATTCTCGAGCACGAGCCCCCTCGCGCACCGCACCCCAAACGAACTTTTTGTTCTCGCGCGCCAACTGAGCTGGAATCGAGTTCCATATTTGCGAAAGCTTGGCGAACTGCGCACGGCCACCATGCTTGGCAAAATCGCGCTCGTAGGAATCCAAGAGATCAGACAACACCTTATCGACCTGAACGATATCGCCCGTCTCCACCCACCGGCCAAGAGCCTCTGGCATGCCGCCGCATGCAAAATAACGACGAAGATGCTCGACGAGACGGACATGGAAGAAATCGGGCACTGTCTCGATCTGATCCAGGCCGCCAAGGTATTCGTCGTAGTTTGCAGCGCCCTCGGCTTTCAGAAACTCGGAAAAGCTCATAGGGTGCATCTCCATGAACTCGACCTTTCCCACCGGAAAAGCGCTGGTCTCACGGGACAAGCGAACGCCCAACAAAGACCCTGCGCATGCGACGTGATACTCGGGGGCCTCGTCACAAAAGTATTTAAGGGCGCCGACTGCAGAAGGACAATCCTGGATCTCATCAATAATAAGCAGCGTCTCGCCGGGATCGATAGGCTGTCCAAGTGCCAGGGAAAGGTTTGAGATGATCCGCCGAGGATCGCGCGTACCTTCGAAAAACTGAGCGTACTCGCTCCGTACCCCAGGTGACGGTTCCTCGAGCGTCAGATACACAAAATCGCGGTACGAGGTTCGACCGAACTCCTTAAGCGCCCACGTCTTTCCAACCTGGCGCGCCCCCTTAAGGATAAGCGGCTTACGATATTCCGACGCTTTCCAAGCGTTAAGCTTGGCAATGATATCTCGCTGCATGACCGAACCTCCCGCAAAGAAACTTCCGCAAACGTGATATTTGCCACATTTTACCCCAGGGAAAACGTGATGTTTATCACATTTACGGAAGTTTTAAGCTCGTTTCGCCACACTTTCATCACATTCAAAAGACGGAGGCGCTATTTGCGCCTCCGTCACCATCTTTCTATCAGCCCACCTGACCCGAACGGCCGGAGCTCCCGGGTTCCCGCTTACGAGAGCGACGTTCTCAGCAACTCGTTGAAGAGCTTCGGATTGCCCTTGCCGCGGCTCGCCTTCATGCACTGGCCCACCAAAAAGCCGATAACCTTCTGGTTACCGTCACGATACTGCTGCGCCTGATCGGCACAGTTTGCCAGCACCTCGTCCACAATCGGCTGCAGCGCGCCGGCATCGCTCACCTGACGCATACCACGCTCGTCAACGATCTTGTTGGGATCGTCACCGGTCTGGGCCATGGCCTCAAAGACCTCGTGCGCCTGGTTGGAGCTGATGGCATCGGTCGCCAGCAGCTTGGCAAGGGCTGCCACCTGAGCCGGTGCAATGCCGGACTCGGACAACGAGACGCCCGCGCCCTTGAGGTAGGCGATCATCTCGTTGACCAGCAGATTTGCGACCGTCTGGGCCTCCTTGCCGGCCATACCGGCAGCGGCGGCCTCAAAGAACTCGGCAAACTCCGGGTCGCCGGCGATCTGCTCGGCGTCGGCCGCCTTAATACCAAAGTCGGCTTCAAAGCGGGCGCGCTTGGCATCGGGCAGCTCGGGGATCTCGCCACGGCAACGGTCGATAAACTCGTCGTCAAGGTCGAACGGCGCCAGGTCGGGATCGGGGAACAGACGATAGTCGTCTGCCGTTTCCTTCACACGCATGACCACGGTACGCTTGCGGCTGGGCTCCCAGTGACGGGTCTCCTGATAGATGATGCCGCCCTCCTCGAGCACCTCGGCCTGGCGGCAGATCTCGTAGGCAAGGCCGTCGTGCAGGCTCTTAAACGAGTTGAGGTTCTTGAGCTCGGTCTTGGTGCCCAGCTTGGTCTCGCCGCGGCGACGCAGCGACACGTTGCCGTCGCAGCGCATGGAGCCCTTCTCCATGGAGCAGTCCGAAATGCCCAGCGTCACAAAGATGCGACGGAGCTTCTCCATAAACAGACGAGCCTCCTCGGGCGTGCGCAGGTCGGGCTCGGTAACGAGCTCAATCAGCGGCGTGCCGCAGCGGTTGTAGTCGACGAGCGACTCGGCCGCGGCGGTAATGCGGCCCTCGGCACCGCCCACGTGCACCATCTTGGCGGCGTCCTCCTCCATGTGGATGCGCAGGATGCGGATGGGCACCGTGTAGGAACCGTCCTCGCGGCGCTCAGGCATCTGCAGGTTGGACGCATCGTAGCTGGCCAGGTGGCCGGCGCGCTGGTTGCCTTCGCGCATGGTCGACGTCATGGACGTGGACAGGCCCTCGGCGTTGGCCGAGGCGCTCGCCAGGCTCTGGGCCTCGGCCTCGCCAAACGCGCAGTCGGGGCGCTCGGCGGCACCGCGACCGGTCACGTCCAGATCCAGGTGACCGTACATGGCAAAAGCAACCGGACCCTGCGTAGTCTGGAAGTTCTTGGCCATGTCGGGATAGAAGTAGTGCTTGCGGTAGAACATCGAGTGGCGCTGAATCTCGCAGTTGGTGGCGAGACCGGCCTTGACGATGCTCTCGATGGCGCGCTTGTTGGGCACCGGCAGGGCGCCGGGCAGGCCCAGGCACACCGGGCACACGTTGGCGTTGGGCTCGTCATCGTGGCTGAGCTTGCAGTTGCAGAACATCTTGGTATCGAGTGCGGTGAGCTCGGTATGGATCTCCAGGCCGATCACGGCCTCCCAATCCTGCAGGACCTCGGAAAGCTCCTTCATTACAGCTCGCCTCCCTTCCCGGCAAAATCGGGCGCGACGGAAAGCGCGGGCGCACCCGTGGCGGCATCGGCAAAGCCGCGCTCCAGGGCGCGGGCAAACGTGAGCAGCTGACGGTCCTTAAAGGCAGGTCCCACCAGCTGGGCAGAAACGGGCAGCTTGCTGTCCACGCCCAGGCCCAGCGGCACCGAGATACCACCGTTGCCGCAAATGTTGAGCGAGATGGTGTACAGGTCCGAAAGGTACATCTGCGTGGGGTCGCTAATCTCGCCAAACTTAAAGGCCGTGCGCGGCGAGGCGGGCATGAGGATGGTGTCCACCTTGGCATACGCGGCGTCGTAGTCCTGCGTGATGAGTGTGCGGGCCTTTTGCGCAGCGTAGTAGTACTTGTCGTACACGCCCGAGCTCAGCAGGTAGGCGCCGAGCATCTGACGGCGCTTGGCCTCGGCGCCAAAGCCGTGGGCGCGCGACAGCGAGCTCTGGTCGGACAGGTTGGCGCAGCCCTCCTCCTGGTAGCCGTAGCGAATGCCGTCGAAGCGAGCCAGGTTGGAGAACGCCTCGGCCGGACCGATGACGTAGTAGGCGGCGATGGCGGCATCCAGGTGCGGCAGGTCGACCTCGACCAGCTCGGCGCCCTGGTTCTGCAGCTCCTGGGCGGCGCGCTGAACAGCGGCCTTGACCTCGGGCGTCAGGCCATCGGCCTCCATAAACGCGGGAATGATGCCCACGCGCTTGCCCTCGATGCTGTCATTGAGGTGCTCGGTAAAGTCGACGGCACAGTCCTGGCTGGTGCAGTCGTACGGATCGTGGCCCGCACCGGTGAGCGCGTTCATGGCCAGCGCGACGTCCTCGACCGTGCGGCCGAAGGGGCCAACCTGGTCGAGCGACGAGCCAAAGGCCACCACGCCGTAGCGGCTCACGGCGCCGTACGTGGGCTTAAAGCCCACCACGCCGCACAGCGACGCCGGCTGGCGGATGGAGCCGCCGGTGTCCGATCCCAGCGAGAGCGCGACCTCGCCCGCAGCGACGGCGGCAGCAGAGCCGCCCGAGGAGCCGCCGGGCACGCGCTCGGTATCCCAGGGGTTGTTGGTGCGGTGGAAGGCCGAGCTCTCGGTAGAGCTACCGAAGGCGAACTCGTCCATGTTGACCTTGCCCATAGGCAGGCAGCCGGCGTCGAGCATGCGCTGAACGCAGGTGGCAGTGTAGACGCTCTGGTAGTTCTCGAGCATGCGGGAAGCGCAGGTGGTGCGCGTGCCCACGAGGTTCATGTTGTCCTTGATGGCCAGCGGCACGCCCGCGAGCGGGGGCAGCGGCTTTCCGGCGGCACGGTCGGCATCCACGCGCGCGGCGGCCTCGAGCGCAAGCTCGGACGACACCTGCAGGAATGCCTGGACCCCGCCCTCGCGCGCCTCGATGGCGGCAAGGGAGGCATGGGCCACCTCGGTAGCGGTAAAGTCGCCGGCGGCAACGCCCGCGGCGATCTGAGCGGCGGTAAGGGAATCGAAGCTCTGAGCCATTACTCGCTCTCCCCCTCTCCCAAAATGGACGGCACGCGGAAGTAGCGGTCACGCGCGCTGCCGGCGTTCTCCAGCGCAACGTCGAGCGGCAGATCGCGCTCGGGTTCGCGCAGGTCGTCGCCCATCACGTTGGACAGGCTTCCGATGGGATGGAACGTGGGCTCCACGTCGGGCAAGTCATATTGCAAGACGGGCTCGAGCATCTGGACGGCGTCGTTCATGTAGGACGTCATCTGGGTGAGCTCGTCATCGGTCAGTGCGATCTTTGCGTACTCGGCGATGCCGCGCACATCTTTCTCGCTGAGTGCCATAGGCGCTCCCTTCCGCATAACAGTTAAACCGCTCTAGTATACAGGGCAACGCCGACTTGGAGCAGGCGCTTTACCCAAATGCAGCGAAAACGTAACGAGGGTGGCGGGCCGGCAGGCGGCGAGCTGGCGGCTCTGCAGCGAAACCGCACCGTCCATAGCGAAAACCGTCCCGCCCGCAACGAAAGCCGTATCGACCGCAACGAAGACCGTTCCGCCCACAACGAAAACCATCACAACATTCAACGCTTTTCGTCAAAATCGAGATTTTCATCGAATGTTGTGATGGTTTGAAAGCACCGACCACCACAAAGGTGCCTGTCCCCTTTGTGGTGGTTCTGGAGAATGTCTTATGCCGAGGCTTTGGCCTTGCGGCGCTTGCGGACCGCGTGGATCACGATGTCCAGCAGCAACAGCACAATGGCTACGACCACGATGAGCACGGCAAACTCACGCTTGCCCCAGTGGCGGCCGGCCAGCGACTTTTGCTTGTCGACGTCCTTCTTGTTGTACTTGGTGCGCACGCAATGCACCAGCAGACGATGGTCGTTCACGCCATAGGGCGTGCAGGTGACAAGCGTCACCTTGTCGGCGCCGGGCTCGATGGTCAGCGACTCCATCTCCTCGGGCAGCACCACCTCGGAGTCCACCATCTTGTAGGCGAGCGTCTTGTTCATGGTGTGCAGCAGCACCAGGTCGCCGGGCTCCAGCGAGTGGATGTCGTCGAACATGCTCAGGTTGCGCATGCCCGAGTGCGCAGTGAGCACGCAATGCGTCGAGGTGCCGCCCACCGGCAGGCTCGTGCCCTCCAGGTGGCCGACGCCCGCCATAAGGACTTCCTCGCTCGTGCCGTGGTAGATGGGCATGCTCACGTCGATGGAGGGGATCTCGACCCAGCTCATCATGGGGTCGCGGTCAAAGATGAGCTGCTGGGCGTAGGGCTCGATCTGGTCGGCGGGAAGCTCGGTGGCCTCGCCCGCCAGCTGCTCGTTAAAGGAGCGCGCCTGGAGCAGGATGCGTTCGCGCTCCTCGGCAGACAGCGCGTCCACGGTGCTGGACACGGTGCTGATCTGGTTGAACACGCCCGAGGCCTCGAGCCGGTCCAAGATCCACGGCCAGGTCATAAGGCCCACGCCAATAAGGATGATGACGATGGTGATGAGCCGGTCGGCCCAGCGCGGCAGTCGCTTGCGACGGCGCTTGGGCTTTGGTTGAGGTTTGGGCTGAGGGCTTGAGCCACCGTTGGCCGCGGCGTTATTGCTCTTCATATGTTTGGCGCCCTGCACCATCACCGGTCACTCCTCTACAACTCAGGTTGTCTAAACAAATAATAGCCGATTAGCGAACTTCTGCCGCGGGCAACGCAGCTAGGACTGAAACGCCGCCTACGGTTCGAATTCTTGGAGACCTTCTACAGCGCTTCCTGCCATGAATATTCCTTTCCAAACAGACGATCGACTTCGAGCTGAATTCGCTCATCGTCGATTGCCGCCAAAGATAGCGCAAGCGAAATGTCATCGACGCGGGAGGAGTCGGCAAACACGGGCGCATAGCGCCACACTTGGATCAACGCCGTTTCGTTATCCGGCAACTCCCCGTCTGCGACTTCGAGGTCGCTCAGTTGACGCCATGCACTTCTTAAGACGGCCTTTTGTTCCATGCCCGGTGCAGCGAGCATTGAACGCGCAGCGAGCGCCGTCTCCCCGGCGTCAACAAGATAGTCGATCTGCGGCGTCTTCCTTGCAAAACAGACCTTCGAGACAGGCGAGGAGAGCTCTGCCATGTGCTCGCCGAGCAGAAGATCAACGGCAACAGGGAACACGACGACACGTCGCTCGCGACGCTCGCGCCTCGCGAGTCCCCTGTCGACAAGCTCGGTTATGGCCTCACTCGCGCGGCTTGCCGAAATCCCAAGCGCACGACAAAGGTCATAGGGACGATATGGCTCCCGGGCTGCTCCCCAGATTGCGGCAGCCTGTGCGTTGGGTGACATCTTGGTCGCGTGATTGCGAAACCGGGCACCGCCCCTCTCCGTGCAGGCTGTGCCCATAAATGGAAGAAAAGCATGTCTACCGGGGCAGACAAAGGGAATCCCATGTGCGACCAATGCTTTGCGCTGACGTGCATCGGCATCAGGAAATGAAACGGCAACAGGAGTCTCCGCGCGCAAGGCTAGCTGACTATAGACTCTCTTAGCCTCGGGAAGCCCGACGCCAGTAGGCAAGCTTGCAAGCAAAAACGAAAAACCGTTTGCGTCAACAGCGCGGACCTCAATCGCCCGCAGATGCAGTGGCAAGCGTGCGGATCCAGGCCAAGTTTTGGTCTTGGCGGAGAGGCCTAGTGCTTCTTGTAAGTAGATTAGCGCTTCGTTCATTTCCATCGTTTTCGTTTGATTCCATTTCATATTGGAATTATACATAATTTTCGGAATTAACGAGGTTCCTCTCATGCATAGGCCGGTTGATTTCTGATCTCAACCGAACACATTGAGCTGATGGCTCGCTCCCGCAGTTAGCCGAACGCCCCCGCGGCCCCTCCTGGGGTCCGGGGGCGCCGTTTTCCCAGTTGAAGGAACGGTGGAGATGTGTTTCGATGGGTCCGGTGGCCATGCTCCGCCCGCCGCCCGGCATCTCTTCCCAGACTCAGCCGGACGGTCGGTCCGTCTATTCCGTTTTTCCTTCTAGGCTAGGCCAGCGGGGCATCGCCCCTCTCGGCGCGCGCCCTCTCGATGAGTCCCGGCGTCAGGTCGAGCTCGGCCAGAGGCACATCCTCCACGCCGTAGGCGTCAAGCAGCGCCGCCACATCGTCCCCGAGCATCGCCCTGAAGGCGCGCGCGGGCGTCGAGAAGCCGAGCGCGCCGCGGGGCTCGGAGTTCACGTGCGACATGGCGAGCGCCAGGTCGGCCGGGGAGAGCCGGTCGAACCTGAGGCCGGCGCCCTTGGGCAGCAGCTTCCTTATCTCGACGTGGTTGCGCTCGCAGGCGCCCTTCTGGTCGCTCCGCCTGGGGTCGCAGTAGAACAGCCTCGTCTCGCCGGGCCCCTCGCCGAGGAGCGCGGCGATCGCGCCCTCGTCGGAGAACTCGGCGCCGTTGTCGGTGAGCACGGCGCGGAACACGCGGCGCGTCCCGTCTGCGCCGAGGACCGCCCGGACGCCCTCCAGGGCGGCCGCGACGCACCCGGAGGTCTTCTCCCCGAGCAGGAGCGCCAGCTGGAGCCTGCTGGGGCGGTGGAGCAGCGTGAGCAGGCAGGCCGAGTCCTCCCGGGCGCCCTCGACGGTGTCCATCTCCCAGGCCGCGGCGCACGCGTCCTCCCCGAGGGCGAGGAACGCGGCGTATGACCTGCGGGCGGAGTGGCGCGTGGCCGCCCGGACGGCGGCGCGCCTCCTCGGCCTGTAGCCGACCTTGCGCCTGAGCTCCATGTTGGTCATGCCGTCGTAGCCCGCCGCGACCCAGCGGTAAATGGTCGACGGCGACAGGTCCACCGGCCCTCCGTTGCATGCGGCCATCTGCTCGGGCGAGAGCCCCCGGCGCAGGCAGTCCCTGATGGCCTCCAGCCTGGCCGCCGCGGCCGGCTCGTCGGCGTCGATCCCGCGCCTGGACGAGACGAGCACCGAGTCGGCGCACAGCTGCGCGGCGCGGGCCTCGTAGAAGACGTGCGGGCGGCGCTTGCAGCCCATCGCGCGGTAGCGGCCGCACCCATTGCAGCAGCGCGGCCACGCCGCCAGGCGCGGGCAGGCCGACGACAGGTCGGTGTCGGCGCCCACGCGCTCGCCGCGCCTGGGCTTCGGCGCCGTCACGAACCTGTGCGACGCAACCTCGGCGCTCACCGTCGAGGGCGACCTGCCCAGCTCCCTCGCGATCTCCCTGCACGAGGCCCTGCGCTCCAGCATCCTCTGGACCGTGTCCCGCTCGTGCCTCGTGAGCCTTCCGTAGGCCCTCGGGGCCGCTTTCGCGGAACCCTTCTTCCTCTTTCCGGACATGCCGTCCTCCGATCTTCCGGGGCCGGCCGGTCCGGCCCTCAGGGTATCGGGTTCCCACATTCATCCGTACATGTGCGGATGAATGTGGGAGGTGTTCGGATGAAGTTGATAATCAAGGTCATGCATAGGCCAGCATTTGAGTTTTCAAAATATCCCGGATCGGCTGGGCGATTCGGGATACAATATCAATAGAAAATGACGCACCCCGCGTAAATGTTTGGGAGCGCGGGCGGCCTAGTTTTCAGCTTTTGTTAAATGCCCGGGATCCGACCCCCGGGCATTCTTATTTGCGCTTGTTGCGGCGCAAATGCCTTCTACCGTCCGCACCGCGCGTGCGCCTACGGACCTTAAACCGAACTTCATACGAGTCAAGAAACGCGATGACGAACGTGCCCACCGCCGCGGGGGCGGCGAGCGCGTTAAGGAATTTCAGCATATGGTGACCTCCGATCGAGTCGTCGGCCGCCCGCGCACGGGATGCGTCGCAAAGCCATTTTACTGCGAGCACACGCGCTTACAGCTGGTAAACGCAATAATTGCAAACATCTGTTCGATAATCATACACTCGATCCTTTGGACAATGGAGCCTAGCTGCATTTTTCGGCGTATTTGCGTTTTCAAATTGCCCGAATCGGTGAAGCGATTCGGGATACAATAGCTGCAGGAAACGATGTAGCCCGCGTAAGTACTTAGGAGTGCGGGCGACCAGTTTCCGGTGTTGTTAAATGCCCGGACTCCGAACCACGGGCATCTAATCTTGCACGCGCGGAGCAAATGCCTTCCACCGTCCGCACCGCGCGTGCGCCTACGGACCTTAAACCGAACCTCATACGAGTCAAGAAACACGATGACGGATGAGTCCGCATCGGACGGTGGAGGCTGCCTGTGTTGTCCAAAAAGAACGGGGCAAACTCCAGTGCGGAGTCTGCCCCGAAAAGAGAATGGCGAAGCAAGAACGTCGATGGACGAGAAAAGTGTCCGCAAGTCTCATGGCCATCACATCCCACCTGCCAAAGGGATGGGTGAGTGAGCGCTACTCCTGCTCGGACTCCTCAGCCTGCTTACGGCTGCGGATGAGGTGTGCCACGCCAATGCACAGCACCGCGCCACCAGCGATCCAAGTGAAGGTCACGCCGTTAAGGCCGGTCAGCGGAAGGCCAGAGCCCTTCTTGTTTTCAATGGTAATGGACATGACCGAACCATTTGCAGTACCGGGAGTGACCTTTTCGACGTCTTCGCCAACGGCCAGCGTCGACAATTTGCCGTTTTCATCATAGGTCGGCGTAACCGTAATCTGGAAGGGCGCGATAGTGTTGTAGCCCGAAGGAGTGGTCGTCTCGGCAATCTCATACGTACCCTTAACGAGGCCAGGGATAATAACCTCGCCGCTCTTAGCATCGGTCATAAACTCAGAAGCTTTTTCTTTAGTCTCGACAAGGGTCCCGTCATCCTTAAGCCATTTGCCAGCAGAGGCAGAGTCCCCGTTGTTAACGACTTTGACCTTAAAGCCAGCAGCGAGTTTTTTGTCCTTATTGCCTTCCTCAACCTTGGTAATATCCAAGCCGAAAACGTAGTCGGTGACTTCCTTCGGCGTAGAGGTGCCGGTGCCTTTACTCATGGGGTCGTTGGAGTAGACAAGCGTGACTTCGTTGGTGTTGCCGGTAGCCGTGTATTCAGCATCGCTAGTAAGCTTGGCCTTGTAGGTCACAACGACCTTAGAATTCTTGGTCAGGGTCACGTTCGAAGCCTTTGCAGCGGCCTTGAGGTCGGTAAAGGAAATCACCAGGTCATGGCCTGTAACCTTGTTGGAAGCATCCAAAGTATTCGTAAGCTGCACGCTGTAGTTATTTGTAGGCTGGACAGGCTGACCGTTAATAGTCACGGCAACGGAGCTCGGAATAGCCTCCAGTCCAACGGAAAGATGGTCATGGAACTCATATGTGTATGTGGCAAAGGTATCGATGTTATCGGCGACAGAGCCAGTCAACCTATATTCGATTTCCTCACCGATCTGGGAGTCGCTCACGTTTCCCCAGGTGCCGTTCTCTTTAACCTCCTTGTCGACGGTAGGAATGCTGGTCTTCTCGTTAATTTTGACCGCTTCATCACCAACAACAGTGAAAATGGGGGCAGTGGCAGCTTCAACGTCTGTGACGGTAGAGGCGTCAGTCACAAAGAGCCAGTAGCCGTGTGAAAGGTTGTTAGCAACGCCATTCGAAGTGGTCGTGTAATCACTTGAATCGTCCAGATCGGTCACCGCAGACACGGCAGCTGCAATCTTGTATGCAGCAGATTCAGATGCCACACGGAACTCTTCATCGGTACCCATCACGTGTCCCTTGATCCATTCAGCAGCATCCTGAGCGGTGGCTATATTGGCACTAGGCTCGATTCCCGTAATTACCCCCTTAACAGCAGCTTCCACCTTTTCGTTTGCCCATGTGATATTGCTCACAAGCGTCTTGCCATTCTCGTCCTTTACCACATTGGCATCGAAGATCTTGTAACCTTTAAAATCGGTAACGTTATGATTTGCGTTCTTGATGGTCACCGAGCCGGTCGCGCCGCCCTCAGCCGCAAACGCCATGGTCACCGGGGCCATGACGCCGCCGAAGCTCAGCGCTGCTGTGAGGCCGGCGGTTACTGCCAGTCGTGCGATGTTCTTGTTCATGTGCATCTTCTTTCCTCTGCTTTCTACTTTGTAACTCATTCGATCGGTCATCATCTGTCTGTGTCTTAGCATCTGCTTCGCTATGTCTCGCCCCGCTCTCTGTGGGGCTGCCAGCTACTCTTTATGGCTGCCACCTCCCCGCTTGACCAGGAGCGCGACCACGATGAGCGCGGCTCCGGCGACCGCTGCGGCGGCCGCGGCGTACATTGCCATATCGCCAGTCGAGGGCATAAAGCCTCCGGCGGTAATGCTAGGGGGTGTGCCGGTGGGCGTGTTGATGAGCGACGCCTCCAGGCTGCCCGTCGACCCGTCCGCGCTGTCGGCGCGCAGGGGCGACTCGGCCGTGATGGTGAGCTTGGGCTTGGCGGCGGCCACCTGGTCGACGTCCAGGCCCTCGGCCTTGACCGTCACGGAGCGCGTGCCCTCAAAGGCGGTGTAGCCCTTTGGTGCCTTGAGCTCGCGGACCTCCAGCTTGCCCGAGTCCACGCCCGAGACGGTCACGCGACCGTCCTCGCCCGTGGTGACGGTGGCCTTGCCCTCCGCATCCCACGTGCCGTCGGCCGCCAGCGTGCGACCGCGGTCGTCGGCAATGCTCAGGACCGCCCCGGCAAGCGGCCTGTCGCCGTCGCTGCCGCGCTTGGTGAGCGCGAGATCCCAGGTGTAGGCGCACGCGTCATCGCTCGGCGTGCGGGTGAAGCCGGCGTCGCCGGACTGGTCGGCAAAGGGAGAGCGCGGGTAGCGCAGGTAGACCTCGTTGGGGTTGCCCTTCGCGATGCCGTGGCTGCACGCGCTGTTGAGCGGCGCGTTGTACACGGCGACCACGCGGGCGCCCGCGGTGAAGGCGTCGGCCCCGCCGAGCGCGGCGATCAGGTCGCCGGTGCGCACGGTGAAGGTCTTACCGTCGACCGCTACCTTGGTGGCGCACCGGGCCGTGATATCGGTCCAGCCCTGCGCGGGCTCGGTGCCGGCGTGCCCGTCCTTGCCGGTCTGGACCGCGTCAAAGCCGCCGTCCGCGCCCGCCGCCACGTACACGCGCATGCTCGCGGCGACCTTGGAGGGGTCGAGCCCCGCGCTCATGGTGTCGACGAACCGCACTGTATAGGTGTCGTAGGCGGTAAGACCCGCCGGGACCGTGGCAGAGAGGCGCCAGTACAGGTCGTCGGCGACCGTGGCGTCGGCGGCCTTCTGCCAGGCGGCGGTGCTGTCCTCCAGCACGTGCTTGGAGACCTTGGGGGTCGCCGCCTTGGGCTTGACGGTGACGGCGCTGCCGCCCACCAGCGCCATGATCGGCGCGGTGCCGGCTTCGTTCTGGGCGATGGCGTCGTCGTCGGCGACGATGAGCCAGTAGCCGCAGGGCAGCTCGGCCGTCGTGCCCGCGTTAAGGGCCACGGGCACGGCGCCAGAGCTCTGGAGGGAACGAGCGAGCTGTGCGCTCAGCGCGCTCGTAAGGTGGGAATCGGTGTTGAGCCACTCGGCAGCTTCCTGCGCGGTGGTCTGGGAATTGGGCGTGCCGGCGCTGTGCAGCACAGGCAGTGCGGCGTCGCGCACGGCGTCGCTTGCCCAGGCGAGGTCGGTGGCGATCTTGGCGTCGCTGTCGCCGTCGACGACGTTGGCGCTAAAGATCCGGTAGGCGTCGTAGCTGCTCGCCACGGTGCCGCTCACCGTGATGGAACCGGTCGAGGTCGGCGCGGCCTGCGCGGAAGCGGGGAACACAACCGCGCAGGTGCCGATCAGGAGGGCAAACAGCGCAAACAAGATCGGGAAGGAGCAAACTTTCTTATTCACAACGCTTACCTCCCTTCGCATTCGCCTTGCGACGAATGTGCATCCAGGCCGCAGCAGCGCAAAGCACCGCCGCGCCGGCAAGGTACGTCAGAGTGACGCCCGACATACCAGAAAGGGGCAAAGAGGTGGAGTAGGTGTTGGTGAAGGTGGGAAGGCTTTGGCCAACGCTGGTGTCCTCACCGTATTTAAGCGGTTGCTGCTTATCAGCGGAAATCTCTTTGCCCTTGGCATTGAAAATCTTGGTGTAAGACACTTCGCACTTAATCGTCTTATCAGACTGATCAGTTGCTTTGACCGTAATCTTGTAGACCGACTTGTCGTACGTGTAGTTCGTGAACGGTGCGGTCGGCGGCTGTTCGCGAACGTAATAGGTGAAGGTATTGCTTGCACCACGGCCGGTGGAGTCAGACTCGAGCTTGTTTAGCTTATCGAGTGTGTACTCAATCTTGTCGACGAAGCTCAGGGTCTGGGACTTCTTGTCGCCAGCCTTCGTATTAACCGTCTCAGCGTTATTAAAGTCTTCGTTATCCGCAAACTCGAGCGTAAACTCCTTCATCTCGCCACCCTTAACGACCTTAGTCGCCTTAGGAGTCCAGGAGCCGTACGAGTTGTACGGAGTGTATTCGTTAGTGAAAGTCACCGAGCTATCTTCACAGGCAATTGGATAATAGCCATCTCTATTCTGCACATTGTCCCATGAATTTGTGACACTCCACGCCCCAGATGACTTGTCGAGTTCACGCTTGGTCACATTGACGTTTTCAATCGTGTAGTTATGGATGTTGAGGGGTATCTGCCTGTTCGGGTTTTCTTTTGTCGGAACAGTCATGAGCTCGGTCTTTGTATCCTTAACCGATGCCACAATCTCATACACAGCAGAGTCATATGTGATGTCGGAGTCCTCGCCGGTATCTTCGACCAAGTAGTATGTGATTTTGTCAGCCGTACCGCTCGCTGCGAACTGTTCACCAAGTTCAAACGTGATGTTGCCGCTTGCATCATTATTTGCAGTTCCCACCTCAGCGCAAGCGTCGCGATTGAATTTCCCATTAACGAAAGGATCTTCCGAATCCTTGCGGTAGACCATAAAGGTGAACTCATTCCCAGTGAGCGTTTTGTTCTTATCAGTCTGCGAATCGATTAGCTTCTTGGTCGCCTTCAGCTTAAGGCTCGGGTAGACATACGTATCCGCAGGCTGACCCAAGTACAGATCGCCATTCGACATGATGCCACCGCCATGATCCCAGGAATAATTTCCGGTGATGAAGGTTGTCGCAGCTTTCTGCGCAGCCGTCGCCTCATCGCTTCCGGCTTGAACACCCGAAGTCAATCCTATGCTTTGATAAATCTGCACACCGCCATTGGCGGGAATATCAATCGGCTCCTTGAGCTCTTTACTTCCCGAATACTGGGCATCTCCGCCGCCGAGCATCTTGCCGATTACTGCCGCAATCGGATCCGTATGGCCCTTCTTTGCCGCAAGGAAGAAATCGACATGACCGTGCTTGCGAAACACCTCCGATTCGTATGCATCTCTATCTTCAGTCTTTTCACCACCACCACCTGAAAGATGGGGTTTAGCTTCATTGCCGGTATTTTTCTCCTTGTTGTAAATATTTTCTTTATTAAAATGATTATCATCATGCTCTTCGCCGGCAGACGAATTGCCAAAGATTGCCGTGCCCTCAGTGCTCGTTACCAACGTCTTGCCCGTGGGGCAGACTGCAACGCCGCCGCCGTAGCCGCCAGCTGTATTGGCGCTAATGTACGAGTTGTACACAAAGAGCCTGCCAGCATTAGATGCTGCAACATTCGAATCACCCTGAACAAAGATGCCGCCGCCGCCCCAGTCAAAGCGAGACATGCAGTGGTTATTAGTGATGTAGACTGGGCTATCTTTTGACGCTCCACTTATCATCGCGTCAATCATCTGGCCCACTCGGATGCCGGCACCTTCAGATCGGTAGCTCACGTTAGAGGCAATAATTCCTCCTTTAATGTCGAGCCATGCCCTATCATGTTGAAAAATATTGGTAACGTAAACGCCGCCGCCAGCTTCCTCGGAATAGTTGCCAGTAATCTGGCCGCCCGAAATGGTGACATGAGTACCGTTTCTAGCGGCAAGTCCAGCGCCGCCATGATCGCCATAACCATCTTCGCCACAGAAATTGGCATATTTATTGTTAGTGATGTAGCCACCGGAAACAGTGACGCTGCCGCCTTCGGCCATGATGCCGCCGCCGAAACCAGTGCCAGAAGGAAGTGTGCTGTTGCCGGAGATTACGCCACCAGTTATGGTGACCGTGGAACCTCCAGCATACACACCGCCGCCACTAGGAGCGCTGTTGCCGGCAATTACGCCACCGGTCAGTTTTAGGGTCGAGGCCTTACCTTTATCGTTGGACACCTTAATGCCCGCGCCCGCACCCGAGCTAGAAGCGCCACACACATAGCCACCGCTCATGTTGACAGTAGAGCCGTTCTCGGCATAGATGAGGTTGCCAACATTGCAATTATACTGTTGGGTAATTACACCGCTATCAAGATTAAACGTACCGCCCGCATAAACGTTGATGAGCCTCATCGTGGAGCCGGCAGCGGTACCCACGATGGCACCGTTGATGCTGACCTCGTGCCTATAGAGAGTCTCGGTTGTCCCCGTACCGTTCGGCGTAGATTCGGTCACGTAATACGTGAGTTTGGTCGGAATGCCAGAGCTGGTGTCGTAGTCCATCGAGGCAACTCGCCCATTATTGCCGCCATCCGAAGTCTGCTTTTGATCAGACCCTTGGTTAGAATCTTTAACTGTAAGCGCCGCGTTATTGGTGATGTTGAAGAGCGGCTTATTTGAATTGTCGCCCGAATGCGTGATTTTATGGCCGCTTAAGTCCAGCGTTATATTGCTGCCGCTCTTTTCAAGTTTGATTTCGCCGGGATAGTCGATATCGTTTGCAAGCTCAAAGCTAACAGCTTGATTTCCCCCAACGCCCTGAAGCTTATCTCGCAATTCACCGCCATTAGCAATAGCCGTGGCTGCTTCTTCGTTCTCCGCAGCTTCTTCGGCTACCGAGACAGTGCCATCGTCGACCGCTTCATTATCTTCTGCCTGCGACTCGTCCTTGGGCTGCTCCTCCGGTTGGGGATCGCCCACGCCGTTTTCGACATCGTCACTATTCTGGTTTTCGGTATCCCCGTTGTTGGTGTTTTCTACATCAGTAGACTCACTTGAAGAATCAGCCGCCGCCACAGTTTTCTCGGCTGCACCCGCCTGACCATCGTTGGCAATGGCCTGCGAGATCGGGGGCATGACGAGCGACAATACCAGGCTCAACACGGAGGCTCCGCACAAAACGCCTGCCAGTACACGGCGCGTCGCTTTTTTACTCTGCTTAGTTTTTTCTGAATTCGCTTTCATCGATGTCTCCTCCCCAAGAGACCGCGATCTTGCTCTTTCACTATCAAACTTATCTGCGCAATCTGTAATTACGCACGCTTGTAGTACATTTTATAACGATTGTTTGAACATCTAAGCAAAAATACCGATAGTTTTGTAGCGAATTCTCAATTCTCTTGACATTTGCTCGGATTAACCTTTGTTTATTCGCTATGAAATATCTATTTCTACTGGTAATTAAGCTAGTTATCAGTTTTTTAATAGCATTTTATTTATTTGCACAACATTTTGCTCAAGAGTAAACATCCTGTGAACGGTCGAAAATCGACCGTGAACGGTAGGTCATTTACCGGGAAGAATAGACTACCAAATTGATGGGAATATCTTTAATCCATCGGTAGTTAGAAGCGTAATGTTCAGACAACCATATTTGATTTTTCGCGCAGATTTTAGGCATCAATTCGCCCAAATCATCTGAAGCCACCGCAAAGGCGCCTGTCCCCTTTGCGGTGGTTCTCCCCCGGCGCTACAGCAGGTGCTCCTCGATAAAGATCGCGATGCCGTCTTTGTCGTTACTCGCGGTTACAAAGTCGGCGGCGGCACGGGTGGCGTCGCTGCCATTTGCCATGGCCACGCCCACGCCGGCGTCGGCCACCATGCAGGTGTCGTTGTCCGCATCGCCAAACACGCAGATGTCCTGGAGCTCCATGTCGTTGAGCTCCGCCACGCGCACAAGGCCGCGCGTCTTGGACACGCGCGGATCCATGAACTCGTAGAGCCGCTGCGTGGTTTGCAGAGCCGCCGCCTTAACAGTGTCATCGGCAAACGTCGACGCCCGCTCGATGACCCGCGGCATCACCTCGGGCGCCATGGTAAACATCACCTTGGGCTGCGACTCGCGCAAGAACTCGGCAAAGTCGACCACCTGGTAGGGCACGCCGTCGACGCGCGACAGGTGCTCGACGCACGCATTGCTCTCGGGCACGTAGAACACGCCGTCTCGAGGGCAGACGGGCGTTGCCGGAAGGTCCGCCATGTGCTTGCAGATGCGCGCGATGGTCTCGCCTGGCAGCGGATAGCTCAGCTCGTTGATGTCGTGCGCGCGGTCGATGACCTCGGCGCCACCGCAGCCCACCATCACGTCCACCAGGCCTTCGATGCCCCAGAGCTCGTACATGGCCTCGGTCGCCTGGGCGTCGCGCCCGGTGCACAGGCCAAAGAGCACGCCGCGCTCGCGCAGGGCGCGGATCGCCGCCACGGTGCGCGGGGACACCGTGTGCTGGCTCGTGAGCAGCGTGCCGTCGATATCGCAGAACACGGCTTTGATGTGGCTGAAGGTGGTGTCCATGGGGGCCTTTCTGGGTTGTGCGGCGGTGTGGGATGCGAGCGGATGTGACGTTCATGGTATACCAAGGCGCGCACGGGCGCGTTGGAGCAAAAACCACCACAAAGGTGCCTGTCCCCTTTGTGGCGGCTTGTGGTGTTCGGGTCTCAGCACAATCCATCACAACATTCGACGTTTTTCGGCAAAATCGCGATTTTCATCGAATGTTGTGACGGTTTCTTACCGTTCTGCAGCACGATCAAAATGCTTGCGTCCAAACAGCAGCAGCGCCGCGGGAACTGCCGTTACGACCAGGCCCGCGCCTACGAGTGTCTGCTGCACGCCAAATGTCGACGCCAGCCACGGGGCGATCGCTAGCGGCGCCACGCCGGCGAACATGTTACCAAAGCCCATGACCGAGTTGACGCGGCCGAGCTGCTCGAGCGGCGCCGTCGTTTGCACGATGGTGTTGTGGAGCGGGTTGACGACGCCCCAGGCCACGCCCAGGGCGATCTGGCCGATGAGCGCCACACCCACGTACGGCGTGCCCACGTAAAGCAGGCTTCCCAGACCCACGGACATAAGCGCCACGAGCAGCGTTTTAAGACTGACGAGGCGCGGCGGCATGCGGAGCGCGACCACGGCGCCCAACACCGCGCCCACACCGCAGGCCGACGATAGCCAGCCCATCCACTCGACACCGACGTGCAAGACATCGCGATAGAAGAACGACTCCAGCGGATCGAAGGCGCCGTAGCCAAAGTTCGAGAGGAAGATGATACAGAAGAGCAGGGCGAGGACGCTGTTGGTGAAGACTGTCTTGATGCTGGTCGCGAAGGTGGCGCGGACGGACGTGCTGGGGTTGGAGTGATTAGCTTGGCCCGCGTGCTCCCCCTCCTCCGCCGAATCGTTGTTCGCTTGCCCGGCGATGTGGCCCGCCTGCGGTCTAAAACCCCAGCCGGCAATGAGTGCAAGCAGGGTGAACAGCATCATGAGCACGAACACCGCGCGCGACGATGCTGCCGCCGCAACAAAGCCGCCCAGCGTGGGGCCGACGATGATGCTCACGTTAGAGAACATGGTGATGGCAGAGTTGATGTCTTTGAGCTCGACGGGGTCCTCGGTGAGGTAGGCCGGGTAGGACGTGGCGATGGGCTGGGCGAACCCCATTACAAGGCCCAAGAGCACCGCGCCGGCAAGGACCGTTCCGGTCGCGCTGCCAAAGGCGATGATTGTCGCGCCCGTTGCCAGCGTGCCGACGATGCTCAACAAGAAATGGCGGCGCGGGCCCCAGGCGTCGAGCGCTGCACCGCCCGCAAAGGACCCCAGGATCACGAAGACGTTCATAAAGAGGACGGCCAGCGATGTCGCGACGACCGAGGCGCCGTCCGCATAGGTGAGCGTTCCGATAACGCCGATAAAGTAGCTGGTTTGGAAGCCGGTGTAGATGAGAAACCGCATTGCCACCAGGCGCTTAGCCTGAGCAGACAACGACGAGTGAGATTTTGAGATTAGAGATAGGGACATGGGCGCTCCTTGTTGCATACGAATACGGGCCGCGGGCATTGACCGCCGACCATCGACTCAATCTTTCCATATGCAACGTTAAGGACGCATCGGGACTCTTCTCTCCGTTTTTGCCAGCACGAACTACTTGGTAGATTTTAAGGCATGTCCCAAAGATCTACCAAAGCAAAAACCACCACAAAGGTGTCTGGCCCCTTTGTGGTGGAATTGATGTTTGCCCAGATAAAACCTGCCAAAATAAACCTGTCCCTTTTTGGCAGGTTTTAGGCGAGATAGTCTTGAATCAAATCGCAGATGGCTCGGGCGTCGTTGATGTTGATAGCTCGAGTCGCAAAGCCGGCGTCGAAGGCCTGGCGTGCCAGGGCCTCGTTGCAAGCTAGGGCCAGTGTGCGGCCGTCGACCAGATCGAGCGAGCTCTTGCCGCGCAGGCGATCGACACCGGAGCGCGCAACCACGATATTGTCAAAACCCTCGGTCTTGTAGCCCTCGATGATCACCACGTCGACGTCGCTGTAGCGTGACAGCAGCTCGCGGGCGGGCATCTCGTCCTCCTCGCGCGTGTCGGCGTACTCCGCCCAGCGCGTGGCGCAAATGAGGCCCACGTGTTTGGATCCTGCCTGGTGATGGCGCCAGGTATCCTTGGCAGGCACGTCGATATCGAAGCCGTGATGTCCATGATGCTTGAGCGAACCCACGCGCAAGCCACGGCGGGTAAGCTCGGCGATGACCTTCTCGACGAGCGTGGTCTTGCCCGAGTTCTGGTAGCCGATAAACGCGATTGCTGGGGCAGCCGGGGTGGGAGCTGCGGGCACGGCCGGGGCGGATGCGCTCGCGGGCGCGGCACCATCGGCAGCGGCGGCTTCGGCAGCAGCGGCCTGGCGCTCTGCACGGTCCCATACGCCCGAGCGTCCGCCCTCCTTGTGCAGCAGGCGCACATCGACGATCTCCATACCACGATCAACGGCCTTGCACATGTCGTAGATGGTCAGGCATGCGGCACTCGCACCGGTCAGTGTCTCCATCTCAATGCCGGTCTTGCCCGTCACACCTGCCGTGACCAGTACGTGAAAGCCGACCTGCCCGTCCGGACGCGCCGGCGCCCAGCCCTCGGGCGTCTCGTCGGCCGGCGTTCCCGCCGGAGCGATGGGCTCGATATCGCACTTGCTTTTGGTGATAAGCAGCGGATGGCACATGGGGATGATGTCGCTCGTGCGCTTGATGGCCATGATGCCCGCGACGCGCGCGCAGGCGAGCACATCGCCCTTCTTGGCGCGGTCCTGCAGCACCATGGCCTGCGTCTCGGGATGCATGAGAATCGTGCCCTCGGCGACGGCGATACGGTGCGTCTCGGCCTTGTCGGACACGTCGACCATGCGCACCTCGCCCTTGGCGTCCACGTGCGTCAGCTCGTCGCGGCGGGCGTCACGGGCGGGCTCGGCAGCAGCGTCGGCAGGTGTCGTTGTGCTCTGCTTGGACGTGGCATCTTTGCTGGCTGCCGCAGCTTTGTGGGCTGACATCGCGGCCCTGCGAGCGGCCTTGGTGGCATCGACGTACCTGCTCTTGGCCATATGATCATCCTCCGATTTGGGACATAAATCGTTGCGTGCCCTCAATTATCGCGTGTTCCTGCGGTTTGTGGGCCACGGCATCGCGCCAAATCGAAAGCACCTGCATATCATCACCACGGCGCAGCGCCTCGCGAACCGAATACTCGGCATCGCTGAACAGGCAGGGGCGCACGCTGCCGTCCGCCGTCAGGCGCAGACGGTTGCAGCTCGCGCAAAAATGGTTGGACATGGCGCTAATGAAGCCGACCGTACCCGCCGCGTCCGGGAAGCGCCAGTATCGTGCGGGACCGGCACCGGCAGGAGTGTCGTTAATGTCGAGCGGTTCAAGCTCGCCCAGGCCCACCGCAGCGGCGCCGGCATTGATGCGTGCCCGCAGCTCGTCGCTCGGCACGGTGTCGCTCGCGTCCCACAGCTCGGGATTGAGCGTGGGCGCATGCGGGTCCACGGCGCAATGCGAGCTTGTGTGCTCGTCGCCGATAGGCATGTATTCGATAAAGCGCAGGTGAATGGGGCGATCAACGGTCAGGCGCGCGAGGGCTGCCACGTCCTGGTTGAGGCGGCGGACCACCACACAGTTGACCTTAACCGGCTCAAAGCCCCAGGTTAGCGCCGCATCGATGCCGGTCATGGTCTGCTCGAGCCGGCCCAGACGCGTAATCTTTCCAAAGAGCGTGGGGTCGAGCGTGTCGAGTGAAATGTTGACGCGGTCGAGCCCGGCATCTTTAAGCTGCGGCGCCAGCTTGGGCAGCAGGGCACCGTTGGTGGTGAGCGAGATATCCTCGACCTGCGGGATCGCACGAATGTCACGAATGAGCGGAATAATGCGGCGGCTGACCAGCGGCTCGCCACCCGTCAGGCGCACGCGGCGAATGCCCTCCCCCGCCACCAGACGCACAAAGCGGGCGATTTCCTCGGCACTGAGCAGCTCGTCATGCGCGCGCGGCGCCACGCCGTCGGCAGGCATGCAGTAAATGCAGCGGAAATTGCACTTGTCAGTAACGGCAATGCGCAGGTAGTTGATATCGCGGCCAAAACCGTCATGTTGCACGCGCTCGTCCACGCAATCCTCCCCTCGCGCAGGCCATTATTCTTCAGGGAATATAGTACCGCACACGGGAATCGTGCCGACACGCGTACGACAGGACAGGCCATTCGAGCAAGAAGGGCTTCCAGAGCCCATCCTCGGCATTCAAACCGTCCCAACATTCGATGCTTTTCCCGATATTGGCAAAAAACGTCGAATGTTGGGACGGTTTAGGTGTTCGCAGAGTTCGAAAGACGAGCTAGACGTCCCTAGAGGCCGCCGTTCCAGTGCCGAATCACGAATTCCCGCAGGTCATTCTGCCGTTTCTGGAACGCTTCGCTTCGGTCGCACTTGAGCCCCATAGCGAGCGCGATGGCATTCATCGCCCGATGCAATTGCAGCCGGTTGGCAAACTGAGTCCCAGTGAGGACGATCATCCTAAAGCCCAGCGCGCTCAGCACGGTCATACGCTCCGCGTCCGACGCACTGCGCTGTTTCTCGAGATGGTCCGAGCCGTTGTATTCAATCCCCGTACCGCTCGCAGGTGCAAATACATCGATCTCGAAATACCCGGCCTTAGCGAGATATTTGAATTCGTTGGGAACATCGACCCGATGGTTGAGCTCGACCCTGGTATACCCGAGCCCTCCCTGGGAACGTTTCGCGACAACCATGATTGCGGTGGCCGTCTCCATGGGCGACCGCGCGCCATCGTGCACACGCCTGAGCACGGCAGCCGCACGTGTAGCCCCCTGACGAGATCGGTTCTCATCGCAATAAGCGATCAAGTCGGCAACGGTATACCTCTGCCCCATCTCGATATAATCGCCTGACGACAAATGATTCAAATGGTATCGGGCGCAGATTTCATACCCATATTCCAGCTGCTCGGGCTCACTCATCCACGAGCCCGCCTGAACAAAGCACATGGCCTCATCAACCACCAGAAGGCCTTCTGCCACCTCGATAAGATGATCCGAAGGTATGGGCGCCCCAAACACATGGCGCCGGAGACCCGCCGGCCGAGAGCGCTCGAAATCGAAGCTAACCAGCGTGTCAATACGATCGAGCTCCTCATGCGGAATGCCAAGTGAGGCCAGGTAGTCGGTAACAATCTCGGCTGCCGCAGATATTCTCAGCCCCTTGGCATCGAGCCCCAATTTGGGCAGGCCCGCGGTCGACTCCGCCTCGTCGGCAATCGAGTCCTCATCGTATAGGCCGCTTGCTCGCGAGAGCGACTCGGACGGGCGCGCCACGTTGTGGTACAGCCAGGCGGTCTTATGGGACAGGACGATCGGCAGATCCATGGGCCCTCCAATGGAGTCGGATAACCAACCTTATTCCCCTGCCCGCGGATTCGAACACCTTCGCATGCAAGTTAGCGATTCCACCCGATCGGATGACAGAAAAACCGTTCCAACATTCGATGCTTTTCCCGATATTGGCAAAAAACGTCGAATGTTGGGACGGTTTGAGGCGGGGTGAGGAGCATGGAGAGCCAAAGCACCGTGCCCGAACGGGTTAATCCAGCTCCTTTAGGCCGTGTGCCAGCTGCCAGTACTCGCCGTGCTGGGTCAGGAGCTCCTCGTGGGTGCCGCGTTCGATGATGCGGCCGTGCTCGAGGACCATGATCGCGTCGGCGTCGCGGACGGTGGACAGGCGGTGCGCGATCATAAACGTGGTGCGACCGCGCATGATGCGGTCCATGCCGCGCTCGATGAGCTTTTCGGTGCGCGTGTCGATGGAACTCGTGGCCTCGTCCAGGATGAGCACCGGCGGATCGGCCACGGCCACACGTGCGATGGCGAGCAGCTGGCGTTGGCCCTGCGACAGGTTGGCGCCATCGGCCGTAACCGGCGTGTCGTAGCCTTGTGGCAAGCGGCGGATAAACGAGTCGGCGCAGGCGGCCTCGGCGGCGGCGCGCACTTCCTCGTCGGTCGCGTCGAGCTTGCCAAAGCGGATGTTCTGCGCAATGGTGCCGCTAAACAGGTGCGTATCCTGCAGCACAATGCCGAGCGACCCGCGCAGGCTGGCCTTGGCAATGTGCTTGACGTCGATGCCGTCGTACGTGATCTCGCCGTCATCGACCTCGTAGAAGCGGTTGATGAGGTTGGTGATGGTCGTCTTTCCGGCGCCCGTCGAGCCCACAAAGGCGATCTTTTGCCCCGGCTTGGCAAACAAGTTGAGGTCCGTGAGCACGCGCGTACCCGGCACGTAGGAAAAGCCCACAGCATGGAAGCGCACGTCGCCGGCAAGCGGCACCAGGCCGCACGTGAGCTCGGTACCGTCGGCGGCCAACGCGCGGCCCGACTCATCAACGGCAGCCACGTCATGCAAGTGCCCGTACGCGCCCACGCCCTGACCCTCGGGGATCTTCCACGCCCACGCGGCGTCGCCCGTCTGCACCAGCTCCACGCGGCCCTCGTCCACCTCGGGCTTAAGGTCCATAGCCACAAACAGGCGCTCGGCACCGGCCAACGCGTTGAGCAAGAAGTTGCCAAGCTGCGTAAACTGGTTGATGGGCATGGCCGCCTGGCGCACAAAGACCAGGTAGCTCGCGAGCGCGCCCACGTCGGCGAGCCCCTTGATGCAGAGCATGCCGCCCGCCACGGCGACGATGGCATAATTGACGTAGCCAATCACGACGGTCATGGGCACCATGGAGTTGGCATAGCTCACGGCGGCGGTGCCGGTGCGGCGAAGCTCGTCGTTGCGGCAGGTGAAGCCGGCGACATTCGCTGCCTCGCGGTTAAAGACCTTGATGACCTTTTGGCCCGAGACCATCTCCTCGACGTATCCGTCCAAGTCGCCAAGCGATGCCTGCTGGGCGGCAAAAAAGCGCTTGGAGCGGGCACCCGAGTAGCGCGCGTACAGCACAATGGCAACATCGCACGCGAGCGTGATAATCGTGAGCTGCCAGTTAAGAATGATGAGCATGGCTGTGGTGCCGATCACCTGAATGGTCGCCTGAATCACGTTGGCAAAGCTGTTGTTGAGTGCCTCGGAGACCGTGTCGACGTCGTTGGTGAAAAAGCTCATGATGTCGCCCGAGCGCGTACTGTCAAAGTAACTGAGCGGCAGCGTCTGGATGTGCGCGAACAAGTCGCGGCGAATATCGGACACCACGCGCTGGGCCGCGCGCACCATAATCTGCGAGTAACCCAGGGCCGAGAGCACGCCCGCGGCGTAGATGATCGCCGTCAGGATAACCTGCTTGGCAAGCAGTTCCTCCCCGCCCGTGGCCAAACCGTTAACGATGGGACGCACCATGTAGGTGCCGGCGAGGCTCGCGATGGCGGCGACGGAGGCGAGCACGCCCACCGCGAGCAACGAGAACTTGGCATGCCCCATGTAGGAGAGCAAGCGACGCACAGTGCGCTTGAGGTCGGCCGGGCGTGCTTGGGCTGCGGTCTTAGGCATGGCGCTCACCCCCTTCCAAGGGTGATCCGCATGCGACAGAGGAAAATGGATCATTCGCGCAGCCACCGTCGTTGCCATCGCCGGCGTCCGCGTTCCCCGCAAACTCCATCTGCGAGGCGTAAATCTCCTGGTAGATGTTGTCTCCCGCCAGCAGTTCCTCGTGCGTGCCCACGCCGTGGACACGACCGTCGTCCAATACCACAATGCGATCGGCATCCATGACACTCGCGATGCGCTGGGCGATGATGAGCACGGTCGCATCGGGAATCCGAGCGATGTGCTCGCGAATCTTTGCGTCGGTCGCCATATCGACCGCGCTGGTGGAGTCATCAAAAATGAGCACGCGCGGATGCTTGAGCAGCGTGCGCGCGATGCACAGGCGTTGCTTCTGGCCACCCGAGACACCAGCGCCGCCTTGGCCCAACTCGCCGTCCAGCCCGCCGATGCGATCAAGGAACTCGTCCACGCACGCCGCGCGGCAAGCCGCGAGGAGTTCATCGTCCGACGCCTGCGGATTGCCCCACTGCAGGTTCTCGCGCACGGTACCCGTAAACAGCACATTCTTTTGCAGCACAATGCCCACAGCGTCGCGTAGAGTCGCGAGGTCGTAGTCGCGCACGTCGCGTCCGCCCACAAGCACGGCGCCTTCGGTGGCGTCGTACAGGCGCGCAATCAGCTGCACAAGCGAGCTCTTGCCCGATCCCGTACCGCCGAGGATGCCCACCGTCGAGCCGCTCTCGATGCGAAGGTCGATATGCTCGAGCACATCCTCGTCTGCATCCGCGCGGTATTTAAAGGAAACGTCGCGAAACTCGATACTGCCGTCCGCTGGTGCCGCAATCGCGAGGTCTCCCGCGGGGTTGGCGATAAAGGGTTCCTCATCGAGCACCTCGGCGATACGGCCCACACTCGTAAGAGCGCGCGTGAGCAGCAAAAACACGTTAGAAATCATCATGAGCGAATTCATGATCAGCAGCACGTAGCTCATAAAGCCCGTGAGCGAGCCCACGCCCAGCTTGCCGGCGAGAATCATGCGGCCGCCAATCCACAGGATGGAGAGCGCAGCCACGTACATCGACAGCTGAAACACCGGCAGGTTGAGCACCGCGCTGCCAAAGGTCTTTGTCGCAGTGCGCGCAAGCTCGGTATTGACTGCGTCGAACTTGGCCTCCTCGTGCTCGGTACGAACGTAGGCCTTGACGGCACGCACGGCGGTGAGGTCTTCCTGTACCACGCCGTTGAGGTGGTCCATCGAGGTCTGGAGTTGGCGGTAGAGCGGACTGACGCGATAGGTGATGACGCCCAGTACGATTGCCAGCACGGGCAAGATGATCGCAAAGACGGTGGCGAGCGGGCGCGACAGCATCAGCGCGTAGATAAGGCCGACGATAAGCGTCACCGGGCCGCGCACCATAGGGCGAAAGCCGTTGCCCACAGCATTTTGGATAACGGTGATGTCCGTGGTCATGCGGGTGACGAGCGAGCTGGCGTCGTAGTTGTCCAGGTTACCAAAAGCGAGCGTCTGAATCTTTTTGTACTCGGCCTCGCGCAGGTTGGCGCCTAGGCCCGAGGCAACGCGGGCGGACGTGCGGGCATAACCCAAGCCCAGTACCAGCGAAAGCGCGGCGCACACCAACATGTACGCGCCCTGCAGCAGCATGTAGTTGATATCACCCGCAGGCACGCCCACATCGATGATGTTGGCCATGATGACCGGGATAAACAGCTCGAGCACCGTCTCGACCGACACAAAGAACACGCCGAGGATGGCGTCGCGACGGTATGCCCCTAGATAGGAAAACAGTATTTTGAGATTGCGCACGCAGGTTCAACCCCCATCAAACGTTGTTCGCAAACGCACGTATTATTGCGCGCCGAATAATGGTGTCAAGTATTCCGAAATCGTTTTCTGCAAGGTTAGCGCCGGCGGCGAGTTCTCGTGATGTGTGTCCATATTCACTCGGAATAATGGTGCGCGAGACTTTTTTCGCTCCGGCGTCAACACAAAGCTTGACTCTACAATCGTTGTAGGGTTTTCACTACACTGGTAGCTAAACGAACCAAGCCAGAAAGCCCCGCCCATGGAACACGACCTCACACGCGGCAATGTCCTTAAGACCATCGCGGTCTTTGCCCTGCCCTATATGCTCTCGTACTTTTTGCAGATGCTCTACGGCATGGCCGACCTGTACATGATGGGGCAGTTTAGCGGCGCCGCCGGCATCACCGCCGTGGGCAATGGCGCGCAGACGCTCTATATCATTACCGTGACGCTCGTGGGCCTGGCCATGGGAACGACGGTGATCGTCGGCCACGCCGTGGGCTCGCGCCGCTTCGACCGCGCCGAGGCCGCCATCGGCAACACCATTACGCTCTTTATGGGTGTCTCGGTGGTGCTGGCCGCTGTCCTGCTCGCGCTGTGCCCGCAGATCGTGGCACTCATTGGCACGCCGGCCGAGGCAGTCGAAGGAACCGCCGCCTACCTGCGCATCTGCTTTGTCGGCATTCCCTTTATCGCCGCGTACAACATTCTTTCGGCCATCTTTCGCGGCCTGGGCGATTCGCGCTCGCCCATGTACGTGATTGGCGTGGCATGCATCATTAATATCGCGCTCGATTTTCTGTTTATCGGCCACATGGGGCTCGGCCCCGTGGGCGCGGCGCTCGGCACGGTGACCGCCCAGACGGCCAGCGTTGCCCTCGCGCTCGTGTGGCTCAAGAGCCGCCGCACGAACATCCACGTTAAGCGCAGCGACCTGCGCCCCCAGCCCGAGGTGCTCGGCAGCATTCTTAAGATCGGCGTGCCCGTGGCCGTGCAGGACGGCTGCATCCAGGTGGCGTTTATGTTTATCACCGTCATCGCCAACCACCGAGGACTCGTCGACGCCGCCGCCGTGGGCCTGGTCGAGAAGATGATCAGCTTCTTGTTCATTGTGCCGAGCTCCATGGGCGCCACCGTCAGCGCACTCACGGCGCAAAACGCCGGCGCAGGCAAGGGCGATCGTGCACGTCAGGTACTCAAAGATGCCATGACGATCTCGGTAGTGTATGGCTGCCTGATCACAGCGCTGATGTGGCTGGTGGCGCCGGCGTTTATCGGCTTTTTTGCCAAGGACGCTGCAGTGGTCGCGGCCGGTACCGGCTATATGCGCAGCTACATTTTCGACGCAATCTTTGCCGGCATCCACATTTGCTTTAGCGGCTTTTTCGCTGCGTACGGCAAGAGCTACATCGGCTTTGCGCACAACGTGCTGGCCGTGGCGCTCATTCGCGTGCCGGGCGCGTGGCTGCTGTCGAACGCCTATTCCAACACGCTGTTTCCCATGGGCATCGCCTCGCCGTGCGGATCGATTTTGTCGGCAGTCATTTGCGTGATGGCATTTACCGTACTCAACCGCCGCGGAGCTTTTGACAAGCTGATGGCGTAGAGGATCGTTTGCGTCGTACGACCTCGGCGCCCCTTCCCCGTCCATTGAAAGGAGCGGCGCCATGACCGACTCGCCAACTGAACATACCGAGGGTCTGCTCCGCATTGGCGAGGTGGCGCGCTTGTTTAACCTAAGCGTGGGCACGTTGCGCCATTACGAGCAGATGGGCTTGCTGGACCCGGCACACATCGATCCGGCGAGTGGGTACCGCTACTACGGATCGCGGCAGCTCTCCACTCTCAACACCATCAGCCACCTGCGTGTTCTCGACTTGCCGCTCGCGCTAATCCGTGAGTTTGTGACCACGCGCGACGTGAACCTTATGCAGCGGCAGCTGGCTCAGCAGCAGGAGCTCATCGAGCGCAAGCGCCGCGAGCTGGAGCGCGTGTCGCGCAAGATCGACAACCGGCTTGCCCTGCTTCACAATGCCCTGAACACCGAGCTCGATACCATTTGCGCAATCGATGCGCCCGAGCTTCGCTGCGCCGTATTGCGCGAACGCGTCAAGCCTACCGACGCCTATGCGCTGGAGTGGCAGATTCGTCAGCTGCAGAAGGGCCAGCACGAGACCTTTGTCTTTCTGGGCAACTTGGGCGTTGGGATTAGCGCCGAGCGCCTCGCCGCCGGCGACTTTGATGGCTACGACGAGGTCTTTTTGCTGCTCGATGACACCGATGATTACGTGGGCGACCTCGAGACGCGACCCGCCGCGCGCTGCCTGACCATTAGCTTTCGCGGCACGCACGGGCAAGCAACCCCACGCTATGAGCAGCTGCTCAGCTATATGCGCGAGCGCAACCTGACACCCGCCGGTCCCTCGCGCGAGATCGCCCTGATCGACGACATCATCAGCGACGACCCGGGGGCGTATGTGACGAGGATCGCGATACCGGTCCGCTAATCACTACCATTTATCGAGCAATTCCATCCATTTACCTTAATCCGAATTAGATTGTATTATGTAGCAAATAAAATGACAGCATATTGCCCCCCATAGGCAGGAGACATTATGCCCAGAGTTCAATCACGTCGCTCGTTTCTTCTCGGCCTAGCCTCGATCATCGGCTTATCCGCGTCACGCCCAACAAGAGTATTCGCTGCCGACTCAAACTCATCCGTCGCTTTTACATCAGACCTAGCACAAGACTACGCGCTTTCCCTGTTGCCCATCGTCGACGGATCCGCGAACTTAGAGATCGAGCAAATCGTTCCCGTATGCCAACAAATCGGCCTTATCTGTGGCTATGAAATCAGTGTCACAAGGGAAGGAAGCCCTTACGGTTATTTAATACTTGACGCATCATATCCTGGGCTTCTGAAGGAGATAACCCTCGGCGATACCATTCTTCCGATTTCAGCTTCTCTATCAAACGCCATTTCAACTTATTCCGGCCAACAGGCCACAAACCCAACCGTACTAATTTCGTACAACGATATTGAATATGGAACTTTGGTGCCAGGAACTAGAGACTGTGTAACCAACTATAACAATATACGGTCTGTCCCAATTGTCACCGAAAAGGGTATAGCACCTCAAAGCAATAACCCAACTTCATGGGATGCAGTCATTATCAATGAAGATGACTTGATGTTGCATTTCCAAATAGACGATTTAAACGGAATACCGTTCCGAGGAGTCTCGGAATCATTAGTTGAAGCCCGCACTAATAAGTATGCATGCGTCGTTTCTGCCTTGTACGCTGTATCAATGCATTACGGTCTCACCAGTTCAAACGCTAATCAATTTAATCCCGATTATTATAAAGAAATATGGAACGTCACTGGCACAACAACGTATAAGACCAATGATCAGGGCGTCGAGTACGGAAGCACGATCATCCCAGATGGAATTGTTCCGTTTAAAAGTCTTGCCGCTCAAAAGGGTAGAGCACTTAATACTCAATTTTTCGGTTATCAGCCTCAATTCGCTCAGTACAGAGCAACTATCGATCAAGGGAATATCGGCTTGTATCATATGTGGATCAACAGCCGAAACAGTGAAGGATCCGTCGAGCTATCAGGTCATACAGTCACGGTAACTGGCTATTTTACTGGGCATAATGGAAGCTCTGGCATCGAACTGCAGTGGCTCGAAGTATTCGACGGATGGAACACTTATCCCCGAGCGATTAACTATGCAACGCCCAATATGGTCAAATTGAACGGAACAGTCTTTTGGTAGACCGGATGGCACCATCAAAATGCTATGGCACCACGGCCTTTGCCCTGGTTACGATATTGGTGATTTTCGCTATGTTTGCATCCGTTTCTTCATGCACAGATAGAGCCCGCTATAGCGGAGGAGATGATTACCTTGTCTTTGGAGCCGGCAGCGTTCATTCTATTGAGGGAACGGAACTCGTAATCCAAACAGACAACAGTCCCCGCTACACCGACGCTGGAAAGCAAACCCGGATTACATTCCCCTCATCTGGCCGAATCAAAGACAAGCTTTCCCAAATCAAAGTTGGGACAAGAGTTTCCTACTCACGCTTTGAGTCGGTAGACGCATCTGGATCATACGAGGGAAACGATATCGAAATTGAACAGGCAAACACTATAAGGAGATGTTGAGGAACTGAGCCTCTGCGCAGTTCCTCAACAAATCATTATGCCTCCGGGACCCTACCCGTCGCCAAAATCTGTTCAAGTGCCGCCTCATCCAACACGGGCACACCCAGCTGCTCGGCCTTGGTGAGCTTTGAGCCCGCTTTGGGGCCGGCGACCAGATAGCTCGTCTTCTTTGACACGCTGCCCGAAACCTTGGCGCCAAGCACCTTGAGCGCCGCGCCCGCCTCGTCGCGCGTGCGATTGACAAGCGTGCCGGTAAGCACGAAGGTCAGGCCCGCGAGTGGTTGTGCGTCGGCGAGCTCGCCCGCCACGCCAGCGTCGGCTGCGGCTTGCGCGTGTGCAGCGCCCAGGTCGACTTCGAGCGACAGGCCCGCTTGGCGCAGACGTTCCAGCACGGCAAGGTTCTCGGGCACGGCCAGGAATTGTTTGACGCTCGCCGCAATCTTGGGACCGATGCCCTCGCACTCGGCAATATCCTCTTCGCTCGCCAAGATAAGTTTGTCAATCGACAGGAATCGCTCGGCGATGACCTCGCCCACGCTCTTGCCCACGTGGCGGATACCCAGGGCAAACAGCACGCGACCGAGCGGCTGGCTCTTGGACTTGTTGAGCTCGGCGATGATTTTCTCGGCCGTCTTGAGGCCTACCGGAATGGGGTCGCCCTTCTTGACGCCCTTTTTGCTGTTGGAGCTGGCATAGGTGCGCCCCGTGTCCAGGCCTGCGATGTCGTCGACCGTGAGCTGGTAGAAGTCCGCGACATCGTGGATCAGGCCGGCGGCAATCATCTTGTCGACGATCTCGTCGCCCAGGCCGTCGACGTCCATGCAGCCGCGACTCACCCAATGGAGCAGGCGCTCCTTGAGCTGCGCGGGGCAGTCGATGGACACGCAGCGGTAGGCAACCTCGCCGTCCTCGTGGACCACGGGGCTGCCGCACACGGGGCAGACCTCGGGCATGTGCCAGTCGACCGAATCGGCCGGGCGCTTGTCGAGCACCGGCCCCACGACCTCGGGGATCACGTCACCCGCCTTGTGCACGATGATGGTGTCGCCCTCGCGCACGTTTTTGCGACGGATCTCGTCGATATTGTGCAGCGTGGCGCGCGCGATGGTGGAGCCGGCAACCGTCACTGGGTCGAACTCGGCGACCGGCGTGAGCACACCGGTGCGGCCCACCTGGATGCGGATTTCGCGCAGGACGGTCTGCTTTTCCTCGGGCGGGAACTTAAAGGCAATGGCCCAGCGCGGTGCGCGGGCAGTAAAGCCCAGGTCGAGTTGCTGCTGGAAGCTGTCAACCTTTACGACTACGCCGTCGATGTCATAATCCAGATCACCGCGATGCTCGAGCGCCTGGGCACAGAACTCGTGAACCTCGGCCGGCGTGGCGCAGCGTGCCACGTTGGGGTTGACGCTAAAGCCGGCGCTGCGCAGCCAATCGAGGAACTCGCGCTGGCTGTGGACGTGCAGCGGGTCGGTATCGGCGATGGCATAGATAAAGGTGGCGAGGTCGCGGCGCGCCGTGACCTTGGGATCCTTCTGACGCAGGCTACCGGCGGCAGCGTTGCGCGGGTTAGCGAAGGGGTCGCGACCCTCGGCATCGGCCTCGTCGTTCAGACGAACAAAGCTGCCCTTGGGCATATAGACCTCGCCGCGTACTTCGATGGTACGCTCGCGGTCGGCACCCATGTGGGCGAGCGCCGGCTCGGACAGGTGCATGGGCACATCCTTGATGGTGCGGACATTGAGCGACACGTCCTCGCCCGTTGTGCCATCGCCACGTGTGGCCGCACGTACGAAGGTGCCGTTTTGGTAGGTAAGGGCCACGCCCAGGCCGTCAATCTTAAGCTCACAGGTATAGGTGACGCTGCCGGCGCCGAGCGCATCCTCGGTGCGCTGGAGCCATGCGTCGAGTTCGTCCAGATCCATGGCATCGTCCATGGAATACATGCGTGCCATGTGCGTGACCGGCGTAAACTGCTCGCTCACGTAGCCGCCCACGCGCTGGGTATAGCTGTCGGGCGTCACCAGATCGGGATAGGCCGCCTCGATTTCCTGCAGCTCAACGAGCATTTTGTCGAAGGCGGCGTCCGTGATCTCGGGTGCGTCGAGCATGTAGTAGCGATAGGCGTGGTAGTCGAGCTCGTGGCGCAGCTCGGCCGCACGCGCTGCCGCCTGGGCACGGGCGTCGACCGGTGCGGTGGCATCCGCGCTCGCGGGCGTTTCGGTATCGATGTCCACGCCGTCACCAAACAGGCTCGATTGCTCCATAGCGGCACTCCTTCGCTCGATTTCAAACGGATACTAGAGTACCACCGGTCGCAATGAGGCCGAATAGCGGTCTCGAACCGCACCGAATCGGCAGCGGCCGGACCGGGGCGGACAGTTAGTTCAGATACGTATAAATCCTAGAGCTGGATCAGGCACGAACACCCCTGTTTCAACTAATTTGAGCTCCTCGAAACCATGTAAACGTCCCGCTCGCCCTCCCAAGCACCCATTCAAGCCCCATCTCAATCAAAAAATTGCTCAAAACGCATCCCAAGCTGCCCCAGATTTATACGTATCTGAACTAACTGTCCAGACCATTACGAACCAGGCCTCTTGTCAGCCCCAAGTGATCCGTTTTCCTCCGTCCCCAACGGATCAACAAGAAAAGAGGGGCTGTCCCACACTTGGCGGGACAGCCCCTCTGGCTTCGGCATATGCGAAACGGCTCGCTAGTAGCCCTGGCCGTAGCCTTGACCCTGGCCCTGCTGGCCTAACAGCTCCTCCAGGTACTGGCGCAGCTGCTCGTCGGTAATACCGCCATTGCCGGTGTCGGTCGAACTGTCGTCCTGCTGCTGGTTCTGCAGCTCTTCATCGGAACCCAGCTCGACGGTGACCTTCTTCTCTTCCTTGCCGCGCATAAGCGAGATCTCGACCTTCTCGCCCACCTCGTGGCTGCGCAGCGCGATGATCAGGCCATCGGCGCTCGTGATTTCGTCGTCGCCCAGCTTGGTGATGACGTCGCCCTCCTGAATGCCGGCCTTGGCAGCAGGACCGTCCTCGACGACGCTCGCCACATACGCGCCGCTATCGGTGCTCAGCTTGTTGGTGCGGGCGTTGAGCGCATTGACGCTCGAAAGCGTAGCGCCCATGTACGGATGCACCGGCGTCTTGCCGTCGATAATCTGGTCGGCAATGTTCTTGGCGTAGTTAACGGGAATAGCAAAGCCCACGCCTGAGCTGGAGCCCGAGTAGCTCTCGATGAGCGAGTTGATGCCCACGAGCTCGCCGTTGTCATTGACGAGCGCGCCGCCGGAGTTGCCTGGGTTGATGGCGGCATCGGTCTGAATCATGTTGGCATAGATGGTGTTACCGCTGGTAGAGCTCATGGCCGTGGAGCGATACAGCGCCGACACAATGCCCGTAGAGACAGACTGTTCGTTACCGAACGGCGAACCGATTGCCATGACCCACTCGCCCACGTTGAGCTTGGAGGAATCACCCATCTCGATCGGCGTGAGCTTGGAAGCGTCGGCGTCCTTGAGCTTGATGACGGCCAGGTCGCTCGAGGCGTCGTTGCCCACGAACTCGGCCTCATAGGTGGTGCCGTCGTCCATGGTCACCACGTACTGGTCGTAACCATCGACCACGTGGTTGTTGGTGAGGATGTGGCCCTCGGTATCGAGCACGACGCCCGAACCGACGCTGCCCGAGCTATCCGACTCATCAGCAGACTGCGAAAGCGAGCCATTCTGGCTACCGCTCGAAGTGGCGGTGATGGAAACGACGGAGGGCAACGCCTTGGCAGAAACGGCCTCGGCCAGCGTGGTGTCCTCGGAGTCGATGGTGATCTTTTGCGTCGATGAACCCGAGGCACCCGCCGTCACGGCGTTCCTGCCACCGCCGATATCGAGCGTGCCGCTCATAATGAGCGCGATGACCAGCAGGGCGCCGCACGCACAACCAGCGAGCGCCGTAATAAAGATCGGCAGCTTTTTGGTCTTGGTCTTGACCACCGTGTGCTTGTTTACGACCTGTTGGCCGCTCAGCGGCTTGCCAGTCTGCGTGTCGTAGGCCTGCACGTAGGGAATGTTGCCGTCGGCAGGCGTCGACTCCACCTGCACGCGCGGCTGCTGCTGAGTCTCGCCGGCGTGGCCCGCATCCTGGGGACGCTGGGAATCGTTCTCGCTCATAGCTGCAATCCTTTCGTCAAATAACCAAAGGCCCGCCAAACACGTGGCGGGCCATCATTGTTCACGATGAGTTGTACCCCAATATGCGGGCGTACGTGTATGAGAACGCAATCTTTTAGGAAGGCTTAAGTTCTGTTGCAGGCCCGAAAGGAACCCGCGCCTGCGTCAAAACCACCACAAAGGTGCCTGTCCCCTTTGTGGTGAAAAGCTAGTCCTTAAACAGATAGCCCACGCCGCGGACGGTGGTAATGTGCGCCGCGATCTGCGGACCCACCTTGGAGCGGATGCGTCGAATGTGCACGTCGACGGTGCGCGTGCCGCCGCAGTACTCAAAGCCCCACACGCGGTGCAGCAGCACCTCGCGGCTGTAGGCGCGGTTGGGGTGCGTCGCCAAAAAGCTCAGCAGCGAGTACTCCATCAGCGTCAGGTCGATGGGCTCGCCATCGAGCGTCACCTGGTAGGTAGCCAGGTTGATCTCGAGGTTATCGATGTTGAGCACATCGTCGGCGGTAACGGTCTCCTCCTCGCCCATCAAGCGCTGCGCGCGAGCCTTGAGCTCGTTGGGCGTCGCCGTGGGGCACACAAAGTCGGCATGCGCGTGATTGGGCAGGCGCAGGGTGCCGAGCGCCTCATCGTCGACGATCACCAACATGGGGACGCCGCCGCGATCGTCAAGCCACTTGGCAATCTGATCGATGCGGTCGCTGCGGATGCCATCGGAATCGAGGATCAGCAGGTCAAAGTCGTGCGCCGCAGTCGGCGAATCGGGAGTAGCCAGGCTCACCTCGACACCCAGGGTAGTCGTCAAGCTGCGGGCAAACTCGTGGAAGCGCGTCGTGCGCGCCATGAACAGGGCACTCTTTTCGGACATATCGGCCTCCAAAGAAATGAGCTCAATCGTACTGGAACAAGCCAGCGCGATTAGGAGTTCGCCAGGTAGTGCTTGATCTCCCACTCGGTGATCGTAGACTCAAACTTATGCCACTCGTCGCGCTTCTTTTTGAGGAAGAAGCTGTGGATGTGCTCGCCGAGGGCATCCTTCATAAACTGCGAGTCCTCAAACACGTCGAGCGCCTCTTTGAGCGAGCGCGGCAGCGGCGTGTAGCCGGCCTCGACCATCTGACGGTCGGTAAGCTTGAGCGTCTCGGCCGTTGCCTCGGGCGGGAGTTCCAGCTTGCGCTCGATGCCGTCGAGACCAGCCGCCAGCGTGACGGCGTTGACCAGGTACGGGTTGGCCATGGGGTCGGGGCTACGAAGCTCGATGCGCGTGGACAGCTGCTTGCCGGGCTTGTAGACCGGAATACGGACCATGCTCGCGCGGTTGCGCAGACCCCACGTGGCGTACTGCGGCACGGAGTCGCCGCCCGTGGTGATGCGCTTGTACGAGTTGACCGTGGGGTTAGTGATGGCGCTGATCTCGCGCGCGTGCGCCAAGATGCCGGCCATGTAGTGCTTGGCGATATCGGAGAGGTGGTACTTCTCGTCGTCCTCGCCCCAAAAGACGTTGTTGCCGTCGTGGTCGAATAGCGACTGGCACAGGAACATAGCGCTGCCGTCCTCGCCTGCCAACGGCTTGGGCATAAAGGAGGCGTGGCAACCGCTCTCGTAGGCCTGCTGCTTAATGATGAGTTTGGCCGTGGTGATGGCGTCGGACATGCTCAGGGCCTCGGCGTGGCGCAGGCTCATGCCGTGCTGCGAGCGGCCGGCGGCGTGGAAGGTGTACTCCACGGGCACGGACATCTTCTCGAGCGTGAGGACCGTGTTGCGGCGCAGGTCGCGAGCGGCATCGCTCACCGAAAGATCGAAGTAGCCCACGTTGTCGAGCGGCTCGGGGGTGTGCTCGTCGGGGAAGTAGTAATACTCCAGCTCGGCACCCACGTTGAGCAGGTAGCCAGCCTTCTCGGCCTTATAGAACATGCGGCGCAACGCATCGCGCGGATCGCCGGCGAAGGGCTTGCGATCGGGAGTGCACACGTCGCAGAACACGCGGGCGACGCCGTTATGGCTCGGACGCCATGGCAGAATCTGGAAGGTCGAAGCATCGGGGAATGCGAGCATGTCGGCTTCCTCGGGCGTGGCAAAGCCCTCGATGGCGGAGCCGTCAAAGCCAATACCCTCCTCAAAAGCGACCTCGAGGTCCTCGGGGCTAATGGCAAAGTTCTTGAGGCGGCCGAGAATGTCGACAAACCACAGACGCACAAAGCGGATGTCACGCTGCTCTACGGAGCGGAGTACGTAATCGATGTTCTGCTGGTTCATGTCGCTCCCCTTTCTTTCGGGCGGGTTTCGACTGGTCTATATCGCAGATACTATCGCAGAAAAATGTTTCCGCAGGGTTAAAGCGTATCAAGCGCTCAAAAAACGTGCGCGAACAGGCAGTCTGACTTACGCGCGATCATAAAGGATCACTCCTTCGCGCTCGATTACCGCGGCAAGATCGTCATCAAGATGATCACTAGAGATGAGATCAACCTGCCTCCCGGTTTCTTTGCGCACCGCCTCACCAAATGCCGACAGCGCGAAAAGACCAAAGCCCTGCTCGCGATCGACTTCGAGACGCAAGTCAATATCGCTATCGACATGTGCCTCGCCCCGGGCATACGAACCAAAAAGAATCACGGTTTTGATGGCGGGAATCGAGCTGGCTGCCTCGCGGACGGCGGACTCAATCTGGGCAGTATCCAAAATGCCCGTCGCGGCGCTTTCGCTCGCAGAGCTTTTACCAAGTGAAGGAACAAACGGCAGAGAGCGCTCGCGCAGCATCTGCCTCATAAACATATTGACCGCAACAGACGAAGTCATGCCAAGCTCTTCGCACAGCTCGGCAAATGAGTCTTTAATTGACGAGTCCACTCGCACACTCAGCACAGACGCAGCCATGGATACCTCCTGTATGACATTGTCTATATATTATCACACAGGCTAGCGCGAGGTTGATGCGCGGTGTTCGATGTGACCGGGGATCTCGATGCGTTTAGGCGCCAGCTTTGCGGCCTCGCCCACCGTGGTGGTAACGACATCGATGCGCTCGGACAGGCGCTCGACCACGCGCTCGGCAATGGTAAGGGTGTCTTGCGCGGCCGTGGTCACACCGCCAAAGAGCACGTGGTTCCAGGGGTAGTCGTCAAACGTCGCGATTTTGAGCCCCGCCGGCAGCGAGGGACCAAGCTGCGCCAGCGCCTCGGTCAGACGCAGGAAAACCAGGCCGTTGACGGCGATAAGGCCGAGCCTTTTGCCCGCGTAGTCGCGGATGGTCTTGTCCAAACGGCCAACGCCCGTGGCGCCACCGTCGGCCAGGGTGACGACCTCGCCCGCAAGGCCGCGGCGCGAAAGCTCGTCGGCAAAGGCCTCGGCGCGCTCTCGACGCACGGGGCTATCGTCGCTTGCCTCGGTGAGCAGGCACAGACGCTCGCTGCCCGCAGCTGCCAAGGCGTCTACCAAGCCGGCGACCAGCTCACGGTTGTTAGATGTCACCAGGTCAACACCGCCGTCGGCAACGTCGCGGTCGAGCAGCACGACGGGCAGACGTCCCGCTGCCGCGGCGATCGCCTCGTCATTGCCTCCGCAGGTGTTGACGACCAGGCCGTCCACGCCGGCATCGATAAGTCTGGTGAGCGACTCCGCTTCCTTAGCGGGGTCGTTGCCGCTAATGGCCGTCATGAGCGAGCAGCCGCGCGCCGCGGCGCTGGCGGAAAGGCCCTCGAGCATGGCGCTCGAGAACGGGTTGGCGATGTCAGCCAGAATCACACCGATGAGGTTCGTACGCGAGCTGCGCAGATTGCGCGCGGCGGCACGTGGGCGATAGCCAGTGCGCTCGATAACTGCCGCGATGCGAGCACGGGTCTCCTCGGTCATTTGCCCGGGGCGGTTGTTGAGATAGCGCGAGACCGTGGCCGGGCTCACGCCCGCCTCGGCGGCAATGTCCTTGATTCTCATCTGCGCCATAGCGCACCCCGTTTCCCAATGTCGGCAGTCTGAGCCATTTTAGGCATTTTTTAAAAATCTCGGTTGCAAAACGCTGTAGGTGAGTATACTACAACTCGAAACGAAACCGATTTCGTAAACCGATTTCGGTGAGCGTTGGCACACAGGTGCAAAGACGCACCCTACCGTCTTGGCACCTGCGTGCCAACGCCATATCAAAGGTGTACGCACGAGTAAAAGGAGCTGCGCGACCATGGGTAAAACGGTTCTTACCTTCGGCGAGATCATGATGAGACTCTCACCCAAAGACCACCTGCGTATTGAGCAGGCAACCGAGTTTGACGTCCGCTACGGCGGCGCCGAGGCCAACACTGCGCTTTCCCTGGCCTACCAGGGCGACAAGGCCGCTTACGTCTCCGTTGTCCCGGCCAACCGTCTGGGCGAGTGCGCCCTGCGTTCGCTGAAGGCCTACGGCGTCGACACCACGCGCGTCGTGCGTCAGGGCGACCGCCTTGGCTCCTATGTGTTTGAGGTCGGTGCCTCGCAGCGCGGCAACGGTTGCGTCTACGACCGCAAGTACTCTGCCATCAACATGGCCAAGCGCGACGTCTTTGACTGGGACGAGATCCTCAAGGGCATCGATGTCTTCTATTTCTCCGGCGTGACCCCCGCCGTCTCCGATGAGATGGCCGCCGCCTGCAAGGATGCGCTCGCCGCCTGCCGCGCCAAGGGCATCACCGCCGTGTGTGACGTGAACTATCGCGGCAAGATGTGGTCGCCCGAGAAGTCGCAGGCCACCATGAAGGAACTCCTGCCGCTCGTCGACATCTGCATCGCCAACGACGAGGATGCGCCCGCCGGCCTCGGCATGACCTGCGTCTCTGGTTCCCTTGCCCATGGCATCGAGGAGCGCGACACCTACGTCGAGATGGCCCGCCAGATCTGCGCCGAGTACGGCTGCAAGAAGGTCGCCTCGGTCGTCCGCAACATCTCCTGCGTCGAGCGCTCCATCTGGATGGGCATGCTCTTTGACGCCGAAAGCGGCGAGCACTGGTTCTCCCCTGCTCACGATGTACACGTGCTCGAGGGCGTTGCCGCTGGCGACGCTTTCAACGCCGGCCTCGTCCATGCCCTCATCAACGACTTTGACCCGCAGGCTGCCGTCAACTACGCCATCGCGGCCTCGATCCTCAAGCTCACCATCAAGGGCGATTCCAACTTGGTGACCGCAGACGAGATCGCAGCCGTGGCATCAGCCGCCGACGGTGGCACTCGCGTCGCACGCTAGTCCGTCTCCATTCCGCGGGCCGCAGCTTTCCAATCCCATACCCCTGCGGCCCGCTCCCCGATTCCTCCGGCCGGGCAAAACCACCAGTCCCATTCCGGTTTTGCCTGGCATTTCCTACATGACTGGTCGAGCAGCCGGTTTTGAAATTGCTTGAACCCCAAGCAGTGCCTCCGATAACCAATCCAAAATCGGCTCCTGACCAGCACATTTGGCAATCACGCGCCCATGCGCGCCACACATCGAAAGGAACATCATGTTCGATCAGTTCTACACCACGCTTGAGTCCCTGGGCATCGTGCCGGTCGTTGTGCTCGACAAGGTCGAGGACGCCGCTCCGCTCGCCCACGCCCTTATGGCAGCTGGCATGAAGTCCGCCGAGGTCACCTTCCGCACCGCCTGCGCCGCCGAGTGCATCGCCGCTATGGCCGAGGCCGAGCCCGAGATGTGCGTTGGCGCCGGCACTGTCCTGACCGTCGAGCAGGTTGAGCAGGCCCGCGCAGCCGGTGCCAAGTTCATCGTCTCCCCGGGTTACAACGAGGACGTCGTGAAGCACTGCATCGACATCGACCTGCCCGTCCTTCCCGGCACCGTGACCCCCTCCGAGGTCACCGCAGCCGAGAACCTGGGCCTCAAGGTCACCAAGTTCTTCCCCGCGTCCCAGTATGGCGGCCTGAACACCATCAAGGCCCTCGCCGCTCCGTTTGTCGGTCACCGCTTTATGCCTACCGGCGGCGTGAGCACCGCCAACGTCGAGGAGTACCTGAGCTCCTCCGCCATCATCGCCTGCGGTGGCACCTGGATGGTCAAGCCGGCCCTGTTTGCCGACGGCGACTTCTCCAAGGTCGAGCAGATCGCCCGCGAGGCCATGGACGTCGTCAAGAAGGTCCGCGGCTAGGTTTAGCTCTCTATCGTGAAAGGGGGCGTGCCCTAGACCTCGCCCCCTTTCTTTTAAAGCGGCTCGGAAGCGCGCCGTTTCCGTCACGGACAAGAACCGAAAACGTCTTGTATGCTGATAGAACGTGACGGAAGCGACACGCCCCCGAGCCGCTTTGCCTACTCGGTTGGCAACCGCGCTCAACTGAGCCACTTCGACAAAAGCCGAGCCACCAAAACAGCTGCGGCGCCGTCTGGAGGAATGGACCCTTGCTTCCGGTCTTTTCCTCCAAGCGGCGCCGCAGCTTTGTGCCCCGATTACGCCCCAACGCAGTTGCGGTGAAATAGGGACTGTTTGCGCCACCTAGGCCGCAAAACAGTCCCTATTTCACCGCAACTTATATGGGGATTGATTAGATGGCCGAGTCTTTGGACAGCTCAAAATAGTCGGGATGCAAGGCGATAACCGGGCCCTGCTCCTCGGGCATCAGGTGCAAGTGCGTCTCTGCCAGATAGCTCGCCGCATCGGTATCGCCCCTCTTAATTGCCTCGAGAATCCGGCGATGCTGCCGACGAATCGGCTCCCAATCCAGGTCCTGCGACACCATACGCAACCAGTTGTATCGCTCAAAATGTGTGTTGACGCTCTTCATCCAATCCCACAACATGTGACGGCCGGCAATCTCAAAACACGTCTCATGGAACAGGTTGTCCAGATCGAAAAAGCGACGCGTTTCGCTATGGTCGAGCGACTCGGACTCGGCAAGAATCTGCTCGAGCCGCTGCTTTTGCTCGGGCGTAGCAGCCGAACAGCATTTAATAAGCACGCTTCTCTCGAGCTTCTCGCGCAAGAAACAGGCGTTCTCGGCGCGCTCCATGCTGATTTTTGAGACATAGGTGCCGCTTTTGGGACGCGTTTCCACCAGATCCTGCTCACGCAGGCGCACAAAGGACTCGCGAATGGGCGTGCGCCCGATTCCCGTCTCCTTTTCCAGACCAATCGCCGAAAGGCGCGTGCCGGGCTTGAGCTCGGCATAGATAATCTTGGAGCGTAATGCGTTGTATGCCTGATCTTGCAGGCTCTGATAATGCTGGTGCTGTTCCATAAAGCCCTCGGATAAACCCTCGGTTAGTCGAATACCACCATGCAATACTATCGCATCGACACGCCCCAGCTCCCAATCAGTCTTTTTGGGACGGGGCTCTTTTAGCTACCCTGGCCCGCAGATCGGCCCCCTTGCCACAAAAGTGGCCCATCTACTACGTTAACACGGACAGCCTCGGCCATACCGAAAACCGTGAAAACAAAACCGACGCTCCTATAAGTTGTCAAGAGGCAGTTTGCGGGAGCGTTCTCTCCAATTCGCACAGGAGCTCGTAATACCTCCTCTCCAGTTTCGTCGACCGCCGTTTCCCCCGTTCCAAGTGCCCGAGTGTGGCTGCGGACAGGCCGAGCTCCGCGGCGGCTTTCTTCTGAGTCACCCGCATCGCCTTGCGCATCTTCGCGAGCTCGGGGCCTTCCGGCGCGGCGCCGTCGGGGTTCGGGTCCATGAGCACGTGGTACACCTCCCGCGCTATGTAGCGCTTCAGGCAGCGGACCGCCTCCCGCCGGGACTTCCCCTCGGAGGTCCGCCTCGCCACGTACCTCCTCGTCCTCTCGTCGTACGCCATGCGCTTGATTGCGATCTCGTAGAGCGCCCAGTTCGCCTGCCGGTTGCCGCCGCGGTTGAGCCTGTGCCGGTCCGTCTTCCCGCTCGACGCGGGGATCGGGGAGGCGCCGCACATCATCGAGAACGCCGCCTCGCCCTTCAGCCTGCCGGGGTTGTCGCCGGCGGCCACGACCAGGGCGGCGGCGGTCGTGGTGCCGCAGCCCTCGACGCCGAGCAGCGCGGGCGCGTTCGCCTCCAGCAGCGCGCGGATGCGCTCGTCGAGGGACTCGACCTGGCTGCGGGCCTCCTTCCAGACCGCCGCGACGGACCGCAGCGAGGCCAGCACGCTCTCCTCGAGCGCGTCGCCCGCCTTCCTCCCGCGCGCGAGCAGCGGCATGAGGTCCTTCGGCCGCTCGCGGCCCCTGAACCGCTCCCTCAGGGCGCTCGGGGCCGTCGTGAGCATCGACTTCGCGCAGGCCACGCAGGACGTGGACGTCGCGACGGCCAGCCTGCGCGCGACGTAGAGCTGGCGCACCGCCTCGACCCAGCCGTCCTGCGACTTCGGCACGGAGCAGCCCTTCCCGGACGCCGCCTTGCGCGCCGCGCGCTCGGCGTCCAGCGGGTCGCTCTTCCCCTCGCCGGGCCTCGCCTTGTCCCTCTTGGGCCTGAGCACCTCGACGACGTTGTACCCGAGCTCCACGAGCCTCCTCGTCAGCCCGGCCCCGTACGATGCCGTGCCCTCGACGCCGACGACCATGCAGCTCCCCGGGTCGCCTATCGCCTCCGCCAGCCTGTCGTAGCCCTCGGGGTCGGCCCCGAAGCTCCTGCTCCGGATCTTCCTCCCGAGGCCGTCGAGCAGGCACAGGACATGCACGTCCTTGTGCGTGTCGACGCCCGCGATGACCGTTTCGCCTTCCATTTTCGCTCCCCTCGGTCTGCCGCCTGCTCCGCGCCCGGGTCTCCCAGACATTGCACTGACGGGAGCGCTACAATCCAATTGGCTTGTCCGATTGTCCGCGCTCATGCTCCTATTAGGTCATGGCAGGACTCCGGGACGCGGATGCCGGGGCGAGACAGGTCGGATTTGAGGACGGCCGAAGAGGCGTCAGCAGGTCAGTGGGTCATCGTCCCGGCATTCAGCATCAGGGTAGCGCTGCGACGCGGAAATCGCGCGCCGTTGCCGCGCCCCGCAGTGCCCGCTTCCCCCGAGAACAATTATCAGTGCAGGTAGGCAGCTTGTCGATTTTCGAAAAAGCCGGCTATGGTTGACCTCTGCGGCTTAAACGTAGTAGATAGGCCCTATTCGTGGCACAGCACCACTCCATCCCAAATTGGCACCCCGAGCCCTCGTGAGTTGCCAACAAGCTGTTCGACCAGCGCTTTATCCGCGCGGCATTTGGAAAATAGCACCACCGTAAGAACCCGCGAACAGCGCTATACGTTGCTATATCTCACCATACTTTGCTATATCTTGAGCAAAGGTGGCTCACATGCAAACAAACCCTTTTAAGCCCACAGCAGGTAAAACACCCCCCACGATTATCGGCCGCGAAGATGTACTCGAAGAATTCAATGAAGGCCTCGTCAACGGGCCTGGTGCCCCGGGGCACCTAATGCGCATAGCCGGCGTCCGTGGAACGGGCAAGACGGTCCTCCTTGACGAGTGCTCACGTTTGGCGCAAAGCCGTGGCTGGACGGTCATAAAAGAGGTCGCAACCGAGGGACTTTGCCAGCGCATTCTCGAACAGCTGCAGCCCAAATTCCAGGCCAAACACGCCAGATTTGAGCCCACCGTAGCTGGCATATCCATCGGCAGCATAGACATTGAGCGAATCGGCCCATCGCTACGCGACGCTTTGAGACAGACAATATCCAAGAATGGAAACGGCCTGCTCATCACTCTCGACGAGGTTCAGGACGCAGAGCTCGATGAGGTCCGAACGCTCTCCATTGCGATTCAGCAGGTTATCGGCGAAGACCTTGATATCGCCTTTGTTTTTGCGGGTCTGCCTTCGATGATTGAAAGCATCATCAACGGAAAGACACTTGCGTTTTTGCGCCGCGCCCTCCCCTTTGACCTGAAGGCTGTGGCAGTAACCGAAGTGTTGTATTCCCTCGAGGAAACCATTGAAGCGTCTGGCGTAGAGTTGCAGCCAGGTATTGCCGGCCAACTTGCCGAGGCAACGCAAGGCTATCCTTTCATGATCCAACTCGTTGGATACTACGCATGGCAGTTGGCAAGACGCGCACATACAGCGATTATTGGAGAAGAAGAAGCCGAGCGTGGCATTGCAACGGCACGCGAACGCTTCTGCGCCATGGTGATTGAGCCCGCGCTGCGGCGCATTCCGCCCACGTGCATCGCTTATCTGCTGAGCATGGCGTCTTTGGGGCAGACGAGCTCGACCAGCATGGTTGCCGATGCCCTAAACAAAACGCCTCAACAGGTGAGCTCCGTCCGCAGCCGCCTGTTAAGAGAATCGATTATCGAGGCCCCCTCGTACGGCAAGGTCTCATTTGCCATCCCCTACATGCGCAATTACCTCTACGAACACAAAGCCGAACTGGAAGTTGAACTGTAGAAGCGGTAACTGCCCTGCAAGACGAAAACCGTTTTCGTGCGGATTTATAGCAGACGCAAACGATTTTCGTCTTGATTTGCGTCCGGAATTAAGACGTAAATTGCGCTTTCGTACGCTTATTACCAGACGCAAATTGTTTTCGTCCGGCCATGCGTCCCCAATCTAGACGAAAAGAGCCCCGAGCTCGTATTGAACTGCATCCCAATTCTTGGACGGGCGCCGATGCCCTGATGATGCCCTGATCTCTGCCATGTCGAGGTGCGAGATCAAATCCTTGGCGCGCTCGCCGGAGTGGTATGCCTTGTTCGGCGCCACCTTCCTGTAGAGCTTCTTGAGCTTCGTCTTCCCCTTGTTGCCCGGCGGCATCTCCGTCTCAGGTGGCAGCCCTAGGAAGGGCAGGACGCCGGGCAGGTCGCACAGCATCATGTCCTCGATGTCGGCCTTGGCCGCCAGGTCGACGACTCTCTGCGCTGTCGGCGAGATGTTCGGGGTGCTGCTACCGCCCGCTGGTTCGGAAGCTGGCGGGCAGTAGCGGGCAGTAGCGGCAGTAGCGGTGTGGCTCAATAGGCCCGAATATCCGTAAGGAAGGTGCTCGCTCTCATATGTGCTGATATGCCTCGCCTCGCGAACCTTGGGATGCTTCCTGAGGTAATCCCTCAATTCGAGCCACTCTTTATGCTCATAACGCTTCGAAATCGTTTCCCCGTCGACAGTTTCCTTCACATAATGGTATGTTCGAACGCCTTCGAACTTGCCGAACCCGTTCTCGACGCTGAAGTTTCTGAACCAGCGCGAAAACCCATTCAGGTCCATGAAGTTGACTTGGGGATGCCTGTCTTTCGTTCGTTCGAATGAGTGGACGAGCGGAGTGCCTTTGACTTGTTCCAGGCCGAAGGCTTCCATTTCGCGGGCCTGCTCCTTTTTCCAGAATTCGAGATACGACGTCAGCGTCTCGCTTATCGAGATCCTCCGCACGCTTTTCTTGCTTTTGGGCGAGCGAACGCTTCGATCGGCCGCGAACTGCTGCTCAATGAGGATGCTTCTGTTCTCGACGGAGACATCGGACCACGTCATCCCGAGGGCTTCTGCCCTTCTCATGTCGGTGTCGAGCATGAGCATCACGCATGTGATGTGCGCGTCCGGTTCTCGATTGAGTAGGATGTCGAGTAGGCGAGCGGCGTGATGGTTCCTTCGCGGTTGTCGTGGAACTTTTTTGCGTACGAGCCGACGGTGTCCCTCGATTTTTGGACGTAGGTGCCGCTGTTGAGTTCTGCCTTGTAGGCTTCGAGTGCGGCGTCGACCTCTCGGCTTTTGGTGGTATGTATGGTCTGCCACGGCGAATAGCGGTATTTGCCCGTGACCGGATCCTTGCCGAGGCTGTGACGGTAGCGCCACGTGTATTTGTCGCAGCGTTGCTTCGTTCCTTTGCCTATGACGAGAGGTCGGTCGTTCATCGTGTTCCTTGCCTGAAGTGCCTGAGAATCGCGCTCGGTTGCGCGGAATGGCGCAAAGGGCTGGGGCGAGTGGGCATTACCCTTGGTGGTGGGCCCTGCGTGGGGTCACACCCCAAGGGTAATGCTCCGCCTGACCGCTTTCAAGCTCGTTGTGGGTCGAATTTGGGTCGAATTATTCCGCGTACTTTTCTTTCGTAAATCTATGAAAACATCAAATGACCTGGAGTTATATTGACTTCAATTTGGGTCGAAATGTCTGAATGAAACAACGTCGTAGCGACCTCATAACCCGAAGGTCGGTGGTTCAAATCCGCCCCCGCGACCATGAAACTTCAGGTCGGAAGCATAAAAGCTCCCGACCTTTTTCTTTGTCTAGGGGTTTCGGCATCTCTCGTTCTTTGGGTACCTCGAGGCGGGCAATCAGATAGATGCTTACGAGTATCATAGGGTCTTTTTACGTCGCGGTCGTGTCTCGTACTGGTGCGCCGCTCTTTGTGGGACGTGTCACTTTGCCATAGGTTGTCCGGCGGCGGGGCGCAGGTCGTTCCCCGTGGCGTCGCTCCTTTCGACGCTACGCTGCCTGGCTACTCGTTCCACTGGTGCTTTTTCATGTCGACGCAGCCGTTGTCTCGGAAGGCGACTCCTTCCTCCGTCAGTAGTGCTCGCTGGTCGGGGAAGTTTGGCGCGAGGCGTCCCGCGTGGTTGACGACGCGGTGGCAGGGATAATCTCCGTAGCGATCCGCCTCGCTCAGCACCGCTCCGACCAGGCGAGAGTTTTTCTCCCTGCCGATGAGGCGCGCTATCTGACCGTACGAGGCGACGCATCCCGCCGGAATCTCTGCCACGACGGAGAGAATCTCATAAACCAAATCTTCGTCCAGGACTTTTCCCATCGTATCGCTCCCGTGTTCGCTTTTGCCTTCGGGGGCGCGGCACCGATCACCCGTGCTGCGATTTTCGCAGCTCCCCTTACCGAAGCATCGAGGGAAAGCGCGTGCGTGTCAAGGTTGTCTAGTCCAGTTGCTGGCTCGATGCCTCGAGATGTTCGCCTCAAGTGCGACCTGCCCCTATTGGAAAAGGATGCCGAAGATGTATTTGGTGATGGCGGAGCGGCGGATGACCCCCACGAGTTTGCCCTCGTCATCAACCACAGGAAGCTTCTTGAACTTCTTCTTCGCCAGCAGCGCGGCGACGCGGGCGATGCTCTGCTCGGGACGGGCACACACTACCTGGCGCGTCGCGAAATCCATGACGCAGCGATCCTTCAGGTCTTCGATGCGCTGCTCAAGGCTCTGATCGTCGAAGTACAGCATGGACGCGTCGCCGCCCGTGAAGATGGTGTGAGCGCGATGCTGCGCGATGGCTCCCATGACATCGCCGTCGGAGATGAACCCGACCACCTGGTTGCGCTCATCGATTACGGGCATGCTGCTCACCTCGTTTTCGGCGAGCATGCGCACCACGTCGGAAATCGTGCAATCCTGCGTGCAGGTGAACGGCTCTTCAATCATGATGCTCGAAACGGGCGTCCCCTCGAGCTCGAGCGGGATGCGCTCGGACAGAATCTCGGACATCGCTTATGCCTCCTTCGTTTTCGGTGCGGTTTTCTTGGTGCGCACGCTGAATATGGCGCAGATAAGGGAAACGAGGCCGATTGCCGCGCACACCTTGTAAGCGACGCCCGCGCCCACGGCGGTGGCTACTTGGATGCTCGCATCGACGCCGGCCGACGCGGTGACGCTTGTCATGACCGTGATGATGAGCGCCGTGCACAAACCGCCGGCGACCTGGCGGCCGGTGTTCGCGATGGCGTTGCCGTGGGCGATCATGTCATTTTTCAAGGCATTGACACCCCATGTGTTCACCGGCATGTTCGCGAGCGACTGGCCGGCGGACTGCAGCATGCAGAACAGCGCAACCACCAAGATGGGCGTGTTTACCGTCGAAAGCGAGAGCAGGAACAGGGCGCCGGTCATGAGGGCCAGGCCGACGATCGAGATGGCACGCGGACCGAACTTGTCGAACACCACGCCGGAGATAGGGCTGATGATGATGCCCACCGCCGCGGCGGGAAGCATGGCCATGCCGGTTTCGAAGGCCGAAGCGCCAAGCGAGGTTTGCAGCAGCAACGGCAACAGCGTGTTGGTGACCAGGCATGCGGCGTTGATGAGCGTGACGATGATGGCGGCCACGCGGAACTCGCGCGTCTTGAGCGTGCCCAGTTGAAGCAGCGGGTCCTCGATTTTGCCCTGGCGTACGACGAACAGCACCAAGCACACGACACCCGCGACGATCGAGCCGAGCACCACGGGGTTGCCCCAACCCATCGACGAGGCGCTCGAGAACCCGTAGAGAAGTCCGCCGAAGGCGATGGTGGAGAGGACGACCGAGGGCAGGTCGAGCTTGGGGTTCTTCAGCTCGCCCACGTTTTTCAGCATGAACACGCCCAGCACCAGCACGAGAATTGCGAGGGGGACGATGGCGCCGATCATGGTGCGCCAGCCGTACGTGTCGATCACCGCGCCGCCTACGACGGGGCCGACCGCGGGACCCGCCGACATGACGATGCCCGCCATGCCCATAGCCGTTCCTCGTTTCTCGACGGGGAACACCAGCATGGGAACCACCGAGACAAGCGGCATGAGCACGCCTGAGCCCGCCGCTTGCAACACGCGACCGATGATGAGGAACAGGAAATCAGGGGCTGCGGCGCACAGCAGCGTGCCCAGCGCGAACACCAGCGTCGCCCCGAAGAATAGCGCGCGGGTGCTGAACTTGTCGATAAGGAACGCCGAAACGGGGACCATGATGCCGCTCACCAGCGGGTATATGGACATGATCCACTGGGCAGTCGAGGCATCGATGGCGAAATCGGACATGATGACCGGCAGCGCAGGCGACATCACCGTTTGGTTCAGTAGCGCCAAGAAGGCACCCAGGACGACGACCGCGACGATGCTGATCTGGGTACCGGTAATGCGCCCATTGGCGGGCGCGACCGTACAATTATCAGACATAAGCTTCCTTCGTATCTATTCGATTCTTCGCCGAAGGCGCGCCGGCCCACGGGCGAAATAACATGCACGTGCTATGCGTGCATCAGATACGACAGGAAGAAAGCGGCTGCTCAGAGCGCACTTGGGGAACAACAGGAGAGGCCCCGTATACCAGGGGCCGCCGAATTGCGATGTATGCTTTGGTCAAATCCTTCATAGCGGGGAGGCATTCTAGCAGCCGTCTTCGCCCCTTTCAAGGGATGTAACCCAGACGTTGATTTTCTTCACCGAGGCGCCATCGTTGACGGGTGGCGTGCTTCTCTATCGCCACACCGCGGGGCGAGGGAACGCCGCGGCGAGCTTGTACATCGGCTATGTGTGCAGCTGCGAGCGTGTCGCCGGCGCGCGCTGGGCGCCAGTCCGATCCGGCCGACTCTTGCCGACGGTCGGTCGCCGTCCTCCTCCATCTCCGCCTGCTCTGTTTTTGCTCGGCTCCCTTGTCGTATCATGGACGGACGAGAATTGAGCGAAGGCGGTACGTATGAACATCCAGATATTCGGCACGAAGAAAAGCTTCGATACTAAGAAGGCGCAGCGCTATTTCAAGGAACGTCGTGTGAAGTTCCAGTTCATCGACTTGAAGGAAAAGGGGATGAGCAAAGGCGAGCTCGAAAGCGTGGCGCGCGCCGTCGGCGGGATCGACGCTGTGATCGATCCAAAGGCGAAAGATGCCGACACGGTTGCGCTCGTACAGTATCTTGCTGCCGACCAGAAGTTCGAAAAGGTGCTCGATAACCAGCAGATTCTTCGTGAGCCCATCGTTCGCAACGGCCGCCAGGCAACCGTTGGCTACGAGCCTGACGTGTGGAAGGGCTGGGAATAAAGCGGCTGGGAATAAAGTGAAGCGCCCACGCCCGTGGTTTTATCCACGGACGCGGGCGCTTGCGTAAGACGTCTCTTGTCGTTTGAGTGGAGCGCCCCGGCGGCGCTGAACAACGCGCCCCGGTGACGTGGCTCGGGGCTCTTTGTACCGCGCATCTATGAGAGGAGATATTTGATGCGCATGGGCGCTACTCCATGTAGCCACCCTGAATGGCGGAAACTGCATGCTCGGTAAAGAACTTGAGCGTGCCGGAGGTGTAACGATTAGCCTTGGGCTTCCAAGCGGCTCGGCGCTCGGCCAGGACGGCGTCGACCTCGGCCGGCTCCATCTCCTTGCCGGCGATGCCCACGATGGACAGCGAGCGCTCGGGGATGTTGATTCGGATAAGGTCGCCCTCCTCAATCAGGGCAATCGGACCGCCCACAGCGGCCTCGGGCGAAACGTGACCGATAGCCGGGCCCTTGGAGGCGCCGGAGAAGCGGCCGTCAGTGATCAGGGCAATGCTCGCGCCCAGCTCGGGGTCGCTGGCGATAGCTTCGGTGGTGTAGAACATCTCGGGCATACCGGAACCCTTGGGTCCCTCATAGCGAATGATAACGGCATCGCCGGGCTTGACCTCGTGCGTCAGGACGGCGTGAATGGCGTCCTCCTCGCAGTCGAACGGACGGGCCTTGAGCGCAGCCTGGAACATCTCGCGCGGAACGACGGTGTGCTTGACGACCGCGCCCTCGGGAGCAAGATTGCCGTGGAGGATGGCGATGGAACCGTCGGTGCCGAAGGCCTGGTCAAACGGACGGATGATGTCCTCGCGCTTGAGATTCCACTTCTCAAGGTAACGACCGCACTTCTCGTAGTAACCGTTGTTCTTAAGGTCCTCGAGGTTTTCGCCGAGGGTCTTGCCGGTGACGGTCATGACATCGAGGTGGAGCATCGACTTGATCTCCTCCATGATGCGCGGCACGCCACCCGCATAGTAAAAGAACTGCGCCGGCCACTCGCCTGCGGGACGGACGTTAAGCAGGTAGTGAGCACCACGGTGCAGACGATCGAAGTCGTCGGCGGACATCTCGATGCCAAACTCGCGGGCAATCGCGGGGATATGCAGCAGCGAGTTGGTGGAGCCCGAAATGGCGCCGTGGACCATGATGAGGTTCTCGAAGGACTCCTTGGTCACGATGTCGCGGGGGCACAGGTTGTGCTCGGAGAGCCACACGGACTGACGGCCGGCCTCGCGGGCGAACTCGCGCAGGTCGGAGCTGGTGGCGGGCAGCAGAGCCGTGCCGGGGAGCATAAGGCCCAGGGCCTCGGCCGTGACCTGCATGGTCGAGGCGGTACCCATAAAGGAGCAGGCGCCGCAGCTGGGGCATGCGTTGTGCTTGGCAAACTCAAGCTCCTCGCGGGAGATCTCGCCGCGCTCGTAGCGGGCAGAAATCGCGCCGAGCTGCTCCAAGGTCAGCAGATCGGGACCGGCATCCATGACGCCGCCGGTAACGACGATGGAGGGGATGTTGATGCGGCCCATGGCCATGAGGTTCGCAGGCAGGCCCTTATCGCAGCTGGCGACAAAGACGCCGGCGTCGAACGGGGTGGCCTTGGCATGGATCTCGATCATGTTGGCGATCATGTCGCGGCTGGGCAGCGAGTAGTTAATGCCGTCGTGTCCCTGGGCCTCGCCGTCGCAGATATCGGTGCAGAAGTAACGAGCACCGTGACCGCCAGCCTCGGCAACGCCAGCACGGACCTCCTCGACCAGATCAAACAGGCCGGCAGAACCCGGGTGCGAGTCGCCGAACGTCGACTCGATAATGACCTGCGGCTTGTCCAGATCTTCGATGGACCAGCCAGAGCCCAGACGCAGCGGGTCCATCTCGGGGCTGATGGTGCGAAACTTGCCGGAACGCGGCTGCAGCTTGGCAACCAAGTCGGCTGCCTCCTGCTGAATCTGTGCCTTGGTCTTCTCGTCCATAATGCTCTCCTCTTTTGGTTTGAACGGTTGTACCAATCGTTGGTTAATGAATCAGGTGAAATGGGTACCGAGCGATGCACTCGGCGGAAGATGCTTAGCTACGTGAACTAGGCGAAGAACGAAATCACCAGGGCGCAGGCAAGACCCGAAAGGCCGATGAGCGTCTCCATAACGGTCCAGGACTTGAGGGTGGTCTTCTCGTCAATCTCCAGGAACGAGGAGCACATCCAAAAACCGGCATCGTTGACGTGCGAGAGGGCCGTGGCACCGCCGCAGATAGCAAGACAGATAGCGGCACGCATGAGCACCGAGGCTCCTGCAACCGCGGGCATGGCGGCCATAATGCCCGATGCCATGGTCATAGCGACGATGGAGCTGCCGACAGAGGCACGCACCATGACGGCAATCAAAAAGGCAACGACCACCAAAGGCAGCGGTGAGGCCTCGAGCATAGGGCCGATAACCTGGCCCAAGCCGCAGTCTTGCAGCATCCAGCGAATGACGCCGCCACAGGCGATAACCAGCAAGATCATGCCGACGGGCTTAAGAGAGCGGTCGAGCAGGGCCTTGAGCTCGGCGCCGGAGTAGCCGCGCCGCGCGTCCAGCAGATACATCGCGACGAGCGTGGCGAGCGTCAAAGCGACAAACGGCTTGCCCAGGAAGGCGAGAATCGAGGCGAGCTCGGCGGGCATGGGGATATAAGAGGACAACGTGCCCAGCAAAATCAGACAAAGCGGCGTGAGCACGATGGCAAGCACCATGCCAAAGGAGGGAAGCTCCTTTTCGTCGCTCGCACCCTCGGCAGAGGTAAAGTGCTCCGGAACATCGGTAAAAATGCGACCGCCCACGTTGCGACCCCAGATGACGCCGGCGATCGCCATGGCGATGAAGGCAGTAGGGATACCGACGAGAATCATGGTGCCCAGGTCGACACCGAGCGTGCCGGCGACCAGAACCGAACCGGCCGATGGCGGCACAAACGCATAGCCAGCGGCAAGTCCTGCGAGCAGCGCGATGCCGTAGTAGAGCGTCGACTTTTTGGTCTGCGATGCCACGCTAAACGCAAGCGGAATCAAAACGACTACGCCCGCCTCAAAGAACACCGTAGTGCCGATAACCAGACCGGTAATGCCCAGCGCCCAGCTGGAATGACCCTGCCCAAAGGTATCGATGAAGGTCTGGGCGACCTTCTTGGCGCCGCCGCTCTCCTCAAGAATCTGGCCAAACATCGAGCCGAGGCCAATGAGCAGGGCGATGTTTTGCAGCGTGGTTCCCACGCCCTTGGTGACAGTGTCCGCCACCAGGTCGAGCGGCATACCGGCGCCGATGCCGATCGCGAGCGCCGAGACCATCATCGAAAGCACAGGATGCAGCTTGAACTTAATGATGAGCGCAAGCAGCAGCGCGATGCCCACGATAGCGGCGATGACCAGCCTGGTGGGGTCGGCCATAAACGTTGGGTCTGACATCTTTCCTCCAATTCATCAGACCTTTTGAATTCGCCTTAGACTATAGCGTGTTCTCAATAGGTCTGATGTTTAAAAGGGAAACTTTTTTCAAAATACATCTGATGTATTTCCTGAACGATCTGTTTTTGACGGTAAACGGCTACTTACAGCTCTCCATTGTCGGAGCGAACCACCGCGGCTTCTGTAAATGAGCTAGAATAGCTCTGATGAATTCTTTTGATATGAGGTGAAGCGTGGCACGAGCCGATTCGGGACTCCCCGAGCAGATAGCAGATAAAATCATTCAACTGATCCTGGATGAGCATCTTGAGCAAGGCGACCGCCTGCCCAAGGAGGCTATGCTCGTCGAGCGCCTGGGTGCTGGCAGGAGCACCGTACGCGAAGCCATGAAGCTGCTGCAGTCGCGCAACATCGTGCGCATTAAGCAGGGCTCGGGCACCTATGTGGCATCAAACCCCGGCGTTGCCGACGACCCGCTGGGCTTTACCTTTATCGACGACAAGCAGCGTCTGGCGCGCGACCTACTCGAGGTGCGCTTTATGATCGAGCCGCAGATTGCACGCATGGCAGCCGAGCACGCAACCAACGACCAGGTCGTCTGTATCAAAGAGCTCTGCGACGAATCCGAGCGCCTGGCCGAGGCCGGTGAGGATTACTCCGCCGCCGACACCGCGTTCCACAATGCCATTGCCGAGAGCTCCGGAAACCTCGTCGTTCCCCGCCTAATGGGCGTGCTCAAGGCGTCTGTCCCCCTGTTTATTGACGTGACCGGCAAAAAGCTGGTTGAGGAGACCATCCGCACCCACCGTGGCGTGGCCGACGCCATCGCCGCGCGCAATCCCACCGCAGCGCACGACGCGATGTACCTGCATCTGGTGTACAACCGCAACATGATCGCAGAGGGAGCGCAGGAACAGAGCAAATAGACGTCCGCACGGCAAGGGCGAGACTACCGTTCGCCTTTTAAAAGTGAACGTTCACCTGATTTTAGGGAATAAGGGGTGGCTATTACGCCGCTTCTCCTATACTGACCTTGTATGAAAAGCAAGACTTATATAGATGAACGTTTCTTTTGAAAGGATCGCTATGTCTGATCTTATGGACAGCTTCCGCCTGGATGGCAAGGTCGCGCTCGTAACCGGCGCCACCTATGGCATTGGCATGGCCATCGCCGAGGCGCTCGGAGAGGCCGGCGCCAAGATCGCCTTTAACGCACGTCACGCCGACAAGGTAGCCGAGGCCGAGAAGCACTACCGCGAGCTGGGCTTTGAGGCTCATGGTTACGTGGCAGACGTCACCGACGAGGCCGTCGTCGCCGAGCTCATCGCCAAGATCGAGACCGACTTTGGCACCACGCCCGACATCCTGGTCAACAACGCTGGCGTCATCCAGCGCACCCCGATGCTCGACATGAGCGCCGAGGACTTCCGCCGCGTCGTCGATATTGACCTCAACGCACCGTTTATCGTGTCCAAGGCCTGCCTGCCCGGCATGATCGCCAAGGGCCACGGCAAGATCATCAACATCTGCTCGATGATGAGCGAGCTGGGCCGCGAGACCATCGCCGGCTATGCCGCGGCCAAGGGCGGACTCAAGATGCTCACCAAGAACATCTGCTCGGAGTTTGGCGAGGCCAATATCCAGTGCAACGGCATTGGACCCGGCTACATCGCCACGCCGCAGACCGCACCGCTGCGCGAGACGCAGCCCGACGGCAGCCGCCACCCGTTTGACCAGTTCATCATTGCCAAGACGCCAGCAGCCCGTTGGGGCACGCCCGAGGACCTGAAGGGCCCCGCCGTGTTCTTGGCTTCCGATGCATCGAACTTCGTCAACGGCCACATCCTCTATGTCGACGGTGGAATCCTCGCATACATTGGAAAGCAGCCTCAATAAGCGTCGCCGCAACTGCCCATATCAGGTTTCATCCACTCGTTTTTCATTTGAGTTGCGGTGAGATAAGGATTGGTTTTGGCTTCTATCAGGCAAAACGGTCCGTATTTCACCGCAAGTTAGAAATAGAAAGGTAATTCGCAATGAAAATCGCTCTGATCAATGAGAACTCTCAGAACTCCAAGAACCCCATGATCGAGGCTGCCCTTAAGAAGGTTGTCGAGCCCATGGGGCACACCGTCTTTAACTATGGTATGTATGCCGACGCCGACTCCAAGCCCCTCACCTACGTGCAGAACGGCATCCTTGCCGCCGTGCTGCTGAACTCCGGTGCTGCCGACTACGTCGTGACCGGCTGTGGCACCGGCGAGGGCGCCATGCTCGCCTGTAACTCCTTCCCCGGCGTGCTGTGCGGCCACGTTGCCGACCCGCTCGACGCCTACACCTTTGCCCAGGTCAACGATGGCAACGCCGTTGCCATGCCCTTCGCCCTCAAGAACGGCTGGGGCCAGGAGCTCAACCTCGAGTACACCTTTGAGAAGCTCTTTGGCTTTGGTTCGGGCAACGGCTATCCTGCCGAGCGCGTTGAGCCCGAGCAGCGCAACAAGAAGATCCTCGACGGCGTGCGCGCTGTGACCATGCGTCCGCTCGTCGACGTCCTGGGCGAGATCGATCAGGACCTGGTGAAGGGCGCACTTGCCGGCGAGCACTTCCAGGAGTACTTCTTTGCCAACGCAACCGACGAGGCCATCATCGCCAAGGTCAAGGAGATTCTGGACCTCTAATCGCATGACTCATTGCAGCTGACGCAAGCGGCGGTCGTCCCATGTACGGGACGACCGCCGCTTTTTGCTATCTACCGACTGACGCCGCGGGGATAGGCCTCACATGCACCAAGGGGTTGACTAGAGCTCGCAAGCAACCTTGTAGCCATCGCCGATGGCGTCGCGGATGTTGCCGCACTTGTTGGCATCGCCCAACACGTGGGTGGTAACGCCGGCTGCAGCAAGGTCGTCGGCCAACTTGGTATTGGGACGATAGCCCATGGCAAGTACCAGCGTATCGGCATCGGCGATGGTGTGGATCTCGCCGTCCTTTTCGTAGCTGATGGCATCCTCGGTAATCTCGGTCACCTTGGCCTCGGTCAGCACGTGAACGCCCTTGGAGAGCATGCGCGTGATGAGCACCGCGCGACCGGCGCCGCCCTCGTTGGCGGCGAGCGTCTTGGCCATCTCGATGACGGTGACGTCGCGGTTGGCCGGCGACAGGTCGTTGACCAGCGGGGCCAGGTAGTCGGCCGTCTCGCAACCGACGGTGCCGCCGCCGACGATGACGATCTTCTTGCCCGGGAAAGCCTTGCCACCAAGCAGGTCGTCAGCCGTCATAACCTGCTTAAAGCCCTGCATAAAGGCCGGAGCGATAGGCTCGGTGCCATAAGCCAGGACAACCTCGTAACCCGCGTAGTCACGCTGAATGTCCTCGGCAGTAAGCTCGGTGCCAAATACGCACTTCACGCCGGCCTCGGCCAGGCGACGGTACTGATACTTGATCACGCGGGTGAGCTCCTGCTTTGCCGGCGGAACGGCTGCGATGCGCATCTCGCCGCCCGGCTCATCCTGCTTATCCACGAGCACCACGTTGTGGCCGCGCTTGGCGGCAATGTAGGCTGCCTCCATGCCCGCAGGACCAGCACCCACAACGAGCACGTTCTTGGCCTCGGCGGCAGGCTCGTAGCCAGCTTCGTCGCGCTCCACGTCCGGATTAACGGTGCAAGAGATGCGCTTGCCGAACATAATGCCGTTCAGGCAGCGCAGGCAGCCAATGCAGGGGCGAATATCGTCGGCGTTGCCGGCAGCGGCCTTATTGCAGAACTCGGCATCGCACAGATTGGCGCGGCCCATCATGCAGATGTCGGCAGCGCCGTCCTCGATCAGCTCCTCGGCGATCCAGGCCTCGTTGATACGTCCGACGGTGGCGACGGGAATGTTGACGTGCTTTTTGATCTCGCGCGAGCAGGCGGCATGCGAGGCCTGCTGAGTACCGGCGGCGGGAATTGCGGAACCGCGCTTGATGGTGGTACCGCCCGAGACGTGAATCATGTCGACGCCGGCCTTCTCCAAGCGACGCGAGACATAGATCATGTCGTTGAGGGTCAGGCCGCCATCGGTGTACTCGTCGCCCGAGATACGAACGTCGATGATAAAGTCCTTGCCGCAGCGCTCGCGAATCTCGGCGATGACCTCGAGCAAAAAGCGCATGCGGGCGTCGAGCGAGCCGCCGTACTCATCGGTGCGCTTGTTGTAGAGCGGAGTCAAAAAACCGCCGAGCATGCCGTGGGCGTGCGCCGCATGGACCTCGACGCCATCGACACCGGCCTTCTGCATACGCACGGCAGCGTCGCCAAACTGATGCGTGAGCTCGTGAATCTCATCGACCGTGATAGGACGCGGTGCCTCACGGGCATAGGACGGTCCCACGAAGGACGGAGCGATCAGGCGCGGCGTGCCCGGAATGTTAAAGGCCATGTAGGCGGGGTGAAAGAGCTGCGGCATGATCTTGCAGCCATACTCATGCACGGCGGCGGCGAGCTTTTCCCAGCCGGGGATAAACGTGTCGTCGTAGCAGCACATGTCACCCGGCAGATAGGTATAGGTGGGCTCGACCGTCACGACCTCGGTAATGATGAGGCCAACACCGCCCTTGGCACGGGCACGGTAATGATCGACCAAGTCATCGGTCACATAGCCATGATCGGCCAGGTTGGTGGACACCGGCGGCATAAAGACGCGGTTCTTGACCTCGGTCGTACCGACCTTGATCGGGCTAAAGAGCATCGGGTAGGCGGATGACTCCATACAGGCTTCCTTTCGTTTGAGCCGCTCGGCGGCAGTTGCTAACGTACCTATCGTATCAGCAACCGCCGCGTCCGTACTCGCTCGCACTCCCCCGCCTTTAATCCGATCCCCACAAAAAGTTGCGGTGGAATACGGAGTAGATAAGGCCTTTGACAGCCAAAACAGTCCGTATTTCACCGCAACTGATGGGTGGGATGGGTTAGAGACCCAGGTAACTGGTGATGCCTTCGACGGCAAGCTTGGCACCTGCCACGGCATGGACCACGGTGAGCGGGCCGTTGACCACGTCGCCGGCGGCAAAGACGCCAGGCACCGTTGTCATGCCGTTCTCATCGACCGAAAGAAGGCCGCGATGGTCGGTCTCCAAGCCACCCGTCGTAAGCACAAGCTTGTCCTTGGGCACCTGCGAAGCCGCAATCACAACCGTGTCGGCAGACGCATGGTCGAGCTCTTCCTCATAGCCCACCACATTGTTGTCCTCGTCAAAGATAGCCGTCTCGAACACCGGACCGTTATCGTCGATGGCACAGATCGCCTTGCCGCACACAATCTCGGCACCATCGAGCTCGGTCAGCTCTACCTCGTCATCGATGGCAGAGATATGGCGCGATCGGGCATACACGGTGACCTTGCGAGCGCCCGAGCGCAGGGCCGTACGGGCAACATCCATGGCCACATTGCCGGCGCCGATGACCGCCACGTTCTGCCCGATCGCCACGCTCGCGGGATCGACCAGGTAATCGATGCCAAACAGCACGTTGCCGCGCGACTCGCCGGGAATACCCAACTTTCGAGCTCGCCAGGTACCGGTACCAACAAAGACCGCATCATAGCCGTCGCGCAGCAGGTCATCGATGTGCAACGCGCCGCCGATGGTGGTCGAGGGGCGCACGCGCACGCCGAGCGAGCACATCACGTGACGGTACTTTTGCACGAGCGCACGGGGCAGGCGGAACTCGGGGATACCGTACTCCAGCACACCGCCGATCTCGGGGCGCTGTTCAAATACCGTGACGGCACAGCCCAGCTGGGCCATCTTAATGGCCACGGTGATACCGGCAGGACCGGAACCGACCACAGCAACCTGTTTGTCACACGACGGCGCGGGCGTCCACTCCTTACGATCCAAATACGCTGTGGAGATGTAGTGCTCGATGCTCGAGAAATGCACCGGCGCGCCCTTGCGGCCCTGGATGCAAGCGCCCTCGCACTGGCCCGAATGATTGCACACCATGGAGCAGACCGCGCTCATGGGATTGTTCTGGAACAGTAGCTCGCCCGCCTCTTCTAGACGACGCTGTTTGAACAGGTCAATGACCTGCGGAATAGGCGTCTGAACCGGGCAGCCCTTAAGCTGACAGAATGCCCTTTTGCAACCTAGGCAACGATTCGCCTCTTCGACAATGTGGATAGCCACGCAACTCCCCTTTTTGATTCAATCCAATGGGGCGACGATAAAGACCCTTCACCGCCGCCCCCATACAGGTAATCTCAATCTGCCGACACGGCAAAAGCCAATGCTATAGCTCGCGATGCGAAGCCCCGCAGCGAGCGGACATGTGCTCGAGTGTCGCCAGGCAGTCAGCCGCCGTCGCCGGCACGCTGTTCTCGACCACGCAGGGAATCCCAGGGCAGGCGGCAGCCGCCCAGGCCACCACGGGCTCAAAGTCATAGCGACCCGTCTCGCCCACGCCGTGGCAAACCAGGCGTGAACCCGTACCGTCGCACCAACCTGCTTCGTCCTCGTTATCAACGACCTCAAAATCCTTGGCGTGCAGCACGCGGATCTTACTGCCGCATAAGTAGAGCATGCGCGCTGTGATTTCCTGCGCTTCGTCAACGACGCTGGGGTGCAGCAGCGACGCTGGGTCATAGATCACGCCGAGCGACGGGCTCGAGACGCGCTCCAGCACCTCGCGGCAGCGATCCGGCGTGTTGACCGTCTCGTTCCAGCCAGGCTCGATCAGTATTTGCCCGCCCACGGCCTCGGCGCGCTCGCAGACGCGTGCGAGTCCGTCCATAAAAGCCTCAAGCGCCTCATCGGTCATGCGGTCGTCAGCAACGCGGTTCTGCGCATTGGGGCGACCGGTCTCGGTACCCACCGGGCAGCCGCCGAGCATCTGGGCAAAGTTCAGGCATGCCTCGTACTCGGCAAAGTTATCCATGAGCTGTTGGCGATCGGGCGTCGCCAAATTCTTATAGCAGCCGAGCACGGCGACCGAAACGCCCGACTCATCGAGCACGGCACGCAAATGGTCGGCAAGCTCGCGGGTCAGGCCGCCTCGATCGATCCCCATCGATGCGTAGAGCACCTTGCTCGGCAGCTGAATGCACGAAAAGCCCAGCTCTCCCGCCATGCGAATGCGTTCCTCGACGGTCCCCTGCGGAAGGTCGTGCAAACGTACGCCCGGAGTAATAGCCCCCACGTTATTCACATCCCTTATGAGCGTTGATACCCGGGGTGTATCCGCCAAACGGGTCCTCGATGGAGCACACGCCCGAGGGGGCGAGCGGATCGCGCTTACCGGCCAGCTTGTCGTGATGCATGGTCTCGATATAGGCAAGCACCAGCGGCGCCACACCCTTTGCATCATTTTTGACCACGGGCTCGCTCATGTAGTAATCAAACGTGCCCTCGCGGTGTGCGGTGTTGCCCAGGCCCGCAACCAGGCAGATGTTGTCGAGTGCCAGCTGCCCGTCATACGCGGACAGGCAGGTCTCGCAGATGCCGTCGAAGGCGCGACGGCCGTACTGGTAGTAACGCTCGCCCAGCACGCCCAGACGCACGCCCTTCATGATGGCGTTGGCAAAGATGGCGCTGCCCGACTCCTCTAGGTAGTTAGGGGCGATATTGGGCAGGTTGATGACCTGGTGCCACATGCCGGTCCTCTCGTCCTGATACGGCAGCATGGCGTCGATCAGGTCGTGGAACATCTTGCGGATCTCGTCCTTCTCGGCCGACATCGAAGGCGGCATGAGCTCCCACGTGTCGATGAGCGCCATGGCAAACCAGCCCTCGGCGCGCAGCCAGAAGTTTGCCGAAAGGCCGGTGACCGGGTCGCACCAGAACTGCTTGCGACTCGCGTCGTAAGCGTGATAGTACAGCCCGTTGAGGGGGTTGCGCATCAGGTCATGCACGACCTGGAACATATGGAAGCTGTCCGAGCAGGCACGACGGTTGTGGAAGCTCAGCTCGTACTGCATGTAGAACGGCTGCGCCATGTACATGCCATCGAGCCAAATCTGGTTGGGATAGACGGCCTTGTGCCAAAACACGCCCTCTTTGGTGCGCGGCTGGGTCTCGAGCTGGCGGTAGATGGTGTCCATGGCGGCACGGTACTTGGGCTTGCCCACCAGGTCATAGAGCTTGTAGAGGGTCTTGCCCGCATTGACGTTATCGAGGTTGTACTCCTCGGGGTTGTAATGCTTTATGGTACCGTCGTCCTGGACAAAGAAATCGATGTAGTCATCGGCGAAAGTCAGGTAGCGCTGCTCACCCGTGATCTCGTACAGTTCGATGAGCGCCTTGATCATGCAACCGTCAATATAGTTCCAGGTGTTCTCCTTGCCGGCGCGAATCTTTTCGATATTCCAAGCCGGCGCCTGCGGCGTAGAGGTTTTGATCAACTGCTCGATATAACGGTCCAGGATTTGATTGCAACCCATTGCTATCCCCTCTGACATAAACGATAGGTGAACGTTACCCCTAGTGTAACGCGAACGAGGAATATAGGGTGAACGTTAACCCTATATTCCTCGCGAACGGCAGACTTTTAGCGGCAAACGGCGGTGAGACCCGCGGCGATGCGATGCGCCAGGCGCTCATAGCCGGCAGGACTGTAATGCAGACCGTCCGGCATATAGAGCTCGCGGTGCTCCGGCAAAAACGGGCTGATACCGCTTTGCGCATACAGGTCAATCGCCGGCACGGAGTAGCGGTCGCAGACCTCGAGCATCGCTCGCACGTAGGCGACCTGCGTCAACCCCAGGTGGTTGAGCTCGTCGCTTGCCGGGATATCCTTCTCGTGCTTGCCGCTCGTCTTGCACGGCGTCATAAACACGAGCTTTGCCTGGGGCGAGCGCGCCGTGATGGTACGGATCAGGTAATCGAGTGCACCATAGAACTCATGCACGTCCGCGCTGCCGAGCTCTCCAAGCGGCACGTTGCGGCTAAAGTCGTTGACGCCGCCAAAGACGATGTAGATATCGGCCGCATCGTCGATACCGTCAAGGCGCTCGACAAACGAATCGGTACGGTCGGCCTTGATGGCGATACGCGAACCCTTGATGCCAAAGTTCTCGACGACCGCGCCTCCCAGCAACGCGCCCAAATGCGAGGTCCACGAGATGTCGTTGCCTCCCCCACCGCAGCCGTTGTCGCCCCAGGTCGTTGAGTCGCCAAAGCAGCAAATGGTCGATTCACTCAAACTCTTCGTTTCCATAATCTTCTCCTCATCCGCCCATCGGCGGTCATACAGGAACGTACCGTTTATTCGCAGCATGCCGAGGGGCTATGCACGGGCGCATTCCGCAACGTGCGAATCGAGCCATTCGATATCCTCGGCAAGATGTGTCACGCCCAGATGGTGTTCACCCGGACATACCTCGTGCCGCAGGCCATCTCTGCGACCCAGCAACTTGTAGGCATCGCGCACGATCTTGAGCTGTTCATCGACATTTTTCAGCCCGCGCGAACCGTTCAGATGGTCCTCTTCGCAGCTTTGCACCAGCAGCGGATGCGGCGCGATGAGCGAGGCAATATCGCCCATGTCGAGTAAGCGCCAAAGTCCGGGTGTGTAGTTGCAGCTGCAATTGCCATTGAGATGCAGCAGCGAATCGTCGACACCGTACAGATAGCCCGAGACAAACGCCTTGCGCACACGCGGGTCGAGTGCGGCCAGGTACAACGTCATGTAGCCGCCACCCGAAAAACCAAAGCAACCCAGGTCATCCATGGCAATGTCGCCGCGCGCCTCCAAGTAATCGATCAAGCGCATGTTGTCCCAGACGTTGAGGCCCGCGACCGTAAGACCCAGTGGCTCGGCCATACGTGCTTGATTCAGACACGTACCGCGCAGGTAGCTGTTCTCGTCATCGCCCTGACCCTTCCAGTCACGACGGTATCCCCAACCGCGCGCATCAGGGCAGACGGTTACGTAACCCATGCGTGCCAAACGCAGACCGTAGTCGTAATTGAACTTACGCACGGCATCATCGACAGCCGGCACGCCCGCAACACCGGCTACGCTTGCAGCACCCGCTCCCTGATGGCCATGCGGGCAGATATAACAGCGTTTGAGTCCCCGCTCATCAAGCTTAGGATGAGACGGTTCCAACAGGTAGAACGGCATCCAAACATCGCGCTCGACCTGCAACATCGCATGGGTGCGCACGATGCCGCCGGCAACCCGCACGCGGCTGAGCTCACGAATCTCAATCGGGACGCGGTCCATAAGCGAAAGGCCCAAAACATCGTACAGACGAGTCCTGGTCGCAATCTTCCATGCCTCAAAATCTGCAGGAGTCTTGCCCGTAAAAGCAGCCGAACGCCCCTCGCGCTTCAGCCGGGCACGCAGCGCAGGTTCGTCTTCGCAGTACGTCTCGATGTGCACGGTGCGACCGTTGGCAGACAGTTCAGCCGTCTCAACCGCATCACCGTCGCCGCCCTCGGGATCCCAGCCATCCCCACCGGCAAGCACCTGCTCGCGAGCGTACCCGGCGGCAGCCATCACATCGAGTTCATTCGCCCACGGCACCCAGCCGGTAGTATCACCCGCCGGCCCATGCAGAATCGCGCCAGCATACTGCACGCAGTTGTGTGCCGCCGGCTTATTCCAATCCCACCAGCCTTCGCGCTTGATATGTCGCCCCAGCCAGCAATCGATCAGCACAGTTTGCGCCCATTCGCGCCAAGGACGACCCAGGTAGACCGAATCCGGCGCCACGCCATCCGGAGCTGTAAACGAACAGCCGTGGAACACAAAGCCGTGCGACTCGCCTTCGGGCGTCGACGCCGCCGTCACGTAGCCGTTCACGTCCATATCGCGGTTGAGCGAGCGAATCTCGCACCCCTCAAAGTAGGCACGCGCGCCGCCAAAGATAAAGTCGACATCGCCCTCGATCCGGCAACGTCGAAAATACTGGCGCCCCACCCGGCGCGGCGCATACTGTTTGGGTCCTATAAACCCGCCCGGTTTGGCCTCATGCGGCGGCAGCGGACCCAAAAACAGCGTGTCTTGGTGTCCCTTAATGCAGCAGGCATCGACAACCAGACGGTCGCCATCAGCATACAGGGCAATCGCTTGACCGACCTCGCGCCCATCGCCCGCATCGTTTTCGATCGTGAGGTTCTCGAGCCGTACGTCGTCGGCATCGACCAAAACGGTATAGGTCCTAAACGTGCCGAGCGTGCCGTCGACGCCCGAGCCGTCCTCCGAAGGCATCTTGGCACCCAGGCTGCCCACGATACGCACGCTGTCGGCCGTCTCTCCCTCAATCGTCACATGCGAGCGATGAATCTCGACCCGCTCGCAATACTCGCCCGGATCGACGCGAATCATCACCGGTTGCTCGGCATCCGGATAGAGCTGATCGGCTGCCGCCAAGGCATCGGAAATCGTTGGATACGCTCCTGCCGCAGCCCTCGAAACGCGCAGCGTATAGATACTTTCGCTCATCGTCCATCACGCTCCCATGCAACGAACTGTTCAGGCCAGCCCTGAACCTGTGGCTGAATATGCTCGGCGCAGCCCTTAAATGCCGTTTGGGCCGTGGCGAGCGATGCCCCATGCTTTCCATGCGGAAAGACATGTAGGCTAAAGCCAATCCCGTGGTCGGCAAGAGCCTGCGCAAGAAGGAGGCTATTTTGAACTGGTACCGATGCATCCTCGGCGGTATCCCACAAGAACGTACGGGGGAAGCCATCGCCCACCATATTCTCGATCGACAAATTTTGAGCCAAAGCGCCATCGGCACCCGTTAGGTGTTCAAACGAACCACGATGAGCATAGGCCCCCGAGCTTACGACCGGATAGCCCAAGCAAAGTGTGTCAGGCCGAATCGACTCAGGCGATGCCGAAATCGACTCTGCAAGCCAGGGTTGGTCCCAAAGCGCCCCGAGCAAGCCAACTAGATGCCCACCGGCCGAAAAACCCATGACCGTAATCCGATCAGGATCGACACAGTACTCTGCCGCATGGCTTCGGACGGTATCGACCGCCCGCGCGAGTTCTTGCAATGCCAGCGGATAGACAGCCGGAGCAACCGAATAGTTCAGTACAAACGCTTGGTAGCCCATCGCCAACAAACGGAGCGCTACCGGCTCGCCTTCGCGCGGCGAAACGTGATCGTAGCCGCCTCCTGGCACGACCACAACTGCAGGCAGCGGTTTTAAAGCATAAGCATCTTCGGTCGGGGCAAAAACATAAGACGTAATCGTGGCAGACGAGCCATCGACCCCGACAGGAATCGTTTTATTGAGCATGTATTCCCTTTCACCATGATGCGTAGCGCAGCGCACACGGCCGTATCGCACAAGGGCTGCATTGCCGATTTATCCGACAATACAGCCCTGGTCATCAACCCGAGTTAGGAACGAACAACCTTGTCGACGTTCTGGAGCTGCAGCTCCTCGCCGTCCTGGCCCTCGATCACCACATTTTGCAGGTCGAGCACCTTGACGTTTTGCGCAATGATGCCCTGACGCACCATGGGCTCAACGCCGCAGGCCATGGCCGGAACAAAGGGCTCAGCATCGTCGGCAAAGGTCACGTGGACATCCTGGAACGTCAGGCGCGTTACTTTGCTCTCGGGCAGGCCCGTGATGTAAGCAGCAGCCGCGTGGCAGTTAGTAGCCTCGATATCACAAAACGTCGTGGCACCAAAGCCGGGTGTGCGGTCGTCGACAGGCAGCGCCTCGCGAGACTGCACGTAATCGGTCTTGCCATCCTTGTCACAGAAGTAGAAGGAGTTGACCACGAAGGGCGTGAGCACCTCGTCCATGCGAATGTGCTCAAAGGTAATGCCCTCGTTGACGGCGTCCTTGCCGCGCCCGCGGCGGGTCTTGACGCGCAGGCCGCGGTCGGTGCGCTCAAAGAGGCACTTGCTCACGGTAAGGTCCTTGATGCCGCCGGCAGCCTCTGAACCCAGGACCACGGCGCCGTGGCCATCGTGCATGTAGCAGTGCGAGATCAGCACGTCGTGCGTAGCGGGGCGAAGCTCGGGCTCAATGCCCAGCTTGCCGCTCTTGACGGCGATGCAGTCGTCGCCCACCGAGAACTGGCAGCCCAAGATGCGGACAAAGCCGCAGCTCTCGGGATCGAAGCCGTCGGTGTTGTGGGAGTTCTTGGGGCCCTCGATGGACAGGCAGAGCGCATCGACGTGCTCGCACAGGATGGGGTGGATGTTCCACGCCGGGCTGTTGCGGACGGTGAAGCCGGCCAAGCTCACGTTCTCACACTCGGATAGGAAGATCATGCGCGGGCGGGCGACCTCGCGGCCCTCCTCCGGGCGAAAGATGTTCTTAAAGTCCTTGTTCCACCAGTTGTCCTCGGCAAAATCAGTCTGACCGTCGATCGCGCCGCGACCATAGATGCACACATCGTGCACGCTCAGACCCGTAAAGGTAGAGCAGTAGGTCGAGAAGCTCTCGCCCTCCCAGCGGCCCAGGGGCAGCATATCGGTGCCGGCATACCCGGCGCCCTCGTTGCCCGTGACCGTGCCCGGAATGTAGGCAAGCGAGGCACGATCGTGGCGGGCCAGCAGCACCGCTCCCTCGGCGAGCTCGATGTTGATATTGCTCTTAAGGAAGAGCGACTTGATGCGGTAGCTGCCGGCGGGAATCAGCACGCGGCCACCCTTGGGGCAGGCCATGATGGCAGCCTGGATGTTGGTGGTGTCATCATGCTCGGCATCGCCCTTGGCGCCACAGTCGCGAACGTTGATGGTAAAGGGCTCAGCCGGCGTGGTGACACCTACGCTCAGCTCACGCTCGCCACAGACAAAACGGACCAGGTTGCGCTTGCCGGGGGTCAGGCCGTCGACATAGGTCTCGACCGTATTCGTGGTACCGGCGGGCTCGTCGTTGACAAAGATCTCCCACGTATCGGCGCAGGTAAAGTAACCGCCGTCGTCAAGCTCGATAACCGCCGCGCGCGCGTTGCGCCAGATAACGTTCGTCTCCATGGGTTTCTCCCTCAAAAAGATGCTCTAAAGGCAAATTGTACGCTATTGAAAAAGGGCCGTGCCTGCCGGCGGAATTCCGGTGGCACGGCCCTGTGATTTGGACGATATGTCGGCCTTACTCGGCGGGAGTTACGCTACCGTCCTGGAAGCCAACGTTGTTGTGGGCAAAGCAGTCCTCGTACTTAAAGCCGGAGAGCTCCTCGCAAAGCGCCTTGACCTCGGGCTTGACGTCGGCCATCTTGCCACCCTCCTTGACTCGGTGAATCTCGTCGCAAAGGACGTCGCACTGCTCCTTGTCGATCTTGATGCCGCGGGCAAGGACGGCCGCAAGCAGGAAGAAGCCGGCACAGCCGATGATCATGTAGCCGCAGATATACAGAGGCACGGTAGCGGGCTGGGTCACGGCGTCGCTATTGCCGGCGGTCTGAATGAAGCCGGAGGCAGCAAGGACGATAGCCCATACGTTGACGGCAATAGCCTGGGCGATCTGCTGGCAGAGCTGCTGCGCGGAGCTGTAGATGCCCTCGCGACGACGCAGGGTGATGAGCTCATCGACGTCGGGGATGTAGTTGAGCAGAACATCGGGCAGGTACTGGAAGCCGACGTAGAAGAACTTCCAGATAGCGAAGATGATGGGGTAGGCGATCATGGCGATGGCGACCGTGGAGGTGCCATTGATCTGACCAAAGGCGAAGTAGTTGTAGGCGATGATGCACGCAGCGCAACCGACATTTGCGAGGTACCAAGACTTGTGGAAGCCCTTCTTGGCCATGAGGGCGACCCAGATGGCGGTGCAGACGATAGCGACGACCTTGCCGGGCATCTCCATCACGGACTCGTAGGACTTAGGAATCTGCAGGCAGTAGACGATGAAGAAGGACAGGCAGGCAGACCAGCAGGCAGCAGCGAGCTTCGTGGAGACCTGTGCGTACAGGACCTTGCGGAAGGACTTGTTGCGAAAGGTGGAGATAACGTCGATGAAGAACTTCTTGATACCCTCGCCGACGCTCTCGATCTTCTCCTGAGCGACCTCCTCGGGGGTGTGCTCCCACGTGGACAGGTACACACAAAGCAGCGAGATTGCCATGACCGAAGCGTTGACCGTAGCAATGATGAAGTAGCTGAACGGGTTGGTCTCGCCGAAGGTGCCAAAGCCGAAGCCCACAAGTGCAGCCATCAGGAAGCCGGCGGCGTTACCAAAGAGATGCTTGTAGCCGGTGAGGTACGTACGCTCCTTAAAGTCGTCGGTCATCTCGATGGTAAGCGGCGACAGGTTGGCGGTGCAGAACGTGTACGCGACGTTGTAGATCAGGTACAGCACAAAGTAGTACGGGAAGCCAAACGGCGTAGCCACGAAGATGAGCGGCTCGGCGATCATCATCGGGATGGCCAGCAAGATCCAGAAACGACGACGACCAAAGATGCGGCCAATCTTGGTGGCATAGAAGTTATCGGCCACAAAGCCCATCAGCGGGCAAAGAATGGCGTTGACATAGATGGCAAACGAGCTGATCAGTGCAGCCTCGCCTGCGGACAGGCCACACTCCGTGGACAGGAACAGCACCATGTAACTGTGCGTAAAGGTCAGGGCACCGGAATTGAGCATGCCGCCCATACCAAAGCCCAAGCGCGTCCAGAATGTGATCTTGCGCTTTTTTCCGATCTTATTAGTCATCGAGCTCCCTCTCTTTTCTCGATTGTCTTGTAACAAGACAGTTGAGTCCACACTGACATCTGTCTGCCCAGCGTTCAGGGTGAACGTTTAGCTAGATTATGCGCGATTCCTTACGAGAGGTGAACGTTCACTTGCATATTATCCCCGAACGGTCGATTTTTACCGCCGAACGGACACAATTGAGGCTCTAAGACCTATTGTCTGCTGGTAAAGGTGCCATGCTGGACACCCATGAGATAGGTGAACGTTTATCGTATTTTCCAATTTTTTCACTTAACCACAAAACGAAAACCCCGCCGGGAACACTCCCGACGGGGCCGACGACATAGCGCTACGCTTGGGTGCATTTGCCACTACAGGCAGACGCCGTCCTTCCAGATGCTGATCTCGTGACAGCCACGGCGCTCGGCACTCGTGAGTTTACCGCTCGCCGTCTCCAGCACCAGCTGGTATAGATCGTGAGCAGCCTCGTCGAGCGTGCGCTCACCCGTGGCAATCACGCCAGCGTTAAAGTCCATCCAGTTGGCCTTGTGGTCGCACAGACGCTGATTGGTGAACACCTTGAGCGTAGGCGCCGGCGCGCCAAACGGCGTGCCGCGGCCGGTCGAGAACAGAATCACGTGGCAGCCGGCTGCCGTCAACGCCGTGGTGGACACCATGTCGTTGCCCGGACCGCACAGCATGTTCAGGCCATGTTTAGTTGCCTGGCCGGCATACGGCAGCACGTCGACGATGGGGGCAGATCCACCCTTTTGCACGCAGCCGCAACTCTTGTCCTCAAGCGTGGTGATGCCACCGTCCTTGTTACCGGGACTCGGGTTCTCGTAGACCACCTCACCGTGGCTGATAAAGTAATCCTTAAAACCGTTGAGCATGTCGGAGGCGGCGCTAAAGACCTGCTCGTTCTCGCAGCGATCGAGCAGGATACTCTCGGCGCCAAACATCTCGGGCACCTCGGTAAGCACCGACGTGCCGCCGCGGGCGACGATCATATCGCTCACGCGACCGATCGTGGGGTTGGCGGTAATGCCCGAAAGACCGTCAGAGCCGCCGCACTTAAGACCAATAACCAGCTCGGAGGCCGGAATGGGCTCACGCTTGGCCTGCTTGGCCAAGTCAGCCAGCTCGGACAGAATCTTGTGGCCCTCGATCTGCTCGTCGGCTACATCCTGGCAGGTGAGAAAACGAACGCGCTCATGATCGAAGTCACCGAGCTCGTCGAGCACCTGCTGATGCGTGCAGTTCTCGCAACCGAGCGACAGGAATAGCACGCCGGCCGCATTAGGATGACGCGAGAGCGCCACCAGCAGACGACGCGTCTGGGCATGGTCGGCGCCGGTCTGCGAGCAGCCAAAGGGATGCGGGAAGTAGTAAACACCCTCCAGCGAGCCATCGACCAGATCCTGGGCCTGCTCACACATGGCACGGGCGACTTCGTTGACACAGCCGACCGTGGGGATGATCCATAGCTCATTACGCGTCGCGGCACGACCGTCGGCGCGGCGGAACCCCATAAAGGTCTCGGGCTCAACGGGATCCACGACCGGATGTGTGGGGTTGTAGGTATACTCGACCTCGCCCGAAAGGTTGGTCTTCACATTGTGCGTGTGGAGCCACTGACCGGGCTGGACATCGCCCGTCACGTGTCCGATGGGCAAGCCGTACTTGATGACGTCCTCCCCTGCGGCAATCGAGCGCACGGCCATCTTATGACCCTGCGGAATATCCTCCGCGGCCACGACCTCGCCCACCCCGGGAACCGCGACGGCGGTGCCCTTGGCAAGCGGCGACAGCGCGACAATCACGTTATCGGCCGGATTAATCTGGATAGTGTTCATTGCAAATGGTCCTAACCCTACAGGTTGAGCAGAAGTCGAGGCGCGGGCACGCCGTCCCGCACCCGCGTCCGCGCCGGAAATTTACGCCTGAGCGTTGGCGAAGGCCTGCTTGGCGCCCTCGGCACGCACGACGGCGAGCGCGCTGACGACAAACTCCTCAAGACCTGCGATCTGCGTAAGGTCCTCGCCCCACATTTGCTCGTTGGTGAGCACATCGTGCACCAGCTGGGCATCGTCGGTGCCGGCATGGGCGGCGTAGAAGTCGAGCACGAAGGCGTCGTCCTGAGCGGTGTACTCGGTGCCGTCGGAGCGACGCAGGTGCAGGCCGTCGCCCTCGCGGGACACGAGCTCCTGCGTGTAGAAGGAGATGAGCGTAGCGAGGCTCGTCGCCAGACACTTGGGCAGGTTGCCGGTCTCGGCAACGTAGTCCTTGAGCGTGGGCAGGTCACGAGCGCGCCACTTAGCCGTGGAGTTGAGGCAGATGGAGAGCAGCGCATGATCAATAAACGGGTTGTCGAAGCGGTTTTCGACGGCGGCGGCAAAGGCCTTGCAGTCCTCGACATCCAAGTCGGCGGCAAGCGTCGGAATGACCTCGTCGTAGAGCATGGTGTTCATGAAGCCGCGAACGGTCTCGTCATGCATGCAGTCGCGCACGATATCAAAGCCGGCAACCCAAGAGCCCGGAACAAAGGCGGTATGGGCACCGTTGAGGATGCGGACCTTGCGCTTTTTGTACGGGGTGACGTCGGGAGTCACAAAGACACCCGGAAGACCAGCCTTCACAAAGGGAAGCTTCTCGGCAAGCGACTCGTCGCCCTGGATGCCCCACATCTGGAAGGGCTCGCGCACGGCCAGGAAGGGATCCTCGTAGCCCAGACGCTCAGCCACCGCGGCGGCCTCGGATGCGTCGCGGATACGGCCCGGCACGATGGTGTCGACGAGCGTGGTGCAGACGGTGCAGTCGTTGGCCATCCACTGCGCAAACTCGTCCTCCCAGCCCCAGTCGCTCACATACTGGTTCATGATGCGCAGCAACTCCTCGCCGTTGTGATCGATGAGCTCGCAGGCGAGGACGATGACGCCCGGCTTACCGGCAGCCCAGCGGGTGTGGAGCACCTGGGCAAGCTTGGCGGGGAAGCTCGCAGGTGGCATGTCGTCGGCCTTGCAGGACGGGTCATAGGCGATACCGGCCTCGGTGGTGTTGGAGACGATGATCTCTAGGTCGTCGGAGACGGCGACCTCCATCATGGCGCGGTAGTCGTCCTCACGATACGGGTTAAGGCAGCGGCTGCAGGCGCTGATCACGCGGGACTCGTCAACCGTGTTGCCGTTCTCCTTGCCGCGCACCAGCACGGTGTACAGGTCGTCCTGGGCATTGATACCGTCGGCAAAGCCAAAGGCACCGTTGATGGGCTGCACCATGACGACCTTGCCGTTCCAGCCGGTGGCCTCGTTGCCCATGTCAAAGAAACGGTCGACGAAGGCGCGCAGGAAATTGCCCTCGCCAAACTGCAGAACCTTCTCGGGAGCATCCTTGGGCAGCAAATAGCCCTTGTAGCCAATCTTCTCGAGCGCATCGTAGCTGATGTTCTCCATCTATGTGTCTCCTTAGATGTTTGTTAGCGTGCAAGCAAAACGGGGCTCCGCGTGTGGCAACGGCACCCAGGGTTCGATGTGATTCGATGCGGGCTTAGGCCTCGTCGGTGTCCAGGTCAAAGCCAAAGTAGCGGACCGCATTGTTGTAGCTGATGTCGCGCACGATACTGCCCAGCAGCTCCATGTCGGCCGGGTACTTGCCCTGCTCGACCCACTCGCCGATCACGCTGCACAGCACGCGACGGAAGTACTCGTGGCGCGGATAGGACAGGAAAGAGCGGGAGTCGGTAAGCATGCCCACAAAGTTGCCCAGGACGCCCTCGTTAGCCAGAGCCGTGAGTTGCTCGCGCATGCCGACCTCGTTGTCGTTGAACCACCAGGCGGAGCCGTTCTGGATCTTACCGGCGGTCGGAGCCTCCTGGAAGCAGCCCATGACGGTATCGATCATGGTGTTATCGATGGGGTTCAGGCTGTACAGAATGGTCTTGGGCAGGCCGCAGGTCTCCTGAATGGAGTTGAGGAAATCGGCAAGCTGGTCGGACGGCGTGTAGTTGGAGATGCAATCGTAGCCGGTATCGGGACCGAGCTTGGCAAACATGGCGCGGTTGTTGTCGCGCTTGCAGCCAAAGTGCAGCTGCATGGCCCAGCCCAGACGGACATACTCGCCGGCAACGAACTGCATAAAGGCAGTCTTGTACTTGAGGACCTCTTCCTCGGTAAGCGGCTCGGCAGCCAGACCCTTGGCAAAGATAGCCTCGATCTCGTCGGCGGTAGCCGGGACGTACATAACGTAGTCGAGTGCGTGGTCGGAGGCGCGGCAGCCCAGCTCGTGAGCAACGTCGTAGCGCTTGGAAATGGCAGCCTTCATGCCCTCAAAGTCGCTGACCTCGACGCCGGCAACCTCGGAAAGGTGCTTGCAGTAGTCGGCAAACTCCTGGCCGCGCTCGATGCGCAAAGCGGCATCGGGGCGCATGGCGGGAACGACCTGAACGTCAAAGCTGTCGTCGGCGGCAATCTTCTTGTGCCACTCAAAGCTGTCGGCGGGGTCGTCGGTAGTGCAGATCATGCGGACGTTGGACTGCTTGATCAGGTTGCGGCAGGTGAAACTGGCCTCGGCGAGCTTGGCGTTGGCAAGGTCCCAGACCTCCTGGGCAGTCTTGCCGTTGAGGACGCCCTCGTAGCCAAAGTAGCGCTTAAGCTCCAGGTGGCTCCACTCAAAGACGGGGTTGCCAACGCAGCGGCCCAGGGTCTCGGCCCACTTTTGGAACTTCTCGCGAGCAGGGGCGTCGCCAGTGATAAAACGCTCGTCGACGCCGTTGGCACGCATCAGGCGCCACTTGTAGTGGTCGCCGCCCAGCCAAACCTCGGTGATGTTCTCGAAACGCTTGTCCTCCCAAATCTCCTTAGGAGAAATGTGGCAGTGATAGTCGACGATGGGCATGCCCTCGGCAAAGTTGTGGAACAGCTCCTCGCCGGTCTTGGTGCTCAGCAGGAAATCCTGATCGTCCATGAAGTTTTTCATCAAACAACCCCTTTGTTTGCGGAGCGGGCGCACAATACGCTCGTCATCCTCTAGGTGAACGTTCACCATACTAATCCATTACGACTCAAAAGGTGAACGTTCACCTAACAACCATGGGGTGAACGGTAGGTTTTGCCCGTTCAACGGTTGCCGGAGCTGTGACTTGCATGCATTGCGGACCGGTTGGCGTCCCCGAACACCGAACTTGAGCGCTTTTGCTCAGGTGGGTCATGTCCCGACGTACATTTTTGGGAGTATTCAGCATTGGAGCGCGCCGTGCGCCATCCTCAGCGTTCTATTTGGAACGCAGATAGCGCCCGATCGGCATAAAAAGTGCCCCCGATGGCAAATTACGCCATCGGGGGCACTTAAAACAGTCGTTCTGCACCTCATTCAGGGCATGCCAATGCTGAATACTCCCAAAAATGCACGTCGCAAGAGGGGGTACCTGCTCAATCGGCTAAATACCCGCAAGTTCGCAGTAGCGGTCGACATTGCTGGCAAATACCATCTCGACGGCACCCTTCTGGACGGGCACCGTCGGGGTCCTTCCCCACAGCAGATAATCGCCCAGCGTCTTAGCGCCGCGATACGCCAGGCTCGTCGGGTCCTTATAGACAATATTGGTAAAGATACCGCGGCGCAAGGCCAGAGCACTTTCGGGAAACAGGTCGTTGCCGATCACCATGACCTGACCGGCCTTGCCGGTCGAGACGAGCGCGTCGGCAACCACTTCGGAACCAACGGCAAAAACGCTACAGATAAGTTCGGGGGCGTCCGGCGCACTCAAGCGCTTTTCGAGCTCATGCTCGAGTTGTTTGACTTGCGCATGGGCACCTGCAAGATCCTCAACCTGCCATGGAATATCACGTTCGCGCAGGTAATTGTGGAAGGCGCGGGCGGTTAGATAGTGCGAATCGGTATATGGGTCGCCTGTCAAAAGGAGCACGCGGGCGTCGGCCCCAGAAGCATGGACCAGGTTTGCCGCCTGCTCGGCCATAAGGCTGCCTGCCGTCGAATAATCGGCCAAGCTCGCACCCAAACGATTCAAATGCGGACGGTCGCCGTCGACAAGCTCAATCGTCACGCCCGCCTCGGCGATCTGCCCCAAAAGCTCAGTCGCACGATCGTCGCCCGGCGCATAGGCGAGCAAGCCATCAATCTTCTCGCCCACCTGCAGACGCTCGTCGATTTGCTCGAGTGCATCAGCGTAGCCGCCCACGCCAAATTCAACGCGCTCAACCGTAATGCCCCGGTCGATGACCTCCTGTTCAAAGCGATTGCAGCCTTCCCACAGGTAACGGAAAAAGTACGCTCCCTCGCGCGATGCGCGGGGCAGGCAAAACACCAGATTGATATCCTTGCGGCGCAGGCTTGAGGCACTTGTGTTGCGGTGATAGCCCATGGCCTCGGCCTTAGCGTTCACCTTGGCGCGCACGGATTCGCTCACGCCGGCCTTTCCCGTCAGAGCCTTGTGCACGGTATTGATGGAAACGCCAAGCTCGGCGGCTATGTCCTTCATGGTTACGCGAGCGCTCATGCGGTTACTCCGTTATAGATAAGTTGCCAATTAATAGTCCAGTTAACGATACCCCAAAAATACTCTTCGACTCGCCGTGCTCTCCCTCAAATGCACAAAGCGCCCCGCGAACGGATGCCCGCGGAGCGCTTGGATGTCCGGACCTTATTTGATACCGCGGCCCAAGTCTTCGGCGATTTTGTCCACGCCCTTAAGTGCGGCGCACGTCTTTTTGTTGGAGCAATGCCCGGTGCAAACGCCACCCTGAGCGCAGTCGGCGCAGGTGCCCTTGCGGTAGATGCGCACGCACACGGCGACAAACGCAATACCGATAACAGCCAGTACAACAATATCGATAGGTGCCATAGCAAGCCTCCTCTAGTTAGCCACCACTTACTTTACCCCATTCTCCACCTACCAAAAAGGGACAGGTTTATTTTGGTCGGTTTTATCTGCGGAAACGCCACATCTCCCCCACCAAAAAGCCCGAGTGTCGCTGGGACACCCGGGCTCGTGGAAAGGGGTTGATCCTTATTCGGACTTAGGCGGAAACTGCAGCGGAAGCAGTGTTGGTCTCGTCCTCGTCGGTCCAAGCGTGCTTGGGCATGGGACGGAAAATCTGGAAGAGCATCGCGACCAGCAGCACGATAGCCACAACCGTCCAGAAGCCAAACTGCCCAAGGACAAGCAGGTTATAGAACTGGTTGATGAACAGGCCGATCACCCAAGCGAAGGCGCACTCGTAGCCGAGGGCAATCGCGGTCCACTTGCCGGAATCCATCTGGTTGCGGATGGTACCCATAGCGGCAAAGCACGGAGCGCACAGCAGGTTGAACGCGCCGAAGGCAACGCAGGCGCCCATGGTGGGGAACATGCCGGCAAACGCGGTCCACAGGCTCGGGTCGGTCTCGCCCGCGTCGGCGACGGACAGCAGCGAGCCGGCGGTGGCGACGACGTTCTCCTTGGCGACGAGGCCAGAGACAGTCAGCGCGGTTGCCTGCCAGGTGCTAAAGCCGAGCGGGGCGAAGATCCAAGCGACCAGGTTGCCCAGCATGGCGAGCACGGAGTAGTCCATGAACTCCTCGGGGATGCCGTCCATCGCAGGCAGGAAGCCAAAGGAGCCGTTGTAGCTACCAAAGTTGGAGAGGAACCACACCACGACGGTAGAGGCGAAGATGATCGTGCCGGCCTTCTTGATAAAGGCCCAGCAGCGCTCCCACACGTGCAGCGCCCAGGAGCGGATCGCCGGGAAGTGGTAGGCGGGAAGCTCCATAACGAACGGCGTCGGGCGGCCGGCGAAGAGCTTGGTCTTCTTGAGCATGAGGCCCGAGGCGATGACGGCAAAGACGCCCAGGAAGTAGAAGAGCGGGCTGATCCACGCGGCGGTGGTAGAAGAATCGCCGATGATGGAACCCATGAGCAGGGCGATGATCGGCAGCTTAGCGCCACAGGGAATGAACGTGGTGGTCATGACCGTCATGCGGCGGTCCTTCTCGTTCTCGATGGTCTTGGTAGCCATGACGCCGGGGACGCCGCAGCCCGAGGACACGAGCATGGGGATGAAGGACTTACCGGACAGGCCAAAGCGGCGGAACACGCGGTCCATGATGAAGGCGACGCGGGCCATATAGCCGCAGTCCTCCAAGAAGGACAGCATGACGAACAGCAGGAACATCTGCGGGACGAAGCCGAAGATGGCGCCCAGGCCGCCGACGATGCCGTCGCAGACCAGCGAATCGACCAGGCCACCGTCCTCGGTGCCGCCCGCCACGAGGGCGTCGTGCACCACGGTGGTGATACCCGGGACATAGGGGCCGTACTGTGCCGGGTCGACCGAGTCGGCATTGTCACCCGCAGCCTCGACGGCCGCGTCGTAGGCGTCGCGACCCTGGCCGAGCACATACCAACCGTCGGTACCGAAGAGCTGGTCGTTGGTGAAGTCGGTCACCGTGCCGCCCAAGGTAGAAACGGCGATGTAGTACACGCAGAACATGATGACCACAAAGATCGGCAGGCCCAGGATACGGTTGGTAACCACGCGGTCGATCTTCTCGGAGGTGCTCATCTTTGCCGGAGCCTTGGTGAGGCACTCGTCAATGATGTGGGCAATCACGCCGTAACGCTCGCCGGTGATGATGGACTCGGCGTCGTCGTCGCAGTCCTGCTCGCACTGGGCGACCAGCTGCTCCACGCGAGCGGCCTTCTCCTTGGTGAGGTTGATGAGCTTGCAGGCGTCCGCGTCGCGCTCGAACAGTTTGACCGCGTAGTAGCGGCGCTTGTTGGCGGGAACGCTCGCAGGCAGGTTATTCTCGATGTGGTCCAGAACGTCCTCGATGGAGGAATCGAACTTGTGCTCCGGCACCTGGCCCTTGGAAGCAGCGGACTTCTTGACCTGCTCGAACAGCTCCTTGATGCCCTTGTTCTTAAGAGCCGAGATCATCATGACCGGGCAGCCGAGCTTCTTGGAAAGCTTGTCCGTGTCGATCTTGTCGCCGTTCTTCTCGACCAAGTCGGCCATGTTGAGGGCAACGACCACGGGCAGGCCGGTCTCGATAACCTGAAGCGCCAGGTACAGGTTACGCTCGAGGTTGGTGGCGTCGACAACCTGGACGACAACATCGGGCTCGCCGCTCATGAGGTAATCGCGCGAGCATTGCTCCTCGGGGCTGTAGGGGGAAAGCGAGTAGATGCCAGGGAGGTCCGTGATGGTAACGTTCTTGTCGCTTAGGAGCTTGGCCTCCTTTTTCTCAACCGTGACGCCGGGCCAGTTGCCAACGTAGCCGTTGGCGCCGGTGATCAGGTTGAAAAGCGTGGTCTTGCCGCAGTTGGGGTTACCCGCCAGCGCGACATGGATCTGAGAATCCGCCATTCAATCCTTCTTCCTTGTGTGCCTGCGCTGCTTTCTCCGCGCAGGCTAGATAATGTGCTTCAAAGTGCTGCATTAAGTTAGAAAAACCTAACTTTATCTGCAGAAATATACGTAGCAAGCCCCTACTGGACCTCGACGACGGCCGCCTCCTCCTTGCGGATGGAAAGCTCGTAGCCGCGCACGTTGATCTCGACCGGATCGCCGAGCGGTGCTACCTTTACGACCTTGAACGAAGTGCCCTTGATGAGCCCCAGGTCCATAAGGTGGCGGCGAAGCGCGCCCTCACCGTGAAGCTTGACGATGGTGGAGCTCTCGCCCACCTTAACGTCACCCAACGTCTTCATCCTCTTGTCCCCCTTTCGGTTTTTATCAAATGCTGTGGACTAACCGACGGTCATGATGTGCATGGCAACCTTGGAATCGATGCCAAAGCGTGCGCCGAGCACAGTGACGATGATATTGGCGCCACTCGAGCTCACCACGTGGATTTCGCTGCCCTCGACAAAGCCGAGGTCCTTGAGGTGGTGCTTCATATCCTCATTGCCCTTTACACGAGACACGCGCACGGTTTCGCCCGCTTTTACCATCGAAAGCGGCATTGCCGGCATCTGCGGTCCGCAAGACATGAGTGGCTCCTAACGTCAGTTCGTCCTCAACATCGACGCGGTAAAAGTTAACCACGCCTATGTTCGCTTTAGTAAACTAACACGTGGTTAACTTTTTGGAAAGGGTCCCCATTCAGATTTCGAAAAAGTTTCCTATACGAAACAAAAGGGCGCGGCAAAGGACCATCCTTTACCACGCCCTATCATGCTTAGAGCGAGAGATTTCTGATCGACGTAACGCAGGAAGCCTCGTCTACGCCCGAAACGCGGAAGATGATGTCCTCGCCGCACTCGCCGTAGAGAGCCATGAGTCCCATGACATCGCGGCCATCCGTGTGGCGATCGCCGATACTGACTGACACGTCGCAACGATGCTTGGCAATGATGTCATAGAGCAGCGCAACCGGGCGGGCATGCAATCCCAACGGATCTTTAATCGTCTTTGTAAACTCGACCATGTCCCCTCCCACGACATCGTACATTCGGCTGGCAAACCCAGCCATGTGGTAGTTATTGTAGCGTTAGATGCTTGTTGAAGCCCGCCAGAAGGCTCAACCGGAAAGTGCGACCCGTTATTTGGCTGGATTCTGGGACGCAGTTTCCCAAAGGGGCCTGTTTGGGAAACTGCGACCCGTTTTGGACGCAAATTCTGGGACGTAGTTTCCGCGACGCCCAGTCAACCTATACCCTCACAATCTCGGCGTATAAAAAACGAGGGAAGGCGCGCGTCCTTCCCTCGTTGCAAGCAATATGTAGCCGCTCGCCTACATCAGGCGCAGGCTGACGTCCTTGAGCTGGGCGCCGGAAACGGCACTCGGGGCGCCCGACATGAGGTCGGAGCCACTGGCCGTCTTGGGAAATGCCATGACGTCGCGGATGGAGTCGGAGCCGGTGAGCAGCATGCACACGCGGTCCAGGCCCAGAGCGAAGCCGCCCATCGGGGGCGCACCAAACTTGAGGGCCTCCATGAGGAAGCCAAACTGCGACTCGGCGCGCTCCTCGGTAAAGCCCAGAAGCTTGAGCATGGACATCTGCATCTCGGCGTTGTGGATACGCATACCGCCGCCGCCGGCCTCAAAGCCGTCCATGACAAAGTCGTAGGTGCAAGAACCGGCTGCCAACGGGTCGGCCTCGATCTTGGCGATGTCGGTCTCAGTCGGCAGAGTGAACGGCTGGTGCTCGGCAGCGTAAGCCTTGCGGTCCTCGTCCCAGTGGAACAGCGGGAAGTTGACGACCCACAGGAAGTCGTGGCCCTCGCGCTTGATCTCGAGTGCGTTGGCCATGTGAGAACGCATGCCGCCCAAGATCTCGTCAGAGAGCAGGCGCGGGCCGGCGGCGAACATCACAAGGTCGCCGGGCTCGACGTCCATGCGCTCGCGCAGAGCCGCCATCTCCTCGTCCGAGAAGAACTTGACGATGGGGCTGTTGATGGAGCCGTCCTCGCGGAAGGCGATCCAGGCCAGGCCCTTGGCGCCAAACGTGGAGGCCACGCCGGCGAGCTTATCGATCTTGGCACGTGCCCAGGCACCGGCGCCCTTGGCGTTGATGGCCTTGACGACGGAGCCCTCCTCGTTTGCGGCGGTCGCGAAGACCTTGAACTTGGAGTTGGCAAAGATGTCGGTCAGGTCGACCAGGTGCATGCCATAGCGGGTATCGGGCTTGTCGGAGCCATAGGTGTCCATGGCATCCCAGTAGTTCATGCGACGCAGCGGCGTGGGCATCTCGACACCCATGCGGCCGAAGGCATCGGCAAGAACCTCTTCGAGCGCGCTCATGACATCGTTCTGGTCCACGAAGGACATCTCGATATCGACCTGGGTGAACTCGGGCTGACGGTCGGCACGCAGGTCCTCGTCGCGGAAGCACTTGGCAACCTGGTAGTAGCGCTCGACGCCACCGACCATGAGCAGCTGCTTCAGAAGCTGCGGGGACTGCGGCAGAGCGTAGAAGTTGCCCGGCTGGATACGGCTGGGGACGATGAAGTCGCGGGCGCCCTCGGGCGTGGACTTAAACAGGGAGGGCGTCTCGACCTCCATGAACTCACGGTTGTGCAGCGCCTCGCGAATGGCAAAGGTAAAGTCGGAGCGCAGCTTGAGGTTTGCCATCATCTCGGGACGACGGAGGTCCAGATAGCGATAGCGCAGACGGGTGTCCTCGCTGGTCTCGATGCCGTCCTCGATCTGGAACGGCGGGGTGACGGAAGTGTTGAGCACCTCGGCGTGGTCGGTCAGGACCTCGATCTCGCCGGTCGCGAGCTTGGCGTTGGTGGTCTCCTCGCCACGGGAGCGCACGACGCCGTGGATCTTGATAGGCCACTCGGGACGCATGGTCTCGGCAATCTTAAAGGCGTCGCCGTCGGAGTGCTCGGGGTCGAAGGTGAGCTGCGTGATGCCCTCGCGGTCGCGAAGGTCGCAGAAAATAAGGCCGCCGTGATCGCGGCGACGGCTCACCCAACCGGTGAGGGTGACCTCTTCGCCCACGTTCTCGCGGCGAAGCTCGCCGCAGGTACGGGTGTGCATGGAATGCTCGTCGATGGGACGGGTCTGGCTCATACCAGTGATCCTCCTTTATGGATCTGTGCCGCCCCGTGTCGTTCCGGGCGGCGTCGTACAGATTTGCCCAGCCTGCGTAAACCGCGCAGCCAGACATGGCGTTCTATCTTATCGCACCTGTGTCGATGTGCCGCGGAAAAGTAGCTCCTGCCCAAAGACTTGACGGAGACGAAACAATTGACACACCGCGGCACCCGCGTGCGCGCATCACGTGCGACAATATGCCCCAATAAAACGCACTCGGAAAGGCCCGTCATGACTGCACGCCTCATCGTTATGGATATCGACTCCACGCTCATCAACCAGGAGGTCATCGACCTGTTGGGCGAGGAGGCCGGCGTAGGCGAGCAAGTTGCGCGGATCACCGAACGCGCCATGCGCGGCGAGCTGGACTTTAAGCAGGCGCTCGAAGAGCGCGTGGGGCTGCTCGCCGGCCTGGACGAGAGCGTGTTCGAGCGCACCTTTGAGCGCGTGACATTTACCCCCGGCGCGTTGGAACTTGTGCGCTCGGCGCACAGCAAGGGCTGGAAGGTCGGCGTGGTGAGCGGCGGCTTCCATGAGGTGGCCGATAAGATCGTGGCCGCTGCAGGCATCGATTTTTGCCTGGCCAACCGCCTGGAGGTCGTAGACGGCAAGCTCACGGGTAAGCTGGCGGCAGACATTGTGACCAAGGAGTCCAAGCTCATCCAGCTGCTGGATTGGGCAGTTGAGTGCGGTGTCGATATGGCCCACACGGTCGCGATCGGCGACGGGGCAAACGACATCCCCATGATCCAGGCCGCGGGCACGGGCATCGCGTTTTGCGCCAAGCCCAAGACGCGCGAAGCCGCTCCGTTTGCCATCGACGAGCGCAACCTCATGCTCGCTATGGACATTATCCTGCGCGACTAGCCGATCCCTCTAACAATTGAATCAGTCTGTCCTATAGTTTCCGAACAATTTTGTCTTAGTGTTCGGAAACATACCCTTTGAGTGCTAGACTTTGCGCCGTCGAAGGGAACATATATGGATAAGCAAGATCTTGAGCTGCTGCTGAGTGATGTTGCCGGCGGATCAGTCACCCCGGCCGATGCCCTCACGCGCATCCAGACGGCGCCGACCGCCGATTTGGGCTTTGCGCAGCTCGATCTTTCGCGCGGAGTGCGCCAGGGAGCCGGCGAGGTTGTCTACGGCGCCGGTAAAACCGCCGAGCAGATTGCCGCCATTATCGAGGCGCTACGCGATGCCGACCAGGAGCGCATCCTGGTCACGCGCTTGGATGCCGAAAAAGCCGCGCGCACCGGTGAGCTTCTCGGCAACGATATCGACCTGGGATATGTCCCGGACGCTCAGCTCGCCCTCGTAGGTGGCAAGCCCTCCCCTACCGGCAACGGACGCATCGTCGTCGCCTGCGCCGGCACGAGCGACCTGCCCGTCGCCGAGGAAGCCGCGTTGACGGCCGAGTTCTACGGCAACGAGGTCGATCGCCTCTACGACGTAGGCGTCGCCGGCCTGCACCGCCTGCTCGCTCATGCTGAGGAACTTGCCCAGGCGCAGGTGGTCATCGCCATCGCCGGCATGGAGGGCGCCCTGGCGAGCGTCATCGGAGGCCTTGTGAGCTGTCCGGTCATCGCCGTTCCTACCAGCGTGGGCTATGGCGCGAGCTTTGGCGGCGTGGCCGCACTGCTCGCCATGCTCAACTCCTGCGCCAGCGGCGTTTCGGTCGTCAACATCGACAACGGCTTCGGCGCCGCCTACCAGGCAAGTCTTATCAATCATCTGAGCGCCGGCACGTCCTGCGCCCGTTAAGGAGCATTCCATGTCCAACCATCAGCACACGCTTATCATCGACGGCACCTCGGGCATCAGCGGCGACATGACCGTCGCGGCCCTGCTCGACCTGGGCGCCAGCGAGGAGCACCTGCGCGAACAGCTCGCCACGCTGCCGGTCGACGGCTTTGAGATTGCCGTCACCCGCGTAAACAAGCATGGCATCGACGCCTGCGACTTTGACGTTCAGCTGGCAGAGGAGCTCGAGAACCACGACCACGACATGGCCTGGCTCTACGGCAACGAAGCAGCTGCCGAGCACACGCACAAGCATGAGCACCACCATCATGATCGTGACGAGCACGAACATGAGCACTGCCACGAGCATGACCATGAGGCCCACGGTCATGGCCACGAGGGTCACCATCACGCCCACCACCATCACCACCGTTCTTTGGAAGACGTCACCGCCATCATCGATGGCTCGCAGTTAAGCGATGGCGCCAAGCGTCGCGCGCTCGCCATCTTTACCGCGCTCGCCGCCGCCGAGGCCAAGGCCCACGGCAAAACGCTCGAGACCGTCATGTTCCACGAAGTAGGCGCCATCGATTCCATCGTTGACATCTGCTCTGTCGCCATCTGCCTCGATGACCTGGGCATCGAGGATATTGTCGTCGAGTCGCTCTCCGAGGGTCACGGCACCATCCACTGTGCCCACGGCCTTATGCCCATCCCGGTGCCCGCCGTCGTCAACCTATGCCAAGCAGGCAATATCGCCCTCACGCCCGCACCGGTCGCCGGCGAGCTCGTGACGCCCACGGGCGCCGCCATCGTCGCCGCACTGCGCACGTCCGAGCACCTGCCGGCCCGCTACCGCATCGAAGCCGTCGGCTACGGCGCCGGTAAGCGCCCCTACGAGGGCTGCTCCGGCACGCTCCGTTGCCTGCTTGTTCACGTGGATGCATAGCCATGGATGCCCGCAAAACCAAAAGCCGCGCCGCCATCGTCGCAGCATTTTCCGAGCTCCTTCGCGAGGAGGACTACGGCAAGATCACCGTCGGCGACATCATCGCTCGCGCCCATGTGGGTCGGGCCACGTTCTACGGCCTCTTCAAGAGCAAAGACTACCTACTGTCCGAGCTCGTGAGCGACATCTGTACCCACGCCCTCGACGACGATGGCACACCGCTCGACGACCCACTCGTGCAGGTCGAGCATATCCTCAACAACCTCTGGGAACGCCGTCAAGGCGTACGAGCCCTCGTAGCCGGCGCCGGCTCACGCGTCTTCGCCGACTGCCTACGCAAGACCATCATGTCACGAGCAGCCGAAACCGTCCCTACCGACCCAAACGGTCCCGCCGCCACCATGGACCGAAGCTTCCTACTACACCACATAGCCTCAAGCTTCGTAGGAATGGTCCAATGGTGGGCCTGGCACAACTTCGAAGCCCCAAAAGAGGACGTAGCCAAAGACTACCTCTCAGCCATCAAGCCCCTCTTCAACTAAGTAAGAAGCTCATCCCAAAGCATCGCCCCAACCCAGGCCGCCACGCATCCCAAAGTGTCACTCGCACCTCAAAGCGCCTAACAACAAAGTGCCCACCACATCCAAATTCAGATATATATGTTGGTTGCTTGTTCGAACACAACCGGATTCCCGCAGGGTCCGGCATAGGTTAACTTTTCGCCGCACTCCGCAGGACGCAAGAAGCTCCCGCCGCACGAAGTGCGCAGCGAGAGCTTCTTGCATGTCCGAGGACGCGGCGAAAAGTTAACCTATGCCGGACCCGGGCGTTATATCAATTGTCTTGGACTAGAACATGCCCAAGAAACCATGCACAAACAGCGCGGCCAGAGCGGCACCGATAAACGGAGCGATGCCAGGAACGAGCAGGCCGTACTTCCAGTTGTTGTCAGCCTTGTTCTTGATCGGCAGCACCTGATAGGCCATACGAGGACCAAGGTCACGAGCCTGGTTCATGGCGAAGCCGGTGATGCCGCCCATGCCCATGCCAACGGCCCAAACGATCAGGCCGACGCAGATAGCGAGCATCAGAACGTTCTCGCCAGCACGGTTAGCAGCAGCAAGGATGGCGCTGATGAACACAAAGGTGCAGATAGCCTCGCAGAAGAAATTACGGGCATAGTTCGTGCCCTCGGTAGTAGGGTTGGTCGAGAAGATGTTGCGCTGGGCAATAGGGTCGACGACGCCCTCGGAAGCCTTGAACTCATCGGCATACATAAGCCAAGCGATTACGGCGCCCACAAAGCCGCCGAGCATATCGGCAATCATGAAGGGGATGCAGCTGCTCCACGGCACCAGGCCTACGATGCACTGGGCAAGCACCATGGCGGGGTTCATGCACACGGCGCCGCCAAAGACAAACAGGCAGACCGAGATGCCAAAAGACCAGGTGGTGATGGCAAACATGTGACCGGAGCCCTGATACTTGGTGCCCTTGAGCACGGTATCGCAGTGCACGCCCACGCCAAAGATGATCATGAGGGCCGTTGCGCCGAATTCGCAGAGGAGTTTGGTAAGCATAAAACCTTATCTTTCTTGTCGGTTATAAACGATTCGTTTAGGCCGCGTACTAGTGCTGAGCGACGACAACGCCCAGGCCATCGGGAATGACGGCCACCTTGGCATCGGCACCCTTCATCTCAAAGGCGAGCTTGAGCGCCTCATCGAGGGTGTTGACCGGCGTCATGTGCATATCCTTGATCATCTGGTGATCGCACAGGTCGGTGACCATGATCACAGGGTGATGCGCCAGGATGCGGGCAAAGATCTGGCTCGTCCACTGGTCGGGCAGGGTCTCGTCCTTAGGACGGTCGATGCAGGCACGCTCAAACTCCGCCGGATCGTTGTCGGCGATGTTGTGATAGAAGCCCTCGCCACCGTGACCGTCGGCACAGCCGGCGACGTCGATGATCACACCGCCCTCGGGAAGCGTGGCCTCAGCAGAGCACATGCCCTTCACGGCCTGGTAGATGTTCTGGTCGAGCGGGTAGCCGCCGTTGGTGGTGATGGCAATCTCGCACTCGACGGGCTCAACGCCGGCAAGGCTCTTCACGAACTCGCAGCCAGCCTCGTGCGCCTTGTGGATGTCACCGGCAAAAGAACCGATGACCTCGTGCTTGCCGTTGAGCACCACGTTAAGCACAAAGGCAAGGTGAGCCATCTCGGCGGCGGCAAACATGTCCTCGCTCACGTGGTTGTGGCACAGGTTGCCGGCACGCGAATGAGAATCGTTCACAAACTGACCGTTGTGGTTGTACATGATGGTCTTGTAGCTGGCGATACCGGGAAGGACGGACTTGCGGCTACCAGAGAAACCGGCAAAGAAGTGCGGCTCAATAAAGCCCTCGGCAAGCAGCAGATCGCAATCGGCAGCAATCTTGTTGATGATGCACTCGCCGCCAGAAGGCAGGGTGCCGATCTTTTTCATCATGCTGTCATCAGTCGCGACGTGCATAACGATTTCCTCGTTGGCAACGATCTCCTCGCCATACTTATTGACGAGCTCCTCCTGCGTCGACGGACGGTGCATACCCGTAGCAACCAAAATACGCACGCGAGCCTCGGGCGCAGCGGAGTGGATGTGATGCAGCAGAATAGGCATCGTCACACGCGAGGGAACGGGACGCGTATGATCGGAGCTAATGATGACGATATCCTTCTTGCCAGCACAAAGCTCCTCGAGCGAAGGCGAGCCATAAGGGTTGGCAAGTGACTCCTCTACCAGCTCTTCCTGCGATTTCGTGGTCTTAAACTCGTTTTGATGACCTTCCATCACACCCGCGAAGTTCTTATCCTCGAGCTCCAGATGCAACGTCTTGTGGTCAAACGGCAGTTCACATTCAAACAATGACGAGCGCCCTCTTCCTTTCAACTGACACACTAGATAAACCGTTGGAAGGATACGCCGCTCACCGAAAAACACCACCGTCCACCGACTCATTAACACAACGTTCATATTTGACCCACAACAAAACGGCCGCGACCCCAAACGGGACCGCGGCCGCCTGTCAAAGACACTATAGACAGGATGACTTACGCAGCGCCGAGGCAAACATCTACCCCGAGACGTACGCACGTAAGCCATTTTGCATAAATGCGTTAATTAATTGCATAAAATGGCGCATGGATTTCTAGCCGTAACAGGATAGTACCCTCCGGAGCGTGCATTTTTGCGAGTATTCAGCATCGCGGGATAAGATTTTGGTGTCAAAAGTCTTTCAAAAGGTAGATAGTCCTCATGACTCGCCCCATCTAGATAGCATGCGGCGAGAAACCAGCCATATATGATCGTCGCCAAAGCCCAATCGTCGTGCAAGAGCATCAACAGGGGCCGCAAACGTCACCCATAGCCTTATGCACCAATCTTTGGCTGCTGAAAACTCCGTATTTTGCACGTCACCCCAAGCACCACCCTCACCCAGCGGCTGATCCGCCGAAGACCGGACATCGCAGGGCCCGCCATTAGTCTACTTTTAGGCACACTCCACAGGACGCAAGAAGCCCTCGCCGCACTCCACGCTATGCGCGAAGCGTGCCTTATTCCCTTCAGCTTTAATCCCTGAAGACCGAGGACGAAGGGGCCCGATGGGTTTCCCTCTGAATGCATTCCGCAGCACGAAGCCCTTTCCAAACGCGCGAAGCGCACCAATATTCCCCCAGCCAGTAATCCGCCGAAGACCGGACATCGCAGGGCCCGCCATTAGTCTACTTTTAGGCACACTCCGCAGGACGCAAGAAGCCCTCGCCGCACGAAGTGCGCAGCGAGGGCTTCCTGCATGTCCGAGGACGTGCCTAAAAGTAGACTAATGGCGGGCCCGGACGACTACAGGGCTATCGATTACCCCGTGTTCTGCAATCCTGCCGAGACGCCGGTCACAGTCGAAAGAATCAGGCTCATGTACTCAGCCTTCTTCTCCTCGGCCATCTCGTCCTGGTTCATACGCACCTCGCGAAGGGCGCGGACCTGGGCGATGGACAGGGCGTCGACGTAGGGATTACGCACACGGACGGCGCAGCCGAGCACACGGCGGCGCTGCAGCGGCCATTCGTCACCGACGATGGCAAGAACCCACTTACGCGTGAGCTGCATCTCGGTGAAGACCTTCTCGGACAAATCCTGGCGATCGCCCAGGTGCAGGTACATCTTGGCGATACGCTGGTCGGTCTTGGCGATCGACATCTCGATGTTGTCGATAAAGGTGCGGAAGAACGGCCACTCCTGGTAGGCAGCCTTAAGCTGGTCCAGATCGCCAAACTGCTCGCAGGCGGTACCCAGGCCGTACCAGGCGGCCAGATTGATGCGCGCCTGGCTCCAGCTGAAGATCCACGGGATGGTACGCAGGTCATCGAGCGACTTGGCGCCCAGACCGCGCTTGGCGGGACGCGAGCCGATCGGCAGCAGACCGACCTCGGTCAGCGGCGTCACGGTCGAGAACCACGGTGTAAAGTCCTCGGTGTTCAGCAGGTCCAGATAGCGTTCGTGGCTTGCAGTGTTGAGCTTCTCGGCCATATCCCAGAACTTCTGCGTGGTCTCGGTGTTGGTCTTCTCGACACTCGGGGCCGACTGCAAAAGCGTTGCGGCGGCAACGGACTCAACATGGCGCTGAGCCAGCGTGCGGTTGCCGTAACGGGCAAAGATGACTTCGCCCTGCTCGGTGAGCTTAAAGAAGCAGTTGACCGAACCCTTGGGCTGCGCCAGCACGGCCTTGTTGGCCGGGCCGCCACCACGGCCCACGGCACCGCCGCGACCGTGCATGAGCACCAGGTCGATATCGTTCTTCTCTGCCCACTTGGCGATGCGCTCCTGCGCGGAGTGCAGCGCGAGCATGGCCGTGGTAGGACCGGCATCCTTGGAAGAGTCGGAATAGCCCAGCATGACCTCCATGCGGCGGTTGGTCTGGGCAAGGCGCTTTTGCACCACGGGCAGCGTAAGCATCTGGTCGAGCACGTCAACGCAGCCCTCGAGGTCCTCGAGCTGCTCGAACAGCGGGATCACGTCGAGCTCGGGAACGTCTTCCTCGTGTGCGAAGGACAGGTGGGCCAGCTCAAAGACGTCGGCCACATGCTGGGCACTCTTGGTAAACGAGATGATGTAGCGGTGTGCCATCTTCTTGCCGTAGCGCTTTTGGATGGAACCGATGGCACGGAAGGTGTCGATGACCTCGCGCGTCATGGGCTGCAGGTCACCATGGATACCATTCTCGTGGATATCCTTGAGGGCGCGGGCGTGCACCACGGAGTGCTGACGGAACTCCATCTCGACCATATGGAAGCCGAAGGACTCGACCTGCCAGATGATGGTTTGGACCGGACCGTAGGCGGCACGGACGGCACCGCAGGCAGCAAGCGAACGCTGGACGACGCGCAGGTCATCCAGGAACTCGTCGGCGCTGTGGTACATGGTGTCGGTGATGCGGCGCACGGTGGCGTTCAGGCGGTCGGCCATGACGAGCATGACGGCGCGATGCGGCTCGTGCTCGGAGATCAGCTCGGCGCGGGCCGTGTAACGAGGGCTCATCTCGACCTGATGGTTCCACAGGTTAATGAGCTCGGCAGAAGGCTTGCTGTAGGTGGCCTCGAGCGTGAGGTTGTGGCCGATGCGGCGGCACTTGTCCTCGAGCTTGAGCACCATGTGAGTGAAGTACTTGGCGGCGACTTCGCGGCTCACCTTGGCGGTGACGTTGGGGTTGCCGTCGCGGTCGGAGCCGATCCAGCTGCCGGGATGGAAGAACGCCGGGCACAGCGGCGGCACGGTACCGGCCTTGTCGCCCAGCACCCAGTCGTCAAAACGACGGTAGATGACGGGGATAACGTCGAACAGCGTGTTATCGAAGATGTCGATGATGGTATCGGCTTCCTCGACCGGCGTGGGCTTCTTGAGCGCGATGGGGCTCGTACGCACCAGGGCGTCGATCTCCTGCAGCATATGGCGCTCGTTCTCCACCAGGTCGGAGCCGCCCAAACGCGGACGCTCCTCCAGCAGGTTGGAGATACGGCGAATCTTGCCCTCGACGGCCTTACGACGGGCCTCGGTGGGATGTGCGGTAAAGACAGGGTGGAACTCGAGCTTGCCGAGCAGCTCATTGGCACCCTCGACGCCCATCTCGTTTACCAACTGGTGATAGGCGACGGTGAGTTCGTTGGCGGGATCGACCTCGGTATCGGTCGATGCGCCGGCCTCGCGCTCGCGCAGCTGCGCCACACGGTAGTTCTCCTCCGACAGGTTTGCCAAGTGGAAGAAGCTCGTAAAGGCGCGAACGATGACCTGCTGCTTATCAAGCGGCAGGCTGTCAATCAAATCGACGACTTCGCGAAACGCCACGGCGGTGGGCTCGTCGGCAGTGGGCACGCCCTGTTCGTCAACGGACTCGTCGGCAGCGCGGCTACCGGGGTTGCCAGCATTGACCACAATCTCGGCTGTCAAAATCTTGTCGAACAGGTCCGCGATCTCAGGATCATACTCGCTAAGCACACGACGTTCCAGGCGCAGGAACAGCGCCAGATTATCGCGCAGCTCCTCGGGGATCTCGATCTCGGCGAGACGCTCCCTGGACTCGGCATTCGAGCCGATTCGGTTAACGAGGCGGTTGACCACGGCAGCGACGCGCGCCGCGGCTTCGGGTACAGACTGGTTGCTTAGGTTCTCAGCCACGTTTCCTCCCATTCCTCCTTCTATGCACGTAACATGTGGTATTCATTATAGGCGCTTGAGAAATACTTTCGACACTGATTGCGCTTTACCACACAAAAGTATTTTCTGCATTGCAAGGGTTTTTGCCCCAAATGGTCGTATTTCTCGGTGGGCGGCATATGCAAGCGAGGGCATTCCGCATAAATGCGAAACACCCCCGTAACAATAGCTCGTCGCGAGCGGGACATGTTAGCGGGTCCGCAGCTCAAAAATCATGCGCTACAGACGCTCGCGAACCGCCTCGACGACGTTGGCCAGATCGACGAGAACCTCGTCATGGCTCTGCATGTCGCGCACCTTGACCTTGCCGGCGGCAAGCTCGTCGCCGCCCAGGACCAGGATGAGCTTGGCGCCTACCTTATCGGCCTGCTTAAACTGGGCCTTGAGCGAACGGCCCTGATAGTCGGCCTCGGTCACAATCCCTGCGGCGCGAAGCTGCTGCGTAATGGTAAAGACGTTCTGACGCAGCTCCTTGCCGGCATTGGCGACGTAGACGCACGGGACCTCCTCGGCACCCAGGTCGCTGCCAAAGGCCTGCAGGGCCAGCAGGGCGCGCTCAAAACCGACGGCGAAGCCGACGCCTGCCGTGGGCTTGCCGCCCTCGAGCTCGACGAGGCCATCGTAGCGACCGCCACCACCGATGGAGCCGACACCGGCGCCGGGAGCCTCGACCTCAAAGACAGTACGGGTGTAGTAGTCCAGGCCGCGCACTAAGGTGGGATCCTCGACATACTCGATACCCGCCGCATCCAAATAGCGCTTGACCTGCTCGTAGTGCTCGCGGCACTCGTCGCACAGGTTGTCGCCCATCAGCGGGGCGTCGGCCATGATCTCACGGCAATGGTCGTTCTTGCAGTCGAAGGCGCGCAGCGGGTTGAGCTCGGCGCGCTCGCGGCACTCATCGCACATCTCGTCGGCGTGATCGAGGATAAACTGCTTGACCTGCTCGCGGTATGCCGGACGGCACTGCGCATCGCCCATCGAGTTAATAAGCAAACGGAGCTTGGACAGATCGAAGCCCAGGCGTTTGTAGAACTCCATGAGCATGATGATGCACTCGGCGTCGGCAGCCGGATCGGGAGCGCCGAGCCACTCGATGCCCACCTGGTGGAACTGGCGCAGGCGGCCCTTCTGGGGACGCTCGCCGCGGAACATGGCCTCGGCGTAGTACGCCTTAAACGGCGTGGAGCCCTGGGGCACCAGATTGTTCTCGACGACAGCGCGCACCACGCCGGCCGTGCCCTCGGGGCGAAGCGCCAGGCGCTGCTTGGGCTTGAGTTTGGTGTCGGTGCCCTCGGTAAAGACGCGCTCCAGGTTGGCACCGCTGAACACGCGGAACATTTCCTTGCGCACGACGTCGGTCGACTGGCCGATACCGTGGACAAACACGTCCACCTGCTCGATCGCGGGCGTCTCGATGGGTTTAAAACCAAACGGCTCGAACACGCCGGCCGCAATCTGCTGCATCTTTTGCCAGGCGCGCATCTCGGCGCCGATAAGATCGCGGGTTCCCTCCGCCTTCTGTGCCTGCATGGGCAAACACCTTTCTTTTGTATCGCGTCATAGGTAACGGTCATTATACGGCACAAATACAAACAGCGGCGGCGCGTCTGACCGAACGAGGGTATGGGGACTCGTTCGGCCAGACGCGCCGCCGCTGTTTGTGATCCCTTTTCCTCCGTCCCCTTCGGATCACGTGATCCCTTGGGGACGGAGGAATAGGGATCATTTCGTAGGCCCGTGGCCGCCTTGGAAACCGAATGATGGTACGAGCATCCATTCGGCTTCCAAGGCGGCCACGGACAGAACGGGACGAACAGAAAAGAGCGACGGACGCCTACTCCCCCGCCACGCTCGCGCGCAGCTTGGCGGCGATGGGCTCGGATGCCAGCAGGAACACGAGCATGACCACGGAGCACGCCAGGCACACGATCCAGGTGCTCGCAAAGGAGCCCGTGGCATCGAACAGCACGCCCGAGACAATGGCGCCCACGGTGCCGCCGACCATCTCGAGCGAGGTAATGGTGCCCGTGACCTTACCGAGGTCGGCCATGCCAAACTGCTCGGACGCGGCGATGGTAGGCGTGATGGTGCCCATGCACGTTCCGATACCAAAGCTCACGGCAGCCACGATGGGACCAAGATCGGTCGCGGGGAAGCACAGGGCGACGCAGGCGATAATGCACGCAATGGAGCCAAGGATATTGCCAAAGCGCAGACCAAAGCGGTCATAGATCGCACCGAGCGAAATCTTGGCGATAACGACGGTGACCATGTAGGCCGAAAGCACGGTACCTGCCCACATGGGATCGTGGCCGCCCGTGACGATCTTGGCGCCGTTGACGGTAACGCTCGTCATGTTGGTGACTTGGTTGGGCAAGATGGCGCCGTTAACGAGACCCATAAAGAGGAAGGCGACGACAAGCAGCCAAAACGCCGGGCTCTTCTTGATGCGAGACCAGCCGACGCTAACCTCGGGCGCCGTGTGCTCGTCCTTGTCGCCAGCCGTCGAGACGGACGGATCGCCCGGGTTCTCGCCGAGCGGCTTAAGGCCGATCTCGGAAGGCTTAGTGCGGAAGGAGTAGGCCGTGATGGGCAGTGCCGCCACCATGCAGACGGCAGCGAGTACCAGGGACGCAGAGCGCCAGCCCACACTCACGATAAGCGAGCTCACGATGGGAGGCAGAATAGCGCCGCCAAAGCCCGAGCCCGAAAGTGCGATGGAGATGGCAAGGCCTCGCTTGGCGGTAAACCAGTTGGCGGTCACTAGGCTGATGAGCAGGCGGGTCGAGGCCACAGCGAAGCAGCCCGAAACGGCAAAGAGCACGTAGACCTGCCACAGCTCACCGACAAAGCTCATGCTGGCAAGAACGGCAGAGGTAGCGATAACGGTTAGGGAACCCAAAACGCGACCGCTTACTTTATCGGCAACATGGCCAATGACAAGCGATCCGATAACGCTCACCACGGTAGAGATCGCATTGGAGATGTTGTACTGCGCAAGAGATATTCCCAAGTCGCTGACGATGAGCGGCTGGAACAGGCTCATGCAGTTGACGAAAATCGTGTAGCACGTGGCCATGATCACGAAGCCGGAGGCCACCACGAGCCAGCCGGGGAAGAACTTACGCTGCTGGGGCATACTGCTCCTTATTTAACAAACGAATAGCCTGCGCCGGGCGCCGGTAGTGCCCAAGATTGCCTTGAAAGACAAGGGCATAGGCCTTATGGCCATGCCCGCAGGCTTGAAAGGCAAGGTTGGGTGCTACCGGTGGTCGGCGATATAGCCCAAAGCGACGGCGGTATAAGCCGCAGCACCGAGCGGCAGCTCGGCATCGTTAAAACGTGCCTTGGGATGGTGCTGGGCAAAGTGTTCGTCCGTGTCGGTTACGGCCGCGCCCACGGTAAAGTACGCACTCGGAATCTCGCTCGAGATAAGCGCGAAGTCCTCACTCGCCATGGCATGGAAAAGCGGCAAGAAAGCCGCCTTGGGCAGCACTGCGCCCACATAGCCAAGCGACGCCTGAGTCATATCGCTGTCGAGCACAAGCGGCGGAACGTCCGAAAGCGTCTCGATGGTCGCCGGCGTACGATATGTTGTGGCAACGCCGTTAACGACCTCCGCGATGCGGGTCTTGAGGTGCTCCATGAGCTCAACATCGAAGCCGCGCAGCGTTCCCTCGAGCACGCAGGTGTCGGGGATGACGTTGGCCGCCAAGCCGCCAGCAAACTTACCAACGGTAAGTGCGACTTCCTTGGCCGCCGGCACCTCGCGGGCGATAAGCTCCTGGAGCGCCAGGTGCACATGGACGCCGGCCGCGATGGGGTCGATGCAGATCTCGGGGCTCGAGCCATGGCCGCCCTTGCCCTGGAGCGTGATGCGGAAACCGTACACGCCCGAAAGCGCTGGACTGCCGTAGAGCACCAGGCCAAGCGGCGACTGGCTGTTGACATGCATGGCAAAGGCCGCCTGAGGGCGCGGGTTCTCGAGCAAGCCGTCGGCGATGGCGGCGCGGGCGCCCTCGAAGGTCTCCTCGCCCGGCTGGAACAGCAGTTTGACGGTGGCATTGGCGTCGACGAGCTCGGCCTCGCGGGCCTTGAGCAGGCGAGCCGCACCAAGCAGCGCCGTCGCGTGCATATCGTGACCGCAAGCGTGCATGCAGCCGTTGGTGGATGCAAAGGGCTCGCCGGATTCCTCGGCAACGGGCAGGGCGTCCATGTCGCCACGAAGCATGATGACCGTTCCGGCCTGCTCGTCCTTGCACGTGCCATTGCCCTGAGCGGCCGCACCGGCACCGATCAGGCCAACGACGCAGGAACCGTCGACTAGCGTGGTATGGGGGATGTCCATCTCGTCCAGACGTGCCTGGATATAGGCAGACGTCTGCGGAAGATTGTTACCCAGCTCGGGCATCTGGTGTAGATCGTGTCGCCACGCAGCGAGCTCGTCTGCAAAAGCCTGAGCTTCTGCAACAAGACCGTCACCGATAGCGGTCTGCGCCGCCGCGGTGGCCTTGGGCGCTGATTGCGGTTGAAGATCGGACAGTGCTGGTGCCATAGATGCCCTCCAGTAACGTTTTTGCAGCAAGCACTTTGATAGCGTAAAGTGCAAGGTACTACTTTAAGGGCGACGCATAAAAAATGCCGCCCCGGGAGGCGGCGCAACAAATTGTTTACAATTGCGGACGCGGCTTTCGACGCAAAAAATCGAAATGCGTCTCGCTCAAGATAATCGAAAGAAAGATGAGCGCGAAGCCGGCGAGCAGGCGCGAGGTGAGCGCCTCCCCCATCAGCAGCACCGAGAACAACACGCCCGAAGGCGACTCCATCGAAAGGAGCAGCGAGCCCGTCGAGGCCGGGACATGCGCCAGGCCGACGTTTTGGATGAGCAGAGCCACACACGTACAGCCCACCGATAGAAACGCCATCACACCGATAAAGCTCGGCGTCCACACGGACAGCGGCGCTTGGGTCTCGAATAACAGCGACGAGATCAGGCTCAGCACGCCGTTGCCCACAAACATCCAAAACGTGATGACGTTGATGTCCATCTTGCGGCCATACTTGGCGGTCACCGCCATCTGGATGGCAAAGAAGACCGCGCCGCCCAGTGTGATGACATCGCCGACATTGAACTCGACGCTATCGAGCGCCACCAGCCCAATGCCCGCCAGGCACAGCAACGCGGCGCCCAAGTTGTAACGGGTAAGCTTTTCGCCGCTTAGAACGTAGCTCGCAAACGGAACCAAGATGCAGTACGTGCCCGTCAAAAACGCGCTTTTGCCTGCCGTGGTCTGTGCCAGGCCGATCGTCTGCAAACCGTAGGCACCCCACATGAGCGCGCCCATGCCAAGTCCAACAATCAGGTTTCGAGCGTTGAAATGGGCAATGATGCGCTTGTGGAAGATGACAAGCATGACCAACGACGCCGGAAGAAAACGAATGTAGAGCAGCTCGAACACCGGAACGGTATCGAGCGCATCTTTCATGGTGGTAAAGGAATAGCCCCAGATGACCGCCACCGATAGCAGCAAGACCTTCCAGAAGAACGGGGAACGCGCGCCGGCGCCGCGGGAGGTGCCGCCGGCGCCCAGGTCCTCCCGTGCGACAGGGCTATCGGGCATGTTTTCGATTTCGTTGGCAGCGTATTGGGCCATGGAACATCCTCACACTCAATCTTGGCGTGGTGTCCGCACGCGTATGGCTGCGTGCCGCCTCATGGTCAAATAAAAACGGGGCGCACCGGACCCCCGGCACGCCCCGCTACTGTAGCAACAACCGGCGTTGCATCGCAATCCAGCATAATAAAGTGTAAAACTGGAAGGCCTCGATGTTCTGACAGCGTTTACGTGTCTGAACTAAATCAATTTGGTTGACTCCAGTTTTTCGATGATCCAGTCGTTGGCTTTGATGACCGGACGGCGGAAGACGACGCCCAGGGCCAGCGACGGAATCAGATAGCTCGCCAGAATGCCCAGCTCAACCCAGTACTCCATATGGTAGGCGCCAGCCATGGCGGCATGCATGGCGTTAATGCCATGGGTAAACGGCAGGAACGGATAGATCGCCTGGAACACAGGGCCGGTCATCTCGATGGGGAACGTACCGCCCGAACCGCCGACCTGCATGACCAGCAGCACAACGGCCAAAGCCTTGCCGATATCGCCAAACGACACCGTAAGCGTGTAGACGATATTGGAGAACACGAGACTCGCGACCCAGCCCGCCAGCACAAACTGCAGCGGGTTGTCGCACTGGATGCCAAAGAACAGGATGTCGCCCGCGCACACGAGCGTTGCCTGCAGCAGAGCCAAACCGCCAAAGAACAAGTAACGACCCAGGTAGATCTCGTGTAGGCGTACGGGGATGAGCTCGTTGATAAGCTCATCGTCAACCGACACCTTCATCATGGCCGCCAGCACGATCGAGCCGACCCAGAGCGACAGAATCGTGTAGAACGGCGCCATGGCCGAGCCGTAGTTGCGGATCGGATAGACCGGTTTGCGATCGAGCGCGACGGGACCGGAAAGCGACACGGCCAAACCCTCGGGATCGTTGCCAATCATCGTCTTGATCGTGGCAAGGTCGTCCGACATCAGGGCGCCATCGAGCTCATCCTTAAACGCACTGATCTTATCGGACGCTTCACCTAGCTGATCGGAAGCCTTGTTGACCAGCTTGGCGGCCTTGGAGAGGCCCTTTGCCAGCGAACCGGATGCGTCGGTCAGGCCGTCTACGGCGCTATCCAGATCGCCCGAGATGCCATCGAGCGAGTCCAGGATGCCCGAAACCGTCTTCTTGAGCTCCTTGGCCTTAACCGAGAACGTGGAATCGTAGTCGGACTTGGCGCCCGAAATGCCCGCCTTGGCATCGGCGATGGCCTGATCGACCTCGGCACGCGTGCTGTCGACCTCTGCCATGCTGTCAGAAAGGGACTTAGCAGTTGCCGTCAAGTCCTTGGCGTTGTTGCGATACTCCACCGCGATCCTGCCCAGCGATGTTGCCACAGATTTAAGGCTCTCCTGGAGCTTTTCGTCACTGACCTGCTCGGCAAAGCCGCGGAGCTGGTCGGCCGTGGCGTCGATATCGTCGGCACGTGTATTGAGCGCCGCCGCGGCATCGTTGAGCTGAGACACCGTAAGGTCGACATGCTGATTCGCGGCATCGAATGCCTTCGCAAGCTCGGCGGACACGTTGTCGAACGAGCCCGCGCTTCCGTCAATCGCGGCGTTGATGGCGTCGTTGGCGGCCTTCAGCGCTTCTTTGGAATCGCTCATGCCGCTCTTGGCATGCTCCATCAACTGCTTGGTCGACTCATCGACCGTACCCGTCTGCTGGAGCATACCGCTCGCCGACGTCAACGAATCGGACGTAGAGCTCAAAATGCCCGCCAGCGACGAAGCATTAGCCTGAACGTCTTGCAGGTCCCCAATCGAATCGCCGAGCGTCGAGGACAGGTTGGCGATAAAGTTGCTGACCTGGTCGGTGCTCATGTAATCGAGCAGGCTGGACACCGTCTTAAGACCGATGCTCGTAATGGTCTCGGTAAAAGATTCGTTAACCTGGTTCTGAACGGCGCTCGAACCCTTCTCGGTCACGATCTGCGCGATGGCGTTGGCCTTCTGATTCTCGTAAAACTCGATATCGGCATGCTTAACGTCGGTCGAAAAGAGCGTCATCATATCGGCACTAAACGTCTTAGGGATAACGACAGCCGCATAGTATGCGCCCGATTTGACGCCCTCGATGGCCTTTTCTCGATCGTTGAGCACAACCCAGTCGAAGTTCTCGTTGCCGCGCAGGGTGGCGGTCACGTTTTCGCCCACGTTGACCTCGACGGGGATCAGATCGCTCTCGTAACCCTCATCGGTGTTGACCACGGCGATCTTAAGATTGCCGGTGTTGCCGTACGGATCCCAGCTGCCGGCGATGTTAAACCACGCGTACAGACACGGTACGATAATGAGGCCCATCACGACAACCAAGCCGATCACGGAGCGAGACACGTTTTGGACATCGCGCTTAAACAGATGCAGGATGTTCTTCATTTATGCCTCACCTCCTTTGGAGTGCTTGCCAAGCGCGGTGGTATCTCCATCATTTGTGGCTGTGCTGTCGCTGCCCTGAGATTTATGGTGCGAGCCGATATGCGGCAAGCGGCCCGTGGACTGATCGCCGCCCTTGGCACCACGCTCGCTGGCGTTGAGGCCAAACATGTGGCGGGCGGCAGGAATGGCGGCCGTGTGTTCGCGCATCTCGCGACGCAGGTCCTCATCCGAAAGCGCCGAGATGCGCATCTGGGTATTGAGGCTCGCTCGGATATATTCGATATTGATAAGCCAGCCGCAGATGGCAATAACCGAGATGATCCAAATGACAAGCAGGATGATCTTGCCGTTATTGTCGATATCGAGAACCGTCGACAGGACAAAGAGCAGGACCTGAACGCCCACCACGGCGGCAAAACCGCCCTTGATGTAGTACGGGTAGCGATGTTCAAAGGCGACCGCATGATCGAGCAGTTCGCGACGGTACGAATCGGAATCGAGCATGACGCGCATGGCCGTGCGCAGCGAGTAGCGCTGGCGCGGCAGGTCGTTGGACTCGCAAATCATCATACCGGTCGTGGAAAGCTGTTTATCAAAGAGCAGGTTAAGGTTGAGCAGCAGCGGACGCAGCTGCAGACCGATAAAGAGCGCCACGATCAAGAACACGCCCAGAATGCACAGGTTAAACAGGTAGTTGAACGAATACATGCCGCCGACCGTCTCGCGCAGCAGATTGATGCCGTAGGTAAAGGGCAGCAGCGGGTGCAGCCACTGGAAGAAGCCTGGCATCATCTCGATGGGGTACATGCCCGACGAACCCGGGATCTGCACGATAACCAGAATGACGCCGATAGCCTTGCCGATATGCTTAAACGTGGTGGACAGCGCATAGATGATATTGACGTAGGTGAACGAGATGGCGATGCCGCCCAGCACGAACAGCAGCGGGCTGACGCACTGCACGCCGATCACCAGATCGCCTACCGTAACGATGATGGCCTGCAACGCGCCCAGGATCACCAGGAGCAACCAGCGGCCAAAGTAGCCCTGACGCGCGGTAAAGCTGCCGATGCCTTCGCGGTCGACCTCGAGCTTGTAGATGGCGATAAGCACGTAGCCGCCCACCCACAGCGCCAGATTGGTATAGAACGGGGCAATGCCCGAACCAAAGCTCTTGACCGGGTAAATTGACTTTGAGGTCAGCTCGACCGGAGATGCCATGAAGTCTGCAACATCATCGACGTCGACGCCCATCAGGCCGGCCAGCTCGCCCATGGACTCGGAGGTCTGTAGCGCCGCGATGTCGTTGGCGGCGGTTGCGAGCTTGTCCTGGACCTTGGCAAGCGAGGCATCGGTCTGGGACAGCGTGGTCTTGGCCTGACCGAGCGTGGCGTTGAGTTGCGAAAGTGTACCGCGCGCACTTGCAATAGTAGGCGTGAGGCCAGACACGATTCCCGTCAGATCACCCGAGACGGCGGCAAACGAATCAAGTGCGCTCGAGACCTTCGGCAGCGCGTTTTGACCCAGGTCCGTCTGAGCCTGGCCAAGGTTGGTCGCACCGGTCTGAATTGCATTATTGATAGCGTCGCTGGCACCCGAGACAGCCGCAGCGTCATTCGCCATGGCGCTCGACTGCGCAGACAGACCGTCCTTGATGCTCTGAAGCTTTTCATTCTGCTCGCGGAGCAAATCGATGATCGATACAATGCGCGCGTCAATTTCCTTGGAACCTGTCGACGTGTCATTGACGAGAATTTCCAAGTGCCCGATAACGGCCTTATTGTGGTCGATCGTCGCTTGGAGAGACTCAAGCGAGTTGTCGATACGGGTAGTCGTAGATGCGACCGTGCCCGTCAGCTTGCCAATCGCAGCGTTTGCGGAGGCTGACGTCTTGGTGAGCGCAAGGCTGCCTTCCGAGAGCGCCTTGGAGAGCGAGGCGACAGAGTTGCCCGCCGTGGCGCGAGCCTCGCCCAGCAGGTCATTGCCCTGGGAGATCGCCTGCGTCAGCGACGGCGCCTGACCCTGCAGACCGGCAAGTGCCGCATCTGCCGAGGCAATGGAACCACTCGTCTTATCGATGGCGGCATTCATGTCGCCAATCGAATCACGCACTTCGCCCAACGTATCGGAAGCCTCTGATACCGAACCGGCCAACGAATCCTGAGTCTGGGTTGCCTTGTCCTTTAAATCGACTCCGGCATCCTTGGCAATACTGGCAACGGTCTCGCCCACCGTGGAGACAAATTCCGAGTTGATCTGCTCCTCGATGGTGTTTGCACCGGTGTCGGTAACCTTGGGCGCAATAGCGCTCTTCTTCTCATTGACGTAGTACGTAAGCTTGGGCTGATGGTAGTTGCCGTCGAGCATCGAAACCAGGTTATCCGAGAAGTTCTTGGGGACTACGATGGCCGCATAGTAATCACCGCTCTCGACGCCCTCTTTGGCATCGGCCGCAGAATCGACGAAGGTCCAGCCCAGCTGATCGTTCTCCTTGAGCTGATCGACGACCTGATCGCCCGCGTTGAGCTCGCCCACCAGGTCGTTTTGGGTGCCCCGATCGTTGTTGGCGATGGCAATCTTGATGCCCTGGGTGTTTCCGTACGGATCCCAGTTGGCCACGATGTTGTACCAGGCATACAGCGAGGGAATAACGCACACGCCAAGGGTAACCACCAAGGCGACGGGGTTCACAAGCAGTCGCTTAATGTCGCGCTTAAATATCGCAAAGGAGACCTTTGCATTGGATAGTTTGCTGCCGAGACTCACGCTTGGACCATCCATCCTGTCGTTGAATCGAATCGTACTATCGACAACCATTGTACGTAGGCGCTTTAGTGCCTCGCGGCACAATGGTGCTGAGTTTTGCGGATAGCAATATACTACGAAGATAAGTTAACGTACAGTTGTACAGTATCTTTAATTTCAGCAGGTCACAAAACCACAACCCGCACAAATAAATGATCCCTTGGGGACGGAGGGATCATTCAAAAGGAAACGAGAGTGGAAAATCTCCCACTTCAAGCCCGCATTCGAGCCAAAAGTGGGAGATTATCCACTCTCGTTCTAATCTAGTTACGGTGCCGTATCCCCGAACTACATCAAGTTGCAAACAGCCGCCGCGAAGGCCACGGGGTCCTCGGGGAGGATGCCCTCGACCAGCAGGGCCTGGTCATAGAGCAGACCGGAGTACTGCTTGATCTTGTCGGCGTCGCCCGCCTTCTGAGCGGCGACGAGCTTGGAAAAGACCGGGTGCTTGGCGTTGAGCTCGAGCACGCGCTGGCTCTTGGGCATACCGTCGGGCGCGCCCTCGGGACCCTTCTGGAGCACCTTCTCCATCTCGAGCGAAAGCGGGCCCTCGGTGGTGATGCACGCGGGAGCATCGGTCAGGCGCGCAGAGACGGCAACCTTCTCGACCTTGTCGCCGAGTGCCTCCTTCATGGCGTTAAAGAGGTCCTCGTTCTCCTTGGTGGCGTCCTCGGCCTCCTTTTTCTCGTCCTCGGTCGCCAGGTCAAGATCACCGGTTGCGACGTTCTTGAGCTCCAGGTGACGATCCTCAACCTCGGGCTCGGCACCATCGGCCACGGCCTTCTCGGCAGCCTCGCGGGCGGCATCGTCCTCGTAGATCTTGGGCATATCGGCGGCAACGTACTCACGCATAGCCTGGAAGGTGAACTCATCCACGTCCTGCGTCAGCAGCAGCACGTCATAGCCGCGGTCGAGCACGCCCTTTACCACGGGCATCTTGGCCAAGCGCTCACGCGAGTCGCCGGCGGCGTAGTAGATGGCCTTCTGATCCTCGGGCATGCCCTTGGCATACTCGGCCAGGGTAATCATCTTCTGTTCCTTGGCAGACCAGAACAGCAACAGATCGGCGAGCTCATCGGCCTTCATGCCATAACTCGAGTAGATGCCGTACTTGAGGCCGCGGCCAAAGTTCTCAAAGAACTTCTCGTAGGCCTCGCGGTCGTTGTCACGCATATCCTCAAGGTCGGCGGTGATCTTCTTTTCCACACGCTTGGCGATGGCCTTGAGCTGACGGTTCTGCTGAAGCGTCTCGCGCGAGATGTTGAGCGACACGTCGGCGGAATCCACGACGCCGCGGACAAAGTTGTAGTAGTCGGGCAGCAGGTCGTCGCACTTCTCCATGATCAGGACGTTGGAGCTGTAGAGCGCCAGGCCCTTCTCGTAGTCCTTGCTGTACAGATCGAACGGCGCGCGTCCCGGCACAAACAGCAGGGCGTCATACTCGAGCGTGCCCTCGGCATGGAAGCTGATGGTGCGCGCAGGATCGTCAAAGTCGTGGAACGTGGACTTGTAGAACTCGTCGTAGTCCTTCTGCTCGACATCGGAGCTGTGCTTCTTCCAGATCGGTGTCATGGAATTGACGGTCTCGAGCTCCTGGTAGTCCTCGTACTCGGGCTTGTAATCGTCGCCGGCGTCCTCGGGCTTGGGTTTCTGGCGGCTCTTGGACACCATCATCTGGATCGGGTAACGCACATAGTTACTGTACTGCTGAATCAGGCTCTTGAGACCCCACTCGGTCAGGAAGCGATCGTAGGTCTCGGCCTCGCCGTCGGCATCGAGCTTCTCGTTCTCGCGCAGCGTCAGGATGACATCGGTACCGTGCTCGGCGCGCTCGCCGTCCTCGATGGTGTAGCCCTCAAGACCGTCGGATTCCCACACATGGGCGACATCCTCGCCGTAGGCGCGGCTGACGACCTTCACATGGCTGGCGACCATAAAAGCCGAGTAGAAGCCCACGCCAAACTGACCGATGATGTCGACATCGGAGCCCTGCTGCTCGGCGTTCTCGGTCTTAAACTCCTCGGAGCCGGAATGGGCGATGGTGCCCAGATTGCGCTCCAGCTCCTCGGCGGTCATGCCAATGCCGTTATCCGAGATGGTAATGGTGCGGGCGTCTTTATCAAAGGAGACGCGAATGGCCAGGTCGCCCTGGTCGATCTTGACGCTCGGGTCCTGCAGGCTCTTAAAGTTGAGCTTGTCGACGGCGTCGCTCGCGTTAGAGATAAGCTCGCGCAGGAAGATTTCTTTATTGGTGTAGATGGAGTTGATCATGAGGTCGAGCAGTTTTTTGCTCTCGGTCTTAAATTGACGCATGTGCAGTCCTTTCGCGCTACCCCTGTCCGCAAAAACGGCCCGGTCGCCCGAGCCGCATCGCAGACCTGCTATGTTCAGACTTAGATTTTATAACCCATTAACGCGCATATATACATACGGAATCGAAAAACTGTATGTCCGAGCGCTCCAATGCGTCAATTGCCAAGGAGTGTCCCCAACCGCCGGCAGAAAAGGAACGTCCCTATCTGCCATCTACGCGCTTGGCCATCCAGACATGGGGTTGGCCCTCGTCTTCGTAATCTACCGGGGCAATTTGCGTGTAGCCCGCCTTTGCATAGAGCGGCAGCACGTATTCCTGCGCATGCAGCTTAATAAGCTTTGCGCCGGCATCGCGTGCACACAAAGCACTGGCATCGACGATCGCACTTGCCAATCCGCGACGACGCATAGCCGGCAGTACGGCGACGCGCCCCATAATGTAGGTCTCCCCCGCCGCAACGCCTTCGTCCATGTCGCATGCCGGCAACACCGGGACCTCTGCGTCAGCCACACGCTCAAGCTCTTCGGGAAACACGCGCGAGCAACCGGCAAGCTCGCCGTCTACATAGAGCGTCACATGAATGCAGTTCTGATCCTCGTCGATAGCGTCGAACTCATTCTCGTAGCCCTGCTCGTCTATAAAAACGACGCGGCGCACCAACGCCGCGTCATCAAAGCATCCCGTCTTAAGTTGAATATCCATGGCTGCCCCTTCATTCAATGCGAACGTTAGGGACCGATTTTAGCGAAAATGAGCTCCGCGCACGCTAAACTTCGCGCGAGCCTTCGCCAGGCAGTCGTAATGACCCACGTTATGGGCATCGCTCGCGATGAAGCTGTACAGGTTCTGATCGAACAGGCGCTGTGCCGGCTTTTTCTCGCGACCAAAGCGACCGCCGGCAATAAAGTCCGCCGAAGCCTGCAGCTTGCAGCCCATATCGACCAGGCGCTCCGCCACGCTTACATCCTTTTGAACCGCACGATAGCGCTCAGGATGAGCGATAATCACCTGGTAACCACGGCACTGCAAATCGTAAATCGTGTTCTCGTACTCTCTAAACGCATACGCATCGGCATGCGTCGAAAGTTCGAGCAGAAACTCGTTGGTCCCATCGAAATGCAAGTGCTCCGCGGCATCGATACCAAGCTCAACGAGCTTTCGATGGTTGACCTCGAAGCCCATCTGGAGCGGAAAACCGTCAGCGTTATCACGCAGCAGCTCAAAGGCATCCCACATCTTGTCGTAATCAAAATAGGGATCACGGCAGTGAGGAGTGCAAACGATTCTGGTTACACCGGCCCGCTTGGCAGCCTCGAGCATCGCCAAGCTCTCATCGAGATCGGCAGCGCCGTCGTCTACACCCGGCAAGATATGGCAATGAATGTCACGCATAGGTCAGCCTTAATCAACTAAACGTTTGCTCGGTTGGTGAAGATGCCCTTTTTGGAAGTCCCCTGATCGTCGGAGCCCTTCTTCACCTTCTTACCGTCCTTGGTGTAGTAGGAGTAGTAGTACTCGCTGGTCTCGGTCTCGCAGTAGTTCATAACGGTACCGATGAGCTTGACCTTCTCGGACTTCTTAAGCTGACCGATGGCGTTGAGCGCCTCCTCGCGCTTGGTGAAATCCTCACGCACGACAAAAAGCGCACCGTCGGTCAGACTTGCGATCTCGGCAGCATCGATGAAGGTGCCGACCGGGGGAGCATCAAAGATGACGTACTGGAACTTGGCGGACAGTGCCTTTACCAGCTTGGCAAAGCGGTGAGAGACGATGATGTCGGCAGGATTGGGAATATGCGGCTCGGCATCGAGGAAGTAGAAGTTCTTCTGACCCGTCTCGACAATCGCCTGGTCAATAGAAACCTGCTCGGAAAGGACTGCATAGAGTCCGCCGCGGGAGCGGACGCCGAGCATATCGGCAAGGGACCTGCGACGCATATCAGCCTCGACCAGCAGGACGCTCTTGCCGCTGGTGGCGATAGCCTGGGCAAGGTTGATGGAAACCGTAGACTTGCCCTCGTTGGGAATCGAGGACGTAACGGTGATGGTGCGAATGGGGTCGTCCACGCTCGCAAAGCGGATGTTGGCCAGAAGGGTCTTGGCGGCATTCTGTACAACGAGCTTATCGGTGTTCTTTGCCTTAGCCATGCCTATTTACCACCTTTCATAGCCGGAATTCGGCCAACAACGGGAATGCCCAGGAGCTCTTCTGCCTCTTCGGCACCGCGGATGCGGGTGTTGAGCATGTCTGCCAAAACGACATAGGCAACTGCGATAAAGATGCCCGCGAGGAACGCGACAGCAACGTACAGCATACGCTTGGGACCGCTGGGGGCTTCGGGGGTCTTAGCCTCGTCGATAACGTTGATGCTCTGGGCAGCGCCGACGTTCTGAGCGACCGTACTCACCGAGCTGGCCATGGCCTTTGCGACCTTAGCCGTCTCCTTGGCATCGGTGCCGGTAACCGAAAGCGTAATGACACGCGTGGTGGTCTCGGAGGAAACAGACACCTTGTAGTCATCCAGATCGGTGAGGCCCAGTTCATTGGCTGCGCCGCTCTTAACGCTATCGCTATCCAGCAGCGTGGCGATATCGTTGGAAAGCATCTGACTCGCCGAGAGATCGTTGTAGCTCATCTGACCGCTATCGTCGGTCTTGGCGAGAATGTACATGCTCGTCGTCGCGGTATAGGTGTTGTCCATCGCAACGAAGGACACGATGCCCATGGCGATCGCGCAGACCACCGGAAGGGTGATGACCAGCTGAAGGTGCTTCTTCAGCAGCTGGAACAGTTCGAGAAGGGTCATGCAGCTTGCCTTTCATTTCCCCAGTTCGGATTGACAAAACTGTCCGTATGTTATCGCATCTTTTTACCGAGACCAAACTCTATACATAAGAAACAGGCTCTCCTGTAAAAATGTCGGAAGCAATCGTAAAATTGCACAACAACGCCGCACCCGAAAGTCAAATGCGGCGTCTGCATCAATATCTATGTTGTATCGCTATGCGAATGGCTCGTCCTGCCGTATGGGAAACGTCACCGTAATGGTGGTTCCCACGCCCAACTCGCTCGACAAATCGAGCGTGGCGTGATGATACAGGGCCGCATGCTTGACAATTGCAAGCCCCAGACCGGTTCCGCCGCGCGCCTTGGACCTACTCTTGTCCACGCGATAGAACCGCTCAAATACCTTGCCCTGTTCTTCAGGCGCGATACCGATTCCCGTGTCGGCGACCGCAAGGAACGGATGGCCTTCGTCGTTGGTGCCGCACTGCAGCGTAACCGCACCGCCGGGTCGATTGTAGCGGATGGCGTTGCTCGCCAGATTATAGATGAGCTCGTCAATCAAGCGCGACACGCCTTCGATGACCACAGGCTTGGTCTCATGACTTATCGTCACATTCGCCTGACGGGCGACCTGTTCAAGACGCTGCTCAACCGCGTAGATGGCACGCGAGAGCTCAATAGGCTCCGTGGACCCAATGGGCACCGCCTCGCCCTCAGTTGCACGCTCGGCCTCGTCCAAGTTAGACAGCGTAAGGATATCGTTGACAAGCGCTGCCAAGCGGCCCGCCTCACGATAGATGCGACCGCCAAAGTTGCGCAGGTCGTCCTCGCCCTCGACCATGCCGTTTGCGATGAGCTCGGCATAGCCCGAAATCGCCGTAAGCGGCGTCTTGAGCTCATGGGTGATATTCACCGTGAACTCGCGGCGCATACGATCGTTGTCCGCCAGCACCGCCATTTGGCGCTTGAGTTCCTGGCGCTGCGACTCGATACGCTCAAGCATGGGGACCATCTCGGCATAGGCGTGCTCATAGCTACGGCGTGGGTGGTCCAAATCCACCTCTTGCAACGGCGCGATGATGGCACGGGACTCGCGGCGCGCCATAAAAAACGAGAGTACCGCACCCGCTGCTGCGATAAGCAGCATCGGCGCCACCATCGACAGCAAAATCGCCGTAACGCCAGGCTGGGCCTGCGCCAAGCGGACAACCTGGCCGTTATCAAGGGCGACGGCGCGATACAGCATAATCTCGTCGAGCGTAGAGCTTGCGCGCTCCGCGGAACCCAAACCACTCTCAAAGGCCTCGATGACCTCGGGGCGATCGCCATGGTTGGGCAGTGTGGAAGGCGACGCCTCGTTGTCGTAGACAACCGATCCATCCTTGTTAATCAGCGTGATTCGCAAGTCCTCGCGATCGAGACTACGCAAGAACGGGATGGGCTCCTGCTGTTCGTCGAGAGCGGCAGCAATGAGCTCGGTTTCCTGCGCCAGATTGGTACTCGTGGCATCCGCCAAGGTGTTTTGCACAAAGAACGCACCCAGCACCGTAAACGCCACGATAACCGCCATGGCGCAGACAAAGATCGTCACAAAAACGCGGTGCGACAGCGTATGTTTTCCCTGGGGGGCGAAGACCACGGGTTACTCCTCCGATGCGGTGGCCGCGGTGTCGTCGCCTTCGGCACCATCACCGGCAGAGGGCTCGGCCAGGCGATAACCCACGCCGCGCACGGTCTCGATGGCGCTGGCACGCTCGCCCAGTTTTTGGCGAAGCGTCTGCACGTGCACGTCGACGGTACGCGAACCGCCGTCGAAGTCCCAGCCCCACACGCTCTGCAGCAGCGACTCACGGGTAAAGACCACGCCGGGCTTGCGCATAAGATATTCAAGCAAATCGAACTCGCGCAAGGTGAGTTTGAGCGGCTCGCCGGCAACGGTCGCCTCGCGATGGCTGGGCGAAAGCACGATATCGCCCACGCTGAGCACATCGCTCGCCTGCTTGACCATACCGCCGCGGCGCAGCAGCGCACGGCAACGGCTGGCAAGTTCCATGAGCGAAAACGGCTTGGTCAGATAATCGTCGGCACCGCCATCGAGCGCCATCACCTTATCGAGCTCGGTATCCTTGGCAGTGAGCATCATGATGGGCACCGTCGCCGTCAGGCGGTCGGCGCGCAGGCGACGCATAATTGCCAAACCGTCGGTATCGGGCAACATGATGTCGAGCAGGACGGCATCGGGCGCCCGTCGCGCCACGGCAGCCTTAAACTCGCCGTCGCACGAAAAGCCCTCGGCCTCGATTCCCTGCTTGCGCAACGCATAAACCGTCAAATCCCTGATGTTGTCATCGTCCTCGACGTAATAGATCATGTTGAACCCCTTTGCGGCCGGCATGACCGCATCTTAACCCTAAAGGTGCCTGCACTAGATGGTATCAGCCAAAACGTCCCGTCAAATAATCCGCCGTGCGCGGGTCGGTGGGATTTTTGAAGAGCTGAGCGGTGGGCGCGTGCTCTACCAACTCACCCAGCAAGAAAAACGCGACCGAGTCGGAGATGCGCGCAGCCTGCTGCATGTTGTGCGTAACGACCACCAGCGTGCAGGTCTCCTTGAGCTCGCAGGCCAGCTGCTCCACCACTAGCGTCGATACGGGGTCGAGCGCCGAAGTCGGCTCGTCCATCAGCAGAATGTCGGGCTGCACGGCCAGCGCACGGGCGATGCACAGACGCTGCTGCTGGCCGCCCGATAAACCCAGGCCCGATTCCTTGAGCTTGTCCTTGACCTCGTCCCACAGTGCGGCGCGTCGCAGGGAGTCTTCGACCAGCTCGTCGAGCACGACGCGGTCGCGCACCCCCATGCCGCGAGCACCGTAGGCGACGTTGTCGTAGATGCTCATGGGAAACGGATTGGGGCGTTGGAACACCATACCCACGCGCTGGCGCAAGCGGCAGATATCGTAATCGCCCAGGATATTCTGGCCGTCAAGTGCAATCTTACCTTCAATGCGGCAATCCTTGATACCGTCGTTCATACGGTTAAAGCAGCGCAGCAGCGTCGACTTTCCGCAGCCCGAAGGCCCGATGAACGAGGTGATCTGCTTGTCGCGAATTTTGATGTTCACGTCCTTGAGCGCATGATGGTCGCCGTAAAACAGGTCAAGGCCCTCAACATCGATGCGCGTCGGCGAGGCGGCAAGGTCCTGCGCCGTGGGGCGAGTCGCATCCCCAACTTCGCGCTCGTGCGCGGCCTCGGCCTGCGCCTCTATGAGTTCCTCAAGCTCCGTAGGCCCCATCGCCGCAGCAGCCGTCATACCGCATACCTCCATATCGATATCAATTCAGCAGTATCGATAGTAGAAATCACGGCTCATACGCACGTGAGCGCATTGTCAAGTGTTTGTAAGGACACGCTGGTTATGCAGCGGGCAGCGCAATGGTAAACACCGTGTGCTCGGGCGTCGATTCGCACGCAATGGTGCCGCTGTGTGCCGCGACAATCTCCTTGGCAATGGCAAGGCCCAGGCCGGCGCCACCGCGATCGGTCGCACGCGCCGCGTCCAGGCGATAGAACTTCTCAAAGATCACCTTGAGTTTAGCCGCCGGAATCGGATCACCCTGATTGATAAAGCGAATTCGCACGCCACCGTCATCTTGGCGCCCAGCCTCAATCGTGATGGTCGATCCTTCGTAGCTATAGGCGATGGCGTTTTTCATGATGTTGTTGAACACGCGAGCCATCTTGTCGCCATCTACGAGCACCGTCAGGTCCTCACGCACATCAACTTGGACATCTTGGTGCTGCTCGTTGAGAATGGGATAGAACTCATCGGCCACCTGCGCCAGCAGCAATCCCAGGTCAACGTAGCCGCGCGTGAGCACAATATCGTGGAAGTCAAAGCGCGTGATATCAAAGAACTCCTCAATAAGCGCGTCGAGCCGGTGCGCCTTGTCGAGCGCCACGCCCGTAAAGTGTGCGCGCTGCTCAACCGGCAGGTCGGGCGCCTCCTGCAACAGCGAGAGGTAGCCCACCACGCTGGCAAGCGGCGTGCGCAGGTCATGCGCCAAGTATGTGACCAAATCGTCCTTGCGGTGTGACTCGTCACGCAGGGCTTGCTGGACTTTGTGCTCGCGGTCGCGCACACGGTTGAGCACACCCTCGACCTCCAGGAAGTCGCCGTCGATGTTGTCCCACGCGTCGGGATGATCGATCAGGCGGTCCTGAATACGGGCGGCAAGCACGCGGTCGGAATGCTGCTCACCCTGCTCATAGCCCTGGTAGTACAGAGCGCGGCCGCAAAAGAACAGGACGCACACGGCGAGCGCCAAGACAAAGCCAAGCATGTTGAATACAAAGCCGGCATCGACCAGCACCGGTCCCTCAATGCCACCGAGTGCCATGGCGCCGATCGCCAGCGTCATGACCCACGCGGCACCGCCGATCACCACGCAACGACGCACGATTTCAAAGCGATCGATCAGCAAGAAGCCGATGAGTAGCACCGCCAAGATACCGGCGATGTTACCAATGCCGATTAGCAGCAGACTCAGCAAAAAGAGCAGCACCGTCGCAAGCGCGCGATTATCGACGACCGCCCTAACATATCCAAAGTGCCGATCGGGCACCTCAAACGCCTGCTTATCGTCTTTTGTCATGTCCATGTCCTCGCAAACAAAGGCGTTATTCGATGATATAGCCGACGCCCCAAACGTTTTTGATAAAGCGCGGCTTCTGAGCGTCGTCACCGATCTTTTCGCGCAGGTGACGAATGTGCACCATCACCGTATTGTTGGAGCCGGGCATAAAGTCCTCGTTCCACACCGCGCGGAACAGGTCCTCCACGGGCACTACGCTGCCGCGTTGCTCGGCCAGATACAGCAAGATGGAATACTCGATGGGCGTGAGGCGCACCGGCGCACCGTCCACCGTCACGGAGCGAGCGTCACGGTTGATCTCGAGGCCGTCGAGCTGGAGGGTCGGCGACTCGGTCGCCTGCGCGCGGCTACCGTAGCTGGTGTAGCGGCGCAACTGAGCATGAACGCGCGCGATGAGCTCCAGCGGGCGGAACGGCTTGACCACGTAATCGTCCGCGCCAAGCGAAAGGCCTTCGATCTTATCCTGCTGGGCATCGCGTGCCGTCAACATAATTACGGGATAGGTATGGCTGGCACGGATGGTACGCAGCAGCTCAAAGCCGTCGATATCGGGCAGCATGACATCGAGCAGTGCCAGGTCAAACTCTTGCTCCAGGATTGCCTTGGCCGCATCGGCCCCGCTGTAGGCGATCTGGACGTCAAAGCCCTCCTTTGTAAGGTAGATACCAACCAGGTCGGCGATGGCCTTCTCGTCATCAACTACCAGTATGCGCTCGTTCATGCGTGCTCCTCTCGCGCTCCATTATGCCCGAGGCGGCGCCCGCCACACACAACAAGCGCGGGCGATTAAGTCGACCTTAAGCACCCTTGCGCCCGTTCGAGCACGAATGCGGGCCATGCGCGCGGCGAAACTCAACCTGAGTGAATGCATCAAGTTGATTTTGATATTTAATTACCGCTTTTCTTTTCGAATCCCTTGAGACCCGCCATATCCATCTCTGATTGCAGGCGCTCAGACAAGGCTAGAGCGGAGATACCCAATGCACGCGCATAATCAAATTGTTCGTATAGCTTAAGAGACCGTTCTCCTGTTTCGACCTTCGACACAAACGATTGCGGCACGCAAAGGGCGCGCGCAATATCGACCTGGGTCAAACCAGATTCTTTTCTCATGCGAGCGAGGCAACGACCGCACACCTTGTTAGCGTCAACGTTCATGCCGTCAAAGCTATATCCCGTATCTGGATATCCCAAATTAGGATATTCTTGGTTTATTAAACGGGGTTCTTGCCCATTCAGCTCCTACCGATTGGAATGCGATGGAAATACTCGACCAAATAAAATCCCTCAAAGAGCTGCAGGAAATGGGGGCAATTAGCCAAGAAGAGTTCGATGAACAGAAGCGTCGAATTCTCGACCATCACTTTGATGGAAGTAGATTAGAGACATCCAACACCCGTGGTGGGCAGGAACCCCGTGGCGAGCAGGGACTCTTTTATTCCAACACCGCAAACAACAATTCCCCAGCAAATTCAACGTCCCCAAAAAGTAAGATAGTCGCCGGATTGCTTGCAATATGCCTTGGCGCCCTTGGCATCCACAAGTTCTATCTCGGCTATAAAAACGAGGGTATAGCAATGCTGCTAGGGACGCTGCTCGGATCGCTTTTAATTATTGGGCCTTTAGTCATGAACCTGATTTCCTTCATCGAGGGAATCATCTACCTCACAAAAACTGATAGCGACTTTGAAGTCCAGTATGTCCTCGGCCATAAGGGGTGGTTTTAATAATGCTCACCAAGACGAAATACCTGCTTAAGAATAATAAGTTCGCATTAGCAGCAGCAATCGCAACCGTCTGTTATCTATTCTTCTCCTTCTATTACATTTTCCTTTTTAGTGATGGATCATTTGAAAATGGGTTCATTGACGCCATCGATTTAAATAACCTCTTCTCCGGCATGAGTGACATCGAACATCTTTCTGAAGTTGTGCTCTTGCCAATAACAGCCCTATTGGTTTTCGTCAAAATTGCTTGGCGCTTTGCCATGACGGCACTACCCGTTTTTCTCATCGGAGTTTACCTATTCACGAAGCATATAGGAAAGCAATCTGTTTTATACGCAGCTCTTGTCTCCATGGCGCTATCAGACATCATTATCTTGTTGCAATCCTCCCCGTTTTATCTCCTGCCACTTGATCTTCTCACCATTGCCGTATATCTAATCGGCGTAAAATTCAGCGACAAAACCGAGCTAACCCCGGCTTTCTGTTTTAGCGCACTCGTTCTTATCGCCGGATTCTGCTGGGGACTCAAGCTGGCCCCTTTTGTCCAAGGAAATGCTGATCCAACATACAACGTAAGCGCGCTGCTCCAATACATTTCCCTTTGGACGTTGTTCTCCATGGCCCTCTTTATACAGAAGCCCATTAAATCTAAAAACGTCGTAAACGAGTCTGAGCAGGCAGAAATCACCGTTGCAGACGCCCCTCTGGCTTTAAATCATCCGCGCAACAGTCCTGCGCAAGTCCCCGTTGAGCAAACGATTGCCATGCTAAAAGAGCTCAAAACGCTTCTTGATGCAGGGGCAATCACTCCCGAGGAATATGAGAGCTACAAGCAACGCATTCTGAATCAATAGCATTATTTACAAGAAAGCCCACTGGAGGCTCGATTCGTAAGGAGCAGTCCCAATGCTCGATAAGTTTAAAAAGATGGATCTTCCGAAACAAGCTGCATGCGTAATGCTGTCCTCCGCCCTCTGCGCGTGCCTGATTGGTTATCTGGGCTCCGTTGGCTCAACTATTTCACCGTATGGCGCAAACCCCGATGTTCCGGAAATATCGTCTGTAATCGACAGCGCAAACGGCTTTTCGGACAACGCCTATGACTATGGCGACTACGACAGCGATTACGATTGCTATGAAATTAGCGACGGATATGGCGACAATGTCGCATCTCTGTACTACGACGACGATGGTTGCGATATCAAGCTCTACGTAGACGCAGATGAATACAATTGCGACGAAACCCTCGAGGAGCTCTCTAGCGCAATCATTCTTGCTTGTGACCCCACGGTCGGCACCCATACGGCAGCAAAAAAGATATTTAATGATTCTTTTTATACTGGTTGTATCCACAATGGAGTCACCTATAGAGCCGACGATGACAGCAGCGTTAACTATATCTTCGAGCTTAAGCTTGAAGATGATTCGAATGATTAGCTGAATAGCATCTGGCGCGCATTTCGCGCCACAGACACCACCGTTTCGTAAAGGATTCACGGCCCGCTGTTTCGCAGGATATACTTGAACAAATATGCATCCATCGTCGAAAGCGAATAGCCGTGACTTCATATCCCTCCCGTATAACTGTCCGCCTTCATGCACTTGCCGCCGGCTTTGCCTGCGCCATCGCCCTTGTTGCCGGCGTGCCCGCTGTTGCCGGCGCCCAAGTGCTCACGACCGACGACGTCTGCGGCAAGACCGCCGACGTCCGCGGCATCACGACAGAAAACCTGCCCGATATCGAGGCGACGAATGCCCTTGTTATGGGCAAGGACGGCACCGTCTACTATGGACGCGGCGCCGATGAACAGGTCAAGATTGCCTCGATCACCAAGGTCATGACCGCAATCCTGACCGTCGAAAACTGCAAGATGGACGAGAAAGTCACGGTGAGCAACGCTGCCGCCACCGTAGGCAACTCGACTGCCGGCCTGCTCGAAGGCGACGAGCTCACCGTGGAGCAGGCACTACGCGGCCTGATGATCCCCTCGGGCAACGACGCCGCCGTCGTGCTTGCCGAGCACGTGGGCAAAAAGATCGACCCCAAGACCAAGGACGCCGTGGCCACCTTTGTAAAGGCCATGAACGAGCGCGCCAAAAAGCTCGGCTGCACCGGTACGGTCTTCGAGAATCCGCACGGCCTGGATTTTGACGAGTGGGCCGGCGATATGCACTCGACAGCACATGACGTGGCACTGATGATGCAGGAGGCCATGAAAAACGACACGTTCCGCGAGGTCGTGGCGAGCGAGGATTCTTGGATTGAGGTCACGGGCGCCGATGGCTCAGACCATTCGCATTCCATGGACACGCACAACGTTTTGCTCGGTCAGGACGGAAACATTGGCGGCAAGACCGGCACCACCGACGACGCGGGCTATTGCTTTACGAGCGCCTACAACCGCGACGGCGACGAAATCTACACCGTTATTTTGAACTCCACCACCAACGACCAGCGCTTTACCGATACAGCCACCCTTGCCAACTGGTACTACGGCCACAAGGCCACGGTCGCGATCGCCAACACGCAGGAGAAGACCGCCAACGGCAACCCGCTCATGGCACGCATTAGCCAGACAGATTGGACGGACAAGACAATCGACGCCACGCTCGCCGACCCCGCCGCGCAGGCAACGGTGTTCTCACTCGCCGGCGAAGTGACCGAAAAGGTTAGCTACGATGACCTTTCGGGCACGGTGCATGTTGGCGATAAGGTGGGCAGCGTTACGCTTAAGCAGGACGGCACCAAGATTGCCGTCATAGACCTGGTTGCCGACGAGGAAGGAACGGGGCCCAATCCTATCGAGTGGCTGCTCGTAAAGCTCGACCGCCTGGGCCGCCGCATCGACAACCGCCCGCTCACAGCCGAGAGCAAGACCGTAGCCAAGGCTCCTGAGGTGTAGGGCCAAAGCGTTATCACATCGAATCAGAACCACCCTTAAAAAGGGTGGTTTGCTCTTAGGGTATAACCCACGGGCCCCGGGCTCGCGTCTAAAGGCGCGGGCCCGGACTTCGTCCAGGCCTAGTGCATCTTGACCCGTGGCGCGCCGGTCGAACCGGCGGGATCACCCCCTCTTGAAGGGGTCCTCGTACTCCTTCACGCTCAGCTTGTCCAGCGCGATGTCGTGGGACTCCTGCTCCCTGATGTACTTGGCGATCGTCGCCTCGTTCAGGCCGACGGTGGACACGTAGTAGCCCTCCGCCCAGAACTTCCTGTTGCCGAACTTGTACTTGAGGTTGGCGTGCCTGTCGAATACCATCAGCGAGCTCTTCCCCTTCAGGTAGCCCATGACGCTCGCGACGCTGTACTTCGGCGGGATCGCCAGCAGCACGTGCACGTGGTCGGGCATCAGGTGCCCCTCGATTATCTCGATCCCCTTGTACTCGCACAGCTTCCTGAGGATCTCCCCTATGTCGCTCCTGATTTGGTTGTAGATCACTTTGCGCCTATACTTCGGCGTGAACACGACGTGGTGCCTGCACATCCACTTCGCGTGGGAAAGGCTGTAGGCCTTCTGGGCCATGGCGACCACCCCTTCGACTCGAATTCTTGACGGCCTGAACAATCGTCAATATCGGTCGGAGGGGTGGCTTTGTAAAGCCGTTTGTCTCCACCCGCGTAGCGGGCGGTTTAAGGCTGGCCGCTGCGCGGCCAGCAGACTAAAGTCTTGAACAAAATGAGGCGTCCAACGGGGCGCCTCATTTTTTGAGGGTTCGAATCCTCAGCCGCCATTCTTGATAATAAAAAAGGGCCCCAAATGGGACCCTTCTTCAAATTCGTACTGGCGGAGAGCTGGGGATTCGAACCCCAGATGCCCTTTTGGGGCATACTCGCTTAGCAGGCGAGCACCTTCGGCCTCTCGGTCAGCTCTCCGTAACAGCCGTTCTATAGTAACCAAACAGTCGAAGATGGGCAAGGGGGAATTTTGGAGCGATTCCAATTTGCCAGTAGACGTCTCACCCAATCATCTCAATCTGTAACAGTTACAGGCCGAATTTTCGTCCAGATGTTACAGATTGAGACAAAGATACGGGGGCAACCCCAGCGGCGGCGTCGATGCATCCAGTCTTTATTAGTTCGCTCGAACGGTCTCCAACAGATAATCGCGCATGTACGGAATTGCAAACGAAACACAGCCGTAGCCAGCAGGCTCAATCAGTCCCGTATCGATCAGACGTTTGCGATACGACCCGACTTTATTCGCCGGCAATCCCATCTTTTTGGCAATATCACCGTTCGTAATCTCGCCGCCTTCGCATTGCGCCATCGCCGCGAGATATTGAAACTGCCGCTCCGATACCCTGCGCAGCGCGGGGGCAATCACCATGGCATTGAAACTATCAAGAGCTGCCTGGACACCCTTGCGAGCTGCCTCTTCACTCACGCTCTCCGACCCGCTGCGCGCAGCAACCTGCCAAGCGTAATATCCGACCAACTGGACCATAAAGGGATAGCCTGCCGAAGCCTTTGTTAAAAGCTCAGCAACGCCTTCGTCGAGTTCCTTGCCCGCACGCCTCATCGTATCCTCAAACGATCCGCCGACTTCAAAATCTGAAAGCCGCGTGAGTTCGATATGCTTCGCCCTCTGAAGGAACGTCAACGTATCATCCACCACCACGCCATCCACCGAGGTTGGCAAACCAGCGAATGCAAAGGCGACATTCGCCCCTTGGCGAATCAAGAGCTGCATTTCATTACCCAGCTCGCGCATTTCCTCAGTTGAGGCGTCCTGAATCTCATCGAGTGTGATGAGCAAACCACCTCGCTTCGCGGCACCGTACATCGCCTCGCCCAGATGAGAGGCTGACTTCGACAGCTCCACGGAGCCAAGGCTGACTCCTAAAATTGATGGGGAAATCGACATTGATGCAAGACGAACATTTCGCTGCAGAGCCTCGAGAATTCTGTCGCAAAAACCGGCATTTGAGGCGACGTCGACAACCTCGAATCCTTTTTTGCGCGCAAGATCGCCCAATGCGTTGAGGAGCACCGTTTTACCCGTGCCTCGGACACCCGAGATGCGCATGAGTCGATCGGGGGCACCAGGGCCATTCTCAAGAGCCTCGGCAAAGTCATCCAAAACAGCGTCGCGTCCGATAAGCTCAGGTGGATTCATGCCCGCTGTTGGCTTAAAGGGATTAATAGCTTTTGACATTCGACCTCCTCTGCCAGTTTTAACAACTTTAACAAAGTTTAGCAACTTTAGCAGAGTTTAACAGTTTTAGCAGGCTCGGCGGCTTTATGCCTTACCGATTCTGTCGGGTCCTCCCGCCCGCGCCGATACAAATAGCGCGGTGCGGCCCCTCTATACCGCCCCTACCCCAGCGAGCGGTTGAGGGAGCCGAGCTCATCGTTGCCCATGGTGCGCCACATTTGATAGATGCAGCCGCGCGCCAAGAAAAAGAAACCGTTATCGACGAGTTGCACGGCGGCATCCGCGAGCTGATTGGTCACGGCGGGCACCGGCGGCAGCTCAAGACCTGCCTTGCGGATAGTCTCGACAGCCTCCTCGAACGTGGGCGGTTTGATGACGCCCATCTCGTTCATAAGGCCCTGCATTTCCTCCTGCGCACTGCCACCCGACTCCTCGCCGCGCGGCACCAGGCGGTAGCACGCCAGCGCCAGCTCGAGCTGGTCGCAGTTCCAGTAGGCGAATGCCAGGCGATAGAACAGGTAACCGATCGAAGTTCGGTCGCTGGCGATGCGCAGGCCGTGGCGCGCCACCTCGATAATCTCGTCATAGCGCTCCAGACGTGCCAGCACGTTGATCAGGGCAAAGTGAGACTGCATAGACGAGCGTGCCAAATCGTAGAGACGACGCACCTCGGGCAGCGCACGCTCAAAGTCCTCTTGTTCGGCGTAAAAGCTGCAGATCTCATGCTGGGCAAAATACAGCGCATCGGGAGCGCGAAGGATACGCACGGAACGGTCCTCCTCCATCACCGGCAGCACCATGCGCACCAGCTGGTTGTCGCAGAACTGGGTCTGCACCGGGCCCGTCGCCAAAAGCTCAGCAACAGTACACTTGGCTTCCAGCTCCTCGACAAGACGAGAAAAGCCCTCGAAAGCGCCGGCTCGGTCAACTTTGGATTGCTCGCGCAGCTCGACGACGCGGGCGATATACGGATCGTTGTCCTCCTCCATGACCTCAAGCTCGTCAGCCGTATCAGCGAGCAGTAAATCGCGAAGCGCAGGCGGCAATGGACGATGGTCATCGCGTGGCCGAGCGTGAACCTCTGCAGGCTCAATCATGTCCGGAGCATCTGCCTCATATGCCTCGAGCAAATGCTTGCAGGGCATGTCGTCCATATCCATGCTCTCAAGATCCTTGGCGACAGAAACGCAATCGGCCAGATAGGCCGCACGGCCAAAGGAATACGTTTCAACGACGCGCTCGCCCTGCTCACCGTCGGGAGCCGCAATCTGCACGTAGCAGCGCATGATGCGAGCGCCCGAAGCAAAGCAAGCCGCCGCGAGTGTAAGCGCAATGCGTGCATCGTGCTCAGTGGCCCATGCCGCGCGCTTAGGCTCATCCACCTCGCGCCAGGCGTCATCTTGAGCATCGTATTCGCGCTGCGGCATAGCATCGACAACCGTGCGGCCAAATCGCACCAGCATGATGCCTTCGGCGACGTTCGCTCGATAGGTGTAGTCGAGACGCGTGACCACGTTGAGCGCTTCTACGAGACGTGCAAAGCGAGTGCGAACGTCCCACTCGCCACCCGGCTGGCACGCAACCGTCCCCGGCTTGGCCCACGGGTTGTCATTCGACAGCGTTTCGAGCAAGCGAGGAACGTCGTTTGTCGTCTTGCTGATATGCCATAGGTCAAAGAGCGAGCAGCCCTCAAAGCTTGGCGACGAGGCAACGGGGCCCAACCCTGCCCCAATACGCTCAAGGATGCCCGATAGGCGGTTCAGGCGGCACTCGACGGCAAGCAGGGTATCGATCTCGTCCTGGTCCAGCAGGCTACGGTCAAAATTGAGATAGAAGAGCCTCGAGCGATCGATGCGCGCCAGGCTCATTTCGGTTTTGGCCGCGATGGTGCGCAGGCGTGGCAGATTAACTTCGCCCATCAAAGCGGCGGCATAGCGCTCAATGCCACTTGGATTATCTGCATGGTCAATGCGGTAGAGCAACGTTTCGATTGCATCGGGCAGCGGCGTGGAATCAAAACCCAGCAGTACCTCAACCGGCTCGGGGAGTTTTACAAGTTTGATCTTGTCGACGGCATTTTTCATGCCCTCGTCGAGGCCGTCACCGTCTGCCGTGCCTAAGACAGCGTTTTCAGAATCAGCAAATACCACGTAACGCAAGAACATCGAGGCCATGAACTCGCCGTAGCGAAGGCTGCGCGTCGAATTCCACGTCTCGCGATCGGATTGTTCACGCATGGTGCCTTCGGGAGAGCCGATGACTCGCGCCCGGGAGTACATCGTCCCATCGGTACCCCTGACCGCAATCTCACCGATGTTGGAATCGGACTCGTCAAGAATCAATTGCATGTCGGGATCGTCGGGCAGCGACATCTCGTTAACGGGACGGTCCACCTTATAGACCTCACCCGAAACGCTCACGTAGCCCAAAAGCGACACATGGCTTTTGCCGACGAATTCGACGACATAGCATGATTCATGCTGGTCATCGCCAAAGAGCTTCCAAACCACGCCATACGATCGTCCCGCAGGCTGCTCGGGCATGGCCGGAAAGCGCTTTTTGGGATCAAGAAACCTGAGCTTGTATGTCGGACGCTCTGCCACGAAATATCACCCTGATCGGTCGTCTAAAGAAAGAGCGCGCCACGGGCTCACCGAGGCGCATACTCGAAATCTTACACGAGTCGATGAGAAATAGTCCCCTTTGACCGAGGTTCGAATCCATGCGGTGTTTACGTAAAAGAAAAGCCCCCGTTGCCGGGAGCTTTAATCTCAAATGGTGCGGCGTATAGGATTCCGCGCATCCGCTGCGCGGATCCGCACCGGCTTCGCCCGCCTGCCGGCGGACTCGCCCGCGGGCTAAAAACGCTCCGCGTTTTCTTTACGCCCGCGCCTCGACCGAGGTTCGAATCCATGCGGTGTTTACGTAAAAGAAAAGCCCCCGTTGCCGGGAGCTTTAATCTCAAATGGTGCGGCGTATAGGATTCGAACCTATGACGTTCTGATTCGTAGTCAGACCCTCTATCCAGCTGAGGTAACGCCGCGACTTATTGATTATTATGCATATGGACTGAATAATGGTCAAGCGTTTTTTCAAAAAAAGTTATCGAATTTGATTTTTACTCATTTGGAGGGCTTGGCACGATCTTCGGTGCATCGCGATATAAGAAAAGCCCCCGTTTCCGGAGGCTTTAAATTCAATTGGTGCGGCGTATAGGATTCCGCGCATCCGCTGCGCGGATCCGCACCGGCTTCGCCCGCCTGCCGGCGGACTCGCCCGCTCGCTAAAAACGCTCCGCGTTTTCTTGACGCTCGCGCCTCGACCGAGATTCGAATCTCCGCAATGCCCCCGTAAAGGAAAAGCCCCCGTTTCCGGAGGCTTAAAACTCAATTGGTGCGGCGTATAGGATTCGAACCTATGACGTTCTGATTCGTAGTCAGACCCTCTATCCAGCTGAGGTAACGCCGCAACGCACGGATTATTATGCACGTGAGCCCTCGATGGGTCAAGCAACAATTTGGAAAATTTTTACGGAGCGCTGATTAAGTTGTCGTGCGGATCCGCACCGGTTTCGCCCGCCTGCCGGCGGACTCGCCCGCGGGCTAAAAACGCTCCGCGTTTTCTTGACGCCCGCGCCTCGACCGAGGTTCGAATCCATGCGGCGTCCGCCTAAAAGAAAAGCCCCCGTTGCCGGAGGCTTTAAGTTCGATTGGTGCGGCGTATAGGATTCCGCGTATCCGCTTCGCGGATCCGCACCGGCTTCGCCCGCCTGCCGGCGGACTCGCCCGCGGGCTAAAAACGCTCCGCGTTTTCTTGACGCCCGCGCCTCGACCGAGGTTCGAATCCATGCGGCGTCCGCCTAAAAGAAAAGCCCCCGTTGCCGGAGGCTTTAAGTTCGATTGGTGCGGCGTATAGGATTCGAACCTATGACGTTCTGATTCGTAGTCAGACCCTCTATCCAGCTGAGGTAACGCCGCAGCGCAAGACATATAAAACCACTTTAGTTCGTTAGAGTCAAGCAAAATCTCAAACTTTTTTCGCGCGGGCCGCAATTTGTCACGCTGCACCACAAGCATCAGCGCTTCTCGTGCGGTCGATTGGCTTTTCGATCACATCGAACCCGGCGTCAAGCTCCCCCAGAAGCGACCGCACCCGTTGGGCACAGTCGTAGTCGGCAAACGAGATGCTCAGCATTCGGGCCACCTGATTAGAAGTTCCAACGCCATAGAAGTGCTCAAGGACAACAAGCGCCTCATGCGCCACAAACGTCTCGACCACATGCGACGACTCCTCATAACACCATTGCGTCAATGGTCCCTCACTCGTCTGCCGAACCACCAAGCCACCCATACCCGACGGCTCGCACGTTACCAGCAGGTGCTCCCCACCCTCATCGCTCTGGAACAAAACAACCCGCTCATCGAACAGCTCCATCACATCCCCTTTCTCTTGCTCTTAGTTGGCAAAAGCATAGCAGGTAGATGCATGTATACAGAACATCCGTTCGTGTGTTTTCTATCGAGCTGTCCGCACGGCATGGTATAGCCGTACACAAAAAGGGCGCCCCTAAAAGGAGCGCCCTCGCAAATCGCCTATGCAGCTAGCTTACGCGACCGGCTCGATCTTCTCGAGGCCGCCCATGTAGGGACGCAGAACCTCGGGGATCGTGATGGTGCCGTCGGCGTTCTGGTAGTTCTCCAGAATGGCAGCCATGGTACGGCCAGCCGGCAGACCGGAACCGTTAAGGGTGTGCAGGTAGCGCGAGCCCTTGAAGTTCTCGGGGTCGCGATACTTGATGTTGGCGCGACGGGCCTGGAAGTCGCCGCAATTGGAGCAGGAGCTGATCTCCTTGTAGGCGTTGTAGCTCGGCAGCCAGACCTCGATGTCGTAGGTCTGACGGGCAGAGAAGCCCAGGTCGCCGGTGCACAGGCTAATCACGCGATACGGCAGGCCCAGCTGCTGCAGCAGGTACTCGGCCTCGGCGGTCATGCTCTCGAGTTCCTCGTCGGACTCCTCCGGCTTGGCAAACTTGACCATCTCGACCTTGTCGAACTCGTGCTGGCGAATGATGCCGCGGGTGTCGCGACCGGCGGAACCGGCCTCCTCGCGGAAGCAGGGGGTGAAGGCAGTGTAGCGGCGAGGCAGAGTGTCGGCGTCCAGAACCTCACCGGCATGCAGGTTAGTCAGTACGACCTCGGCGGTAGGGATCAGGAAGTTGTCGCCCGAGACGTGATAGGCGTCGTCCTCAAACTTGGGCAGCTGGCCCGTACCGAACATGGTCTGACGCTTGACGACGATGGGCGGCCACCACTCCTTGAAGCCACGGCTCGTGTGCGTGTCCAGGAAGAAGTTGATAAGGGCGCGCTCAAGGCGGGCGCCGGCGCCACCGAGAACGGTGAAGCGGCTGCCGGAGAGCTTGTTGCCGCGCTCGAAGTCGAGGATGTCCAGATCGGTGCCCAGATCCCAGTGCGGCTTAAAGTCGAAGTCGAACTCGCGCGGGGTGCCCCAGCGGCGACGCTCGATGTTCTCGTCCTCGTCCTTACCGTACGGAGTAGCCTCGCACGGAATGTTGGGCAGGTGAGACATGAAGTCGTACTGCTCCTGCTCAAGAGCGGTACGGCGCTCGGCCAGACCGTCGATCTTCTCGTTGACGGCGCGCACGGCCTCCTTGGCGGCCTCGGCCTCGTCCTTCTTGCCCTCCTTCATCAGGGCGCCAATCTTCTTGGACTCGGCGTTACGCGTAGCCTGGAGCTCCTCGACCTCGGTGATGACGGCACGGCGCTCGTCGTCGAGCTCAAAGAACTTCTCACGATCCCAAGACGTCTGGCGGTTAGCCATGGCGACATCGATGGCATCGGGGTTCTCGCGAACAAACTTGATATCAAGCATTAGATCCTCCGGCGATATACATTCCATTTAGGTTGCAACCTTGTACATGTATGGGCAAGTATATACTTATGAGCGTTTACGACCCAACTCAACTACGCAAGAAGGCACCCAATGGACGCAGTTTTTTCCTTTTTGTTTGGCACCCGCACCGGTTTTGCCATCCTTTTCGCCGGCGGCATCCTGCTGTTTGCGATTCTTGCCTTTGTAATGGAGAAGCGCACCCATAAGATGTATGTCGACCGCGGCCCCAAGTCCGAGGATGAAGAAGACAGCTTCTGGGACTAACCTGCCAAAAAGGGACAGGTTTATTTTGGTCGGTTTTATCTGGGCAAACGCAAGCGCCCCGCAACTGGAATTGAGCCAGTTGCGGGGCGCTTTTTGCTCAAGGTACAAAACTGCAGGAAAACCCTGCCAAAATAAACCTGTCCCTTATTGGTCAGTTTACTGGAGAGTAGCGTCGATGGCCTTGACGAGGGCACTGCGCATGCCGGCATCCTCGAGCGCGACGACGCCCTTGATGGTAGCGCCGCCGGGCGAGCACACGGCATCCTTCATCGCTGCGGGATGCTGACCGGTTGCAAGCTGCAGCTTTGCCGTACCCAGCACCATCTGGCTCACAATGCGATAGGCATCGGCGCGCGGAATACCGTGTTTGACGGCCGCATCGCCCAGAGCCTCGATCGCCATGGCGACAAACGCCGGGGCGCAACCGCCCACGGTACCGCCCACAAACAGCAGACTCGAATCGAGCTCGACCACCGTGCCAAGCTTTCCGAGCAGATCGAGCACCGTGGCACGCTGCTCACCGCTAAGCGTGGAAGCCTTCTCGCAGGCGATAACGCCCTCGCCCACCGAAACCGGCGTGTTAGGCACCGTCGAGATATGAGCGACACCTGGCAGGACCTGTTCCCACTTTGCGCTATCCCAAGTCCAGGCAACCGAAAGGACGACCTTGTCGGCAAGCGCATCCTCGAGTGGAGCGAAGACCTTCTCAATCATGTACGGCTTGACCGCCGCAACCACGATATCGGACGCGGCAACAACCTCCGCCGCATCGTGGCAAGCAGCCATGCCCCGCGCCTCGCAACGCTCAACCAGAGCATCGTAGCGGCCTGCGCAGGCGCACATGTCGCCCGCGGCCACGCCGGCGGCAATCCAGCCATCGGCCATAGCGCTCGCCATATTGCCAAAACCGACAAATCCGATCTTCATATCACACAGTCCTCTCAGATGCGTTCCTCAAAACGAAAGCTATTGTCCCACGCCATTGTTTCGTATTGCCGACCTACTTGTGATACGGCTCGCCACGGCTAATCTTGCAGGCGCGGTAGATCTGTTCCAGCAGCACCACGCGCGCCAGGTTGTGCGGCAAGGTAATACGTCCAAAGCTGAGCATCTCGTCGGCGCGGGCGCGCACGGCATCGCTCACGCCGTCCGATCCGCCGATTACAAAAGCGATGTCGCTGTTACCTCGCAGCATGAGCTCATCGAGACGGGTCGAGAGCTCCTCGCTCGAACGCTCCTTGCCCTCAATGGCCAGCAGAATCACATGTGCCCGCGGTGGCAGGGCAGCAAGAACCGCCGCGCCTTCTTTGTTGCGCGCGGCATCCACACCGCCCGCCTTGGCCGGATCGATATCGGCAACCTCGCGCATATCTACCTTGGCATAAGCGCCTAGGCGTTTGGTGTATTCGGCACACGCGTCCTTCCAAAAGCGCTCTTTGAGCTTGCCAACGCAAACAACGGTATATTTCACGCGCGTCTACTCCTTCGACTCGTTCTGAACTTTGCCGGCGGTCAACATCTGCTCGAACATCGAGGCCGACTGTGAGAAATCGCTCGGCAGCACGACCGTCGAGGTTTTGCCCGTGCGAGCGAACTCCGTCATCATCTCGGACCACTGCGTAAACATGAACAGCTGGTTGGCCTCATCGTTGCCGACGCCCGTCTCCTGGATAATCTCGAGCGAGTCCTTGATGCCCAGCGCGATGGCTTTGCGCTGGTTGGCGATGCCCTCGCCCGCCTTTTCCATTGCCTCAGCCTCGGCGGTCGCCTCGGTAACGCGCTTGATGCGATCGGCCTCGGCGAGCTCCTGCGCAGCGGCCCGCTTTCGCTGAGCGGCGTTAATGTCGTTCATGGAGTTCTCGACCTCGGTCGGCAGCGCGATCTTGGTGATAAGTGTCGACACGAGGGTGAAGCCGTAGGCGGCCATCTGCTCGGACACGGTGGCGTTGACGTCCTTGGCGATATCGTCTTTTTTGGCAAAGACCTCATCGAGCGTGTAGACGGGGATGGAAGAGCGCAGGGCATCGGTGATGAAGTCACGCATTTGGTCGACGGGCTCCTGCAGCATGTAGTAGCTCTTGTAGATGCCCGAATCTGCCGGGCCGGCGCCCATGTCATAGCTCACGTGGTACTGAGCAGAGACCTCAAGGCCGATAGTCACGTTGTCTTGGGTCTTAACGTCGATGCCAAAACCGTTTTTCATGGTGCGCAGACTCACCGTGGCGGCTTTGCGGTCGATCACGGGCACCTTCATGTGGAAGCCCGCGTTGACGATGCGGTTGAACTTGCCCAGACGCTCGATGATCACAGCATGCTGCTGTTCAACGACATAGCAGGCGTTGGGGAGCAGTAGCAACAAAATGATGATGGGAAGTAGAAGGCTCGTAAGGGTAGCGATGATACCGGACAACAGCATGGTTTCTCCTCTGATAGGCACGCGTTGGGACTAGGATACCCGCACGAAGCAGCTGTGTGACACCAACAAGAGGACCCGTGGTCAAAAAAGGCCAAATATGAGTACTGTTACCAGTTTAGTAACAGCGTATTTGGGTCAAAATCGCCTCTTTGAACCCGAAGTCTGGTAGCGCACAGAGATGTGGGGTAGCGCACAGAGATGTGGTGTAAGAGGCGGGGCATGCCCCGCCTCCGCCCTTTCTTGAAAGGGAGGGGACACCGCCTAGAATTCGTCGTTGGAGTAATGAAGGTGACGAATGGAAGGAAAGGCGATGCCCCAAGAAGAGAGTGTACTGCGCCTCGGTCGCGACGAGGCCCTCGAGGCGGCGAGGCTTTGGCAGGAGTGCGGCGACGCGCGCGAGTTCGCGTGCAGGGTGCTGGGCGGCGTGATGAACGCGCTGATGGACTCCGAGGCCCAGCAGATGTGCGGCGCGAGCCGCAACGAGCGCAGCGACGGCAGGGAGAACAGCCGCAACGGCTACCGCCCCAGGTCGCTCAAGACCGCCGTGGGCGACGTGGAGCTCGAGATACCCAAGCTCAGGCACGGCACCTACTACCCCGAGGGCATGCTCGCGCGATGGTCGCGCGTCGACACCTCGGTGGCCGCCATCGTGCAGGAGATGTACGTGTGCGGCGTGTCCACCCGCAAGGTCGAGCGCGTGGCGTCCAAGCTGGGCATATCCTCGCTGTCGAGCTCGGAGGTCTCGAGCCTCTGCTCCGACCTCGACGCCGAGGTGGCGGAGTTCCGCAGCCGCGACCTGTCGGGCACGCCGTGCTGCTACCTGTGGCTCGACGCCACCTACATGAGCTGCAGGGTCGGCTCGTCGGTCGTCTCGCAGGGCGTCGTGACCGCGATCGGGCTGGGCGCCGACGGGCGCAAGCACTTCCTGGGCTGCGACGTGGTCGACACCGAGAGCGAGGACTCCTGGGCGGCATTCCTCGGCGGGCTGCGCGAGCGCGGGCTGGCCGGCGTTCGCCTCGTGGTCTCCGACAGCCACGCCGGGCTCGTGGCCGCCGTCTCGCGCCTGTTCCAGGGCTGCGCCTGGCAGCGCTGCGTGACGCACCTGCAGCGCAACCTCCAGAGCGCCTGCTCGGGCAGGCCCGAGGACTCCAAGGCGGCCGTCAGGGACCTCGTGCGCGCCGCGGTCTACCAGGACGACCCCGACCTCGCGCGCTGCGTGTGGGCCGAGGCGGCGCCCTGGGTGGCGTCGGTGTCCGCCAGGGCCGGCGAGGTCTTCGAGCAGGCCGAGGACTCCGCGCTGGCGTTCACGGCCTTCCCCAGGGCGCACTGGGCCAAGCTCCGCACCAACAACGTCCAGGAGCGCGCCAACCGCGAGATCAAGCGCCGCTACAGGGTCGTGCAGTCCTTCCCCTCGAGGGAGTCGATGCTGCGCCTGACGTGCGCGAGCCTCATGGAGACCGAGGGGCAGTGGTCCCAGCAGCGCGTGTTCTCCGAGGCCTCGGCCGCCGAGGGCTTCGCCGAGCCCGCGGACAGGCCGGCCCCGACAGAGGGGAGGCGCCGCGCGCTCGGGCGGCGCGCCAGGGAGATAGTGGACGAGATAGTCGAGAAGCGCGGTCTCAAGAAGGAGTAACATCGGGACTTGCAGCGACGGACCTCAGGACACTCTTACACCACGTCTGCGCGCGCCACCCGAAGTCTATCGAAATGACTTCATTTTGTCTCAAGGTTGAGCCAAATTAGCGTACATCTGTTGCGTAAAATGAGCAAAAATGGCTTCGCGAAATGTCTCTGTTTTCGTGCCAGTACTCATATTCGCCACTTTTTGACCACAGGGGCATCTACCGCGCGAAATCGATAGGTCAAATCTGCCAAAAACGGCCCATAACAAAAAAGCCCCCATTGCTGGGAGCTCTTTCATTTAATGGTGCGGGCGAAAGGACGTCCGCGTATCCGCTTCGCGGATCCGCACCGGCTTCGGCCGCCTGCCGGCGCCCTCGCCAGCTCGCTAAAAACGCTCCGCGTTTTCTCTACGCTCGCTCCTTCGCAGGTTCAAGTCCCTGCGATGGGCCCATAACAAAAAAGCTCCCATTGCTGGAAGCTCTTTCATTTAATGGTGCGGGCGAAAGGACTTGAACCTTCATGGGGTTGCCCCCATACGGACCTGAACCGTACGCGTCTGCCAATTCCGCCACGCCCGCGTGCAGGAATTAGAATAACGGAGCGCCACCGCGAACGCAAGAACTATTTTTGAAAAAGTTTGCAGGCATTTTCCCAGGCGGCTCGAGCAACTGCTTCAGCATCCTCGCCGGTACGATCGACGCGGTCATTGACCAGCGTGTTTGCTGTGATGGAAATCATTGCAGGCTCGCACTCGAGACCGCGAATGGGCTCCGGCGCCATATAGGGACAATCCGTCTCGAACAGAATACGGTCGAGCGGGGTTGCCGCGAATGCCTCGCGCACGTCGCCGTTGCGCTTAAAGGTAGCCGCGCCGCCATAGGCGATGTAACAACCCAAATCCACAAAGCGCTCCATCGTGGCTCGATCCTCGCCAAAGCAGTGCAGCACGCAACCGGCCTGAGGCACGCCCACCTCGCGCAACACGTTGTAGGCGTCCACATGCGAGGTGCGCTCCTCGTCCGTATCCTCATGACGCAGATGCAGCTCTACCGGCACATTGCGGCGTACGGCGACCTCGAGTTGGCGCGCCATACAGTCGATCTGCACGTCGTGGGGCGCCGGCGCGATATCGTCGTCATAGTCCATGTGGTAGTCCAGACCGATCTCGCCAATACCGGCGCATAAGGGATCATCGAGCGCAGTCACAATCTGGGCATGGATATCATCGGTATAGTCCGGTGCGCCATACGGATGCACGCCGGCAAGATACTTGATCTGTGGAATATCCTGCATCGGCAGAATCTCGTGCGTCAGCCAGTCGCTATAGTCCGCCACGCTGCGCTTATCGGCAATGGGGTCGAAGACCGTCACCAACAAGTCAATGCCCGCTTCCTTGGCGCGCGCAAGCGTCTCGGGCACTTCCTTGCTCCAAAAAGAGAGCAGGTGCGCATGCGTATCGGCAAGCGGCGCCAGCGGCACCGGGCAGGCCACCGTTTTCTTCTTTTTGGTAAACGTCACGCGTTCGACATTAGGCGTCATGGGAAAGCTCCTGAGCCAAGCGGACAAAGGCGGCGACGTCGAGCGTCTCGGCGCGCGTGGTAGGTGCGATACCGCAGGCCTCAAAGGCGGCGTCGAGCGCGTCCTTGGCAAAGCCGTTGGCGCTCATAGAGTTGCGAATCGTCTTGCGACGCTGAGCAAACGCGGCGTCGATCACGCGGGCCACAAACTCGCGGTCGATGCCCTCGGGTACCATACCGTCAACGCGATCGATGCGCACCACGGCAGAATCCACATGCGGCGCCGGCATAAAGCAGCGCGGCGGCACCTCAAAGCGCCCCGTCACCTGCGCATACAGGCCGAGTTTTGCCGTGTAGCCGCCATAGGTCTTGTTGCCCGGCGTTGCGCCAATACGATCTGCAACTTCCTTTTGCACCATAACGACAGCGCGCATAAGCGCGGGCATCGTCTGGAAAAACTGAAGGATGATCGTCGCCGCCACGTTATAGGGCAGATTCGCGACAAACACCGTGGGTTCACCACCGGCGGCATGCTCAATCTGCTCCGGCGTCACCTTGAGCGCATCGCCCATGATAAAGCGGAAGTTGGCATAGTCGGCGGCGTGGGCGTCAAGCACCGGCTCAAGCTCGGGATCGGCCTCAATCGACGTAACGCACGCCGCCTCCTGCAGCAGCGCAAGCGTGAGCGTGCCAATGCCCGGGCCAACCTCGAGCACGCGCTCATCGCCCGCAAGCTCGGAAAGCTCGCAAATACGCTCAATTACATGGTTGTCGATCAGGAAGTTCTGGCCCAGGCGATGCTTGGTCGCAAGGCCAAACTCCTCTAGCAGCTCCCTAGTTGCCGTGGGGTTTGCCAAAGGCGAAGTTGTCATAGTTGCCTCCTTAGCATGGTGGCGGCGTCTTGAAACAAAAGGGCATGGACCGTTGCGGCCATGCCCTTACATCTAAACAGCAAATTGCCGATATGGCGCGCAGCGGCTTAGCCCAGACGCGGGAACAGCGGCTCGCCCTTCTCGACGGGCTGACCACCGGCAAGCAGGCCCCAAGCGCAAATGCCCTTGAGGTCGTCGCTCGTGGCCTCGTCCTCGCAGGACAGGCGACGCAGAGCCTCGGCAGAAGTCTGGGGCATGAGTGGCATCAGCAGGTGAGCGGCGATGCGGATGGCCTCGAGCAGGTTGTAGATCACAAACGCCAGCTCGTCAGCCTTGGCCTCGTCCTTGGCAAGCGCCCAAGGCTCGGAGTCCTCGATGTAGTGGTTGGCGGCATGGATGAGCTCCATGACCTCGTCCTTAGCTCCACCGTAATCGAGCACGTCCATCTTGGCCATGTAGCGATCGACCAGGCCATCGGCAATCTTTGCCAGCGGGTTGTCGAACGCATCGAACGATGCGGGCTTGGCGGGCGCGCAACCGTCAAAGTACTTGCCGCTCATGTTGAGCGAACGCGAGATAAGGTTGCCCCAGCTGTTGGCCAGGTCGGCGTTGTAGACCTGCTCCATGCGCTCGAAGCTGATGGCGCCGTCGGTGCCGGGCACCACGTCGGTCATAAAGTAATAGCGATAGCCCTCGACGCCCAGCATGTCGATAACATCCTGCGGAGCGATGGCGTTACCGCGGCTCTTGGACATCTTCTCGGCCTTGCCGGTCTCGGCGTTGCGCACGGTCAGGAAGCCGTGGGCAAAGACGTGCTCGGGCAGGGCTTCACCGATGGCCATGAGCATGGCAGGCCAAATGACGCAGTGGAAGCGGATGATGTCCTTACCCACGATGTGGAACTGTGCGGGCCAGCGATAGGCCAGCTCGGCACGCGCCTCGTCGGTGTCGACACCGTAGCCGACAGCCGTCATATAGTTGAGCAGCGCATCGAACCACACGTAGGTCACGTGACCCTCGTCAAACGGGACCTGAATGCCCCAGTCAAAGCTCGTGCGGCTCACGGAAAGGTCGTTAAGGCCGCCCTCGACAAAGCTGCGCACCTCGTTCATGCGGAACGCAGGCTCGACAAAGTCGGGGTGTTCGTCATAGAGCTTGAGCAGCTTGTCCTGGAAAGCGGAAAGCTTAAAGAAGTAGGACTCCTCCTGCACGCGCTCAAGCGGACGGTGGCAGTCGGGGCACAGGTGTTGGCCGACGCTGCCGCACTCTTCGTCACCCTTCTGGACCTGTGTATCGGTAAAGTAGGTCTCGTCAGGCACGCAATACCAGCCGTCGTAGCTGCCCTTATACAGGTAACCGGACTCCTTCATGCGCTCCCATAGGTACTGCACGGCATGATGCTGGCGCGGCTCGGTGGTACGGATGAAGTCGTCGTTGGAAATCTCGAGCTTGCTCCAAAGCTCCTTGAAGTGCGGGGCCTGGCTGTCGGTCCACTCCTGCGGCGTCATGTTGTGCTTGGCTGCAGCCTCGGCGACCTTCTCGCCGTGCTCGTCCATGCCAGTCAGGAACTTGACGTTATAGCCGGCAGAGCGACGATAGCGAGCCTGGACGTCGGCGATGATGGTGGAATAAGCCGTACCCAGGTGCGGATCGGCGTTGACGTAGTAGATGGGAGTCGTGATAAAGAACGAAGGCTTGCTTTGATCCATGGGGTTTGTCCTCCAGAAAAACGTTGCATACAGGGGATGATTCTAGCGCAAGGGCTGGATATCCTCCATCTATTGCATATCGAGCACCATGGCATAGACATCGCGCTTGCGGCGCGAATACTTCTGCGACAGGCGCTTTGCCACCGCGGAGGCGGGCTCCCCCTCCTCGAGCGCGGCGTGGATATCCTCGCGCAGGGCCTCGTCGGGATCCGCTGCCGCGGCTCCAACGGGCGCGATACCGGCCTCCTCGTCCTCACTCGGCGGCGCGATGACCAGCGCGATCTCGCCCTTTACCTCGCCACGGGCACGCAGCTCCTCGGTTAGCTGGGCGGCAGATCCACGCAAGACTTCCTCGTGCAGTTTGGTGAGCTCGCGACAGACGGCAACCTCACGCTGGGGAAAGACCTCCGCCACGGCCTCGAGCGTCGCCACGATGCGATGTGGAGACTCGTAGAAGATGAGCGCGCCGGGGACGACGGCAAGGCGCTGCAGTCGGCGCACGCGGTCGCCGTGCTTGCGACCCAAAAAGCCTTCGAAGAAGAAATGCTCGCAGGGAATACCGGACGACACGAGCGCCGTGACGCAAGCAGAGGGGCCGGGAATAACCTCGACAGGCACATCCGCCTCGCGCGCCGCCTCAACCAAAGCCTGGCCGGGATCAGACACACTCGGCATACCGGCGTCTGAGGCAAAGGCAAGGGTCTCCCCCGCCAGCAGGCGGTCGACCAGGCCGGCTGCGCGACTTGCGATCACGTTCTCGTCGCAACGAACGAGCGGCTTGGAGATGCCTAGGCGCATCAGCAACTTTGAGGTCACACGCGTGTCCTCGCAGCAGACGGCGTCGGCGGCAGCAAATGCCTCGCCGACGCGCGGAGACAGGTCGCCCAGGTTACCGATGGGCGTACCGACCACATAAAGTTTGCCCGTGTGGGCGCTGTTTTGCGTCATATCAACCTATTCAATCATGCCGCGCTCGAGCGTGCCGAGCGCCGCGCGGGCGTCCCATGCTGCAATACGCTTCTCGGTCTTCCATGTTTGGAAGAACCAGCCAGCCGCCGGCGCAAACGATGCCAGCTGGTTGGCGATGAACACGCGCTCGTAGGCATTGCGGCCCTCGGGCGTAACCGATGAGTTGGCAAAAATCGCCGCACCCGACCATTCACCCACCAAAACGGGGAATCCGGTCGAGATTGCCTCCTTGAGCTCACGCTTGTTGCGCGAAATCGCCGTCGTCAGACCGCGGGGGCTCGTGATGTCGAGCGCATACTCGTCGCGGTAATGGTACAGGTGAAGGTCCATGTAGACGTTCTTGTACTTGGCACCGCGCATAAAGTGCTTCCACTCGCCGGGGTGTCCCGAAGAGGAAAAGACGACGATCTTATCCTCGGGCATATACGAACGGACGAGCTCGTAGGCATCGCGATAGAAGCTGCGCAGGTAGTGCGCCGGAATACCGTCCGTCATGGTAAAGAGGCTCTTGCGTACGCTCATCTGCGGCGTATCCAACAGCTCGATGCCTAGCAGGCTCTCGGCCTCGCCGTAGCGATCGGCCAGGCGCTCGAGCACATCGAGCGCAACGTGACGGCCATTGGTGGACGAATGCCACTCAGCGACGACTTCCGGCGTCGTGGGCGAATCGTTGGAATCGCCCTGGCCGCCCGGCACCGTCGCCAGATCGAGCAGTACGCGGATGTTGTACTTGTCGGCCCACTCAATAGCACGGTCGATATAATCGACGACCGAGATGTAGGAAGCGTCAGACTCCTGCGAACCAAAGGCATACCACGGCACCGGCAGGCGCACGGCGTTGAGACCGATCTGCGCCATACGGCGAAAATCGTCCTCACTCACAAACGTCTCGTAATGGCGACGCATGCGCTCGTTATAGGCAGCGGTGCCCATGGCCTCCTGCAGCTCGGCTGCATTGGATGCTCCGGTCGCTGCATAGAGCGACGGGGTCACCCAGGGCTCGGGAATAAACCAGCCAGAGAGATTAACGCCGAGAATCCTCTCCATCACGGCCCCCTTCGAATCGCGCAGGCCGAACCTGCATCGTATTGCATAGGAAAAGTATCGTTTTGAGTATACCCGCGCGTGCGGACAGGCGACCGAACGGTCTACAAAGTGGCGCAAAAGTGGGAGAAATGTCCGGGCGGGCGGAATCCGCGCATCCCGCTCTGAAGCCAAATTCCGGGATGCAGTTTCCGCAGGAGCCCTCGGTAAAAGAAAAGGACCCCTTTGCAGAGGTCCTAGTCAATTCAAGGTGGCGGGGAAGGGAATCGCGCCCGCGCTCCGCGCGTGCGGACCGCTGCGGCGCTTCCGCGCCTTGCGAGCTGCGCTGGCAAACGCTCACGCGTTTACTCAGCTCCGCGCCCTCACGGGGTTCGATTCCGCGTGGGGGCCACATAAAAGAAAAGGACCCCTTTGCAGAGGTCCTAGTCAATTCAAGGTGGCGGGGAAGGGAATCGAACCCCTGACACGAGGATTTTCAGTCCTCTGCTCTACCAACTGAGCTACCCAGCCATTTGAGGTGTGCCTTGTTTCAAGGCTTGATTAGTATAACCAAGGACACGCTCCGGTCAACCGAGAATTTTAAAAAAATTTTTGAGCGCGACATCGGCCACGATCTCGCTGCTATAGAACGGCACATCAGAAGTATCAACCGGCCGCAAGAAGTTTTTCACTCAGGGCCGCACGGGCAAACTCACTTGGCGTCATTCCTTCAGCCGCCGCCCGTCGACGAATCGCTTCCTTCATCCCTAGAGGAATCTTGACCGATAGCGTTGCCGTTCCCTCACCTGAGAGTGGAGGCCGTCCATGCACGATTCCACCAACGGTGTGTTCACCATCCGGAAACTCTCCGCGCTCGTACGACTCACACCACGCGTCAATCATTTCATCCGTTACAACCTGACCACTAGCGGTCGTATATGTCTCGCCCATCATCGACCCCTTCCGTCAGGTATTTTTTGGCGTTGGGATGGATCTCAACATCCATGCATCTTCTCCTCCATCTTACCCAATTTCGTATGACGAAAGTCCACTGTCGCCAATTCTTATGCCGGCACGCGTTGGAGAACAGGGGGCGAAACAATGAGTGAAGGGCGTTCGAGTGCCGCCCAGGCACCGGGACAGGAACACATACGCCAAGGGCGTACGTTTTCGTAGCATGCGAGGACATTGCCGCTGCGATCGATAAAGGCAATGTCGATGGGATAGGCCATAAAGCAGGTGTGAACCGAGGAACAGCGCGGAAACGCCATGACAAGCGGCAGTCCGCTGGCGGCAATTGGCCGCCGTCCCAGCATGCCGCGCAGACGCACGGTAAACGACTCCGCCACCACAAACTCGGCCGGCGTCCAACCCAACCTGTTGAGCGCCCGCGCGTAGGCGATATAGGACGAGACCGCGGTCACATGACCACCCCCGGACGCCATGGATCGACCGTCACCGCACGTTCATGCGTGAGCACGGCCGGCGCCCCCAGGGAAACGCCGGCGATGCTCAGCAAACTCGGCCACGGCTCGTAGTGCATGGTGCAGGTATAGGTCCTAAACGTGCCAGAAAGAGAGAGCAGACTACCATCCGATGACGCCGTGCCTTGCTCGCTCGAGACCTCGACCTGTAGGTCATATCCCTCCATGGCATCCTGAATCTGAGCTTGAACGGTCGCGGAAGCGTCAATGGAGCTCTCGTCACCCTCCCCGCCCGGCGCCACAGCGTGCGCAAGCACGATGTCGGGCACCACGCGGTCGAAGCGCGCGACCGCGCCTGCAAAGATCATGACGTTGTACGCGACGAGAGCCAGCACGAGCAGGACAGGCGTGACCACGGCCATCTCGACCGTCGCCTGGGCACGCTCCTCGCGCAAGCCCGCGCGAATGCCCATTACGACCCACCGCCAAAAGCTCCCACCAGCGTGGCAACATCGACAGTGAGCGGGATGGAGCGGCCACCGGGCAGCGGGATCTCCGCAAGCGTGAACACCGCGCTGCTGATGGTGCGCTCGACGTGATATTCCAAGGCCTCGCAAAGTGCCTTGGGGTCAGTCACACCCAAGGGGATTTTTCGCAGGGTATCTTGAGTTTTGGAGATGCCTGCGATATCGGACCCCGGACTTTTGATGACATTGGCGGTATCGGTCAGCACCGGTTTTCTCAGACGCAAATCGCACGGTTCGAGTCCCAGCGCCGCCACGGAAGACGAAACGGTGTCACCGAGCCAGGACGCGATGGAGCCCAACGCGCCGCTACCCCCTCCCAAGCCACCGATCAGCTCTCCCATAAGCTCGTCAGCCGCACCCTGGATGTCTCCGTACCCCACAAGCAGGCGGCCCCAAACATCCATAACGCCGTCGAGCACGCCGGCAACGCCGCCCGAACGCTCCTCCAGCGTCGAGAAGAAACGCGCGAGCACGTTGTTCCGCGCGGTCGCATCGTCGGGCGCCAGCACTGCAGCAGAAATTGCACCACGATCGCCAAGCTCAACTGCCGTGTTAAACGAAGAGTTGAGCTCGTCGGGACTCGTGACACCGCCCGAGACCGCAAAGGCGACCACGCCGTTGCGACCGGGCGGGGCGATGCGCGGGCGCTCGCCCGAAAGCTCTTTGATGGCGGTATCGAACGCATTGCCCGCACGGTCGGCTTCGTCCTCGGTTTGACGCTCGAGTTCGAGTTCCTTGTTGCGACAGTCGACGTAGTCCTCCAGGGCGTCTTTAAACTTGTCAAAGTGATACTCGAAGCCGTTTTTGATAGAGGTTGAAGGCGCCGCAACAGCACCAAGCGACGCAACGCCAAAATGGCATTTGCTGCATTTATCCTGCCCATCGTAATCGGCAACCGAAGCAAATCCGCTCGGCGTTCCTTTCTTATAGTTAGGGCAGGTCGTTCCGTAATGCAGATACGCCTTGCCATCGTTCACGCTAGTCGGCCACACTGCATCGGTGTAGAGCTCGGTCGCCCGAACCTCATCAGAGTTGCGCGGCAGCAGCGGAATATAGGAGGAAACCCTGTCTCCGTTCTCGGTTATATATGCCCGATCGACCTCCGCGCTCGCATAGGTATAAAACGCCTTACGCGCCGCAGACTCGGCCTTCATCTCGACACTCGAGCCTTGGGGCTTCTCATTTGTCAGACGCCAATGGTAGTAGTCCTTCGCGCGATCAAGGGCAACTTGAGGCTCCCACGTAACGCTCGATGAGTAATGCGGATTTTGAACACCGGAGAGATCCGTTAGGCTTTTTGCGCGCTCCCACATACACGAACAGCTGCCGACCGAACCTTTATCCGATCCACCGCAATCCGCTAGCCAGGCGCGCTCTTTGGCCTTCGCCGTCTCCTCCGATGCTTTTTGTAGCTCCTCGGCCGCGCGCTCCAGATCTTCCGACGCATCTTTAATGGCATCGGTCGAGATCTCGGACCCTTCGAGCGCAACAAAATCCGACTCGGATGTCCTGGGCACGGCGAGCGCCGTACCGGTATAGGTCACGCCGTCGGTATCCTGCGCCGATACTGCCTGCATGGCGCGCGCGGCAACCAGGTACGGCAAGGCGGTCTCAATCTTTTGCAGGCCCTTTGACGCGCTTTTGGCAAACTTGTTACGCGTTTTAATGATCTGGGTTCCCGTATCGATGATATCGCTGCCGACAACCTCGGCGCCCGGAATGAGAATGGCAACCAAGCCGGTGCCGATCGTGGCAAACCCCGCCAGGCCCAAACTCAAAATGCTCGCATCCACCACCGTGGCGGCCGTGTGATAGGACGACACCACGTTGGCGCCCGCCAGTGCACCGCTATCGGCCGCCACCTGGGTGTCCCCGGCGCGTGACATGCTCCGTATCGCCGCGGTCGACGAAAACAGCAGCGTAAGCACCACCAGAATGACAACCGCAGAGGAGAGCGTGGTATAGGCGCCGTCTTCGATAAACAAGTCGATACCGGCACGGCCCATAAAGCCGCCCCGCTTGCGGCGAGCGCCTGGTCGACGGCGAGCCGCAAACCCTTGCGTCGCCCGCAACAGGCAGCGCCTAATCCCATGCAGCAATCCATGAATCATAATCTCCCTCCAGCCATTCGGGACGCGATCGATACGAGACGTCGACCTTGAGCTCGACATAGCCGCCCTCACCCGCACTGCCCATGGCCTGCACAAATGCACCGATCACGGGCAGCGGCTTAACCTCGCCGGCAACAGACACGGACGAAACGCCACCGGCACCGGCCCGCCCCAACTCGATATCCCACGACAGCGGCCCGCCGGCATGAAAAATCGAGACGTTGGGCACCGCGGCAAGTCTGCGGCGAGTGAACTCCTTAAGGTCATCGTCGTCCTCCACCGTCGTCGTGGTCATAAGCCGCGCGGTCTCGGCGGCGGCAGACTCCATGACCGCACGCGTATAGAGCAGGCACACCGGCTGCAACGCGAGCAAGATAAGTGTCAAAAACGTCGGCAGCAAAAAGGCGGCCTCGACCGTAGATTGCGCCCGATCCTCGCACGCGATATCAATACAGAGCGATGTCCTTGGCACCCGTCGCGGCATCGATAACCGACGATGGGGCGACGCCATGAGACGCCGCCCGCTCGACCAGTGCCGCCAAGCGCCCATCGGCGCCAGCGCGCCAAAGCCCCGCAATCGCCAGCACAATCGATAACAGCGCCACGGTGACGATGGCGTATTCGACGGTCGACTGAGCAGATTCCTCACGCAGGACATCATGCATTTCACGACCCCTCCTTTGACTCCGTTGTTTGCGGAACCAGACGCACGGCACGCAGGCGGCACGAGGCATCGCCGGCATCCGCAGCAACCGTCACCATATCGACCCAGCCTCGCCCATCGCGCACGATGGCGCCCCATACGTTGCCCTTAATATCGAGATAGCCGCTCAGGGCGAGCTGGGCCGTGGGCACCTCGCGGTAGGCGCGCAACAGGTCTGCCGCCGCCTCGGTCATCGGCCGGTCCTCGGACCATGCGAGCCGAACCGCGATCGCGTTGCCTGCAGACGGCTCCGTCGCGCTGGCAGCCCGCTCGTCGAGTGCCTGTAAAAAGGTCTGAGCCGTGACGGCGGCATTCCGACCGCCCATATCTCGCGCGCCTTCCGCTTGTGACACCGCCGCCGAGCCCGATCCCAAATCGGCAGCAGCGCCTGGACGCTGCTGCCGCGCAACACCCAGCCCCCAAAGCGTCACCGCTATTGCTACGAGCAAACAGACGAGCACCAGCGGCGAACCAACAGGCCGCCTGCCTCCTACAGGCTGTTGATGCCGTCTTTGATCGCGTTCCATAGTTCTTCGACTTTGCTCTTAAACGCGACGATGGCGATAATCGCGATCACTACGAGCACGCCGACCAAGATGGCGTATTCGGTAGTGCCCTGCGCGCTCTCCTCCCGCAACAGCGCCTTGGCACGCTGGCGAGCGCGGATTGCCCGGCAAAAAGCCCAGCTCCAAGCCTTGCCCGCAATGTCGGTCATCGTGTTCATGTATTCCTCCCTACATCATCCCGCCTGCTCCCAGCAGCGGGCCCAATATGGACAGAAGCAACGCCGGCAAGATGAGCGTGCCGGTGGGAATCAGCAACTTGACCGGCGCGCGCTCAATCTCGCGCTCGACTGCGGCGCGATGAGCCGCACGGATCTCGCGACTTTGAGCAGCCAGCGTCTCGGCCAGCGGAGCGCCCAGGGCAAGCGCCTGCCCCACCGTGATGGCAAAGGTCTCAAGCGCCCTCACGTCCAAATCACGCGCGGCAGCCAACAACTCGGCCTCGCGCGTCCCCACGCCCACCTGCCATGCCATGCAGGCTCGCTCAAGACGGACGGCCAGCACCGACCGACGATTGGCACAGAAAATCTCGAGCGCCGCATCAAATGAAAGGCCGGCAGAAAGCCCCAGGCGCACCACGTCGATCATCTCGGACGCCTCACCGAGCGACACCCGCGCCGGGCCGCCCACCCCAATTGCGCCCTTCATTCGCGCGGTCAGGGCATCAATCACCAAGCGGCCCGCGGCAATGACCAGTACCGCCTCACGCTTGCACGTCTCTGCAATCTTGCGGGCATCCGCACGCTCCAAACCTGTCGCGGCAAATACGCTCAGGGCACACAGACAAGCCGCGACCCCGACCAGGGCGCTCATAACTCCACCCGCATAATGCGCCGGATAACTACCAGGGCAACGACGTTGAGGGCAAGCCCCAGCACCACGGCGCCCGCACCAGCCGGCGTCGCAAGACCGCGGCGAAAGTCTGCCGAAAGCAAAGCCAGCACCGCGCACATGCCCGCCGGCATCGCCGCGACCATGTGTGCCGACATACGCGCCTGTGACGTCTTAACGTCCAGACGGCGTTTGAGCTCAATGCGCTCACCCACCATGCTCGACGCCTCGGACAGCAAGCCGGCAAGCGGAGCCCCGGTACGTTGCGATACTTTGAGCGCCAAGGTGACAAGCGAAAGGCCGGGGGCATCGATGCGAACGAGTAGGTCATCGAGTGCGTCGGTCGCCGAGATACCGCAATCGATTGCCGCCGCCACCCGCAAAAACTCGGTATGCACCGGCTCTTGCGCATGGGCGCCCACAAAGCGCATGCCCTGTGCCAGCGAATGCCCCGAGGCAAGCGACATGGATAACGCCGTGAATGCCTCGGGCATGGCCTCTTCTACATCATGCTGTTCGCGTCGGCGATCGAAGGCGTCACGCGCGGCGCCCACGCCAAACGGCGTCACCAGCCCCAAGACAAAGCCGATGGGCGACAACGACGCAACGGCCAGCAAAACGCTGCAGATACCGCTCGACAGCAGCAGAAATGCCAGACGAGCCGCGTTATCCTCAATAGCAAGCCCAAGGCGATCTGCGGGGACCAGCGATGCCCACGAGCGGGCAATCTTTGTCAGCAGGTCGTTTTCCGCCAACTCACGGGGCAGCTTCTCCGCCATCGATTCGAGCGTCTGGCGCGCCAGCTCCGCCGGCGGCATCCGCGGCACACGAGGCTCTGCCCCACACGCCGTCGCGACAGAAAGCCCCGCCAAACCCCCTACGACGAGGGGCATAGCGATCTCCATTCGTCCACCTCCTCTTGCGTGAGCGTTCCCGACCGCAAGCCCTCCGCAATAAACGGCGGCTCGCGGTCGAGCGTCCAGGTGCGTTCGGCGGCATCGAACGTCACGTAGCGTTCGAGCTCAACACCGCCCGACGCGCCGCGGTGAACCCCCGAATATGAGGCCACAAAGCGCCTGCCATCTGCATGACGCTCGGACATCACGATGCCGTCGAGCGCCATGGCGATCTGCTCTTCGATAAGCTCACTCGGCAAATCGATGCCGTAGCGCGCAAGCAGCGTCAGGCGAACCACGGTCTCCTGCTCGGTACCCGCATGGAGCGTGGTGAGCGAGCCGTCGTGGCCCGTGTTCATGGCCTGCAGCATGTCGCAGCACTCGGCACCGCGCACCTCGCCCACGACGATACGGTCGGGGCGCATACGCAGAGCATTGGTCACCAGGTCGCGAATCGTCACCGCGCCCTCGCCCTCGATTGACGCCTCACGCGCCTCCAGACGAACAACGTGTGGGTGATGTGCAAACTTGAGCTCGGCGGAATCCTCGATCGTCACGATGCGCTCGCCGGTAGAAATCTCGCACGACAGCGCGTTGAGCAGCGTGGTCTTGCCCGACCCCGTGCCTCCCGCAACCGCCAAGTCCTGCCGCAACGACACCGCGCACGACAGCAGCTGCGCATACCAAAGCGGCAGTGACCCCAACCCCACAAGCTCGTCCAACGAACAGATACGGTCCGAGAACTTACGGATGGTGAGGATTGGCCCGTCGAGCGCCACGGGTGGAATCACCGCGTTGACGCGATAACCCGTCTTGAGGCGGGCGTTGACGATGGGGCTACGCTCGTCGATACGACGGCCGAGCGGCGAGATGATGCGGTCGATGAGCACACGGATCTGCTCGTCGTCCTCAAACGCGTGCTCGATGGGATACAAAACGCCACTGCGCTCAAAAAAGGCAGAGCGACAGCCGTTGATCATGATTTCGGTAACGGTGTCGTCCTCGATGAGCGGCTGCAGCGGTCCCAGGCCCACCACGTCATCTAGGATCTCGTCGATGATGGTCTCACGCTCAGGCGTCGCCAAGTCGGTTGGCTCTTCCACGTTGAGCGCCGCTTCCACCGCCGGACGTAGCTCAGAGCGGGCAAGGGCAGGGTCGACGTAGGCGCTGATGCGCGCCACCTCGTCGTAGCCCATGCGGTCCATCACCGCACGCTTGGTGCGGCGTTTAACGGCACGGCGGCGTCCCGCATCAACGGGGGCAGCCGCGGCGGCCGCGCCAGCGGCTTTAATCCGCGCCTGCAGACTCATCGCGAATCTCCCTCACGCGACCAGGGAAGACGGATGCGCGGGCGCTCGGTGCGGGTCGCGCGGTCAGCGACCATATCGCTCCAGGGACCGACGGCGCAGCCCAGCTCCACGAGCATCTCGCGCGTGGCCTCGCGCACGCTGGTCGCAAAAGCGCTCGTCTGACCCACTGCCTCGTCGGCGCGACCGAATGCCATGAGCGCGGCCAAGTCCTGACCGCCATCGGCAATGCGGATCTTGGAGCTCAGTGCGCAGGCAATCTCGAAGCGCATGGCGACGTCCTCGTCGGCACCGCGCGCACCAAACCGGTTGAACACGGCGCTCATGCGCGTGCGCGGCACGCCCACGCGGCTCGCCAGCTCAATGACGCGCGAAGCGGATGTCGCGGACGATACCGCCGCATCGCCTACGACCAGGCAACGGTCGCTCGCCGCCACCGCGGCGGCCACGGCATCACCCCAAAAGACCGAGGTGTCGACAAAGACCACGTCGGATTCGCGACGCAAAACATCGAGCAATAGCTCCACCGGACGTGCCATGAGCTCGGCCTTCTCGGGGGCCGCGACAGGCCCCCAGAGCGTAACGCCCGGGGCGACGCGCATCGATGCGGCCACGATATCCGGCTCGGCAAGTGCGCCCGCCGCCGACGGCTCGATAAGCGTCGCTATATCATGTGGGGCATCGACACCCAGCAGATCGTATAGGTTTCCAAACATGAGGTCCAAGTCGAGCACGGCGGCGCGCAAACCCAACAGCGACGCCGCATGCGCCATGGTGGCAACGATCGTCGACTTGCCGCAACCGCCCGAACCCGAGACGGCGCAGACGACCGGTGCCCGACGCGACGGAATCGAAGCGTCCGCCGACAGCGCAGGGGCTGACGGTGCGGGAACCGGCGACACAGACGCGGGCGATAACATCCCCGTCTCCCCCGCCGCGGTCACGCGCTGAGCCCAAGCCGGCATGGCAGGCTGCCCGGGCTGCGGTTCCGAAGCCAAAGACGCAGCGGCACACGGCTCGCCAGCCCCGGCAAAACCCTCGACCTCGTCGAGCTCATCGGCCAGATTTATGCCGTGCACGTATCCCATATCTTCAGCCAGAACGTCATCGCCATACGGTACCGGCCCTCCAGCGTCATCGTATGCAAGGGGGTCCCGGGGGCGCCGACCATGCTCGGCTTCCGCTTTTCCATATTCATCAACACGCGGGCCTCTTGTAGCGCGAGGCGCCCCGGGTTCCCTATCAACAAAAGCATCGGGCTCAATCGTCATGCGCCGATCGGAATCAACCGTTCCCTCGCCCGCGCGCCCGTTGCCGCACAAACTGTGCGCAGCGATGACCTCGGTCGCCCCCGCGCGAAACAGCCCTTCGATATCCGACGGGTCAAGCGTCTCGATCAACACGACGACGCGACTCACACGGCCCTCGGCCGTCAGGCGCGCAACGGTCTTCCGCACGTCTTCGGTATCGAACAGAGATGCCGCGATGATGGCGGCACCGCGGCGCGAGGGAAACGCCCGCGCCATGGATACCAGCCCGTCCAGATCCCCCACGCGAAGCACCTGTGCGCCCACATCGCGACCCTCGACTTCCTGCTGTAGCAGCCCGTAATCGCCGCACGCGCAGCACGCAAGCCAGATCGCCTTCATCACTCGTCGCCTCCGCTCTTTTTGCCGCGCGCCGTGGCGGGAATCGTCAAGCTGACCGTTCCCTTTCCCGAGGCCCCCAGCAATTCCTTGACATCTTCGGGGTCTGCCGCCAGCGTCACCCACTCGATCTTGCCTTCACGCGTGGTGCCGGCATCTTCGCTGGTATCGATCACGTACGCGCCGCACAAACGATCGGTCACGCCATCTTTTTGCACGTACACGTCCACATAGCTGCCCACGCCCGTGGCACCGCCGACCGAGTGCTCGGCATCGACCGCCACCGAAACGGCAACCTTGCCTTTAGGCACCTCGAGCTTGTGGCTTTCGGCCTTGGTGTAGACATTGCAAATCACGGCGTTTTTGGGAATGCGCGAGGTCGTCACGTCGCCGCGCACCTGACGCAGCTCGGTCGCCGCATCACGCGGCAACAGACTCGCCAGCCATTCCTGAGTTATGACATTAGTCTCGTCGAGGGTCTCACCCGCATCGATATCGCGCGCCGCGACGCACACCTCAACGCGGTCGCCGCCGTATTTTGCCAACGTCTCGGCCTGAGCCTGCTCGGCTTGCGAACGGATCGACGAGCCGTAAACCATGCAGAGCGCCGCGGCAAGCACGCCCGCGGCCAGACTGATGGCGATGCGCTTGCTCTTGTTCACGGCCGCTCCTCTCAAGGTAGCACCGGGCAAATGCCCGTACCACCATTGTCTGGGCGGCCAGGGCGCAAAGCGGTGCAATCGCAATCTTGGTTTTACGTGTCAAACCAATTGCTGACCAAAAGCTGACCAGCCCGTCAAGCTCGTGGCAAGGTTTTGGTCAGAACGTCGGCAAAACGCATATTTCGAGACGCTTTGGCAGCAAAAAAGCCGCCTCCCAAGCAGTTGGGAGGCGGCTGTCATAGGAAAAATCAATTACAGATGGACATCGGGGTCGAGCATTTGGGCACTCACGCGCATGGATGACGCCAGGTTTTGGAACGTCTCCAGGCGCAGGCTGTCGATCTGCCCCGCGTCCTCGGCCTCGCGAACAGCACAACCCGGCTCATGAGTGTGCGTGCAATCGCCAAACCGGCACGCACGCGACGCCTCGACGATCTCGGGGAAGGCACGCGCCAGACCCCGCTCATGTCCCACGAGCGGCAGGCTGCGCAGGCCCGGGGCATCGGCGATCACGCCGGCGTCGCCCGGCAGCGCCACCATCACGCGCGCAACCGTGGTGTGGCGACCTTGGTCATCACGCTCGCGCACGCCACCAGTGGCCAGCGCATCGTGGCCCAGTAGCGCATTGAGCAGCGTCGACTTGCCGGCGCCCGACTCGCCCAAGATCATGGCACAGCCCCCAGCCGGCACGCAGGCGCGCACCTCGTCCAGGCCGAGGCCCTCGGCAGAAGACGTCACGATCACGCGCACGTCCGGACCCACCAGACGGCGCACGCGGTCCAAATCGCGCTCGAGCTCATCGGCCTCGCAGCGGTCGGCCTTGGTGAGCACCACCACCGGCTCGGCATCGCAATCGAGCGCCAACACCAGTGAGCGCACCACGCGGTCGAGCAGCACCTCGCCGGCGCCGAGCGCCTGCACGATCAGCACGCTGTCAACGTTGGAGCAGAGCACCTGGCGCTCGCCGCGGGCACGACCACGCCAACGCTCAAAGCTCGTACGGCGCGGCAGCACGCACTCGATCACGCCCATGTCGTGCCCTGGAGCACGGCGAACCGCCACGCGGTCGCCCACAGCGGGCAGCAAGACCTCGTCCTCGCCACGCGACTTGGCAAACCCTACGGCATGCTCGGCACGAAACGCGTCATCGGCAGTTACCACCAGCGGAAACCCGCGGTCCAGGCGCACCACGGCACCAAGCTGCATCTGCTCGGGCTCCTCGGCCTGTGCGCAAAAGTCGTCAAATGCAGCCCGCTGAGCCGCATCGACCGGCAGGCCATCGAACGCCGGAACATCCTGCAGCGCATCAAGCCCCGGCACGCTTGCCAGCAGCTCCTCAGCAGACGCAGGGGCTTCGGTCGCAAGCTTCCGACGACGATCGCGCTTAGCCCGCGCCCCCGTCGTCTTTTTCTTCGCCTTAGCCTTAGCCTTAGCCACAAACGCCTCCCAGCACCCAAAATCACAACTGAGCAGGTATTTTACCCACAAAAAAGAGTCGGTCGAGCAATCGATCGACCGACTCACACACTTTCCCTCAGCCCTTTATCATCCGCGCGCGAGAAAGCCAGCAAGGATACCGCAGGGCCCGCCCCGGGAGTGTTTTCTTCTGAGCGATCCCGCAGCGCGAAGCGCGAGGACCAGCGAAGAAGAAAACACGCAGGGGCGGGCCCGGACAGGTACGCTACTCCTTCTCGACTGCGCGCATGATTGCCTTGTAGATCTCCATCAGCGGGATGATCAGGAAGGCCAGGCCCAGCGCGGCTATAACGCCCTTAAGCTCAAGCGTCACAGGGCCAAAGAACATCTCGGCAAGCGTCGGCTGCACGGTCACGATAACCGTCAGCACCAGCGCCAGCGCAGCCGAAGCCCACAGCCACTTGTTCTGCTTCTTCATGCTAAACAGCGACGCACGACGGCTGCGCATATTGAAGCAGTGGAAGATCTCGACCATGTTGAGCGTGATGAACGCCATCATCACGCCTTCCTCGTCGGCATTGCCGGCAATCATATCGGCGATGTGGATGTAGCCCATGTCAAAGTACACGCCCACAAAGAAGCTCGCCAGCACCAGCACGGTGATGATCAGGCCCTGGACCACGCAGTCCAGACCCATATTGCCGGCAAAGACACCGTCCTTGGCGTTGCGCGGCTTGCGCTTCATGATGTCGCCCTCGGCGTCCTCCATGCCCAGCGCGAGCGCGGGGAAGCAGTCGGTGACCAGGTTCACCCACAGCAGCTGTACCGGCTGGAAGATGGTAAAGCCGATGAGCGTGGCGATAAACACCGAGAACACCTCGGCAAGGTTGGCCGAAAGCAAGAACTGGATGACCTTGCGGATGTTGTCGTAGATGCGACGGCCCTCTTCGCAGGCACCGATGATGGTGGCGAAGTTGTCGTCGGCAAGCACCATGTCGGCAACGTTCTTGGTAACGTCGGTGCCGGTGATGCCCATGCCCACGCCGATGTCGGCGCGCTTGATGGACGGGGCATCGTTGACGCCGTCGCCCGTCATGGCCACAATCTGGTCGCGCGACTTCCAAGCCTCGACGATGCGCGTCTTGTGCTCGGGCTGGACGCGGGCGTACACGCCGTAGTCCTCGATGTGCGCGTCGAGCTCCTCGTCGCTCATGCGGTCGAGGTCGGCACCGGTGATAGCCTGGCTGCGATCGGCGACGATGCCCAGCTGCTTGGCGATGGCCACGGCGGTGTCGATGTGGTCGCCCGTGATCATGACGGTGCGGATACCGGCGTCGTGCGCCTCGCGGATAGCGTCGGCCACCTCGGGGCGGACCGGGTCGATCATGCCGGACAGGCCGCAGAAGACCAGGTCGTGCTCGAGCGCAGCGGGGCTGCAGTCGACGGGAACCTCGGTGTAGGTGCGGCTCGCCAGCGCCAGCACGCGCAGGGCCTCGTCGGCCATGGCCTTGTTGGCTGCCACGAGCTCGGCGCGGCGCTCCTCGGTCAGGGGGACGACCTTATCGCCCTCGTAGATATGGGTGCACAGGCCGATCACCACGTCGGGCGCGCCCTTGGTGTACTGCTCGTACTCGCCGTCCAGGGTCTCGACGACCACGGACATCATCTTGCGGCCCGAGTCGAACGGGGCCTCGCCCACGCGCGGGTGCTCGGCAGTCAGGCCAGTAAGACCAGCCTTGCCGGCATCGTTGACAAGTGCGCACTCGGTCGGCTCGCCCACGGCCTCGCCCAGCTCCTCGTCCCACTGGGCATCGGAGCACAGCGCCATGCCGGCCAAGAACTTCTCCTTGGGCGCAGCGAGCTCGTGCTTGACGACGGTCATCTTGTTCTGAGTAAGGGTACCGGTCTTGTCCGAGCAGATGGTCTGCGTGCAGCCGAGTGTCTCGACAGCAGAAAGCTTGCGGATGATTGCCTGACGCTTGGCCATCTTGGTCACGCCGAGCGAAAGGACGATGGTCACGACGGCGACCAGGCCCTCGGGGATGGCGGCGACGGCGAGCGAGACGGCGACCATAAAGGTGTCGAGCAGGGCAGTCGGGTCGGTAAGGACGTTACCCACGCCGTGACGGATGATGTCGACGCCAAAGATCACGACGCAGATGACGATAACCATAATGGTAAGAATACGGCTGAGCTCGGCGAGCTTCACCTGCAGCGGCGTGAGCTCTTCCTTGGCCTCGGCCAGGGCGCCAGCGATCTTGCCCATCTCGGTATCCATGCCGGTGCCGACCACGACGGCGCGACCACGGCCGTACACCACGGTGGAGCCCATGTAGCACATGTTCTTGCGGTCGCCGAGCGGCACGTCGTCGGTGCCCGCGGCAAGCTCAATCACGTTGGCGTGCTTCTCGACCGGCACGGACTCGCCGGTCAGTGCGGCCTCTTCGATCTTCATCGTGGCGCTCTCGAGGACGCGGCAGTCGGCCGGGACGGAGTCGCCCGCCTCGAGCATAATCACGTCACCGGGCACGAGCTCGGCGCTCGGCAGGTGCACGAGCTTGCCGTCGCGCAGCACCTTGGACTGCGCCGCGCTCATTTCCTGCAGGGCCTCGAGGGCCTCCTCGCTCTTGGCTTCCTGGACCACGCCCAGCACCGAGTTGACGATAACGACGAACATGATGATGGCGACGTCGGCAAAATCGGGCTCGCCCTTGACCATGCCCGTAAGTGCGCTGATAACGGCGGCAACGATCAGCATGATGACCATGGGGTCTGCCATCTGCTCAAAGAAGCGCTTCCACAACGGCGTCTTCTCGGCTTCCTCGAGCTTGTTAGGGCCTGTCTTGGCGAGGCGCGACGACGCCTCGTCGTTGCTCAGGCCGAGGTTCTCATCGACACCCTGGTCGCTGAGTACCTCCGCCGCGGCGGACAGGTATTCCTTTTGCATATAGAGTCCCCTCCTGGGATTCGGGCCACTCAGCAGATTGATGCCCGATCATAATTCCCAGGAGAAGGGCAAGGGCTCATCAAGGCTGCCGTGCTGAGCGGCAGTTGATAGTGGAGCTATGGTACCCCAAAGCGGCGCGTCTAGCCAAAACATTCCAATTGGAAACACGGCTCGGGTGCAACGGTGCAGACCGTATGATGTTCAACATTGATAAAACGTTTTTTCTTCGACGCATCATCAAACTGAAATATCGCCCAGATAGCAGCGGTTGGAACGGTTGGTAAAGTTTTTGCATATACCGTTTTTCCGTAAAAAATGAACTTCTAATTCGGCATACGGTCGATTTTTTGGGGTATTCGGTCGTCATTTCGTTATAATCATCTCAGTTTTATTTCTTATGGTTTATCTATCAGCGCAAGACGATGTCAGATGGAGGTCTGAATGTACAAGCGCACCAAGATTGTATGCACCATGGGTCCCGCCTGCGATAGCGACGAGACCATCCGCGAGATGATCAAGGCGGGCATGAATGTCGCCCGTTTTAACTTCTCGCACGGATCCTACGACGAGCACCACGGTCGCATTGAGCGCGTCCGTCGTATTTCCAAGGAGCTCGGCCTGCCCGTCGGCATCCTGCTCGACACCAAGGGCCCCGAGGTCCGCACCGGCCTTCTGGTCGACGGCAAGAAGGTTGCCGTCAAGACCGGCGATAAGATCGTCGTCACCGCTCAGCCCACGTCCGAGGATTTCCACGGCACCGCTGAGCACATCTCCCTCGACTACCTGGCTCTGCCCTCCGAGGTCGAGAAGGGCTCCCTCATCCTGATCGATGACGGCCTGGTTGCCCTCGAGGTCGAGTCCGTCGACGGCCAGGACATGACCTGCGTCGTTAAGAACGACGGCCTGATCGGCGAGCGCAAGGGCGTCAACATGCCCAACGTCAACATCTCGCTGCCCGCCATCACCGAGCGCGATCGTCAGGACATCCTCTTTGGCCTGACCGAGAACATCGACTACATCGCCGCTTCCTTCATCCGTGACGGCGAGTCCGTCCGCGGCATCCGCGAGCTTTGCCGCGAGAACGGCGGCGAGCACGTGACGATCTTCCCGAAGATCGAGTGCGCCCTGGGCGTCGAGAACTTCGACGAGATCCTCGAGGCTTCCGACGGCATCATGGTCGCCCGTGGCGACCTGGGCATCGAGATCAAGCCCGAGCTCGTTCCGCACATCCAGAAGGAGATCATCGCTAAGTGCAACGCGGCCTACAAGCCCGTTATCACCGCTACGCAGATGCTCGACTCCATGCAGCAGAACCCGCGCCCGACGCGCGCCGAGGTTGCCGACGTTGCTAACGCCATTTACGACGGCACCGACGCCGTTATGCTTTCCGGCGAGTCCGCTGCCGGCAAGTACCCGGTCGAGGCCGTCAAGATGCAGGCCAGCATCGCTCTCGAGACCGAGAAGTACCTCCCGGCCCACGCTCCGCTCGAGGTTCCGGCCGATGCTCACGGCACCCGCGTCGTCAACAACGTTGTGGGTATGTCCGCTGTGAACATGGCTACCACCGTTGGCGCCAAGTGCATCACCGTGCCGACGACCACCGGTCGTACCGCTCGCCTGATCTCGCACTTCCGTCCCAACATGCCGATCTGCGCGTTCTCCCGCCACGAGTGGGCCGTCCAGCAGATGATCATGTACTGGGGCGTTATCCCGCACCAGGCCGAGATTACCCAGGGCACCGTCAACGGCACGATCGTCAAGGCGATCGAGACCGCTAAGGAGCTCGGCTACGTCGAGGCCGGCGACCTGACCGTCGCTACCGCCGGCGATCCCCGCATGAGCGTCCAGCTCGAGGACAAGGTCTCCTCGACCAACGTCGCTTACGTCGCTCAGGTGCGCTAAGTCGTACTTGCAAGCAGGTTTGCATTGCAAAGGGCCCGGAAGGCAAAGCCTTCCGGGCCCTTTTTCTATGCCAATGCCGGCACACGGCAAAACACACACTCATTTCTTTACCAAAAGCGCGAAATCCACCCTTCGAGGCCCAATAAATATAGTCCCAAGCGATAAAAGTGTTCGCCCGGTGGCAAACCCGCACCTTGACCGACGCTGCTAAATCGTTTTAGCAAGAGTCAGATCGACCTGGTTTTCGGAAGTGCGGGGAAAAATTGCTTACCCCCGAGCACAAGCCCTTTTATTTCAACAAAACCCCTGATAAAGTTGGCTCAAATACCGCTTGTGCTTTGCCTGTTTGTCTTTTTCCCCGCACTTCCGAAACCGATAGCCTTTCTAGCCCAAACAACGCTCGAACGATCGGATTGCCAGGTAGCGCACAGAGATGTGGTGTAAGAGGCGGGGCATGCCCCGCCTCCGCCCTTTCTTGAAAGGGAGGGGACACCGCCTAGAATTCGTCGTTGGAGTAATGAAGGTGACGAATGGAAGGAAAGGCGATGCCCCAAGAAGAGAGTGTACTGCGCCTCGGTCGCGACGAGGCCCTCGAGGCGGCGAGGCTTTGGCAGGAGTGCGGCGACGCGCGCGAGTTCGCGTGCAGGGTGCTGGGCGGCGTGATGAACGCGCTGATGGACTCCGAGGCCCAGCAGATGTGCGGCGCGAGCCGCAACGAGCGCAGCGACGGCAGGGAGAACAGCCGCAACGGCTACCGCCCCAGGTCGCTCAAGACCGCCGTGGGCGACGTGGAGCTCGAGATACCCAAGCTCAGGCACGGCACCTACTACCCCGAGGGCATGCTCGCGCGATGGTCGCGCGTCGACACCTCGGTGGCCGCCATCGTGCAGGAGATGTACGTGTGCGGCGTGTCCACCCGCAAGGTCGAGCGCGTGGCGTCCAAGCTGGGCATATCCTCGCTGTCGAGCTCGGAGGTCTCGAGCCTCTGCTCCGACCTCGACGCCGAGGTGGCGGAGTTCCGCAGCCGCGACCTGTCGGGCACGCCGTGCTGCTACCTGTGGCTCGACGCCACCTACATGAGCTGCAGGGTCGGCTCGTCGGTCGTCTCGCAGGGCGTCGTGACCGCGATCGGGCTGGGCGCCGACGGGCGCAAGCACTTCCTGGGCTGCGACGTGGTCGACACCGAGAGCGAGGACTCCTGGGCGGCATTCCTCGGCGGGCTGCGCGAGCGCGGGCTGGCCGGCGTTCGCCTCGTGGTCTCCGACAGCCACGCCGGGCTCGTGGCCGCCGTCTCGCGCCTGTTCCAGGGCTGCGCCTGGCAGCGCTGCGTGACGCACCTGCAGCGCAACCTCCAGAGCGCCTGCTCGGGCAGGCCCGAGGACTCCAAGGCGGCCGTCAGGGACCTCGTGCGCGCCGCGGTCTACCAGGACGACCCCGACCTCGCGCGCTGCGTGTGGGCCGAGGCGGCGCCCTGGGTGGCGTCGGTGTCCGCCAGGGCCGGCGAGGTCTTCGAGCAGGCCGAGGACTCCGCGCTGGCGTTCACGGCCTTCCCCAGGGCGCACTGGGCCAAGCTCCGCACCAACAACGTCCAGGAGCGCGCCAACCGCGAGATCAAGCGCCGCTACAGGGTCGTGCAGTCCTTCCCCTCGAGGGAGTCGATGCTGCGCCTGACGTGCGCGAGCCTCATGGAGACCGAGGGGCAGTGGTCCCAGCAGCGCGTGTTCTCCGAGGCCTCGGCCGCCGAGGGCTTCGCCGAGCCCGCGGACAGGCCGGCCCCGACAGAGGGAGGCGCCGCGCGCTCGGGCGGCGCGCCAGGGAGATAGTGGACGAGATAGTCGAGAAGCGCGGTCTCAAGAAGGAGTAACATCGGGACTTGCAGCGACGGACCTCAGGACACTCTTACACCACGTCTGCGCGCGCCACCCGCCCGCACCAGCGTATGCCGGCATCGGGCGCCCCTTCTGGCGAATGCGGTGGCGGGGCGGTCGAAACTCGGATGGCGATCCGGATTTTGCCGCCTTCTCCCGCATATCAGGCCGCGGCGATGCGTTTGGGTGATGATTGGATAGCCGGCAGCGGCCTGATTGCAAAATTGATACCCTTGCAAACCCGAATCTATACATCCGCGTCGCGCCGGGCCCGATTTTTTTCAGATGCGTTTCCCGCCCGCGCCGCCGTCGTCTCCCGGCTTCGCGGCGAGCTGCGATGCCAGCGCGGCGATGTCGGAAGGCGTTCGTCCCGCCTGCTCGATCTGCTCGCCGAGGCCGCGCCGAACTTCCCTCATGAACTCGGCGGACGCCTGGAACGGGCCCGTTGAGGGGTCGGCGAAGCGCGTCTTGGCGCTCTCGATCGCCCACTTGGGAAGGTCGGCTTCCTCGCCGTCCCCGTCGGTCGCGATGACGAGGAAGCCGCCGCGGACGATCTCGGTCGCCCCGCCGCGCGCCCACGCCCGGTTCGGCTTGAGCTCGCTGCCCTCCGCATCGGCGGCGCGGACCAGCGACACGGTGACGCCCCGTACTCCGCCAGGGTCTCGGTTTCGGGATCCTCGAGGCCGATGGAGGCCGCCGCGCGGGTCATGTCGGGAAAGATTGTCGTCTCCCGAGGCAGGTCGCCCACGGGCACGTAGACCGCCGAGACCTTGGTGCCGGCGGCGCATCCGCCGCCCTGCGCGAGGCACCGCGCGATATCCGCGTCGGCGCCGTCGATTTCGAAGTCGCATCCGGCGGCGTATGCCCTCACGGCCTTCGCGAGGTCGTCTTGGACATCGAGCACGGTATCGGCCGAGAGGGCCAGGCGCGGCATGTCCTGGAGCAGGATGCCGCGGCCCAGGTGGTCGGCGAGCAGCGTTTTCATGTAGTAGCGGCCGATGAGGTAGGGCGCGGGCTCCATGTCCTTTACGTTGCGCGTCGCATCGGGGCGGTCGTCGCCGCGGTGCAGGTAGAACTCGACCATGGGCAGCCCGCCCGAGGATTTCAGGGACCGCCCCGGCAGCGTATCGAACGGGTCGTAGATGACTTTGTCTTCCTTGCCGTAGCGTGCCCCGGGAAGTACCGGGTGCATCCAGACCGACTCGCCGTCCCCGGCGCCCTCGCAGTCGACGCGGATATCGTCGGCGAGTGCCAGGACGGAATCGGATGCGATGCCCTCGCGCAGGTGTGCCAGCAGGTTCTCGATATCCTGCTCTTTATAGGTGCTCATGGTCGCTCCAATGGGTCGGGATCTATAGTCGTGCGGGCCCGCCTCGGCGCGGGCCCGGGAAAACCGGTCACAGCCGGTTACCGGCCGCGGCGGCCACCCCGTGGGTTGTCGCCTTCGTGGCCGCCTTGGCGGCCGCGGCGACGCGCGCGGGGTTGTCGGGCGCCGGGGCCGTGGCTATATCGACCCCGAGCGAGGCGCACGTCTCGGCGACGCTCTCGGCGTTGCCGAGCGTCCACCCTGCCAGTTCGGGGCTGCATCCGGCCCCGAACGCCGTGAGGACGCTGGACTCGATATCGCACAGCGCCCAATCGGCCGAGGTGAGGAACTTTTCATCATCGACCGCACCGGCAGGGTCGAAATATCCGACCGCGGCGTCCTCGGTGGTCTCGCTGATGGAATCGAGGCCGTAGTCGCAGGCATCCGGCGAGAGCGGGTCGATATCGTCCTCGAGGATGGCCGAGAGGGGGATATGGGCGACATGGAACCCGAAGAACTCGCCGTCCGGCGCCTTGTCCGGGATGAAGGCGGTGCCGCTGTAGACGTTGTAGAGGAAATCGTCGAGGTCGAGCGCCCGGCTCATGATCTCGGCCGCGTCCCTGCGAAAGTTCGAGTGCTGGCAGAGCGCCGTCGCGGCATCATGCCCGAACAGCATCGCGACGCTCTCCGGCGTTTCGAGGAGGGCCGTGTGGCCGGACAGCTCGACCTCGACGCAGCCCTCATGCTCGCTCGAGAAGAAGGCGCCGGGCGTATCGATCCCGTAGAGGTCGAGCACGTCCAGCGCATCCGCGGCGTTCAACGGCTCGATATAGCTTTTCATATGTCATCACATCCAGTGGTCTGGGCCATCAAAGGTGCGCGGCACGGGAGCGCGGCATATCCGCCGTGCAGGTGCCCGCGGCGCGTCTCGCGGCGTCGGCGACGCTTGCCGGGTCGGTATGCAGCTTCGGCGCGATATCGATTCCCAACCGCGCGCAGGTAGCGGCGATGCTCTTGCCGTTCGCGAGCGTCCATCCCGAGAGGTCGAACAGGTCCCCGCCGGCCTCGAGTTCAAGGGCCGTGCGTTCCATGGAGCGTAGGACGGAGGCGACCGAATAGGATAGATCGTCGTCCTCGACCGTCGAATGGAGGGTAAGCGGGTCGGGGCACTCGCCGTCGGGAAGGTCGTCGATATGGCCCATGTCCGCACCGTAGGTCTCGATGGCATACACGCCCGCGCCGTAGGGGATGCCGTCCTCGCCCTCATCGACCAGGGTGGCGAGCGGGGTTACCGTATAGTCGAAGCCGTATAGCTTGCCCTCGCAATTCGAGTCGAGGATGAACGTATCGCCGGTGCGGACGTTGTAGATCGATTCCCCGTCCGAGAGGACGGGGACCATGAGCTCGCGGACCGCCCGCTCGCGGAAGCGCTTATGCTCGGCGAGCGCGCGGGCGGCGTCGTCTCCCAGGGCCGCAATCACATCATCGGGGGTCCTGAGGACCTTGTCGCCGCCCGGTCCGTGCAGTACGGCATCTTCGTCATTGTCTCGGCTATAGGAGATATCCCCGAACGGGATGCCGTGCGCGTAGAGCACGTCCAGCGCATCCGCGGCGTTAAGCGGTTCGATGTAGCTCTTCATATGCCATCACATCCAAAAAACAGGGAAGGGCGCCCGCGGTACGGTGCGCGGGCGCCCTTCTGGTACGGGTTGCGGAGGTCGCGGGCGCGCTGCTAGAGCTTGGCGGCCTGCGTGGCCTCGGTGCCCTGCTCGGCGGTACCGTGGGCCGCGGCGACTGCCGCGGCGGCCTGGGACTGCGGGTTGGGCGCCTCGGCGTTCATCTTGGCCTTGTAGGCCTCGCGTGCGGCCTTGACGGCCTTGGTCAGCTCGAACGGGTCGACGTCGAGGGTCTTGAGCTGGTCGTTCTCGTCATACTTGAACAGATGGACGGGCATGTCCTTCTTGACAGTGACGGTGGTGCCCTTGCCGTTGGCGATGTCGGACTCGGTCCAGGGCTTGCGGAAGGTCTTGAACTTGTAGCCGGAGATGTCGATGCCGTTCATGTCCGTACCCGTGGGGATGGTGCAGAGGACGGCAGGCCAGGTCTCGGTCTTCTTGCCGTTCTCGATCACGATGTCCTCGCCCTGCGCGTTGGTGACGCTGCACCACTTCGCGGGGAACTTGATGCTGACCTCGTTGTCGTACTTTTCCTGGTCCATGGCGGTACCTTTCTTCCTGCCCGTCGCACGGTAGGCGGCGGGGCGTTGATTTGCCACGACTGTACCCTCGGGTACGGTGTGCGTATAGATGGTTTCCCGAACGGGAAGCGGCTCGAGACCTCCGCGGCGGCGCAGCTCATCCGCTACCTCGCGCAGCCTGGAGATATCGCCGATGACGGGAGCGGCGAGCTGTTCTTTGGGAACGAACCCGTCGAGCGCGAGGATCGCCACCGCGCCGGGCAGGGCGAGCACCCCCGTGAGCTCCGCGCTGGCGTCCGAGTAGTAGAAGTGGATCGGGTATTTCAGCACGACGGCCGCCTCCGGCACGTTGATCCCGAGCTCGTCCACCGCGCGGCGGATGGCGGTCCTGACCTGGTAGGAGAGCTCGGAGGGCAGGCCGTCGGTGGCGATGGAGGGCTTGCCCGCGTCGTACTTGGTAGCGAACAGGCTGAAATCGGTGAGCTCACCGTTGCCGTCGGGGTAGGCCGAGCGCGCCATCGTGGAGGATTGGTTGATATCCCTGAACATCATGGCGGCCACCCCCCCCTACAGTTTCGCGGCGCGTGCGGTGACGCCGGCACCGTCGTCGGCGCTCAGCGCCGCGAGGGCGCTGGCGGCATAGGCGATCTCGGACGGTGCTGCGGGCTTCTCCTGTGCGACACGCCCGCGCCATTCGGCCACGGTCTCGCCCCCGATCTCCTCGAAAGAGTACTCGTCGAGCAGCGGCCAGTCGCCGCCCTTGTTGACATAGCAGGTCTCGCACAGGTCGACATAGCCGTTGTTCACGGCGATCTCGCCGAAGCGGTTGAAGTCGAAGCAGGAGAGGAGTTCGCCGTCTTCTCGGTTCATGATGTTCCAGAACTCGGAATCGTCGTTGAGGACAGTGTACGCATAGTTCTCCTGCGGCGTCGAACGCTCGAGGCAGGTCTTATGCCACTGGTCTTCGACATACATATCGTCATAGAGGTAGTCGAATACGGGCAGCTCGTCTACCTGCGCCACGAGGTTCATGAGCTCGTCGAGGTGGTCCAGGGACTCGCCGTAATCGATAGCGGCTTGGACATGCGCCAAGTCCCCTTCGGGAAGGAGCGTAAGCTGCATCGCGAGGACGTTCAGCTTGTCGAGCTGGGTGTACTCATCGAACACCTGGGGGCAGCGGAACGGCAGCCCATCGTAGTCGGAGATATAGGTCTCCTCGTGGTTCGCGTCGACGAGCCCGTGGCCACGCAGCCAGGGCTCGATCTTATCGGGATCCATCGGCAGGTGCATCCAGGTATCGCGAAGCTCTCCCTCGCTGTAGTAGCCCCAGTTGCCCACGCAGACGTCGAAGCCGTTGCGGAAATCGTTATTTGCCATACAGATCAGCTCCACAGGACAGATGGCGGATAGGTGCTTGGCGTCGATGTTATCCGCGCCGCATGGGTGGCACCACGGTATTTCCCGAACAGGAAGCCCCGTATGCCGCATAGGATCGATGCCGGTCAGCGGCGCCTATCGACGACGGCTCCCATGCCTATATCGGGCTTGGGGACATTCCTCGTCGCCGATTCGCGGGCCAGTTTCGCCAGGCTCGCCGGCGACATCTTCCTCGGCCTGCAATCGTCGACCTCGAGGCCGCCGCCGTGCTCGAGGGCAGACGGGTACGTTGAAGACCTTTTTGGCTCCGCGCTCCGCGGACCTCCCTGGACAAGCTGCCGTTCGATATCGATCGAATCGCTACCCACGGTGATTCCGCCACGGCGGATCGCATCGTCTGTCGCGGCCATGGCGAGGGCCGGGTAGGTGAAGGGATCGAACCTCTCGCCGAGCCGGGCGCCTTCGTCGAGCACCGCATGCGCCGCCGCATATGACTTGGACTCGTCCGCGGCCAGGCTCCGCGCGGCGAGGGCCATGGCATCCAGGCCCTCGCCGCGGTATTCCCCCTCGAGCCTTCCGAGTGCTTCGCGGAAGAGCCTGGTGACGTAATCGCTCATTGGAACCTCCGATAGTCAGGTTTCGCGTTTAAGGGATTGTCCGTCCTCGCGGCGACCGCGATGCCGTAAAGAAAGGCGCTTCCCGAACGGGAAGCGCTGAAATCACCGGGCGCCCGATGGGTATGAGTCCAGAGATTCTGCTACATACGATGAGGGGGCTGCGATGGAAGACGCCGCGGTATATCGCCATTGGACGGACGCCGAGCTCGAATTGCTCGCCGACAGGTCGCTTGCCGCCGCGGACGTGGCCGCCGCGACGGGGCGGACCGAGATGGCTGTGAGGGCGGCGCGCTCCCGCCGAGGTATCTGCCGGACCAGGTGGACGGCAGACGAGCTCGGCCGGTTGCGGGACTACGCCGCGTCGCCCAAGCAGATCGCGGCCGAGACCGGCCACTCGCTTTCAGCCGTGTACGCGAAGCGTTCCGAGATGGGCCTGCCTTCCCCGGCGGCTATACGCATGGCAGCCCGCGAGGCGGCCGCGGCGACGGCCGGGCGGGCGGCATCGGTCCAAATCGGCCTGCGTCCCTGACACCGCCCCGAAAACCTGTCAATGCCTGACGCCGATGTTTCGCGCCATACCCTTGACCTGTTCGGGCTGGTAGTCATAGAGGAAGTCGCTGAAGCCATCCATGGCGTGGTCGCGGCACCACTCGCGTACCGCATCGGCGGCGGCCTTAGGGCGCTGTTCGGGATCGAGGTCGGCACAGCAGTTGCCGAGAAGTTCGGCATATTCGTCGATATCGGCATCGGTGAATATGAGCGCATCGACGTCTCGACCGTAGCGCATGGCATACTTCCCCTTGAGCGCCGCATCGAGGGCGAGGCCGGTATCCCGCGTCAGCTCCTCGGCGAAGATCTTCACGGCTTTGGAGGTGTCCATGTAGCGGACGTCTCCTAGGCCGCGCGAGACGGTATCGAAACACCGGTTCTGCATGTGGTGGAACCCGGTAATGAGGAGACTCTGCGCGAGCGCGAAGTCGCTGACGCCCGCGGCGGAGCCCTCGGTCGCGCGGATCAGCCCGACGGCGCGGGACATCGCATCGAACAGGCCGCTGTTGGACCGCAAGCCCTTCGCCGCGGAGACGATGAGGGCCTGCTTCGCGACGCTCATCCCGTCCCGGTTGCACAGCAGGGCGTCGATAGCGCCGCCGCGATGGTAGTTCTCCACCGATTGGAGTGCGTCGGCGAGCATGTCGCGGGTGAGGGGGTCGTCGGGCATGGCGGGGTTGTCGAGCCTGTAGAAGGCCGGTATTGCCTCCGTCGTCTCCGGGACGGAGAGTGGCAGCGACAGGATCGCTCCACTGATCGCCTCGGCCGCCGACTTCCTCGCGCTGTCGCTCAGACTGTCCTTCTCGAAGGAATACGGCAGATTCGGTAGGTATTCATCCTCGACCTGCGAGAAGACGGCCCCGCCGGGGGAGCACCATGTCCGCGACATAGTCGGCGCGGGAGACGTCCCCGATAACGCCACCCTCGCCCTCGACGAGTTTTCCGGTCCTGTCGCACGACAGGCTGCGCCAGGAGAAGGAATAGCCGCTAGGGTAGTCCGGGTCCTCGACAAGGGAGGCCTCGAGGAACTTGACGGGCTCGCCGTCCTCCTTGAAGGCCCAGAGGGCATAGGCGCTCTCGCACTCGTCGGGACCGAACTCGGGATCGTTCGGCGTGAGCTCGATATCGTAGTCGTCCATATCTATGTTTCCCTTCACTGTGCGTGACCGGCGCGGAAATGCGCGCCTTCGGGTCGTGCCGTGCGCGCCGCGGCGGCGCGGGCGCGGTCGGCGGCCTGCTCGCGTTCTAGCACGGCGGCTCGCTGCGCGAGGTCCCTCTTCTCGGCTTCGCAGGTGATCGTCCAGAACGGATGCGTGACGGCGTTTCTGACCAAACGCGAGGAGGGGTAGATATTGCAGCCCGCGCACCACGCCTCTTGCTTGCGGTCGTAGACTGCGGCGCCGTCATAACCATCGACATCGACGAGCCTCTTGGCCGCCCTCATGGCCTCGCCCAGGGTCTCGAAGTCGCCCTTCTCGTCATCGCCGTATGAACAGTCGGTCGAGACGACCGAGAAGCGAGGGTACTCGATGCCGCCGACCTTCAGGGTCTCGCCGAGGCCCTGCGTTTTGATGTACATGCTGATGTAGTCGTTGCGGTAGAACTCGGGGCAGGCGTCGATGCCGGTCTCGTCGGCATCGTCGATGAGCATATCGACAGCCGCGAGCACGGTGTCGCGCGCGCGGAAGCGCTCGGCCTCGCCATGGCTCCAGCTCGTCGGAATGTCGTACGGGTTGAGCCCGTCGCATCGAACCGCGCAGCTGAACTTATTGGGGTAGGCCGCTATCAGCTCGTCGGCCGCGCCGTAGTCCCAGAGGATATCGCTGTAGAAGTCGTCGAGCGTGCCGTCCTCGTCGATGCGGAAGGCGTCGACGGCGAAGCCGAGGCCCGACGGCGAGAGCGCATCGTCGAACAGCCGCGAGTAGAAGAAGCCGATGGGCTTGCCGGGCTCCTTGACGACCCAGGTGGCCGAATCGCAAAGGCAGTGGACCCAGTTGAAGTCCGGGTCGCTACAGGTCTTGAACATGGTGGCCTCCCGGGCCGTTGTCTCGTCTGAAATGTCTAGCCCATGTGCGCGCCGTGCGAGGCCTTGGGGAGATGGCGCGTGGGCACGTTCGCCGTGGCGTCGGCGCAGTGCTTGGCGGCCGCCGCCACCGAGCGCGGGTCCTTGGCGGCCGCCGCCTTGATCTCCTCATAGCCCTTGCCCATGAGCTCGGCGGCGTCGCGCACGGCGTCCGAGATGCCCTGCGCCGCGGCGGACAGCACGAACGGCACGCACTTCACCTTGTCGGCGAACGCCCGTCCGCGCGCCGAGATGTTCTGGGCCGCGCGGGTGCATGCGGCCTGGACGGCTTTGATGTCGCGGGACATGAACTCGAGGCAGGTCTGCACCTTCGCGGATCCGGCGGCGGCCAGCTCGCTGAACTTGTAGCGGATGCCGGTGCGGTCGAGCTCGCGGCTGAACTCGGCGACCTCCTCGCTGTTCTCCTCGATCGTGCCGTCCATGAGGGGCACGCACATGTCGAACTCCTCCTCGGCGGCGGGCACGGGGGCGTACGGGCCGTGTTCATCGGCCAGACCCACGGCGGCGCGGTTGAGCTGCTTGTGGAACAGCTTGCTGTTCGTTCGCGCCTGGGCGAGCGCCTGGTGGTTGGCGAGGTCGACGACGTACTGCTTGACGTAGGCCTTGGCCGCGGCCGGGTCGCCGGTGATGATGTCGGTCTTGTCCGGGAAGTGCTCGACGAGCGACGCCGCCAGGCGGCTCGTCATCTCGTCGGCCGAGATCCCGTCCACGGCGAGCGTGCCCGCGGTCGAGCCCGCCTGCGCCTGGGTGACGGACGAGAAGTTGCCCGAGCCGTCCGGGTTGACCCCGAAGTATGCGGCGGCCTCGCGGCACGCCTCCGTCCAGACGCCCATAAGGGCGAGCTTGCAGTTAAGGGTCTCGTTCTGGTTCATGCGGAGGTCATCATTGTCCGGCATGGCTTCCCCTTTCGACGGAAAGTTGATATTCCAGGCAATCGTATCGGCGGGCGTCGTCTTTTGGGTATGCGAAAGCCCCCGTTTCCCGAACGGGAAGCGGGGGCTGACGGAAAGGAGACGCTACCTGAGGTTGAGCGAGTAGTTTCTGACGGGCGCCGCGGCGCTCGCGCATGCAGCGCCCGCCGCCGCGGCGACGCGCGCCGGGGGACGGCCGGAATGCGCGAGTCGATCGCCGCGCTGCGCTCCTCTCGCGCTCGGCGTCGCGCGGCTTGAACTCGACGATGTTGTCGGCCGCGGCCGGCTCGTCGATCTCGTCGAGGGCGACCTTGGCGCGGGCGGCGTGGCGCCCCCGCGTGCCTGCCGGGAGTCCGGACCTGAGCGAGGTGCCGATGCCGTTGATGAGGTCTCGCAGGCGCTCGTCGTCCGCCGCGGCCGCCGGCTTCGCCGCCGCATGCTTCGGTGCGGGCGCTGCCTCGGCCGGCTCGGCTGCGGACTCGAGCCCAGCCTCGCGCGGCACCGGAGCCGCCGCCGTTGCCGGGGCGGGCGCCGGGGACGCCTGGCGCGGTTCGGCCGTGGCCTTCGCGGGTTTGGGGACGGCGCGCAGGCGGCGCATCAGCTCGCCCAGGGCCTGGGCGATGCGCTTGCGCCCGGCGGCGAGAACTTCGGAGACCTTGAGGCCGTGGAGCGAGGAGATCGTCTTGGCGGCCTGCTCGCGTGAGAGCTCCCCGATGTAGTCCGAGATGCGCGATTGCGCATCGAAATCGGCGGGCACGGGGCTCCCTATCTCGGCAAGGGCGCGCTTCGCGAGCAGGTCGACGCACTCGCGCCGGAAGTCGGCGCTGCTCTTGTAGATGGAGGCGTTGGCGGCCGCGAAGGCGTCGAACGCGGAGTTGAAGGTGTTCTTCTGGTCGGGCGATGCCGTCATGCCCATCGATGCCGTCAGGGCGTCGATGGTGCCCTCGAACTCGGCGTCCAGCGCGCGGCGGTATTCCTCGAGCCCGCCGCGGGCGGACTTGGCGGCGAGGTTGCCCCTCACCGTCTCGACCGCGCGCTCGCGGGCGGCGCCGACCGCCGCCATGAGCTCCGCGTCGTTTTCCATAGCAGCTGCCACGAGTCGATACGCCTCCTCGATATCGATGCCGTCACCGAGCCCGGATCCGATTGCTCCGATATCGAGCGTGACCGAGCGTTGTCCCGACGCTGCGGGGGGTGCGTCCGCCATGAGTCGACCCTGCCTTTCCAGAGGTTCAGATGGGCCTAGTAGCCCTGCTTGTAGGTGCTGCCGTAGGCGTCCTGGCCATAGGGGCCGTACTGCCCGCGGATGTCGCCATGGGCCTCGGGTCGGGCATATCCCGCTCCCTCTCCCTGGTAGGCGTCCTGGTAATCGTCCTGTCGGTACGTCTCGGGCTGGACCGGGGCCGACGTCGCCTCGTCCGGGCGGGCGGGGTGATCGGTATCAGGGCGCGCGATGATGCCGGTTGCATCCGCGTCGAGGCCCTGCGCCGCATCGACCGCGTCCTCGAACTCGGCATCGGTCTCGTCGGTGTATACCGGGCGGAGCGCGTCGTCGAAGTGGTCGACGGTTTTGTGCTCGAAGGCCGCCTGGGTCACGGCGAACTTGACGGACGCCTCGGGGACGCTGGGCGTCGAGGTCGCGGCCTTGACGTTCTCGATCGCGATGCAGGCGTCGTTCAGGTGGATGAAGCTGTCGGGGGTCGTGACGTTGTCGTTGATGAACTTGTCGGCGAACTCGACGGACGCGTCCGTGTCGAGCTTGAACCCGCGGACGCTGTTCATGGCCTGCTGGTAGGCCATCTTCGAGATTCCCTCGGCCACGTAGAGCTGGCAGGGGACGGGCATGTCGGCGGCGTAGCCGTCGAACTCGAGGCAGGCGTTTCGCGCCAGGAACTCGCAGAAGCCGTCGACGATCTGGGGTGCGGCGCCGTAGAGGTCGCAGATGTTGGCCGCGAAGGCGTCGACCGCGGACTTGAAGGTGTTGTTGCCGTCCTTGGAGAAGCCGAAGCGGCACGCGGCGTCCTTGCAAGCCTCGCCGAACACCGGGATGAAGGAGTCCTTGAAGCTCTTGATGCGCTCGGCCCAGACGGTGAGCACGGCTTCGCCGAACGCCGCCTCCTGCGCCTCGGCGAATGCCGCGGCGAGCTCTTCGTTGCCCTCGAGCTCGGCATCCATGACGGCGTAGAGCCTGGGGAGATCGGAGGGGTTGATCTTGCAGTTGACCTTCTTGGAGCGGACGCGCTCGACCAGGGCGTCGTAGCCGTCGAGCTCGAAGGTGACGTCCGCGCCGTCGAATTTCATATTTCCCATTGAGAGGCCCTTTCGGTGAGAAGCGGTGAGGGGTATTCGACCACGGTATGGCCGCGGGCCGAAGTTTGTAACCCTTTTTCCCAATCGGGAAGCGTTTCATACCGATATGCGGGCACGATGCTCGATTTTTGGGAATTACAGATGGAGCCCCGTCCGCTTCGCCGCTCCGGTCGCGCAAACGGCGCCCATGTCGGGAACCATGAACCCGCGCCCGCCGCTGATCTCATGGGCGTGCCTGGTCAGCATCATGGCGCGCAGGTCGATCGCTTCCCTGATTTTGTCGATTCTGCCGCGCTCGTTGGCGATGAACGGGTTGCCGAGGAGGATGTCGCAGGCCTCCTCCGAGAAGCCCTTGAGCCCGGACGGGTCGAACCAGGACAGGTCGCGGCAATATCTGCCGAGTTGTTCGTCGATCTTGCGGGCGAAGGGACGCATCATGCCGGCCCGCGGGGTCGTGTAGCCGTCGAAGGGCTGGGAGAGCTCGCGGTCGCACCAGAGGGCTTCGCCGGTGTCGAACACCGGCGCCGCGCGGAGCCATTCCCTGCTCTCGCTGTCGATGAGCACGCCGAAGTTGTTCCAGTGCCTATCGAAGTTCGCCATGAGGTAGTCGATGACGAGCATCTTCTCCACGTCCTCGCGCACGTCGAGCCCGTGGGCGGCGCAGGCGGACACGTAGAAATCGTGCAGCCCGAGGTCCGAGGGGCGTTTCGACGAGCAGAGCAGCGCCCAGGCCGGCACGAACTCGGTGACCTGGTCGGTCATGGGTTTGCAGCGGGAGGTCCACTTCATGAAGCCGCCGTCCTCGAGCTCGTAGGCGACATAGTCGCCCTCGTCGAGCAGCCGCGAGCACAGGACGCTGGCGATCTTCTCGTTGAACGGTTCCTGGAACCTGCCGGAGGATCGCCCGGACTTGACCAGCATCCGCTGCCCGCCCTCGATCGTCCAACGTTTCGGCAGGTTGCCGTTCAGGGCCGCATCGGGCGATGAGGCGAGGAGGTCGGCGTTGCCCCTGATCTTCTCGATGAGGGAGGGGACCGACGAGGCGTCGTGCGGAAGAAGCAGCTCGCCGAGCTCTTCGCTGAAATCGTTCTCGAAGCAGTTGACGTCGCGCCATGTGGATGCGGATCCGGCGGGGCGGATCCAATATTGGTCGGACAGCGATGCGCCGAAACCAGAGGCCATGAGGGAGGCGGCCGACGGGTAGCCGACGGCGCGAAGGCGGTCCGCGGCATCGGGGCGGAAATCGGGGATGCCCCTGTTCTTGAACCAGCTCGAGAGCCTGTCGCGCGTGATGTTGCCCGATGGGTCGGTCGCCATAAGGGGGGCATGCGCCGCATCGAGGACGTGGGTCTTGCCGGTCACGGCCTGGCGGTCATGGTTCCAGGTGAACTCGGCGACCTCGTGGTCGCTGCACATGAGGGTGAGCCGCGAGAGCTCGGGTTGCCTGCTGTCCATCATCTGGCTCCGATCGTTGCTTAATTGACTATGGCGTTGCCGTCATTTTATCGCACGGCGGGCGCCGGCGCGCGAACCGTTACGAAGACCCGTCTACTCCCAGTGCCCGGCCACATCCACGACCCAGTGCCTACCGGTCGCCTGCTGCTCGTAATGTCCCTGGTCCTCGCTTGTGGTATATGAGTCGTCGGTGTAGCCATCATGGTTCTGACCTTGAGCATACATCGCGTCGCTATGGGCATGGAATCCGTTCTTCGAGTCGAAGGTCGCGCCGCAGGCGTTGCAGATGAAGCGGCCGTGGCGCACGTACACGACGTTCGGGACCCAGACCTGGCCGTAGTCGGTCTCCCAGTGCCCCTGCTCGGGGACCCACTTCTTTTGGGATTGCGCGGAGCCGGATGCCGACGAGCTCGAGGACGAGCCGCCGGACGCCTGCGTCGCCGCGTTGCCCTTCGAGTCGTTCTTCTTGGTATCGGACTTGGTGTCCGCCTTGGCGCCGGAATCGTCGGCCTTCGCGCTGCCGTCCTCGGCCGTCTCGGACTTGTCGCCCTCGTCTGCCTTGGGGGCGGCTCCGGCCTCGATCTTGCCGCCGGCCGAATCGGTCACCGTTCCCGCGTTCTGCTCGTAGCCGGCGTCATGCACGCCGTCGGAGTTCCAGACGCCGTCGGATATCACATGCCCGCCCGAGCCGTTGACGACCTCCGCGGTGGTGCCGCCGGAGGGCGCTGCGGCGGGCGAGTTCGTGACGGCGACCTGGACGTTGCCGCCCTCGTCGACCGCGGCCCAGGTGACGGTCTCGATCGTCTTGCCGCCGGTCTCGCATCCGTCGAGCGAGCGGGCGAGCGCGGCGCTGCGGCGGGCGGTGGAGTCCACGGTCGCGGCGGCATCGTCGCCGGCGCGCTGCGTCACGAAGACGCGGCCCTTGCCGGTCGTGACGGTGACCTCGTCGGCGGGGGCGCCGACGTCCTGCCCGTCGAGCGTGAGCGTCGGGCATATCTTGGCGATGTCGGCGGGGGCGACGGATTCGGCGCCGGCCTTCTCTACGGCCGAAGGCGTGCTGTCGATCGGCTCTGGTCGGTTGGATGCGATGGCGATTCCGGCGCCGCCGACGGCGAGCGCGGCGGCGAGTCCGGCGCAGATCGCCGCCTTGCGGCGCGCCTCGGGCTCCGCCAGGAGGTCGCGGATCTTTTCAATCGGGTTGTTCTTCATGGCATGGTCCTTTCGAGATATATGCCTGTTCGGTTTTTCGTTTGGCCGGTTCCCTCCGGTGCGGTCCTAGCGCACCGAGGAATATTCCGGGAGCATGGGGGCGCGGTCGCTGTTCGCCGCCGTCGGCGGCACGGTGTCGTCCTTCTTCGTTCTCGCGTGTCGGCGGCAGGCCGAGATGAGGGCCCAGGCCCCGCGTCCGACAAGGGCGACCGCCCCGATCGCGCATGAGGCGACGAGCAGGGCGAGCGACCCCGCGAGCTTGATGAGTTCATAGCCCAGCCTGATGAAGGGCCAGAGGATTGCGAGCACGAACGCTCCGATGATGATGGTGGGCAGCATGAGTCGGTCCTTTCCCTCGGGTTTTACTGCGTGCTCAGTCCTCGGTATCGGGAGGATCGAGCGGCGCGATGGCGACGTAGTCCTCGTTGCGCCGGCGGAGCACGAACGTGACCCGGTGGTCGTGGGCGTTCCGGCAGAACGCGAACAGGCGGCGCAGCACCCTCGTGTACTGGTTGCAGGCGTAGTTCCCCATTGTCCTGTATCCCGGGTCCACGGGAACGATGGCGACGTATGCCCGACCCTGCTTGAGCACGGTGCAGGGCACCGACGTGTCGTGCACCCGCTTCGCGATCGAAGCGAAGTTGTTCTTGAGCTCGGTTATCCCCACCGACGCGGGCGGCGGCAGTTTGGCGCTTCCATTCATTTCGGCACCTCCTTCCGATAGTGCGTTTATCGAGATGGGAAGCGGTTTTATCGCTTTCTTACCTTTTTTATACCCGTTTTTATTCCCTCTTTTGCGCCTCTTTTCCATGGCGTGACATGTTTGCCGGAAAAATTCAGCCGACGAATACCGTGAGGGTCCTCGCCCTGCCGCCTGCGAAGTTTCCGGTGCACGTCACGAGCGTGACGGCGCGCGTGGCGTGCTCGCACAGGTCGTCGCACCCCTCCGCCCTCGCGCCCGCCTGCGCCGAGAGGTCCGCGAGCCATGCCCGCGTCTCGGCGGCATCGGTGAGGTCGAACCTCTGGATGCCTGCAAAGCTCTTGTCGACCGACAGCGAGAATGCCGGGTGGAGGCGCACGGTGCCCCCGGCCGGCGTCGACCAGTACATGTCGCCGAGCGTATCGAACTTCTCCTGCCGCCATGCGTCCCTCAGGTAGGTGAACATCTCGCTGTCGAAGTTGAGGTGGTGTCCGTAGACGAGCGCATGCCGCCCGTCGGCCGTACCACGCGGGTCGAGGTAGGGGCATCCGGCGAACGACCAGTTCCGGTCGAAGTCATGGTTGAGGTAGAAGCCCTGCGGGTCGCCTTCCCTGGGCGAGACCACCGGGTAGTCGATCGGGGTGCCCTCGACGCTCACCCATGCGGAGATGTCGGGGTTTCGCGCGCGCAGGGCCTCCCAGTCGATGCCGCCGCCTTCGGCGGATCCCGCCTCGGCCGAGATCTCGCTGTAGACGGCGCCCTCGTGCAGGATCGTCCACCCGATGAGGGCAGCCGCGGCGAGCGATGAGGCGCATATGACAGCGAGGATGATATCGAGGGCCTTGCGTTTGCGTCGCGGTCGTCTCTTCATGGGAATCTCCTCTGTAATCGAAAAGGGGCCCGGCGCACGGTTGCGTCGGGCCCCGATGCGAGCTAGTCGGCCCTATCGTCAGTAGCGGTCGCGGATCTCGTCGCGGTATCGGTCATCGTACCCATAGTCGGCGCGGTCGTAACCGTCACCGTGACGGTCTTCATGGCCGTAGTCTTCGCGGTCATAACCATCGTCGTCCGCGGCGGGCGCACGGGTGCGGCGGCGGTAGATGAGGGCTGCGGCCGCGGCGGCGACGGCAAGCGCGGCCGCGAGGCCGATGATGACGTTGCGGCCGGTCTGATCGAGGTTGACCGTTACGGCCTTCGCCGTCTGGGTCACCTGGTCCTCGTCATGGCCTTCGAGTCCGTCGCCCCCGCCGTTGCGGAAGAGGTCCACGCGGGCGTAGTTATCGAGCGCGCACCCGGCGGTGTAGCCGTCGGTGGCCTTCATGTGGAAGATGGCGGGCGCATACGCGGTCTCGGGCCCATCGCCCGAACTGTCGGGATGGAAGCCGTTTTCCTTGGCCGTGTCCTCGGCGCTGGCGATATCGTCATGTGCGTCCTTGATGCCGTCGCGGTCCCAGCCTCCGTCGCGGGTGGTGAAGCCGGCCTCGACGCGGCCGTACTCGAAGCGGACGGCGGTCACGTGCTCATCGTCCTCGAGTCCGAGGTCGGCCACGGAAAGCTCGGTTGCCTCGGTCGTGGGCACGTCGGCGCGCCAGAGCTTCCAGCCGGTGAAGTCGACGGCGCGGCCGTCCTCGCCGAGGGTGGGGGCGGTCGCCTCGTCGGACAGCCAGGGGTTCTCATGGCCGTCGGACAGCGTCGCGTTGGCCCCGGACTCGTCGACATAATCCTCGGACGTCTTGTCGGTCTTATACCAAACGTTCATCTTCCCGTCGTGGTCCTCGAGGGCCTGCGGCGTGGTGATCGAGGTGAGCTGCGCGCGGCCGTCGACGGCGGCGGTCAGGTCGTCCTCGACCGTGAACTCGTCGGTCCAGGTGCTCGAGGTCGAGCGGAAATCGATGGTGTAGGCATAGGAGCCGTCATTCGACGCCTTGGTCTCGGCCGTGTTCAGGCCGTCGCCGTTGGCCTCGGTGTTCTTGGCGGTGGGGTCGGCGATCTCCTGTCGCTTGTCGATCTCGCCGCTGATGGAGATGGGCGAGTCGTACATCGTGACGGTCTGGACCTCGCCGGTCTTCCTCACCTCGAACTCGATGCTCTCGGCCTGGTCGTAGGCGGTCGGCGTGCGCTGTTCGGTGAGCGTGTACTTGCCGGGTGCGAGCGCATCGATCTCGTGATCCTCGGCGGTCGAGGTCCATGAGTCGACGGTCTTGCCCTCGGAATCGGTGACGGTGAGCTTGGCGCCCTCGACCTCGGACTCGTCGGTGATGTCGCGCTTGGAGATGCGGACCTTGGTGTAGTCGTCCTCGAAGGCCGCCTGGCCGGAGTCCCGGCCATCGATTCGGCCGTCGGCACCGACGGTGAAGGTCTTGATCCCCGGCGCCTCGACGTATCCGGCGGGCGCCTCGACCTCGGCGACGCGGTACGTGCCGGGTGCGAGGTGCAGGAAGTCGGTCGAGCCGTCGGCGCCGGTCATGCCCTCTGTGGCGCTCTTGCCCTCCTTGAGCAGGACGGGCACCCGGCGGGCGCGGCCGCCGCTGACCAAGATGTAGGTCGGCCCGTCCCCGTCGATCTCGATCTGTCCGGCGGCTTTGCCGGCGACGGCCAGGTCGTATGTGCCGAGCCCGAGGTCGAGGGCCACGTACGCCGAATTGGCCTCGGACCAGGCGAGCTTGATGGCGGGCATGGCGTAACCGTCGTCGGAAAGGACGGCATGATTGCCGAGCAGGCCGCCCGCGACCTTGGCGGTATAGGCCTTGCCGGCCTCGATCTCGACTTCCGCTCCCTCGAGCGTCTTGCCGTCCTGGGTGGCGGTCAGGGTGTACGTACCGGGTTTCATATCGACGGCATCGGGCCCGAGCTGGGTTTCCATGCCGTCGGCGGATTTGAGGACGAGGGAGGTTCCGTCATCGGCCTCGGATTTGACGTTTGCGGTGGATACGGCCTTCCTGATGGAGACCTCGGCCCCGGCGTCGGCTCGGACGGCGACGTTGCCGGCGGCGCTGCCGATCGAGATCTCGTCGTCGGTGTTCCAGGCCTGGAACTTTGCTCCGGGAAGCGGTGTGCCGGCGCCCATGACGGTCTTATCGACCGCGAACTTCACCGCAGCGTCGGACTGGTCGGATGCGGCTTTCACCTCGGCGGTGGCGCCGTCCTTGTAGGAGAGGGTGAACGCCACGGGCGTCTCGTCGATCACATGGCCCGAGGGGGGCTTGGTCTCGATGAAGGCGTAGGCCGCCGAGCCGCTGCCGAGGTAGAGTTCCTTGGTGGTGGCGCGGCCGTCCTGCCCGGTCTTCACATGGTCGACGACGTCTCCGGCCGCGGCGCGCACGGTGCCGTCGGGGACACGATTTCCTGCTGCGCCACGACGTCGTACTCTGCGCCCTGAAGCGCCTTGCCGTCATGCGAGCACGTCTTCGTGATGGTCGCCTTGCCCTTCGCCTGCTTGTCTGAGACCTTGATGACGGTCACGGGGGAGGCCTTCTTGTAGTCCTTGGGGACCTCGAAGCCGACTGCGTCGCCGTTGACGGTGTAGGGCGCCGCGGCGGAGACCTCCTTGATGGAGTACTTGCCGGACTTGAGGCGCTGCGGGATCGTGACCTGCCCGGCGTCGTCGGTCGTGAAGGTGTCGACGGTGCCGTTGACGTCGTAGGGGTCGGCGAAGCTCATGGTCTCGCCGTTCGAGTCGAGCACTTGGAACTTGAAGCCGGAGAGGGGCACGGTGTTCCCGGTCTCGGCATCGGTCTTGACGATCTGGATGCGGCTGTTGAGCGTCTTGTCGATGACGGAGTAGTACTTCGTGGTGCCGTCCACGAGGTCGTCGGCCGAGATCGTCCAGTCGTCCACATGGTCGAAGCCCTCGGGCACCGTGGAATCGACCTCGCGGATCGTATAGCCCGCCGCGTCATAGGGCACGGCGCCGGAGATGCCGGCGTTGCGCTTGCCCGAGCCGAACCACGGGCGCGCCGGGTCGTCGGTCTTGGCCTCGGAGACGGAGGTCTCGTCGCAGGTGGCCGCGTCCTTGGTGGACGCGAAGCCGGCATCGTTGGTCGTCAGGGTTCCGACGACCTCATTGGTGGTATTCGAGATGATCTGGAATTGGACGCCCGTCGCGGCATTTCCCTGGCCGTCGTCGGATTCCCAGCTGTCGTCCTCGCCGCCCTTGGTCTTGGCGATCTCGATATCGAACGAAATCGGGTTCTCGGAGAAGTCGTTCGGTAGCGCACAGAGATGTGGTGTAAGAGGCGGGGCATGCCCCGCCTCCGCCCTTTCTTGAAAGGGAGGGGACACCGCCTAGAATTCGTCGTTGGAGTAATGAAGGTGACGAATGGAAGGAAAGGCGATGCCCCAAGAAGAGAGTGTACTGCGCCTCGGTCGCGACGAGGCCCTCGAGGCGGCGAGGCTTTGGCAGGAGTGCGGCGACGCGCGCGAGTTCGCGTGCAGGGTGCTGGGCGGCGTGATGAACGCGCTGATGGACTCCGAGGCCCAGCAGATGTGCGGCGCGAGCCGCAACGAGCGCAGCGACGGCAGGGAGAACAGCCGCAACGGCTACCGCCCCAGGTCGCTCAAGACCGCCGTGGGCGACGTGGAGCTCGAGATACCCAAGCTCAGGCACGGCACCTACTACCCCGAGGGCATGCTCGCGCGATGGTCGCGCGTCGACACCTCGGTGGCCGCCATCGTGCAGGAGATGTACGTGTGCGGCGTGTCCACCCGCAAGGTCGAGCGCGTGGCGTCCAAGCTGGGCATATCCTCGCTGTCGAGCTCGGAGGTCTCGAGCCTCTGCTCCGACCTCGACGCCGAGGTGGCGGAGTTCCGCAGCCGCGACCTGTCGGGCACGCCGTGCTGCTACCTGTGGCTCGACGCCACCTACATGAGCTGCAGGGTCGGCTCGTCGGTCGTCTCGCAGGGCGTCGTGACCGCGATCGGGCTGGGCGCCGACGGGCGCAAGCACTTCCTGGGCTGCGACGTGGTCGACACCGAGAGCGAGGACTCCTGGGCGGCATTCCTCGGCGGGCTGCGCGAGCGCGGGCTGGCCGGCGTTCGCCTCGTGGTCTCCGACAGCCACGCCGGGCTCGTGGCCGCCGTCTCGCGCCTGTTCCAGGGCTGCGCCTGGCAGCGCTGCGTGACGCACCTGCAGCGCAACCTCCAGAGCGCCTGCTCGGGCAGGCCCGAGGACTCCAAGGCGGCCGTCAGGGACCTCGTGCGCGCCGCGGTCTACCAGGACGACCCCGACCTCGCGCGCTGCGTGTGGGCCGAGGCGGCGCCCTGGGTGGCGTCGGTGTCCGCCAGGGCCGGCGAGGTCTTCGAGCAGGCCGAGGACTCCGCGCTGGCGTTCACGGCCTTCCCCAGGGCGCACTGGGCCAAGCTCCGCACCAACAACGTCCAGGAGCGCGCCAACCGCGAGATCAAGCGCCGCTACAGGGTCGTGCAGTCCTTCCCCTCGAGGGAGTCGATGCTGCGCCTGACGTGCGCGAGCCTCATGGAGACCGAGGGGCAGTGGTCCCAGCAGCGCGTGTTCTCCGAGGCCTCGGCCGCCGAGGGCTTCGCCGAGCCCGCGGACAGGCCGGCCCCGACAGAGGGGAGGCGCCGCGCGCTCGGGCGGCGCGCCAGGGAGATAGTGGACGAGATAGTCGAGAAGCGCGGTCTCAAGAAGGAGTAACATCGGGACTTGCAGCGACGGACCTCAGGACACTCTTACACCACGTCTGCGCGCGCCACCGGATTGCCATGTCATTTCTCGCTTGCGGACCCACAGCTTTTCAGTACTATCGCATCCCGCCCCAGATACTAGGACTCTATCCGGCAATCCTGCCGCCCGACCATGACCATCGCTTGGTGCATTACTCAAAACAACCAGTATTTAAAGACTTGCTCGGCACACCAGTTTGGAGATTCGTGGGCGAAAGAAAACAGCGCGCGAACGGAAAGCTATTTCATAGCCGTCTGCTAACCCAAGAGCCGCCTCCTGGGTCGTTTAGGCAGACTGAGCATGGGTTTAATGTCACGTCCCCGGAGTTCACACTGCTCAACCTTGCTACGCAGGTCTCGCGCAACCAGTTACTCATGGCTTGCTACGAGATGTGCGGCTCCTTTGCAGTGTTCACGCCTTGTAAACGGGCGCAGCAGCAGCTCGATGAAGCAATTTCGCTTAAGCTCATTCCGCCCGACTGTGGTTGGAAACGCGTTGTCGACACCAAGGGCAATGACACCAACCTGTGGAAGCGCCCACCGCTCCTCAGCGCAGCGGATATCGCCGCGTTCGCCAAGCAGGCCGCAGGCCTGCGCGGCGTTAAACAACTGCGCTGGGCAGCCGAGCACATGACGGGGCAGACCGCCTCACCCTTCGAAGTACAGACCTCCATGCTTGTCTCGCTCCCCCGCGACGAGGGCGGCATGGGCATCAACATCGCAAACAACGTGCGCATCCCACTCAGCGACGCCGCACGCTCACTGTATGACAAAACCTGCTGCTACGCCGATATCCTCATAGAGAGCAACATCGACAGCATGGGCGTCATTTTGGAATGCCAAGGCCGCTCCGCCCATGACAGCGAAGCCGCAAGTCTCTCCGATGCCGAGCGCACCACCGCCCTCACAAGCATGGGCTATGACGTTATCCAGATAACCTATGAGCAAATCAAGGACACGAAGAGCTTTAACAACATCGCCGAGCTCATTCATAAAAAGGCGGGGCTCCCCTACACCCCAAAGACCGATCAGGAACGCACCGCCGCAGAAACCCTGCGACGGGAGCTGTTGGTCAATTGGGATGAACTGTTCTCCGTTAAGCCGGCCGGCTAGCAGCTAGCGATCAGAGGGACTGCGGGAACGTCAGAAGCGGCAACGCGAGCCGCAAAGCCCGCTTCGGTCAACTCGATGACCTCGGTAAACGTTGCGTCGAAGAACTCCTCGGTCAGCAGGCGGTATGGCGGATGGTCGGGCTCGCCGGGGTTTTCGCGCACGATCTCGTGCATAACGCCGATGGTCTTGAGCACATACTCCTTATGGATGGGATACTGCCCAAAACGCGTCGCCGCAGTATACAGGCGATCGGTCGCGCGCGGAATCGAAACGATGCCGAGCGTCTTGCCAAACCAGTCAAAGTCGCCTTGCTTTTTAATGCGGAACTCCTCGCACGGCTTGCCGCCGTGCGCCTCCAGGTACTGATTCACGCGCGTATTCCATACGGTATCGGCCACCAGATGCGACCAGACACCCAGTGTCAAATCGAGCAACGACTGCGCCACATCTTCGGATGCAAGCGAGAACTCACGAGCGCCGGGACCGACAACCGGCTCGGCATCCCTGTAGCGCTGGGGATAGTGCACGCGATTCAGTCGCTCGCGCTCCTCGATAATCGAGGTCGCCGCGGCTGGCGCACCGGTGGGCGAACTTTTAAGCAACGGTGCCACATAGGTATCCCAGAACTCATGCTCACGAGGCTTAGGGATAGGCTCGGGCTTTGCAAAGTGCGTAATGCGGTACGGGATGGGATCGGCGATGCCAGGGACCATATAGCCCACGAAGATATCCGGAACCACGCAGCCAAACAAAAAGGCATTGCGGTCGCGCACGCTATTGGCAAGCGCACCGGTGCGCTCCAGCAAACGCTCCGTCTGAGCGATATGAATGTTCCAGCTTGGCATAGCCACCCCCATAAAACCCGGATAACTATACCATTCACGGCAAGCCGCGTGGACGGCTACGCACGCTCTACGCAGCAACTATTCTGTAGCACCGCTTTCGGTTCCATACGACGGCACGGGCGCCTCGACCACATGGTGATATCGATCGATATAGATTGCACGGGCACCCAGGCGTCGCACCAAATCCTGGTGATGTGTACTCATCAAAACCGTCTTACCGGCAGCAACGTAGGCCAGTAGAAAGTTGACCACGATGTCGCACGAGTCCTCATCGAGCCCGTTGGTAGGCTCATCGAGCACTAGGATATCGGGGTTCATCGACACGACTGCCGCCAGCGCCACACGCTTCTTTTGCCCGCCCGAAAGCTGATAGGGCGAGGCATCGACCAGGTCGGCAACTTGAAACAGTTCCATGGCATCGCGCACGCGACGCTCGAGCTCGTCTGCCGGCAGCCCCATCTGCGCGGGACCAAAAGCAACTTCCTCGCCCACCGTAGCGCAGAACAGCTGAGCATCGGCATTCTGGAACACAAAGCCCACGCGCTGATGAAAACGCTGAGCGGCAGCGGAATCCTTTAGAAACGCCGCATCGATCACGTGCCCGTCAAACAGGTACGCCCCTGCGTCCGCGAGTTCAAGGCCGTTAATAAGGCGCATAATCGTCGTCTTGCCGCAGCCGTTAGGACCGAGCAGGGCAACGAGCTCCCCACGGTCCACCTGCAGCGAAACGCCATCGACCACCGTATGGCCCGCATAGGAAAACACCACGTCGCGAAACTCGATGAGCGGCATGGCCTCGGCGCTAGCAGCACCGCTCACGCCCGCCGCACTATTCATATCGATCGTCAAAACGTCGCCCTTCCCTATTTGCATCCCCAGCCGGAACCAGCAGCGCCTACAGCACGGCGCACAACACTGCCAGCAGCGCCACGCCGGCCGCATAGACCGCATCGCGCCAGCCAAAGCCGATCCGTGCAGGCGCCGGATACACGCCGGCAAAGCCGCGGCACAGCATGGCCTCGTCCATCGCGCGGCTGCATTCCATCGCCTTGATAAACGTCATGCCCATGATACCCGCCACCGAGTCGGTGCGCGAAAAACCCGCAGGCGCACGACCCACGCTGCGCAGCATGACCGATTCGCACAAATCGTGCGCCGTGCGTCCCAGTACCTCGATATGCTTGAGCGCCATATCGAAGGTAAAGATGACCTCGTCGGGCAGGTGCAGCATTTTGAGCGCCGCCGACATGCGGCTCCAGGTGAGCGTCCACGAAACGCCCAGCACCAGCGTCACGTTAATGAAGGTCTTGAGCGCAATCTTGAGCATGGCGCCCGTGGCAGAAGCACCCAGCAGCAGGGCAGGTAGCGCCAAAACCACGGCAAACCCCGCGGCGCCAAGCGCCGGCACAAAGGTCGCGCGTAGCCCGCGCACCGGGCGCACCGCTACCAGCACCAACGCGATTGACGCCATCAGCATCAGATACAGGGGGCTTTGCGTCAGACACACGCACAGGACGCAGACGAACATCCCCACCAAACGCACTGGCGCCGAAACGGAAGAAAGGGCGCGGTCGATCATCGACCCGCCCTCGTGTGCGCCGCCGCCCAGGCGAACCCGCTCAAGCAGGCTCGCCAGGTGCAGGATGTTCTGTTGCATCACGCGATGACGAGCGCCCGTGGGCTCGTAACGCTGCTCGGCCGCAAGCCAGCTAGGCAGCTCGGCTATTGCCATGAGCACCGCTTTCCTTAACCGTCAGCGAAATCAGACGGAATACGATGGTGAGCACGGCCACACCAATCACACCCGAAAGGATATACATGGCAGCCTGGCCGCCAAAGCCAAGACCCTGCTCCTCGGAATAGGCCTGAAGATAATCGCCCGTGGGCAGTGTATCGGCAAAGGTCGGAGCATCGAGGCCGACCGAAGCCTGCAGGCTGTCATCGCCAGCCTCCTGGACGGCAGTTGCGGCGCCCTCGGCGTCCCACTCACCCCAGGCGTCACCCGTGGCCAGCAGGCCCAGCGGCGTGGCCACGACAAGCACGGCGACCAGGATGAGCGTGGGGACCAGCGAGGTCTTCTTGGCGGTTGCGCCCTCGGACTCCAGCAGGCCGTCGGAAGCCTCGGGGCCGACGATAAAGCTCGGTGCCGTCTTCTTGATAAAGCCGTAGATAGCGGCGGTCGCCACGCCCTCGACCACACCGGCTACCAGCATATGCGGGATCAGCATCGCCGGAATGGAAACAGACAGCGGGAAGGGGCAGTACAGCGGAGCACCCGAGGCGTTGGTGAAGAGCATCGGCTGAATGCCAAACTCGATGGCAGCGCACAGGGCAGCCACGCACAAGCCAACCCAGCCGCTCACGATGGCAGAAACCGAGGTGCCCCAGCTCTTGTCGTGTAGGCGGCTGTTAAGCGCGCGGAATACCATGGCGGCAACAAACGGCAGCACAAAAGCCATGTTAAAACAGTTGGCCCCAAAGGACAGGATGCCGCCATCGCCAAACAGCAGCGCCTGCAGTGCCAGTGCGACCGAAACCGCAATGGCCGCGGCCTCGGGGCCCAGCAGCAGCGCGATGAGTGCACCGCCGACGGCGTGACCCGTGGTGCCGCCGGGCAGCGGCACGTTAAACATCATGAGCAAGAAGGAGAACGCAGCGCAGATGCCCAGGAAAGCCATGTGCTCGCGATCGAGCGTGGCGCGTACCTTTTTGATGCAATGGACCCAAACGGGCACCATCGCCACCGCCATAACGGCATCGGTCTGCGGGGACAGGTAGTTATCTGGAATGTGCATATACGCCTCCCGGTTATCGACGCACAGAATTGCAACGCCGCTTGAATCACCTTGTCAGTGTTACGCATTGTCAGATTCGTAACACGCCGCGGGCTATCATAGCAAAACGGCGCACTGCCGACAAAGCAGCACGCCGTTATGTAATGCGCGTGTCATATATGAAGGCTCAACGGTGCCTTATACCGAAAACAGCAGTCACGTAAGACTCGGCGGCAGCCGACGCTGGCCTATATCCGGCGCAGGACCTAGCCGCGGACCTCGCCGTTTACGCCCTTGCACACCTTGGTGACGATCTTCTGGTGCGCTTTCTCGACTTCTTCGCTGGTGAGCGTGTGGTCGTCGGAGCGATACGTAAGCGCAAAGGCCATGGACTTCTTGCCCGCTCCGATGCGGATGGGATCGCGGTAGACGTCGAACAGGCGCACGCCCTCGAGCAGCTTGCCGCCAGCGCTGGTGATGCGACGCTCAAGATCCTCGCAGGTCACAACGTTGTCGACCACAATGGCAAGGTCGTGCTCAACGGCCGGATACTGCGAGAACTCACGGTAGTTCTCCTGGTTGCGGGCGCCCTTGATCAGCTTGTCCAGGTCGAGCTCAAAGGCAACGACGACCTCATCGATGCCCATCGCCTCGCGCGCCTCGGGGTGGATCTCGCCAACCCAGCCCAGCACGGTGCCGCCGGACAGGACCTCGGCAGCACGACCCGGCTGCAGGAAAGCATAGCCCTCGCCCTCGACGGGACGGAAGCGAACCTTCTCGATGCGCAGCTGGGCGAGCAGCTCCTCGACGATGCCCTTGCCAAAGAAGAAACGCAGCTTACGGTACTTCATGGTCCAAGACTGCTCGCTCCACTGGCCCGAGAGCACACCCGCGACAGACTTGGTCTCCTTGGGCAGGCTGGCGTTCTCGCGGCCATGGAACAAGCTGCCGACCTCGTACAGGTGCACGTTGGGCGTACCGTGCGCCTCGTTGTAGGCCACGGACTGCAACAGACCCGGCAGCAGCGAACGACGCATCTCGGTCTGCTCGGCCACCAGCGGGTTCATGAGCACCACGGGGCAGCCGCGGCCCTCGGTGGACATGCCGATCTTCTCCAGGTCGCCCGGAGCGGCAAAGCCAAAGGTCGTGGTCTCGTTGAGGCCGCAGGCGCGCAGGATCTCGCCGACCTTGCGGGTGAGCTTCTGCTCGCGAGTCAGGCCGCCGATGTGGTTCTTGGCAGCCGGGATGGTCGCCGTCACGCGGCCCATGCCCCACAGGCGCAGGACCTCCTCGATCAGGTCGATCTCGCGCGGCAGGTCGGGGCGGAAGCTCGGCGGGGTGACCATGAAGTCCTCGCCGTCGCGCTCGACGGTGCAGCCCAGGCGGGTGAGCGAACGCTCGATAAAATCAGGCTCGATGTCGGCGCCGCAGATGGCGTGCACGCGGGTCAGGCGCAGCTTGATGCTGTCGATGGTCTTGGGCGCGGGGAAAACGTCGACGTAGCCGGGAGCGACCTCGCCGCCGGCGATCTCCTCGATGAGCGCGCACGTGACGTTGGCGACATCCACGCAGCCGGTCTCGTCGACCTGGCGCTCAAAGCGAATGGAGGCGTCGGAGATCAGCGACAGATCGCGGCTGGTGTGCGAGGTGCGACCGGCGTTGAAGCAGGCACTCTCGACCATCACGTCGACGGTGTCGTCCTCGATCTCGGAATCCATGCCGCCCATAACGCCGGCCAACGCCACGGGGCGCTCGCCGTCGGTGATAAGGCCCATGCCGGCGTCGAGCGCGCGCTCCTCGCCGTCGAGCGTCGTGAATTTCTCATCCTGCTGGGCGGCGCGAACCACCACGCGACGCCTGCCATCGCGCTCGGCAAAGGTGTCCAGGTCAAAGGCGTGCAGCGGCTGACCGGTGAGCATCATCACATAGTTGGTGATGTCGACGATGTTGTTGTGCGGGCGCACGCCCAGGGCGTTGAGGCGCTTGACCATCCAGTCGGGCGAGGGGCCGACCTTCACGTTGCGCACGATGCGGGCGACGTAGCGGTCGCACAGGCCCTCGTCGGCAATCTCGACCGAAAGCTCGTCGTCGGTCGCGCGGCCGGTCTCGGCCTTGATAGCGGGCAGCTCCACGTGGAAATCGCGATCGAAGATGGCACCGGTCTCGCGGGCCATACCGATCATGGACAGGCAGTCGGGGCGGTTGGGTGTGATCTCGCAGTCGAGCACGGTGTCGCTTGAGCCAACATACTCGGCAAACGGCATGCCGCAGGGCGTATCCTCGGGCAGGATCATAATGCCGGAGTGGTCGCCGCCCAGGCCGAGCTCGCGCGCGGAGCAGTTCATGCCCATGGACACGACGCCGCGAAGCTTGCTCTTCTTGATCTTGACGTCGCCGGGCAGAACTGCGCCGATCATGGCCGTGACGATGTGGTCGCCGGCCTCGAAGTTCTGCGCGCCGCAGACGATCTGCAGCGGAGCGGGATTGCCGTCGGCGTCGAGGTTCTTGTCGCCCACATCGACCGAGCACACATACATGTGGTCGCTATCGGGGTGCGGGGTCTTGGTGAGCACCTTGGCGGTCACCACGTGGTCGAAGGACTCGCCCACGGTGTCGATCGCCTCGACCTCGGTGCCGGTACGGATATATTCGTCCGAAAGGGTCTTGGGATCCTCCGGAATATCGATCATGGTCTTGAGCCAGTCGTAAGAAACGCGCATCTAACTGGTCTCCTTTCATCTGTAACGTCTGCAATAAACAGACGGAAAACTCCAGCTACGGAGACGGGTTTCCGAGATGCCGCAGATTGCCTTGAAAGAGGAGGGCCGCGTACTTAGGTACGCAACCGACGATTGAAAGGCAAGGTGCGGTGGCTCGGGAAGCCGCCGGGACAGGTCAACTTAGAATTGGTTCAAGAAGCGCATGTCACCAGTCATCAACGTGCGCAGGTCGGGCAGGTCGTAGCGCAGGGCCGCGACGCGCTCAGCGCCAATACCAAAGGCGAAGCCGGTGTACTTCTCGGGGTCGATGCCGCAGTTGATCAGGACGTTGGGGTCGACCATGCCGCAGCCCAGGATCTCGATCCAGCCGCTGTGCTTGCAGAAGTTGCAGCCCTTGCCGCCGCACACGTGGCAGCTCACGTCCACCTCGCAGGAAGGCTCGGTGAAGGGGAAGAAGTGCGGGCGGTAACGCGTCTTGCGGTCCTCGCCAAACATGCACTTAACAAAGTAGTCGAGCGTGCCCTTCAGGTCGCCAAAGGTGATACCCTCGTCGACGACCAGGCCCTCGATCTGGTTGAACTGCGGCAGGTGGCAGGCATCGGCCGTATCGGGACGGTAGACGGTGCCCGGGCAGATCATGTAGATGGGCGGCTTCTGCGACTCCATGGTGTGGATCTGCACGCCCGAGGTCTGGGTGCGCAGCAGCACGTCGGACTCGCCATGGGCGTGAGCCTCGGGGTGCGCGACGCTGCCGGGGTTGTTATCGACCACGTAGAAGGTATCGCGGGCCGAGCGGCTCGGGTGATCCATGGGGGCGTTGAGCGCAGTGAAGTTGTAGTAGGAAGTATCGACCATGGGGCCGGACTCGACGGTGTAGCCGATGCCGCAGAAGATGTCCTCGGCCTCCTCGATGATCTGCTTGATCAGGTGCTGGTGACCGATCTGCGGACGGATGCCCGGCAGCGTGATGTCGACGGCCTCGTGCTCGAGTGCGTGCTTGAGGGCGGCGGCCTTCATCTCGGTGGTGCGCTCGTCGAGCATGCCCTCGATCAGCTGGCGCATCTCGTTGGCGCGCTTGCCCATCATGGGGCGATCCTCGGGGGCGAGCTTGCCCATCATGCGCATCAGGCCGGTAATACGACCCTTGCGGCCGAGCAGCTCAACGCGCGCGGCCTCGAGCTTGGCGGCGTCGTCGGCGCCGGCGACGAGCTCCTTGGCCTCTTCCTCGAGTTTGACCAGATCATCAATCAGACTCATGTCTTCCCTTTCGTCTCTCGCACATCTCGCTTGCCGGGGCGGCTAGCACCCGATAGCTGCGGATGTGCGGCCCGGTTCGGTAACAAAAAACCGCCCTCGGGCATGTACATTGCCCAAGGACGGTTGAATTCCGCGGTACCACCTTGTTTGACCCGGCGGATGTCTGGCCCGCCGCGCCCACTCTGCGCCCCTTGTCGCGAGGCTCACGGCTTCCCTACTGGGGCTTCGCTGCCGCTGGCCGCGCGCCCGTTGAGGTCGCTGCTCGGGAGTGAACGCTTGGCCCTTGCCACCGCAGGAAGGCTTGCAGCCCATGACCTTCCCTCTCTTGCCGGCGACACGGCGGGCAAAACCCTCTCCGTCAACGCATTGGGCTATAGGATAACACATTTCGCGAGCGCATCGCCGCGTTCAGTTTTGTTCGCGCTGGGTACAAGGCAGGTAGCTGTGCAAACTGGCCGTGCACCCGCCTGCGGCGCTCGGCCTGCGAGATTAAGGATACGGCATGGGAAAGAAACCCGATAAGAAGGCCAAGGCCGCCGTGGCAAAGGCTGCCAAGGGCGTCAAGGCCGCTAAAGTCGACAAGGCCGTCAAAAAGTTCCGCAAACTCGAGGGCAAGCTGTGGACTCGCGAGTACCTGCTCAAGATTGCCGAGTTCGATGGAGCGACGATTGCTCCTGCCAACGGCGCTGCCGCCCGTGCCGACGCCATGGGCACGCTTGCCGGCGAACATCACAAGCTACTGACCAGCGAGAAGTCCGTTGAGCTCGTACGCTTGTTAGCGCGCAAGACGGTTGCAGGCGGACACGTAGACGACCCGCAGCTGCTCGATGAGATCCGCGTGCTCGGCCGCGATCAACGCGAGGCCAGCGCTATCCCCACCGAAGAGGCCGAGGCCTGGACCAGGCTCACCTGCGAGGCCGACGCCGTGTGGCACAAGGCCAAGACGGCCAACGACTGGGCGAGCTTTGAGCCCTATGTGGATAGAATCGTCGCCCAGCTTAAGCATCAGGCAGAGCTCATGGACCCCAAGCGCGACCCATACGACGTTTGGCTCGACCAGTATGAGCGCGGCCTTTCTGCCAAGAGCTTCGACGCGTTTTGCGATGAGGTCAAGGCGACGGTCGTGCCGCTCGTGCACGCCATCGGCGAGCGCGGCCAGCAGCCCGATGCCGACTTTTTGCACGCCCACGTACCCGAGGCTGCCCAGCGCGCCATGAGCTTCGACCTGATGAGGCTCGTCGGCCTGGACCTGGACGACACCACGCTTGCCTTTACCGAGCATCCGTTTAGCGAGGGCTTCTCGGTGGGCGACGCGCGCATCGCCACGCACATCTACGAGGACGACTGCATCTCCAATGTCTACAGCATCATCCACGAGGCGGGACACACCATGTACGAGCTGGGCGTCAATCCCGCCTATGCGCGCACCTGTCTTGAGGGCGGCACCTCCATGGGCATCCACGAGAGCCAGAGCCGCTTCTTTGAGAACACCGTGGGCCGCAGCCGTGCCTTTATGGGACCGCTGCTCGAGGTGCTGCGCCGCCACGCACCCGAGGTCTACGGCGACGTCGACGAGGACACGCTCTACCGCGCCGTGAACATCGCGCAGCCGTCGTTGATCCGCACCGAGGCCGACGAGCTCACCTATCCGCTGCACGTTATGGTGCGCTACGAGATCGAGCGCATGCTGTTTGCCGGCGAGGCCACGGCCAAGGACATCCCCGCGCTTTGGAACCGCTTCATGGATGAGTACCTGGGCATTCCCGTTCCCGACGACACGCACGGCTGCCTACAGGATACGCACTGGAGCGGCGGCTCGTTTGGCTACTTCCCCACCTATGCGCTGGGCAGCGCCTACGACGCCATGTTTGTGCCGGCCATGTGCCGCGACGGCGTCGACCTTACCGGCGCCTGTGCGAGCGGCGACCTGACACCCGTCCGCGCCTGGCTGGGCGAGCACATTTGGCAGTGGGGCCGCGCCAAGGACGCACCGGAGCTCATCAAGGGCGCGTGCGGCATGGCGTTCGATGCCCGCTACTACTGCAGCTACCTGCAGGACAAGTTCACCACGCTCTACGAGCTGTAAGGCATAACCGACACGCCAACGCAAAGGGGGCGCCGCGGAACCAATCCGCGGCGCCCCCTTTCCACCTAGTCGTTTAAGAACGTCCCCAATGACTACCTTACAGAGCCTCGAGCGCGTTGGCGATGCGCTTCATGGCGGCGTCGGCGGCGGCTTGGTCGGGGGCTTCGGCCAAAACGCGAATCACCGACTCGGTTCCGCTCTTGCGCACGAGCACGCGGCCCTCGCCCGCCAGCGCAGCCTCGGCCTCGGCGATGGCGTTCTGCACGCCCATGTTCTCGAGCGCGGCGTCCTTGTCCGCCACGTGCACGGCCACCTGCGCCTGCGGCAGCAGCCTGCACGGAGCCGTGAGCTGCGAGAGCGTCTCGCGCTCGGCACGAATCACTTCCATCACGCGCAGCGAGGTCATAATGCCGTCGCCCGTGCGCTCGATATCGCCAAAGATCGTATGGCCCGTCTGCTCGCCGCCCAGGCTGTAGCCGCCCTCGCGCATCTTGGCATACACGTGACGGTCGCCCACGCCGCTGGTCACGGCGCTCAGGCCGGCAAGCTCCAACGACTTGACCAGACCAAAGTTGCTGGCGATCGTCGGTACCACGGTACCGCCCGAGAGGCGCCCGTGCTTGTTCAGATACACGCCGCACACGTACAAAATCTGGTCGCCGTCTACCACGCGACCGCGCTCATCCACGGCCAGGCAGCGGTCGGCATCGCCATCGTAAGCAAAACCCACGTCCAGACCCTGCTCCACCACGTGGCGCTGCAGGCGCTCCATATGCGTGGGGCCGCAGTCGACGTTGATGTTAAAGCCATCGGGCGCGGCGTTGATCACGCGCACGTCGGCGCCCAGCGCGTCAAACACCGGCTTGGCCACCGAGGAAGCCGAGCCGTTGGCGCAGTCGATGCCGATCTTGACGCCCTGCAGCGAAAAGTTCGCGCTGGCGATGAGCGAAGCAATGTAGCGGTTGCGGCCCTGCATGTAGTCCACCGTGGCGCCGATGTGGTTGCCCGTGGCCAGCGGCACCTCGCTCTTGCCATCGATATAGTCCTCGATGAGCTCCAGTACGTCCTCGTCCATCTTAAAGCCGTCGCTATTGACGAGCTTAATGCCGTTATCGCAAAACGGGTTGTGGCTCGCGCTGATCATGATGCCGCAATCGAAGCAGCCCTCCACGGTCTGATGCGCTACGCCCGGCGTGGGGATCACGTGCAGCATATAGGCGTCCGCACCGCTCGCGACCAGACCGCTCACCAGCGCCGCCTCGAACATATAACTCGAGCGACGTGTGTCCTTGCCCACGATCACGCGCGCCTTAGCACTGCGGTTGGCGCCGTAATACCAGCCCACAAAACGGCCAATCTTATAAGCGTGCTCTACCGTCAGCCCAACGTTGGCCTCGCCGCGAAAGCCGTCGGTGCCAAAGTACTTCATGCGCTCTCCTTACAAAATAGGGGCGAACAGATTGCCCGTCCGCCCCAAAATGGTACTCGATTATCTGCGCTACCAGAAAAACCCTACGCCGACGCGCTGTCGCGAGCCGCCTGGCATGTAGGAGTCTGACGCAGCGTAAGCGGCTTGTCCCCCGCCTCGGCCGACGTGGTCAGCGTATACGTGATCGTCGTCGTCTCGCCAGCATGCAGGTCAACGGTGCCCGAATAGAAGGGGATTCCATGCCACGTAGCGACGCCAAGACCAAACTGGGTGCCCTCGACGGTCAGATCAGTAATGTTGCCGCCCGTCGGGGCAAACAATGAGACATTCAGACGTTCATCGTCGCGCGCGGCATCGGGCGCGCTCGCCGCGACGTAGTCGGGCAGCTTGCCTGCCTCCTCCTGCGTCATGATGTTCGTCAGGGTAACGGTGATGCGATAGGAGCACGTGCCGTCGCCGTTCTTGATCCCCTGGCCAATCTGCGTATCGGCGTTCAGGTACCAGTCGAGCTTGGAGAAGCTCAGGTTGTTAAAGTAAACGCCGGCAACAGGATCGGCACTCGGGTCATCCGGATCGGGCAGCGAAGCGTCAATGCCCGTCTCTTTGATGGCATTCTGCTCATCATCGTTTCTCATCCACGCGATCAGACGGCCCTCTTCGGCACCGCGCTCAACGGCGCTGACAAGCTTCGTAACATCGACATCGCCGATACCGCCAAGGATCTTGTCGAAGGCAGCGCTGGCGACGGATGCAAAGATGCCGTCCGACTCCTCGACCGGATAGTTCCAGTACACATCGTGCATGAGGACCTTTGCGGCGTTGGTGCCGTCGACAACCGTTCCGTCGGGCAGCGAGACATTACCGACCAGGCCCAGCAGATACTGCAGGAACACCGGGTCGATACCGATGACGCCATCAACGTCCTGTCCATACTGGGACTTCCACAGCGCGGCGACACGCTGCGAGTTGCGGGGCCAATCAGGCGAATAGGTATTGCCCGAGTTGTACAGGTTACTGTGGTTGCCGAACAGCGCCTCATCCTCTTCGTCGAGGCTCTCGACCGCCTCATCCTCACTGAGTCCAATGCGGGGAACAAACTCGCCAATCGACATCTGGCCGTCGGTGACCGAAATCAGGCCCTGCGAACCGCCAAAGCCGCCGCAGGCACGAATCTCGACGTTGTTCATGGCGTACATAAGATAGTTGCGCGTCTGGCCGTTGGCGCCGAGCATCTGGGGAAGGACGGGGGCGACCTTCTCCGCCGCGTCAACCGCGCCGTTGAGGGTGGCAAAGCCGTCCTTGGCCTTATCGACCAGCTCGGTCACCTGGGAAATATGAGTATCGCCAATGCCCTGGACCTTCTCGTTGGCGCTCTTGAACACCTTCGAGCTGCTGGAAAGCGAATCGGCGACCGCCTGCAGCGCGGACACGTTAATCATGCCGTCCTGGAACAGCTTGCCGGGCGTAGCCTGCGAAAGGTTATCGGCCATGGGAACCAGCGCGTTGCTCGAGACATCGGACAGGGCGTCGATCATGGTGCGGGCCGCATTGATATCGCTGCCATACACCGGGATAAACGAAGCCGCCGCCCACAGCGGGCTCGAGGTCTCCGCCTTCATGCTGTTGCAGAGCTCATCGATCTTCTTCGCGTCGTCAGGCAGCGTCGAAAAATCGCCCGACGTGACCTTGTCCTTAAGGCCACCGACGATCTCGACAGCCTCCTTCGCTTCGCTCTTTACGGTCTTTGCCGAGTTAAGCAGCATAAAGCCGCTTGCGCCAAGCGCAACGAGAAGCACCGCGACCACAGCGGCAATAATGGCGCCGGTGTGACGCTTTTTGCGCTCGCCCTTGCGATGGCGATGACGGACCAGACCGTCAGAGGTCGAACTCGACGAAGCGTCGCTACCGTAGTTCAAGCCAAAATCGTAATAATCTTCCTTGGAACCCGAGCCCGCAAACTCGGCACCGCTATCATCCAGGCGGGCGAACGTGCCAGTCTCGGAGGCGCCGGTGTAAATCGTGCCAAGGTTACCCGTAAGCCCCGCGCCACCGGCAGAGGGAGTATTGTTGCCGGCCTTGCCGGCATTAACGTTGTCGGCGGCATTCGCGGCGTTGGCAGCACCTGCGTTGTTCGCAGGTACCGAAGGAGCCCCGCTCGGCTGCGACGCGGAGGTTGCACCGCCCGCAAAGACATTTCCTCTTGCACGGCCGGTCTTTTTTGCCTTTTGAGACTGCTCGTACAGAGCGGTAAACATCGCCGTCTCGCCCGGGGACACGCGCTTACCGGAACCGCCCTGTCCAGCGCCGCCCGGCGTGCCGGCCTTACCAGCCCCGTTCGGACGCGGCGGAACTGCAGGGCGGCCGCTATCGCTGCCCTTAAAGTGATTACCAGCCATAAAGAAATCCTCGCAATTGAGTCGCAATGAAAAAGTCCATAACGTTGCTAGTTTATGGCATTTTGAGCATCGACAGCTAAACTCCAGACACGGACATCAATTGGCGAAAATGCGGCACAACACCTTTTCTGTCTTGGCGGCGGCGCTAGCTACACCGTAAGGAACATCATCACGATGATCATGACAAAGCCGATAAGGTCGGTCGGCAAAAACACCGTCCCCAGCATAACGGCGCTGGTGATGGTCGCCGAAACCGGCTCCACAGTTCCGATGAGGCTCGCGCGCACCGAGCCGATGTCCTTAACGCCCTGCATATACAGCATGTAAGCAAAAAACGAGCCGATAACCACGAACACCGCGAGCGCCTCGATGCCGGCAGCGTCGAGCGCCGGCATATGCGCCCAGGGCTGCACGAAGACGCACGAGACCACGCCCGCCGTGAGCATTGCCGAGCCCGTGACGATGGGGCTGCCGTATTCGGGCAGGATCTTGGCGGGAATCACCGCCATACACGCGGCGCTGACCGCACACATAAGACCTGCTGCCAGGCCAAGCGGCGAGATATTCAGGCTGGTGGGGTCGCCGCCGGTGGCGATTAAAAAGGTTCCACCCAGAGCCAGGCCAATGCCGATGACTTCGCGAGTACGCGGCATGCGGCGATCGATCACGCAGGTGTAGCCCATGATGATAACGAGCTGCAGGCACTGGAGCACCGTCGCGGTTCCGGCGTTCGTCAGGCGCACGGCCGAAAGATAGCAAAACTGGTTGAACAGCAGGCCAAAGGCGGTAAAGAGCAGCAGCTGCTTGCGATCGGCGGGTGTGGTCCAAAGCTTGACCAGGCGTGCGCGGTCGCGCGTGACAACCACAGCCATAAAGAGCAGGCCGGCGAGAATCTGACGCACGCTCATAAGCCACAGCGTATCGACATGGTAGGTATCGAACAAAAAACTCGCGCTGGTGCCCGAGAAGCCCCAAAACGAACCGCCCACCAGCGTAGCCAAGACGCCCGTGATCATCTTGCGCGTCGAAGCGCTGTTCAGGCGGTCGCGCCATGCGCGACGGGTGTTGCGGCTGAGCTCGTCGGTGCCCTCGGGCACATCAATGTTCGATATATCGGTCATCGGCACCGAAGCCCCTGCGCCTTCGACCTGCTCGACACACTCTTTGCTCATTCCACTCCCCCGAAACAGTCTGGAAGCAATTCGGCTTACCTTACCACGGCGAAGGCACCAGCCGAAGGCTTGTCCGTTTATCGGTAGGACAATTCCGCAGGCGTCTTTCCATAGCTCGACACCGCAACGGCCTTGCATTATGCGACAGCCAAATCGCGGCAGCAGGCTCTTTTGAAATGGATATGACAAGACCCCGAATTCCACAATGTAAGCGATTTTTAAAAATGTTCTTGCCACCGAGTTCAGGCTCCGTTATATTATCCCTTGCGCGCTTGCGCACCCTTGATCGGGCGTTTAGCTCAGGGGGAGAGCGCTTCCCTGACACGGAAGAGGTCAGAAGTTCAAATCTTCTAACGCCCACCAAATGTTCGCAGCTCAGAGGCTATGTCTCTGGGCTGTTTTGTTTTATGCCGCCAAATCCGCTGGCAGCTCCAACCGCCCAAGCAACCACCCTGCCCATGCACAAAACCGCGTCAATAGCCACCGAGGCCGAGACCAACGCGTCTCGAACCCATCCGAGCCGCAACTCCTCAGCAAAACGCCGCGATGTCTGCGCCCTGCGGTATCCTTGAGCCACTTACACCTGCAGCACCAAGGAGCCACCATGCGCACCGAGCTCGATGTCCCTTTTTCACACAAAGAAGAAGCCAAGGCGTTGGGCGCCAAATGGGACCGGACCAAGAAGATCTGGTACGTGCCCAGCGGCGTCAACCCCGAGCCCTTTGCCGAGTGGCTGCCCGGCGTTGGCCGATCCGACCCCTCTGGGCCGTATATATATCTAGTACTGGGCAAGCGCGAGTGCTGGAAATGCCGCAAAGAGACCTCGGTCGCGGCCTTCGGCATTCCCTATCGAGCCGATGACGGCGAGGACATCGCCATCGCGCACGCGCCCAACAAGGCCGGGCACATTGCCATCGACACGGCCAATGCCAACGCGCTCGCCATTGTTCCCGCTCTTGGCTGCGTGCCGGGCGAGATCCGCGACTATCTTTCTAAGCGCTGTGGCTACAAGCCCGTAGGCGCGCGAGCCTCCAAAGCCCCATCGCTCGGCAACACGTGCACCAGTTGCGGCGCGCTGCAAGGCAGCCGCTATCTGTTCGAGGAGCCCTCGTCCCCGTTTGCCCTCACTGCCATCAACAAGCTGCCGGTACTGGAGTTTATACGCGTCGAAGTTGCCGGCGTCTTTGGCGTCCCGGCCGCGCGTACCGACTTTGACCAGGCGCTCTTTACCTGGGCACGCGACCATCACGCCGAGTTCCACAGGCAACTCGGTGAGGGGATTTATTTGTAGAGGCAAAAGACACTCACAGCCAACTCCTCCGCATCACCTATCCCTCGTCGCCGGCGTCGTACACGATATCGAGGCCACAAACAGGGCATTTCTCCGGATACACCGGCATATGAACGCCCGTACGTTTCCTCACTTCGTCGCTGAACCTGTCACGTGCATCGATGAACCGAATGTCGAGACACGGTATTTGCGAGCCGCAGCAAGGGCAGGCGACGACAAACGACCCGCAATCAACTTCTACGCCCGGAAACATATTGTTGTCGATAAGGGCACACGGCAGTTTTCCGTACTTCCCCATCGCAATATCGCCTCGCCAGCTCATACATGCCCCTTCTCGCTATACAAATCAGGAAGAGCATGCACCGGCGGGCGGGCGCGAGATTGCATCGCCACGCGATCCGATCAAACAACACGATCGTCAAAGAATGCCAAAGCCAAATACGCTAATACGGCAGAAGCCCCGCCTTTTCACGCTTCTTTTCCGAGCGATCGAACTCAATGCGATGGGCCTCAAGAAACACCGTATCGGGTCGCCACTGACGCTCATTCGGCTGCCTTAGCGTCGCACCCGCAAAGGAAGCGTAGTCGGTCTTATCCAGCAGGTACGATCCGCACAGCCGATATTCGCCGCAAACAGGCTCAAACGAAATCAGGTGAGCATCAAATAGGGAATGAAGATCGCGCCGAAGCAGAATGCCGTTGCTGGCAACCTGCGATTTGGGTCCCGAGTAATTCTCGATATGTGCAGCCTCCAGAGCTTCGCTGACGCCGCAGTCCGACACCGCGCAACGGCCATCATAGGCGGCAACGAGCTGCTTGCGGAACCATTGCTGCCCCAATCGCTCGCGCCTTAACGCATAGCGGACCTTTTCGTCGTCGGTCACACCCTGTCCGGCAAACTCAATATCGACGGGTATGTGCTTCAGATAACTCATGTCGGGCGCAAAACGAGGGTCCGGTCCGCCTTTATGAACAGGACCGTGCAGAACAAACCATCCGTTTTCGGACTCGAACCGCTCAACAAACGCAAGGCCGAGCACCTTATAGCCCACCTCGGTTGCAAATATGACTCCGACTGGGACGCCACATTCCATGCAGTTGAGCATTTTACGGTTGTAATTCTGGTCTCGAGAACCAACGGCGCCTGGCGCTTGGACCGAATACTTAATGACCCACGTACCGTCATCCAAATAGAGCGGAGGCACATCGGTGTAGAAGCTCTTTTTAGAGTTATGGACCGAAAGCGCAAAGATCTTATTGGGATCTTGCTTCACCCGATCCTGGCCCGGCCAGAAGATCCCTGAATCCCGCGTTACGGGAAAGAAGTCCGAGCCAATTCTCAAACGGTACTGATACTGAGGGCTATCTTCCTTGGTGTGGTGCGGAAGGCTGGTCCAAACGCCGCCGCGCTGCTCCTCACCCAGAAACCACTCCCATGCCTCAACGTATTCGGAAGGCACGAGACTGCAGGCACGGTCATAGCTTGGTCCATCCATCAACGGAACAGCAAGGTCAATGTCGTTCATCGCCAGCACCTACAACCATACGAACGCGAGTCATGCCCCTCAATAATATGGCCGAGAGTCAATTATTACGAGATCTCATTCCGCGATCGGCACATCGTTGATGCTCTCGGTTTGCCGCTGGCGCGTTTGTACCCCGCTGCCCCACTCCCCTGTATACTGATGTAGCACGTGTTTCATCCGGGCTTGTTGGGCCGGGTCGTTCATGGGAGGTTCTTGTGGCTGTTTCGAATCCGCCTAAGGGAAGCGTTTCTTCTTCGTCCATCAAGCCGGTTACGCGCAAGGCCGTGCGTTGCCAGCGCGAGGTCGCTTGGCTTGTCACGCAGGCGGCAGGCAGGCTTGTGGCGAGCACTCAGGACGTCAATGCGCCTACGCCGAGCTTTGTGTTAGCGGCGGCGCTGGATTTTGTGCGCCAATTGGAGCTTGCCGCGCAGGATGCCAACGGCCACCTCGACTACCAGAACGTTATGGCGCCCGACCTGCAAACGTTCTGTCACATGGCCAAGTTGCCTGCCGCGCCCAATGCGCTTTCGGACGCAGGCTACATGTTTACGCTCTCGGGCGCGGACCTTATCCGCGACATCTATGCATACTGTAGCGAGCTCGCCGAGCGCCACGTCTTTGACGCGGCAGAAGTCAAACCGGGAAATGTCATCAAGCTGGTTCTTAGGCTGTTCTTGACAGACGGGTTCGGGGCCATGCCGGCGTAAGCCGAGTCTTTAGCATCACCGTCGACTGGGCAACAACCGCTTTACCTTAATGGACGCCAATCGAGGGTCGATTATTGGGTCGCCTCGTCCACTAACGCATCTATCCCACGCACTCCGACAGTCGATACTTGCGGTTGCGGCTCGTCGCCGGCGCCGTGGGCTCAAGCTCGCCTTGAGCAATGAGCGCGTTGACGCGCGACCTAACCTGGGAAATTGTAAGCCCCGTGCGTTCTGCCAGCTCACGCGTCCCCAGCTCGCCGTAGTGTTTGAGTGCCGTCACAATTAAGCCCCCGCCATGATCGACCGGCTCGATCTTTGAACGGTAAAGTACGACCTTGAACCGATCGAACCCCGGGCAGAACAGGGGCTCGGCCAGACCATGCGCGCGCATGGCATCGATCATCATCGGGATGCCCGAGCCATTGCCCTCAGCCGGCGAACCTGCGCCATCCGGCAGCGGGACAATCGACATGAGTTTCACGAGCGTCGCGTTACGGCATCGGGAGCTGCCGTCAAACAAGTTCTCGCGAGTCTTTCCCCCGTAAAGGCCGCCAGGATTCGTCACCTCGACACGATCGTCAAAGACGTCGACGGCAATCGATTGTCCACAGAACCGATCCCCGTATTCTCGATGGATTACGGCGTTGGCGATTGCCTCGCGCAGAACCTCCTCGGGAATCTCCAGCGAGTCGACACGCGAGACGCCTTGGACGGTCGAGGTTCGCCGCAAATTCTTGGCGACGGCTGCGACGGCATCCGAGATCATCTCGCCCAACGTTCCCTCACAGATTGTGCGGTCCATGAACCTCAGCGACCCCGCCATGCCCTTCTGAGTTCCCGCATGGACAGCCACGTCAATGAAGAGCTTGGGATAGAACTGCTGAGGGTAGGTGCCCACAACTAGGAGTCCAGCCTTGGTGACATTGCCCTGGAAGTCGAGGAAATTCAGACGCTCCATCTTTGTCTTCTTGTCCGCCGCACCGCGCATCGCTCGAGGCGTCAACGAATAGGCACGCTCTATCGTGCGGTCGACCAGCGACTCGTCGAGATCGCCCGCACTCGTGCCGGGCACCGCATCGCGATCGCTAGGACTCGTCCGTTCATATGACGACAGTGCCAAAACCTCGGTCGACGAAAGCGGGACATCTTTGTCATCGATGCGCTTGTAGCTGCCGCCCTGGGCGCCCCGCTCTATGACATAGCAGGGCTTGCTCGACGGATCGAGCTCCTCAATCGTAATGACGAGAACGATGACGCCCTGAAGCTCCACTCGCTCGATCGTGTATTTAGGCGGATTGGCCAGCTTTCCTCGACCGCCCGCATCACCCATGCCTGACACAAATTGGTTGAGCACTTTCTCGGTCTCGAAGTTCTCAACCGGGACAAAACCTGCGCGCTCACTCACTCCGAGCACGATGATTCCGCCGGCAGTGTTCGCGAATGCGCCCACCGTTTCCCACACATCGCGGGAAAGCGTCGTGGCGCTCTCCTTCACTTCGACGTTAAGATCATCCGAGCCCATACGCCTTAAAGACTCAAGCAGACCGGTCAGCTCGTTTTCGTTCATCTGCACGTCCTTTCGCTCGGCCCGGCGGAGAATGCCACGAATAGATTTCCTTCGTCTCTCAGTTATCTCTCGTAATTATCTCTCATCTTTCTGCTATCTCTCATATTAGAGATAAGTGAGAGATGGAAGAAAAGATGTCTGCCATCTGTTTCATTTAAACATGTTTTTGCTGGTAGAACAATCAGTATTGAGACAATACCATGATTGCTTGTCTCCTTGCTGCTCAGTTATCTCTCATATTTATCTCTCGTCTTTCAGTTATCTCTCGTATTAGTGACGAATGAGAGATGAGAGATACGTGAGTGATGCATGAGCCTGGACTATTGGACGGTCGGAAAATCCCTCAAACAAAAAACGGGGCCGGCCTTACGCCGAGCCCCGTTTTCAAACGGTCAGTTAGTTATCCAACGCGCGAGCATAGCAGCCAACATTACGCCGCCGCGAACACTCCCAAACCCGTTCCGATGATGCAGATCGCGAAGATGCCAATAATAATCCAAATGGTCTTGACACCCTTTTTATAGAGGGCAACGCAAGCGAACGTTGCCAGCAAGGGCAGCAGACCGGGGAAGATCGAATCGAACAGATCCTGCAGGACAATCTCCGAACCACCCACGTTAAAGGTCAAAGCAGTGGACAGCGAGACCTGTGCCGCAATCATCGCGCCGATAACGGTCATTCCGAGGACGCCGGCAGCATGCGTCATGCGAGACATAAGGTTGTTCTCTTCGGACTGCTGCAGGAACTTGGTTCCCAGGTCGTATCCCAGATGGGCGGCGACGATACGCGTTGCAAAGTTAATCACGGAGTAGATGAGTGCGTACACGATGGGGCCGAGCGGGTTGCCCGTCGAAGCGATACCAATACCAATGCCGGCGGCGACCACGCGGAACGTACCCCAGTAGAACGAATCGCCGATGCCGGAAAGCGGTCCCATGAGGCCGACCTTCATGGCGTTAATCGAGGACGTGTCAAAGTTCTTATCGGCAGCCGCCTGCTCTTCCATCATTTTGATTCTGTTCTTTCATCAAGCCCCTTAAAACAACACTCGGCATTGTTGGACACAGCGTGCAAGTTCATTGAACGATTCAATATGCATCGTCCCTAGTTAAATGACGTCTTATGCAAATACCTTTAATCCGCTTGGGGCCGACGAATCTTTTGACTGTCCGCAGAAGCTTTCCCGGAATTCCCCATGGATAGACGCACCGGCAATCGCTTTGTTATCTGGCTTATTGCGCATTGCCGGGGCGTCTGGGAGAAAGTGCAATCTACCGCGTGGTCAACTAGCGTTTCATCGAAATCGACCGCATCCGCGCCAAATACTAAATCGCAATCGTTGTAACTCGTCCGATCATATGACGGCAATTTCTCGCCTTAAAAATGAGCACGAAATAAGGGGGCAGCTGTTTGCAACTTGCTTTATTCGTAAGTGTTTTTACTGAAAAAACAATCACCAACCAAACAGCACTATTAACAGCACTATTAATTGTTTGGCTCTTTGCTGTACAGCCATCTTTCGTATACGCCTCTCGTCTATCTCTCATCTCACGGTTGGAGACGAAAGGTGTGCGGGAGTGGATAATTGGACGGCATTTGGGCCTGCGACGGATTATTTCGTCCGAAAATCCACGCTCATTTGGCGGGACACGCGGGGCCCATGCCAATCCGCTGGCATCGTCTTCAGTTCGCCGCAGAGCCGCGGCCCCATATGGGTATACTCTCGAGGATTCGACTCGATTCGCCCCCGCTGGGGCGTCAAAGGAGACTGCATATGCCCACCACCTCAACCGACCCGCGCGCCGCTGCCGCCGCGCTGCTGGTACCCGGCACCACCTGCCACGGCTTTGCCGTCGAGCGCTGTGAGACCGTGCCCGAGCTCGACTCGGACGCTTACGTGCTGCGCCACACCGCCTCGGGCGCTCGCCTGCTGTACCTGGCGTGCGACGACGAAAACAAGGCCTTTGCCATTGGCTTTAAGACGCCGCCGGCCGATTCCACCGGCGTGTTCCATATTCTTGAGCACTCGGTGCTGTGCGGATCGGCTAAGTTCCCCGTCAAGGAGCCGTTTGTCGACCTGATCAAGAGCTCCATGCAGACGTTTCTCAACGCCATGACCTACCCCGACAAGACCATCTACCCCGTTGCCACCACCAACGAGCAGGATCTGTACAACCTGATGGACGTGTACCTGGACGCGGTGTTCAACCCGGCCATCTATACCAAGCCGACCATTTTTGAGCAGGAGGGCTGGCACTACGAGCTGGACCTGCCGGAGAGCGTCGAGGGCGAGGGCGACGGCGGCTCCGCGAGCCTGCGCGAGGGCACGCTGCGCTATAACGGCGTGGTGTTCAACGAGATGAAGGGTGCGCTGTCCGACCCCATGAGTGTGCTGGACGACGCCGTCAACGCCGCGCTCTACCCCGACACCGCCTATGCACACGAGAGCGGTGGCGACCCGCGCGCGATTCCCGCGCTCACCTACGAGCAGTTCCTGGACACGCACGCGCGCCACTACAATCCTTCCAACTCTTATATAACGCTCTACGGCGACCTGGACGTGGACCGCGCCCTGGCCTTTTTGGACGAGCGCTATCTGTCGCAGCCGAGTGCCGCGAGCCGCCGCATGGACGCTGCCGTCGCCGCCGGCGAGGACCCGTCCACGATGGCGCCCAATCCGCTGGGCGTGCAGGCGCCCGTGACCTGCGAGTACAAGCGCGTCGAGATGGCCACCACACCCGAGAACGCCCTGGTGGGCCTGGGCCTGGTGCTGGGCAACGCGCTCGACCGCAAACGCACGATCGCGGCGGATATCCTGTTTGAAGCACTGCTGGGCTCCAACGAAGCGCCGGTTAAGAAGGCCATTCTGTCCGCCGACCTGGGCGGCAACGTGGTGAGCTACACGGCGGCCGAGAGCCTGCAGCCCTACGAGCTCATCATGCTGCAAAACGCGCAGCCCGGCGTGGCGCGCGAGCTGCGCCGCGTGTTCCAGGACGCCTGCCGCGACTTATGCGAACATGGCGTTCCGCGCGAGCGCCTGGAAGCCATCATCAGCAGCAACGAATACGACCTGCGCCAGCGCGACTACGGTATCGCCGACGGCGTGGCCATTGCGTGCGACGCGCTGAGCACGTGGCTCTACGATGACGACGCCGCGACGCTGGCGCTCAAGTACGGCCCGGTGTACGAGGAGCTGCGTAGCGAGCTGGACGGCAGCTATTTTGAGGACCTGCTGCGCGAGCTGGTGCTGCAGAACGATCACATGGCGCTGGTCGAGCTGGTGCCGGTGGACGCCGCCGAGGGTTCGGAGGGCGCCGAAGCTGCCGAGCTGGCTGCCGAGCGCGACGCCATGACCGATGCCGAGCTGGCCGACGTGGTCGAGCGCACGGCTGCGCTGCGCACCGCGCAGGAGGCGGAAGACACACCCGAGGCCAAGGCCACGCTGCCGCGCCTGCGCGTGTCCGACATTGGCGAGGCGCGCCCCGAGCCGCCGCTGATCGTGGACACGACCGCGCCCATCCCCTGCCTGCGCCACGGCATCCCCACCAACCGTCTGGCCTACGCCATGCAGTATTTCGACCTGAGCTGCGTCGCGTTTGAGGACCTGCCCTATGTGACGCTACTCTGCCGCCTGTTTAAGCAGCTGCCCACGCGCGAGCACTCGGCCGAGGAACTCGACAACTTGCTCGCTGGCAAGCTCGGCTTTTTGAGCTTTACGACCGAAGTCATGACGCAGCCCGAAGTGGACGGCGTGCGCCCCTACCTGCTGGTGAGCGCCGGCGCCCTGTCCGAGAAGATCGACGCGCTGGCGAGTCTGCCGCGCGAGGTATGGTCGAGCACGCTTTTGGCAGACGCCGACGCCGACCGCGTGCGCGACGTGCTCACGCAGATTCGCATTGGGCTTGAGCAGGGCTTTATCAACAACGGCCACTCGGCGGCGCTCGGTCGCGCGATGAGCTACAGCTCGCCTTCGGCCGTGGTGCGCGAGCAGCTTTCGGGCGTGGACTTCTACCTGTTCCTGCGCAATCTGCTCGAGCACTTTGACGAGCGACTGGACGACCTGCGCGCCAAGCTTGCCGCGCTGGCAGACCGCATCTTTGTGGCCGATGGCTGCATGGCGAGCTTTACCGGCAGCGACGAGGACTTTAACGCGTACTGGGATGCCGCGGGCGACCTGAGGCTTGGCGCGGGCGACGGCGCCGATGCCGGCCGCGACGCGCTCGTGGTGCCGGCGCCGCGCGACCGTCACGAGGCTTTTGTCATCCCCAGCGACATCTGCTTTGCGGCGCGCGCGTGCGACCCGCGTCGCCTGGGCATCGACGTGACGGGCGCTTGGGCCGTGGCTGCCAACGCGCTCTCCTACGACTACCTGTGGAACGAGATCCGCGTGAAGGGCGGTGCGTACGGCTGCGGATTCCGCGCTGCCGGCGAGCGCCAGACGGCGTTCTACACCTACCGCGACCCGGCGGTCGATCCTTCGATTGAGCGCGTGGAACGCGCGGGCGCATGGCTTGGCAGCTTTGAGCCCGACGAGGCCGCCTTTGAGGGCTTTATCGTGAGCTGCGTGAGCGGCATGGACGCGCCCGTGAAGCCGTACGCGCTCACCAAACGCCGCAACACGACCTACCTGGCTGGACTCGATCCGCACGCCCGCGAGGAGCGCCGCGCCCAGATGCTTGCGGCCACACCCGGTGAGCTGCGCTCGCTCGGCGCCGATGTGACGCGCATCGCAGCCGCGTCGCCCACCTGCGTCTTTGGCGGCCGAGACGTCATCGCCAAGAGCAACGCCGGCTTCACCGTAGTCGACCTGTTGGGCTAACGCACAAAGGTAGATTTTTGGGACATGACCGAAAATCTACCTTTTTCTTTTGCCGCAGTCTGCCGATTTGTCTCGATCTGTAACGCTAAGGCGGCAATATTGGCTCCAGATGTTACAAATCGAGACGTTTCCGGATGACGCCGGCCCTTTGTCTCAATCTGTAACATCTAGGTCCAATTTTGCCGAGTTACTGTTACAGATCGAGACGAACTGCCGCAGACGCCCACTCCACAGCACAGACCACCACAAAGATGCCTGTCCCCATTCTCAGTGGTGATTCGAACACTTGTTCTATACGCACACATGTTCTATAGTAGAGGTGCTTGCAACGACCTGAAATTGCAACTAGAATATAGTTGCAGAATGTGAGGCGGGATGACTCGATCCGATAAACTCATCGCCCAACTGTTTAGCTGCCCTTCAACTTATCGGTATGCGGATTTTTTAAAAGTCATGGCTTCATATGGCTTTGAAATGGACAGCAAAGGCAAGACATCCGGATCGCGCGTTCGCTTCTACAGGCCATCAGATGGCAGGATGTTCGTAATGCACGCGCCTCATCCATCTGACGAATTGACAGCGGGGACCATTCGAAACATCGTTCGCTTTCTGCAAGATGTCGGAGGTAGTCATGAGTAACGTTTTGGCATACAAAGGTTATTTCGCCCCGGTCGAGTTCAATGCCGAACAGCATGTGCTAACAGGTATGGTCGCCGGCATTAGGGACGCAATCGTATTTGAAGGCTCCACGGCTGAAGAAGTGGAGCAATGCTTCCACGACGCCGTCGACGATTACCTTGAGTTTTGCGCCGAGAAGGGCAAGGAACCCGAGCGGGCTTTTAAGGGCTCGTTCAACGTAAGAACGGGCTCTGAGCTCCACAAGCAAGCAGCGCTGGCAGCGGCAAAGAAGGGTGAGTCACTCAATAAGTTTGTGACTGAAGCGATCGCTGCGGCGCTGTGAAGCCAACGTCGAGTCGAAGCCGCCACACAGGGCGCCTTTGTGGCGGCTTCGACGTTTGCCCAGATAAAACCCGCCAAAATAAACCTGTCCCTTTTTGGCAGGTTTGCTAGAGGAGGCTGGGATGGACAAGGCTGAGTTGCGGCGGGCAATGATTGCTCGGCGCGACGATCTCGATTTGGATGTACGGGCGGCGAAGTCTGCTGATATCTGTGCGCGGCTGGTTGAGCTGCTGGGCCGCTTGGATGCCGCGGCGCCGCGCACCGTTGCCGTCTATGCCGCGATGGGTTCCGAGGCAGACCCTGCCGCGTTTGCCGCTGCGGCCGCCGTGCGCGGCTGGCGCGTAGCCTATCCGTGCATGCTCTCGGCAATTGATGCCGCAGCTTGTGGCCAGCGCATGTGTATGCGGGCAGTTGCCGCCGACGATGCGTCCGCGGTTCCGTTTATCGCCCACCCTACGCGGGCCTTTGCGGCCACGGACATCGACAGCAACCACTTCCCTATCGTGCCTGCCGAAGCTCTCGACATGATCGTCGTGCCGCTCGTGGCCTTCGACCAAACCGGCGCGCGCCTGGGCTACGGCGGCGGTTGCTACGACCGCTACCTGCCCATGCTCTCGCCCGCATGCCAAATCATCGGCATCGCCTTTGACGAGCAGCGTGTCGACCGCGTTCCCACCGACGCTCACGACCTGCCACTACCCCACATCATCAGCGCCTAATCGCTGCCATATCGGCCACGGCTACAGCAGTACCATCGCAGCCTAGTGCTCCTCGCCGGCGCGGGCCAGGTCGTAGGGCGTGGTCTGGTAGACGTAGTAGTTGAGCCAGTTGGTGTAGAACAGCTGAGCTTGGCTGCGCCAGACGTTGCGCGGATCGACGGAGGGGTCGTCGCCCGGGAAGTAATGCGCCGGCACCTGAGGGTTGAGGCCGCGCTTCACGTCGCGCTCGTACTCCAGGCGCAGCGTGTCGGTATCGTACTCGGGGTGGCCAAATACAAAGAAGCGACGGCTGTCGGTCGACTTGACGATGTACAGGCCAACCTCGTCAGACACGGCCACAACCTCAAGCTGCGGCTCGGCCTCCACGTCCTCGCGGCGCACATCGGTGTTGCGCGAATGCACGGCATAGAAACGGTCGTCAAAGCCGCGGACCAGCGGGCTTTGCGGCTTCACCAGATAATGCTCGAACACGCCGCTCGCCTTTGCCGGTAGGTCGTACTTCTGGATACCGTAATGATGGTACAGGCCGGCCTGCGCGCCCCAACAAATGTGCAGCGTAGAGTGCACGTGCGTGGTGGACCAATCCATGATCTGGCAGAGCTCGGGCCAGTAGTCGACCTCCTCGAACGGCATCTGCTCCACCGGCGCGCCCGTGATGATCAGGCCGTCGTAGTGGATGTCGCGGATGTCGTCGAACGTGCGGTAGAACGTCTCCAGGTGGCCGGCGCTCACGTGCGTGGCCTCGTGCGTTTTCGTGCGCAGCAGGTCCACCTCCACCTGCAGCGGCGTGTTGGAGAGCTTGCGCATGATCTGCGTCTCGGTAGCGATTTTGGTGGGCATGAGGTTGAGGATGAGCACGCGCAGCGGACGGATGTCCTGGTGCAGCGCGCGGTACTCGGTCATGACAAAGATGTTCTCGCTCTCGAGCTGCGCGGCGGCAGGGAGGGCGTCGGGGATGCGAATGGGCATGAATGCTCCTTACGAGTCAGTTGCAGTTATGGTACAACGACCGGCCCCATCCGCGCGAGTACATCGCCCGGCGATGCCGTCAGCGGCCCAAATCACTCCAAAAGTAGAGATTAAGGCATGCCCAAAAATCTATGGCGCTTTAGCCTAGCAAAGTGGCAGCAGGACGCTACAATGGTTCGACGCGAAAAACTCGGCCGAAAGGATACATATATGTACCAGACGCGTAAGATCGGTGTGGTCGGCCAGGGCCACGTAGGAGCACATGTCGCCAATAGCCTGCTCATGCAGGGCATTGCCGATGAGCTGTACCTGTGCGATATCAACGAGGCCAAGGTGACGTCCGAGGTCCAGGACCTGCGCGACTCTCTTTCGTTTGTCCCGTACAATACCAAGATCGTCAACTGCTACGACCACTACGAGGAGCTGGCCTGCTGCGACGTCATCGTCAACGCCGCCGGCAAGGTCGCGCTGGCCGCCGGCAATCGAGACGGCGAGCTGTTCTTTACCACCGACGCCGCCCGCACCTTTGCCAAGCGCATCGTCGATGCCGGCTTCGACGGTATCTTCGTGAGCATCTCCAACCCCTGCGACGTCGTGTGCACCGAGCTGTGGCATCTGACCGGCTACGATCCCAAGAAGATCATCGGCTCGGGCTGCGGCCTGGATTCCGCACGCCTGCGCACCGAGATCTCCAAAAAGGTCGGCGTGAGCCCCAAGTCCATCGACGCCTATATGATCGGCGAGCACGGCTTTAGCCAGCTGGCCGCCTTTAAGGCCGCAACCATCGCCGGCAAGAGCCTCACCGAGCTTCAGGCCGAGAACCCCGACAAGTACGCCTTCGACCACATGGAGGTCGAGGAGCTCGCGCGCAAGGGCGGCTATGTGACCTACCAGGGCAAGCAGTGCACCGAGTACGCCGTCGCCAACTCCGCCGCGCGCGTCTGTGCCGCCGTGCTTCACAACGAGCACGCTGTGCTTTCGGCCTCCACGCTCATGACCGGCCAGTATGGCGAAGAGGGCATCTTCACCTCCCTGCCGTGCGTGATCGGCGCCGAGGGCGTCGAGGAGGTCTATACGCTCGACCTGTCCGAGTACGAGCTCGAGGGCTTCCACAAGAGCTGCCAGCACATCCGCGACAACATCGCCCAGCTCGACTGGTGGGACGCCGAGGCCTACGACGCAAAGTAAGCGTCGGTTACCGCGACACCTCGCGAATCTAAGCGCAATACCAAGCGGGCCGCGCCGGAAATCCCCGGCGCAGCCCGCTTTTTTGACTCGCGCTGTTCACTTGCGAATCGAAGGTGAATACTATTCCCGGTACCTAGTACTGCTCGATGCCCATGTAGCGACGAACCTCTGGGCTGTGGTCAAACACCTTGCCGCGGGCGGCGCGCAGCTCGCAGCTCATCGCGTAGAAGAAGATCGGCTCCAGGAACGAACGTACGCTGGCGGGCACCTCGCCCAAGCCGTACTCGAGCGCATCGAGCACCATGACCGTATCGGTGTGCGTGTTCAGGAACGCGAGCGCACGCTCCTCCATGGGGCGGCACTCGCCCGATCCGAGCTGTACAAAGTAAAACACGCCGGGCTCGGTGGCTTCGAACGGGCCGTGGAAGTACTCGCCGGAGTGGATGTAGCAGCAGTGCTGCCACTGCATCTCCATGAGCGAGCAGATTGCCATGGCGTAGGTCTGGCTAAAGTTGGGGCCGGAGCCCAGGATGTAGAAGAACTTGTGCTGCTGGCAGAGCTCGGCAAAGCGATCGCCCAGCTCGGCGTTGACCTTCTCGCGGGCGGCGGGCAGCAGCGCATCCATCTGCTTGAGGCCCTCGTACATGTCAGCGAGTGCCTCGTAGCCTTCCTGCTGGTCGAGCAGCTCGGCGGCGATCAGAGCGCCGATGCCCTGCGGCACCTCGACCTGTGACACGCCCTCGCCCCACGGATAGACCCAGGTGGTCCACTTGCCGTTATCGATCTTGGAGCCCTCGCAGTCGGTGAGGGCAACGACCTCGGCGCCGGCAGCCAGCGCCATCTCGCAGCCGTCGACGACCTCCTGCGTGTTGCCGCTGTGGCTGCAGGCAATAACGAGCGACTTCTCGCCAAGGCTCTTGGGGGCCATCAGGCAAAACTCGCGTGCAGTGTAGACCGTCGAGGTAAACGTGGTGGCCTCGCGCTTGAGCAGCTCGTTAGCCGGCATCAGGTCGATCATCGAACCGCCGCAAGCGATCCAAAAGACGTTCTCAATCTTGCCCTTGCGCTCGATGATTTCCTGAACCAGATCATGTGCGTTCATCCTGGTTTTCCTCCTTGTGTGGCGGTTTTGAACGACGACAGCTCGTACCTGCGGTCGTTCTATGTTGTCCTATTTATAGCACGCACGACGACGCTCGTGAAGTCATTTCACCAAACTTGTTCTATGTTGTTCTATCTATGGACGTTAGATGTCGAACACGTAGCGCGAGCCCACGATCTTTTGGCGTCCGAGCAGCAAGGGCCGCTCGTCCGCATCGGTAAAGTACGCCTCCATATAGAAGAGCGGCTCGCCGACCGGCACCTCCAGCAGCGGGGCTGCCTGAGCATCGGCAAGCGCAATCTCCACGGTGCAGGGGTCGGATTTGAGCGGCGCGCGGCCCGAATGCTCGGCAACGAGCGCAAAGATGGAATTGTCCGTGAGGTCCTTGTCGGCAAGCGTCTGCAGATAGGGATGGTCGGCCAGCACGAAGGCGTTGTTCTCGAGCATGACGGGCACGCCGTCTGCCGTGCGCACGCGCTCGACAACGATGAGCTCGCAGCCGGGTTCCACCCCAAAAAACGCCGCGTCCTCGCGCGTCGCCGCAACCACCGTGCGTGACACCAGACGTGCTCCGGCCACCATGTCGTTGGCAGCGCAACCCTCGGAAAAGCTCTGAACGTCACCCTTCTGGACAATCTTGCGCTTGAGCTTGGGCGCGCACACAAACGTGCCCCTCCCCTGCTGGCGGTTGAGATACCCCGCGCGCGACAGCTCCTCGATGGCGCGGCGCACGGTGATGCGTCCCACGCCGTAGTACTTCACGAGCTCCATCTCGGAAGGAATGCGCGAGCCGGCGGGGTACACACCGCGCGCGATCTCGCCCTTTAGGTCATCCATGACCTGTTGGTACAGCGGCACGGCGGGCACGTCAGTGCGGTCGGTTTTATCGTCGAATGCCATCGTTACGCCCCATCCCGCGCATGCTCGGACTCAAATTCTTCAATCGCCGCCATAAACTGCTCGCCAAAGGCGTCGGCTTTTTTCTCGCCAATGCCGTTGACCTGGATCAGCTCCTCGCGCGTCTGCGGACGCAGGCGGCACAGGCCGCGCAGGGCCTTGTCGGAAAAGACCATATACGGCGCCATCTCCAGCTCGGTCGAGATCTCCTTGCGGAGAGCACGCAGGCGCTCGAACAGCTCGGCATCGTCGCCAACGCGCGGGTGCTGGTCCAGCTCGGCCTCCTCGCGCAGCAGATCGACGGCGCGGCGGGCGCGGGCCGAGGCCTTGCGCTTGGACGCGCGACGCTTAACGGTAAAGACGAACGCCTCGTCCTCGACCTCGCCGGCACGCGGACCCAGTCCCACGACCGGGTACTGCCCCTGCGAGGTGGCCAAATAACCGCGACCGCACAGCTGCCCGATGATGTCCTTGATGCGCCCGACCGATTCGCTCGACAGCTCACCGTAGCCGCGGTCCTCGTCCAGATGCATCTGGCGAATGCGCTCGGTGTTGCCGCCGTGGAGCACGTCGGCGATCAGCGACTTGCCAAAGCGCATGGGTCGCGTGGCCACATAGCGCACGGCGGCGCGGGCCATATCGGTGACGTCCTCAACCTCGAACTGCGTGAGACAGTTGCTGCAGCTGCCGCAGCCCTCGGCATCGTCCGTGGCGGCGCTGCCCGCACCGGCCGCAGCCGCATGCTCGGCCGCGGCCTCGTCGCCAAAGTAGCGCAGCATGTATTCGCGCAGACAGCCGGTGGTATTGCAGTAGCCCTCCATCTGGCTGAGCAGGCGATAACGGTTCTGGAGCGCCCACGCGCGCTGCTCGTCGTCAAGCGCCTCGTCGGCCGCATCGCCACGGTCGATCAAAAAGCGGCGCATACGGAAATCGTTGCCGTTCCACAGCAGATGGCAGCTGGCCGGGTCGCCATCTCGGCCGGCGCGGCCCGCCTCTTGGTAGTAAGCCTCGATGCTCTCGGGCACGTTGTTGTGAATCACGTAACGCACGTTGGGCTTGTCGATGCCCATGCCAAAGGCGTTGGTGGCAACCATCACCTGGATGTCGTCGTCGATAAAGGCACGCTGGCTCTGGCGGCGGGCGTCGTTGCCCATGCCGGCATGGTAACGGCCCACGCGAATGCCGCTGGGTCCCAACGCCTCGGCAAGCTCGCCCGCCAGCGCATCGACCGTCTTGCGAGTCGAGCAATACACGATGCCGCTCTCGCTCGAATGCGCAATCACGTAGTCGCGCACCCAGGCAGTCTTGGCCTTGTCGCCCATCTCCTCGCAACCAAAGTAGAGGTTCTTGCGATCGAAGCCCGTCACCACCGTCGCAGGATTTTGCAGGCCGAGCATCTGCTGAATGTCCGCACGCACGCGCTCGGTCGCCGTGGCGGTAAACGCCGCCACGATCGGGCGCCGCGGCAACGAATCGATAAACTCGCGAATCTGCAGGTAGGCGGGGCGGAAATCCTGGCCCCATTGGCTCACGCAGTGGGCCTCGTCAATGGCCACGAGCGGCACGCCAATGCCGCCGTCCGCCGCGGCCTCCTGCGCAAAGGCTAAAAAGCGCGGCTCGAGCAGGCGCTCGGGCGCCACGTACATAAGCTGATAGCGGCCCTCGCGCGCCCGCTTGAGCACGGTGTTTTGCTGGGCCGGGGTAAGGCTGGAGTTGAGATAGCTGGGTCGCGCACCCGCCGCGAGCAACGCACGGGTCTGGTCCTCCATAAGCGACAGCAGCGGACTCACCACAAAGGTGATGCCGGGCAGCATGAGCGCGGGCACCTGGTAGCAAATGGACTTGCCGGCGCCCGTGGGCATAACACCCAGCGCATCGCGGCCTGCAAGAATCGCATCCACCATGCGGTCCTGCCCCGGGCGAAACGAGGTGTAGCCAAAATAGGCGCCGAGCGTGTCAAGCGCCATCTGCTGCATGCTATCGGTCATGGTTTCCTAACGTCCAAGTCATCTGCCGCCGATTATACGCCGCCACGCGGACAGCAGCACACGGCCGCCGCCCAGATTAGTCGTTTAAGAGCGTCCCCAATGACTAAGGAATGTCCCCAGATGCCGGCAGAAAAGGAACGTCCCCAAGTGCCGCATCCGGGCCATGGCAACGCCGATGTTTTGGCAACGACAGCGAAAGCCCGCCAGAGCGAGCAAGGTGCCTTGAAACAAGGCGGCATTGATCTTCTGATCATGCCGCCGAAGTTGAAAGGCAGATTGCCGCTCTGGCGGGCTTGCAGCGTCGACCGATCCGCCGTTCGTTAGAACGGCGGAACCAACCCTACATCACCATAACGTAGCGCGATCCCACGTAGTACTGCTTACCCATCAAAACCGGCTCGTCATCGGGACCGGTAAAGCCGGCACGCAGGTTGAGCAGCGGATCGTGCGGAGCAATGCCCAGCTCGGCCGCCTGCTCGGCGTTAGCTCGAACGGCCTCGACCGTACGGTAGCCAACCGAGACAATCGGCGTTCCGCCAACACGCTCGACCTCGGCAAAAATCGACTTGTCCTCAAGATCGGCCGTCAACAGCTCACGGTAGGCGTCAAACGGCACAAAGATGTTCTCCTCAAAGATGGGCTCGCCGTCGGCCGTACGCACGCGCTTGATATGCAGCAGCAGCGCATCCTTCTGCAGGCCAAAGAACTCCATCTCGTTTTGGCGCGCCGGAACGATCTGGCGATCGATCACGTGCGCACCGGCCTTCATGCCGTTGCCGGCACACAGCGCGGTAAACGTCTGCAGCGTCGAGGCGTGAAACTGGCGGTTGATGTGCGGCGTGGAGACAAAGGTGCCGCGGCCCTGCTGCTTAACCAGGTAACCATCGGAGCACAGCTCCTCGACAGCGCGGCGCACCGTAATACGGCTCACCTCGTACTGCTCGGCTAGTTCAAGCTCGGACGGAATACGCTCCTTGGGTGCATAAACACCTTTCTCGATCGCATCCTTGATTTCGTCATAAATCTGCTGGTAAAGCGGTGCATTTTTGGGCGCAGGCATATCTGATCACTCTTATCAAAATAGCTAAATTTCTAATACGTATATAACGTCTAGTTTCATGTTACCTCATATTGATAAAACGATACACCCTCCCTACCAAAAAGCGACAGCTTCATTTTGGTAGGTTTTATCTGGGCAAACGAGAGCCCTCGAAAGCAACGGGGCTTTCGGGGGGCTCGTTCGGATGGGTTGCGCAGGACCGGCAAAATGCCAATACCCTACTTGCCGTCGTCCTGCTGCAGGCTGTCCTGTTCGCTGAGGCGCGCCTGCCTGCTGGCCATGCGTGCGGGCTTGTCGGGATCGGGAACGGCCGTGGGCATGGGCTCGTCGACATGACCGCCCCACCAGCCGCCCACAAAGTTGAGCGTGTGGAACACGTTGATCACGGCGCCGGGATCAACGTCGCACACCAACTTGATAATGTCCTGGCTCTCGTAGGTCGAAACAACGGTGTTCAGCAGGTACATCTTTTCGCGGCTGTATCCGCCGACGACCTCGGCGCAGCTAATGCCGTGCTGAAAATGGTTTACGTAGGCAGTCATGACCTCGTCTGCCTTGCGCGTCGTAATCTGCAGCGTCACGCGATCGTAGCGACGATAGAAACTGTCGATGGTCTTGGTCGAAATAAACTGGAACACGATGGAATACGCCGCCTTGTCCCAGCCAAACATAAAGCCAAAGATCGCCAGGATAAAGCAGTTGAAACCAAAGATGACGCCCCAGATGGTCTTGCCCGTGTGGTTGGAAACCCACAGCGCGATAAAGTCGGTGCCGCCGGTGGATGCGCCGGATTTAAGCGCGATGGCAGCGCCCAGACCCGAGACCACGCCGCCAAAAATGATGAGCATAATCTTGTCGCCCAAAAACGGGGCGAAGTGAAAGATGTTGAGGAACAGCGACGAGAGCACGACCTGCATCATCGAGAAGATGACGAAGCGCTTGCTAATGCCGCTCCAGCATAGGAGCGCCACGGGAATGTTGAGCGCAAGCATGCCGAGCGAGATGTCGATGTGAACGCCGCCCAGCGAGGTAACGCGATCGAGCAGGACCGCGACGCCGGTGAGACCGCTCGGAAGCAGGTCGGCGGGCTGAATGAACGCCTGGATCAGAAATGTCTGGAGAACGGCGGAAATGGTGACCGCCACAGCAGTAATGGCGCGGCGGACGATGGTGAGGCGGCCGAGCACGAGCACTCGGTCCGTGAGCTGATCGATGGCGTTCGCCACGCAGGCTCCTTTCGAAGGCAGATGTAGTTGTGGGATATGTCCGCGATTGTAGCATGGAGCGTGCGGGGGCGCTTCAATTCACCCTCTCCCGACAACCAAAGCGGGACCAGCAACCCCACGACCAAAGGCCCAAATTACAAGTGAGTAGACTTTACGCGACCTGCAGAGCACACCCAAAACCGCCACCCCTGTGACCTGCGGTTTTACAAAGGAAGATATGCATTGTGCTCGGCCTGCGCCAAAAGGTCTACTCACTTAGTCCGAATCGAAGCCAAACGGATCAAAATCGAAACCAAATGGAGCCAGTCCACCGCAAAAAACGCTTGAACCCGTGCTTCTCGCGGCGGATTGACACTACAAAGCGGCCAAAATGTCGGTCAGATTATCAATAACGGCATCGGCTCGCGATTGATCGAGGTTGACGCCCTCGTGCGGACGCAGTGCCAGGACGCGGGCGCCGGAACGCTTGCCGGCCTCGATGCCCAAAGGCGAGTCCTCGATAACCAGGCACTCGGCAGGCTCCGCCCCCAACGCCTCCATGGCACGCAGGTAAATCTCGGGGTCGGGCTTAAACGCACTGCACTCGTGACCGCTGATGGTGTAGTCCAGCACGTCGGCGATACCGGCAATCTCCACCAGCTCGTCGATCAACTCACGATAGGACGAGCTCGCGATGGCACACTTCACGCCGCGCTCGTGCAGCTTGCGCATCACCGGCTCCGTCTGCTCGTTGAGCAGCTCGGCATACGGAACGGGATGGTCTGGGCTGTAGACCTGCTTGTACTCCACGCGCAGGCGCTCGCGCAGCTCAACATCGTCAGGTACCAGCGACTTCCAAATGGCGGGCTCGTTAGACCCCGAAAGATCGGGGATCTCGTCAAAGTGAAAGCCCTTCTCCTCCATAAACGCCACGCGACGACGGTTGTAGAACCACTCGGTATCGACCAGCACGCCGTCCATGTCAAACAGCACTGCCTTGATCATACGCATCTCCTCCCACCTGCCAAAAAGGGACAGGTTTATTTTGGTAGGTTTTATCTGGGATTTGCGACGCGACAGACACGCCCTCCCCAGAGCAAAAAAGGGGATGGGGCGCAAACCCCATCCCCTCTCAATCAACCCGTAAGGTCTACTTACTTGTGATTAGTAGGAAAGCTTCCACATGTAGCGACGCATGGTCAGCGGATGCTGACGGGCCTCGGCGATCTGGTTGCCGTACTCGCGCATAACGGCGAGGTGCAGCAGCGGGTTGAAGTAGGTGACGACGCTCGCGGGCACGGCGTCAGCCAGGCCGTAGTCCTTGGAGTCGATCAGAGCGACCTTGGCGCCCATGCGCTCAAGGAAGGTGAGGGCGCGGGCGTCCATCGGACGGGTAGCGCCATCGGACATGAAGAAGACGTAGGGCTTGCCCTCGGTGGAAACCTCGAACGGGCCGTGGAAGTACTCGCCGGTGTTGTAGGCGGCGGCGTCGATCCACTGCATCTCGGTGAACAGGAAGGCGGCGTGAGAGTAAGCCATCTTCTCGGAGGCACCAGAGGCCATGAAGTAAATCATCTTGTCGTCCTTGAAGTCCTCAGCGAACTTCTTGGCGAGCTTCTTGCAGGACTGAGCAGCGTTCTCGCAGAGATCGAAGACGTTGGTGAGGCCGGTGATCATGTCGTCGTACTTGTCATAGCCCTCGGTCTGCTGAAGGATCTCGAGAGCAAGAGCGATGGCATAGCCGGGCTTCTCGCACTTGGCAGCGAAGTTGGCGTGGAAGCCGTGAACGATGACGTAGTCAGCGTCGACGGTCAGAGCGGAGCCAGCCTTGTTGGTGAGGGAGACGACCGGGCAGTTGTGCTTCTTGGCGGTCTTGTTGGCCTCGACGGTCTCGGGCGTGGAGCCACCGAGGGAGCAGGTGATCACGAAGGTGTGCTCGTTGACCCAGGAAGGCGTGTCGTAGTTGAACTCGTTAGCGGTGAAGATCTGAACGTTCAGCTTGTCAGTGTTGTTGGCCAGGAAGTACTTGGCGGGGTACAGGTCGGACATGGAAGCACCGCAGCCGACGAAGGCGACACTGTGGATCTCGTGGTTGGACAGGACGTCAGCGACGATCTGCTTAGGGAGGTTAAGGTCGATCTCGTACATCTGACACATTCCTTTCGATTTTTGCGGCGCCACATTGCCGGGCGCTCGCAGGGTTACCGTGGTTTGGACCGAGTCGCCGGTCCGTTGAGGATGCGACAAGGGGACTGTCCCATTGTCGCATTTTGGGGATGGAAGCCTGCCTGGGGTATGGGATGCCAGGCAGGCCCCCGGGGGAAAGCGGTTAGGCGCTTGGTCGCGACTAGGCCAGAATGCCGGCCGCGGAGAGGGCGATGCCGCCCACGATGGCGATCACGAGAAGCCAACCGGTGTTGACGTTCTTCTTGATGAGCCAGTACATAAGGCCGGTGAGGCCAAGGGAGATCATCTGGGGCATCATGCCGTCCAGGATGTCCTGGATAACGACGGTGCCCTCAGCGAACTGCAGCGGGGTGGTGGCGCCGATCAGCGTAGCGATCATGCCGCCCACGGACATAAGGCCCACGATGCCGCAGACATACATGAGCTTCTCCATGAGGTCGCCGCCCTGAAGCTTGCTCAGGTACTCGTGGCCGCCCTGATAGCCCATCTTGGCTGCGAACCAAGTGATCAGCACAGAGGGGACGATGGAGATGAGCATGGCCAGGATCGGGCCCATGATGGAGCCCTGCTGAGCCAGCTGAACGCCCAGGCCAAAAGCGATAACGCGGATGGTACCCTGGAAGAAGGAGTCACCGATGCCGGAAAGCGGACCCATGAGGGAGGTCTTGACCGCGTTGATCGAATCGGGATCGAAGTTCTCGGGATCCTTGGCGTACTCCTCCTCCATGGAGGCGGTGAGGCCCAGGATAAAGGCGCTCGTCTGCGGGGTGCAGTTGTAGAACGCCATGTGACGGTGGTAAGCCTCTTTCTTAGCAGCGAGCTGCTTGGGGTCGGACTCGTCCGGGTAGAGGCGATCGAGCGTGGGAACCATACCGTAGAGGAAGCCCATGTTCATCTGACGCTCGTAGTTCCAAGAGGCCTGGATGGCCCAGGAGCGCCAGAAGAACTGGCTGACCTTCTTGTTCAGGGACACGTCCTTGGTTGCGGTTGCCATAGTGTGTTCCTCCTTAGTCTTCGTCGTCTTCGAGCGGATCGTAGTCGGAATCGACACCGGCGGCTGCATGGGAACCGTTGAACTTGAAGCCCATGAAGACGACAGCCAGGCACACACCGATCAGAGCGACCGCGATGACGGACAGGTTGAGGTAAGCGGCGAGCAGGAAACCGATGAACAGGAACGGAGTCATACCCTTCTTGATCATCATGGTGAGCAGCAGGGCCAAGCCGTAGGCGGTCATGATCTTGGTCGAAACGTTAAGACCAGTGGACAGCCACTCGGGAACCATGTTGACGATGGCCTGAACCAGGTCGGTGCCAACAAAGACGGCGAGGAAGATCGGCAGGAAGTACATGACGGCGTACAGACCGGAGCCGGCGCAGATGTGCATGCGGTAGGCGGTCTTGAACTTTCCGTTATCGATCGCGCTATCTGCCACATGGGTGAGGGCGGCGATGATGGAACGGAACACGATGCCGAGGAGCTGACCCAGGACGGCGACCGGGATGGCGATCGTCATGGCGGTCTCGGCGGAAGCATCGGTCAGGCACGCAAAGGCAGCGGCCACGATGCCGCCCAGGACCATATCGGGCGGAACGGCGGCGCCGACCTGCACCAGGCCCATGGACACGAGCTCGACGGCGGCACCGACGGCAAGGCCGGTGGGCACATCGCCCAGCAGCAGACCGACGAGCGTAGCGCCAACGAGGGGCTGCTCGAAGTTAAGACGACCGAGCAGGCGGGAGTCCCACATGCAGAACACGCCGACGAGGCCGACGAGCACCGCACTGATGAACGTATTCATACCCTTCTCCTTTCAGTCAGGCAAAAGCCTGGTTGATTACAGCTTGGCGTCGATGTCGACGCTCTGATACGTAGGGGTCTGCTGGACGTAGAGCTTGATGCCCATGTCGAGCAGTTGGTTGACGTCGGCCTTCTGGTTGGCGTCGAGGAAGACGGAGCTGTCCTTGCCGCCGACCTGATCGGCACCGTCGTGGTTGGCGGTGGCGCCCAGGTTGATGGCGTCGAGCTTGTAGCCCTGGCAGAACTGCAGCATCTCGGCAGTGTTGCCAAAGACGAACATGACGCGCTCGCCGAGGGTGTTGAGCTTGTCCATCTTGGCGAGGGCACGCTCGACGGTGAAGACGTTCAGGCGCACGCCCTGGGGCTTGGCCAGCTTAAGAGCGCCCTTCTTGATGTCATCGTTGGCGGCGGCGTTGTCGACGACGATGATGCGCTCGGCCTGAACCTTGGTGGTCCAGGTAAAGACGACCTGGCCGTGCAGCAGACGGTAGTCAAGACGTGCGAGGACGATCTTGGCGGGACCGGAGCTGTGACGGGACGCCTTGGCCTTCTTGGCGGGAGCCGCGGCAGCCTCGACCGGTGCGTTGGGGTTGGTCAGACCGGTGCGGGCCTCGTTGATGAGGGCTGCGAGCTCGGCACCCTTGACGGGGACGGGGCTCATAGCGAGCGTGAGCGCCAGCGGGATGTTGAAACCGCTGACAACCGTGAACTTCGTGCCGTTCTTGGAAAGCTCGACCATGTTGTTGTTGACCGAGCTGCCGAGCATATCGGTCAGAACATAGACGGTGTCGTCCGCGTTGAACGTGGCGATCATAGCCTCAACCTTATTGGTGATGGGCTCCTTGTCGTCACGAGCAAGCGACACGACGTGGACGTTCGACACGTCGCCGAGAACCATCTCGAGCGTGTCTTTGGCGCCTGCGGCCAGGCCGCCATGAGATGCGAGAATGATCTGATTCATCTTGCCTCCTCCTTTTCGTTATGGTCATTATAACGTCTTATACGTTGCTTATATTGCTAATTAGTATAAAGACCGTTCGCGGGTGAAAATCGACCGTTGACGGGTTTAACGTACTCGAAACGTTTGGCTAGGTAGGCCGGCGCTAGCTGGATAACCCCAGGTCAGACCCTGCGCGCAATCCCCTATCGCACGAAGTACCAGGGGCTTTCCTGTACGGTGGGTTCCAGCGCGATGCCGGTGCGCTCGCGGAACAGATCCATGTCCTGCGATTTCTCCGTCCACCACGCGTTGGGCTTAAAGGTCATGCTCTCAACGATATGGCCGACAAAGGCACTGTTGCGCAGCTTGGAGAAGTTAGTGTTCATGATCAGGATGGACGCGAGCACCAGCACGATGCCCAGGACCTTGATCGCGCCGGCGGGCTCGGCATAGATGCCAATACCGACCAGAACGGTCGCAACGGTTTCAAACGAAGCCACGACCGGCACCTTCGACGTCTCAAGATCCATCGAAAGGCCCTGCATATAGAAGATGTACGCAAGAGCCGTCGGAATAAAGCCAAAGCCCGCGAACAGCAGAATGAGCTGCGGGGACATTGCCGCGGCCACATCGGACCACGGAGCCGAAAGCACTGCCATAAAGCATCCGCCAAAGACAAAGCCCCAAAACGTCACCGCCAGCGGATGCAGCGTCTTGGTAGCCATACGGCTAAACACAGCCAGTAGCGCACCGCAAAGCCCGGCGATCACACCCGACACGACGCCCCAAGCCGAGAAATGGAAACCGGACAGGTCGCCGCTCGTCACCGCGAGCACGCAACCCACAATGTTAAAGACGATGGCGACGAGCTTGTTGGGGGTCACGTCCTCGCGATAAAGCACGCGGCCGAGCACGACGCCAAACACCGGCGAGGTGTAAAGCAGCACCGAGGCCGTGGACATGCCCACCTCGCCCATGCACTCGTAATAAAGCGTGTTAGCGGTGGCGAGGCCGATAATGCCAAGAAGCGCGCAGGGAACAAGCTCTTTAGGACTTGCCTTGAACAGTGCCATGGCACCCGAGGCTTTTCCCTCACGAGCACCTCCCTGGCAACCCATAAATGCCAAGACCGGAGCCATTAAGACAGCACCCGACAACAGGCGAAAGGCCGCCATGCTCTGAGACGAAACACCCAGGGCCGATATTCCGTTAACAAAGATTCCGATGGTGCCCCACATAAGCGCGGCGATCAGCACTAGCACATAGCCCAGATTGCTTTTCTTCAACGCAGCCTCCTCGGTATTGTTTCCAATATGTTTCACACTACGTTATAGTCGTTATATACATTTTTCAAGACACAAATCGGCGAGCGGAAAAATCTGCTCCCCACATACTCATTGAGTAGTCATTGGGGACGCACTTAAATGACTGGTCATTCAAGTGCGTCCCCCAACGACTAGGACTGTCCCCAACTGCCGGCAGAGACGATATGAGCAGGACATAAAAACATTGAGAGCCCCTGCTGCATGAAAGACCGCGGATTAGGCCGACAATGGTGAGTGTCTAATCCAACCGTGGCGGCCACGCCGCATTCATGGAAGGGGCTCCCATGCTCGATACTACCACCTTCGTCGGCCTCGACGTCCACGCCCGCTCGATAAAGGCCGTCTCCCTCGACGTCATGACCGGGGAGGTACGTGCCGCGACCTTCGGCTACGACGCCGGCGCCGTCGCGGAGTGGGTCCGTTCCGTGGACCCAAAGGCCAAGTGCGTGTACGAGTCCGGGGTCACGGGGTTCGACCTGCAGAAGAGGCTCTCCGGCCTCGGGGTCGACTGCGTGGTCGGCGCCGTCTCGAAGATGATCAAGCCCAGCGCGGACAGGCGCAGGAAGAACGACCGCAACGACGCCGAGTTCCTCGCCCGCATGCTGTCGGTCGGCAACGTGGTCGAGGTGTGGGTCCCCGACGACGAGTGCGAGGCCGCCCGCGACCTGACCAGGGCGCTCGAGGACGCGAGGGACGACCTCTCGCGCTCGAAGCAGCGGCTCTCCAAGTTCCTGCTCAGGCACGGGCTCGTCTTCGACGAGAGGACGCCCACCGGCCGCAGGAAGGGCAACTGGACCCGGGCGCACTGGTCCTGGATCGAGTCGATAAGGTTCGCGGAGAGGGCCGACAACGACGTGCTCGCCTACTACGTCGACGCGGTCAGGCGGGCGGCGGAGGAGAAGGCGAGGCTCGAGGGGCTCGTCGAGGCCGAGGCCCGCAAGCCCAGGTGGAGGAGGAGGGTCGACTCCCTGCGCTGCCTCAAGGGCGTCGACACCGCGACGGCCGCCGACCTCGTGTTCGAGGCCGGCGAGTTCTCGAGGTTCAGGAACGCCCGGTCGTTCGCCGCATGGGTCGGCCTGACGCCCTCCGAGCACTCCAGCGGGGAGAGCGACCGCAGGGGCGCGATCACCAAGGCCGGCAACAAGCACCTGAGGAAGGCGCTGGTCGAGGCCGCGTGGCACTGCCTGACGTGCTCGGGGCGGCCGAAGGACCTCGCCAGGGGCCAGGCCCCGGACCGGGTCGCCCGCAGGCATGCCGCCAAGGGCGTGCGGAGGCTGGTCGAGAGGCGGGAGGCGCTGCTCGCGCGCGGGGTCCACAACAACAAGGCGAACGTGGCCACGGCGCGCGAGCTCGCCTGCTGGGTGTGGGCGGTCGGCCTCATGGCCGAGGAGGCGTAGGGGGCCGGTCCCCCGCGCATAAGCCGATCACCCCGGAAGCGGTTTGATCCGAAGCCGTTGAGGCGAACCTCAGGTCCCTTTTCTGCGAGCGCCCAGGGCGCCACACGCGTGCACAGACTGTCGGTTCGACGAAGAAGCCTCAGCCGTAGCAACGGATTGCCCAGCGAGAGATCGCCACGGGCGGATATTAAACTGCAAAGACGAGCGTCGGGAAGACACGCCGAGGTCGCCGCGGACGGGTTGATATAGGGAGAGGGCCTGACCCCATATCGTTGGGGCCAGGCCCGATTTTGCCTCTTGACAATGTCCTGCTCATATTAAAAGGAACGTTCCCAACGTCTAAGGCGCCGCTGGTTGAGCATAAGTCAGCGAGCGGGCCGCATTTGAGGCAAGGTGACGTGAAACGAAAGGGCGCTGACCTTCTGGTCGCGCCCTTGAAGTTGAACGTCAGATTGTCCAAATGCGGACCGCTCAGCGTCGAGCCGTTACGCGGTTTGGTAAAACCGCGTAACTAATACTCAAGCTTCCACATGTAGCGGCGCGTCATGTAGTCCTTGTGGGTGACGGCAGAGAGCGCGCGCATATACACGTTGTTGAGGATCGGGGCAAAGATCAGGTGGTTGAAGTACTCGCTCACGCTGTCCTTGATGTCGTTGAGGCCGAGCTCCTTGGCGTCGAGCTGATAGACGCGCTCGCCACCGTACTGGTTGACGAAGCGGATGCCGCGCTCGTCGTTGCAGCGGCTGCGGCCGACGCTGATGAGCTGGAACAGCGAGGTGCGCTTGTCCAGAATCTCGAAAGGACCGTGGAAGAAGTCGCAGGTGTTGATGGTGCAGGAGTCGATCTGCAGCATCTCCTGCACGTTGCAGATGCTAAAGACGTAGGCGGCACCAAAGAGCGGACCCTGAGCCATCACGTTGATGCAGGGCTTGTCGGCGTTCTGCTCGGCCCACTTGGCGGCGAGCGGACGGGTGTACTCGACGGCCTTGCGATAGATGGGGTCGACCAAGTCGAAGGCGGCCATAGCGGTCTCGTACTCGGCATAGCCCTCGGTCTGCTGCGTAAGCTCCATGGCGATCATGGTCACGACGGCGGAGTTGGTGCGGCCCATGCAGGACTCGTCGACGGCCAGGCTGTCGTACTGGATCTTGTAGTCGCAGGCCTCGGTGAGACCGGACTCGTCAACATAGATGGCGATGGTGCTGGCGCCGTGGTCCTTGGCGACCTGGGCGGCGACGATGGTCTCCTTGGTGCCGCGCATGGACACGACGACAGCCAGGGTGTTCTCGTTGACGTAGGCCGGGGTGGCGTGCACAAACTCGTTGCTGGTGTAGCTGGAGCTCACGACCTGCGTGGCCTCGTGCTCCATAAAGTACTGAGCAGGATAGTTGCCGCCGTTGGATCCGCCGGCGCCAATCCACACGACGCGCTTGACGCCGCCCTTGTCTGCCTTGTCAGCCAAAACCTGGGAGACGACATCCTTAACCTGTTCCTGAGTAGTCATCGTGCATCAGCCTTTCTTCTCGTTTGATGCTCTCGATGGCATACAAGTTACATACATGTTTTGGTTATGTCGACTAGTTGTATGCTATATTTATCTTAGAAATTTTGCTGATGCGGTTTTCGATAGCTAGCTACCAGCGGTTTTGTTGTTGTATTGAATACATGCTTGATTAGATACGCATACAAGTTAGATACAGGTTGATCGCATGAACGCTTCGTCTAAAAAGAAACTGGCCCAATACGAGCACTTGGCGGGTACGCTTCGCGACCGCATCGCCGCCGGCATCTACGCACGCGGAGACAAGCTGCCGTCCGAGATGGAGCTCATGGACGAATCGGGGCTGTCGCGCAGCACCGTGCGCCACGCCCTTAAGGTGCTCGTTGATGAGGGCCTGGTGCGCACCGAGCGCGGGCGTGGCGCCTTTGTGGCCGACACGCCCGCGCTCCACGAGAACAACCTAGTGTTTTCGAGCTATACCAAGCAGGTCGAAGGTCAGGGCATGAAGCCCACCACGCGCACCGTGGACTCGGGCTTTGCCAAGGCGGCCGGCAGCATAGCTAAGTTCTTTGACGCCGCCGTGGGCAGCAAGCTCGTCAAACTTGTCCGCCTGCGCTACCTGGACGACGCGCCACTGTGCCTGGAGACCACCTACCTGCCACCAAGCTTCGAGACGCTCATCGATCGCGATATTAACGGTTCACTCTACGCCACGCTGCGACAGGAGTTCCATCGCGCGCCGGCACAGGGGCATAAGACCTTTGAGGTGTGCTACGCCTCGCAAAACGAGGCGTTTTTGCTCAACGTTGAGCGCGGGCAGGCGCTGATCCTGATCACTGACTACGTCTACGACACCGACGGCCGCCCGCTCCACGTCTCCAAGCGCATCCAGCGCACCGACCGCGCCAAATACACCGAGCCCATCGGCTAGCGCACCAAACGAGGCAAACTGTACCTAATGAACGTTTTACCTGCGGTTTTATTAAATCTCAAGCCAGCATGGCACAAATGCCAACATCGCCTGGCAATACGCGCCGTCCAAGCTCAACTGTTCCTGCTCAGAATATCCAGTACCGCAAATCTAAGTGAGTAGACTTTTCGTGACCTGTCGAGCACACCAAAAACTGTCACCTCTGTGACCTGCGGTTTTACTAAGGCAAATACGCCTTGTGCTCGACCTGCGCCAAAAAGTCTACTCACTTAGTTCGAATCGAAGCCAAACGGACCCAAATCGAAGCCAAATTAAGCCCATCCGCATCAAAAGACGCGTGAATCCATACTTCTCGCGGTGGATTGACGCTACAAAGCGGCCAAAATAAACCTGTCCCTAAATGGTAGGTTTGGGAAGGTTGGGGAACCAGGTTGGTTTGGGTTGGTTAGGGACGCGCTCGGCTAGGACCAGCTCCATCCAGCACATGTCGTACCAGCGACCGAACTTTTGGGCACAGCGGTCAAACGTACCCACCAGGCGGTAGCCCATATGGGCATGGAAGTCCTGACTGTTGTGCGTCAGATACTCGTCGTCCTTGTCGTGCGGTACGGCGATGAGGGCGCACATGTTGGTGATGCCCATCGCGATCAGGCATTGTTTGAGCGCATCGTGCAACTTGCGGCCCAGCCCGCCGTGGCGCACGTCGCGCGCCAGGTAGATCGACGTCTCGACCGACCAGTCGTATGCCTCGCGGCTGTTGAGTGGGCTCACATAGGCATAGCCTACCGGACGCCCGTCCAGCTCCATCACCAGATACGGATAGCGCTCGAGCATGCGCTCGATACGCCCGGCGAACTCCTCAACGCTCGGCACCTCGTATTCGCAGGTAATCGCCGTCTGGCGCACATACGGTTCATAGATGGCAAGCAACGCCGGCGCGTCTTCGGGCGTCGCCAGGCGAATCGTCGGCTCGAACATCTCGGTCATACAACCCTTCTCCCCCCAAAAGCAAAGGCCGCCCTGCGCCAAACCCAGCGCAGGGCGGCCCTCGTCATTACATCAGGCTACAGGACAGCCGCCAATGCGTCGATGTCCTCCCGCGTCGTGGCCCAGCTGGTACAAAAGCGCACCACCGTGTGGGTCTCGTCGTACTTTTCCCAGTACTCGATCGAGGCATGCTCGCGAATGCGAGCCATGTCCTCGTTGGGCAGAATCACAAACTGCTGGTTCGTGGGCGTCTCCAAAAAGAACTGGTAACCGCGCTCGTGCAGCACACGACGTAGCGCCTGGGCCGTCTCAATCGCCTGTCGACCAATCTCAAAATACAGGCCATCGGTAAAGAGCGCCTCAAACTGGACGCCCGTCAGGCGGCCCTTGGCAAGCAGTGCGCCATGCTGCTTAATACGCGGAATGGGATGCGTCGGAGCATGCATGCCGCAAAACACAACGGCCTCGCCGCACAGAGCGCCGCACTTGGTGCCGCCGATGTAGAACACGTCACACAGCTGTGCCAGCTCGGGCAGGGTAATGTCGCACTCATCGGCCGCCAGCGCATAGGCCAGGCGGGCGCCATCCACAAACAGCGGAATCTCGCGCTTCTGGCACACTGCGTGAATCGCCGCGAGCTCGGCCTTGGAGTACAGCGTGCCGTACTCGGTCGATAGGCTCACGTACACGGCGCCCGGAAACACCGTGTGCTCGTAGCTCTCGTTTTCGTAGAACACCTGGATATAGTTCTCGAGGTCCTCGGTGTGTATCTTGCCCTCGTAGCCGGGGATGGTGAGCACCTTGTGGCCGCCAAACTCGATGGCGCCCGCCTCGTGGCAGGCAACGTGGCCAGTCTCGGCAGCAACGACGCCCTCGTAGGACGCAAGCAGCATATCAATCACCGTCGCGTTAGCCTGCGTGCCGCCCACCAGAAAAAACACGTCGGCGTCAGGCGTCTGGCAGGCCTCGCGAATAAGTTGCTTGGCACGCTCGGTATGTGCATCGGTACCGTAGCCGGGCTGCGGCTCCATGTTGGTATCGACGAGCGCCTGCAGCACCGCCGGGTGTGCGCCGTGGGAATAATCGTTGTTGAACGCGAGCATGGCAATCCTCTCTTACCGGGTATCGGCCCGATGATTCAAACGAGGCTATTGTACGCCGTTGGGATAGGCAATGCGCGCGGCAAGGCACTCAAGTGCCAACACCAGGGCAAAGCCGCAGCTCACGTCACTCAAAAAGTGCGCTCCGATCACGATGCGGCCAAACGCGACGAGCGCCGCGACCACAGCCGCCGCCCAAAAGATCACGCGGCGACGCGAAGGTTTTTCCTTAAAGGCTGCCGCGGGAAGCCCGGCGAGCATAAGGCCGATCGCCGCATGCGCCGTGTGTCCGCTCGCAAACGACTTGAACCCGTCCTTAATCACGCCGGCGGCGATATAGGCCCACTTGTCGGGGTTGCCGATCACCCACCACGGCTGAAAATTGAGCCCCGGCGTGGCCTCGATCACGCGCATGCGCGGGCGCGACCATAACGGCTTAACAATGACATTGAGGATGATGGCCTGAGCGACCCACACGGCCAGCACCATCAACGCCCAGCGCGTAAGCTCGTCGGGCTCGGTCGTGCGCGTGAGGCGGTAGGCGATGAAGTTGGCTGCGATGACCAACGCAAACGTCAGAACCAGCTGAAACGCAATAAGCTTGCCGCCGACGCGCAGCGATCCGATAATCTCGTAGCCGACCAGACCCACGTTGATCAGAACGCCCAGCGCGGCGAGCCATTTGCTCCCCCTGGAATCGGGGCGTGTCGAGCGCACGAGCATAACGCCCGCGATGCTCGCCGTCAGCTCGAACGGCAGCTCGCCGGCCGCCTCGACAAAGCGACCGTACATGCTGCCGATGTTGAACAGCGCACTCGAGATTTGATAATCAAAGAAGCTGCCCACGCCCAGACAAAGGCACAGGACAACCGCGATAATGGCGACATCTTTCTTGTAGATGTATCCGAACATGCTTTCCTTTCGATGGGGTTGGAATCAACCTGCGAGGTGACGGGGCAAAGAACAACTGCTAGCTCTGCCCCGCCACGCCCCTACTTGTTAGTCATCGTCGCTCGTGCCTAATTGCTGCAGCAGCATGAGCGCGGCCGCCACGGGGCCGGTGCCGTCGTTGGCGTCGAGGCCGCGACCCAGGCCGCTGCCCGCGCCGGCGCCCGCCTTGTAGGGCACCGACAGCTTGCGGCTCTTGGGAAAGATCACCGCGCCATAGCGGGTCTTAAGCTCAAAGGCCACCTTCTTGGGCACGTCGACCCCCAGGAAGGTAATGCGTCCACCGCTGAGCGTGACGCTCTCGAGCCCCAGGCGCTCGCCGCGAATACGGATGCGCGCGCGGTTGAACAGGTTGAGTCCCGCCAACGGCAGCTCGCCATGCGCGGCCTCGGTCTCCTCCTGCACCTCGTCGATGCTCTCCAGGTCCTCAGCAGCCGCGAGCTTGCGGTACACGAGCACGCGCTGGTCCACCGCCGGCATGTACTCCTCGGACAAGAAGTAGTCGGCCGGCAGATTGATGCCCACGCTCGCCGTCTCCACGCCGGCATCGTCGTCGCCGCGCGCCTCGGCCACTGCCTGACCCAGCATCTGCGTAAACAGATCAAAGCCCACGCTCGACAGGTTGCCGTGCTGCTCGGCGCCCATGAGCGAGCCGGCACCACGGATCTCCAGGTCACGCATGGCGATGCGCATGCCGCTGCCCAGGTCCTGGAACTCGGAAAGCGCGGTCAGGCGCGCCGTTGCTTCCTCAGTGAGCGGCAGCTCACCGGGGAACATAAAGTACGCGTATGCCTGCGTGGCCGAGCGGCCCACGCGGCCCTTAAGCTGGTAGAGCTGTGCCAGACCCAGGCGCTGCGAGTCCTCAATGATGAGCGTGTTGGCCGTTGCGTTGTCGATGCCGCTCTCCACGATGGTCGTGGCGATAAGCACGTCGATCTTCTTGGTCGCGAACTCGATCATCACGTCCTCGACCTCGCGCGGGCTCATCTTGCCGTGCGCCACGCCCACGCGCGCCTCGGGCGCGGCCTCGTGCACGCGCGCCACGGCGTCGTCGATGGTCTTGACGCGGTTGGACACGTAATACACCTGACCGCCGCGGCCCACCTCCAGGCGAATCGCCGCACTCACCACGTCGGGGTCGTACTCCCCCACGTGCACGATCACGGGACGACGCCCGGTCGGCGGTGTGGTGATCAGGCTCATGTCGCGCACGCCACTCGTGGCCATTTGCATGGTTCGCGGAATCGGCGTTGCCGAGAGCGTGAGCACGTCGATTTGCTCGCGCAGGTTTTTGAGCTGCTCCTTGTGCTGCACACCAAAGCGCTGCTCCTCGTCGATGATCACCATGCCCAGGTTCTTGGGGTTCACATCGGCAGAAAGCAAGCGGTGCGTGCCGATGAGCACATCAATCGTGCCCTCGGCAAACGCCTTGAGCGCGCGCTTTTGCTGCGCCGGGGTACGGAAGCGGCTGAGCACCTCGACCTCCAGGCCAAACGGGGCAAAGCGCTCAAAGAATGTCTCGTAGTGCTGTTGGGCCAGAATGGTCGTGGGGCAGAGCACCATGACCTGGCGGCCGGAGTCCACGCACTTAAACGCCGCGCGCAGGGCGACCTCGGTCTTGCCAAAGCCCACGTCGCCGCACAGCAGGCGGTCCATGGGCTTGGGCGCCTCCATGTCGGCCTTGATGTCGGCGATAGCCTCCAGCTGGTCGCGTGTCTCGTCGTAGGGGAAGCTCTCCTCCATCTCGATCTGCTCGGGCGTATCGGGCGGACAAGCGATACCGGTAATCGACGAGCGGCGCGTATACAGGTCAACCAGGTCAAACGCCAGCTTTTTGGCGTTCTTGCGCGCCTTGTTGGTGGCACGCGTCCAGTCGGCGGTGTTGAGCCTGGTCAGGCGCGGCTTGTCGCCGTCGGGGCCAACATAGCGCGTGATGCGGTCGACCTGCTCGAGCGGCACGTAGAGCTTGTCGCCATCGGCATATTCCAGCAAAAAGTAGTCGCGCTCCTTGCCGCCCACTTCTTGGCGCGCGATCTCGCTAAAGAGCGCGATGCCGTGAGTGGCGTGCACCACGTAGTCGCCCGGCTTAAACGGGAAGGTGATCTGCGTAATGTCCACCTTGCGGCGGCTGCGCACGCGGTTGGCGTCCATGCGGGCGTTGAGGTCGGCGATCGAGAACACGGCCAGGTTGGCGTCGGGCACCACCACGCCCTGCGGCAGGGCAGCGTCCACAAAAGTCACGCGCCCGCGCGAGATCGTGGGCACGGCGGCGCCGGCGGCAGCCTGCGCGGCGCCCGCCTCGAGCGAGCGGGCGTTGAGCGCATCGGCCTTACGCTCGCGAATGGAAGCATGGGCCTCCTGGCGTGCGGCACGGTCGGCGGAATCCGCCGCTGCCACGCGCACGCGCTCGCCGATAGCGCCGGCGTTTTCGGGCGCCGCGGTCAGCGATTCCTCAAAGGTAATGCCCTCGTCGCCAAAGGTGAGTTCCATCGACTCGCGCGCACCGCGGTCGGGAATGGCAAACACGCAGGCATAGCGCTTGCCCACGACCTCCTGGATGCGCGTCATAAAACGGTTGTCCGAGCCTGCGATGGCAGGCTGCTCAATCTTGAGCTCGGCCGTCACCGCACCGCCGGCACGGATGAGGCTCACGTAGTTCAGGCGCTGCTGGGAACCAAAGTCGAGTTGCTGGGCACGCACGTACAGACCGTCCAGGCGGTCGACACCCGCCTCGCCGGCACGTGCCTCGATATCCTCGTAGGCGTGCAGGCAATCGTCGAACAGCGAGCGCGGCTCGGACAGCACCACGAGCGCCTTGCCGCTCACATGCGATAGCGGGCTCACGGTCTGGCCGTACATCACCGGCAAAAAGCGGTCGAGCTCAGGCGTGACGATGCGCGCATCCACCATCTCGAGCAGCGCCGCCAACTTGCTGTCGTCCTGGCTAGCGCGGTAGAGCGCCACATGCATGTTGTGAACGGCCTCGTCGGTAAGCGCCAGCTCGCGACAGGGGAAGATCTCGATGCTGTCCTCGTTGCCGATGGTCTGGCCCGTTGAACTCACCATGCGGCGGATGCGGTCGATCTCGTCGCCAAAGAACTCAATGCGCACGGGCGCCTTTTCCTGCGCGGGAAACACCTCGACGGTGTCGCCGTGCACGCGGAACAGGCCGGGCGCGTCGGCAGCGCCGGCATTGGTGTAGCCCATGCCTACCAGGCGCTGCGGCACCTCGTCAAAAGGAATCTCCTCGCCCACCGCAAAAGTAGTGGACTCCCAGTAGAGGCTCTCGACCGGCGGCACGCAGCGCAGCAGCGCGCGGGCCGAGGCGACCATGATGCAGTTGTCGCCGCGCACGATGCGCCCGAGTGCCTCGCAGCGCTGGGCTACCACGGCGTCGTCGGGCGCCTGCTCGCGCCAAGGGTAGTCCTTGCGCTCGGGAAAGCGGCACACGTGCGCCAGGCCCACATAGGCGGCCAGACTGCGTGCGGCGCGATCGGCCGCATCCTCGCCGCTCACAACGTAGACCGTGGGGCGCGGACGACGCGCAAACTGGGCGGCGGCCATAAGCGTTCGGCCCGACTGAGACACGGCCAGCGTCACGTCCTCGCCAGCATCGAGCCCGGCCTCGACGGTCTGCAGTGCCTCGGCAGTGTAGAGCTGCGCGGCTATACGGTGAATGAGCATGCTGTTCCTCCGGCATTGCAACGCCAAAAGCCCGCCGGGGCAAGCTCGGCGGGTCGTACGTCAAATACATTGTCTGTCATGGTAGCGCATGGAGAGGACTCCGGCTCAAGGGCAAACCCAGCCCCGCAAAAAACGCCAGACGAAGATGCGCTCCGCCCTACCCCGCTACGCGCACGCTGGGGCACAAATCTGCCAGCGGACACTCGTCACACTTGGGTTTGCGGGCGTCGCAGATCTCGCGACCGAAGGTGATCCACTGATGGTTGACCGACTCCCAATACTCGTGCGGCAAAATCTTGAGCAGATCTTGCTCGGTCTTGAGCGGCTCCTTTGCATGCGTCTTGGGACTCAGCATCAGGCGGTGCGCAATGCGGTTGACGTGCGTGTCCACCGCAATGCCCTCCACGATGCCATACCCCACGTTGAGCACGATGTTCGCCGTCTTGCGTCCCACGCCCGGCAGCTTCACGAGTTCCTTCATGTCGGCCGGCACCTCGCCGCCATAGTCGGCGACGATCATCTGCGCGGCCTCGACGGCATGCTTGGCTTTGCTCTTGTAGAAGCCGAGTGACTTGATAGTGTCTGCCACGTCAGCCACGCTCGCCCCGGCCATGGCCTCGGGCGTAGGCCACTGGGCAAACAGCCGCGGCGTCACCTTGTTGACCTGCGCATCGGTCGTTTGCGCCGAAAGCAGCACCGCGATCAGCAGGCGGAAGGGATTCTCGTGGTCCAAAAAGCACTCGACCGGGCCATAGCGACGGTTGAGACGCTCGCACACCTCAACGGCGCGCTCGCGCTTGGCGGCATTGGTCTCGCGTGGCATAACGACTCCTCGGCTCAACGGCACAATAAACTAATGGGCACAATTGTCCCACGTCCGAGACGCTTACGCCTCCAAGAATGCGCCGGTCTGACGGCTCCACAGGCTCGCGTACTCACCACCCGCCTCGACGAGCTGCGCATGCGTGCCGTCCTCGACGATCTCGCCATCGGCCAGCACCACAATGCGGTCGAGCGCCGCCACGGTGGACAGGCGGTGCGCCACCACAATGGAGGTACGTCCACGCATCAGGTTTTCGAGCGCCTCCTGCACCAGCGCCTCGGACTCGCTGTCGAGGGCAGAGGTCGCCTCGTCGAGCACCAGAATCGGCGCGTCGGTTAGGATGGCGCGGGCGATAGCCACGCGCTGACGCTGGCCGCCCGAGAGCTTGACGCCGCGCTCGCCCACCATGGTGTCAAAGCCACGAGGCAAGCGGTCGATAAACTCGGTCGCATTAGCCAAGCGAGCCGCCTCGCGGATCTGCTCGTCGGTGGCGTCGGGGCGGCCGTAGGCGATATTCTCGCGAATGGAGCGATGGAACAGCAGCGCCTCCTGCGGCACGTAGGCAACCTGGCGGCGCAGGCTCTGCTGCGTGCAGTGCGAGACATCCTGACCGTCCACGAGCACGCGGCCGCCCTGAACATCGTCCAGGCGCAGCAGCAGCTTGGTGAGCGTCGTCTTACCCGAGCCCGATTTGCCCACCAGGCCCACGCGCTGGCCCGCCGCCACATGAAGTGTCAGGTCATCGAACACGCTCTCGCCCGCCGCAGCGTCACGGTACGCAAAGCTCAGGTGCTCAAAATCAATCGCGCCCTCGGTCACTTTAAGCTCGGGAGCGTTCTCGTCGTCTGCCACCAGACGCGGCTCGTCCAGCACGCGCGTCGTCTCGGCCGCATCGCCGAGCGCGCGGTTGATGCGCTGCATCATGGAGCTTACGTAGTTCAGGCGCATGGTGAGGTTATAGGTGTAGGTAAAGATCATGACGAGCGAGCCGGCCGAGATGCCAAACCACGCGTTGCCGCCCGCCACGAACACACTCACCACGGCCATAGTGATGACGATAAGACCCGAGGTCGTAAAGTTGCGCTGCATCATGGCGTGCATCGAGACCGTCTCGGCATCGCGCGCGGCACGATCGGCGGCGTCGAACAGATCGCGTTCAAAGTCCTCGCGCCCGCAAGTCTTGACGGCCAAGATGTTCGTGACCGCGTCGGACAGCACGCCCGACAGCTTGTTCTGCGCGGCGGACGTCGCGGCTGAAAGCGGCATGATGCGCTTGTACATAAGCCAGACAAACGCGATGTAGACGACCATGATGCACACTAGGATCACGGTAAACGTCGGCACCACCGGGGCGAGTGCGGCCACGGTGCAGATGACCGAGGTGATGGTGGGGATGAGCGAATACACCGTCACGTCGACCAGACCCGTGTAGCCGCTCATAAAACGGCTCGTCTGGCTCACAAGCGATCCGCCAAAGCGGCTAGTATGGAATGTCATGGATTGGTTGGAGAGCGTGTCGAAGCATAGACGCGCCAGGTGATAGTTGCCCGCAATCTCAAGCTTGTAGACGGTGTAGTCTTGCAGTTTGGAGAGGATCTGACCCACCAGGTTAACGAGTACGAGCGCCAGGATATAGGGGCCGAAGACCTCAAACACCTGGTCGCCCACCACGGGAGCGGCTTGAACGCGGTCGACAATAAGGGCCATCACATAGGTATTGGCAAACGTCAGCAAAAAGATGTAGCCCGCCGACGAGAGCACCGAGAGAAAGACAATCAGCGGCTGCGTGCGCGTGACGTCCCAAAAACGCTGCAGCGTGCGACGCACGGTGGAGCGGCTGAGCGGGCTGGTGCTTCTCTGGGACATGGGCTTCCTTTCGCGTCTGATAGGGCGAAACGCCATTGTTGCACACTAAAGCGCACTTCAGGCAAGCGCGATGCGAAAAGCAGCGGGGCACCCGCGTTTACGCCGGCGCCCCACCGTCTTGTTGCAATTAGTCCTCGTCTTTTTGGTCTGCGAGCAGCTCCACGGACGTAAGCCCCAAAATCTCGTCGGCCTCCTCGGCATCTTCCAGCACGTCAATGTCCTTGAGCTTGCGCTCCATGACGTTGGTGCGCGTGGTGATGATGCCCTCGACCGTTTTGCCCGCGGTCTCGATCTGCTGCTGGGCGCGGCGCAGCGCCTTTTGATAGCGCGGCAGCTCGGCCTTGACGGCGGAGAGCACGCGCAGCACGTCGTCGGTACGTTTTTGCAACTTAAACGTCTGATAGCTCATCTGCAGACTGTTGAGGATGGCCGCCATGGTGCTGGGACCGGCTACGTTGACGTGATAGTCGCGGCCCAGGGTCTCGATAAGCCCGGGGCGGCTGACGACCTCGGCGTACAGTCCTTCAAACGGCACGAACATGATGCCAAAGTTGGTCGTTGCCGGCACACTCAGGTACTTTTCGCAGATGTCCTTTGCCTCGCGTTTCACCATCATATCGAGCGTCTTGCGCGCTGCGGCAACGGCCTCCGCATCGCCCGACTCCTGGGCGTCGATCAGATGCTCGTACGCGTCGCCCGGGAATTTGGAATCGATCGGCAGCAGCACGGGATCGCCCTCGTCTACCGGCAGCTTGACGGCAAACTCAACGCGCTCCGAGGCACCGGGCTTGGTGGCGACGTTTTCCAGATACTGGTCGGGTGTAAGGATGTCCGCCAGAATTGCACCCAGCTGCACCTCGCCCAAAATGCCGCGCGCTTTTACATTGCCCAGCACACGCTTGAGGTCGCCTACGCCGGTGGCGATAGATTGCATATCGCCCAGGCCCTTATACACGGCCTCGAGCTGGTCGCTCACCTGCTTAAACGATGCCGACAGTCGGTCGTTGAGCGTGCGGGAGAGCTTCTCGTCCACCGTCGCGCGCATCTGATCGAGCTGCACGTTGTTGTCTTTGCGGATGGCGCCCAGCTGAGCATCGACCGTCTCGCGCACCTTGTCCAGGCGATGCTCGATGCCCTCGCGATTGGCGCCGAGCTGTTGGGCCGTCTCGCGGCGCAGGTCATCCATCCGGTCACCAGCTTGCGAGAACTCGCGTGCGATGGTCAGGTAACGTTGCTGCTCCACGGCCGCATCGGTCGTCTGCTGCTGCGCGATGGCATTGGCCGTGCGGCGGGTTTCGGCCAGCGCGACGTTCAGGGCATCGAGCGCGTTGTTGGCCTGCTCGAGTGCTGCCAGCGTTTCCGCGCCACCGTCGCCACGCTCCCGCAACTCGGCACGCAGGCTCTTGAGCTGAAGGGCGCAAGCCGCAGCAACCCCCACCGCCACCAAGGCGATCGCAACAAGCACAATATCAATAGCAGACATAATCTCCGCCCAACAAACCCAATCGAGCACCAATCAAAACCGCGATCAATCTTACCCCGCCACACACACCGGGCGCCCGGCCCCTTCTTGGGTGCCCCTCTCCTCCGCATATTCCATAATGCGGCGCGCCGTTTTCCTGCTCACCTTTGAGTCATCGCCGGCCAAGTATGCGTATACGTTTCCTTTATTCAGGCGCAGAGCACGGCAGAGGCCATAGCGCGTTACACCCGATTCCTCCAATGCTTCCAGCGTTTTCTTTCTCATCAGGGCGTTCACCCTTCTATCGGCCGCCGGCTTTTCCTTCACCGCTCTATACGCACGCCAAACGTTGGCATAACGATTTGGGAGCTCACTTTTGGCGCATAGAGACGCCATGCTACCCGCTTGACCGTACAAGGATAAAACGTCTCGGTAATCCCGTTCCATCCACGAGCCCTCGGATAAACCCAGAACGTATTCGGCTTTTCCTTGCGCCAAAGCGAGCAAAAACAGAGGCTCCGCCACGCGCGGCGCATCCGTCGTCGCCTGCTCAACCAATTTTCTAAAACTCAGCGACCGCTGTCCGGATAGCTCTCGGCAATAGCCTTTTAAGAATCCCTCAAAGGTCAGATTCAACCGAGCACCTCCTTTTTGTATTGCCTGTATGCACAGACCATCTCTTGATAACTCCGCTCCGAAGGCGACGACGCCAGCGCCTCTCCCTCGTCGAATATAAGCCGTTCGAGCAACCCCCAATCAAGTCGGTCGACGAATGCCTGACTATGAAGATCGATGATGTCGTTCGGACGACAGGCATAGAGCTTCATTACCGCCAGGTCCTCCAAGGATGGCGTAAAGTACCTGATAAAACGCGCCCCAATATCCAAGGGAATCAAACGATCTTCGTAATTGAACGGCATCTGATTACAATATGCCACCGCCATACCATTCACCTCGGGGTATCGAGCTATGATCTCGCGGAGGCACCTATCTGCCTCAAACACATCAATGTCATGTGTAACCGAACGATTCGTCACATCGTTTAGCATGAAGGCGCTTCCTCCCACCAATACAACGTTCGGCCTGTCGTCTCTTGGACCTATTTCCAGCTCCGCCTCTTCGTCAATGCCCAAAAGAGTCTGTTCTAAATCCTGCTTATACATAACAAATCCTATTATTATTCATCTTCAATAATACTATTAAGTCGCATGACAGGACCCACAGGATGCGAGGATTCTACTCATGGCGATAATCCCTACACCCTAGAAGTCCTAATGTGACAAACGCTAACTCTCCCAGCCGGCGCGGATTGTTGTTATGACATCGCCTAGGCGCTGGCCGAGGGCTGACAGATGTTGGAGCACCTCGTTGGGCGATGCGCCGTTGAGGATGCACGTGAGGGCATACGACGCCAGAAAGATGGCCGCAAGCCCTAACGGGATGAGCACGATCATCGCCAATATGCGCAAGCGCTGGCCCACACGGCGACGACGCGCACGACGCTTGTCGAACGCGAGCTCCTGCGCATATGAATCTTGCTGTACGGAATAGGCCTCTGGCGCCGATTTACACCCGGGCACAGCTGCAGGTACAGCAGCGGGCACGACATTTTGCGCAAAGGGCTGGGCTGCCGCCCCTTGCATTTGCATCTCTATAAGCCGTTGCTGTTGGCGCAACATGCGCTCGGCTTGTTGCTGCGGAGTCTCAAGAAACAGATCCATGCTGGCCTCCAAAATCGGAGCATTCGACGCTTACGACCAGCATCCCGCACCGCCATGACCGCGACAACGCAATCGCCGGCAATAGCCACAAAGTTTCTTCTGCTCAAAAGCTGTCGAAAAGCTCAACAACTCCCCTACCAGCACTTTCTCTGAGCTTTTTTCGCCAACAATCTTTTGGCCTTCCACCCTTACGCCAACTGACCAAAATCTAACCAATAGCTTGACGAAAATTGTGGAGACCGGGACCCCACACAAAAAGTGCCGCCCCAAAGGGGCGGCACACAAACTTATTATCAGCTTTTCTGTAACGAGCATGCGACGACTCAACGCCGGGGCGCAGGGCGGGGAAACCTTTGCCTCGCGCGACCCTGCGAAGCCGTGAGCGAGAGGGGAAGGTTTCCCCGCCCTGCGCCCCGTGGTCGGTGAGAACAGACTACATGCCCGCGAGACCGCGGGCGGCGGTGGCGCACATAAATGCCAAGACGAGAATCACGAGCGACCCGGCGATGTCTGCCAGCACGCCCATTACGCGGCGCTCAAACAGCCAACTCTCAAAGTGCGGGGCAACGTTGCGCCAAACACGCCACAGCAAGATACCCATGCCGATGACGCCGGGAATATTGAGCAGCAAAATCTCGGAGCACAAGAGGCCAATCAGGTTTCCGGCGGCAAAGCCCGCATCGCCCTCGCAATATTTGCGATAAATCATGTACAGCATGTACGCCACAAACGGCTGCAGGCACGCAGAGATAAACGTAACCACCATCGGGGGATCCTGAGAAAAGACATCGGTGAGCTTATCCACGCTCGTGGCATCCTTAGAGGCCAAGAACAGGCCAATGACCACCACAGGCACCACGCCCAAAATAACCTCGACCATCGTAAACAGCTTGGCAGTCAGGTCCTCACTCGCCGAATTCAAATGAGGCGCCCACGCAGGATGAGCATGTGCCCCAACCTTCTTGTCCTTCTCGGCACGATCGGCCTTTTTGCCCCCGGCAACCCGACGACCAGGATCCTTGCGAGTTCCCGCCGCAGCAACCCGAGCCCGAGACTTCTTACCCATAAAAAACACCCCATCAGGTAGTAGATAAACTAAAAGCTGCTACCCAGTGTACCCCACCCATGAACGGTGCCGTCCCAACCAGTCCCCCTACAAAAACGTGCCGCCCCAAAGGGGCGGCACACAAACTTATTATCAGCTTTTCTGTAACGAGCATGCGGCGACTCAACGCCGGGGCGCGGGGCGGGAGGCCGGATTGCCTTCCCTCAACGCGACCCTGCGAAGCCGTGAGCGGGGAGGGAAGGCAATCCGGCCTCCCGCCCCGCGCTCCGCATCAAACGCCACGCCCGCAACACGCGCTAGTAGTTCACCACCTGCTCCTCAAAGTACGCCTTCGGGTGGTTGCACACCGGGCAAACCTCGGGCGCCTCGGCACCAACATGCAGGTGCCCGCAGTTCAGGCACTTCCATACCTTTACGCCCTCGCGCTCAAACACCTCGCCCGACTCGATGCGCTCGACGAGTTTGTTGTAGCGCTCCTCGTGGGCCTTCTCGACGGCGGCGACGCCACGGAACTTCTCAGCGATCTCGGCAAAACCCTCCTCCTCGGCGGTCTTGGCGAACTCGTCGTACATCGTGGTCCACTCGTAGTTCTCGCCCGCAGCGGCATCACGCAGATTGTCCAGGGTATCGGGGACGGCGCCGTCGTGCAGATACTTAAACCACAGCTTGGCGTGCTCGGACTCGTTGCCCGCCGTCTCGGCAAAAATATTCGAGATCTGAACGTAGCCGTCCTTTTTGGCCTTGGATGCATAGTAGCGATACTTGGTGTGTGCCTGGGACTCACCGGCAAAAGCGGTCTCGAGGTTCTTCTTGGTTTGGGAATTCTCAAAATCCATAGGTGTACTTCCCTTCAACGCATGCCGCCCGTAGGCTTCGAGCGACCTTGTCTTTAGGATGCCCTCAAGCCGCGAATTTAAACCTTACAATCCCGTTCTTCAGATTTGAGCGGGCTACACACTCAACCAACGATCGTCCTCGGCTCGGCAAAAGCCCTCGCGCTCCAGGTCAGCTAGAATGCCCGCGATCAAGTCGCACTCGACCGGCCCGCGACCGGCTGCCGCTTCCATCTCGTTAACGCCCACCACGGCATCAGCAAGCGTAATCCCCGCCGGCTGCCCATCGCGCGCTGCCAGCAACATACGCACGATATGCGCGCGCTTTTGGCGACGCGAGCCCTCAAACTTGGACTGACGGCTATAGCCCGCCGACCGCCTGGACGGATTGGGCAACGTCTTTTTTAGATATGCGCCGTAATCTAGCAACGCGTAATACCACGCGCGCGGCGTGTCGGCATCATCGAGCGGCACGGCAAAGGGAGCGATCTCGTCCGCCGACGCACCGGGGGCCGCCGGACAGGCCGCCTGAATCAGCGGCACCAGCTCGCGATCGGGAACAGCCGGTACATCGGGAAAGAAGTGATGCAGAAAGACCGTGCGCACATTGGTCTCCAGATACACGCCCGGAAGATCAAACGCAAACGACCGGATACCCTGCGCCGTTGCCGGGCCAATACCAGGCAGAGCGACCAAGTCACGCGTCTCGTGTGGAAACTCCCCGTCCCAGTCTTCCACAACGCGCTGAGCGGCCTTGTGGAGCGCCAGAGCGCGTCGGTTGTAGCCCATCCCCTGCCAAGCGTCCAAAACATCGGAAGGCGCGGCCTGGGCAAGCGCCTGCACGGTCGGAAAACGATCGAGCCACACCGGCATGCGCGCCTCCACACGCGGCACCTGCGTTTGCTGCAGCATGACCTCAGAAAGCCAAATGATGTACGGATCGCGTGTGCGGCGCCACGGAAGGTCGCGATAACGCAGGACCCCTTCCGAACGAATCATCGAACGAAAGGGGTCCTGAATCATGGCTATGCTCCTTATGCGGCGCTATTCCTCCCGGTAAGCGCACGCGCAGGTGGCGTACTCGGGAAACGCTTCGCGGTCGGCGAACTTGGGATCGACGGCCGGGAACTGGCGGTGAGCGACGATGTCGCCGAGCGAAACGGAATCGAGGTAGTCGCGCATCAACGCCTGAGCTCCGGCCCACAGGGGATGATAGCAGCACGTGCCCATGCGTGCACAGTCACCATCGGGTGCGGTGCAATCATTCATAACCATAGGGCCCTGAACGGCCTCGACGACCTGACGAATGGTGACGTCGTCCGGACTGACTTTAAGACGCATGCCGCCATGGATGCCACGCAGGCTCTCCACGATGCCAGCCTGAACCAAGCCATGCTGGATCGAACGCGCGAACGAATAGGGCACGTTGACCTCTTCGGCGGCAGTGCGAACAGAAAGCAACCGCTCCGGCTCCTCGACAAGCATCGCAAGCATGCGAAGGGCATAGTCAGTCTTTCTCGATATGTCCATTTTTCCCCTTTCAAGGAATAGGAACAGCTCGAACGGGCTCCGGGGCCGAGCTTACGTCGAGACGCCAAACGAACGTCAGGACAGCCAAATAGCAAATCGGGTGTCCACTGGATGCCGAGCCTGAAGCTGATTACATCAATACCGGCCTACAGTGAAACTTAGTATAACCTAACCCCCTACCCCATTAAACAGGTGTTGTGCAACAAACGCCTTGTTTGAACATATATATCAGTTGGGCTTTATTCGCGAATGGGAGATGAGATTTGGAGAGATGTGGTTTTAGATATTAGGGCGTGGATCAATATCCCATTAAACGCAAAAAGCCACGTCCGAAGACGTGGCTTTAATTGCGTTGGCGGGAAGTACGGGGCTCGAACCCGCGACCTCCGACGTGACAGGCCGGCGCTCTAACCAAACTGAGCTAACTCCCCAGGCAGACGTTCGCGTTTGTTTCCGCTCGCGTGCGCTGCGGGGATTAGTATACACAGAAGTCTGTCCGGCGCGCAACAACTTTTTTGAAAAAATTTTTCGGTCCCTCCGGGAGGGTCTCCGGGGCCGGCGGGCGCGGGTTGAGTTTGCTGCTCTACAGTCCTGCGCAAGACGGAAAGCACATTAAGTGCTTTCCTTTGCGTGCGGAACTCGCGACAAACTTAACCCCCGCCCTCAGCCCCGGAGACCCTCCCTGCCGTCACATTGTTCAATCAGTTTTGCGGGCGTGCGCCGCTGCGCGGCTAGCCCGCATGCTCCTCGGCGGGGTTGGTCTGATGGATCTTGTTGAACTTCCGCCTTTGGCTCAAATGGAAACGGGGGGGGGACGCATCTGCATCCCCCGTTTTTGTTGTGATTACTCTAGGTCAATAAACTTAGTGCTTAGGATCTTGCCGTCTTTTACTAGCATTCTGGCCATGGTGGGGCCTCGGGTGCCTCTGGGGTAGCTGGCGCTGCCCGGGTTGAGAACTAAGCAGCGGCCCACTTGGGCTTCTTTGGTTACGTGGGTGTGGCCGTTGATGGCTACGTCTACGGATCCCACCGGAAGGTCTTCGCGGTAGTGGGCTACGGCGAACTTGAGTCCTTCGTAGGTAAAGAGCGCAAGACGGTCTACATCGGGGCCGTAGTCGCGGTAGTAATCGTTGTTGCCCAGTACGGCCCGCACGGGGGCGATGGTGCATAGGTGCTCGTAGTCCATCTCTGACGTGAGGTCGCCGGCGTGGATAATCAGGTCTGCGCCCTCAAGCTCATCCAGGAGCGCAGGCGAAAGATAGCCGTGGGTGTCCGAGATGATGTCGATACGCTTGGCGCTTGCACTGTTCATGGGATCCCTTCCGCAAAAAACGATTCGGCAGATACATACAAAAAGGCCCCACGGCTCCGCAGACGATGGGCCTACAGGGCTGCGGGGCCAGTGTGCTAGAGACTCAGAGCCTTCTTGAGCGGCACGACGCGGCGGCGCGAAACCGGCACGCGTTCGTCGACGCCCGTAATGCCCAGCTGGATGGCGCCCGAGGGCACCGTCTCCACATCCGTGACGCACGCCAAGTTGACGATATAGCGGCGGTGAACACGGAAGAAGCCAAAGTCGCAGAGTTTGGCCTCAAACTGCGCCAGCGAGGTCGTCGACAAAAAGCGATCATCGACGGTATAGATGCAGGAGTAATCGTCCTTGGCCATGATAAAGCGAATGTCGTCCACGGGAATGAGCACCTTGCGGCCGCCCTTTTCCACCGGGATACGCTCGATGGTCACCTTGCTGTCCGTAACCGGCTTGGTGCGTTGCATGACCTTCTCGATCGCGCGATCCAAGCGAGCTTCCTCGACCGGCTTCATCAGATAATCGACGGCATCCACGTCGAATGCCTCGACCGCATGGTCACTATACGCAGTCACAAACACGATCGCCGGCGGATTTTTGAGCTTATGCAGCGCCTCGGCAAGTTGCAGGCCCGAGGCACCGGGCATCGAGATATCGAGAAACACGACATCCACGCGACTTTCCATAAGCATCTCGATGGCGGAGCGGACGCTCGACGCCTCCGTGATCGTGCCGATCTTGCCCGTTTGCTCGAGCAGGAAGCGAAGCTCCGAGCGAGCCGGCGCCTCATCATCCACAATCATCGCACGCAGCATAGGGATAAAACCTTTCGTCAACTAACTACGCCGGGCATCCGTCGCATGACGTTGAGCCCGTAGCCTTTTATTTTACTCTTGAATGTCGAAGATGCTCTCTGACAAATCAAGATGAAGGAGCACTTTGGTGCCCTTGCCCGGCGCCGATTCGACACGCGTATAGGAATGCGGCCCATAAAAGCGATGGATGCGCTCCGAAATATTGTGCATGGCCACACCGGCGCCGCCACCCTGGGGAGAGCTGGCGTCGGGACGGGCAGAACGCTCGTCAAACAGTCTGGCGGCGGTACCCTCATCCATGCCCACGCCATTATCGGCCACGGCAATCAAGATTGCATCCTCGCCGTCTTGGTGAACGGTCACGTCGATCCTCAGGGCATCGTCATCGCCCATACCATGACGTACGGCGTTCTCGACAATCGGCTGGATCACGAACGCCGGCACCAGCGTATCTTCCACGTCCTCGGACACATCGAACGTCGCAAGCACGCGGTCCTCGCCAAAGCGGGCCTTCTCAAAGGTAAGGTAGCGCTTGGTCTGTGCGACCTCGCGCGAGACCGGAATAAGCGATCCCGAGTTGTCGAGCGTGGCACGATAGAACGATGAGAACTCACGAAGCAGTTCGCGGGCCCGCAGCGGGTCGGTGCGCGTAAACGATGCAATGGTGTTCAGCGTGTTGAACAGGAAGTGCGGGTTGATCTGCGCCTGCAGCGCACGCACCTCGGCGCGCGCCGTGAGTTCCTTTTGCACCTCGAGCTCGTGGATGGCGAGCTGTGTGGACAAGATCTCGGCAAAGCCCGAGGCAAGCGCATACTGGGTACGGTCGACGGCGCGCGGGGTCTTGTAGTAGAACTTGAGCGTGCCGACGGTACGATCGCCCACCTTGATGGGGGCGATAATGCCGGCGGGGACTTGGTTGTGCGAGCCGTCCGAGCCCACGACATCCACCATACGGTTGAACGACTGCACGATGCCATGTTCGATAACGTAGCGTGTGGCAAGCGTGTGGATGGGAGTATCGGGCAGCAGTTTTTCCTCAAACTCGCCCGCGCAGGCAAGCACGTTGTCCTCGTCGGTGATGGCCACCGTCATGGCGCGCGTCTCGGGCAAAATGCGCCGGCACACCAAACGCGCCGACTCCTGCGTCAGACCGCCCTTAATGTCCTCGAGCATGGCCGAGGCCACCGAGAGCGTCTCCTCGGTGTACTGGGAGCGCACCGAATCGGGATTGAGCGTCAAAAAGATAAAGATGCACAGAAAGATGCACAGCAGCGCGCAGGCAATCACCGTGGCGATCGGCTCGATACCGGTCACCAAGGCAAAAATAAAGTACACCAGCACGCAAATGGCGCAGGCAACGGCAATGATGCGAAAGATTGATATTGAACTATCGCGCTGGGCGCGGCGGTCGATCATTCGGCCCCCTCCAGGATACTGATCAGTTGTGCGTCACGCCAAAGCCCGTCCATGATCTTGGGCCAAAAGCTCTGGAAACGCAGGTAGCTTGCAGCGTTTTGGCGCGCATAGGCCTTTGCCTCGTCGATACCATGGCGCCAGATGCGCAGGTAGCCCTCATGCTCGCGGGTAAACACGCTGCGGACCATAGCGGTCTTGCGCACGCGGTCGTCGAGCTCGCGCGAAATCCAAGGGCCCGGGTAGGGCATGAGCGATGCCGCCGTAACGGGAATGAGCTCCTTTTGATGCGCGGCGAATGTCAACTTGGCCCGTTCGTAGTACCAACGGTATACATCCTGCATAAAGCGCGGTGAGCGCTTTTCGGACTCCGGAGGCAGATGGCGCACGGTCCACTCGTTATCGAACCACACGTCGTAGCCAAACATGCGCATGTTAAAGAGGTAATCCAGGTCCTCGCCGCGGGTGATAAACGGGTCAAAGGCCACACGCGTAAAGGCGCGGGCGTGCAGGGCCATCAGGCCGCCGCACACGTAGTTGGAACGCGAGATGCGGGTGCCCGAGAGCGCCTTTTTCATCCAACGGTTGAACTCGATGCGCTTGGTCCACCAACGATGGCAGATGCCCGCCTTGTCCGTGGGAGCCAGCGGCGAGCCGTCGCGATCGTAGAAATAACCGCTCTTGACCAAGATCGGCAAGCCCTGACGCGTCTGCTGCCCCAACGCATAGGTCGCGCGCTTCATAAAGTCGGCGTCGATGACAGTCTCATCGTCATCCAAAAAGATAACCGCGTCATGCCCCAGCACAGCGGCACAGGCTAGCCCCATGTTGCGGATGGCACCGTAGCCTCGCAGGCTCATGCACTCGCCCGAACCCTTGGGCGCGATCTGAGCAACCCGGTCTGCAATGCGCGAGGCCTGGGTGTTGGTGACAACGGTGACCTTGAGCGTGGGATGCGCGTCGACAATCTCGCGCACGTGCAGCGACACATCGGCTGTGGCAGAAACGGGACAGACCACCAAAAGGATGATGCGCGGGATGTCACGTACCTGCTCAAGCGAGGCCAGGCAGCGGTCGAGTTCGAGATTGTCGGCGTTGAGTCGCGTCGAATGGTCATAGGTGCCAGGGGCGTTTGCGCAAGCGTCATCGCCCGCCCAATACGTTGGAATCACGACTGTGGCGTTCATGCCTTACCCTCCCTGCAACACAAAAACGGGACGCCGCCAAACACAGGCGACGCCCCGCGACCTAGCTGATTCCATCATACCCACTTGGGCAAATCATTGCTCGCAAGTCGCAATGTTTATTGCGGATAACCCCAAAAGAGTACCGTGGACAGGCACAATAGCCGCTCGCTCCTATGCGGCATGCTCTGCCGCCCGAGTCATGCGGGACAGGCGGACCAGCAGCATAAAGCCAACGATCAGCAGCACGCCAATGGAAAGGACGCCCAGCGACGGGTTGCCGGTCAGCGAGGTGACGACCGACACTAGGAAAGTGCCCATGACGCTTGCATAACGACCAAAGATGTCAAAGAAGCCGTAGTACTCGTTGGACTTTTCCTTGGGGATAATGCGGCCAAAGTAGCTACGGCTAAGCGCCTGCACGCCGCCCTGGAACAGGCCGACCATAATGGCAAGCACCCAAAACTCAAAGGCGGTCTTTAGGAAGAACGCGGCGAACAGCACAATGCCCATGTAGGCGGCGACCGCCACCAGGATCATGTTGAGCGTGCCCACGCGTCCGGCGAGCTTGCCGTAGATGATGGCAGACGGAAAAGCAACAAACTGCGTAACGAGCAGCGCCAGCACCAACTGCGTCGAATCGATGCCCAAAGCCGAGCCGTAGCTGGTTGCCATGGAAATGACCGTGTGCACGCCGTCGATGTAGAAGAAGAACGCGACCATGTAGACCAGCACGGTCTTGTTGTGGGCGATCTCGCGCATGGTGTGTCCGACCTCGGAGAACACACCGCCCACGATGTGGCCGATGGTGTCCTCGGGACCGCGCTCGCGACCGTACTTTTGCTTATAGGTGCGAATGAGCGGCAGAGTAAAGATGAGCCACCAGGCGCCAGTGATGATAAACGACAGACGCGTTGCCAGCATGGTGGGGACGCCAAGAGCGGGGCCGCCCATGATGAGCGCCAGGCAGATGACGAACGGCACGGTGGAACCGATATAGCCCCAGGCATAGCCCGAGCTGGACACGGCGTCCATGCGCTCGTCGGTGGTAATGTCGGGCAGCATGGCGTCGTAGAACGTCATAGAAGAGTTAAGGCCGATGGTGCACAGCACGTACACGGTCAAAAATGCCATGGCGGACATTGGGATAGCCTGCGCCAGGCAAAGCACCAGGCCCGTGAGGAAGAAGCCCAAGAAGAACTTGATCTTGTTGCCGGCGTAGTCGGCAAGCGCGCCCAGAATGGGCATGAGCATGGCGATGACCAGCGAGGCGATCGTCTGCGCATTGCCCCAGGCGACCACCAGGTCGGCCGAGGAAGCACCGGTATTGATGGCGTTAAAGTAAATGGGCACCACCGAGGTATTGAGCAGCACGAGGGCCGAATTGCCCACATCATACATAACCCAGTTACGCTCGAGCTTGGTGTATTTCATGGACAGGGACCCTTCGTATTCGCCCGATATGCAGTTAGTTCATCGTACCCTAATTGTCCAGAACCGCCGGTAAGGATTCGGCAAAGGGGCACGCACGGGCCCTATTCCTCGCGGTCGAACTCTTCATCGGCTTCGAGCACGCGACCGCTGTAGTTGACGTGACTGGTCACGGCATCCATGTCACCGGTCTCGATAAAACGTGCGACCGTGCACTCGTAATCGACCAGCGCGCGATCAAAGACCTCGGGGAAACTCTCGTTCGAGACCTCGTCGGTAAAGGGATTCTTCCATGTCAGATGGCCCAGGTTACCGGTGCGCTCGGGCAGCTCCGTCGTCACGCGATGGGCAAGGCCGTCGAGCAGCGAGTAGTCGTGCACCAAGCCCTCAACCAGCGAGATCGCGCGCGTCTTTGCGGAGCCGGCCGGCTCAATCGCGCGGTAAAGTCGCTGCATATTGGCAACGGCAGCACCGTACTCCCCCGCCGGAATGTCAATGCCGTACACGCGTCCGGCAACATAGCTCATCAGCACGCCGGCCACGCGATTGATGCGATCGGTGGTGACGATCTCGCCCGCCGGCGGGTAATCGTCGACCGTAGCGCCATCGCGTTTAAGCTGCAGCATCAGTACATCCAGGTCGCTCTCGATCACGGCATGGACCTGACTGCTCGAATCCTCAAGCTCTGAATCGGACTCCACGATGCCAAACTGCTGCTCATAGACAAAGGGATGGGCGTTGCGGTCGAGCACGTAATGAGACAGTAGGCCCAGCGCAAAGGCGCGACCCAAGCTGGCGTCGCGCGGCAGCAGATGCGACACGCCGTCGCGCAGGCACGCGAACTGGCGAGACATGCGCGAGCGATGCATGACCTGCGCCAGCAGCGTGCAGTCGGAAACACGCGGTGTCAGAATGTGAAAGAAGAACGGGTCGGGGCCTTGGTTGCCCAAGATAAAGGCAATGCGCTCTTCATCGGACGTGATGACGCCCTGTGGAAGACGGTCGATGCTTTCCTCGCCAAACAGATGATGGGTGATAAGCGCGGGCATAATGATCCTTTCGATTTCATTCGATGCCACCCATTATGCCCACCGCGCGCCCATGCCAAACCTGCGATGGTAAACGACGGCACGCAAGCCTCTTACGCAAGCCCCAGGTGCGACTTGACCTCGGCGGCACGACGACGGGACACCGGCACCGTCGAGTTCACGCGGTCGAGCCTGAGCTCCATCAACCCCGTGGAACCGATCTCGACATTGTGCACGTCTTCCAAATTGACCAGATAGCTGCGATGAACGCGAATAAAGCCCTCGGAGACCAAGCGACGCTCGAGCGAAGAGATCGACTCATTGATCAGGTACGTTCCCTCGGCGCAGATGGCATTGCAAAAATCGGCGCGCGCCTCAAAGTAGCAGACGTCTGCGGCGGGAATGAACACCTTTTTGCCCCCGCGGTCCACCGTCAGACGCAAAGGCTGGCGCGGAGCGTGGATAACACGACGGGCACCCAAGGCTGTCTCGATCTTGTCGAGTGCCTTTGACAGGCGTGCGTCCTCGACCGGCTTGACGACATAGTCGACAGCATCGAGGTTATACGCATCGGCGGCAAACTCGGCAAACGCCGTCACAAACACCACGACCGGCGGCGTCTTTAGGTTCTGCAGCGTCTCGGCAAGCTCAATTCCCGAGCGACCGGGCATGGTAATGTCTAAAAACAACACGTCGGGCTTGTTCGACAGAATCGACTCCACGGCTTCGGTGACATTGCCCGCCTCGGCAATCTGGCCCACACGCGCATCCTTTTCCAACAGATAGCGTAGCTCAGCCCTAATGGGAGGCTCGTCATCAACCACCAAGATGTTCCAGCCTTCGGACATATGTGCTTCCCCTCTTTTTCTCTCAATCCAACCGCGTGCTACGCCGTCAACGGCGCGGGCTCATGCGGCTCGCCGTTCAGCTCGACGATGACCTGCGTTCCCACGCCCTCCTGGGACTTCACGCGCATGCCGGAATCTTCTCCGTAAAAGAAATGGATGCGCTGAAGCACGTTGAAGAGCGCCAGGCCGCAACCTCGCTTGACGGAGCCGTCGGCGGTAATGCTCTCGGGCTCCTCCAGGCGATGCTGCTCAAACAGATGCGCACAGACTTCTTCGCTCATACCGATGCCGTCGTCCTCGACGATGATCTCCAAACCGTCATCGGTCTCGAAAGCCCTAACATGAATAGAAAGCGGCTCGGTCTCGCGCTGCGCGTGCTTGATGCAGTTTTCGAGCAACGGCTGCAAGATAAACGGCGGCACCATGCAATCGCGCACCTCAAAGTCGATATCGACCGAGACGCGCAGACGGCCGTCGCCATAACGAGCCTGCATAAGGTTGATATAGCGAGTGCCCTGTTCCACCTCGTGCTCGAGCGTTGTGAGGGTATCGGAATCAGAGAGCGTCTGACGGTAGTAATTGGAAAAGTCGATCAGCAGCGATCGCGCCTTGTCGGGCTCGGTTCGAACGAGCGACACGATCGTGCTAATGGTATTGAATAGAAAATGAGGATCGACCTGCGATTGCAAGGCGCGCAGCTCCACGCGGGCCGTAAGCTCGTCCTGGCGCTCGAGCTCAAAGCTCGCAAGCTGCGTGGAAATGAGGTCGGCAAAGCCCGAGGCAAGCGCCGTCTGGCGCATATCGATGCTGCTCAGACGGGGATAATACAGCTCGAGCGTGCCCACGCAATGCCCGCGCACGGTAAGCGGTGCGACAATACCGGCGCGCAGGCGCGGAAAGTAGCCACCCGTCTCGGTCGAGGCATCGCGCGAGAACACGCTTTGCTCACCGCTGTTGATCACGTTGAGCGTAGTCCGCAGCACCACCGGGGTGCCCGCGGGGCATTTTGCCGAGTCCTCGCCCCAGCTTGCCAACACCTGCTTGCCGTCGGTAAAGCAGATGGCAGAGGCGATAGTTTCGGACAGGATGATCTTAGAGGCGCCCAGGGCAGCTTCGGGCGTAAGGCCGCGCGACGTGTAGGCGAATATTTTCGACGCGATGGCGAGCGTGCGGTCGGTAGCGCTCGATGTGAGGTCGTCGGGAACGACAAAGACGTACGAGAAGAAGAAGCACAGCATGACCAAGCCGGCAATGACGACAACGGCCGGAACGGGATTGGGATTATCGGTTAGATCCCAGATGAGCAGCAGGATAAGCAGCGGAACGACGATACCGAGCAAGATGGCTTGAACCACATGCTGAGCGGTACGAAAGACCTTGGTAGAGTTGTAGCTCTTGCCCAGAATCAGCCTATTGAGATCCACCGTCATCTCCTTCTTACCGACGCACCCCATAGCAATAAAGAGGGCCGCAAGCGACCCTCTCCATTGCATTATGCAATCAAATACTGTGTTTTACATCAAGCCATCGATGAACGGTAGCTTAGGCGCTGTACTTGTTTGCCTCGCCGAAGGTGCCGCCCTCGACAATCCAGCCGTCCTTCATGATGACGTCCATGTTGTCGGTGTTGAGCACGTGGATGTCAGCGGCGACGTCACCGTTGACGACCAGCAGGTCGGCGCACTTGCCGGCCTCGATGGAACCGGCCTCGTCCTCGATGTGGCACATCTTGGCACCGTTGAGGGTGGCACAGGTGATGGTCTCGACCGGGGTGAAGCCGATCTTGTCGACGAACTCGTACATCTCCTCGATGGAGCAGGTGCCGTACGGGGTGACGAAGGAGAAGGAGTCGGAGCCGATCGTCATGACGACGCCGCGCTTCTTGGCCTCGCGCAGGCAGTCGTAGTTGCGCTGCAGCTCCTTCTCGACCAAGGTGCCCTCGTACTTGTCGTGCAGCTCGGGGACGTAGACGGGCGGATAGGTGGCGTACCAGGTGGGCAGGAAGGCGATCGTCGGGGTGAAGAAGGTGCCCTGCTCGGCCATGAGGTCCATGGTGCGCTCATCGATATCGAAGCCGTGAATCAGCTGCTCGCAGCCAAAGCGAACGGAATCGTAGGCAGCGGCGTGGTTGTTGTAGCAGTGGCTCCACACGGGGATGCCGACCATCTTGGCCTCTTCGACCACGGCCTGAATCTCCTCGGAGCAGTAGTGCTGGTCGCGGCCGGAGTCCCAGCGCCAGATGCCGCCACCGGTAGCCCAGATCTTGATGGCATCGGGGTTCTCGCGCAGGCGACGACGGACGGCCTTGCGCAGATCCCAAGGACCGTCGACCTGATCGCCCCAGGGGTGCGATTCCTTGTTGAGCTCCTGGCTGCAGTGGTGGGAGTCGCCGTGGCCGGCAACGCGGCAGAAGCCAAGGCCGGTGGCCAGAACGCGCGGGCCCTTGAAGACGCCCTTGTCGATGCAGTCACGGATCTGGATACCAAAGCGGCCGATCTCGCAGACGGTGGTGAGGCCGTGGGTGAGGCAGTCATAGGCCTGCTTGACGGCGACGGCCTGCTTCTCGAGGAGCGGCTGCATGACCCAGTCGGTGTCATCGTCAGTCAAGTTGCCCGAGAAGTGCAGGTGGGTGTCGATCAGGCCGGGAAGGACAGTCTTGCCGGCGGCGTCGATAACCTCAACGCCCTCGGGAAGGTCCTGCATAGCACCGGCGTACTCGATCTTGCCGTTGTCGTCGACGAGAACGAGGGAGTTCTCGACCGGCTCGGCACCGGTACCGTCGATGAGCTTGCCGCCAACGATTGCATACTTAGTGGACATGGTTCCTCCTTATGGATCCATATAGTGGGCGAGGCCGTGTTGGGTTAAGGCCTCACAAAGCTACCCAAGTGGCGCCGGGTTCGGTGCGCGGAAGAGAGGGGCCCGCGCACCTGATCCGCCCCGGCTCGGCGTTACTTTTTGCGGGAATTGGTGAAAGCCATGAGGGCCAGGCCGACGGCCAGCCAGCCGATCACGATGCTCCACTCCACCATGTTGAGGGAGGCGGGAGAGAACGGAATCACGAGCAGGCCGATGATGATAGCGCAGGCAGCGATAGCGAGGCCGATGCCAAACTTGCCGCCGGGCACCTCGTAGGGACGAGGCAGGTCGGGCTCGGTGAAGCGCATGCGCAGGCAAGCGAGGGCGACCATGCCGCAGGAGAAGATGAAGGCGAGAGCCGACACGTTGGTCAGAGGGATGAGCATGTTCTTGCCCAAAAACGGTCCGACGACGGTGATGACACCCAGGACGACGCAGGCGAGCTTGGGGGCGCCGGACTTGGGGTCGACCTCGGCGAACTGCTCGGGCAGCTGGCCCTTGCGGCCCATGGCGAGCATGATGCGGCTCGTGGCGCCGTAGAAGGAGTTCATCGGGCCCATGGGTCCAAGCGTGGCGATGACGAGCATGGCCAGGTACAGGAGCATGTTGATGCCCTTGAGGCAGGCGAGCGCGGGAACCGGGCTCTTAACAAACTCATGCCAGTCGAGGATGGTGCCGAACGAGTAGATGCAGACCATGTAGAAGCCGCCGGCGGCCAGCAGGGCCAGGGAGATGATCTTGCCGAACTTGTTCCAGTTAAGGCCCTCGGCTGCTTCCTCAGCCTGCTGAGGAATGGTGTCGAAACCGGCGTAGAAGAACGGGGTCAGAACCAGGACCGACACGATGCCGGCAAACAGGCTGGAGCTCTCGGTAGCGGCCTTGCCGCCGCCAGCGCCGGCGACCTGGGAGAACACGGGCATGGCGTTGTCCGGCGAGCCGGTGAACAGCGAGACGCCCATGGCGAGCAGCATGCCGCAGAGCAGAGCCTTGGTCAGGAAGGCCTGAAGCTTGGCGGCCGAGCTGGCACCACGGAAGTTGAGGAAGATGACGTAAACTGCAAAGCCGAGCGCGATCAGCGTCGGGAACAGGTAAACGTCGGCCCCCAGGATGGTGTAGAGCTTGACGGCGCGCAGCCACTCAAGACCGGGCAGGCTACCGAACATCTCGGACACGAGAGTCGAAATGGCAATGGCCTCCCACGGGCACAGGATGCCGTTGCCCAGGGCCAAAAGCCATCCGGTGATGTAGCTCAGCGTACGGCCAAAGCTACGATCGACATACTCGACGATGCCGCCCGAGATGGGGATAGCGGCCGTGAGCTCACCGAAAACAGCTCCGACGGGCACGAGGAAGATTGCACCCAAGAGGAATGCGATCATAGCGGGAACGGGACCGCCGCCCACGACCATCCAGTCGCCGACCTGCAGAACCCAACCGGTACCGATGATGGCACCGAAACCGATGGTGAAGAAGTTCCAGAGCGAAAGCGTTTTCTTCATGCCGCCGTTATCCTCGACTGCAACTTCTGCGTTCTTGTCCGCCATTGTTCCCCTCCTTTCCTGTTTGACGCCCTTGGCGTCACCCCTTGCGCGGTCCGTTTTGCCGCGCGCTTTTATTCCATGGCTTTAAGATACGGCCTTGGCGCAGCAGCGCCGCTCGCAGCTCGACCGAAGGCAGAACTGCAAAACGAGCGGCACCGTTTTTGGGACGAACGGCGGGAGACGTCATTCGTCTTGGACGCTTTCATCTTGTCTGCTTTTGAATACCTGTTGCCGTGGCGCTTGGCGCGCGGCGCGGCAACGTTCATACCATTTGTCAGGCTTTTGGCGCACATGCCCATGTGTCGTGCATCTTTTTATGTAGGATAGACAAGTTACACATGAGGCAAGGTGATTCGAATGGCATACGGATACAATGACGGCGACCAACGGCCACAAAGCGTGCGCCTTGCCGGCCGCACCACACCAACGCCCAGAAGCACCTCCGACAACGACAACCCGCAGCGCCCCCAAGAGCAGCCCGGGGCTTCTTCGCGGCAACAAAGCCGTACCGTGCAGCAGTCAGACCGCGTGAGTACGAGCACACGCCAACGCCAGACCGATACATCGCAGCCACGTCGCTACGATCGCCGTAAGACCGACTACTACGTCAAGCGCTCCTTTTCGCGACCTCAACGCGATCGCGGCAATTCCGCCCCTCACCCTGCGTCGCACGCCACAAGCCACGCGCTTCCGGCCCGCCGCCTACGCCTTACGCTTTGCTCCATCGCCGCCTGCCTCGTCTTTGTGTTTTTGGGATCCTGTATCTCCCACGGATCAGCCGGTCTTGAGCCCACTGCCGAAGACAAGCTGCTTAAAGCTCCCGTCGCGCCCGGTTACTCCTTTGCGTTCTCGACCCCACGCTCGCAATGGCAGGCCGGCGCCATGCCCCACATCTACCAAATTGACCCCGCATGGTCGGAGCTGCCCTATGCCGGCGGCACTATTCGCGAAAACGCTTGCGGTCCCACTTGCCTCACCATGGTCTATATCTTTAAGACCGGCCACACCGATAAGACGCCGGTCGATATATGCGCACTGGCCGAAGCCGGCAACTACGCCCCCACCGGTGCCACCGAGTGGTCGTTTATGACAGGCGGTGCGTGGCAGCTGGGGCTCAACGGAACACAGCTCTATAACGATCGCGAATCGATTACCCAAGCACTTCGCTCGGGTGCGCCCGTCATCGCCGCAGTGCGCCCCGGTACGTTTACCAACGTAGGCCACTACATCGTGCTCTACGGCATCGACGACGCCAACCAGATTGGCGTCTACGACCCCAACTCGGCCAGCCGCAGCGCCCGCCGCTGGGGCGTCGTAGAGGTCCTCAACGAAGTCGAAGCCATGTGGGCCTACTACTAGTCGTTTAAGAACGTCCCCAATGACTAGGTGAATACCTAAGCGCCGGGTTGAAACAAAAGCCCCGCAGTCGGAGCGGACTGCGGGGCTCATGAAGAGAGGCTAGTTTGTGGGCGCTTTGCCTAGCGCCCACGAGAGAGGCAACAGAGTAGAGACTACTCGTGGATGCGGGTACCGGAGAGGCCGGCCATGGTCTCGGCGGCCTTGTCCAGAGCGCCGATGATGCAGGTGCGTCCCTTGCGGGAGCGGGCGAACTTGATGGCGGCGCGGACCTTGGGCTCCATGGAACCCTTGCCGAACTGGCCCTCGTCGGCCAGGCGCTCGGCCTCGTCGGCGGTGATGTCCTCGAGCTCCTCCTGGTTGGGCTTGCCGAAGTTGATGGCGACGTGCTCAACGGCGGTCAGCAGGAACAGGACGTCGGCGTCGCAGTCCTCGGCCAGCAGCTCGCCGCCCAGGTCCTTGTCGATGACGGCGGGAACGCCCTTGTAGCAACCCTTGTTCTCGTAGTCGCGGACGACGGGGATGCCGCCGCCACCGCAGGCGATGACGATGAACTCGTTGTCGAGCAGGTTGAGGATGGAGTCAGCCTCGACGATCTTCTTGGGGTCGGGGGAAGCGACGACGCGACGCCAGCCGCGGCCGGAATCCTCGACGAAGACCTTGGAGGGATCCTCGGCCATGAACTCCTTGGCCTGCTCCTCGGTGTAGAAGGGGCCGATCGGCTTGGTCGGGTTCTTGAACGCGGGATCATCCGGATCGCACTCGATCTGGGTGACGACGGTTGCGGCGTGCCAGCGCTTATAGCGCTTGTGCATCTCGCGGCCAATGCCCTGCTGCAGGTGATAGCCGATGTAGCCCTGGGACATGGCGCCGCACTCGGGCAGCGGCATCTCGGGAGTGCCGATGGCGTCGTGGGCGGCGGCGAAGGCGTTCTGGATCATGCCGACCTGCGGGCCATTGCCGTGGGTGATGATGATCTCGTTGCCCTGCTCGATCAGGCCGAGAAGAGCGTGAGCGGTGTTGCTCACGGCCTCGATCTGCTCAACGGGGTTGTTGCCGAGGGCGTTGCCGCCAAGGGCGACGACGATACGATCGGGCTTGCCAAGAGGCTTAGACATTGCTGGAATCCTTTCTGTAAAAGGCCTACAACCCATTAATAACCCGCGTCCGTGCGATACGCGAGTTTATTAAGGTTTATATTCTCTTTATCGCTCATTTTATTCATTTTGAAAATAGCGGAACGGTGAACGGTCGTTTTTATCCGCTCAGCGTACAGAACCCCAGCTCAAGCATATCTACGCCATTTACGTGCAACTTTATTTTAATAGAGCAGGGATTAGACCAGATTATGCAAACTATATCTCTGCTAAACACAAAACGGACAGCGCAATATCTTACTCGCACTATACGAGATTCTATGCACATATAAGTCGAGTATGCACCCCTGCAAAAACAAGGGGCTTTTCATCCAACAAAAGGAATAAAGAAGAGCTCCGAAAAAGCGGCAACGGCCAAGTCCCCCATCCATCCCCAAAGTGGCGCGAGGTTTCGCGGCAAAGCCGCGAAACAGCGAAGGGGACGGAATACCCGACCAACTACGTCCTTCATCCGCCCACACAATCCAAGGACGTAGTCGTAGCAGGATCTGAGGGCTGACCTTCGCGGACACTCCGCAGGACGAAAGAACCCCCGCCGCACGTAGTGCGCAGCGGGGGTTCTTTCATGTCCGAGGACGTCCGCGAAGGTCAGCCCTCAGATCCTGCGGTGGGAGACCTAGGCCTCGTTGTACACCGTCTTGAGCTTCAGCAGGTGAGCGTAGCGGTCCATAGCGGCCTGCTCGTTCTCCTTGAAGAGCTCCTCGGCGCGCTCGGGGAAGGAACGCGTCAGCGAAGCGTAACGGGCCTCGTTCATCAGGAACTCCTGATAACCGCCCGCGGGCTCCTTGGAATCGAGCGAGAACTTCTTGCCGGCAGCAGCCTCGGGGTTGAAGCGGAAGAGGTTCCAGTAACCGCACTCGACAGCCTTCATCATCTCGGCCTGGCAGTTCTGCATGCCACCCTTCTTGATGGAGTGCATCTCGCAGGGGCTGTAGCCGATGATGAGGGACGGGCCGTCGTAGGCCTCGGCCTCGTGGATGGCCTTGAGGGTCTGAGCCGGGTTGGCGCCCATGGCGACCTGCGCCACGTAGACGTAGCCGTAGCTCATGGCGATCTCGGCCAGGGACTTCTTCTTGGTCACCTTACCGGCAGCGGCGAACTGAGCGACCTGGCCCAGGTTCGAGGCCTTGGAGGCCTGACCGCCGGTGTTGGAGTAGACCTCGGTGTCGAAGACGAAGACGTTGACGTTGTGGCCGGAAGCCAGGACGTGGTCCAGGCCACCGAAGCCGATGTCGTAGGCCCAGCCGTCGCCGCCGAAGATCCAGAAGGACTTCTTGGTGAGGTAAGCCTTGTCGGCGAGGATCGCCTTGGAAGCGTCGCAGCCGCACTTCTCGAGCTCGGCGACGTAGGCAGCAGCAGCGGTCTTGGAGGCCTCGGCGTCGTTGACAGAGTCGATCCAAGCCTGGCCGGCGGCCTTGAGCTCATCGGACGGACCATCGGCAGCGATGATGTCCTGGGTAGCGGCGATCAGCTTCTTCTGGACGGCCTCGTAACCGACGGCCATGCCCAGACCGTGCTCGGCATTGTCCTCGAACAGGGAGTTGTTCCACGCCGGGCCGTGACCGTCCTTGTCCTTGCAGTAAGGAGCGGTGGCAGCGGGGTTGCCCCAAATGGAGGAGCAGCCGGTGGCGTTGGAAATGAACATGCGGTCGCCGGCGACCTGGGTCACCAGACGTGCATAGGCGGTCTCGGCACAGCCGGCGCAGGAGCCCGAGAACTCCAGGTAGGGCTGCTTAAACTGGCTGCCCTTGACGTTGGCCGCGATGAGCTCCTTCTTCTCGGAGACGTTCTCGACCATGTAGTCCCAAACGGGCTGCTGGTCCATCTCCTGCTCGGTGGGAACCATCTCGAGGGCGCCCTTGGGGCAAACCTTGACGCAGTTGGTGCAGCCCATGCAGTCGAGCGGGGACACGGCCATGGTGAACTTCATGCCCTTGGCCTTGGGGCCCATGGCGTCGAGCGTGCGGGTAGCCTCGGGCGCGGCGGCAGCCTCGTCCTCGGTCATCGCGAACGGACGGATGGTGGCATGCGGGCACACATAGGCGCACTGGTTGCACTGGATGCACTTGGTCTCGTCCCAGTGAGGAACGACCACGGCGACGCCGCGCTTCTCGTATGCGGAGGCGCCCAGCTCAAACTGGCCGTCGGCGCAACCGACGAAGGCGGAAACGGGCAGGCTGTCGCCGTCCATGCGATCGATGGGCTCGAGCAGGTTCTTGACCTGCTGGGCGATGGCGGACTTGGTCTCCTCGGAGAGCTCGACGGGAGCGGCGTCCTCGGCGGTAGCCCAGTCGGCCGGAACCTCGAACTTACGGAAAGCGGTAGCGCCGGCATCGATGGCCTTGTGGTTGGCGTCGACGATAGCCTGGCCCTTCTTCATGTAAGACTTGGTAGCCGCGTCCTTCATGTACTGCAGGGCGTCCTCGGCGGGCAGAACCTTGGCCAGCGCGAAGAAGGCAGACTGGAGCACCGTGTTGGTGCGCTTGCCCATGCCGACCTTGGCCGCCAGGTCGATAGCGTCGATCAGGTAGACGTTGACGTTGTTGTTCGCGATGTAGCGCTTGGCCACGGCGGGCATGTGCTCGGCGAACTCCTCGTCGCTCCACTGGCAGTTGACCAGGAAGGTGCCGCCCGGCTTGACGTCGCGGACCATCTTGAAGCCCTTAACGATGTAGCTGGGGTTATGGCAAGCGACAAAGTCGGCCTTGGTCACGTAGTACGGCGAACGGATCGGGGAATCACCAAAGCGCAGGTGCGAAACGGTGACGCCGCCGGTCTTCTTGGAGTCGTACTGGAAGTAGGCCTGGACGTACTTGTCGGTGTGGTCGCCGATGATCTTGATCGAGTTCTTGTTGGCGCCGACGGTACCGTCGCCACCCAGACCCCAGAACTTGCACTCGATGGTGCCGGGGGCTGCGGTGTTGGGCGCATCCTCGGCCTCGGGCAGGCTCAGGTTGGTCACGTCATCGACAATGCCGATGGTGAACTCGCGCTTGGGCTCGTCCTTCTTGAGCTCCTCGAAGACAGCGAACGCGGACGCAGGAGGCGTGTCCTTGCTGCCCAGGCCATAACGGCCGCCGACGACCTTGATGCCCGTCTTGCCGGCCTCGTAGAGAGCGGAGACGACGTCCTGGTAGAGCGGCTCGCCGATGGAACCCGGCTCCTTGGTACGGTCCATGACGGCAATCTTCTGGACGGTCTCGGGGAGAACGTCGACGAAGTGCTTGATGGAGAACGGACGGAACAGACGAACCTTGACCAGGCCGACCTTCTCGCCGTGAGCGTTGAGGTGGTCGATGACTTCCTCGAGCACGTCGCAGAAGGAGCCCATGCACACGACGACGCGGTCGGCATCGGGAGCGCCGTAGTAGTTGAACAGGCCGTAATCGGTGCCGAGCTTCTCGTTGATCTTCTTCATGTAGCCCTCGACGACGGCGGGAAGCTCGTCGTAGACCTTGTTGCAGGCCTCACGGTTCTGGAAGAAGATATCGCCGTTCTCGTGGCTGCCGCGGGTGTGCGGGTGCTCAGGGTTGAGCGCGTGGTCGCGGAAAGCCTGGACGGCGTCCATGTCGCACATCTCGGCCAGATCCTTGTAGTCCCACATGGCGACCTTCTGGATCTCGTGGCTGGTGCGGAAGCCGTCGAAGAAGTTAAGGAACGGGGTCTTACCCTCGATGGCGGCAAGGTGAGCCACCGGCGAGAGGTCCATGACCTCCTGGACGTTGCCCTCGGCGAGCATGGCGAAGCCGGTCTGACGACAGGCCATGACGTCGGAGTGATCGCCAAAAATGTTCAGGGCGTGGGAAGCGACGCAACGCGCGGAGACGTGGAAAACGCCCGGGAGCTGCTCGCCTGCGATCTTGTACATGTTCGGGATCATCAGGAGCAGACCCTGAGAAGCCGTGTAGGTGGTGGTCAGAGCACCGGCGCCCAGCGAACCGTGAACGGTACCGGCTGCACCTGCCTCGGACTCCATCTCGACGACCTTGACCGGGGTGCCGAAGATGTTCTTGCGACCCTGGGCCGCCCACTGGTCGACATGGTCGGCCATCGGGCTGGACGGCGTAATGGGATAGATTCCCGCTACCTCGGTGTACGCATACGAAACATATGCGGCCGCCTCGTTGCCGTCCATAGACTTAAACTTACGCGCCATATACCCCTCTCCTCTCATATAGGTATACAGGCCCCGGCGATCGCCGGGATGTTGGCGTGATGGGATTTACGCTGTTGCTTCCAATCATCTGGCAGGCAGGCTCAGCAGCAGGTACGTGGCGTGGAGAGAAGACATGCCGAGGCGAGGGCCAGCTGATGCGCCCCACAGACCCGACCGCCCGTCTTGCACATGACCGAGCGCCGCAAAGGCCGCATGCCGGATGCTCCCGGGCACGCCCCGGCGATGGGAAGCGCCCGCAACGGAAATCCGCATGCGGGTTTATTGTACCCCGCCGTCAAGTGTAATTTCGGCAAATATAGGCGGGCGGTAAAGGTTTACCTTGGGTGACTGCCAAGGGCCAAAATGGCCCCTCCATCCCTGGGCGACCGGCTCTGGTGCGCCAAGGAGTGTCCCCAAGTGCCGGCAGAAAAGGAACGTCCCTATCTGCCGGCTAGAGGGCACCGAAGAGAATGGCGTAGGTAGTGGATTCGCCGAGCTTGAGCTCGTCGCCGGGATTGAGTTGGGCGGAACGGCCGGGTTCGACCTGAATGCAGACGCGCGTGGCCCCGTTTACCACCACGGTTCCGTTGGTGGACGACAAGTCCTCGACGTGCCAGATATTTTGAGCATCGCACCAGATATGGGCATGGCGGGCCGAGACATCGTCGCCGACGTCGGTAATATCGCCCTCGCCAGTGGCCAGCGCGCCAATCTCAACACCCTGCTCACTCGGCTGAATCCAGCGCGGGGCGCTCACGACAAAACTGTTTTGTACGCGCAGCAAGCCCAAGGGGTGCGCCGGGGCGGGTTCGCGTTCGCCCGCGGTCATCGACATGCCAAGCGAACGCGGCGTGGATGTGCCTCCGCCACAGGTCGCGTGCGCGTAGTCGATGGCATAGTTCACCGAGGACCGCACATCCGCCGAACAACCGACGGCGACAAACAGCACCAGCACGGCCTCGGCGCGCTCGGCGGGCATGAGTTCCGCCGCCTGGGACAGGCGATCGAGCGCGTTGCGATAGAGATTCGTGTCCTGGTGGCACTCTTCGAGCGCGCGTACCATCGGTTCACCTGCAGGACCGCACACCATATTGATCACAGCCGTGGAGTCCATGGGATTGCGCTGGCGCAGGGCCAGTTGCGACATAATACGCGCAGCCGAGGTACCGTATTCGGCAAAGTAGCGATGCTGAAGCGTGCCGACCGGCGCGCGAACGATAAAGCGGGAAACCCAAGAGCGATCGGCGGCTCGGCTCTGCGGGCTGCGGCCGTCGGCGAGCGGACGGGACGAAAGCACCAAGCCGCACAGCTCGATATGGCTCAGATGCGCCGCGCGCTTAAAGATGTCAAACATGGCCCCGCATGGGGTGAGCTCAACTTGAGATGCCATGACCTAGGCCTCCTTAGTCGTAGAAATAGAATCGGACGATACTTCGACAGGTCCGCCAAAAGTACGGGCAGCTGCGGCTCCACCGGCAAGCGGAGTCGCCATCTGGGCTTTTGTGCGTCGCGGTGCCGAAACGGGAAGTTCAAAGGCAAAGCCCATCGCAAGCAAAAACCACGTAAGCGTATAGGTTGCAACCAGAGCGGCAACAAGGCCGCCCATCACGGCGCGTTGGGAAAATACGCTACATGCAGCCACAACCAGCACCGGAACCTCGCAGGCAGAAAGCGCAAGCACACCCTGCAGGAAGCCCGAGCGCCGATCGCGCGCAAGCGCCCCCGCGGCAACGCCGGCTATGCCTGGCAGCGCCAACGCCAGTGCGGCAATAATACCCGGTAGCGACCCAGACCACACGAGCGATCCCAAAGTCGCCGTCACGCGAGCGCCCGACGCCAGCAGCGCGGCCGAAACCACGATCACAGCCCAAACCACGCCACAGGCGACCGTCGCGCCGACCATCAGCGTGCGACGAACCGCGCGGCCGGACGCATCCATGGGGCACGGCGTGAGCGGCTCGCCGCGGAGCGAACGACCGACATTTTGCGCATAGTGGTCACAAAACGCCGAGAGCGCCGCCTCGACCGCCGCCGGCTCGGGACGATCTTTTCGATGGCTGGACAGACAGGCCATCACCACGTCGAACAGCTGGGCATCGACAAACGCCAGCGCATCGCGTAGCTCTTCGGAATCCGGCTCAAGCCCCAGCTGCTGGGCCTGCTCGGCCGCGGCGAGCGCCACATCGGGCTCACGGCGAAGCAGCTGAGTCAAATCACAACCGGGCGCATGGACACCGATGGGATAGTCGGGTCGCGTGTCCATCTTGAGACGATAGGGGCTCGCGATGTCGCGCGTCTTTTTGCGCGAACCCGAGGTGCCCGAAGTGCCCGGCGCGGCTTCGTATGGCGCGACGCCGGCAATGAGCTCGTAAACCGTGCTTGCCGCGGCATAGACGTCAATCGCCGGCGACATACGCAAAGCGCGCAGGTCGGGAATATCGTCGGTGAGCATCTCGGGCGGGGCATAGGCAACCGTCGCGCGACGCAGCGTGGCATAACGCTCCGTAAACGACGCCTTGCCGCCGGTACCGGCCACGGCCGACGCAGGCTCGAGCGCCAGCGACGAGCCAAAGTCGATCAGGCACAGGTCAAAGGTGCCCTCGGCAAGCTGCCGGTCAAGCGGCAGGCGCGCCGTGCGCACCATAATATTAGCGGGCGAGATATCGCGATGGACAAAGCCCTCGCCCACCAGGCTCATACGGCAGAGCAGATCGAACAGGTCGCGACCCAGACGCGCCGCCACAAGCGGCGACAGGCGTCCGGCATCGTCCACGGCAAGTCGCGAACGCAAGCGGGCGAGCGTCTCGCCCTCGACCCATTCCATGACAATTGCAGGCACACCGTCAACCTCGCCCCAGCCATAGAGGCGGGGAAAGCCCTTAAGGCCCGAAAGGGCGCGATGGCATTCATATTCCTCGCGAAATGCCGCTTTGAACTTGGCGACCAGCGACTCATGGGCGGCATCGTCGTCAAACTCATCGCGCGTCGGCAAGATGAGCTGTTTGAGTGCTACGTCCTCGCCTTGGGCGTTGACAGCACGCGTCACGCGGCCGATACCGCCACGGCGCATGGTGGCATCGTCGGCAAACAGTATCGTAAAACGACGCAGATAGGCAGGCAGTTCGTCCTGACCGAGCGCAATGGCCGGCTCAAACCCGTCGACACGCGCCAGGCGCAGGCCGACCATGGGATCGCGACCGAGCGATTGTGGTGTGGTGGATGCAAGATCGGTCATCATAGGGCAAGCGCCGCCACGTTATTGTTGAAGTTACCGAGCGCGACGTCATCATCGCCGTAATGGCCGACCCATTGACATAGGTTGGTGTAACAGCCCCACAGATTGGCATACTGCTGATACCACCTTGACCGGGGCGAGAATGTCTGACGACCGAACTCGGCTCGAATGACAAACATCTCCCCGACCAGGCTGTCGCACGGCCTGGGATCTCCCGTAGAGTTATAGGTCGAGACCACGTCATTGGCACGAGAAACATAGCCGTCGAGCATGTTGTACTTGGTCACAAGCCAACTGTGAATGCTCTCTTCCTCAGCAGCGGAAAGGCCGCCGGAGTTTGCATCGTTGTCAGTGTTGCCGCCCGTCGAGCCGCCGTTTCCAGGCCCTCCGGTAGAGGAACCCAACCCAGAGCCGCCGCCCGAACTCGATGAATCCGAGCCGGAGCCAGAAGTATCCGAGCTACCGGGCTTTCCGGACTGCTGGGCGTCCTGCTCCTTTTGCTGCTCGACCTTATTCACCGTTGCCGCCACGCTATTGTTGGACAATCGATCGATGATCCTGGTGTTGGTGAGCACGATGGTTTTGCCATTGGCAAGCGTGACTTCGTTGTCCGGGGCCTCGGCGCCGTCCGCATCGTCGGTGCCAAACACAATATGCCCGACCACACTTGCCCAAGCATATCCAGTCGTGGTGCCCAGATCGCTTTTGACCTCATGCCCCACGCGCGGTTCGCGTGCGGCATGCGCCTGCATCATGGACGGCACGGTCATGCCATAGGCAGAAACGCCAGCTATGACCAGCACCAGCGAGCACGATAGCAGTGCGTACGCCCGCGACGCCAAGCCCAGTCGGCGTCGTATGCGCACCGCGGCGCCGCGCTTTGTCTGAGTGCCACCGGGCCGCATGCGTTCTCCTCCAACAAAAACACGCCGCTCGGGAGCGGCGCATTCATTCGAATCCATATTTGAGTGTATCAGCGAACCCAAAAGGTTGCGCAACGAATGAGCAAATTAAGGATGCGAGCGGAAGCATCCATGCGATAAGCGGATACGAAGCATCTTTGTTGCACAACAAACTCACAGTCGCACGGGGAAATTATGACTACCCCGTGCGACTGTGAGGAAAACATACGGCAGGAGCAGGCTCGCCACCTAAATCGCGCGACGGGCCTCGATGGCGCGGCCAAGCGTAAGCTCGTCGGCATACTCCAAGTCGCCGCCCACGGGAAGGCCGCTTGCCAGACGCGACACCTCGACGCCCAACGGCTTGATGGTACGGGCCAGATAGCTCGCCGTGGTCTCGCCCTCAATATTGGGGTTGGTGGCGATGATGACCTCGTGGATGTCCTCGTGGCCCAAGCGTGCCAGCAGCTCTCGAATGTGCAGCTGCTCGGGGCCAATCTTGTCCATGGGACTGATCACGCCGCCCAATACGTGGTAGAGGCCGTGGTAGCTGCCCGTGCGCTCGATCGCCTGGACATCGCGCGGCTCGCCCACCACGCAAATGCGAGTGGTATCGCGCATCGGGTCCTGGCAGATGGAGCACTCGTCGGCCGTGGCGTAGTTAAAGCAGCGGCTGCAAAAGTGGACCTCCTGCTTGACCTCCAGGATGGCCTCGGCCAGGCGGCGCGCCTCCTCGGCGTCGGCCTCCAACAGGTAATAGGCGATGCGCTGGGCCGACTTGGGACCAATGCCCGGCAGACGGCCCAGCTCATCGAGCAGTTTTTGCAGACTGTGGTTGGCACTCATATATATGCGTGTCTTAGAACGGCATGCCCGGGATGTTGAGGCCGCCGGTGATGGCGCCCATCTGCTTGTTGGCGAGCTCGTTGACGCCGCGGACGGCCTCGTTGACGGCAGCCATGATCATATCCTGCAGCATATCGACGTCCTCGGGATCGAGCGCATCGGGATCGATGGTGAGGTTGACGAGCTCCATCTCGCCGTTAACGGTCACCTTGACCATGCCGCCGCCGGCAGAGGCGTCGACGGTCTGGGACTTGAGGTTCTCCTGCGCGGCGGCAAGCTGCTCCTGCATCTTGCGAGCCTGCTTCATCATCTGCTGCATGTTCATACCGGCCATGATGGCTCCTTTACGTGCGGCCGCACGCCGAGCTGCAAGGGCAGCCGGAGCACGGCGGGACTTTCAAACTCAAAAATCGTACCACGGCGCGCGGCGAGAGAGCGGGGCGGACGTGTTACCTCAGTCGATATACATGTCCTCCAATACAAACCGCACTCAAAGATTATGCAAGGTCGAATTACGCAAGGTTGCATAATATCGCACACTCAATCTAGTAGAGCCGAATCCGGCATTTCATGTGCGCCACTAAATAGCTAAATGCCGAACCGCTGCTCGAGGCGGCGCACATGGCGGCAGGGTATAATTTGATTGCCATAGATAGTAATTTGGAGGTGCCCCATGAATGCCCCCAACGCGCTCCAAAACATCCGCTCAAAACACCCCGTTGCATATGTGGTTCTCTATCTCTTTGTCGGCTGGGCATTGCTGGTTGTCATCACCCATGCCATAGCTTTTGGAGCAGAACTGCTGATAGCCAGCTCGGACCAGCCCGTCGTCAAATGGGAGACGACCGATGAGTGCACCGACGGAACCCGAACCGTCTACTACAACAGCCCGTCCCTCTATCAAGAGTTCAAGGTCAAGATAAAGGACTTCAAGATTGTCGATGCCGAGCTAGGCGTTTATTTGGCAATCGGAGCAACCATTAACGCCGAGCAAGTCGAGTACACGGACAGCCATGCGACGTATCGCATCGACCTCAGCATCCTAGGCCGACCGTCACGCACCTGTCTGCTCGAATGCGAGATACGCGGCACCACACTACACATGTCCGAAATACAGATGCGCCCGGACAAGGGGTCCTCTTCTTGAGCAGTATACCCGCCTGCGCAGCTACTCCACCGGCTTGAAGATGGTGGCCTGGCCAAAGACGCTGCGGATGAGGGCCTTGGCCTCGTCCTCGGTCTGCGGGATGCTCGGGGCTGCGCCCTGATGGCCGAAGGGGCTGCCAGCACCGGGATTGGATTCCCAGGGAGCGGCGGGGACGTCGTCGTTTGCAGAGGCTGCGGGTGCCACAGCAGCGGCCTTGGTCGCGGACGCCGCACCCGGCACGTCGAACGGGGGCAGATCGTCCCCGCCGGCATCGGCAGCAAAACCACCGACCATAGCATCGTCGTAGGGCACCTGCTCGGATTCCCATGGCGCAGCCTGCGCAGGCGGCTGAGCCATGGGGACGGACGCGCGCTCGGGCGCTCGGGGCGCGGGCTCGGTCGGGAGCTTGCCCGTGGCAGGAGCACCGGCAGGGTTGTCGGAGCGCAGCCAAGGGGCCTTGGCCAGGTCGGATGACTTGGGCGCAGGCGCGGCAGCGGACTTGGGCGCGGGGATCGGAGCAGCCGGTTTGGGCGCAGCGGGTTCAGGCGCCGACGGGGTCGGTGCCGCTACCGGCGCCGCTTTTGGCTGCGTCGCGCTGGCGCTCGAGGATGCAGGGGGCACCGAGGACACGGGTTGCGGGTCCGCAGATACCGCAGCCCGTGCAGATGGAGAATGCTCCTCATGTTGAGGAGCCGGCGTGCCACCCCCATCCAGGACATAGTCGACGGTACGACGACCGAAGACCGCGCAGACCGTCGGCAGGACCACCGACTGCGTATCGGCGCGACCGAGCATCTTGATGGCAAAAGTCGAACCCGCGGGGAACGAGACCGTGAGCTTGGAGCCGTCGTCGGCCGTGGCGCGGGCGTTGAGCAAAAGCCCTGCGTAGGAGGCCTGACGAGCCTTGACGCGCTCGACGACCTCGGCCCATTTGCGCTGGAGCTCGCCGGCGTCCTCAACCGCGGGGGTCTCGGCAGCACCGGCGGCGGCAACCTGGGCGGCGTTGTTGGGCTTGGACACCGACACGGTCGATGCAGCAGGCGCGGAAGCCGGAGCCGCAACGGGCTGAGGTGCAGGCGTTACAGGTCTGGGCGCCGGCGCAGGAGCCGCGGACTTGGTCGCAGGCTGGGCAGCCGGAACAGCAGCGCCGCGGTCCCAAGGCATACCGCCCTGGCGCGCGGACGTAGCAGCGGGGGCAGCGGATGCCGCCGGAGCGGCAGCACGAGCGCCCGAAATGAGCGTCGGCTGTTGGGCAGCAGCGGGTACGGATGCTGCAGGCGCGGCGGCCTGAGCAGCAGCCACGCTCGCCGGCACGGCGCCGTTGGCAATCATGGCCTCCAGGCGTGCCACGCGCTCGGCCAATGCCTCAATCGTTAAATCGGCCTCGGGACGCGCCAGACGCGTGCAGGCAATCTCGAGCACCAGGCGCACGTCGCTCGCGCCCCTCATCTCCAGTGCGGCATCGTCGAGCACCGTCAGCACGCGGGCCAGGCGGTCGGCAGGATGCTCGCCAAAGGCAGCGGCCTCGGCAGCAAGCGCCTCGGCCTGCTCGGAGCCGCCCTCAAACAGCTCGGCACGGGCACCGGCAACGCAGGCAACGTACACGTCGCGCACATGCGCCACCAGGTCGCGCGTCAGCTCCAGCAGGTCATTGCCCTCCTCGACCTGCGCACGGATCAGTCCATAGAGCTCGGCAACATCGCGATCGGCAATGGCGCGGGAAAACTCGCCCAGAATCTGGTCCGAAACCTCGCCCAAAAGCGAGCGGGCGTCGTCCGCATGCACAGAACCGTTGCCAAAGACGCTCAGCTGCTCCAGCGTGGAAAGCGCGTCGCGCATACCGCCCTTGGCATGGCGCGCCACAATGGCGAGTGCCTCGTCGTCGTAATCGAAGCCCTCCTGCTCGCACACGTAAGACAGGCGATGCTCGATATCCTCGTTGCCGATGCGGTGGAAATCGAAGCGCTGGCAGCGTGAGAGAATGGTCTCCAGAATCTTTTGCGGGTCGGTGGTGCACAGCACAAAGATCACGTGTGCCGGCGGCTCCTCAAGCGTCTTGAGCAGCGCGTTGAACGCCGCCGTCGTGAGCATGTGGACCTCGTCGATGATATAAATCTTGTACTTGCCGCGCACTGGGGCAAAGTTGACGGAGTTGATGATCTCCTCGCGCACGTTGTCCACGCCGGTACGGCTTGCGGCATCGAGCTCGTAGACATCGGGGTGGTTACCCTCGGCAATGAGCTCGCACTCCTCGCAAGTACCGTCGGGCATGCAGCCGCTTGCACCCTCGGCGCGCGCCGCCTCGGCATTGCGGCACAGCAGCGCCTTGGCCAGAATGCGCGCCATGGTGGTCTTGCCCGTGCCGCGCGGTCCGCAGAACAGGTAGGCGTGGGACAGGCGCCCCTCGGTGATGGCGTGCTCGAGCGTCGAGACGATATGCTGCTGGCCCACCACGGAGTCGAAGGTGAGCGGGCGATACTTTCGGTACAACGATTCCATGGGTGCTCCCCCGGGTATACTGAGTCTTGTTGCCGCGACGGCCATGCGGTCGCACGGCATACTGCATTCATAATAACCCGTACGGCGAGCCCGCCGCGATAGGAGTCCAAAGAGCATGGCAGACGCAGAGAGCAACCTCGTTCCCTCCGAAGCAGCCGACCAGGTCGAGGTCGCGCTCGAGAAGCAGGCCGCGGCCGATGACGGCATTCTGTACCTCAACGAGTACCAGTACGAAAACGACCTGGTCACCGACTTTGCGCGCCTGGTCGCCTCGCCCAGGCGCCGTGGCTCCCTGTACGTCGCCGCCGCGATTGCCGCGCTCATCGGCATCGGCATGTTGGTGGCCGGCGGCAGCTGGATCAAGTTCGGCGTCGCGCTGATCGTGTTCGGCGCTTTTTTGGCCTGGTGGAGCAAAAACCTGCACCACACCCTCGCCCGCGACTTTATCGACGCCGTCGAGGCCGACGAGTCCATGGGTGGCCGCTATCGCCGCGTCGCCGCCAACGAGGACGGCCTGATGGTTTGGGGCAAGAGCGGCAAGTCACAGTTCTTCCCGTTTGACAAGCTCGACCACGTGCTCGACGGCGAGCGCATCTTTGTGGCCATGTTCGCCGACCAGGGCGTGACGATCCCCAAGGACACCTTCGTCCGTGGCGATGCCGAACAGTTCGGCCCCTTCCTTAAGGCGCGCATCAACAAAAAACTCCGCATCGAGACCAAGAAGAAGAAAATGAAGGCCGAGAAGGCCGCCGCCGAGGCCAAGCAGGGCGACAAGCCCCAGGAGACCAAGGGCAAGCAGCGCAAGCAGAAGAAGAACAAGAAGAAGCGCTAGGCCGGACGCAAGGTCCAGACCCCAGACGGAGCTTAAATTGAATGTCGCCCACCTGCGCGTGCTACACTAGCAGCATCTATGCCACCGCGAATGGCTCGGCCCCGTGCCCGCCACTCGCAAACGAACTTTAAACGCACGAGGGTTGGCCATGCCGCTTTTCTCGCAACATACCGCCCGGTTCTCGCCGGACGTTCCCTTGGAGGGCACTAGCTCTCGCGAGCTGCTCAAGCGGTACCAGCCGCTCGAGACGCTTGCGACCGGCGGTTTTGGCTCCATCGAGATTTGCCGCGACACGCATCTGCGCCGTCGCGTGGCCATTAAGCGCATTCCCCTTATCAACGGCGCCGGCATGCCCGCCAGCGACATCATGGACGTGCTGCGCGAGGCGCATACCGCCGCCATGCTTCAACATCCCAATATCGTGCAGGTTATCGACTTTACGCACGACACCGCCTATGCCTACCTGGTCATGGAGTATGTCGACGGCATGTCGTTGGCCGAGTTTTTGCATCGCGTGGACGGCCACTCGCTCACCTTTGACGAGGCCGCGGCCATTGCCGACGCGCTGGGTCAGGCACTCACCTTTGCCCATGCAAACGGCGTGCTTCATCTGGACATAAAGCCCGCCAATGTGCTTATCGACCATTCGGGCAATGTAAAGCTCACCGACTTTGGCATGGCGCGGCTGTCGTCTGCCGGCGGCTTTGGCGGCTCGCGCGGCGGCACCATCGGCTACATGCCGCCCGAGCAGCTCGATATCGAGACCGGCACGGTCGACGAGCGCGCCGATGTCTTTGCCCTCGCCTGTGTGATCTACGAGGGCCTGTGCGGCAGCGCTCCCTTTATGGCGGCCACGCCCGCCGGCTCGCTCGGCCGCATCATCGGCGGCGCCACCTATCCCAGCGAGCTGATACCACACTTCCCCCCGGGAGCCGAGGCCGCGCTCATGAGCGCGCTCTCCCCCATGCCGCAGGACCGCCCCAACAGCATCGAGGCATTTTGCGACCAGCTCCTTGCCGGTCTGGGCAGCGTGCGCGAGGGCCGTCGCAGCCTGGAGCAAATGGTTGGCGAACTTTCGGATGACGAGCAGGAGCTCGACGATATCGAGCCGTCGCACTACGAGGACGACGCCATCGAGGTCGACCCCGCACTCGGCTGGGCGGGCACGCGCTGGAGCCATGCGCGCGACTACACCATGCGCACTATCTCGGCGCTAACGTGCGGCACCTATAGCTTTTTGCTGATGCAAACGGCCGGGGTCGCGGCGCTTCCCGGCCTGGTCATTGCGGCCATCGCGATCGGAGCGGCGGCTGGCCTGGCCCCCCAGATTGGCTCGGCCATCTCGGCTGTGGGCTTTTTGGTGCTCATGGCCAACGCCACCATGCAGGCGCAGGGCATCTTGTCGATGTTGCCCGTCGCGGTGATCTTTGCCGCCGCCATGTCCGGTTGGTGGATTGCCTGGGGTCGCACCGAGGCTGCCGCGAGCGCCGCGCTCACCTGTGCACTCGCGCTTGGCTGTCTGACCGGCAATACCTTCCTGGCAGCTGGGGTCGCCGCCGGCGTCGCGTCATTTTGGCTCGGCCCGGCAAGCGCCGCCGCGGCAACGGGCATGGGCGCGCTTTTTGCCCGTCTGGCCACGGTCGCGCTTTCAGCCGGAGGCGTGCTGGGGCTCGGTAACGTTGCCGCAGCGCTGGGAGACCCGCTCCTTTGGGCTGCCTTTGTGCTGGTCGCGGCAACTGCCGCAGCGTCATCTGCGCTGCTCAATACCCATGCCAAGCGTGCCGATCAGGGCTCAAACCTTGTCGCAATCGCCGCCATCGCTGTCACCGGCATCGGCTGCGCAGCGGCGTCCTGTCTTGCACACCATATGGAAATTGCCAGCCTTGCAGCCGCGGTCATCGCCAAGGCGGCGGTTGCGGGAACCCTATCCTCTATAATCGTTGGGATATGCCTATATTTGCTCGGATACCAAAGAACCTATACGGAGAGTGATCTTTCGTGAACTTCCTGAACATCTTCGAGGACCACGTGGCCGGCATCTTCGGTGCCACCCGTGCCCCGTTCTCCTTTAAGAAGCTTGCCAAGCAGGCCGCTCGCGACATGGAGGATCAGACTCTGGTGATCAACGGCGTCAACACGGCGCCGGCACTCTATACCATCCTTATCGCCGCCGACGACGATCCCATGCTCGCCCCGTTCTACCCCGAGCTTTCGCGCGAGGTCCGCGAGTTTGTGAAGGCGCAGGCCGAAAAGCGCCGCTATGTCTTTGTCGGCGAGCCCCTCGTGCGTTTTATGATCGATCCGCAGCTGCGCGCCGGCAAGTTCTCGGTCTTTGCTGAGAACGTCGATGCGCCCACGCTCGGCCGCCTGTACGAGGAAGAGCGCGCCTACCAAAACGGCCTGGGACAGAACAACTCGGCCGCAAGCCGCGCCGCCAGCGCCCCGCGCGCCGGCCAGCAGCAGTTTGCCGCCCCGCAGCAGCAGCGCCCCGCCGCCATGCCCCAGCAGCAGCCGACGCCTCGCGCCGCCGCTCCCGACCCGCTTGCCGTGGCAGACCCCTTCGCGCCTAGCGTCCCCGACCCCGCCGCCGCACCCATCCCGGTGCCGCAGACCGTCTCGCGCGACGCGCTTGCCGGCATGGGCGGAGCCGCCGCGACCGGTGCCGCCGTGGGCCTAGGCGCCGCAGCCGGCATCGCTTCCAACATGGCGAGCACTCGCGCCCCGCAGCGCCCGCTCGCCCAGCTCGTCGACGTCGTGAGCGGCGAGAGCCATAGCATCACCTCCGCACAGGTGACCATCGGTCGCGAGCGCTCAGTTTCCGACATTGCCCTGCGCGACCCCAACGTGTCGCGCCGCCACGCCCAGCTCACCTTTACGGGCTCGGATTGGTCGATCGAGGATCTCAATTCCACCAACGGCACGCTCGTCAACAACCGCCGCATTACGCGCTGCCCGCTGCGCAACGGCGATCTGCTGACGTTTGGCCTGAGTACCTTTGAATTTAGGGGATAGTCGCTTATGAACATCGATATCGTCCTTTTTGCAGGCCGCATCGTCCTGGTCGCCCTGCTCTATATCTTCCTATTCGCCGTCATGAAGACCGGCGTGGGACTTGTGCGCGGACAGCGCCGCGACTCGGCTATCTGGACGATCGATGTGGACAAGGGTCCGCGCGGTATCCGCGGCATCCACGTTGACATGCTCGGCCCCGTCATCGTCGGTCGCTCGCCATCTTCGGACATCTGCATCAACGAACCATTCGTCTCGGCCTCGCATGCGCGCTTTTCGCTGCAGGGCCCGGCGCTCATCATCGAGGACCTCAACTCGCTTAACGGCACGCTCGTCAACGGCCGCCAGCTGGTGGAGCCCGCGACGCTGCGCGAAGGCGACGAAGTCCAGATTGGCGACGTGGTCATGAAGGTGAACCGTCGATGATCGACGAGGAGAACAAGTCCGCAACTATGACCGAGGCACCGGCCGCCGCCACAGCTGCGCCGGCCCACGCCGCTCCAGCGGGCTCCGCACCCGTGGAACCCGAGGACACCGTGTTCTCCCTGCCTCTTTCGCATGTAACGCATGATATTTCGGATCTCGCCGATAACGAGGACGAAGATGATGCCGCAGCGGCGCCCATCGGCGCACATGCTGCGGAACAGCCCACAGCGCCCGAAGCAACCCCGGCGCCAGCTCACTTTGCAGAGCCCGTCGCCGCGGCAATCAACGAGAGCGCTGCGGCGTTTGCGGCACCCGAGCCCGCCGCGCCGGCGTTTCCCATAGCCCCGGCATCCGAGGTTGCGCCCGCGTCTACGCCGGCGCCCGAGCCTATAGACGTCAGCCCGCAAGACGACGAGTCGACCGCCCGCGTTTCCGAGGTGCCCGACTCCCCGGACACCGGCGATTCCGAATCAAACGCCGAGACCGACACCGTCTCTCCCGGTGACACCGCCGAGATCGACGTTGCCGCCGTTGAGGCCAAGCTCAAAGACCCCGGCTCGACCATGAGCTTTGAGCCCCTGACCGAGGAGCGCATCGAGACCGACTCGACCTATGATGCCGGCACCACCACGCAACTCATGTGGGGCGCCCGCTCCGACGTTGGCTGCGTGCGTCCGCACAATGAGGATTCCTACCTGGTGCAGTCGCCGCTCTTTTGCGTATGCGACGGCATGGGTGGTCACGCCGCCGGCGAGGTGGCCTCTTCTATCGCTGTCGAGACCATCGCCAAGACGGCCCCGCAGTCTGCCGACGCAGCACGCCTGGCCGCAGCCGTCGAGGCAGCCAACGCCGCCGTAATCGAGGCGGCCCTGAATGGCCTGGGCAAGCCCGGCATGGGCTGCACAGCCACTTGCGCCTATATCGAAAACGACACGCTCGCCATCGCTCACGTGGGTGACTCTCGCGCCTACCTGCTCCACGAGGGCACGCTCATCCGCGTGACCCGCGACCACTCCTACGTGGAGGAGCTCGTGGACGCCGGCGAGATCACGGCAGACGAGGCTCGCGTCCACCCCAACCGTTCGGTCATCACCCGTGCGCTGGGCTCGGACCCCGCCATGTATGCCGACCACTTCACTCTGCATATCGAGGAAGGCGACCGCCTGATCCTGTGCTCCGACGGCCTCTCGAGCATGATTCCCGATAGCGATATCGAGAACATCGCCACGCAGTCCTCAACCGCGCAAATCTGCGTCGACAACCTAGTGGACGCGGCGCTTGCCGCCGGCGGCCACGACAACGTGACCGTAGTAGTCGTTGACCTGGTTGACGATGGCGTCATGCGCGAGGCGCAACGCGTGCGTCGCCGCAACGTTACTATCGCCGCCATCCTGGCCCTCGTCTTTGTGCTGGCAGCTGGCATCTGGGCCTACACGGGTGTCACCGGCTCGTACTACCTTGGTACCTACCAGGGCAATGTCGCCGTCTGGCGCGGCCTGCCCGGCAAGCCACTCGGACTCAAGCTCCACTGGCTCGAAAGCGAAACCAGCATCAAGCTGTCCGACCTGCCCGAAGACACGCAAAACCGCCTCAAGGCGGGCATTCCGCAAACAAGTGTCGACGATGCGCAGGACACGATATCCAAGTACCGCCACCAGATCGACGAGGAGCAGACCCGCCAGGTGATCGACGCGCAAACGATTCGCGACAACACCAATCAGGGATCGACCTCCGAATCAGATTCCGAGAAAACCGCCGAACAGTCCGCCGAGGCCGAAGCCTCCGATAAGAATTAGAAAGGGAGTGCCGCTTATGAGTCGCCGCAACACCGAGCTGCTCTTGCTCATCGCCTCGGCGTTCCCCGTCATCCTGCTATATGCGATGTACGTGCTCACCGCGGGCGCCGCCATCTCCTTTGAGACGCTCGCCGTGCCGATCGGCCTCTTTGCCGCCTTTGCCGCGGCCCACATTGCCGTGCGCATCTTGGCGCCCGGTGCCGACCCCGCCATCCTGCCCATTGTCTTTGTGCTTTCGGGCATCGGCATCACGTTCGTGACGCGTCTCGCCCCCGCTCTCGCCATCTCACAGCTCATCATCCTGTTTGTCTCGGTGGCCCTGATGGTGGGAACGCTCGCACTGGTCAAAAACCTCGACGTGGTCATGCGCTACAAGTACACCTTTGGCATTATCGGCATCATCCTGCTGATGCTGCCCATCTTTATCGGCACCACGATCTCGGGCTCCAAACTGTGGATTCGCATCGCGGGCTTTACCATCCAGCCTGGCGAGTTCGCCAAGGTCTTTATCGTGCTGTTCCTGGCCGGGTACCTGGCCGAGAACCGCGAGCTGCTCTCCATCTCCAACCGCAAGATCCTGGGCTTTAAGATCCCTCGCCTGCGACTGCTGCTGCCGCTGTTTGCCGTGTGGGGTGTGTGCCTGCTCGTCGTCGTCTTCGAACGCGATCTGGGTTCGGCCGTGCTGTTCTACACCATCTTCTTGCTGATGCTCTACGTTGCCACGGGGCGCTTTTCGTATGTCGTTATCGGCCTTGCGCTCTTAGCCGTCGGAGCCGTGGGCGCCTACAAGTTCCTGTCTCACGTTCAGGTGCGCTTCCAAGTTTGGGTCGATCCGTTTAAGGACGCCCAGGGGCAGGGCTACCAGATCGTCCAGTCGCTCTTCTCGCTTGCCGATGGCGGCCTGGTCGGTGTTGGCATCGGCAACGGCATGGCCAACAACATCCCTGTCATCGAGTCCGACTTTATCTTCTCGGCTATCGGCGAAGAGATGGGCCTTTTGGGCGGCGGCGCCGTGCTCATCCTTTTTATGCTCTTTGCCGTTCGCGGCCTGACCACGGCTGCCCGCGCTAAATCCGACCTCGCTGCCTTTAGCGCCACGGGCCTTACGGCCGCCATCAGCTTCCAGGCCTTCTTGATCGTTGGCGGCGTAACCCGCCTGATCCCGCTGACCGGCGTCACCCTGCCCTTTATGAGCCAGGGCGGCTCCTCTCTGCTGGCGAGCTTTATCATCGTCGCGCTCCTGCTGCGCGCCGGTGACGAGGCGACCGGACGCGAGGCCGAGCTTACCGGCACCGGCACCATGGCCGCCATCACCGATGATCAGGTCGCATCTGCCGCCGCCCCGACGGGCACGCGCTTTGCCACCTCGTCTTCCTACGGCAGCGGCAGCCATTCCGTCGGCTCGCGCATGCGCCGTCGCCTGCTCGACACACCTGAATCCGGTGTGCTCGGCCGCGTGGCGCTCGCCAACCGTCTAACCCGCGCGGTGCTCGCCTTTACGGCGCTGTTCGCCATCCTTATCGGCAACCTCACCTATGTCCAGGTCATCAAGGCCAAGGACTATCAGGACATGCCGACCAACAACCACACCATCGCCCGCTCCAAGTACATCCAGCGCGGTTCCATCATCACGTCCGACGGCGTGACGCTGGCCGAGTCGCTGCAGCAGGAGGACGGCACCTACGTACGCTCCTACCCCAACGGCAACCTGGCAGCGCACGTGGTTGGCTACGTGAGCCAGCAGTATGGCACCACCGCCATCGAGAGCGTCATGAACGACACGCTCACCGGTTCTAAGGACTACTCCAGCTGGAACAACGCCATCGCGTCGCTCGCGGGCCAGACCCAGCCGGGCAACACCGCCAAGCTCACCATCGACTCGCGCATCCAGACGGCTGCCGAGCAGGCGCTCAAGGGCTTTAAGGGCGCTGTAGTGGTCATCGACCCGCGTACCGGCGCGGTGCTCGCATGTGCCAGTTCGCCCACCTACGACAACACCAACATCGATGCCCTGCTGCAGACGGGCGGCGGCGAGGACGGCTCCATGTACAATCGCGCCATGGACGCGCTGTACACGCCGGGCTCAACGTTTAAGGTCGTTACGCTTTCCGCGGCACTCGAGACCGGTACCGCCAGCCTTACCAGCACCTACCAGGCGCCCAGCTCCATGGACATCGGCAACGCACCGGTCACCAACTATGCCAACGAGAGCTACGGTACCATCAGCCTGCAGCAGGCCTTTGCCGTGTCCTCCAACGTCGTCTTTGGCCAGGTGGCAAACGAAGTTGGCGCAAACACGCTCGTGCAGTTTGCCAACGCCTTCGGCTACGGCCAAAAGCTCGGCCAGGACCTGACCTCCGCGGCCTCCATCATGGCCGACCCGTCGCTCATGACCGAGTGGGAGACCGCCTGGGCAGGCGCCGGCCAGCCTGTCGGCATGGACCACACGCCAGGTCCGCAGACCACCGTCATGCAAAACTGCGTGATAGCGACGGCCATCGTCAACAGCGGCGTGGTCATGGACCCGTTCTTCGTGGCCCAGGTGCTCGCCCCCGACGGAACCGTGGTCAAGACCACGCAATCCCGCTCGCTCGGCCAGGCCGTCAGCGCCACCACGGCCGATCAGGTCAAGCAGGCCATGCTCGCGGTTGTCCAGTCCGGCACCGGCACCGATGCCCAGATTCCGGGCGTCAAGGTCGCCGGCAAGACCGGATCGGCCGAGATCGGCGGCACCAACGTCAACTCGATGTTCGTCGGCTTCGCACCTTACGATTCACCCACGGTCGCCATCTCGGTGGCCTTGGAGGATTACGACAAACACGACGTCAAGGCAGCCAAGATCGCCGGCATCGTCCTGACCGCGGCACTTGCCGCCCAAGGAGCGTGATGCCCGTGATCGAAGCGGATACTTGGGGCGCGCCGCGACCTATGAGCTAGCGGCAACGCGCCACACGGCCCCAGCGGCCACACATTCGGTACTACACACATCGTTGAGCGAATAAGTTAGTTAGGAGCAGGAATGGAACAGAGGGTCCTCGGGGGAAGATACCTCCTCAAGGATAAGGTGGGAACGGGCGGCATGGCGACCGTCTTCCGTGCGCAAGATCAGGTCCTCGACCGCACGGTTGCCGTCAAGATCATGCTGCCGCAGTATGCCGGCGACGCCACCTTCGCCGCCCGCTTTAAGCAGGAGGCCCAGGCAGCAGCAGGTCTCTCCTCCCCCTATATCGTGGGCGTCTACGATTGGGGCAAGGATGGCGATACCTACTACATCGTCATGGAGTACCTGCGCGGTACCGACCTTAAGAGCGGCATCAAGAGCCACGGCGCCCTCGATCCAAAGAAGGTCGCGCAGATCGGCTCGCAGATCAGCTCCGCGCTTTCGGTCGCCCACAAGCACGAGATCATCCACCGCGACATTAAGCCGCAAAACATCATGGTGCTGCCCGACGGCAACATCAAGGTCATGGACTTTGGCATCGCGCGCGCAAAGAACAGCCACCTCACGCAGGACAACAATGTACTGGGCACCGCCCACTACGTAAGCCCCGAGCAAACGCGCGGCCAGGACCTCGGTCCCACTTCGGATATCTACTCGCTGGGCGTCGTGATGTATGAATGCGCCACCGGTCGCGTCCCCTTTGACGGCGACGACGCCATCTCAGTTGCGCTCAAGCAGGTAAACGAACTGCCGGTTCCGCCGAGCCAAGTCAACTCCGGCGTCGATGCCGATCTGGAGCGCATCATCCTCAAGTGCATGGAAAAGGACCCGGCGAACCGCTTCCAGACGGCAGACGAGCTGCGCCAGGTGCTCAACAACTACCTGTCCGGCCGCGCCGTCAACGTCTCCGAGCCCACGCGCATCATTGGCGCCGCGGGCGACCTGGGCGCTACCAAGACCCGTGAGCTGTCTGACTCCACGCGCGCTATGGTTCGCCCCGTATCGGGCGTAAGCGGACAGACCAACCCCCGCAGCGCCGTCTCGGGTTCCACCGGTTCCTACGAGGTCGATCAGCCCAAGTCCAACAAGAACAAGATTATCGCCGCCGTAGTCGCCGCAATCGCCGTGGTTGGCGTTGTGGTGGCCTTCGCCACCGGGCTCTTTGGGGGCGAGCAGGTTACGGTGCCCGATGTGCTTAACAAGGACCAGCAGACCGCTATCGAGCTGATCAAGGAGGCCGGCCTTGAGGTCGGAACTGTCGACCAGAGCTATAACGACGATGTCGACGAGGGCAAGGTTGCCGAGCAGACCCCCAACGGCAACACTAAGAAGCCCAAGGGCTCCAAGGTGAACCTGGTGATCTCCAAGGGCCCCAAGCCCTCCGAGAAAGTTGAGGTTCCGCAGCTCGTCGGCCTAACCAAGGACCAGGCCGAGGCCGCGCTGGCAAGCGTGGGCCTGAAGGGCAACGCAACCGAGGAGGCCAACGAGGCCGACGAAGGCCAGGTCTTTGAGCAGGGCACTGATGCCGGCAAGGAAGTCGAGAAGGGCACGACCATCTCGTATAAGGTCTCCAGCGGTCCTGACACCACCTCCGTCCCCGATCTGACCGACATGACCGAGGCCCAGGCACGCAACGCTCTCGACATGGCTGGCTTTGGCGTCGACGTGAGCTACCAGGAAAACGACTCGGTTACCGAGGGCACCGTAATTAGCTGGAACCCTAGCGGCAAGCAGAAGCCCGGTGCCACGATCACCGTCGTCATCGCCAAGAAGTCCGGCAAGGCCAGCGTCCCGGGTAACCTGTACGGCAAGAGCATCTCCGCCGCCGTCACCGCGCTCAACAACGCCGGTTTCTACAACATCGCATTCTGCGATCAGAACGGCAACCCCGTGAGCGGCAACGAAAACGCCACCGTTACGGGCGTCTCCCCCACCGGCAAGCAGTCCACCGACAGCACGATCACGCTGACGGTTTCGCTTTCTGGCTCTGCCTCGGGTGACGATTCCGACACGACGACTAACTAGTCGACAACCCATCACCTGCAGCGGCTATGGCCGCAAACATATTCGCTCAACGGCGCCCGCTTGCTCCCCAGCAAGCGGGCGCGTTATTTATCGACAGGCCAGGGCTCCATAGCAACGCAAAGAGGCCCGCAAAAGCGAGCCTCTCAGGTAACAACAGATATGTGATGCAGTAATTACTAGCCGCAGAACTTCACCATGGTCTCGACCATGGACTCTTGCCTATAGACAAAATGTCCAGAAGCAAGGAGATGAAAGAGTAAGGACAACGCCCTCTAAAAGAAGGCCGTATATGAAGATTGCATATCCCTTTTGCCTTCATATACTCAAGAAGCACCCCTCGAAGCGCTCCTGAGAGGCCCCCTTGGATGCAACCCAGGGGATCCAGATTCTGGTAGACATCGGCACAGCAAAATCCTGCCGCGCAGGCACGAACGGACATCTTGACTCCCAACGCAATGCGGGGCGCCCCAAGACACCCCGCCACGACAAAAAACTAGTTCTCGTAGACCAGCGGGTGGCCCCAACTGCCCTCGATCTTGCAGGTCTGCGCCGCAAAACCGGCAGCGAAGTCCAAGCTCTCGCGAATTGCGGCCTCGCCGCACTCGCCGGCCTTCTTCTTGGAAAGATAGGTGACCAAAAACGCCGTCAGCAGTGAATCGCCGGCCGCCATAGCGTCTTTGAGCTCCTCGGGCGCCACGGGCTTGATGCCCTGCTCGTAGAAGTTTTCGCCGTCATAGGCGACGGAACCCTTGCTCCCGCGCGACGCGCATACGATTTGAGGGCCAAGGGCCTTCACCCACTCGAGCTTCGCCTTGATATCCTCCAGGGAAGCGTCGCCCATGGACATAAAGGCGTACGTCACAAATGGCGCAATCTGCTCGAAGTACTCGTCGGTGGAGTCATCGGAGAAGTCGAAGCTGATAGGCACACCGGCAGCCTTGATCTTGGGGAGCTCGCGCTCGGTGAAGCAGTAGTTGCCGCTGTGCACCAAATCGAAGCCGCTGACGTACTCGGCGGCGAAGCGGTCTATCACGTAGCGCATGTCGCCACGTATGCCGCCTTCATTGGAGCCCAGGAAGATACGGTCCCCGGTCTTGTCAACGGTCACGCGAGCGGCGCCGTTGACGCCCAGGACCTGCTGGCAGCGAAGAAGCTCGACGCCCTCGTCCTCAAGCGATGCTATAACGTGCTCGGCCTCCTCATCTGATCCGAAGATTCCCATGTAGGCGCTGCGATCGACACCGAGCTTCTTGGCGAAGACGGCGAAGTTGACTGCGTTGCCGCCGGGATACATAGTCTTGATATGCTCGTACTTATCGACAACGTTGTCTCCAAAGCCGAGCACGCTTATAGGATAGGCTGCCATGGTTATCTCCATTCAGGTAAACCGCCGTGGCTACGGCGAGCAGAAGAGGCGCGAGGATTCGCACGTCTCAACGCGCTTCGCGCCCCGTTCTAAAATCGCTAGTACTTCTCGATGCCCATGTAACGACGCACGTCCGGGTGATGGTCGAACACCTTGCCGCGAGCGGAGCGCAGCTCACAGTTCATCGCGTAGAACAGGATTGGATCAAGGAACGCGCGAACGCTTGCCGGTACTTGGTCCATGCCGTACTCCATGGCGTCGAGCACCATAAGAGTGTCGGTATGGGTCTCGAGGAATGCGAGGGCGCGCTCATCCATGGCTCGGCACTCACTGGAAGACATCTGCAGGAAGTAGAAGACTCCGGGCTCGGTCACCTCGAAGGGGCCGTGGAAGTACTCGCCGGAGTGGATATAGGCGCAGCTCTGCCACTGCATCTCCATAAGCGAGCAGATAGCGAAGCCATAGGTCTGGCTAAACACGGGACCGGATCCCAAGATATACAGGAACTTGTGGTCCTGGCACAGGGCAGCGAAACGGTCGCAAAGTTCGGCGTTGACCTTCTCGCGAGCCGCAGGCAGGATCCGGTCCATCTTGGCGATGCCTTCGTACATATCGGCAAGGTCAGCATAACCTTCCTGCTGATCCAAGAGCTCGGCAGCGAGAGCCAAAGAGATGCCGGCGGGTACCTCCGCCTGCGGAACTCCCTCGCCCCACGGATATACCCAGCACGTCCACTCACCGTTATCGATGCCGGAGCCGGCGTTGTCGGTCTGTGCGATAACGGTTGCGCCCGCCGCCTTGGCGATCGAGCACGCATCGATTACCTCGGGAGTGTTGCCGGAGTGGCTGCAAGCGATAACAAGGGACTTTTCGCCCAGGCGCTTGGGACGCATGATATCGAACTCGCGGGCGGTATACGCCTCACTGGCAAACGTAGTCGCCTCGCGCTTAAGCAGCTCATGGGCGGGCAGCAGGTCGATGAGGGAGCCGCCGCAGGCAACCCAGAAGACGCTATCGAAACCGCCCTTTTCGGCGATTGCGTCGGCGATGAGATCATGTGCGTTCATTGTTATTCTTCCTTTCGATACGGCGGACGAATCCGCCAACGTTTACTGCAAGTCTTCTCGTCAAGCGTGTTGACTGCCCCACGCGAATGGGAGCTACGCGCTAGTCGACAAAATACCTCTCGAAGGCGTCCATGTTGCGCCGGTCCGCTGCTGCGGGATCATCGAAATACCTTCCATCGGTGATCTCCTGGCCAAGATAGCCCTCGAACCCATGCGCGTTGAGGACACGCACGAAATCGTCCATGCTGTGCTTTCCATCGCCCCAAACCAGATGGCCGTATGGGTCGCCATCAATGAAGTGCATGTTCCTTATGGCACCATCGCCAAACTCGGCAAACCACTCTTCAAGGCTCTCGCCGGCGACTCCCATAGCAGTAGTGTCCACCATTGGAGTAAGGTGCGGGTTGGCTACTTGGTCAAGCATGCGCCTGGCATCCGCGAGTGTAACCACCAAGTTGCTCTCTTCCGGCCTCAGGCTCTCCATGCAGAGGGTCACGCCGTGCTCGCCGGCATAGTCCGCAAGAATCGCCAAATGCTCGGCAGAGCGCTTCCAAGCTTCCTCGCGGTCCTCGTCCCAATCGCCCCAACCGGAGTTGATGGACATATACGGGGCGCCGAGCACCTCGGCGAGCTCGATGCCGTGCTTGAAGTAAGCGAGGCTCCGCTGCGCGTGGAGGGGCTTTCTGGCAGCGTACTGCCACGGATACACCACGTTCTCCGGGCACAGGGAGCTCCCGGAGAGTCCGCGGGACTCGATCTTGCGGCGAAGCTTGTCGGCCTCGAAATACCCCGTGTGGTCCAGCGTCACGTGCGGCTCGGCCGCCCAAAGCTCGATGGTTTTGAAGCCAAGGCGCTGCTGAACATCAAGGAAATAATCGAGCGACCACATGATGTAGTGAATGTTCATGCCGGCGACCTGCTCGCGACGCAGGCGGGGCGCGGAAGCGTTTAAATCCATGCTGGGCATCTCCTCTCCTAGCAATCTTCGTACACGACCCGACCATCGCTCAGCGTGAGCGAGACCTGGATGTCTCTGGCATCTTTGGGGTCCACCGCAAACACATCGCGGTCCAAAACGCAGATGTCCGCGAGCTTGCCCGCCTCGAGGGTGCCGAAATCGTTCTCGCGAACCAGATCGTAGGAACCCCCGGCAGTCCATGCCCGCAGCAGCTCGGCAACGCTAACGGTATTCTGCGGGTTGACGTCCAAACCGTCGGCGAAGTACCCTCCGCAGGCGCTGTAGATCGAATCTCCTAGATGCGGGATAAGGAGGGGAAGATCGGTTCCGCAGCACAGCACACATCCGCCATCCACCATGGCGCGACGGTTCCAGCTGCGGGAGAGCCTCTTCTCTCCTATCTGGCGACGCATGGTCGAAAGGCAATCCTCGCGCTTATCAAGAGTAAGGATCTGGGGATAGACCTCGCAGATACCGCCGATGGCGCCCATGCGCGCCAGGTCAGCTGGATCGGAGTTCTCAAGGTCCGTAATCGAATGCCTGCGAGCGAGCCTTCCCGACTCATCACGCGGTAGCCGCTCATACAGGTCGATCGTCTTGCGAACGGCCCCATCCCCCTGGCAATGCAGGGAGTAGCGGAATCCCTGGGCATCGATCTCGGACAGCTCGCGAGAGATGAGGTCCCATTCGGGCTCCTCGACCACGGTCTTTCCGCCGGCACCCGCATCGGCCCCCTCCTCGTAGGGATCGATCATCTCGGCCAGGCCGCACCACACGCCGCGATCGGTCATGCGATTGAAGCCGGAGAACCTGACGAAGTCTCCTTGGAAGCGGTCGCGCGCCGAGCAGGCGTAATCAAGGTCGGCTCCATGCCCGACGGGCTGGCTCATCATGTCGACCCTAACCGTAAGTTCGCCTTCCTGCTCGCGGCGATACATCTCGTCCGCAAATCCGTAATAATCGTCAAAGCACATCTCCTTGATGGCGGTGACGCCACGGGAGTTAAGCATGGTCATGTAGTCGCCATACGCATCGCGGACTTCCTGAAGAGGTAGATAATCGCGCATAAGGTGCCAAATCATCTCGGCATAGCAAGCCTCGGGCGTAAAACCATAGCGCGCACATGCGGCGGAGTTGAGCACGCAGGTCTCCGCGCCGGCAGTAAAGGCGACGGCAGGCGTGGATGAGAACTTCTCGTCCAACATATCAACCAAGTCGTCACCCATAAGGGTCTCCGGAAGGTTCATGCCCAACGCCATAGGGGCCTGGGGCCGCTCCTCCTTCCAATTCGACATCGCGGTGAAAACATCATCTGCCGAGGTCGCATCGATAAGATCGGCGCCGATGCGACGGAGCACCCAGCCGGTAAAGAACGTGTGCACGTCGACAAGGCCTGCCATGACGGTTCTGGAGCCAAGGTCGCGAACCTCGTCCGCATGCGCAGTATATTCGGCAGCCCGATCAGAGGCGCCCACGGATTCGATGCGATTACCGCGAATCGAAACATATCCGTCGATCGGTTCATCGGAAAGGCCGGTAAAGATGCTGCGGGACAGCAATACTAGCGAACGATCAAACACCGGGCACCTCCTACATCGGCAGTAGGCCGGAGATCGTAGTCGCGACCAATCCGAACAGGACCATGAAGATAAAGAACTTCCAGATGGTCTTCCACCATTGCCCGAAGGAGATCTTCGCTACGGCGAGACCCGCGACGGTCATGCCCGCAACGGGGCTGATGGTGTTGATGGTCTGGTTCGCGAACTGCAGAGCGGTGACGGCAGCCTCGGGATTGAGACCCATAAGCTCGGTCAGCGGGCCCATGACTGGCATGGTGAGTGCAGCGAGGCCGGAGCTGGAAGGAACCAGCAGCGAAAGCAGGCCGAGGACGATGTACATGAAGGTGGTATAGATGAAGGACGGAGCGCCCGCAAGGAGTCCGACGAGCCAGTTAAGAATAGAGTCGATGATCATTCCGCCCTCTGCAACGACCAGGATGCCGCGGGCGATACCGATGATGCAGGCTGCGTAGGCGAAGTCGGCGATTCCGCGGACGAACTCCTCCGCAATGGTCTTCTCGTCCAAGCCGCCGAGTATGCCGGCAAGAAGGCCCATGGCCAGGAACACCATAGAGATCTCGTCCATATACCAGCCCTGGGTAACGAGGCCCCACACGATAACGCCCATGCCGACCGCGAAATCAATGAGGACGAGCTCGTGGCGAAGCGTGAACTCCTCTTCGATAGAGGCGTCGGTGACAGAGAACTCGATGCGCTTCTGCTTATCGTCCTCATAGGTGATGGAGGACTTGGGATCGAGCTTGACGCGGCGCGCGTAGCGCATGGCCCAGAAAATGCCCGCGGCGGTGAAGATGGCCCACAGGATGGCGCGGAGCCAAAGCTGGGGATTTCCCTCGATGCCGATAACGCCCTGGGCGATCAGCACGTTGAAAGGATCGATAGTGGATGCGCAGTAACCAAGGTTGGGGCCGAGGAAGCAGATGATGAATGCGGTCATGGAGTCATACCCGATGCTCAGCATGATGGGGATGAAGATCGCGTAGAACGGCAGCGCCTCCTCGGACATGCCGAACGTGGTGCCGCAGATCGAGAGCAGGACCATGGAGATGGGGATGATCAAGATGTCCTTGTTCTTCAACTTCTTGATCACGCGGCTCATACCGGCGTTTAGGGCGTTGGTCTTGGTGACGATGGCGAACGATCCGCCGATCAGCAGGACGAACGCGACGACATCGGCCGCAGCCTGGATGCCCTTGGCGGGAGCCTGCAGGACGGCATCGATGCCCTGTCGCAGATCGACGGTCTCCCCCGTCTCCGAATCGGTGTAGACCTTGTCGACTTCTTGGTACGTTCCGGCTACGGCGACTTCTCGCTCGCCCGCGGCCGTCTGAATGGTCTGACGGTCGAACTGACCCGATGGGACGATCCATGTGAGCACCGCGAAGAACACAATCAGCATGAACGCGATGGTGTACACATGGGGAAGCTGGAGATGGAATCTGCGCTTGGCTTCTCCTGTTTGGCATCCGACATTCTTAACCTCCTGTCAGAGCAACGATGCTTGCCAAAAAACCCTCACGTATAAGCAAACATCTTAGGTTGTCCTATGTATAACCTGCATGAAGGTGCCGGTCAAGAAACATATTAGGTTGTTCTATAAGTGGTAACTTTTACGCGCTAAACGGACCTGTTGCGGCGATGGCGAGAACAGCGCTGCGCGAGACAGAGCCGCTAGATATCGAAGCTGTAGCGCGAACCCACGTAGTACTGCCTGCCATAGCAGAAGCGCTCTCCGTTGGAATCGAGAAAGCCCGCGTTCATGAAGAATAGCGGCTCCCCTACTGGGACCTTGAGCTCGCGGGCGGTATCAATTCCCGCACGGGCGATCTCTAGCCTGCAGGGATCGGATGAACAGGGATACCTACCCGTACGCTCCCCCACGGCCTCGAATATCGAGCAATTGGAGAGACCGATATCTTTGAGAAATTCGAATCCGTCAACAGGATAGTAGTTGTTCTCGAACAGGACCGGCACGCCGTCTGCGGTACGCACGCGTGAGACCAAGATGAGGTCAGAGCCTTCATCCAAGCCAAAGAAAGAAGCGAGGTCGCGATCGGCGGCAACGGTCTTGCGGGCAACGACGCGAGCGCCCGCCTTCATGCCGTTTTCAGCGCATGCTTGGGTAAGACTCTGAACATCGTCCTTCTGATGCACCTTGCGAATTATCTTTGTCGCGGTCACAAACGTACCACGCCCCTGCCGCTTGGTGAGATACCCCTCGCCCACAAGCTCCTCTATTGCGCGACGAACCGTGACCCTTCCCACGCCGTACATCTTAGAAAGCTCAAGTTCCGTTGGAATCTGCGAGTCAACGGGATATGTCCCCTGTTCGATATCGCTCTTGAGCAAATCGAGCACCTGTTGATACAGCGGGGCGGAAGAGCCCCCATCCAGATGCGTATCCACAAAAACTCTCCCTTTAAGGCGTTCGCGATCTCAACTACTCCATTCTACCGCACACGGAAAAATGAGGTTAAACACATAGGGGCCCTGCATGTTTGAGCAGATCGGGAATCTGGTCGATGATTTCGTCCGCATTTGCTTGCGAAAAACCAAAACGCTCCTCGCGCTTGGCGAACACGGTGAGACCCGCCGTCTTGCCCGCGGCGATGCCCGACATCGTGCCTAGCAGCGCCGAACGCATGCAGTCCGGCTACACCCGCGGCGGCAGGCCCCAAGCTGACAGGCCCCAGCAATTAGACATCCCGTTCTCCGACGTGCTCTCGGTCGAGATCGCGGGGCGTTCCGCATAGCGGTGCTGCCGAGCACACCTACGGCGTGGTGGGGTCGCTGTGCGAGAACAACGACAAGCTCGCTATCGACCGGCGCCCGCCCGAAGTGGAGGAGGGCGACTTGCTCGTCATCCACGATGCGGGCGCGCACGGGTTCTCGGTGGGCTACAACTACAACGGCCGGCTCAAGCGTGCCGAGGTGCTGATGCGTCCGGACGGGTCGGGCCAGCTCATCCGCTGCGCCGAGGAGCCGCGCGACTACTTTGCCACCTTTGACTGCTTCCCGGCCGACGAGCGGCTCGCCGTTCGCTCCAGTATCCGCTGGGTTGCCACTATGCCGTGTAGCAGGCGGTTGTCGATGCGTGCTGCGATGATGCTCATGTGATGTTGGCTTCCTTCCTTTGCTTGCGTGACGCGTTTCGGCATGGCCTGTGCCGAGGCGCGTCATTCTTCCTGCCGGGCCGCGGACCCGTCGTTCAGCGTGGCCTGCCTGCGAGGGGCATGCCGGGAATTGATGTAGTCGTATGCGTAGGCGATCTCCGTGACGGGGACCTCCACGTGGTAATGGGCGGAAATGTCAGAGAAGCTCGTGCGGAATGCGATCGAGGTAGGCTCTGTGTCTCGGGGATGTTCATGCGGCTGGTCCTCCTTTCGCCACACACCTTACGGGCGGGGTGGTGCGCGGAACGGGTTGGCGCCAGTGTTTCGTCACGGGCGCGTGCGCTTCGGCACTCCATGCTACATCTGAGTGGCATGTGGCGACTTCTCGACACTCGCGCTCGACACAGCGAGCGGTAATGGCGCTGCCTGCCGAGCGCCTCACGGGCGCATCCCGACCGCAGAAGTGCGCGCGAAGGCTCGTCGAAGTGCTGGGTTGGGGACCGGCGGTCTGGATACGCGGTTTCGTTCGGCGAAGGCGGCGAGGCGAATGGCATGGCGAACGTACGGGTTTGACGTGAACGGGTTGCCCGTGGCGGCGTGGTATCGGGAGGAGACGGTCGAGCAGGTGCTCGCGCCGCTGCTCGTCCGTCTCGCGCGCTCGCATCAGGAGAAGGGGTCACAGGCCCATCTCGGCGACCCGGTGCGCATACGCTATTGCGACCGGGACGGCCACGTGTCGCGAACGGATATCGTCCGCCAGGTGGACGTCGCGCCGCGAAATGCAGACTCGCCCCAATCGTCGGTAAGGGATGCCGCGGGCGATACGATGGAATCCACGGACCGCACCGCGCCGCCGAGATTGCGACGCGAATGCAGGCGATGCGCCCGAAAAACTCCTCCGCGCATGTAGGGCGAAACGCCAGATTGGAGCTCCATGAACGATTTCTCCCTCTACTCCCCCACCCGCTTTGTCTTTGGACGAAAAGTGACCGACAAGGTTGGGGAGACCCTGTCCGTCTCCGGCCACCGCCGAGCGCTCATTGTCTACGGCAAGGGTTCCGTAGTCCGCTGCGGAACGCTCGGCCACGTGAAGGCATCGCTCGACGCCGCGGGCGTGGAGCACATCGAGCTTAGAGGGGTGCGTCCAAACCCCGAAATAGGCTTGGTGCGAGAAGGCGTCGAGCTCGCACGGGAAAACGACGTCGACATCATCCTGCCCGTGGGCGGCGGCTCAGCCATGGACTGCGCGAAGGCCATCGCGCTGGGGGCGGTATACGACGGCGACGTATGGGACTTCTTCCGCAAGCGCGCCGTTCCCGCCGACCGCATCGACGTCGCCTGCGTGGCGACCATCCCCGCATCGGGTCCGAGGCCTCTAACTCCTGCGTTATCAGCAACGACGAGGAGCACCTCAAATGCGGCATTAACACGGACCTCAACCGCCCGACCATCGCCTTCCTCGACCCGGAACTGACCTTCACCCTGCCCGCCTACCAGACCGCCGCGGGAGTGACCGACATGATCGCCCATACATGGAGCGACTCTTCTCCGGCGAGCCCGCCGTGGGCGTAACCGACAACAGCGCCTGCGGGCCAGTGCGCGCTGCGATGGAGGCGGCGTCCAAGGTGATGGAGAACCCAGATGACTACGACGCCCGCGCCGAGATCATGTGGGTGGGTACGCTCGCCCATAACGGCCTCGCCGGCTGCGGCCTGGGTGTCCCCGGCCTGCGCGACGGCGATTGGACCTGCCACGTCCTTGAGCACGAGCTGTCCGCACTGGACACCAAGATCACGCACGACGCCGGCCTCGCCGTCATCTTCCCCGCCTGGTTGCGCTACGCATGGCGAGAGCACCCCGAGCGCTTCCTGGAGTTCAGCGCCCAGGCCTTTGGCGTCGAACCCGTCGATTCGGACGCGGACGAGCTCGATGTGGAGGTAACCCCCGAGCAGGCAATCGAGTACGCGGTCGAAGCGACCATCGACGAGCTGCAGGATTTCAACGTCTCGCTGGGAATGCCGCGCACGCTATCGGAGTTCGGAGTCACCGAGGACGATATCGAAAAGATGATTCCGGACCTCAAGATCAACCGCGGAGAGCTCTTCGGCAGCTTCAAGAAGCTCACGCTGGACGACGCGAGAAAGATTTACCGCAGCACACTCTAGGAAACAGATGCCCATCCCCCACGGGCGAGCAGCACGGCGGCCCCCGCAAACCAGAAACGGCGCCGCTCCCGCGACGCCGTCATATTCCCTGGTGCCCCCGGGCGGATTCGAACCGTCGACACCCGCTTTAGGAGAGCGGTGCTCTATCCCCTGAGCTACGGAGGCATGTTGTACTAGTGTAGCAGATTTGCCCCTTTGCCATGTAGCGCATGTCCACTCATCAAGAAGGCTTTATAGCGAATTGTCGCCGTAGATAATCCTCAATATCGGAAAGAATAAAGCGAAAAAATGGGATGGAGTTTCCTCTAACCACATGAAAAGGAAATTTCCCGACTGGCGCTCAAAAGGAAAATGCATCCCGGAATGAGAATAAATTCCGGGATGCATTTTCCGCCATCTATCGCAGGCAACTAGTCACCCCTGTGGAAGAGGTTTTTGATAACGGAGGGGATGCTCTTGGCGCCCTTGGCCGTCACATCGATAAAGTCGGGCGAACGCACGAGCTTATCCTCGTCGACGTACTTGCGGACCGCGCGAAGCGTCTCTTTGTCGTCGCGCGTCGAAAACGTAAAGTGACCGTTGTCCTTGGTGAAGATGGCAAAACGCGTAATCTTCTTGGTGCCGCGCAAAACCTCGGCGGCGATGTAGTCGACCTCATCCCACGGGATTTGGATATAATCCTCGGGATTGCGCTCGTTATAGTACTCAAACGCCTTGTTTCCCACCATCACGTTACCGTGGCTGGTAAGCCCCATGAGGCAGGTCGCCGGCGTTGCCAGATCGACCGTGCTGTTCTGAGATTGCGCCATACGCGCCTCGCCCTCCAATAAAAACAATCGGACCGCATCCAGTGTACCCACCGGGTGCGGTCCGTTTCAATGGCTCAAAAGCCCTTACCTAGCAACTCTCGGTCTTAAGCCGAAGCGTGCTTACATGAAGCCGCAGAAGCGACCGATGATGCCGACGGCGAAGAGAGCCAGGATGATGACGATCGGGCTGACCTTCTTCTTGAGGAGCTTGCAGACCAGCAGGGTCAGGCACACGGCGGCAAGGCCGGGGATGAGCTGATCGAGGTTGGCCTGAAGCGTGGTGACCTTCATCTGATCAAGGGCGGTAGCACCGACGGAGTTGTACATCGTCAGCGCTTCCTTGATACCCTCGGAACCGGAGGGCAGGCTAGCCCAGTCGATAAAGGCGCCAGCAGACTGCTTGACCGTGGAGACGATCGGGGTGAAGGAAATGGACACCCAGCGCTCGACCAGGGCGCCGATGATGAACATACCCAGGATGGAAGCGCCCTCGGTGACCTTGCCCATCAGACCACCGGAGAGGTCCTTGGCGATGGAGGAGCCGACCTTGTAGCCAAACTCCTGCGTGTACCACAGGAAAGCGTAACGGATGATGTTCCACGCGAAGAAGAACAGCAGCGGACCGACGATGCTGCCGGACATGGCCAGGGAAGCGCCCAGAGCGCCCAGAATCGGGCGAAGGGTGAACCAGAAGACGGGGTCACCGACGCCGGCGAGCGGGCCCATCATACCGACCTTGACGCCCTGGATGGCGACGTCGTCAATCGGGGCACCGTTGGCGCGCTCCTCCTCGAGAGCGAGGGTAACGCCAATGACGGGGGCGGAAACATAGGGGTGGGTGTTATAGAACTCCAGGTGGCGCTTAAGAGCGGCAATCTGGTCATCCTTGCTGGTGTAGAGCTTCTTGATCGCAGGGATCATTGCGAAGCACCAGCCGCCGTTCTGCATACGCTCGTAGTTCCACGAGCCCTGAAGGAACTGATGACGGAAGCAAACCTTCTTGCGGTCAGCCTTGGTGAGCTGAATCTTGTTCTCTGCCATATGTATCACTCCCCTCCTACTCGTAATCGTTCAGAATGTCGCCGAGCGGGTCGCCGGAGCCACCGCCCATGCCGCCACCCTGCTTGGCCAGATCCTTAAGGCCAAGGTAGATGAGGGCAAGGGAGATGCCGATGAGACCAAGGGCGATCAGCGTGAGCTGAGGGATGGCAGCAAGGACAAAGCCGAGGACGAAGAACGGCCAGGTCTCCTTGGTGGCCATCATGTTGATGACCATGGCGTAACCGACGGAAGCGACCATGCCGCCGCCGACAGCCATGCCGCCGGACAGCCAGTCGGGCATAGCGTTAAGCGCGTTGGTAACGGCCTCGGCCGGGATGACGCACAGAAGCACTGCCGGGATGGCGATACGAAGGCCCTGCATGAGGATGGCAGCATACTGCCAGCGCTCGATGCCGGAGAAGTCGCCCTTCTCGGCGCAACCGTCCATGGCGTGAGCGATAGCGGTAGCAATGGTACGGCAGATCATGGTCAGGAACAGACCAGCGACCGACAGTGGGACGGCGACGGCGATAGCGGTGGTAACGGCCTTGGCCGAATCGGTGGCGCCACCGTTGAGGGCGAGCACCATGATGATCGAAGAAGCGACCGAGGCCAGAGCGGCGTCAGGCGCGACAGCGGCGCCGACGTTAGCCCAGCCAAGGGCCATCATCTGGAGCGAACCGCCCAGGAGGATGCCCTCCTGAAGGTGACCGGTTACGAGACCGATAAGCGTGCATGCCACGAGCGGCTGATGGAACTGGAACTCATCCAGAATGCCTTCCATACCGGCAAGCAACGCGACAATCGCAACAAGCAGAATAGTGATTGCAGACATGTATCGGACCCTCCTTTACTATGCTTGAGCGGCCAGTTCGGCCTTAGCTTTCTTCAACATGGCGTCGAGATCCTCGGAGGAATCCGAAGGAACCTTGCGGACCTCGAACTTGACGCCCTTGGCCTTGAGGGCCTCGAGAGTCTTGACGTCGTCATCGCCCATAGCGACGGCGTTGGTGACAACGACCTTGCCCTTGGAGTGAGCCATGGAACCGATGTTGACTTCCTTGATGTCGACGCCGGCCTCGATGGCCTTGAGCAGATCCTGCGGGTTCTCAAAGAGCAGCATGGCCTTGGTGTCACCAAAGCGCGTGTCCTTGACGACCTCGGCCATCTTCTTGATGGGCACGACGTTGGCATGGACTCCCGGAGGGGCAGCCTGCTCGATCATGGTCTTGCGGAGCTCGTCGTGAGCAACGCCGTCGGAAACCACGATGATGCGGTTGGGGTTGATCTGCTTGGTCCACGTGGTGGCCACCTGACCATGAAGCAGACGGGTGTCGATACGGACGTGGGCGATCTTGATGTGCCCATCGCCGATGACCGTTCCCGGAGGGATGGCGCCTGCAGGAGCAGCGGCGGCCGCAGCCGGCTTCTTCTCCTCGGGCTCCAGAGACTCGGGCTTGACGCGCACGCCAGCCTTAGCCTCAGTCACGAGATGTTTTGCGATCGCATGTGCAGTGTTCTTTGCGTCAAAGCGCTGCGAATATGCCTCGATGAGCATAGGCAGGTTGACACCGGTGACGATAGCCCAGGAATCGTGGCCCTCGATGAGCCCGCTGATCTGGTTGAACGGCGTGCCGCCCCACAGATCAACGAGGAAGAGCACCTGCTCCTGGTCCTCGAAGGAAGCGACTGCTTCCTCGACCTTGGCGCGGAAATCGTCGGGGCCCATGCTCGGCTCGAGCGAGACCACGGCAACAGACGGCTGATCGCCAAAGACCATCGAGCCCGTCTGCTTGATTCCAGCTGCCAAGTCCCCGTGGCTAGCAAGAACAATACTTACCATCACATAACCTCCTTTTTGTCTACGTATTTCCTACACGACATGAAAGGAGTATACCTGTTTGGATTGTGGAATTATAGCTAAATTCGCAAAAGGTTGGATTATTTGTTTAAACGTCTAAGTTTGTTACAAATTGATTACATTGCTGGTTTACAGCTCATTGCCTGATAAAACGTGATTTGCCGATTGTTTCCAAAGACATATACAGGCGCACTGTTCGTTAAAACCGCTTTTAGGTGGATCCCAATGCGCCTGCGTGCCGCCATTTTGTTTAAACAGACATGACTTGACTAACCGAAGCAAATATGTTTAGAACTCTAGCCCATGCAGTCATTGGATGTTAGGCGATGTGGAGTGGGTTGGCGGCGTCGACGGCATCGGGTGCGTCGGAGAGGCCGTCAGGAGCAGCGTCTGCCGGGTCCTCGTCGGGAGTCTCGATCTGTTTGATCATTACCTCTTGGCCCTGCAGCAAATAGGTCTCGCCGCTACCGCAATGGGGACAGGTCTTGCCGTGCTCGACCGTCGCGTAGTCGCGGCCGCACGCCTCGCAATGTGTCACGGCCTCGACGGGCTCCACGATAAGCTCCGCGCCCTGCGCGATAGGCTTTTTATCTGCTGCCCAGCGCCAAGCGTCGAGTAGCAAGTCGGGAACGACGCCCGAGACCTCGCCCAACAGCAACGTTACGCTCGAAACGCGACGCACGCCATGAGCGCGCGCTACATTCTCGACATCGCGAATAATGTGATAGACGATTCCCAATTCATGCAAGGTAGAAACCTTTCAACAACGGTTGATGCGATGCAAACTCAAAGCAAGGGGACGGCGAAGTCTAGTCTGCGCCGTTCCCTTACCCGCCATGGTTACCTATTTACGACCGAACTTGATTTTGATTGCACGCTTTAAAGCATACTTGCCCAGGCTTGGAAGCTTTTGCTCGTATTTGACCATCGTGGAGCACTCGGGGCGATCGCGATCCAGATGGATGGCGTCAAACGCGCACTTGGTGGTGCACAGGCCGCAGCCGATGCACTTGTTGGGGTCGACGATCGAGGCGCCGCAGCCCAGGCAGCGGGCGGTCTCGGCGCGCACCTGCTCCTCGGTAAAGGTCTCAACATACTCGCTAAACGGCGCAGCCTTCTCGCGTTCGCGGTCCACATGCGCAACCTCGCGGCTCGCGTTGTCGTAGCTCTCGAGCACAACGTCGTCGCGGTCGAGCGCGGTGTAGCGGCGCTGATTGCGGCCGATGGTGAGCGTGGAGCCCGGCTGCACAAAGCGATGGATGGACACCGCGGCCTCGTGGCCGGCGGCGATAGCGTCGATGGCAAAGCTGGGGCCGGTGTAGACGTCGCCGCCCACAAAGATGTCTGGCTCGGCGGTCTGATAGGTCTGGGGATCGGCAAGGGCACCCTGGCCGCGGCCAAGCTCCACCTTGGAGCCAGCCAGCAGGTCGCCCCACACAATGGACTGGCCAATCGACATGACGACGCGGTCGGCATCGACACGACGCAGGTCGTTCTCGTCGTACTCGGGCGCAAAACGGCCCTCGTCGTCAAAGACACGCGTGCAGCGCTTGAAGGTGATACCGCAGACACGACCGGCCTCGTCCAAGTGAATCTCCTTGGGGCCCCAGCCGCAGCTGATGTGCGCGCCGTCCTCAACGGCCTCGCGACGTTCTTCCTCGCTGGCGGGCATCTGGGCCTCGCTCTCCAGGCAGAACATCTCAACGTGCTCGGAACCCAGACGGCAGGCGTTGCGGGCAACGTCGATGGCCACGTTGCCGCCGCCCACCACAATGGTGCGGCCGGACAGGGTATCGATCTTGCCGCTGTTAACCTCGCGAAGGAAGTCGACGGCCACGGTCACGTCCTCGGCATCCTCACCCGGAATGCCGGCAAGGCGGCCGCCCTGGCAGCCAATGGCAACGTAGAAGGCCTTGAAGCCCTGCGCGCGCAGCTCGTCGAGCGTCACGTCTCGACCGACCTCCACGCCATAGCGGAACTCGGCGCCCATCAGGCGAATGATCTCGACCTCGGCCTCGATAACATCCTTCTGCAGCTTAAAGCTGGGAATGCCGTAGGTGAGCATGCCGCCCGGGCGCTCGTTCTTCTCGAACACGACAGGTTTGTAGCCCTTCTCGGCCAGGTAGAAAGCGCAGGACAGGCCGGCTGGGCCGGCACCGATAATGGCGATCTTCTGGTCGAAGCCGCCGGCACGCGTCGGGGTCACCACAGGCGGGACATAGCGGGTCGCGGCATCCAGATCGCGCTGGGCGATGAACTTCTTGACCTCGTCGATAGCCACGGCGGCGTCCACACGGCCGCGAGTGCAGGCATCCTCACAGCGGCGGTTGCACACACGGCCGCAGATAGCGGGCAGCGGGTTCTCGCGCTTGATGAGTGCCAGCGCCTCGTCATAGCGACCCTGAGCCGCGAGCTTCAAATAGCCCTGAACGGCAACGTGCGCGGGGCAGGCCGTCTTGCAGGGAGCGGTGCCGGACTCATGCGTCTCGATGCGGTTGTCGTTGCGGTAGTTGGGCGACCACTTGGTGTGGTCCCACTTGGTGGCATCGGGCAGCTCCTGGCGCGGATATTCGGGCACCTGTCCGCCCGCCTTTTTGCTGCAGAGCTTCTGGCCCAGCTTGGCGGCGCCGGCCGGACACACCTCAACGCAGCGACCGCAGGCCACGCACTTGTCCTTCTCGACTTTGGCGACATAGGCCGAGCGCGACAGGTTGGGCGTGTTGAACAGCTGAGAGGTGCGCAGGGCGTAGCACACGTTGACGTTGCAGTTGCAGATAGCGAAGATCTTGTTCTCGCCGTCGATATTGGTGATCTGGTGCACAAAGCCGTTGTCCTCGGCCTGGCGCAGAATGTCGTAGACCTCGTCGCGCGTCACGTAATGGCCGCGGTCGGTCTCAACCACATAGTCGGCCATATCGCCCACGGCAATGCACCAATCTGCCGGGTCGTCGGCGCAGCCCTCACCCATCACGCGACGGCTCGCGCGGCAGCTGCAGGTGCTAGCGGCATATTTGCCATCGTATTTGTCGAGCCAATGCTCGATATGCTCGATCGGCACCGACGTGCTCGCGGCATCGATAGCCTTCTCGACCGGAATGACATGCATGCCGATGCCGGCACCACCGGGCGGCACCATCGGCGTAGCCTTGGACAGCGGTCCCTTGGACGCCTGCTCAAAGAACTTGGCATAGACCGGGTGCTCCTCGAGCTGGCTCATGCGCATGTTGAGGAACTCGGCGGAACCCGGCACCAGCATGGGCAGCACCCACTGCTTGGCACGCTCGGGATTTTCCCAGTTGTACTCGAGAAGACCCGTGTAGCTCATGTCGTCGAGCATCTTCTCGATATCGGCTTCGGGCATGCCGGTGAGCTTGACCATCTCGGGCAGCGTATAGGGACGGCGCATCTTCATCTTGCAGAGCACTTCGGCCTGCTCGTCGGTTGCAGCCTCGGCAAACGACCAGTACTCGTAGCCCAGCAACTCATCGCGATGCAGCAGACGGTTGGTGCAGTGCTCGCACAGCTTGACGATGGCCTCGCGCGGATGCTCCGGCAGCGGCGGCACGAACTCCGAACCGATGTCGGGCTCGGTGTAGCTAATCCCCGGTCCGTTGAGAATCATGGTTGTCCCTTCTCTTGCCACAGCCCGGCGGGACCGCGGCGCCCCTCTTTTTTTGCAGGCCGAGCATGCCCCCATGCCGTTCACCCGCCATTGTTGACATTGTGTCAAAAATAGTATTGACGAACCGTCAACAATATTCAAGACTGTTAGGCGAACGGTCAGGCAAAAGAGGATGAAAGGCGGCAAAACATGGGCAACAACACAGCAGGTACCTCTGTGGTCGATGCCGTCCCCGCATCCGATAGCGCGGCAAAGCGCCTGACGGGCGACGAACGCCGTCGCGAGATCCTCGATGCCGTGCGCACCGTAAGCTCCGAGCTGGGCGTGTCCCACCTATCGGTATCGGCCGTGACCAAGCGAGCCGGCTGCACGCGTTCATTGTTCTACCACTACTTCGCCGACATGGACGCCGCCGTCACCGCCGTCATGGACGAGGCAATCGACGGTTTTATCTCCGAGCTCGAGCAGTGGAATGCCAACCGCACCGTCGGTGATATCGAGGGCGCGCTCGACACCGTCGCCCCGCTCTTTAAGCGCCTGGTCGCCAGCGGCCACGAACTGCCGCACACTCTGACCTCCAACAGCGGCGCGCTCTACGGCGGCTTTTTGCACAACGTGGTCCAGCGTGTGGCGCAGTATATCTGCGACACCACCGTGGTAGATTTTGTCGCCCACCACGAGCTGCGCATCGACCATGTCTACGAAACGTTCTACACCCTCATCATGGGTCTTTTGATGTATATCCGCACGCACCCCGATGTGCCCGACGAGACGGTCAAGGAAATCATCGCCTCGACGCTCCACATCGAGGGCTATACCGCCAAGTATCCGGAGCGCAAGCCCCGGAACTGACGACATTTGGCCAAACTGCCCGCGATCAGAAGAGGGGCCGCGGGCGTGTGAAAGGAGAACAGCATGCTGTTCGATGTTTGGGGTAGCGATACCCTTATCCACTGGGCCGGCTGGGCCATGGTCTTTATTGGCCTGATCGTGCTCAACGAGGTCGGCCGCCGCACCAAGCTGGGCGCGGCAATCATCTTTGGCGTGGCTCCGCTGGCCATGACCATCTACTGCGTCGCCATCGCCATCGGCGTTTCGCAGGGCGCCGACTGGGCGCTCACCAACCCCACCCACGTGTATCAGAACAGCTGGTTCCACTACGCCAAGGTATACGCGGCGCTGGCCGGTTGCTGGGGCTTCATCGCCATTAAGTACCAGTGGGGCAAGATTGGCAAGGCGCATTGGTTCCGCGCGTGGCCGTTTGTGATCGTCGCCATCAACATCATGATCGCCGTCGTGTCCGACTTCGAGAGCGCCTATCACTTCTTTGTCCTGGGCCAGTCCACCTGGGTCACCTCCGAAGGTGCTACGCAGCTGGCCGGCTGGAACAACGTGTTCAACGGCATCGCGGGTATCATTAACATCTTCTGCATGACCGGTTGGTGGAGCGTCTACGCCTCCGAGGATCAGACCGACATGCTGTGGCCCGACATGACCTGGGTCTACATCATCGCCTACGATATCTGGAACTTCTGCTACACCTACAACTGCCTGCCCACCCACTCCTGGTTCTGCGGCTTTGCGCTGCTGCTGGCGCCCACCGTCGCCGCCTTTATCTGGAACAAGGGCGGCTGGATCCAGAACCGCGCCTTTACGCTGGCTATTTGGTGCATGTTTGCCCAGGTGTTCCCGTACTTCCAGGAGGAGTCCATCTTTGTGACCCACTCCACGCTCGACCCTACCGCCGCCACCGCGGTCTCGATCGCCGCGCTGATCGCCAACATCGCCGCGATCATCTACATCGTCTACCGCGCCAAGAAGCTCGGCCGCAACCCCTACAAGCAGGATGTCTTTGAGGGCACCAGCGATTGGGAGAAGGCTACCGCCCGCCGCGCCAAGGTCGATTACGCGCACGCCGAGTAACGTATTGGTCGTCGTCGACGCTTGGGCATAGTCCCACTTGCCTGGCTTTCGATCCATGCCTCGCACAGCCCCCGGAACGCGCTTGCGTTCCGGGGGTTTTGGTGCCGCGACTTTACGCCGAATGACGCTCTCAGATTAAATCGGATTTCAAATTGCACGCCGGCTCTATATGACCCCATTTTTGGGTACATTGTTGAGCCGATATTGCATTGGGGGATATATGAGCGATGAGACGTGCGGCCGCGAGGATGCGGCCCAAGATGCGGAAGCTTGCGCTGAGGCTTTGGAGAGCTTAGACCAGATTGCGCTGGGCGAGATTGCGTTTGACGATGCGGGGGCCGACGCGCAGGGCGAGGCAGACGACGAGACGCAACCCGACGATCGGGACGCAGACGATAGCGTTGGGGCCGCTGAAGACGGGGCCGACCACGTGAGCTCCGAAGACGAGGCAGATGACCAGCCCGAATCCGACACGAGCAAGGAAACCATCTTGCTCGGCAGCTTGCCGGCCGAGGATTCGCTGACCCGCGAGCTCCCCGGCCTAGGCTCTGCCCCTGTCGTAGATGAGACCATCGCCATGGGCGATATCCCCCTGCCGTCCGTTCCTTCGGCACACGAAGCCGAGGTTCGCCATCGCAAGATGTCGCCCAAGCGCCGCAATCTGGTGGTCGCCGGTGTCGTAGCCGTCGCGCTTGTCGCGGGCGGCGCAGGCTACGCCGCATGGAACGGATACCAGCAGGAACAGGCTGCCGTTGCCGCCGCCAATGCGCACACGATGATGTCGGTGCAGATTGGCGTGCGTGCCGCAGGGCTCGACTGCTCCACCGGCTCCAAGATTCCCGTACAGGTGAGCGGACAGGACTCTGACGGCTCATCCGTGAGCGAAACGCTCTACGTTGATGAGCACGGTCGCGGCATCAAGCTGCTGCCCGGTGATTACACGTTCTCCATCGCTGCCTCCCCCATCGCGGCCGATGGCACCATCTACACCGTCCCGACCACCAAGGCGCAGGTCACCATTAAGAGCGATGGGCAGGATTTGAGCGCTCAGGCCACCTTTAAGCTCAAGGTGCCTTCGGCCGACACGGTGACTGACGACCAGATCGATGCCGCCGCCAAGTATGCCGAGGAAGGCGGCGCGAGCTCCGCCGCCACCGCCAAGGTGCTCCAGCAGGCAGCAACCGCACGGCGCGACGCCGCCGCCAACGCTGTGAGCGCGCAAAAGGCACAGGCTGCCCGCGATGCCGACGCTCGACATAAGGCGACGAATCTGTATCAGCTCGATATTCCCGTCGAGTGGTATGGCAAGGTCGCGACCTGGCAAAACGGCAGCACGCTGTGCATCTACCTTGCCGACGATACCAATACACCGATTGTGACCCTTGTCGCCGTGCGCGACGGTGAGAGCTTTACGCCCGATGAAGGCGATACGGTTTTGGGTGCGGCCAACCTGGGCAACGGCTATACCGTCTACGCCAGCGGCCCCGTCTATCCGTACGTGGTGGCGCAGACCATCAACGGGCGCACGCAGGACCCCGTATCCACCTACCCCATGGACCAGGCCATTGAGCTGGTCGAGCTTACGACCGGCAACCGCTACACCTACAGCCAGATCAAAAACGTGCTGGTCGGCAAAGACGGCAAGGCCGACGCCGCGACCAAGCTCGAGTGCGACTACCTCGCCCAGATTCTGCTGCCCAGCATCAAGGCTCAGGACTAGCCGGCCGCAGCGAGGGCAGTCTTTTTGGAACGGGGCTCTTTTAGCCACCTGCCCGATGATTTTTTGAGCCTCGTCCCAGAAGAAGGATGTCCGCGCTCCAACAGCGTGCTTCTGCCGGCCGCCGACACAAGCCATACCCACGAAAAGACCCAGCCAAACTTGCGGCTGGGTCTTCGAATCGAGCGGCCGATATGCCATCGGCGCTGCACATGCTAAATTAATCCAAAATCCTTCAAGCAGCTTTCGAGGCTATCTTCAAACGTTCCGAGGCGCACCCCCGCTCGTGCAAGCTTTTCAGATGAAAGACGAAAGTCCCTGGGTCGGTCAGCATAGGTCGTAGTGTCCGGAAGCACGAGCTCATCGATACTCTGCTCGGCACAACCAAGTCGCCGCGCAACAAGGCGCGCGGTCTCATACGTGCTCAAGCCGTTTTGGCTCGCAAAATGATATGCCCCACTGGGCAGCATAAGGATTTGCGGCAGGGCGTTTGCCAACTCCAGACCGTACGTCATGTTCCGCCGCTCATGCACGCGAAACGCCGCCGGCTCTCCCGTCCGAACTGCGTGCAAAACATTCGTCAGGATATTGGGGGTGGGCTTTGCCCCAGGCATGGGAAGGCCAAACATCCACGAAAGGCGCAAGATCAGATAATTGTCGAGGTTTTTCCTGATCCAATCATCCGCCTCCATCTTCTGTGCACCGTATCGCGTGGTGGTAGCCATCTCGTCGTCCTCGTGAAACGGAGGCTCGCCTGTCGAGGCGTTGAAACACTGCTCGGTTGAAAAGAAAACCATACGGGCGCCGCAGGCACGGCAGGCCCGCGCAATGGCAATCGCCGACTCCGTATTGATTCGATGCGTTCCCTCGGGGTCATTCTCGCAATGGGCAGTCGAAGCGTCAGCTGCCGTATGAAGACAGACATCGAAATCGAGGCCGGCAAAAAACTCTGCAACTTCCTCAACATTGGAAAGGTCAACGTCGCTCCTTGTAACGTTGACAAAATCGAACTTATCGGCGTTGTACAAACGAATGAGGCTCGCAAGATACCCATTTGCACCCGTCACCACAACGCGAGGCTTTGATCCGGACATATCGACCTCCAATTACTCCCCGTCGCGCTGGCCGTCACGCCCATCGACGACGCGACTCACCAACACGCGACACGTCCCCTCAACCGTGAACGAACCCGCACTCGCGGGAATCAGCGCAGAGACGGTACGGGGAAGCTCGACGGCGCCGTCGTCCGTGACCACCCGGGCATGACCGCCCACGCAGGACAGCACGGCATATCGATCGCCCAAGGGGCACTCCCATTCGCCCCGGACGTCAACGACGTCTGATGTGAACAGGCGGTGCGTGACGCCACGACGCACACTCGCGGGGGCCTTTGGATCGAAGGCGCCGAAGTGCGCGGGCTCGGGACGGATTGAGGTGTCGAGTACGTCGAACGCCTGCTCGACATGAAGCTCGCGACCGCGGCCCCAATCGCACAACCGATACGTCTTGAAGCCCAGGCTACCGACCTCGAGGGCGAATACGCCCGCGCCCATCGCATGCATGGTCCCCGCAGGGATTAACACGAAGTCGCCTTCGCTCACGGGAACGCGCCTTCCGTAGCGGTCGCCCACACTGTCATCCGCCGCCGCGCCGCGCAGCGCATCGAGGTCGTCGGTCGTCGTGCCGCAAATGATCGAGGCGCCGGGCTCGGCGTCCAGGATGTACCAGGACTCCGCCTTCTCGTGGTCGGACTCGTGTTCGCGGGCGTATGCCTCGTCGGGATGCACCTGAACGGATAGGTTCTCGCCGGCATCCATCGTGATGATCTGCACGATGCCGTCGTGATTGAGCTCGCCCATGATGGCGGCCTTGTTCTCGGACATCACGCGATCGAGCGGCATGCCGTCGAACGGGCCGCCGTCGATATCGTTGACCAGGCCATCGTGTACAGACACGTCAAACGACTCGCCGTATAGGGTGTCCCCGGAAAGGCCGCGCGCCTCGTTGACGCGCGGACCCGACCAGACGGGGGAAATATAGTTGGGTTTGAGCAGGATAGGTCCCATATTCACTCCTTACAGCTCGAAGGCGTCGATACCGTCGCGCTCCATGCGCGCACGCAACTCGTCGATGATGGGTATGCCGGCGCTGCAGCCGATGCGCTCGGCACCGGCACGAACCATATCGAGGAAAGCGTCGGCGGTGCGGATACCACCAGCGGCCTTAACCTTAACACGGGGGTCGGTGTGCTCGCGCATGAGTCGGACGTCCTCGACGGTTGCGCCGCCAGTGGAGAATCCGGTGGAGGTCTTCACGAAAGTGGGCAGGACCACGCTTGCGACCTTGCACAGCTCGAGCTTCTCATCCTCGGTGAGCAGGCAATTCTCGAAGATAACCTTGGAGGGGACGTCAGCCTTACGGCAGATGTCGACGATCTGCTGCATCTCATCCTTGATGTAGGCCCAGTTGCCGGCCTTGACCTCGGTGAGGTTGACCACGTAATCGATCTCGTTCGCGCCGTTGGCCAATGCATCCTTGGTCTCGAAGACCTTGGTAGCGATGGTGGTCTGGCCGAGGGGGAAACCGATGGCGGCGCCGGTGTGGATGTCGGTGCCGGCGAGGAGCTCGGAGCAGAGCTTGGACTGGACGGAATTGATGGCGACCATCTTGAAGTGATAGTCCTTTGCCTCCTGGCAGAGCTTCTCCATGTCCTCGCGCGTGGCGTCGGGGTGGAGGTTGGTGTGATCAACCAAGCGGGCGAGATCATCGAGCGTGTAACGTGCCATGGCGGCTCCCTTCATTGAGGTTGGTGCGTGCCTGCATCCTAACATATTGTCATACATATTAATGCTAAATAATCCGTTTTTCCGTTTATGTCTGATTTAATATCGTTTATGGAGTGGAATATACTCAAACTATCAACATTTTGGTCATACATATATGATTAAGCGTAACGAAAGGAGTTACGGTGGCGAGTGGCAGCATCGGCGAGCCAACAAAATTAACCCGGCCATCGGGGCGGGGCCTTATGGCTCCGCCCCATATGCTATATTCGTTTCAACTTCGGCCTTAAAAAGGTATGACAAAATGACGCTCTACGACCAAATCAAAGATGATCTACTCGCCAAAATTAAAAACGGCACGTACGCCGTAGGCGAAGCCATTCCCTCTGAAATGCAGCTATGCGATATGTACGGCGTCAGCCGGTCAACTATTCGCCAGGCCATGCAAGCGCTTGTAAGCGAGGGCTACTTGGAAAAACGGCGGCGGCGCGGCACCGTTGTAACGCTCCCCAAGGTCGATCAGACCTTTGCCATGCGCATCATGAGCTTCGAAGATGAGATGAAACGAGCCGGGCGCGTGCCACGCACCAAGGTCCTCACCTTCAAGCGCGTCAAAGCAACAACCGAAATCGCCGGCAAGCTTGAGTTAGAGCCCGGCGAAGACGTGTACAAACTCGTCCGCCTAAGATATGCCGACGACACACCCAACGTATTTGTGGAAAGCTATATTCCCTGCAAACCGTACCAAGACTTCGATGCCGTCAACTTTGAAGAGACCAGCCTGTATTTTGCCATGAACGAATCAGGCAACCCAGTCGAGCGAGCGCACCGTCACCTCGAGGTCTCAAAAGCCGATGCGACAACCGCCGCCCTGCTCGACATTGAAGAGGGCGACCCCGTCATCATTTTCCAAACCGTCGCACGAGACGCGCTCGACTCTCCCGTCGAGTATTCCGTGGCGACGTATCGAGGCGAAAGCAACTCCTTTGACTTTGAAGTGCGCGTAAGCGAATCAAGCTAACTCCGTTTGCGAGGTGGCACTCTGCTGCACTTTATGCGGAGCCGTCAGCACTCTTGGTAAGCTAACAGCCAGATCAAGAACGTTCTGGTCGGCAAGGACGGCAAGGCCGACGCCGCGACCAAGCTCGAGTGCGACTATCTCGCCCAGATTCTGCTGCCCAGCATCAAGGCTCAGGACTAGCCGGCCGCAGCGAGGGCAGCCTTTTTGGGACGGGGCTCTTTTAGCTACTTTGAGGATGATTAGGCAAGGAGCCACTTCCATGCGGGCACAGCGTGCACCACACCGTGTTCGCATGGAATATCGGCCTGCTCATCCATGGTAACGATTACCGACTCGCCAAGATCGAACTGGGCCATCGAGACATCGAGGGCGGCGATTTCGCGCTCGCGCGTTTTCTCGCTTGCCATATCCGCACTCACCTGAATCAGGTTATAAGCCTGCATGAGAAGCGCATCCCCAGCCACAAAGTCAACCTCATGGCTTTTATTCTTCTCCTTAATCAGCAGGCGGCAGACCGAACCGGCCCGCACCGCGGGAGTCCTTCTTCTTAGCGCATTGAACACCGCAGTCTCGAGCCTCTGGCCCTGATCCAATGCCGATGCGGGTGAGAATGCTCCAAACATCGCAGGATCGACAGCGTAGACTTTAGACGCAGACCGCATATTATTTGCAAGTGAACGCGTGAACTCCGGCACCGAAAACAACAGGTAGGCGTCCTCGTAATACTCAAGTAAATCGCTGAGCGAATTGCGACTGACGGGTATCTGCCTGCTCTTGAACTCGTTGTACACCTTGTTCACCGACAGCTCTCGTCCCGAAGATGCCATACACCGCGTCAGAAACAGCGCGGCCAAACGAGGATTCTTAACGTCGTAACGCTCAACGACGTCCATGGCGACCGTTCGCGAAGCATATTCCTGTAGCAGCTGAATCGCGTCCGCAGGCGTCTGCTCAAGTGTCGCGATAAACCCCCCTCGCTCAAGATATCCGATCAGATGATGTCGAAGCAACGCCGTGTCGCTCGAGGAAAAGGGTGCATCCGGATTAGGAGCGCTCCCGGTCTTATATCGGACGTATTCCGAAAAACTCAACGGAAAAAGCTCTCGTACAAGAGAACGGCCCCTAAACTCGCTCTTAAGTTCTGAGGACAGCATCTTAGAAGAAGATCCCGACACGTAGACGGTCGCTTTCTCCGTATCGACCACACGCCGCAGAAACGCACCCCATTCGGGAATTTCCTGGATCTCGTCAAAGAACATGTAGGCACCCTCGGTTCGGGCAGCAGGACAGAGCGCGTAAAACGTATCGAGCACGTCCGCCAGTAGCGATGGCTCATACGGACGCAAACGCTCATCCTCAAAATTGAAATAAAGCATCCGATCAAGCTCGACACCTTGGCCCTGAAGCCGCCGCATCTCCTGATACAGGCGATACGTCTTTCCGCAACGGCGAGCTCCCACAATCACGTTCACGATGTTGTCGCGCTTTGGCTCCTGCGGGTTTCCCAGATCAAGGTCCCGCTCAAAAACCTGCGGAATCCCCTGTTGCTCAAAGTCCTTTATTTTCTTGGCCACCAAGTCGTTGAAAGCCATGATTCTCCAATCTTGCTCTTTTGCTAATCAAGATTATACTGATTCTTGATTAGCAAAAGAGCAAGATTGCGCGCAACTTGATTAATGGATAATCAAGTTTTTCTGCTGCCAAGCATCAAGGCCCAGGACTAGCCGGCCACAGCGAGGGCAGTCTTTTTGGGCTACTTTAACGCCACGGGTCGGCTTCGAACAGGGGCTCGCGCTCGGGGCGGCGATCGCTGTAGGGATCGTAGCCGTCGTCGTCCTCGTTCTCAGCGCGAATGAAGGGGTCGCGCGGTTTGGGTGCCGGCTTAGGCGCAGGCTTGGGTGCAGTGGGCACCGTCTCGGCCGCCGGCGTGTTCGTCTTGTTCTCGTCTTTCATCTGCATATCTCCTTGCCGTGCAATCATGTTCAACGCCATCGATTGTCGCACGAAAAAGGGCGGCGGACCCGTTTGGATCCGCCGCCCTTGGCGTTTTGCGATGAAGGGCAGATTGTAAGGCATGCCCCAACAATCTACTCGGCGTCGGGGACCTCGTAGGTAGCCGCCGGCGTGTTGTCGCACACGACGGTAAAGCCGCCGTCCTTGTCGACATCGACCGTCACCTGATCGCCCTCGCGCACCGTGCCGTCGATGATAGCGGCAGCGATGGCGTCCACGACCTCGCGCTGCACCAGGCGCTTGAGCGGACGGGCGCCAAAGACCGGGTCCAAGCCGCCCACGGCGAGCATCTGCTTGGCCGCCGGGGTGATGGCAAGCGTCATGCGCTCCTTGGCCAGACGTGCGCGGACGTCGGCGAGCTGGATGTCGACGATCTTCTCGATCTGCGCCATGCCGAGCGGGTGGAACACCACGATGTCGTCGATACGGTTGAGGAACTCAGGGCGGAAAGTCTGAGCCATGGCGGCGTCGACCTGATGGCGCATCTCCTCCTCGTCCTTACCGGACAGGTCGGCGATGGCCTTGGAGCCCACGTTGGACGTCATGATGATAATCGTGTTCTTAAAGGACACCTGACGACCCTGGCCATCGGTCAGACGACCGTCGTCAAGCACCTGCAGCAGCACGTTGAAGACGTCCGGATGAGCCTTCTCCATCTCGTCGAGCAAGATCACGGAGTACGGACGACGGCGCACGGCCTCGGTGAGCTGGCCGCCCTCGTCGTAGCCAACGTATCCCGGAGGCGCACCGATCAGACGCTGGACGCTGAATTTCTCCATGTACTCGGACATGTCGATACGCACGAGCGCACGCTCGTCATCGAACAGGCACTCGGCCAGCGCCTTGGCGAGCTCGGTCTTGCCTACGCCGGTGGGGCCCAGGAAGAAGAAGCTGCCAATGGGCTTGTCCGGATCGGAGAGGCCCGCACGGCTGCGGCGCACGGCTGCGGCGACGGCGGAGACGGCCTCGTCCTGGCCGATGACGCGCTTATGCAGCTCACCCTCCAAGCCCTTCAACTTGTCGAGCTCGCCCTGCATCATCTTGGACACGGGCACGCCGGTCCAGGCACTCACGACCTCGGCGATCTCATCGGAGGTCACCTGTTCGTTGAGGCCCTCGCCGTCCTGCTGCTTTTGTGCCTCGAGCGCAGCCTCGGAATCCTGAATCTGTTGCTGCAGACCCGGGATCACGGAATAGCGCAGCTCGGACGCACGGCCCAGGTCGCCGTTACGCGTCGCGCGCTCCTCTTCGCTCTTGGCCTCGTCAAGCTGGCTCTTAAGCTCCTGCACGTGGTCAATGGCGTTCTTCTGGTTGAGCCAGCCGGCCTTTTGCACGTTGAGTTTTTCCTGGACCTCGGCAATCTCCTGGCGCAGGGCCTCCAGACGCTCCTTGGAGGCGTCATCGGTCTCTTTCATGAGCGCCTGTTCCTCGATCTGCAGCTGAGTGAGCTGACGCGTGGTGGCGTCGATCTCGACCGGCATGCTGTCGAGTTCCATGCGCAGGCGGCTTGCCGCCTCATCGACCAAATCGATGGCCTTGTCGGGCAGGAAGCGGTCGGCGATGTAGCGATCGGAGAGGTCGGCAGCTGCCACGAGCGCGCTATCGGTGATATGCACACCGTGGAAGATCTCGTATTTCTCCTTGAGGCCACGCAGGATCGAGATGGTGTCCTCGACGGTAGGCTCGCTCACCATCACGGTCTGGAAACGACGCGCGAGCGCCGCATCCTTTTCGATGTACTTGCGGTATTCGTCGAGCGTGGTCGCGCCGATCGCGTGCAAGTCGCCACGGGCAAGCGCCGGCTTGAGAATGTTGCCGGCGTCCATGGAGCCCTCGGTGGCACCCGCGCCCACGATGGTGTGGAGCTCATCGATGAACAGGATGACCTTGCCCTCGGACTTTTGCACTTCCTTGAGCACGGCCTTCAAGCGGTCCTCGAACTCGCCGCGGTATTTGGCGCCGGCGACCAGCGCGCTCATATCGAGCTCGATAAGGTCGCGGTCGCGCAGGGTGCTCGGCACGTCGCCGGCCACGATACGCTGGGCGATGCCCTCGACGATGGCCGTCTTGCCGACGCCCGGCTCACCGATGAGCACGGGGTTGTTCTTGGTGCGACGGGACAGGACCTGGATGGTGCGGCGAATCTCATCGGTACGGCCGATGACCGGGTCGAGCTTGCCGGCGCGGGCCAGATCGCAGATGTTGCGACCGTACTGCTCCAGTGCCTCAAACTGAGTCTTGTCCTCGGCAGACGTCACGCGGTCATCGCCACGCAGCTCCTCGTAGACTTGCTCGATGCGCTCCTTGGTGACGCCGGCGTCGCGCAGTACGCGGCCCGCCTCGCCCTTGTCCTCGGCAAGCGCCATCAGCAGATGCTCAGTCACCACAAAGCTGTCGCCCATCTTGGTGGCCTTCTTCTCGGCCTTTTCGATGACGCGGACGAGCTCGTTGGACAGGCCCATCTGCTGGCCCTCGCCCGAAACCTTGGGCGCGTGGTCGATGGCATCCTGTGTGGAGCGTGCGAGCTGGGCCGGGTCGGCACCGATGCGCTCGATGATCACGGAGATATTGCGCTCGCCGGCACCGAGCAGGGCAGACAGCAGGTGAATCGGCTCCACCGCGCCCGCCTGCGCGTCGGCAGCCGTGCTCATGGCGGTCTGCAGCGCCTCGCGCGACGTCATTGCTAGCTTATCGATTCTCATGGAATCACCTCTCTTGGGGCGGCCGCCCTACGGGGCGGCTTCACGTTGTTCGAGAAGTATTGTTGCCAGCTTTGCGCGATCTTATACACAAATCTAAGTCTCTATATATAAGATTTTCTGAGTGATTGAAAGATAGGGGTAAAGATGTCGGCCCGCCGCCGCACAGGTGCGCTACCGTCTCAATCTGTAACATCTATCGACCGTTTCTGGCTCCAGATGTTACAAATCGAGACGAATTGTTCAGCGGCACCCGTTTGTCTCAATCTGTAACATCTACTCGGCAAATAGAGCTCTATCTGTTACAAATCGAGACGAACAGAAGACACCCGAATCGAAAACCTAAATCTGTAACACCAGGCCCACTTTTAGCGGCCAAGGTGTTACAGATTAAGACAAATCGAGCCGCCACAAAGGCGCCTGTCCCCTTTGTGGCGGTTTTCGACAAAAAGAAGCCGCCCCGATAACAGAGGCGGCATCAAGCAAGTCCATTTCTTAGCGTCCCTCAAGACCCAACGAGAACGCAGTGATGGAATCGAGAACCGACAATAGCCCGTTCGCACAGATAGAGGCAGAGATTCAAGGTCAGAGTCCGGCTTAAACGGCTTAGCTATCGCACGCCACATTGTTCTCGTCGTCCTCCCTATCGTATTTATAGTGCTTATAGTGAAAATAGTGAGTTTAGTGAGAAGAGTATCGCTCAAAACTCGTGGACTCGATTATTGACCTCTCGCCCAGAATGAGTGGGGCAAATATTCCTATTAGAGGTCAAATCGAAGCCCAATAGGGCCTTTTCGCCCCGTCATTTCGATCGATCGCTTTCTTTTGAATATTGTCGTAAGCTGGTATCACCTATCTTAATGAATGCATGCTGTTTGCGAGGTACCCGCCGTGAAACGCTCCACCTATATCGGCCTGCTCGTCTTAGCGTTTGCGATTACCGCAGTCGGCGTAGGAATTATCTATCTCGCATTTCTCCCTGCCTCGGCAACGCAGGCGGCGGTTGAAACCGTAAGCTGCCCCATCGAAATCCTCACCGATATCGTCAAACCCGATTCAATCACCGTCGATTTCGACGGTACGCCCGCAGCGCTTGGGGTCAGCAACTATCCCCGAATCGAACTTGGAGCCACGCGCTATACCCAAGATGAGCAGCTTATCGGCAAGGCAACCAGTTTACTCAAAGGCAAGACGTTTAAGCGATGGTACGGCGCCGCAATATATCGAGCCAAGAAAGGCCAAATGAATGGCGGGTATTATTCGACCCTTGAACTCGATGCGGCAAACGGGAGCAGACTATGCAACGTTTCATACGACCCCGGCTACGTGGACAACGAAGGGCCGGGAGTCTATATCTCGGATGGCAACGTGATCTACGTCATGGAAGGCGACCAGACGGCAGTCGTCGATTTTATGGATCGGTGTACCGAGGATGCCTACGAACAAACTTGCGAGCCCGATCCACAGACAGCGCGCGACAGTGGCTCAGCACGCACTTGGCTATTTGACGATGAAATAACCTGGACCCCATCGAAATAAGAACCCGCCGGACAGGCACCTTTGTGGTGGTCCAAAAAGAAGCCGCCCCATTAACAGAGGCGGCATCAAGCAAGTCTATTTATTAGCGTCCCTCAAGACCCAACGAGAACGCAGAAATGTAGCCCGGGGCTTACCCTTTCCCGAACGCGACCCTCGCGAAGCGCGTGAGCGGGCGGGGAAGGGTAAGCCCCGGGCGGACAATTAAGTGCGTTACTCGGCAGCGGTCTTGAACTTGTTGTAGTTGATCAGGCAGCCGGCCTTGACGATGGCACGCTCCTCTGCCGTCATATCGGCAATGTAGAGCTCAATCCGCTCAACCGTGCCGTCGGCGCGCACAACGTAGGCGGCGATGTCCTTCAGGTCGCCATCGAGCGCGGCGCGGATGCCCGGCACAAAGACGTAATCGCCCACCTCAAAGTTGGGCTCGGCCTCCATCTGGAAGGGCACCATACCCCAGTTCATCACGTTGGAGCGATAGCGCTTGGTGGCGTACTCGTGGACGATGTTGGCCAGACCGCCAATTACGCGCTGGCAGCTCGCAGCCTGCTCGCGGGCAGAACCGTCACCGGGCTTCTTGGCATAGAGCATGGAGCCGTACTCAGTCGCCTTGGCATCAGCAGCGACACCCGCGCCGGCCAGCGCCTCAAACACGCCGGCAAGCTCGGCATCGAGTGCGGCCAAGTCGCCTGCTGCCTCGCCGGCAACGCGGCGCTTCTCCACGGCGTCGACCTCCTTGGAACGGCCCACGTAGGCCGGGTCGCGGCGGCTCAGCGTAAACTCAGCCAAGCCCAGCGGGTTGGAGCGGAAGGAGCTCGTCTCGCCCGAAGGAATGAGCTCGTCAGTCGTGGTGACCGGGTCCATGATCTTGGAGCACACCTTGAGCAGGATATCGTCGCCGAGGGGCTCCATCGCGGGCCACGGCTTAATGTTGGGACCCTCAACCAGTTCATCGGCAGGCTCCGCCTTGCCAAAGCCCCAGTACACGCGCTTTTTGTACGGCGCGTCGTCAAAGGTGTACTCGCAGGCCTCGTCCCAAGTCTCCTCGGGCAGGTCGGTCGCCGGCGTCAGGACGCCGCCGTTGGCAGCCGTCGCCGCAATGGAGCGGGCGTCCATCAGGGCCACGGCGCTCAGCTGGCCATTACCCGGCTTGGAACCCTCGCGGTTGGGGAAGTTGCGCGTGGTGTGGCGGATGGACAGGCCGTTGTTGGCAGGCGTGTCGCCGGCGCCAAAGCACGGGCCGCAGAACGCCGTGCGCACGATCGCGCCGGCCTCCATAAGGTCGTAGATGTAGCCGCGGCGCGTGAGCTCGAGCGCCACGGGCTGGCTTGTGGGATAGACCGACAGCGAAAACTCGCCGCAGCCGGTGTTGGCGCCCTTGAGCACGCGGGCAGCCTGGACCACGGAGTCGTAGTTGCCACCCGAGCAGCCGGCGATAACGCCCTGCTGCACGTGCAGCTTGCCGTCGACGATCTTGTCGAGCAGGCTAAAGTGCGTCTTGCCCTCGCCGATCTTGGCGGCCTCGAGCTCCACCTCGTGCAGGATGTCCTCGAGGTTCTCGTTGAGCTCGTCGATCTCAAAGCCGTTGGAAGGATGGAATGGCAGCGCGATCATGGGCTTGATGCTCGACAGGTCGACCTCGACGCAGCCGTCGTAGTAGGCGACATCGGCGGGCTTGAGCTCGCGGTAGTCGTCGCCGCGGCCGTGCATGGTCAAAAACGCGTGCGTGTCCTCGTCGGTAGCCCAGATGCTCGACAGGCAGGTGGTCTCGGTGGTCATGACGTCGATGCCGTTGCGGTAATCGGTCGTCATGCTCGCGATGCCCGGGCCCACAAACTCCATGACCTTGTTCTTAACATAGCCCTTGGCAAAGACGGCTCGGATGATGGCGAGCGCCACGTCGTGCGGGCCGACGCCGGGGCGCGGGGCGCCCGTGAGGTAGATGGCGACGACGCCGGGATAGGCGACGTCGTAGGTGTCGCGCAGCAGCTGCTTGGCCAGCTCGCCGCCGCCCTCGCCCACGGCCATGGTACCCAGGGCGCCGTAGCGGGTGTGCGAGTCGGAGCCTAGAATCATCTTGCCGCAACCGGCAAAGTTCTCACGCATAAAGGAGTGGATGACAGCGATATGCGGCGGGACGAAGATGCCGCCGTACTTCTTGGCTGCGGAAAGGCCAAAGACGTGGTCATCCTCGTTGATGGTGCCGCCCACGGCACACAGCGAGTTATGGCAGTTGGTGAGCACGTAAGGCAGCGGGAACTGCTCCATGCCCGAGGCACGCGCCGTCTGGATGATGCCGACAAAGGTGATGTCGTGGCTCGCCATGGCGTCGAAGCGAATCTTGAGCGCCTCGGGGTCGCCGGACGTGTTGTGTGCCTGAAGGATCGAATACGCGATGGTGCCGCGCTTGGCATCCTCGGGCGTCTGCGTAATACCGCGCTCGGCAGCCTCGGCCGCAGGCACAACCTCGCTGCCGCCGCGCAGGTAGATGCCGTCCTCGTACAGCTTAACCATACTGTCTCCCACTCTGCCCGAAAGGCTCGGGCGCATAGCATACATTCGTTCAATATCGTGCCATAGAACGGTTGCGAGTGGGTTACGAATCTGCACGTTCACTTTATTTCGGTAAAGTAAAGGATGAACCCGGCGAGGGCCGGCAGATTTAGTGCAAGAGTGTCCCTTTCGACTAGTCATTTAAGAACGTCCCCAATGGCTACCCATAACAACGTCGATGTTTTGGCAACGACAGCGAGCGGGGCCCCAATGGCTACCAACGACTACCGCATCCGGAGCAAGGCGACGCCGCAGGTAGAGGACGGACAGACACTATGACCCAATCCGAGGGCACGGAAACGACAGGAGCCCCCGCTCGTGACCGCGGGTCGGGGCTGCGACAATGTTGTTGAAGTGCCAGAGGCGCAGCCGCGCCGCAACGAGGTTGGGAGGCTCCCGTGCCTAGATATTCTACCGCCTTCGGAATGGACGTACACCTCAGGTCCACCACCGTCTGCGCGCTCGACGCGGAGACGGGCGAGGCCGTGGCGAGGAGGTTCCGCGGCAACCCGTGGGGCGAGGTCGCGGAGTGGATGTCGGGCTTCCCGGGCCCGTCGCTCGCCGCCTACGAGAGCGGCTACCTCGGCTTCGCGCCGCAGAGGGAGCTGTCGGCCCTCGGCGTCGACTGCGTCGTCGCGGCCGTCTCCAAGGTCCCGAGGTCGGCGGCAGACCTCTCGTCCAAGAACGACCGCAACGACGCGGCCAGGATGGCCAAGGCGATACTGTCGCACGACGTCACCCCGGTATGGGTGCCGTCCCCCGAGATCGAGGGGCTCAGGGACCTCGCCGCCGCCCACGACGCCGCGACCGCCAGGCTCGCGGCGGCGAAGCAGCGGCTCCTGGCGTTCCTGGCCCGCCGCGGCTACGTCTACGGAGGCACGACGCCGGCCGGCAACCCCCGGAAGTACTGGACGTACGGCTTCCTCAGGTGGCTCGACGGCATACGCCCCGCCGACGACGGCGGCATCCGGGCGCTCGCGGCGCTGAGGAACGAGGTCGAGGCGGCCGACGAGACGAGGGAGGCCGTCCTCGCCGAATACAGGGCCGCCGTCGCGGCGGGCCCCTCTCGGCCGAGGTCGAGGCGCTCCAGTCCATCAAGGGGTGCGGGTTCGTGCTCGCCGCCGCCTTCGCGTCCGAGGTCGGCGACTTCTCGAGGTTCCGCTCCGGCAGGCAGGTGACGGCCTACTTCGGCCTCGCCCCGAAGCAGAGGTCGAGCGCCGACTCCGTGCGACTCGGCGGAATCAGCGGGGCCGGCAACGCGCTCGTCAGGAGGCTGGCGGTCGAGGGGTCCTGGCGCTACGCCCAGGCCGGGCACCAGCCCAAGCTGATGCCCAAGGGCTCCGGAGTCCCGCTCGAGATAAGGATGCACGGGAGGAAGGGGTCCGAGCGCCTGCTCCGGCGACGCGAGGAGATGCTCGAGAGGGGCATGCCCCAGGCGAAGGCGAACGCCGCCACCGCCGCCGAGCTCGTGAGGTGGCTGTGGGCCCTCGGCATGATGTGCCGGGAGGCCGGCGAATAGACATAGCCCCCGTCCCGGCGAGCCGGGCAGCCTTCGGGGATACCCCCGTTCTCGCTGTGCGCGCGGCGGTCGCCGCATTCGCGTCGACAGACTTGGGGAACCCCCGCCGAAGGAGAGGATTGCGGGCCGCCAGAGCGGTATCCGCGGATATGAGACTGAGCCGAAGGCGTCGACGACATGCCGGGGGCGGACCGGGACGGGTTCAACGGCAGGCCCCGCCGACCGATTGCAAGCGGTCGGCGGGGCCATTGTGGCTCTTGACAGCGGATTGGGTCATATGAGCGAGCGACGTCCAGAGCGAACAAGTTGGCATGAAAAAGGCAAGGCATAGACCTTCTGGTCATGCCCTGCCTTTTGAATGACAAATTGTCGCTCTGGACGTCGCGCAGCGTCGAGCCGTTACGCGGTTTGGTAAAACCGCGTAACTACAAATCCCCGCCGGCGCCCAGCAGCTTGCGCATGACTTGCTCGGGGTTGACTGAGCCGTCGCGCGGGGCCAGGGCGGTGATCTTCTTCTGCATCTTGTACTCGTGCAGCTCGTCCTCGAGCTGGCGCACGCGGGCGCGGAGCTTCTCGTTCTCGCGATCGCGCTCCTCGGCACGCTCCTTCATATCGAGGATGCGCACCACGCCGGCGAGGTTGATGCCCTCGTCGGTCAGTTGGTTGATGAGCTCCAGACGCTCAATATCGGCACGCGAATACAGGCGCGTGTTACCGCCCGAGCGCTGGGGGTTCACCAGGCCCTTGGACTCGTAGACGCGCAGAGTCTGCGGATGCATGCCGGTCAGCTCGGCCGCCACGCTGATCATGTACAGCGGTTTGTTCCTATTGTCCTCGGCCATGCTACCTGACCCCTTTCCGTCTCGTTATCGTCCATCATAAGCCCGCGGGCGCGGGCGCGCGCCACGACCGCCCTAGAACGTCGCCTTGTAACGGTTGACCTTCTCGCGATAATCGCGCGTGTCGGCCTCGCGCAGCCTGGTCATGGCATCGCGCTCGTCGTCGGACAGGTTCGTGGGGACCTGCACCTTGATCTCGACGAGCAGCGCACCCGTGCGGCCGCGATGCTTAACGTCGGGCGCACCCATCTCCTTAAAGCGGAACTTCTTGCCCGTCTGGGTGCCAGCGGGCACCTTCAGACGAACCGTCGCGCCGCCGGGCGTGGGCACATCCACCGTGCAGCCGAGCGCCGCCTCATAGACCGAGATCGGCACCTCCATGGTCACATCGGCACCCTTGCGCTTAAACAGCGGGTGCTCCTCCACATGCGTGGTCACGACCAGGTCGCCGCGCTCGCCTCCGGCAACGCCGTACTCGCCGCGACGTTTGTAACGCAGCTTGCCTCCGTCGACCGCGCCTGCAGGCACCGAGACCGTAATGGTCTGCTGCTCGCCCGTCGAGGGAATGCGGTAGGTAACCTTGTGCGTCACGCCGCGAAACGCGTCCTCGGCCGTCACATCGACGGTCAGCGACAGGTCGCCGCCCTTGCGTGCGCGGTTGCGGCCCGCGCCCGCACCGGCAGCACCCGCGGCACCGGCAAAGCCCGAGCCCCAGTCGCTGCCCCAGGCGCCGTTGCCGCTGAAGATGCTGTCGAAGATGTCGCCCCAGCCGCTCGCGCCCGCGCCGGCACCGTAGCCGCCGCCATACGCGCCGCCCGCGCCCGGCATGCCGCCAAACATGAGCATCTGGTCGTACTCTTTGCGCTTCTTCTCGTCCGAAAGCGTCTCGTAGGCCTCGCTGATCTCCTTAAACTTGGCCTCGTCGCCGCCGGCATCGGGGTGATATTTTTGCGCGAGCTTGCGAAACGCGCTCTTGATCTCTTTGTCGGAGGCGCTCTTGGATACGCCCAGGATGTCATAGAAGGTTTTGCCTGCAGCCATCGTAGCTCCTCTCCTGTTACGTCCGCCGTCCATGCGGGCGGCGGCCCATGCTTTCATATGGCACTAGGTCAGAAAGGGCCCCGGGTGTTGCCCCGGGGCCCTTCTCAATTACTCCTCGGTGCTCTCGGCCGTATCGGCCGTAGCATCCTCGGGCGCCGCTTCGGGCTCCGGTGCGGGGCGCTTCTCGCCACCGTAGGTCACCGTCACCATCGCGGAACGCAGGATGCGATCCGCCATGCGGTAGCCCTTCTGGTACACGTCGTTGACGGTCTCGTCGTACTGCGATGCGTCCTCGACACGCCCCACGGCCTGGTGCTCGAGCGGGTCGAACGCCTCGCCCTTGGGGTCGATGGGCTCAACGCCCTCGTGCGCAAACACATCGAGCAGCTTGGCATGCACCGCGTCAACGCCATCGACGAACTGCTTAAAATCGTCGGAAAGCTCCTGGCTACGGGCATGGTCGATTGCACGCTCGATATCGTCAACCACCGGCAGCAGCGCAGTGACGAGCTTCTCGGTCGCGCGCTCGCGCTCGGCGATGCGCTCGTTGGCGGTGCGGCGACGGAAGTTCTCCCAGTCGGCCTGCAGACGGGCAGTGCGCTCGGTGGCGTCCTTTGCCTTGTCCTCGGCGGCCTTCTGAGCCTCTGCCGCAGCATCGAGCTCATTGCGCACGTCGGCAAGCTCCTTCTGGGCCTGCTCGAACTTGAGCTTAAAGTCGTTGTCGGCGGCTTCCTCACCAGCGCGGATAGCGGCTTCCACCATCTCGTCCTCGGTCATCGTCGCCTCCTTGTTGGAATCCTCTACCTGGTTCTCGGCAGCCTCGGCGGCCTCGGCCTCGTTGGCCTCGGTATCGTCGACGGCCTCTACGGGAATCTTCACGTCCTTCTCCTCAGAGTCAACGGGGGCGGTGCCAGCGGCGGCCGCCTCCGTGCGAGCTTTACGGGCGGACATGATTACTTGTCCTCGTCGTCCACAACCTCGTAGTCGGCGTCGACAACGTCATCGTCGGCAGGCTGGGCACCGGCGGCGCCGTCGGTCTGCTGCTGAGCGTCGGCGTAGACAACCTGAGCCAGCTCGTAGGCCACAGACTGCAGGGACTCGCCAGCGGCCTTGATGGCCTCGACGTCAGAGCCCTCGAGCGCCTTCTTGGCGTCGGCGATAGCGGCCTCGGCCTTGGACTTCACGTCAGCGGAAACCTTGTCGCCCAGCTCGTTGAGGGTCTGCTCGGTGGAGTAGCACAGGCTGTCGGTCTGGTTGCGGACCTCGACCTCTTCCTTCTGCTTCTTGTCCTCCTCGGCATGAGCCTCGGCGTCCTTGACCATACGATCGACTTCGTCGTCGGACAGAGCGGTGGAGCCGGAGATAGTGATCTGCTGCTCCTTGCCGGTGCCCTTGTCCTTAGCGGAGACCTTGACGATGCCGTTGGCGTCGATGTCGAAGGTAACCTCGATCTGCGGCACGCCGCGGCGGGCAGCCGGGATACCGGTCAGCTGGAACTTGCCGAGCGACTTGTTGTCGCGGGCAAGCTCGCGCTCGCCCTGGAGCACGTTGATCTCGACGCTGGTCTGGTTGTCGGCAGCGGTGGAGTAGACCTCGGTCTTGGAGGTCGGGATCGTGGTGTTGCGGTCGATCATCTTGGTCATGATGCCGCCCATGGTCTCGACGCCCAGCGACAGCGGGGTAACGTCGAGCAGCAGGATGCCCTCGACGTCGCCGGTGAGCACGCCGCCCTGGACGGCAGCGCCGTCGGCAACGACCTCGTCGGGGTTCACGGACATGTTGGGCTGCTTGCCGGTCATAGTCTTGACGAGCTCCTGGACGGCGGGCATACGGGTGGAGCCGCCGACGAGGATGACCTCGGTCAGATCGGAAAGCTTAAGCTTGGCGTCGCGCAGGGCGTTGGTGACAGGCTGCTTGCAGCGCTCGAGCAGGTCACGGGTGATCTTCTCGAACTCGGCGCGGGTCAGCGTGTAGTTGAGGTGCAGCGGGCCGGACTGGTTCATGGTAATGAACGGCAGGTTGATGGTGGTCTGCTGGGCTGCGGAGAGCTCCTTCTTGGCGTTCTCGGCGGCCTCCTTCAGACGCTGCAGGGCCATGGGATCCTGACGCAGGTCGACACCGTTCTCCTGCTGGAACTTATCGGCCATCCAATCGATGACGCGCTGATCCCAGTCGTCGCCGCCCAGGTGGTTGTCGCCCGAGGTGGACAGAACCTCAAACACGCCGTCGGCGAGGTCGAGGATGGAGACGTCAAAGGTGCCGCCACCCAGGTCGAAGACCAGGATGCGCTGGTCGGTGCCCTGCTTGTCCAGGCCATAGGCCAGGGCAGCAGCGGTCGGCTCGTTGACGATACGCTTGACGTTGAGGCCGGCGATCTTACCGGCGTCCTTGGTGGCCTGACGCTGGGCGTCGTTGAAGTAGGCCGGGACGGTGATGACGGCGTCGGTGACAGTCTCGCCCAGATACTTCTCGGCGTCGGCCTTCATCTTGGCGAGCGTCATGGCGCTCACCTGCTCGGCGGTGTAATCCTTGCCCTCGATGTCGACGACGGCACGGCCACCCTGGCCCTCCTTGACCTCGTACGGCACGGTCTTGATCTCGGAGGTGCACTCGGAGTACTTGCGGCCCATGAAGCGCTTGATGGAGAACACGGTGTTCTTGGGGTTGGTGACAGCCTGGTTCTTAGCGGCCTTACCCACGACGCGGTCGCCGTCGGCACGGAAGCCCACGACGGACGGGGTGGTGCGGTCGCCCTCGGCGTTCACGATAATGGTCGGAGAACCGCCCTCGAGGACGGCCATTGCGGAGTTAGTAGTACCAAGGTCGATACCAAGAATCTTGCCCATTAGAAATTCCCTCTCTCTTGTGCGTTTGCACCGACTCGGCGGTCTGCCGCGTGGCGCTTCGGCTTGTCTTTCAGGATGTAGTGTATCCCCTTATGGGCCGGAATATACAAAATCTAAGTCAATTCATATAAGATTTCTTATTGCTGAGAGTTTAGGTTCTTAAATGCGCAGGTAGATGCGCTGATTGAGTTCTCGGCAAATCTATTGAGATCTATGTAGAGATGGCTGAGGCTTGGGTCCGAGGGTGCCTGGGGCTGCCTTGCGGAAAGCTCGTCCCGTTTTGAGCGTGGATTCCGGGCCGCGGTTTCCGTCTGAAGGCTCAACCGGAAACCGTATCCCGTTTTGAGAGCTGATACCGGGTCGCAGTTTCCGCTAGCGGGCCCAACCGGAAACTGCGACCCGTTTTTCGACCAAATAACGGGATGCCCTTTCCGCAGGCGCGCTCAATAGCTCAATATTTCAAGTCACCTTTAGCTAACATTTGCGCAGCTCAACGGCCCCACCTGCGCGTTTTTTAGTAAACCTTGGCATACTCGGCGAACGGTATGAAGATGCCGGCCAGAGGGTATTGCAAACGGTCGCTCCCGTGGTATGTTTTTGCCCGAATCAAACCGACGCGCATCGCCTGTAGCGTCGGTCAACAGAGAGGAAACTACCATGGCTCATCCCGTAATTGATGCCGACGAGTGCATCGCTTGTGGCGTTTGCGTCGACTCCTGCCCCGCTGGCGTTCTGGAGCTCCAGGACGTCGCTACCGTCGCTGACGAGGACTCCTGCGTCGCTTGTGGCGCCTGCCAGGACGCTTGCCCCGCTGGCGCGATCACCGAGATCGTCGAGGAGTAACAACTCCCCCACCTGCACACTCAAAAGTACACCGTGCACAAAAAAGGAGGCCTCCGCATCGCCGCGGAGGCCTCCTTTTTTGTGCGGATAACTAATTTGGCACCGTCGCAGGTTGAGCTCACGTCAGCGAAAACACCCCTAAGCGAGCAAGGTGACGTGAAAGAGGAGGGAAGCGTACTTTTTGTACGCAACCGACGATTGAACGTCAGATTGCCGCTTAGGGGCGTTTGCAGCGTCGGCTACGATAGATCGTCCTCGTAGGGCATCAGGTCTGCTAGGTAGCCTTTCTCCTTGAGCATCGCCTCGATCTCGTCGAGGGTTTGCTCGTCCTCCGCCGCGATGCGATGGAAGTGATAGCCGCTTGTCACCGTCAGCAGTGGAAAACTCTTGCCGCTGGCAATACCCTCCAGATAGCGCTCGATATCGCGACGGTTGCGAATGTCCAGATCGGCTGTGATCTTGCCATACACGCGGTGATTGACGATCACGTTGAGAACGGCGCCTCCGGCGTCGACGATGCTCGTGAGCTCGTCACTTGCCTGCTCCACGCTATGGTGCACCTTGACCACGCGCGTGGGAACAGCCGGGCTGCCCGCCGCCTCCTGCAGCACGTAGCCGCGATTGGTGGCCACGATATCGTGCCCATCGGCGCGCAGCAGGGCGATGTCTTGCACGACAATCTGGCGGCTCACACCCACCTCACGAGCAAGCGCACTGCCCGAAACGGGCTCCTTGGCTCGCTCGAGCACGCCTATGATGGCACGGCGACGCTCGCGGGCGTCCATTATTTACCGTCCAGCAGACGCAGGTGCTTAAGCGAGAGGTCGAGGATCGGCGCAGAGTGCGTCAGCGCCCCCGAGCTAATAAAGTCAACGCCCAGGTCGGCGAGCGCGCGGATATTGCTGGCGTCCACGTTGCCCGAGCACTCGGTTTTGGCGCGACCGGCGATAAGCTCAATCGCAGCAGCCATGTCGTCGTGGGTCATGTTGTCGAACATGATGATGTCGGCGCCGGCCTCCACAGCCTCGCGCACCATGTCCAGGTTCTCGCACTCAATCTCGACCGTCGCGGTAAACGACGCATGAGCGCGCGCCATCTCGATCGCGCGCGTCACGCCACCGGCGGCATCGATGTGGTTGTCCTTGAGCATGACGGCCGTCGACAGGTTGTAGCGGTGGTTGCTGCCGCCGCCGATCTCGACCGCCGCCTTCTCAAACACGCGCATGCCCGGCGTGGTCTTGCGCGTGTCGACGAGCACGGTCTTGGTGCCCTCGAGCGCCGCGGCCATGCTGTGCGTGTAGGTAGCGATGCCGCTCATGCGCTGCAGGTAGTTGAGCGCCACGCGCTCGCCCGAAAGCAGCACGCGTGCATCGCCACGCACCTGCCCCACGTGGTCGCCGGCGTGAACCTCGTCACCGTCGGCAACATCAAACAGCACCGAGCTCTGCGGATCCAGCAACTCAAAGGTGCGGGCAAACACATCCAAGCCGGCGATGATGCCGTCGGCCTTGGCGATAAGCTCAACGGTAGCGGGACGCGCCGTGGGGCACACGCTCGCCGTGCTCACGTCCTCAAACGTGATGTCCTCGCGCAGAGCCTGCAGAATCAGATCATCGACGACGAGTTTCATGGTAATGGGATTCATGGTCTACTCCTCCACGGCCTGCGTACCGGCGGCACGGGCCAAATCATCGATTGCCAGGGTGTCGGCGCTCAGGGCGCGATGGCGTCCATCGAGCGCGGGCTCGCCTGCCTGCTCCACGGCAAGCGACTCGCCGGTGCGCATGCGCCAAGCAGCGCGGCGACCCCAGACCAGTGCTTCGAGCAGGCTGTTGGAAGCTAGGCGATTCTTGCCGTGAACGCCGTTGCAGGCCGTCTCGCCGGCGGCGTAGAGCTCGGGCATCGAGGTGCGGCCGTCCTTGTCGACCCACACGCCGCCCATAAAGTAGTGCTGCGTGGGCGTGACGGGAATGGGTTCATCCAGGATGTCGCGACCGTCCTCAAGGCAGCGCGCGCGGATGTTGGCGAAGTGCCCGGTCACCACGTCGCGCTCGACGGGGGCAAAGCTCAGCCACTCGTGCTCGGTGCCGTCCTGCTTCATCTGCTCGCGGATGGCGGCGGCGACCACGTCGCGCGGCTGCAGCTCGTCGGTAAAGCGCTCGCCGGCGGCGTTGAGCAGAATCGCGCCCTCGCCGCGGCAGCTCTCGCTGATCAGGAAGGTGCGGCCCGGCTGCGGCGAGAACAGTCCCGTGGGGTGAATCTGCACGTAGTCAAGATGCTCCATCGTAATGCCGTGCTCCTGCGCGATGTAGCAGGCGTCGCCGGTGAGCTGCGGGTAGTTGGTGGAGTGGTCGTATACGCCGCCGATACCGCCCGTCGCCCACAACGTGTGGCGAGCATGAATCTCAAACGGCTCGCCGGTATGCGCGCCCTCGGCGGCATTTACCAGTTCGTCGGCGGGGCGGACCGAGTTGTCCTCGTCCACCGCAACAGCGACGACACCAGTGCACACCGTGGCCCCATCGCGCTCGGCCGTCAGGATGTCGGTCATGGCCACGTGCTCAAGAATCTGCACGTTGTCCAGCTTGCGGACGGCCTGGAGCAACTTGGTCGTGATCTCCTTGCCCGTAATGTCGGCATGGAAGGCGATGCGCGGGCGGCTGTGCGCGCCCTCGCGGGTAAAGTCGAGGCTGCCGTCGGCCTTGCGCTCAAAGTCCACGCCCATCGCCAGCAGGTCGTTGATGACCGAGCGGCTCGAGCGAATCATGATGTCTACGCTCTCGCGGCGGTTCTCGTAGTGACCGGCGTGCATGGTGTCCTCAAAGAAGGCATCGTAGTCCGAGCCCTCGGGAAGCACGCAGATGCCGCCCTGTGCGAGCATCGAGTCGCACTCGTCGACCGCGCCCTTGGAGAGCATGATCACGCGCGCGCTCGTCGGCAGATTGAGGGCAGCGTATAGGCCCGCCACGCCGCAGCCGGCAATGACGACGTCGCACTCCATGTCGGGGTATTGCTTGGTTTCCACAGGAATCCTCTCCCTTGTGATGTGACTGGGGAACCGCCCCTCATGTCACATTGTTCTAGCGCGCCGCGTACTCGAGCATGCGGTCGAGCGTGAGCTTGGCCTGGTCGGCAGCCTCGTCCGACACGCCGATCTTCACCTCGCCCTCGCCCGTCTCTAGGCAGCGTGCGAGCTTTTCGAGCGTGATGAGATCCATGTTGACGCAGGTGGGCTGCACCGCGGGGAAGTAGAACTTTTTACCGGTGCCCTGGCAGCGGCGCTCGAGCTCGTAGAGCACGCCGCGGACCGTCACGATGATGAACTCGCTGGCGTCCGACTCCTCGGCATACTTGATGATGCCGGCGGTGGAGCCGATGTAGTCGGCCTCGGCCAGGACGTCGGCCTTGCACTCAGGATGCGCCAGCACGAGCGCGTCGGGATGGGCCTCCGCCGCGTCGACGATCTGCTCGACGGTGATGATGTGGTGGCGCGGGCAGTAGCCCTTGTTAAGCAGGACGTGCTTTTGCGGCACCTGCTCGGCTACGAAGCGACCGAGGTTTTGGTCGGGAATGAACAGGACGTGCTGCTGCGGCAGCTCGGACACGATCTTGACAGCGTTAGAGCTGGTGACGCACACATCACTCCAGCTCTTGATCTCGACCGTCGAGTTGACGTAGCAGACGACAGCCAGGTCGTCGCCGTACTCGGCGCGCGCCGCATCGACCGTCTCGCGCTTGACCATGTGAGCCATGGGGCAGTCCGCGCCCGGCTCGGGCAGCAGCACGGTCTTGGTGGGGTTAAGCAGCTTGGCGCTCTCGCCCATAAACTCCACGCCGCACAGCACGATGGTCTGCTGCGGCAGGCTCTTAGCAAGCTTTGCCAGGTAGAAGCTGTCGCCGACGTAATCGGCCACAGCCTGGACCTCGGGTGCCACGTAATAGTGTGCCAGAATCACCGCGTCGCGTTTGGTTTTAAGTTGCTGAATGGCCTCGACGAGCTCTGCGGGCACCAATGCCGCGCGCTCCGTTGCCGTCGTTGCCGATGCCAGGCCGGCCGCAATGTCGCGTGCAAGCTCCGATGCATCCATGTTCGCGCTCTGTGCCATCAAGGCCCCTCTCTTTTGGCGAATCTTGGGGCTTTAGTATGACACCTAGGTTTACAGCTGACAAGACAGCTGTAAACCTAGGTGTAAAGTTGAAATAAAGATTCAATCATGCGGCAGGCCTGACAAGTTAAGGACAGTCGAGCTCTCGATAGCGCAGGAGGCATCTTTCGCCACCGCAATACCACTTGGCGCGAGTTGCACGCCGTGGGGCGCAAACGGCGCGCACCCCCGCGGGCGGTACGCACCCAATGTGGCAAAATCGAACTACTAAGGGGGCCGAATGCTCAAGATTATTGCCTGCGACGACGACGTCGCTTTTCTAGATAGACTGCACCGGATGATCGACCGTTGGTCGACCGAAACGGGCACGGCGGTCGATGTTGCGCTCGTCACGCGCGGCGAGGACCTGCTAGTCCGCCATGCCGCATCGCGCGCCGACATCATCCTGCTCGACATGATCATGCCGCTCGTCAACGGCATGGACACCGCGCGCGAATTGCGCCAGGCCGATACCGCCGTGCGCCTGGTGTTTCTCACCTCATCGCCCGAGTTTGCACTGGAGTCCTACGAGGTCCGCGCCTTCGACTATCTGCTCAAGCCCGTGACTTACGAACGCCTGGCGCAGCTACTCGACGAGCTTTCGAGCATGCGCCCGGCGGCAACCGACGAGCTCGTGATCAAAACGTCCTTTGGCTACCACGCCCTGCGCTTATCCGATATCGAATATGCCGAGGCGCGCAACAAGCACGTGGTCTTCCACCTGCGCGATGGCCGCGATATCGAGGCACTCGAGTCGTTCCGCAGCGTTGAGGACCGTTTGGCACAAAATGCCACCTTCTTTAAATGCCACCGTAGTTACCAGGTCAACTTGCGCAACATCGACCACTTCGATCGCACGGACATCGTCATGCGCTCGGGCGCGTGCATTCCGCTGTCGCGCAGCAGCAAGCAGGGATTCCAAGACGCCTACTTTGCGATGCGCTTCGAGGGCGGGAGGCGCTAATGCCCGCAACGGTCGAAATGGTCCTTTGGGCAATCCACCACGCCACGACGTTGCTCTTTGGCGTCTTTGCCTCGGCGGCGCTGTGCGGTGTCGAAATCAACCGACGCCACGCGCTTGAGCTGCTGGGGGTCGGCGTCGTGACCGGCGCCGCCTTCTCGATCGCCAATGTCGTTGGCGGAGAGCTTTTTGCCCGCCAGGCTTATCCGCTTGTCGTGCACCTGCCGCTTATCGTCTACCTGTGCGCGCGCTACCGCCTGAGTCCACTGCTTGCCGCGCTCGGCATTACGAGCGCCTATCTGAGCTGCCAGTTCAGCAACTGGATGGGTATCGCCGCATTTGCCGCGACCGATTCGCAGATCACGTACTATCTGGCGCGCATCGCGACCACGCTCGCCGTCTTTGCCGTCCTGTTGCATTGGGCCGGCGACATCGGTCCGCGCCTGGCGATTAAAAGCACCACCGAGCTGAGCATCCTTTTAATCCTGCCGCTCGTCTATTACGTCTTTGACTATGCCACCAACGTCTACACCACGCTGTTCCACTCGGGCTCGGTGGTGACGGTTGAGTTTTTAGCCTTTGCGCTCTGTGCCTTCTATCTTATGTTTCTTGCCGTTTACCTGCGCGAATACGAAGAAAAGGAAACCGCCGAGCGAGAGCGCTGGATGCTCGAAACCCGCGACAGCGCCGCCATCAAAGAGCTCGAGGCCTGGCGTCAATCTGGGCGCGAGCTGTCGATTCTTCGCCACGATATGCGCCACTTCCTACGCGGTCTGGCCGCTTTGATTGAGGAGGGCCACACCGACGAAGCGCTCAAACGCATCGACGAACTCTGCGAAGCCGGCGACCGCACCGCCGTACGCCGCTTCTGCGCCAACGAGACCGTAAACATTGCGCTTTCGTCATTTAACTCGGAAATTAATAGAAACGGCATTACCGCCAACCTGCGCGCCGCCGTACCCGAAACCATCCATGTAGGTGACGCCGACCTGTTTAGCGTGCTCTCAAATGCCTTGGAAAACGCTATCACCGCCGCAAGCGCCGCGCCCCAAGGAAAGCGATTCGTCGACTTTGACCTGCGATTGGAGGACGGTCAGCTGCTGCTGTTAGTTTCCAACACGTTTGACCGCGCGCCGCGCATGGTCGACGGCATGCCTATAACCCAGCATGCGGGCCACGGCTTTGGCACCAAGAGCATCAAACTTGCCGTGGAGCGCATGAACGGCAACTGCCAGTTCCGCATTAACGGCGATCGGTTTGAGCTGCGCGCTGTGGTGTAGAAGTGCGGCGCCGATCTTGCGGCGTGGTTTGCCCGCCAGGCAATCGCTCGCCGACGCCAATCCGCTACAGCGGAGCGGCCGGCGGGGTCAGCTGCTTGATGTAGGCCCACATGCGCTGCTTGGCCGCCTTGTCGGTCAGCGCCGCCTCAAAGCCATCGAGCGCGAGCACGCGGCGGCCCTGCACATGGGCGACCAGGCCGGGCTTGAGCATGGCGGTGTCGAAGTCATCAATCGCCACGAGCATATCGGCGTAGGTTTCGCGCATGACATCGGCCGCGCTGTTATCGAGCAGCAGCACCGCCTCGGGATCCAGAGCCTCAAGCGCCTCGCGGAACAGGTCGCACGGCAGGGCATGGCCCACCGTCACAGTTCCGTCGCCCGCGCCGGCAACACTCGCCAGCACACAAAACTCTTCGGGCGCGTAACCGATTGCCCCGAGCGCCTTGCGCAATGCGGCACCATCCGCGCCGGCGGCAAGTTCTCCGCCCGAGCGCTCGGCATCATCCAAATCGCCTTTGACCAGCACGATCGGCGAGCACGCGTTGCCCGCGATGCGCACGCCACGGCCCACAAGCGATGCGAGCTCCTGCTCGGCGGCCTGAGCGATAGCTTCTTTTTTCTGGCTTTGTGACGTGGACATGTGCTCTCCAATCGTTTGCGTGCCCACCATTATATAAAAGAGCCGCCCGTGAGTGGTTGCTTTGCGGGCCGTTGGGTATAAGCACGGTCGTACTGAGTTTTACGCGGCCGAGCCGCGTCGCATTATGGAGGTCACCATGGCTGACATTAAGCAGATTACCCCCGAGAACTTCGATTCCGTCGTTAGCGACAACCTTCCCGTACTGGTTGATTTTTGGGCGCCCTGGTGCGGGCCCTGCCGATCGCTCTCGCCCATCGTGGACGAGGTAGCCGACGAGCTGGCCGGCAAGCTTGCCGTTGCCAAGTGCAACGTCGATGACAATCAGGACCTGGCCATGAAGTTTGGCGTCATGAGCATCCCCACGCTGATTGTCTTTAAGAACGGTGAGGAGGTCGACCGCTCGGTCGGCGCGCTGCCCAAGGCAAGGCTGCAGGCATTGCTGGAGAAGCACCTGTAATACGCTGGTTACATTTTGGCGTCCTGCCGCCGTCCATGAGCGCTTTTGCACCGCTCGCCGGACTTCTGGATGCACCGCGTGCGACCACGGATAGTATGGTAAATACAAACAGCCCCCAGTGAACGGGTGCGGGTCACACAGACTCGCACCCGTTTTCTTATGCGGTAGCGCCCCGCGCGGGCGTAGTAGAATCTGAACCACTGGATTGCCCCGAGCATAAGGAGATTTCCCATGCATGACGTCGGAATGAACATGAGCCAGCTTGCCATGAGCGTCAAGCAGGTCGACGACACCATCGAGCTCGCCCACGAGTGGAGCCATCAGCTGCTGCATGCGACCGAGAATTTTGACATGGAGCGCATTGGCGCCAAGCTCGAAGCCGCCATGGCCGCACTGCACGAGGCGCATGACGCGCTCGAGGGCTACGAGGAAGCCATCGAGGCTGACCACAACTCCGTCGGCTCCGTAAAGCTGGTGTAGGGTGTCCGAACACGAACACGAGCACGGCTGCGGGCACGACCACCGCAACGACACGGGCGACGAGGTGAGCTGCCGTTGCGGCGGCGGCTCCGAGCTGGTCCGTTTTTCGGTCACCGCGCCCGATGACCTACTGCGCCGCTTTGACGAGCAGATCGCACGCCGCGGCGACGTGGCCAACCGCTCCGAGGCAGTGCGCGATTTGATTCGCGCCTCGATCGCCAAAGAGCAGATGCGCACGCCCGATGAGCACGTTATCGGGTCGCTCACCATGATCTACGACCATCACACCGGCGATCTGACGCGTCGCCTGGACGAGGTGCAGCACGACTACACCGACGAGATCGTATCGACCATGCACGTGCATCTTGATCACCACAACTGTCTGGAGATCTTGGCGCTCAAGGGTCGCGGCGAGCGCGTCTACGAACTAGCCGACCGCCTGCTGGGCCTGCGCGGCGTTAAGCACGGCGAGCTCACCTGCGCCGCCACCAGGCAAAGTCTGGGGCTGTAACAGCACACATTTCAACGAAGGGGTGTCGCATGCGGCATGTGCATATTCATGTGACGGGCATTGTGCAGGGCGTTGGCATGCGACCGTTTGTGTATCGCGAGGCCATGGCGCATGGCATTTGCGGCTGGGTGCTCAATGCGGGCGACGGCGTGCACATCGAGGCGCATGCTCCGGCCGATGCGCTCGATGCTTTTGTTGCCGCGCTTTCCGAGCATGCGCCTGCGGCAGCCCGCGTAGAGCATGTCGAGACTATGGACCTGGCAGCCAACGGTTGGGATGCCGCCAGTGAACAGGGTTTTCGCATCGTAGCATCGCAGGACCAGACCGCGCACTCGACGCTCGTCTCACCCGATATCGCCACCTGCGACGATTGCCTGCGCGAGTTGTTCGATCCCGCCGACCGACGCTATCATTACCCCTTTATCAACTGCACTAACTGCGGCCCACGCTTTACCATCATCCGATCGCTGCCTTATGACCGAGCGGCCACGTCGATGGATTGTTTTCCCATGTGCCCCAAGTGCGCCGCGGAGTATGCCGACCCACTCGACCGGCGTTTTCACGCGCAGCCCGATGCCTGCTTTGATTGCGGGCCGCATATTACGTGGCGCGAGGCGGGCGTGGGCAATGAGCAGAGCGAAGCCGCCGCGTCGCCGGCCGTCGGCACCACGCGCGAGACCAGCGACGCCATTATCGACCGCTGTGTTGAGCTGCTGGCCAACGGCGGTATCGTCGCTATCAAGGGTCTGGGCGGATTTCACTTGGCATGCGACGCCTCCAACGAGCAGGCGGTAGCCGAGCTTCGCCGCCGCAAACGCCGCAGCAACAAACCGCTTGCCGTTATGGTACGCGACCTTGCCGACGCTGAACGCCTGTGCCATGTCAACGACGTTGAGCGCGGCTTGCTGGCCGGCAGTATTCGTCCCATTGTGCTGCTGCGCCGACGTGCTGTTTGCGAGAGCGGCGGTTCCCCCAACGCCCTCGCGCTCGCGCTGTCCGTCGCACACGACCTTCCCGAACTCGGTGTTATGCTCCCCTACACCCCGCTTCAGCATCTGTTGCTTGCCGCGGCAGAAACCCGCGGCATGCACGCGCTCGTCATGACCAGCGGAAACCTGAGCGAGGAACCCATCGAGACAGACGACGACCTTGCCTGGGAACACCTCGTTGCCGCCGGCATCGCCGACGCGTTGCTCGGTAACGACCGCGCGATCCTCTCGCGCTACGACGACTCTGTAGTGCGAGAGGCGAACGGCGCCGTTATGCCCGTTCGCCGCGCTCGCGGATATGCACCCCAGCCGCTGCCGTTGCCGGCGCTCGACGGCGCTCCGTCCTGCATGCTCGCCTGCGGGCCACAACAAAAGGCCACGATTGCGCTCACGCGTGAAGGGATGAACGGCGAGGCGACCTGTTTTGTGTCGCAGCATATCGGCGATGTTGAAAACGGCGGGACCTTCGATGCCTGGAACGCCGCACGCACTCGCTTGGAAGATCTCTTTGACTTGGCGCCCGCCGCCTTAGCCTGCGATGTACATCCCAGCTATCTATCGAGCCAGTGGGCGCGCGAGCAGGCACGAAAATGCAATCTGCCGCTCGTCGAGGTGCAGCACCATCATGCGCATATCGCGAGCGTAATGGCCGAGGCCATCGCCGCGGGCCAGCTTACAACCGACGCGCGCGTCCTTGGCATCGCCTTTGACGGCACCGGCGCCGGTACCGATGGGACCATTTGGGGCGGCGAGTTTCTTGTCGCCAGCCTTGGCGGCTTTGAGCGCGCCGCGCATTTGCGCACCTGGGCGCTCCCCGGCGGGGCGGCCTCCGTGCGTGACGCCCGCCGCAACGCCTTCGCCTTGCTCAGCGAGCTCGACCTGCTCGAGCACCCGGGAGCTGTGGGGCTCTTGAACAGCCTTGACGAGCAAACGCGCAGCATAACGGCAACGATGATCGAGCGCGGCATCAACAGTCCGCGCACTAGCAGCATGGGTCGCCTGTTTGATGCCGCAGCCGCGATTTTGGGCATTTGCGGCCAGGCAACCTACGAGGGCGAACCCGCCATCGAGCTCGAAGCCGCCGCCTGGCGCGCGCTCGACAGCGAAATCGCCCATTTTCCCGACGACAACGCCGGCTATTCCGCATCTGACCCATCGTGGCTGGACGGCCCCTATGTTCTGGACCAGAAAGCACTCTTTGAGGCACTTTTGGGAGGAATTGAAGCCGGAGCGCCCGCCGACAGGCTCGCACTCGATTTCCATGTCGCCGTCGCGCGCTCCTCGGCGCGCATCGCCAGCGATATCTGCGTGCCCGAGGGCATCGACACCGTCGCGCTCTCGGGCGGCGTGTTCATGAACCGACTTCTGCTTCAGCTTCTCACCCGCGAGCTCAAAAGCGCAGGCTTTACTGTCCTTGTCCCCCACACCGTACCCGTCAATGACGGCTGCATCGCCTACGGTCAGGCAGCAGTCGCACGCACTCGCCTCGCACAGGTCGCGCCACAATAGGCTGTTCGGCCAGCCCGCAAGCCGCCGTCTCACAGGCGTAACGCGTTTGCCCGCGAACCCCGCGAGCGCTACCATCAACTGATGGATTATTGAGCGCTCATCCAGCGCAAAGCGTATACAAGGGGAACAATATGTGCCTTGCCGTTCCCGGTAAAGTAGTCAAACGCGACGACGGCCTCAAGGCCACCGTCGACATGATGGGCATCGAGCGCCCCGTGTCGCTGCGGCTCGTGCCGACGGCGCAGGTTGGCGACTATATTCTCGTACACGCCGGCTTTGGCATCCAGATTGTCGACGAGCAGGAAGCACAGGAAACGCTCGAGCTTGTTAATGCCATGTCCGAGCTGGTCGAAGAAGACCAGCTGGCCACCAACCCGGCGGAGGCTTACTAGTGGCGCCCGAGCAGCCGGCTCGCTCCGGTATCGATTTCTCGGCATTCCGCGATCCCAAGCTGGCTCGCGAGCTCATCGAGCGCATTCATGAGCTTGTCGGCGACCGCGCCATCAACCTTATGGAAGTCTGCGGCACGCATACCGTGAGCATCGGGCGCTATGGCTTTCGCTCCATTATGCCGGCCGGGCTCAAGCTGCTGAGCGGCCCGGGCTGCCCCGTCTGCGTCACCGCCAACCGCGACATCGACCACGCAATCGCGCTCGCCAACATAGACGGAGCCATCATCACCACCTTTGGCGACATGATGCGCGTGCCCGGATCATCCACCTCGCTCGCTGCGCAAAAGGCGGCAGGACGCGACATCCGCATCGTCTATTCCCCGCTCGACGCGCTCGACATTGCCGAGCAAAACCCCGATCGCCCGGTCATTTTTATGGGCGTGGGCTTTGAGACTACGACGCCCACCATCGCCGCCGCCATCTTGGAGGCCGAGGCGCGCGGGCTTTTGAATTTCTCGGTCTATTGCGCCCACAAGACCACGCCGCCGGCGTTGCGCGCCATCGCTAACGACCCCGAGACCGCCATCGACGGCTTTATCCTGCCGGGCCACGTCGCCACCATCACGGGCTTGGCCCCCTTTGGCTTTTTGGTCGACGAGTTTAAGACTCCAGGCGTGGTAACGGGATTTGAGCCGGTTGACATCTTGCAGGGTATCTGCATGCTGGTCCAGATGGTTGTTGAGGGGCAACCCGCGATCGACAACGCCTACCGTCGCGGCGTCAATGCCGACGGCAATCCTGTGGCGCGCCAGCTGGTCGAGCAGGTATTTGAGCCGTGCGATACCACGTGGCGCGGGCTGGGATCGATTGCGGCTTCGGGACTCGCCATTCGTCCCGAGTTTTCGCACTTTGATGCCAGCATGCGCTTTGACGTGTCCATCGAGCCGACGGTCGAGCCACGCGGGTGCCGCTGCGGCGACGTGCTGCGCGGGGCCATTACGCCGAGCGACTGCCCCCTGTTCGACCACGCTTGTACGCCCGAGCATCCCGCCGGCCCCTGCATGGTGAGCTCCGAGGGCAGCTGCGCAGCATATTTCCGCTACCGAGGCTAATAGGTTCCGCCGTTCTAACGAACGGCGGACCAGTCGACGCTGCGCCTCACCCATATAATTCCACCCACGATTGGAGTTTTCGATATGTCCCATAGCGTTACCGATAGCACCGTCCTGCTGGGCCACGGCTCCGGCGGACAGATGATGAAGCGCATCATCGATGAGGTCTTTTTGGATGCCTTTGGGTCGCCCGAGCTGCTCGAAGGCAACGACGCCGGCGTCGCCGCGCTGCCCGCGAGCGGGCGCATCGCCATGTCGACCGACAGCTTTGTAGTCTCGCCGCAGTTCTTCCCCGGTGGCAACATCGGCCGTCTCGCCGTGTGCGGAACCGTCAACGACGTCGCGACCTCGGGCGCCAACGTGCGCTACCTATCGTGCGGCTTTATCCTCGAAGAGGGCTATCCCATGGATAAGCTCCGCCAGATTGTGCAGACGATGGCCGAGACGGCGCGCGAGGCGGGCGTGTCCATAATCACGGGCGACACTAAGGTGGTCGAGCGCGGCGGGGCCGACGGCGTCTATATCAATACCGCCGGCGTGGGCGAGGTGCCTGCGGGCGTGGCGCTCAGCGGCGCAAACTGCCAGCCCGGCGATGTCATCCTGGTCTCGGGTACACTGGGCGACCACGGCATCGCTATCATGAGCCAACGCGAGGGCCTAGCGTTTTCGAGCACGATCGAAAGCGACGCCGCACCGCTCAACCACCTGATTGCCGATGTGCTCGCCGCAGCACCCGACACACGCTGCTTTCGCGACCCCACGCGCGGTGGCCTGGCGTCCACACTCAACGAGTTTGCCCAGGCCAGCGGCGTTGCCATGGAGATCGACGAGGACGATGTGCCCGTGCGCCCCGACGTGCAGGCCGCCTGCGAGATGCTCGGCTACGATGTGCTGCAGGTGGCAAACGAGGGCAAGATGGTTGCCGTCGTGCCGGCCGAGCAAGCCGATGCCGCGCTGAGCGCCATGCGCGCCGCCCGCTACGGCGAGAATGCCGCCGTCATCGGTCGCGTGCTGCCGCTTGCCGAGGGCGCCCGTCCCGCCGTGCGCGTGCGCACCGGCTGGGGCTCGACCCGCATCCTCGACATGCTCGTGGGAGAGCAGCTGCCGAGAATTTGCTAACGACAAAGGCTCAGGGCTATTAAAGATATTCAGATTCCAAACATGCCCGGCACGCATGCCCAGTATTATGAGGTGCGTTTTGAAACCCAATGACGGGAGCTTTCATGGCAGCAGCTTTTTCCCATGTGATTTTTGATCTGGACGGCACCATCCTCAACACGCTCGAAGACCTGGCGGCCGCCGGCAACCATACCTGCGAGATGCACGGCTGGCCCACGTTTGCCGTTGACGAGTACCGCTACAAGGTGGGAAACGGCATGCTCAAGCTGGTTGAGCGCTTTATGCCTGCCGAGTATGCGGGCGACGGCCGTATGTTTGAGCAGACGCTTGCCGAGTTTAGGGCTTACTACGGCGAGCACAAGGAGGACCACACCGCCCCCTATGCCGGCACAATCGAGATGCTCGACCGTTTGCGCGCCGCGGGTGTGCAGCTTGCCGTGCTCACCAACAAGGACCACGTCTCGGCGGCTCCGCTTATCGAGAAGTATTTTGGTTCCGAGCGCTTTGCGCTGGTGCAGGGCCGTGTTGACGCGTTTCCGCCTAAGCCCGAAGCACCCGTCACGCTGCATGTGATGGAGGAGCTGGGCGCCGATCCGGCAACCACGCTCTATGTGGGCGATTCCAATGTCGATATCCTGACCGGTCACAACGCCGGCCTTAAGAGTGCGGGCGTCAGCTGGGGCTTCCGCGGCCGCGCAGAGCTGGAGTCCGCCGGCGCCGACTACGTGGTGGACACCCAGGACGAGCTAGCGGCGCTGATTCTGGGCGAGTAACGAGCGACACTGCTTAACGCAGCTGCGACAATTCTTCCGCGCGGAAAGCGCATCCCGTTTTGGAGCTCCGGAATGGGATATGCTTTCCGTTTGAGGCGCATCAGGGAAACCGCATCCCGTTTCAGAGCAATATTCCGGGTCGCACTTTCCGCAACCAACCCCATCCGGAAACCGCGACCCGGAATTTGACCAAAAACCGGGTCGCATCTTCCCAAGCACTCGATGCAACGCTGGCACAAGGAGTGTCCCCAACTACCGGCAGAAAAGGAACGTCCCCAGCTGCCGCCTTCCCAATGACTACTTCAGCGATGGCAACGTCGCAGGTAAAAGTGCCACTTTAAGCCAACCAAGGGAACGACGTTGTTTTGGCAACGACAGCGAAAGCCCGCCAGAGCGAGCAAGGTGCCTTGAAACGAGGCGGCATTGACCTTTTGGTCATGCCGCCGAAGTTGAAAGGCAGATTGCCGCTCTGGCGGGCTTGCAGCGTCGAGCAGTTGCGGCGTTTGGTAAAACGCCGCAACGAACTAGCTCAGCATTGCATCCATCATCTCGGAGTTGACGGAGTCGTCGGCAGACCACTCGCCATCGTCGTTGCAGGTGTACTTGAAGATAACCGTGGTCTTCCTGGGCTCGGTGGCCTTGGTCACATCGACCATAACCTGACCGGCCATCTTGTACAGCTCGTCATCGGAAGGAACCGTGTCAAGCGCAGCGACCTTCTCCTGATACTGGGTGGAGAAGTCCTCGACGATCTTGTTCATAGACTTGCAGGTGATGGAGACCTCGGCGGTCGCGACACCCTTGTCTTCGTCGACCGTCACGTCGCCGATCTTGTAGTCAAAGCCCTCGAGATAGGTCTTGGCATACTCCTTGGGATCGATACCCAGCTGCTCGAACTCGTCGCCCGAAGCCTCCTCCAGACCAGAGAGGAAGTCGTCGCCACCGTTCTTGACCTCGTCAAACTGAGTCGTAAGATCCTCGGTGATGAGCTCCTCAACCGAAGGACCTCCACAGCCGGAAAGCACGACCACACATGCAACCAAGACGGCCATGAGGGGTGCAAGCAGCAGCTTCTTTTTCATGTTGTTCCTCCCAATGAGCGGCACTGCGCTTCCCAGACGCGGCGCACGTTGTAATAAGTAAGCCCATACTATCCGCTTATGAACACCCTCGGCAACGCGAAGGCACGGTCGGTTCGTTTTAGCGTCCGAACGGTTTGCAAGCCCGCCCAACGTGCAATAAAACGCTTTCCCGCGGTGCAATAAAAAAGGTGGCCGGAAAACCCGACCACCCTTGCACATCCTTTGGATGCCGCAATTTACTTGCGGACGACCTTAACGATGGCGTCACCGGCGGCGACAGCGGAGTCGGCCTCGACGGCGAGTTCGACATCGGCAAACTCGGCGGTGTTGGACACGGCCACGACGACGCAGTCCTTGTAACCGGCAGCAGCGATCTTGGCACGGTCGATCTTGAGAATGGGCTGGCCGGCCTTCACGACGTCGTCGGCCTTGACGAAGCCCTCGAAGCCGTCGCCGTTCATGTTGACGGTATCGACGCCAACGTGCACCAGAACCTCGATGCCGCTATCGGACTGCAAGCCCACGGCGTGACCCATGGTGACGGTCACCTTACCGTCGCAGGGAGCGTAGACCAGATCGTCCTCGGGCCACACGGCACAGCCCTTGCCCAGAACCTCGCCACCAAAGACGGGATCGGGCACGTCGGCCATCTTGATGACCTTGCCCTTGACGGGCGAGCACAGCACGTCGGCGCCAGCAGAAGCAGAGATGGAGGCCGGAGCAGCGGCAGCCGCGGGCTCAGCCTTCTTCTTGAACATGTCAAACAGACCCATACGTTTTCTCCTCTTGATTAAGCGCAACGTTGTGCGCATGCCTACGGTAATTATAGTGCCAAATGGTTCAAATGCTAAGGTGGGGACTCGAATCGCGAGCCCTTCCCGGTAGTGCTCGTGGGACGAGCATCTCCTTTGCATCGCTGGTCGATAAGCCGAGTATCGCCTGCGCACGGGACGGGCAGAAGCGGGTGCACCAAACCCGATACTTCTTTTCGCTCTCGAGTCCTGCCGCCGCCTTGTCCCTAACACTTCCTGACACCGACCGAAACGTGCCAAAATAAACCCGTCCCTTTTTGGCAGGTTTGGCGAGTGTGGATTTTTGGACGCTTAACTAGCGAACGTGGATAATCTCCCACTTTGAGGCCGTCACCGAGCCAAAACGGGAGATTATCCGCTCTCATTTTGGATAACCCCCCTGTACCAAGCCGAGCTCCATGGTCAAGTAATAACGACTTCTCGTCATTAGATTGTTTACATCAATTCTAATAACTATTTAATCCTTAAACTCGTTATTAGAATTGATATGATTAGCCTAATAACGAGTTTCCGGCACTAAAGATATGGAGGGCGCGATGCAAATCGAGGAGAACGGCCAGGGAACGCTCCGCAATAATCTATCGGGGAAATTGGCTTACTATTCGTTTTTTCCAACGCCCTTGCAATCATTGAGGCAGCTAAACCTCACCGAGGAAACCTATCGCACGCTTTCCGCATGCTCACGAAAGCTTGGAGAGCTTGAAGGCATGCTCTACTTTGTTCCCAACGCCGACATGTATCTGACAATGTACGTGCGCAAAGAAGCACTCCTTTCTTCGCAAATTGAAGGAACCCAGTGCACGTTTGACGACCTACTTAGTCCATCGCAAACACAACTCCATCATAAAGATGTCGCAGACGTCGTGAATTACGTCCGTGCTGTCGACCGCGGCGTAGAACTGCTCAAAAAGATGCCCTTGTGCACGAGACTTCTTAGGCAAGTTCATGCGGTCCTGCTGGACGGAGTGCGCGGAACGGAGAAGAATCCAGGCGAGCTGCGCTCCTCACAAAACTGGATTGGCCCCTCAGGCTGCACCATTGCAACCGCATCGTTTGTCCCTCCAAACATTGAAGATTTGAGCAACACGCTCCAGGACCTCGAACGCTTTATCAATGAGCCTCAAGTCGAAATGGATCCGATTGTGCGGGCGGCGCTCGTCCATTACCAATTTGAAACTGCCCATCCATTCCTAGACGGAAACGGTCGCCTGGGCAGGCTTCTCATTACACTTATGCTCATCAATGATGGCGTTCTTCATTCTTGCTTGTTCTATCCATCGTTCCAGTTCAAGAAAAATCGAAGCGAGTACTACCGGCAACTCACATCCGTAAGGGAGAGAGGCACTTACGAGGAATGGATAGAGTTTTTCTGCAACAGCCTTCTCGAGAGTGCGAAGGACTCGGTAGGGTCTTTAAAAAACCTTGTTGACCTCCATAACCGTTCCACAGCAACCATTACCGAAAATCTCGGAAGGACCGCTGCAAACGGGCAAAGGCTGTTGGGCATTCTTGAAGAGCACCCCATCGTCGACACCGCATTCATCGCTGCCCAACTCGATATCGGCAGGAGTACCGCGAGCTCGCTCGTCAAATCATTTGAAGAATTGGGTATCCTCCGTCCGCTCGACGAGTCAAGACAGAGATACCGGCAGTACGGGTATGAAGAGTATCTTTCGATTCTCAGGGAAGACGCCGAGCCGATTAGATAGGCATCGCAGCCCAGGCAAATTAAAGCGATCGCGGATAATCTCCCACTTTGAGCCCGCACACAGGCCAAAACCGGGAGATTATCCACGCTCATTTCTGACTAGTCATTTAAGAACGTCCCCAATGACTACTCCGGCATCGCCGATGTTTCGGCAACGACAGCGAACGGGCCGCATTCGGAGCAAGACGACGCCGCAGGTAGAGAACGGACAGAGCGAGCGGGTCGCATTTGTGACAAGGTGACGTGAAACAAAAGGGCGCTGACCTTCTGGTCGCGCCCTTGAAGTTGAACGTCAGATTGTCCAAATGCGGCCCGCGCAGCGTCGAGCAGTTACGGCGTTTGGTAAAACGCCGTAACTACTCCTGAGCTCCGTACTGCTCGTAGTAGGCGTCGATGGCGGTCTTGAGCTCGTCGTCGATGACAACCTTGCCGTCGATCTCGTGGTTGTAGAGGGTCTCGACGACCTCAGCCATGGAGACGATGCTCGCGACGGGGAAACCGTACTTGGCCTCGATCTCCTTCTGAGCGGTGGTCACACCGCCCTTGCCGACCTCCATGCGGTTGAGGGACACGATGAGGCCCTTGATCTCTACATCGGCAGCAGCCTTGACCTTGGGATAGGTCTCGTCGATGGACTTGCCGCTGGTGGTAACGTCCTCGACCATGACCACGCGGTCGCCGTCCTTGGGCTCATAACCCAGCAGGTTGCCCTTATCGGCACCGTGGTCCTTGGCCTCCTTGCGGTCACAGCAGTACTTGACCTCCTTGCCGTACAGCTCGTGGTAGGCAATGGCGGTAACAACAGCCAGCGGAATACCCTTGTAGGCCGGCCCAAACAGGACGTCAAAGTCGTCGCCAAAGTTATCGTGGATGGCCTGGGCGTAATACTCGCCCAGCTTCTTGAGCTGATAGCCCGTCACGTAAGCGCCGGCGTTCATAAAGAACGGGGACTGACGGCCGCTCTTGAGCGTAAAGCTGCCGAACTTAAGAACGTCGGACTCGACCATAAACTTGATGAACTCTTGCTTGTAAGCCTCCATGCGGGCTCCTCTCGTGATCGCGTACGTGCCTTCCAGTTTAGCGCAGGCGAAGCGTCGATGCGGGCGCGCTTTGGAGCCACGGCATTCTGTAAAGGCTTTGTCAGGGGGAATGGTTTTCCGAACAATGGGGTTGACATGGCAAACCCCCTCATCAAGAATACGGGCGGATTAAAAAGGGGTACGAGATACCCAAAGCGCGCTGCGCTCAGCCTTTAGGAGGTGTGCCATGGAAGGCAGTCCTAGTCGAAAAACCTGCATGTCACCCTCGGCACGCCGCGAGGACTCCGCACACGCATAAACGCCACCGGCAGATCGCCAAAACCACCGCAAAGGCGCGCTGCACCCTTTGTGGGCTCAAGAGCTTGACGTGAGCGACATCTAGGTTTTTTGAAGCAAATACGACACGTACGCTAACTCCCCTCAACAAGGAGGACCCTATGCTGATGCTCAAAACCGTCACGGTACTCGAAGCCATCTCCAAGCGCCGCCGCACGGCGCGCCCTGCCGCTCATACCGGCCTATCCAAGAACACCATATTCGCCGCCACCCATAGTGCCGAGGACGCCCTCGTACTGCTTGACGCCACGGCAAACGGCCTCACCGTCGAGCAGGCAACTGAGCGCCTGAACGCCGTCGGCCCCAACACCATCGAGGCAACGACCAAAACGCTCGCCCGCCGCATCGCCGACGCGTTCATCGATCCCTTCGCCGGCATCCTCGCCGCGCTCGCACTGGTCTCGCTCTACATCGACGTGCTCGCCGCACCCGAGCCGCAGCGCGACCCCTCCACGGTCATCGTCATCGGCATCATGCTGCTGGTATCGGGCGGCATGAAGTTTATCCAGGAAGCCCGCAGCGGCAATGCGGCCGAGGCCCTCAAGGACCTGGTCTCCAACACTTGCACCGCCCTGCGCGACGGCAGGCGCATCGAGATCCCCTTCGACGAGCTCGTCCCCGGCGATGTAATCCGCCTCTCTGCCGGCGATATGGTGCCAGCAGACGCCCGCATCATCACCGCGCGCGACCTGTTTGTGATCGAGTCCGCACTCACCGGCGAGAGCGAGGCCGTCGAGAAGACCACCGCCGTCACCGTCGTCGAGGGCGCCGACGGCTCCGCACTGCCACTCTCTGCCTGCAAGAACATCGTCTTTACCGGCACCTCCGTGCAAAACGGCGCCGCCATGGCGCTTGTCGTTGCCACCGGCTCGGACACCTACCTGGGCGGCATCGCCAAGATGCTCAACGGGCGCGGCGAAAAAAGCGCGTTTGACCGCGGCGTCTCGAGCGTCTCCATGCTGCTGGTGCGCCTGATGCTCGTTATGGCGCCGGCCGTCTTTGCCATCAACGCCGCCACCAAGGGCAACGTCATCGACGCGCTGCTGTTCGCCACGAGCGTGGCCGTGGGCATCACGCCGCAGATGCTTCCCGTCATCGTGACCACGAGCCTGTCGCAGGGCGCCAAGGACCTCGCCCGTCGCCAGGTTATCGTCAAGGAGCTGCCGGCGATTCAAAACCTCGGAGCGATGGACGTCCTGTGCTGCGACAAGACCGGCACCCTCACCGAAGACCGCATCGTGCTCGAGCGCTATCTCAGCACCGACGGCAACGAAGACGCACGCGTGCTGCGCCATGCATTTTTGAATAGCTTCTTCCAAACCGGCCTCAAAAACCTTATCGACCTGGCCGTAATCGACCGTGCCGATGTGACACCCTCGACCGTCGCACCCGATTCCATGCTGGGCCAGAGCCTGCGCGACCGCTACACCAAGGTCGACGAGGTTCCCTTCGATTTCTCGCGCCGTCGCCTGAGCGTAGTTGTCGCCGACGCCCAAGGCAAAACCCAGATGGTTACCAAGGGCGCCGCCGAGGAAATGCTCGAGATCTGCTCCTTTGTCGAGATCGATGGCATCGCTCAGCCGCTCACCGACGAGAAGCTCGCCCAGATTCGCAAGCAGATCGCCGGACTTAACGCCGAGGGCCTACGCGTAATTGCCGTGGCGCAGAAGACCAATCCGCGCTGCGTGGGCGAGTTTGGCATCGCCGACGAGTGCGACATGGTGCTGATGGGCTTTTTGGCCTTCCTCGATCCGCCCAAAGCAAGTGCCGCGGGCGCCGTCGCCACCCTCGAGGCCAAGGGCGTGGCGGTCAAGGTCCTAACCGGCGACAACGACCGCGTCACCGCCACCGTCTGCGAGCAGATTGGTATCGATGCGAGCAACGTCTTGCTCGGCTCCGAGATCGATGCGCTCGATGACGCCGAACTTGCCGAGCGCGCCGAGAAAACCCACCTCTTCGCCAAGCTCTCGCCGCTGCAGAAGGCGCGCCTGGTACGTGTCATGCGCGAGATGCTCGGCCACACCGTGGGCTTTATGGGCGACGGCATCAACGACGCCGCCGCCATGCGTGCGAGCGATTGCGGCATCTCGGTCGATTCGGCCGTCGACATTGCCAAGGAATCCGCCGATATCATCTTGCTTCAGAAGGACCTGGGCGTGCTCGAGCGCGGCATCATCGAAGGCCGCCGCACTTACGGCAACCTGCTCAAGTACCTCAAGACCACGGTGAGCTCCAACTTTGGCAATGTGCTGTCCGTGACCGTCGCGAGCCTGTTCTTGCCGTTTTTGCCCATGAGCGCCCTGCAGCTGGTTCTGCTGTCGCTGGTCTACGAGATCGTGTGCATCGCACTGCCGTGGGACACCGTCGATGACGCCTGGACTGCCCGCCCGCGTGCCTGGGACGCCGCGTCCATCAAGGGCTTTATGCTCGAGCTGGGCCCCGTGAGCTCGCTGTTTGACATCGTGACCTTCGCCGCGCTCTTCTTTGTCGTGTGCCCCGCCGCCGTGGACGCAAGCTGGTCCGAGCTTGCCGCTGCGGGCGACGTCGCGGGTATGGCGACCTTTGCTGCGCTCTTCCAGAGCGGCTGGTTTGTCGAGTCCATGTGGTCGCAGACACTCGTGGTCCACCTGTTGCGCTCCCCGCATCTGCCGAGCCCGCGCGACCACGCCGCGCCCGCATTGTGCGTTCTTACCGTGCTGGGCCTGGCGCTCGTCACCTGGCTGCCGGCAAGCCCCATCGCCGATGCGCTCGGCCTCATGCCGCTGCCCACGAGCTTTTTTGGGCTGCTCATTGGCATCGTTACCGCCTATATCGCGCTCACCCAGCTGGCAAAGCGCCGCTACATTGCCCGCCACGGCGAGCTGCTGTAGCAAGTAGACGGAAAACACCCTGCCAGCTGCCGTTGCCACTACCACAGCTGCCGCCGCCGCAGTCTATCCCCCCAGCAGTTGCGGTGAAATAGTTCCTGTTTAAAGCCCCGTGACTTTAATTTAGGGACTATTCCACCGCAACTTATTGGAGGATTAGCTAGTCCTTGGGCGTCCAGGACCAGAAGAAGTTGATAAGGGCCACACGCGAGGCGGTACCGGCCTTTTTGTTGATCGAGGAAATGTGGCGGTAGAGCGTGGAGCGCGAAAGAAAGAGCGTTGTGGCGATGTCCTGAACGCTCTGGTCCGAAACGACCAAGACCTCAAGAATATCGCGCTCGCGCTCTGTAAGCCCAAAGGTGGCGACGAAAGCATCGAGGCGTTCATCGGACGTGAGCTCCGCTGCCTCCACGGGCTCGGGGTCGGAGCATGTGGGCGCAAGATCCCCACCAAGATCGTCGGTGGCAAGCGGCAGTCCGTCCCGCATCGCGGCATCATCGGCTCGTTGCCCCAACTGCCCCAGCAGCGTAATCGCAATGCCCACAAACATCACGAGCGCCGCACCGACCGCAGCCAGCACATTTTGACTCGAGATAATCGCCACTGCCGGCGCCGTCACGAACATCGAGCACACGTTGTTGACGACGCGACCCATGCACGGCCAAAAATATGACCAGCGCGCATAGAGCGAGACGGCGGCATATTTTGTGGTAAAGAACACCACGAAAAAGCCCGAGCCCAGATAAAAAATGATCGTGGCAGCGAGCTCGTTGCCACCATTGCCGTCGACGATGAGCACAAAGAACGAAAGCGTGGACAGTATGGCGGCACATGTCATGCCGATATTCATATGCGAGCGGCCGTGCAGGTCAAATAGTGCGCCAGCGACCAACGAGCTCACGACAAGCAGCAGGCGCGGCCAATCGCCCAAATCGACGGCTCCGACAGCATGCAAGGTCGTGAAGCCCGCGTTGAGAGCGGCGAATACGCTGGAAAGATACGCCGTCGCCACGGTCAGGCGAACTACGGCGCGACGGAATGCCGCCTTTGCCTCGGGGTCGTCATGCCACTTGGCGCCATATTCCAGAGCATCTACCGAAAGCCCGGCAGCACTGGGTTCAAAGTTGGGGTCGGACTCGTCGCGCAGCTTGGCGCGTCGGGCACCGTGGAGCAACGCCACCTGCGCGATCGCACAGACGACCAGAACAGCCTGCTGAGGAATACCGACAGGCATCACCATGTGGTTGATCACCTGTATCAGAACGCCCATGGCATAGGAAAGTGCGGCGGCGCGCGCCAGGCAGGGCGTCTGCGCAAAACGCCGCGCAAGATTGGCATGGGCGGTCGATCCGCAATAGCCCAGGGCGCAGCACGCCACCAGGCCGCCGGCAATTACTACCTCAAACCGCACTGCCGTAATCATCAGCAGCAACGCCGATACCAACAGCACGCCTGTAATATCGCTCGTCGCATCGATCGTCTGGGGAAGGCGATAGTACAGAAATGGGCGCACGAAAAAGGGTTGATTTCCGATCTCAGCCGAACACATTGAGCAAATAGGCCATTCCCGCAGCTAGCCGAACGCCCCCGAGGTCCCATCCGGGACCCGGGGGCGGCGTTTTCCCAGTTGAAGGAACGGTGGAGATGTGTTTCGATAGGTCCGGTGGCCATGCTCCGCCCGCCGCCCGGCACCTCTTCCCAGACTCAGCCGGACGGTCGGTCCGTCTATTCCGTTTTTCCTTCTAGGCTAGGCCAGCGGGGCATCGCCCCTCTCGGCGCGCGCCCTCTCGATGAGTCCCGGCGTCAGGTCGAGCTCGGCCAGAGGCACATCCTCCACGCCGTAGGCGTCAAGCAGCGCCGCCGCATCGTCCCCGAGCATCGCCCTGAAGGCGCGCGCGGGCGTCGAGAAGCCGAGCGCGCCGCGGGGCTCGGAGTTCACGTGCGACATGGCGAGCGCCAGGTCGGCCGGGGAGAGCCGGTCGAACCTGAGGCCGGCGCCCTTGGGCAGCAGCTTCCTGATCTCGACGTGGTTGCGCTCGCAGGCGCCCTTCTGGTCGCTCCGCCCGGGGTCGCAGTAGAACAGCCTCGTCTCGCCGGGCCCCTCGCCGAGGAGCGCGGCGATCGCGCCCTCGTCGGAGAACTCGGCGCCGTTGTCGGTGAGGACGGCGCGGAACACGCGGCGCGTCCCGTCGGCGCCGAGGACCGCCCGGACGCCCTCCAGGGCGTCCGCGACGCACCCGGCGGTCTTCTCCTCCAGCGGCAGCGCGAGCTGCAGCCTGCTGGGGCGGTGCAGCAGCGTGAGCAGGCAGGCGGAGTCCTCCCGGGCGCCCTCGACGGTGTCCATCTCCCAGGCCGCGGCGCACGCGTCCTCCCCGAGGGCGAGGAACGCGGCATGCGACCTGCGGGCGGAGTGGCGGGTCGCCGCCCGGCCCGCGGCGCGCCTCCTCGGCCTGTAGCCGACCTTGCGCCTGAGCTCCATGTTGGTCATGCCGTCGTAGCCCGCCGAGACCCAGCGGTAGATGGTCGACGGCGACAGGTCCACCGGCCCTCCGTTGCATGCGGCCATCTGCTCGGGCGAGAGCCCCCGGCGCAGGCAGCCCCTTATCGCCTCCAGCCTGGCCGCCGCGGCGGGCTCGTCGGCGTCTATCCCGCGCCTGGACGAGACGAGGACCGAGTCGGCGCACAGCTGCGCGGCCCGGGCCTCGTAGAAGACGTGCGGGCGGCGCTTGCAGCCCATCGCGCGGTAGCGGCCGCACCCGTTGCAGCAGCGCGGCCACGCCGCCAGGCGCGGGCAGGCCGACGACAGGTCGGTGTCGGCGCCCACGCGCTCGCCGCGCCTGGGCTTCGGCGCCGTCACGAACCTGTGCGACGCCACCTCGGCGCTCACCGTCGAGGGCGACCTGCCCAGCTCCCTCGCGATCTCCCTGCACGAGGCCCTGCGCTCCAGCATCCTCTGGACCGTGTCCCGCTCGTGCCTCGTGAGCCTTCCGTAGGACCTCGGGACCGCCCTCGCGGAGCCCTTCTTCCTCTTTCCGGACATGCCGTCCTCCGATCTCCCGGGGCCGGCCGATCCGGCCCTCAGGGTATCGGGTTCCCACATTCATCCGCACATGTGCGGATGAATGTGGGAGGTGTTCGGATAAAGTCGATAATCAAGGGCGCACGAAAAAGCCAATCACGCTCGCGCCAAAAACGTGAAGAAGAACAGCGCCAGGCATATAATCTCCCGAATGCCCCGACGCAAATATGCGGTTGTGTCTCCCATGCCCCTCATGGTTAACCCCCCAGCCGCTCAATTGTCTGGAAATCTATTTTAATAAAGAACCAGTCTCAATATCGAAGCCAGGCTCGAAATGTTGCCAATTCGACCCCAGCCGTCCACATCACGCCGCGATTTTGAGCCGCATGGACCAGAAGGGACGCGCGCGATCTCTAGCTCGGCCAGGAGTGTCTCCAACTACCACTCATTTAAGTACGTCCCCAATGAGTGGCCGAAGAGTGCCCCCCGCGACTAGTCGTTTAAGAACGTCCCCAACGACTAGTCAAAAAATGGGCCATGTGTCCCAGTTGTGGAGACTCCTTGAGCCGTCTGGGTATCGCGAAGGATCGCGCACTCCCCCATCATCAAAAGTGACACACGCTACCAGTTGATGGGAGGCAGCCATGGGCTTCTTTGACAAGATGTTCGAGAAGAAAGAGTGCGCGATTTGCGGTACCGAGCTGGGACTTCTAGGTAAGACAAAAATCAATGAAGGCTACCTGTGCAAAGAGTGCGCCGGCAAGCTCTCCCCTACTTTCACGGCTATCGCTCCAGCACCGCGGACGATATCCGTGAGCAACTCGCCTACCGCGAGGCCAACGCCGAGCGCCTGTCTTCGTTCAACCCCACGCGCACGCTTTCTGCCGGGCGCACCAATATTATGCTCGATGAGGACGCGGGCCTGCTGATCATCACTTCGCAGAGCCGCTGGCGCGACGCCAATCCCGACATCATCGAGTTCTCGCAGGTACTCGGCTGCGATATGGATATCGACGAGCAGCGCACCGAGATCTATCGCGAGACCAAGGACGGCGAGCGCGAGAGCTACAACCCGCCGCGCTACGACCTGGATTACGACTTTAATCTGACCATCCACGTCAACACGCCGTACTTTACCGAGATCAACCTGCGCGTGAACGACTCCACCATCGATCAGCGCGGCTCCATCGAATATCGCGAGGCCAAGCGCCAGGCAACCGAAGTCCACGATGCGCTGGTGCAGCTGCGCCAGGAGACGCGGGACAGCGTCGTGGCCGCTAAGGCCCCCAAGACCGCGGTGACCTGCCCCTTCTGCGGAGCCACCACCATTCCCGATGCCAGCGGGCGCTGCGAATACTGCGGCGGCGCCATCGGCGCATAGCCCCCGGCACGGAAAGGACCGATCATGGCCTTCGAGAGCGTTAACTATCAGTGCCCTGCCTGCGGTGGCCCCTTGCATTTTGCAAGCGCCGAGCAAAAGCTCGTCTGCGACTACTGTGACTCGCGCTTTGAAGTCGAAGAAGTCGAGGCCCTCTATCGCGAGCGCCAGGACAAGGCAGACGCCAAAGCCGATGCCGCAGCCGCAACGCCAAAGCCCGTCGCCGACGACGCGGTGCAGGAGCTCGCCCAAAACGCCGGCTACATCTGCTCGTCGTGCGGCGCCGAGCTCGTGTCCGACGGCACCGTCGCTGTCACCACCTGCCCGTACTGCGGCAACTCCGCCGTAGCGCCCGGTCAGCTTTCGGGCGACTTCTCGCCCGACCTGGTGATTCCATTTAAGCTCGGGCGCGATGACGTCACGGCCGCACTCAAGGAACACTACAAGGGCAAGATCTTGCCGCCCAAGAGCTTTGTCACCGGCAGCCACATCGACGAGGTCCAAGGTGTCTACGTGCCGTTTTGGCTCTACGGTGCCCGCGTTGACGGCGAAGTGTACTTTGACGCGACCAACGAGACCGTGACCGAGGAATCCGACCGCACCGTCACGACCACCGACCACTACGACGCCTACCGCAAGGGAAACATCTCGTTTAAGCGCGTGCCCGTCGACGGATCGTCCAAGATGCCCGACGGCCACATGGACGCCATCGAGCCGTTTGACTACGATGCCCTGCGCCCGTTTTCGGTCGCGTATATGCCCGGCTACATCGCCAACCGCTACGACGAGGACTGCGAAACCTGCAAGGCGCGCGCCGAACGCCGCATGGAGGAAAGCACGATCTCGGCCCTGCGCGAAACCGTCGTCGACGAATATGACGATGCCACGGTCGAAAGCAAGCAGCTCGACTACACCTGGGAAGACAGCGACTATGCCCTGTTCCCCGTGTGGATGCTTTCCACCTCGTGGAACGGCAAGAGCTACCTGTTTGCCATGAACGGCCAGACCGGCCGCTTGGTCGGCGAGCTTCCTTGCTCCAAGCCCAAGCTCGCTATCGCCTCGGTGCTGTTCTTTGTGATCGGATTTGTCCTCTCCCAGATCCTCTTCATGGGTGAGAACGCCTTCGATCCGGATTACCTCACCTTTGATATCGAGGGCATCCTCATCAACATCGTCGCGCCGCTGATCATCGTGGTCATCGCAGACGTGCTGCTGGTGGGCCAGCTCAAGACGGCCAACGAGGCCACCCACGCCGATTGCTACTGTGGCGAGCTCGACCTGACCGAGAAGCACGACACCTTCAGCCACACCGAGACCACCGTTGTCATGAAGGACGACAAGGACGATTAACCATCCTGACCAATACCACCCGGCCTTTGACGAGAAAGGAAGATCACCATGGGACTCTTGAAAGCTGGATTGGGTGCTGCCGGCGGCGTCATGGCCGACCAGTGGAAGGAATTTATCTACTGCGAATCGATGCCCGCTGACGTCTTGGCCTGCAAGGGCAGCAAGCGCACCGGCGGCCGCAGCTCCAACACGCGCGGCGAGGACAACGTCATCTCCAACGGCTCGGTCATCGCCGTCAACGACGGCCAGGGCATGCTCGTGGTGCAAAACGGCAAGATCATCGAAGTCGCGCTGGAGCCCGGTGAGTTCGTCTTTGACACCGGCAGCGAGCCGAGCGTCTTTAGCGGCAACCTGGGCGATTCCATCAAGGAGACCTTCGCCAATATCGGCAGCCGCTTTACCTTTGGCGGCGACGCGGGCAAGGACCAGCGTGTCTACTTCATCAACACCAAGGAGATCATCGGCAACAAGTACGGCACCGCCTCGCCCGTGCCCTTCCGCGTGGTCGATAACAACATTGGCCTGGACGTCGACATCTCCGTGCGCTGCAACGGCGAGTATTCGTACCGCATCACCAACCCGCTGCTGTTCTACACCAACGTATGCGGCAACGTGACCGATAGCTACACGCGCGACAAGATCGACAGCCAGCTTAAGTCCGAGCTGCTCACCGCCCTGCAGCCCGCCTTTGCCAAGATCTCGGAGATGGGCATCCGCTACAGCGCCATCCCCGGCCACACCACCGAGCTCGCCCGCGCGCTCAACGAGGTCCTCTCTGCCGACTGGCGTGACCTGCGCGGCGTTGAGATCGTAAGCTTTGGCGTCAACTCCATCGCCGCCTCGCAAGAAGACGAGCAGATGATCAAGGACCTGCAGAAAGCCGCGGTCATGCGCGATCCCACCATGGCGGCAGCCAACATCGCCAGCGCCCAGAGCGATGCGATGCGCGCGGCAGCCGCCAACCCCAACGGCGCGATGGCAGGCTTTATGGGCATGGGCATGGCAGGTGGCATGGGCGGCATGAACGCCAGCCAGCTGTTCGCCGCCGGCCAGGCACAGCAGCAGGCCGCCCCGCAGCCGGCTCCGGCTCCCGCCCCCGCACCGGCTCCCGCCGCCGCACCTGCGGCCGGCACGTGGACTTGCAGCTGCGGCGCCACCAACACCGGCAAGTTCTGCTCCGAGTGCGGCAGTCCCGCACCCGCCCCGGCACCGGCAAAGTGGTTCTGCCCCAACTGCGGCAGCGAAAACGGCGGCAAGTTCTGCAGCAACTGCGGAACGCCCCGGCCCTAGCCCCTCTATCTGGTAATTGGCGGGGGATCCGCCACCCCCGCATTTGCTTCTATGGGTTTCGTTCGATGAAGGAGGACACCATGAAGACAACGTTCAAAAAGCCCGTACTCGCATTTCTGACATGCGTCCTGGCGCTCGCCTTTGCCCTGACGGGCTGCAGCAGCGGCGGCAAAGACCCCAAGGCCAACTTCGTCGGCAGCTGGGAACTCTCGGGTGGAACCGTGGATGGCGAAGAGCTGACCGATGAGTACATGAAGATGCTCGAGGATTGGGGTGTCCACTGCGTCCTGATTCTCGATGAGGACGGTACAGGCGCCCTCGACCTGTTCCTTGAAGTCGTCGACCTTAAATGGGAGGCAAAGGACGCCACCACCGTAACCATCACCGCCGAAGATGAGTCGCACGACATGAAGCTCAAGGACGGCAAACTCATCCTCGAAGAAGATGACGGCAATCTTGTCTTTACCAAGTCCGACAAGGATCTGTCCGGTACGGTGAAGAAGGATCGCGAGAACGCCGAGAAGGAAGAGGAGATCGATGAGGCCGTCGAAGACGACGATGTCCAGAGCGTCGAAATCTCCCCCGCCGTCACCGTCGCCGATGACGATCTGTGCACCATCACCATCACCGAGAAATTCAAGGACGACTGGGGCGACATCGGCTTTGTCGTCAACATCGTCAACAAGAGCGACAAGGACCTGACCTTCTACGCTCCTTCCGGCAAGACCAACGTCAACGGCACTATGAAGGAACCCTGGTTCTCGGCTAACCTGATGCCCAGCACCAGCGCCACCGAAGAGTTCACCTTCTCGAACGGCACACTCGATAGCCTTGACGACCTCGTCAACACGACCATCGGCATCGATGCCTACCTGACCGATTCCTACGAGGACGTCGCTTCCTACACCGCGACCATCGCGTAACGGCAGACATCGACGGCCGCGGATTGGCGGATACATCCGCGCACATGTCAGGCGGGGCCGCAGGAGTTGATCCTGCGGCCCCGTCGTTTTTATGCCGATGCGTAACGAGCGCTAGCGCTCCATGTTGGGAACGATGCTGCCCTCCGTTACTGCGCGCACGGCCAAGCGCATGATGTTGTCGTAGCCGGTCTTGCTCAGGATCTCCGAGATGCGACGCTTGATGGTGCCCTCACTCATAAACAGCTCGGCCGCGATCTCGCGGCGGCTTTTGCCCTCGCAGGCAAGGCGCAAAATCGACAGCTCGACATCGTCGAGTGCCGCCGTACCCGAAAAAATACTTTCGGGCGGCTTGGGAAACGTGCAATAGCCCGCCAGCGTGGAGCGCATCACGGCGAACAGCTCGTCGATACCGACGTTCTTGTACACAAAGCTGTCGACGCCCGCCTCGCGGGCCTGATCGACAAAGGTAATCTCGGGCATGCCGGTCATGATAATGATGCGGCACTCGGGCAGCTGCTCCTTGATGCGCGCCGCCGCCACGATGCCGTTGGAATCATGCTCGGTGCATACGTCCATCAGTATCATGTCCGGGCGCTCCTTGAGCGCGACACCCAAGGCCTCGGAAGCATCGGCAATGGCGGAAACAACGGTCATATCGGGCTGGTCGCCAACGGAGCGCGCCAGGCTCTCGCGCAGGATGGCCTGGTCTTCGACTATAAGGACGCGGATCATGAACTTCTCCTTTGGACCGTGGCGTTGGAGGCAAGCGGGATGGACACCGTAAGCGTGAAGGGCGGGGCGGTGTGGACTTCCAGGCTGCCGCCCAGATTCTGTGCGACATGCCTCATACCTGGGATACCCGTTCCCTCGCGATACGATACGGGTGCAGGCGCGCCGTCGTTAGACACGGCCATCCGCGCAACAGCGCCGTTTTCCGACGTCTCCTGCCGCAGGCGCACATGGACCTGATGGGCCTGTGCATGCTTGGTGGCATTGGTCGAGGCCTCGCGGATAATCTGCAGAAAGGCTGCGGCGACGCGCGCGTCGCTTGGCAGCTCGCCCTCCACATCGATCTGCACGCTTACCAGGCCAAAGGCATGGACGATATCGCCCAGTTGCTCTGCCGGTTCGGTGTCGCCCCCGCTGCGCAGATCGGCAGCGATTGAGCGCAGCAGTGGGTCGATCTGCTCGAGCGACTCGTCATCCAGGCGCCCCTCCTCCAGATAACGATGGAGGATGGACAGGCGCTGCCCGATCACGTCGTGCACGCGAGCGCGCATACGCAGATAGGCCGCATTGTCAGCAACTTTTTTGACTTCTTCAATCTGGGACTGGAGCTCTTGGCCCGCAAGCTCAAGTAGGTGGTTTGCTTGCGCCAAGCGGTCGTAGGCGTGTGCGTATTCCGTCACGTCCAGTCCGATAATGCGCTCAAAGAGGCGGCCCGAAACCATAACCTCGTCGTGCACAAATAGGCGAATCTCGGCGGGAGAAATCTCGATCACCGCGCGAGCATCACCAAAACGATCCAAGTTAATCCGCACACGGTTCCTACTGCTTTCGGGCATTTGCATGCTGAGTTTGCGCAGGTCGTTCCATGTGCCGCTCATGTCACCTAGATCGGTGGGCATATGAAGTTCCACCAGGTTTTTGCGCATGCAGCGGTTCATGAGCAGCGGACGGCCCCTCGGGTCCAGATACAGGATGCCCACGGGAATCACGTTGATGGTCTCGATCGTCGAGAACGCGGTGATATCCTCCTGGCGGTTACGGACGTCCATCAAGAGCGCCGCGATGGAGCGGAACAGGAAGAACGCTCCCTCTGCGATAAGGACAACGGTCCACGCCGAGCCCGTGGCAAAAACCACCGGCGGTGTAACGGCGACAACAAGCAGCAGCTCGACCAGCATGACGGGGCGACGATAGCGCACCATAAGCACCACGCCATAGGCAAAGATTGCGGCATTGAGCCACAGTACTCCGCCCATTGCCCTGGCGCAAACGTCAAGCGGCGCCACCAGATATGAGCCAGACGACGCGAACAAGATGAGCGCCGAAATAACTAGGTGAAGCACGAGGCTCGCCTCGTAGGCGCAAACCACCCTACGGTTATAGGACGAGCGGCGCGATGCGATGAGCGGAACGTGGATCGTCTGCAGGCACGCAGCCAGGGCAAAGACAATATCGAGTGCAACGATTTGGGGAAGGATGAGCGAAATCTGCATCGTCACTCACCCGCCCGCGGCATCAACACGATCATACGCAACTGGCCGGGTTCGCCCTCAAGGCGGTATGCCACGTTGCGCCCTTGCAGAGCGCTTTCGAGCTCTTGCGCAGCGGGCGTCTGCGAAAGATCTTCATCATCGTTGGAAAAAAGCGTGGCGCGCAGCTCGACACTGCATCGGTCATGGTCGCCCAAGTGATACATAAGCGCCGGATGGTCGGTGGTGTAGGCAAAAAACGCAAAGTCATACACGCAGTCGTACAGGGCGCTTACCGTACTGGCGTGCAACGGGCGCCGTATGGCGATAATCGAGGCGCAATCGATATCGATGGTGCGCAGGTCGCTTGCGAGCTCGTTGGCGATGAGCTGAATGCGGTCGCGATCAAAACCGCTCTCCCCGTGCTGCGCCAACGTGAGCGATCCCTTGCGCTTGCAATAGGCGACGAGCATCTTGGCGCGCTGCAACATGCGGTAACGCTCGTGTGAAGACGTTTCGTCGGTCAGCGGCGGCAGCGAGCTCAGCAGGTCGTACATCCCTTCGAGCGCGCGGGCAAGCGCCTGGTCCACGTCTTGGACCAGCAAGGTCTCGGCCTCTTGATCTGCCAGATGCGTCTTAAGGTCGTAGTCGGCGGCGAGCAGCTCGTTTTGACGCTGCAGCTCCATGCGACGATGTGCCAGCTCACGGTTAAGCTCGTTGAGCTCCGACACGTCTTGGGCAAGCAGGGCCGATCCGCCCAGCAGTGGAAAGGCACGGTACATCACATCGGGATCGGACGCCACGGCAAAGGCATGGGCATGCCCGTGTTCCTGGGTTTGCAACTCCTCGCGCACGCCTACCGGCGTTGGCTTTGACACCGGCGTGGCATAGACCTCCTGCAGGTCGCGCGTTAGAACTTTGAGGTCAAGCGGCAAGGTGTCGAAGATGCCGGCGATGTCGTGATACGACGGAATGACACCGCAATCGAGACAGATTTCCATCGCCACCACACACAAGACGCAATAGATGAGCGAGAAGTTGAGCCTCCATGCCCAGGGCACGCGCAACGCATATGAGATGGCAAAGAACGCGCCGCCCAGCAGCACGAGCGCCGCCGTGCCCGAGAAACGTTGGATGCGAAAGGACGAGGACCGGCTCACCAGGATAAAAAAGGCCACAAAGTTAAAGGCCGTCCACACGAGGACGGCGAAATAACCCCAGCCGTACGTGTAATCGTTGCTCCAGGTGTCGCTTGTACGGTCAAAGTGGAAGACCTGCTGGTGAAAATCGTTGGTGAGCACAAATCCGATAAGCAGGATAGCCATAATCCACAGCGCAGCGCAGTAGCGGCGACCCAGGCGGTGTTGCTCCAGGCCCGCAAGGCGCAGACCACACAACTGGTAGAGCAGCGGAATGAGCGTCATGGGCACGTAGTACAGGTACCACAGCACGGTGGCATAGAACGGCGTGAACGACTTGTACTTGAGAATGACTTCGATCATCCACAGGGCGCAGATGGTGGCGATGGCAACAAGGCGGCGGCGCAACACATAGTCCAAACAGCGCAGATAGACCGATACGCCCCAGATCGAAAATATAATTGCGGCGACAAGAAGCGGGAGAGAGCTCGAGTGGACGAGCGCATCCACGACCTCTTCGGACACCTCGCTATAGGCGGGCACGGCGTTAGAAAGTTTGGGGTCGAAGGCGAACAGCGCCGGCAAGACTGCCAAAAGCATGAGGAACAGCGCGGTGATGGCGCCGGCGATAGCAAAGACGCGGTGACGGTACGCCTGATGTGTTATGCCAACAAGGAATCGCGGCATGGCGAAGAGCCTGCCGCCCCTGGGATCCGCCACGGGTGCGGATCGGGCGGCCGCGTGGCCGATATGTCGCTCGCGGGTACCCATAGTGCTTTTAGTGTACCGACAGATGGGTCGAAAAAGCGGGCCGCATGTCCCAAAATCCGCAGACGGCAAGGCGCCCGGTAGCCTCCCCCGTCTGGCACTTCCCGATATCCGCCCGCCCCAAACCACCGCAAAGGAGACAGGCACCTTTGTGGTGGTTTGGGGCGATGCGCTAGTCCACGGCGATGTCGAGGTTCTTGCCGATGAGACCTACGTAGCCGCCCTCGGCAGCCTTGGGGCTGTCAGCATGGCAGAGAACCCACTTGTCGGCCTTCCAGTAGCAGTAGCTGTCGCCAGCCGTGGGCACGTCGGCTGCAGCCTCGGGGCGCGGGCCGTTGGTGCCGGCGGGCAGCGCCACCATCACCTGGAAGCCGCCGTCGTCGACCATGCAGGGCGTGTAGTGAAGCGTGGTGTTGAAAACCTCAACAAGCGTGCCGGCCGGCACGCGGAACGCCTTGACGCACGCGGTATCGAGCTTGCCGTCCTCGATCTCCCAGCGATGCGCCACGAGCAGGATAAAGTCGCGGGCGCCCAGGTTGAACTCGCTCGCGCGGTGGTACTCCAGGCAGTTGAGCTGCGTGTTGTGGCCGTTGCACCAGCCCAGCTGGAAGGGACGACCGCCAAACATGAGAAAGCCCAGCTTATCGGCATCCATGACACCCTCGAGCTCGGGCGCAGAGGCCACATACTTGCTGCCCTCGGGGATGGGCGTGGAGGCAAGTGCCTCGAGCACGGGCGACGTAAGCTCGGACGGAACGTTATCCCAAACGTTGCCATAGGACTTGAACTCGGGATCAGAGACAGAGTAGATATGCATGTTCGCTCCTGTTCGTTTGTGTGACAGTATGAACATTCTAGAACAATCTTGTTCTGTTTTGAGCACTCGGCATAAAAAAGCGCTCCGCAAAGAGCGGGAGCGCTTCTAGTATAAACGCTATTCCTGCGAGGGACTTACGCCTGCTGATAGTGCAGGTGCGCCTCATCGATACCTTGATTATCGACTTTATCCGAACACCTCCCACATTCATCCGCACATGTGCGGATGAATGTGGGAACCCGATACCCTGAGGGCCGGATCGGCCGGCCCCGGGAGATCGGAGGACGGCATGTCCGGAAAGAAGAAAAGGGGCTCCGCGAGGGCGGTCCCGAGGTCCTACGGAAGGCTCACGAGGCACGAGCGGGACACGGTCCAGAGGATGCTGGAGCGCAGGGCCTCGTGCAGGGAGATCGCGAGGGAGCTGGGCAGGTCGCCCTCGACGGTGAGCGCCGAGGTGGCGTCGCACAGGTTCGTGACGGCGCCGAAGCCCAGGCGCGGCGAGCGCGTGGGCGCCGACACCGACCTGTCGTCGGCCTGCCCGCGCCTGGCGGCGTGGCCGCGCTGCTGCAACGGGTGCGGCCGCTACCGCGCGATGGGCTGCAAGCGCCGCCCGCACGTCTTCTACGAGGCCCGGGCCGCGCAGCTGTGCGCCGACTCGGTCCTCGTCTCGTCCAGGCGCGGGATAGACGCCGACGAGCCCGCCGCGGCGGCCAGGCTGGAGGCGATAAGGGGCTGCCTGCGCCGGGGGCTCTCGCCCGAGCAGATGGCCGCATGCAACGGAGGGCCGGTGGACCTGTCGCCGTCGACCATCTACCGCTGGGTCTCGGCGGGCTACGACGGCATGACCAACATGGAGCTCAGGCGCAAGGTCGGCTACAGGCCGAGGAGGCGCGCCGCGGGCCGGGCGGCGACCCGCCACTCCGCCCGCAGGTCGCATGCCGCGTTCCTCGCCCTCGGGGAGGACGCGTGCGCCGCGGCCTGGGAGATGGACACCGTCGAGGGCGCCCGGGAGGACTCCGCCTGCCTGCTCACGCTGCTGCACCGCCCCAGCAGGCTGCAGCTCGCGCTGCCGCTGGAGGAGAAGACCGCCGGGTGCGTCGCGGACGCCCTGGAGGGCGTCCGGGCGGTCCTCGGCGCCGACGGGACGCGCCGCGTGTTCCGCGCCGTCCTCACCGACAACGGCGCCGAGTTCTCCGACGAGGGCGCGATCGCCGCGCTCCTCGGCGAGGGGCCCGGCGAGACGAGGCTGTTCTACTGCGACCCCGGGCGGAGCGACCAGAAGGGCGCCTGCGAGCGCAACCACGTCGAGATCAGGAAGCTGCTGCCCAAGGGCGCCGGCCTCAGGTTCGACCGGCTCTCCCCGGCCGACCTGGCGCTCGCCATGTCGCACGTGAACTCCGAGCCCCGCGGCGCGCTCGGCTTCTCGACGCCCGCGCGCGCCTTCAGGGCGATGCTCGGGGACGATGCGGCGGCGCTGCTTGACGCCTACGGCGTGGAGGATGTGCCTCTGGCCGAGCTCGACCTGACGCCGGGACTCATCGAGAGGGCGCGCGCCGAGAGGGGCGATGCCCCGCTGGCCTAGCCTAGAAGGAAAAACGGAATAGACGGACCGACCGTCCGGCTGAGTCTGGGAAGAGGTGCCGGGCGGCGGGCGGAGCATGGCCACCGGACCTATCGAAACACATCTCCACCGTTCCTTCAACTGGGAAAACGCCGCCCCCGGGTCCCGGATGGGACCTCGGGGGCGTTCGGCTAGCTGCGGGAATGGCCTATTTGCTCAATGTGTTCGGCTGAGATCGGAAATCAACCCGCCTCATCGATATCGGCCAGATCGCGGTCGAGATAGCGGCGCGCGAGCCAATTTGCCATGGGGAGATTCTGGTCCAGATAGTTACCGCACTCCTCGGGAGCGGCACCGGGGACATTGCCCTCAAACCCGGCAACAAACTCGAACAGCTCGCGCACGAGCGGCAAGATCTCCTCACTCGTCACCTCGCCAAACACGACCAGGTAAAAGCCCGTGCGGCAGCCCATAGGCCCAAAGTAGACAATGCGGCTCGACCACTCGGCATGGTTGCGAAGGAACGTCGCGCCCAGGTGCTCGATGGTGTGGCACTCGGCCGTGTTCATGACCGGTTCTTTGTTGGGCGTGGTCAAGCGCAGGTCAAACGTGGTGACGGCGGCGCCGGTCGCTGGATCGCGGTCGACGCGGCTCATATAGACGCCGGGCTCAAGCAGCAGATAGTCAACGGAAAAACTCGCGATGCGCTCCATGGCAGATCCTCTCGGTAGTCAATTTGGGACGGGGCTCTTTTAACTGGTCGCAACAATCCCACCCATGATAGCAGTCAAAAAAGCCCCGTCCCAAATTGGCTGCTTTGGGACGGGGCGCCGCGCAGCCGATAATATCGAGCGTTCAGCATCTAGTTTTCTAACCCGGCAGCGACTGTAATCGCCACCGGGTCAATCGCAATAATCGCCACCAGACCAATCGATGGTCTGCACTTACAGCACTCGCAAACAAGTTGCAACGGCACCGTAGATATTGGCGTCGTTACCCAGCTGTGCCGGGACCACGTGCGGACGAGGCATATCTTTCAGAAAACCGGTGTAGTGCGCCATGACGTCATCCATCTTACGGTCGAGCGCCTCGAACAGCGCGGGATGGCAGCTGATGCCACCACCAACCGCGAAGACCGCCGGGTCGATAACGCACTGCAGATTCACAAGCACACGATCAAACAGCTCAGCATAGGCATCCAATCCGCGCTGTACGGCGGCGACTTCGGACGCGCCCCCGTGCTCCAATAGCTCGAAGATCCGTCGGCCATCGAGGGCCTCCAGTTCAGCTTCATCCGAAATGCCAAGTTCGACTGCCACGAGATTCTGCAGGCCGTGCCATCCGCTCGAAGTCGCGAATGTATCGCAATGATCAAGCGGTTCGTTTACGTTGTTGGACAGGAAGCTGAACTCGCCCGCGAAACCGCCCGCACCCATCAGCACCCGGCCGTCAACCACGATGCCTCCGCCGATGCCCGTACCGATTACCGCCACGCAACCCACGTCCACGCCGCGCAACGCACCAGCAGCGTACTCACCAAGCGCACAGCTTTTGCCATCGTTGACAACGGTCACAGGCAACCCCAGTCGCTCGCGCAACACTCGACCAAGCGGAAACCCGTCCATGTACGGCAGCGCACCGCCGCGATGGATCGTCCCGTCCGGATCTGCCTCGTAACTGAAGATGCCACCCGGGGCCGAGATGCCCACGCCTACAACCTGTCCGCGATACGGCCCTACGAGTGCCGCGAGCGCGTCGACCAGCTGATCGGCCGAGACGAACGCCGTCGGAATCGAACCACGGTCACCAAACTCGTAGTTCTCATTCACAATCGCCCATTTGACGCTCGTTCCGCCGATATCAATTCCAAACAGCTGCCTCATGGCCGCTCCCCTCTCGCTCAATGCGTCTACATGCTCGCAGACTATTCCATAAAGGCCATGAGCCTGCGGTTGAGCAGACGACCCCAAAGTGTGCAGATACCGCCCGCCAGGAGCGTGGCGGCTACGGTGCCGATACCGATGCCCACCACAGCACCCGTACGCACCAGCCCGTAGACCAGTGCGATACATGCACAGCTCCCGTCAAAGAAATACTTCGCCTTACCAAATTCACAGTGAAACACCTGGGACGTAGACCATCATTCGACGCGTTGGACTCTACCGCATCACATCACTCTCTCGTTCGCATCTTCTCCTATCGACCGAATAGCACTCCGTGACATCGCCCCAGGGCATCACTCGTACGCATTGCCGCGACTCTACCGCAGCATCACGCATTTAGTACGAGATCGTCGCCTCGACGGCATGGCGCCAGCCGCCGATCTTTTTGGCTCGCTCGTCGGCGGGCATCGAGGGCTCCACAATGCCGCGGGCACCGTACACGTCAACCACGTCGCGCGTGTACATGCCCAGCGCAATGCCGCAGGCCCAAGCCGCACCCAGGCCGCTCATCTCATCGTTGCTCGCGATGCGGATGGGCGAGCCCACCAGGTCGCTCTCAAACTGCATCAGGTACGCATCGCGTGTGGGACCACCGTCAACGCGAAGCTCGGCCAGCGCCGCGCCCGAATCCTCGACCATCGCATCGATCACGTCGAAGATCTGATAGGCGATCGACTCGTCGGCAGCCTTCACGAACTCCGCGCGGCCGGTGGTGCGCGTCATGCCAAAGACGCAGCCCTCGGCGTCACTCGCCCAGTGCGGCGCGCCCAGGCCGGTAAACGCCGGCACAAAGTAGACGCGGCTCGCCGGGTTGGCGGCACAACACAGGTCGGTGACTTCCTCGGGGTTATTGATGAGCTCCAGGTCGTCGCGCAGCCACGTCTTGACGGCGCCGGCGTAGCTCACGTTGCCCTCGAGCACGTACTCGGTCACGCCGTCCATGCGCCACGCAAGTGAGCTCGAAAGCCCGTGCGAGCTGGCGACGAACTCGTCGCCGACGTTCATCATGACCGAACTGCCGGTGCCATACGTCGCCTTGGCCATGCCACGGCTGTGGCAGCCCTGTGCAAACAGGGCGGCGTGGCTATCGCCCAACACGCCGTGCACGGGCACGGGCGCCGGCAAAAAGCCGCCCAGGTCCGTCGTGCCGAACAGACCGTCGGAATCGGTCACCTGCGGTAGGCAGGCCGGATCGACACCAAAGGCCTGGCACACCGGCTCGCTCCAGCAGCCGCGGCGCAGGTCGAACAGCTGCGTGCGGCTGGCGTTGGACCAGTCGCAGCGAAATTCCGCGCCACCCGTGAGCGTCCAGACCACCCAGGCGTCAATCGTGCCCAGGCACAGCTCGCCCGCCGCAGCGGCCTCGGCAGCCGCCGGAACGTTTGCGAGAATCCAGGCCATCTTGCCCGCCGGATAGTAGGGTGAGAGCACCAGACCCGTCGTGTCGCGCACCAACTCGGACACGCCCTCGCGTGCGGCCAGCTCGTCGCACAGCTCGCGGGCACGGGCGCACTGCCACACCACGGCGTCGCACAGCGGCTCGCCCGTTTTGCGGTTCCAGGCAACGGTGGTCTCGCGCTGGTTGGAAATACCGATGCCGGCGACATCGGCCGGGTCGACCCCAGTCTCCTCCACCACGGCACGCGCCACGGCCAGGACGTTGGCCGCGATCTCGGCCGGATCATGGCTCACCCAGCCGGCCTCGTTGACGATCTGGCGATGTGCGCGGTCGGCACGATGGATCAGATGGCCGCCCTCGTCCACCAGCAGCGCCTTGGTGCCCTGCGTGGACTGATCGATTCCGATGATGTAGTTGCTCATGTACTCTCCCATTCCTTCCGCCAAAGCAAAGACAGCCTGGCGGACAAGGAGCGAGCGACCGCCAAGTGCCGCAGATTGCCGTGAAAGAGGAGCGCCGCGTACTTTGTGTACGCAAGCGACGGTTTGAACGGCAAGGTGCGGTGCTTGGCGGCCGCGCAGCGTCTGTGTCTACTAGTTGCCGAGGAACTCGGCAACGGTCTTGGCGATTCCTTCGCCGGTGAGGCCGTAGTGTGCGAAGACCTCGGGCGAGGTGCCGGTGATGACCGGCGCGTCGGGCAGGCTCAGGCACTTGACCGGACGCGGGCAATGCTCGCCCACGACCTGCGCGACCATGGAACCCAGGCCGCCGAAGGGGCTGTGCTCCTCGACGGTCACGACGGCGCGCGTGGCACCGGCGGCCTCAATCACGGCCTCGGCGTCGAGCGGCTTGACGCAGTACATGTCGAGCACCGTTGCCGAAATGCCCTGCTCGGCCAGCAGGTCGGCGGCGTCCACGGCGTGGCGGACCATCTCGCCGGTGGCGACGATCGTCACATCGGTGCCGCGGCGCACCCAGGTGGCACGGTCCATCTCGAACGGGCACTCATCCTCGGTGTACACGTCCTCGACCGGGTTGCGGCCAACGCGAATGTAGGCCGGCTTGTTGTCGGCGACCAGGGCGCGCACGAGCTCGGCGGTCTGGAAGCGATCGCTCGGCAGATACACGCGCATGTTCGGGATAGCGCTCATGGCGGCGATATCCTGCGCGGAGTGATGGCTCATGCCCAGAGCGCCGTAGGACACGCCGCCCGAGATGCCGATGAGCTTGACGTTGGTGTTGGAGTACGAAACGTCGACCTTGCACTGCTCATACGAGCGCGTGGTCACAAAGGACGCCGGCGAGGCGGCCCAGGCCTTCTTGCCGCACGAAGCCATGCCGGCGGCGATACTCACCAGGTCCTGCTCGGCGATGCCGACCTCGACGGACTGCTGGGGATACTGATCGAAGAACGGCGTGAGCGATGCGGAGCCGCGGGAGTCGGAGCACAGGACGACGATGTCCTTATCGGTCTTGGCGGCCTCGAGCAGCGTGTCGCAGATAACCTTGCGGTTGGCGATCTTGTTAGCCATTGATGGCCTCCTTATGGGCAGCGAAATCGGCGATGATCTGGGCATATTCCTCATCGTTGGGCAGGTGATGATGCCAGGCGGCCTTGTCCTCCATAACGGGCGAGCCATAGCCCTTCACCGTGTTGAGGATGATGACCGTGAGCTTTCCGCTGGTCTCGGCCGCAAGCGTCAGCGCGGCGTCGATGGCCTGGATGTCGTTGCCCGGAATGGAGAGCACGTTCCAGCCGAAGGCGGCCCAGCGCTCCTCCTGCGAATCCTGCTTCATGACGTCCTCGGTGCTGCCGCTGATCTGCAGGCGGTTGCGGTCCACGAGCGCGCACAGGTTATCGAGCTGGTAGTTGCCGCCGCTCATGGCGCCCTCCCAGACCGAGCCCTCGGCAAGCTCGCCGTCGCCCATGATGGTGTAGACGCGGTAGTCGCGGCCGTCCATCTTGCCGGCAAGCGCCATGCCCACCGCCACGGGCAGGCCATGGCCCAGCGAACCGGAGTTCATCTCGATGCCCTTGAGCTTGTTGTTGGGATGCCCGATGTAGGGGCTGCCGAACTTGGAGAAGCGGGCCTTGACGTCGTCGAGGTCCAGATAGCCCTCGTGGCACAGCACCGCGTAGTAGGCCTCCATGGCGTGGCCCTTGGAGAGCACGAAGCGATCGCGGTTGGGATCGTCGACGGTCTCGGGCGAAATGTTCAGATGGTTGGCGTAGAGGGTCATGAGGGCGTCGATCACCGACATGTCGCCGCCGATGTGGCCGCCGGCGCCGGCCATGATGATGTCGACGCAATCGCGGCGGAGGTCCCAGCGCAGGGACTCAAGCTCTTCGATAGTTGCCATTTCTACTCTCCTCGCAGGTAGGCTTTGACGTCTTCTTCGATGGGGTCGTACAGGTCGGGCTGGATGCCGATGTACTTGCATGCCTCGTAGAGCACCGGCACCACGTTGGCGTGGATGGCCACGCAGTGGTGGATGTAGGGGCCCTCGACGATCTTTGCCTCGAGGCGCTTGAGGTTCTCGACCTCGACCCACAGGTAGGTGCCCATACCGGCCGGGCCGTCGATGCCGCGGGCATTGCCCAGCAGCAGCGAATACTCGCCGTTGTCGCCGTCAAAGCGGGCAAGGGTGAGATCGCCGTGTTTGGCCTCGGCCGTCAGCGCGCCGGGGTGGTCGAAAGCCAGCGGGTAGGTGAGCTTGGGCTTGACGGCCGCGCAGCTGCAGGGCCAGGGGCCGCAGTGCTGCAGCAGCTCGCCGTTCTCGTTGTCGGGATGACGCACGGTCCAGTCGGCGAACATGCCGCGGTGACGGCCCAGGTCGGCGGCCTCGACCATCAGCGCGGTGATGGCGCCGTGGATATCGGTCTCGCATACGATAGGAATGCCCATCTCGTTGAGGATGGCGTTGGCGGCGCAGGGCATAATGCCCAGCTCGTCCTGCAGAGCGTTCCAGCACTGAATGGCACCGGCGTTGCAGCCATACTTCTCGACCAAGCGCTTCATGGCGATGGCAAGACCGGCGACCGCGGGGACCTTGTCCTCGGGGATGCAGATCTCAAAGCTGTCGTTGATGTGGGCAAGCATGGCGGCCATGGCCTGCTCGTCGGCCTGGGCGTCGCGCACAGCCTGGACAAGTTCGGTCATGGGGATAGGCGAAAGCTGGATGTTGAACTTCTCGAGCAGCTCGCCCTCGTTGCACATGGTCGACCAGAAGTCGAACGGACGGGTGGCCATCTGCAGGATGCGGGTGTGCTTGAAGGTCTTGACCACGTTGCAAACGGCCAAAAAGTCCCAAACGCCGCGCTCGAACTCGGGGTCGGTCAGGCGGCAGTTGGTCATGTAGGTGAAGGGAACCTGGAAGCGGCGCAGGACCTTGCCGGTGGCGAACAGGCCGCACTGGCTATCGCGCAGGCGTGTGCCGTCGGGCTCGGGGCGCTCGTCGCGCGGACCCCACAGCAGTACGGGTAGACCGAGCTCGCGGGCAAGGCGAGCGCAAACGTACTCGGTGCCAAAGTTGGCGTGGCACAGCATAATGCCATCGACGCCCTCGGCGCGGAATTTCTTGACGATGGGCTCGATATGGCTGTCGTCGAACAGCAGGCCCTCTTCATTGATGTCGTCGATATCCACGATGTCGACGCCGATCTCGCGCAGGCGATCAGCCGTCAGGCCGCGATACTTGATTGCGTCCGGCGCGCTAAAGATACTGCGGCGCGTGGGCACAAAGCCGAGCTTGATCTTGTCCATGTACGTCCTCCCCTAATCACATGTTCAGTAAACAGACGCATGTTTCGTTTTGTTCTGTTTACTAAATGTTTTACTCTACTGTTTAGAAGTTTAACGCGAAATACCCGTAGACGGTAGAGAAATCAGCCTAAACGGTATGTAAACAAACTGAACATACAAGGGCATCAAAAAGAGGGCCCAAAGGACCCTCTCTTAGTAGCGTTATGTATGGCTGCCTTAGCGAGCTTTGCCTCCCTACGGCCCAGCGTTGCCTTTGCCTAGATCTCACGCACGCTTTGGCGCTCGACAAAATAGGTCGACACGGCCGTCTTGCAGGTATAGCTCTTGGGATTGCGGATGTTGCCCACCAGGCGGCGCACCGCGATCTCGCCCACCTCGTGCTTGGGAACATGCACCGTGGTGAGCGGCGGGTTGGAGAAGGCGCCCAAAGACAGGTCGTCAAAGCCGATGATCGAGACATCCTCGGGCACGCGAATACCGTGCTCGTTGAACGCGCGCATGGCGCCCACGGCGAGCACGTCGTTCTCGGCAAAGAAAGCCGTCGGCAGATCGTCGCGCGAGACGCTGTCGAGCCACACGCCCATGTCGCGATAGGCACCCTCGAGCGTGGTGCCCAACGTGACACGCCATGCCGGATTGGCCTCGAGGCCCGCGTCCTCAAGCGCTTGGCGATAGCCGCGCTCGCGGTCCTTAAAGTTGCGGATCCGAAGGTCGCCCGCCAGATAGCCGATTTGCCTGTGGCCTTTCTCGATAAGGTAATCCACGGCACGCAGCACCGAATCGGTGTTGGCGATGACTACGGCATCGAAGTACTGGCGATCGCTCCAGCCGTCGAGCACAATCAGGTGGGCGGCAGCGTCGGCGAACAGGGCGTAGTCCTCCTCGCCCAGCTCGGTACCCATCAGCACGATGGCGGCCGACGGGTCGGCGATCAGGCCCTCGACCTGCGGGCGCACGGCGTCCAGGTCGCTAAAGTCGAGCGAGACAAAGCTCGTGCTCATGCCGTGGCGACGCGCCTGGCGCTCCACGCCCTCGATGACCGCGGGATGGAAGGTGCTCTCGTCCAGGATGGCGCCCGTCTTGCGCGCAAGCACAAACTGGATGCTCTCGAGCTGCGTCGACTGCTGATAGCCAAGCGACTGCGCGCACTCCAGGATGACCTTGGCGGTCTCCTCGCTCACGCTGCGCTTGCGGTTGAGCGCGTTGGACACGGTTGCGGGCGAAAAGCCGGTAATGCGGCTGATCTCGCGGACGCTTGCTTTAGCCATCGTTCCCCCTAGCATCGGTCGCGGCCGAGCATCGTGGCTTGACCGCCCCGTGGCTCGGCAACTAAACGACCGCAAATTCAATCTAAATAGAATAGTAAATGTTTAATAGCTAGTTTAGCCTGTTGTCAAGCGAAGTGGCACGACTATTCCCCCAACGGGCGCATTTGTCCATCTTAACGTTATTACGCAAGGTCTTCGCCATTGCTTGCTATTACGCGTCGGTACCATTCGAAGCTTTTCTTTTTACGTCTCTCAAACGAGCCCGCACCGCTATCGTCTCGATCGACATAGATAAACCCGTAGCGCTTACGCATCTGTCCTGTGGCGACCGAAACCAAATCGATCGGGCCCCAACAGGTATATCCCATGAGTTCCACCCCGTCGAGCTCGACGGTCTCCCTCATCGCCTCGATGTGGGCCCGCAGGTATTCAACTCGATAGTCGTCTTCTATTTCACCCGAATCTTCCGGCACATCAGGAGCACCCAAACCGTTTTCGACGATGAACAGCGGCTTTTGATAGCGATCCCAGATTTCATTCATGGTGACGCGCAGCCCTTTGGGGTCGATAAACCTCCCCCAAGGCTCCTGTTTTAGATACGGATTAGGCGCCGAGCGAAGAAGGTTCGAATCGAACTGACCTTCCGCATGCGCTTTTGCGACGCGCGTCGAGTAATACGAAAACGAGACGAAATCGACCAGGTTTGCAGCCAGTACTTCGCGGTCATCATCCCGATAGGGCACCTCAAAACCATGGCGGGCGTATTCCTTGAGAACATAGCTCGGGTACGCACCGCGCACCTGGACGTCGGTAAACATGTAATGGCTGCGATTCTCAGCCTGCGCAGCCAGCACATCGTCCGGATCACATGTAGCCGGATAGAAGACACCTGCGTTGAGCATGCAACCGATCTTCGCCCCAGGGCACAGTTCATGACACGCCCCGACCGCACGGGCACTCGCAACCAATACATGGTGCACGGCCGTGTGAACCGTTGCATAGCGATTCTCCCCTTGCTCGAAGATGATCCCCGCCGCCATAAAGCACGCCTGCGTCATGATGTTGATCTCGTTAAAGGTCAGCCAATAATTGACCAATCCCCGATAGCGCTCGAACACGGTACGCGAATATCGATCGAACAGGTCGACCAACCTGCGATCGCGCCATCCGCCATACGCATCGACGAGATGCATGGGGACATCATAGTGGTTGAGCGTCACCAAAGGCTCAATGCCATGCGCGCGGCACGTCCTAAAAACATCCTCGTAAAAGGCAAGGCCTTCTTCATTGGGCTCGGCTTCGTCTCCTTTGGGAAAAATGCGGCTCCAGGCGATCGATAAGCGCAGGCATTTAAAACCCATCTGGGCAAACAGTTCAATATCCTGCTTGTACCTATGGTAAAAATCAATGCCTTTGCGAGCGGGATAGAAGCTGTCGGGTGCCAACGCACGCGGATCAAGGTCTCCCCGCATGACGTCCATGCGTTGATCGCCAAACGGCAGCATGTCGGAATTGGCTAAACCGCGACCGCCTTCGTTCCATCCTCCCTCGCACTGGTTTGCAGCCAGAGCCCCGCCCCATAAAAAATCTTCTCTAAACATTATGGTGTCGTCCTTTCTATCAAATTCCCGGCCCACACTGTCGAACGCAACGGACTCGGCAAGTGCCGCGCAACAGCACAGTACCGTTGCGCGGCCAAGGGGTCGGACCGCGCAACGGCTGGGGAGCATATTTGTGTAGTAGCCTCTTATGCCTCGACGGATTCAACGGCCTCAGAATCGCCGCTCTTGGACTTCAACGGCATCTTCTCCTGTCCTTCAAATCCAAAAATCATCGCCAACGCAAACGTCACGGCACCGCCAGCAAGACACCCGATGGTGCCAGGGATGATATCCTGAGCAAACATGAGCACGTTCATCCATGGGAAACCAACGCCAGTGAAGATATAGACGTTGGCATGAAGAAGGCTTACCAGCAGACCACCGACAGCACCACCAATCATGTTCCAGGCAAGAGCCTTCTTGTCGCGAAACAGGATGCCGTAGATGATGGGCTCACTCACGCGACCGAAGGCATAGGTGATGAACAAGTTCCAGCCCGTGGCTCGACTCTCCTTGTCCTTAGCGCGCAGGCCATAGGCGAGCGCGATGGCAAGCGTGGTGTAGGCTACAACCGCGGTGCCGGGGTATAAGATGGCGTCGTAACCGTTCTGGAGCGCGGCGGGCAATATGGCGGTATAGATCGGCACGTGCATGCCGGTGGCGATGATCAGATTCCAGAATGCGCCGATAACCGCGGTCGCAGCGGGACCGGCAACAGAGGCGAGCCAAATGATGAAATCGGCCACAAGGCCCATGACAAATTGGACGGCAGGGCCGCAGAGGCACAGCGCGACCGGCAACATCACGAGCACCGTACCCACGGGTACGATCAGAATGCGCAACATATCAGGCGAGATCTTCTTAAAGAAGCGCTCAACATAGGACTGGGCCCAGGTGATCAAGATGACCGGAAGAACAGCCTGGGTGTAGTTGACGAGCTGCATGGGGATGCCGAAGACGCTGAAAGGCTTTCCGTCCTCAACAATAGCGAGCATGTCGGGATAAATCATCACAACAGCGATGAGCAGTGCCAGCACAGGACTCGTTTTGAACTTCTTAGCCGAGCTATAGGCGGCAAACACCGGGAAGTAGTAATACGCCGCATCGCCCACCAGGGAAAGGATCCGATACAGGTCGCTCGTTTCGGACATAAAACCGGCGCCTTCGGGCCCAAACAGAATAACGAGCATCTTGAAGATACCGGCGACACAAAAGATCGGAAGGATCGGGGTGATAGCGCCGCTCACGGCATCGAGCAGCTGATTGAAGAGGTGCTTGGGCGCCAAGCGCTCCTTCCAGCTAAGCTGAGGGCCATCGAGTTCCTCGTCAATCGATACCGTGACCTCGAATCCGCCCTGCTTACAAACCTCGTCGTAGACCTTGTCGACCGTGGGCCCGACCACCAGCTGCACCTGCCCTCCGGCGTGCACGACGCTGATGATAGACGAGATGTCCTCAAGCTTCTCATCATTCGAGAGGCTTTCATCCTTGAGGTTGAAGCGCAGGCGCGTCATGCAATGCGTAACCGAAGCCACGTTTTCCGCCCCGCCCACAGTGGAGAGAATCTGCTCTGCCACCTTTTTGTAATTTGCCATCATTGGCTCCTTTGCACAATCTTGGCTTACTGTTCGAATCGGCAAAGGTCATGCCCCGAATGGCTACGGGTTACAATCCTTTTTTGGAGATGATCCGGTTGAGATGGATCATCAGATAGAGTTCCTCCTCCTCGGAGAGCGTGGCGTCCCACGTTTCACGACAATAGGAACCGATATGCTTCACGCACTCTGCCAACTGCGGAAACTCCTCACGAAAGTTCTTGTACATCTGCATGTTGGCGCTGTTCAGCGACTCGCCGGCTTGAATGCGCTTGAACAGGTACCGCAGATGCGTGGCGAAGCGGGTGAAATCAAAGGAATCGCGGTCGACAATAATGCGGAAATCGCTTTCGAGAATCTCGATAACGTCCTCGAGCATATCGTCGAACTGCTTTGCGGGCTCGGCCGTGGCTTTGACGGCTTCAACAACCCGTGCGTTCACGAGATTCATCGCAATACTGGCAATCTCATCCTTGGGAAGCCGCTCTCCGAGCTCCTTCTCGAGTCGCATGACGATAAACTGGGCAGCCTTGTATTCCTTCGGATACGTCTCCCGCACTTCATAGGCAAGAGGCATCGCGATGCGGACCCCCTTTTGGGCTCGCGCAACGGCAAACGACAGGTGATCAGCCATGAACAGCGTCGCATTGGTCGAGAGGTCGTAGGGCAGTTCGTTGGCAACGATGTCCATAACTTTCGCCGCAAACATCACGATATCCGAGGGAAGATCCCTCATGACATCTTGTCCTTTAGGATCAATGTCGTAAAACGTATGCTCGATTTTAGAAAGAGGGAGCTCTCGAGGAAAATCTCCGCCGAAACCGACGCCCCTGCCCATGGCGATGACATCTCGCCCCTGTCCGTCACGGCAAAGAACCGCGTTGTTGTTAAGCTTTTTAATTGCAAGCATGGTGAACCTCCTTTCAAGAACACTCACAGAAAAAGGCATGATAGCCAATAGCAGTGCTATTGCGGTCATGCCTTACGTAACAATCCGTGTTGTATTGCTCTTGGGCATGCCTCCACACAGGAGTAACAATCCAAGATGCAGAATGCATTATAGCGCTCTCCCCGCCCCGGGGACCATCGGGCTGGCGAACGGTAGATGTCGGCCCGCCAGCGGCCACATCGAGCAGATGGGCGTGCTTCGATCCCGAGCCTAGCCTAGGATGCGGGCCATGCGCGCCTTGAACTCGGACAGAAAGCGCGGGGCGTCCACGGTGAGCGCCACAAGCGCACTCTTGTCCGGATCGGACAGGCGGTGCTCATCGCAAATGGTGCGGCCGCGATACTCGCCCAACAGGTCGACGCGCAAATTGCAGCCGAGCGCGCCCACGAGCGTGGGGTCAATCGCCACGGCAACGGCCAACGGGTCGTGCAGCGCGCAGCCGCCCAGGTAGGGCGCGTTCATCTCGTACGAACCGATATAGTGCTCGACCATGCCCGCAAACGCGCAGCCCGCCATGGTGCCCGACCCCGTCCAGCCCGCGATATCGCGGCGCGTGAGCACCACGCGGTGCGTCACGTCCAGCCCCACCATGGTGAGCTTGCGGCCCGAGCGCAGCACCGCGTCCGCGGCCTCGGGGTCGCTTGCCATGTTGGCCTCGGCGCCCGCGCTCACGTTGCCGGGCACGGTAAGGGCGCCCCCCATCACGACCACGCGGCCAACGGACATCATCGCCGCCGCATCGCGCTCCAGGGCGAGCGCCATGTTGGTGAGCGGGCCGGTTGCCACATAGACCAGGTCGGGGCCATAGGTGCGCGCGGCATCGATGAGGTAATCGACCGCAGCGTTGCCCTCGGCCGTCGTAGCGCCCACCGGCTCGTAAGGCGAATCGGGCACGCTCGCACCGCCAATGCCGTTTTTGCCGTGAATGAGCGTTGTGGACGCCGGCGGCGTATAGGGCTCGGTCGCCCGCAGAGGACGATCGGCGCCCAGGTACACCGGCACCTCGGGGCGGCCGAGCAAGTCGAGCACCGCCAAGCAATTGTGCGCCGACTGCTCGACGCGCACATTGCCAAAGCACGTCGTAATACCCACGAGCTCCACCTCGGGGCTCGCGATGGCGTAAGCGAGCGCCATAGCGTCGTCTACACCCATATCCAGATCAAGGATCAGCTTCTTGGTTGCCATCGTTCTACTCCGCTTCTCCGTCTTTATCGTTTAACCAAACCAATGTTCAACTTCGGCGCGCGTGGGAATCGACTGCTGAGCACCCAGGCGCGATACCGTCACGGCCGAGGCACGAGCGCCCGCGGCCATGCACTCAAAAAGCGGCAAGCCCTGCAGACGAGCCGCCGCAAGTGCACCGATAAACGTATCGCCCGCGGCGGTCGTATCGACCACCTCGCTCGACAGCGCCGGCACGCGCAACAGCTCACCGTCGTCGCCAAGCGTGACCGAACCGGCACCTCCCAGCGTGATAACCGCAGCGCCGGCTCCTTTGCCGAGCAACGCCTTGAGCGCGGCGGCGCAGCTCGCATCGTCCGTAGGCAGAATGCCCGTCAGCACCTGGCACTCGGTCTCGTTTGGGCACACCAGGTCCACCGCGGGCCACGCCCCAGCCGGCAAATCGTAGGCAGGAGCCGGGTTAAAGACCGTATAGAACCCCAGGCCGTGAGCGCAGGCGAGCGCCGCGGCCGTCGCCATCAGGTCGCACTCGCCCTGGGCGATAAAGACGCCGCCAGCCGCTGGGGCGAGGTCGCAGACGTCCGCGCCGAGCTCATCGGCCACCAGACAACGCAGGGCACCGGCAACATCCTCGCCCGCAAGCGCATGGTTGGCGCCCGGCGACAGCACGATGCGGTTGTCGCTCTCGCAGCGAATGATGGTCGCCGTGCCCGTCTCCACGTCGTCGCGACGCGCCACAAACTCAACGCCCACGCCGGCATCTTGAAGCCCCGCCACCAGTGCGTCGCCAAAGGCATCGCGCCCGACGGCGCCGATCATGCACGTGCGCGCGCCCATGCGCGCGGCGGCGACAGCCTGGTTTGCACCCTTGCCGCCGGCGTTGGTGATAAAACCGCTACCGCCGACGGTCTCGCCCGCGCGCGGCATGCGCTCGCACGCCACCGAAAGGTCCATGTTCATGCTGCCGAACACCGCAACGATGCCGCGATCTGCCATGGAAACCTCCTCATCCGCGGGCTTTATGCCCACCGTCGGCCGTCAATCGTATGCTTTCGCACCTCTATAACTTTAGTTCACTTTGATGTGAACGCGCGCTTGAGGTTGCGCCAGCAGCAAGCATTCACAGGAGCGGGCAGCTACAATAAATATGTGCTGATTATTCTCGTCATTGGATGATGTTTTATGGAACAATTCCCGCAATCGAGCTCGCGCGACCCGCGCCGTACGGGCAACGAGCCGGCGCCGCACGAACGCCCGCGCGCCGAGCGCCGCACCGGCGAGTCGCGACGCGCCCCGAGCCCCCATCGTTCGCCCGCCAACAAAGCGAACCATGCCAGCGCCGCCACCGCAGACCAGACGCCCGCTCGTCCCAAATCCCGCTACATTCCCGCCCTCGACGGCCTGCGCACGCTCGCCGTTGTCGCGGTGGTGCTCTACCACCTCAACCTCACATGGGCGCAAGGCGGCTTGCTCGGCGTCACGATCTTCTTTGTGCTTTCGGGCTATCTGATCACGCGCCTGCTGCTCAACGAAGTCGCCAAGACCGGACGCATCGACCTCAAGAGCTTCTGGATTCGCCGCATCCGCCGCCTGTTCCCCGCCGTAGTGACCGTCGTGGTGGTGACCTGCGCGCTGTGCACGATCTTTAACCACGTGATGCTCACCAAGATGCGTCCCGACATCCTGCCGTCGCTGCTGTTCTTCAACAACTGGTGGCAGATTGCGCAGGACGTCTCGTACTTCAACGCCTTGGGCGACCCCTCGCCGCTCACGCACTTTTGGTCGCTCGCCATCGAGGAGCAGTTCTACCTGGTTTGGCCGCCGCTGCTGCTTGCCATGGTATCCATGCACATGAGCAAGCCCAGCACGCGCCGCGTGGTTCTGGGCTTGGCTGCGGTTTCCGCCATCGCCATGATGGTGCTCTACAACCCTGCCGCCGACCCCAGCCGCGTGTACTACGGCACCGACACCCGCGTGTTCTCACTGCTGCTGGGCGCCTGGATGGCCTTTATCCCCGATCGCGACCTGGCGCCCGTGCGCCTCGCGCATCGTCTGGGGCTCGACCGCCTGGCTGGCGCCGCCAGGCACGGAAAGAATGCCGAGAACAAACAGGGTACGAAGGCCGACAACGCAGCCGAGACTGCCCCAGCCCAGCCGAGCGCGCTCGTACGCTTTTGGTCCTCACCCGCATCCATCGATGTGTTGGGCGTCGTGGGCCTGGTTGGCCTTGCCGCCATGGTCGCGCTCACCAACGGCTACACGGCATTCCAGTATCGCGGAGGCACGCTGCTGTGCTCCATCCTTACGCTCATGGTCATCGCGGCCTGCGTGCAGCCCCAGGGAATGGTGGCCCGCGCGCTATCCGCCGAGCCGCTCGTATGGGTTGGCAAGCGCTCCTACAGCATCTACCTGTGGCACTATCCGCTGTTGCTGCTCATGAACCCGGTCGCCAACATCAACGATACGCCCTGGTGGCAGTACATTTTGCAGGTACTGCTGGTGGTCGCCGTGGCCGAGTGCTCCTACCGCTTTATCGAGACGCCGTTTAGGAAGGGCGTCTTCGGACGCACCGTCTCCGAGTTCCGCAATGGCACCACCACGCCTGCCAATTGGGTGCGCGCGCATATTCCCGTTTGCGCCGCCTGCGCTGTCGTACTGGTCGTTGCACTGGGCGGCTTGATCTTTGTGCCCGAGACGTCTGCACTCAGCGGCGAAGGTGCCGAAGTCCTCAACAAAGAAGCCAAAAACGCCACGCCTAAGGACCAGCAAGCGGCAGACGACACTGACAAGGACAACGACGGCTTCGCGGACGGCTCCTACGACCTGCTGATGATCGGCGACTCCGTATCGCTGCGCGCCGTGGATTCCTTTGATGGCGTGTTCCCGCACAGTCATATCGATGCCGAAAAGGGCCGCCAATTCGATGCGGGCCGTGCGACATTTGAGGGCTATATCCAGCAGAACCTTGCCGGCAAAATCGTGGTCTTTGCCCTGGGCACCAACGGCTTGGTGACCGACGACCAGATCGATGCCATCATGTCCCATGCCGGAGACAAGCGCATCGTGGTGTTTGTAAACACGCGCAGCCCGCAGCCGTGGGTTGGTTCGACCAACCAGGCCATTGCCAACGCTGCCACGCGCTACAAGAACGTGCGCGTTGTCGACTGGTACGGATACAGCGCTAACCGAAATGACCTGTTCGACGGCGATGGCACGCATCTATCGACCACCGGCGTGACCGAGTATCTCAACTTGATCCACGACGCGGTCAAGAAGGACCTGCCCGTGCACCCCGAGGACCACGTCAACGACCCGCAGCCGGCGGCCGTCAAGTCTGCCACCGACGCACTCGTCAACGCGCTCGCCTTCAAGCCGCACAAGCTAGGCACCGACAAGTAATCTGGCAGTTAGGGACACTCCTTCTATGCCGGCCCCTTGGGACACTCCCGCGACAAGTGAAAGCCGCCCCCGGGCTGTCAATTCCAGTCCGGGGGCGGCTTCGCAACAACATGCCAAGGGGTCGTGGGCAAAAAAGGGCAAATATGAGTACTGTTACCATTTTAGTAGCAGGCAAAACCGCCCAAAATGGCGTCCGTGCGACCCCCTGCAAACCACTAAAGCGGCCAACCTAGCTGGATTAGAGCCTGTTGTGGCAAATTTTAATGTACACACTCTAGATTGTGTACATTATCTTTTTGCACATAAATACCATCGCCTTAGCAACAGTACTCATTTTTGGCATTTTTTGCCCATTGCCATATAACTAACCCCCTATAGCAAGCAAAAAAACAAGCCGCAACCCATTGCTGCGGCCTGCTCGAAACCCAAAAGGGACGTTAAGCGCTGTAACCCATCGCCTGCAGCACAAACATGACGACCGTCAGCACCGTAATCACGCCGATGGTCGCCCACGTGAGCACGTTCCACACGCGGCCGTTGCGGTTGGCGCCCATAATGTGGCGGTCGGCGGCGATAACCACCTGGAACACCAGAACCACGGGCAGCAGCACGCCGTTGATGACCTGCGAGGTCATCATAATCTGGAACAGATCGACACCGGGCATGAGCACCAGCACGGCAGAGATACCGATAATAGCCGTAATGATGCCACGGTAGACCGGAGCCTCGTCCCAGCTGCGGTCGGCGCCGCGCTCCCAACCAAAAGCCTCGCAGATGGCGCTGGACGTAACGCCCGGCAGCACGCAGGCAGCCAAGAAGCTCGCGGCGACCAGGCCCGAGGCGAACAGCACCGTGGACCACTGACCCGCGATAGGTTCCAGCGCACGGGCGGCGTCGGCAGCGTCGCTAATCTGGATACCCGCCGGGAACAGCACCGTGCCGGTCGTGATGATAATGAAGCCGGCGATGATATCGGCAGCGATCGAGCCGCTTACGGTATCGATACGCTGCAGCACGATATCGTCCTCGCCCGCATTCTTATCGACCACGTTATTCTGCGCCAGGAAGATCATCCACGGCGCAATGGTAGTACCAATCGTTGCAACCACGAGCGACACGTAGTTGGGATCATTTTGAATGTTGGGGACGACCAAGTCGACCGCGACCTCGCCCCAATTGGGGCCAGCCATAAACGCGGCGACAATGTAGGTCACAAACACGCAGCTCACCAGCAGCAAAATCTTCTCGATACGCTGGAAACTGCCCGACATGGTAAGCATCCACACCAGCAGCGCCACGAGCGGCACCGAGATGCTCGCCGGAACGCCAAAGAGGGCAAGGCCGCTCGCAATTCCCGCAAACTCCGAGATAGTCACGGCCGTGTTGGCGATCAACAGCGCCGCCATGGCCAGCACGCTCTTGCGCACGCCGAAGCGCTCGCGGATGAGCGAAGCCAGGCCCTTACCCGTGACACAACCGCAGCGCGCCGCGGTCTCCTGCGTCACGATAAGCAGCACGGTCATGACGGGGAGCATCCAGAGCATCTTATAGCCATAGCTGGCGCCCGCGCTGGAATACGTGGCGATGCCGCCAGCGTCATTGCCCGAAAGCGCCGCCAGCAGACCGGGGCCCATAGCGCCAAAGATGGCGGCAATGGTCAGCTTTTGCTTGGTGCTCGGCTTTTGCTTCGTGTTTTGCACGCGACCACCTAACCCATGACTGACATGGCGAGCAGCACCGCGGCGATGCAATACGCCACACACGAGATCATGACGGCAATGACGTTCATGGCGGTGCCCGACGTGTTGAGGTCGTGCTCATCGCGCCAGAACAACACCGTCAGGTAAATCACGGCGCTCATGTTGCCAATCAGGCAGACGATGGCCGCAATGTTAAAGCAGCCGGTAAAGAGCTGTTCCTCAAACATGGGCGCGTCGGGGAACGCGGCGGTGCGCACCAGCTGGGCGCACAGGTAGGTCACGAGCGACAGGATCAGGCCCATGCCCGTGCTCTGGAAGAAGAACCCCAGATACGGCTTGGGCTCGTCATCGTGACCGTCATACTCCAGGAAGTAGTTCTTGACGAACGACACCATGCGCGAGGCCGCCAGCAGCACGAGCGGCATGGCGCACATGGGGAACACCACCAGATGCGCGGAGCCGAGCGCCGTCCCCAGCACCGTTGCCATGATGCACGAGGCAATGCCCCACACGACAACCCAGTACTGGCGATGCACGAACCAGCTGAGCACATTCGTCGAGTCGTCGGACGCGCTATCGCCCGAGCCGACGCCTGCGATCTGCAGGTCCTCCTGGTGCTCCTCGGCGATAACGTCCATGGCGTCATCAAAGGTCACGATACCCAGGATATGACGGTTCTCGTCGCAGACAGGGATGGCAACCAGGTCGTACTTGGTCATCTCGTCCGTCACGTCTTCCTGGTCCTCGTCGGGCGACACATAGACCAGGTCGCGATAGGCCAGCTGACCCAGCGTGGCGTCGCGGTCGGCTACGATCAGCGTGCGCAGCGAAAGCACGCCGGTCAGCATGCCGCTCGGATCCTCGGTATAGACGTAGTAGACGCTCTCGAAGTCCTCGTCGAGCTCGCGAATCGCCTCGATGGCGTCACCGACCGTTGCCGTAGCAGGCAGGGAGACAAACTCCGAGGTCATGATGCGGCCGGCGGTGTTGTCCTCGTAGCCCAGCAGATTACGAATCGCCTTCTCCTCCTTGACGCCCATCAGGCGCAAGAGCTTCTCGGCCTTCTCGTAATCGAGCTCGTCGATCAGATCGGCGGCGTCGTCCGGGTCCATCATGGCCAGCATCGACGATGCGTCGGTGTCGGACAGACCCTCGAGCATCTCGGTCATAAGCTCATCGTCATCGAACTCCGAGATGGCCTCGGCGGCCTGGGCAGTATCGAGCTGCGCAAACACCTGCGCACGTAGGCGCGGGTCGAGCTGCTCGATAATGTCGGCGATGTCGGCAGGGTGCAGCTCGCCGAGCGTCTTGTGCGACACCGAGAGTTGAATGTTCTTGGTCGAGCGGTCGAGCAGGTCCATGTAGGACCAAGCGATGATGTCCTCACTGAGCGGCTTGCCCAGGTGCTTCATAAAGCCTTCGACGATATGCTCGAGCGCGGGGCTGATGGCGCGTAGCAGACCGCGGGCACCGACCTCGGCGCCCAGCAGGCGCAGCTGATTTTCGCCCGACATGGAAAACTTGATGTCGTTGACGCGCACGACCTTCATGCCCTGCGTGTCGACAATCTGCTTGTTGAGCACGTCGCGGGCAAGCAGGAGCTCGGTCGGCTGCAGGTACGAAAAACGGATTTCGGTGGCCGGCGACTTAAGGTGTACGCCCGTCTCGTCGATACGGTCGACCCATTTGCGCCAGCTGATCATAAACGGCGTCTTGCCGGGTCCGCGGAACGCGAGCGACGTCACGTGCGGAAAGACTTCGCCGGTAGCAATGCCAAAATCGTTCACAACGCCGAGCTTTTCGCCGTCGACGTCCAAGACCGGCAATTTGAGCATCTCACTCAGATAATTCAATGGTGCTCCCCATCATTATTCCTCCGGACGCGGCCGCGCGTGCGGCGTCCGGGGGCTTCTGGATATGTATACGCATGCGCGGGCGGCACGCCGCTCGACGCTTACACCCCGTGCATGCGCAGAAAGCACCTGCATGGGGTCATCGACTGTATGGTCGAGGTTTGGATTTCACCTGTAACCTTTCTCTTGACCCTCATTAACCGCAGTAACTATAGCATCAGCATCGCCCTGCGGCATCGAATTTATGCGCTGCACATTGCAGGCATACCAAACGCTGACGCATCCGTGACATAGTCATTGGGGACGTTCTTAAATGACTACCCAATAACTACTCTGTGGTGTCGTCGTCCTCGGCAAGCTGGGGGAACACGGCGTCCTCGGGCATGGTGGCCTTCGTCAGCGAGGTGAGCTTTTTGCTCAGCGACGTGTCCGTCTTGACCAGGTCGCTGAGCGTCACGATCTTGTAGCCGTCGGCGACAAGACCGTCGATAATCTGCGGCAGCGCCTCGAGCGTCTGCTCGGCGCATTCGTCTCTATCGGTGAGCAGCACGATATTGCCCGGCGTCACCGAATCGAGCACCGTCGAGACCTGCTCGTCGGCACCGTTGAGCAGCCAGTCGCCCGAGTCAATATTCCACGAGACCACGGCGGAGACCAGATCCATCGCATCAATCCAGTTTTGCTCGTCAAAGGCAGCGTAGGGAGCACGCAGCAGCATCGTCTTCACGCCGGTCGCCGACTTAATCGCATCGGTGCCTTTCGTGATCTGTTCGCGTACCGCCTCACGGTCCCGACCCTTGAGCGAATCGTCGCTGTAGCTGTTGGATCCGATCTCGCACCCGGCATCGACAATCGCCTTGGCCGTGGCAGGCGAGGCCTCGGCCGCATCGCCCGAAAGGAAGAACGTCGCGGTGACGCCCTTTTCCTTGAGCACCTGCAGGATCTGCTTGGTGGCGCCGCTCGGACCCTCGTCAAACGTCAGCGCCACGTACTTTTTGTTGCCCTTGGGCGCCACGCTGGCGCACGCAACGACGCAATCGGTGGCGGGCACAACCTCGCCGCGGTCTTGCGTCTTGCCCGACTGCTCACCAACCCACACCTCGGAGCGGCCCTGGACACCCCACGTCTGCACATACTCGATAGCGCCCGTACCCTCGACCTTGAGCTTGGGCTCGATAACCGTAGCCTGAACCTCGTGCTTCTCGTAGATGTTACGGCCATCCTTGACCGTCACCTTCTCGCCGCCCTCAAGTTCGCGGCTATCCCATTTGCCCTGCTTCACGCGCTTGCCGTCGACCTTCACCGACAGCTTTTCGCCCCCATGGCGCTTGAGCACGCTGTCATCGACGGCCAGCAGGTCGCCTGCGTCGTAGGTGTCAGTCAACTCCTGGTCGTCGATGAGATTCTGCAGCGTAGAGCCCACACGCACCGCGGTCTTCTGGCCGTTGAGCTCCACGTCCACACTGCGGTTGACGTAGCCCACGACGGCAGCGATAAACAGCACGAGTGCGCAACCCACGGCAATGAGCGCATAGGGCAAGCGAGACGAACGACGGGGCGTACGGCTGTTGCCGATGCGAGCGCTGCGGTCGCTAAAGCCGCGGCTATGGTTGAGATACATCGCGCCGGGCTTACGGTGACGCTTGCGCTGACCGCTGGGCAGCTGCCCCAGGTCGCGGCGCGCCGTCGGACGCGCACCCGAACGCCCGTTTAAGTTGGATCCGTTTTGGCGCATGTGCCCTCCCCCATAAACACAGCAAGCCGGAGCAACAGGTCTCCGGCTTGCCTCCCATCATTTGGTACGTCGCTATTTTGTAGCTTTTGACGAGCCTCCGCTCGCCTTTTGGTATTCGTCCTTAAAGGCCTTGAACATGCCGCGCGTCTTGCCGAGCTGCTTGCCCAGTGCGCGACTGCCTTTGTCCACGGCAACCGATCCCTTGTCATCGAGCACCTTGGCGCCCTTCTTGACCTTATCGCCCACCACGACGCTTGCCTCGGCAGCCTTTGCGGCGGCGCCGCCCGAATACCCGAGCGACTTGACCTCGTCCGAAACAATCATCGCGCCGTCCGCATAGCCGCGCAGCATCGTCGGCGGCACCTGCGTGTCACCAACCAAAACACTCGAAGCAGCACCGGCGGTCACATAGAATGCCTGCACGATGCCCGAGCGTGGCTTGAACTCAACGTCCGAGCAATAGCCCACGACGTCGCCTGATTCCGTGCGCACGTCCATACCGACCCAGATGATGCAATCGTCCAGGTTGATGTCGAGGCGCTTGGCAGCGGCGGCATCGTACGTGTCCTTGACGTCATCGACCGCAATGGCGCCCTCGTAGACACCAATGGCGTCGAGCGCTACGAATCGGTCGGGGCGCTCGATCATGCCCGCGATATCGGACTGGCGGACCATAAAGCCGACCACGCGCGTACCGCCCGGAGTAAAGACCGGAAAGTGAATCTTTCCGAGCTTTTTAGGGCTGCGCGGCGTGCCGTCCTTTTTGGTGCGCTTGTCCTCGGTAGGCTTGCGATAGATCTTGGCGCCGACAAAATCCCCGGCGCGCATTATGCCTCGGTCGAGGGCTCCGCAGCCTCGGTATCAGCCTCGACGGCGTTCTCGACCACGACGTCAGCGGCAGGCGTCACGTTGCCGCCCGAAATGGCGTCGTTGAGCTGCTCGCGCAGCTGGTCCATGCGCTCGCGGGCCAGGTCGACCTTGGCGCGCAGGTCATCGGTCTTGGCGTCGACCATCGGGCCAAAGTCATTCACCGCAGCACGGGCCTCCTCGGCGCTGTGCTCGTAGGTGTCGCGCATATTGTCCCAGGCGTCGTTGGCGATATCGGCAGCCATGGCGCGGGTCTCGGCGCCCGAGCGCGGGGCCAGAGCAACGCCGACAATAGCGCCGGCAGCGGCACCAAAAAGTGCGCCGGAGACAAAGCTGAAAGTCTTACCCATGATCATTCCTCTCCTGCAGGCACGTCGGTGCCCACCGTTTGAATGCTGTCCATTATACCCGCAGCGCATCACTTGCCGCTCCGCTCATCTGCGAACGGCAAAGGCGCAGGCACGTGATGGTGATAAACGCGTAGGCCTACTCTTGGGGCATAGCCGGCATGGCCACCGTGGCACCCGGGTCTTCGCCGGCGCCGTCCACGAGCGGCAGGCCGCCCTCATGCGCAGGTCCTGCCGGAACCGTCGCAGCACCGCCAAAGACGGCAGCGGAGGCCTCGTGGTTCTCGGCAACCGCGCCCTCGGTATCAATCGCCACCTGGGGCTCGTCGTCAAAGTTGGGGACGCCCTGGGGCTCGGCGGGAACGGGCTCGGCGGTCGCATCGGCAACGGGCTCGGCGTCGACCGGCACATCGCCCTCGTCAGCGCCCTCGTCCTCGGCAGCATCTTCGCCGTTCGCAGCGGCGACGGCCTCGTGAGGATCCTTGCCCTCGGCCTCGGCGCGCATGCCCAGTACCAGGTTGCGCAGGCCCGCGACCGTGCCCTCCACGTCGGGGGCAGGCTGGTCGGCGTGCAGGTACGCCCAGTCCATCATAAAGGTTGCCGACGACAGCGCACCGATGGCCAGCGCGTCGTCGGGGCACGAAAGCTCAACCTCAAAGACGCGCTCGTCGTGCTCGCTTACGCGCGTGCGGCCGCACGAAATGCTGCCGGCAAGACCGGTCTCGTTCATGAGCTCGACCGTCACGTGCTCCAGCAGGTGGCAGAGCTCGGTCTGACCCATGCAGTCCTGGAACTCGCGGCCGGAATCGCCCAGGCACAGGTGCTTGGCAATCGCCGGCACCAGGTAGTACACGCGCGCCGTGGCCTCGATGTCCTCCGAGGTCATGAGCGGCATGCCGGAGTTCACCAGCACGTGCGCGCAGATCTTGTCCTCACTGACGGTGACCTTAAGGATGTTGAACAGGCCTGCCATAACTCTCCCCTACTCTTCCTTGCCCTACTCGTCGCCGTCGTGCGGATTCGCGGAACCCGCACCCGACGTCGTCGGCTCGTTTACCGAAGACTCGGAATCCTTCTTATCGGTTTCGGCCGGAGCGATCACGCGAATGAGCGAGATGCGCTGGCCACGCATCGACTGCACTTTAAACTTGTACCCCGCGACCTCAAACACCTCTCCGATGTCGGGCACCGAGTCACAAAGCTCCAAGATCCAGCCGGCGATGGTCTCATAATCATCGCTTTCCTCGAGCGGCCAACCAAGCTCAATCGCGTCATCGCACGAAAAACGCCCATCGACGAGCCACTCGCGGCGCGAAAGGCGCGTGAGGTACTTGTTGTCGGGGTCGAACTCGTCCTCGATCTCGCCCACGATCTCCTCGACGATGTCCTCGATGGTGATGATGCCGGCCGTGCCGCCGTACTCGTCCACGACCACCACGATCTGGTCGTGCGAGGTCTGCATCTCGGACAGCAGCGGCAGGATGTCCTTGGTGTCGGGCACAAAGGCGGCGTCGCGCAAAAAGCCGGCGATGGGCTGGTCACCCTTGCCGTCGAGCGCGGGCTGGATCAGGTCCTTGATATGTGCGATACCCGCCACGTTGTCGGGATCCTCGTGGTAGACGGGGATGCGGCTGAAGCCAGTCTGGCGCATGGTGGATAGCACGCTGGCGACCGTCTCGTCGTCCTCGCACATGGTGGTGTCCACGCGCGGCACCATGACCTCGCGGGCAACGGTGTCGCCTAGGTCGAAGATCTCGTGGATCATGCGCTTTTCCTCGTCGAGCAGGTCGTCCTGCTCCGAGACCATGTACTTGATCTCTTCTTCAGAGACGTTCTGACGGTCGTCGGCACTCTTGATGCGCAGGATGCGGGCCAGGCCATCGGAGCAAGCGCCAGTCAGCCACACGAGCGGATGGGCGATCTTTTGGAAAAACGACAACGGTCCCACGACCTGCTTGGACACGCCCTCGGCATTGGCCAGGCCGATGCGCTTGGGCACAAGCTCGCCGATCACGATGGACACGAAGGCGACCGCGACGGTGATGATGACCGGCGCCAGGCCGCGCGCGATGGCGGAGAGCGGCGCGATGCCAAAGCTCATGAGCCATGTGGCGAGCGGGTCGGACAGGCTCGTCGAGGCGACGGCGGACGAGGCGAAGCCCACGAGCGTGATGGCGACCTGGATGGTGGCCAACAGCTGATCGGAGTCGGCGGCGAGCTGGACGGCACGCTCGGCACGCTTATCGCCCTCCTCGGCATCGTGCTCCAACACGGCGCGCTTAGCCGTGGTGAGAGCCATCTCGGACATAGAGAAGTAGCCGTTGATGAGGGTCAAAACGAGGGTAGTGATAAGGGAGATGGTTATGTCCATCGGGAGTTTCTCGAACCTCCAAGATTCGGGACGTTGGCAGGAGACGTACGTAGCGGATAGGGCAATTGCGCCGGTCGCCCGTGCGAGCGGGGCCGCAGGCGTGGTCGCTAGATTACGAAGAGGATCACCGCCATGAACTGGAAGATGCTGCCGGCGAGCACCCACAGGTGAAACACGCTGTGCAGATAGCGCACGTTTTTGGCGATATAGAACGGCACGCCCACGGTGTAGCACACGCCGCCGACGGCGAGCAGGGCAAGCGCGACGGGGTTCAGCAGCGCCACAAGCTCGGGCAGCTTAAAGACGACGAGCCAGCCCATCAGCAGGTAGACCAGGCCGCTTACCCAGTGTGGCTGACGCTCGCGTAGGAAGCACTCGAGCGCAATGCCGATGATGGCGATGGCCCACACGGCAAAGAACAGCGCGGGGCCGCCGTCGTTTGCGAGCGTGATAAGGCAAAACGGCGTATAGCTGCCCGCAATGAGCAGGTAGATGCAGCTGTGGTCGATGATGCGAAACACGCGCTTGGCGCGCGCGGGCTGAATCGCGTGATAGAGCGTGGAAGCCAGATATTCGAGGATGATACTGACGCCATAGACAATCGCCGCGGCCATGTGGGCTGGGCCTCCGCCGCGCAGGGCAGCGAATACGATCAGGAGCACCAGGCCCGCGATACCCAGCAGGCAGCCGACACCATGGGTGACGGAGTTCATGATCTCCTCGCCCACCGTGTAGTGTGGAACGGCCGCGGTCTTGGGTCGCGGCTTAGAACTGTCGCTCGAATCGGACATGCCGGTTACATCCTCCAACGTAAAGAGTTCTCAACACTATATCAAAGCGTCTGGGTACGTGCGAAATTTGCACCTTACGTGACCCTTTGTTTACCCATTCTTTGCTTGTTGACGCATCAACGGCGAACATCCATAATGCGCTTGTTTTAAATGTTGATGTATTAACATCTTTAAGGAGAACCGTAAATGCCTCAAAGCGCACACCCCCATCGAAAGCTCAAGATAGCCGGCATTGTTACGTTGGTAGTCGTTGTCGCGCTGCTGGGGTTTGCCGGCAACTTTTTGTTTGACTTTGCCCTGAACCCCCAAGCGCCGTACACCATGAAGATGATGCAGGATAGCAAGAACGACAATAAAGGTGAGCAGCCGGATGCCGAGGACACCGAGGCGCGGGCGTGGTTTAAGGAAAACCGCGAGAGCAGCAGCCTCACCGCGGACGACGGGACCGAGCTTGCCGCCTGGTATTTTGCTGCGTCAGAGAGCACGCACGACTACGCCGTCTGCCTGCATGGATATACCAACGAGCCCATCGGTATGGCCCGATACGCAAAACGATTCCACGACCGCGGCATGAGCGTACTCGCACCAGCCGCCCGCGCCCACGAGCGCTCCGGCGGCGACTATATCGGCATGGGCTGGCCCGAGCGCCTCGACATCGTCGCATGGATCGAGCGAATCGTTCAGGCTGACCCCGAGGCGCGCATCCTGGTCTTTGGCGAGTCGATGGGTGCGGCAACCGCCATGAACGTCGCGGGGGAGTCTCTGCCCGCAAACGTGAAATGCATTATCGAGGACTGCGGTTATACGAGTGTTTGGGACGAGTTCTCCCTGCAGCTCAAGGATGTGTTCGGCCTGCCCGGCTTTCCTTTGCTCGATGTAGCAAACTTGGTGTGCAACGTACGCGCGGGCTACGACTTTCATAAGGCGAGCAGTGTGGAGCAACTCAAACACGCGACGGTTCCCATGCTGTTTATCCACGGCGACCAGGACACCTTTGTGCCGTACAGTATGCTCGACCAAAACTACGAGGCGTGCGCCAGCAAGGTCAAGCAAAAGCTCACCATCCATGGCGCCACCCACGCCAAGAGTGCGCAAGTTGACCCCGAGCTCTACTGGAACACGGTCGACAACTTCCTCGACAAGAATTTTTAGGCAAAAAGCAACGTCTGGGGTTTTGTTGCCAAAAATCGGTTTGTAGTCGGCGGTATTCGATTTTTCACCGCACTTCTGAAAAGCCGCCCGCAAGCGTTGTGCTCGTGGGCGGCTTTTGCTCAACTTACGCTATAAAGGCGCTTATTTTGTCCAATAGATAGGCGCTACTTGACCTCGATGAGCTCGTACTCGCTCGTGCCCAAGCCGATTTTCTCGGCATGCGCGATGCACACGCGCCAGTCGGTGTCGGGATGCGTAATGCAGAAGGGGTCGTGCGCCTGCTCGCCCTCCAGATGCTCGTGGTTATGCTCCATCTTGGCCGCGCTATCGGTGAGCTCGGTGTTGGGCAGCGGCTCGGACGCCATGACGGCATCGGCGCAGGCCTGGTCGATGGCGACCGGGTCGAAGCTCGCGAACATGCCGATGTCGTTGACGATAGGTGTGTCGTTTTCGGGATGGCAATCGCAGTTGGGGCTGATATCCATGGCAAGCGAGATGTGGAAGCTCGGGCGGCCGTCGACGACGGCCTTGGTGTACTCGGCGATCTTGCAGTTGAGCACGTCGGCCGCGGCGTCATAGCCGGGCTTGATGCAGTCCTGGTTGCATGCCGCAATGCAGCGGCCGCAGCCCACGCAGCGATCGTGGTCGATGGCAGCGACGTGGACCGTGCGGGTGTTGCCGTTGGCAAGCTCGCGCTCGCGGGTGTCGTCGAACGAGATAGCGTTGTGTGCGCAGATCTTTTCGCAGGCACGGCAGCCAATGCAGTGCTCGGCCGCGACGTTCGGCTTGCCGGCGGCATGCTGCTCCATCTTGCCGGCACGGCTGCCGCCGCCCATGCCCAGGTTCTTCATGGCGCCGCCAAAACCGGCCTGCTCATGACCCTTAAAGTGGGTGAGGCTGATCACGATATCGGCATCCATGAGCGCCTGACCGATCTTGGCCTCGTGCACGTACTCGCCGCCCTCGACCGGGACGAGCGCCTCGTCGGTACCCTTGAGGCCGTCGGCAATAATGATCTGGCAGCCCGTGGCATACGGGGTAAAGCCGTTCTGATAGGCGGTATCGATGTGCTCGAGCGCGTTTTTGCGGCTACCGACATAGAGCGTATTGCAGTCGGTGAGGAAGGGCTTGCCGCCCAGCTCCTTGACGACATCCGCGACGGCGCGGGCGTAGTTGGGGCGCAAAAAGCTCAGGTTGCCCAGCTCGCCAAAGTGAATCTTGATGGCGACGAACTTGTTCTCAAAGTCGATCTGCTCGATACCGGCGTGACGGATGAGGCGCTTGAGCTTGTCGAGCTGGCTCTCGCGAGCATGCGTGCGCAGGTTCGTAAAGTACACCTTGGCGGGTGCGGCGGGTGCGGCTGCGGTCATAGATATATCCCCTCGGTCTATATGGCGTTACAGACATAGAGGATGGTACCAGTTAAAGCAGAGTTAAAGTCAAGTACGGCACCTAGTCATTGGGGACAGACTTAAATGACTGAAACCACTCATTGGGGACGGACTTAAATGAGTGCCTCGCCACCTGGCAGCTAGGGACGTTCCTTTCCTGCCGGCAGCTGGGGACAGTCCTTGCCAGCACGGCCGGCGAACCGGCGAATCGGCAAAGACTGTCCCCGATGACTACTCCTGCACCTTGAGGGCCTCGGCCAGGCTCACGCGCTTGATGGAGCGCGTGTGTAGCAGCGCCACGACCAGGTAGGTCGCAAAGCCAATGCCGACGCATGCAGCCATAGACCAAGCGGGCACGTAGATCTCAATATTGCCGTTGTAGGCGAGCAGCATCGAGCGGAAGATGGCCGTGAGCGAGCCGATGATCACGGGCAGGCTCAGCACGAGCGACGCCGCCACGCACAGCGTGATCGAGCGGATGTACAGATGCGAGATCTCGCTATCGCGATAGCCAAAGACTTTCATGTAGCTGATCGAGCGGGCGCTGTGGTCGATCACAGCCTTGGTCAGCAGATACATAAACAGCAAGAAGATGAACACCGCAAGCCCAACCATCATGCCAATCATTTTGCTCATCATGCCGATGAACTGGTCGCCCACGGCACGCATGTCGTCGGGCGTGGTGTCGCCGGCAAAGTAGCGCGCGTCGAGGTCGAGCTTCTCGTTGCTCACATAGCCGTTAAAATAGGCGGCGTCGTTGCCGAACAGCTCGTTAAAGTCGTCGACACTCATATAGATATTCATGTCCGACTTTGAGCCCCAGGCACAATCCTTGCCCGCGTACTCAAGGGAATAATGCTCGCCCTCGTACTTGTCGCTGAGCGTGACCTTCTGGCCCTCGCTCCAGCCAAACTTATCGAGCAGACCGCCGCCAAAGACGACACAGCCGCCGCCGACGTCCAGTCCTTTCCAGTAGCGCGAATCGGATGAAATGCCGTAGACGGAAATCGTCTCCTGCCCATTACCATCACCGCGGTCGTACTGCAGCTGGTAGACGGCGTATTTCTCGGCCTGCGCGATTGCACCCGCATCGTTGTCGATCGTGTTAACCGGGTGAATGTCGTCGTTGTCGGTGTCGATCTTAGAGGCCTTGTCGATCAGGTCGATAGCCTCGTCGCGGTCGCAGCCGAGGGCATCGGCAAGATCGTCAAGGCACGCGTAGAGCGCATCCTTCTTATCCTGGACCTTGGCAAGCGCGTCCTGCGCCGCGGCCAGGCTCTCGGCAGACGGAGCGCTGGTCGCGGCATCGGCTGCCGCCTGCGCCGCATCGGCCGCGTCGTCAAGCTCGTCATCGGCATCCCGGGCGGCAGAAAGCAGCGCGCCGTCAACCGACTGCAGGCGCTCGATTGCCGACCACTGCTCGCGCTCCTCGGCGGTGCCCTCGAGCTCCAGCGGCGCCTTGAGCGTGTACTGATGCTCGGCGACCAGGCTTGTCTCGAGGTTGTCCGCATAGTGCGTCATCGTGGGCAGAATCGCCAGGCCAAAGAGCAGTAGCAGCGAGGCAAACGCGATGCCCACGAAGAGCGTGGCGAAGTTGCCCAGATTGCGCAGGAAGATACGCAGGCGGAAGCGGGAAACAAAACCCATGCGCTCCGGCAGCTGCAGGCCGCGCTTGGTGCCCGATTTGCCACTCGCCTCGTGACGAAGGAACTGCAACGGCGTCTTGCCCATCTTGCGAAGCAGACCCACCAGCGTGATGAGGATGAGCGCGGCGGCGGGAACCACGGCGCACTTCACAAAGATCTCCCAGCTCCAGTACACCTGGAAGGGCGGCAGGCTGTACGAACCGTAATAGAGGCTGCGCATGGGCTCAGTAAAGAACACAACGCCGAGCGCAGTGCCCAAAAGCGCCGCGACCACGCCCACGATGGCGGGAAGCGCAAGGTAGTGCAGCACGATCTCGCGTCGACGATAGCCGCTGGCGAGCAGCGTGCCGATGATGGCGCTCTCCTCCTCGATGGTGGCGTCGGTAAGGACCACAAAGACAAACGCCATGATCACGATGATGATGTCGAGCAGCGTCATCCACATCATGGAGTCGCCGTCCACGTCGTCGCGCGCATAGCCAATGCCCTGATTGGAATCGGCATCGATCAGATCGTCCACGCGTGTATCGGCATCGGTCAGCGCCTCGACCATATCTTGCTCGGCGTCGATGCGGTCTGCGGTGGAGAGATCGCGATCGGTAAAGGTGAAGGAGTAGGTGTAGGCAGGCGCGCCGCCGGCATCCTCGAGCGCGACAAAGCCGGCGTCGGTGACCTCGGCCACGCCATGGGTGATGGTGTTCACCGTAAAGTCCGAATTGTTGAGGAACAGCGCCTGGCTATCGGGCTGGGTCATGATGCCGCAGATGGTGCAGGTGCGGCCTTCAAGCTCGACCTTATCGCCCATGGCGAGGTCGTTATTGGTGGCAAAGACACGGTCGATGGCCACCTCGTCATCCGCCTTGGGTTCCTTGCCCTCACAGTAGGACGCGATATCGACCTTGCTGCGGTGCGCATAGGTGCGCAGCGTGCGCTTGGTGCCATCGTCGCCGGCGGCCTTTTTGATGATGGCGTCGATGGAGAAATTCTTGTAGAGCGTGACGCCGCCGACGTCGCCGGCTGCATCCTCGGCGGCCTTGAGTTGATCGTCGGTAGCCTCGAAGGAGGTGGTCACGCGGCCGTCCTCAATCGTGTACGCATCGCGCATGTCATCGATAAGGCAGCCGATGGAATGCGCTGCGAGCAAAAAACCCGAGGTGAGAGCGATACTTCCGCACATAAGCAAAAAGATGCCCAGGTACTTGCCGATATTGCGGCGCAGCTCGCGTGGGAGACGTTTTGCGAGAGGTGTCATGGCGCCGCCTACCAATCGAGCTCGGCGGCCGCGACGGGCGACTCGTTGAGCTCATCCTCGACGATGCGCCCGTCGCGCAGGCGCAGCACGCGATTGGCCATGCGCGCGATGGCGGCATTGTGGGTGACGATGATGATGGTGCAGCCGTAGGTGCGGTTGACATCCTCCATGAGCTGCAAGATTTCCTTGGACGTCTTGTAGTCAAGTGCGCCCGTGGGCTCGTCGCACAGCAGCAGGCCCGGGTTTTTGACGAGTGCGCGGCCGATGGCGCAGCGCTGCTGCTGACCGCCTGAGACCTGGCGCGGAAACTTGTTGCGGTGCTCGTAGAGGCCCAGCGAACGCAGCAGGTCGTCGACATTGAGCGGGTTTTTGGACAGGTGCGCCGTAACCTCGATGTTTTCCTTGATGGTGAGGTCGGGCACCAGGTTGTAGAACTGGAAGACAAAGCCCAGCTCACGGCGGCGATACTCGCCCAGCTCGCCGGCGTTGAGCGTGGTGAGGTCGCAGCCGTCCACCATGATGGAGCCGCCGTCGGCATCCTCCAAGCCGCCGATAAGATTGAGGAACGTCGACTTGCCCGAACCCGAGGGGCCCAGTATGACGCAGATCTCGCCGCGGTTGATGGACGTGTCGATGCCATCGAGTACCGCCAGGCGCGCATCACCGTCGCCGTAGTGCTTTTTGAGATCCTTAACCTGGACGTAGGCTTCCTGCGTTGCCATGGTATCCCCCATTGTTAGCCTGTTGCTACTTTAATAGGATAATAGTAAACCCAGGTGAACTATTATTTGGGCGAGAGTGGGAATTTGTTTCAAGACTAGTCGTTGGAGACGTTCTTAAACGACCAGCTGTTGGGGACACTCTTTCGCCACCCGGCAGTTGGGGGTACTCATTGGGGACAGACTGAAATGACTGAAACCACTCATTGGGGACGGACTTAAATGAGTGCCTCGCCACCCAGCAGCTGGGGACGTTCCTTTTCTGCCGGCATATTGGGACAGTCCTTGCCGGCCCGGCCGGCGAGCCGGCGAATCGGCAAAGACTGTCCCCGATGACTAGTCGTTTAAGAACGTCCCCAATGACTAGGTGTCTAGGCGCGGGATTTGGCGCGTGAGAGGGCCAGGCCTACGGCGGCAATGGCGGCGGCAAGAGCACGGTGACGCCCAGGTCGCAGGCGATGTCGCCCAACACGGTGGACGTCAGATCAGAAGCGAGCGCCTTGCTGATCGCGTCGTTCACCCAAAACGTCGGCACAAAATGCGCCGCGGTCTGCACGGCCGAGCCCATGAGCGACAGCGGCATCCAGGCGCCGCCCAAAAACGTCATGAGCATGCCGAGTAAGTTGCCCACGCCGTTGAGCAGTTCCTCGCGCGCGCCCAAGCTCGACAGCGTAAAGCCAACGGCCAGAGGCGTGCACGCCAGGGCAAACGTTGCCGCCAGCGCCAGGCACACGCGGCCCACGCCGACCTCGGCAACCGCGCTGGCAAAGCCCACGACGCCCATCATGCTCGACACGAGCCAAATGCAGACGGTGAGCACGGCGGCGGCCACGAACACGGCGAGCGAACGCTGGCGCTCGGAGACCGGGCCGGCATCCATGCGCCGCACGCGCTCGGGCTCGTTCATGCCCGAGAACACCAATCCCACCGACACGATGACCGACGAGATGATCGCGTACGCGCCAAAGTTGAAGTACGACTTGAGCGTGGCGGCGGCAGTCGAGTAGACCTTGACCTGCTCGATCTGGACCTCCGCGCGCTTTGCGGCGGCATGCTCGACGGCTTTGGCGACATCGCCGTTAGAGGCGGCAGGCTCTAGGGCCGCCGCAGCGCCCGCGAGCGAGATCCAGCGCGAGGCCTCGGCAGACGAAAGCGCCGCCGCCATGGTGCCGGCACCGTAGGTCACATCGAGCTTGGGCAGGGCCTCCCCCGCGCGGGCGGCCGCGACCAGGTCGTTCTCAAACCCCTCCGGGATAAAGAACACGCAGTCGGCGCTACCCTTGGCGCTGTTGCTCTTGGAGAGCGCGTCCGCAAGATCGTAGGTATCGTCGCCGACGCCCGTGACCAACTCAAAGCGCGACCCCAGGTGCTTGGTGAGCGCATGCGAAAGATCGCTGTCGTCGCGGTCGACCACGATCACGTTGGCATCGTAGGGCTCGTACTCGGTGAGCTGCGACGAGTTCCAGCTCACCGATGCCGCGATGAATACGCCCATGAGCGAGATGAACACCGTATAGATGAGCAGGTAGAACGGGTGCGCCAGCGCCATGCGAAGCGCAGTCTTAAAGGTGCTCATAGCGGCTCCTTCCAAAGGTCAGCGTGGCGGCGGCAACGAACAGCAGCGCCATAAGGACCAGCGCGCCGGCGCGAACGGCAAAAGGTCCCAGGTCCTCAAAGAAATACAGGCGGTTGAACATGTCGCAGATGAGCTTGACGGGGTTGAGCCAGCACTCGGCCGGGCAGGCGCGGGCGACGTCGTCGGCAAGCGCCATCGCCGGCTCGCCGTAGAGGCCGGCGAACAGGGCGCACGTGGTAGCAAAGCCCGTGAGGATGCCGGACTTGGACGCCTTGCCGCCCTTAACGGGAAGCGTGCCCACAAAGAGTCCCAGGCCTGTGGCGGCAAGCGCGGAAGCGGCGCCACCCACCAGACACAGCCCCTCGCGCCCGCCAAAGTCGACGCCCACGACCAGGCGCACGTAGCCAATCGCGATCGTCATCGAGGCAAAGGAGACCAGCCACGAGCCCACAAAGATACCGGCCAGCGACGCCGTTTTGGAAAGACCGCCCGCGCAGCGGCGCGCGCCAAGGCCCGACAGATTGGGCTGCAGATCGACGACGCTCAAGGCGGCAAACTCGGCAGACATCATCGCGACCAGGCCAAAAAGCGCGTAATAGTAGATGACCGTGCCGTCGGGCGTGGTGCGCGTAAGGCTCACGCGACGGGTGCCGCCCTCGAGCGACAGGGCGCGCGCAACCGCCTCGGGGTCGGCGAGTGCCGCCGGGTTGTCCTGGGCAATCTGGGACATGAGCTCGGCATTTTGTGTATACGAGCTTGCCACCGTCTCCAGGATGCTGCGATCGGTGAGCACCGATGATGCGCGCGAGCTGTCGTAGCTCGATAGCAGTGTGAGCTTGGGTGCGCCTGCGTCGTCGACCGTATAGATGCCCGCGACCTCGCCGGCCTTAAGCGCACGGTTCGCATCGGCTGCGTCGTCGCACTCGTGGATCTCGAGCAGCTGATTGTCGCTCTCCTTGGCAAGCGACGTCGCCACGTCCTTAAAGGTCGAGGCGTCCCAGGCCTCGTCCGCTATGACGGCAACCGGTACCGGGTCGACCGTGCCGTCGGAGCTCAGATTCGCAAACATAAACATGAACATCGTGGAAAGTGCGATGGGAAAGAGAGCGCCCCAGACCCACGTGCTCGGCCGGCGCAGCAGCGTCTTGACCGTAGTGATGATGGTGTTGAACATGACTGCCCCCTAGTCGCGCAGCTCGCGGCCGGTGATCTCGAGGAACACGTCGTTGAGGGTCGGCGGCTCGCTCCACACGCGGCCGAGCGCCACATCGGCGGCGCGCAGCGTGTCGAGGATGTCGACCAAATTGTGCGGGCTCGCTTCGCAGGTGCAGACGAGCTCGCCGCCGGACAGCTCAACCGAAAGCACGTGCTCGAGGGCGCGCAGCCGCTCGACCGTGGCGGTCTCAACGGCGCCGACCTCGACAGTCACGCGCTCGCCCATTTGAATCATGCGTTTGAGCTCGTCATTGGTGCCCTGCGCCAGCACACGTCCGCCGTCCATGATCATGATGCGGCTGCAAATCTGCTCGACTTCCTCCATGTAATGGCTGGTATACACCACCGTGGCGCCCTCGTCGCGCAAGCGGCAGATGCCCTCCAGAATGGCGTTGCGACTCTGCGGGTCGACTGCCACCGTGGGCTCGTCAAAGAAGATGAGCTCGGGCTTGTGCGCAATGCCGCAGGCAATGTTGAGGCGACGCGCCAGGCCGCCCGAGAGCTTGCCGGGGCGGAACTTGGCAAAGTCGCCCAGCCCGACAAAGTCGATCGCCTCGTTCACCAGCGCGCGGCGGTGCTTGCGGTCGTTGACGTAGAGGCTGCAGAAATAGTCGATGTTCTCGCGCACCGTGAGCTCGTCAAACACCGCCACCTGCTGCGGCACCACGCCGATGCGGCGCTTGAGGTCGTAGCGGGCGGGCGCCATGGGCTCGCCGAACAGCTCAATGGTGCCTTTGTCGTAGGCAAGCAGCTGCAAAATGCAGTTGATGGACGTGGTCTTGCCCGAGCCGTTGGGGCCCAGCAGGCCAAAGATCTCGCCGGGAGCGATGCTCAGGTTAAAGTGGTCGAGCGCAATAAGGTCGTCATAGCGCTTGACGAGGTTTTCGACGTGAACGATGTCTGTCATGAGGCGGCCCTTCCGTTGATTGCGGCCCGGTACGATTGCATCATCGCAGGAGCCGCCGGCGCGCACCAGTGAGCTTTGTCACGAGTGCGGGGTCTTTGTCGTGCGGCCTGCCGACGCCCCCGCTTTGCTGCGCGGGAGGAATGTCACGGTTGCGCAGGCGGCCCCTCCACCATGCGCGGCTTCGCGTACAATACCCGTATGAACAGGCTTTTCGACAAATCGATCGTGCTGGCGTGCTGTATTGCGGCCGCCATGGGTCTTGCTGTGGATGCCCGCATGGTCGCGGCGTTTTGCCTTGGCGTTATTGCCACCTCGCTGGCCGAGGTCGCACAGGAGGAACACGCGCGCCGCGCAAGCGAGGCCGCGAGCTACGTCTACATCATCGCGGCCGTCTTCATACCGCCGTTTGTGCCGTTTGCGCCTCTCGCTCTCTATGACATCGCGCGGCGCGTGCGCCGTGAGCACGCCTGGGTCGCGCTGGGCATTGGCTCCGTCTTTGCCCTTGCGCTCGTCGTGGACCTTCGCACCGACGCGCTCACCGCCCGAACGCTTCTGCTGACCGCCATCCTTTCGGTTGCCGCCACCTTGCTATCGCTACGTACCGCCCAGCTGGAGCGCGAGCAGCAGCGCATGCGCCGTACCCGCGACGAACTGCAGGAACGAGCCCTCGCGCTCGAGGCGCGCAACCGTGATCTTGCCGATCGCCAGGACTACGAAGTCGAGCTCGCGACGCTCGCCGAACGCGCCCGCATCGCGCGCGAGATCCACGATAACGTCGGGCACCAGCTCACGCGTGCCTCACTGCAGGCCGAAGCCTTGCGCGTGGTCCACGCCGACGAGCCCGGCGTCGCCGCCGATTTCGCCGACGTCAAACGCACGGTTGACGAGGCGCTCCAGCTTGTGCGCACCAGCGTCCACGCGCTCAACGACAACGCCGTCGACCTTTCCGTGCAGCTCGAACGCATTGTTGAAGGCGCGCGCTCGGACGGCGGCCCGCAGATTGAGCTTGAAGTTTTGGCCGAGCATGCACCCGCCAACGTCGCCAACTGCTTTGCGGCGGTGCTGCGCGAGGCGCTTTCCAACGCCATGCGCCACGCTTGCGCCCAGACCGTCACCGTACGATGCATGGAGCATCCGTCGTTTTACCAGCTCATCGTTACCGATGATGGCGCGGACGCGACCCCGGCGAGCAGCAGCAACGTCGTAGAAGGCATGGGGCTCGCCTCCATGCGCGAGCGCGTCGAGGCGCTTGGCGGAACCTTCACCGCCGGCCTGCGCGCCGGCGCCCCCGGCTGGCGCGTGTTTGCCACCGTCCCCAAACAGCAAGGAGATGAGGACCGATGAGGCTCATCGTTGTCGACGACGACCGCCTAGTGGTCGATTCGCTCAAGATTATCCTGGGCGCCCAGCCGCAGATCGAGGTGGTGGGCACCGGCGCCAATGGCGACGCCGCAGTGGCTCTCTATGCCGAACACGCACCCGATATCGCGTTGCTCGACATTCAGATGCCGGGGCGCGACGGACTTTCACCCGCGCGCGAGATCCTTGAGCACGACCCTGCGGCGCGCGTGGTGTTTCTGACGACGTTCTCGGATGACGAGTACATTGTGTCGGCGCTCAAGCTGGGCGCCCGCGGTTACCTGATCAAGACCGATGTCGCCGCCATTCCGCCAGCGTTGGCGCAGGTCATGGCTGGCAAGCTCGTGCTCGAGGGCAAGGCGATCGGGGATGTCGACTTTGATGGGGCGGACGCTGAAGCCGGCGCGACCCGCCGGCCCGCGGCCTTTGCCGGTCTGACCGACCGCGAGTTCGAAGTCGCCGAGCTCATCGCCCGCGGCCTCGACAACAAAGAGATCGCCGCCACCGCCTACATGGGCGAAGGCACCGTGCGCAACCACATCAGCTCAATCCTGGCAAAGATGGGCCTGCGCAACCGCACGCAGATCGCTATCGCCTACCTGCGAGGGTAGTTGCCCGAAGACCGACCGTTCCGGCATAGCAAAATGGCTGCTACCGATTTAAGGCCATTTCAAAACTATGCCGGTTTACGGGGCCAAACTCAGGACCCCCATCCATACCCGCGTTTTCTGCAAAATGACGGCTCGTCTACCTGCACTGATAATTGTTCTCGGGGGAAGCGGGCACTGCGGGGCGCGGCAACGGCGCGCGATTTCCGCGTCGCAGCGCTACCCTGATGCTGAATGCCGGGACGATGACCCACTGACCTGCTGACGCCTCTTCGGCCGTCCTCAAATCCGACCTGTCTCGCCCCGGCATCCGCGTCCCGGAGTCCTGCCATGACCTAATAGGAGCATGAGCGCGGACAATCGGACAAGCCAATTGGATTGTAGCGCTCCCGTCAGTGCAATGTCTGGGAGACCCGGGCGCGGAGCAGGCGGCAGACCGAGGGGAGCGAAAATGGAAGGCGAAACGGTCATCGCGGGCGTCGACACGCACAAGGACGTGCATGTCCTGTGCCTGCTCGACGGCCTCGGGAGGAAGATCCGGAGCGGGAGCTTCGGGGCCGACCCCGAGGGCTACGACAGGCTGGCGGAGGCGATAGGCGACCCGGGGAGCTGCATGGTCGTCGGCGTCGAGGGCACGGCATCGTACGGGGCCGGGCTGACAAGGAGGCTCGTGGAGCTCGGGTACAACGTCGTCGAGGTGCTCAGGCCCAAGAGGGACAAGGCGAGGCCCGGCGAGGGGAAGAGCGACCCGCTGGACGCCGAGCGCGCGGCGCGCAAGGCGGCGTCCGGGAAGGGCTGCTCCGTGCCGAAGTCGCAGGACGGCTGGGTCGAGGCGGTGCGCCAGCTCTACGTCGCGCGCAGGCTGGCCGTCGCGACGTCCACGTCCTGCGTGGCCTGCGCGAAGTCGATGCTCACGACGGCCCCGAGCGCCCTGAGGGAGCGGTTCAGGGGCCGCGAGCGGCCGAAGGACCTCATGCCGCTGCTCGCGCGCGGGAGGAAGGCGGGCGACGCGCTCGAGGAGAGCGTGCTGGCCTCGCTGCGGTCCGTCGCGGCGGTCTGGAAGGAGGCCCGCAGCCAGGTCGAGTCCCTCGACGAGCGCATCCGCGCGCTGCTGGAGGCGAACGCGCCCGCGCTGCTCGGCGTCGAGGGCTGCGGCACCACGACCGCCGCCGCCCTGGTCGTGGCCGCCGGCGACAACCCCGGCAGGCTGAAGGGCGAGGCGGCGTTCTCGATGATGTGCGGCGCCTCCCCGATCCCCGCGTCGAGCGGGAAGACGGACCGGCACAGGCTCAACCGCGGCGGCAACCGGCAGGCGAACTGGGCGCTCTACGAGATCGCGATCAAGCGCATGGCGTACGACGAGAGGACGAGGAGGTACGTGGCGAGGCGGACCTCCGAGGGGAAGTCCCGGCGGGAGGCGGTCCGCTGCCTGAAGCGCTACATAGCGCGGGAGGTGTACCACGTGCTCATGGACCCGAACCCCGACGGCGCCGCGCCGGAAGGCCCCGAGCTCGCGAAGATGCGCAAGGCGATGCGGGTGACTCAGAAGAAAGCCGCCGCGGAGCTCGGCCTGTCCGCAGCCACACTCGGGCACTTGGAACGGGGGAAACGGCGGTCGACGAAACTGGAGAGGAGGTATTACGAGCTCCTGTGCGAATTGGAGAGAACGCTCCCGCAAACTGCCTCTTGACAACTTATAGGAGCGTCGGTTTTATTTTCACGAATATCGGCATGGTTGGAGACTCGTAACTCAGCCCCGTAAACCGGCATAGTTTTGTTCGGGCGGCCCTGGACGAGTGCCTCCGCCAGCCTCGCGGGACCAAAATGATCCGTTTTCCTCCGTCCCCAAGGGATCAGCCGGAACCGCTCGCCACGAAATCGGCCCATCTACTACGTTTGACGCGATACCCATGACCATACCTTCGTTTTGAACAAAACCACAGGCGTTTTACCTGCGGTTTTGTTTTCGCGTTTTTTGGCATGGTTGGGGGTAAGGGGCTAAACGTAGTAGATGGGCCGGTTTCGTGGCGCGCCCCCGGCGCATAAAAGCGCCGCCACGGAGGAGGGAGATGCCTCCGTGGCGGCTGGGGGTAGGAGTAGGTCGGAATTTAGCCCTGCCGGCCGCCCGGGGCCTTTTGGCCCCGGGCGCTGCCAGCGTGCCTAGCGCTTACGGATACCCCAGACCAGGGCTCCGACGCCGGCCGTGGCGATGACAAATGCCATAAGCAGAGCGGCAGCCTGCTGGTCGCCTGTGGCGGGCAGGAAACCCTTGACCGTCTTAACGATGTTCGTCACGGTCTTGGGCGTGCCGGGATCGGGCGTCGGCACGGGCGTCTCGGGCTTCTTGTACGTGTTGTTGAACACGATACCCTCGACGCTCTTGTCGCCCTTGGTAAAGGCAACGTTCGCCTTGAGGTTGCCCTCGCCGTCGTCGACCACGTTGACGGTCGCGGTAAAGACGGACTTGTCGTAGGTCATACCGGCCTCGTCGCCCTTGACCTCGCTGATGGTGTAGACGTACGTACCGGGCTCGTCGTACTCGAACTTGTCGAAGTTGATCTTGCCGTCGGCATCGTTGGTAACCGTAGACTCGATGTCCTCGCCAACGAGCTTAAAGCTAAACTCGTCCTTCTTGAGCTCGCGTCCCTCGAGCACCTTGATGGCGCCGATGGAAACCTGCGTGGGCATGGCGTGATACTTGTTGGTAAAGCCAGCCGACTCGGTGGTTCCCTCGAGCTTGTGCGTCGCGGTCAGCGTGCCGTCGCCGTTGTCGGAGACGGTGGTCACGACGGTGTAGGTCGTGCCGTCATAGGTGACGCCCTTGTACAGGCCGAGCGCGTTGGGGCAAGCCTCGCGCAGCGTGTACGTGTGCGTACCGGGCGCCTCGTAGCGGATCGGGCTCAGCGTAACGTTACCGTTGGCGTCGTTGGTGCCACTAGCGACAGTCACGCCGTCCTCGAGCAGCTCAAACGTGAACTCGCCAGCTGCAAGGTCGCGGCCGGTCAGACGCTTAACCGTCTTGACCTGATCGGTCACGGAAGAATCGGTAGGTGCCACGCCGTACGTGTTGGTGAACGTAAAGGCCGCATCGTCGCCGCCGTCGCGCTTGACGATCAGATGTCCGGCACCGTCATCGGTCACGGTGTAGGAAACCTTGCGCGTGGCGTTGGTGTCGTTGGTCACGCCAGGGGCGCTACCGGACTCGGCCACCGTGTAGGTAAAGGTGTGCGAGCGCGGGGCAGCGGGATCTGCGGGCTCGGACTCGTCGCTGGGCTCGTCGGCGTTGGCATCAGCGTCGGCGTCGGCCTCTTCAGCCTCTGCCTCGTCGGCCTCAGCCTCGTCAGCTTCGTCTGCCTCGGCCTTATCGGTCGCATCGTCCGTCACGCCCAGGGCGCGGTTGAGGTCCTCGAGCGTAAAGTGGATCTTGCCAAAGTCCACGTTGCCGGCCGCGTCGTTGGTTGCAGTCGTGCGCTCGGGCATCGGGGCACCCGCCTCGTCAGCGGTCACGGTAAAGGTAAACTTACCCGCGATGTCGGCCGGGGCCAGGCCCTCGGCTGCCTGGAGCTTCTTGGTGCCGATGAGTGCGGCATCCACGGCCTCGGCGCCGTAGACGTTTTCGAACAAGGGCTCGACGCCACCGTAGTCGACCGTTGCCGTCAGGGTACCGTCACCGTTGTCGACAACGATAACCTTAAAGCCAAAGCTCCACGTTGTAGCGGAAACGCCATTCGGCAGCCCGAATAAATCTTCGTAGGCCGTGTAGTTAATGGTCCAAGCGAGCTTACCGTCCTTGTCGGTACGATGGGCAAGCCCAGCCGCCTCAAGATTGGCAAGCATCTCGGTGTCGTAGTGCAGCGCATCAAAGCTCACATGCCCGCCGATATTAGGCTTGAGGTTTTCGTAGCCCACAAGCTCGCCCTGATAGGCAATGCCGAACCAGAACTCGCCGTCGGCCATCGGACGACCGGTCAGGGTCTTGGTGGCGACAACCTGAGCAGCGGTACCACCAGGCGTATTGGTCGTAGCGCTGTAGCTGTTGTGGAACGGAACCAGGGCACTCTCGACCTTGTTCTCACCGCTCTTGTGGACCGTCGTATGCGTACCCTCGGGACCGCCGGAGACGGTCGTCGTGGCGGTAAGCGTACCGGCGGTGTCGTCGGCGATGGCGATCGTCACCGTGCGTACGGCGTCATCGTAGGTGTAGCCGGGCTGGCCGTCGTTCTTTTCGGCCACGGTGTACTTGAAGGTCTTGCCGGCGTCAGCCTGCGTAAATTTAACCTCATGACCAGCCAGAATGTCGATCAGTCCGACCGTTGCCTCTGCCGTCGCAGGGGACTTGAAGTTGTTGGCTCCGGGCAGCAGGCCAAGCGCGTTGGCCGAGGCCTCGTCGGCAGGCGTCACGGTAAACGTGAACTGACCCTCGGTCATAGGACGTCCGGAGAGGCTCTTGCTGAGCTTGAGGCCGCCGGCCGCGGTGTAGTTAAGCTCAGTGCGGTACGTGTTGGTGAAGCGTCCGTTTTCCTTCTTGGTGACATTGGCGGTCAGCTTGCCCTCGCCGTCCTCAGTCACGGTCACTTCGGCGGTCGCGACATGCCCGTCATACGCCATGCCGGCCGCGTTACCCGCGTTCTCGCGGATCTCGTACGTGTAGGTTCCGGCAGCCGTGTAGCGGATCTTGCCGAACTTGACGGCAGCGATGCCATCCTTCGCATCGTGCTTGTTCACGGTCACGGTTGCAGGATCGGGCAGCGGGGTGCCCTCGGCGGCGGTGATGGTAAAGCTGAACTCGTCGGAGTCCGTCCAGTCGCGACCGTCGATAGCCTTACTCAGATCAAAGTCGAGCTCTGCGTCGAGCGGGGTCACGCTGTAGGTGTTCTTGAAGGTCGCAGCCGTGGCGTCCTTCAGGACATGCTCAGCCTTGAGCGTGCCATCGCCCTTGTCGGTAATGGTGGTCTCGATGGTGTACTTGGCGTCGCCGTACGTGATGCCCTTGCTGGTGGTTCCGCCGTTGACCTCGCGCAGCGTGTAGGTATGCTTGCCGGCCTCGGTGTACTTCACGGCGTTCATCGTGATGTTGCCTTCGGCATTGTTGGTGCCGGTGGCGACGACCTTGGCGTCCTCGCCCTCGCCCTCGACGAGCTCGAAGGAGAACTCGCCGTCCTTGAGGTCGCGCCCGGTCAGGAACTTGGTCGCGGTGACCTGGTCGGTGACACTGAACTCGCCAGGATTCGGCTTGTAGCTGTTGTTGAACTTCGCCTCGTCGGCTCCATTCAGCTCATGCTTTACCACGAGCTCACCCTTGCCGTTGTCGGTGACGGTCGTCTCGATGGTGTAGGTCTTGCCGTCGTAGGTGATGCCGTTGCCGGCGTCGCCCGGGACCTCGCGCAGCGTGTAGGTGTGCTTGCCGGCAGCGGTGTACTCGATGGGGCTCATCGTGATCTTGCCGCGGGCGTCGTTCTTGCCGGTGGCGACGACATCGTTACCCTCGACGAGCTCGAAGGAGAACTCGCCTTCCTTGAGGTCGCGCCCGGTCAGGAACTTGGTCGCGGTGATCTGGTCGGTGACACTGGAGCTCTTGGGGGCCACCGTGTAGGTATTCTCGAAGATCGCCTCGTCGGCGTTCTGCAGCTTGTGCTCCACGCTAAGGGCGCCGTCGCCGTTGTCCTTGACGATGGTCACGATAGTGTACTCAGAGGTGCTGTAGGTAATGCCGTTTTCGGTGGCGCCGGCCTTGGTCTCGCGCAGCATGTAGGTGTGCTCGCCAGCCGCGGTGTAGGTGACGGAATCCATCACGATCTTGCCGTCGGCATTGTTGGTGCCGGTGGCGACTACGTTATTGCCCTCGACGAGCTCAAAACGGAACTCGCCGGCCTTGAGGTCACGGCCGTCCAAGGACTTGATCGCGGTAATCTGGTCGGTGACGCTGGAGCTCTTGGAGCCAGGCTCGTAGGAGTTGGTAAACTTCGCCTCGTCGGCGCCCTTCAGCTTATGCTCTACGCCGAGCGTGCCGTCGCCGTTGTCCTTGACGACAGTCTCGATGGTGTAGGTCGCGGCATCGTAGGTGATACCACCGACGTTGCCCCTGACCTCGCGCAGCGTGTAGGTGTGCTTGCCGGGCTTGTCGTAAGTGATTTTGTCCATGACAACCGTGCCGTCAGCGGCGTTCTTGCCGGTGGCGACGACCTTGTCGCCCTCGACGAGCTCGAAGGAGAACTCGCCGGCGGCAAGCGCGCGCCCGGTCAGGAACTTGGTCGCCTTGACCTGGTCGGTGACGCTGGACTCAGTGGGGGTCAGATTGTAGGAATTCTTGAACTCGGCAGCCTTGGCATCCTTCAGGACATGCTCGGCCTTGAGCGTGCCGTCGCCCTCATCGGTGATGGTGGTCACGATGGTGTAAGTCTTGCCGTCGTAGGCGATGCCCTTGCTGGTGGTTCCGCCGTTGACTTCGCGCAGTGTGTAGGTATGCGTTCCGGCCTTGTCATACTTGACGGTGCCCATCGTGATGTTACCGCTGGCGTCGTTGGTGCCGGTGGCGACGACCTTGTCGCCCTCGACAAGCTCGAAGGAGAACTCGCCGGCGGCAAGCTTGCGCCCGGTCAGGGACTTGGTCGCGGTGATCTGGTCGGTGACGCTGGAGCTCTTGGGCGTCACGGTGTAGGAGTTCTTGAACTCAATCTTCTTGACGTCCTCGGCGCCCTTCAGCTTATGCGTGGCCACAAGCTGGCCCTTGCCATTGTCGGCGATGGTCGTCACGACGGTATAGACGGTTTTGTCATAGGCGATGCCGCCGGCATTGCCCTTGACCTCGCGCAGCGTATAGATGTGCTGACCGATCTCGGTGTACTTGATGGCGCTGAACGCAACGTTGCCGTTGGCATCATTCTTAACGGTTTCGACAACCGACGCGTCCTCGCCCTCACCCTCAACGAGCTCAAAGGAGAACTCATTGTCCTGGAGCTTATGGCCGGTCAGGACCTTGGTAACTGTAATCTGATCGGTGACGCTCGACTCAGCGGGATTGGCGGTATAGGTGTTCTTGAACTCGACCTCGCCCGAGGTCTTCTTCACAGAAGCCTCGAGCTTTCCCTTTGCGTTGGGTGTCACCGTTACGGTGAACTCTGCAACGTTCTTGCTGTAGGCGATGCCGTCGACCGTGGTCCCGGCATGCTTCTCGCTAACCTTGTAGACATACGTGCCCGGCTTGTCATAGGCAATCTCGCCAAAGCTAATGTCCGCATGGCCCTTGGTTGCAAACGCAGTCGTGGACCTGGGCATCGGGGCGTTGTCCTCGGACGTCAGGCCAAACTCAAACTTGTCCTCATCCGTCCAGTCGCGGCCCTCGAGCACCTTGGTCAGGCCAAAGTCGGCAGTTGTCAACGTTGTCGGCGTGGTATTAAGCGTAAAGCTAATCTTGCCGTTATTGCCCAGGTAGACATTGACCTTCGTCGCACCAGAAACAACCTTCGTGTTGTTCCACTGGGGATTGATCACGTCGCGTGCGGTGTCCGTCGGGTTTCCGCCCACACGCTCCTTGGTGGTGTGAAGCTGGTTGATAAAGGCGAGGCGCGCGGTGCCAGCCTTAATCGACCAGTGATCGCCATCCTTTACCAAAGCACCTTCAAAGTTTTCGAGCTCGCTTCCCTTAACCGGGATCGAAACGGAATCATCGTACGGCGCGCCCGACGAGTTCTGCGCCATAAACTCATCTTTGTACCAATAGGTCTTAGAGCCCGAAGGCTTTTCCGTTGCGAGCTTGGTGCAAGCCGCGTCTGTGTAGACGGGCGTTAGCTTTTGGAAGTAGTAGTAGCTGTTCGTAGCAGCAGGCTCAAAGCTTGCGACCGTATCGCCCGCATCGTCGCCGGTCCACTTGTTGGCGCAGAAGCTAACGGTATTGGAATCGGCGTCCTTGTGCTCATTGATGTAATCCTGCAGTCCCGGTACGTTATTGGGAGTAAACAGGTTTTTGCGTGCAATAGCCTTTACGCTCGATGCATACGCAACGCGGATAGGCGAGATGGCATCCGTGGAGTCAACCACAAACGTGCCCGCAGACTCGTCAACGGTAAAACGGCGCAGCGGAATGAGCGATGCGGGGACCTTGACCGTCACGATGTCGCCGCGCTGCGGATTGTTCTCGTCCGCGCAATCAACCGTAATTACGAGATGGGCGAGCTCGCCATCAAACGTATAGGTATCGATATTGCCATCGGTCGACTTGGTGGCGGCCCCATAGGTCTTGCCGTTGTACTCGGCACCGGTAAAGCTATCGACCTGCATAAAGGCGCCCAGCTCGTCCTCGAATGTGATGTAGCCGGAACCGTTGGGATTGTTGCCCTCGACCTTGGTCGGGAAACCCTTGCCCGACGTAATGGCACTCGAGATGTCCTTAAAGACCTGATCAAGCTCGGCGGCGTTGGTCGCCGACTTGTAGTAGCTAGCACCGGCAACGGGGTTGCCGAAATTGACATTCCACTTCTCAGTTCCAAAAAAGCCATGGCTTACGGACGATGTGGCATCCGGATAGTTACTCGACACGGCATGCATGAATTTATTCTCGTTGCTCGTGCGGCTGCTTGTTGGATCGTCGCCCGGCTTCGCACCGTTGAAGATACCGATGGTATAAATGGTCGCCCCGCCACTCTTTATGGTCTTGGCGATATTGATGGCATCCTTAGCAACCTCGGCCTCAAAACCATTAGAACTCGTAGGAGAGCCATCGGTGAAGAACACAACGATCTTCTGGGCGTCTTCACGACCAGCAATGCCCTTGGCCAGGTCCATGCCATAGTCGGCACGAGTAGAGCCAGCAGGCTCGATTAAATTAACCGTGTTCTTGAGGCTCTTTGCGCCCCCATCCTTGCAGACCGTGAGGCCCAACATGGTCTGGGAGTAGTTGTAGGTGTTGCCGTCGTCGCGATAGGTATCATTACCAACCTTATCGCTCTTCTTGCCCGCAAACTTTACGATGGCAACCTGGTGCTGCTTGCTCGCGTCCTTAACGTTCTTGTTTTGCTCGGCAATGGTGTCGATAAAGTGGTTGGCAGCATTCTTGAGCGCAACGATACGCTTAGGGGACCCTTTACCACCCATAGGATCATCCATTGAGCCAGAGGCATCGAGCACCATCACGATGTCGAGCGGCTTGGAAACCAGCGACGTCGTATCGGATGTCGAAGACATCGCCGAAAGCGTAGTCAAAAAGTCCGATTTCCCGTCATCGATTGCTTGGACCGTCTTATCCGTCCAAATTCGGCCGACGTTTTGCGTCGTGACCTTGCCGCCGTCATAGCCGCCCGCCCAGAACTTCCAATGGTTGCTGGTGTCGTGGTCGACTATCTTTGTCGCTTCCGGTCCGTCCATTCCTGTGCTGGACCTGGCGTTGGCCTCGGGCAGCATGGCAAATGCTGCAGCCGGCAATACCAGCACTACGGCCAGTATCACCGCCAAGAGACCCCTCGTGTACTTACTCATCGCGTCTCCCTTCTCGCAGGCTCAGACCTTGCATCAGCCTAAAGTTACGGAATGAGACACAATTTGAGCAGGTGACACACGTTCCAGATTCGGTTTTGGGCGTGAGACAAATGTCTCACCAAAGTTGAGACACGGCGTTTTCGCAGGAAAACGGGTGCGACTCGGAGCCATCAGGCAAAAATGACCCACTTTCCTCCGTCCTTGGGGGATCAGGGGCTGTTACGGATATGGTGCCATTTCAAAACTGTGCTGGATTACGGGGCTAATGTCGGGACCCTTATCCATACCTCCATTTTTTGAAAAACGGCAGGCTATCTACCTGTGGTTTTGTTTTTGCGATTTTCCGTATGGTCGGAGGTTCGCTATCCAGCCCCGTAATCCGGCATAGTTTTGTTCGCGACGGCACAACCGCGCGTTTAAGCGCGGGGCCGGTGGGGCATTCTTGCCCCACCGGCCCCTATTCCAGCTCTGTTCCAGCGCTATTCCGGCTTGGTTTCTACCGTGGGAGTCTTGTCCGCTGCGACTGGAGTGCGGGCGGTGTCCATAGTCAGGCAGTGTTTGGGGCAGCTCTCGATGCACTCGCCGCACACCACGCAGGCGTACGGATCGATCGACCAGGTACCGCCCTTGCGATCGACCGCGAGCGCGCCCGCCGGGCAGCGGCGCGCACACATGCCGCAGCAGATGCACACGTCCATATCATTGACGATATGTCCGCGCAAGCGCTCGGGCGCCGTCAGCTCCTCCTGCGGGTAGCACACCGTTACCGGCTGCTTGACCATAGAACCCAAGGCCGTCTTGGCAAATGTCAGTAAACTCATGCCGCGCCTACCTTTCCGTGCAGCTGATGCAAGGGTCGATGGTCAGGATAATCATGGGCACGTTGGCAAGGAGCACGCCCTGCAGCGCATGCGTCAGACCAGCCAGGTTTTGCGACGTCGGCGTGCGCACGCGGAAACGGTCCAGGTTCTTGGTGCCGTTGCCGCGCACATAGTAATACGCCTCGCCGCGCGGCTGCTCAATCACAACCTCGCCGCGCGCGCCGTCAGCCGGCGTGAGCTTGGTGCGCCCGCCGATTCCGTCGTGCGGTATCTTGCCCACAAGCTCCTTGATGATGTCCATGGCCTGCGTGACCTCGGCACAGCGCACCTGGCAGCGGGCATAGCAGTCGCCGTCGGTGGCAACGATGGGCTCAAACGCGGCCAGATCCGCATAGGCACCGTCGCCGAACATGCGCACGTCGTAATCCACGCCCGAGGCGCGACCGAACGGGCCGACCATCGAAAGCTCCAGCGCATCCTTCTTGCTGATCACGCCCACGCCATGCAGGCGCTCGCCGCAGCTGTTGTCGTCCAAAAACGTATGCACCAGGGCCTCGTAGTCAGGACGCATGGCATCGAGCGTCTGGACAATGCCCGCCAGCTCGGAGTCCTCGATATCGTGCTTAAGACCGCCGATCTCGTTAATCGACAGAATCACGCGCCCGCCGCAAGTGCTCTCAAAGATCTTGAGAATCTGCTCGCGCAGGGTCCACGAACGATAGAACAACGCCTCAAAACCAAAGGCGTCGGCGAGCAGGCCCAGCCACAGCAGATGCGAGTGGATGCGCGAAAGCTCGTGCAAAATGGTGCGGATATACTGCACGCGGCCGGGCACCTCGATGTCGAGCATGCGCTCGCAGGCGCTGGCATAGCCGCAGCTGTGGCCCACGGCGCAAATGCCGCAGATGCGCTCGGCGATGTAGCCAAACTGGTGCATGTCGCGCTTTTCGGTGAGCTTCTCGAGTCCGCGGTGCACAAAGCCGATCTGCGGAATTGCCTCGAGAACGCGGTCGTCCTCAATCACCAGGTCCAGATGAAGCGGCTCGGGCAGCACCGGGTGCTGCGGGCCAAACGGAATGACGGAGCGATGTGCCATGGGCCTTACGCCTCCTTTTTCTGCTTGTCGCGGGCGGCCTTGGCGGCAAGCGCCGCGCGGACCTTGGCTGCTTTCTCGGGATCCATGGCAGCGAGCTTTGCCTCCATCTCGGCAGCCTTGAGCGCGGCCTTCGCAGCAGCCTCATCGTGCTGAGCATCGGAGCCGGCAGCCGCAGCGGGCTGAGCAGCGGCGCCCGCGGCATCGCCGGCGCTCGCAGCGCCCTCCCCTGCAGCAGCCGCAGCGGCGGCGGCCTTTTCGGCAGCGGCCTTGCGCGCCTTGGCTTCGGCGGCGGCACGGACCTTCATGGCCTTCTCGCGCGCGGCCTTCACCTCGGGCGTGATAACGCTCATGGGCTCGGCAGTCGAAACCTGGTAGAAAAAGCCCTTAAAGTCGATCTGCATGTCGGTGATGGCAAGACCAAACAGGTCGTGCGCTTCGTTCTCAAACGGGAACACCGCCGGGTAATACGAGCTGATGGACGGAATCTCCTGGTACTGATCAATTCCCTCAACCACCAGGTTCTCAATCGCATAGCTGCCGTCCTGCGCAATATGCTCCTGAGCAGCATGAACGTTGATAAACGTATAGACCAAGCGATACGAGCCGTCGTCGACGTTGCGCTCAGCGTGCATTTGCACAAAGCGCGCGCCGACGCCCTTGAGAGCCTGGACATGCGACAGGAGCTCATCGATCCCGACGGTGGTATAGATAGCCTTTTGCATTACTCGGCCTCCTTTGCAGCGACGGGCGCGTCGCCGGCCGCGGACGTCCCAGCAGGCGCATCGTCAGCCCCGGCCCCCGCAGCCACAAACCCGTCCTCGCCCAGCTCAACGCCACCGTCCCAGGCAGCGGCACCGCCCACGGTAAGCGGATCGCCGCCGGCGCGCATCACGGCCTCCTTCTGATCCAGGATGCCGCACGCCTCCACAATGGCATCGATCACGGTCTCGGGGCGAATGGCGCACCCGGGCGCGTACACGTCCACGGGAATTGCGCGGTCCACGCCGCCGATCACGTTATAGGCATCGCGGAACACGCCGCCCGAACACGCGCAGATGCCGCAGGCCACCACGCACTTGGGCTCGAGCATCTGGTTGTAGATCTGGCGCACGACGGGCAGGTTCTGGGCATTGACCGACCCCGTCACCAAAAAGATATCCGCATGCTTAGGGTTGCCGGTGTTGACCACGCCAAAGCGCTCCGCATCGAACAGTGGCGCGAGCGAGGCCAGCACCTCGATATCGCATCCGTTGCAGCTCGAGCCGTCGTAATGAATAACCCACGGCGAGCGCGACATTTTATGATCCATGGATGCCGCCTCCTAAATAAACACGTCGACGAGGATGGGCATAAGGTTGAGCAGGCCAAACACCAGCGCCACGCCCCAGCCGAGCTTAAAGCAGCTGCGCCAGGTGCTGCGTGCGAAGGTGTTGTCGATCAGCACCTCGACAAAATACGTCGCAGCCATCACGACCAGGGCGACCAGCCAGCTCACCGGGTTGTCCCAAACAAAGAACATGCCCACCCACATCAAAAACAGCACGGTCTCGCACCAGTGCATAAGGGTCATCTTGGCCAGCGTGCCGCCGCTCATCTCGGTGGCGACGCCCTGGACGATCTCCTGATGCGCGTGATGCGAGTACGAAAGATCGAACGGCGACTTGCGCAGCTTGATGGTGAGCACCGCGAGCAGCGCGAGGAAAATGGGCGCGCTGTACACGATGATGGGGGCCGACTGCCCCGTCACGGCGATGGAATCGAAGCTATCGGTGGCAAGGTACAGGCCCACACTCATCAGCAGAACGGCGGGCTCGTAACTCATGACCTGCAGCAGCTCGCGATCGGCGCCAACCTGGGCAAACGGGCTTTGCGTCGAGGCGGACGCCAACACCACAAAGATCGCGGCGAGCGTCACCATAAAAGCGCACAGCAGCGTGTTGGAGCCCGACACAAAGATGCCGCCGCCCACGACGGTAAAGATGAGCGCGCACGCCATATAGGTGTCGTCCATGGTGTTTACGCTGGCGGGGGCCTTGCGCAGCAGCTTGGCAACGTCGTAGAAGGGCTGCAGCAGACGCGGACCCACACGGCCCTGCATGCGGGCCGAAAGCTTACGGTCAAGGCCGTCAATCAAACCGCCCACAAGCGGCGCAATCAAGGCAAACGCCACGGTGCCCATAAAGATGCCCACGACGCCCGAGCCTTCAAAATACTTGCCGCGCAGCACCGAGGGCGCACTCATGGCAAGCCGCTCGGGCCCAATCCACGCGCAACACAGCAGCGCAAACAAGATAATGCTGCAGCACACGACGCTACCCGCGGGGCCAATACGCTTCTCGCCGAGGGCGTCCTCCGAGTACCAATTGCGCTTTTCGGCCTTCACCTCGTGCCCCATCGAGCCGCGGAAATGGCGATATTTGTCGGTTCCCACGCCCGAAAGATATACGTTTACATGCGGTTTGTTGCTCACTCGGAATGAAGTCAGCAGCACCACGGCGATAAACGCCACGATAACCACCATCAGGTACATGGCGTCCTTGCCAATAACGTACGGCACGCGGCCAAACACCATGGCCAAGTAAGGCGACACCAGACCGCTCGAGATAACCGGGAACGCCACGCAGCACAGAATCAGCAGCGCGGCGATGGTGTTGAGGGCCATCCATTCGGTCTTATGGACATTGACCTCAACGTTTTGAGCCGTGGGGTCGACGCCCGAAAGCTTGGCAAGCCACTTGCCCCAGAAGAAGAACGTCGCGGCCGAGCCAAAGGCAAGCACCATGATCATGAGCACGTTGCCGGTCTGCGCGAACGCCACCAGAGCGCCCCACTTGGACACGAGCATGCCAAACGGCGCCACAAACATGCCCATGATGCCCAGCATCATCAGGCGCGTCAGGTGCGGCATGCGGCTGAACATACCGTCCATGTCCTCGATATTGCGGCTGCCGATATGATGCTCGGCCGTGCCCACGCACAGGAACAGCAGCGACTTTGCCACCGTGTGGAACAGGATCAGGAAGATGGCCGCCCATACGGCCTCGGGCGCGCCGACACCCAAGCAAGCACTGATGAGGCCCAAGTTGGAAATGGTGGAGTACGCGAGCACGCGTTTGGCGTTGCTCTGCGAGATGGCCATGAGGGCAGCGAGCAAAAACGTGATGGCACCCACACTCGTGACCATAAAGCCAGTCACGGGATAGATGGCATAGAGCGGGCTGAGCTTGACCATCAGGAACACGCCGGCCTTGACCATGGTGGACGAGTGCAGCAGGGCGCTCGTGGGAGTGGGGGCAACCATAGCACCCAACAGCCAAGTGTGGAACGGCATCTGTGCGGCCTTGGTGAGTGCGGCGAGCGACAACAGGATGACCGGCATCACCAGCAGCGCGGACTGCGCGGTTCCGGCGCCGGAAAGCTCGATCATGCCCGAGATGGTCAGCGGCATGCCGTTAACGTGCAGGTACATAAGTCCGGCCAAAAACGCGATGCCGCCCAGCATGTTGAGGATGATCTGGGTAAAGGCGTTTTTGATGGCTTCGGGCGTGCGCGTGTAGCCAATCATGAGGAACGAGCACACGGTGGTGATTTCCCAGCCGCAGAACAGCCACTCCAGGTTGTCGCTCGTCACGATGACGAACATGGCCGAGAGGAACAGGAACATAAGCGCCAGGAACTGCGGGCGACGGTCGGGCGCGGTCTGCCCGCGCAGCGCGGCCTCGTGCTCGTCATGGGCCTGGAAGTCCTTCATGTAGCCCAGGGCGTACACGCAGATGAGGCTGCCGACAATGCCGACGGCAAGCACCATGATCACGCTCATGTAATCCAGGTAGAGCGGCGTGGCGGTGACGGCCTCTGCCGCAGGCAGCGTCATGGCCGCAAAGGCGACCGAACCCACCAGCTGCACCACGCCGAGCACCGTGGTGAGCATGTTCTTATATTTGTGCGCGTTGTACAGGATGACGGCGCACAGGATCACATCGATGACGGAGCTGATGATCGAAAGCACGTGCGAGGTGCCGGGGGCAACCTCAAAGCTCTGCGGACCCGTGCCAAAAAACATGACGGCGACTACAACTGTCACCGCCATAATAATGCCGGAGCCTATGAGCCCCACCGCATCGCGAGCGCGGTCACCGCGCGCGAGCAGCATGCCCAGCGCCGGTACCAGCGGAAACAGGGTAAGGAAATACAGTAGCGTCATACCATCACTCCCCCATGCAAAAACGCTGCAATTGTTTAACGTTATAGCTCAATTGATGAGTAGCGGCAGCGGGTTTTCGGTCAACTGGGGAGTTTTAGGCGTACGGGGCAAGGAGTCTGTCCGCATTGGAGTAGAGGGGCGGCAAGAAAAATGCGCCCCTGTGGGCGCACCATCTCGTTCGCTATTCCGCCTTTTTAACGCGCGGCTTGCGACCGCGCGGCTTATCAACCAGCGCGGACTCACCGCTCTCGCGATACTGGCGGCACCAAGCCTTGACCGAAGACTCGCTGGGAATCTTGTGCTTGATCATGGCCTCGCGAACCGTTAAGCCGTTTTCCAAGCGGTCCTTGACCACGGCGAGCTTAACTTCGTACGAATAGGTGTGATGATGCGAACCGGCATTGAGAACGGCGTCGGCACCGCCCACGGCATACGCGCGGGCCCACTGACGAGCCGTGGCCTGGGGAATGCCAAGCTCCGCGGCGAGGGCGCGATGACCGACCCCCTCTTGGAGGATCTCGACGGCGCGCTGCCTAACCTCGGGCGCATGCGTGCGAGTCCTAGTTGCTTCCGACATACCTGCCACTTCTTAGCCTTAACCGTTAATCTGCCTTCTTACGTGCAAGTTAGATAGTAGCATTTTACTGTTTGCTCAAAGCAGTTAATTAAAATAGACGCGGCATTATCTGGGCATTTGGCACCAAATTACGACATATCTTTATCGATTATTTACGCTGGTAGCTGACTCACAGCTAATCGTCATTCGCTTGTCAACAAAATTGGCATCTCTTTATGTCCTTTGGTATAGAGGATATAGTTATTAACCCCTCCCCCAATAATTTTGAGTGATCTGCAAGGTAGTAGACGCCCTCACTCCTCATGATTACCGCGCATTGCCATCCACCGGAGCAAAACAAAAAGGGCGGGACCTGCTGCGCTTGCAGGCCCCGCACCGGTTGACACCCGACGGGACACAGCCGGGCGAGACGAATCCGTGCTACCGCCCCGCCTGGCCGCGATGCTCAACTACAGCTCGTTGGCCGCGTGATACGCCGTGCGGATGGCGCTCGCAATGTCGGCGGTGCGCTCGCCCGAGCAGTCGCCCACGCAGGTCACGGGCACCGTCACGCCGTCCAGGTCAAACGCGTTGGCCTTGGAGCCCACGGCCATCACCACGTAATCGCAGGCGATATTTACCGGCTCCTCGGCGCCGTCCTCGGTGGTGCGCACGGCCTCCACGCCCTCGTCGGTAATGGCGGTCAGGCGGGTCTTCACGTGCTGCTCCACGTTGTGCTCGGCAAAGTCGCTCATAATCAGCGGCAGAATGGTCTCGGACTCGCCCGCGGCGATCTTGTCGAGCATCTCCACGATCGCCACCTCGCAGCCATGCTGCAGCAGGTACTCGGCAGTCTCGGTGCCCACCAGGCCACCGCCAATGACGGCGACGCGCCCGCTGAGCTCCGCCTTGCCGGCCAGCACGTCCCAGCTCGAGACGACCTTCTCCGAGTCGGCGCCCGGAACGGGGATGACCACGTCGTGTGCGCCCACAGCCACAATCGCAGCGTCGGCGGCGTTGAGGTCCGCGGGGCTAGCGACGTGGCTGAGCTCAACCTTCACGCCCAGGCCAGGCAGAATCTTCTCGTAGTACTCGACCGAGCGCATGATCTCGTCCTTGCGCGGAGGCGCGGCCGCCAGCACAATCTGACCGCCCAAGTGATCGCTCGCCTCGTAGACGGTCACGTCGTAGCCGCGCTTGGCCGCCACGCGCGCGGCCTCCAGGCCGGCGATGCCGCCGCCCACCACGGCGATCTTCTTGTCGCCCTCGCCCGGCTTGATGGCGATGGTCGCCTCGTCGCCGTTCTCGGCATTGAGCACGCACGAAATGTACTTGCGGTTTTGAATCGCATCGACGCAACCCTTGTTGCAGTTGAGGCACTCGCGGATGGGCTCACCCGTGGCGGCCTTCAGTGCAATGTCGGGGTCGCACATGAGCGAGCGGCCGTAGGCGATGATGTCGGCGGCGCCGTCTTCCAGAATCTTCTCGCCGGCCTCGACCGAGACAACACGGCCGACGGTTGCCACCGGCACGGAGACCAGGGCCTTGACGCGCTCGGCCACCGGCAGCGTCCAGTTGTAGGGCATGGCGCCCATGGGCGGAATGGTATCGCCCATGTTGCCAGTGTGGTTGGCCTGTGCAACCTGGATCATGTCGATGCCCGCACCCTCGAGCAGCTTGGCGAACTCGCAGGCCTCGTCGGGCTGCAGGCCGCCCTTGCCGCGCGGCGTACCGTCGGGGTTCTCCATGATCACGGGGAGCTTGTACTCCACCATCAGCTGCGGCGCGGCTTCCTTAATGGCAGCGACGACCTCCAGCGCATAGCGAACGCGGTTCTCGAACGAACCACCGTACTCGTCGGTGCGCTGGTTGAGGATGGCCGAGCACAGCGAACCCACCAGGCGGTCGCCGTGGACCTCGATGGCGTCGATGCCAGCCTGCTGCGCACGAGCGGCCGAGGCAGCGATGGCCTCCTTGATCTGGGTGAGCTGCTCTACGCTCGCCTCGTTCACAAAGTGCTGCATGTCGTGATGCAGCTTGGCGTAGGCCTGGTTGCGGATCTCGTTGGACTCGGCCATCTTGGCGGCAAAGGTCTCCTCGTCGCCGGCGGCCTTGGCCTCCTGCGCGGCCTTGGCGGCAGCCATGGATCCCATGACCATGCGGCCGACACCGGGCACGTCGTACTCGGGGTGGAACAGCTGCAGCGCGACCTTGGCGCCGTGCTTGTGGACGGCGTCGGCCAGGGCCTTAAACGTGGGGATCTGGGCGTCGGTCGCCAGCTTGGGCGTGGGGCTTGCGGTCATGACGGGAGCAACGTCGCCGATGACGATGTAGCTCACGCCGCCACGGGCCAGGCGCTCGTAAAAAGCCAGGCTGCGCTCGCCAATGGAGCCGTCGCGCTCCTCGTAGCCGGTGGTCAGCGGCGGGAACATAATGCGGTTTTTGAGCTCAAGGGGGCCAACCGTAATGGGCTGGAGCAGCTTGGATGCAGGTGCGGTCATGGACATTCCTCTCTTGTAGGCGCGGCGGCGATGATGCCGCGTAGTTGTCTAGAGGATATGGCATGGGAATACAACAGCGCAACGAAAATCGGCGGATAGCAGGTAGCGGCAGCTGGATGGGGCGGGGCGGCCTGTCGGTTTGTCTCGATCTGTAACAACAACTCAGCAAAACCGGGTCTTACTGTTACAGATCGAGACAAACCAAACCCGCCTGCTAGAAAATCTCAATCTATAACAACAACTCGGCAAAATCCGTCCCTCGTGTTACAGATTTAGACAAACACGACCCAACCCACCGGTATATCTCGGTCTGTAACACCTAGCCGCCCAAATCGGGTCTAGATGTTACAGATCGAGATTTTGTTTGAGAGGCCGAGAATTGGACCGAAAATACGGTCCCGAAATAACAAAAAAGCTCGCCGGCTAGGCCGACGAGCTGCAAGTTCTTGGTCGCGGGGGCAGGATTTGAACCTACGACCTCCGGGTTATGAGCCCGGCGAGCTACCAGACTGCTCCACCCCGCAATGTCTGGGCGCCTCATGTGCGCAAAAAAGAATATTACGCGGGAGTTCGGTAAACGGCAAGGAAAATCTCGTAGAGCATAATTCCTTCATATTTAAACCCCTCAGCCCCTATCACCGTAAACGAATCGCGGCCGAGCGCCGTCGACGGCGCGTATACAATGGTACGCGTCCTTTTATGCCAACACCGGGAGTAGACATGCTGCTCGCTATCGATATGGGAAACACGCAGACGGCCATGGGCCTGTTTGACGGAGACGAGCTTGTGCAGTCGTGGCGCATGCCCACCGACCGCTCCTATACCGCCGACGAGATCCATGTGCGCCTGATGGGCTTCTTTAAGATGTACGGCCTCTCGCTCGACGCGGTCGACGCGGTCGCCTTCGCCGGCGTGGTGCCGCAGCTCTCGCGCGAGTGGCACACTGTGGCCGACCGCATTGCCGCGGACGCCATCGTTATCGGGCCGCAGACGGCCGCGGTGACCAAGCTGCGCGCGGCGCGTCCCCAGGCCGTAGGCGCCGATCGCGTCGCTAACGCCGTTGCGGCCGAGACCTTCTACGGCGCGCCGGCAATCGTGGTGGACTTTGGCACCGCGACCAATATCGACGTCATCGATGAGGACGGTTATTACATTGGTGGAGCTATTGCGCCGGGCATCCGCATTTCGATGGACGCGCTCGCCGCCCGAGCCGCCAAGCTCGCCAGCGTTCCGCTCGAGGCGCCCGAGCACGCCATCGGCCGCGATACCGAGGAGTGCATCAAGGTGGGCGCCGTAACGGGCGCCGCCGCCATGGCCGAGGGCCTGGTCGCGCGCATGAAGCGCGAGCTGGGCCGCGAGGATGCCACCGTTATCGCCACGGGCGGTCTCGCCAGCATCGTCGCCGATTCGACCGATGCCTTCGACGTGGTCGACGGACAGCTCACCATCAAGGGTATCTGCGAAATCTACCGCCGTATGCAGGAGCTGGGATAGAGCAGGGGCTTAAGTCGAGCACGAACGCGAGCGGCGAACTAGGCAACGCATCGGTCCTATTCCTCAAAATCGAAAATTTATCAGTTTTGAGGAATAGGCTTTCTGCTACGCCTCGCCGCATAGCCACCTCGCCAGGTCCACGATCTGCACCCCATTGCGGTCCGTGGCCTCGTGATGCGTTCGGGCGAGAATCATCTTGGGGTACGCGTCGCCAATGCTCAGCAGTGGCGAAATCTCGCGTTCAAATGTCTTATCCGAGCTGATGTCGTCGCTCACCTGAATGTAGAGCTTCTCGCTTCGCTTGATTGCTATAAAGTCAATTTCCTTTTTATAGAGCACACCGACGTATACCTCGTATCCGCGGCGCAGCAGCTCGATGGCCACCATGTTCTCGTATACGCGTCCCCAATCCATATCACGTGTACCGAGCAGTGCGTATTTGAACGCGTGGTCTGCCAGGTAATATTTCTCGCCGCTCTTAAGGTATTTTTTGCCGCGAATGTCGTACCGACGAACTTTATAGAAGGCAAACGCATCGCACAGGTACCCCATGTACGTGCCGACCGTCTTGTTCGTAATCTTTAGCCCATCCGCATTTAATGCATCAGTAATGTTGCGTGCCGACGTAATGTTGGAAACGTTGTCCATCATGTAATCGGCAATGCGCAGCAGCGCCGATTCGTTTCTCACGTTATGCCGCTGCACGATATCCCTCACGATGAGCGTTTTAAAGACATTGGAGAGATATTGATAGCGCTGCTCCTGCAGTGGATAAGGGTAAGAGCCGGACATACCGCCGGTTCTCGCGTACTCATCGAAGTCGCGGTCGACATCGCCCTCGTCGCCATAGAGACGATACTCCTCAAACGAGAATGGGAAAACCTCGATCTCGAACGTACGCCCCGTAAAGAGCGTCGACAGATCGCTCGACAGCAAAAAGGCGTTCGATCCGGTAATGAAAATGTCGTACTGCTCGGATGCATGGAGGCTGTTGATCGCGCGTTCAAAGCCGTCGCACATCTGAACCTCATCGATAAGCAGGAAGTTTTGCTTGTCGGACGCTCGATGCTCTTTTACATAGGCGAGCAGGGCATGATATTCGAGCAGGTCCTCGAACTCGTCGAGGTTGTAATTGATATGGATGACATTCGAATTGGACAGATTTGCCTCCACGTAATCGCGGAGGGCCTCGAGCAATTTTGGTAATGTCGAGAAAGTTGGTGTAGCGCCCGATCCGAAGTGAGTCGGCCCGGCGTCCTGGAATCTGGAATACGGTTGATATCCTATGCCGCCTCGACCCTGTCCGCAAGCTCGAGGCCGGACTCGAGCATCTTCCTGGCCTCCGCCTCAAGCCGCGCCCACTCGACGGGACCGTCGATTCCCCGAGTGCGACCGTCATCGTAGAGCTCGTTCATCCTCACCTCCGAGAAGTACCTGGACTCCTGCCATATCTCGTCCTGCTCGCACATGACCGCGCCCGCGAGCCGCACCAGCGAGCCCGTGGAGGGGAACACCTGCACGACGCGCGACCTGCGCTTTATCTCCCGGTTGGTCCTCTCCTGCACGTTGTTGGTGCGCAGGCGCTTCCAGTGGGTCGGCGGGAAGTCGAGGTAGGCCAGCGCGTCGGGCTCGGCCTCCTCCAGCACCGCCGCCGCCCTGGGGCAGCACCCTCCAGCATGTCGCACGCCGCGTGGTACATGGCCGTCACGGTGGCGGCGTCGCGCCCGCGGAACACCTGCGACACGATCCTGCCCACGCGGCGCCTGAGCTGCCAGGAGCCGGCCTCGCGCATGCAGTCGCGCATGAGGTGGACCGCGCAGCGCTGCCACGCGGCGCCCTGGAAGACCTCGCCGAGCGCCCGGACGAGCCCCGGGTGGGCGTCCGAGACGACGAGCCGCACGCCCGCCGCCCCGCGCGAGCGGATAGCCCGCAGGAAGGCGAGCCACGAGTCGTAGGACTCGGTGTCGACCACGTCGACGCCCAGGACGCGCCTCCAGCCGCCCGCATCGCAGCCGATGGCGGTGACCACGGCGGTGGAGGCGACGCGCCCCTCGCGGCGGCACTTGACGTAGGTCGCGTCGAGCCAGACGTAGGGCACCGGCGAGCCGCCGAGCGGCCTTCCGCATAGGTCCTCGATATCTGCGTCCAAGCTCGAGGCGATGGCGCTCACCTGGTCCTTCGAGAGCCTGGAGACGCCCATCTTCTCGGCCACCCTCTGCACCTTGCGGGTGCTCGTGCCCGTGGCGTACATCTCGGCCACGGCGGCCACGAGCGCGCGGTCGACGCGCTGGTAGCGCTCGAGCACGTCCTCAGGGAAGAAGCTGCCGGAGCGCAGCTTGGGGATGCGCAGCGTCAGCGTGCCGACGCAGGTGGCGAGCGACCTCTCGCGGTAGCCGTTTCGGCTGTTCGCCCCGCCGCCGCACAGCTGGTCGGCCTCGGCGTCCATCACGGCGTTCACGACCTGCTCGGCTAGTCTGCGGAGCAGCTCCTGCATGTCGATGGCGCCGTCGTCGAAACGGGGCATGGCGAGCATGTCCGGCGTCGGGTCTGATAAGATTCCCATAGCGGTCTTCGTCCTTTCCTAGAACCTGTTGTTGTGGTGATTTCAGATTCTAGGACGAAGGCCGTTTTTCGTTAAACGGGCGCTAGGGTGTCACCCTTACACCAACATTTTCGACGCGATCGCAATTTTGACTTACCGCCACGGCGAATGCCCGTTATGACCTTGATGTCCGGCACGCCAATAAGGCTCGTCAACATGTCCATGTATGACGTTCTATTGATGAGTTTCATTGGCGCCTCCCTGCGGTCTTTTATCGCTATTCCTCAAAAACGAAAATTTTTCAGTTTCGAGGAATAGGCTCTGCAACGAATATACCTCGCAAAAGCCCGAGCTGGCTTAATTCTATTCCTCAAAATCGAAAAATTTTCAGTTTTGAGGAATAGGTCCGAGGTGCTACCCCGCAGTCACGCAAAGCCCTCCCCGGCACAGGCCGAAGAGGGCTTCGTTGTCATCGTTGTCTTTGAGCGCGGGCGCCTCGCGTTACAGTCCGCGAATCCGTACGGCCTCAGGCGGAAACTCCTGCTCGCCGGCATCGGTCTTGATGGTCGCGCGACCCCAGATGTCCAGGCCCGCAAACACACCGACCGCAAGCGGCAAGCCGTTGGGCGACACCGCCGCAACTTGGCGACCGAGCAGCGGCACCATATCGAAGTACTCGCCCAACACGGGGGCCAACGGCCCTGCGGCGCCTTGCGGCGTGTTGGCAACAACCGCCCAGGCGTCCACGCGGGCCAGCACGGCGGCGGCCAGCGCCTCGACCAGCGCTTCGTCAGCCACGTCCACACCAAGCTCGCTCAACGCCGAACGCTCAATATCCACCGTCACGGCACCGAACATGCCCGCGGCACCGGCACCGCCGTTCACGGCAACACGCGCGAGCGACGTCTCAAACGCAGGCGCACCGCACACGATATCGCTCGGCCACCGGATACCCACCTTGCCGGCAAGGCCCAGGCCCGGCGTCGACACTGTGCCCACAAGCGCATCCATCATGCCCATCGCGGCCACAAACGGCAGGCCGTGGAAGGCGTGCATATTCACATCCGGACGCACGACCAGCGAAAACGTCAGCGAAGCATCGCCCGCGCTCCACGCGCACCAGCCCGCGGACACGCCCTCGCGGCCCGCGTTACGCGCCGCGTCGAGCTCGGTGCCGGCGGCAACAGCATTCATCTCGATCATCTACATACGCCCCAATTCGCCAACGATATGGCCCACGCGGTCCTCGGGCTCCTTGACCTCGACACCGTTGTAGCGGAAGAACCGCGCCGGGTCGTGCATCAGGTCCTCGAGCGGCACCAGCACAAAGTCGCGCTCGCCAATGAGAGGATGCGGCAGGCGCAGCTTTTTGCCGCCGTGGGTCTCGCCATCCATCCACAGCAGGTCCAGGTCGATGGTGCGCGGACCGTTGGCCTTGGCCTTCTTGGAGCGGTCGCGCCCCAGCTCGGCCTCGATCTTCATGAGCTCATCGAGCAGCACCAGCGGCGCCAGCTCGGTCTTGATCTCGATGACGGCGTTGGCAAACGCGTCCTGGCGCGTCTCGTAGGCCGGCTCGCTCTCGTAAATCTTGGAGGAGTTGGACACGCAGGTGAGTGGAATCTCGGCGATCATCTCGCGTGCGGCGCGGATGTTGTCGCAGCGATGCCCCAGGTTGGAGCCCACGGCCACAAACGCGCGGCGCGGCTGCGGCTTGGCAACCGCCCAGTAACCGTTCAGGAACTGCGCAAAACCCGCGGCGTCGTGCACGCGCACGATGTTGGCACCGGCCTGGATGGCGCCCAGGCACACGCCAAACGTAGCGGCATCGCGCTCGGCGGCCTCGGTCACGCCCGAGACGGCGCCCACAAAGCGCTTGCGCGACACGGCGCACATGAGCGGGTAGCCCAGCGACGCCATCTTGGCAGTCTCGCGCTGGATGACGATGTCCTCGTTAGCCGACTTACCAAAGCCCGGGCCAGGATCGATGCAGATGCGGTCGCGCGACACGCCGGCATGGATGAGCGTGCGGGCCTGGTCGGACAGAAAGCCCATGACGCGGCGCATGATGGGCGCCGAATCGGGCAGGGTAAAGCGGCGGAGCTGCGAGGTGGGCACATAGGCCTCCTCACGGCGGGCACTGCGGCGCATCATGGCGGCCAGGCGGTCATTGGACTCCGATGCGGCCTCGGTGGCTGCGGGCGCGGCCTCGGGCGCGGGCGCGACGGTCTCGGCGGCAGCAGCCTGCTCGGCGGCCGGCGTCTCCTGCTCGCTTGCAGGCTCGGACGTGGGCTCCGGTTCGCCAAACGGCAACGAGGGCTGCACCACGCCGCCCGGAAGCTTGGCCTCCGGCTTAGGCTCGCCCAGCAACTTGCCGCGACGGCGGCGAGCCGGCTTCTCGGCCTCACGCGCGGCCTCGGCAGCCGCCTCGCGCGCCTTCTCGGCAACAAACGCCGCTGCCGAGGTATCGAGCTGCACCGTTGCGTGCGTGCGGACGGGCGCGGCGACCTCGCCGGCATGCATCACGATGACGCCGCAAGTGCTCGTCTTAACGAACTCGACCATCTTGGGATCGGTGAAGCCGGTCACGTCGTTGACGATCGAGGCGCCGCAGCGCACGGCCGCCTTGGCAACCGCCACATGACGCGTGTCGATCGAGACGATGGCGCCCTCCTTGGCCAGCGCGCGCACCACGGGCAGCACGCGGCGAGCCTCCTCGTCGGGGTTGACCGGGGTAAAGCCGGGGCGCGTGGACTCGCCGCCCACGTCGATGATGTCGGCGCCGGCGTCGAGCATCGCCAGGCCGTACTCGATGGCGGCATCGGGGTCGAAGTGCTCCCCGCCATCGCTAAACGAATCGGGCGTCACGTTGAGGACGCCCATGATGCGCGGACGGTCAAAGCTGAGCTCGTACTTTCCGCACCGCCATGTCTTGCTGTCGTTCGCCATGAACATCCTCCTAAAATGCCCACGCCGCCGAGCCTGGGGAGCTGGCGGCGGGGTCGCTTTGCACTCAGTCTTTCTATTGTATCCGCGCGCGCGGGCTAGAACGCAAACGCGGCCGCGATGTCGCAAGAAATCAGCAGGTCGGCATTTGCATCCTGATCGGTGGGAGCAAGGTTGCATATGGCCAGCGTATCGCCGGTAAAGTAACGCGTAAGGCCCGCCGCCGGATACACCACGAGCGAGGTCCCGCCCACAATGAGGGCATCGGCCGCGGCGATGGCGGCAACGGCACCGGTCAGCACATGCTCATCGAGCGGCTCCTCGTAGAGCACCACATCGGGCTTGATGCGCCCGCCGCACGCAGGACACACAGGCACGCCCGCGGCGTCCTCGTGCTCGCGCGAGCAAATCCACTCGGCGCTATAGACCGCGCCGCACGACTGGCAAATGTTGCGATGGACCGATCCGTGCAGCTCGAACACGCGCTGCGAGCCGGCCGCCTGGTGCAGACCGTCGATATTTTGCGTCACCACGGCGTCGAGCTTGCCGGCGCGCTCCAGCTCGGCCAGCTTGGTGTGGCAGCGGTTAGGCTTAGCGTTAAGCGCGATCATCTTGGTGCGGTAAAAGTCGAAGAACTCCGCAGGATGTGCCTCGTAAAAGCTATGCGACAGCATGGTCTCGGGCGGATAGGCAAACTGCTGGTGATACAGGCCGCCCACGCTGCGGAAATCGGGGATGCCACTTGCCGTGGAAACACCAGCGCCGCCAAAGAAGACCACGCGCTTGTGGGTGTCAAACAGATCCGCCAGCGCGGCGGAGGCCTGCCTGGGGTCCGATATTGCCTGCGTCATATGAGTCCTCCGTCCTTGTTAGTCGGGCAGCGTTGAGCGACGTCCCAGCATGCGGCCTTTAAGTCAGCATGCACGGAGCCCACCCCGCCCCTGTTGCGCTAATCTTAAGCCTGCCAACCCCGTCGAAAGGACACCATGCCTCAGACTTACACTTTCGCCTCGTGGAACGTCAACGGCCTGCGCGCCGCGCTCAAAAAGGACCCGAGCTTTATCCAGATCGCGCAAGAACTCGACGTCGATATCCTGGCGCTGCAGGAGACCAAGCTGCAGGAGGGCCAGGTCGATATCGACCTGCCCGGCTATCACCAAACCTGGAGCTACGCCGAGCGCAAAGGCTATTCGGGCACCGCGGTCTTTAGCCGCCAGGAGCCGCTACGCGTGCTGCGCGCCGACGCGCTGCTGCCCTACGCCGGCGAGGGCGAGGCCGCCGAGCTCGTTGCCCAAGCCGCAACCGAGGGCCGCGTCTGTGCGCTCGAGTTCGACAAGTTTTGGTTTGTCGACGTCTATACGCCCAACGCGCAAAATGAGCTCGCGCGCATCGACGTGCGTATGGCCTGGGACGATGCCTATCGCGGCTTTTTGGGCGCGCTTGAGCACGAAACCGGCAAGCCCGTCGTAACCTGCGGCGACTTTAACGTGGCGCACGAAGAGATCGACCTTAAGAACCCCAAGTCCAACCGCGGCAACGCAGGCTTTTCGGACGAAGAGCGCGGTAAGTTTACCGAGCTGCTCAACGCCGGGTTTACCGATACTTGGCGCGCGGCAAACCCCGACGTCGAGGGCGTCTACAGCTGGTGGAGCTACCGCTTTAATGCCCGCAAGAACAACGCAGGCTGGCGCATCGACTACTTCCTGGTAAGCGACGCAATCGCCGACAACGTACGCGACACCGGTATCCGTGGCGACATCTTCGGCAGCGACCACTGCCCCGTCACCCTCACGCTAGAGCTCTAGCGCCAAGCAATTCCTGGGGGACAGAGGAAAACAGACCATGTGACCCCTCTCCCCCTATAAGTTGCGGTGGAATAGTTCCTGTTTGGGCAGCAAATAGCCAAAAACGAGAACTATTCCACCGCAAGTTCGTGAGGGAACGCGAAATGCCCTACAGTCCGTATTTCACGACGACACGGTTAATGCGACGGCACCAAGGCTTGTACAGGGCGGCCAAGAACACGCAGGTCGCGAGGCCGTGTGTGATATCGAACGGCACTGCCGTGGCAAGACGCGCCACGACGCCCGCCCACGTGAGCGGTTGTACAAAACCGATAATGTCGTACGCGTTGATCACCACGCCGTACAGCAGACCCGAAGCAAAGCCGTACGCCATCAGCGCCGGCATGCGCACGGTTCCATCCGCACGGTCGAACGCACCGGCATGCGCCAGCGCACCGCCAACATAGCCAACCAGGCCCCAGGCATACATCTGCCATGGCGTCCACATGCCCTGCCCAAAAAAGAAATTGCTGGTCAGCGCCGCCAGCGCGCCAACCATAAAACCATTGCGGCGACCAAGCGTCGCCCCCGCGATAATGGCGATGGCGCTCACCGGTTTAAAGTCGGGAATGGGCCCAAACAGGATGCGCCCCGCCGCCGCCAGCGCCGCCAGCACCAGCGTGGGCATAATCTGGCGCAAACCCGGACGAGATGCCTCGTAACCCGCAAAGAACAGTGCAAGCACCAGCGCCACCACGACAAGCATGGCAAGCGCCGCCTGCTCAACGCCCGCCAGCAACGCCGCTGCCATCACCGCCGGCACCGCCAACAACAGCGGGATCTCCAGTTTTGTGAGTAAACGCGAGAAACGACAGTCCGTCATCCCATCACGCCCTATAGAACACGTTGTCGGCAAAGAAGTCGGCCGGGGGCTCCATGCAGGCAATCTCGCCGTCAAACATCATGGCGACGTCGTCGGCTACCTGCTCGGCAAAGTCCAAATCGTGCGTAGCCATGATGACGGTGCCGCCAGCCTTCGCATGGTCACGCAGGGCGCGGGCGATAATGCGGCGGCTGAACAGGTCTAGACCCTTGGTGGGCTCATCGAGCAATAGCAGTTCGGGGCCGATTAGCAGCAGTTTTGCCAATGCAAGCAGTTGACGCTGCCCGCCCGAAAGATCGTACGGATGGCGCCCATCCAGACCCGACAGCCCCAAGCTCGCCGCACGCTCCCGCGCCAAGTTCTCGTCATATCCGCAGGTCGAGGCCCATTCCATCAGCTCGTCGCGCACCGTCTCGGCAACCAGCAGGGCCTTGGGGTTCTGCGGCAGCAGCGCAGCCGAGGCCGCCCCGCGCACCATACGACCACGCTGCAGCTTGGCAGTCTTGGCCAGCACCGAAAGCATCGTCGACTTGCCGCAGCCGTTACCGCCCACAACCGCATGCACCGCGCCAGCCGAAAACGACGCATCGAGCCCGCGCAGCACCCAACCGCCCGCGCGATCGTAGCGAAACCAGCCTTCCGACAGGGTGGTAGCCGACCCGCCGTGCATTTTTTGGAGTATTCTGCTTCCATCCGTGCGCAGGAAGGCTTCCGAGCCGTTCTCGAGCGACGTTTGCGCCACAAATTCGGACGATTTGTCCAATTCCGAACTTTTTTTCGCGCTCGATACGTCCCCGGGCGGCTCCGGAGAGCCCAAATTGTCCTCACGCCTGCTGAATACTCCTTTATTTGCACATCGGATGGCACCCCACCCCAACATGTCATCGGAAAACAGCGATTCTCGGCGTCCCAAAGAAGACATATCCGCCACCTCGCGCACGCGACCGCCCTCAATCCGGTACGTACACGTCGCATACTCGAGCATCGGCCGCGGCTGATGCGTCGCCACAACAACCGTGCAGCCCAGCTCGCGATTCACACGAAACAGCGCGTGCAGGAAATTCTTCTCCGCAACCGGATCAAGCTGAGACGTGGGCTCGTCGAGCAGCAGCACGCGCGGGCGGAGCGCCAACACGGCCGCCAACGACAGCAACTGTTTGCGACCACCCGAAAGCGTGTCAGTATCGCGGTGAAGCCAATCTTCCAGCCCAAAGAAATAGCTGGTCTCGGCAACACGGCGGCGCATCTCGTCGCGCGACATGCCTAAGTTTTCCAGGCCAAACGCCATCTCGTGCCACACGGTCTCGCACACAATCTGGTTCTCGGGATCCTGGAACACGTAGCCCACGCGCTCCGCAGACGCGCGCACGTCCATGTCGGCAACGTTCTCGCCCAGCACGCGCGCATCGCCAGTGCGCTCGCCCGCCGGAGCAATCTCGGGCTTGAGCAGCGACAGCAGCGTCGACTTACCCGATCCGGTACCGCCAACAAGCAGCGCAAATGCACCTTGGGGAACAGACCAGTCGAGCCCCTCGAGCACCGTAGCATCAGCCCCGGGGTAGGCAAAGCTCAGGCTCCGCACCTCAATTGCCGGCACATCCGGGCCGCACGCCGCGCCCGACACCGGGCCACTATCCAACCGAGCCATCAGCCAAACCTCTTCTCATCAATCCCGTGCAACGCGCAAGGCAGCACCATCCAGGCAGCGTACACGACATAGCCCGGCCACGGCGCCGGCACCGAGAGCTGCGGATAAAACGAATACTGCGTCGTCGCGGTCCACGCCACCGCCACCGCGGCAGCACCAAACAGCGCAAGCCCAACCAGCGCGGCAACGTCGCTGCGCCCCAGCCGATACCGCGCATACGTCGTACGACGCGTCGCGGCGCCCCACCCGCGCGAGCGCATCGCGTCCGCGCGCTCCAACGAATCTTCCATGCCCCAGCCCATCAATGCACTCGATGCCCGCAGGCGCGAGCGCACGGGGTCGGCCGGCGCGCGGCCCGGCACATCAATCGCATCCTGCACCGCCAGCACCGTACGGCCGCGGCGCAAAAACTGCGGGATAAGCCTCATGCACATCGAGATCATGAGCGCGATCACCGGTGCGGCGTTACCCAAAAGCGCGAGCACCTTGTCGTATTCGAGCATCGACGCCGCGGCCTCAAACCACAGCACGCTCGCCACAAACAGCCCGCCCATGCACAGGCCGTATACCATGCTCTCCAGATACACCGCGCGCATGCCAATACGGAACAGCTCCGTCGAGCCCGAGGCACTAAACAGTGGATTGACCAGCGCGATAATCAAAATCACCGGCAGCTGCCAGCGAAGTGCGCCCAGCGTGCGGGCAGCCCCACGCGTCGCAAATCCATACGCCAGCCCGCCCGCAAGTGACAGCGCAATCAGCACCGGCTGCATAGAGAACATGGTGAGCCCCAGCGTCAGCACTATATAGAGTGCCGGCACAGCCGGATGCGACATCGAGAACGCCGCGACGGGCTCGCCGCCAAACTCCTCTTGTATGTTGTCCACGGGCACCCCCGTCCCCTCGCTCAAACGACAGCTCCGCAGCACCGCCAACGCCGCACGCAAGCAGTGCAAACGCCACGCCGGCGGCACCGACATCGGCCGCCATGAGCCAATCGCTACGCGCTCAACATATGCCTGCGGTATCATATTGCGCCGTGTATCGTTTCCAAACACACGTCTCTATAACGTAACAGGAGATCACATGGACGCAACCGCAATTATCCTCGCTGCCGGCGAGGGCACCCGCATGAAGTCGAACCACTGCAAGGTTTCGCACAAGATCCTGGGCAAGCCCATGGTCCAGTGGATCGTCGACGCCACCATCAAGGCCGGCTGCAGCCGCGTCGTGGTCGTCATCGGCAGCCACGCCGACGAGATGCGCGCCCTCATCGACGGCGCCTATGCCAACAGCGCCACCAAGGTCGAGTGCGTTGAGCAGACCGAGCGCCTGGGCACCGGTCACGCCGTGAAAGTCGCGCTCGAGGCCTGCGGCATCACGCAAGGCCCCGTCGTCGTGCTCAACGGCGACCTGCCGCTCATCACCGACGGCACCGTCGCCAAGTTCGCGCAGACCGTCGCCACCGGCGAGCTCGCCTGCACCGTCATGACCATGACCCCGCCCGACCCCTTCGGCTACGGCCGCATCAAGCTGGGTGCCGACGGCCAGATCGAACGCATCATCGAGCAGAAGGACTGCACACCCGAGCAGGCCGCCACGCTGCTCGAGTGCAACGCCGGCTGCTACGCCTTCGACGGCGCGCAGCTCGCCGCGCACATTGACGAGATCGGCAACGACAACGCGCAGTCCGAGTACTATCTGCCCGACATGCTCGAGATCCTCAAGGGCCACGGCCAGGCAGTCTCCATCTTCCACTGCGATGACTACCGCGACGGCCTGGGCGTCAACAGCCGCATCCAGCTCGCGCAGCTCACCGCCATCGCGCGCGACCGCATCAACGAGCACTGGATGGCCGAGGGCGTTACCTTCATCGACCCCACGCAGGCCTGGATCGGCCCCGACGCCACCATCGGCCGCGACACCGTCGTGTGGCCGCAGACGCACCTGATCGGCCACGTCACCGTGGGCGAGGAGTGCCAGCTCGGCCCCAACAGCCGTCTCACCGACACCACCGTCGGCAGCGGCTGCATCATCGATGAGACCATCGCCATCGAGGCCGTCATCGAGAACGGCGTCGACTGCGGCCCGCGCGCCTACCTGCGCCCGGGTACCCACATGCTCGACGGCTCCAAGGCCGGCACGCACGTGGAGATCAAGAAGTCCACAATCGGCGAGGGTTCCAAGGTGCCCCACCTGTCCTACATCGGCGACACCACCATGGGCTCCGGCGTCAACGTGGGCGCGGGCTCCATCACCTGCAACTACGACGGCGTCCACAAGCACAAGACCGTCATCGGCAAAGATGCCTTCATCGGTTCCGACACCATGATGGTCGCGCCCGCCCAGATTGGCGACGGCGCACTCGTGGCCGCCGGCTCCGTCATCACCGAGCCGGTCCCGGCCGACGCACTCGGTCTGGGCCGCGCCCGTCAGGTAAATATTGAGGGCTGGGCCGCCGATTATCGCCGCCGTCTGCACGAGGACGACGAGGCATAACGCTTTATCAAGCACAAAAGGAGCTGTTCCATGGGGACGGCTCCTTTTTCTATCGTGACCTGCGCGACCGGATGAGTGGTCGGTTCGTGTCCGTTGACGGTAAAGACGTTATCAAGACCCGATTAACCCCGCCGCACGGTTACAATGCAAAAAGGCATCTATATGGCATTCGATATATAAAGGAGAAGGGTAATGCCGATTAATGATCCCGAGAAGTCGGAGAATATGCGCAAGTCCATCCGCGTGTATTCCGGTTCCTCCAACCGTCCCCTCGCTCAGAAGATCGCTGAGTTCCTTGGGGTCGAGCTTTCGGGCCTTACGCTAAAGCAGTTCGCCAACGGTGAGATTTACGCCCGCTACGACGAGACCGTCCGCGGCGCCGACGTCTTCCTGATTCAGTCCGTGGCCGGCGGCAACGTCAACGACATGCTCATGGAGCTGCTCATCGCCACCGACGCTGCCAAGCGCGCATCCGCCCGCTCCATCACCGCCGTTATCACCCACTACGGCTATGCCCGTCAGGACCGCAAGGCCGGCCCGCGTGAGCCCATCACCGCCCGCCTCGTCGCCAACCTGCTCGAGCGCGCCGGCGTCAACCGCATCATCACCCTCGACCTGCACCAGGGCCAGATCCAGGGCTTCTTTGATATCCCGGTTAACCACCTGTCCGCGCTGCCGCTGTTTGGCCAGTACTACAACGACATGCACTTCGACACCGACAACCTGGTTGTCGTCTCCCCCGACGTGGGTCGTGCCAAGGCCGCCAAGAAGCTGTCCGACATGCTCGGCTGCGACCTGGCCATCGCCCACAAGGGCCGTCCGCGCCACAACGCCGCCGAGGTCATGGGCATCATCGGTGACATCAAGGGCAAGACCTGCATCATCAACGACGACATGATCGACACCGCTGGCACCCTGTGCGCCAACGTCAAGGAGCTCAAGGCTATGGGCGCTGGCGACATCTACGTCTGCGCCACCCACGGCATCTTCTCCGGTCCGGCCATCGAGCGTCTGAACGACGCCCCGATCGTCGAGTGCCTCGTCACCGACGCCATTCCTGTCGAGGTCGGCGGCAAGATCAAGACCATCTCGGTCGCCGAGGAGTTCGCTCAGGCCATCTCCGCCGTTTACCACGAGGAGCCCGTCTCCACGCTCGTCGGCGGCGACTTCGCGCTGTAATCCAGCGTGCATCTCATCATCTTTGGTGTTTTTAAAGGGTCGGAAGCTCGCTTCCGACCCTTTTTCTACCCCTCGACAACCTTCCCTGGACAATTAGTTCAGATACGTATTTTTTTAAAGCTCCAAAGGCCGTTCTGAGCTCCCCGGCGAACGCCATACTGCCCAAAGCTCATCGCTTTCGAGTACGACCGCCGCATATTTACCCTCAAATCGCCCTAGAAAGCCCTTAGAAACGCCTCGAACGCCCGCCGTCTTATACGTATCTGAACTAACTGTCCAGTAGCTATCGTCAACCTTCGCGGCAGAGCTCAATTTCCTGCAATCCCCTCAACCGATTCCACCGATTTCATAACACCCAGCCGTTCATGGCGCGCAGCGCCCCGCTGAGCGAAAAGAACGGTATGGCGGTCGCATTCTGCCGCCAACTTAGTACGTTATAGCTATGACGACCGTGATTTCACATCTCTCCGCCCTCCGCGCAATTCGTCGCGCACGACGGGCGTACTCTGCCCTACCCTGGGACTCCGTTGATAGCGAACAGCAAGCACAGGCCTTGGCTGGCTGCATTCCCAACAATGACGCGATAGACTTTGGCGCACTTTCGATACTCGACGCCTGGAATGAAGATGATTCCGAACTGCTCGATCTTCTCGTTTCAAACGAAGACAACAGGCGCCCCGACAAGCGACTTCTTCAGCATATTCTCTCCACTCCTCTTCCTGAAGGTGCAATTATGCACGTCGAGGCCGACATCTACGCAACGTCTCCTGCCATGACAGCCATGCTTTGTTCCAAAAATGAATCAGTCGCCAAAACCTTGATGCTCCTTATGGAGCTGCTCGGAACCTACTCACTTCCGCCCGAGGCAACTTACCCCATCGCCTACGACGACACGTGGCCCAAGGCCAACAGCTTCGAAGCGATGGACGACCTCGATTGCCAGGGCGACCAACCGACACCCGAAAAGCCAGCCGAAACACGCTACGAACAGGCACACTATAGATGCGAACCCGCTACAACCATCGAAGAACTCGAGGCAGTCGCACGGTTTGCCAAAAGTAGTTCCTACGCCTCGTTTCGTACGGCTGTCAAACTCGCCCGGGCCGGATCCGCATCCCCAGCGGAATCATTGATGTTCGCCGTCCTGGGCGCGCCCATGCGCTTTGGCGGATTCGGGTGTTGCAGTTTGCCCATGGGAGGCCTGCTGCTCAACTATCGTGTCGATTTCGACACCCTTGCGGTCAACATGTCCTCGGGCATCCCCTACGCCATCTGCGACTTATATTGCCCGGCCGCCGGAATCGACAACGAATACAACGGAATTGGACATGAGCTTCAAAACGCCCGCATCCACGATGGCAATCGAAATAATGGCCTCAAGGCAATGGGCATCCACGTCCTGGTTATCAATCGCGACCAAATGAAAGACCTTGTTGCACTCGAAGCCTTCGCCCAAACGATGCATCGACTCGCGGGAGTCCGATTCCGATACCGTATCAAGGGCTATCGCAAGCGTCAGGCCGCTTGGCTCAACGCCCTGCGGGCCGGAATCGGCCTTGCGCCGGTCTAAACGGCGAATCACCCGTGCACCGTCGAGCAGGGCTGGACAGTTAGTTCAAATACGTATAAATGGACACATTGAATTAGGCTGTTTTGCAGTTATCTCTATACCATTCGCCCGATTTGAAGGCAGGGTAGACTTCAAAACAGCGTCATATGGACTAACTAAAGCTCCAAAACAACGTATCGGCATTGAATTGAGCACTTCGAGTCCTCAGAACTTATACGTATCTGAACTAACTGTCCACCTCGATTTCGACGGCCGTCCAAACGCCCTCAAATAACCTCAATTGCCCTCCATTTGACAGCGGCAACAGGGTCGCTCACCATAGCAGGCGACAAATCAACGAAAGGATGAACATGGCAGCTGCACAGCCGCTTAAGATTCGCATGGTTGCCGGACTTGGCAACCCTGGCGATGAGTATGCCGAAACCCGCCACAACGCTGGCTTCAAGGCGATCGACGAGTTGGCCCGTCAGGCCGGCGTCACGTACTGGAAAAACCAGGCCGGCGCCGAGGTCGCGCTCATCAATATCAACGATGCTGAGGAAGAGGGTGGCAAGCGCCAGATTGTGCTGGTCAAGCCGCAGTCGTATATGAATACCTCGGGTGGCCCCATCTCCAAGCTCTGCCGCGAGTACAAAATCAAGGCCGAGGAACTGCTCGTGATTCACGACGAGCTCGACATTCCCGCCGGCGACGTACGTGTTAAGGTGGGCGGTGGCCACGCCGGCCACAACGGCCTGCGCTCCATCATCGACAAGATGGGCAGCCGCGACTTTAGTCGCATTCGCACCGGCATCGGCAACCCTCCCGGCAAGATGGCCGTGGCAGACTACGTGCTCAAGCAGCTGCGCGCCCGCGAGGCCGAGGACTTCCAGGACACCTGCGCTCGCGCCGCCGACGCCGCCGGCCTGGCAATCGTCCACGGCGTGATCTATGCCCGCGACCACGTCAACGGTGCCGCCTCCGCCAACGGCAAGCACTAAAACCTACTATTTAGGGACAGGTTTATTTTGGCAGGTTTTATCTGCGAAAACGCCGCAGTCGGCACATCGCAATAAACACGCTGCCACCATACATGCATAGCGCCCCAAAGGGGGCCGGCCTCATCACAACCCGAGGCCGGCCCCTTTGCCGTTTTGCCTGATAAAACCGACCAAAATAAACCTGTCCCTATTTGGTAGGCCAAAGTGGACAAACCCTGCTCCCAACCGCCGAAGACACACGTAAGTGACATGTCCATGAGGGTATAATTTGCACCGTATGTCTGCACAACGCCTGTGCACGTACGGTTTTACTCGGGCTACCGTCCATTTCCGTGGAGGCACGGTTCGGCGGCCCTAACAAGAGAGGGGTTCTATGTATAAGATCCTGGAGAAGACGCAGTTCTCGGAGAAGGTGTTCAAGTTCCGCATCGAGGCGCCTGCAATCGCCAAGCATGCGCACGCTGGACAGTTCCTCATGGTTCGCGCCAACGAGACGGGCGAGCGCGTCCCGTTTACCCTGGCCGGCTGGAACGGTGACGAGGGCTGGGTCGAGTTCATCTTCATGGTGATCGGCAAGACCACCGAGATGCTTTCCACCTACGAGGCCGGCGAGTCGCTGCGCGACGTCGTGGGCCCGCTGGGCGTTCCCACCGAGATGGCCGAGGGCCCCTGCGCCGTCATTGGCGGCGGCGTCGGCCTGGCAATTGCCTTCCCGGTCGCCAAGCACCTGGTCGAGACCGGTCACGAAGTTCACGCCATCATGGGCGCCCGCACCAAGGACCTCCTGCTCATGGAGGACCAGTTCCGCGAGCTCCTCGACGAGGACCACATCCACATCACCACTGACGACGGCTCCTACGGCGAGCAGGGCGTTGTCACCGCTCCGTTGGAGCGCCTGCTGCAGGACAAGGCCGTGAGCCAGGTCTTCTGCGTCGGCCCCGTTCCGATGATGAAGTTCTCGACCCTCACCGCCCAGAAATACGACACCCCCATCACCGCGTCCCTCAACCCCATCATGGTTGACGGCACCGGTATGTGCGGCTGCTGCCGCGTCGAGGTGGGCGGCGTGACCAAGTTCGCTTGCGTCGACGGCCCCGACTTCGATGCCACCCTGGTCGACTGGGATGACCTTCGTGCCCGCCAGGCCGCTTACCGTTCCGAAGAGGGCGAGTCCCTCAAGGCCTATGAGGAAAAGAGCTGCGCATGCCACTAGTTAACGGTCGTTTCGTTGCCGATATGAAGTCGCCCCGCACCCCCGATAACGAGGAGCCGGCTGCCGAGCGCGCCTGCGACTTCCGCCCCGTCGACAAGGGCTTCACCGAGGAGATGGCGCTGGCCGAGGCCGAGCGCTGCCTCAACTGCAAGAAGCCGTTCTGTGTTGAGGGCTGCCCCGTCAACATCAACATCCCCCGCTTTATCGAGCAGATCCGCGCGAAGGACTTCGGCGGCGCTCTCGATACCATCCGCGAGGACTCCATGCTTCCCGCCATCTGCGGCCGTGTCTGCCCGCAGGAGAACCAGTGCGAGGGCAAGTGCATCCGTGGTAAAAAGTCCGAGCCCGTGGCCATCGGCCAGCTCGAGCGCTTCCTGGGTGATCGCCCCGAGCTCGCCTCCACGCCCAAGATGGCCCCCAAGAACGGCAAGAAGGTCGCCGTCGTCGGCTCTGGCCCGTCCGGCATCACCTGCGCCGGCGAGCTCGCCCGTAACGGCTTTGACGTTACCGTCTTCGAGGCCTTCTTCACCGGCGGCGGCGTGCTGGTCTACGGCATCCCCGAGTTCCGTCTGCCCAAGGCGGTCGTCAAGCGCGAGATTGACGGCCTGGAGGACATGGGCGTCAAGTTTGAGTACAACTCCGTCGTGGGCAACATGGCCACGGCCGAGGAGCTGTTCGAGCAGGGCTTCGACGCCATCTACGTGGCGACCGGCGCTGGCCTGCCCAAGTTCCTCAACGTCCCCGGCGAGAACCTGCCCAACGTCTTCTTCGCGAACGAGTACCTCACCCGCGTGAACCTGATGAAGGCCAACAAGTTCCCCGAGTACGACACCCCCACCAAGCACGGCAAGAACGTCGTTGTCTTTGGTGGCGGCAACGTGGCTATGGACGCCGTCCGTACCGCCAAGCGCCTGGGCGCCGAGCACGCCATCATCGCCTACCGTCGTACCGAGGATGAGATGCCTTGCCGTCGTGCCGAGCTGCACCACGCCAAGGCCGAGGGCGTCGAGGTTCTGCCGCTCGTCTCCCCGCTCGAGTTTGTCGCTGGCGAGGACGGCTCCGTGTGCGCCGTCAAGGTCCAGAAGATGGAGCTCGGCGAGCCCGACGAGTCCGGCCGTCGTCGCCCGGTGCCCATCGAGGGCGCCATCGAGGAGATCCCCTGCGACGTCGCAATCTCGGCTATCGGCACCAACGCCAACCCCTTCGCAAAGAAGATCGGCGGCAAGATGGAGCTCAACAAGTGGGGCTACATCGTCGCCGACGAGGAGACCGGCCAGACCACCGATCCCCGCATCTGGGCTGGCGGCGACATCGTCACCGGTGCCGCTACGGTCATTCTGGCGATGGGCGCCGGCAAGAAGGCCGCCGCTTCCATCACCAAGAGCCTGCTGGGCGAGTAGTCACCCTCAGCGTTAGCCATCAAACGGCAAAGTCCCCGTCGAGCACACGCCCGGCGGGGACTTTTTCTATGCCAGTCGACCGACCACCACAAAGGTGCCTGTCCCCTTTGTGGTGGTTTTTGGTCGGTTAGTCTTCGAGCTGCGCTACTTTGTAGCGGTAGGCTGCGGCAATAACGTCTTTGCAACCCTCGCGGCCCAGCTTGGCGCGGTTGACGACGATGTCTTTACCGCTCGTCATCTTCCACTTTCCGGCACTGTAGCGCTTATAGAACGCCTCGCGCGCCTTCTGCTGCTGCTTGACCAGCTTGGCGCCCTTCTTTTTGTTGAGGCCGCGCTTCTTGCGCACGATCTCGACGCGGTCCTCAAAGGGCGCAGTCACCAGCACGGCGATGTGGTTGGGGTTGTTGCGCAGCAGATAATCGGACAGACGGCCTTCGATAATGCAGCTCTCGGTCTCACCCAGATCCAAAATCACCTGGCTCATCTTTTGGAACAACTTGTCCGAGTACGAACGCGCATCGTAGCGGTCGGGCAGAAACGCCATGTTCTCCACGGCCAGGCGCTCGTCGTAGGCGGCCATCTTGTCGAGCGACTCGCCCGCGCGCAGCGAAGCACGCACCAGCAGCTCGTTATCGTACAGCGGAATCCCCAGCTCATCGGCGAGGATACGACCAATCTCGTGGCCCTCGGCGCCAAAGTCGCGCGCGATGGTAATGACCACAGGATTCTTCTTGTTCTCCAGATCGCTCATCGCGATTCCTTTCTCTATGTGACAAAGGGGCTGTCCCTTTGCCACATTCTACGCTGCCACCATTCGCCTCTGATACGCTCGGACCAGCAGCGAGATACCAAAGTTGAGCACAAAGTACATCGCGAAAACCAGGCCGTAGAGCATAAGCACCTGCGACAGGTCGATCGCGTGGGCCATCACGACGTTGGCCGTGTACATGAGTTCGGCCACGTTAATGCCCGAAAGATACGAGCTGTCCTTAATGACAGTTGTGCACTGGCTAAACAGCGCCGGAATGATCGTCTTAAACGTCTGCGGCAGAATGATGTAGCGCATGGTGGCAAAGAAGCCAAAGCCCTGGCTCTGCGCCGCCTCAAACTGGCCGCGCGGAATCGAGTTGAGGCCGCCGCGCACAATCTCGGCCATAACGGCGCTGGTAAACAGCGTAAAGGCGATGGTCGAAATCACAATGTCCAAACCCTGCACCGTAAAGTAGATAAAAAGGATCCACAGCAGGTTCGGCGTGCAGCGGAACAGCTCGATATAGGCGCTCACCAAAATACGGAACGGGCGGGGCGCATAGCTTTTAACGAGCGCCAGCACCGTGCCGAAGATGAGCGAGAAAAAGATCGACAGCGCCGAGATCTCGATCGTCTTAACAAAGCCGCCCCAAATGTAGAGCAGGTTGGTCGCGTTGAAGATTTCCATGCGCTAGGCCTCCTCTACGTTGTCGAGCCCCAGCTCGGCCAGGCTCACGCCGCGCGGACGCTCCTTGGAGCGGCGCTCGAGCCACTGCACCAGCATGGCGAGCGGAAAGCAGATGATGAAGTACATAAGGCAGCAGACGATGTATCCCTGCAGGTAGCCGTACAGACTCACAAAGTTGTCGGAACGGTACATAAGGTCGCCGCCGGCCACAAGCGCCAGCACCGACGTGTTCTTGACCAGGTTGAGCGCCTGGTTACACAGCGGCGGCAGAATGATCTTGAATGTCTGGGGCAGCACGATGTACCAGTACGCCTGCGCACGGGTGAAGCCCTGGCTCTGGGCCGCCTCCATCTGACCGCGCGGAACCGCCTCGATACCAGTGCGGATGACCTCCGAGATGTAGGCCGCGTGATACAGGCCCACGCCCAAGAAGCCCAGCACGAACGGCGCGATGCGCACCGGCTGGCCGGCACCGGTTATGGCCTGCAAAAACTGCGGACCGGCCATGTACATAAAGAGCACCTGCACGGGCAACGGGGTGTTCTGGTAAAACTCCACGTACACGCGGCTGATGCCACGCAGCACGCGCGAACGGGTGGTGGAGAACACGCCCAGCAGCGTGCCCAGCACCAGCGACAGCAGCAGACCGGCAACGACCACCTGTAGCGTCACGCCAAAGCCCTCCCAGAAGGGCCCCATGTTTTGAAATGTCGTCGACCAACGGTCGGCGTCAAATAATCCTTCGAGCATTTGATTCCTTCCCTGGACGATGCGCCTATACAAGACCCCAGGTCTTGACCTCTTGGTCGAGCCAGCCATCGGCCAGGCGATCGCAAACCACCTGATCGACCACAGCCGAAAGGTCGCAGCCCTTCTTGGTCGCCACGCCGTAGCCCTGCTCGCCAAACTTGACCTCGGGCTGCAGCAGCTCAACGGTCTCGTTCATGTAACCGGCCAGCGTGGAGCGGTCCATGGCAAAGACGTCGATATTGCCGGCGTCGAGCGAACTCTTGATGATGGGATAGCCGCTAAAGGCCCTAAACTCGGGCTTGCAGCTAAAGCCGTTGTCCTTGATCATCTGCTCGATCAGGCCCTGCGTGGTGGCACCCTGGCTCACGCCAATGACCTTGCCGTCCAGATCCTCAATCGAGGTAAAGCCCGAACGCTTCTTGACCATGAGTCCCACGTAGTCGGTGCGGTACGGCGTCGAGAAATCCCAGCTCTTCTTGCGCTCGTCGGTGATGGTGTAGGTCGCCGCGACCACGTCGAGTTGGCCGTTATCGATCAGTGGGCCGCGCGTCTTGGGCGTTACGTCGGTAAACTCGACAAGCTCCTGGGCACGAGCCTTCTTGTAGCTCACACCAAAGACGGCAGCGGCGATCTGGTAGCACAAATCGACTTCCATGCCCTCAAAGCGGCCCTTGGCGGTGTCGTAATAGCCGTAGCCGGGAACATCCTTCTTAACGCCGGCATTCAGATGGCCACGCGACTTGATGGCCGCAAGCTTGGACCCCTTGTCGGAGCCCTCACCGCTGGTGGAGTTGCCGCAACCGGTAAGCGCGGTCCCCGTCAGCGCGAGCATGCCGGCGCCAGCCAGCTGCAAAAAGTGACGGCGCGACACGGCCGCCCTCGTCATATCCGTCATGTCCATCACCGCGCCTAGTGCAGAATCTTGGACAGGAACTCGCGGCAACGCGGGTTCTCGGGGTTATCGAAGAAGTGCTCGGGCGTGCCCTCCTCCAGAATGCGGCCGTCCTCCATAAAGATGACGCGGTCGGCCACCTGGCGCGCAAAGCCCATCTCGTGCGTCACGCAGATCATGGTGATGTCCTCCTGCGCGAGCTCAATCATAACGTCCAGTACCTCCTGGACCATCTCGGGGTCGAGCGCCGAGGTCGGCTCGTCAAACAGGATGATAGGCTGCTTGGTGCACAGGGCACGGGCGATGGCGATGCGCTGCTGCTGACCGCCCGAGAGATTCTGCGGATACTCGCCAGCCTTATGCGCCATGCCGACGCGCTTGAGCGCGGCGATGGCGATCTCGGTCGCCTCCTCCTTGCTCTTCTTTTGCAGCTTGATGGGTGCGAGCGTCAGGTTGCCCAGCACCGTCATGTTGGGATACAGGTTGAACTGCTGAAACACCATGGAACTATACTTGCGAGCCATCTCCAGGTGATTCTTTTTTGTGAGCGGCGTACCGTCGATGACGACCTCGCCCGACGTGGGCTCCTCCAGATAATCGACGCAACGGATGAGCGTCGACTTACCCGAGCCGGAAGGCCCGATCATCACGAGCTTCTCGCCGCGCTTGACGGTGAGATTGATATCTTTGAGCACATGCAGGTCGCCAAAGTACTTGTTGAGATGCTTGATCTCGATCATGTCTGCCATGAATGTCCCTTCCCTGCGTTTACACGAGTTGCACTATTGTACGGAAAGAACCACGTTTCCGCAGCCCACACTACATTCCCGTAAAGAACCCGCAACCTTTAACCCACTCATTGGGGACAGCCCAGCAAAAAGGGGCGCGACCATGACGGCCACGCCCCCCTAAACATCAACTATGTACCGCTCGGCCCCTACGCGAGTTTGGCTCCGACGATCTTTGCCGCGGCCGGCTTATCGAAGTTGCCACCGGTGGCCTTGCCGAGTGCGCCCATAACCTGGCCCATCTGCTTCTTGGACGTGGCGCCCAGCTCGGCGATAACCTGCTCGATCAGGGCCTCGAGCTCCTCGCCCGAAACCTGCGCGGGCAGCAGGCTCTCCAGAATCTTGACCTGCTCGGTCAGGTTGTCGGTACGCTCCTGGTCGGTGCCGGCCTTGATGGACATCTCCAGCGTCTCGCTCGTCTGCTTGATCAGACGCTTGATCATGCTGTTGACGTCTTCCTCGGTCACATCGCGGCGCTCATTGACCTCGATATTCTTCACCTCGGCCTTAACCTGGCGAATGATGGACAGGCGAACCTTGTCCTTGGCCTTCATGGCCGCAATCATTTCCTTCTGCAGCTCTTCGTTGGTCATCTGCAAATCCTCCTCAATAGTGTGGGCGGCACTCGCGCGAGCACCGCCCCATGATTACTCAGTCGTCGACGAATCGTCGGTCGAACTCTTGGTGACACCCTTCAGACTCACGTTATAGGGTACGTCTTTGGGCATGGGGTTGACGGTGATGTCGGCATCCTTCTTGTACTGCTCCAGCCACTCGCTGTACGCGGTGCTGGCCGCTTGCGTCTTCACCACGTTGGAGACGTACTTTTTGATGTCCTTGGGCACCTGGTTGATGTCATCAACCTGATTATCGACATGGAAGTAGTCGGTGCACTTGATGATGTGGTAGCCATAGGTCGACTCGACGACTTCGCTCACGTCGCCCTTGTTGAGTCCCTCGAGCGCCGTCTGGTAGCTGTCGACAAAGGTGGTGAGCTTATCCCAGCCCACATCGCCCTTCTTCTCCTTGGAACCGGTGTCCTCGGAGTACTGCTCAACGGCGTCCTCAAAGCTCAGCTCACCGGAGTTGATCTTGTCCAGGCACTCCTGCGCCTTGGCCTTGGCGGCAGCCTTGTCCTCGTCGGAAGCGTCGGAATCAACCTTGATCAGGATGTTCGACGTGCGGCGGGCGTCGTTGTAGCTGGACAGATTTTCGTTGATGTAATCGACAATCTCGCTGTCCTTGGGCTTGCTCGTGGGCGCGACGGCATCCTTGAGTTTCTGTTGCGCCAGACTCTCCTTGAGCGAGTCCTTGTAGGTGTCCTCGGTATAGCCGTAGGTCTTGAGGGTCTTCTTAAAGGCCTTGGCTCCGCCCGCGCTCTTGCACGCGTCCTTCCAAGCCTTCTCGACCTCCTCGTCCGACACCGTCACGCCGTTCTCCTTCTGTGCCTGTTGAAGCAGAATCTGCTGCGTGTAGGAGTCGATGAGTTGCTTGCGGTACTTCTTGGGCGTGAGGTCGTTGTCAACCAGATACTGCGCCCAATCCTCATCCTTGGTGTAGCCGTAGGACGTGCGCATGCTCATGATCTGCTTGGTCACGGTGTCCTCGGTAAGGTTGGTGCCGTTGATAGTGGCAGCAACACCGCCGGTCAGCTTGTAGCTCGAGGTGTCCTCAGCCTGCGACATAAGGCCGGAGCACGCCATCGCCGAGACGGAAAGCAGCATCGCCAGCACGCCGATGACCACCAGAACGATCTTGACGGTCTTAGACACGTACGTCTTGCGCTGCTTCTTGCGAGAGCTGGAGGCAGCGCGGGCCTGCTGCTCGGGCGTCGGCGCGGCCTCGGAGTTCTTTTTCTTATTTGCCATAGTTGGCCTTTCGCATAACGAATCGAACAAACGCCATTGTGTCACAACGCAGCCCCCGCGGCACGCTTGGTGCATTGGGGACAGATTAATCTGCACCATTTTGGTGCAAAGGGGACAGCTCTGGCAGCCGGCAGTTAGGGACAGTCCCCAAGTGCCGACTCAGCCCCACCTTAGAAGTGGCGGCGGATGGCGTCGACCATGCCCTGGGGCGTGGTCTGGCCGAGCACGTCGGCTGCGGCATCGGCGCCCATAAAGATGTTCATGAGTGCCTGCAGGGCCTCGACCTGGCCGCCCGGCTCGGCGATGCCCAGATTGATGACGATCTGCGCCGGCACCGGAGCGCCCATGCCAGCCATAGCGTTAAATGTCACGGGCGCGGCGGGCTTCACCACCGCGATATAGGGCTTGGCCACAAACCCCGGATCGGTATGCGGAATGGCAATGTTTGCCGCCGGCATAGCGAGACCCGTGGGATAGGCATCCTCGCGCGTGCGGACGGCATCGAGCCAACCGGATGCAATGTAGCCATGTGGTGCAAGCTCGCCCTCAAGCCGCGCGAACACCTCATCCGGCGTCGCACACTCCCAATCAAAAAACACCAGCTCAGGCGTAAACAGCGCTTCGTTATCCGCCATGCGCTCACCTCTCTCACCTAGCCACCTGCGACGTTCTTGAATGACTAGTCGTTAAAGAACGTCGCAGGTGACTACCCAAAACAAAAGGTGGCCACGCGCGTCTTGGCGCCAATGACCACCCTGACTACTCGGCTAAATTGTACTGTGCGCCGCTAGCCGCGAGGCGCGTCAATTGCGACCTTGCCGCTCTCCAGCACGTGAACGCGGCCGTCGGCGAGCATCTGCACGACCTCGGGATACAGCACGTGCTCGATCGCGTGGATGTGCTCCTCGAGCGTGTCGACGTCCCAGCCCTCCTCAACAGTCAGCGCACGCTGGGCAATGATGGGACCGTTGTCGTAGATCTCGTTGGCAAAGTGCACGGTCACGCCGGTCACCTTGACGCCGCGAGCAAACGCATCGTCGATCGCGTGGGCACCGGTAAAGCTCGGCAGCAGCGCCGGGTGCAAGTTGACCACGCGGTTGGGGAACGCCGCCAGCAGCGGGGTGTGCACCATACGCATGTAGCCGGCCATCACCACGTACTCGCAGCCGCGCTCGAGCAGCTCGTGCGCGATGATCTCGTCGGCGGCGATGGGGTCAGCATAGACATCCTTGGACAGCGTGAGCGTCTGGATGCCCGCGCGCTCAGCGCGCTGCAAACCCTTAGCCGAAGGACGGCTCGACACCACAAGCTCAATCGAAGCGTTGAGCTTGCCGGCGGCGATCAGATCGATCAGCGCTTGCAGGTTGGTACCCGAACCGCTGATGAGCACACCGATCTTGAGCGGCTCAGCCGTATCGGTGCCGGTCGGACGGGTGTAGGGCACAAAGCCCAAGCTCTCGGCAGCAGCCATCTGCTCGTTAGCGCTCATCGGAGTACACGACCTTACCGGAACCCTCAACGCACTCGCCCACGCGGAACGGCTTCTCGCCCAGCGCGACCAGGGCCTCGGTAACCGCGGCCTCGTCCTCGGGGGCGACGATCAGGCACAGGCCAACGCCCATGTTGAAGGTCTTGCATGCCTCGTTGGGCGCGAGCTCGGCCTGGCGCGACACGTAGGTGATGACGGGCGGAACGTCCCAACCCATCTTGGCGCCGTTGCGGGTGACCACGGCGTCGACGTCGTCGGCAAGCGCGCGGTTGAGGTTCTCGGTAATACCGCCGCCAGTAATGTGGGCGATAGCGTGCACGTTGGCGCCGCCGCGGAGCAACTCAAGAATCGGCTTGACATAGATGCGCGTGGGGGCCAACAGGGCGTCTGCCAGCGATGCGCCGCCGAGCTCCTCGAGCGGACGGCTCAGCTCCTCGGCCTTAGCGGCGGCCTCGGGCGTGCCCGGCTTAATGCCGTCGACGCCAATGACCTTGCGCACGAGCGAGTAACCGTTGGAGTGCACGCCGGTGGAAGGCAGGCCCAGAATCACGTCGCCGGGGCGGACGTTTGCGGGATCGAGCGTCTTGGGACGGTCGACGACGCCCACGGTAAAGCCGGCAAGGTCGTAGTCGGCCGGAGCCATGACGCCGGGGTGCTCGGCCATCTCGCCGCCCACGAGCGCGCAGCCCGCGAGCTTGCAGCCGTCGGCCACACCCTTGATGATCTTTGCCATGTGCTCGGCCTCAATGTGGCCGATGGCAACGTAGTCCAGGAAGAACAGCGGCTCGGCGCCCGAAGCCAAAATGTCGTTGACGCACATGGCGACCAGGTCCTGGCCCACCGTCTCGTGACGATCCATGATCTGGGCGAGCACAAGTTTGGTGCCCACGCCGTCGGTACCGCTGATCAGAATCGGGTCTTCCATATCCTTAAGCGCGGCGGCCGAGAATAAGCCACCAAAGCCACCGATACCGCCGATGACCTCGGGACGGTTGGTGTCCTTAACCATTTGCTTAATGGCGTCGACGGCGCGGCCGCCCTCGGCGGTGTCGACGCCGGCGTCCTCATACGTCACATGCTTGCTGTCGCTCATCTGAGCCTTCCTCTCCCACTACCGTCCGCCGCGCGGGCGCCAAACGGTGCTCATAGTTGCGTTCATTTCGGCGCGCGCCATAACAGCACGCGCCGTCATATCAACAAAACAGCAGGTAAAACCTACCAAAATGAACCTGTCCCTACATGGCAGGTTTTAGGCCTCGCCGTGCTTCTCTTCCCAGCTGCGGTCGTCGTATTTCTCGACCACGGCGTCGTCGTCAAAGTGCAGCGGCTTATCCAGGTTGCGGGGCTTAAAGCCCTCCATAAACTTGTCGCGGCCAAAGCTCTCGGGAATCGCCACGGGGTAGCGGCCGGTAAAGCACGCATCGCAGTAACCGCCCTTGGGCATGACCTTCAGCAGGCCCTCGACCGAAAGGAAGGCCAGCGAATCGGCGCCGATATACTCGCAAATCTCGTCGACCGTCTTGTTGGCGCTGATAAGCTGCGACTGCACGTCAGTATCGATACCGTAGAAGCACGGCCAGATGACCTCGGGCGAGTTGATGCGGATATGAATCTCCTTGGCGCCAGCGTTGCGCAGCATCTTGACGAGCTGCACCATGGTGGTGCCGCGCACGATGGAGTCGTCGATGACGACCAGGCGCTTACCCTCGATGTTGTCGCGCAGCGGGTTAAGCTTCATGCGCACGCCCATGGCGCGCAACTCCTGCGTAGGCTCGATAAACGTACGGCCCACGTAACGGTTCTTGATGAGGCCCTCGCCAAAGGGAATGCCGCTCTCGTGCGAATAGCCCTCCGCAGGCGGCAGGCCGGAGTCGGGCACGCCGATGACCAGGTCGGCCTCGACGGGCTCTTCGTGTGCCAGCTGACGACCCATGTCATAACGGCAGGCGTAGACGCTCTTGCCGTTCATGATGGAATCGGGGCGAGCAAAGTAGACCTGCTCAAAAATGCAGTTAGCAGGCTCTTCGGCGGCAGGCACGCCCTGCTCGGACACAAGGCCCTCGGCGCTGATGCGCAAAATCTCACCGGGACGGACGTCGCGGACGTACTCGGCGCCCACGATATCGAGCGCGCAGGTCTCGGAGGCAACGACCCAGCCGCCGGCGCGCGTGACATGGGTGGTGGCGTCGACCGTCGCGGCGCCGTCCTGCGACGGCAGCTGCGAAACGGATGCGGCATCGGCCTGGTCCAGGCCCTCATCCACCAGCTTGCCCAGCACGAGCGGGCGAATGCCGTGCGGATCGCGGAATGCGTAGAGCGCCTGCTCGTTGATGAGCGTCATGGCGTAGCCGCCGCGCACGAGCTCCATGGTCTTGCGAATGCCCTCGCGCAGATGGCCAGTACGCTGAGTAAAGTAGCCGATGAGTTTGGTCGCGACCTCGGAATCCGAGTTGGAGAGGAACGGTACGCCCAGCTCGATCAGCTGGCGACGCAGCTCGTCGGTGTTGACGAGGGTGCCGTTGTGCGCGAGCGCGATAATGACGCTATTGATGGTAGAGAGGTGCGGCTGAGAGGCTTCCCAGCTCTTGGCGCCGGCGGTGCCGTAGCGCACATGACCCACGGCCAGCTGACCGGAGAGCGTCGACAAGTCGGCATTGGAGAACACGCGGTCGAGCAGGCCCAGATCCTTGCGGACCATAACCGTACCGCCGTCACCAACGGCGATTCCCGCCGATTCTTGGCCGCGATGCTGCAGTGCACGCAGGCCAAAGTACGTCAGTCGAGCCACGTCGCGATCGGGCGCCCAGACACCAAAAACGCCGCATTCCTCATGCAGCTGGTCAGAGTCCGGATCATACGTCGACATGGCGTTCACCTGTCCCGCGGCACGCTCGGCCGCGCGGATGGTTTCTTGAGACATGGCATCCCCTCAGAACCTCGTATTTTGGCGTTACCCGCCTTATTATACGCACGGCGCGACGCGCTCCCCCGCGCATGAGCAGCGCTTTTTAAAAGCCCACCGAGCTTATTATCCGTTTTGCGACCAAACATTTTATTGGGTAGTCCACTCTCAGGGGCAACGGCCTCGAAGACTTCCCGTGCGCCGTGTCTCGCCCGCGCTAGGGGCTACATTGTTGCAATTGGGACGTTCGTCCTGTCTTTTAGCTGGTCGTCGGCGTATCCTTGTAGGCTACTACAAGACGAGAAAGGTAGCGTATGGATCGAAATCAACTCGACCCCAGTGTCCCCAGCACCACGGAGGCCAAGAAGATCCCCCTTATCATCAAGGTCTACGCAGTCCTGTGCACCCTATCTGGCGTGGGCACGCTCCCGTCAGTCGCCGTCTTTATGTGGCAGGTCATCACCGCACTCATTAACGGCAACGTCGCCGCTAAGCTCGGTGATAACACCCTGGTCGCGGTTGGCCTTATCGTCGCCGGCATTATGCTCTCGGCGGCAAGCGCGATCATCTTGATCGTCTTTGGCCTGGACCTCATCAAGGGCCAGCGGCGCAATGCCGCCCGCCTGTCTTACGTCCTCATCGCATTTACCGTCGTGGAGCTTTTAGTTGACGTGATGCTCCAGGGCATCGGACCCTTCCTGCTGCGCCCCGCCGTCCAGCTTGTCATCCTCATTGCGCTGTCGGCCACCGTCGACCCCACGCTACGCCAGGAGCGCGAACTGCAGCGCCGTCTGCAAGAGATGCTCGACCGCGATGCCGCCGCCGAGGGGATGCTCGGCCGCGACGAAACCGGCGAGGGCTACATCAAGCTCAACTACTTCAACCTGTTCTGGGTATTCTTCGTCTGCAGCGTGTTAGGTCTCATTCTCGAGGAAGTCTGGCATATGGTCGTCGTCGATCCCGGCGTCTATCAGGACCGTGCCGGTATGCTATTTGGCCCCTTTAGCCCCATCTACGGATTTGGCGCGGTGCTCATGACCATGGCGCTCAACCGCTTCTATAAAAAGAATCCTCTGATCATTTTCCTGGTAAGTGCCCTGGTCGGCGGCGCTTTCGAGGTGTTTGTAGGCTGGTTTATGCAGACCTCATTTGGCGTGGTGTCGTGGAGCTATTCACACATTAGGCTATTCGGCATGCCCGATCCCATCGCGGTATTGACCGGGGGACGCACATGCACGCCGTTTGCCTGCATGTGGGGCCTGGGTGGCCTCATCTGGATCAAGGTCTTGCTGCCGCGCCTGCTTAAGTTCATCAATATGATTCCATGGAAACGCCGCTACTCTGCTACCGTCATCCTGACCGCCGTCATGTTGATCGACGGCGTCATGACGTTGCAATCGCTCGACTATTGGTATCAGCGCGTCAACGGCACGGAACCGGATATTCCCGTTGCGCAGTTCTACGGCAAGTACTTCGATAATGACTTTATGGAGAATCGCTTCCAGAGCATGACCATGAGCCCCAAGGATGCGACGCGCGTGTAGCGCCAACCGCGCCCAAAACGCAAAATGCCCGCCGGTATCACACGTACCGGCGGGCATTTTTATAAACGAGTCTTCTATCGACGCAAGCCTCTACGCCTCGCGCTCGACCTCACTTACGCATTCGTTCTTGATGGTGCCAACAAGCGCCTGCAGCGCATCGACCACGTGCGGGCGAATGTCCCCGCCGATGAGCACGAGCATGATGTCGTCACCCACGGCGAGTTCGCCGCTTGCCAGCCACACGCGCACATAGCCGATACCCGGCATCGCGCGCGTGGCCTCGATAGCAGCCTGCACCTTCTGAGCATCGAAGCCGAATACCATGCCGCCCACCCTGCGTCCGGGAGCTACGCCATCGGTTTCGATCCCGCGGACCTCGGACTTGGGCGTCGCGCGCACCACGCCGTTATGCGTCAGATACATCCCACAGCCTGCCGCCGACGAATCGGACTTGGCCTCGCGCAGCCAAGCATCAACCGAAGGCATCGTTTTGCCATTCTCGAGCATCATTTCCCCTTTCACCGTCATTGAGTAGCCCATTATCTATTCCTCGACCGGCGTGAGCACCATGACGGCACGTGTGTTGCTCAGCGATAACGAACGACAGGTCACAAGCGTTACGACCTTGGTTGCCGAGGCGGCGCGGTCGCCTGCATCACTCGCCACTGCCGAAGCACCGTCGAGCATCTCGGACAGGTAGTTCTTGAGCCCGTCGTCGCCCTCAAAATTGGTCGTGCGCGCCTTGGCATACGTGTCCTCGACCACCTTGGTCGCCAGCGGTCGCAGCTTATACGTTACATCGCGCGTGATGTAATACACGTACTCGATGCTATCGAACGTCGCTTGGTCGGTGGTGTCCGAAATCACGTTGAACATCGACCCATCGTTCATATGGTGGCCGTAAATCGTGGTCTGCTGGTCAACCATTCCCGGCGCGGTGTCGTCGCTGTCCAAGAAGATCGCACCCGATGCATTGGACGTACCGTCAAACAGCGTGTTGAGGTATTTGGAGTTGTTATTGGTCTGCACCACGGGATAGTTGATGTTGGTTCCCGGCGCGTAAATCCAACCCACAACCTCGGGATTTGTCTGGGCAAGTGCATCGAAGTCGATAATCGGCACGCCGCTGGCGTCCTTATCGCTTACATATTGCTTCTCGATTTTCTGGTACGAATCGCTTGCCTGCTTATAGCCAATCTGAGCGTTGATAAAGATGGCGGCAGCGGCAACGATTAGACCGATGCCGATAATGATGAGCAAGATGGGGATAACGGAGCGGCGCTTTTTGCGCGGCGGCTCGGTATAGCTCGACGGAGCAGCGCCCGACTGTTTCGTAGAACGCGATTCTTTCTTGGCCGTATCATACGACGAAGGGCGATATGCAGCTGGCGTATCCTGGCGATGATGGGACATCGGCGTTACGGGACGCGGCGCGCGCGGCTGCTGAGGAGAGGATGTCCGACCCTGCTGTGCCGCATGGGCAGCACCCGGCTTCGACGGATCGGGAATCTGAGAAGCCTTGAATCGTTTTCCCTGATAATCGGACATGGCTCTCCTTATACTGCGGTGAAACGGCGGAACGCCTAGGCGTCGGCCATCTCCTGCTTCATCTTCTCGATAACCTTGCGGTACTCGGGGTCGCATGCGCCCAGAATCTGCGTGGCATAAATGGCGGCGTTCTTGGCACCGTTGATGGCAACGCAGGCCACGGGCACGCCCGAAGGCATCTGCACCATCGACAGCAGCGAATCCATACCGCCCAGGTCACTCGTCTTCATAGGCACACCGATAACCGGCAGCGGCGTAAAGGCAGCCACGACACCACCCAGGTGAGCGGCCTTGCCGGCGGCGGCGATAATCACTTTGATACCGCGATCGGCGGCAGTCGAGGCCCACTCGTGGACCTTCGCCGGCGTGCGGTGTGCGCTCGCAATGACAAGCTCATAGGGCACACCAAGCGCCTCGAGCTCGGCGGTGCAGCCTTCCATAACGCCCAGATCGGACTTGGAACCCATGATGATCCCGACAACCGGCTTTTGATCTGCCATAAACAAAGACCTCCTGTTGAGAGCGGTGACGCGGCCAATCCGCGACCCTTAACTACTGAGAGTAGTATAGCTGCTCCCGTCCCTGCGGTCTTTGTGGCGCTTCGCGGGCGGGCCAGGCTTTATCTTCACTCCGGTTGCTTCGCAAAGTCGTTCAGATAAAGCCTGGCCCGCCCGCGAAGCGCCCTGCGACCTACCGGGGATTGCCATGACGTACGTTGGCTGAAATATTAACGTGGGATACGCCGTTCGAACGAACGGCGTATCCCACACTCACTTTTTATTCAGCCCTAGTCATCGCGCAAAGCCCCTTCGGCAGCACACGGTGCAGCCAAGTCACCGCAGGCCGGGGCGGGAGGCGGTCCTTTCTCTCGGAAAACTTCGCGAAGCCCAGTTTCCGAGAGAAAGTGTCCGCCTCCCGCCCCGGCCGGACAGGTCACACTACACCGTGCGCTGCGGCAGGTCCTGCAGGGCGATGACGTCCATGCCCATGTCGTTGGCGCTGCCGTGACCCTGCTGGTCCTCGCGCACCGCCTCGATGGCACTCACGTACGTGTTGGCGGCAGACATCGCGGTCACGCAGGTCACGCCGCGGCGCACCGCCTCGGTACGCAACAGATAGCCGTCACCACGCGAACCCGGGCCGTACGGCGTGTTGATGATTACCGCAATCTTGCCATCGGCGATGAGGTCGCCGATGTTGGGACGCTCGCCGTCGTGCGGGCCGCTAATCTTCTCCACGACCTCGCACGTCACGTTGCCTCCACGCAGCACGCGCGCCGTGCCCTCAGTGGAGCAGATGTCAAAGCCTAGGTAGCGCAGGATACGGGCGACCGAAAGGATATGACGCTTGTCGCGGTCGCACACGCTGATGAACACCTTACCGGCGCTCGGGTCGGGCAGCTTGTAGTCAATCGCCAGTTGCGTCTTGGCGTATGCCTCGGGATAGCTCTTGGCGATACCCATGACCTCGCCCGTCGACTTCATCTCGGGCCCCAGGATAACGTCGGCGCCCGGGAAACGGCCCCAGGGCATAACGGCTTCCTTCATGCAGAACCAGTCCAGCTGACGCTCGTCGCTCGGCAGGCCCAGGCTTGCGATGGAATCGCCCGCCATGATACGCGCCGCGCACTTGGCCAGCGGCACGCCGGTGGCCTTGGAGATAAACGGCACGGTGCGGCTGGCACGCGGGTTGGCCTCGATCACGTAAACGGTCTCGCCCTTGATGGCGTACTGCACGTTGACCAGGCCGCGTACGCCCAGCGCCATCGCGATGCGGCGCGTGGTCTCGCGAAGCTTTGCCTGCAGGCTCTCGCTAAAGCTGAACGGCGGGATGCAGGTCGCAGAGTCGCCGGAGTGAATACCGGCCTCCTCGATATGCTCCAGAATGCCGCCGATGTAGACCTCTTCGCCATCGCACAGGGCGTCGACATCGGACTCGATCGCGCCCTCCAAGAAGCGGTCCAGATACACCGGGTAGTCGGGGCTAATGCGCGCAGCCTCGGCCATGTAATCGCGCAGATGCTCGGCATCGTAGGCGATCATCATGCCGCGGCCGCCCAGCACGTAGCTCGGACGCACCAGCAGCGGGTAGCCGATGTGCGCGGCAACGGCCTCGGCCTCCTCAAACGAGGTGGCCTGGCCCGCCGGCGGGTACATGATGCCCAGCTTGTCGAGCAGGGCGGCGAAGCGCTCGCGGTCCTCGGCAAAGTCGATGGCATCGGGCTTGGTGCCCATGATGTTCACGCCGCTCTCCTCGAGCATGCGCGCCAGCTTAAGCGGGGTCTGGCCGCCAAGCGTCACCACGACGCCATCGGGGCGCTCAACGTCGATAACGTCCATGACGTCCTCGTAGGTGAGCGGCTCAAAGTACAGGCGGTCGGACGTGTCGTAGTCGGTCGAAACGGTCTCGGGGTTGCAGTTGACCATGATGGTCTCGAAGCCGCGGGCCGCCAGCGCATAGCTCGCGTGCACGCAGCAGTAATCGAACTCGATACCCTGGCCAATGCGGTTGGGGCCGGCGCCCAGGATCATCGCCTTGGGCTTGTCCGCCGGCGTGGTCTCGTCGGGAGCCACGCACTTCTTGGCATCCGGGCTCGTGCGGTAGATGTTCTCGTACGTCTTGTAGTGGTACTCCGTGGCGCTCGAGAACTCCGCAGCGCAGGTATCGACCGTCTTCATGCTGGGAACCACGCCCAGACCCTTGCGATAGGCGCGCACAAAGCGCTCGTCCGAGCCGGTCAGCGCGGCAATCTCGGCATCGCTCGTGCCGTACTGCTTGAGCAGGCGCATCGCGTCGGCGTCGATATCCTCCACACGCAGGTCGCGGATGCTCTCCTGGACCTGCACCATATCGTTGATACGGTTGAGGTACCACGGATCGATACCGCAGATGGCATGGATGCGAGCGATGTCCCAGCCACGGCGTAGGGCCTCGACCACAAAGAAGATGCGATGCTCGGTCGGGGTTGCCACGGCCTGAGCAAGCTCGTCGTCGCTCAGCTTATCGGCACCCTCTTTGCCACCGGCGCAAATGCCCTGGTGGCCATCCTCCAGCGAGCGCATAGCCTTGCCAAAGGCCTCCTCAAAGGTGCGGCCGATCGCCATAATCTCGCCCACGGCCTTCATGCGCGTGGTGAGCGTGGGGTCGGTACCCTTGAACTTCTCGAAGGCAAAGCGCGGCACCTTGACCACACAGTAGTCGATCGTGGGCTCAAAGCAGGCGGGCGTAGCCTTGGTGATGTCGTTGACGATCTCGTCGAGCGTGTAGCCCACAGCCAGGCGCGCGGCGGCCTTGGCAATGGGGAAACCCGTGGCCTTGGAAGCGAGGGCGGACGAACGGCTCACGCGCGGGTTCATCTCGATGACGATCAGGCGGCCGGTGTTGGGATTCACGGCAAACTGCACGTTGGAGCCACCGGTCTCAACGCCGATCTTCTCCAAGATGGCGAGCGAGGCGACACGCATGCGCTGATACTCAAGGTCGGAGAGCGTCTGCGCCGGCGCCACGGTGATGGAGTCGCCGGTATGCACGCCCATGGGGTCGAGATTCTCGATGGAGCACACAATGATGCCGTTGCCAGCATGGTCACGCATGACCTCCATCTCGTACTCTTTCCAGCCCTCGATGGACTCCTCGACCAGCACCTCGTGGGCGGGCGAGAGCTCGAGGCCCTGGCTCACGATGGAGACGAGCTCCTCGTGAGTGTGAGCGATGCCGCCGCCGGCGCCGCCGAGGGTAAAGCTCGGGCGCAGTACGCAGGGATAGCCCACGCGCTCGGCGATAGCCTCGGCGTCGGCCACGCTGTAGGCATAGCCCGAGCGCGCGACCTCCAGGCCAATCTCGGCCATGGCCTCGTTAAAGAGCTTGCGGTCCTCGCCGCGCTCGATGGCGGCCAGGTCGCAGCCGATCATCTCGACGCCGTACTTGTCGAGCGTGCCGTCTTTCGCCAGCTCGACGGCGGCGTTCAGACCGGTCTGGCCGCCCAGCGTGGGCAGCAGCGCGTCCGGACGCTCTTTCTTGATCACGCGCTCGATAAACTCGGCGGTGATGGGCTCGACATAGGTGCGGTCGGCAAGACCCGGGTCGGTCATGATGGTCGCCGGGTTGGAGTTGACCAGGATGACCTCAAAGCCATCCTCCTTGAGCACCTTGCAGGCCTGGGCGCCGGAGTAGTCGAACTCACATGCCTGGCCAATAACGATGGGGCCCGAACCAATGACAAGGATGCGCTTGATGTCAGTACGTTTCGGCATGTTAGTTCTCCTCGGTCTCGGTCGCGGCGGTCTCGGCAAAATTCCAGCCGGCGAGGCGGTTCTTCGCGGTGTCGATGTCCAGGTAGTTCTCCTCGCCGTCCATGAGTCGCGTAAAGGCGGTAAAGAGATAGTGGGCATCGGTGGGGCCAGGCGAAGCCTCGGGGTGGTACTGGACCGAGAAGCACGGGGCGTCGAGCAGCTGGATACCCTCGGCGGTGCCGTCGTTGAGGTTCACATGTGTTAGGCGAATGCGGCCAAAGCGCTCGTTCATCACGACCGGCGCGATTCCGCGGCGCACCCAGACGCGCAGATCTCCATCGGCCGCATGCTCGGTCTCGCCGCCGGAAAGCTCGGGGACAAGCTTGCCCAAGCTGGGGAACAGCAGGCCAAAGCCATGGTTTTGCGCGGTGATCTCCACGCGACGGCTTACCAGGTTCATGACCGGCTGGTTGCCACCGCGGTGACCGAACTTAAGCTTTTCCATCTGGGCGCCGCAGGCCAGGCTAATCATCTGGTGACCAAGACAAATGCCAAAGACCGGCACCTTGCCGATCAGCTGCTGCACCTGCTCGTAGGTCTCCACCACGGCATCGGGGTCGCCGGGGCCGTTGGACAAAAAGACGCCATCGGGATTCATGTCGAGCACCTCACTCGCGGGCGTATCCCACGGCACGACAGTAAGGTCGCAGCCGGCGCGGACGAGGCCCTCCAGAATGCCGCGCTTGACGCCGCAGTCGTAGGCGACCACTTTGTGACGGGCAGGAGCGGCAACCGCAAGTGCAAAGTCATGCGTGGCAGGCAGGTCGGCGGCCACAAACTCGTGAGGCGCGGGGCAACTTACGGTCTTGACCAGGTTCTCGCCTACCAGCGTGGGCGCTGCGGCCAGACGCTCGGCAAGCTCGTCGACGTCGAAGATCTCGGTCGAGATAATGCCCATCTTGGAACCATTGTCGCGCAGATGGCGCACCAGAGCGCGGGTGTCGACGCCCTCGATAGCGACGATGCCGTGGGCGCGCAGATACTCCGGCACGCTGACGGCCGAACGCCAGTTAGAAGGCGTGGCGCACATGTCGCGAACGATCATGCCACGCATAGCCGGAGCGCTCGCAGGGCGCACGGCGTCGCCGGGGAAGGCCGACTGGACGTCGGTCTCGTCGATACCGTAGTTGCCGATCTGCGGATAGGTCATGGTTACGATTTGGCCGGCATAACTCGGGTCGGTCATGACCTCAAAGTAGCCCTCGAGCGAGGTGTTGAAGCAGACTTCGCCGGTCGCGGTGCCCTCGGCGCCGCATGCACGTCCATAAAAAATGGTCCCATCCTCAAGATACAGGATGCAGGGACCGCAGGTGCCCTTGCTGGTTTTGGCCAGCATACGCTGGCAAAGCTCGCTGGGCGCGAAGGTGCGGGCGGCAGCGCCCGCGGTATGGTTGTTCGCCATAATTCTCCTTCCCGGTCTCACAGGACCGGCTTAAAGGTGTGTAGTTAGGCCTCGCGGTATTGTAACCGCAAGTATGCCTCATGGCGTTAATTTCATCGAAATGTTTACGAAATGATAATTATGACTTTCTATGCATAATGATTTTTCTGGGACGGGGATTAAAAAATCATCCCGCGAGGCTTGTGGCTCACGCGGGATGATGACGTCTTATTATTTCTTGTCCTGCTCCAGCAGTTCGGACGGTGTGCGATCGGGCTTGCCGCCGCGGAAAATCTCGCGGCCATGCAGACGATGCTCCAGGTCACGTTCGGCCTTTTCCTCGTCAATCTTGGTCTGGCTCACCACCGGGTCCTCAATCAACGACGACACCGAGTTCACCTGCTTCTGAATGCGCTCGGCGATGGTGTCATCCATACTCACGATGCGCATCTTCCAGTCGATACTCGTGGCGTTGGATGAGCTCTTGGTCCACACGAACGTCAAAATGGCGCTCTGGTGGCCGCGCGCGGGGAACATGCCAAAGAAGGAATCGTGCTGAATGTTGCTATCCTCGTCGATATAGGCGTGAACGTTATACACCACGCGGTCGATCTTATCGTTGAGCAACGCGTTGGTCGCAAGCGCCGCGGCCTGAATCTGCCCGTTGGACAGCAGCTCGAGCTCGTTGGCAGACGATGTGTCCAACACCGTCACCTCGACCGTGCCCGTGCGTTCATCGGCTTCATCGACGGTAAAGTCGAGCGGGAACTGCGTAAAGCCGTTGCCCCATTCAAGTCCACCCTTCAGCGCCGTCGAAACGGTATCGACCGAAACGCTCTCGGACAGGTTGGCGGTGTTCAGACGACGCATCACGCCGTAGCCAATCTGCATGCCCACGATCAGCACCAAAATACCGATGACCACGGCCATCGCGGTCTTCGTAATGGTATGGCTCACCTGCGAGCCCGAAGGATCGTCCTCGGACAGCGGGTCGATATGTTTTGCCTGGCTCGCGCGGTCCTCGCTGCGCAGCTGCGCTAGCGCCGCTTTGTCACCGCGCTTGGCCGCAGCCTCCTTCTCACGCATGCGCTCGGTACGCTTTTTGGCGAGCGTGGGATCCAAGACGCCGGATGCATCGATTTCGGAGAATAACTCCGTCACTTCTTCCGGAGTCAAAGGGTTCTTGTCAGCCATAAACTTCCTGTCATATCAATCAGTCGAGCTCGTGCGCACGCGCACCTTCGAACTGCATTCGATAGTAACGGGCATAGGTGCCGCCACGGGCGAGAAGCTCCTCGTGCGTGCCACGCTCCACAACGCGACCATGCTCAACGGTCGCAATCTCATCGGCGTGTTTAATGGTCGAGAGACGGTGGGCGATGATGATTGTGGTACGGCCGCGTGCCAGCTCTTCGAGCGACTCCTGCACCGCCTCCTCGCTCTCGTTATCCAAAGCACTCGTCGCCTCGTCCAAGATCAAGATTTTGGGATTCTTGAGAAACACACGCGCGATGGCAACGCGCTGCTTCTGTCCGCCCGAAAGACGGCTGCCGCGCTCGCCCACGACCGTGTCATAGCCCTGTGGAAGCGACTCGATAAAGGCATCGATGTTGGCGCGACGGGCCGCCTCGGCGATCTCTTCCGCCGTAGCGCCCGGCTTGCCGTAGGCGATGTTCTCGCCAATCGTACCGTCAAACAGATAGACATCCTGCTGCACCAGGCCGATGGCGCGACGCAGGCTCTGCTGCGTCACATCACGCACGTCCTGGCCGTCGATGCTAATGGAGCCGGCAGCCACGTCATAAAAGCGCGGCAGCAGCGAACAGGTCGTGGACTTGCCGCCGCCCGAAGGGCCAACCAAAGCGATGGTCTGCCCGGGCTTGATGGACAGATCCATATGGTCGATAACGGGACGCTCGTCGGCATCGCCCTCGCCCAGCTCGACATCCTCGTAGTTAAAGCACACGTCGTGATACTCCACGGCGCCGGCGGTCACCTGCAGATCCGTGGCGCCCGGCTTGTCCCGGATATCCGGCGCGGTCGAGAGCACCTCGTCCATACGCTTAAAGCCGGCAATAGCCTTCTGATACGTTTCGGCCGAATTGACGAGTGTCTCGAGCGGCGTGCAGAACAGCGAAATGTAGAGAGCGAAGGTTGCCATATCGACCGCCTGCAGCTGACCCTGGGCAACGAGCCAACCACCCAGCAGCACCACGATCACATAGAGCACACCCGAGAGCAGGCCATACGTCGCGGTATAGACGCCCATGGCGTGATACATGTTCTCCTTGGACGAAAGATAGCGATTGTTTGAGGCGCGGAACTTGAAGCGTTCGGTCTCCTCGTTGGCAAAGCTCTTGACTACGCGCATGCCCGCCAGCGAATCCTGCAGCTGCGCATTAATGCCGCTGATTTTTTTGCGGTTGTCGCTAAAGACCTCGCGCATGCGCATGTTCTGCCAAAACATGATGACCGCAAACGCCGCCGTCACCACAGCCATGGCAAGCGCCAGCACCGGGGCGATGGTAAAGAGGATCACAAACGAGCCGATAATCTCGATGCCGCAGATGATGATCCACTCGGGCACGTGGTGCGCCGCCTCGCAGATATCGAACAGGTCGTTGACCACGCGGCTCATCATGTCGCCCGAGCTGTTGCGGTCGAAGTACGCAAAGCTAAAGCGCTCATACTGGTCGAACAGGTCCTCGCGCATTTTGGACTCCATACGCGCGCCCATCACGTGACCCCAATAGCTCACAAAATAGCGGCAGGCGCAGCGGACGGCATACATCAGCACCAAGCCCACCGCGATCATGCCGAGCGCCTGCATAATGGCAGCCTGACCCTGAGTAAATAGCCCACCGGTCAAATTGCGAAGGATAATGGGGAACGCCAGGTCAATGGCGGCAAGCACCAGAGCACAAACAGTATCAGCAACAAAAAGCCCCATCTGGGGCTCGTAGTAAGAAAGAAACCTCTTAAACATGCAGTCCTCGGAGATAAAACAATAACGTAAGACCCTGGGACAAAATAATCAGTAGTGTTTGCCCCAGGGTCGCCCTCGCTTTTAAAGCTCAGTTCCGCCTAGTCGGTGTGCGATGCTGTCGCAGGCAAGCGCGCCTACGACGGTCTTGGCGTCTTCGATCTTGCCGTCGAGCACGGCGTCGATCAGCTCGTGCAGCGGCACCAGGTCCACGTTGACAAACTCGTCATCATCGGGGTTGGGCGCATCAAACTCGAGCTTGGTAGCCAAGTAGATGTGGATGATCTCATCGCAAAAACCGCAGGACGTGACAATCGACGTCAAAAAGCGAATACGACCAGCCTTAAAGCCCGTCTCCTCATGCAGTTCGCGCTTGGCGCAATCGAGCGGGTCCTCGCCCGGGTCGAGCTTGCCGGCAGGAATCTCGACCGTCACGCGGTCGATGGCGGTGCGGTACTGACGCACCAGTACGATCTTGCCGCTCTCGGTCAGTGCCACAACGGCCGCCGCACCCGGATGGCGAACGATATCGCGGGCGCTGCGGTGACCGTTGGGCAGCTCAACCTCAAGACGGTGGACGTCGAGAATCTTGCCCTTCCAGGCGCACTCCTCCGAAAGAATCTTCTCGTGCAGCTCGGCATCGTGCGGGTCGTCGTCGCCCAGCACCAGTGCCGGCTCGTCAGCGACCTCGCCACCAGGCTCGCCCTCGGCGTGCCCATACATGCGGCTGTCCTCTTCGACGATCTGCGCGTCCACGAGCTCTTCGTTCTTCTCGTCCATCCGTCTCATTCCTCTCGGATTTTAGGCATCCCAGGCGTCGCGGCCGCGCAGCGCGCGCAGGCCGATGTCGTGACGCAGGGTCTTGCCCTCAAAATCAATCTTCTCGCAGGCCTCGTAGGCAAGGTTGCGAGCGTTCTCGAACGTGTCGCCCAGAGCGGTCACGGCAAGCACGCGGCCACCATTGGTCACGAGCTGGCCGTCCACCACGGCGGTGCCCGCGTGGTACACGGTCACGTTCTCCATGGCCTCGGCATCGGCGATACCGGTGATGACCTTGCCCTTCTCGTAGCTGCCGGGATAGCCCGCGCTCGTCAGGACAACGGCCACGGCCCACTCGTCACGCCAGTCGAGCTCAATCTGATCGAGCTCGCAGTTGGCACAAGCCAGCATGACCTCGACCAGGTCGTTCTTAAGGCGCGGCAGCACGACCTGCGTCTCGGGGTCGCCAAAGCGGGCATTGAACTCCAGCACCTTGGGGCCGGCAGGCGTGAGCATAAAGCCGCCGTACAGGCAGCCGCGGTAGTCGATACCCTCGACAGCGAGCTCGGCAACGGTCTGCTCCATGACCTTCACCATGGTGGCGTGCTCCTCGTCAGTCACGATGGGCACCGGGCTGTAGACGCCCATGCCACCGGTGTTGGGACCCTTGTCGCCCTCGAGCGCGCGCTTGTGGTCCTGCGAGGTGGCCATGGGGCGCACGGTCTTGCCGTCGGTAAAGGCCAGCAGCGAGCACTCGGGGCCGGTCAGCATCTCCTCGATAACCACGGTGTTGCCGGCATCGCCAAAGGTGCCGCCAAAGCACTCGCGTACGGCTTCCTCGGCCTGCTCAAGTTCGGTCGCCACGATAACGCCCTTGCCCGCGGCAAGGCCGTCGGCCTTGACGACCAGCGGGGCGCCCTGCTCGCGCACGTAGGCGAGAGCCGAAGCCTCGTCGGTAAACGAACCATAGGCTGCCGTCGGAATGCCCGCACGCTCCATGAGCTGCTTGGAGAACAGCTTAGAGCCCTCCATCTGGGCGCCCTCGGCACCCGGGCCAAAGCAGGGAATACCCGCCGCGCGCACGGCGTCGGCCACGCCCGCCACGAGCGGAGCCTCGGGGCCAATTACCACGAGTCCGCATCCGTGGCTCTGAGCAAACGCCGCCACGGCCGCAGGATCGCAGTCGTCGAGAACCACGTTCTCGCCGCAGCTCGCGGTGCCGCCGTTACCCGGCGCGATGTAGAGCTTGCCGGCGCGCGGTGATGCTGCGAGCTTGGCTGCCAGAGCATGCTCGCGGCCGCCGCTGCCCAACAACAGGATGTCGATGGTTTGAGTGTCCGCCTTCAAGGGTGCCTCCTCTATGGATGAATGGCCCGCTCCGCGCGAGCCCTTTGCAAGCAAATATACCCCTCGGCCGCCCGTCTGGGCTGCAAAGGGGTATATCGCAATAACCGTATAAACCGATTACTTCCAGAATCGGTTGATGATCTGCTCGCGACCGGCGCCAACGCCAATGAACGTCACGCGGGTGTGTGCCAGATCCTCGATAAACGCCACGTAGTCCTGAGCCTCTTGCGGCAGCTCATCAAAGCTGCGGCAACCGGTGATGTCGCACTTCCAGCCGGGGAGCTCCTCGTAGATGGGCTTGGCATGCTCAAAGCGCACCTGATGCTCGGGCACGCTCGTGTAGCGCTCGCCATCGACGTCGTAGGCCACGCACACCTTGATGGTGTCGAAGGCCGAAAGCACGTCGAGCTTGGTCACGGCGATGTCGGTGAGGCCGTTGACGCGCGAGGCATAGTTGGCGATAGGGCCGTCAAACCAGCCGCAACGACGACGGCGACCGGTGGTCACGCCGTACTCATAGCCCTCCTCGGTCAGCGTGTGGCCAGCCTCGGACTCATAGGAAAGCTCGGTGGGCATGGGGCCCGAACCGACGCGGGTGATATAGGCCTTCATGACGCCCAGCACGCGGTCGACGTTCTTCATGCCCACGCCAGAGCCGGTGATGGCGCCGCCGGCGGTGCAGTTGGAAGACGTCACGTACGGATAGGTTCCGTGGTCGATGTCGAGCAGCGTCGCCTGGGCGCCCTCAAACAGCAGGTTCTTGCCCTCATCGATCATGTTGTTGAGCAGCAGGCTCGTCTCGGTGATGTAGGGACGCAGGCGCTCGGCCATCGGCAGGTACTCGTCGCAAATCTGGTCCACGGTGTAGGTGGGCAGGTTGTAGATGAGCTCGAGCTCGGGGTTCACGCGGGCGAGAGCGGTCTCCAGCTTGTCGCGGAACAGTGCCTCGTCCAGCATGTCCTGCATGCGCAGGCCAATGCGCGCCATCTTGTCCTGATAGCACGGACCGATGCCGCGCTTGGTGGTACCGATGTTCTTCTTGCCGAGCTTCTGCTCAAAGGCGCCATCCAGATCGATGTGGTACGGCATGATGACATGCGCGTTGCCGCTAATCTTGAGGTTCTTGGTGGTGATGCCGTCGGCCTCGAACATATCGATCTCCTCAAGGACAACCTTGGGGTTGACGACGCAGCCGTTACCGATCACCGACACGTGATCGGAATACATGATGCCGGAGGGCACCTGGTGCAGGCCGTACTTCTTGCCGTTGACGACGATGGTGTGGCCGGCGTTGTTGCCGCCCGAGTAGCGCACGACGGCATCGAAGTCGCCGGCGACCAGGTCGCAAATCTTACCCTTGCCCTCATCGCCCCACTGGGCACCGACCAAAACGGTTGACGGCATGTTTACTCCTTACATTCATGGCCTGTCTACGCGCCATGCCGGCACGCAGAAGCACAAAACATTCCCAGTATACCCGTGCAACGGGCGCCTGTCCTACTCCTCGGCATGTGCCCCATCAAGCTCATAGAACTTGGTGGATGCCGGCAGGAACATCAGGTCGACGTCGCCGATCGGGCCCGAACGGTTCTTGGCCACGACGATACGTGTAACGCCCTCGTCGGGTCGATCGTCGCGCGAGGCTTCGGCCTCGTCGGCGGAGCGGTCCAAGAACATAACGATATCGGCGTCCTGCTCGATGGAGCCCGATTCACGAAGGTCGGAAAGCTGCGGGCGCTTGCCGGTACGGGATTCGACCTGACGCGAGAGCTGTGACAGCGCGATGAGCGGGATCTTGAGCTCCTTGGCCATGATCTTCAAACCACGCGACATCTCCGAGACCTCGACGGTACGGCTCTCGGAGCGGCGTCCCGGCGGAGGACTCACCAGCTGCAGGTAGTCCAGGATGATGATTGCCTTCTCCTTGTTATGGAGCATACGGCGGCTCTTGGCGCGAATCTCGGTCACTGTGGTGCCGGGCGTATCGTCAATCAGAATATCGAGCTTGGACAAGGTCTGCGTGGCCTCGTTGATATTGGCCCACTGCTCGGGGCTAATGCGGCCCATGCGGAAGTCACTGATCGAGATCATGGCGTAGGCGCAAATCAGACGCTGGGCAATTTCTTTGCCCGACATCTCCAGCGAGAAGAAGCCGACGGTATAACCGGCAGCGGCAGCGTTAAGTGCCAGGTTCAGAGCGAACGACGTCTTACCCACAGCAGGGCGGGCGCCGATAATGATGAGCTGGCCCTCGCGGAAGCCCATGAGCATGCGGTCGAGCGACGGGAAGCCCGTGGGCACGCCCGCGGCCTGGCCACCGGCCTGGCACACTTCCTCGGCCTCGTTATAGGCCTCGACCATAAACTCGGTCAGCGTCTTGTAGCTCGACTTGACCTCGCGCGCCGTAACCTTGAGCAGCTTGCTCTCGGCCAGCTCGACAACCTCTTTGGTGTCGGTGGGGGCGTTATATGCCAGCGCGTTGATCTCGTTGGTGGCGCCGATCAGCTCACGCAGCATCGAATCACGGCGAACGATGGCGGCATGGTGCTGCCAGTTGACGAGCGACAGGGTCTGACCCATCAACTCCAAAATGTACGCTTCGCCGCCCACGGCATCGAGCTTGTTGATACTTCGCAGGTAATCGATCAGCGAGATGGAGTCGATGGGAATGCGGCTGTTGTACATATCGACCATCGCGGTATAGATGGTCTTATGAATGGGCCGGTAGAAGTCATCGGGCTGCAGCTCGACCTGGGCCTCTTCGACCACCTCGGGCGATAGCAGCATAGCGGCCAGTACATTGGCCTCTGCATCTTGGTTTTGGGGAAGACCCAACTTTGAGCCGCGGTCCTCAACCGTCAGCCCGGTCTCCCTATCGTCATATGCCATGAGCATCCTCATTCATATCGCTTGCGAGCATCCATAGTATCAGCCACGGTCCCAAAACGCGCCGCGCGCCGCCAATCATCACCGAACCAAACGGATGAACGGTCCTGCATATAGGACTTCGACGCAACGTTCACCATGACACTCACTCAGCGCAAAAAACAAAAGGGCGCCCTGGTTTCCCAGAGCGCCCTTCTTAGAACAAGATTGTTGCGTTGCAGCAAATGCTACTCGGCAGCAGCCTCAGTCTCGACCTCGGCGGTCTCGGCCTCGGCGACCTCAGCGGCCTCCTCGACCTCAGCCTCGGCAGCGAGCTCCTCGGCGGTAACGCCAACGAGAACGACAACCTCGGCCTTGATCTCGCGGTACAGCGAGATGGCAACGGTGTGGGCACCGGCAACCTTGATGGGCTTACCGAGCTCGACGCGCTTGCGGTCGATGTCCATACCGAGCTGAGCCTTGATGGCGTCAGCGATCATAGCGGCGGTAACGGAGCCAAAGAGGATGCCCTCGTCGCCGACCTTGACGTCAACGGTGACCGTCTTGCCCTCGAAGGCAGCCTTGGTCTCGTTGGCGGTAGCCAGACGGACGGCCTCGCGCTTGGCGATGTTGTTGCGACGCTCGTCAAGCTGCTTGAGGTTGCCCTTGGTGGCGGCAACAGCGAGCTTCTTGGGGAACAGGAAGTTCTCAGCGTAACCCTGAGCGACCTCTACGACGTCACCCTCGCCGCCCTTGCCCTTGATCTCATCGAGAAGAATAACCTTCATGATGCGTCTCCCTTCTTAGCCGCGGTCGCGGTTGCCACGAGAGGAAACCACGGGGACGGTGTACGGCAGGAGAGCCATCTCGCGGGCGCGCTTGATGGCGTTGGCGATGTCATGCTGATGCTGCGTGCAAGCGCCAGTGACGCGACGGGGCTTGATCTTGCCACGGTCGGTCATGTACTTACGGAGAAGCTGAGTGTCCTTATAGTCGATGAACTCAGTGTTCTCCTTGCAGAACTGGCAGTACTTACGACGCGGCTGACGTGCAGAAAAATCATTAGCCATGTCAAAATACCTTTCATTTGGCAACTTCGGCGAACCGAAGCCGCCTCTCACTCAAAAATAGGTGAACAACCCTTAGAACGGGATGTCCTCATCGTAGACGTCGACCGCGGGCGGCGTAGCCACCGGCGCGGCAGGACGTGCTGCGGGCGCGGAAGCTGCGGGGGCGTAACCGCCCTGGTCGTAGCCACCCTGGCCACCACGGGAACTCATAAACTCGATCTCATCGACGATGACCTCAAGCTTGCTCCGGCGCTGGCCGTCGCGCTCCCAAGAGCTGTAGCGCAGCTTGCCCTCGATCGCGACCTTGTTTCCCTTTGCCAGGAAACGGCTCACGGCCTCGGCGCGGGTGCCGAACATGGTGCAGTCGACAAAGTTGGGATAGTCCTCCCACTCGCCAGTCTGCGCGTTGCGGCGACGATCGTTCACGGCGACGCCAAAGGACAGAACCTGGGTTCCGCCGGCGGTGGCGCGCAGCTCGGGATCGCGGGTGAGGTTACCGGTGATGTTCACTCGATTGATGCTCATAACTCACTACTTCCTCTTGGGGCACAAGCCCAGTCCAAAACGACAGTCTTACTCCTGGTCGTCGCGACGGACGATCATGTGGCGGACCACAGCGTCGGTGATGCGCAGGACGCGATCAAGCTCGGCGATCTGGGTAGGATCTGCGTGGAAGTTGATGAGGGTGTAGTCACCATCGGTGAGGTCGTTGATCTCGTAGGCGAGCTTGCGCTTGCCCCACTCGTCAACGGAGTCGACCTTGCCAGCGCCCTCAGCGATCGTGGTATCGATACGCTTCATAACAGCGAGACGAGTCTCGGGGTCGAGCGACGGGTCAACAAAGAACAGCAGTTCATAAGCCTTCATATTGTCACCTCCTCTGGGCAAATGTGGCTTCAGGTCGTGAAGGTGCGCCTGAAGCAGGAAAAGACTTGGTAATAATATCTTTCAACCTCCTAGGCTGCAAGAATATGCAGCTACAACCTCATGACCTCCACATATGCCCATACTCGCACGGTGTTTCATGCGCATTCCAACCAAATGCCGACCAAATGCTTGACGGATTTGTGGACAAGATACGGTGCCGCGGGGACAAGCTGAGCCAAGCCGCAGGTCAACGGGCACAAGGCTGTGGTCGCAAAATGCATACCAGTGGCCCACAGCACCAATCAAAGATTTTTAAATTCATTGCCAAGTCGCTTATGAATACCCTTTTTGAACAATTGAGTTGATCAACCACGCTGGTCGGAAGCCGTTTTTTGGCACCTCAAACCCCACTGCAACGCCAAGTGCGGCCAAGCGGGTTGATTTCCGATCTCAGCCGAACACATTGAGCAAATAGGCCATTCCCGCAGCTAGCCGAACGCCCCCGAGGTCCCATCCGGGACCCGGGGGCGGCGTTTTCCCAGTTGAAGGAACGGTGGAGATGTGTTTCGATAGGTCCGGTGGCCATGCTCCGCCCGCCGCCCGGCACCTCTTCCCAGACTCAGCCGGACGGTCGGTCCGTCTATTCCGTTTTTCCTTCTAGGCTAGGCCAGCGGGGCATCGCCCCTCTCGGCGCGCGCTCTCTCGATGAGTCCCGGCGTCAGGTCGAGCTCGGCCAGAGGCACATCCTCCACGCCGTAGGCGTCAAGCAGCGCCGCCGCATCGTCCCCGAGCATCGCCCTGAAGGCGCGCGCGGGCGTCGAGAAGCCGAGCGCGCCGCGGGGCTCGGAGTTCACGTGCGACATGGCGAGCGCCAGGTCGGCCGGGGAGAGCCGGTCGAACCTGAGGCCGGCGCCCTTGGGCAGCAGCTTCCTGATCTCGACGTGGTTGCGCTCGCAGGCGCCCTTCTGGTCGCTCCGCCTGGGGTCGCAGTAGAACAGCCTCGTCTCGCCGGGCCCCTCGCCGAGGAGCGCGGCGATCGCGCCCTCGTCGGAGAACTCGGCGCCGTTGTCGGTGAGGACGGCGCGGAACACACGGCGCGTCCCGTCGGCGCCGAGGACCGCCCGGACGCCCTCCAGGGCGTCCGCGACGCACCCGGCGGTCTTCTCCTCCAGCGGCAGCGCGAGCTGCAGCCTGCTGGGGCGGTGCAGCAGCGTGAGCAGGCAGGCGGAGTCCTCCCGGGCGCCCTCGACGGTGTCCATCTCCCAGGCCGCGGCGCACGCGTCCTCCCCGAGGGCGAGGAACGCGGCATGCGACCTGCGGGCGGAGTGGCGGGTCGCCGCCCGGCCCGCGGCGCGCCTCCTCGGCCTGTAGCCGACCTTGCGCCTGAGCTCCATGTTGGTCATGCCGTCGTAGCCCGCCGAGACCCAGCGGTAGATGGTCGACGGCGACAGGTCCACCGGCCCTCCGTTGCATGCGGCCATCTGCTCGGGCGAGAGCCCCCGGCGCAGGCAGCCCCTTATCGCCTCCAGCCTGGCCGCCGCGGCGGGCTCGTCGGCGTCTATCCCGCGCCTGGACGAGACGAGGACCGAGTCGGCGCACAGCTGCGCGGCCCGGGCCTCGTAGAAGACGTGCGGGCGGCGCTTGCAGCCCATCGCGCGGTAGCGGCCGCACCCGTTGCAGCAGCGCGGCCACGCCGCCAGGCGCGGGCAGGCCGACGACAGGTCGGTGTCGGCGCCCACGCGCTCGCCGCGCCTGGGCTTCGGCGCCGTCACGAACCTGTGCGACGCCACCTCGGCGCTCACCGTCGAGGGCGACCTGCCCAGCTCCCTCGCGATCTCCCTGCACGAGGCCCTGCGCTCCAGCATCCTCTGGACCGTGTCCCGCTCGTGCCTCGTGAGCCTTCCGTAGGACCTCGGGACCGCCCTCGCGGAGCCCCTTTTCTTCTTTCCGGACATGCCGTCCTCCGATCTCCCGGGGCCGGCCGATCCGGCCCTCAGGGTATCGGGTTCCCACATTCATCCGCACATGTGCGGATGAATGTGGGAGGTGTTCGGATAAAGTCGATAATCAAGGGTGCGGCCAAGCGTTTTAAAAAATGCTAAGTTTTCGGCTTGCACCTTGCGATTCCTCGTGTATACTAACTTTCGCATTTAACGGAGAGTTGTCCGAGTGGCCGAAGGAGCACGATTGGAAATCGTGTAGGCGTCAAAAGCGTCTCCAGGGTTCAAATCCCTGACTCTCCGCCAGTTAATTCCAAAGCAGGCCTTTGAGCCTGCTTTGTTTTTACCCCACGCGGAGGGGTGGCAGAGTGGTTGAATGCGGCGGTCTCGAAAACCGTTTGGCCTGTATAAGGTCACGAGGGTTCGAATCCCTCCTCCTCCGCCATTTTGGTTGAGAAAGCTCCCAAGAATGGGAGCTTTTTTGTTATCGAAATACGTCTCGATCCCACGCTTCCCCAAACATGTACGTCAGCCTCAAAAAACGACATTTTTCGACATCTTTGGAGGCTGACGTACACGTTTGGATTGAGCTCACGGGAGCGGCACTATTCGGAAGGTGCCTCCTCGTCTCGTATGCTTTTCCAGTTGCGGATAAGTGCCTTGCGTAGTTCGTTTTGTTTTCTCTGGTACCCGGTGTCGGTACAGCGAGGCATGCCGAGTGCTTCGCGAATGTTGTTCATGGCGCGGTGAAAGGCGAGCTGGCTGCCGAACTGAGCCGAAGTGAGCGTAACGATTCGATATCCCATTTGGGAGAGAACGGCCTCTCGCTCCGCATCTGCTCCCTTGCGCTCGAGCTCATCGTGAAAACCGCCCTTATATTCGATACCGAGCGCCCTGCGCTTATAGGTCACGAGCGCATCGATTTTGAGCGTTCGAGCTTTGGCGCAATGCCAGAGACGTTGAGGGATCTCGAGCGGTTTGTTGAGTTCGACACCTCGGATGCCAACGCCGCCTTCGCTTGTTGGGAGCGAGAGGGCGATTGCCGAAGCGGTCTCCATAGGCGAGGCCGAGCAATCGTAGATGTGCCTGAGCGCGAGCCGTGCACGTGTGGCACCGGGTTTGCCGGGGTGCCGATCGAGCAGTTCGGTTATTTCATCCTTGGAGGTGGTGGCTGGTTGCTCGGTATAAGGGTCGGCGGGATTGAGCCTCATGCGATAATCGCCGCAAACTTCATAGCCATATTCGAGATATTCGATCCTATCCATCCACTCGGCAGCGAGCACGAAGGCGAAGGCTTCGTCGGTGATGAAGATTCCGGGCGTCAACTCGTTAATATGCTCGTAGGGAAGATTTTGTCCAAGAATGTGGCAAACGACGCCTTTGGTACGAATTCGCTCAAATTCGAATACAACCGCGATATCGATAGTCTTAAGCATATCGGACGGAATGCCGCAGTCGGTAAGGGCCTGTCGTATGCGCGCAACACGTTGCTGGGTGGAGATGCCTTGTGCGCCTATCTGGTAGTCGTGCCGCGCAAGAGACTGAACCAAATTCTGGGGTGCATGATGGACAAGCCATGCGGTTTTATGCGAAATGAGAACAGGGGTATCCATTGAGGGCCTCTCGCTCTGAGCCGGTATCCAACTCTTATGTCCGTTGAAGTGGGGAAATATACCGGATGTGAGTAAATCAACTCACTCATGCTGTGAGCTCAATCCAAACATGTACGTCAGCCTCCAAAGATGTCGGAAAATGTCGTTTTTGGAGGCTGACGTACATGTTTTGGACCCTTGGCATTCCAGTAACGCCACGCCCCCACCCAGTCCCGACCGTTTGCCGAGCAATAGGGTCGCAATCGGCGCCGAACATGTACTATGTACGGGCATTGTCCAAATCCGTAATCCAAAGGACCCCATCTTGCCCGTCGTCGCCGCTATGACCATTACCTCACATGCATCGGATGCCATGGTCGCTATTCCGTTTTGGCTCGAGATGTTCGCTGTTGTCGCTGCATCGATCTCGGGTGTACTGGTTGCGCGCGAGCACAAGCTCGACCTGGTGGGCGCGGTCGCGCTCGCGGTGGTCTGCGGTCTGGGCGGCGGTCTTTTGCGCGATATGACGCTGCAGGTGGGCAACGTCTACATCCTCAACCAGCCGATGGCACTGCCGCTTTCCATCGCCACGGCAGCCATCATCTACATTTTCCCGGCAATCGTCGACAAACCCGAAAAACTCATTCCCCTGCTCGACATCATCTCGGTCGGCATCTATGCCGCCACCGGAGCGGACAAGGCGCTGGTCTACGGCTTTGCACCGGCGGTGTGCATCATGATGGGCTTTTTTACCGCGGTGGGCGGCGGCATGTTGCGCGACGGCTTTATGGGCGTGGTTCCGGGCATTTTCCAACGTACTAACTTTTATGCCATCGCTGCCATCGCCGGATCGACAAGCTACGTGTGTCTCGTTATGAGCGGCATCATGAGCAATGTCGCCGCGCTGATCGTATGCGTTGTCGTGACCATGGGTCTGCGCTGGCTCTCGCTGCGCTTTGACATCAAAAGCCCCACCGAAGAAGACATCGCGCGCTTTTTGCATCGCAAAAAGTAGGTAGCGCGGGCTCATCCTTCGAAATGCAACCGAGAGGTTCTTTTAGAGCGCCCGCACGTTGGGTACCCTGTTAGGTATATGCCGAACACCTAACAAAAGGATCAACCATGGCTTTCAATCAAACCGCGGCGGCGCCGTCACACAAGATGCGTCGCTGCCTGCTTATGGCATTCACGCTCATCGCGCTCGCGCTCATCGCTCTTCCCACGGCGTCATTTGCCGGCACGGACACGGCAGGCAACGTACTTGCAACCGACAACGACTCTAATCCGTCCGGTGTCGAAGGCGACCTGTATTGGGCCGGTCAGAGTCTCGAACTGGACGATGTCTCTATCGACCGCGATATCATCGCCGCGGGCGATACCCTCTCGATTCGCGACTGCACGGTGGGCGGTGCCGTCCGTCTGGCGGCACGCACCATCGATATCGCCAAGACCACGGTTAATGGCAGCGCCACGGTGGCCGGTCAGCACGTTGTGCTCAACACCGACAGCTCTGCCAACTGTTTCTATGCGACAGGCGAGACGGTTGCCCTGCGAGGCTCCACCAAGTCGGCAGCACTTGCAGGCGATACGGTAACCATCGACGGCACCGTCGATGGCGATGTCGAGGTTTGGGCCGACAAGCTCATCCTGGGCAAGAACGCCCGCATCACCGGCACCGTGAACGCTCACGTCTCCGAGGACCCCGAGCGTGCCGCGGGAGCCGTTCTCGGTGCGCTCAAGATCGACCGCACCGAGAACGAGGATACTTCCACCGTTAACGATGTCATCGGCGGTATCGTCACCGCGGCACTCTCGACCTGCTTTGTCGCTCTGCTGCTCGAGCTCGTCTTTCCGCGCGCGACCGCCAGCGCCGCCGGCATGCTCCACCAGCGCCCCATGCCCCTGTGGGTGAGCGGTCTTCTGGGCACGATTGCTATCATCCCCGCCGTCCTACTGCTGATTATCTCCATCGCCGGTCTGTCGCTTGCCGGAGCCCTCATGTGCGGTGTCATTGGCATCGCGCTGGTGTCGAGTGCCTTTGCAGGGTGCGCGATTGCACGCATGGTCGGACACAGCCAGAACCGCTACGCCATGGCAGCCGTTGGTGGCGTAATCGCAGGCGCCCTCACGGGGCTTCCCCTCGTAGGCGGCTTCATCAGCGGCGTGGCCTTTGTCTTTATGCTCGGCTACATCATCCAAATCATCTGGCACAACGCCCACCTCAAGCCGCAGCAGCCGGCTAACACGCCAGAACTCCCCACCGCTTAGCCGCCAACCATCACAAAGGGGCCAGGCACCTTTGTGATGGTACAAAGGGGTCAGGTTACTTTGCACCAACAAACGAAGCGGGGCACCCGATCGCATCGACCGGGTGCCCCGCTTTTCTTGGAGGGTTCTCTAGTAACTTTTTCAAACCCAATGATCATCAGGTCGGTAGGCCTGCGCGTCACTCGCTACGGAGGCAGTACGCCATTGAGCAAAAGGGGGGCAATTATTTTTCACGGCGACCTCCTCCTCGCTTGATGACGAGTGCGACAACAATAGCCGCCACTCCGATGGCAGCCAAAACCGCCACCAACACCAACGTTCTATCTCCCGTCGAGGGCATAAAGCCTCGACTTGCTTCTTTGCTTGGGATGTTGAGCACCGACAGCTCAATCGAACCCGTCCCGGCATCGGCGGTATCAACCCGCAGAGGGCTTTCGGCCGACACGGTCACTTTGGGCTTCGCGGCCGCCACCTGCTTAATGTCCAGACCCTCAGACGCAACCGTCACCGCTCGCTTGCCCTTAAAGGCGGTATATCCCTTGGGAGCCGCGACCTCTTCGACGGTGTAGACGCCCGCGTCCACACCGCTCAATTCCACATGGCCATCCGCGCCCGTGGTGACGCACGCGTCGGCATCCGTCGACCACGAGCCGTCAGTCGTTAGAATGCGTCCGCGGTCATCGATGATGCGCAATTTGGCGCCCGCGAGCGGTTTATCGTCCGAGCTTGAGCGCTTGGTCAGACTGAGTCCCCAGGTGTAGGCGCACGCGTCATCGCTCGGCGTGCGGGTGAATCCGGCGTCGCCGGACTGGTCGGCGAGGGGAGAGCGCGGGTAGCGCAGGTAGACCTCGTTGGGGTTGCCCTTGGTAGCGCCCCTATTGCAGCTGGCCCCCAACGGCGCATCGTAGACAGCAACCACGCGGGCGCCCGCGGTGAAGGCGTCGACCCCGCCGAGCGCGGCGATGAGGTCGCCGGTGCGCACGGTGAAGGTCTTACCGTCGACCGCCACCTTGGTGGCGCACTGGGCCGTGATGTCGGTCCAGCCCTTCGCGGGCTCGGTGCCGACGCGGCCGTCCTTGTCGGTCTGGACCGCGTCGAAGCCGCCGTCCGCGCCCGCCGCCACGTACACGCGCATGCTCGCGGCGACCTTGGAGGGGTCGAGCCCCGCGCTCATGGTGTCGACGAACCGCACCGTATAGGTGTCGTAGGCCGTGAGGCCCGCCGGGACCGTGGCAGAGAGGCGCCAGTACAGGTCGTCGGCGACCGTGGCGTCGGCGGCCTTCTGCCAGGCGGCGGCGCTGTCCTCCAGCACGTGCTTGGACACCTTGGGGGTCGCGGCCTTGGGCTTGACGGTGACGGCGCTGCCGCCCACCAGGGCCATGATCGGCGCGGTGCCGGCCTCGCCCTGGGAAATGGCGTCATCGTCGGCGACGATGAGCCAGTAGCCGCAGGGCAGCTCGGCCGTCGTGCCCGCGTTAAGGGCCACGGAAGGCGCACCGGCATTGTAAATCGCACGGGCAAGCTTTGCCGCTAGCGTGGTCGTCATGTGCCCGTCGGCATTCATCCATTCGGCAGCCTCTTGCGCCGTCGATGCCGAGTTATCAAGCCCTGCATCATGAAGCACGGGAAGGGCAGCTTGGCGAACCGTGTCATTCGCCCACGCTACATCAGTTGCGACCTTTTGGTCGGCATCGGCATCGTCGACAACGGTCGCCGAAAAGAGCTGGTACGCGTCGTAACGTGTCGCGACTGTACCGTCCACCGTAATGGCTCCGGTGTCGGCAGCACGGGCCGTTCCAGGGGCGATCGCAAAAGCGAAGACGACGGCCATGGACATCACCACGACGGCCAACATATGACGGAGCACTTTACTCACGACGACCACTCCGATCAAGATCACGATGGCGGCGAGCATGCATCCACGTCGCGGCAAAACACAGCATCGAAGCACCAGCTAAATACGTCATAGTCAAACCAGCCCCGCCCGCCTCAGGTAGCGTAGTCGAATACTTGTTGGTAAAGGTCGGCGGATCCTGAGAGCCATCGCCATAGGCAACTACGGCGTTGAGTTGGTCCGTGCCATTAGTTACCTCAACCGTGACTTTGCGCGGGGTCGTGTCATAGGTGATGTGATCTTTAACATGGTCGATGGCACCCTCGGGCTCGACCTCGGAGATGGTGTAGGTATAGATTCCCGCCTTGTTGTACTTGACGTCAAAGGAGACATTTCCCTTGTCATTATTGGTCACCGTCTGGAGCACTTTGCCCTCGGCGTCCTTAAGCGCGAACGAGAACTGACCTTCCCTGAAGGTTCCGCCTTTAAGCACTTTATTTGCTTTTATCGTCGCTTTGCCTTCAAGGGGCGCGTCATACACCCAAATCTCTGCATCTGACGTTATCTCCGTATCGGCATCAAGCAAAGATTTCGCCTTGTTCATGGCTTGCTCGTATTGCTCTTCGGGCGCATTGCCCTTGAGCAGAATCCATGTTGGTTGGGCGACGCGATATCCAGGAGGCGCCGTCGTCTCCTCGAGGCAGTAAAGCTTGCAGGAAGCCATGGCGTCCGAACTCGTTTCCGAACTCGTTCCAAAAGTCACACTTCCGTCAGGGCCGGTCGTTCCGTCAGAAAAAAACGTCTTTGCGCCCTCAACGCCGGCACTGCCCTGCGCCTTATCCATGTCAATCGCATAGAGTGTGAACGTAGCGTCAGCCAACGGCGCGGCAACGTCCTTTTCATCCACTTTGTGGACCACAATGCCGTGCCCCGTTCCGCCTCCCGATGCGCCGGCATCTATGTCATATTCACGCTCGTGTTTCACATACCCGCCTGCAACACCTTCAAGCTGCGCCTCGTTGGAAAGGGAAACTGTACCAGACTCACCGGACAGAACTTCATATTCGACTTTCAGGTATTTCTCATCGGGAAGCCTCAACGTCAATCGCTGCTGCTTTCCAGCGCCCTCGCCAATCGAGTCAAGAGTCGCTCTGTATTTTTCTTTTGTCAGCACACGCCAATCGCCGTTATCGCACTCAGATACGCTAAGCGACGAGGGGATAAACGTACACTTAGAATCCATCACATCGAACAGATCGAGGTAGTCGGTTCCGACCTTTAAGTCTAGTGCCGATTCATTAACGAAAATCGTGTATTGAATTCGCTTGCTATTACTTACCGACGAACCTGTCTTTGACAATACGTCGTTCTTGATCTGTACGGTATCAGAGTCCGCCTTAAATTCTTTACCATCTGAGCTTGCGCTCGCCGAGTTCGTGAGCTCGCCGAGATTCTTTGACGTATCGACTACCGACCTTTTAACAGCAGTCGAATACGTCAGCTTTGCGTACCCTGTATTATTGCCCAGCTTTTCCGTTGGAATTGAAAACGCAACCATCTGGCGATCGACAGCAGGCGTCAGCAAGACATCCGAAACCTCGGTTTTTTCTCTCTCATGTTCCCATTCGCGGCCGGGCACCGCCGTCCCGTAGGGATTTGAATACAAAGAATATTTAGCCGAGCCGGGAATATAACTCATTCCCTCAGGAAGCTCATCTTTGACAACGACATCCTTGCCATTGAGCCTGCCAGCGCCATAATACTCACCGGCAGGCGTCTTAGCTCGATTGGCATAGACAGTCCAGTCGACAATCCACGCACCTTTGTCGTTCGAGCCATCCACTGATTTCCAGTCAAACGTCTCATCCCACCGTGCTTGCGAGCCGTCTTCATTTATTTTTACACTCTTCTCAACCGAAGGCTCCGCTTCGCCCTCAACATAGTAAAAGACAAAATCAGAATAGCCGCTAAACCCGTCGACAGAGGCGAAGTTGGAGTACCAACCAGGAAGTGCATCGGTCACCGTTTTATACGTAATAACCACCTCGGGGGACTTATCAAGCGCTTCTTTGACTTTATCCGTAATGGTTATTTGGATATTGCAGTTGTGTTGGTTGCTGTTCTGCGACGGATTTTCACCACCCGCAAACGTCCAATCGGTACCTTGGTCCAGTTTGGTACCCCCAATGGTAATTACATGTGAAGGGCCATCGGAGGTATCCGGCCCCATAGTCTGCTTCCAAGCCGCCAGCATGGTATCTTTGATAAGAATGGATGTTGGGTTTTTCGCATTTACGTAATCACGGAGCTCTACGCGTAATTGCCAAGTTGCTTTTCCGGTCCGAGATGCCTCATCCGGATTAAGCAGCGTTTTGCTAATGGTTTTGCCCGTCCAAGGACGGATGTAGTATGCGGTGCTTTCACCAGAGGGCAGACCGGAGTCTTCTTTTTTCACACTTGCCGTGTTACTAACTTTTTCGTAGGAATTCTCATCTTTCAGCTTAGTTTGATAGACGATGCAGTAGGTCGCATACCGATCGCCCTCTTTTGGATTAAACGTATAGCTAAATGAATCCCCTGACTCGCTCAGCATTTCCTCATCGATCTTTTGTTTTTCATCGGCGGTCTCGCCCTTGTAGACCGTATAGCTGCCAATATAATCCTGCTTGCCATCGAGCTTGTCGGTAAAGGTGTAGCCAGACATATCGGCCTTGAGAGATCCCCTGTTGAGCACAACCTTCCAAGTGATGACAGACGATGTTCCGGAGCCAGCCTCTTTTTGAATCATGTCGTATTGAAACGGTTCCGACGCCCCTTTAATCGTAAGAGATTGTTGGTGATTTGCTTTTCCCCAGGTTGTTTGCACACTATTCCTACCTTGCGTAGGTGTGCCATTAGAAAGAGACAAGTTCTTGCTAACTGTCGTTTCGTAGGTAACGGTATGGTCGCCCTGAGAAAGGTTACCTAGCGGCAACGTTGCAGTTCGCTCTTCGATGCTCACGGACGAACCAAGAGGATTTCCATCGAGCTTGAAGCTGCTTTGCTCAAAGTCCAGGTAGTCACCGAGCGTATCGACCAGTTTTACATCCGTTGCGTGCGACGTAACACTCAGATTAATAGTCCAAGTTATCTTGGCATTTCCGGTACTGCTATCTTGGGAAAAGACACCTGATTTGTTTCCATCAACTGCGCCATCTTGAATCTCGATCGGCACAGTTTCGCCAACGCCTGGAAATTTCAGTTCGACTTTTTCGCCGTCATCTACATCTTTGTCTTTAAGCTCAAACTCGAAATTGACGCGCACATAGAGCGAAGAGGGATGACCGCTGAGATAGCTGGCATCGTAATTAAAAACGACCTTGTTATCCTTTATGTACCAAGTTCCCATCCTTTGTGCATTCTCGGTATCATCCGTCCTTAAGATACCGCCCTCGTTCTCGTTCACAACAATCGAGTCGGGAAAGGTATAAATCGTCTCAAGCCTTTCAGGTGTAGGCCCACAATTCTCATGAAAACGAGCTTCCATAAAACCGTAGATAGTATCGGCTGTCGTAATCGAGGGTGAGCCCTCTTTACCGAGAGGCTGCTGACGACCCTTATCGGCATACAGCCCAACCGTAACGTCCGCCGTATCGCCGTTGATCACAATCGGCGTCGGCGTCGTCACGTCCTCGGCGCGCACTGGGGCTGCGCCGTGAAAAACAGCGGCGGTGAGGCTAATCAAAATGAAGACCAGGGCCGCCATACCCAGCGACCGCGAGCGGTGTGCGTCCATAGTTGTCCCCTAATTCCTACAACACAGTGTGGAATACGGCGAATCGTCGGATCGAACACAAACCCCAACATCAACATGAACCTGCCTAGCGCATTGCAAGAACCCATTGGGGAGCAACTTCTAAGACGGTTCGTCTATGCCACAATGCATAAAATATAATATAGATACCAGTCATGTAAACCGCAGGTAAAGAGGTCTTTTAATTTAATACCAGTTGGTATTTACCTGTTAACGGGTTTGCATTAAAGCAGTTATATTCTGTAGAATTATGTATATGTTTAAACAACTTAACTTTGACCGGAAAGCCGCTAGGAGGGATAACCGCCCCAGCTGTGGTGCAAACGAACCTGTCCACTGCACAAAAAGGGCGCCGACCGCGATGGTCGACGCCCTTTCTTGTTAGTCGCTATAAAGCCCAGCGCTTATTTGTTGACCTGGCCGGCGCGAACGGCAGCCTTCTTGCGGTCGGTGGCGTTGAGCAGACGCTTGCGCAGGCGGATGTTCTTGGGAGTGATCTCGACCAGCTCGTCGTCGGCGATGTACTCCAGCGCCTCCTCCAGCGAGAAGGTGCGGGGCGGCACCAGCTGAACGGAGATATCGGAGGTCGAGGAGCGCTGGTTGCCCAGGTTCTTGGTACGGGCGATATTGACGACCATGTCGCCAGCCTTGCTGCGCTCGCCCACGATCATGCCCTCGTAGCACTCGGTGCCTGGCTCAACAAACAGCTGACCGCGCTCCTGCAGCGTACCCAGGGCATAGGCAACGGCCTTCTCGGTGGTCATAGAGATCATTGCGCCGTTCTGGCGGTTGCCGATCTCGCCGGCATAGGGGCCGTACTCCAGGAAGGTGTGGTAGAACACGCCCTCGCCGTGGGTGACGTTCATGATGCGGTTCTTAAGACCCATGATGCCGCGGGTCGGAATCTTAAACTCGAGGTGCGTCACGATGCCCGAGGTATCCATGCTCGTCATGATGCCGCCGGAGGTGCCGAAGACCTCAACGACCTTGCCCGAGTACTCGTCCGGGCACTCGACGACGGCCTGCTCGACGGGCTCCATCTTGTTGCCGTTCTCGTCCTTCTTAAACAGAACGCGGGGACGGCCGACCTGGAACTCAAAGCCCTCGCGGCGCATGGACTCCATCAGAACGGACAGGTGCAGAATGCCGCGGCCCGAGACCTCGACGCCGCTCTTGTCCTCGAGTTCCTCGATCTTCATGGTCACGTTGTTCTCGGCCTCGTTGAACAGGCGCTCCTTGAGCTGACGGGCGCCCACGATGTCGCCGTCGCGGCCGACAAGCGGGGAGGTCGAAGCCTCAAAGACGATGGACAGGGTCGGCGGGTCGATCTCGATGGGCTCGAGCTCGACAGGGTTCTCGGGATCGGTGTAGACATCGCCGATATCGGTGCGGTCGATACCCACGACAGCGGCGATGTCGCCGGCGCCGACTTCCTGGCACTCGGTACGGCCCAGGTAGTCGAAGGTAAAGAGCTGCTTGACGGTGGCGGTAGCGCTGGAGCCGTCGTTCTTGACAACCAGGATCTGGTCGCCCTGGTGGATGGCGCCAGAGTACACGCGGCCGATACCGATGCGGCCGACGAAGTTGGAGTGGTCGATGGTCACGCACTGCATGGCCAGCGGGGCGTTCTCGTCAACCTCGGGCGCGGGCATGTCGTCGATAATCATATCGAGCAGCGGGTACATGTCCATGTTGCCGTCGTTGGGGTCAAGACGGGCAAAGCCGTTCATGGCGCTGGCGTAGACCACGTGCTCCATGGCGAACTCAAGCTGGTCGTCGGTGGCGCCCAGGTCGGCCATGAGGTCCAGGCAGTCGTTGTAGGCCTTCTCGGGGTTGGCGCCCGGACGGTCGATCTTGTTGATGACGATCATGATCTTAAGGCCGGTGTCGATAGCGTGACGCAGCACGAAGCGGGTCTGGGGCATGGGGCCCTCAAAGGCGTCGACCAGCAGCAGGGCGCCGTCGGCCATACGCAGCACGCGCTCGACCTCGCCGCCAAAGTCGGCGTGGCCCGGGGTGTCGATGACGTTGATCTTGACGTCCTTGTACTCGATAGAGATGTTCTTGGCGAGAATCGTAATGCCGCGCTCGCGCTCCTGGTCGTTGGAATCCAGGACGCGGTCCTCGACCTGCTGGTTGGCACGGAAGGCGTCCGTGGCACGCAGGAGCTTGTCGACCATCGTCGTCTTGCCGTGGTCGACGTGAGCGATGATGGCGATGTTCCTCAGATTGTCTACGCGCATGTAGTTCCCCTATCTTCTATCTATATACAACCGGCACGCGTATGCGACCCACCCAGCAATGCAACGCTCGGCGGGAATATTGAGCCTTTTACCGAAAACTCGTTTATTTTAGCGATTTTAGATGAGAGGGGTTTCCTCACCTGCAGGTTCAGGGTCGCTCCACATAAAACCATCGCCGGCGCCCATGCCCTCATACAGCACATATGCCGAAAAACCGCTCTCGAGCGTGGTTTCGAAGAAGCTAACGAGCAGAGCATCGTGATAGCCGCCGTCAATCTCGACGCAGCCGGTGTAGCCGATGGCATAGCGAGCGATACGGCCCAGGCCCTCGTCCTTAAGACCCATCTTGTGCTCGGAGATAAAGTTGGTGGCCGCCTCGAGGCACGCCTCTTCGCCGTCCTCGTCGAGCGCCGCCAGATAACGGTTGGAAGCGGCGTCCTCAATTGCCACGACCACGCCAGGGTTTTCACCGGCGGCAAGGTCGTCCAAGAACGCGCCGATCAGATCGCACACCATGGCGTCGAGCTCGGCGGAGACGTTACCGGCGTCCTGCATATCCTGTGCCATCTTTAGACCTTCCCATCGAGTCTGGCGTCGTTACAGTTCTTGCGCCTCGGCGGCGATCTTAGCAGCGGCATCGCGGGCGCGCATCATGTCCGCCGCGCGTTTGTCGAGCACCTTGATCTGGCTAGTCAGCATGACCGCATCGACCACGCCCCAGATCACCAGGCCCGTAGAGATCGAAAACCCAAGCGCACCAACTGTACCACGAAGGCGCGAACAGATTGCCGCGACAAGGGCGGAGATGACAACCATCTTGATAAACGAGCCGCGGCGTTCGCGAAGCGTGCGGGCCTGCGTCACATAGGCAATGCGAGCCGCCTCGGATGCCTCCGAGCGCATCTGGGCTTCACGCGCGATAGCCGCCGCCTCGGCAGACATGCCGCCGGCCATCAGCGAACGCTCCGCAACCTGGCCGTCCCGCATTTAGAAATCATCGGGGGAGAGCGTATGGACGAACTCGTCGAACTTCTCGAACTCCTGCTCGTCGTCAACTTCCTCGGCATGGGTAGAAACAGTGCCCAAGCGATTCATGATGTCATCCTCCACAAACATGGGAGCATTGCTGCGCACGGCAAGGGCAATGGCATCACTGGGGCGGGCGTCGATCTTGCGCTCGTCGCCATCGACCAGCACAACGATCGTCGCGTAGAACACCGGCGGCTCGGCGCGAACGATCTCGATGCGCTCGAGCTTGGCGCCCAGGGCGCTAACAGTATCGAGCAGCAGGTCATGGGTAATCGGGCGCTCGGCGCGGCCACTATCGATGCCACGGCTAATGGCAGCAGCCTCAAACGAACCAGTCTGAATGGAAAGGGAACGCAACGGCGCGGGCGAGTCCGATTTGCTGCAGCGCTCGCGAAGCACGATAAGCGATGGCACGGGACCGGCGGCCATGACGATGGTCTCTATGTCGACACGAACCATGGAACACCTCCGGTACGTAGCGGTTAACACGCGGCGGCCCGCCGCGTTGAATAGCTATACTACCCAAACTTTCGCGTAGCACACAAAATCAAAGTAGTTAATTTGGGACAGAGCTTTTTTGACTACCTTCTGTGGCTAAGAAAAAAGCCTCGAGGCAATTGCCCCGAGGCTTTTAACAGTTTTGATGGTGGACCTGACAAGATTCGAACTTGTGACCTCCCGGTTATCAGCCGGACGCTCTAACCAACTGAGCTACAGGTCCATCATGGTGGAGGTTAGGGGGATCGAACCCCTGACCTCAGGCTTGCAAAGCCCGCGCTCTCCCAGCTGAGCTAAACCCCCACGGAGACAGTAATAAACACCCCAGCGGCGACTCGGCTCTCGCTGGGGTGTTTATTGCGAAAGAAAGTGGTGGACCTGACAAGATTCGAACTTGTGACCTCCCGGTTATCAGCCGGACGCTCTAACCAACTGAGCTACAGGTCCATCGCGCAAGGGATATATTAGACGAGTCGTTACGCGCGCGTCAACAACTTTTTTGAAAATCTTTGGGAGGGGTGGTCGCTGGGCTGGCGAGATGGTTTTGGTTTGCTGCTCGGACAGTCCTGCGCAAGACGAAGGCCACATTAAGTGGCCTTCTTTGCGTGCGGAACTCGCGACAAACCAAAACCATCTCGCCAGCCCAGCGACCATGGGGTCCCAAGGTTTTCAAAAAAGCGGTCGGCGCGCAGTGCGCCGACCGCCGATATATGGTGTCTGATATTTTCTACCAGCTAGGGCCTCTTACTCGTCTAGGAGATCTTCTGGCATGTCGTTGCCGTCGCCTAGATCGACAGGGGTTTCTTCGGAAGCAGAGACGTTTTCTGTGGCTTCGCCCTCGGGCTTCTCTTTGGCGGCCGTCATGCGGGCTACGGCGCAGATGCGGTCGTTGTCGTCGACGGTCATCATCTTGACGCCCTGGGTGGCGCGGCCGGTCTGGCTGATCTCGTCGGTCTTGACGCGAATGACCGTCGCGCCCTCCGTCACGATGAACAGCTCGTGCTGTGGGCCCACCGTCTTCATGGCCGCAAGGTTACCCTTACGCTCGGTCATTTGGATGGTGTAGACGCCCTGGCCGCCGCGATTCTGCTCCGGGTAGTCCGCGACCGGCGTGCGCTTGCCGTAGCCGCGCTCGGTGATGACGAACAGATCACCGTTGCCGTTAGTGACTTCCATGCCCAGAACGCTCACGCCGTCCTTCATACCGATACCGCGAACGCCGCTGGTATCGCGGCCGGTGGCGCGCACCTGCTCCTCGGAGAACATGATCGCCTTGCCTGCGGTGGTGGCCAGGATAATCTTGTCGCCCTCGCGCACGCGGCGCACATTCAGCAGCGCGTCGTCGTCACGCAGGTTGATAGCGATCAGGCCGTCGCGACGGCTGCGGTCATATGCGCTCATCACGGTCTTCTTGACCATGCCGCTCTTTGTGGCAAACATCAGGTACTCGTCGGCCGGGAACTCGCGGCAGCTGATGACGCTCGCGATCTTCTCGCCCTCCTCGAAGGGCAGCAGGTTGACGATCGCGGTACCGCGCGCCTGGCGCGTACCCACCGGCAGCTCGTGCACCTTCAGACGATAGACCTTGCCCTTGCTCGAGAAGAACAGCACGTACTCGTGCGTGGACGCGATGAACATCTCATCGATAACGTCATCCTCTTTGAGGTTGACGCCCGACACGCCCTTGCCACCGCGCTTCTGGGCACGGTAGGCAGCCACCGGGATACGCTTAACGTAGCCGGTGTGGGTGATGGTCACGACCATATCCTCGTCGGCGATGAGGTCCTCGACATCCAGGTCCTTCTCAACCTGGCTGATCTCGGTGCGGCGCTTGTCGCCAAACTTCTTGGAGATCTCGCGCATCTCTTCCTTGATGACGCCCAGGATCTTCTCCTCGTGCGCCAGCAGGTCCTCGTAGTAGGCGATGGCGCGGCGCAGGCCGTCCAACTCTTCTTGGATCTTGTCGCGCTCCAGGCCGGTCAGGCGGCGCAGCTTCATCTCGAGGATGGCCGTGGTCTGCTCGGGCGTAAAGCCAAAGCGCTCGATCAGGCGGCTGCTGGCCTCGGAGTCGGTCTGCGAGGAGCGGATGATGCTAATGACCTCGTCGATATGGTCAAGGGCCATCAGGTAACCCTCGAGGATATGAGCGCGGGCCTGGGCTTTCTTAAGGTCGAAGCGGGTGCGGCGGGTGACGACGTCGACCTGGTGGTCGATGTAGTGCTGCAGCATCTCACGCAGGCTCAGGCATTTGGGAACGCCGTTGACGAGCGCCAGGTTGTTGGCGCCAAAGGTCGTCTGCAGCGAGGTGTACTTATACAGGTTGTTGAGCACGACCTGCGGAATGACGCCCTTCTTGAGCTCGATAACCAGACGGATGCCCTTCTGGTTGGACTCATCGCGCATATCCGAGATACCCTCGATGCGCTTGTCGTTGACAAGCTGGGCGATCTTCTCCTGCAGGGTGCCCTTGTTGACCATGTAGGGAATCTCGGTAAAGACCAGGCGGCTGCGGCCGGTCTTGGTGGACTCCACGTGTGCCTTGGCACGCACGGTAATGGAGCCGCGGCCGGTCTCGTAGCTCTGCTTAATGCCGGCGCTGCCCATGATGATGGCGCCGGTGGGGAAGTCCGGACCGGGCATGATCTGCATGAGCTCGTCGACGGTGGCGTCGGGGTTGTCGATCAGGTAGCAGGTGGCCTCAATCGCCTCGGTGAGGTTGTGCGGGGCGATGTTGGTGGCCATGCCGACGGCGATGCCCTGGCTGCCGTTGACCAGCAGGTTGGGGAAGCGCGCAGGCAGCGCCACGGGCTCGGCGAGCGATTCGTCGTAGTTGGGCTGCCAGTCGACGGTATCCTTCTGCAGGTCGCGCAGCAGTTCCATGGCGGGCTTTGCCAGGCGGCTCTCGGTGTAACGCATGGCTGCCGCGCCGTCGCCATCGATGTTACCGAAGTTGCCATGACCGTCGATGAGCGGCGTGCGCATGGAGAACCACTGTGCCAGGCGGACCATGGCCTCGTAGACCGCATAGTCACCGTGCGGGTGGTACTTACCGATAACTTCGCCGACCGTCCACGCCGACTTCTTGTGCGGGCGGTTGGGGTAGATGCCGCTCTCGTTCATCGCGTACAGGATGCGGCGGTGCACCGGCTTTAAGCCGTCGCGCACGTCCGGCAGGGCGCGCGCCGTGATGACCGACATCGAATACTCGATAAACGACTGCTTCATCTCGCGACCGAACTCCGAAATCTGGAGCTGGCCGCCGTTGATATCCTCGCCGGCCGAGGCGCCACGGTCGACTTCGCCAAAACTCTCCTCGAGCTCGCCGTCGTCATCCTCTTCCTCGTCATCATCGACATCGGGGTTATAGGCGTCCGGGTCGCCGTCCTCGCCCTGCTCAGCACGGGCAAGCAGGCGCTTCAGATCGTCGGGCATGCCGGCATCGCCGGCCTCGTCCATACCCCCGTTATTGTTGATATCGTCTGCCACGTTACCTCCTCTTAAGCGTCAAGGAAACGCGCGTCATGCGCATGTTTTTCAATGTACTCGCGGCGATAGCCGACCTCGGAACCCATCAGCTCGCGCACGGCGCGGTCCGCCACCACGGCGTCCTCGATCGACACACGCTGCAGGATGCGGGTCTTGGGGTCCATCGTCGTCGAGGCGAGCTGCTTGGGGTCCATCTCGCCCAGGCCCTTGTAGCGCTGGACGGTATAGCCCTTGCGCTTCTTGGTGATCTTGCCGTCTTTGGCCTTGCCGTCCTCGTCGTTATCGTCGGGGTTCAGGCCCAGACTCTGGATGGTGTCGCGCAGGATCTCGTCTTCGGGCTGGCGGCCGTTGGGATACACGTAGTGAATCTTGTTGCGCACCTTAATGCCAAAGATGGGCGGGCAGGCAACATAGACGTAGCCGGCATCGATCAGCGGACGCATGTACTTGTAGAAGAACGTCAGTAGCAGGATGCGGATATGCGCACCGTCGACGTCTGCATCGGTCATGATGATGATCTTGTGGTAGCGCGCCTTGGTGATATCGAAGTCGCCGCCGTCGCCGGCACTCGTCGTGACGCCGCAACCGATCGCGGTAATCAGCGACTGGATGGTATCACTCGAGAACGCGCGATGGTCACCAACGCGTTCGACGTTCAAAATCTTGCCGCGCAGGGGCAAAATCGCCTGGATGTCTCGGCGACGGCCGTCCTTGGCCGAACCGCCTGCCGAGTCGCCCTCTACGATGAAGAGCTCGGTCAGCTCGGCATCGCGCACCGAGCAGTCGGCGAGCTTACCGGGCAGGGACGCCGTCTCGAGCAGGCTCTTGCGGCGGGTCGCCTCGCGCGCCTTGCGGGCGGCATTGCGCGCCTTGCAGGCCTGTTGCGCCTTCTTGACGATCTCGCGAGCGGGCTTGGGATGCTCCTCGAGGTAATCGGCAAGGCCGTCGGTCACAATCTTGAGTGTGAGCGCGCGCATATAGGAGCTGCCGAGCTTGGCCTTGGTCTGGCCCTCAAACTGCGGATCGGGCAGCTTGACCGAGATAACGGCCGAAAGGCCCTCGCGCACATCGTCGCCGGTCAGGTTGGCGTCTTTTTCCTTGAGCAGGTTCTGCTTGCGCGCGTAATCGTTGATCACGCGGGTGAGCGCGGTGCGGAAGCCCTCAAGGTGCATGCCACCCTCGGGGGTGTAGATGTCGTTGGCAAACGACATGACGTTCTCGCCGTAACCGCTATTCCACTGCAGAGAAACCTCGACCTCGCCCATCTTGGTCACAGGCGCGTCCGGGTCCGATTTGCCCTCGATGTAGATGGGCTCCTTAAAGGCCTCGGGGACGTCCTTGCCCTCGTTGAGGAACTTGACGAAGTCGATGATGCCGCCCTCGTAGCAAAACTCCTCCACGTGGGGAGTCGCCTCGCGCTCGTCGGTCAGCACGATTTTGAGGTTCTTATTGAGGAACGCCGTCTCCTGCAGACGGTTGTGCAGCGTATCGAAATCGTAGATGCAGGTCTCGAAGATCTCGTCGTCGGGCCAGAAGGTGACGGTGGTGCCCGTCGAATCCGAGGTGCCCACGACCTCCATCTTCTTGACGGTCTTGCCGCGCGAGAACTCCATCTCGTAGGTGTTGCCGTCGCGACGAACCTGAACGACCACGCGCTTGGACAGTGCGTTGACGACGGAGATGCCAACGCCGTGCAGGCCGCCCGAGACCTTATAGGCCGAGTTATCGAACTTACCGCCGGCGTGCAAGATCGTCATGACGACCTCGAGCGTCGGGATCTTTTTAACAGGGTGCTCGTCGACGGGGATGCCGCGCCCGTTGTCGACGACCGTGATGGAGTTGTCGGCGTGGACCGTCACCTGGATCTCGGTGCAGAAACCGGCCATGGCCTCGTCGACGGAGTTGTCAACGATCTCCCACACCAGGTGATGCAGACCGCTGGCGCTCGTCGAGCCGATATACATGCCCGGGCGCTTACGAACGGCCTCGAGACCTTCGAGAATCTTAATCTCGCCGCCATCGTAATCGTTTTCGTTTGCCACACGTCCTCCTTCAGTCAAGAAAATGTGTACAGCCTTACTAGTTTATCGTAAAAAATACCCTCGGGAACGAGGGTATTTGGCTCTACAAGGCCACCAGATGCGATTTAAGGCTCTTTTTTGCTTTGCACGCCCTTGGCCCACTCGGCACTGGCTCTCATGGCATTCTCGAGGGCCTCGCGCAGTTTTTGGTCTTCGATGGGCGCCACTTGGCGCTCAATCTCGGTGCGCTCGGCCTCACTTAGGTCGGCGTGCGGAGCCGGCGGGCGCTCGGTCGTCGCCGGACGCAGGCGCTCCTTGGCGGCGGGCGGCGTGTGACCGGGCGCGGTGGTTTTGAACACCAGGCCGTCCACATGCGCACCGGCGCGCTCCATGCGCGCGCGGATGATCTCGCGCAACAGCGTCATTTCCTGCGTCCACGAGGGCGAGTCGAGATATACCAGCAGCTCATTGGACTCGGGCAGGTAGCGCAGGCCCGTCACATGGCGCCCCTCGCGCGTGCCCGAGCACACCGCATTCCAGGCGCGATAGACCGCACGAGATTCCTCTGCAGCCTCCATCTGCACGCGGCGCTCAGGCGTCGCGGCCGCCAGGATGCGCTGGCGCTCTGCGTTTAAAAATCCACTGAAGGCGACCGTTTCGCTCTCGCGCTCGTAATTAGCACGTCTCACCCATGCTCACCACCTTGGCTCGATCAAGCAGGTCATCGGTAAAATACCCCAGGTTGGTCGTGGTTATGACCGTCTGGATATCATCGCCGATCAGCCGCAGAAAAGCACCGCGGCGTTCGCCGTCGAGTTCGCTCATCACGTCGTCCAAAAGCAGCAACGGGGCGGTGCCCAGGACATCGCGAGCCACGGCCACCTCCGCCACCTTCCAGGCCAGAACCAACGTTCGCTGCTGACCTTGGCTGGCAAATGAACGGGCGGAGCGACCCGCCACGGTAAACTCAATCTCATCGCGATGCGGTCCCACCAACGTCACGCCGCGGCGAATTTCCTCGTCGGCGTGCTCATCAAGGGCAGCCAGCATGCGCTCGTACGCCCAGCCCTTCAGCTCTTCGCGATCATCGACCTGGGGCAAATCCCCCAGCGTGGACGTATAGGTCACGTTGGCAGCCTCACCGGATGCCACTTGCCCGTAGGCAGTGTGCACATGGCCCGCCAGCCGGTCGAGCAGGGCCAACCGGTGCACAAGCAGGGCCGAGCCCGCGCGGGCAATCGAATCGTTCCACGCGCCGAGCATCTCGCGACAGCACCAGGTCTCCTTGAGCAGGGCGTTACGCTGGGTCACGCAGCGTCCATAGGTGCTCGCAAGATCGGCATAACGTGCGCTCAGCTGCATGCCAAAGTCATCGAGGGCGGCGCGGCGCACACTGGCGCCTCGCTTAACCATGTCCAGATGGTCGGGGCAAAACAGCACGCTCGGCAGAGCCCCGCGCACACCGGCGGCAGAGCACCTCTTGCCGTTGCGGCTAAACGAGCGCTTACCGTCCTCCACGCTCAATCCCATATCAAGCACGCGGCCGTCGCCCTCGAGCCTCAGCTCGACCTTGCACGAGCCCACGCCATCATGGACGAGCTCGGCTGCGGTCGGATGCCTAAACGAGGCGCCGCTCGTCAGCAGCTGCAGCGCCTCTATGAGATTGGTCTTTCCCGCCGCGTTGGGTCCCGCAAGTATCGTCACGCCCTCGTCCAGGGCAAGGCGATAGCTATCGAAGCTGCGGTAGTGCGCGACGGAAAGATCGCGGGCGAACATGGTCATGGCGCAACGCTAGATGCGGACCGGCATGACCAGGTACAGGTAGTTGATCTTGTCGTAGGACTTGAAGATGCCCGCCTGCGAGTAGCTCTTGAGCTCCAGCGTGATCTCCTTCTCCTTGGACAGGGCATTGAGGCAGCCGAAGATGTAGTGGTAGTTGAAGGCGATGGTACCCGACTCGCCCTCGGCCTCGACATCGATCGTCTCCTGCGCCAGATCCTGGTCGTTGGAGATGGAAGACAGGCCCATCTGCCCGTTCTCGACGTCGATCTCGAACTTGACGGCGGGGTTTGCGCTCGCGATAACGGCGACACGCTTGAGGGCGGCATTGAAGGCGGCGACGTCGATCTTGACGCTCGTCACGCACGAATCGGGGATGAGCTGCTTGTAGTTGGGGTACACGCCCTCGATGCGGCGCGACACGTAGGTGGTGTTGCCGGCCTCGAAGACGACCTGGGTGTCGGTAGCCCCGATCATGATGGTCGCCTGGCTTGCCATGATGTTCAGCGCGTCGTTAAAGGCGTCGGCCGGAACGTTGAGCTCAAAGGAGCCTTCGAGGGTCGAGGTCTCGACCTGCGTATCGCACACGGCCAAACGGAAGGAATCGGTCGCCACCAGGCGAACGGTGTTGTTCTCGACCTTCATGTGCACGCCGCCCAAGATGGGGCGGGCCTTGTCGGTCGAGGTGACGCGCCACACGCGGCCGACCATCTCGGACAAGATATCGGTCGGCAGCTCCACGGCACTCTCGATGGCATAGGCCGGAAACTCGGGGAAGTCATTGGCATCGAGCGTGTTCAGGCGGAAAGAGCTCTTCTCGCAACCAATCAGCACCTGGCGCTCGGACAGCTCAAAGGTGACCGGGGCATCGGGGAGGGTCTTGGTGATATTGGAGAGCATCTTACAGGGGATAACCATCTCGCCCTCTTCTTCGACATGCGCCGCGATGCGATGACGGATCGAGATGGTGTAGTTAGAGGTCTGGAATTCCAAGATGCCGTCTTGGGCCTTAACGAGCACGCCCGACAGGATGGGAAGGGTGGATGCCGAAGCGACACCCTTCATAACGACGCCGATGGCTTGTGTAAGCGAGCTCTGGCTGACGGTGAACTTCATCTTTTAATACCTTTCTATAGATATAAATATCTTAATAATAGTAATAGCACTGACGAAAATGTTGATTACTCCCAAAGACGCAGGTCAGACCCAGAAAGAGAATCGACAACAACCTGTGTGCAACGGGGGTGGTTTTCCACGTTCAAAACCTGCGCAAAACTTTTCATCACCGCGGGTTGGGTTTTAGACACCTTATGCCCGTGGTTTCGACAAGTTTTCAACAGGTGTCTCTATTTTCCTACGAGCGCAGTGTAATTTTACCGCGCAAGGACTTGAGGTCTTCGGTGACGGTGCGGTCTTCCTGGATCATCTTCTGGACCTTTTTGTAGCTCGTGCTGACGGTCGAGTGGTTGCGGTTGCCAAATTCGGCGCCCACCGCCGTGGTCGTCATCTCGCACATCTCGATGGCCAGGTAGATGGCGATATGGCGCGCTTTGGCGATATTGGCGTTGCGGCGCGGGCCGATGAGCTCCTCGTGCGTCACGCCGTACTGCTCTTCAATGACGGACTGAACCGTTTGCACGTTGATCTTTTTGGCCGATGTGTCGAAGTACTGGCTGGCGATGGCGTCGATATCGTCAAAGGTGAGCTCCCCGCCCTCGCGCTCGCGGTCGCCCGCCTCGCCGGCGCAGCGCTCGCAGAAGCTCTCGAGTTCGCGGATGTTGGTGCCCGAGACCTCGGCCATGTGTTTAAAGTGCTCGTCGGTCAGGTGCCCGCCGTCGCCCCCATAGGCCGCCAGCAGCGAGTCGTCGCCTGCCTCGGGAGCGGCGACGATGGTGTTCTCGTAATAGCGCTGCAAGATCTTGTATTTCATTTCGTAGCTGGGCTCTGCGACCAGGCAGAGCATGCCGGCGTTGAAGCGGCTGGTCAAACGCTCGTCCATGCTCAGGTCCTTGGGGGCGCGGTCTGCCGCGATGACGACCTTCTTGTTGTTGCGGATGAACTCGTCCATGAGCTGGAAAAAGTAGTCCACGCTCGCGCGCTTGCCGATGATGTTTTGGATGTCATCGATGATGAGTACGTCCACGCCGTGGTACGCCTGCATGATGGGAGCGTTGCTCTTCTTTTGACGGTCGAACTCGGTCATCAGGTCGTCCAGATATGCCTGGGAGTTGGCATACTTGACCTTGATCTCGGGCGACTTCTCGGCGAGCTCGTTTTTGATGGCAAGCAGCAGGTGCGTCTTGCCCAGGCCCGATTTGCCGTAGATGAACAGTGATGTGCACGTGCCGCGCTCGTCCGCGAGGGCGGCAAACTTGAGTGCCGAGCGATAGGCATGGCTGTTCTCGGGGCCGTAGACAAAGTTCTCAAAGGTAAATTTTGAGTTCGCGGCGAGTGGGGCTCCATCCGTATTCTGCTCGGCCGGCACGGTCGGTGCTGGCATGGGTGAAGCGGGCGCCGCAGCTTGCGTGGATTTAGCCGGCGCTCCGCCCTTCATCTGGTTCATCATGCGACGAAAATCATCGGCCGAGAGCGTGTTCTTGATTGCAATGCCCGAATCCGCGCCCGCCGCCGCGTCGTGAGCGATGGGCATGTGTGTGACGGGTGCGTTCGTTGACGTCGCCGCCGCGATCGGCAACGGTGCCATGGTTTCACGGGAAACATCGCTGTGCTGGTGCTCGATTGTCGGCACCCCGTCTGCGGAGGCCGGCACCGCCGGGGAAGCGGTGGGAGCCGTGGCGGGCGCCGTCGCGGCAGCGGATTCCGCCGCGGCGCCTTGCGGTGCCACGATGTCGAGCGCAATCGGTGCAAAGGCGATTTCTTCCAGATAGGCCTCAATAGTCGGCTGATGCTTTTTGAGCTGCGCGATGGCAAAGCGCGAGGGGGCCTCGATCGTGAGCGTATCTTCGGTCAGGCTTATGGCGCGCGATTGCCCCAGCATGTTGATGAGGCGTGCATCTTGGCCGTCGCGCTGGCAAAAGGCGATGGCATCCCCCAGGATGATGCTTGCTTCCTCGTCCACTGTCTCTCCCGTTCTTTAGCTCTGAGCTCGCACGCGAGCGGCGCCGAGTTCGGTCAGATGGTATTTCTGGCCATGCTTGATGACCAAGCCGGCCTGCGCCAAGTCATTGAGCGTGCGTGACCAAGTGGGGGCCGAGTTTCCAAACGCCCTCGCCAGATCGGTTGCGCCGCACGCTTGATTTTGCGCCAGATAGCCCAGCGCGGCGTTGCCGCGATCGCTTACGAACACGTCCGGTTGTGGCTGTGCATACTGATTTACTGCATTAGGATACATCATTTGAGCTGCTGGTTGTTGAGAACTCTGCGTCGGCGGCATTTGCTGTTGAAAACTTTGAGGCCACTGTTGGTAAGGCTGCGGCGGCATCTGCTGGGCCCAGGGGTTGTACTGCTGCTGCGGCATCTGCTGGTACGGCTGCTGATATCCCTGCTGGTACTGCTGCGGGAACTGCTGGCCATACCCCAGTGGCGGCATCTGCTGATATGGATATCCCTGTTGGTACGGCTGATAGCCCATTTGCTGGCCACCCGGTGCCCCTGTCGCCTGCTGCATTGCTGCTGTATCCTGATCCGCCAGCGACATGGCCTCTGGCATGCTTGGCGGCATCGACATCGATGCCGCTTGGGGTTCTTGTGTAGGAGGCATTCCGGGCTGCTGCATCTGTCCCACTGGGGGCTGCATCTGCTGCGTTGCCATGGGCTGCTGCGCAAAAGCTCCCGCCAGGGGATATGTGGGCTGCTCCGTCTCGGGCCGCACGGCAGCGCCGCGTCCGCCGGCACGCTCTATTTCCTGCACGCGTTTAGGGTTCAGGCTTACCGTAACCACGGTGCCTTTGCCCATGTTGTCCTCGATGGATACGGCACCGCCGGCGTTTTCCAAATACTCCTGCACCATGGGAAACCCTGCTCCGGTTCCACGGATATAGCGCTTCATCTTGCTGTTTGCGCTGGTAACGCCAAAGTCGAAAGCACGTTCCTTGTCGTCGATGCCGGGTCCTTGGTCAGCAAAGCGGATGGTGTCTCCGCCGTCCAGAATCGAGATGATGGGCTCGGCAAAGTGTGCGTGGATAAAGTTTTCGACAATCTCGCGGATGACCATGAGCGAGATATGGCCACCTTGTTCTTTCATGCACTGGTAGACGGTGTTGGTCGTCTCTTCCAAATACGTGCGGACATCTTGCGGATCAATGACGATCACCCGCGGTGTCGACAGCATGTCGTCATAGACGGCGATGCGCGCGGCGTACATGGCTTTTGGCGCCTGCGTGGTCGTCTGCTCGCCTTCCGCACGCTCTTCGCGCACGCCGGTGATGTGCTCGTTGTCGGGTGCCGGGTCTCCGGAATCGACCATGGTGTAAAAGTCGTCAGACATGCCGCTCGCAATCTTTCAAAAGGTTTCGAACAAATAGTAGCTCACCGTGCAACGTTTCTCATCTTTCGACAACTTTTCAAAACTTGTTGAAAACTTTGGAAAACGGGCGAAAAGTTCTCAACATTGCCAACATGACCTGTTGAAAACTCGATGAAATATCGTGAAAGGTTGCCATGAGGCGCTAATTTCGGTTGTGCTTATGGGGGAACCGTGTGAACTGCGCAACCTTTTACCTTTGATTTCTTGACATTTGAACATTGATTTCCCTACAATCTTCAAGCTCACGTGTCTATATCTGCGTCCGCGTCCCCGCGGACACTCGAAATGCAGCAGGAGGAACTTAAGATGAAGCGTACGTATCAGCCTAATAAGCGTAAGCGTGCCAAGACCCATGGCTTCCGTGCCCGTATGGCCACTAAGGGTGGTCGTGCCGTGCTCGCCCGTCGTCGTGCCAAGGGCCGCAAGCGTCTCACTGTCTAGCAGCGATACACACATCTCGCATGAAGACTATTAAGTCTCGGCAAGATTTCGAGCATGTGTTCAGTCAGGGGCGTCGTTTCAATCACCCTCTGATTCGAATGACCATATGTGAATCGGTTGGCGAAGGCGACTCCGGAAGGGTCGCCTTCGTTGGTGCTAAGCGACTCGGTTGTGCCGTCGTGCGCAACCGATCTAAGCGTGTGATGCGCGAGGCCGCCCGCAGCTGCGGATTTCCCGTTGCGGGTTATGACATCATCTTGTTTGCAACTCCCAAGACGAGGGTTTCCTCGCCGCAGGAGATGGACAAGGCGTTGCGTTCGCTTATGAAGCGCGCCGGCGTTGCCGGGGAGGAGCGATGAGCAATCACGTTTTGCGACGTGTTGCCATCGCTCCTATTCGCATATATCAACAGGTTATTTCGCCCTTATTGCCTGACGCCTGCATTTATTACCCAACGTGCTCGCAATACGCCATCCAGGCGATTGAGAAGCACGGTGTTTTGAGAGGCTGCTGGCTTGCCGTGAGGCGCATCGCTCGCTGCAATCCCCTGCACGTCGGCGGTTATGACCCTGTGCCCTAGCGGGCACTCGCTATCGGAGGAAAACTTACATGTGGGATTGGATCGTTAACATCCTTTTCGAGCTGCTCAAGCTCATCCAGACCTTTGCGGTCGACTGGGGCCTGTCCATCATCATCCTGGTGGTCATCATCCGTCTGCTGCTGACGCCGCTCATGCTCAAGTCGACCAAGTCGACGGCTCGCATGCAGGTGCTGCAGCCCAAGATGCTCGAGATCCAGGAGCGCTATGCCGACGATCCCCAGCGTCAGGCCGAGGAGATGCAGAAGTTCTACAGCGAGAACAAGTTCAACCCCATGGCTGGCTGTCTGCCGCTGCTGATTCAGATGCCTATCCTGTTCGCCCTGTTTACATTGCTGCGCAACCTGCCGCAGTACTTTAACGACGGCACGTTCTCGTTCTTCAACATCCTGCCCGACCTGACCACCACGCCGAGCGCTTCCTTTGCCGATGGCTTTATGGTTGCACTGCCTGCGCTGGTTTGCCTGATCCTGTTTGCCGTCCTGACCCTGATTCCGCAGCTCTATATGTCGCGCAACCAGACCGGCCAGCAGGCTCAGAGCATGCGTATGATGGCCGTTGTCATGACGGTCATGATGCTTTGGATGGGCTGGAGCCTTCCCGTTGGTGTTCTGCTGTACTACGACGTCTCGTCTGCTTGGCAGGTTATCCAGCAGATTTTTGTGACGCAGAAGGTCATCGACAAGGCGAAGGCCGATGAGGAGGAGCGTCTTAAGAACGCTCCGCTGCAGGTTGAGGTCACTCGTCGCGAGAAGAAGCCGCGCCCGCACAAGAAGAAGTAGTGGGATATCAATCTTATTTAGGTACCTAACTTTTGGAGTACGTTATGTCTGAAGAGATCATCGAGGATATGCTTGAGGAGGTTGCCCCGCAGGTCGCGGGCGATTATCCCGAGATTGCACAGCGCTACAAGGCTGGTGAAGAGCTGACCGATGAGGAGCTCGACACCATTGCCGATGTTGCGATTTCCATCCTGCGTTCCATCCTTTCGCACTTCGATGCCGCCAACTCTCCTATCGATGAGTATGAGGGCGACGAGGGTGAGCTGATTTTGGATGTAACGGCTCCCGACCTTGCTGTTCTCATTGGCCGTCATGGTCGCACTCTTGATGCTCTTCAGGTTATGTTCTCTTTGCTGGTGAGCCGCAAGCTTGGCTTTAGGTATCCGGTTGTAGTGGACGTCGAGGGATACAAGAGTCGCCGTCAGGATAAGGTCGCCTCCATGGCTCAGTCTGCTGCCGAGCGTGCCATCCGCACTCATAAGAGTGTTTTGCTTCCGCCCATGAATGCCTACGAGCGTCGACTGGTTCACATTACACTTCGTGGCAATGATGCCGTCGATACTCATTCTGAGGGTTCTGACCCTGATCGCCATGTGGTGATTGTTGCTCGATAATCTTCTCGAGCTTATGCTAAGGGGACGTGGTTTCCACGTCCCCTTTTTTTGTCAAAAGTTCTCGATACACTGATTTTTGTCAGAAAGGAGCTTTCGTTGTTAGTACTTACTGATCAGCAGGCTGACGAGATGTTGAGTCGTCTAACTTCCTATTGCAAAGAGTATTCCTTGAGCGTAACTGATGTTGAGCTGAGGAAATGTATTCAGCATTTGGATTTGGTTCTAGAAACAAATAAGACAACCAATCTCACCCGTATTCTTAACGTAGAAGATGCTGCAGTACTTCATATCCTCGACTCACTTGTTTTGCTCCCCTATATCAACAAGGCTCCTGAGGGAGCTTTGCTCGATATGGGAACAGGTGCGGGCTTCCCTGGTATTCCATTAACCATAACCACGCATCGTAAAGCTACTTATATTGACTCTGTTGGCAAGAAGGTTGATGCGGTTAATTCCTTTGTCCATGCTCTTGGATTGAAACATGCTCATGCGGTTCATGATCGTCTTGAAGAATATGCTCGAAGCCATAAGAAGCAGTTCTCTGTTGTAACCGTCCGCGCACTGGCCCCTCTACCGATTCTTGTTGAGTATGCGGCTCCGTATCTGAAGGATGGAGGGCTATTTGTTATAACCAAGGGCAATCCTTCGGATGAGGAGCTTGCTTCCGGCATGTCAGCAGCTAAGATTTGCGGCTTCACTTTGCTTCTGAATGACGCAATTGATTTGCCTGAAGGCTTGGGTCACAGGGAGTTCATTGTTCTTAAGAAGAGTCATCCAGCATCTGTCTCATTGCCTCGTGCAAATGGCGTGGCAAAGAAGAATCCGCTTGCCTAGATGTTTCACGTGAAACATAATGGATACTAACAACTTGCAGTGTTTCACGTGAAACATGGCGGTTGATATCGATTCGGAATGTTTCACGTGAAACATCCTCCGTTTGACAGCTTTAATACACACCAGGAGGGACCGTGGGATTTCGCGACGTTAAGCGTTCTAAGAGCGCAAAAGACACGCGTATCATTGCAATCATCAATCAAAAAGGCGGCGTCGGTAAGTCAACGACGGCTGTAAACCTTGCAGCAGCACTGGGTGAGCAGGGTCGTAAGACACTGATTGTCGATTTTGATCCGCAGGGAAACAGCACCAGTGGATTCGGAATTGAAAAAGAAGACCTTGATCACTGCATCTATGATGCATTGTTGAATGATGTGCCGGCAGAATCGCTTGTTCTTGATACAAATTGTAAAAAGGTATTCGTTATTCCGGCTACAATTCAACTTGCAGGCGCGGAAATTGAGCTCGTAAGCGCAATTGCTCGTGAAACCCGCCTCAAAGATTTGCTTGAGCCGATTCAGGACGAGTTTGACTTTATTTTCATTGACTGTCCTCCTTCGCTCGGCCTGCTTACTATCAACGCTTTGACCGCAGCAGACAGCGTTTTGATTCCGATCCAGTGCGAATATTACGCACTCGAGGGCGTTACGAAGCTGCTTGAGTCAATGAAGATGGTCAAATCACGGCTGAACAAGGGCTTAGACACCTATGGTGTGCTTATGACCATGTATGACTCGCGTACTTCACTATCGAATCAGGTTGTTGAGGAGGTTCAATCGTACTTTGGTGATAAGGCGTTTAAGACGCTAATCCCCCGTACGGTTAAAATCTCCGAAGCTCCGTCTTTTGGAGAACCGGTAATTACCTATGCACCTCAAAATAAGGGTGCAAAAGCATATATGAACCTTGCAAAAGAGGTGATCAAGCGTGCCTAGTGTAAAGAAACGTGGCGGATTGGGACGTGGACTCAATGCTTTGGTCTCAGAGGCCGAGTATGAGACCGGCGGTTCGGCTGCATCGGCTTCAAATGCCGCATCTGAAACAAAACTACCTATTGAGGATATCGTTCCCAATCCTAATCAGCCGCGAATTCACTTTAACGAAACTGAACTTCGCGAGTTGAGCGAGTCAATCCAAGAACATGGCATTTTGCAGCCGCTTTTGGTTCGCAAGTATGGAAACGGCTATGAGATCATCGCTGGTGAGCGTCGTTACCAGGCGTCAAAGCTTGCTGGCCTTGAAGAATTGCCAGTCATCATTAAGGAGGTAAATGATGAAGAGATGCTGGCTCTTGCTCTTATCGAAAACCTTCAGCGTTCTGATCTGAATCCCGTCGAAGAGGCTAAGGGCTATCGCCAACTCATTGATGCCAGCGGGATGACCCAGGAGGCATTGTCGAAGGCAGTAAGCAAGTCACGCTCTGCAATTACAAACTCGCTGCGTCTTCTCGATCTCCCCGAAGTAGTTCAGCAGATGATTTTTGAGGGCAAACTTACTGCTGGTCATGCACGTGCGATTCTTGCAGTTCCCTATGAGCACGCGCGTATTCGACTTGCAGAGAAAGTTGTTACAGAGGGCCTTTCCGTAAGAGCGACAGAAAATCTTGCTCCGTTGTTTTCTGCCGGAGAGACACCTAAGACGCCGAGGCCTGCAACGCCTCAGTCTTTTAAAAAGGCTGCCCGCGTGCTTCGTCAGGTTTTTAATACCAACGTGCGTGTGAAGAGCTCGCGTGGAAAGAATAAGATTGAGATTGAGTTTAAAGACGAGGAAGAGCTCTCTCGTATTCTTGGCGAAATGATTCAGTTTGATCAAGGAGGCCAAGATGAGGAATAAGATTTTAACAGCGATTGCATTGGTGACGACTGTCGCGGCTGGTGCCTTTGCTGGCTATAGGATCGCGACAGACGATGAACTTCGAGGTCGTTTGCTTCGTAGCGCGCAAGATATCGTCGATACTTCCAAAAAGAAAATGGATGTTATGACAGAAGATGTTGCCATGCGTACTGCTCAGGTAACGAAGAATCCCAAGATTAATCAAGGTTGGGTCAGCAACCAATGGGAAAATGTAGGCTATTAGGTACCTAACAATTACTTAGCATATTTTGAGGGGTCCTTGTCTGATTCATGAGACAAGGACCCCTTATTTTGGCCGTAAAAATGGGACAGGTAGCAGCTGATTCAAAATTAAGGTCAATAAATGAAACGACCCCGGTTGCATATTCTGTAACCGGGGTCGTTCGATGTTTCACATGAAACGTTTTGGGATGCGACTCCCCTATGCGTTCTTCTGAACTTTGAAGCGCTGCTTCAGCTGTCCGCAAGCGGCGTCAATATCGTTACCACGGGAGTTACGAATCGTGGTCTCGATGCCACGGGACTCAAGACGACGCTGAAGATCCTCAACCTTATGAATCGGCGACGGCTTGAGCGGGCTACCCTCGATGTCGTTAAGCTGAATGAGGTTAACGTGGCACAGCGTTCCCTCGCAGAAGTCGCAGAGCGCCTGCATTTCGGGATTCGTATCGTTGACGCCTTCGATCATGGCATACTCATAGGTCGGGCGGCGGCCGGTCTTCTCGGTGTAGAGCTGAAGCGCTTCGTGAAGGCGAAGCAGCGTGTACTTCTTAACACCGGGCATGAGCTTATTGCGCGTCGACTGGATGGCGGAATGCAGGGAAACGGCAAGCGTGAACTGCTCGGGGATGTCGGCAAATTTGCGAATACCGGGAATAACGCCGCTGGTAGAGACGGTGAGGTGACGAGCGCCGATACCGATGCCATCGGGGTCGTTGAGGATTCGCAGCGCCTTGAGAACCTCGTCGTAGTTGGCAAACGGCTCGCCCTGGCCCATGAAAACAACGCTCGTGGCGCGCTCGCCAAAGTCGTTGGATACATGAAGTACCTGGTCGACGATCTCTTGAGCGGTCAGAGAGCGCTTGAGGCCGTTGAGACCGGTAGCGCAAAAGGCACAGCCCATGCCACAGCCTGCCTGGGTGGAAACGCAGACGGAAAGCTTGTTACGACGGGGCATGCCGACGGTCTCGACGGAAACGCCGTCGTGGTACTCGAGCAGATACTTGCGAGAGCCATCTTTGGAAACCTGCTTGGTGAGTTCAGTCGGCGTGTCAAAGGCAAAAGCCTCTTTAAGCTGCTCGCGGAAAGCCTTGGGAAGGTTGGTCATATCGTCAAACGAACAAACGTTCTTCTCAAAGACCCATTCGATGAGCTGCTTCGCGCGGAAGGCGGGCTGGCCAAGCTCGGCCACGAGCTCGCGAATATCGTTTTGGCTCAAGTCGCGAATGTCCTGAGATTTAGTCCTGGGATTCATGGAAGCCTTTCGATTTTGGGGAAACGTAGAGGGTATCGCTACAATATGGTATCAGCTGCAGAAATTATAGAGGAGGAGTCTGCCCATGCCGGGTAAAAGCCTAGAGAACATGCACGTAGCGGTCTTGGCGGGCGGTCATTCCGCTGAGCGCGAGATCTCGCTCAATTCGGGAAAGAACGTCGTGGTTGCCTTGAAGGAGGCCGGCTACACTTCGGTGGAGCTGCTCGACACGGCTGCCGATGATTTTATGGTAACCATGGCGACCGGCGGCTTTGACGTGGCGTTTATCGCCATGCACGGTGCCGGCGGCGAGGATGGCGCCATGCAGGGCGCCATGGAGACCCTGGGTATCCCCTACACGGCCTCGGGCGTGCTTGCCAGCGCCTGCGGTGCCGACAAGGAGGTCTCTAAGCTCCTGTACGCCAAGGCGGGCATTCCCATTGCCCCCGGCCTCGCGCTCGAGGTGGGCGATGAAGTCGATATCGATCATATCGTCGAGGTTTGTGGCGAGCGCTGCTTTGTGAAGCCGGCCGTCAACGGTTCCAGCTATGGCATTTCCCTGGTCCATGAGCCCTCCGAGCTGCCCGCGGCAATCGCCAAGGCGTTTGCGTACGGCGACAAAGTGCTGGTCGAGAAGTGCATCGAGGGTACCGAGATCACCGTCGGTGTGTACGGCGAGGACGACGTGCGCGCTCTGCCGATTGTCGAGATTCGCAAACCCGAGGACTGCGAGTTCTACGATCTGGACGTGAAATATGTCGACCCTACGGACATCCATCGCATTCCGGCGCAGATTTCACCCGAGAATTACGCTCGCGCTCAGGAGCTTGCCTGTGCTGCTCACAAGGCCCTCGGTTGCCTGGGTATCTCGCGCAGCGACTTTATCGTGAGTGAGGACGGCCCCGTTATCCTCGAGACCAATACCATTCCCGGCATGACCGATACGTCGCTGTATCCGGACGAGATCCGCCACACCGACGACATGACGTTCCCGCAGGTCTGTGACAGCCTGATTCGTATGGGCCTTCGTCGAGCGGGCATTGCATGCTAATCGAGGACGCGGTTTCGTCAGGAACGCCGCAGTTTGTCATCGACTCCTATGCCACGCTTGCCGAACGCGCCAAAACGCAGTCCTTCGGCCTTATCGAGGAAGATGTGATTGTCCTCGATACCGAGACCACAGGTCTTTCGGTGCAGGACAATGAGCTGATCGAGATCTCGGCGGCCCGTCTTTCGGGCCGCGAGGTCGTCGACCGCTTCGATACCTTCGTGCATCCCAAGCAGCTGATTCCCGCCGAGATCACCGAGCTCACGAGCATTACAAATGCCGATGTGGCAGATGCCCCGTCGGCCGTTGAGGCCGTAGCCGCTCTCGCCGATTTTGTCGGTGGTTGCCCGGTAATCGCACATAACGCCACGTTCGACCGCTCGTTTATCGAGTCGGTCAAAGGCGGCGTCAACGTGAGCGATATCTGGATCGATTCGCTGGCGCTGTCGCGCATCGCGCTTCCGCGCCTGGCATCGCACAAGTTGTCTTTTATGGCCGATCTGTTTGGCTGTGACTCGGTATCACACCGTGCCAATGCCGACGTCGACGCCCTGTGTGGCGTATGGCGCGTGTTGCTCGTGGCGCTCACCGACTTGCCTCAGGGCCTCATGGCGCGCCTAGCCGACATGCATCCGGATGTGCCTTGGTCCTATCGTCCTATCTTCTCATTCTTGGCAGGGCAGAACCCTGGTTCTATCTTCTCTCTCAGCGCCGCTCGTGCTGACGTTCTCAAGGCCGATCGCGCCGACGATCGGGTGGACGCCGACGAACTGCCGGTCCTCAAGATGCCGAGTCGTGAGGAGATTGAGGCAGACTATGCGCCAGGTGGCCTGGTCAATCGCATGTATCCCACCTACGAGCCGCGTGATGAGCAGATCGCGATGGCGCTCGAGGTCCGCGATGCGCTGGTCACGGGCACTCATCGTGTAATTGAGGCGGGCACGGGCGTCGGCAAATCGATGGCCTATCTGGTGCCTTTTGCCGAGGCAGCGCGCCGTAACAACATCACGGTTGGTATTGCGACCAAATCGAACAATCTTGCCGACCAGCTCATGTACCATGAGCTGCCAAAACTTGCCGAGCAACTGGACGGTGGTCTGTCATTTTGCGCTCTCAAGGGGTATGACCACTATCCATGCCTGCGCAAGCTTGAGCGCATGAGCCGCGGCCAGGTCGAGATTACCACCAAGCGCGATCCGGCGGACACGCTCACGGCGGTCGCGGTCATTATGGCGTACGTCTGCCAATCAGCCGATGGCGACCTCGACTCGCTCGGCATTCGGTGGCGCAGCGTCAACCGCCCCGACTTTACGACGGCCTCGCGCGAGTGTGCTCGTCGCCTCTGCCCGTTTTTCCCTGATAAATGTTTGGTCCACGGCGCTCGCCGTCGTGCAGCGCATGCCGACGTGGTGGTCACCAACCATTCCCTGCTGTTCCGCAATGTCGCGGCCGAGGGCAGGATTTTACCTCCGATTCGTCATTGGGTAATCGACGAGGCCCATTCCATCGAGCGCGAGGCGCGCCGTCAGTGGGCGCGCGTGGTGTCGGCGGACGAATCACGCGTTCTGTTTGAGCGCCTGGGTGGCTCGAGCACCGGTGCGCTAAGCCAGGTCTCCCGTGATTTGGCAACCTCCGAGGGCTCTACGCTCTATCTGGGCCTTACTGCCAAGGCGACGTCGACGGTTGCGCGCGCGAGCATGGCAATCGCCGACGTGTTCGATGGCGTTCGCGAGCTCGGCCGCCGTGCCCGTGGGGGTTATGACAATGCCAATCTATGGATTGGCCCCGAGCTGCGCGAATCTGACGACTGGCATGATTTCTTACGGTCGGCCTACGCTGCCATCGACGTATTGGAACAGGCTGACAAGAGCGTCGACGCGCTGGTGCAAGCCGTCGCCGCCGACAAGCCCGAGGTTGTTGTCGACCTGGGTGATATCTCGCGCCGCCTGCACGAGCTGGCCGAGAACCTCAAACTCATCATTGATGGCACCGATGAACACTACGTGTATTCGCTGCAGGTCAATCGCAGGCTGCGTGCCGGCGGAGAGTCAATGACCGCAGAGCGCATCGACATTGGCGAGGCCTTGGCAACCGAGTGGCTGCCCGAGGTTCACACGGCTATCTTTGCCTCGGCGACCATGACGGTGTCCAAAAGCTTCGAACACTTTAACCACGCGGTCGGCCTCGATCGCATCGGCGCTTCAACATCCTCATCGCTGCACTTGGACTCGAGCTACGACTTCGATTCGAACATGGCTGTAGTCGTTGCGGGCGATATCCCCGATCCGCGCGATCGCGAGAGCTATCTTACGGCGCTCGAGCGCGTGCTGGTCGACGCCCATCTTGCCATGGACGGATCGGTGCTCACACTGTTCACCAATCGGCGCGACATGGAAGACCTGTACGCCCGCGTTGAGCCCAAGATGGCCCGTGCGGGTCTGGAGCTCAACTGCCAGCAGCGCAACTCATCTCCTCGTCGCCTGCGCGATCGGTTTATCAACGAGCCGACTTCATCGCTTTTTGCGCTTAAGGCCTTCTGGGAGGGGTTCGACGCCAGCGGCGAGACGCTGCGCTGCGTCATCATTCCCAAGCTGCCGTTCTCGAGTCCCACGGACCCGCTCTCGTGCGAGCGCAACCTGCGCGAAGACCGCGCTTGGGCGCGCTATTCGCTGCCCGAGGCGGTGCTCGAGGTCAAGCAGGCGGCCGGCCGCCTTATCCGCTCGTCGACCGATTGTGGCGTGCTGATTCTGGCCGACCCGCGCCTGGTGACGAAGGGCTACGGAAAGAAGTTCTTAACGTCGCTGCCCACGAGCTCCTACCAGCGCATCGAATCGGCGCAGATCGGGCACTATCTGCAACTGTGGCGCGCACGCCACGAGCGGCGGCGCTAAAGCGGACAGACGAGGGTTTTTGCCATATCGCACAGGCGCTTTGACAGGGCGGGGTCATCCAAGATGCGGATGGCTCCGCCCGCTGCGATTACCTGGCTCAGTAGCCAACGCTCGGAGCCGTAATGCACAGTTACCGTTGCCATGTCTGCCCCGCCGCGCTCGATTAGGGTGATGCCGGCCCACTCCAGATGCTCCGCCATATCGAATGGCATCAAGAGCTTTGCGCTGCGCTGCGTCCGGGCAAGGGAATCGTGGAGGGATGCGACGTCCGGTGTGTGAGGCACGACGGAGTCTTCCGTCAAGGCGAGTCCCTCGATTTTATCCATGCGATAGGTGCGCTGCTCATCGACTGTGATGTCCCAGGCAATCAGGTATGTTTGGTCGCCGTTTGCCGTAATGCGCAAGGGGTCGACCAGACGCTCGCGTGGCCGTGCATCGTCCATCGAGCGATATGAGATGCGGCAGCGAACGCCGTCCTGAATGGCACAGCTCAGCTGCTGCCAGTGCGACCCGTGGTTGACGGTGTCAAAGACGCGCTGGTTATAGCCGAGCTCTTCGGGTAGAAGGGCATGTCGAATCCGAGCTGCCGTCTGCGGCTCGATCCCCAACGATTCAAGTTCGTGGTTGAGCACAGCGCCCTCGGCTGCACTCAAGCGCAACGGTAGCACACGCCCGGCGTCACCAGTGAGGACCACACGCTCGCCGTGGCATTCGCAGATGATGCGCGCACCAGATTCTCGGTCCGCGAGCGTCGAGACGATCTCGAGAATCTCGTCGAGCGATACTCCCGTGATGTCAAAGCGGCCGCAAATCTCGGTTCGTGTCATGCCGCTCTCGCCGGCGGCGTAGAGGGCCTCCATGATGTCGATGGCGCGCGAGAGTCTCTGCTCGCTGGTGAGTTTACGCACGGGCATACTCGTGCACCGTCCTTTCAATGAGGTGGTTCCACGCCTGCTTGAGCGATTTGGGGGCCATGGGCCTCATGCCGTCCATGGCGTGGGCCATGCAAAATGAGGCGGCGGCTTCAAGGTCGCGCACGTCAACGGTCCAGATCCATCCCGCATCGGTGTGTGTGAGCTCACCTCGCCCGCGCGTGAGGCCGTTGATCATATCGATCTGCGTCTGAGGGGCGAACGAGAACGTGGCTGCAACGGGCGGTCGGTCGGCGAAATCGAATTCAAAGAACAGATAGTCGTTGAGATTGAAGTCCGCAGGGATGGCGTAGGCCTTCGAAGGACGCCATGCGCGAACGATACGGTCGCAGCGGAATGTCCTGATGTCGTCGGTGACATTGTCGAGGCCGCAGAAGTACGCCACGCCCTCGCGTTCGAACATGCCGTAGACACAGACGGTACGTTCTTTCTGCTCGCCGCGTCCGTTCTGATATAAAAATCGCAGCGCGCATCGCTCGGCAAAGGCGCTCCATACCGCATCGACGGTGGGAGAGCGGCGGATCGGTACTTCGTCCACCGTCGTCCTGCCGGTGAGGTAGGCAATTTTGGAGCGAATATCGGCAAGCGGCGCGGCAAAGGTGGAAGAGCCGGCCGCTAGCGTCTGGTCGATGGCGTTGAGTAGGATATCGGCGTCGTCTGCGGTGATGAGGCCGCCTGCAGCAAACGTGTGCTCGCGGTCGATTGTCCACGAGCTTTCCTCGGTCTCCTGCGCACCGGCGGGGCGAACCTCCTTGATTAAGATGCCACGCTCGAGCAGTTTGTCACGATCGCGCCGAAACTTGCGCTTATCCGAGTCGATATTGCCCGAGCCATATCCCAGGTCAGAATCCAAGACGATCTGCTCGGTCGTCAGCGGTTCGGGGGAGCTGTTGAGCACAAAGAAAAGATTGAGGATGCGCTGAGCCGTTTTATCGAAACCGGGCTCCGAATTCCCCTTTTTAATTGTCGCGGTCGCGTCGCTTGCCGTCATAGAGTCCTCGCATGAGAAGGTGGTTTGCTGCCATGATTTTAGTCCGATATGGAGATTAGGCTATATCCTTGTCCGCTCGAGGCGTTAAGATGGCCCGAATTCGGTCGTTTGCGCTCGCTCGGGGTATACTTTCGACTATATACGGTTCTAATGTGCATGCATTGGGCCTATTTGTCGGATTATGGATGTGGAGCGCACATGGCGAACACCCAGAACTATATTAACCACCTGCTGCAGAACACCGGCATTACGCCGGCATGCAGCGAAGAAGAGCGCTTGGCTGCCGAGGATATCGCTCAGATCTTCCGCAACCACGGCTTTGACCCCGAGGTTCAGGAGTTCAATGCCCCGGCGCCCAGTAGATTGGCATTTGCCGTTACCGGTATTCTTGCGTTTGCCGGCGCCCTGCTGATGGGCATCGGCGGCGGTATCGGCTTGGTCGGCACCTTGCTGGCCATTGTCGGCGCCGTTCTTTACGTGCTCGAGCGCACGGGCCACCCCGTGGTTTCGCGCCTGGGCAAGACGGGCGTGAGCCAAAATGTCATCGCCTACCACAAGGCCTCGGGCCCGCTCGCGTCTCCGCGCAACCGCCCGGTGGTCGTTGTCGCACACTACGACTCTCCCCGTGCTGAGCTGCTCGCCCGCGAGCCCTATGCTTCGTATCGTGCGCTCATCGCCAAGCTGTTGCCCGTTGCCACGATTGCCCCTGCTGCCGTTGCCATCCTGCGTATCCTGCCGCTCCCCGGCGCGCTCAAGGTTCTGCTGTGGATTGTCGCGATCCTCGCTTCCCTCGTTGCACTTGCCAACGCGGCAAACATCATCTCTAACCGCCACGTTCTTCCCTATACGTCCGGCGCGGTGTGCAACAAGTCTTCTGTCGCCGCTATGCTCGGCGTTATGGACAACGTTGCTCCCTTCCAGGGCGAGAACGAGTTTCCCGACGATGTTCCGTTCGATACCTATTTTGGGGAGCAGAAACGTCGTGCCGAGGAAATGGCGCGCGCGGCGGCGGAGTATGCCGCGGCCCAGCAGCAAAACGACTACGGCAACACCATCGAGTACGAAGAGCCTACCTACGCCGAGGACGAGTTCGGTCAGCCGATTGCTCCCGACGCTCAAACCGAGCCCGAACAGGGCGAGGCTTTCGACGAGCAGATCGAGGGCTTTGAGGGTGCGTCTGCCGACGAGACGCTGATTGGCGCCATTGTGCCCGAGGATCAGAATCAGGCTGTCCAGGCCGAAGAGTTCAATGACGAGGTTCCCGCTGCCGAGCCGGCGGAGGAGCCTGCCGCGGCTGAGCCCGAGCCCAAGCTCTATCGCAATGCCGCCGGCAACATCCGCTTTGGTTCGGATGCCATCCGTGCGCTCGGAATGCTTCCCGAGTCCTGCACGCTCGATTACGAGGAGGGCGAGGAGCCGACGTTTGAGCCCGAGCCTGCCCCCGTCGTGGCTGCGCCTGCGCCCGTTGTCGCTGCGGATGATGAGTCTGCCGCGGTTACCTCTGCCGTTGCCGAGCCCGAGGCGGTGTCCGCGATCGATCCCGCGGCAGGACTGGACATTTTGGCTCCCGCCGCGCCGGCGCAAGACGTTGCGGACGAGTCTGACGACGATTACGTTGAACAGCCGAGGCGCGTGTCTTACGAGAGCGATACTGATTTCTCGGCCGAGATTCCCGCGGCAACGCCCCATGCCGATATTGCATCCGCGTTCTCTTCGATTGGCGCCAGCGCTTCCAACTTCTTTAAGGGCGCGCTTGCAAAGGGCAAGAAATTTGTCGACGATTTCGAGGAGAAGCGCGCTGCCGCACGCGAGGCTGCCGAGCAGGAGGCTATCGCTCAGCAGCAGGCAGCCGAGGCGGCACGTGAGCTCGCGGCGCAAGAGTTCGAGCAGAACGAGGCTATGCAGTCCGTGCCCGTCGATGCTGCCGAAGCTACAACGTCTTTCGAGGCCCAGCAGCACGTCGATAGCACCATGTCGTTTGATGCCGCGCAGTTCGATTCCACGATAACGTTTGAAAAGCAAGGCACCGCGATTGCCGAGCCCCTTCCTGCTTCCGATGAGCAGGACGACGTGGCAGACGATGACGAGCCCATTGATGCTGCCGAAATTCAGGATGCTGCTGAGGACGAGCCCGTCGAGGCCAACTCTGACGAAGAGCAGTACGCGGCAGCCGAGCAAGATGATTCGACCGAGGTCGAGCAGGAGGAAGTGTCTGCGGTTTCCGAGACTCCCGAGACGGATGAGTCGAGGCCTTACTCCACGCAGATTTTCACCATGCCGACCCCGAGTGGTTCCGGTGCCACGGTTGCCGATACTGCTCCCACCCAAGACGAAACGGTCGATTCCCTTATGGCCCAGATTTCCTCCCAGGCATCACCGCGTCCGCAGATGAATGTTCCCGATCCGGCGTCGGCTCCGTCGCCCGCACCTTCCTCGTCTCCGCTGGCTTCGGTTCCCGATCCGTCGCTACCGTCGATGAAGCAGGCAAACGTTGCGTCTCGCACGTCGCTGTTCGACCTTCCCGACCCCTCCGCGCAGGTCAACGACCCCTTTGCTACCGCCCAGGGTCCCGAACCCACATCGACACCCGTTGTGCCTCCCATGCCCGTTGCGTCGGGCGCGCAGCCGATCGAGACCATTTCGGCTCCCGCCCCGGCGGCACCCAAGTCTCGCAAACGCGGCCTGGGTGGCCTGTTCGGTCGTAAAAGGAAAAACGAGCAGGACAGCATGAGTGATTGGCTGGGCGTCGAAGACGATTACGATGCCAAGAAGTCCGGTCGCGGTATCGGTTCGTGGGATAACTTCGAGGACGATAACGATGGCTGGAAGGGCGGCGCTACGTCTTCCGATGGCGCTTCTTCCGAAGATATGCTCTCGGCTGTCGCCTCTATGGGCGATGATGAGCTGCTCGGTCACGATATCTGGTTTGTGGCAACGGGCGCCTCGGATTGTGATGGCGCCGGCATGAAGGCCTTCTTGGCTTCGCATCGCGATAAGCTCCGCGGCGTATTCTTCATCAATCTTGAATCCGTCGGCGCCGGTAGGCTTTCGGTGGTGACGGTCGAGGGCGAACAGCAGCTGCTCAAGGGCGATCGCCGCATCATGAACCTGGTCAGCAAGGTGTGCAAGTCGTTCCATGTCGATTGTGGCGCGCTCGAGATGCCCTATGCCAAGACCGATGCCTATGCCGCGCTCGAGGCGAGCCGCCGAGCCCTCACCATCGCCGGCGTGGACGGCACGCGTCTGGCTTGCGCTCGTACCGAGGACGACCTGCCCCACAATGTCAACCCGACGAACATTGCCACGGTATCCGAGGTCGTGACCGAGGTTATCCGCCGTTCGTAGACGGAGCTCTAAGGAGTCAACGTGTTTTCGTATATTAAGCGCCATTGGCCTGTCTACGTGATTTTGACCTTGATTGCCATTGCGTTAGGATTTGGGGCTGCCTACATCGTGGGTGCAAAGGGCTCGACCCCCGCCTCCGCAATCAGCGAAGAGGTGGAGCAAGAACAGAGTACGGGTGCCGATGGGATTCCTGAGTCCGAGCAGGCAATCGTTGATGGTGGATCTTCGTCTGCAGAGTAGATACGGCGATTTACATGATTGAAAGCGGGCGAGCCAGGGGACTGGCTCGCCCGCTTTTTCATCGCGCTAGCGCTTCTTTGGGGTCGACCTAAGGCGAGCGAACCATAGGGCTGCAGCACCCGAGGTCAGGAGCGCGGTGATGCAAGCGGCGATGGGAACTGATCCTGTTGCCGGTAGGTCCTGCGGTAGGGTACAGCGTTGAATGACACGGTCCTCGTCATGTGACTCAAGTTTATCGCCGCCGCCGTTGCGGCAAAGATCGACGCGTGCGCTGTTGGCGAGTGCGGTTTGGGGTGTATAAGCCGACGTTGCCTGCATGTGCACGACTGCGCCCCGAGCATCTGTGCCAAGGATTGCTTTGGCATCGTCAAGGTCGTCGTGCTCATCTTTGAGATCATCACGGGTCCAAGAATCCGCATCGCTTCGAGTCGTAAAGTCGGCGGCTACCGCACCGTATTCAATGCGAATGCCCGTTACGACGGTATTGGACGCAAGGTCGAGTTCTTTCGCCTCGAGTGTGGTGGATTCCGTGGTCGAGACATCCGCCTTCCACAGGTGCCAGCCGTCGTAATCGACGAGGCGGCGATCCTCACCCAGGCTCTCTTTTACTTCGTCGGACTCAAGCCAAGGATTTTCGTGCCCATCGTCAAGTGTCGCGTTTGCCGGCTCATCGACGTCTGTCGAGGCCAACGGCGTCGTGCGATACCACACGTTGCACAGACCATTGAGGTCGCCGATGGCGACGGGGGTTTCGATTGAGACGAATCTCGCCGTATCGTCCTCGGCACACTCAAGATCATCGGTGACCGTGAACTCATCAACCCAGGTAGTTGAATCGTTTCGAGCGTCGATGGTATAGGAGAAAAGCCCATCCTTATTGGTTTGCATTGCGGCACGGTTTTTACCATCGCCGTTAGCCAACAGGCCCTTCCCGATAGGTTGGACAAGTTCCTGACGCTTGTCGACCTGTCCTTTGATCTCGATGGGCGCATCCTTCATCGCGACGGATTGGACTTCTCCCGTATCCTTTATTTCAAACGTTATCTCCTCGGCAAGGTCATAGGTCCGCGGAGACATCATTTCGCGCAACGAGTAGGTGCCGGGTGCAAGATGTTCGACGCGGTGTGGCTTGTCGGATGAGGTCCAGGAGTCTATTTCGGTTTTATCGGGACCATATAAGGTGAGCCGTGCGCCTTCTACTTCCTGCTCATCGCTTGCATCGACCTTGGAGATATCAACCTTGGTGTAATCGTCGGATACGTTAAGCCGTGCTTCTACAACGGGTGTTTTCTGGTCGGCATAAGTAAGGGCAACAATATGGGTTGTCTGATCGAGCAAGAAGCCTGCCGGCGCTTGAGTCTCGACAACCTCGTAGCGTGCGGTGCCAGATCCCAGTGGGAGGTTGTCCGCGCGTGCTTCTCCAGTTTCATCCGTCGTGACGGTCGTGACAGTCTCACCGTCGAGCGCGGCAATGCTACCGTCGGGGCGCACGATATCACCCGAGGCGCGGATCTCAAAGACGGCGCCCGCGAGGCTGCTGCCGTCTATGGCATCGGTTTTAACGATCCTGATGTTTCCGGTCGCGGCGTGGTCATAATACGAGGCGACTGCAACGGGCGTTAGGTTCATGTCGGCGGGTATGTTTACCTCGATCTCTTCGCCGACAAGATAGGGCTCTTTGGCCGAGGTTTCGCGTACATAATAGGTGCCCGGCACGAGCGATTCGGGCAGTGTGACGGTCCCGGTCGCGTCAGTCGTAAAGGTGTCCATTACGTTATGTGCTGGATACCAGCAAGTTTGTGAGACAGGTTCGTGATTGCTGTCTAGGAGTTGGAAGGTGAATCCGGCTAGTGGAACAGAAGCGCCTGTTTGGGCATCGCGTTTTACAATCTGGAGATGCGTCGACAGCGCGTGGTTGTCCACGATATATTGAAGCTCGGCGCCGTTGGAAATCTGATTGGCCCCGACGGTCCATTCCCCTGCACGTTTAAAACCCTCGGGGACGGTTTCCGGAACCTCGCGAATCGTGTAGCCGGCACGGTCGTATGGGACAGCTCCGTGGACACCGGCGGGTCGCTTGCCTGTGCCGAACCATGCTTCGGGCTGATCTTTGGTGGAGGCAAAGCCATAGATGTTTGTGGTCAGTGTGCCAACAACCTGCTGAGAACTGTTGCTGACAACCTCAAAGACAACACCACCCGCCGGTTGCTCCAGGCCGGATTGGTCGCTATTGCCGTAATCCTTGAATTTGGAAATCTCAAGGTCAAACGCAATGGAGATATCGGAAATGCGAGATTCGATCTCGACCACGCCTGAATCGCCGAGCTGGTCGGCTCCAACGGTATAGGTCCAGCTGTCGTTGGATGGCAGGTAGCCCTCGGGGGCTTTTGATTCGTAGATGGTAAAGGTTCCTAAGGGGACATCGGCGAGGGTGGCCTGACCGCTTTCGTCGGTCGTGAGGATTTGCGCCCATCCAGGGGTTGATTGCGACACACACGTGAACTCTGCTCCTGCGAGTGAAGAGCCTACTTGGGGGCCGGCATTCGTCGCGGTATCGAGTTTTACGATACGCAGGTTGATGGTGCCGGGCTGTTCATCAATGGCGACCTGTCCACCGTCATTCCCCGTGGTAAAGGCGATGCGATCGTGGCGGGGGACATAGCCGGCCGGCGCCTTCGTTTCAACTAGGTAGTATGCTGTGTTGGGCAGAAGTGTTGCTTGCGCTCGACCGTTGCTGTCCATCTGGATGGTGCCAACACGTGCGTCGCTGGCGCTCTCAAAAACATCGAATGTTGCCCCGGCAAACTGATAAGTATTGTTTCCGCTGGTAATGGCAGCGTTTGCAGACTGCTTTTGGAAGGAAACAGAGACCGCCGGCAGTACATAGAGCATGTCCTGACGTTTGCTGCCGCCCGATACGGCTCCTAGATAGCGCCGCGCGCGGTGCGGAGCGGCTTTGATGCTTCCTGATTTTGCGCTGTCGTGGAGCCACCGCGCAGCCGCCACGACTTCATTGTCGGCGGTAAAGTGTCCGCTCTTGGTTTTACCCTGAGCGGTCGTGTAGGAGTAGGTGCCGTCGACATGGGTAGTGCCGTTGAGCATCCATACGGCAAGCTGGGTGGCGGCGCGGGCGCGATCGGGTGAAAGATGGTAACCGCCAAACGACGTGGTGGTGGGATATCCGTGACAAACGATTGCCGCGAACTCGTCGTCGAGCCACACCCAGCCTTGATCAAAGTTGAGCCATGGGCCGCCCGGTTTGGTGGGGCCGGGGCGCTCCTGGTTCATGCAGTAGGCAATTGAGGCGTCTTGAGCTTCATACTTGCCGATAAAGAAGGGCCCACAATCATCGCTAATAGTGCGGAAGCCGAGCTGATCGTAGCCATCGACGGCAAATGCGGCTCCCGGTGTCAGGCAGCCGAAAAGCAGGAAGAGGAGCAGGAGCAGCGGACCTGTTGCGATTGCGCTGTGGACAGAGTGCGTGGGTGCGTTGGACATGGCTGCTCCTTATCCCTCGTGCGCCGCATGGGGAGGTTGCGACGCGTAGGATGAGGCTACCCCCGAGGTTCATGCGGGTAAGTACCGGAGCCTGACCAAAAGCTTGCCCGATTTCTGACAAATCGAGCTCAAATACAACAATCAGATAAAAGTGCAGGTAGAAGATGGTAAGAAAAGAAAGACAAAGGTCCTCATCTCCACAATTGACGCGATTTTCAAACGAATCTCCACAGCTAAAACAAGCATCACCACCCTTGTATCGAACAAGATAACCGCGTTATACTAGCCAACACACAAGCGGGCATCGCCAAGTGGTAAGGCATCAGCTTCCCAAGCTGACACTCGCGGGTTCGAGTCCCGTTGCCCGCTCCAGTTAAGAGCACAAGCACGGCACCATCACGGTGCCGTGCTTTTTTCAATAAAGCGCCGGGACTCGAACCCGACAGGGTGCGAGCGTTAAATAAACGCGAAGCGTTTATAGCGAGCAGGCAAGGTCGCCGATAGGCGGCCGCAGCCGGTGCGGATTTGCGAAGCAAATACGCAGACGTCCCGTTGCCCGCTCCACCGGGCACGGGAGACAAGGGGACGGCTAATTCAACAAAGTCTTCCCCTTCGGCTTCGTGAAGCTGAGGGGCTCGCCTGAAGCCGGTGCGGATTTGCAAAGCAAATGCGCAGACGTCCCGTTGCTCGCTCCAATTCCAAAATGTTAGGTTAATGCCTGCTGCCCATACTTGCACCTGCGCACGGTACAATGGTTGGGTTACGGCCAACGTGCCAATAACCAAAAAGGAGCCGCTATGATCGATCGCTATACCCGCCCGGAGATGGGACACATCTTCTCCCTCGAGAACAAGTACGCCATTTGGCAGGAGATCGAGGTTCTGGCCTGCGAGGCCCAGGCGGAGCTCGGCAAGATCGGTATTTCCAAAGACGAGGCCCAGTGGATCCGCGACCATGCCAACTTTGAGAAGGCGAAGGTCGATGAGATCGAGGAAGTCACGCGCCACGACGTCATTGCCTTCCTGACCAACATGAAGGAGTACATCGATGCCGATGTTCCCGAGGGTGACCCCAAGCCCAGCCGCTGGGTTCACTATGGCATGACCAGCTCCGATCTGGGCGACACGGCCCTGTGCTACCAGCTCACCCAGGCCTGCGACCTGATCATCGAGGACGTCAAAAAACTCGGCGAGATCTGCAAGCGTCGCGCCTTTGAGGAGCGCAACACGCTCTGCGCCGGCCGTACTCATGGCATCCATGCCGAGCCGATGACCTTCGGCATGAAGTTTGGCTCTTGGGCCTGGGAGCTCAAGCGCGATCTGGATCGTCTTGAGGACGCCCGCAAGAATGTTGCCTTCGGTGCTATCTCGGGCGCTGTCGGCACGTACAGCTCCATCGAGCCGTTCGTCGAGGAGTACGTCTGCGAGCACCTGGGCCTGGTCCACGATCCCCTGTCCACGCAGGTCATCAGCCGCGATCACCATGCCTACCTTGCCGGCGTGCTTGCCACTACAGCGGCCACCTGTGAGCGCATCGCTACCGAGGTTCGCAATCTACAGAAGACCGATACGCTCGAGGCCGAGGAGCCGTTCCGTAAGGGCCAAAAGGGCAGCTCAGCCATGCCGCACAAGCGCAACCCCATCACCATGGAGAAAGTCTGCGGTCTGTCGCGCGTCGTGAAGTCCAACGCCCAGGTTGCCTTCGATAACGTCGCCCTGTGGCACGAGCGTGACATTTCGCACTCCTCTGCCGAGCGCGTCGCCCAGGCCGATAGCTTCATCGCCCTCGACCACATGTTCCAGTGCCTCATCCGCGTTATCGACGGCCTGCAGCTGTATCCCGCCCGCATGATGGCCAACCTCAATAAGACCCGCGGCCTCATCTTCTCTTCCAAGGTACTGCTCGCCCTCGTCGACACGGGCATCACCCGCGAGGACGCGTACGCCATTGTGCAGGAGAACGCCATGGCAACCTGGCACGAGGTACAGGATTGTGTCTCCGGCCCCACCTTTAAGGAGCGTCTCGAGGCCGACCCGCGCTGCACCGTCAGTCAGGAGAAGCTCGACGAGATCTTTGATCCGTGGGACTTCCTCACCCGTATCGACACGGTCTTTGATCGTCTGGAGCAGCTGAGCTTCGAGTAGGTTCGGGCATAACGTTAGCTTTTTAGGGCGCTTTGCTGGTAATGTGTGTTGCCGGCAAAGCGCCTCGTTGCATTTAGGGAAAGACGGGGATAATAGTCGTCTCGAATAACATTCTGAGAGGGGATCGCATGATTTCGTTTGATTACAAGCCTCAGGGCGTGTGTGCTCGCAATATTCACCTTGACCTTTCCGATGACGGCAACAAGGTGGTGGGCGTTGAGTTTACCGGCGGCTGCGACGGCAATCTCAAGGCTATCTCCAAGCTGGTCGAGGGCGCTCCCGCCGATCGCGTAATCGAGGTTCTCGCCGGTAATACCTGCGGTATGAAAAAGACCTCCTGCGCCGACCAGCTTACGCGCGCTATCGAGGCCGCTCGCGCCGAGATCGCCTAATGGGTATCGCCGATCACATCAAGAACGGAATATCGCGTCGCGGCTTTGTACTCGGTGGGGCTGCCGCGGGCGCTGCCACGGTGCTTGCCGGATGCTCGAAAAAAACGGGTACCAGCGATGATGCCGCCGGCGAGCCGCAGGTTATCAAGGACGATTCCAAAATCATCTCGATTACGGATGAGTATGAGGCTGTCGACATCGACCTTGAGCCGGCGTCATCGTGGACGCTGCCTCTGGGTACGCTGCTGTACTACTGCGACGGCGATTACGCCGCGGCGATGATGGCGCCCGCATCGGCACTGCACGCCAACACACTCGGCGTGCTCAACCTGGGCGATGGCTCGCTTACCACATTAATCGAGGATCCTATCGAGGGCACGGGATACGCATTCTACGATGTCCGTGCCGGCGACGGCGTATTCGCGTGGGTTGAGATGAACTTTGCCAATTCATCGTGGAAGCTCTACGCTCAAAATCTGTCGGGCGCTTCGCTCTCTGGCGACGTGGTTGAGCTCGATCGAGGTGGCAAGGACTATGATCCGCCCCTGTTCACGGCGTTCGGGTCATCAGTCATCTGGTATAAAATGCCTTCGGCAGGCGGCAATAAAACGAGTAGTGATTCGTTTTGCTATCGTCGCTCGCTTGATGAATCCAAGGCCGAGGTAATTTGGAAATCGACGGGCCGCTTTGCATCGGCCCCGCGCGCGAGCGACGGCATTTTGACCATCTCGCCGCGTGTCCGCAACGACGAGGGCGTCTACTACGGCATAACGGCAATCGATCTGACCGACGGCAACAACACCAAACGTGCCCAGCTAGTTCTTCCCTCGTCAGTCTCGCCTTTCGAGGCCGTATATATGGGCGATACCTTCGTGTTTTCTATCGAGGCGACCTATAGTGGCGTGGGCAGCCTGGGCAACATGGGCACGTATATCGGTAATGAGGGAGGGCCGTATCTCTTCCTGTCCCGCGAGCCGCTTGCATGTGCGGCTGGCAAGAAGAATAAATACCTTGTTAAGGTACAGGCGTCGCATTTCCTGATCGACACCTCTGCCAAGACCTATGGCTCGCTGCTGTCGCCCGACCGCGCTTTGGAGTATGGCGATTATCCAGCTACGGCGGGAAAGTCGGACTCATTCCTTACGTACGCCACGGTGCGCAACAGCCAGGGTATACCAGAGACGGTCACTGCACGCCTATTCTCTCTTTAAGCTTAGAGGGGTTAAAAAGGCGCCAACAGGGGAATAAACGCGTTGTAATTGTGAGTACCGCCCGCCGAGCTGCCGCGTCATAGCGGCATCCGGCGGGCTCAGGTGCGTTAAAATGGGCTTGTTCTTAGCTAATTGAGACAGGGGGGCCGTGTTATGGCTTCAGATGCAAAAAAGATTCTGCTGGTCGAGGATGAGAAGGCAATCCGTGACGCCGTCGCTGCCTATCTCGAGCGCGAAGGCTACTGGGTCGTGGGCGTCGGCGACGGCCAGTCCGCGATCGAGGAGTTCGAGAAGCATCAGTTCGACCTGGTCGTGCTCGACCTTATGCTCCCCAAGATTCCCGGCGAGCGCGTTTGCCGCACCATTCGCGATACCTCGGATGTCCCCATCATCATGCTGACGGCTAAGGGCGAGATCGAGGACCGTATTATCGGTCTTGAGCTCGGCGCCGACGACTATCTGATTAAGCCGTTCTCGCCGCGCGAGCTCGTCGCCCGCGTTCGCGCTCTGTTCCGCCGTGCCCATCAGGCCGACGAGCCCGCCGTCGAGGTACTCGACTTCGGCGATCTGGTCATCGATATCTCGGGCCACAAGATCTTGGTCGAGGGCAAGGAAGTCGATCTGACGGCTTCCGAGTTCAAGCTGCTCACCACGCTTGCCCGCCATCCCGGCCGTGTGTATAACCGCATGGAGCTGGTCGAGAAAGTGCTCGGGTATGACTTTGAGGGCTATGAGCGCACCATCGATAGCCACGTGAAGAATCTTCGCGCCAAGCTGGGCGATGATCCCAAGAAGCCCAAGTGGCTCTACACCGTCCATGGTGTCGGCTATCGCTTCGAGGCTCCGGCCAAGACCGATAAGTCGGACGAGAAATAGGGAAATCACATATGACACCTGCGCGCTTTGAAATCGGACAAAAGCACAAGCAGGAGAGCGAGGCGGGTTCCAAGGCTAGTTGGAACACGCCTCGTTCCGATTCACGGCCAACGATGAGCTATCCCTCGCGCATGGCACTTGCTTTTGCTCTGACATCGCTCATGACGGTATTGGTGCTGGTGGGCGTTGTCTCTGTTGTGTGGGGCACGGTCTTTTCGGATTACACACGCTCCAATATCGTCGAAATCGCAAATTCCGCTGCCGAGAAGTTGGCGACCTCATATGAGGAAAATGGCTCTTGGACCGCGGGAGAACTGCGCACGGTCGCAACGTCGAGTTTGGTTTCCGACGATCTGGGCATGCAGGTCGTCAATAAAAAGGGTGTGATCGTTTATGACGATTCCTGGCCCTCGGCAAGCGCCACCGCCGATGTACGCGAAAACCAGGCTACGACCGACGACACGAGCGGCAAGAGGGCATCGCATAGCCCGGTCTCGTCTGCTCCAACCGACTCCGATAGCGTTGCTAACGTCGAGATTGTAACGTCTTCCGGCGAGCATGTCGGACAGGTAAAGCTGTGGGCCATCGGCTCCGACGCTCTGCTCACCAAGGCGGACTCTGCGTTTAGGGAGAAGACCTTTAACGCCATGGCCCTCGCCGCGGTTGTTGCAATCTGCATTTCGGTCGTTATCGGATCGCTCGTGTCGCGCATGCTCACCAAACCGATTCATCGCATCACCAGTACCGCAAAGCAAATCCGTGACGGCGACCTGTCGGCTCGCACGGGGCTGCGCGGTGATGACGAGATCGATCAGCTGGGTGAGACCTTCGATGAGATGGCCACCTCGCTCGAGAAGGATATGAAACACGAGAAGCGCCTGACCTCAGACGTTGCACACGAGCTTCGCACGCCGCTTATGGCCATGCTCGCAACGGTCGAGGCCATGCAGGATGGCGTGTATCCCACCGACGATGAGCATTTGGAGACCGTTGCTTCCGAGACGCGTCGCCTGGCTCGTCTGGTGCAGCAGATGCTCGACCTATCGCGTATGGAAAACAGCACGGCTCCGCTCAATCTAGAACCGGTGGACATGGTTCCGTTCGTGCGATCGATTGTGAACGGCCAGGAGCGTCTGTTTGCCGACCGTGACCTTCGTCTTCGCTTTGCAGATGAAACCCAAGGGCACGACGATGTCGTCGAGGCCGATCCCGACATGATCACGCAATGTGTTATCAACCTCATGAGCAACGCCATGCGCTACACCCCCGAGGGCGGTTGGGTCGTGGTGTCGGTGCTCAGTGACCGCAGGCACGTCAGCATTGCCGTTTCTGATACCGGCATCGGTATTGCCAAGGACGATCTGTCGCGCATTTTCGGGCGGTTTTGGCGCGCCGATGCCAGCCGCGCCCGCGAAGCTGGCGGCCTGGGCGTCGGCCTCGCCGTGACCAAGCAGATCGTCGAGCGTCACCATGGCTACATATCCGTGGAGTCGGAGCTTGGAAAGGGTACGACTTTTACAATTCATCTGCCCCGCGAGCACACGGCGGACGCGGCATCTACTACAATGGAGCACTAGCTTTTCGCTATTCGGTGAAGGAGGGGCCGCGTCCCTGCCGCTCCGAGTTTGCGAAAACATGCGGGAAAGAACCCGCATTTCTGTCGTATTTAGGTAAGGAGTGACTCACGTGACAACGATGGAGCGTCGTCCGGATTCCCGTGGCAAGGTTCGTGATATTTACGATGCCGGTGAAAACCTGCTGATGGTCGCCACCGACCGCATTTCTGCGTTCGACTTCATTCTTCCCGACGAGATTCCGTTTAAGGGAGAGGTGCTCAATCGCATCTCGGCATTCTGGTTCGATAAGTTTGCCGACATCGTTCCCAACCATCTCGTTTCCATCGACCCGGCGGATTTCCCCGAGGAGTTTGCTGAGTATCGTGACTACCTCGCTGGTCGCGCCATGCTGGTTAAGAAGGCCCAGACGATTCCTATCGAGTGCATCGTCCGCGGCTATCTGACCGGTTCGGGCAAGAAGACCTACGACGAGAACGGCACCGTCTGCGGCATCCAGCTGCCTGAGGGCCTGACCGAGGCTTCCAAGCTTCCCGAGCCGTTGTTCACGCCGTCCACGAAGGCCGAGATCGGTGACCACGACGAGAACATCTCGTTCGAGCGTTGCTGCGAGATCGTGGGCGAGGACATCGCCACGCAGATTCGTGACCTTTCCCTCAAGATCTACAAGGCCGCTGCCGAGTACGCCGCGACCCGTGGCATCATCATTGCCGACACCAAGTTCGAGTTTGGTGTCATCGATGGCAAGGTCACGCTGATCGACGAGTGCCTCACGCCCGACTCCAGCCGTTTCTGGCCTGCTGCCAGCTACGAGGAGGGCAAGATCCAGCCTAGCTACGACAAGCAATTCGTCCGCAATTGGCTCAAGGCCAACTGGGATATGACGGGGGAGACCCCGCACCTGCCCGCCGAGGTCATCGATGGCACGTCCGAGCGCTATCGCGAGGCCTTCCAGATCATCACGGGCTCCCAGTTCACAAGCATGAAGGAGAACGCATAAGTGAGTACCCGTAGCGCCACGAACAAGCGCACGCAATCCCACGAAGTTACCGGGGTTGCGCGCAAGTCTGCCGCATCTGCTAAGCCCGCCCGCCAAGCAGCGAGCTCCGTTCGCGTCGTGCCGGCTTCGTCTAAGGCACGCCGCAAAGAGCTCGAGAAGGGCGAGAACCTCGAGGGCCTCTCTAAAGAGGAGAAGCGCGCCCGCAAGGCTAAGCAGCGCGCCAAGGAGGACCGCATCTATACGGTGTCGAATATCCTCCTCAAGCAGGACGAGGACTACACCAAGCGCCGTCGCATCTGGTGGATTGTGCTCGCCATTGGCATGGTGCTCGTCGTGGCAATTTGGGCCTCGCTGTACTTCGCTCCCGCTGGCATGGTGTCCAGCCCTGTCCAGATGGTCGGCATCGTTTTGTCCTATGTCATCATCCTAGGTGACTTTATCTACGACTTCGCTCGTATTCGTCCCTTGCGCAACATGTACCGCGCGCAGGCCGAGGGCATGTCCGAGAACAAGCTCAACGCTCTTATCGAGCGCGCAGCTGCCGAGGAGGACAAGAAGGACTCCAAGAAGAAGTAGCGTTTGCATACATACTTATCGCTAAGATATAAGGCGCGTCGTTTTTGCGGCGCGCCTTTTTACTGTTCTATAGATAGATGGAGTGGCACATGATTCGAGCTGCCCTGACGGTCGAAGAGGCCCTGGAGGGTATGAAGTCCCTGGAGCCCAAGATTAAAAACTATGCGCGCCTGGTTGTCCGCAAGGGCGTAAACGTTAAGCCCGGCCAGGAAGTCGTCGTTCAGTCTCCGGTTGAGTGCGTGCCGTTTGCGCGCGTGGTGGTCGCGGAGGCCTATGCTGCCGGCGCCGGCCACGTGACGGTCATCTGGGCCGATGATGCCGTGACGAGGCTCACGTACGAGCATGTCGAGAAAAGCTATTTTGAGCAGACGCCCGAGTGGAAGCGCCTGCAGCTGGATTCCCTGGCCCAGGACGGTGCCTGCTTTATCTTTATCGAGGGTGCGGACCCCGCCGCCCTTAAGGGCATCGATCCCGCTAAGCCCGCTGCAGCTTCTAAGGCAAAGAACACGCAGTGCAAAGTTTTCCGCCGTGGACTGGATTACAACATCAATCCGTGGTGCATCGCCGGCGCTCCGGTCGTGGCTTGGGCGCGCGAGGTGTTCCCGGGAGACGCCGATGAGGTTGCAATCTATAAGCTGTGGAATGCGATTCTGCACACCGCTCGCGCCGATGGCCAGGACCCAGAGAGCGACTGGGAGCTCCATGACGCCGCATTCGAAAAGAACCTGCGTTTCCTGAACGGCAATCGTTTCGACTGCCTGCATTACACCGCGGCAAATGGAACCGATCTGACGATTGGCATGACGAAGGGTCACGAGTGGGCCGGCGGCAAGGGCAAGACGCCCGATGGGCACCCCTTCTTCCCCAACATTCCCACCGAGGAAGTCTTCACTTCGCCCGATCGCATGCGCGCCGACGGTATCGTGTACTCGGCCATGCCGCTCATCCACCACGGCAATAAAGTCGACGATTTTTGGATTAAGTTCGAGGGCGGCCGCGTGGTGGACTACGACGCCCGCGTGGGCAAGGCAACGCTCGCAAGTATCATCGATACTGACGAGGGCGCTGCTCACCTGGGAGAGGTCGCGCTCATTTCCAAGAACACGCCGATCCGCGAAAGTGGTGTTCTGTTCTACGATACGCTCTATGACGAGAACGCTAGCTGCCATCTCGCGCTAGGTGTCGGTTTCCCCGAATGCATCGAGGGTGGGTACGACATGTCCAAGGAGGAGCTCCTGGAGCATGGTGTTAACGTCTCGAGCACGCACGTCGATTTTATGATCGGCACGGACGACATCGATATTACGGGCATTACGCCTGATGGACGTGAAGTTGTGATTTTCCAGAACGGCCAATGGAGTTGGGAATAGTCCCAGACCGTGGTACAATGCCACCCGCGGGCCGTTAGCTCAGCTGGCAGAGCAGGGGACTTTTAATCCCAAGGTCCAGGGTTCGAACCCCTGACGGCCCACCCAAAGATTGTTGAGACGGTCAACTTCGGTTGGCCGTCTTTTTTGTTGCCGGTGCACGGGTTCGAACCCGTCGGGGCGCGGAGCTGAGTAAACGCGTGAGCGTTTGCCAGCGCAGCGCGCAAGGCGCGAAAGCGCCGCAGCGGCCGCCTGCGAAGCAGGCTGAACCCCCGACGGCCCACCCAAAGAAAGGAAAACGAAATGAAAACAGACAGATACGGAATTAGCGGCAGCACATTAAAGATAATAGCGGCCATTTCGATGGTTCTCGATCATGTAAGCAGGATCGTCCTGACCAATGGAATCATGACTCACGCATCGTACAATCAGATATCAGACGAGCAGTGGGCGATTCTAAGCGAGGCTTCGGATGTGCTTCATGTTCTTGGCAGAATTGCATTTCCCTTATTTTGCTTTTTGATAGTTGAGGGATTTTTGCATACTCATGACATAAAGAAGTACCTGCGAAATATGCTTGTCTTCGCAATCATTGCGGAGCCCATATACGATTTCGTTCAAACCGGGCAACTATTCGACCTTCGGCAACAAAATGTTATGTGTGAGCTCCTGCTTTCCTTGGTCTTTTTGATTATTCTGGAAAAGATACAAAGTCTTTCAAAATGGAAGAGGCACATCGCAGAATTTGCTCTGATTGTTTTGATAGCACTGGCAGCTGAATACACTAAACTAGATGGCGGCGTGTATGGCATTCTGCTTGTGGCTGCATTCTATTTATTCCACGACAGCAAGGCCAAGATGTTCTTTGCTGCAGTATGCGTAGTGCTCCTTTCGTCATGCCATATAGTTGGCGGCGGATTTGAGTTTGCTACAGCTAATGTATTTAATCCTGATGTTGCTGCCGCGGTCGTTTCGTTGCTGCTTATCAATCTTTATAATGGCAAGCGAGGGCTGAAGCTGAAATACTTCTTCTACGTTTTCTATCCGGCACATCTTGCTCTGCTTTATGGTGTCTCACTTATTGTTTTGAACTGTCTTTAATAACTCTCAAACAAGTCTCTGAAAGCAGAAACAAACTGACCCTAAGACTGCTTGTGAATTTCCGGAAGACCTGAGAGATGCGAGGATAGACAACGAGGGCTGCAGAAAGATGCTTCTCAGTTCTCTGGCGGATCGCACGTATCTGTATGAGGATCACTTCCGCACACTCATTAATAGCAGTGATAAACACGGCAGATCCTCAAAACATGGGACTGCGGAGGTCGAACGATGCTTCGACAGCATGAATGGCAGCGAGAAAGTGAGTTCGGAAACATCCTTTGGATGCTCCACCATAGAACAGAAAGCGATCGACTCCGGTTGATCGCTTTTTTGTTGCCGGTGCATGGGTTCGAACCCGAACTTCTCTATATATAAGAACGCTTGGCGAACAAAACCTGCCTTTTACCGACGGGAAACAAATAGCTGATGCTTTTGGAGTAAAGTGACGCTCCAGAGATGACCGATGCCTTAACACCTATAAACCAGCTGGTCATCGCCAATATCAGAAGCCAATGCTTCAGTTATAACCTCAGGGACGCGACTGAGGGACATATTCGTTTGTGAACAAAATATGGAGTGCCAGATTCCCGCCCGCGGCGCCCCTCCGGTCTGGCAATATATCTCCTTGCCGCGCGGCCCGGTCGGACCGGATGAGCCGCAAAGCGTGCACCTTGAGAACCGGATACTGCGAGGATGGACACTTCAAGTGTCGCATCCGGGCAGACATCGAACCATTTGAAATGGTCTAACTTGGATTTGTTTTTCGCAAGGCCGCCGAGAGGCGGCCCCGAGAAATTCCTTTTCCTATACTAGAACCATATGAATCGAACGGAACCGATCAGCTAATAGTTGTGAGGACCGGACGGGCTCGAAGCCCATTTATTTTGGACGGAGAGTTCGATCCTGGCTCAGGATGAACGCTGGCGGCGCGCCTAACACATGCAAGTCGAACGGCACCTATCTTCGGATAGAAGCGAGTGGCGAACGGCTGAGTAACACGTGGAGAACCTGCCCCCTCCCCCGGGATAGCCGCCCGAAAGGACGGGTAATACCGGATACCCCGGGTGCCGCATGGCACCCCGGCTAAAGCCCCGACGGGAGGGGATGGCTCCGCGGCCCATCAGGTAGACGGCGGGGTGACGGCCCACCGTGCCGACAACGGGTAGCCGGGTTGAGAGACCGACCGGCCAGATTGGGACTGAGACACGGCCCAGACTCCTACGGGAGGCAGCAGTGGGGAATCTTGCGCAATGGGGGGAACCCTGACGCAGCGACGCCGCGTGCGGGACGGAGGCCTTCGGGTCGTAAACCGCTTTCAGCAGGGAAGAGTCAAGACTGTACCTGCAGAAGAAGCCCCGGCTAACTACGTGCCAGCAGCCGCGGTAATACGTAGGGGGCGAGCGTTATCCGGATTCATTGGGCGTAAAGCGCGCGTAGGCGGCCCGGCAGGCCGGGGGTCGAAGCGGGGGGCTCAACCCCCCGAAGCCCCCGGAACCTCCGCGGCTTGGGTCCGGTAGGGGAGGGTGGAACACCCGGTGTAGCGGTGGAATGCGCAGATATCGGGTGGAACACCGGTGGCGAAGGCGGCCCTCTGGGCCGAGACCGACGCTGAGGCGCGAAAGCTGGGGGAGCGAACAGGATTAGATACCCTGGTAGTCCCAGCCGTAAACGATGGACGCTAGGTGTGGGGGGACGATCCCCCCGTGCCGCAGCCAACGCATTAAGCGTCCCGCCTGGGGAGTACGGCCGCAAGGCTAAAACTCAAAGGAATTGACGGGGGCCCGCACAAGCAGCGGAGCATGTGGCTTAATTCGAAGCAACGCGAAGAACCTTACCAGGGCTTGACATATGGGTGAAGCGGGGAGACCCCGTGGCCGAGAGGAGCCCATACAGGTGGTGCATGGCTGTCGTCAGCTCGTGTCGTGAGATGTTGGGTTAAGTCCCGCAACGAGCGCAACCCCCGCCGCGTGTTGCCATCGGGTGATGCCGGGAACCCACGCGGGACCGCCGCCGTCAAGGCGGAGGAGGGCGGGGACGACGTCAAGTCATCATGCCCCTTATGCCCTGGGCTGCACACGTGCTACAATGGCCGGTACAGAGGGATGCCACCCCGCGAGGGGGAGCGGATCCCGGAAAGCCGGCCCCAGTTCGGATTGGGGGCTGCAACCCGCCCCCATGAAGTCGGAGTTGCTAGTAATCGCGGATCAGCATGCCGCGGTGAATGCGTTCCCGGGCCTTGTACACACCGCCCGTCACACCACCCGAGTCGTCTGCACCCGAAGTCGCCGGCCCAACCTTTCGAGGGGGGGAGGCGCCGAAGGTGTGGAGGGTGAGGGGGGGTGAAGTCGTAACAAGGTAGCCGTACCGGAAGGTGCGGCTGGATCACCTCCTTTCTAGGGAGATACATTCTTAGAGAGACATACTTTAACTCGAATAGAGGGCAGGAGCCCGTCCGGTAGATGTCCGCCAGGATAAGTCCCCGCAGCGCCCGGTCCCCGGGGTCGCACCCGCGTACCTTGAGAGCCGCATAGCGATAGGAGAGAGATGGAAGAGATTCATCTTCCAGACTCGATTCTTTTCTGCGATTTATCAGACAGAATGATAGCAATCATTCATCCGATCCAAACAAGAAGAATTCACTTATTTATGAGTGAGGAGCATCTGATCGCGAGCACAGTGAAACAGACTGTGCCGCGGTATGAGATACCCGAATTGCGACATACGAGCGCTATTCATGATATCGATTAATTAACTTTAGCGACACGTGGATATCCCGCGGGCCCGATGCGGTCCCGCAAGATACCACGGGCGCACGGCGGATGCCTTGGCACAGGGAGCCGATGAAGGACGCGGCAAGCTGCGATAATCCCCGGCGAGGAGCACACATCCTTCGACCCGGGGGTCTCCGAATGGGCGAACCCATGCACAGCAGTGTGCATATCCCCCCGCTGAACGCATAGGCGGGGGGAGGACAACCCGGGGAACTGAAACATCTAAGTACCCGGAGGAGAGGAAATCAATCTCGAGACTCCCCGAGTAGCGGCGAGCGAAAGGGGACCGATGGCCAAACCGTCGAGCGGGCATACCCGGCAGGGGTTCCGCCGACGGGGTTGCAGGGCCGCGCATCCGGGGGCTGCCGCCCCCGGGCGCAGGTCCGGCTGGGGAGCGGAACGGCATGGGAGGGCCGGCCGCAGCGGGTGACAGCCCCGTACGCGAACCCAGACCGGACGGCGCGACGCGGTCCCTGAGTAGGGCCGGGCACGTGAAACCCGGTCCGAACCTGGGTGGACCACCATCCAAGCCTGAGTACTACCCTGTGACCGATAGCGCACCAGTACCGTGAGGGAAAGGTGAAAAGCACCCCGGGAGGGGAGTGAAACAGTACCTGAAACCGTGCGCCCACGAGCAGTCGGAGCAACTTTTAGTTGTGACGGCGTGCCTTTTGTAGAATGAGCCAGCGAGTCGCTGGCGCGGGGCGAGGTTAACCGAAAGGGAGCCGAAGCGAAAGCGAGCCTTAACAGGGCGACTTGAGTCCCGCGCCGCGGACGCGAAGCCGGGTGAGCTATCCGTGGGCAGGCTGAAGCGGGGGTAAGACCCCGTGGAGGGCCGAACGCACGTCGGTTGAAAACGGCGGCGATGACCTGCGGATAGGGGTGAAAGGCCAATCAAACCCGGAGATATCTCGTTCTCCCCGAAATAGCTTTAGGGCTAGCGTCGCGCGTTCACCGCCGGAGGTAGAGCACCGGATGGACGAGGGGCTTCGCCGCCTACCGAATCCAACCGAACTCCGAATGCCGGCGGCCCAGAGCGCGGCAGTCAGAGCATGTGGGCTAAGCTGTGTGCTCGAGAGGGAAACAGCCCGGACCGCCCGCTAAGGTCCCCAAGTTCCAGCCGAGTGGCAAAGGATGTGCGTCCGCCCAGACAACCAGGATGTTGGCTTAGAAGCAGCCATGCATTCAAAGAGTGCGTAACAGCTCACTGGTCGAGTGGACATGCGCCGACAATACACGGGGCTAAGCTGGACACCGAAGCGGCGGGATTTTAATTCATTAGAATCGGTAGGGGAGCTTCCCATGGGCGGAGAAGCCGGAGGGCGACCGACGGTGGAGCGCATGGGAGTGAGAATGCTGGCATGAGTAGCGAGAGACGAGAGAGTAACTCGTCCGCCGTGAACCCGAGGTTTCCTGGGCAAGGCTAATCCTCCCAGGGTCAGTCGGGGGCTAAGGCGAGGCCGGTAGGCGTAGCCGACGCGCAGCAGGCAGACATTCCTGCACCGCGCACGCGGCGCTACGACCGACGGGGCGACGGATGGGGGTGGCTCGGCGGGGTTCTGGACGTCCCCGTGATGGAGCGCGGCCCGCGGACCAGGGAAATCCGGTCCGCAGAAGGGCGAGGCTCCGGACGAAGCGACTGAGCGAAGCGAGTGAGCCCGAGGTCCCTAGAAAAACCCCTAGGCAGGCGCGTGCGCGCCCGTACCGCAAACCGACACAGGTGGGTGGGTAGAACATACCGAGGCGATCGGGTCAACCATGGTCAAGGAACTCGGCACAATGGCCCCGTAACTTCGGGAGAAGGGGTGCCCGCGCGTACGTGAACCGGCTCGCCCGGGGAGCGGAGGCGGGCCGCAGTGGAGAGGCCCAAGCGACTGTTTACCAAAAACACAGGACTCTGCAGAAGCCGCAAGGCGACGTATAGGGTCTGACGCCTGCCCGGTGCCGGAAGGTCACGCGGAGGAGTTAGCGCATCGCGCGAAGCCCCGAAGCCAAGCCCCGGTAAACGGCGGCCGTAACTATAACGGTCCTAAGGTAGCGAAATTCCTTGTCGGGTAAGTTCCGACCTGCACGAAAGGCGCAACGACTTGGGCGCTGTCTCGACCATGGACCCGGTGAAATTGCACTGGTCGTGAAGATGCGACTTACCCGCGGAAGGACGGAAAGACCCCGTGAACCTTCACTGCAGCTTGGCATTGGCCGCTGGTCCCGCGTGTAGAGGATAGGCAGGAGGCTAAGATCCGGAGGCGCCAGCCCCCGGGGAGCCGCCCTTGGAATACTGCCCTCGCGCGACCGGCGTCCTAACCCGAGGCCGTCAACCGGCTCGGGGACCGTGCCAGGCGGGCAGTTTGACTGGGGCGGTCGCCTCCTAAAGGGTAACGGAGGCGCGCGAAGGTCCGCTCGGGACGGTCGGCAACCGTCCTTTTGAATGCAAGAGTACAAGCGGGCTTGACTGCGAGGCCCACAAGCCGAGCAGGTGCGAAAGCAGGCTCTAGTGATCCGGCGGCCCCGAGTGGGTGGGCCGTCGCTCAACGGATAAAAGGTACTCCGGGGATAACAGGCTGATCTTGCCCAAGAGTCCACATCGACGGCAAGGTTTGGCACCTCGATGTCGGCTCATCGCATCCTGGGGCTGGAGCAGGTCCCAAGGGTACGGCTGTTCGCCGTTTAAAGCGGTACGCGAGCTGGGTTCAGAACGTCGTGAGACAGTTCGGTCCCTATCCTCCGTGGGCGCAGGAGAATCGATGGAGGCTGCCCCCAGTACGAGAGGACCGGGGTGGACGCACCTCCGGTGAACCGGTTGTCGACCAACGGCACGGCCGGGTAGCCGCGTGCGGCGCGGATAACCGCTGAAGGCATCTAAGCGGGAAGCCGTTCCAGGGATTAGTTCTCCTTCCGGTAAGGGCCCAGGTAGACTACCTGGTCGATAGACGGCAGGTGCAAGGCTGGCGACAGCCTCAGCCGAGCCGCACTAATCGCCCGAGCTCTTCCGGAACCGCACCTCGCGGCCCGCGGGACCCAGCGCTCCATGCGCGGTCCGGGCACGAGGATGCCCCCGAGTCAGTTTCTCTCCTATACGCCATGCGGCCCCCAGGGCACGTGAAGAGACACCGGACACCGTAACGGTGGGCGCCGCCCACCGGTCAGCGGCCAGAGCATGGGGGGCACGCCCGGTCCCGTTCCGAACCCGGAAGCTAAGCCCCATCGCGCCGAGAGTACTGCGGGGTCAGCCCGTGGGAGGCCAGGGCGCCGCTGACCGGTGGACGGCACCGAGCCGTACGCTTGAACTGAGAAGGGGGAGGCCTCGCGGCCTCCCCCTTTTTGCGTTTAAGGCGGCATTCGCTAAGCAATTAAATCAATCCAATCATCCACCGGTGAATATAAACGTTCACCGTTCTTTGGTCGGTTCTTTGTTCTCAATGGACTAATATTTGCTTTAGCGCACTGCTGCGCTTGTCCTGTTTTACACGGGTCGTTTTATTGATTGTGACGGAAGGACTCATATGGCAGATGTTCATGAGCTGCTTGATACTTGGATTGCCAATGTCAAGGACGAGGAGCTCCTCGCTGAGCTTAACACGATGAAGGAGCAGGGTGATGAGGACGCCATCACCGACGCTTTCTTCCAGGATCTCGCCTTCGGTACTGCCGGCCTTCGCGGCACTATCGGTGCGGGCACTAACCGTATGAATATCTATACGGTCGGTCGTGCGACCCAGGGATTCGCTGACTACCTCAATGCGACCTTCGAGCATCCGACGGTCGCCATCGCTCGCGATAGCCGCAATAAAGGTGAGCTGTTCGTCAAGACGACGGCTGCCATTCTTGCAGCAAACGGCGTGACTGCCCTCGTGTATCCCAAGATTTCTCCTGTGCCGACGCTCTCCTGGGCCGTCCGCGACCTTAAGTGCTCCGGTGGCATTTGCATGACCGCTAGTCATAATCCGGCGCCTTATAACGGCTATAAGGCCTATGGCCCCGACGGCTGCCAGATCACCAGCGAGGCCGCCGATGCAATTTCTAAGGCTATCGCCGAGACCGATACGTTCACCGGCGTGAAGTCCATGGACTTCGATGAGGCTCTTGAGCAGGGTCTGGTCAAATGGATCGATGATTCGTGCCTCGAGCGTTATTACGACGCCGTTCTCGCCCGCGGCGTGACTAACCTTTCTGCCGAGGAGATCGCTGGCGCTCCGCTTAAGCTCGTCTACACTCCGCTCAACGGCACTGGCCTCATTCCCGTCACGACGGTGCTCGAGCGCGCTGGCATCACTGATGTCACGGTTGTTCCCGAGCAGAAGGAGCCTAACGGCGATTTCCCGACCTGCCCGTATCCTAACCCCGAGATTCGTCAGGCCATGCAGAAGGGCATTGACCTGTGCGAGCAGGTTCACCCCGATCTGCTGCTTGCAACCGATCCTGACGCCGATCGCGTTGGCGTTGCCGTTAAGAATGGCGATGACTATCTGCTGCTGACCGGCAATGAGATGGGCGTTCTGCTGCTTGACTATATCTGCAAGACCCGCGCTGCTCGCGGTGAGGACCTCACTAAGAAGGTTGCTGTCACTACTATCGTTTCTTCCGCCATGGTTGACGCTCTGGCCGACGAGTACGGTTTTGAGCTCCGCCGCTGCCTGACGGGCTTCAAGTACATCGGCGACATCATTACTTCTCTTTCCGATGCTGGCGAGGTCGATCGCTTTATCTTCGGTTTTGAGGAGAGCTACGGCTATCTGGCCGGTGACCACGTGCGCGACAAGGACGCCGTGAGCACTTCTCTTCTGATTTGCCAGATGGCGCAGTATTACAAGCTCCAGGGCAAGAACCTTGCAGATGCGATGCACGAGCTGTACGAGAAGTATGGCTACTATCACAACAAGACGATTTCGCTGAGCTATCCGGGCGCTGAGGGTGCGGCAAAGATGGCCGGCATCATGGCTGGTCTGCGCGAGAACCCGCCCGCGGAGCTCGCCGGTTCCAAGATTGAGGCTGTCGTGGATTACAACACCTGCGTGAACGGCCTGCCGAAGGCTAACGTCATTGAGTTCGATCTTGAGGGCGGCAACAAGGGTATTGTTCGTCCTTCCGGCACCGAGCCCAAGATTAAGCTGTACATCTTCGCTAAGGGCGCGGATGCCGCCGAGGCTGATGCCGCACTTGACGCGATTGAGGAGTCTGGTCGCAAGCTGCTGGCATAAGGTATTTAAGAGTCTATAGCTATAGATGGGCTAAAGAGGGGATCTCGGATGCGAGGTCCCCTCCTGTTTTTAACCAGCCAGCCGAGAGTACTTATATGTGTAGGAAATGTGTACGCCCAGATTCCCGCCCGCGGCGCCCCTCCGGTCTGGCAATATATCTCCTTGCCGCGCGGCCCGGTCGGACCGGATGAGCCGCAAAGCGTGCACCTTGAGAACCGGATACTGCGAGGATGGACACTTCAAGTGTCGCATCCGGGCAGACATCGAACCATTTGAAATGGTCTAACTTGGATTTGTTTTTCGCAAGGCCGCCGAGAGGCGGCCCCGAGAAATTCCTTTTCCTATACTAGAACCATATGAATCGAACGGAACCGATCAGCTAATAGTTGTGAGGACCGGACGGGCTCGAAGCCCATTTATTTTGGACGGAGAGTTCGATCCTGGCTCAGGATGAACGCTGGCGGCGCGCCTAACACATGCAAGTCGAACGGCACCTATCTTCGGATAGAAGCGAGTGGCGAACGGCTGAGTAACACGTGGAGAACCTGCCCCCTCCCCCGGGATAGCCGCCCGAAAGGACGGGTAATACCGGATACCCCGGGGTGCCGCATGGCACCCCGGCTAAAGCCCCGACGGGAGGGGATGGCTCCGCGGCCCATCAGGTAGACGGCGGGGTGACGGCCCACCGTGCCGACAACGGGTAGCCGGGTTGAGAGACCGACCGGCCAGATTGGGACTGAGACACGGCCCAGACTCCTACGGGAGGCAGCAGTGGGGAATCTTGCGCAATGGGGGGAACCCTGACGCAGCGACGCCGCGTGCGGGACGGAGGCCTTCGGGTCGTAAACCGCTTTCAGCAGGGAAGAGTCAAGACTGTACCTGCAGAAGAAGCCCCGGCTAACTACGTGCCAGCAGCCGCGGTAATACGTAGGGGGCGAGCGTTATCCGGATTCATTGGGCGTAAAGCGCGCGTAGGCGGCCCGGCAGGCCGGGGGTCGAAGCGGGGGGCTCAACCCCCCGAAGCCCCCGGAACCTCCGCGGCTTGGGTCCGGTAGGGGAGGGTGGAACACCCGGTGTAGCGGTGGAATGCGCAGATATCGGGTGGAACACCGGTGGCGAAGGCGGCCCTCTGGGCCGAGACCGACGCTGAGGCGCGAAAGCTGGGGGAGCGAACAGGATTAGATACCCTGGTAGTCCCAGCCGTAAACGATGGACGCTAGGTGTGGGGGGACGATCCCCCCGTGCCGCAGCCAACGCATTAAGCGTCCCGCCTGGGGAGTACGGCCGCAAGGCTAAAACTCAAAGGAATTGACGGGGGCCCGCACAAGCAGCGGAGCATGTGGCTTAATTCGAAGCAACGCGAAGAACCTTACCAGGGCTTGACATATGGGTGAAGCGGGGGAGACCCCGTGGCCGAGAGGAGCCCATACAGGTGGTGCATGGCTGTCGTCAGCTCGTGTCGTGAGATGTTGGGTTAAGTCCCGCAACGAGCGCAACCCCCGCCGCGTGTTGCCATCGGGTGATGCCGGGAACCCACGCGGGACCGCCGCCGTCAAGGCGGAGGAGGGCGGGGACGACGTCAAGTCATCATGCCCCTTATGCCCTGGGCTGCACACGTGCTACAATGGCCGGTACAGAGGGATGCCACCCCGCGAGGGGGAGCGGATCCCGGAAAGCCGGCCCCAGTTCGGATTGGGGGCTGCAACCCGCCCCCATGAAGTCGGAGTTGCTAGTAATCGCGGATCAGCATGCCGCGGTGAATGCGTTCCCGGGCCTTGTACACACCGCCCGTCACACCACCCGAGTCGTCTGCACCCGAAGTCGCCGGCCCAACCTTTCGAGGGGGGGAGGCGCCGAAGGTGTGGAGGGTGAGGGGGGGTGAAGTCGTAACAAGGTAGCCGTACCGGAAGGTGCGGCTGGATCACCTCCTTTCTAGGGAGATACATTCTTAGAGAGACATACTTTAACTCGAATAGAGGGCAGGAGCCCGTCCGGTAGATGTCCGCCAGGATAAGTCCCCGCAGCGCCCGGTCCCCGGGGTCGCACCCGCGTACCTTGAGAGCCGCATAGCGATAGGAGAGAGATGGAAGAGATTCATCTTCCAGACTCGATTCTTTTCTGCGATTTATCAGACAGAATGATAGCAATCATTCATCCGATCCAAACAAGAAGAATTCACTTATTTATGAGTGAGGAGCATCTGATCGCGAGCACAGTGAAACAGACTGTGCCGCGGTATGAGATACCCGAATTGCGACATACGAGCGCTATTCATGATATCGATTAATTAACTTTAGCGACACGTGGATATCCCGCGGGCCCGATGCGGTCCCGCAAGATACCACGGGCGCACGGCGGATGCCTTGGCACAGGGAGCCGATGAAGGACGCGGCAAGCTGCGATAATCCCCGGCGAGGAGCACACATCCTTCGACCCGGGGGTCTCCGAATGGGCGAACCCATGCACAGCAGTGTGCATATCCCCCCGCTGAACGCATAGGCGGGGGGGAGGACAACCCGGGGAACTGAAACATCTAAGTACCCGGAGGAGAGGAAATCAATCTCGAGACTCCCCGAGTAGCGGCGAGCGAAAGGGGACCGATGGCCAAACCGTCGAGCGGGCATACCCGGCAGGGGTTCCGCCGACGGGGTTGCAGGGCCGCGCATCCGGGGCTGCCGCCCCCGGGCGCAGGTCCGGCTGGGGAGCGGAACGGCATGGGAGGGCCGGCCGCAGCGGGTGACAGCCCCGTACGCGAACCCAGACCGGACGGCGCGACGCGGTCCCTGAGTAGGGCCGGGCACGTGAAACCCGGTCCGAACCTGGGTGGACCACCATCCAAGCCTGAGTACTACCCTGTGACCGATAGCGCACCAGTACCGTGAGGGAAAGGTGAAAAGCACCCCGGGAGGGGAGTGAAACAGTACCTGAAACCGTGCGCCCACGAGCAGTCGGAGCAACTTTTAGTTGTGACGGCGTGCCTTTTGTAGAATGAGCCAGCGAGTCGCTGGCGCGGGGCGAGGTTAACCGAAAGGGAGCCGAAGCGAAAGCGAGCCTTAACAGGGCGACTTGAGTCCCGCGCCGCGGACGCGAAGCCGGGTGAGCTATCCGTGGGCAGGCTGAAGCGGGGGTAAGACCCCGTGGAGGGCCGAACGCACGTCGGTTGAAAACGGCGGCGATGACCTGCGGATAGGGGTGAAAGGCCAATCAAACCCGGAGATATCTCGTTCTCCCCGAAATAGCTTTAGGGCTAGCGTCGCGCGTTCACCGCCGGAGGTAGAGCACCGGATGGACGAGGGGGCTTCGCCGCCTACCGAATCCAACCGAACTCCGAATGCCGGCGGCCCAGAGCGCGGCAGTCAGAGCATGTGGGCTAAGCTGTGTGCTCGAGAGGGAAACAGCCCGGACCGCCCGCTAAGGTCCCCAAGTTCCAGCCGAGTGGCAAAGGATGTGCGTCCGCCCAGACAACCAGGATGTTGGCTTAGAAGCAGCCATGCATTCAAAGAGTGCGTAACAGCTCACTGGTCGAGTGGACATGCGCCGACAATACACGGGGCTAAGCTGGACACCGAAGCGGCGGGATTTTAATTCATTAGAATCGGTAGGGGAGCTTCCCATGGGCGGAGAAGCCGGAGGGCGACCGACGGTGGAGCGCATGGGAGTGAGAATGCTGGCATGAGTAGCGAGAGACGAGAGAGTAACTCGTCCGCCGTGAACCCGAGGTTTCCTGGGCAAGGCTAATCCTCCCAGGGTCAGTCGGGGGCTAAGGCGAGGCCGGTAGGCGTAGCCGACGCGCAGCAGGCAGACATTCCTGCACCGCGCACGCGGCGCTACGACCGACGGGGCGACGGATGGGGGTGGCTCGGCGGGGTTCTGGACGTCCCCGTGATGGAGCGCGGCCCGCGGACCAGGGAAATCCGGTCCGCAGAAGGGCGAGGCTCCGGACGAAGCGACTGAGCGAAGCGAGTGAGCCCGAGGTCCCTAGAAAAACCCCTAGGCAGGCGCGTGCGCGCCCGTACCGCAAACCGACACAGGTGGGTGGGTAGAACATACCGAGGCGATCGGGTCAACCATGGTCAAGGAACTCGGCACAATGGCCCCGTAACTTCGGGAGAAGGGTGCCCGCGCGTACGTGAACCGGCTCGCCCGGGGAGCGGAGGCGGGCCGCAGTGGAGAGGCCCAAGCGACTGTTTACCAAAAACACAGGACTCTGCAGAAGCCGCAAGGCGACGTATAGGGTCTGACGCCTGCCCGGTGCCGGAAGGTCACGCGGAGGAGTTAGCGCATCGCGCGAAGCCCCGAAGCCAAGCCCCGGTAAACGGCGGCCGTAACTATAACGGTCCTAAGGTAGCGAAATTCCTTGTCGGGTAAGTTCCGACCTGCACGAAAGGCGCAACGACTTGGGCGCTGTCTCGACCATGGACCCGGTGAAATTGCACTGGTCGTGAAGATGCGACTTACCCGCGGAAGGACGGAAAGACCCCGTGAACCTTCACTGCAGCTTGGCATTGGCCGCTGGTCCCGCGTGTAGAGGATAGGCAGGAGGCTAAGATCCGGAGGCGCCAGCCCCCGGGGAGCCGCCCTTGGAATACTGCCCTCGCGCGACCGGCGTCCTAACCCGAGGCCGTCAACCGGCTCGGGGACCGTGCCAGGCGGGCAGTTTGACTGGGGCGGTCGCCTCCTAAAGGGTAACGGAGGCGCGCGAAGGTCCGCTCGGGACGGTCGGCAACCGTCCTTTTGAATGCAAGAGTACAAGCGGGCTTGACTGCGAGGCCCACAAGCCGAGCAGGTGCGAAAGCAGGCTCTAGTGATCCGGCGGCCCCGAGTGGGTGGGCCGTCGCTCAACGGATAAAAGGTACTCCGGGGATAACAGGCTGATCTTGCCCAAGAGTCCACATCGACGGCAAGGTTTGGCACCTCGATGTCGGCTCATCGCATCCTGGGGCTGGAGCAGGTCCCAAGGGTACGGCTGTTCGCCGTTTAAAGCGGTACGCGAGCTGGGTTCAGAACGTCGTGAGACAGTTCGGTCCCTATCCTCCGTGGGCGCAGGAGAATCGATGGAGGCTGCCCCCAGTACGAGAGGACCGGGGTGGACGCACCTCCGGTGAACCGGTTGTCGACCAACGGCACGGCCGGGTAGCCGCGTGCGGCGCGGATAACCGCTGAAGGCATCTAAGCGGGAAGCCGTTCCAGGGATTAGTTCTCCTTCCGGTAAGGGCCCAGGTAGACTACCTGGTCGATAGACGGCAGGTGCAAGGCTGGCGACAGCCTCAGCCGAGCCGCACTAATCGCCCGAGCTCTTCCGGAACCGCACCTCGCGGCCCGCGGGACCCAGCGCTCCATGCGCGGTCCGGGCACGAGGATGCCCCCGAGTCATCTTTCCTATGCGCCATGCGGCCCCCAGGGCACGTAGATGAGACACCGGACACCGAAGATACGGTGGGCGCCGCCCACCGGTCAGCGGCCAGAGCATGGGGGGGCACGCCCGGTCCCGTTCCGAACCCGGAAGCTAAGCCCCATCGCGCCGAGAGTACTGCGGGGCCAGCCCGTGGGAGGCCAGGGCGCCGCTGACCGGTGGACGGCACCGAGCCGTACGCTTGAACTGAGAAGGGGGAGGCCTCGCGGCCTCCCCCTTTTTTGCGTTTACCGGGCGTAAATGACTCATTTACACCAGACGGTCTTATCGTTTTTGGTATTGAGCTTTTATTTAAAGAAAATAAATCGAATAACAAGGGCAACTGCTATGACCGCAATGATCAAAAGCAGGATTGTCAGTCGATGCTGCTTGCGTCGTTTACTTGTCGAAACGAAGATTGATTTTCCCTGTTTTGGCGTTTCGAGATAGCGAGCCGAATGCGTCAAGGTTTGCTTTGGTCGAGGACCTCTTTGTCGATGAGTGGCGGATGCTTTCATCGGCTCATCACTAGCTGCGCTGTTTTTAGATAATGGTGCGTCTTTCAGATATACAGGGTCTCCCGAGGCGACGCCCATATGTTTACGTCCCGTTTGGGCATCCTCGAGCGTTTGATATCGATTTCTCGTCACATACTCGGGCTCCGGATCATTAATGGGCTCTTGCGAGATGTGGGGGCGATGGAACCGCGGCGGCTGCGTGGAAGTATCTTCCCCCTGCGTCGGCATAAACATTTTGTTCTGGTTTTGGTCGTCCATGATGCCCTTTAGCTCGTTACCAACAACGTGTACGCGCTCATTGTAAGCCCCTTGCTATTTGTAGCTGTGAACATACTTGTTATTTAAGCTCTGGTTCAAAGAACCTTAACCTTATTAAAACCTGAGTCAAACACACTTAGATATGCTTATAGTACTAGACTCAAAAAACTTTATAGTCGATGTATATATGAGCACTGGGTGGGCATATATAAGAGCGTCAAAAGAAGTCCCAGTCACCTAGAAGATGACTCGGCAGTCCTTAAAAGGAGTGGTAAACATGGCAAGCATGGTTCCTTATCGTTCGGTTTTTGGCGTTCGTCCTTCTGCTAGCTCGCTGTTCGATCTGTTTGATGATATGACTGACCTTGCAAACAACTCGATTGCTTCCAAGGCGTTTCCCGTTGACGTTGAGGATAAGGGCGACGGCTATGAGGTCAAGGCTTATCTGACCGGCGTCGCCAAGGACGATATCGATGTCGAGCTTAACGAGGGCCGTCTGTCCATTAGCGTGAATGTCGAGGAAGACGAGGAGAACGAGGGCAAGAACTTCCTGCAGAAGGAGTTCAGCTCGTACAGCGCGACGCGTGGCGTGTATCTAAAGGACGCTTCGAGCGAGGGCCTCTCGGCTAAGTACGCTGACGGCATCCTGACCGTTACGGTTCCCAAGATCGTCGAGAAGAAGAACGTTACGAAGATCTCCATCGACTAATTTCGTTGGTGTTCTGCGCTATTAAAAGACAGCAAAAGGGGCTGGGAAGCGATTCTCGGCCCTTTTGCTGTCTAGGACAGTCTATTGAATGGTTGCCGGTTGATACTGACTCGCAGGGCGTATCGAGAGTTTTCGCGATCCTTGGAGAAGGGTTGCGGAGCTGCCGACCTCGTCATCCAGGGCTGCGGCCAGAGCTTTGGCATAGCTTTTGACGGTAAGGCTCGGACGATTGTTATCTTGGCTGATATGCATGGCAATGAGCTGTTCGGTGCGATCGGTAACAAGTTCGCGCGCGGCTTCGGCGGCTTGGCCATTGGAGAGGTGTCCCCTTGCAGACAGGATGCGCTCCTGAAGAAAGCGGGGATATTCTCCCTCGCGCAGCATGGTCACATCGTGGTTGCTTTCGAGCGCGAGGACTCGACAATCTTTGAGGGTGTTCATGGCTTGGCTCGATAGCTCTCCGGTGTCGGTGGCAAAGCCGATGGAATCATCGAGGGTGTCGAATCGATAACCGACTGGATTGATGACATCGTGTGATGTTGAGTAGGTTTGCACGTGGATGCCGGCAATGGATAGGGTGTCACCGGGATCGAATTCCTCGACAGGCAGATGCGAAAGATTTTCTTTGTTCGAAAGAGTGCCCCTGCTGGCAAAGAGGGGGCCGTGCCAGTGCTTGCACCAGACATCGAGGCCCTTGATGTGATCGCTATGCTCATGAGTAATGAGAAGAGCCGAGACGTTGTCTGTCGAGAGTCCCAGTTCTGCCATGCGCTTTAATGTCTCGCGGCGAGACAGTCCGTCATCGACCATAATGAGCCCCTGCGGGCCCTCGATGAGTGCGCAGTTGCCTTTAGAGCCACTGCCGAGGATATGAAGGTGCAGACGAGACATAAGATTCCAAAGGATACAATGGGTGCGGACGAATAGAGGAGGAAGCGAATGCCAACGGTATCACAGCATTACGGATACCATGCCGTGCCTGGGGCAGTCGATGAGACCCGGACGAGGCAGCAGGCAGCTCCTGTCGTGCTCATGGTATCAGGCGGCGCGGACTCGACGGCACTGCTTCTTATGGCGTGCACATCAAAGCTGGATATCCAAGACGGACGCGGTGTTGCCCCCATTGCTCGCGAGCGCCTGCATGTGCTGCATGTAAACCATCATCTGCGCGGCAAGGCGTCCGATGGCGACGAGGCCTTTGTGCGTGAGCTCTGCGCGCAATATGGTTTACCGCTGTGTGTGGAGCACGCTTATTTTGATGGGGAGTCGGGCAATATTGAGGCCGCGGCCCGCGAGGTGCGCTATGCCGCGGCGCGGAGGTATGTTCGCGAACTCTGCGCCCAGACGGGGGCACCGCGAACGGCGGCTCGTATCTGCACCGCGCACACGTCTTCGGATCGCGCGGAAACGTTTTTGATGAACGCGATTAAGGGTTCGGGGCCCGCTGGTCTATCGAGCATTCCTCGCCGGAGGAATATCGTGGTGCGTCCCTTGCTCGACCTAACTCATGGCGAGCTCGTGGGCTATCTACAGGTACATGGTCAGCCGTGGCGTGAAGACGAGAGCAATGAGGATATCTCGTATCTGCGAAACTACGTGCGCCATCGGGTAATGCCAGTGGTGGCACAGCGTAATGCGAGCGTGTGCAAGACGATTGGCGCCGCCTGTGAGATCTTGGGTGACGAAGATGCGTTTCTATCCCAGCTGTCGGCACAGGCGTTTCGAAGCTGCCTGCGCAAGGAGGCGGCGGGCGCGCTAGTGCTCGATGCCAGACGCCTTGCTGCGGCCGAGGTGGTAATCGCGCGGCGCATCGTGCGACTGGCGATCAAACGCATCGATCCGGGCGCTCGTCCAGAGATGCGACATGTGGAGCGAGTCCTTTCCTGCGTTGCCGAAGGCACAGGCTCGGTCACGCTTCCGGCGGGAATTGACGCGCGCGTCGAGTTTGGCATGCTAGCGTTTAAGGCGCCGGCGGCTCGTGAGGGGCTGGTTGCGGACTGGATTACCATACCCGGTCGTTTGCCGTTGGGCGGGGGGCGCATGCTGGTCGCAGAGCCGATGGCCGTTGAGCCGGGATGCGATATCGTGCGCCGCGCCCGTGAGCTTGCGGCTGCCGGGGAAGTGACAGCTTTGGTAGACGCGGCTGCCCTGGGTTTTGCCGACAGCGATAGTGAGCGGATCCTGGCGGGCTCACGTGGCGAGATCCCTGCAGAGGCGCGATTGGCGCGCCTGTGGGTGGACGGTCCTGTACCGGGAGACGTGATGTGCCCGTTAGGGATGAGTGGTCGAAGCAAGAAAGTATCCGACTTGCTAGGTGAGGCTCGCATTCCCGTTTCCGAGCGCGCCGGCGTGCCCATGGTGAGGACGGCGCCGGGGGGCGCCGTGGTGTGGGTCGCCGGAGTTCGCGCGGACGAGCGTTTTAAGTGCACGGCCGCAACGCGCGTGGCATATCTGCTCCGCGTGGTCGATGCGGAATAGCGTCCCACGCCAGCTATTCTGTGCGACGTTGACGGTATTCCCGCGCTGATGGCGTACGGGCTGGAAAATATACCCCGTGCGCTGCTAAAATGTGAAGTTCGCGTCCATACGGCGGTGTGTGGGCGATAAGCACAAGAAAGGGTTGTCATGGCTTCTCAACATCCGGATATCGAGAAGGTTCTGTTCACGCAGGAGGATATCGACGGTATCGTCTCTCGCCTGGGCGAGGAGATTACTCGCGATTACGCGGGTAAGGATCTGGTGCTGATTGCGGTCCTGCGCGGCGCCGTGGTCTTTATGGGCGACCTGATGCGTAAGATCGAGCTGCCGACCAACATCGATTTCATGGCTGTTTCGAGCTATGGCGACGGTGTGAAGTCCTCGGGTATCGTGCGTATCATTAAGGACCTGGATATCGACATCCGCGGTCGCGACGTGCTGATCGTCGAGGACATTCTGGACTCGGGCCTGACGCTCAAGTATCTGATGAAGAACCTCGAGAGCCGCAAGCCCGCTTCTCTGGAGGTCGCCGCCTTCCTGTGGAAGGACGTTGAGGACCGCGTCTCGGCCATCACGCCCAAGTATGTTGGAACCCATTGCCCCGATGCCTTTGTGGTGGGCTACGGCCTCGACTATGCCGAGCGCTATCGTAACCTTCCGTATCTGGGCATTTTGAAACCGGAGGTTTATTCGTAAGATGCCCGACGACCATAACGATAACAATTCCCAGACTCCCCGGGAGCCTAAGATCCCGGGGATGCCCGGAGGCAAGAAGCCCACGCGTACGGGCTGGCTGTATTTTATTTTGGCTTGCGCGCTTCTGGGCTACGCCTTCTTTAACATGGGCTCCGGCTTTGCCAATTCCAGCAATACCGTTAAGCTCGCGACGAGCGAGATGGTGAGCGCCATCAAGCAGGATCGCGTCGAAGATCTGACCTATACGGTTCAAGACGGAAGCGTGACGGGTCATTACTGGAAGACGAAGAAGGACAAGGGCGATACGAGCGAGCTCAAGAGCTTCTCCTCGACCTATGTCGGCTCCGATTCGCTTGCCGAGCTCATGGCGGAGCACCCCGATACCAAGTACATCGTCAACACCAACGATCCCGATTTTTGGGGCGACTTGGCGATGAGTGTGCTTCCGACGATCGCCCTTATCGCCATCATGTTCTACTTTATGCGCCAGATGATGGGCGCCAACAACAGGAACATGCAGTTTGGCAAGACCAACGCCAAGACCAACGAGGCCACACGCCCCAAGGTCAAGTTTGAAGACGTTGCCGGCGTGGACGAGGCAGTCGAGGAGCTCGAGGAGATCCGTGACTTTTTGAGCGATCCGGATCGCTATCGCAAGCTGGGCGCCAAGATCCCGCGTGGCGTGTTGCTGGTTGGCCCTCCGGGCACCGGTAAAACGCTGCTGGCCAAGGCCGTTGCCGGCGAGGCGGGCGTGCCGTTCTTTAGCATCTCGGGTTCCGACTTTGTCGAGATGTTCGTAGGTGTCGGCGCCAGCCGTGTGCGTGACCTCTTTAAGGAGGCCAAGTCCCAGGCCCCGTCGATCATCTTCATCGATGAGATCGATGCCGTGGGACGTCAGCGCGGAGCTGGCTTGGGCGGCGGTCACGACGAGCGCGAGCAGACGCTCAACCAGCTGCTGGTCGAGATGGACGGCTTTGAGGAAAGCGAGTCGGTCATCCTGATCGCTGCGACCAACCGTCCTGACATCCTGGATCCGGCATTGCTGCGTCCCGGCCGTTTTGACCGTCAGGTTACGGTCGACCGTCCGGATGTGAAGGGCCGCGAGCAGATCTTGCGCGTGCATGCCGAGAACAAGCCGATGGACGAGGACGTTAAGTTTGAGAAGCTCGCCCAGATGACCGTTGGCTTTACTGGTGCCGATTTGGCGAACCTGCTCAACGAGTCTGCGCTGCTGGCCGCTCGCCGTCATCGTTCCGTGATCTCGATGGACGAGGTCGAGGAGTCGATGGAGCGCGTGATTGCCGGACCGCAACGCAAGGGTCGCGTGATGACCGAGGCCGAGCGCACCACGATTGCCTACCACGAGAGCGGTCATGCCCTGGTGGGCCACATCCTGGAGCACTCCGATCCGGCCCACAAGATCTCGATCGTCAGCCGCGGCCAGGCGCTGGGCTACACGCTGCAGCTTCCGCAGGAGGACCACTTCCTCAAGACCAAGAACGAGATGCTCGACGAGCTCGCCGTGTTCTTGGGCGGTCGCGTTGCCGAGGAGCTCATGTGCGATGATATTACGTCGGGCGCGAGCAACGATCTGGAGCGCGCAACCAAGATGGCGCGCGAGATGGTCACGCGCCTGGGCATGAGCGAGGAGCTGGGCACGCAAGTGTTTGGCGAGGCGCAACATCAGGTGTTCCTTGGTCGCGATTACGCCGATCACCAGGATTACTCCGAGGAGACGGCGCGCCGCATCGATATCGAGGTTCAGCGCATTATGCGTGAGGCCCATCGTCGTGCGGTCGAGATTTTGGATGCCCGTCGCGACCAGCTCGATTTGATGGCCAAGGTGCTGCTTGAGCGCGAGACCGTCGAAGGCGACGCCGTGAATGCCCTGCTCGACAACGAGTGGGACGCCTACCTTGAGCGCGAGGGCGATATCCTGGCGGCCAAGGAGGAGCGCAATGCCAAGGCGGCCGGCATGCCGACCAAGAAGCGTGCGCCTCGTATGAGCGAGGAGGAGCTGGCGGCCGATGCCGCGGCCTTTGCGCAGGCGGCCATGCAGGAGGATGCCGAAGCCGCATCCGATGATGCCGGCGATGACTGTGCCGTCAATGCCGGTGCCGACACCGACGCCGACAAATAGCCTTTGTGGCGAAAGCCTCCGCGGGGAAACCTGCGGAGGTTTTTTCTTTTGAGCGATATGGGGCCATCTGTTGATTGGGGACAGACTTAAATGAGCGTTTTCACGCATTTAAGTCTGTCCCCAATCAACACCCAATTAACATTGCTGCGGCGCTTTGCTCGGCTAAAGCGTACAATAGCGCCTATGCGAAAGGGGAACAGATGATCAACGAAACTATGTATGCTCGCGGTGCGGAAAGCTCCATCATCCGCGAGATCTTTAGCTATGGTCTTGAGCGCAAGGCGCAGATCGGTGCGGAGAACGTATTCGATTTTTCGCTGGGCAACCCGAGTGTTCCGGCGCCCGCTGCCGTGGCGGAGTCCATTAAGAAGGCCTTAGAGCTGCCGAGTGACCAGCTGCACGGCTACACCCCCGCACCGGGCCTGCCGCAATGTCGAGCAGCTGTCGCCGAATCGCTCAACCGCCGCTTTGGCACGAGCTATGAGGGCAAGGACGTCTTTATGACGGTTGGCGCCGCGGCATCGCTCACCTGCACGCTCAACGCCGTTACGAACCCGGGCGACGAGGTTATTGTTGTCGCCCCGTACTTTCCGGAGTATCGCGTGTGGATTGAGAAGGCCGGCTGCACGTGTGTTGAGGCGCTTGCCGATGAAGACACGTTCCAGCTGAGCGTGGACAACGTGCTCAAGGCGATCAGCGATAAGACGGCGGCTGTCATTATCGACTCGCCCAACAATCCGACCGGTGCCGTGTATACGCGCGACACGCTGACGCGACTGGCCAATGTTCTGCGCGAGGCCAACGCCAAACGCGACCCCGAGAATCCGATTATGCTCATCTCGGATGAGCCGTACCGCGAGATCGTGTACGGCGCCGAGGTGCCTTGGGTGCCCTCGATCTACGAGAACACCGTGGTGTGCTACTCGTATTCTAAGTCGCTGTCGCTGCCTGGTGAGCGCGTGGGCTGGATCTTGGTTCCCAACACCAATCCACAGGCTGCGCGTCTGATGCCGGCTGTTGCGGGTGCTGCCCGTACGCTGGGTTTTGTATGTGCACCGGCGCTCTTCCAGCGCGTGATTATCGATTGCATCGATGAGCCGAGTGATATCGAGGCCTATGCTCGCAATCGCACGGTGCTCACTGATGCTTTGACGGACTACGGCTATACCTATGTTGAGCCGGACGGTGCTTTCTACCTGTGGGTGAAGGCACTCGAGCCCGATGCGAATGCGTTTTGTGAGCGCGCAAAGAAGTATGAGCTGCTTGCGGTTCCCTCGGACAGCTTTGGTATGCCGGGTTGGTTCCGCCTGGGCTATTGCGTGAGTTATGAAACGATCATCAATTCGCTACCCGCTTGGAAGCGGTTGGCGGACGAGTATCGTTAAAAGTAAAGCGCTCTGCCTACAATGTTTTACGTGAAACGGGGTTTGGTGTTAAGCCAGGCCCCGTTGTCATGGACGTTGTGTCGTTGGGATGGAGTGGTTTTACGACTATCGAAGGCTATGCGTACAATGAATATAAGCGACGGCCATGCCGGATAAGGAGACCCGATGCCCTACCTGCTTTCTTGTGACATTCATACCCATACGATGTTCTCTGCGCATGCATATTCGACCATTGAGGAGAATGTGTACTGGGCGGCAGAGCGTGGTCTGCAGGTACTTGGATCTGCCGACCATCTGAGCTCTATGGTTACGGCTTGCCCCAATGACCTGCGCAGTTTCCAGTTCTTTATTAACCAGGATATCTGGCCGCGCATTTGGAGCGGTGTGCTGGTGCTTCGCGGAGCCGAGGCCGATATCGTTTCGCTGGATGGAAGCTTGTTTGGCGAGGACATTCCCGTTTCGCTCAATATTGTCGGCGATTCGTTCAATCACCAGCATTCGCTGTTCGATTTGGTGACGCGCAATTTGGATTATTTGGTGGCAAGCGTGCATAATGCGCAGTTTGCTGAGGGCGCGACGCTGGCCCAGACGACCGAGATGTATATCAATGCCCTGGAGCACCCCAAGGTGTTCATGCTGGGCCACACGGGGCGTTCGGGCGTGCCGTTCGATATCGACGAGGTGCTGTTGGCAGCTAAGGCCAAGCACAAGATTATTGAGATCAACAACCATAGTCTTGAACACGGTGTCGACACTGAGCATTGGGCCGTATGCCGCAAGATCGCCGAGCGCTGCGCCGAGCTGGGCGTGGGCATTGGCGTTTCGACCGATGCGCACATTGGCATGGCAATTGGTAAGCTCGATTACGCTCGCAAGATGCTCGACGAGATTCACTTCCCGTTGGATCTGATCGTGACGCGCGATCGCGAGACGCTGCTGCGCGAGATGGCGGCAGCCGGCGTGTGCGATCTGCGCAATGGGATGTAGCGGAGTTTATAAACCAAGCGAAGGGGGCGGCCCAGGCGGGTCGCCCCCTTTCTTGTGCCGGTGGATTAGCGGCGTTCGAGGACCGCTACGGTTTCGGTGTGGTCGGTGTGAGGGAACATGTCGACGGGCGTGATCTTGAGCAGGCGATAGCCTCCGTCGAGGAGCTGATGCAGGTCGCGCTCTTGAGTCACGGGGTTGCAGCTGATATAGGTGATGCGGCGCGGCTTAAGCGCGCAGGCAGCTTCGAGGAACTCGGGGGTAGAGCCGGCGCGCGGCGGATCGATGGAAAGGACATCGACCCGCTCGTTGTTATCGGCGGCATCCAGGATGTAATCGGTGGCATCGTCGGCCATAAACCAAGCGCTGCGGGTGAGGCCGTTGAGCTCGGCATTACGACGTGCGTCGGCAATGCCGGCGTGGTTGCGCTCCACGCCAAGCAGCATAATACCGACGCCCTTGTCCTGGGCGGCTTTGGCTGCGCACAGGCCGATAGTTCCACTACCGCAATAGGCATCCATGAGTACGTCGCCCTGCTGCAGGTCCATGCCGTCAATCGCGAGCTGATAGAGCAGCTCGGTCTGCTGCGGGTTGGTCTGGTAGAACGCGGTGGGGGAGATATCGAACTCGCAGCCGAGCAGCTGGTCGCGCATGCACTCGGCGCCATATACAATGCGGGTTTCCTCGCCGAGGATGGCGTTGCCGGGACGTCCGTTGATGTTTTGGGCGACGGTGACGATGTGCGGATTGAGTGCGGCGACAGCCTCAAAGAACTCCTGCGCATGCGGCAAGTCGCGCTGAGCGGTCACGAGCGTAACCATGACCTGGTCGGTACGCCAACCGCAGCGGACGACGGCATAGCGAAGCAAACCAAGATGCTTGTCCTCATTAAAGGCGGGAATATGCAGCCGCTCAGCTTCGCGTGCGATGCCGTTGAGAATCTGACGGGCACCCGGTGCCTCGACAGGACACCCGGGTACGGCAACGATCTTGTGCGTGCCGCGCTCAAAGAAACCGCAACGGACAGCACCCTCCTTACCGGGAGCAAAGGGAGTGGCGGCCTTATGGCGAAAACCGCGCGGCGCAGGATATTTGCCCGGGTCGCCCAGGGTGACGCCCATACCGCGAATGGGGTCGACGCTAATGCCCTCGCGCTCGCAAAGGGTAGCAAAAAGCTCCTCCATGGCGGCCTGCTTGGCTGCCAACTGCTTCTTATAAGGACGATTGAGCGCCGTACACCCACCGCAAGCTTTCATGATCGAACAGGGAGACTTGGGGTCCACAGCCTTACGCGCAGACGAAACCCGATCTTTATGCGAGCGCTTGGAGCGAGTCTGAGATGCCTTATCCTCGTTCCGACGAGAGCCGGGACGCTTGGCCTTAGCCGACTTGCTTTTTGCAGCTTTAGAAGACTTGGATTTCGTAGAAGATTTCTCCTCCTTCGACCCCTCAGCCGCCTCCACCAAAGCACGACGAGCCCTACGCTCCGCACGAGATTCTGCCATGAATTAACCCCACAAATTTATAAATTGAAAACTGAAATCATTGTACCGAACCAAGTTAAAGGACGATATGCAAGCAGTTATTTCATGTCACCGATGAGTTCAACGACGTTTGCCCGGCACGGGCGGGGGAGCGGCGCGTAATTAAGTTTATCGCGAGTTCCGCACGCAAAGGAAAGCACTTAATGTGCTTTCCGTCTTGCGCAGGACTGTAGAGCAGGAAACTTAATTACGCGCCGCTCCCCGCCCGTGCCGGGCAACCCCCCTCCCTTGTACTTTATCAAGGTAGAGTGTATGATTCTGAACGTTACATGACTCACTTTACCTAACTAAAGTGCCATCAAGGGGGAATACCATGAATACCGATATGTCTCGTCGTCAGTTTGTTGGTCTAGCCGGCTCGCTCGCCACGGTGCTTGGCCTTGGTCTTGTCGGTTGCGGCGGTGGTGCCGGCAAGGGCTCCGCTGCTGGCTCTGCCGCGGCCAAGGATGTGAAGGGTGCTGCGGAGTCCAAGAAGCTCGTGGTGGGCTTCGATGAGTCCTATCCTCCGTACGGCTTTGTGGGCGACGATGGCGAGTACACCGGCTTTGATCTCGATCTGGCCAAGGCTGTTGCCGATAAGCAGGGCTGGGAGGTCAAATACGAGGCCATCGACTGGGACGCCAAGGATACGCTGCTTAACTCGGGCGCCATCAACTGCATCTGGAACGGCTTTACCATGGAGGGCCGTGAGGACGACTACACGTTCTCCGAGCCGTACATGCTCAACGAGCAGGTGCTGGTGGTCAAGAAGGATGCGGGCATCAAGGGCTGGGACGATCTTGCCGGCAAGACTGTGATTACCCAGACTGATTCCGCTGCGCAGGACGTGCTTGAGGGTGACCAGAAGGATCTGGCAGCGACGTTTGCCACGCTCGACACGATCGGCGAGTACAACACGGCCTTTATGCAGCTCGAGAGCGGCGCGGTCGATGCCGTGGCGTGCGACCTTTCGATTGCCCAGTATCAGCTTGCCGCCAAGCCCGATGCCTATACGCAGCTTGATGAGCCGCTGTCCAGCGAGCACTACGCCGTTGGCTTTAAGAAGGGCGACACCAAGTCGGCCGATGCTGTAGCCGAGTCGCTCAAGGCGCTCTACGAGGACGGCACGGTCAAGGACCTCTGCGATACATATTCAAGCTATGGTTTGTCTTTCGATAATTGGGTGCTCAAGTAATGTCTATTCAGGTCATGATGCAGATGCTTGGCCAGGGGTTCTTGATCAGTTTGCAGCTGTTTGTGTTGACGCTGCTCGGGTCGATTCCGCTGGGAATTCCCGTGGCGTTTATGCGCATGAGCAAAATCGCGCCGCTTCGCTGGATTGCGCGCATCTATATCTCGGTCATGCGCGGCACGCCGCTCATGCTGCAGATGTTTGCCATCTACTTTGCCCCGTATTACGTGTTTGGCATTTCGCTCACGCCCGATTCCAAGTGGACGGCGTGCGTCGTGGCGTTCATCATCAACTACGCCGGTTACTTTGCCGAGATCTATCGCTCGGGCTTGCAGTCCATTCCGCGCGGTCAATACGAGGCTGCCGAGGTGCTGGGCTATTCGCGCGTGCAGACGTTTCTGTATATCGTGATGCCGCAGGTCGCCAAGCGTATTCTGCCGGCGATGGGCAACGAGATCATCACGCTGGTCAAGGACACGTCGCTGGCGTTTGCCATTGGCGTGGGTGAGATGTTCTCGACGGCCAAGGCGCTGGTCGCCTCGCAGGTGAGCATGGTGCCGTTTGCGATTGCGGCGCTGATTTACTGGGTCTTTAATTTCGTTGTCGAGATGCTGCTGGGCGCCGCCGAGAAAAAATTGGATTACTACCATGATTAATTCGGTAATGAATATATCGAACGCTCGCAAGGCGTTTGGCGGCAATGAGGTGCTCAAGGATATCTCGCTCGAGGTAAAGCGTGGAGAGGTCGTGGCGATTATCGGGCCTTCGGGTGGCGGCAAGTCCACGCTGCTGCGGTGTGCCACGCTGCTCGAGACGCTCGACGGAGGCTCGCTCTCGTTTGGCGACCTTGCCGTTGCGACGGATGCGGGTTCGGGCGCGGTCTATGCGAAGGGCGATGTGCCCAGGCAGGCGCGCTCGCGATTTGGCCTGGTGTTTCAGAACTACAATCTGTTCCCGCACTATACCGTGATGAAAAACATCACCGATGCGCCGATCCGCGTTCTTAAGCGCCCGCGCGAGCAGGCGGAAGCTCGTGCGCATGAATTGATTGCTCAGATGGGACTTGTGGGCAACGAGAACAAGGTTCCGTGTGAGCTTTCGGGCGGTCAGCAACAGCGCGTGAGTATCGCCCGCGCCTTGGCGCTCGACCCGGAAATCTTGTTCTTTGACGAGCCGACCTCGGCGCTCGATCCCGAGCTAACGGCCGAGGTGCTGCGTGTCATTAAAGACCTTGCCGCGCAGAATATGACGATGGTGATCGTGACCCACGCGATGCAGTTTGCGCGCGATGTTGCCGATCGCGTGGTCTTTATGGACGGAGGCCGCATTGTCGAGGAGGGTCCGGCCGAGCAGGTTATCGACCATCCGCGCGAGCAGCGCACGCGTGAGTTTTTGAGCCGTATCGAGGGATAGGCTCAGGTATTTGCTCAACTATTAATTGAGGCGAAGCCGCCGCAGGTCTTACGGTCTGTGGCGGCTTTTTGTTTGCATCGGCGGGGTTCAATAATCGCCTCACAAGCTTGTCTCTTCCTCTCGCCGCCTGTATTCATACGTGTGCCGAAAGGTGTGCATGGACGGTCGCCCGTGAGGGTAGGGTGGTGGCATAGGACATTTGGAGGGTGAGTCGGCTCGGCTGCCGACCATGCTGCTCCCGGGATGGCACCGACCGCGAACTCTCCCCGTTGGCGTCGCGCAATGCGCGCGGCCCTGCAAGGAGGTCATCATGGGTGCTCCCAAGACCGGCAATGTAAGGAACGTGGTGCTCGTAGGCCAAGGCGGGGTGGGCAAGACTTCACTCGCCGAGGCCATGCTCCACCTTTCTGGCAAGACCGCCCGCCTGGGCGGCCACGACGGCACCAAGCCCACGCTCGACTATGACCCCGAAGAGGTCAAGCGTGCATTTTCCATCTCGACGACCATTGCACCGATCGACTGGAAGGGCGCGCGCATCAATGTGCTCGATGCCCCGTGTTACCCCGATTTTATCGGCGACGCCTTTGCCGCGATGAGCGTCTGCGAGACGGCCCTGTTTGTGGTCGACGCCGAGGCCGGCCCGCAGCCTACGACGGTTAAGCTCTGGTATGCCGCCGAGGACCTGCGCTTGGCGCGTGCGGTGTTCGTAAACCGCCTGTCGCGCTCCGAGGCCAGCTTTGCGACCACGATGGACCTGCTGCAGGAGCGCTTTGGCACGCGACTGGGCGCCGTGACCCTTCCCTGGGGCGAGGGCGAGGACTTTGATGGCATCATCGACCTGGTGCGCATGAAGGCGCGCCATTGCAACGGCGCCGAAGCCGTTGAGTCGGAGATTCCCGAGGAGTATCGTGCCCAGGCCGAGGAGGCCCATGACCATCTGTGCGAGCTGGTGGCCGAGGCTGACGACGAACTGATGATGAAGTACTTGGAAGGCGAGGAGACGCTGACGCAGGAGGAGCTTGAGGGCTTGCTGTCGAAGGCGATTGCCGAGCGCATCTTTGTGCCGGTCTTTGCGGGCGATTGCATTAAGGAGCAGGGCGTCAACTCGCTGATGGACGACATCGCCACATACTTCCCGGCGCCGACGGACTACGGCGAGATGCCGCTCATCGACGGTGATTCGCTCAAGATTTCGAGCGACGATGACCGTCCGGTGGCGTTTGTGTTTAAGACGCTGGCCGATCCGCAGCAGGGTCGCATCAGCTTTATCAAGGTGCTGACGGGTACGCTTGAGCCGGGTCTTGAACTGATCAACGCGCATACCCGCAAGAGCGATCGTCTGGCCCACCTGTATGTGATGTGCGGCCGTGACATGACCGAGGTCGGTCACGCCTATGCCGGTGACATCATCGTGGCGCCCAAGCTGGCTGCCGAGACGGGTGACACACTCTCCATTACCGGTAAGGTCGAGGCGGCGGCGTTTAAGTTCCCCAACTCGCAGTACCGCATTGCCATCGAGGCCGAGAACCGTGGCGACGAAGAGAAGCTCTATACGTTTATCGAGAAGGCGTGCAAGGCTGATCCGACCATGAGCATCGATCGTGACGAGGAGACGGGCCAGACTATCATCTCCGCCGTTGGTGAGGCGCAGGTTTCGGTGCTGCTCAACCGTTTGGAGGATCGCACCAAGGTCGTGGCCAAGAGCGTGCCGATCCGCATTCCGTATCGCGAGACCATCCGCCGCACGGCGAGCGCCCAGGGTCGCCACAAGAAGCAGACCGGTGGCGCCGGTCAGTACGGCGACTGCTGGCTGCGCGTGGAGCCGCTTATTGGGCCCGACGGCACGAGCGACGGCTACGAGTTTGTGGATGAGGTCGTGGGCGGCCGCATTCCGCGCTCGCTGATCCCCGCCGTGGACAAGGGTGTCCAGGAGACCATGAAGGACGGCATCATTGCCGGCTACCCGCTCACGGGCATTCGCGTGGCTGTGTACGACGGCTCGTATCACAGCGTCGACTCCAACGAGATGGCGTTCCGCGCGGCGGCTCGCATCGGCCTGCGCAAGGCATGCGCCGATGCCGATCCGGTGGTGCTGGAGCCCATCGAGGAGGTCACGGTGACCATCCCCGAGAGCTATGCCGGCGCCGTGATGGGCGACATCTCCGCCTCGCGCGGTCGCGTAACGGGCATGGAGACCGACGAACGCGGCGATACCGTGGTCATTGCCCAGGCACCTCTTGCCGAGCTGACGGATTACTCGACACGCCTGCGTTCCATCACGCGCGGCACGGGCGACTTTACCATGAAGCCGGCTGGCTATGAGCAGGTGCCCTACGACGTTCAGGCCAAACTGGTCGAGCGCTATGAGGAGGGCCGCGCTAAGTAGCGTGTGGCGTTGCCTGCAACATGCATGCCGATGCGAGGGCCGCTCTGGGCAATCCAGAGCGGCCCTTTTTGATCCCTGGGGGACGGAGGAAAACGGATCATGTTAGGTTTTGGGGCAGCTTGATCGGCCCTAGTCTCCCGAGGCCTGGTTGCGGCCGGTGGTGTAGTCGATCTGCACATGCGGCTGCAGGTTGTAGCAATATACGTGGAAGCAGAGGGCCTTGCCGTGGTCCTCGACCGATTGCGCCTCAAGGCGCACGCCACGGCAGACAAGTTCCTCTTCGTTGTACATGGGCGTGACGCGATAGAGCACATGGTTACCCGTATCGTGAATATAGTTGAGAATCTGCTCTTCAAACGGCAGCATGCCCGTCTCGTTGAGATAGCGCGTACCGGTGAGGAGATTCTTGCGGTTGGCGTTTTCGCCGCAGAGCGACCAGGCGATGAGGTGGCAGCGGTTGTAGAGGCTCTGGCCCGGAATAAAGTCGTAGCGCCGCTGGTGCCATCCGGCGGGATGGATACGCGAGATATCGCCGCGCTCGCCCTGACCGAGCGATTCGGGGCCTACGCAGGCGAGCGCCTTGCGGGTGCGGCCCAGGCTGTCGAGCTTGGAGAACTTCTTAAAGCAGCCCTCTTCTGTAGCGCGCTCGTATTCATCGAGTGTGAATGACGGCGTGCCGAGCGGGTGGGTGCTATCGGCGCGCAGGGCAACATAGGGGTTACCGGCGTAGTCGGGAATGCTGCTGAAGTATACGCCGCGGGCGCGGTCGAGATCGGGGTTTTCGACCTCGTCGATGGGGGTGGCGGCGCTGTCCGCGGAAGCGTCGTCACCGGTGTTGGGCGCGGCGGAATCGGAGCCATCGCCAGAGTCTTGGCTATTTTGAGAGTCCGAGGAGCTCGCTGTTCCCGATTCGAGTCGGGCAACCAGGTCTGCCTCGTCGTCGGTGCGGCTGGGACTCTCGTTTTGTTTTTCGGCCAGGGCTGCCGCCTGCTCATCGCTTTGCGGCGACAACAGCTTGGGCGCTCCGTCGAGCGACCCTGTGAACAGTGCAAACCCCAGCACCACGGCGGTGCCGATGGAAAGTACTTGCTTGTAGGCGGGCTTGCGCGACATTGAGGCTCCTGGATAGACGATTGGGAATCTACCAGTCTAGCAGGAGCCGGCAGAGGCCGTTCTGTCGAACAAATACTTAAGATTTGGGGCAAACACTACTGATTAATTTGTCCCGCGGTCTAGATCGAGGTGGAGTCGAGCCAGTTTAGCTTGCACTCCGTTTTGGTTGAGAGCGACTGGCAGCCAAGGGCATCCGCATGGGTTGCGGTGCCTTTTTTAGCGGGTAAACGGTCGAAAAATTCAGGTGAACGGTCAAAACAGAGCATATCAAACGAAATATCATTCGGACAACCGAATATACGGACGTTTGTGATAATCTAATTGTCGATCAAGGACGGCGGCCGGCACCCCCTGTGCGGTCGCCACTTGATACATCCAGTGGAGACAACAGGAGGCAAACACTATGTACGTAACCCTGCGCGAAGTCCTGGCAGAGGCCAACCAGCTCAACATGGCCGTTGGCGCTTTCAACACCCATAACCTCGAGATGTGCCCGTCGATTATCCGCGTCGCGGCTCGCCTGCACACCCCCGTGATCATCCAGACCTCTGAGGGCACCGCCAGCTATGTCGGTCATCGCAACCTGGTTGCTGTGTGCAAGTCCATGGCCGAGGAGTACGGCGTCAACGTTGTTCTCCACCTCGACCACGCCAAGAACTTCGACGAGATTCGCAAGGCTCTCGAGGCCGGTTATAGCTCGGTAATGTTTGACGGCTCCGCGCTTCCCTTCAAGGAGAACATCCTTGGTACTAAGCGCATCGTCGAGATGGCTCAGGCCCACGGCGCTTCTGTCGAGGCCGAGCTCGGCACCGTCGGTGGTACCGAGGACGGTGTCGCCGTTGCCGACGCCGATGTGCGCTACACCGATCCCGAGCAGGCTGTCGAGTTCATCGAGAAGACCGGCATCGACGCCCTTGCCGTGGCTATCGGTACCAACCATGGCCAGTACAAGTCCAAGACCAACATCTCCTTCGATCAGCTCGAGAAGATCCGCGATGCCGTGAATGGCTTCCCCCTGGTCATCCATGGTGGCACCGGTGTTAAGGACGAGGACGTTCGTCACGTCATCGACCTGGGTATCCGTAAGTTCAATGTTGGTACCGATCTGCTCGTCAACTGGAACAAGACCTCCAAGCAGTGCTATGACGAGCTCAAGGAGAACGCCTCCAACCGCAACATGGTTATGCCTGCTCAGAAGGCCGTCGAAGAGGTTGTCGAGCACCGCATCAGCCTGTTCAAGAATATCGTCGCTTAGGGACGAGGCGCACCGATGCAGATTACGGAGATGCTCAAGCGCGAAAACGTTCGCCTTGCCGATTCTGTCGATTCCTGGCAGGACGCGATCAAGCTTGCAATCGCCCCGCTCAACGAGGGCGGCTACGTCGAGGATCGCTATGCGGATGAGATCATCCGCGCCACCAACAAGATGGGTCCCTACTACGTGCTCACCGAAGACGTCGCGCTGATTCACGGCCGCCCCGAGGACGGTTGCATTAAAGGTCAGCTTGCCGTGACGGTCCTGAAGAAGCCCGTTAAGTTTTCGGAAGACAGCTTTGATGTTCGTCTTCTGGTCGCACTTGCAGCCGAGGATTCTAATTCTCATATCGAGGCCATGCAGGTACTTGCCGGCATCTTTATGGACGAAGATAAGATTGCGCAAATCGTCGCTTCGGATGACGCCGACGAGATTTATCAGGCATTTACGGGTGCGACGGCGTAAGACAACGCCGCTTGGTGCGGGCGAGTCTATGCATTCGCCCGCATCTACCCCGAGGTGGGGTACGTGCCCCAAAAGGAAAGGAAATGAACATGGTCAAGATTTTGTGCTGCTGCGGCAATGGTCTTGGAAGCAGCTTTGCCTGCCAGATGGCTATCGAGCAGGTTATGAAGAAGCTCGGGGTCCAGTGCAAGATGGACCACGACAGCGTTTCCAGCGCCGCGGGTGCCTCCAAGGGCTTTGACATGATTGTCGCTGCCGAGAACTTCAAGACGCAGATCGAGAGCTACAACACCGGTCTTCCCTGCGTGTTCCTTAAGCGCCTTGTCGATAAGAAGGAAATCGAGGAGAAGTTGACTCCGGTGCTCAAGGAGATGGGCGTCCTAGAGTAAGGGTCTTTTCACCTAGATTGATAGAGGTTGATTTCCGATCTCAGCCGAACACATTGAGCAAATAGGCCATTCCCGCAGCTAGCCGAACGCCCCCGAGGTCCCATCCGGGACCCGGGGGCGGCGTTTTCCCAGTTGAAGGAACGGTGGAGATGTGTTTCGATAGGTCCGGTGGCCATGCTCCGCCCGCCGCCCGGCACCTCTTCCCAGACTCAGCCGGACGGTCGGTCCGTCTATTCCGTTTTTCCTTCTAGGCTAGGCCAGCGGGGCATCGCCCCTCTCGGCGCGCGCCCTCTCGATGAGTCCCGGCGTCAGGTCGAGCTCGGCCAGAGGCACATCCTCCACGCCGTAGGCGTCAAGCAGCGCCGCCGCATCGTCCCCGAGCATCGCCCTGAAGGCGCGCGCGGGCGTCGAGAAGCCGAGCGCGCCGCGGGGCTCGGAGTTCACGTGCGACATGGCGAGCGCCAGGTCGGCCGGGGAGAGCCGGTCGAACCTGAGGCCGGCGCCCTTGGGCAGCAGCTTCCTGATCTCGACGTGGTTGCGCTCGCAGGCGCCCTTCTGGTCGCTCCGCCCGGGGTCGCAGTAGAACAGCCTCGTCTCGCCGGGCCCCTCGCCGAGGAGCGCGGCGATCGCGCCCTCGTCGGAGAACTCGGCGCCGTTGTCGGTGAGGACGGCGCGGAACACGCGGCGCGTCCCGTCGGCGCCGAGGACCGCCCGGACGCCCTCCAGGGCGTCCGCGACGCACCCGGCGGTCTTCTCCTCCAGCGGCAGCGCGAGCTGCAGCCTGCTGGGGCGGTGCAGCAGCGTGAGCAGGCAGGCGGAGTCCTCCCGGGCGCCCTCGACGGTGTCCATCTCCCAGGCCGCGGCGCACGCGTCCTCCCCGAGGGCGAGGAACGCGGCATGCGACCTGCGGGCGGAGTGGCGGGTCGCCGCCCGGCCCGCGGCGCGCCTCCTCGGCCTGTAGCCGACCTTGCGCCTGAGCTCCATGTTGGTCATGCCGTCGTAGCCCGCCGAGACCCAGCGGTAGATGGTCGACGGCGACAGGTCCACCGGCCCTCCGTTGCATGCGGCCATCTGCTCGGGCGAGAGCCCCCGGCGCAGGCAGCCCCTTATCGCCTCCAGCCTGGCCGCCGCGGCGGGCTCGTCGGCGTCTATCCCGCGCCTGGACGAGACGAGGACCGAGTCGGCGCACAGCTGCGCGGCCCGGGCCTCGTAGAAGACGTGCGGGCGGCGCTTGCAGCCCATCGCGCGGTAGCGGCCGCACCCGTTGCAGCAGCGCGGCCACGCCGCCAGGCGCGGGCAGGCCGACGACAGGTCGGTGTCGGCGCCCACGCGCTCGCCGCGCCTGGGCTTCGGCGCCGTCACGAACCTGTGCGACGCCACCTCGGCGCTCACCGTCGAGGGCGACCTGCCCAGCTCCCTCGCGATCTCCCTGCACGAGGCCCTGCGCTCCAGCATCCTCTGGACCGTGTCCCGCTCGTGCCTCGTGAGCCTTCCGTAGGACCTCGGGACCGCCCTCGCGGAGCCCCTTTTCTTCTTTCCGGACATGCCGTCCTCCGATCTCCCGGGGCCGGCCGATCCGGCCCTCAGGGTATCGGGTTCCCACATTCATCCGCACATGTGCGGATGAATGTGGGAGGTGTTCGGATAAAGTCGATAATCAAGGCTAGATTGATAGAAATGTACATGAGAAAAAGGGGTGTACAACATGGCTGTTCTTGAGTTTATTATCAATAACATCCTGACGCAGGCCGCCGTTGTTATCGGTCTCGTCGCCTGCCTGGGCCTTGTGCTTCAGAAGAAGTCGGCCAACGACGTGTTGCTCGGCACGTTTAAGACGATGCTCGGCTTCCTTGTTCTGGCTGCCGGCTCGAGCGTCATGCAGGGCTCTCTTGCCTACTTTGGCGATATGTTCAACTCCGCCTTCGGCTTCAACGGCATGACCGCCGTCGTCGCTTCCATCGAGGGAATCAACGGTCAGGCAATGACCGACCTCGGCCTTGGCTCCGAGATCGCCATCTGCCTCGCTGGCATCTTCGTGGTGAACATCATCCTCGCTCGTTTCACCAAGTTTAAGTATGTGTTCCTGACTGGCCAGGCCCTTCTGTGGGAGTCCACGCTCTGCGTCGTGTTCGCCTTCTTCTGCGGTCTTCGCGGTATCCCCCTGATCGTCGTCAGCTCCATCGTCGGTGGCGCCTTCGCTACCCTCATGCCTGCCTTCGCTCAGCCCGTTGTCCGCAAGATCACCGAGTCCGATGACATCGCCCTGGGTCACTTCTGCACCTTTGGCTATATGTTCACCGCTCTTGTCGCAAGCATCACCAAGAAGCTCGCTGGCGGCAAGGAGTCCAAGTCCACCGAGGATCTCGAGATTCCGCAGTCCCTGTCCTTCCTCCAGGATACCTACGCTGCTGTCGGCCTGGTCATGATCGTTTTCTACCTGGTCGTCGCTGCCTTCGCTGGTCCCGCTGCTGCTGCTGACTACTGCGGCGCCACCAACTTCATGGTCTACGCTTTCCTCCAGGCCATGCAGTTCGTCGTTGGTCTGTACGTCCTGCTCGCCGGCGTCCGCCTGCTGCTCGCCGAGCTCGTCCCCGCCTTCCAGGGCATCTCGATGAAGCTCGTCCCCGATGCGCGCCCCGCTCTGGACTGCCCTGTCCTGTTCACCTATGCCCCTAACGCCGTTATCTTCGGCTTTGTGTTCACCACGCTCGGCTCGCTGATCGGCATGGCTATCACCGGCTTCATGGGCACCCTCGTCATCCCCGGCGTTATGTCCAACTTCTTCGCTGGCGGCACTGCTGGTGTCTTCGGTAATGCCATCGACGGTCGTCGCGGCGCCATCATCGGCTGCATCTTCCACGGCATCTTCATCATGATCCTGCCTGCGCTCCTGTCCCCGATGCTCGCTCAGATTGGCTTCGTGAACATGACCTGCACCGACGTCGACACCGTCGTCACCGGCTTCTTCTTCATGGCCATCAAGTCCATCCTCAGCGTCTTTGGTATCGCATAAGGATTCTTGTAGCGCCTGACGAAGGTCCAAGTCTTTCTTTAAGGGGGTTGTTCCTGTGCCTGGTCCCCGGCAGGGGAACAACCCCTTTCGTTTATTACTGCTAGTGGAGGTTTCCAATGGGTTTGTTTGGATTTGGCAAGAAAAAGGAGAAGGTGGCCTCCGCTGCAGCCGAGACCGCACCCGTTCTCGATCGAGATGCCGTTCTCGACGCCGTTAAGGCAAAGCGTTCCGAGCTCGAGGGCAAGGAAGGCGTCGCTGCCGCAAACGTTCTAAACGAGATTGGCAAGCTTTATGTCGATGCCAACATGGTCGACGAGGCCGTTGAGGTATACGAGCAAAGCCTGGAAGTCAATCGCACGATGGGCAAGGCGTCTGCGGCACTGGTCAAGCTGTACAACAAGAAGCGTGCGGCTGCCGCCGAAGCGAAAGACGATGAGGCTATCAAGTATTACATGGACAAGGTTACCGAGATGCTTGCTATCTCCAAAGACCAGCTTCGTGGCAAATAATCGGGTAGTAAGAAGGGTTTCCCAGCATGGAAAAGACGCTGATTTTGCTTGCCGGACCTCCGGCTACGGGCAAAACCGATTTGGCAGATCGCATCAAGGCTCGCCATACATCCGAGAGCTTTTTGAGCGTCTCGCTTGATGACGTTAAGGAAGAGTATTGGGATACGTACGGCTTTAACAATGCCGAGGAAAAGGCGCAGGTTGATGCGAACGCTCTTCAGGAGTGGTTCCGTCGCCTCGATGTCGCCATGGCGGATGGGCCGCAGATTATGTGCGATTATCCGTTCTCCGCCAAGCAGCACGACAGGCTCGCCGAGCTGGCAGACAAGCACGGCTACCGTGTGCTCACGATTCGTCTTGTCGCCGATCCCGTTATGATCAGCAAGCGCTACCGTGCTCGCGATCTTAAGCCGACGCGTCATCTTGCGCACATTGTGACGCATTATCACAAGGGCGATGTGCTCGAAGATCGTAGCAAGGGCGACGACCTGGTCGATTTGGATATCCTTGTCGACCGCATCAAAAACCGCGGCTATGATACGTTTGAGCTGGGTCATACCATTGAGCTTGACGTGACCAATGTCGATACCGTTGACTATCCGGGCTTTTTGGCCAAGGTCGATGAGTATCTGGACGATCCTTCGTCGGTTGCCGCCATTGCCGCCAAGGCGGGGGCAGAGTTTACTGATGAGGACCTCTGCTCGCGCATCGACTATACATTGCTTAAGCCGACGGCGACCTGGGACCAGATTGATGCCATTTGCGCCGAGGCATTCGAGTACGGTTGTGCCAGCGCATGCATCCCGCCTTCGTATATCGCCCGTGCTCACAAGGCCTATCCCGACCTTACGCTTACCACGGTCATCGCTTTCCCGCTTGGCTATATGACGAGCGCTGCGAAAGCGGCCGAAGCGGCCGATGCCTACGCCAACGGTGCCTCCGAAATCGACATGGTGATTGACCAGGGCATGGTCAAAGCCCGCGATTACCAGGCCATCGAGGACGATATTCGAGCCGTGCGCGAGGCCGTGCCCAATGCGACGCTCAAGGTCATTGTCGAAACGTGCTATTTGGCGCAGGAAACCAAAAAGCCGATCTGTCATGCCGTCGAGGCTGCCGGTGCTGACTTTATTAAGACGTCTACGGGCTTTGGCACGGCTGGTGCCCAGGTTGAGGATGTCTATCTGTTTGCTCAAGAGTTGGGCGGCCGTGTAAAGGTCAAGGCATCGGGCGGCGTACGCACGAAAGAAGACCTTGCGCTTATGTCGGGCGCTGGTGCCGATCGTATCGGCGCGAGTGCCAGCCCGCGCAAGCTATTTGGCGCACGTTAGCCTATGTCCCGGGCATTCGTTGCACAAGGAATGCCCGGGTTCTCTGGCGGGTTGGTGAAGCGGACCGCTGGAATGGGGATGTTTGCGCGCATTGTCAACGATATGTGCCTTTTGAGTTTTTAAGGTTATCATTTATTAAAAGGCATTATCTGCTACGAAAGGTTAAAAGGGCCGTTCCAGATAGGGGAGGGATGATGATCGATACGTCTGAGCTCGATTTTAGCGGCAAGGAACAGCTGTACTCTCAGCTGTACGATATCTTGTTCCAGGGAATTACGAGCGGTGCCTACAAGATTGGCGATTACATTCCCTCCGAAAGCGATCTTATGAAGCGCTATGACGTTTCGCGTGCAACGGCGCGCAAAGCGATGGAGCTGCTTTCTAATAATGGCTTGATTGAGAAGAAGCGCGGCCGCGGATCCGAGGTTATTGCCAACGTGCCACTCAGCTCGCCTAAGCGTGTCTCGAGCTATATCAAAAAGAATGTGGACGAGTTTGCAGTGCCTCAAAAACGTTTGATTGAGTCTGGCGTTGTAGCCATGCCCCAGCACGTTGCCCGCGAGCTGGGCTTGGCTGAGGGCACAAAGGCCTTCTGCCTTCGCCGTGTGCGCGTGTCGGGCGATCGTCCGTTCTATCTGGAGACGATTTATTACGAAGACGGCTATGTCCCGCATATTGCGGAGCGCGACTTTTCCAAGGAATCGCTTCGCGCTTATCTCAATAACTCGTGCGATATTCGCTGGAGCCGTGTGAGCCAAAAGATTGGAGCTTGCGTTGCTACCGACGAGCAGGCCGAGCTATTGGGCATCAGCGTTGGTGCTCCGCTGCTCAACATTACGAGGGTTTCTCATGACCAGCAGAATGTGCCCCGTGAGTATGTGGAGTCGTTCTACCGCGCCGACCTCTACCGCCTCGAGATCGAACTCGATTAAGGGGCTCTCCGTTCCACTCTGATGCGGCGGCGCTTTTGACAAACAATTCAGTCCGTACATTTCTATATCATCATGTATGTAAGGAGTACATTATGGCAATCAAGGTATTTGCCGACGGTGCCAATCTCGAGGGCATGCTCGACATGGCCGAGAACGGTAACGTTCAGGGCTTTACGACTAACCCATCGCTTATGAAGGCGGGTGGCGTGACCGATTATCGCGAGTTCGCCAAGACCGTGCTCGAGCACATCACCGATGTCTCGGTTTCGTTTGAGGTCTTTGCGGACGATGAGGCGGGCATGGAGGCCGAGGCTCGCGAGATTGCGACTTGGGCTGACAATGTGTATGTCAAGATTCCCGCACTCAATACCAAGGGTGAGTCGACCGCGGCGCTCGTTAAGCGCCTTTCTGCCGACGGCATTAAGGTAAACGTTACGACGATCTTTACTCCCGAGCAGGTCGATGAGTTTGTGGACGCTGTCTCCGCTGAGACGCCGTCTATCATCTCTATCTTCGCCGGCCGTATTGCCGATACCGGTGTTGATCCGCTGCCGTTGATGGCTGAGTCTGTCAAAAAGGCCGCGGCAAAGCCGCAGTGTGAGGTGCTCTGGGCATCTACCCGTGAGCTGCTGAATATCTATCAGGCCGAGTCCGTGGGGTGCCAGATCATTACGGTTCCCAACGGCATTCTGGCCAAGCGCAAGAACGTCGGTAAGGACCTCATGGAGTATTCGCTCGACACCGTTAAGGGTTTCGCGCATGATATCGAAACGCTTGGATTCCACATCCTGCCGTAACCGGACAAGCCGAATCGTCCATATCGGTTGATGGCAGAAGGAGTAAGGGTCGTCGTTGCCTGTACGGCGGCGACTCGTAATGCCCCAAGTTGGCAAAGGCTCCTGGCTTTTGTTGACTTGGGGCTTTTGTGTTTTAGGGTGAAATTACCGCCTGGCACGCCATCTTAAAAATGAAGAACGTAGGCGTTGCCGTCTGTACCTTGGGTATCGCCTACGCGTATATGGCCCAGAAGGCGATTCAAAATGAATGCGCCGCCTGTGGCATTGAGCGCAAGGTTGAGACCAGGGCGGCCTGGGTATCGAGAAGGAGCTGACGCAGGAAGACGTTGACTCCACCGACATCGCGACCGTGCCTATGGCCGCGCTCAAGAAGTGGCTGCACTACCCGTTGACCGATCAAGGCCTCGCCTCCTTCGAGGATGGCTGGAAAAGGTCGTCGCGCGGGCTTAAACGAGTGAATTGCCCCGGCCGCATCATCCGGTGCCGGGGTTGTTCTCAAGAGAGGAATTCGTATGACCAACCAGGAGCTGGCGAAGGTCGCCAATGAGGTCAGGAAGGGTGTCGTGACTGCGGTTCACGCCGCCAAGTCGGGGCATCCGGGCGGATCGCTTGGCGCCGCCGACATTATGACCTACCTCTACTTTGAGGAAATGGATGTTGACCCGGCGAATCCGAGCCGCGCTGAGCGCGATCGCTTTGTGCTCTCCAAGGGACATTGCGCTCCGGCACTCTACGCCGTGCTCGCCGAACGCGGGTTCTTTCCTAAGGAGGAGCTCGAGACGCTCCGTCATATCGGCAGTCGCCTGCAGGGACATCCCAATATGAATGACACGCCGGGCGTCGACATGTCTACCGGATCGCTCGGTCAGGGTATCTCCGCCGCGGTTGGAATGGCACTTGCCGCAAAGCACTGGGGTGACAATTACCGCGTCTACACGCTGTTGGGCGACGGCGAGTGCGAGGAGGGCCAGGTGTGGGAGGCGGCCATGTTTGCCGGCAACCATGCGCTCGACAATCTTGTTGCCGTCGTCGACCACAACGGCTTGCAGATTGACGGCACGATCGATGAGGTCAACTCGGCCATGCCGCTCGCTGACAAGTTCCGCGCCTTTAAGTGGCATGTGATCGAGCTAGCCGATGGCAACGACATTACACAGATTGAGGCGGCTTTCGCCGAGGCTCGTGAGGTGACCGGCGTGCCCGTCGCTATCATCGCCGAGACGGTGAAGGGCAAAGGCGTCTCCTTTATGGAGAACCAGGTTGGCTGGCATGGCAAGGCGCCCAACGATGAACAGTTTGAGCAGGCCATGGCCGAGCTTGCGGCAGCAGGAGAGGAGCTCTAATGGCAGAGGTCAAAAAAGTCGCCACGCGCGTAAGCTACGGCGAGGCGCTCGTCGAGCTGGGCAATGAGCACGATGACTTTGTAGTGCTCGATGCCGACCTGGCTGCCGCTACGCAGACGGGTAAGTTTAAGGCTGCGCACCCTGAGCGCTTCTACGATGCCGGCATTGCCGAGAGCAACTTGATGGGGCTCGCCGCCGGCATTGCGACCACGGGCCACGTCGCCTTTGCGAGCACCTTTGCCATGTTCGCCGCCGGCCGCGCGTACGAACAAGTGCGTAATTCCATTGGCTATCCGCACCTCAACGTCAAAATCGGTGCCACGCATGCGGGTATCTCGGTCGGTGAAGACGGCGCCACGCATCAGTGCTGCGAGGACATCGCGCTCATGCGCACGATCCCGGGTATGACGGTAATCGTTCCCGCCGATGACATCGAGGCTCGCGCTTGCGTGCGCGCCGCCTATGAGTTTGAGGGACCGGTCTACATGCGCTTCGGACGCCTGGCAACGCCGGTCATTAACGATCACGAGGACTATGAGTTCAAGATTGGTCGCGGCGTGGTCGTGCGCGAGGGGTCCGATGTGACCATCATCGCTTGTGGCCTTATGGTCGCCGAGGCGCTTGAGGCTGCCGAGGCGCTCGCTGCCGATGGTATCGATGCCGAGGTCATCAATATGCACACGATCAAGCCGCTTGATGAGCGCCTGGTGGTTGCCAGCGCCAAGAAGACCGGTCGTGTGGTCACTGCCGAGGAGCATTCGATTATCGGTGGTCTTGGCGAGGCCGTGGCCTCGGTGCTCGCGGAGCAGCATCCGGCGCCGATGCGTCGCGTCGGCGTGCGCGATGTGTATGGCGAGTCCGGCCCTGCGGTCGATTTGCTGCACAAGTACGGTTTGGACGCCGACGGCATCGAAGCTGCGGTCAGGTCCGTGTTGTAAGGAAGGTTTCCATGGGATTTGTATCTGCCAACCAAGTGACAATCGGGTATACCGCCGCCTCGCGCGAGGACGCCCTACATTATTTGTCCGAGCAGGCCATCGAGCTCGGCTTTGCCGATGACGCATCTGCCGTAGAGGCCGCCTTCATTGCTCGCGAGAACGAGGCCGAGACCGGCCTTGTCGCCGGTTTTGCCGTTCCGCATGCCAAAAGCGACGCGATCCACACGCCGGGCGTAGCCGTGCTTAAACTGACCGAGCCCGTTGAATGGCCGAGCTTCGATGGGGTGCCCGTCGATGTTGCGCTCGCGCTGTACGTGCCTGCCGGCGAGGCTGGAACCACGCATCTGCGCCTGCTCTCCAAGGCTGCCGTAATGCTGATGGACGCCGGCTTCCGCGACAAGGTGCGCGCGAGCACCGATCCCGTTGAGATTGCGGAGCTCATCAATAGCGGACTCGAAGACTAGGACGGTCATCCCGTTCAATCAATCGATCCTTCTCCAAGGAAAAGGGCCGCGACGCCATATAGGTGTCGCGGCCCTGTTTGCGTTTCCCCAGATAAAACCTGCCAAAATAAACCTATCCCTTTTTGGCAGGCTAATCGTGAGTTATTTCACCGCAACTTAGGGCACGGTTAGGAAGTGTGCACCTTAAAGAGTGGAGCCCTTGATTAGAGAGGTCGCGCTCATCTCTCTAAATGTCTCTCTAAAGAGAAGGTTGGTTAGAGAGATAGCATTAGGCAATCTAGCAGCGAATTCGATACATCTCTCTTAATGCCTCTCTAAAACAAGGCGCTTATCTCTCGGTAATGTCGAGAAAGTTGGTGTAGCGCCCGATCCGAAGTGAGTCGGCCCGGCGTCCTGGAATCTGGAATACGGTTGATATCCTATGCCGCCTCGACCCTGTCCGCAAGCTCGAGGCCGGACTCGAGCATCTTCCTGGCCTCCGCCTCAAGCCGCGCCCACTCGACGGGACCGTCGATTCCCCGAGTGCGACCGTCATCGTAGAGCTCGTTCATCCTCACCTCCGAGAAGTACCTGGACTCCTGCCATATCTCGTCCTGCTCGCACATGACCGCGCCCGCGAGCCGCACCAGCGAGCCCGTGGAGGGGAACACCTGCACGACGCGCGACCTGCGCTTTATCTCCCGGTTGGTCCTCTCCTGCACGTTGTTGGTGCGCAGGCGCTTCCAGTGGGTCGGCGGGAAGTCGAGGTAGGCCAGCGCGTCGGGCTCGGCCTCCTCCAGCACCGCCGCCGCCCTGGGGCAGCACCCTCCAGCATGTCGCACGCCGCGTGGTACATGGCCGTCACGGTGGCGGCGTCGCGCCCGCGGAACACCTGCGACACGATCCTGCCCACGCGGCGCCTGAGCTGCCAGGAGCCGGCCTCGCGCATGCAGTCGCGCATGAGGTGGACCGCGCAGCGCTGCCACGCGGCGCCCTGGAAGACCTCGCCGAGCGCCCGGACGAGCCCCGGGTGGGCGTCCGAGACGACGAGCCGCACGCCCGCCGCCCCGCGCGAGCGGATAGCCCGCAGGAAGGCGAGCCACGAGTCGTAGGACTCGGTGTCGACCACGTCGACGCCCAGGACGCGCCTCCAGCCGCCCGCATCGCAGCCGATGGCGGTGACCACGGCGGTGGAGGCGACGCGCCCCTCGCGGCGGCACTTGACGTAGGTCGCGTCGAGCCAGACGTAGGGCACCGGCGAGCCGCCGAGCGGCCTTCCGCATAGGTCCTCGATATCTGCGTCCAAGCTCGAGGCGATGGCGCTCACCTGGTCCTTCGAGAGCCTGGAGACGCCCATCTTCTCGGCCACCCTCTGCACCTTGCGGGTGCTCGTGCCCGTGGCGTACATCTCGGCCACGGCGGCCACGAGCGCGCGGTCGACGCGCTGGTAGCGCTCGAGCACGTCCTCAGGGAAGAAGCTGCCGGAGCGCAGCTTGGGGATGCGCAGCGTCAGCGTGCCGACGCAGGTGGCGAGCGACCTCTCGCGGTAGCCGTTTCGGCTGTTCGCCCCGCCGCCGCACAGCTGGTCGGCCTCGGCGTCCATCACGGCGTTCACGACCTGCTCGGCTAGTCTGCGGAGCAGCTCCTGCATGTCGATGGCGCCGTCGTCGAAACGGGGCATGGCGAGCATGTCCGGCGTCGGGTCTGATAAGATTCCCATAGCGGTCTTCGTCCTTTCCTAGAACCTGTTGTTGTGGTGATTTCAGATTCTAGGACGAAGGCCGTTTTTCGTTAAACGGGCGCTAGGGTGTCACCCTTACACCAACATTTTCGACGCGATCTATCTCTCTAAAGTTAGAGAGATAAGCGCCTTGTTTTAGAGAGACGGAATGCCAAAATTCGTCCGTCAGCTACCATCTGCCAAAAATGACGGATAAAGGGCTCATCGAAGTAATGGGTTCATCGACGAGCCGCAACCGCCGCTATCGGAAGAAGTAGATGCAGCCGAATTGCCCCTCTATCGTCTCTCGAAGTTTGATGGGTGCTAGAGGGGCGACTGCCTCGCGATATTTTCCCAAGATAAAACCTGCCAAAACAAACCTGTCCCTTATTGACAGGTCAGTTAACGCAGTCCAGGTTGAGCATATGTGAGCGAGCGGGCTCCGGGTGCGGTAAGGTGACGTGAAACAAGCGGGCGCTGACCTTTTGGTCGCGCCCGTGAAGTTGAACGTCAGATTGCCGTGCCCGGAGCCCGCGCAGCGCCGAGCAGTTACGCCGTTTGTAAAACGGCGTAATCTAAAGGTTCATGTTGCCGTGAATGTAGGGGGTGACCTCGGGGGAGATATGGTCGCAGCCCAGCTCGCGCAGCGCGGACTCGATAACGGCGGGCAGCGGGGTTTTGCCCTCGGCATCGACGGCGTTGCCACCGAGGGCAGCGATCTTGGCGACATCTGCGGGTGCGGCCTCGATATGCATGCAGCCGCAGATCAAACGCGCGCGTACCTGTGCCAGATCAAGATCGTGCAGGTAATCCTCGCAGGCGCGGATTAAATCGACTTTATCGCGCGTAAGCTCCTCGCCCGTGGGGACGCGGGTGGCAAGACATGCTCCCGCCGGTAGGTTCCAAACGGGATAACCCCATGCGCGCAGCAGCTCGCGCTCTTCGTTCTTGGTAAAGCCGACCTCCATGAGAGGGGAGCGTACGCCGAGCTCTTCTGCCGCGCGCATGCCGGGGCGGTAGTCACCGCGATCGCTTGCATTGCTGCCATCGATGACGGTGGAAAAGCCCAGCGACTTGGCGTGGTTCACGATGGCGGTAAAGCCGGCCTGCTTGCAGTGGTAGCAGCGATTGGCGTCGTTGCAGGCTACTTGGGGGAGCTGCAGCTGATCGACCGAAAGATTGAGCACGGGGAGCTTAAAATGCGGCCCCTCATTGGTTTGCCCGTCAACGGATCGCTCAAACGAGGTTTGTTCGGGTGTGCCGATGAGCGGCGTGGTGAGGTGAACGAGAAGCGTGCTAGCGGGCATGATACGGGCGCAGACTGCGGCCAAAAAGCTGCTGTCGACGCCACCGGAAAAGCCGATAGCGACGCGTCCGTATGCCAAAAGCAACTGTTCGAGCGTCGCGAGTTTGTCCTGAAGCTCCTTTGCAGGTGCGGTAGTGTCTGAAAGCATGAAACGATCCTTACCATTGAGTACTCGGTCGAAAACTATAATCCTACCGAGCTGCCTGTCATAAGACTTCCGCTTATGTAACGATAGTGCAATATGCTATATACGTTATATACAAGTTTGTAAAGTGCGGTAGAGTGGCGGTAATGCAATCCGGTGAGGGGGCCGATATGATCAAGGCTGTTATTTTTGACATGGACGGAACGCTGGTCGATACCGAGCGTTTGGGCATCAAGGCATGGAAGGCGGGCGCTGCCGAGCTGGGGGTCGCGATTGATGAAGCGCTGATCCATCAGTTTATCGGTCGCACGCTGCCCGATGTCATGGACATCCTTGATAACCATTACGGTAGCCACGAAACCACCGAGGCGATCTATGTCCGCCACAAGGAGATTCGCGACGAGATGGTCAAGACCGATTTGGAGCTTAAGGCCGGTGCCGCCGAGTGCATAGACGAGCTGCTGGCTGCGGGCTATCACGTGGGCCTTGCGACGTCGTCGCGCCTCGCTACGGCCGAGCGCAACCTCAAGATGGTCGGTCTTTTTGACAAGTTTGAGACGGTGACCTGCGGCGAGGACGTCGTGCACGGCAAACCCGACCCCGAGATGTATCTGCTTGCCTGCGAGCGCGCGGGCTTTGCTCCCGAGGAATGTGCCGTGGTCGAGGATTCGCGCAACGGCTGCGTCTCGGGCATCACGGCCGGCTGTCATGTTTTTGCCGTCCCCGATATCGTGCCGCTGCCGCAGGACGTGGTGGATGGCTGCGAGGCCGTGCTCGATACGTTGTTCGACCTGGCGGCGGCAATCAAGACTGTGCGCTAGAAAATTGCGGCGTTGAAACGAGCGATTGCTCACGTTTGCGCTTAAGCAAAAGGGGTCCGGCAATAGTCGGGCCCCTTTTGCTTAAGCGGCGACTTAGCATACTCGCGGGCGTGCTATAGATACGCACCGAGGTTGATGGCCGTGGCGTCGGTCTGGCTGCTTGCCTGGGTGCTGGCGCGTTCCAGTAGGAACGGACGTACCAGTTCTTGGCGGTTGATATCCTCGGCGGCGACTGCGGTGACGGTACGCGCTACGGAGCCGACACGGATATGCTTGATCTTTGCCGGGGCCTTGTTCTCGATTTGCTCCATCAGCAGTTGGACACCCTTGCGGCCAATCTCGTAGCCCGGGGGCGCTACCGTAGTGAGCGGGACCGATCCGCTCCAAGCGAGCGGGTTGCCGTCGCATCCGGCCACGCGTACTTGCCCGGGGACAGAGATGCCCTTGTCGACCAGTGCCGAAACGACGCCCGAGGCCAACACATCGGTCAGGCCGACGACAAAATCGGGACGTTCGTCCGCGGGGCGCTCGGCGATTTGGTTGCCGATACCATAGCCGTCGGCCGCCGTGTTCCACTCGCCGGCGTCGATGACTTCGATCTTGATATCGGGGTGCAGGGCGAGCGCCTTATGAATGCCAAGGACGCGCAGGGTGAGTTGCATAAATGCTGCTCGGCCGACGACGACAATATGGTGCGCGCCGCGGGCGATAGCAAGTTCGGCAATGATGCGACCCTGGGCCTCGTTGTCGGCCGCTACGTAGTAGCCGGGCTCGGAGCAATGGATGTCCAGATGGACGATCGGCACGGGCATCTTGGTCATGGCGGGGTGCCAGTCGGGGGATGCCATGGGCTGAACCATGACGCCGGACATCTGGGTGCCCATAAAGTAGCGCAGGTAATGGTCCTCGAGAATATCGTCGTTATCGGCGTTGGCGATGAGCAAGTCGTAGCCGTGCTTGCGGGCCTCGTTGTGGGCGCCGCTGGCGATTTGGAGCGAAAAGCCGTGATCGAGACGGGGGAGCACCAGGCCAAAGGACTTGGTGGCGCCGCCCGCGAGCTGACGGGCGCTTTGGTTGGGCAGGTAGCCAAGGCGATTGATGGTCTCGTTGATGAGCTTGAGGGTCTCGGGGCGCAGCTTTTCGGGGTGGTTGAGCGCGTTGGAAACCGTGCCCAACGAAACCCCGGCCTCGCGTGCGACGTCGCTGATTTTTACCTTTGCCATAGCGGCCCCTTTGATGCGTTTCAAGTACAAGCCAGATTGTAGCATCCCAAACCTACCAAAAAGGGACAGGTTTATTTTGGCAGGTTTATCTGGGGAAACGCCGTTGCCAGCGCGACCACCACGAAGGGGGCAGGTACCTTTGTGGTGGTTTGGACCGGCTGGACGTGTGTGCATCGAGTGGTATCTAAGTTGAGATACCACTTCTGGTATATCAGCTTGCGTTTGCGTGAGTACAATACTCGAACGTTATGCGTCTCAGCGCCCCCTGTGCGTGGACGTTTTGCAGTCAAGCGGACGAAGGGATTTATCCTATGTGCGGAATTGTCGGCTACACCGGCTCTGATATTGCAAAGAACATCCTGGTCACGGGCCTCAAGCGTATGGAGTATCGCGGCTATGACTCCTCGGGCGTCGCGCTCGAGGTGGGCGAGGGCGCCGCGGCGCACCTCGATGTCATCCGCCGCGTGGGTAAGGTCGCGGGCTTGGAGAGCGAGCTTTCCAATATCGACAGCGACGCTACCTGCGGTATCGGCCACACCCGTTGGGCCACCCACGGCAAGCCCTCCGTCGTTAACGCTCACCCCCACACCAGCTGCGACGGTCGTATCGCCATCGTCCACAACGGCATCATCGAGAACTTCGCCGAGCTGCGCGAAGAGCTGGAGGGCCGCGGCCACCACTTTAAGAGCGAGACCGATACCGAGGTCTTCGCGCATCTGATCGAAGAGGCTTATGCCGAGACGCACGACCTGATGGCCTCCGTGCGCGAGGCTTGCACCCACGTGGTCGGTGCCTATGGTCTGGCCGCCGTGTGCGCTGACGAGCCCGGCGTGATCGCCGTGGCCCGCAAGGATTCCCCGATCGTGGTCGGCGCGGGCGAGACCGGCGCCTATGTCGCCTCCGACGTCATCGCGCTCATCGACGCAACCCGCGACGTCGTGGTGCTCGAGGACGGTCAGTTTGCCAAGCTCACGCCCGCAGGCGTCGAGTACACCGACGAGGCCGGCAACGTTATCGAGCCCAAGGTCACCCACATCGACTGGGACCTGGACATGGCAGAAAAGGGCGGTTATCCCGACTTTATGCTCAAGGAGATTCACGAGCAGCCGCGCGTCGTGCGCGACACGCTGGTCGGTCGTATGACGCCGGCCGGCGAGCTCGACATCGACGAGCTGGGCCTTTCGCTCGAGGAGCTCAACGACATCGACCGCGTCTACGTGATCGCTTGCGGCACCAGCTATCACGCTGGCCTCATTGCTAAGAATCTCATCGAGGGCTGGGCTCGCATCCCCACCGAGGTGGAGGCGGCCAGCGAGTTCCGTTATCGCAATCCCATCATCACGCCGACGACGCTCGTCGTGGCCGTGTCCCAGTCGGGCGAGACGGCCGATACCCTTGCCGCCATTCGAGACGCGCGCATTAAGGGTGCCAAGGTCTTCGGCATCACCAACGTGGTGGGCAGCCCCGTGGCGCGTGAGAGCGACGGCGTCATCTACACCAAGGCCAACAAGGAGATCGCGGTCGCCTCGACCAAGAGCTTCATCGGCCAGGTTGTGAGCCTGACGCTGCTGGCCCTGCTGCTGGCGCAGGTCAAGTACCGCCTGACCACCAAACAGGCACGCATGCTGTTCCGCGAGCTTTCCGATGCGGCCGAGCAGATCCAGTGGATTTTGGACACGCAGACCGATGCCGTGCATGAGGCTGCCCTGCTGTGCAAGGATGCGCAGTCGGCGCTGTTCGTGGGCCGCGGCATGGGTGCCGCTATTTCCTACGAGGGTGCGCTCAAGCTCAAGGAGGTCAGCTACCTGCACGCCGAGGCCTACGCCGCCGGCGAGATGAAGCACGGCCCCATTGCCCTGATCGACCCGGGCTTCCCTGTCATCGCTGTGGCCACCAAGAGTGCCACCTACGACAAGACCGTGTCGAACCTTATGGAGTGCAAGGCGCGCGGTGCCAAGGTCATCGTCGTTGCCACCGAGGGCGACGAGGAGATCAACAAGATCGCCGACTGCATTATCCGCGTGCCAGCAGTCCGCGACGTGTTCAGCCCCATCACGGCGAGCGTTCCTCTGCAGCTGCTCGCACGCGAGGTCGCCATCCTGCGCGGCTGCGACGTCGACCAGCCCCGAAACCTCGCCAAGAGCGTCACGGTCGAGTAGTTGGTTCCGTCGTTCTAACAACTAAGGCCCGGCTCCGCATCAAGACGGAGCCGGGCCTTGTTGCATTTGCCCAGATAAAACCTGCCAAAATAAACCTGTCCCTTTTTGGCAGGTTAGCGGAGCTTGCTGGTCTCGAAGTACTCGGGGAACTGGTCCAGAACTTCGGTTTGGTTGCGGAACATCATGTGCAGGTGCTTGCTGACCAAAAAGCTCGCTTCGATGGGGTCGCGACCGGCGATAGCGCGGCGAATCTGCTTGTGCTCGTTCACGATGTCCTGATTGTCGAGAACCTGCGTGGCAGCGCGCAGCCAGCGGAAGCGCTCCAGGTCGGCATTGGTCTCTTCGAGCCACGACCACACGGTGCTGCGACATGCGATGCTAAAAATCATGTGATGCATGAGGTTGTCGCTCAAAAAGAAGCCGATGCGATCCTCATCGGCCATGGCCTTTTCCTGCAGCGCGATGGCGCGGTCGAGCTGCTCGATGCCGGCCGAGGTGGCGCGCGCACAGCATTCCACAATCACCTGCTTTTCCAGATGCTCGCGGATGTAACAGGCACTCTCGGCAAGGGTGAGGTTGATGGGTGAGACGTAGGTGCCACTCTGGGGCACGGTGCGCACCAGGCCCTCTTGCGCCAGACGCACCAGTGCCTCGCGCACAGGGGTGCGCCCCATATCCAGGTCGTCGCAAAGTTGCTTGACGCCCAGCTTTTCGCCCGGCTTGTAGTCCAGATAGACGATCTTGCGTCGAATGGTGTGGTAGGACTGGTCCTGTAGGCTCGTTTCCTGCTCGCCGACGTGCATCGATTCTTCCATAGCGCCTCGCAACTGTTCTATCAAACTCATATGTCAGTTGTTAATTATGCCGCGAATCAGCTCTCCGCGGTGGGTAATTCGGCTGTCGCCCGAGAACTATTGCGGCATCTTAGTCTGTATTTGCGCAAGGCTATGCCCAATGTTGCCGTATCATAAGCCGTCGCAAACGTGAAAGAGAAAGAAGGAACCCCATATGCAACTGGCGAATACCGTACGCGAGCGCTGGAAGGGCGTCTTGTTCTGCCTGATCATCGCTATCCCCGCAACGCTGCTCGGCAAACAAATTGAGGTGGTCGGCGGGCCGGTATTTGCCATCCTCTTTGGCATGGTCCTGGCGCTCGTCTTTCCCAAGAATCGCCGCGAACAGCTCGCCGCCGGTGTTACCTATACGTCCAAAAAAGTCTTGCAGTACGCGGTTATCCTGCTTGGCTTTGGCATGAACCTCTCCCAGATTCTGTCCAAGGGTGCCCAGTCGCTGCCGATTATCGTGGCGACGATCTCGACCTCGCTTGTCATCGCCTTTGTGCTCTGCCGCGTCATGAACGTGCCGGGCAAGATTGCGACGCTTGTGGGTGTTGGTTCGTCGATTTGCGGCGGTTCGGCCATCGCCGCGACCGCACCCGTCATCGATGCCGACGATCGAGAGATTGCCCAGGCCATTTCGGTTATCTTCCTGTTTAACGTTATCGCGGCGCTCGTGTTTCCGACGCTCGGTGGCATGCTCGGCCTGACCAACGAGGGCTTTGGGCTGTTTGCCGGCACCGCCATCAACGACACCTCGTCCGTAACGGCTGCGGCGAGCGCTTGGGACAGCATGCATCCCGGCGCCAACGTGCTCGAGAGCGCCACGGTGGTCAAGCTCACCAGGACGCTGGCCATCATTCCCATCACGCTGGCGCTTGCTTGCTGGCAGATGCATCTGGCACGCAAGGCCGGCGGCGACGCCAAAAGCACGTTCTCCCTCAAACGCGCGTTTCCCATGTTTGTGCTGTTCTTTGTGCTGGCGAGCGTGATCACTACGGTGTTTCAGCTTCCCGCGTCCTTTACGGCGCCCATCAAGGAGCTGTCGAAGTTCTTTATTGTGATGGCCATGGCGGCTATTGGTTTTAATACCGATATCGTCGAGCTGGTCAAAAAGGGCGGCAAGCCCATCGCATTGGGCTTTTGCTGCTGGATTGGCATCGCGTGCATGAGTTTGGGAATGCAACACGTACTGGGAATCTGGTAGAGAAGTAGCTTGTTTGCGTGCTGCGTGCCGGTGAGCGCAAGCCTGCGGTGGAGCGATAGGAGCTCTTGCGGGTATGGCTTGTCCGCAGGTTTATAAGTCCCGAAGAGCTCTTATCGCCCCGCCAGGATGGCGATGCGGGGCAACATCTATACTCGCAGGACGGCGCTTTCTGCCCTATAGTGTTTGGTGAGCAATATCGTTCAATTTTGAAACACTCGGTCGTGTGACCATCGGCGGTTGCACGTCGCTGCGGACAGGGGCAAATCATGGATAGCGATGCCAAGCTGAACATCTTGACTGGGGCCCTGGCTGCTGCCGGGGCCTCGGCATTGGCAATCGATGCGCGTGGGGACGTCGCGATCTCGACCATGAATGACGCGGCGCTTGAGCGGGATGTGGCGGCTTTTGTTGCCGAACGCCTCGACCGTATAGGAGACGGTGCGCGCCTTGTTATGGGGCGTGCGGGTACGCGCCTGAGCCTGACCGTTCGCCCCACCGACAAAGAGGGCGGGGGCCTTTGGGTCGTCGTGGTCCGCGAGGTGCGCGGCGCCGCGGCGCATGCGGGCATCGAGTGGCTCAACGCCGACGAAGTTGAGGCCCGCTACGAATCGAGTGCGTACGGCATCGTTGAGGGGGCGGCCTCGGTGGCTGCGCCGGTTGCCGAGAGCTATGCGCGCGGCGTGCCCCTTATGCTCGAGGGCGAGCTTGGCGCGGGTCAGGTCGAGATTGCCAAGCGCCTCTATCTGGCTGGCCCTTTTGTCGATCAACCCTTTGTTTCCGTCGCGCTCGATGAACTCACCGATCGCGGTTGGCGCCATGTGCTCAAAAGCTCCGAATCGCCGCTGTTCCAAACGGGGCTGACACTTTGCATTGAGGGCTGGAATGCGGTTGGCCCCCAGCGCCTCCGCGAGCTCGTTTCCACGATGGCCGACACCGCGTTGGCGACGCGCTGCCATGTGGTGCTGACGGCGAATGACATGCCGGGCGGCAGCGAAAGTGATCAAGCCGCCTTTGTGACCGAGCGCTTCGCCTGTGCGGTGAGCGTGGCGCCGGCAATCGCCGAGCAGGGAGCCGCGTCGACGAAGGTCGCGCGCTATTTGGAATATCTCGCTGATGCATTTGGGACGGCAACGCCCACGCTGTCTACCGCGGCGACGAAGACGCTCGATGCTTACCGCTGGCCGCGCAATTATCTGCAGCTCCGCGAGGTCTCGGAACGACTGTATATATTGGTGGGGGCGGGCACGGTGGACCGCGCTGTGGCGGAGGAAGTGCTCGCCCAAGAGGATGTGATTAAGACCGCAACCTTTGGCGCCCCGACGCTCGAAAGTGACCTGTATATCCTGCGACCACTGGCCGATACCGAGCGAGATATCGCGCATCTGGTTGTAGATCATCTCCACGGCAACCGGACTCGTGCGGCAGAGGTGCTGGGTATAAGCCGTACAACGCTGTGGCGCTTGCTGAAGGACGATGACCGTTGAGCGAGGCGCCCGTGACCGCGCGCGACGCGTGTGCTACAGTCCAAAGCGTTATTGTTTCGATTTGGTTACGGCGTGCGAGGGCATATGGCTGAGACTTCAAAACCGAGCCGCAGAAGGCGGAGTGCCGCGCCGGTCAACCGACGCACAACATCGGTGACGTGGGGTAAACACGCCTCGGGGTTTGATGGCTCGTTCAGGCGCACTAAATACGGCTATCCTTCGGCAAGCGCCCGCTTGGCAATGCAGGCAGAGTCCTCGCTGTGGGGCCGCAAACGCGTGGTGGGCTCAAAGCTCAAGCACGACGGCACGCTTGGTTACATCAGTCGCGGGGCGGCTCGCCGCAGCGGGCTCAACCCGGCTGGTTGGCATCGTTATGTGCCGATCGTGGCCGTCGTTGCAGTGATCGTCATCGCACTCGCCGCGCTCGGCTACGCCGGCGGTGGCGCCAACTTGGACGCAGTGCTTAAATCGCCCGAGCTCGCGCATGCAGGCACAGAAGTTGTCGAGGGCGCTCAGACCCAGACGGGCGTCGCACCCCAGCGCGGCATCGTTGCGGCGGCCTCCACCATCGCCGATGCTCAAAAGGACGAAGACAAGCAAGGCGACGACGCCGAAACGGCCCAGGCAAATGAAACGGCAACAACTCCATCGGCGGGATAAGTTGCGAGTGGGGCAGCTAAAATAGCCCCGTCCCAAATTAGCCACCCCGCTGACGCTCCTGGGTTACCTTACGTAGATGATGTTGTCGCGGCGCGGCTTTGCCTCGGGTAGCGTGTCCTCGGCGTAGCCCAGAATGCAGTGACCGACACCGCGCAGGCTGCCGTCGGCGGGCAGGCCCCAGCTGGCCAGCAGCTCTAGGCCCTCGGGCGAGTCAAAGACCTCATGCGCGCGGTGAATCCAGCACGAATCGACACCCAGTGCATAGGCGGCGTTGAGCAAGTTGCCCATGGCGAGCGAGCCGTCTTCCAGATGTGTGGGCACGCTGCGGTCAACCAGCACCACCACAACGGTCTTGGCGCCATAGAAGGGGTCGCTGTTGCTGCCCATGACCTGGGCGTTGAGCTGTGAGAGACGCTCGACGGTCGCGGGGTCGGTGACGGCGACAAACGTCACCGGTTGGCGGCCCATGCCGCTCGGTGCATATTGGCCGGCTTCGATAATACGCGCAAGCTTTTCGGCCTCGACGGGACGATCGCTGTAGTTGCGGCAGCTGCGGCGGTGAATGAGCGCTTCGATGGTCTCCATGGTGTCTCCTTGCGGTGGCGTTGCAGATGCCACGTTCATACCCGTCGGGCTCAAACGATAGACGGTCAATTGCCCGGCCAAAAGGATGGATTCCAATTGGGAAAGTGGGTTTGCATAAAAGTACCTTCAGAATGTGACAAACAAATGGGATGGTTAAACGTTTTATCCCGTCTACCCTGCGGTTTTTTACCACTTGCCTAAATGACGAACGCATAACCTCTGATAAAGGTTTTACTAAAGGAGTACCAACGTTTATCAATGCGCCGTGGTGGCGCCGGGCCAGGAGGTAACATCATGTTCCAGGCTGGAGATGTCGTCGAGACCGATTTCGAAGGATTTCTGAAGCTGCTGCGTTCCAAGACGCGCGCTTTCGTGTCGATCAACGATCACGAGTACTACATCACGCACACCGATGGCTATTGGCGTGTTCAGGATTGCGAGGCCCTCAACGACAAGGGCCACTTTACTGACTGTTCTGAGTTGGTCAACACGGTCTGCGAGGTCGTCGAGCTGCCGTGGATTGCCGGCAAGAGCCTGCATGACAGCTTCTCGGGCGCTACGGTCTATGAGGCCGTCGCCGCTTAACAGGCAATAAAACCCGATTTTCACGTGACCGCTGGCGCCGCCCCCGCGCCGGCGGTCTTTTTCTGTCGATAGGCCATAAAAGTGCACGCATTTGCGGAGAGGCTGTTGACGATAGTCAAAACTCGGACTAATCTAGAGACATAAAATTGGTCAAAAATCGGACAATCGAATGGTTGGATAGATGAATGGTGCGGTTAAACTGGTCGACTTCGACCGGTTGCTCAATGGACTCGACCATATCTATTCGGAGTTCTCGCGTGCCTGCGGCCTTTCGGACTGCGCTTACTGGATGCCCGTCGATACCAGCACGGCGGGCGGCAGTATTGCCGTAAGCCGTCTGACAAGCGAATGGTTCTACAGCAAGCAGACCATCAATTCGGCAATTAAAACCTTGACGGCGCGGGGCTTCGCAACGTTGGAGTTTGCCGAAGGCAGTCGTAAGAACAAGGTTGTGAGCCTGACCGAAGAGGGCAGGCGATTTGCCGAGCGTTATGCGCTGCCGGCACTCAAGGCCGAGCAGCGAGCCTTTGGCGCGCTTGAGCCATGTGAGCAGCGCGAGATTATGCGCTTGATCGGCAAATTCTCTCAGGTGCTCGGCGACGAGTGCGAGACATTTAAACAGCAGGTGGCAGCCGCAAGCCAGATGCAAGATCGACGTGAGGGGGAGTCGTGCGACTGTTAATGAGGTTTTTGAAGCCATATCGAGGGCTTGTCGCAGTGACACTGCTGGTGCTGCTGGTGGATAACGTCGGTACGCTGTTGGTTCCCACGATGCTGGCGAACATGGTCAACACCGGTATTACCACGGGCGATGTCGACTACATTTTACGCAACGGCCTATACATGTTTATCGCGACCAGCATGGCTAGCGGCGGCACGGTGCTGGGCTGCTATCTTTCGGCGCGCCTGGCCGCCAACGTGGCTTGCGATATCCGCAATGCCGTGTACGACAAATCGCTCGAGCTCGCGGCCAGCGATTTTGAGCGCTTTGGCACCGGATCGATGATCACGCGCTCGCTCAACGACATCAACGTGATTCAGCAGGCGATTCTGCAGACCATTCAGCTGGTGCTGCCGGTGCCGTTCTTGGCTGTGGCGGGCATCATCTTCGCCTGGTTTATCGATCCTGCCATGGGCACACTTCTGGGCGTAGTCGTTGCGATTGTGCTGGTGGCGGCGGTCTTTACGGTTGCCAACGCGGCTCCGATCTTTATGCGCTTGCAGAGCTTTATCGACCGCATGAACGTGGTGCTGCGCGAAAACATCGTGGGCGTGCGCGTCATCCGCGCGTTTAACAAGGAGCGCCATGAGGAGCAGCGCCTAGACGAGGTGTTTAGCGATTACGCGGCCAACGCCATTAAGGTCAACCACCTGTTTGTGGGCCTCGACAGCTCAAGCTTCTTTTTGATGAACATCGCCGAGGTGGCGGTGCTGTGGGTGGGCGGCAACCGCGTAGGCGCCCACGCCATGCAGATTGCGAGTATCTCGGCGGTGCTGGAGTATGCAATTCTGATCCTGTTCTTTGTGATGATGGCCCAGATGGTGGTGCTGACGCTTCCGCGTGCTGCCGCGTGCCTGAACCGTGCGCAGCAGGTGTTGGAGATTGAGCCGAGCATCGTCGATGGCGAGCGCACGCTGGATGACGGGGCGCGCGAGCCCCAAGACGAAGCCGATGCGGTGGCCGTGTTCGACCACATGTCGTTTCGCTTTGACGATGCCGACGAGGACACCCTGTGCGACCTGAGCTTTGCCTGCCGTCGCGGTCAGACGACTGCGATCGTTGGCTCGACAGGCTCGGGCAAATCGACGGTGGCAAAGCTTCTGCTGCGCTTCCACGATGCCACCAAGGGCTCCATTCGCCTGAATGGTGTGGACCTGCGCGAGCTTACGCAAGACGAAATCCGCGGGCGCATTGCCTATGTGCCGCAGAAGGCGTGGCTGTTCTCGGGCACGGTAGCGAGCAACCTTCGCTTTGGTAACGAAGGCGCGACCGAGGGCGACATGCTTCACGCGCTTGAGGTTGCCCAGAGCACCTTTGTACTCGACCAACCGCAGGGGCTCGATACCCCGGTTGCCCAGGGCGGTACGAACTTTTCGGGCGGCCAGCGCCAGCGTTTGGCAATCGCCCGTGCGCTCATGAAGCATGCCGATCTATATATCTTCGATGACAGTTTTTCGGCCCTGGACTTTAAGACCGATGCCGCCCTGCGCCATGCGTTGCAAGACGAGACGCGTGACGCTGCGGTGCTCATCATCGCGCAGCGCATCTCGACGATCTTGCACGCCGACCAGATCGTCGTGCTCAAGGATGGCGAGGTTGTGGGTCTGGGCACGCATGGCGAGCTTATGGAAACCTGCGAGGTGTACCGCGCCATCGCGGAATCGCAGATGAAGGGAGGTGAGTAGCATGACCGAGGAGCTCAAGAAGCAGGGCGGCGTTGATGACGTCGCTGCCGCGGGACTGGTCGAGGAAACGGCTGCCGCGTCGACCGAGCTGGATGACGCCGCCAAGGCTGCAGCCGAGCGCGAGGCTCGCCGCCAAGCGCTCTACGAGGAAAACGAACGTGCCGAGGACGAGCGCGCCCGCGCCGAGGCAGAGCGTATGCGCGACGTGGACGACGAAGACGAGGACGAGACACCTCGGGATACCTGGGCGACGGTGCGCCGCCTGTGGAGCGAGGCTGCCGGCGACCATTGGCGCTTCTATATCGTGTTCGCGAGCATTGTGTTCTATGTCATCTTTAACACTGCCGCGCCGGCATATAGCGCCCGCGTGATCGATGAGCTGTGGGGCCACATTCAGGTAGCGTTTGTCAACAACGCCACCTTCAGCATCACCTGGGAGAACTGCGGCAGGACTATCTTCATCTACTTTTTGATTTGGACGGCCGCCGCTTCGTTCTACGCGCTCCAGAGCTTTTTGATGTCGAGCGTGGCCGAACGCCTCAATCTGCGCCTGCGCAACCGCATCGCGCAAAAGCTCAACCGTCTGCCGCTCGCCTATTTTGACGCGCATCGTCCCGGCGAGGTCGTCAGCCGCGCGACCAACGACCTGGACAAGATGTCCGAGAGCATGCAGCGCGGATTGCTGCAGCTGCTCGTGTCGATCGGCACGGTTGTTGGTGCTGTGAGCGTGATGTTCGTGTTCAGCGTGCAGCTTACGCTCGTCTTTCTGTTCTTTACGGCACTGTCGCTGCTGGTGACGAAGGTCGTCTCGCGCCGCACACACGATGTGACGGGCGAGCGCCAGGAGTGGGTGTCCAAGATTACGAGTGCGGTCGAGGAAGGCTATTCGGGCCGTCTGGTGATCCGCGCGTTTAGCCGCGAACGTCAGAGCTCCGCTGAGGTGCACGAGGCTTCGAAGGAACTGGCTCGTGTGAGCACCAAGGCCGACTTTATGATCAATGCTGTCGGCCCCGCGGTGCGCTTTATCGGCCGTTTGGCGCAGATCGTTATTGCGCTTGTGGGCTGCAGCATGCTGGTTGCCGGTCACATGACCGTCGGCGTGTTCCAGGCGTTCTTCCAGTTTATCTACGAGGCGTCCGAGCCCATGACGCAGTTGTCGTTTACCTTCAACTCGCTGCAGAGCGCGCTGGCGAGTGCAGAGCGCGTGTTCGACCTGCTCGATGAGCCCGAGATGGAGGCCGATCCGCTGCCGGACAAGGCCGCCAAGCTGCCGGGTCGCGTGGAGGGCCGCGTCTCCTTTGAGCACGTGCGCTTTGGTTATTCGCCCGACAAGCCGCTTATGCACGACGTGTCGTTTACCGCCGAGCCGGGCCAGAAGATTGCCGTGGTGGGAACCACGGGCGCGGGCAAGACGACGCTCATCAACCTGCTCATGCGCTTCTACGAGATTGACGGCGGGCGTATTACGCTCGACGGCGTGGATACGAGCCGCATGGACCGCGGCGAGCTGCGCCAGCAGTTTGGCATGGTGCTGCAGGACGCCTGGCTGTTCGATGGCACGATTGCCGAAAACATCGCCTACGGCTGTCCCGAGGCGACGCGTGAGGAGATCGTGGCGGCTGCGCGCGCCGCGCAGGTCGACTTCTTTGTGCGCACCATGCCGCAGGGCTACGACACGCGCGTGGCCAACGATGCCGAAAGCATCAGCCAGGGCCAGCGTCAGCTGCTGACCATCGCACGCGTGCTGCTCAACAACCCGGCGATTCTCATCCTGGACGAGGCGACCTCAAGCGTGGACACGCGTACCGAGCTTGCCATCGGCCGTGCCATGGATGCGCTTATGCGCGGGCGCACGAGCTTTGTGATCGCACACCGCCTGTCGACGATTGTGGATGCCGACCTGATCTTGGTCATGGATCACGGCAACATTATCGAGCAGGGCACGCATAAGGAGCTGCTGGCTGCCGAGGGTGCCTACGCCGACCTCTACTTGAGCCAGTTCGCATAATGTGACAAAGGGACAGTCCCACATGTCACATCAAAAAGAAAGGCGCGCCGGGGATGAATTCCCTGGCGCGCCTTTGCGTTGATGCCGATGTCGTTTTGTGCCGCCTGCGTTCCTAGCGCTCGTCAACGAGCTTGGCGACGAGGGCCTTGAGCTCGGCCACCTCTCGCTCGAGTTCTTTGACGCGGCGGGCATTCTCGGTGATGCCCTGGCGGTTGAGGGCACTCTGCTCGGCGGCGTCATCGGGCATGTACTCGCGATGCTGCTTGGCATCGAAGCTCTCCTCGAACACGCGGCAGCCGTTGCGTTTGATGATGCGTCCCGGCACGCCCACGACGGTGCAGTTGTCGGGCACGTCCTTGACGACAACCGAGTTGCCGCCGATCTTGACGTTGTTGCCGATGCGGATGTTGCCGAGCACCTTGGCGCCCGTGCCCACGGTGACGTTATTGCCGAGCGTTGGGTGGCGTTTGCCGGTCTCGTTGCCGGTACCGCCGAGCGTGACGCCCTGATAGAGTACACAGTTGTCGCCCACGATGGTGGTTTCGCCGATGACGACGCCCATGGCGTGGTCGATAAAGAGGTGCTTGCCGATCTGTGCGGCGGGATGAATCTCGACGCCGGTGATGTGGCGGGTGATTTGCGAGAGCACACGGGCGAGCGAGCGATGGCCATGCTCCCAGAGCCAGTGCTCGGGCACGTGGTTCCACTTGGCGTGCAGGCCAGGATAGGAAAGGAAAATGACCAGGCCGTTTTGCGCGGCGGGGTCCTGCGCTTGGACGGTCTTGATGTCCTCGCGAATGGTATTGATAAAGCTCACCGGCCGCCCTCCCTTAGCGCCATGGCAATGCGATTCAATAAAGTATAGCGATTCGCTAGGGATTAGGAAGAACAATCTTGGCGGCCTTGCGCGACAGGTGTCAGTTATGCAAACTTGCTGGTAATGGAGTCATGCTTTTGTGGGATTGCGCACGAGGGGACGCCGCAACCGTATACTGGTCAACTTGGATGTGTCCGCGCCCACAACTGAGAGGTTTTACTTCATGGGTTTCATCAATTTTATCGCCGAGCTGCTTAAGGACCCGCGCACCGCGATCGCCAGCTGGATCGCCGCCGGCCCGCTTATGGCCTACGGCTGCGTGTTCCTGATCATCTTTATCGAGACGGGCGTGGTGTTCTTCCCGTTCCTTCCTGGCGATTCGCTGCTGTTTGCCTCGGGTTTCTTTGCCCACAACGGCGGCTTTAACATCGTGGCGCTTCTGGCCACCGCATGGGCGGCTGCCATTTTGGGTGATCAGTGCAACTTTATGATCGGTCACTTCTTTGGCAAAAAGATCATCGCTTCGGGTAAGGTCAAGGCCATGACGCCCGAGCGCATCAAAAAGTCCGAGGACTTCTTGGACAAGTGGGGTCACCTGGCCATCTTCCTGGGTCGCTTCTTCCCGTTTATCCGCACCTTTGTGCCCTTTATCGCTGGCATGGGCGGCATGCACTGGCGCAACTTTGTCGTCTTTAACGTGCTGGGCGGCATTACCTGGTCGACGGTCTTTACGCTGCTGGGCTACTTCTTTGGCGGCATTCCCTTTGTGCAGGAGCACTTTGAGCTGCTAATTGTTGGCATCGTTGCCGTGTCGATCATCCCGACCGTGGTCGGTCTGGTTAAGGCCAAGCTGGGCAAAAAGAACGCGTAGCTCGAGCCAGCGCGCAAACCGTGCCGTTGAGGCCCGTCACCGCTTACGGTGGCGGGCCTTTTTGCTTCGGTCAAATGAAAATACTTTAGTTAGTTAAAGAAAAACGTTTTATCCGACGCGCGTGCGGAGTACAATCTCGTGCATGCGAATCGACGTGCCATCGGCTTTGATGCTGCTCGCGTGTCCCGTCCGGCTCTACGCTCCGGGCGTGCGACGTTGCGACGCGGTCGGCCTCGGTCCTTGCGTGCGGGTTCGCGAGTTTGCAACTGTGTATGTAAGGAGCGACATATGACTGTCGAGAAGAAGGATATCGATTGGGGTAGCCTCGGCTTTGGCTACATGAAGACCGATTACAGCTACGAGGCCCATTGGAAGGACGGCGAGTGGGACGAGGGCGGCCTGACCACCGACCACACCCTGCATGTCTCCGAGTGCGGTGGCATCTTCCATTACTGCCAGGAGGTCTTTGAGGGCCTGAAGGCCTACACCGCCGAGGACGACAGCATCGTCTGCTTCCGTCCCGACATGAACGCCGAGCGCATGTACAACTCTGCGCAGCGCCTCGAGATGCCCCCGTTCCCCAAGGACAAGTTCGTTGAGGCCGTCAAGCAGGTCGTTTCTGCCAACGCCGCCTGGGTTCCGCCCTTCGGTTCTGGTGCAACCCTGTACGTGCGTCCGTTTATGATCGGCTCCGGTGACGTGATCGGCGTGGCTCCCGCTCCTGAGTACACGTTCCGTATTCTCGTGACCCCGGTCGGTCCGTACTTTAAGGGTGGCCTCAAGCCCGTTAAGCTGCGCGTTTCCGAGTATGACCGCGCCGCACCGCACGGCACCGGCAATATCAAGGCCGGCCTGAACTACGCCATGTCCCTCAAGCCCACGATGGAGGCCCATCGCGAGGGCTATGCCGAGAACCTGTATCTCGACTCCGAGTCCCGCACCTATGTCGAGGAGACCGGTGGCGCCAACGTCCTGTTCGTGAAAGAGGATGGCACGCTCGTCGTTCCGCAGTCGCACACCGACTCCATCCTGCCCTCTATCACCCGTCGTTCGCTCGTTCAGGTCGCTCAGGACCTGGGTATGACCGTCGATCAGCGCCCCGTCGAGTGGGCCGAGGTCAAGGCCGGCACCTTTGTGGAGTGCGGCCTGTGCGGCACCGCTGCCGTCATCTCCCCGGTGGGCGAGATTGACAACAAGGTCTATGGCGCCGACGAGACCGTGACCTTCCCGGCTGGCTACACCGAGATCGGTCCCGTGATGAAGAAGCTTCGCGAGACCCTGACTGGTATCCAGTCCGGTGCTGTCGAGGACAAGCACAACTGGGTTTACACCGTCGCGTAATTAGCCTTTCCTGTCCGGGCAGAGAGTAAGCTCCCTCCCGGCGCGTCCTCGGACATGCAAGAAGCCCTCGCTGCGCACTTCGTGCGGCGAGGGCTTCTTGCGTCCTGCGGAGTGCGCCGGGAAGGAAGGTTGCCCTCGGGCCTGCGTTACCTCGGCGCTGCCGTTACGGGCAATATAGATCTGAATTAAAGATGGTGCGCGGCCTTTTAGGCCGCTCTTTTGTTTTGGTTCGCGCCATGTGGGGGTGGTGGCGACGTGCATTTTTGCGAGTATTCTGCAATCGAAGGCCCCTGTATACCGACCTCGGGCAAAAAATCGGGATTTCTCGATGTTTTCTACGAATGATGGGCGGGGTTATGGGCTGACAGCGGGTGATTTGCAGGGATATTCGCGGTCTTTGGCCTTTGTCGTGGCGCCCGATGCCCTTGGTTATGTTGAATACTCCCAAAAATGCACGGCGCTTAGAGGGGGACCTACGCGAAAAAGGAAACCGCCCCGTCGAAGTATGCATTCGACGGGGCGGTTTATGCATATACCCGATTAAGACTCGGCCGTGATTGTTAGAACTTGACGGTCGGGGCCTGGCGGGCGGCTTCGGCGGCCTCGAAGCCCTGGCGCTCCTTAAACTGGAAGATGCCGGCAAAGATGACGGCCGGGAACGTCTGGATGGCGTTGTTGTAGCTGAGCACGCAGTCGTTGTAGCTCTGGCGTGCGTAGCTAATCTTGTTCTCGGTATCCTCGAGCGACGCCTGGAGCTGCGTAAAGTTGGTGTTTGCCTTAAGGTCGGGGTAGGACTCGGCAACGGCGAAAAGCTGGCGCAGGGCACCGGTCAGCACGTTGTCGGCTTCCATCTTGGCCTCGGGCGTGGTCGCCTTGACGGCAGTGTTGCGCGCGCTGATTACGGCGGAGAGCGTCTCCTGCTCGTGCTTGGCATAGCCCTTGACGGTCTCGACCAGGTTGGGGATCAGGTCGTTGCGACGCTGCAGCTGCGTGTCGATGTTCTGCCACGCGTTGTCGATGCGATTGCGCTTGGTGACCATGTTGTTGTAGATGCCGGCGATGGCGCAGACAATCGCAATGACAACAACGATGCCGATGATGACGGGAAGCATGATGTCTCCGTTTCGAATGGCCGCGGCGGCATGCGCCAGCTGCCGTTGGTATAACGCTACTAGTATACCCGCAACGTTTTGCCGTGCCGAACTTTCCGGTAAGCGTTATGTTTTCGGTAAGGTCGACCGCTCGGCGAGGGGCGGGGTACAGGTGTAAGATATGCGACAGATTGACGAGCGTTGTCTTTGCCCTGAGGATGGCGATGCAGATGGACCTGCGCATTAAGAAAACCTACCGTGCCCTGTTCGACGCCTTCACCGAGCTTCTCGAGGAGCATCGTTTTGAGGACCTGACGGTTGCCATGCTGTGCGAACGCGCCATGATTCGCCGCACGACGTTCTACAAGCACTTTCGCGACAAGAACGATTACTTTGCCTTTTATGTCGACGAGCTTATGTCGGGGCTGCCGCAAAAGCGGACCGGTAAGGGGAGCGCGGCGTCGGCCGACGACGTGCGCGTGCTTCGCCATGAGGTGTTTGCCGACGCCATGGACATGATTCTGGCACACGAGCAGCTCATGGATAACATCCTGGAGAGCAGCATGTCGGGCATGCTGACCAGCATGATTTGCGACCGCATTGCCCACTCCATTCGCGAGCGCGTGATGAGCACACTTGACGAGGGCGCCTTGGCACCCGTATCGCTCGAGATGACATCGGAGTTTATCGCCGGCGGCATTATTCGGCTGTTCACAAACTGGTGGGAATCGGGTCACGATCTTGAGCGCCGACCCGAGATTGCCGACGTGGTCGATGCGCTGTTTGAGCGGACCATGACGCCGGTACATCACTAAGAGTGGCGGAGAGAGGGGGATTCGAACCCCCGGAACGCTCTCGCGCTCAACGGTTTTCAAGACCGCCGCATTCAACCGCTCTGCCATCTCTCCGTGAGTCGTAATGATAGCATCGTTTTGAATTTGCAACAGGGAAGGCGAACGATGACGATCACCGAAATCGACGAGAAGTTCATGCGCGAGGCGCTGGCCGAGGCGCGCGCTGCCGCGGCGGTGGGCGAGGTGCCCATTGGTGCCGTGGTGGTGTGCGCGGGCGAGATCGTCGCACGGGCGCACAATCGTCGTGAGCTCGATCAAGACCCCTCGGCGCATGCTGAGTTTGCGGCCTTATGCGCCGCCGCTCAGGCACTTGGCCGCTGGCGCCTTTCCGACTGCACCGTCTATGTGACGCTCGAGCCCTGCTGCATGTGCGCGGGCCTTATGGTCAACGCGCGCGTGGGGCGCTGCGTGTATGGCGCGGCCGATGCCAAGGCGGGCGCGCTGGGTTCGCTATACGACCTCAATGCCGATTCGCGTCTGAACCATCGCTTTAATGTGACGGCCGGCGTGCTGGCGGACGAGTGCCGCGCGGTGCTGAGCGGCTATTTTGCCGGTTTGCGCGGCGCGGATTCCGGCGGCTGCGGCTGCGGGTCCGATCTTGAGGCGCATGCCGCTCATGCCGTGGCGCTGGCTGATGCCGACGAGATTGCTGGTGCGGCGGTCGACTTTGGCCCCGTGCAGCGCCGACCGCGTCGCGTGCTGCTGGCGATCGACTCCTTTAAGGGCAGTGTGTCGAGCGCGCAGGCGGAGTCGGCGGTTGCCGAGGGCGTGCGCCGCGTGTGGCCCGATGCCGAGGTGAGCACGCTGCCGCTGGCGGATGGTGGCGAGGGAACGCTCGACGCCGTCGCCGCGTGCGGCGGCGAGATCGTGACCTGCGAAGTGGCAGGTCCCTTGGGCGATCGCGTGTCTGCCCGGATGCTGGTGGATGGCGAGCGCGAATCGGCTGTCATCGAGATGGCCGAGGCTGCGGGTATTGGGTATTCGTCCTGCACGGAGTCGGCGGCACTGGCTGCTACAACCTATGGCGTGGGCGAGCTGATGCTCCGCGCGGTTCACGCGGGGGCGAAGACGCTATATATAGGACTGGGCGGCAGCGCCACCAACGATGGCGGTGCCGGCATGCTGCAGGCGTTGGGCGCACATCTTGTTGATGGCCGTGGCTGCGATATTGCGCCGGGGCTCGCGGGCCTTGAGCAAGTGGCCGGTGTTGATCTGGTGCCGGCGGTACGGGCACTGGATGGTGTGCGTATCGTCGTGCTTTCCGATGTCGAGAATCCGCTTGTGGGACGTCGTGGCGCACTGGCGGTGTTTGGCGGGCAGAAGGGCCTGCCGACGGACGACGCCGAGGCGCTGCACAAGTACGACAGCTGGATGGTCGGCTACGGCCGCTTGCTCGATGCGGCGATTGTCGAGGCTCGGGCTCAAGGGTTGTTGCGCGTGCCCGAGGGTGCGCGAACGTTTGGCTCGGTGCTCGGCGTGCCCGGTGCGGGTGCTGCCGGCGGCTTGGGCGCTGCGCTGCTGGCGCTCGGCGCCGAGTTGCGCTCGGGCGTTGAGACGGTACTCGACCTTGTTGGGTTCGACGAGCGCGTACGCGATGTCGACCTGGTCATAACGGGCGAGGGCAACATGGACGAGCAATCCGCCGCCGGCAAGGCGCCAGTGGGCGTGGCTCGCCGTGCCAAGCGCTACGGCAAGCCGGTGGTCGCCGTCGTGGGCGGCCGTGCCGACAACCTGGACGCGGTATATGAGCAGGGTGTCGACCTGGTGCTTCCCGTCTGCCGCAAGCCCATGCCCCTCGACCAAGCACTCGATCCGCAGGAAGCCACAACCAACCTCATCTGCGCCGGCGAAGCAGCCGCCCGGGCCTACGACCTCGCCCGCATCTAAAACGCATCCCTCAATAAGTTGCGGTGAAATAGTTCCTGTTTTTGCGGTTTGAGCAGCCAAACAGGAACTATTCCACCGCAACTTCGAGCAGCTAATTTGGGACGGTAGGGGCAAGGATTGCCGGTGGATTTATCTCGACAGGTCCCCTTGGTGGCGCGAATGGTTCGATTTAGGGCCTGAGTTGCAACCTGATAGGCGATTTCGGGTCACCCAAATTGCTACACTTTTAAGTATATTGCGATGACCCGCCTTGCGTTTCTGCGCGGGGGGCGTATATTTGCATCGATGGGGACGACGACACACATATAACGAGCTACTGCTTGCCGTCCTCATGGATTTGGGGAGGCCTTCATGAATCGCGTATATGCGAAAGCTCGAGAAATCCTGAAGCCTTTGGGCACAAAAACCAATACAGCCAAGCGTGCTCTAAGGGTTTTGACCGTTCCGTTGGCAGCGTGCGCGCTCATGCTTGGTGCGACGACCGCGTCGGCCGACCAGACGGTTCCCTTGAGCAACCATACCGTGCAGACCGTGAATCCTACCGGCACCACGGTCAATCTGTTCGACTACTGGGTCGTGGACGGCGACAACGATAGCTCGAAGAACATAAACAACGACAACAAGAATAACAACACCGGCATCAATAAAGACCATCAGCTCAAGTTCAATGGTGGCGCTGGCACGGGCATTAACAAGTGGACGGGCAAAATCGGTACTGCTGGCTACGGTCGCCTACAGTTTGTTAAGGACCAGCTTGTAAAGGGCTATCCGGAGATCAAGGCTGGCACCTACGCCTCCCAAGGCCAGGGTGTTAACTACACCGACGAGTCGCTGGCTTATCTCTTTAATAATGACAGTCAGGCAAATGGCAAGCAGGATGGCAAGGCTGTCTACAGCAACGTGAAGGGCCTCTTCCAGCTCAAGGATGGTTACTACGTCTACGACTCGTACGGCTCTAACGGCTCTAACGGCAACTACGCTGTGTATAACTTCACGACCAATTCCTTTGACGTCTACGATAAAGCGGGCGTATATAAGGGCGATGCGAGCAAAGAAACCAATCTGGGCCAGTTCTTTCCCTTTGACTCTGCAAGCAAGGTTTTTGATGAGAACGGCAACAACCTCTCCCCTAAAAAGATCGTTGATGGAAGCACGGATCTCAACCATCACTTTGGCATGTCCATGACCACGGAGTTTGTCCAGCCTAACGGTGGCAAGACCACCAAAAACGAGGACATGATTTTTGAGTTCTCGGGCGACGACGACGTGTGGGTCTATATCGATGGTGTGCTCGTGGGTGACTTGGGCGGCATTCACGAGAAAGCAACGCTTAAGATCAACTTTGCTACCGGTGAAGTGAAAGTCGGTCATATTGACGGCGCGAATGGAACCAAGAAAGAAATCGAAACAACCAACATCAAGACGAAGTTCCAAGCTGCCGGCGCGGATACCACCAACTTCTCCGGCAACACCTTCAGCAATAGCACCAAGCACACCCTGAGCTTCTTCTATCTGGAGCGCGGCGCGGGCGCATCGAACATGTCGCTCAAGTTCAACCTCACCACCCTGCCGTCGTCCGAGGTCGAGAAGGTCGACCAGAACGGTGAGGCGGTCCAGGGCGCAACCTTCGCTCTGTACCAGTCCGATGAAAACTGGACCGTGCCAGACGGGGCCAAGCCTGTCGCCCGGGGTACGACGAAGGCCAATGGCCAGCTGGTACTCATGAAGTCGGATGAGAAGTCGGATGATTCCGTTCTCTCATTCGATGAAGAGCATGCCGATGGGCGCGACTACTTTGTACTCAAAGAGGAAGGCCTGCCCGAGGGATATCGCTCGAGTCTGACCTCGTCGACCACCGCGACGCCAGGTGAGCTGCATCTGCAATACAAGCAGGCCGCGGCGAGTGGCACGGGCGGCGTGGTTGTTGCACCGGAAACAACGGTCACCACGGCCGACGGCAGCCCATGGACAGGCAGCCGCATGTGGCTGAACGGTGGCTATCTGGCTGCCAAGGAGACCATCTCCCTGTCCAAAGAAACAACGGACAATAAGAATAACCCCATTAGCTCGGGTACGACCTTTGCCGTCGTGCTCAAGCGTACTGGTACGAGCGAGGATCATACAAGCGAAGACGCGTGGACGGCGGTCACGGGCAATCCGCTCGATGGTTACAAGCTGTGCTCCGCACATGGCATCGCTGGCGCCGTCGAGGCTGCTGAATCGGCGGATACGAGTGTCTTTGCCGTCAACACCAAGGGCGACTACGAGGTAACGGTTAGGTCGCTGCCCGGAGATATCGAAAAGTACGCCGCCATGATGACGAATAAGTCGGAGGCGGAATATACCGTGGCGGTGTATCACACCACGGCATCGTCTTTGGCAGGGGCAACCACGGAGAACACCTCCATGGTTCAATACCAGTCGATAAACAGGCAGTTCTCTACGGTGATTCACCTCACCAACGTCCAGAATCGTCTGTTTGTGCAGAAGGTCGACGACTTGGGTGAGCCCGTCAACGGCGCGACGTTTCAACTGTACAAGGCAGACGACGTTACCGGCAATAGCCCTAGCACCTATGCCATTAGGCCTGGCGCCACGCCGTATGACACCATGCAGGCAAATGGCATGACCTATCCGTACGAGATTAAGGGTGCGGCATGCTTCCCGCTCAATTCCGCAAAGCATGCGCCCCTTATCAAGGGCACGTACTACCTGCGTGAATCGATGAGCCCGGATGGCTACGAGATAAATTCCACCATCACCAAGGTGATCGTGGACAATTCGGGCGTGTACGTAGACGCCGGCATAGAGAGCGACGGCGTGCGCAGTATGAGCGGCCCGGGTTCGCTCATTGCCTCGCTGACGCAGTTTGGCTCTCCCGACTCCATCGACAATACGCTTACGCACATCAAGGGCAAGCTGCAGGGCGCGACTGGTGCAGACGCCAAGGGCAACCTGACGTGGGACCAGACGAGCGCTGCCAAGGGCGTGACGCCGACTCTTGCGGACGGCCTGATGCACATGCGCTATGACAAGACAACGCAGGGCACCAAAACCGTTCTGCGTTATGTCGAGGACAAGGGCGACCGCGACGGCCAGCTGGCAATCATTTATGCTGACACGGGCATCAACCGCATGGCCCTTTACCAAGACGATGATGCTAATGGCACTGACCTCGGTACGCTTCAGCTCAACCATCTCTTTACCACGGCAACGGCCGTGCAGTATACCGACCGTCGTGTGGCGCGTTTGCAAGTGACCAAGACCGTGACGGCAGACGACGGCCTTACCGCGCCTACCAAGGATGCGAAGGGCGAAGACCTGACCTTTACATTTAAGTTCACCCTGCCGGAGTCCCAGAAGGGTTACGAGGCGCACGTATTCGATGCGAGTGGCAAGGCCGTGGGCAAATCCTTTACGCTCAAGAACGGCTATACCCATTCCATCAAGGCCGGCGAGACCATCCGCGTGTACGACCTTAAGAAGGGCGACAGCTATAGCGTGAGCGAGCTCACCACCAAGGGCGAAGCGTCCAATGGCAACGTGCTGGCGAGCATCGTTAACACCGTGACCGGCTCTGCCGACGAATCGGTGCTTCCTGCCGGCTTTAGGCTTGTGAGCCGTACAGCCGGTGGCGAGGAGCAGTCGGGAACCGGCAACACCATCACGGGCACGATTGGCGCACTCGTGGACGGAAAGATTCCCGCGAGCAACACGCTTGGGTTCACCAATAAATACAGCGCCAGTCGGGTAACGCTCGAGGCCAAGGATGGTCTGAGCGCCAAGAAGGTGCTCGAGGGCCGCAATTGGGCCGATGGCGATATCTTTACCGTGCAGCTTACGGCCGAGGACGGCGTTCCCATGCCCAGGGGCGCCAAGAGCAAGGTGTCGACGGTCGAGCTCACCAACAAAGCCCAGACGGCAACGTTTGGCGCCATCACCTATGCCAAGCCGGGCACCTACATCTATACCATCTCGGAGGTTATCCCCGGCTCCGATGCCAGGGCAGATGGTATAAGCTATTCTGCCGCCGTCTATACCGCGACGGTCGAGGTGGAGGACAACCAAGCTGGTGCTCTGGTCGTTAAGAGCGTGACGATGAAGCAGGTGCGCGACGATGCCGGCACCGAGAAGAATGTCGAGGTCGCCGATAAGATCGCAACCTTCACCAACCGCTACGATACGCACGAAGCGAAGATCATCATCCATGCTCTAAAGATCCTGACCGACAATGCCGGGACGTTCCCGCTTGCCCAGAATGCTTTTAGCTTTACGCTCGAGGGTGTTGGCGGCCTTGCGGATATCAACGCAACGTTCAGCCCCGATGCGGTCGACGCGAGCATCAAGGCTCCCATGCCCCAGGGTGCCGAGGGCAACACCATGAAAGTGAGCAACAACGCCGACGGCACGGTGACGTGGCCGGCGATCTCCTATATCGCCAAGCCTGATGCGGGACGTGCCTACGTTTACAAGTTTGCCGAGGAGTACAAGTTTGCCGAGAATTCCGGCAGCATCGCAGGTATGACCTACGACGGATCGGTCTATTACGCCGTGGTGCGCAACGCCAAGAAGGGTGCTGGCATCCAGACCTCGATCGAGTACTACAAGGCCGCAGAAAACAACTCGGTAGAGCAGCTGGGCAAGAATGTCACGCCCTCCTTTACCAATATATATAGTGTGGATCCCACGAGCGTGACCCTACAGGGCCAAAAGACGGTGAGCGGTCGTGACTGGAATCAGGGCGAGAGCTATGCCTTTAACCTTGCTGCCGCTACGGACGATGCCGGTGCGACCGGTTTGGGCAAGACCACAAAGCAGGCGGTAACGGATGGGGCTGTTGCCATCGGCGTCAACCGGGCTGTCGCCAGCGCACCCGAGTCGGGACGCGTTGCCTCGTTCGCCTTTGGCGCCGAAGCCGCGCCGACCGTGACGTTCAACCGTGCGGGCACCTTTAGCTTCAATATCACCGAGAATGCCGCGCAGGATGGCCAGGCGGGCATGTCCATGGACAAGCACACCGCACGCGCGACCGTCGTGGTGACCGATCTGGACGAGTCGGGCAACCACACGGGCAAGCTGCGCGTGTCGAGCGTGACCTACGCCAACACCGGCGCCTCCGATACGGATAAGGACATAACCGACAAGGCCGCCTTTACCAACGCATACCATGCGTCGGGCACTTTTGGCGGCGTGACGGTGAGCAAGACCCTTGAGGGCCGCGCCTCTACCGCGGGCCAGTTTACCTTTGCCGTGACGGGCCTTTGGTACAACGGCGTCCAGACGTCGGTCGATGGCGCCGAGGCCAACCTGTCCAACAAGGCGGCGAAGGCCGGCGTGTCCGGCGCCGTGGTGGGCGCGAGTGGGGCGGAGAAGCTCTTTGCCCGTAAACTCACGGAGCAGGATCTGGGCCATACGTTTGCCTATCGCATCCACGAGAACCAGCCTGCTGCTGCTGCCGGCTACGCCTATGACACCGGCTACACTGGTGACGCTATCGTGCTCGTCAAGGTTCTAGCACGCAAGGACGACCCCGCTAAGCTCTGCACCGTGACGACCGTGCTCAAGGGTGCGGGTGTGACGGAGCTGCTGGGCGACGGCGCCGACGCGAGCGCGCTGACGGACGAAAAGATCGTCGAGCTCAAGCAAGATTCGCATACTTACGTGCAGCAGTACGATGCAAGTGAGACCGGCGCCACGACGCCTGCTGTCTCGTTTGTGAACCGTTACACGGCAAGTCTCGACTATGGCGCCAATGGCGGTTTGCAGATCGAGAAGACGTTGACGTATCCCAAGGACGCGACCATTTTTGGCTCGCCTAAGAGCACGTTCCGTTATATCGTCAAGCCTGCTGACGAGACGTCTGCCAGCAAGGTTGGCATTTCCACGAATGGCAAGGTCTTTGAGACCGCAAATGTCGAGGCCAACGCTCCCAAGACCGTAAGTTTGGTACCTGCGGGCGGGCTGACCTTCACTCAGGATGATGCCGGCAAGACGTTCACCTATACGGTGAGCGAGATTGACGACAAAGCGACGGGCTATACGTACGACGAGACGGTCCATACGGTTAGGGCCGTCGTAGCGGATAACGGCGACGGCACGCTTAGGGTCACGACATCGGTAAGCAAGCAGGTCGATGGCAAGGACGAGCTCGAGGGCCAGTGGATCTACCCGTCGGATGCGACGTCTACCGGTGTCGCGACGGTCAAATTCAAGAACACCTATACGGTCGCCGAGGCAGCAACCTATACTCCGTCCGTGACCAAGGTGGTTGCCGGTGCCAATGCTCCGGACAAGTTTACCTTTGCCATGACCGCGGCCGATGATGTCACCAAGGCTGCTATCGACGGCAAGCTCATCACCGGCTCTTCGATGAGTGCGGAGAACGGCTACGCTGAGAAGAAGCAAACGAAGGAGGGCCTCAAGGACGGGGAGCACTACCAGCTTGACTTCTCGAAGCTCACCTTCAACAAGCCGGGCACGTATAAGTTCGCTATTAACGAGGTGGCTGCGAACAGCGGTCTTGGCGAGTGGAAGTATGACCAGCATGTCTATACCGTGACGGTCACCGTAACCGATGAGGGCGGCAAACTTGTAGCGCGTGCCGATGGCACGACCGGCTCGGAAGGCTTCATCTTTACCAATAGTTACCAAACTTCAACGAGCTACGAGCTCCAGGGCGGTTTGGAGATCGTCAAGACGCTTAACGGGCACGATCTGCATGCCGGCATGTTTGGCTTTACGGTGACGGGCGAAGACGATGCTTCAATCGAAAAGCTCAACAAGCTGCTGCGCGCGGATGAGGGTAAGCTCACCGTTACGAACGATGAACCGCAGGCCGATGGCACGTCCCACACCGGTATTTTGGGCGGCCTGACCTTCGCGACGGGCGATGCGGACAAGACGTTTGCCTACAAGATTGTCGAGAATGGCGGCGGTAGGGGCGGCTATACATACGACTCCACCTATTGGAAGGTAGAGATTGCGGTTAAGAAGCGCGATAACGGTTCGCTCTATACCGTGACCACGGTCAAGCACTATGACGCCAACGACGTTGAAGAGCCCCGCGATGCGAATACCTTTAGCTCCGAGAGCGGTACCGCCAAGGCCCAGGTGTCCTTTACCAACAGCTACATCGCGACCGGAACATTCGACGGTCTTGCTGCCGAGAAGGTAATGGACTCCGGCGACAAGATTGAGGCGGGTCAGTATACGTTTGACCTGTATGCCGAGAAGACCGATGGCTCGCTCGAAAAGATGGATGAGGGTAAGACCCAGGCGAGCGATAACGGTATCGCCACGGTCGACTTCGGCAAGGTTGACTTTAAGCTTGGCGGCGCTCTCGGCGGATCCCATGAGCTGACGATTGACCTTGCTGGCGCTGTGAAGGATGGTGTTGCCACCAAGCAACACAATGCCGACCACACCACTACCTACAGCTTTAACCTGGTGGCAAAAGAGCGCTTGGCCAACCTGCCCGAGGGCGTGCGTCCCGTGGACACGTCCGCGACGTGCCGCGTGCTGCTCGAGGTGACCGATAACAACAACGGCAAGCTTACGTCCAAGGTGACCTATCGCAATGGTACCGAGAACGGCAAGATCGTCTTCCACAACACACGCGATAAGGTCAAGACGATCGGCACGGTTGCGAAGCCCGATGTGGACATCGACGGGCAGTTGCTCTCCGTGGGCGACTCCTACGTCTACACCATTAACTGGGTCAACACCGAGGCCGATGCCAATGGCAACTTGGTTCCGGCCAACGTGACCGTGACCGACAAGCTTCCTGCCGGCGTTGTGTTCGAGGCCTTTGAGGGCGAGTGTGCCGATAAGGGCGCCGCGAGCGGACAGTCGCTTACTTGGGACCTGGGTAAGCAACCCGCGGGCAGCCACGGTTCGGTGCGCATGCGCGTCAAGATTACCGAGGACGCCGTGGAGGATGCCCAGGGCGCTGTCGGCACCGTCAAAAACGCCGCCACTATTACGGTTGGCAACAAGAGCTATACCGGCACCACGACCAACTACGTGCCCAAGAAGTCCGAGAGTGATGCTCAGGATTCGAGTGGCTTGGGCATTAAGCTGGGCGATGAGCTCACCTACACCATCGGCTACAAGAACACCGAGGGCGCGTCTGCCACGGTGAAGATCACCGATGCCGTCCCCGCGGGAACCGAGTTCGTAGAGTTCGCCGGCGACCATAAGGATGCCGGCTCCAAGGACAATGACGGCAGCCTTACCTGGACGTTGAAGGACGTTCCCGCAGGCAAGGAGGGCACGGTTCAGTTTAAGGTTCGCGTGACCGAGGACGCGTTTAAGAGCGGTGGCGCTTCGGGCAATATTTCCAACCAGGCGTCGGTGACGGTCGGCAACAACCCTGCCGTCAAGACCAACACCACTACCGATGAGGTCTCTGACGGGCGCCTGACGTTGAGCAAGACGGTCACGGCCGCCGAAGGCATCACCGCGCCCAACAAGGCATTTACCTTTAAGGTACTGCTCTACCAGGCCGATGGCACAACGCCTCTGGCCGGCACCTTTGCGTACGCCGGTCGCCCCAGTGGCACCAATGGCACTTATGTAAGCGGACAGATCAAGAGCGGTGACACCATCGCGCTCAAGGCTGGCGGCTCCGTCACGGTTACCTTGCCCATAGGTGCGCACTACGAGGTGCAGGAGCTCGACTCCAAGGGTGAGCTCATGACGAGCGAGGACGGCTTTGCGGTTGTCGATAAGGCGAACTCCCAGAAGGGTACCGTCGGACAGGCGACGCAGGTGGGCTTCACCAACGTCTACAGCGTGGAGTCCACAAAGGTGGAAAACGCTTTTAAGGTGCAAAAGAAGATCTCCGGACGCAACTGGATGACATCGGATGCCTTTACCATGACGCTGACTGCCCAGGGCGAGGCACCTATGCCCAAGGGCGTCAAAGACGGCGTGTCGACGATTGGGCTGCACAAGGATGCCCAGGTCGGCAACTTCGGTACCATCGAGTACACCAAGCCCGGTACCTATACCTATGTGATTACCGAGCAGTCGGGTGACGAGGCGGCACTCACGTTTTCGAAGGCCACCTATCGTGCCACCGTTACGGTGACCGACAACGGTGCCGGTAAGCTGTCTGCCAAGACCAAGATTGCACAGCTGACCGACGATGCGGGCGACGCTGTTGAGCGCACGGTCGAGGCGGCGGTCTTTACCAACACCGCCAAGACTGGCAGCCTCACCGTCAAGAAGACGGTCGTCGGCGGCGACAGCCAGCGCGAGTTTGGCTTCACGGTCACGCTGACCGACGGGGACGGCGAGCCCGTCTCCGGCACCTTCGGCAAGGGCGAGCACGCCGTGACGTTCACGGACGGCAAGGCGACCTTCACGCTCAAGGACGGCGAGGAGAAGACCATCGCCGGCCTGCCCGTGGGCGCGCGCTACACCGTGACCGAGGACGCCGCCGAGGGCTACACGACCACGGTCAACGGGGCTGACGGCTCCAAGGCCGAAGGCGCCGTGACCGAGGACGGCGCGACCGTCGCGTTCACCAACACGTACGGAACGGCCACCGAGGGCAGGGACGTCTCCACCGCGGGGCTCTTCACCAAGGCGCTCGAGGGCCGCGACTGGGCGGAGGGCGACAGCTTCCAGTTCGCGCTCACGGGCGAGGGCAGCGCTCCCATGCCCGAGGGGTCTGTCGACGGCTCCAAGACCGTCAGTGTGACGGCTGCCGCCGGCACCAAGGCGGGCGATAAGGTCGCCTTCGACTTTGGCTCCATTCGCTACACGCTCAATGACATCAAGGATGCCGAGTTCGCCGAGGTCGGCGGCAAGCGCGTGCGCGCCAAGACCTTCACCTACACGGTGCGCGAGGTCAGGCCCGATGACGGTTCTGCCATCGCCGGCGTGGACTACGACGGCCATGTCGCCACGATGACAGTGACCGTGGCCGACGACGGCTCCGGTAACCTCACGGCCACGACGCCCGCGATCGCGCAGGTGAGTGGCGGCGACTTCGTCAACACCTACACGACCGAGCTCGACTATTCGGCCCGCGCGGGCGTGCGCCTGTCCAAGACGCTCTCCGGCCGCGCCATGGAGGCGGGGCAGTTCGCCTTCACCGTGACCGCCGACGCCGAGACGGCCGCCAAGCTCGGCCTCAAGACCGGCAGGGACGCCTACGCCGTGGCCGCGGCCGATGACGGGAAGGCCGACTTGATGGACATCATCGGCGGTGCCGCGGGCGGCGACGTGAAGTTCACCGACGCCGACGCGGGCAAGACCTACAGCTTCACCGTCACCGAGACCAAGCTCGGCGGCGAGGGCTACACCAACGACACCGCGCCGCGCACGGTGACCATCGCGCCCGGCTACGACGCCGCGACGGGCAGGCTCACGGTCACGACCACGGTTGCCAAGGACGGTGTCGAGGTCGCCCGCAGCGAGGTCTCCACGGCAGATGACGCCACGGAGACGCCCGCGCCCGTGACGGTCGCGTTCCAGAACTCCTACGAGGCCACCGGAACGCTCGGCGGCGAGGGCAACGTGGCAATTAACGCCACCAAGACGCTGACGGGCCGCGCCGCGGCGGCAGGCGAGTTCTCGTTCTCCGTCCGCGATGCCCAGGGCGACGTGGTCGCGACCGCGACCAACCGGGCCTCCGGCGACGGCGAGGCCGCGGGGCTCGCGTTCTCGCCCATCGCCTACACCACCGACACTCTCGAGCAGATGGTGGCGGACGGCACCGCCACCAGGGCCGCCGACGGCTCATGGGCCATTCCCTATACCGTATCCGAGGACGGCACGGACCGACTGCCCGCGGGCGTGACGGCGACCGCCTCGAGCTTCGACATCACGGTCAAGGTGACCGATAACGGCAAGGGCGGGCTGGACACTGCCGTGGTCTACCCCGAGGGCTCCGGCGGCACGCTGTCGTTCGTGAACGGCTACGGCACCAACGAGGCGACAGTCGACCTCGCGGGCACCAAGACGCTGGCGCTCGGCCAGGCCGGGCTCGGCCTCACGCAGGCCGACATCGAGGGCAAGTACACCTTTAAGATCGCGCCGCTGGACGGCGCGCCCGCCCCGGTCGACGCCTCCGGCAAGACGGTGACCGAGGCGACCAACGACGCCGCCGGCAACGTCGAGCTTGGCAGCGTCACGTTCAAGCAGCCGAGCGACCTCGGTGATGCCGCGATCGATGGCGACGGCCTGCGCTCCAAGACGTTCGCCTACCGGGTGAGCGAGTCCGGCTCGGTCGACGGCGTGGTCAATGACGCGGTGGCGTCCAGGACCTTCACGGTCAAGGTGGTCGAGGACACCAACGCGGGCACGCTCGCCGCGGAGGTCCTGCCCGCCGAGGGCACGCCCGAAGGCAAGGGCGCGTTCGAGTTCACCAACACCTACGGCGTGGACCCGACGCCGAGCTCCGTCACCGATCAGATCAAGGTGAACAAGAAGCTCAAGGGCCGCGACCTGGCCGAGGGCGAGTGCGAGTTCCAGTTGATCGAGATCAACGCCGACGGCAGCGAGAGCGTCGCGGCGACGGGCAAGAACGCCGCCGACGGCACGGTCGCGCTCAGCCCCGTCACCTACACCGCGCCCGGCATGCACAGCTACGAGCTGCGCGAGGTCGCCGGCACGGCGGGCGGCGTGACGTACGACAGGGCAACGTACCGCGTGCGCACGACGGTAACCGATGCCAAAAACGGCGCGCTTACCGTCAAGCACGAGCTGGCGGATGCCGAGGGCAATCCCACGGGCGACGACTCGGTGACGTTCACCAACGGCTACGAGGCCGCGCCCGTCACCCTCAAGCTGGGCGCCGCCAAGGTGCTCAAGGGCGCCGAGCTCAAGGCGGGCCAGTTTGGCTTTGAGCTCAAGAGCCGGGACGGTAAGGTCATGTCGACCGCCAAGAATGCCGCGGACGGCAGCGTCACGTTCGATGCGCTGACCTTCAAGCAGGCTGGCACCTACACCTTCACGGTGAGCGAGGTCGACGACGGCCGGGCGCACGTGACCTACGACAAGGCGGTGCACAAGATCGTCGTCACGGTGAGCGACGAGGCGGCCGACGGCACCAAGACGGGCTACCTGTCGGCGAGGGTCTCCTACGAGGGCGACGCCAACGTGCCGCCAGTCTTCACCAACAGCTACGCCGAGGAGCCCGGCACCCCCGAGAACCCCGGTACGCCGGGCGGTGGCTCGGGCGGCGGCTCAGATAACGGCTCCGGCAGCGGCTCCGGCGGCGACGGCTCCAAGGGCGGCATGCCCGACACCGGCGACCGCAGCCTACCGGTCGAGGCGCTCGCGGTCATGGCCGGCATCGGCGCGCTGACCGCAGTGGGCGGCGCGGTCCTGTACCGCAGGCGCCGTTAGCGATATGCACGAGTGGGGCGAATCCATCCGATGGGTTCGCCCCACTTGCCCTGTTGGGCGGGAGCAGGTAAGATATACCGAGCGCCTAGCGCGTTCGATGGGTTCGGATGACGACATGTTCCGAATCTGGTCAGGTCCGGAAGGAAGCAGCCATAAGGAGCCTCTGTCGGGCATCCGAATCCATCGAACGCACGGGCGCTTTTTTGTTACCGCGACATGGCCCGGCCGGCGGCGAGGCATTTGGTGTCTCGCTGGTCCTCGGCTGCGCCTGCGGGATCGCTCGACTACCAAATATCTCGCCGCCGGCCGGGCCAAATCGTCCAAAAATCACCCGTAAGGCGCATTTATCTGAATAATTTAATCCCGTGCTTTGTGCTGCTTGCTGGCGTTGCCGGGAGCGCGGTGGCCACGTGGTTCATGAGACGGCGGTGCTGATTCGCAATATAGGTGGTGTCGAAAGGGCCTAGGACTCAGCCATCTGTTTTTACAAGTAAAGAGGCCCGTTTGCGAACGAGCTTCGACTACTGAAGATGCGATGTTCGCACTAACGACATAGCGTAATTACGGCATTGTTGGTTTACGCACAAATTGAAGAAATCTAAAAGATGCGTCGATTTCACTTCGCCCGCAGCGTTACGGCGCGAGAACGTCCAATGGAACAACTTGGACGCCGCGGTCGGTAACATAGGCTTGTGAACCAAATCCAATAATCGCTACTTTAGAAACCGGCGGGGTGTTTCCGGCAGCAACCATCCGCTCTTCGACGGCAACAAGATTGTCAGATGCCTCTTCGATTTGAGCGGAACTGAGCTTGACCTCAACGGGAATCCACATCCCACCTGGAGCCGCTATGACAGCGTCGACCTCAAGATCGCGGGAATCGTGATAGTGATAAAGGCCCATTCCGTTTGCCCTCGCATAGACCCATAGATCATGGAGCGCCAACGATTCGAAAAGCAGCCCAAGTGTCTTGAAGTCTGACAACAACGTCTCCACAGTCGCCCCGAGCGCAGCCGCTGCAAGCGACGGGTCGGCAAGATGATGCTTACGCGCCTCCCTCAGATGCACCGGAGATCTCATCGCGGGATTCCATGCGGGGATATCGCAGACGAAACTCAATCTGCTAAGAAGGGATATGTATGATGCCGCTGTTTGTCTCGATACGTCGCCACCCAAATCGGCCACAAGCGTCTTGAGCGTCGCAAGAGTGGATTCGTTGCGCGCCAACGACGCGATGACGGCTTTCACTTTCTCAGGATCTCGTCGAGAGCCATCGACGCGGGGGATGTCTTCCTCAGCGACTATCTCGATATATCGTTTTGCCGTCGCGGACGCAATTCGCGCGTCACGCCCAATCGACGCCGGCCATCCACCGCAAACGATGCGCTCGGCGATCTCGGCAGAACCCATCGATCCGAAGGCGCCCCTGAACTTTTCGCCAGAAATGATGCCCGACAGCTTAACCGCACCGCTAGATTTCCCAAGTTCGAAAAGCGTCATGGTGTCCATGCGCAATTTAGCGAACCTTCCAGCGCCACTGTGCATCGGCCGATCATTGTCTCGCGGTGTCGCCGACCCCGTAAATATGAACTGGCCAGGCTCGCCGCCGCGGTTGTCGCACTCAAACCGTGCCGCGTCCCAAAGTTTCGGAACCTCCTGCCATTCGTCGATCAGCCGCGGCACCTCGCCGGAAACGGCAAGCGCCGGGTCCGTCTCGGCACGGAAGCGATTCTCGAAGTTGCGCGACGGGTCCATGAGGAGGAGCCTGGACGCCGCACGGGTCCCGGCCGTGGTTGTCTTCCCGCACCATTTAGGTCCTTCGATGAGAACGGCACCGAATATCCCAAGCATCTGGTCGAGCTCATTTTCGATAATTCTAGCGTAGTACTTTTTTGGCATAGTTTTCACCATTGCTTACCAGCGCGTTTAACTAAATTTACAGTTTTCATTTAACCAGATTTCAATTATTTGATTAACCAGATTTGCATATTTCGGTTAACGAGACAGATTAAACATGAACGAGCCAAGTCAGATGAGAATCATCTACTCGACACCGCGCATGAGCTCCGAAATGGTGATGTGAAAGCCGTCGGTAATCTTCTTGAGATTTGAAAGGCTGACATTGCGCTGCCCGACCTCAATGCTCGCGTAGTAGGAGCGATCCATCTCAATCAAATTAGCGGACGGAGTGCCCGGGCTCGTCTACACGGGCAGGCTCGTGGAGTTCAACGGCGCAAGCTGCAGAATTGAATCCCGTGTTTTGTGCTGCTTGCTGGCGTTGCCTGGGCATTGATGGCTACGTGGTTCAAGAGACGGCGGTGCTGTTGCTTGGATTTTGCAGTTAAAGAGGCCCGTTTCCCTGGGTTGGGGAAACGGGCCTCTTTTGTTTCTGGGGTTGCGGATTGGCGGAGACAATAACCGTTGGCCGCTATTTTGAGTTCTTGAGGCGGCGTGTGGCTGTGGCGGTTATTCCGAGCCCCATGGCGGCGATTCCTGCTAGTGCGATTGCGCTTGGCGTTGTGTCGCCCGTGTTTGCGAGCTTGTCGGCGGTCGCATTTGCTTGCTTGGCGTTGCTCGAGTTCGCTTGCTTGGTGGAGCTTGTTGGGGTGTCTTTGCCGGTCGCGGGTGAGCTGGCGGGCTGTGCCGTCTCGGCCGGTTGCGCCGAGCCGGAGGGAGGCGTTGTCTCGGTGGGTTTCGTTATCTCGGGTGAGGTGGCCTTATCTGCTGCGGCTTTTGCCTCTTCGTATGCTTTGCGGGCGTCGTCATAGGCCGTTTGCGCCTTATCCAAATCGCTAAGGAGCGCATTTCGCTTGGCTATGTCCTCGTCGATGTGGGCTTTGGCTTCCTCCGCCGCACTTTCGAAATGCTCAACCTGTCCTTCCTGGATCTCGAGCCTACGCCGATAGCTGTCAAGGTCCGATTTGCAAGATCCTTCTTGCGCTTCTGCCGCTACGATCTCACTGCGCAACTGCTTAAGATGCTCCATAGTAGCTTTGTCAGGCTCCTCGTCGCCGAGTGCTTCACGTGCCTTGGCATATTCTGCCCGAAGCTTGCTTACCCGGTTGCTGGCCTCATCGTATTTGGCTTGTGCTGTATCGACGTTCGCTTTCATAGCAGGAAGGGGTTCCTTCCATTCGGCGGCTTGCGCCAACATAGTGCCGTAGAGCTCTTGAGAAGCGGCAATGTCATCATCGATTTCCGCAATTGTCTTTTTTGCGGCCTCGAGGTTTTTGAGCGCTTCCTGCATGGCTGCATACGCTTTATCTTTTTCGGTGGTCGCGGTTTCGCTCGAGTTCGCGGTCGCTGTCTGCAAGGCAGCTGCATCGATGGGGGAGCTGGTTTCTGCCGCGATCGCCGTTACGGGGGCGATTCCCGCGGCAAGTGCCAGGGAAAGGGCGATGCCCATGGTTGCTCGTCTTGCTCTTCTTGCGAGAATGTCGTTCATCTCGGCACCTCATTTCAAGGGTCGGCGGCTATTTTGAGTTCTTGAGGCGGCGTGTGGCTGTGGCGGTTATTCCGAGTCCTGCGACGGCGATTCCTGCTAGTGCGATTGCGCTCGGCGTTGTGTCGCCTGTGTTTGCGAGCTTGTCGGCGGTCGTAGTTGCTTGCTTGCCGTTGCTCGAGTTCGCTTGCTTGGCGGAGCTCGGTGCTGCGTCTTTGCCGGTCGCGGGCGAGCTGGCGGGCTGTGTCGTCTCGGCCGGTTGCGTCGAGCCGGAGGGAGGCGTTGTCTCGGTGGGTTGCGTTATCTCGGGCGAGGTGGCCTTGTCTGCTGCGGCTTTTGCCTCTTCGTATGCCTTGCGGGCGTCGTCATAAGCCGTTTGCGCTTTTTTCAAATTGTCGAGGAGCGTATCTCGCTTGGCTGTTTCTCCGTCGAGGTGGGTTTTATTAAACTCTACTTCGCTTTCTAAGAAATAAATCAGGCTTTTCTGACTTTCGAGGCGCATTCGGCAGAGCTCAAGATTATCTTCACAACGAGATTCTTGCTCTTGTGCATCCATGATCGCCAGTTCCAACTGCCATCTAGTTTCGTAATCCGTGTGGGGGATTTTATTTAATTCTGCCTCAAGGTCTCTTGTTCGGTTGTGGGCCTTATCGCATTCGGATTGGGCTGCATCGATGTCCGCTTGCATGGTAGGAAGGGATTCCTTATATATGGCAGCTCGCGCCAAATTAGTGTCGTAGTTCTTTTGAAAAATGGCAATTTTAGTATCGATTTCCGCAATTTTCTCGGGACTTGCGGCGTCTTTTGCGGCCTCGAGGTTTTTGAGCGCTTCCTGCATGGCCGCGCACGCTTTTTCTTTTTCGGTGGCCGCGGTTTCGCTCGAGTTCGCGGCCGCTGTCTGCAAGGCGACTGCATCGGTGGGGGAGCTGATTTCTGCCGCGATCGCCGTTGCGGGGGCGATTCCCGCGACAAGTGCCGCGGAAAGGGCGATGCCCATAGTTGCTCGTCTTGCTCTTCTTGCGAGAATGTCGTTCATCTCGGCACCTCATTTCAAGGGTTGGCGACTCACTTGGTAGCACTAAGGTAAGTATATCAGGCGGTTTACCTGCTCTTGAATCTCGCCAGAAATAACGAGCTGTTTACTCGTCTTTTGGGGCGGCAGTACTATCATGGTTCGAATTGAGTGTGAATGATGATAGGGAGCGCCTTTTTATGATTGAGCTGCTCAGGCGTTTTGGCGGTAAGTTTCGCCGCTATATGGTGATTGGCCCTGCGTGCAAGCTGATCGAAGTGATCTTTGACCTGCTGACGCCGCTGGTGATTGCCCAGATGATCGATAAGGGCATCGGCGCACGCGATGTGAACGCTGTCGTTCACTACGGCATGGTGCTCGCCGCCATGGCCGTGATCGGCATCTCGTTTACGCTCGCCTGCCAAAAGATGGCGGCGCTGACCTCGCAGGGCATGGGCACCGACATTCGCGGCGCGCTCTACGAGCACATCAACAAACTGAGCTACGCCGAGCTCGACCGCTTTGGTACGCCGTCGCTCATCACGCGCATCACCAACGACGTCAACCAGGTGCAGCTCGCCGTGGCGCTGGGCGTGCGCATGCTCATCCGCTGGCCTTTCCTGGCGGTGGGCTCCATGGTCGCGGCCCTTGCCATCGACCTTAAGCTCGGCATGATCTTTTTGATTTGCACGCCCGCCATCGGCCTGGTGTTTTGGTTTGTCATGGCGCGCTGCATTCCGTACTACAAGCAGCTGCAAGCAAAGCTCGACCGCATCGCGCTCATTTGCCGTGAGGGCCTTTCGGGCGCCCGCGTGGTTCGCGCCTTTGTACGCGAGGACCACGAGTGCGAGCGTTTTGCCCAGGCCGCCGACGATCAGGCCAATACTGCCATCGCGGTGGGCAAGCTCTCGTCAATCCTTAACCCCGTAACGTTTTTGGTGATGAACCTGGGCGTGTGCGCCATCCTGTGGGTGGGCGGCATCCAGGTCAACGTGGGTGAGCTTACGCAGGGCCAGGTCATGGCGTTTGTGAACTACATGACGCAGACCCTGATCTCCATCGTGTACGTCGCCAACCTGGTCGTGGTCTTTACCAAGGCGAGCGCCAGTGCGTCACGTATCAACGAGGTGCTCAATTGCGTGCCGAGCATCACCGACGAGGGCAATCAGTCGGTCGCGCTGCCCAAGCCGGGCAATGTCGCTCCAGTTCCTGCGCTGAGCTTGAGCCATGCGAGCTTCTCCTTTGGCGCCCGCGCTGCCAACGCCGTCAACGATGTGACCCTGGAGCTCCCGCTGGGCAAGACGCTCGGCATTATTGGCGGTACGGGCAGTGGTAAGTCCACGCTCGTCTCGCTCATCCCGCGCCTGTACGATGCGGGCACCGGCAGCGTGAGCGTGATGGGCGCCGACGTGCGCACCTGGCCGCTCGACCAGCTGCGCCGTGTGGTCGCGACCGTTCCGCAGCGCGCGTCGCTGGTGAGCGGCACCATCCGCAGCAACCTGACCTGGCGCGACGAGGCTGCGACCGACGAGGATCTCTGGGCGGCGCTCGACATGGCGCAGGCGAGCGAGTTCGTGCGCAACAAGCCGCAGGGGCTCGATGCCCCGGTCGAGGCGGGCGGTAAGAACTTCAGCGGTGGCCAACGCCAGCGCTTGACCATCGCGCGCGCCCTGGTGGGCTCGCCACAGGTCCTGATCATGGACGACTCCGCCTCGGCGCTCGACTTTAAGACCGACGCGGCGCTTCGCCGTGCCATTCGCGAGCGCAGCATGCGCGGTGCCGCCGAGGGCGGGCTGCCGCTCACGACGGTTATTGTGAGCCAGCGCGTCTCGACCGTGCGCGACGCCGATATGATCTGCGTACTCGACCACGGCTCGGTTGCGGGCCTGGGCACGCATGACGAGCTGTATGCAAGCTGCCAGCTCTATCGCGAGATTTGCCAGTCGCAGCTTCGCCGCGAGGAACTCGAGGGCCAGCAGGGGAGTGCGGCGCCCGCGTCCGCCCCAACCGTCCCCGCATCCGCCTGCGCAAAGGAGGGCTGCTAGATGAATCCGTATACTTCTTCCGGTTCGGTCGCCACGATGACGGCCAACGTGTCCGGTAACGATAACCTCAACGACCTGGGCGACGGTCCGCGCCAGCCCGGCGATCCCGAGCGCTATCCCGTGGGTGCGGTGACCCGCCGCCTGCTGGGCTATGTTCGCCCGCACCGCATTTCGTTTGTAGCGTCGTTTGTGAGTGCCGCCATCTCCGTGATTCTGCAGCTCTACACGCCCATCCTCATTGGCGAGGGCATCGACCTTATCGTCGCCGCCGGACAGGTGGACTTCGATGCGCTGCTGCCGCTTGTCACCAAGCTCGCGATTGTCGTCGTAGGTGCTGCGGCCTTTCAGTGGCTGCAGGGCTATTGCGTCAACCGCCTGTCCTACGAAACGGTGCGCGACATGCGCGTGGAGGCGAGCGACAAGCTCAGCCGCATGCCGCTCAGCTTTATCGACGGCCATGCCCACGGCGACCTCATGAGTCGCGTGGTCAACGACGTCGATCAGGTGGGCGACGGTCTGCTGCAGGGCTTTACACAGCTCTTCACCGGTGTTATTACCATCGTGGGTACGCTCGCGTTTATGCTTTCCATCAACCTGACCATGACGCTCGTGGTGGTACTCGTCACGCCGCTTTCCATTTTTGGAGCCGGTGCTATCGCCAAGCTTTCCAACAAAAGCTTTACGGCACAGCAGCGTATTCAAGGGCAGCTCGGTGGTCATATCGAGGAGTACGTAGGCGAGCAGAAACTTGTCGACGCCTTTGCCTATGGTCCCAACGCTCAGCAGCGCTTCGATGCCCTCAACGCCGAGCTCTATGCGGCAGGTGAGCGCGCGCAGTTTATGGGTTCGCTCTCCAACCCCGGCACGCGCTTTATCAATAACATCATCTATGCCGTGGTGGCCGTGATTGGCTGCGTGGGCGTGATCACGGGCGTGCCCGCGGCACTCACGGTGGGCGGCGTGCAGATCTTCCTGTCCTACGCCAACCAGTACACCAAGCCGTTCAACGAGGTCACCAACGTCATTACGCAGATCCAGACCGCGTACGCCTCGGCGCGCCGCATGTTTGCGCTGCTCGATGCGCGCGAGCAGGAGCTCGACGCGGAGGATGCCGTGGAACTTGCCGTCCCGCAGGGCGAGGTGACCTTTGAGCATGTGGAATTTAGCTACGTGCCCGACCGCAAGCTGCTGCAGGACATCTGCATCGAGGCCAAGCCCGGCATGCGCTTTGCCCTGGTCGGCCCCACGGGCTGCGGCAAGACAACGCTCATCAACTTGCTGCTGCGGTTTTACGATATCGATGCCGGACGCATCATGGTCGATGGCCGGTCTTCGCGTGACTACACGCGCGCAAGCCTTCGCCGTGCCTTTGGCATGGTGCTGCAGGACACTTGGCTGTTCGAGGGCACGGTGGCGGAAAACATCGCCTACGGCTGTCCCGACGCCACACGCGAGCAGGTTATCGAGGCTGCCAAGCGCGCGCATGCGCACAAGTTTATCGTGCAGCTGCCAGGCGGCTACGATACGGTCATCGGCGAGGACGGCGGCACGTTTAGCCAGGGTCAAAAACAGCTGCTGTGCATCGCGCGCGTCATGCTCACCGACCCGGCGATTTTGCTGCTGGACGAGGCGACCTCGAGTATCGATACGCGTACCGAGCTGCAGGTGCAGGCGGCGTTCGACGAGCTTATGGCCGGCCGCACAAGCTTTGTGGTGGCGCACCGCCTGTCGACGATCCGCAACGCCGACTGCATTCTGGTGATGCGCGACGGCCAGATTATCGAGCGCGGCACGCACGACGAGCTGCTAGCGGCAGGCGGCTTCTACGCCGAACTCTATCGCAGCCAGTTTGCCCAGTGAGCAAGCCCGTGGGGCAAATTAATCAATCGACAGACGGTGGTTTACATCTGTCACGTTAGTACTAAGATATTCATCTAATAAATTGCATTAGTGGCTTTAGTTTTGGGGGATACGAGGCAACGTGACTATGACGTGCTCTTTGGTGGTTAACAGCAAGAGCGGTAATACCAGGATGGTTTCGGGCGCGATCAAGCGCGCTCTGCAGGCTGCGGGTGTTGAGTTTGTCCATGCCGCGGCGTTGAGCGACGATGCGGATGCAGATCAGGTTGCGCTCGAGGCGCAGGGCGCCTGCGCGGCCGACACGGTGCTCGTCGGTTTTTGGTGCGACAAGGGCGCGTGCACGCCTTCGGTCGCGGCGTTGCTCTCCGCCTTGCACGGCAAGCGCGTCTTCCTGTTTGGCACCTGCGGTTTTGGGGCCGACCAGAGCTATTACCAGCAGATTATTGATCGCGTGACTTCCAATTTGGCTGGGGATGCCGAGCTTGCGGGCTGGGCGATGTGCCAGGGCAAGATGGGTCCCGCGGTCAAGCAGCGCTACGAGGCCATGCTCGAGCAAGATCCCGACAACGCGCGCTATAAGATGCTGCTCGACAACTGGGTTGCCGCAAAGGACCATCCTACCAAGGAGGACCTGGACAACATGGCCGCAGCCGCCAAGAAGGCCGTGCTGGGCGAGTAGCTTCGCCGTCCGCGATCCTTCGTGCAAAACAATACAAATGTGAAAGCCTCGAAGTTCTCGAGGCTTTTTTCTTGACACTTGTAGGCGCAACCGTGGCAGGCGTTTGGGGTGACATTTTCCATTACCCCGATGACGAGACCGTCCTGGACGACACACTCGCATGCGTTCGCTGGATGTATTCAGAGTGGGACGGGCTTTCCGGATGGATGGGGTTTCGGAAAGTGTGTCCCGGAATTTGCCTTTGGAATGGGATGCGGTTTCCGGTTGAGGGCTCTGGTGGAAAATGCGACCCGGAATTTGCAATCGGAGTGGGATGCAGTTTCCCAACGGGGCCGTAAGCGGAAACTGCATCCCACTCCGGACGTGAATTCTGGGACACGGTTTCCGGATGCAAAAAAGGCCACAAGACGTGGCCTTCAACTTATATATGTTGCGGATACCCCCATGACAAGCCGCGCTCCAACAACAGGGCGTCTGTCCAGGCGGAGGCATATAAGGTTCATCGCGAGTTCCGCACGCAAAGAAGGCCACTTAATGTGGCCTTCGTCTTGCGCAGGACTGTCCGAGCAGGGAACCTTACGTTCCGCGCCGTCCGGGCAGACGAACCGGGATACAGGCTCGCTACTTGATCTTGGTCGTATTCGGTGCCAGGTTGGGGTCGGTCTCGTTAGCCTCGGTCTGGAAGTGCTCGGTGTACACGTTCTTGCCGTCGCGGAACATCTCGTAGTACTGCATCTTGGCGTAATCTTCGCGCGCCTTGGTGGCGGCTGCGGCGGCGGCATCGTCACCGGTGACGTTGGAGGAGAGCGCCCAGCGCAGGCTGGCGTCCTCGTAGCCGACCGAGTTGATGGCGGGCAGCGACTCGCGCAGCGTCATGTGCGCTTTCTGGTAGTCGGTCAGCGGTGCGCCGATCAGCTGCATAAGCTGCGTGGACAGGTAGTTGGTGGACAGGTCGTCGACCTCGCTCGTCTGGTCGCAGCCGGCAACGTCGTAGTTGGCCCAGATGATGTAGTCGGTCTGCCACAGACGCTCCTGATGCGTAGCGTCGTCCTCGCCGGTAAACCACTTGTCATTGAACTTGGACGGGAAGAACGGCTGGTGGTCGCCCCAGAACACCACGACCACCTTGCGGTCGAGCTTGCTCAAGGCGTTGAGGAAGTAGCGCAGCGCCTGGTCGGACTGCTCGATGCACGAGACATACTCGTCGACATCGGATAGCGTGCCGTCCTCGACGGTCTTGGCGTCCAGGTCGGTCGTGTCGATGTTCAGGTGCATCTGCTTGTCGACCGGCAGCAGGCCCGTATCGTAGCCCGAGTGGTTCTGCATGGTCACGTCGAAGATAAACTGCGGATCGGCGTTCTGGTCGAGCAGCTCAAGAATCTTGTCGTAGGTAGCCTGGTCGGTCACCATGCCGCGCAGGGTGTCGGCTCCCTGGAAATCGTTGATAGACAGGAACTGGTCAAAGCCAAAGTCCTTGTAGACGTTCTCGCGGTTCCAGTTGGTCGCGTGGTTGGGGTGCATGGCCGTGGTGGAATAGCCGAGCGATTTGAACTGCTCTGCCAGATTACCGGTCGTTTCCATGTTGTAGATGGTGTAGGGGTACACGCCCGAGTCCAGGTTGGCCATAGAGTTGCCGGTCATAAACTCAAACTCGGTATTGGCGGTACCGCCGCCGTAGGCGCTCACGTAGAGCTTGCCGCGGCTGAGGCAGTTAGACAGGCTCTTAAAGTACTGCGGGCCCTCGTAGCCGGCGCGCATGTTCTGGTAGATCGACAGGTCGGAGAACGTCTCGTTCATGATGGCGATGACCGTGGGCTTCTCGCTATCGAACTGCTCCTTTGCGGCGGCGCGCTCGTCGCTCTTGGCCGCGTCGGACTTGTCGTAGGCCTTGGCGTACTTTTTGAGCGTGGCCTTGGCATCGTCGACGGAGTAGTCGGCGGGTTTGGGCGGCTTGATGGACTGCGCTGCACTAATAAAGGCGGGCAGGTAGCCCTCGCGCCAGTAGCTCTCGAGCGGGCGCCAGGTGTAGACGGTGATGCCGAGGGTGTTGTAGTAGTCGATGAGCGTGACATGCGCGGTCACGCCGCCCAGGCACAGTACGGCGACGAGCAGGTTGGTGAGCAGCATGCGCTTGGCGTTGGCGGCGCCCTTCTGACGGTGCGGTGCCACCAGGCCGGCGTACTCGCACAGCAGCATGGCGATGGCGGTAAAGCCCATGGACAGCACGCAGAACAGTGAGATCGAGAAGGTGTAGCCGGTGCCGGCGACCGCGGCGGCGGTGGAGATGGCCGAAAGGTCGCCCGGCTGGATGGGCATGGATTTAAACGTGATGACGAAGAACTCGGCAATGCCCAGGACAAAGAGGGCAAAGGCCAGGACCGCGGGAGCTGCGCCGTGGCGCTGGAACAGGAAGAACAGGCCGGTCATGAGCGTGGTGATGATGGCCCACTCGAGCAGGATGCACAGGGGGTAGACCCAGGTAAAGTCGTGGTTGGACGATACCTCCATGCCTAGCAGCGCAAAGACGCCGGCGAGCAGCAGGCACAGCACGGCGGCGACGAGTGGCTTGCCCACAAAGGCGCCGCGCAGGCGGGCGAGCTTGCCGGTGGGAGCGGGGGCGTCGGGCGCGGCGAACGCAAAGACGCGCGGGGCGATGCGGTCGCGTGCGATGCTGGCCCAAGCGCAGCCGGTGAGGATGGCGTTGGTCAGGATGAGCATCACAAAGGCGAGCGGCTCGTTTTGGGCGACGAGGCCAATGGCGCCCCAAATGGTCAAAAAGACCTGGAAAAGACCGAAGGCGACGCTCCACCCAAGAGCGCTTTTGGCAACGGTGCCCGACTGAGCGCGAATGGCCTTGGCCTCGCGCAAGACAAGGTAGACGGTCGCCGCAAGACCGACGAGCGAGATGGCGGCAGCGAACATGCTGAGACTCCTCACAAACTAAAACCTACGAAAGCGGGGGTTTACCCGATTGTTACTAAGATATGCGCTGCAATTGGTGGCTGCGCACAACAACCAGCCATATTAACGCGCACGTGTGGCGGTGTGGCGCAATGGAGTGGCGACCTGCGCGATAATGGACGGAAATTACACGGAAACGTAAAGGCTTCTTAAAGAATTAGCGAGGATGAGGCGATGAACGAGCAGGTTTGCACCAAGGCTGTGGATACGTGCGGCTATCCGGTCGAGACGACGGGCAATGCGGTGCTGGACACGTTGGAGCACCGTTCCTCCACGCGTGCCTTCGCGCGTGATGACGATGACCGTCCCGTGGCGGTGACCGACGAGCAGCGGGCGGCGATTCTGCATGCGGCGAGTCGTGCGCCGTCGGCGGGCGCCATGATGATGTATTCCATCGTGAGCATCCGCGAGCAGGCAACGCTCGACCGCCTGGCCGACCTGTGCGACCACCAGCCCATGATCGCCAAGGCGCCCTGGGCACTGATATTTGTGGTCGATTATGCCAAGTGGATCGATCTGTTTGAGCACGTGGGCTGCTTTGAGCCCGAGTTTGTCGAGCGCACGGGTAAGGCGCCCCGCCGCGCGCCGGGTTTGGGCGACTTTGCCATCGCGGCCCAGGACGCCGTGATCGCCGCGCAAAACGCCGTGGTTGCCGCCGAGGCTCTGGGCCTGGGGAGCTGCTATATCGGTGATATCGTCGAGAATGCCGAGGAAGTTGCCGAGCTGCTCGATCTGCCGCCCTATACCATGCCGCTGTCGATGCTCATCATCGGCACGCCCCGCAAGGAGCGCCCGGCTATTGCGCATCCCGTGGTGAACCTGGTGCACGAGGAGCGCTACTGCCGCGCCGATGCTGCGACCATGGACGCGCAGGTGGCCGAGATGGACGCGATGTTCCGTCCGCATGCCCGCGAGGTAGGCGAGCGCGTGGTGGATATCTACACCCGCAAGCACACGAGCCCCTTTATGGCCGAGATGAGCCGTTCCATGGAGTGGTGGTTCAAAAACTGGCTCGGCAAGTAACGAATGCGGCGATGTGACAAAGGGACAGTCCCTTTGTCACATTCCATATCGCCGAGGTGGCCTAAAGGCCGTATAAATGTTTATTTAGCTGGGAAAACAGTGCATTCAAACATGGGCCGATTGCCTATAATCCCTTCGAACATTAAAGTTGGGAGGAAACCGGCTTATGGAACAAAAGGCCAAGGAGGCAGCCTCGCACGCTGCTATTCCTGTGAGTATCTCGGCGATGCTCGTCACGCTGGGCGTGGTGTACGGCGATATCGGCACCAGCCCTATGTATGTAACCAAGGCGCTCGTTGCCGGCAACGGCGGCATCGGAAGCGTGACGGAGGAGTTCGTGCTTGGCGCGCTCTCCCTTGTCGTGTGGACGGTCACGCTGCTGACCACCATCAAGTATGTGCTCATCTCGCTGCGCGCCGATAACCATGGTGAGGGCGGCATCTTTGCCCTGTACAGCCTGGTCAAGCGCTGCGGCAAGTGGCTTATCATCCCCGCCATGCTGGGTGGCGCCGCGCTGCTCGCCGACGGCATCCTGACGCCGGCCGTTACCGTTACCACGGCCATCGAGGGCCTGCGCACCATCCCGGCGGTCCATGCCGTGCTGGGCGATGACCAGGGCCGCGTCGTCGCCATTACGCTCGCCATCATCATCGCGCTCTTCTTGGTACAGCGCATCGGTACGGCCAAGATCGGTCACGCCTTTGGCCCCATCATGACACTGTGGTTTCTGTTCCTGGGCGGCACGGGTCTGTTCTTTGTCTTCCAGCACCCCGCCGTGCTGCTGTGCCTCAACCCGGTGCGCGGCATCGCCTTTTTGCTGAGCCCCAACAACCACGCGGGCATCATGATTCTGGGCAGCTGCTTCCTCGCCACCACCGGTGCCGAGGCGCTCTACTCCGACATGGGCCACGTCGGCCGCGGCAACATCTACGCCACCTGGCCGTTCGTTAAGTGCTGCCTGCTGCTTTCCTATATGGGCCAGGGCGCTTGGCTTATGAACAACGCTGCCAACCCCGAGCTCATGGGCATTGCCGACCTCAACCCGTTCTACCAGATGCTCGCCCCGGGCCTGCGTCCCTTTGCCGTAGGCCTTTCCACCGTTGCGGCCATCATTGCCTCGCAGGCGCTCATCACCGGCGCATTCTCGCTGGTGTCCGAGGCCAGCCGTCTGGACCTCATGCCGCACATGCAGGTCTTCTACCCTGCCGAGACCAAGGGCCAGCTCTACATCCCCATGGTCAACAACGTCATGCTTGTCGGCTGCGTCATCGTGGTGCTGCTGTTCCAGAACTCGGCGCATATGGAAGCCGCGTACGGCCTTGCCATTACGCTGACTATGATGTGCACCACGCTGCTGCTCTTCTTCTACCTGCACGAGGAGCGCAAGCTCAAGGTTGCTCCGTGGATCTTCGCGGCCTTCTTCCTTTTGCTCGAAGGCTTCTTCTTCGTGAGCTCGCTCACCAAGTTCTTCCACGGCGGCTATTTCACCATCCTCATGGCTGCACTCATCATGGGCATTATGGTGTGCTGGTACAACGGCACGGCGGTCGAGCAGCGCCAGTTTACGCTGCTGCCGCTGCGCAGCTACCTGCCGCAGCTCAAGCGCCTGCGCGACGACGACCGTTACGAGCGCATGAGTGACAACGTCGTGTACCTGACCAAGGACACCCATACCGACTACATCGACCGCGATATCGTCTATTCGATCTTGGACAAGCATCCCAAGCGTGCCCGCGCCTGGTGGTTCGTGAATGTCGAGACCATGGACGAACCGCACACCTTTGCCTATTCGGTCGAGACGTTCGGCACCGACTACGTGTTCCGCGTGCACCTGTACCTGGGCTACAAGATCAACCAGCGCGTCAATGCCTACCTGCGTCAGGTTGTTCAGGACCTGGCTGCCACCGGCGAGCTGCCGCCGCAGACGCATGACTACTCGGTCTACAAGGATCCGGGTAACATCGGCACGTTCAAGTTCGTCCTGATCCGTAAGCTTCTGGCGCCCGAAAGCGATGTGGAGCCCAGCGAGCGTACGGCCATCACGCTCAAGTACATCATTCGCCGCGCCGCCGGCACGCCCGCGCGTTGGTACGGCCTGGAGAACTCCAACGTGAGCTTTGAGTACGTGCCGCTGTTCACCAAGTTCAAGGCCGTGAACAAGATGCAGCGCCTGGCTCCCAACGAGCGGCCGTAGTCGACGCTCGAGGTTTGTCTGCGAACGGGCGGGCTTGTATTGACGGGGATTGAGTCCTGGGAGGAAACCATGGATGCAAAGGTGCTTGACGGTTGCGATCTTGCGACCGAGCTGGTGCGTGAGGTACGCGCCGATGCTGCCGAAGATCGGTTCTTTACGAATCGGGCCAACATGGACATGGCCGACCGCGTGATCTCGATCGTGGCACTGGTATTTGGAGCGGTGTGCGTGTGCGCACTGCTCGCGCACGTGCTGTTTGTCTAACGTCCGCAGGTTGCAAAGGCTTTACACTTGGAACCACCACAAGGGGAAACCACCACAAAGGCGCCTGTCCCCTTTGTGGTGGTTTTTGTTTTTGAGAGAGGGGCGGAACGCTGATGGACGTCCGTACGGACGGCGATATTGCCGATAGCTTTTGGTGGCGGCGCACAACGCTGACGCGCCGCACTCCTCTGTATGACGCCTGCGTATCGGTGGGGCTGCTGGTCGCGGCGACGATTGTGGGCGCGCTGCTCGACCATCCGGGTCTCGCGCCGAGCATCATGATCGTCTATGTGTTCGCCGTTCAGCTGTGCGCATTCTTTACCTGCAGTCGCCTGTATTGCTTGCTGAGCTCGGCTGCCGCCGTGGCGCTCTACAACTTCTTGTTTGTCTACCCGCGCTACTTGCTGTCGTTTATCGACCGCGGCTATCCCGGCATGTTCTTCATCATGTTTGTGGTCTCGCTTGTGTCGAGCTCGATTGCCTTGGCCCTGCGTCGCGCTTTGGCACAGGCTGCCGCCAGCGACCGCCGCACGCATATGGTGCTCGAGACCAATCGCATGTTGCAGCGCTGCGCCGACGAGCAGCAGATCGTTCACGCCATGGCCACGCAGCTGGCGCGTCTTTCGGGCTGTCCGGTCGTGTGGTACAGCGCCGACGCCGAGGGCGATGACCTGCTGCCGCGTGCGACATACACGGCCGTGGGCGATGCCGCGCCGGTGCACGAGCTGGCGCCGCAGATGCCACCGCGGCTCTCGGCGTCCGCCTATGTGGGAACGCCGCTCGATGCTACGTTCGGCGGCTCGGCGTTTTATGGCATCTACCTGACGGTTCGCACAGGCGACGGCTTCGCGCGCTCGGGCGACCCCGCCTCGGTGGTGGGCGTGCTGGCTATCGTTGCCGAGCCCGACGTGCTGACGCACGAGGAGCGGACACTTGCCGATGCTATCGTGAGCGAAGGCGAGCTGGCGCTCGATCGCGCCCGCGCCATGGAGGCCCGCGAGGAGGCGGCGGTGCTTGCCAAAAATGAGCAGCTGCGCGCCAACCTGCTGCGCTCCATCTCGCACGACCTGCGCACGCCGCTCACCAGTATTTCGGGTAATGCCGATGTGCTGCTCGACCAGGGCTCGACCGGCACCGCCGTGCTCGACGCCCAAACGCGCCGCGGCCTGCTCTTGTCCATTCGCTCGGATGCGCAATGGCTCAACGCCACCGTCGAGAACCTGCTCGCCATCACCAAGCTCGAGGGCGGCGGTATGCGCCTGTCGACCACGCTCGAGCTCATGGACGATATCGTGGAGGAGGCGCTGCGCCACGTGAACCCTGCCGTGCGCGAGCACGACCTTAAGGTGGTGGCGTGCGATGAGCCGGCGCTCGTCAACGTCGATGCGCGCCTGATGGTGCAGCTGGTGGTCAATCTGGTGAACAACGCCATCACCTATACGCCCGCAGGCTCGCATATCATGATTTCGATTAGCGTCGACGATGGACGCGTGGCGTGCTCGGTGGCCGATGACGGCCCGGGCATTGCGCCCGAGGACCGCGAGCGAATCTTTGAGTCGTTCTACACCGCCAACCACGGTCTTGCCGACAGCCATCGCAGCGTGGGCCTGGGTCTTTCGCTCTGCCGCTCCATTGCGCTGGCGCATGGCGGTAGCATAGAGGTTGCCGCGGCGGACCCGCACGGCTCGGTCTTTACGATTGAGCTTCCCGTCGCCGACGTTTCGTTTGATAAGGAGTAGCGCTGTGCCGAACTCTGCCGTAAAACCGCTCATCTTGGTCGTTGAGGACGATCCCGCCGTCCGCAACCTTATTGTTGCCGCGCTCGAGGCGCACGGCTTGCGTCATATGGCCGTGGAGACCGCCCATGCCGCCATCGCCGCCGCCTCATCGCAGGCACCGAGCATTGTGCTGCTCGATCTGGGCCTGCCCGATATGGACGGCGTCAAGGTGGTGGAGTCGGTGCGCGCATGGTCGGGCATGCCGATTATCGTGGTCTCGGCGCGCAGCGAGGATGCGGACAAAATCCGCGCGCTCGATGCCGGCGCCGACGACTACCTGACCAAGCCGTTTTCGGTCGAGGAGCTGCTCGCGCGCATTCGCACGACGCTCAGACGCCTTTCGTATGCGCAAACGGGCGGTGTTTCCTCCGAGGGCTCGTTCGATACCGGTGAGCTGCATATCGACTTTGATGCCGGCATTGCCACGATGGATGGCGAGGAGCTGCATCTGACACCGATTGAGTACAAGCTCTTGTGCCTGCTGGCACATAACGCCGACAAGGTACTAACGCACCAGTTTATCCTGCACGAGATTTGGGGCACGGCAACTAAGAGCGACCTGGCGAGCCTGCGCGTCTTTATGGGCACGCTGCGCAAGAAGATCGAGTCCGACCCCGCGCATCCGCGCTATATCCAGACACACGTGGGCATCGGTTACCGATTGGTCACCCAAGGCTAGATCGCCAACCACCATCCCGATATGAGTTGCGGTGAAATACGGTCTAAATTTGCCTCATTCCAGGCAAAACAGTCCGTATTCCACCGCAACTTTTTTATTAGCCCTTGGGCTTGCTGGCGTAGAACTTCTTCTTTTTGGGCTTGCCGGCGGGGGAGGGTTTGCCGTTGCCGTGCGGCCCTCGGTCGCCGGCCTGCGCATGCGCGGGCGCCGTTGCGCGAGGCTTGCGGGCCTCGGGGTTACGCAGCTCCTCGGTTCGCTCGGCAATCTCCTCGGCGCTAAAGCCGGCCTCTGCCATGGCGTCCTCGATAGGCAGGCGGCGAACGATGTAGCAGTGGTGCACCTTCTGGTTGCGCGCGAAATCCTCAGGGATGGTCTGTGCCGTAATGTCCTCCAGCACCACGCCCGCGCGTGCGAGCTTGCGCGTCTCGGGACGGAAGCCGCGCAGGTTGCAGCTAAAGATGGCATGCCCGCCCTGTGCGAGCAGGCGGGATACGCCGGCCAAAAGCTCAACATGGTCGCGCTGGACATCCCAGGTGCGGCGGCCCATCTTGGACGAGTTCGAGAACGTGGGCGGGTCGACAAAGATCAGGTCCCAGCGGTTGCGCGTCTGGCGCTGGTCACGAATCCAGGCGAGCACGTCGTCGCGCACAAAATGATGCTGCGGTCCCACAAAGCCGTTTTGGCGCATGTTGCGCTCGGCCCAGTCCAGATAGGTGTTCGAGAGGTCGACCGTCACGGTCTCCTCGACGCCGCCGTCTGCCGCATAGCAGGTGGCGGTGCCGGTATAGGCGAACAGGTTGAGGAAACGACGCGCCTGCTTGGCGTGCTCGCGCACCAGGTTGCGGGTGACGCGGTGATCCAAGAAGATGCCCACATCAAGGTAGTCGTCAAAGTTGACGGCAAAGGTGAGCCCGCCCTCTTCGATGAGCGGCAGGCGGCGGCGTGCGATATTGGCGCGTTCTCCCGATCCGCCCTTGCCGGCGCCCTGCTTGCCGTACTGCGAGCCGCCGCGCGAACGCATGCGGGCCTTGGCGTGCACATGCTCGGCCGGAACATCCAAGATGCGGGGCGCGATGGCCAAGATGTCGAGCATGCGGGCCTGGGCAAGCGCGGGGTCGATAGTCTTGGGCGCGGCGTATTCGGCGATGACGAGCCAGCGGCCCGGCGTCTGCGGGCAGCCCTCGTACAGATCGATGGCGGCGGAGTAATCGGGCAGGTCGGCATCGTAGACGCGGTAGCAGGTAACGCCCTCGCGCTTGGCCCACTTGCGACGCAGACGGGCATTCTTGCGCAGGCGGTTGGCGAACTGCTCCGACTCGGGGATGAGCACGGGCAGCGGCTTGCCGTCGCCCAGGTCGAGCATGGCGGCAGGCTCGGGCATGGGGGTGCCGGCGGCTTCGTCTTGAGCGTCTGCGGTCTGCTCCTCGGCATCCGCACTGGTCGCAGCCTCAAAAGCTGCGGCGGCGTGGTCGAGCGAGGGCCAAACCTCAAGAGCCGCCTCCTCGTTATTGGGCATGACGGCGATGGAGCGCGCGGGCTCGGCATGGAGCGCGCGGGCCATAAGGCCATCGCGGGTGAGCGCGGCGACCGGTGCCGAAGCGAGCTCGGGCGCGTGGCGCAGCTCACCGACCAGCGTCATGGCGTCGTGCATGAGCGAAAGCGGGGTCTCGGTGGTGTCTGCGACCACGGCGGCACCGGCGACGGCGCCCGCATGGTCCAGCACGGTGGCGGGCTTGGCGGCGCAAAAGTCGACAAAACGCTTGTAGCCGGCGCACTTGACCATGCGCTCGGCAGTCTTGCGGGCGGCGGGGTCGATGTCTACGGCCACGATGCGCGCCTGCCGCTCGCGCGCTGCCGCCTCGCACGAGCGCGCCTCGGCAAGCAGCTGCTCCCACAGGACAGCGTCGTGCAGCTGCCAGCCCTCAAAGCCCCAGCGCTCGCGTGCGGCGCCCGGGGCGCGGTCGGTCAGAATGTTCACGGCCTCCAGCAGCAGACCGCCGCCGGCGCACGAGGCATCGATCAGCGTGGGAAGGGCTTCGTTTTCGTAATCGTCGGCCGTCAGCTCGCGCTCGCATAGTGCGGTCCAGCCGACCTGCGCCAGCACCAGGGCGGCGTAGTCGGGGCGCAACACGTGTGCGCCCTCGCCGGCACGAGTCGCAGCGGGCGGCAGACGCTTGAACAGCGGGTCGCCCGAAAGGTCCAGGCTGATGCTCGCGCGACGCTGACGCAGCGAAAGCAGTAGGTGAACATCGGGGTCGGCGGCATCGACGTCGGCACGACGTCCCGTGGTCTCGGCCAGGCGGTCGCACAGCGCGTCTTTGGCGCGCAGGGCCGAGAAGCGCGTGTTGCGCAGCTGCTCGGTCACGCCGCGGGCGGTGATGGCGATGGTGGCGCCGGGGCGGACGATGCTCTCCCAGGCGATGTCGTAAACGCTATCGTACAGTTCATCGGCATCCTGCGCCTCAAAGCGCCCGAGTACCACGAACACACGGCTCGCCAGGCGCGACCACAGACAGGCGCGGTAGCCTTCTTCGAGCTCGCCCTCAAATGTAGCGCGGCCCTTCAGCCGGCGAACATGCGAAAGCCCGAGGCGTTTAAGCTCATCGGCGAGTGCGGACTCAAAGCCCTCGGGGCAGCTTGCGTAAAATTCCATGGGTGACCTCTCTGGTTGCGTCGCTCCATTATATGATGGATGCTTCGTTTGCCCTTATCCTCGAAAGGAACCCATATGATTGATGCGTGTCCCGAACCCGCTGTGCTCTTTTTTGACGTGGACGGCACGCTGACGTCGTTCGATCCCGACAACATGACCGACAAGGACTTTTCGGCGGTTCGCCCCTCGCAGGCGGTCGTCGAGGCGTTTCATCGCCTGCGCAATGCGGGTCACCAGGCATTTATCTGCACGGGTCGTCCCTTGTGGCTGATCGCCGATGGCCTGCGCGCGCTCGACCCCGCGGGCGTCGTTGCCATGGCGGGAGCGACGCTCGAGGTCGAGGGCCGCGTGGTGCATGAGGACTGCTTTGACGAGCACGTTATCGAGGAGCTTGCACGCCGTATGGCCGCGGCAGGGATTGAGGCCTTTTTCGAGACCAACGTGGCTACTTTTGCCTTGGAACCTGCGGGTGTTGAGCAGTCGTCTCTGATCGGCACTTCTGTGGTGCACAGCGCCGAGGAGATGCGCGTCGACGGCAGTCTGCGCGTGGGCAAGGTATGCCTCAATGTGCCCAGTTTGGCTCGCGTAGCCAATGATGACGGCTTTATCGATCGCGAGTTTGAGCTGTGCAACACCGGTGGCCAGAATCGCGAGCTGAGCCCCAAGGGCATCAACAAGGGCGTGGGCGTGGCGCGAGCGCTGACGTATCTGGGCCGCGAGGGAAATGCGCGCACCTTTGGCTTTGGCGATTCGGGCAACGACCTGGGCATGCTCGCCGCCGTCGAGACGGCTGTAGCCATGGGCAACGCCATGCCCGAGGTCAAGGCAGTCGCCGACTACGTAACCGACGACGTCGCACACGACGGCACGGTTACGGCGATGCGCCACTTCGGCTTGATTTAATAAATGGCCGGTTCGCCCTCGATGTGGGCGAACCGGCCATTTGAGTTATTTTGAAAAATAGAGCTTGGGATGACTGCGGCTGCTTTCGATGGCCGCCGTCATGATGCCCTCATTGTCTCCATCAACGATGATGCCATCGAGGTCATCGATCTGCGCGGACTGATAAAAACTGGTCTTGTTGAACTTTCCCTGGTCAACCATCATATAGCCCTGGTTTGAGTTGGTCAGATACATGCTCTTGATCATGGCCGAGAAGTCATGCTCGACGGTAAAGCCGTGGTCGGGATGGAATCCGTCCGCGCTGACAAATGCCTTGTCGGCATGAAGCTTGCTCATGCAGTCGAGCGTTAGCGCGCCCGCGAGATAAAGGTGACCCTTTCGCACGGAGCCGCCTAACAGCACTACCGAAGCATTGGGCAGATTAAAGCTGGCATAGTTTGCGATAGCAAGATCGCCGGTGATGATGGTGATATCGCGTTTGTCCATGAGGGCCTTAGTGAAGTAAAAGGCCGTGGTGCCGATGTCGATCACCAGAACGTCGCCATCGTCAACAAGAGTTGCTGCGGTCGCGGCGATTGCCTCCTTGGCCTCGACTTGGACATTGATGCGCTCTTCGGGATACGAAATGGCATTGGAACGAGAAAGCGATACCGCTCCGCCACGTACGCGACGCAATTTGCCTTCCGATTCCAGCGAGACGAGGTCGTGTCGCGCGGTAACTTCCGAAACCGAAAAGCGGCGAACGATGTCGGATACCGAGATATTTGGCTTTTCGGCCAGCCAGTTCATGATAAATCGCTGACGTTCGGCCGGGGAAAGGTCTGAAGTTGATGCCATAAGTCGCTCCTTTTGAACGAAAGGCAAAAGAAATGCCTTTCGTAATCGAAATATAACGTATCGATATGAAAAGAACAAGGCGAAATCGAGCGAACGAGATGAATGACACGCCTTGCTTTTATTTGTAATTAGTAGTTGGCCTGACGTGCAGAATGCCTGCAACAGCCAGTAAAGAGTCTTGCCTGAAAGGTGTTCGAAAAAAAGTGAGATACGTTCACGCCCGATAATCGACCGTTCACGGAAAGTTGGCAATTGAGCTTTCGATATCTTTTGAAGTAGTTTATAAAAGAAAGCCGAAAAGCTTTTGAAACAAAGAAAAAGGCTTTCGATAGCAATAATGCTAGATGAGAAAGGACCAACATGGCGATCAAGGTGTTTGCCGACGGCGCTAACCTCGAGGGCATGCTTGACATGCACGACAATGGCAACGTTCAGGGCTTCACGACCAATCCTTCCCTTATGAAGGCCGGTGGCGTGACTGACTACCGTGCTTTTGCCAAGACGGTTCTTGAGCACATCACCGATGTGTCGGTCTCTTTTGAGGTGTTCGCCGACGACGAGGCTGGTATGGAGGCCGAGGCTCGCGAGATCGCAACCTGGGCGGACAACGTCTACGTTAAGATTCCGGCGCTCAACACCAAGGGCGAGTCCACCGCCGCGCTGGTCAAGCGCCTTTCCGCCGATGGCATCAAGGTGAATGTCACCACCATCTTCACGCCCGAGCAGGTCGACGAGTTCGTCGATGCCGTCTCTGCCGAGACCCCCTCTATTCTGTCTATCTTTGCCGGCCGAATCGCCGATACCGGTGTCGATCCGCTGCCCCTCATGGCGGAGTCCGTAAAGAAGGCTGCCGTCAAGCCCGCCGCCGAGGTTCTCTGGGCATCCACGCGTGAGGTGCTCAACATCTTCCAGGCAGAGTCTGTTGGCTGCCAGATCATTACGGTCCCCAATGCCCTTCTTGCCAAGCGCAAGAATTTCGGGAAAGATTTGCTTGAGTACTCGCTTGATACGGTCAAGGGCTTTGCCCGCGACATTCAGGCGCTTGGTTTTCATATCTTGCCCGAGGAGTAGGGGACGAGCATGCTGACCGATCTTCTTAAACCCGAGCTTGTTGCCTGCCACGTCGAGGCCTCCGACTGGGAGGAAGCGATCAGGGCATGCGGTAAGTTGCTCGTAGACGCTGGCAAATGCGACCAGAGCTATGTTGACGCCATGATTTCATCGGTTCACAAATTCGGCCCCTATATGGTCTTGGAAGAGGGCATCGCCATGCCCCACGCCCAGGCAGATGGCAATGTGAGTGAAGCGGGAATCTGTATCGTCACGCTTGACCCTGCCGTTGCGTTTGGACACGAGGATTTCGATCCGGTTCACGTGCTCGTGGGTATTTGCGCACCCGACCCCAAGGCTCATCTTGGCTGCTTGGCGGAGCTTTCGCAGATGTTCGAGGACGAAGACTGCGTTGCCAAGCTCAGCGCATGCGATACGCCCGAGCAGGTTTTGGAGACCATGCGTTCATTCTTTTAGGCCTTAATGGCACGGCGATGCGTCGCCGCTTTTGGATAGACGGAAAACCGTCACGTGTAGGAGAGGAAGGTTGCCATGCATATCATCACCGTATGCGGAAACGGCATCGGGTCTAGCCTGATGCTCGCTGGCAAAGTCGAGGAGCTTTGCGAGGAGGAGGGCATCAAGGCCGACGTTGAGTCTATGGACCTGAACGGTGCTTCTTCCGCAAATCCGGATCTGTTCATCACCGTTAAGGAACTCGCTCCCGAGCTCCACGGCAACGTTGTGATCGTTCGCAGCTATGTGAACAAGAAGAAGATCCGCGAAGACGCCCTCGAGGCAATCAAGGCGGCCGCCGCTAACGCCTAAAGCGGCACAAAAAAGGGCGGTTCCCTGTGGAAGAGGGAAACGCGCCCACGTTAGAGAGAAAGGAAGCGCAGATGCAAGCCATCCTTCCCATACTTGAGTTTATCCAATCGATTCTGACCAAGCCAGCATGGATCATGGGTCTATTTGCCTTTGTGGGCCTTGTCGCGCTTAAGCGTCCTGCCCACAAGGTGATGACGGGCACCCTGAAGCCCATTCTGGGTTACATCATGCTGTCTGCCGGCGCCGCTGTTGTTCAGGAGAACCTTGCTCCGCTGGGTACCTTCATCGAGACCGGTTTCCACATCACCGGCGTCGTGCCCAACAACGAGGTCGTCGTTTCGATGGCTCAGAGCGTCCTCGGCGTTCAGACCATGATGATCCTGATTCTCGGCTACGTCGTGAACATTATCATTGCCCGCTTTACCAAGTTTAAGTACATCTTCCTGACGGGCCATCACAGCATGTTCATGGCTTGCTTGCTGTCTGCCGTTCTGCAGGCATCTGGCTTCCAGGATGTCCAGCTTGTCATCGTGGGCGGCATGTTCCTGGGCCTCGTGAGCGCTATGCTTCCCGCCGTTGGTCAGCGTTTCACCGAGAAGGTTACCGATGGCGATGAAATCGCCATGGGCCACTTCGGTTCACTCGCCTATTACATCTCCGCTGCAGTCGGTACGCTTTTTGCTAAGGACGCCGAGGAGAACAGCACCGAGAAGATCGAGGTTCCCGAGAAGTTCTCCTTCCTGCGCGACACCACCATCTCCACGGCTCTTACCATGGCCTTCTTCTACTTGGTTACCGCTTTCGCCGCTTACATCGCAGATCCTGCGGTCGTTACCAAGACCGCTGGCGGCGACAATGTAATCGTCTACGCCCTGACCTGTGCCCTGTCCTTCGCCGTCGGTGTCACTATCGTCTACAACGGCGTTCGTATGATCCTTGCCGACCTGGTCCCGGCTTTCCAGGGCATCTCCAACAAGCTGATCCCCGGCGCCATCCCCGCCGTCGACTGCGCCGTCTTCTTCCCCTATGCTCCCACTGCCGTCATCCTCGGCTTTGTTGCCTCCTTCATCGGTGGCGTGGTCGGTATGTTCATCGTGGGCGCTACCCTGGGCATCTTCATCATCCCGGGCATGGTTCCCCACTTCTTCTGCGGTGCTACCGCAGGCATCTACGGCAATGCTACCGGCGGCCGCAAGGGTGCAGCTCTTGGCGCTTTCGTCAACGGCCTGCTCATCACCTTTGCCCCGGCTCTGCTCCTGCCCGTTCTTGACGTCTTTGGCTTCAAGAACACTACGTTCGGCGACTTCGATTTCTCCGTCATTGGTATTACGCTCGGCCGCGCTGCCGAGGCCTTCGGTACCACCGGTGTCTACGCGATTCTCGCTGTCCTTCTGGTCGTCGCCTTCGTCCCCAACTTCATCCACACCAAGGGTGCTGTGATCAATCACGTTGAGGAAGAGTAATCCAGGCGTACGTTAAGCCCTAATCGGGCGGAGCTCCGATAACCGGCTCCTACACGGAAGCGGTGACGTCTCAAATGAGGCGTCACCGCTTTTTGCTTTGGGGCGATTGTGAAAACGATCCGGTGAGGCGCTGCTTCTGTTCCGTGAACGGAATCAAACGCAATGATCGGCAAAAACGTTTTGCCGCTGGGGCGGCGATATAAAAATGGTAAAGCTGCAAAACCGTTCGCCGAGAAGATAAAAACCCGCAGCTCACGACTTGATAAACGTAGGTAAAGTGTTTAGCAGTTTAACGCCCATGTGCAAGCGAAAGGAATCAGGCAGATGGCAATCAAGGTGTTCGCTGACGGTGCAAACCTCGAGGGCATGCTCGACATGTACGAGAACGGCAACGTTCAGGGTTTCACGACCAACCCGTCCCTTATGAAGAAGGGCGGCGTGACGGATTACCGCGCGTTTGCCAAAGAGGTCCTGACCCATATCACCGATGTGTCCGTTTCGTTTGAGGTCTTTGCCGACGACGTCGAGACCATGGAGGTCGAGGCCCGCGAGATCGCTACCTGGGCCGAGAACGTCTACGTTAAGATCCCGTGCGTGACCACCAAGGGTGAATCCACCGCCGAGCTGGTCCGCAAGCTTTCGGCCGACGGCATCAAGGTCAACGTCACCACCATCTTTACGCCTACGCAGGTCGACGAGATGGTCGAGGCCGTTGACGCCGAGACGCCGTCCATTATTTCGCTCTTTGCCGGTCGCATCGCCGACACTGGCGTCGATCCCATTCCGTTTATGACGGAGTCGGTCAAGAAGGCTGCCGCCAAGCCCAACTGCGAGGTCCTGTGGGCGTCCACACGCGAGCTCATCAACATTTACCAGGCAGAAGCCTGCGGTTGCCAGATTATCACGGTGCCCAACAGCATCCTGGCCAAGCGCAAGAACATCGGCCGCGATCCGTACGAGGTCTCGCTCGACACCGTCCGCGGCTTTGCCAAGGATATCGCCGCTTTGGGCTTCCATATTCTGCCGTAACGCGAACACTGACTACGCCGCGGGCTGCTCGCCCCGGCCTTTCCTTTCCCTATCGTTCACGCGCTTCGCGAGGGTCGCGCTAGGCAAAGGAAAGGCCGGGGCTGCCGACACGAACTTGCCAGTAGGTTGGTGATTGGCTTCCATATTCTGCCGTGGACAAAGGTACCCCCGCCTGCGCCGTGCAAAATTGAGAATATTCAGCAAGGTAAAGGCTTTTACCAGCTGGTTGAAGCGCGGAACAGCCCCCGTTTTGGCTCTGATGACGCTAAAACGGGGGCTGTTTCTTGCTTTTTCGCCTCTGAGGGGCATCCGGAACGGCGGAATTTGCAGAATACTCGCGATTTTGCACATCGCTACAGGGGGTACCTTTGCTGCTACTTTCCCTGCACCATGGTGAGGGAGATTTTCTTGCGGTCGCGATCGACCTTTTCTACCCATACCTTCACCGTGTCGCCGACGCGCACTACGTCGCTGGGGTGCTTGACGAAGCGGTTGGCCAGCTTGGAGATGTGCACGAGGCCGTCCTGGTGCACACCCACGTCGACGAAGGCGCCAAAGTCCACGACGTTGCGCACCGTGCCCTTGAGCTCCATGCCGGGCTCCAGGTCGTCGATGGAAAGCGCCGAGCGGCTAAAGACCACCTCGGGCGCGTCGTCGCGCGGGTCGCGACCGGGCTTCTTGAGCTCGTTGACAATGTCGATGAGCGTCAGGGTGCCGCAGTCCAGGTCGCTTGCCAGCGCCGAGATGCTGCCCAGACGGCGCTCAATGTCGGGCACGCCGCCGCGGCTGAGCTCGCTGGCTTTAACGCCTGCGCGTTCCAGGACGGACGTGGCCACCTCGTAGCTCTCGGGGTGGACGCTCGTCGCGTCGAGTGGGTTCTTGCCGCCGCTGATGCGCAAGAAGCCCGCGGCGTTGAGATATGCCTTGGGTCCCAGTTTGGGGACCTTCTTAAGCTGGCGGCGATCGGTAAAGGCACCGTTTTCCTCGCGGTAGGCCACGATGTTCTTGGCCACGCTTGACGTGATGCCCGATACGTATCCCAGCAGGCTCGCGCTCGCGGTGTTGACGTCGACGCCCACACGGTTGACGACGTCTTCCACCACGTGGCCCAGGGTGCGCGAAAGCTCGGTCTGGTCAAGGTCGTGCTGGTACTGGCCCACGCCGATGGACTGGGGCGGAATCTTAACGAGCTCTGCCAACGGGTCCTGCAGGCGGCGGCCCAGGCTCATGGCGCCGCGCACGGTGACGTCCAGGTCGGGATACTCTTGGCTCGCGAGCTCGGAGGCGGAGTACACCGACGCGCCGGCCTCGTTCACGATCGTATAGCGCAAGGATGGCGCCTGCTCGGCAATGAACTCCGAGACGACTTCCTCGGTCTCGCGGCTGGCGGTGCCGTTGCCGATGACGATGGTGTTGACGCCGTCCTTTTTGACGAGGCGGGCGAGCTCGCGCTTGGTGCCGGCGACGTCGTGGCGCGGCTTGGTGGGGTAGACCACGCCGTGGTCGAGCAGCTTGCCGGTTTCGTCCATGACGGCGACCTTGCAGCCGGTGCGGTAGCCCGGGTCGAGCGCCAGCACGCGGGCGCCACGGACGGGGCGTGCCGAGAGCAGGCCCTCTAGATTCTTGGCAAAGACGTTGATGGCCTCGGTCTGGGCGCGGACGGTGAGCTTGGCGCGGGCCTCGCGCTCCAGCGAGGGAGCCATGAGGCGCTTGTAGCCGTCGGCGATGGCGGCGTCAAAGACGGGGGCGAAGACGCCTTGGCGGCGGGGCCAGCGGTTGCCGAGGCGCGCCGTGGCGGCGGCGCCGTCGACGTTCACGCGCACGCGGAGCTTGCCCTCGCGCTCACCGCGGTCGATAGCCAGCACGCGGTGGTTGGGTATACGGCGCAGCGGCTCATCATAGCTGTAGTACGGCTCGTAGGGGGTCTTCTCGGTGGGGTCGGTGGCCTCGACGACGATGTCTGCGGTGTTTTGCGTAAAGGCACGCAGGTCGGCGACGTTCTCGGGGTCCTCGGCCACCGTCTCGGCCACGATGTCCGCCGCGCCGGCGAGCGCCTTCTCGGGCGTGTCGAAGCCGGCTTCCTCGTTGACGTATGCTGCGGCGGCGTCGAGTGCACTGCCCTTGGCGGATGCCTGCATGATGATCATGTTGGCGAGCGGCTCCAGGCCTGCCTCGCGGGCCTTCTGCGCGCGGGTCATACGCTTTTTGCGGTAGGGCTTGTAGAGGTCCTCGACACGCTGGAGCTGCGTGGCCTCGCGAATCTGCTGCTCGAGTTCGGGCGTGAGTTTGCCTTGGGCATCGATGAGCGGAATGACGTCCTCTTTGCGCTGTTCAAGATTGCGCAGGTAGGACAGGCGCTCGTCGAGTGCGCGCAGGGCGACGTCGTCCATGCCGCCCGTTGCTTCCTTGCGGTAGCGCGAGATAAAGGGGATGGTGTTGCCCTCGTCGATGAGCTTGACGGCCGCCTCAATGTTGGCGGCCTTAAGGTTGAGCTCGTGGGCGAGCTGGGCGATAAGATCCATGGGACTCCTTGCGTTTAAGGTGCGTTTGCGACACAGGGCTACCAAGGATACCACCCGTCCCAAAAGACTGTTTTGGGACCGCGCCACGAAAACGGCCTATCTACTACGTTTTACCAGTAGGGGCTGACCATGCCTGGTTTTTCCGAAAATCGGCAAGTCGTCTACCTGCACTGATAATTGTCCTCGGGGGAAGCGGGCACTGCGGGGGCGCGTCAACAGCGCGCGATTTCCGCGTCGCAGCGCTACCCTGATGCCGAATGCCGGGACGATGACCCACTGACCTGCTGACGCCTCTTCGGCCGTCCTCAAATCCGACCTGTCTCGCCCCGGCTTCCGCGACCCGGAGTCCTGCCATGACCTAATAGGAGCATGAGCGCGGACAATCGGACAAGCCAACTTGATTGTAGCGCTCCCGTCAGTGCAATGTCTGGGAGACCCGGGCGCGGAGCAGGCGGCAGACCGAGGGGAGCGAAAATGGAAGGCGAAACGGTCATCGCGGGCGTCGACACGCACAAGGACGTGCATGTCCTGTGCCTGCTCGACGGCCTCGGGAGGAAGATCCGGAGCGGGAGCTTCGGGGCCGACCCCGAGGGCTACGACAGGCTGGCGGAGGCGATAGGCGACCCGGGGAGCTGCATGGTCGTCGGCGTCGAGGGCACGGCGTCGTACGGGGCCGGGCTGACGAGGAGGCTCGTGGAGCTCGGGTACAACGTCGTCGAGGTGCTCAGGCCCAAGAGGGACAAGGCGAGGCCCGGCGAGGGGAAGAGCGACCCGCTGGACGCCGAGCGCGCGGCGCGCAAGGCGGCGTCCGGGAGGGGCTGCTCCGTGCCGAAGTCGCAGGACGGCTGGGTCGAGGCGGTGCGCCAGCTCTACGTCGCGCGCAGGCTGGCCGTCGCGACGTCCACGTCCTGCGTGGCCTGCGCGAAGTCGATGCTCACGACGGCCCCGAGCGCCCTGAGGGAGCGGTTCAGGGGCCGCGAGCGGCCGAAGGACCTCATGCCGCTGCTCGCGCGCGGGAGGAAGGCGGGCGACGCGCTCGAGGAGAGCGTGCTGGCCTCGCTGCGGTCCGTCGCGGCGGTCTGGAAGGAGGCCCGCAGCCAGGTCGAGTCCCTCGACGAGCGCATCCGCGCGCTGCTGGAGGCGAACGCGCCCGCGCTGCTCGGCGTCGAGGGCTGCGGCACCACGACCGCCGCCGCCCTGGTCGTGGCCGCCGGCGACAACCCCGGCAGGCTGAAGGGCGAGGCGGCGTTCTCGATGATGTGCGGCGCCTCCCCGATCCCCGCGTCGAGCGGGAAGACGGACCGGCACAGGCTCAACCGCGGCGGCAACCGGCAGGCGAACTGGGCGCTCTACGAGATCGCGATCAAGCGCATGGCGTACGACGAGAGGACGAGGAGGTACGTGGCGAGGCGGACCTCCGAGGGGAAGTCCCGGCGGGAGGCGGTCCGCTGCCTGAAGCGCTACATAGCGCGGGAGGTGTACCGCGTGCTCATGGACCCGAACCCCGACGGCGCCGCGCCGGAAGGCCCCGAGCTCGCGAAGATGCGCAAGGCGATGCGGGTGACTCAGAAGAAAGCCGCCGCGGAGCTCGGCCTGTCCGCGGCCACACTCGGTCACCTGGAACATGGGAGACGGCGGTCGACGAAACTGGAGAGGAGGTATTACGAGCTCCTGTGCGAATTGAAGGGAGCGCTCCCGCAAACTGCCTATTGACAACTTATAGGAGCGTCGGTTTTTATTTCGCGAAATTTGGCATGGTTAAGGGCGATCGGTTAAACGTAGTAGATAGGCCCATTTCGTGGCGAACGAATCAGACTGAGGCGCAAAATGGCCCCCGCCCCAGAAAAATCGTCGGCAAGGTAGCAAAATGCCCCGCGGGCAGGAGGCTGCTCGCGGGGCGAAGAAGAGGGGCTTGTTGGTGGCGGGCCGAGGGGTTCGGCATAGGAGTTTGCCGCGACCCGCCCTAAAGTATTACAGCTCGACGAGCTGGCCGGTCTCGGCGGCCTCCTTGATAGCGTTGAGAAGCGTGAGCGTCTTGACGTTGTCGGCGGGGGTCACGACGGGCTCGACCTCGCGGCGGACAACCTTCACAAAGTGCTTGAGCTGCATCTTGTGCGGCAGTGCCGGGTCGACAGCCGGAATCTCCATCTGCAGCGGCTTGTGCCAGTTGGAGGCGCCGTCGTAGGAGAACTGGTGCAGGCGGGGCAGCGACAGGGCGCCCTTGGTGCCACCGATAAAGTAGGCGTCGGCGTCGAAGGGGCGGTACTGCGGATCCTCGCGAGCGGTTGCCTCCCAGTTCCAGGGGCTGGCGGTGGCGTCGGAGATGGTCATGCTTGCGAGCGCGCCATCGGCAAAACGGACGTTGACCACGGCGGAGTCCTCGGTCTCAAAACCGCGGGCGGCGCTGGACTGCATGCCCTGGACGGCAACGGGCTCGCCCAGCAGATAGCGGAGCAGGTCGACGTCGTGCACCAGGTTGACCAGGATCGGGCCGGCACCCTTCTTGCGGCGCCACTCGACATCGAAATACTCGTCATTCTTATAGATCATGTAGTGGAAGCTCGACACGGTGAGCTTGCCCAGCTCGCCGGACTCGATGATCTCCTTGGCCTTGTTGACGAAGGGGTTGTGACGACGGTGCTGACCCACGAGTACGGGCACGCCGGCGGTCTCGGCCTCGGCGGCGAAGGCCTGGGCATCTTCCAGGTCGTTGGAGATCGGCTTTTCGACCAGCGGCACGATGTTGCGCTTCACAGCCTCGCGGGCAACGCCCAGGTGTAGGTCGTTGGGCGTGGCGATGATGACGGCCTCGGGCTTGGCCTCGTCCATCATCTGGGCGGGATCGGTATAAAACGGCACGCCGGCGGCCTCGGCCGTGGCGCGGGCGCCCTCAAAGGCGTCGGCGATGGCGACGAGTTCGGCCTCGGGCTCCTCGGTGACAAAGCGGATGTGGTTGCGGCCCATGGCGCCGGCGCCGATAACGGCAATGCGGACGGGGTTGAGCTCAGACATTTTCGACTCCTTAATACTGGTGGCGGTGAAATGCGACAAAGGGACAGTCCCTTTGTCGCATCGGTAAAACTAGGCGGACTCCTTCTTGCTGTCGGAGACCATCATGTATACGGTGAGCACGACGGCGATGGCGGCGATCACGATGGCGCCGTAGAAGGACTGCTGGTAGGCGGCGCTGCCGGCTTCGGCGTGATACAGCACGGCAGTGATGGGCTGGCTGATCCAGGTGGAGGCGGCGTAACCCAAAAACATGACGCCGTAGTTGACGCCGATGTTGCTGGTGCCAAAGGCGCCACCGGTGAGCGGCGGGTAGATGACGAGCAGAGCGCCAAAGCTAAAGCCGAGCAGGGCGAGCGCCACAAAGAACATGCTCTGCGTAAAGCTCATCGACATGATGACGAGCGCGACGATGGTGACGACAAGGCTGATGAGCAGCGACTTGTAGGCGCCGAGCTTGTCGATGATCTGGCCAAAGGACAGACGGCCAACCAGGTTGGCACAGGTGTTGACGGAGACGACCACGCCGCCGAGGGCGACGGCCGCGGCGCTCGTGGGGTCGGCGAAGAGCTGGACGGCGGCGATGGAGGCAACCTTGCCCACGAGCAGGGTGCCCGCGGTGGCGGCAAAGGCGAAGGTGACGATGAGGACCCAGAAGCGCGGGGTCTTGACCATCTCGCCCGGGGTGAGGTCACCGAAGGTGCCGGCATGCGCGCCGCCCTTGGGAGCCTCGAAGCCCTCGGGCAACCAGCCGGCCTCGGGGGCCTTCAGGAACAGGGCGGAGGCGGCGATTGTCACAAAGAAGATGACGCCGAGTGCCTTGAGGGCGCCAAAGATGCCCAGGCTCGGGATGAGCAGCGAGGCGAGCACCGGGGACAGCACGGCGGGACCGGCGGTCGAAGCGGCCAGGGTGATGCCGGAGGCGAGACCCTTCTTGTCGATGAACCACTTTTGGCCGGTGGTGAGCGCCGGGTTGTAGCCCAGGCCGTTGCCGATGGCGGCGACGAGCGAGAACCACAGGTAGAACTGCCACGGCTCGGTGACGGTGCCGGACATGAACCAGCCCAGGCCGTAGCACACGGCGGCGGCGATAACGACGTTGCGCGGGCCGATCTTATCGGAGATGCGGCCGGCGAAGATGCCCGTCACGGCCATGATGGTCTGAAAGACCGGGAAGGCCCAGGTGAGGGCGCTCGACCACTCGGGGTAGACGGCGAGCAGGTTCTTGCTCACGACGGAATACAGCGCGATGGAGCTGATGAAGAACATGGTGACGCACGCGGCGGAAAGCACGACGGCGCGACCCTTGTTGGAGTTGGTGGAAGCCATTGGACTCTTTCTGATCGATACGGGGGAGGAGCAGGCGTATTCGCGGGCCTCCCTGTCAGGTTGGTTTACTGGTCAGTCGGCTTGGCGACGCCGGACTCATCGGACCAGAGCTCGACACCCTTGTTCTTAAGGTAGTTGTCGGCATAGGCGCGACGGCCGCCGGGCTTGGCGGTGAGGTCGCCCATCATGTTGGAGAAGCCGCCGTCGACCTTGATGGCGTCGCCGGTGGTGAAGTCCGAGCGCGTGGACGCCAGGAACATGACGGCGTTGGCGATATCGCTGACCTCGCCGATGCGGCGCGTGGCGATCAGACGGCTGCGGCTCTTTTCGACCTCGGGGTCGGCGTAGAAGTTGGCCGACATCGGGGTCTTAACGAAGCAGGGTTCGACGCAGTTGGAACGCACGCCGTAGGGGCCCCACTCGGCAGCGAGCATCTTGGACATCATGTTGACGCCCGCCTTGGTGGAGCTGTACACGCCCGAGAACGTCTCGGGGGAGTGGCTGGCGACGGTCGAGATGTGCACCAGGCGACCCTGGCCGGCCTTGATCATCTCGCGACCAAAGCGCTGCGAGGTGATGAAGTAACCGGTGAGGTTGACGTTGAGCACCTGCTCCCAGTCGCTCAACGGTAGGTCTTCCATGGCTGCGAAGCGCAGGATGCCGGCGGTGTTGACGAGAACGTCGACGCGGCCGAAGTCGGCGATGGTGGCATCGACGGCGGCCTGAACCTCGGCCTCGTCGGTGGCGTTCATCTTGTAGCCCTCGGCGTGGATGCCAAACTCGGCGGCGAGGTCGGCGGCTGCGGCCTTGACCTTTTCCTCGTCCAGGTCGAGCATGACGACGTTGGCGCCATTGCGGGCGAACTCGCGGCAGATCTCGGCGCCCATACCGCCGAGCGCGCCAGTCACGGCGCAGACATCGCCCTCGAGCTTAAGCCAATTGCTCATAGGAACTTCCCTTCTTGTGCCTCCCGGTGGGTCGCTCCCATTAACCGACCCACGTGGTTTTCGCTGGTTATCGTATGCTTTGCATTTGCGCAGGTGAATTGCATATTTGTTAGAATGGCGTTAACCGTAGGTTTACACTGTGTGATGCAGATTATTCTCAATGGGCGCGTGACCTGCGAAAACAACCCCCTGTGGCACCATGCGGGCACAGGCGCGAAAACGGGAGATTGACGTGTACGATCGACGACTCGAGGCCATATCGGCCGCCGCGGAGCTGGGAAGCTTCTCGCGTGCGGCTGCAAAATTGCGCGTGTCGACCCCGGCGCTCGTCAAGCAGGTGTCGGGATTTGAGGCGGAGTTCGGTATTACGCTGTTCGAGCGCTCGCATTCGGGTGTTAAGGTGACGCCGGCAGGTGCTCTGCTGGTGGACGATGCACGTTCGATCATGCGGCAGTCCGAGGACGCGCTACGCCGTGCCCGACGCGCGGCGGGCGATGGCGGGGCCGTGCGTCTGGGCGTGTCGATGATGTGTCCGGGGCGCCAGACGCTGTCGATGTGGACGGGTGTGCACGAGCTGGAGCCATCACTGCGATTTGAGATCGTGCCGGTAAGCGACCTCTATGACGAGCGCGAATCCGTCATGCGTAGCCTCGGTCGCGAGGTGGATGTAGTGCAGTCGAGTTTTTCGACCCCACGCTGGGGCGACACCTGCCAAAAGCTCCGCATCGTTAACGTGCCGTTTTATATCGACCTGCCGCGCACGAGCCCGCTGGCGCGCAAGAATCGCATCACGGTCGCCGACTTGGAAGGCATGCGCCTGCGCGTGCTCCGTCACGGCAACGATGCCATGGACAGCCTGCGTATCGACCTGTTAGCCGACGGCGGCGTGGACGTGATCGACGTGGATAGCTTCGACTTTGCGCTCTTTAACGAGGCGGAGGAAAAGGGCGACGCGGTGCTCACCTGCGGCGCATGGTCGGGGGTACACCCGGCCTTTGTGGGCGTGCCGTTCCTGTGCGGCCGCGAGGTGCCAGTCTTTCTGCACTACCCGCTCGAGCCCACCCTCCAAGTCCAAAAATTCGTCAACGCCATGGCACAACTTCTCAAATAGCCAAAAGAGTCCCGTCCCAAATTAGCTACCCTTTGCTACGGGTTTAGCGGTCCTCGCGTTGCGGCCCGGCTGCCTCGGCTGTCTTTACGCGGTTCTTGTCGATGTACATGTTTTTGTCGGCCTGAGAAAAGAGCTCACGCATCATAGGCGGTTCATCAAAATCACTGGAAAGCGCATAGCCCACCGCATAGCTGATAGGCATGTCGGGGTGAGCCTCGGAATACTCGTTCACGTTCGCACGAACCCGAGCGAGACAGGACTCCACGGCAGCCCGATCGGCATCCCACAGCACCGCGATAAACTCATCGCCGCCGTCGCGGCCCACAAAGCACGTCTCGGACGCCACACTTCCCAGTTGCCGGGCAAAAGAACGGATGTATTCGTCGCCCTTCTCGTGGCCGAAGCTGTTATTGACCGTATGCAGATTGTTAAGGTCGAAGACGCACACCGCAACGGGCGCCTCCGCGGAGACAGGCTGCTCCTGCCCCAAGACCTCCTCGCACTTATTCTTATTGGGCAGTCCTGTGGCTTCGTCGAGATAGACTTTGCTCTGCAGCTCGCGGTTGAGCGCGGCAGTTCGCACCGCGCGAACAAGTTCGACCGCAAAGGTCGCCACCAAGCCCATGATGTCGATGATCACCAGGCCCTCGAGATAGTTGAGTGCCGACGCCTTCTCCTGAGAGTAGTCCTCTGCGAGTCGCGTAGCATCGTCGCAAATGCCAAAGAACTCCTCGCTCATGGAGATGATGTCGGTGTTCTCATAGCTGACTTCGCGCACGCGGATGATCTCGGCGCAAAGCTCATCAAAATAATTAGCAAGCTCGGTCATCTTTGTCTGATACTCGTCGTCGTTGAGACGGACGAGGTTGAGGTCGTCACTTCCGTAACGCAAACCGTTAATGTATGAATCCACGGCTTTGAGCAGGCCATCTTGAGGCTGGCCCGCGTCCTCGAGCTTAACGATTCGCTGCGTGGTACCGCGCACCAGACCGGCGTAGTTGACCACGCGCGCCGTGCCCTGGATATCGGAGACGAGCAGCATAACATTGATGAAGAAGAAGATGAGAACTGCCGTGAGCACCATCATGAGCAGGCGCACCGCCTGGCTGGCCTTCTTGGCGACAGAAGTATTCACAAGTTCACTTCCCTAAATGACAAAAGAACAGGTAGCACGCAGTGTGCTGAAATTCATGGGTGGTTAACTCTACCATATGGGCCAGCAGCCTTAAACTGCAGCAGACGCTCGTCCAAATTGGCGTGACGCTTGCCTTGTTGTTCTTGACCTGGCCGCGCTATCGGACATGCTTCTGGTCTTGGATCACCATGGGACAGCTCATCCCGTTTTGTGCGTACAGAGTGGGATGCGGCTTCCCAAAGGTGCCGTTAGGGGAAACCACATCCCGGTTTATGCCCTTGAAATGGGATGCCGTTTCCCGGAGGGGGCCAGCGGGAAACGGCATCCCATTCTGAGCCCGAAAAGTGGGATACGGTTTCCGGCTGGCATGAAAAAAGCCCCCACAGCTCATATGATGAACTGCGGGGGCTTATGCGTTGCGGTGCATTGTGTTTGGGTCGTTGAGATGAGTCGATTTGCCCCGAAAGAGGAGGGCATTGACCTTAGGGTCATGCCCGACGAATGAGCGGCAAATCGGCCATCTCGGCGGGCCGAACTACTCCAGCTCAAACGCTCCGGTGTAGAGCTGGTAGTAATACCCGCGCTTGGCGATCAGCTCATCGTGGTTGCCGCGCTCGATAATGCGGCCGTGGTCCAGACAGATGATCGCGTCGGAGTTGCGCACGGTGGACAGGCGGTGCGCGATGACAAACGTCGTGCGGCCTTCCATGAGCTTATCCATGCCCGCCTGCACGATGGCCTCGGTGCGGGTGTCGATGCTCGACGTGGCCTCGTCCAGAATCATTGCCGGCGGATCGGCGACGGCGGCGCGTGCAATCGAGATCAGCTGGCGCTGGCCCTGCGACAGCTGCGCGCCGTTGCCGGTGAGCATGGTGTCGTAGCCGTCGGGCAGGCGGGTGATAAAGTCGTCCGCGCCCGCGAGCTTGGCCGCCGCGATGCACTCCTCGTCGGTAGCGTCCAGGTTGCCGTAGCGGATGTTATCCATCACAGTGCCGGTGAACAGGTTCACGTCCTGTAGCACGACGCCCAGCGAGCGGCGCAGGTCGGCCTTGCGGATCTTGTTGACGTTGATGCCGTCGTAGCGGATCTTGCCGTCGGCGATGTCGTAGAAGCGGTTGATGAGGTTGGTGATGGTCGTCTTACCGGCACCGGTGGCGCCGACAAACGCGACCTTCTGGCCCGGCTTGGCAAACACGGACACGCCGTGCAGCACCTCGTGGTCGGGCGTGTAGCCAAAGTCGACGTTGTCCATGACCAGGTCGCCGCGCAGCGGCACGTACTCGATCTCGCCGGTTGCGCGGTGCGGATGTTTCCACGCCCACATGCCGGTGTGGTGGTCGGCCTCCTCGAGCTGCCAGGTGTCGGGGTTCACCTGAGCGTTGACGAGCGTCACGTAGCCCTCGTCGGCTTCGGGCTCCTCGTCGAGCAGCTCAAAGATGCGCTCGGCGCCGGCGAGGCCCATGACCACGGCGTTGATCTGCTGCGAGATCTGGCCGATCTGTCCGCAGAACTGCTTGGTCATGTTGAGGAACGGTACCACGACGGCGATGGAAAGCGCCGTGCCCGAGATGCTCAGGTTAGGCACGCCCAGCGCCAGGAAGATGCCGCCGGCCAGCGCGACCAGCACGTAGAGCAGGTTGCCCAGGTTCATAAGGACGGGCATGAGGATGTTGGCGTACATGTTGGCCTTCTGCGAGACCTCGAAGAGCTTCTCGTTGCGCTCATCGAAATCGGTCTCGGCGGCGGACTCGTGGCAAAACGCCTTGACGACCTTCTGACCGTTCATGACCTCCTCGATATGACCTTCGACCACGCCGAGCTCGGTCTGCTGTGCAATGAAGAAACGCGCGGAGTTGGAGCCGAGCAGCTTGGTCATAAAGGTCATAAAGGCGACGCCGGCAATGATGACCAGGCACATCCAAACGCTGTAGTACAGCATGATGAAGAACACCGTGACGATAACGATGATCGTCATGAGCAGGTTGGGCAGCGACTGGCTGATCATTTGGCGCAGCGTGTCGATGTCGTTGGTGTAGTGGCTCATGATGTCGCCGCGCTGATGCGTGTCGAAGTAGCGGATCGGCAGGTCCTGCATGCGGTTGAACATCTTCTCGCGCAGCTTCTCGAGCGAGCCCTGCGTGATGACGGCCATGGCGCGGTTCCAGAAGAGCGAAGACGCGACGCCCACGGCGTAGATGCAGCCGAGGGTAGTCACAAGCTTCAGAATTTTGGGCTGCGCGGCCGTCCAGTCGCCCGACTGCCATGATTCGCTGATGACCTGCAGCGCGCTCTGGAGAAACGTCGCGCCGATGGAGTTGATGACGGCGCAGAGCACCACGCCGGCGACGACGAGGGGCAAAAGCACCGGGTAGAAGCCAAAGAGCATTCTGATGAGGCGCGTCATGGCGCCGCCCTTGCGGTTGCGTACGCGCTCGGCGGTAGTGGCCTTACTCATGTGCCTCGCCTCCTTCCTGGGTCTGGGCTTGCGATGCAGATGCCTCGGTGCCGGCTGCAGCGGTCTCGCCCGCGTCCTCGCCCTCGGCGCTCATCTTGTTCTGCGAGGTAAAGGTCTCGCGGTAGATCTCGCTCGTCTTGAGCAGCTCGTCGTGGTTGCCGATGTCCTTGATGCGGCCGCCCTCCATGACGATGATGCGATCGGCATCCTGCACGGAGCTAATACGCTGGGCAATGATGAGCTTGGTCGTGTTGGGCAGATAACTCGCCAGGCCCTCGCGGATCTTGGCGTCGGTCTTGGTGTCGACGGCGCTCGTGGAGTCATCCAGGATCAAGATCTTGGGGCGACGCAGCAGGGCACGCGCAATGCACAGGCGCTGCTTCTGGCCGCCGGAAACGTTGGAGCCGCCCTGCTCAATCCAGGTGTCGTAGCCCTTGGGGAAGCCGTCGACAAACTCGTCGGCGCAGGCCAGATGTGCTGCCTCGCGGACTTCCTCGTCGGTGGCGTTCGGGTCGCCCCAGCGCAGGTTTTCGGCGATGGTGCCGCTAAACAGCACGTTTTTCTGCAGCACCATGGCTACCTGGTGGCGCAGCGCGTCCAGATCGTAGTTGCGTACGTTCACGCCGCCGACGCGCACGGTGCCTTCGGTGACATCGTACAGGCGGGCGATCAGATTCACGAGCGTCGACTTGGCCGAGCCGGTGCCGCCGATAATACCGATGGTCTCGCCGCTCTTAATATGCAGGTCGATATCGTCGAGCGCCTGGCGCTTCGCGTGCTCGGAGTACTTAAAGCTCACGTGGTCAAAGTCGATGGAGCCGTCGGCAACCTCGAGCACGGGCTCGGTCGGGTTGGCGATTGTGGGCTCGGCGGCAAGCACCTCGGTAATGCGGTGTGCCGACTCGTCGGCCATGGTCACCATGACAAAGATCATCGACAGCTGCATCAGACTCATCAGAATCTGGAAGCCATAGGTAAAGATGGAGGAGAGCTGGCCCACGTCGAACAAGGTGCCCTGGCTCGTGATGATGAGCTCGGAGCCCAGGTAGATGATGACGACGAACGCGCCGTTGACGCAGATGTTCATCATGGGGTTATTGAAGGCGAGCAGCTTTTCGGCGCGGGTGAAGTCCATCTGGACGTCGCGCGCGGCGGTGGCGAACTTCTCTTTCTCGTAGTCCTGGCGCACGTAACTCTTGACCACGCGCATGCCGGTGACGTTTTCCTCGACGGACTCGTTGAGCGCGTCGTACTTGCGGAACACGCGGGCAAAGATCGGGCGCACCTTATAGATGATAAAGAACAGGCCAAAGCCCAGCAGCGGAATGATGACCAGGTAGACCATGGCGACGCTGCCGCCCATGGCGTAGGCCATGGCAAAGGCAAAGACCAGCACCAGCGGCGCGCGCACGGCGATGCGGATGAGCATCATAAAGGCCTGCTGCACGTTGTTGATGTCGGTGGTGAGGCGGGTGACGAGCGAGGAGCTCGAGAACTCATCGATGTTGGCAAAGCTGAACGTCTGGATCTTGTAGAACAGGTCGTGACGCAGGTTCTTGGCGAAGCCGCAGCTCGCATGACTGCAGGTGACGCCGGCAGCGGCACCAAAAGCGAGCGACGTCAGTGCGATGAGCACCAAAAAGCCTGCGGTGGGAAGCATCTGGGCGACGGTGGCACCGTCTTTGATGGCGTCGATCATGTCGGCGGTGATAAACGGGATCATCATTTCGCAGAGCACCTCGCCAAGCACCAGCAGCGGCGTGGCGATCGTGACCGTCTTGTAATCGCGGATGCTTCCCATGAGGGTTTTAATCATCCAGTTCCTCCCAGGTTACGCGGATTTTTTCGAGCATCTCGGCGAGCTGTTCGCGCTCGTCGTGCGTAAGGGCGCTAAAGGCCTGTTCCCTAAAGCGAATGCGGGCTGCCTGCTCAACACGGGCCTTTTCCCATCCCGCTTCGGTCAGGCGGATGGTGAGCTGCCGACGGTCTTTGGGATTGCGACTGCGCTCGATAAGACCGCCCAGTTCGAGCTTGGACAGAATCTCGGAAAGGGACCCTGGCTTGAGGTCGAAGTGCATGCCGAGCTCCTGTTGGGACAGCTCGCCGGTCGGCTGCTTGGCGAGTAGGCAGACAATAGGCGCCTTGCCGGACACGCCGCCGCCGTGAAAGTGCATGTAGTGGCCGCAAAAGCCTAGGCCGCTCAGGATGCGCTTGGCGAGCTTGTCTTCGCCGTTAACTGCTTCGGGCACGTCTGCCGGCTGCGACGGGTCGCCGCCGGGCTCGTGCGGACGAAGGTTAAGGGGTTCATCGCACATGAATTCGTATCGCTCCTTTCTTTAGTTAGGTAGTGGGATTGTTTTGTGCCTAACTAATCTAGGAGTGCCACACAAGAATGTCAAGGTACCAAACTTATTGTTACGCGGTTTTACCAAACCGCGTAACGGCTCGACGCTGCAAACGTCCCTAAGCGGCAATCTGGCGTTCAATCGTCGGGCATGGCCACAAGGCCTATGCCCTCCTCTTTCACGCCACCTTGCTCGCTTAGGAACGTTTTCGCTGTCCGTCCTCAACCTGCAGCGTTGCCCTGGTTGGCACTTGGGGACGTTCCTTTTAATATGAGCAGGACATTGTCAAGAGGCAAAATCGGGCCTGGCCCCAACGATATGGGGTCAGGCCCTCTCCCTATATCAACCCGTCCGCGGCGACCTCGGCGTGTCTTCCCGACGCTCGTCTTTGCAGTTTAATATCCGCCCGTGGCGATCTCTCGCTGGGCAATCCGTTGCTACGGCTGAGGCTTCTTCGTCGAACCGACAGTCTGTGCACGCGTGTGGCGCCCTGGGCGCTCGCAGAAAAGGGACCTGAGGTTCGCCTCAACGGCTTCGGATCAAACCGCTTCCGGGGTGATCGGCTTATGCGCGGGGGAGCCTCCCCCTACGCCTCCTCGGCCATGAGGCCGACCGCCCACACCCAGCAGGCGAGCTCGCGCGCCGTGGCCACGTTCGCCTTGTTGCCGTGGACCCCGCGCGCGAGCAGGGTCCCGCGCCTCTCGACCAGCCTCCGCACGCCCTTGGCGGCATGCCTGCGGGCGCCCGGGTCCGGGGCCTGGCCCCTGGCGGGCTCCTTCGGCCGCCCCGAGCACGTCAGGCAGTGCCACGCGGCCTCGACCAGCGCCTTTCTCAGGTGCTTGTTGCCGGCCTTGGTGATCGCGCCCCTGCGGTCGCTCTCCCCGCTGGAGTGCTCGGAGGGCGTCAGGCCGACCCACGCGGCGAACGAGCGGGCGTTCCTGAACCTGGAGAACTCGCCGGCCTCGAACACGAGGTCGGCGGCGGTCGCGGTGTCGACGCCCTTGAGGCAGCGCAGGGAGTCGACCCTCCTCCTCCACCTGGGCTTGCGGGCCTCGGCCTCGACGAGCCCCTCGAGCCTCGCCTTCTCCTCCGCCGCCCGCCTGACCGCGTCGACGTAGTAGGCGAGCACGTCGTTGTCGGCCCTCTCCGCGAACCTTATCGACTCGATCCAGGACCAGTGCGCCCGGGTCCAGTTGCCCTTCCTGCGGCCGGTGGGCGTCCTCTCGTCGAAGACGAGCCCGTGCCTGAGCAGGAACTTGGAGAGCCGCTGCTTCGAGCGCGAGAGGTCGTCCCTCGCGTCCTCGAGCGCCCTGGTCAGGTCGCGGGCGGCCTCGCACTCGTCGTCGGGGACCCACACCTCGACCACGTTGCCGACCGACAGCATGCGGGCGAGGAACTCGGCGTCGTTGCGGTCGTTCTTCCTGCGCCTGTCCGCGCTGGGCTTGATCATCTTCGAGACGGCGCCGACCACGCAGTCGACCCCGAGGCCGGAGAGCCTCTTCTGCAGGTCGAACCCCGTGACCCCGGACTCGTACACGCACTTGGCCTTTGGGTCCACGGAACGGACCCACTCCGCGACGGCGCCGGCGTCGTAGCCGAAGGTCGCGGCACGTACCTCCCCGGTCATGACGTCGAGGGAGACGGCCTTTATCGAGCGGGCGTGGACGTCGAGGCCGACGAAGGTGGTAGTATCGAGCATGGGAGCCCCTTCCATGAATGCGGCGTGGCCGCCACGGTTGGATTAGACACTCACCATTGTCGGCCTAATCCGCGGTCTTTCATGCAGCAGGGGCTCTCAATGTTTTTATGTCCTGCTCATATCGTCTCTGCCGGCAGTTGGGGACAGTCCTTGTCAAGGCTTTGGTGCAAACTTCCGTCTGCAGCGTTCCCTGCGCTACACTTAGTCGCACTGTGGCGACTATGCGCCGCTCCCGACCCAAGGGGGACACTCATGAAGAACACTCAGCTGCTGCTGATCAACGATATGTGCGGCTATGGCAAGGTCGCGCTTTCCGCCATGCTTCCGGTGCTGTCGCACATGGGCTACCGTATCCACAACCTGCCGACGGCACTTGTGTCCGATACGCTCAACTACCCCAAGTTCTACATCCACGACACCACGGAGTACGTGCGTCAGAGTCTCGCCATCTGGGAAGAGCTCGGCTTTGAGTTCGACGCCATCTCCACTGGCTTTATCGTGACCGAAGAAGAGACGCGCATCATCTCAGACTTTTGCCACCGCCGCGCGCAAAAGGGCACCAAGGTATTCGTCGACCCCATCATGGGCGACAACGGCAAACTTTACGCCGGTGTGCCCGAGTCCACGATCGGTCTCATGAGGCATCTGCTCGAGTGCGCCGACTATGCGGTGCCCAACTATACCGAGGCGTGCCTGCTCACCGACACGCCCATTGCCGAGCAAATCACGCCTGACGAGGCCCACGCCCTTGTGGACGCCATGCGCGCGCTGGGCGCCAAGTCGGTGGTCATTACGAGCGCTGTGGTCGACGGCACGAACGCCGTCATCGGTTACGACCACGTGGCGGGGGAGTACTTCACGATTCCCTTTGACCTGATCCCGGTTTACTTCCCGGGTACGGGCGATACGTTCTCGGCGGTGCTCGTCGGTCGCGTGATGGCCGGCTGGAGTCTGCAGCGTGCAACGGCCGATGCCATGCGCGTGGTGGCAGAGCTTATCGAGCGCAACGCCGACCAGGAGGACAAGTCCGCCGGCCTGCCCATCGAGGCCTGCCTGGATGTGATCGACCATGAGTAGCGCCGGCGAAAGCATCCCCGAGCCCGCGAGCGAGAACAAGCCGCTCGGTGCGCCGCGTGGCAAGCGCCCGCGTATTCGCATTAGCTGCGTGGACCAGCTGGGTACGTGTCGCTGCCACCATGGGCACAAGCCGGGCGACGTCTTCGACTTCGACCGCGATCGCGGCAAGATGTGCTCCATGGCCTGCCACGTGGGCTTTCCCTATATCGACATCCTGCGCTACGGCGGCACCGTGCCTGGCAACAAGCCCGGCACGGCAAAGTTCTGCTGCCCCGAGGTCGATACGTTGAACGTCTGGCTCGCCGAGATCGTCGACGAGTAATCGAGCGTGGATTTTCGCCCGCCAAGATAATGAGCGTGGATAATCTCCCGTTTAGAGCGTGGTTTTACGCTCAAAGTGGGAGAAAATCCACGCTCAATTTGTATGCGGGAGATTATCCACGCTCATTTTATGCCGATGGCGTGGCTCACGCATCCGCGCCGCCCGGGCGCCTACAGTTGCTCGAGCATGGCCGTGCAGCCGGCGAGCACATCGCGGTAGGTGGCGTCGAAGTTGCCGGTGTACCACGGGTCGGCGACGTCGCCGGGGCGATCGGTCCAATCGAGCAAGCGCGTAATCTTGCCGTCGGCATCGTCGCCGAAGATGCGACGCAGGCCGCGCGCGTTCTCGGCATCCATATAGACGATGTGGTCCCAGTCACCATACTCCGCGCGACGAACCTGGCGCGCGCGGTGCGCAACGACGGGAATCCCGACCTCGCGCAGCTTGGCGACGGTGCCATGATGCGGAGGGTTGCCAATCTCCTCGGTCGAGGTCGCGGCAGAATCAATGACGAACTCCGCCTCGCGCCCAGCACGGCGCACCAGCTCGGCAAACACCGACTCAGCCATCGTCGAGCGACAGATATTCCCGTGGCAAATAAACAGTACGTGCTGCATATGATGGTTCCTTTCTGGGCGGTCGCGCGGGGGTTACAGACTGCCCTTGAGGCAGTTTGCTCCGATAAAGCCCGCTGCGTACAAGGGGAGATGGCGCAGCTCGCGTCCGTCATCGGTTTCGCTGCGGGCAAAATTGTTCTCGGACAATATGTAGGCATACGGCGACCGGGCTTTTTCCATAAACGACCCGAGCGTTCTCGCGCGCACGTTGCGTGCGGATTTTACCTCGACGGGAACGATCTCCATACGGTCGGTCTGAAGTAGAAAATCGAGCTCGCCGTTCGTCTTCCAAGACGACGGTGGCATCCAGTAATACGTCTGCAAACCATTGCCCGAAAATGCCTGCATGACCGAGTTCTCCGCCAAGGCACCTCGAAAGTCGGAAGACAGCGCAATGGCGGAATCCTCTTTGAGGTCGAGCCAGAGTCGCGGGTTGATACCGAGTTTGTAGAACATGAGGCCCGTATCGAGAAGATAGACCTTAAAGAAGCTCCCGTCTTCGTCGTCGAAGGGGACGAGGGGAGGTTCGATGCCTTCGGTCAGGTTGTTGACCGATATGATGCCGGCGCCCTCGAGCCAGTCGAGTGGCTCGATGAGCTTTGAGCGTCGGCCTCCGCGTTCGACCTCGGAGTACTTGAATTTCTTGGTTGAGGATCGTAGCAGCTGGGATGGAATGGAGCGCCAGACCTTGCGCGCTGCTACGCCGCTGATCCCGTTTTCGGGGTCGGTCATATCGGCGGTGTAGGTCTCGTCGATTTCGCGCTGCTCGACGCGCGCGTCTTCGATGGAAAGCGTCTTGCGATATGCGTTGACGGCGGCGGGCATGCCGCCCACGATTTGGTATCGATGAAACAGGTTGAGCGCGGCTTGGTGTGCGGCGTAGGTCTCGAGCGTGTCGGCGTGGGTACGAACGGCATCGGCCATCTGCTCCTCGCCGAGCGCCCAGAGAAACTCCTCGAACGACATGGGATGCATGGTCTCTTGGCGGACGCCGCTGGGAAAAGGCAGCTTGCGCTTGCGCGTGGCGACGCCGAGCTGACTGCCGGTCGCGCATATGCGCCAGCCCGAACCCGAGAAAAAGCGAAGCGAGTTGAGCGCCCGTTCACAGAGCTGAACCTCGTCAAACAGGATGAATGCGGTTTCCTTGCGAATGGGGGTGCGTTTATAGTCTGAGATTCGTGCCACGATGGTGTCAACGTCGCCGGTGGGGCAGTCGAACAGCGGGGCAATCAGCTCAAGATCGGTCTGAAAGTCGAGTTTGACAAACGCATCGCCGGCGATTCGTCTGCCGATTTCCTCGGCAGCGTACGTTTTGCCCACGCGTCGTGCGCCACGGATGAGGAGGGGGCGCGAGGCGTCCTTTGTCGCCCATGATTCGATAACGGATTCGATTGATCTGCGCACGGGGCTGCCTTTCCAATTTCATGTACTTCAAATACATAGTTTAGTACGATTTCGTGTACTTGAAATACATGAAATCGTGGAAAAACGTGTATTTCAAGTACACGAAATTGAACCGCTGGAGCCTGCGGGCGGATAAACACTGCTCGTATGGTGTGGTTTTCATCGGACGCCCGCCGCGCTGAGCTGTACTTGCGCCTGCCTCGATCCCACCCCTATGCCTGCATCGAAGATTGTGCTGCCCGCTTGCGCTCTCAGCGTGCCAGCTTGATCGTCACTAGCGTGAGTATCCAGGCTACGAGCGAGAATGCGGTGCCAACCGCGCCCACGTAGGCAATGCCAATCCCGCTTACCACGGCGCCGCCCACCGCGGTGCCAAACGAGATGCCGACGTTAAACGCCATGGGCTCCACCGAGCTCGCGAGCACCATCGATTTGGGGTGGCGGCTGCGGGCCACGTCCATAAAGTGCGTGATGCACGAGACCGAGAACAGATACATGAGCATCGCCAGACTAAAGACAAAGGCAAGCGCGAGGGGCATGGTGCCGCCAACGGCAAACAGCCCAAACAGAGCCGCGGCCTGGAGCACAAACGTCACGAGCAGCGCCTTCATGCCAAAACGCGCGTCGATCCATCCGCCCAAGATGTTCGAGATCAGGCAAAACACGCCGTAGGCCATGAGTGTAGTGCTTGCCTGGACGGTGCCCATGCCCAACACCTGCTCCAGATAGGGCGTCACGTAGCCGTAAAACACGTAGACCGACCCCACGCCAAACAAAAAGATGAGCATGCCGGTGATAATGCTCGGCTCGCGCAGAAGCCCCGCCTGCTCGCGGAATGTGGCAGGCTCATCGGTCTGTCCGGCACGCGGCATAAACGCCACGAGCGCAGTACAGATCAGAACGGCGAAGGCGAGCGCACCGTACATGGCAACGTGCCAGTCGAGCGTATCGGCCACAAACTTGCCGATCGAGGTCACAAAGACCATCGCCACGGAGAAAGCGCCGTACACCACCGAGATGGCGAGCGAGGTCTGCTGCGGAGACAGCAGCTCGGGGATATACGTCACGCCTACGGCGAGCAGTGCGCCCGAGACGGAGCCCAAGATGATGCGTGAGATAAACAGCACCTGGAAGTTGGGAGCCAACGCCATGACCAGGTTGCCGAGCACAAAGACGACGCTATAGCACACGAGCAGCTGGTAGCGGCGGAATCGCCCCGTGCTGAGCGCGAGCACCGGCGTCGCGATAGCGTAGACGAGCGCAAACACGCTGATGAGCTGGCCTGCGGTGGCAAGTGAGATGCCGAGTTCCGTCGCCAGGTCGCTCTCGATGCCGATAACCACGAACTCCGAGCAGCCGAGCGAAAAGCCCAACAACACGAGCAGCGCCAGGCAAAGGTTGGTGCGAGCGGGGGAAAGGGTGGATGCGGTCGTCAAAGCGGTAACTCCAATAATGGGCAAGGCTGAGTTTCGGGACTCTGCAACTCTATCAGATAGCGGCAAGAGGGCAGCTTCTTTACCGCGCTCCAAACCGTCCCAACAATCGATGAAAATCTCGAAATCGAGGAAAAGTGTCGAATGTTGGGACGGTTTTCCTGTCCAGCGCGGACGAGCGCCTGTGCCATCTGCGGGTATAAGGCTAGCAAATGTTTATTTGCGAGGCCAAAGGGGGCGCCCCGTATGGATATCGATAACTTTGAATGGTGGTATAGCGAAGGCGAGGCTCCGGACGAGGAATGGGACGAGCCTTTGACGAGTGATGAGTCGAGCGATGGGGCGGATGCCGAGGGCGCGGCTGGTGCTGATGCCGAGGCCGCCGGCGACGCCACGGCCGAATCCGATGATGCCGCTTCCGACCCCGCCGAGCCCCTGACCTTCGAGCAAGCTTGGGCCCAGGCAGAGGCCGACGAGGCCAAGGCCGATGCAACGGCCACGCTGAGCCAGCCGGCCGATATGTCGATCTCGCCGGCCAAGACGCCGCAACCGCGCCATAACATCGACCCCGGCAGCACGGCGTCCTTCAGCATCCTCGACGTGCCCGCGCAGGGCGCCCAGGCGCCAGCTCCCACGCATCGTCCCGACTTGGCTCGCGAGGAAGATGCGGGTCGCCGCTCTCCGCTCGGCCCTATCCTCATTGCCTTTTTGGCCGGCGTCATTGCGTGTTCGGCGATCGGCAACGTTTGGGGCCATGTTGAGCAGCAGCGAAAAGACGCCGCCAAGGTCGAGATGTCCGTCGAGCAGTCGCTCAGCCGTACGCGCTCGGTGCATGTGTCGGTCGAGGTCAAAGACGGCGCGACGTGGGATACCGCCCGCGGCGACAGCCAGATGCTCATCCACATCGTGGGCCGCACGCTCAAGGGGCAGGCGGTCGATGAGTATCAATATGTCAACTCTGACGGTGACGGCATCGAGCTCAAGCCCGGAGACTACGAGCTCACGGTCGATGAGGCGCCCGTCGCCACCGACGGCACGCGCTTCCGCGCCTCGAAGCGCATGGTCCCCGTGAGTTTTAACTCGCAGGCGCCCGATACGGTCGACAGCACGCCGCAGGGCGGGTTCGATCTTTACGTGGACGCTCAATAATTGCGTGCCGCCTCTTCCCGCAGCCAAGAGTGGGACAATAGCCCTCGACACTGTTGTTTACTTTTGGAGGAAGTAGCATGTCCACCGTCACCACCATCAAGCGCGGCGGCCTCACCGCCGCCATCGATTCCATGGGCGCCCAGCTCACGAGCCTTGCCCTTAACGGCAACGAGTATCTGTGGCAGGGCGATCCCGCCTTTTGGGGCAAGCACGCGCCCATTCTGTTCCCCATCGTGGGCTCGCTGCGAAACAACACGGCAACGTCTGCGGCCGGCACCTGCGAGATGGCACGCCACGGCATCGCGCGCATCGTCGAGCACAAGCTGGTCGAAGTCTCCGAGGACGGCTCCTCGGTAACCTATGAGATCACCGACACTCCCGAGTCGCTCAAGGCCTTCCCCTTCCACTTTAAGCTCAACATGACCTATGCGCTCACCGGCGACGCCATGCTCACGCAGACCTTTGCCGTCACCAACACCGGCGACGTGGACCTGCCGTTCTCGGTGGGCGGCCACCCTGCGTTTAACGTGCCCGCTCCCGGTGCCGAGGACGAGGCATTCGAGGATTACGAGCTGGCGTTTACCGAGGTTTGGACCAACGAGGCTCCCATCATCACGCCCGATGGTCTCATGACGTTCGAGGGTTCCTACAAGGCCCCCGAAAACGCGGACGTTGTGCCCATCACGCACCGTAGCTTCGACAACGACGCCATCATGTTCACCGACGTTCCCGGCTCCACGCTCACCCTGCGCGGCCGCAAGTCGGGCCACGGCGTCAAGATCGACTTTGAGGGCTTTAAGTACATCGGCGTGTGGTCTGCCGCCAACGACGCGCCGTTTGTGGCGCTCGAGCCCTGGACCGGCCACACCACCATGGATACCGAGGACGACGTCTTCGAGCACAAGGTCAACACCATTACGCTGGCGCCGGGCGAGACGGACGTCCGCAGCTTTAGCGTCACCTTGCTCTAGAGGTTCCGCCGCTCGGTCGATGCTGCGCGTCGTCCAGAGCGACAAGTTGTCATTCAAAAGGCAAGGCATGGACCTTCTGGTCATGCCTTGCCTTTTTCATGCCACTTGTTCGCTCTGGACGTCGCTCGCCGGCATTGCCAAAACATCGGCGTCCCCAATGACTACCGCGTGTCTATTAATTTTTCGAGCTTGTGCTGCGCTGCTAGTTGCTGGCGTATATCCTGTTAAGTCGTCAGCATACGATTCAACAGGGAAGGCAGATTATGCATTCTCCCCATCAACGCGACGCGCATCCACAGCCGGTATGCAGCCGTCGCATCTTTTTGGGTAGCGCTCTCGCTGCGAGCGCTACTGTCGTCGCCGGCGCACTTGCCGGTTGCCAGCGCCCCTCCACGCTGGAAGTAGTTCAGCCCACGACGGGTGGCGGTCGCGACGACCTGTCCGATTCCGTTATCGGCAAGGATAAGATCCGCATTGGCATGGAGGCGGCCTACGCCCCGTACAACTGGCAGGTTTCCGAAGCCAGCGAGTACACCATCCCCATCGACAACGTGCAGGGCGCCTATGCCGATGGCTACGACGTGCAGATCGCCAAGATCGTCTGCAAGGCCCTCGGTGGCGAGCCCGTTGCCGTCAAGCAGAGCTTTTCGGGCCTTATCGATTCGCTCAACAACGGCCAGATCGACCTCATCATTGCCGGCATGAGCGCCACGCCCGAGCGCGAGGAGTCCGTCGGCTTTTCCGACCCGTACTTCATCGGCTACTTTGGCCTGTTCGTAAAAGAGGGCTCGCCCTACCAAAACGCCACCAAGCTCAGCGACTTCAGCGGTGCCACGGTGCTCGGCCAAAAGGACACCATGCTCGACACCGTCATCGACGAGATCCCGGGCGTTGTCCACAAGAACCCGGTCGATTCGGTCCCCACGGTGTTCTCGAACCTGCTGCAGGGCACCTGCGACGCCGTGACCTACAACACCGAGAACGAGAAGGGCTATATGGCTCAAAACCCGGGCATCGTTCCCATTCATTTTGCCGAAGGCGAGGGCTTTAAGCAGGAGGTCACGGCAAACGTCGGCTGCCGCAAGGGCTCGGATAAGCTGCTTAAGCTCATCGACAAGACACTCAAGGGCATTAGCCAAGAGGAGCGCGACCAGATGTGGGACGCGTGCCTCGACCGTCAGCCGGCATAGGGAGGCAGCATGAAAACCATTAATCGTCTGGCCTCCTTTATCAAGGCCGACCACCGTTATGTATACCTGGGCACGAGCGTCATCGCGGCGCTCGGCCTGGCGTTTAGCCAGCGCAACCCCACGCCGATGAGTTTCTTGGCCCCCACCGGTATCTTCCAGGATTGCCTTTGGGCAATCCTTTGGGCCTGGCTCGTCGTGTCGGCGGCGGCGCTGGTCACCAAACTCATGCACTGGAATGACTATCGCGAGGCGTCGCCGTTTGCTTCCGAGCGCTTCCGTCGCGGCGCGCGCCTGGGCAGCTACGTCGTGGTCGCCATCGCGGCAGTTTTCTTTATCGACCGCTGCGTCATGTCGTTTATCGACCTGGTGCAGGTGAGCATTGTCTCGGATTCCAACCCCAGCGACTTTTTGTCGAGCCTGGTCTACATGACCTACAAGAGCGGCGACTTCTTCATTCGCGGTATCGAGATCACCATCGCGCTTGCCACCTTCGGCACCGTCATCGCATTCTTCCTGGCACTGCTCTTTGTGTTCCTGCGTATTCAGACCTTCGACCGCGTGGATAACGACCTGGTGCGCTTCTTTAAGAGTATCGGCCGCGGCTTTGCGACCGTCTACTCCACCATCGTGCGCGGCACGCCCATGATGGTCCAAGGTCTGCTCATCTATTACGCGGGCTTCACCGTTTTGCGCGGCATGGGCTTCGAGACCGCCCAGGCCAACCAGATCTGGAGTACCTTCACCGCCGGCCTCGTCACCATCTCGCTCAACTCCACCGCCTACATGATGGAGGTCCTGCGCGGCGGCATCGAGTCCATCGATTCCGGCCAAGCCGAGGCGGCGCGATCGCTGGGCCTGTCGCAGTGGCAGGCCATGCGCAAAGTCGTGTTCCCCCAGGGCATTAAAAATGCGATTCCGGCGCTCACCAACGAGCTCATCATCAACATCAAGGATTCGTCGGTGCTCTCGGTCATCGGCGTGTTCGACCTTATGTACGCTACTACCACGGTCGCCGGCGTGTACTACCGCCAGATGGAGGTCTACTGCGTGGCGCTCGTGGTCTACCTGATCCTGACGCTCGTGGCGAGCCGCCTGCTCGAAGCCTTTGGCAAAAAGCTCGGTGCCGAGGCTCCGGCCACGCTGCCCAGCTCTAACTAGGCTTAAGACGAGGAGAATCATCATGGCAGATACCGCCACTACCGGCGTTGCGGCCGCCGCACAGACCAATGAGCCGCTCATCCGCGTCGAGGGCCTGCGCAAGAGCTTCGGCTCGCTCGAGGTACTCAAGGGCATCGACCTGTCCGTTAACCCCGGCGAGGTCGTCACCATTATCGGCGCCTCGGGCTCGGGCAAGTCGACCTTCCTGCGCTGCCTCAATCTGCTCGAGACCCCGGACGCGGGCCACATCTGGTTCCACGGCCAGGACCTTACGGCCGAGCGCTGCAATATCAATAAACTCCGCGAGGACATCGGCATGGTGTTCCAGGGCTTTAACTTGTTCAACAACATGGATGTGCTCGACAACTGCACGCTCGCGCCCGTCACGCTCAAAAAGATGAGCAAGGCCGAGGCCGAGAAGGTCGCGATGGAGCACCTGACCAGCGTGGGACTCGAGAAGTTCGCGCACGCCGCCGTGGGCCGCCTGTCCGGTGGTCAAAAGCAGCGTGTGGCCATCGCTCGTGCCCTGTGCATGAATCCGCAGATCATGCTGTTCGACGAGCCGACCTCCGCGCTCGACCCCGAGATCGTGGGAGAAGTGCTCGAGGTCATGCGCAAGCTCGCTGCCGCAGGCATGACCATGGTCGTCGTCACGCACGAGATGGCCTTTGCCCGCACGGTGTCCGACCGCGTGGTCTTCATGGACAAGGGCGTGGTGCTCGAGGATGCCGCGCCGGCCGAGCTCTTTGGCAACCCCAAACACCAGCGTACCCGCGAGTTCCTCTCGCGTTATCTCGAGGACAAATAACCGACCGCAAACGCGTACGTGGCAGGGCCGCTCCGGTGGGGCGGCCCTCGTCATCACAATCGAAAGGATGTCATGGCCGAGGTTTGGCGCTTCTTTGCGCACGAGGATGATTTTGCCGATATCGACGAGGTCGGCGCGTGCGAGCGCCTGGGCCGCGTGCTGTCGTTTCCGACGATTTCGAGCATGGATGCCCAGACGGTGGACTGGCGGGCGTTTGCCGACCTGCGCGCCTATATGCAGCAGGCCTGGCCGCGCGTGTTTGCGACGGGCGAGGTCGAGCTCATCGACCATTCGCTGCTCGTGACGCTTGCCGGCACCGACCCCGCCCTCAACCCGGTCATGCTCATGGGCCACATGGACGTGGTTCCCGTGGTGCCGGGCACCGAGACAGACTGGACGCACGATCCCTTTAGCGGGCACGTGGACGACGCCTATATTTGGGGTCGCGGCGCGATCGATATGAAAGACCAGGTCGCGGGCATTCTCGAAGCGGTCGAATATGCGCTGGCGCACGGTTGGCAGCACGAGCGCACGCTGCTGCTCGCCTTTGGCCAGGACGAGGAGACCACGCAGTACGGCGCGGGTGCCATTGGTCGCGCGCTCGAGGAGCGTGGCGTTGAGCTTGAGTACCTGATCGACGAGGGCGACTATCGTATCGTTGCGGCTGCCGAGTACAGCGCAGGTGAGGGTTGGCTTATGCATGCCGATCTTGCCGAGAAGGGCTATGCCGATATCGTGCTCAAGACGAGAAGCGAAGGCGGGCATTCTTCCAACCCTTATGGTGGCACGTCGCTCGAAGTGCTCAGCCGCGCTATTGCCGCGATTTGCGATATCGAGTGGCCGGCGCGTGTGACCGACCTGCTTGCCGCGCAGCTCGTCGAGCTGGGGCTTTATACCGCAGACGAGATTGCTGCCAGCAAGGATGCCATCGTGCGCGACTGCCTCGCCAGCAAAAAGCTGTACCCGCTTGTGACCACCACCTGCGCGCCCACGCAAATCGAAGGCGGCAGTACCGGTGCCAACGTAATGCCGCAGGATATGTGGGCTAATATCAACTTCCGCATGCTCGAGGGCACGAGCGTGGCCGATGTCGTGGCCTGCTGCCGCGAGGCCGTTGCCACCCCTGGGCTCGCTGGCCGAGTCGAGGTCGAGCTGGGCCCCGGCAGCTCCGAGCCCTCGCCGTCCCCGCGCGTGGGCGGTCCGGGGCTCGAGGCCGTCCGCGCCATCGCCGCCCGCTATTTCCGTGGTCCCAAGGGGACAGAGGAAAACGGATCGTCTGCGGTGGGCCAAGAGCCGATGAGCATCGTGCCCTCGACCGTGATTGGTGCAACCGATGCCGCCAACTACCAGCGCATTTGCCACGAGTGCATCCGCTTCTCCGCCTTTGTGGTCGACGATGACGAATGCGACCGCGGCGTCCACGGCACCAACGAGCGCATCACCCGTCGCGCCTACCTCCAAGGCATCCGCTTCCTCATCGCCCTGCTCCACACGCTCTAGCATGCGACAAAGGGACTGAGCCGATTTCATCGGTAATGAGACAAAAACTGTCATAGAATAAGACTAAGATATCTTAAGAGACATATGCTGGGGTTGGTATTCCTTGAACGACTGCGGGCATGTGCCAGACTGCCTCGGCCCCCGGGGAGCACCCGGGCAGGTCGCCGTGTGACTGGGGAGGAAATTATGCAGGAGCTCAGAGAGACGACGTCTCGACTCGTGAATAATGCTACCGGGGGGGTGTCTAAGCAGGGAACTTCCTGGTGAACACCGGCCGCGCGAGCGGTGGTCCGTCATGTCTTATGGCCGTCGTCGTGGGCTGCGCCCGGTCTCGCCATATGTGATTGTTTTGGCCCTCGCCGTCGCGCTGACGGCGAGTTTCTTCCTGCCGACCCGTGCGGAAGCGGAGTTTTCGGACCACACGGTTACGACGATTTCGCCTTCGGGGACAACAATTAACCTGTTTGATTACTGGGTGAATCCGGATAACCATCTGTCGGTTTCCGGCAACGGCGGCATCAACGCAAGCCACCGGTTCCAGTTTAACGATGGCCAGGGTGATGCACCGCTCAACCATTGGACGGGCAACACGAACCCGCAGCCCGGCATTGTCAGCAACACGCTTTCAGACGGCTACCCGCAGCTTTCCGGTACCTATGGCGGCGACTCCCTCCGCTATCTGTTCGATTCCTCTGCCCAGACCGGCAAGACGTCCCATTTTGGCGTGACGGGCCTCCTCAAGGTTCAGGACGGCTACTACGTCTATGACAGCTCCGAAAACTACGCAGCCTACAACGCTGACAAGAATGCCTTCGACGTCTATGACACCTGGGGCATTGACAAAGTGGGCGATTCGTCCCATCGGGGTCAGTTCTTCCCGTTCGATGCGGCAGACAAGGTGTTCATGGAGGAAAGCGGCCGGCTCGTCCAAAATGGCATCACGGCAGACAACGCCGGTAACCACGTCAACCACCACTTCGGCCTCTCAATGTCCACGCGATTCGTGCAGCCCAACGGCGGCCTGACGAACGATAAGAAGGACATGACCTTCGAGTTCGCCGGCGATGATGACGTCTGGGTGTTCATCGATGATGTCCTCGTGGGTGATATCGGCGGTATTCACAGCCGTGCGAGTCTGAGTATCAACTTTCATACGGGCGACATTAAGGTGAACGACAAAAGCGACGGCACGCTGCTGAGCAAGTACCAGGTGGCGAAAAAGGGCACTTCGGGCTTCGACGGCAACACCTTCAAAGACGGCACCAACCACACCCTCAAGTTCTTCTACCTGGAGCGCGGCGCCACCGACTCCAACATGGAGCTCAAGTTCAACCTCGTGACGGTGCCCGAGTCCGACATCATCAAGTTCGACCAGGATGGCGGTCCGGTGGAGGGTGCTCAGTTCGCGCTGTACAAGACAGACGAGAACTTCACTGACACGACCGCTAATCAAAATAACCTACTTGGCTCCGGCACCACGAACGCGAATGGACAACTGACGCTCACAAATGACGTGGACAACGGCGTTATCAACTTCGATGACCTTTATAAAGAGTATCATTACCAGCACTACCTCCTGAAGGAAACAAAAGCGCCCAACGGTTACCGCTCGAGCCTCACGGCAACGGACGGTAACATGCAGCTCGAGTACGTGCCCGCAAGCGACAAGAAGGACGCGGGCGGCGTCATCATCAACCGCGGCGGTATGGACGCGGACAGCGTCGTGTGGAAGACCGGTGCGTTCGCCGCTGCGAAGGAGACCATCACCGCGCCGTCGACCGTGTACAAGGCAAATGATAACCTGACGAAGTCCGACAAGATCGACGACCTGGAGTCCGGCATACTGTTCGCTGTGGTGCTCAAGCGCGATAAAAGCGCAAACGCAGATATCAAAGATCAGAACAATTGGTACGCCGTGTCGGGCGACCCATCGACGGGAATGGGGTACACCCTCGCCGAGAAGTCGAGCAAGGCCGGCGCTATCGAGGCGGCGAAGAAGGACCCGCACGCCTTCACGCTCAACACGAGCGGCCAGTACCAGGTAGAGATTCAAAATCTGCCCGGTGATATCTCCAAGTACTACTACCTGCTGAGCGGTGATGCCCGCAAGGATGCCGAGTACACGGTGGCCATCTACTACACAACGGCGAGCTCCATCGCCGAAGCGAGGATGGACAACACGGTCCACGTGTTCAGCGATGACCTCCCCGACGGCAAGGAGAATTTCCGGCGGCAGTTCGCCACGCGCCTGCTCGTCACGAACATCCAGAATCGCCTGTTCGTGCAGAAGACCGATTCCGAGGGTAAGCCCGTTGACGGGGCGAAGTTCGGCCTGTACAAGTCCACCCAGGTGACTGAGGATGCGAACGGCAAGGCCGTGCTCAATGGCGAACAGACCCCCTACGACACCCTGACGACAAGGTCGGTCGCCAACCCGGTCAAGCTCGAAGGTGCGGGCATATTCCCGTATACGAGCGACGGTAAAGAGCCGCTCGTGAAGGACACCTACTACCTAAAGGAGGTCTCGGCGCCCCAGGGCTTCCTGCTTAACGACACGCTCACCAAGGTGATTGTGGACGATTACGGCGTCCACGCCGATGCTGGTACGCCCGATGACGGCGTTTCGACGTTCGTGGGCGTGGGCTCGCTCCTGAAGAGCCTGGGCCAGTTTGGCGCAGAGGGCGACATCGACAAAACGCTCACGTGGATCAAGGGTATGCGGCAGACATCGGATGGCGTGACCGATGATCACGGTAATCTTTCGTGGAGCAATGTCAATCCCGCCGGTGCCGGCGACACGGTACACCTCAAGTACGGCGCCAACGGACGTATCTACCAGTATGGGCCCACCAAGGCGGGCGAACCCTACCGCCTGGAGACCGAGACGGGCTGGATACGTATGGGCATCACGCAGGATAAGCCTGGTGTCGCTAATGCGAAGGGCGCCCGCGCCGATCTGGGCGACATGAACCTGAATGCCCTGTTCACGGGCGCCACCTGCGTGCGCGTGGCGAACGAACGCGAGGCGAGCCTCGAGGTGACGAAGAAGGTTGACGTGCCCGCTGGCCTGACGGGCAATAAGGACGCGAAGTTCACCTTCAAGTTCACCGTGCCCGAGGGGAAGACGTACAAGGCCGCAGTGTTCAAGAACGCTGGGGCCGGAAAGCAAGCCGGCGACGTGTTCGATTTGAAGAACGGCGACACCCATGCTATCAAGGCCGACGAGACGATTCGCGTGTACGGCCTTGCCAAGGGTGACAATTACACGGTGCAGGAGCTGACCGGCAAGGACGAGATGCCCGCGGGCTATAAGCTGACCGGCTGCAAGCAGGGTGACAAGAATCTGAAGGACGCAGGCGATAGCGTCACCGGTGAGATCGCGGAGCAAAATGCCGACGGCACGGTGGCCAAAGCCAACAAGCTGGTGTTTACCAACACTTACACGGCGGAAGCCAGCGACAAACTGACCCCACAGGTAACGAAGAAGGTCTCCGGCACCGAGAGCACGGACAAGGAGTTCTTGTTCACGCTGGCTGCCACGTCGGACATGCAGGCGAAGATCGCTGCCGGCGACCTGACGGTGTCGGATGACCTGGCGGGCGACGCGCATGCGGAGTCCCGGGCCACGAAGGGCGCGATCACAGGTAAGGACGGCCAGACGGTCGACTTCTCCGGCATGAAGTTCAACAAGGCCGGTACATACACGTTCACGCTTTCCGAGGCGCACGACGCCGATGACGACGCGGTGGTGGACGGCGTGCAGAACGCCGGCTGGACGATGGACGCCTCCGCTTACACCGCCACGGTGACGGTGGAGGACGTGGACGCCAAGCTGACCGTCACGGGCGTGACGGTGAAGAAGGATGGTGACGCTGAGGCCAAGCCCATCAAGGCTGAGGTCAAGGATGGCAAGGTGAACCTCGCCACCTTTATCAACAGCTATGCTGCGAAGGGTTCCGTGACCCTGGCGGCGAAGAAGCACTTCACGGGCGGTGAGCTCGCAGGGGGCGACTTCTCGTTCGCTCTGTACAAGGGTGACAAGGCGGAAGGCACGCCCATTGAGACCGTCGCGAATGACAAGGACGGCAACATTACCTTCCAGGCAATCGGCTACGACACTCCGGGCGATCACGACTACACCATCAAGGAGGTTGCCGGCAACGACTCGACCGTCGTGTACGACGGCAAGACGGTGAACGTGCACGTTAGGGTCACTGATAACAAGAACGGCACGCTAAAGGCGGTCGCCACCTACGGCGGCGATAAGGCCGTGCCGACCTTCACCAACGCGAAGCCGACGGCCGGTGCAACCGTCGAGGCGACGAAGACCCTCACGGGCAAGGCGCTGACGGGCGGCGCGCTCGCCTTCGGCCTGTACGACCAGGCCGGCAACGAGGTCGCCAAGGGCACCAACGACCGGGGCGGCAAGGTCGAGCTGGCCGTCGAGAACCTGAACCTGGGCGAGTACGACTACACGCTCAAGGAGGAGAAAGCCGGCCAGACCGTCGACGGCGTGGCCTACGACGCCAAGGAAGTCAAGGTCCACGTCAAGGTAGAGCAGAACCAGGGCGACAACAACAAGGCGAAGGTGACCGTCACCTATGACGGTGCCGCTACGGCTCCCACCTTCAACAACACCTACGACGCAAAGGGTTCCGTAATCCTGACGGCGACCAAGACCATCAAGGTTGCGGACGGCTTCGACCACACGACGAAGCCCGCGGACGGCGAGTTCACCTTCGACCTGAAGGACGCTGCCGGCAACGTGCTCGACACCGCGAAGAACGATGCAAACGGCAAGGTCAGCTTCACGCGCGAGTTCCAGCTCTCCGACTTGGACGGCGCCGCGAGCAAGGACTTCACCTACACCATCGTGGAACAGTCGGGCACGGAGCCGAGCATGGTCTATGACAGCCATCCCCTCACCTATACGGTGACGGTCACGGACGGCGGGAACGGAGCACTGAATGCGAAGGCGATCGTGACGAGCGCATCCGGCTCGGATACCTTCACCAACACCTACCAGCCGGCCGCGACCGGCCTGGCCCTCGGTGCGCAGAAGAGCTATGTGAAGAAGGACGACAACACGCCGATCGTCCCCAAGTGCGGCGAGTTCACCTTCGATGTGTACGAGGGCAACCTGACGGCTGAGCAGCTTGCCGGGGCCAAGCCCGTCCGGACCGCGACCAACGGCGCGGACGGAAGTGTTAACTTCGACGCCTTCTCCTACGCGAAGCCGGGCACGCACGAGTACACCATCGTGGAGCGGAAGGGTGATCTGGCCTACGTGACCTACGACGCCGCGGTGCACCATGCCGTGGTGACGGTTGCGGACAATGCCGGCACGCTGCAGGCGAGCGTCGCCTACGACGGCACGAATGTCACGAAGCCCAGCTTCACCAACACCTACGAGGCACAGGCGACGGACTCCGGCGCGATCGCCCTCACCAAGAGCGTTGACGTGCACGACGGCAGCTATCAGCTAAAGGCGGGAGACTTCGCCTTCGAGCTGGTGGGGTCTGACGGCTCGGTGATCCAGACCCAGAAGAACGATGCGCACGGCAAGGTTGCCTTCGACAAGCTGACCTTCGACCATGCGGGCACCTTTACCTACACGGTCCGCGAGGTGCAGCCGACGGGGGACGCGCCGGGCGTGCCGGGCGTGACCTACACCGGCAAGACGTACACCCTGACCTACGTGGTGAAGGACAACAACGACGGCAAGCTGGTGGTAGAGAGCTCTACGGTGAAACCGAGCGAGGGCACCGAGAACGGCGTCACCCCCAATACCATGACGTTTGCGAACAGCTACCAGCCGGGTCAGACCTCCTACCAGATCTCTGGCACCAAGGTGCTTGAGAATGCCGACCCGGCCACCACGCGGACGCCCGCCGATGGCGAGTTCACATTCGCGCTGATTGACGTGGCCACCGGGCAGGAGATCGACCGGACCACGAACGTGGGTAAAGCGTTTACCTTCAAGGCCATCTCGTACACCGCAACTGGTTCGCATGCGTACCAGGTGAAGGAGGTTGCGGGCCAAGATGGCACCATCACTTACAGCGATGCGGTGTTGGATGTGACGGTGAGTGCGACCGACGACGGCAGCGGCCAGCTGACCGCGACGGCGAACAAGACGGCCGCGGATCTGACCTTCACCAACACCTACACGCCGACGGCAACGACGGCGACGATTACCGGAACGAAGGCCCTGACCGGCCGCGACCTGGCCGAGGGTGAGTTCTCCTTCGACCTGAAGGACGCCGACGGCAACGTGGTGCAGACAGTGCAGAACGGCGCCGACGGCACGTTCGGCTTCGCGCCGCTGCAGCTGGACAAGGTGGGGACGTACGTCTACACCGTGTCCGAGCGGGCAGGGGCGACGGCGAACGGCGTCACCTACGACACGACGGTCTTTACCGCGACGGTGACGGTGACGGAGAATGCGGAGACGCACGCGCTGGAGACGCAGGTTGCCTACAGCAAGGGCGGCAAGGCTGCGGATGCGGTGGCATTCAGCAACAGCTACGCGCCGGCCGCGACTGAGGTGAAGCTGGGGGCCTCCAAGGTGCTGAGCGGCAAGGACCTGAAGGAAGGGCAGTTCTCCTTCCAGCTGAAGGATGCCGACGGCAAGGTGCTGCAGACCGCCAAGAACGCGGCGGACGGCACGGTGGGCTTCGAGGCGATCTCGTACGACAAGCCCGGGACGTACGCCTACAGCATCTCCGAGGTGGACGACGGTCAGAAGAACGTGACGTACGACGCGGCCGAGCACCGGGTAACGGTGACGGTGACGGACGACGGTGCGGGCCATCTGGTGGCGACGGTAACCTATGACGGCGACGTGGCGCCGGTGTTCAAGAACACGTACACGCCGCCGACCACCCCGCCAGTCAACCCGCCGACGAATCCTCCGAGCAAGCCGCCGGTGCCGAAGGAGGAGAAGCCGGGTCTGCCGAACATGGGCGATACCAGCTTGTCGCCGATGGCCCTGGGTGGCATCGCGGGCGGTGCGGTGGTGCTGATCGCCGCAGGCGTGATTCTGCGGCGCCGGAACCGGTAACTGCGGCGGCCGAGAAGGGCTTTGATTGAGGGCGGGTGGTCGCAGGGCGCGGCCACCCGCCCTTTTCGGTGAAAGGCCATGTTAAACCGCATTTGCACGTCCGGCTCCGGATGGAACTCGTACTCCGGCTCCATCATCTTCTTCCAGGTCTTCCTGTAGCGCCCGTCCTCGGGCTGCCCGCGCGTGAGCGGCGTCCTGTTCCCGTCGCGCCTACCTCCAAGGCATCCGCTTCCTCAACGCCCTGCTCCACACGCTCTAGAAATCCGGAAAAGCTGCACGAAGCGGCCATCTGGACCCGGAAAAGCTGCAAATCTAGGCCAACTACACCCGGAGAAGCTGCAAACCGCAGGTGAAGGATGGTGCGTAGTGTGTACGCGCAAGCCTCCGAGCGCGTGCGTGCGCGGGCGTGCTTTGAATCGTTGCCGCGCCAGCTTGCAAAGGAGAATACGAAGTTCCAGTATTCCGTGGTCGAGAACAGGGGAACGGCGCGCAAATTTGGCTCGTCCGTGGATTGGCTCGAGGGAGCAGGTATGGTGCGACGGTGCCAGTCGGTGAGCGCCGCCCAATTCCCTCTTGCCGCCTATGAAGATGGGACGAAGTTTCGCCTCTATGCCGCCGATACGGGCGTGCTCATGGCCATGTACGGCTTTGAAATGCTGGAAGCGGTGGTGAACAACAAGCTCGCGGGTCCCATGAAAGGCGGCCTCTACGAGAACCTGGTCGCCTGCATGCTTTCGGCGCGGGGTGTGGCTCTGCGCTATTGGCGGTCGCAGAAGGGCGATAGGGAAATAGAGTTTCTCGTCGACTCGTCCGACGCGAGCGTTGTGCCCATTGAGGTGAAGGCCTCGCGCGGATCTACGGTATCGCTCAACGACATGCTCGAGCGGCAGGACGTGAACCTTGGGTACAAGCTGATAGACGGTAACGTCGGCCGAGACGGCAAAAAGGTGACGCTTCCGTTATATATGGCCATGTTCTTAAAGTAGAGCCTTACGTTGGCGGACTGACCCTGTGTCACATTCCGTGCGGGTTATATGCAGGTATGCCTGCGCACGCTATCATGTATGGGTTAGACCGCAACTATGTACCCCATACGCGAAGGGATGCGCATGTATCTGAAGATCGACATGTTCTAGCTGGGCTTACCCCCGCAGTGGCGCCGCGCGCCCCATCAACTCTGCCGATTTTCACCTTCACGCACATAAAGGAGTCCCGCCATGCGCGACAAGCTCGAAAAGATCATCAAGGCCTACGAGGAGCTCGAGAAGAAGCTTTCCGACCCGGCCGTCGCCTCCGATATCAAGGAGTTCACGCGTCTCAACAAGGAATACGCGCACCAGTCCGACCTCATCGCCGCCTCGCGCGAGTACATCGGCGCGCTCGATGATATCGAGGCTGCCAAGGAAATGCTGCACGATACCACCGATGCCGATGAGAAGGAGATGCTCCAGATGGACATCTCCGAAAACGAGGCCAAGCTTCCCCAGCTCGAGGAAGACATCAAGTACATGCTCATCCCGAGCGACCCCAACGACGACAAGAACACCATCGTCGAGATCCGCTCCGCCGCCGGTGGCGACGAGGCGGCCATCTTCGCCGGCGACCTGTACAAGATGTATCAGCGCTTTTGCGAGTCGCGCGGCTGGAAGACTACCGTGCTCGACTCCAGCCCCAGCGAGGCCGGTGGCTTTAAGTCCATTGAGTTCAAGGTCGAGGGCGACCGCGTCTACTCCGTCATGAAGTACGAGTCCGGCGTGCACCGCGTCCAGCGCGTCCCCAAGACCGAGTCCCAGGGCCGCATTCAGACCTCCACGGCTACCGTCGCCGTGCTTCCCGAGGCCGAGGAGATCGACGTCCAGATCAACCAGTCCGACCTGCGCATCGACACCTACTGCGCCTCCGGCCCTGGCGGTCAGTGCGTTAACACCACCTACTCCGCCGTGCGCATTACCCACCTGCCCACCAACACCGTGGTGCAGTCGCAGGAGCAGCGCTCCCAGATCCAGAACCGCGAGGTCTGCATGCAGATGCTGCGTGCCCGTCTGTACGAGATGGAGCTCGAGAAGCAGCAGGCCGAGCTCGGTGCCGAGCGCCAGAGCCAGATCGGTCATGGCAACCGTTCCGAGAAGATCCGTACCTACAACCAGCCCCAGGACCGCGTGACCGATCACCGCATCGGCTTCAACTCCACCTACAACGGCGTCCTTCTGGGCGATCAGCTCGGCACCGTGATCGAGGCACTCGCCGCCGCCGAGCGAGCCGAGAAGCTGGCGCAGGCCGTTTAGGTTCCGCCGTTCTACCGAACGGCGGACCAGCCGACGCTGCGCGGGCCGCATTTGGACAATCTGACGTTCAACTTCAAGGGCGCGACCAGAAGGTCAGCGCCCTTTCATTTCACGGCACCTTGCCTCAAATGCGACCCGCTCGCTGGCATTGCCAAAACATCGAGGTAGTCATTGGGTGCGGCACTTGGGGACGTTCCTTATGTGCCGGCACTTAGGGACAGTCCTTCGAGCGGCAGCACGTAAGGAGGGGTCCCAATGACTGCTTTTGGTAAATGGCTATATGAGTTTATTTAATTGGACTTGAGGGCCATCGGATCGTTTGCCAGCTCAAAGGAAATAAAAACATTCGTTCACTATCAAAAATAATGCTTACATTATCGCTCAAGAAGTCGCAGGGCATTTTTCGGCGCGTTGTCCGTCAAGCGATTTGGCAAGTATTTGGTTAGATATTGGTCAGTTTTGGGGCAACCTTGCCAAAAGCTTGACGGATGCAAATCTAGACGTCGACAAATGAGCACTTCGATTGCGCCCTGAGCAAAATTCTGGGCTGATTCTCGATAATCGCTTCCAATCGTCCCTTACCGCGTGCCACCCTCGCGTACAATCTGCTCCGACATTCACGCGCCGCCCGGCGCTCAAGAGGGGAGGACCCCATGGCAAACGAGATCTGGACCATCAAGCGTTGTCTCGAGTGGACCAAGGAGTACCTGGCCGAGCGCGGCGAGGAGCATCCCCGTCTTTCTGCCGAGTGGCTGCTGTGCGCGGCCACGGGTCTGGCGCGCATCGACTTGTATATGCGCATGGACGAGACGCTCGACGCGGCCCAGCTCGAAACCATGCACGCGGCCGTCGTCCGCCGTGCCAAGGGCGAACCGCTGCAGTACATCACGGGTAGCACACAGTTCCGCATGATCGACGTTGCCTGCGCCCCCGGCGTACTCATCCCGCGTCCCGAGACCGAGATGCTCGTCGAGGAAGTGCTGAACTATCTGGACGCCGAGGTGCTGAGCCCCGAGGCCGCTGCCCGTCAGCGCGTGGAGTTGCCCTGGAACGATGAGGTCGAGCAGGCCCGCAAGGCCGAGGCCGCGCTGGCCGATGAACGCGCGACCGCCGAGCGCCGTGCCGCCAACTTAACGGCTGCCGATGAGGCCGCGTTGGGCGGCGATGTGCTCGGTAGCCGCGCCTATGCCGAGGAGCTGGCCGATCGCGAGGCGGAGGAAGCTGCTGCGCAGGCCGCTGAAGCCGAGGCCATGGAAGCCTCCGAGCCCGAGCTCGACGAATACGGCATCGCCATCGAGAGCAACGACCAGCAGGCGACTCCCACGCAAGACGCCGCCGAGGCTAACGAGTCCGCTCCGACCGAGCCCCGCACCGCCCGCGTCCTCGAGGTCGGTTGCGGCACGGGCTGCATCTCGCTCTCGCTTGCCTGGGAGCGCCGCGGCCACGTCACCTGCACCGCTACCGATATCGAGCCGCGCGCCATCGACCTTGCTATCAAAAACCGCGACGCCCTTGGCCTCACGTCCGACGAGGTCGCCTTCAGCCTCACCAACCTGGTGAGCTCTGTTCCTCGCGAAGAGTGGGGTACCTTTGACGTGCTCGTCTCCAATCCGCCCTACATCCCCACCGATGTCATGCGCTCGCTGCCGCACGAGGTCAAGGACTTTGAGCCCGACCTGGCGCTCGAGGGCGGTGCCGACGGCCTGGATATCTTCCGCCGCCTGCTCAACGCGGCCCCCTACATGTTGTGCGCCGGCGGCCTCTTTGCCTGCGAGCTCTACGAGGGCGCCCTCGATGCCGCAGCCGAGCTCTGTCGCCAGGCGGGCCTTTCGGACGTGCGCATCGTCCGCGATCTTACCGATCGCCCCCGAATCGTCCGAGCCATCGTCACGGAGCCCAAACAGCGTCAGTAATATTTATTAACTAATTCATTTCTAATTATAAAGCAATTTATAATTATCTCGGTTGGTAGCTGGTAGCCGAGGGGGTCATAATGAAACAACGATTTACCTATGACTGCGTTCTCATAAAAGAAGACGACGGTTACTGTGCCAGCTTCCCGCAGGTCCCCGGGGCCTTTGCCGATGGCGATACGCGCGAAGAAGCAATAGCTCATGCTATCGAGGCGCTGATGGCGTTTTTGGCCGACGATCTTAACAATGGTCGGGCTCCGGCTGGGTACGAGCGTTCGGCCGAGGTCGTGGCCCTTTCAGTCGAAATCGACCACGAGGACGCTCGGGAAGCGGCGTGTCGAACGTTTAAGGACGCGGCGGCGGACCTCAGGGTTTCCGCACCGCGAATCACTGCGCTGGTCAAAGCCGGCAAACTCGATGTTGAGCTTGTCGACGGCCGTCGGATGATTACGATCGACAGCATCGAGCGTTACGCCGCTCAGGAACGCCATGCCGGCAGGCCAAAGAAGTTCGTCGCAGTCCAATAACCCCTCGTTGCCTACTGATCTCGGGCTTCACTTCTGCAAAAAAGACCCTTCGAGCCTATTTCCGCTCTTGCAATATACCGTAAAACTTCTACTATAGAAGGAGAAAGGTATGTCAAATCATCCGCATCGATACCGCATTGTGCTCGATTACATCGAGCCTTGGCTCGATGAGCAGGGTAAGGAGGCTCGATCAAGATGGAGCTGCATGAGTATATGGAATCACGCGGGATAGCGCGTGAATCTATTGCCGCCGAGCAGGAGAAAACTCGTGAACGTATCGAAGCCTATAAGCTCGCTCAAATTCGCAAACTAAAGGATCTGACGCAGGCCTCGGTGGCCCAGTCGATGGGTGTTTCTCAAAAACGCATATCGGAGCTCGAGCGCGGGGAGCTGGGATCAATGAGGCTCGACACGCTGAGCAGGTACGCAGAAAGTCTCGGCGGAAAGCTTGTCGCAAGCATTGAGTTTCCCGATCGTACCGTTACGCTTGCTCGCTAAAAATCTGCAATAACCCCCTCACTTTCACCGACTACTACGGCCGCTCACCAAACCAACATGCGCTCTGGGCAAATAGGTTGAACGTTTCGTGCGAGAATGCCCCACAGTAAACAAACTTGCACCAGAACGTAAGGGGCTGGCATACACATGCAGACGGTCTATCGGGTATACGAGGGAGCGCGCGAGCCGCATCGGCTTGCCGTCGAGCGCACGGCCGAGGTGCTCGGTCGCGGCGGTCTGGCGCTGATCCCGACCGAGACGGTCTACGGTGTCGCCGTGGCGGCTAATGCCTTCTCGGATGCAATTCCTCAAGATACAAGTGGGCCCAAGCCGTGGCCGCGCGACCCGCAGGCTGCCGTCAACGGTGCCGCGGTCCCCGCACTCGGTACCGGCTATCGCCGCATCTTTACCCTTAAGCAGCGCGAACTCACGCAAACCGTCGCTTGGCTGGTCGATGGCGTCGAAGCACTCGACCGCTATGGCGTGGATATCCCGGAAGATGCCCGCATACTCGCGCGACGATGCTGGCCGGGAGCCCTGACTATCGTGGTCAAGGCAGCCCCCTGCGTGCCGACCTTTATGCGCGCTGCCGACGACACGGTGGCACTTCGCGCTTCGGCCTCGCCCGTGGTGCAGGCGCTCATTCGCGCCTGTGGCAGCCCCCTTGCCTGCACCAGCGCCAACACGCATGGCGCGCCCGCGCCGGCAAGTTTTATCACGGTGGAGGGTCGCATCCTGGAGGGGGTCGATGTTGCCGTCGACGCCGGTGAGACCCCGTGTCGCGACGCCTCGACCATCGTGTCGTTTCAGCACGGCGAGCTCCAGATCCTGCGCCAAGGCGCACTTCCCGCATCAGAGATCGAACGGGTCCTGTCCGACCCGATGCAATAGAAAGGTTTAAGCGATGTCGTTGAATCTGGGCAGCCTGGGCATGGAAGATGCCTCGTTTGACTTTGGCGGTTCCTACATCATGGCGCTCGACTGCGGCACCACCTCGGTACTTGCGACCATCGTCGACGAGTACGGATGCATCGTCGCGCAGGCACGTCGCAGCGTCAAAACCAGCTTCCCGCGTCCCGGCTGGGTGGAGCAAGACCCCATGGCGGTCCTTGCTAGCCAGATTGCCGTCATGATGGAAGTCCAGTTTAAGAGCGGTATCCACTCCGACCGCATTGCTGCCATCGGCATCTCCAACCAGCGCGAGACCACGGTGGTCTGGGATCGCGTGAGCGGTCAGCCGATCTATAACGCTATCGTATGGCAGTGCCGCCGTACCGCACCTTTGATCGACGAGCTTGTCGAGCAGGGCGCAGAAGGGCTGGTGCGCTCCCGCACGGGACTCACGCTCGACCCGTATTTCTCGGCCTCCAAGGTGCAGTGGATTCTCGACAACGTCGACGGCGCACGCGAAAGCGCGGCGGCGGGCGACCTCATGTTTGGCACCATCGACACCTGGCTCATCTACAACCTCACCGGCGGCCAGGTCTTTGCCACCGACTACACCAATGCCAGCCGCACGGCACTCTTTAATATCCATACGCTCGATTGGGACGACGACCTGCTGGCACTCTTTGACGTTCCACGTTCCATGATGCCCGAGGTTCGCTGGAGCTCGGGCGACTACGGCCGCGTCGCGAGCGACATCATGACCAACATGCCGCCCATCATGGGCGTGGCGGGTGACCAACAGGCGTCGCTGTTCGGCCACTGCTGTTTCCGTCCCGGCCAGACCAAAAACACCTATGGCACGGGTTGCTTTATGCTCATGAACACCGGCGACGAGATCGTCGAATCCAAGAATGGCCTGGTCTCCACCATCGGTATCGCTGCGGACGGCAAAGTCAGCTATGCGCTCGAGGGCTCTATTTTTGCCGCCGGCTCAACGATGAACTGGCTTCGCAACAACATGGGCATCATCTCGAGCGTGAGCGAGTCGGCACAACTCGCCGCTTCGATTAGCGACAACGAGGGCTGCTACTTCGTTCCCGCCTTTGCGGGTTTGGGTGCTCCCTGGTGGGACCCGCATGCTCGCGGTATCGTGTGCGGTCTGACCGGCGCCTCGAGCCGTGCGACCATCGTACGTGCCGCCTGCGAATCCATGGCATATCAGAGCTACGACGTGCTGCGCGCCATGGAGCAGGACGTGGGGCTTTCGATTGAGCGCCTGTCTGTCGATGGCGGTGCCTCGCGCAACGAGTTCATCATGCAATTCCAGGCCGACCTGCTGGATATCCCCGTGCTGCAATGCGAGACGGTGGAGACCACGGCAATCGGTGCCGCGTACTTGGCGGGTCTTGCCGTCGGCTATTGGGAAGACCTGGAGGAGCTGGAGCAAAATGCCCAGATCGTTAGGACCTTCCTTCCCCACATGTCCGCCGAGCGCCGCGAGCAAAACCTTGCGGGCTGGCGTGATGCAGTCAGGCGCTCGCTCAGCACCGCACAGTAGGGCTGCGATGGGCTGCTCGATACAACAAACCGCTAAACTAATGCATGGCGTGCGGCGGCAACATTGCTGCACGCCTTGTCAGCAAGGCCGTTTTGCGGCCGCAACGAAAGGGGCAATCAATCCATGACCGTCACCTACGATGCGTCCCGTGTGACGCTTGTCGACCACCCGCTCGTCCAACACAAGCTGTCGATCCTGCGCGACAAAAACACCGGCACCAACCAGTTCCGCCAGCTCGTGCGCGAACTCGCGCTTTTTGACGGCTACGAGGCCATGCGCGACCTGCCCATGGAAGACGTCGAGGTCGAGACCCCCATCACTACCGCCACGTTCAAACAGCTTGCCGGCAAGAAACTCGCCATCGTGCCCATCCTGCGTGCGGGCCTTGGCATGGTCGACGGCATCCTCGACCTGGTGCCCTCCGCTCGCGTGGGCCACATCGGCATGGAGCGCGACGAGGTCACCCACGAGCCGCACGAGTATTACTGCAAGATGCCCAAGGATATCGACCAGCGCATCTGCCTGGTCGTCGACCCCATGCTCGCCACGGGCGGTTCGGCCGAGATGGCCATCAGCTACCTGCGCGAGCGCGGTGTCAAGGACATCCGCATGCTGTGCATCGTCGCGGCCCCCGAGGGCCTCAAGTCACTGACCGAAAAGGACCCCGACGTACATATTTATACGTGCGCCATCGACGACCATCTCAACGAGGCCGCCTACATCGTTCCCGGCCTGGGCGACGCCGGCGACCGCATCTACGGCACGCTGTAATCTCAGGGCCATACCGGCTAACGTCGAAAATACGAAGAAATGGTGCGCGCGGCGGAGCAAAAGACGTCCACGCGCACTCCTGTTAACGGACGTTTTGCGCTGAGGGGTTCGAGAAAAACGTATTACCGTACCTGCGGCATAAAGAAGGTCTTAAGAAAACGAACAGGTGCGTATTAACCGATGCTTTTTCGGTTGTACTTTAGCGATTGGCTCGTACAATAGTCACCAATGTTTGGCGGGAACTGTTCTGTGAGGCGTTAAAAAGGAAAGTGAGGACGCCAGTGTTTCAGATAGCCGATCTGCTCGCTATCGTTGCAGGCGCCATCGCGGGCGCAATTGCCTTCCTTCCCTTTGTCTTTACGCTCAAGCCGGTTCTTGACGATAAGCAGAATGCGGACATGCTCAAGGGCATGGTGAGTCTGGCGGTCTCGGCAGTTGCCCTGCTCGTCTTTACCTTGGTTGTGTTTGCGTTGTTCGGAGAGGCATTTCGCATGTTCCTCCTGGGCGAGGCGATCGGCTTCGTGGCCTTTATGGCCGCCTGCACGGTTCGCGTCGCCAAGGCGCTGCGAGATCCTCATGAGGTCGAAAGGTAAGTCGTGGAAATTTTTGAAAAGCTGCCTGATGAGATTAATCATCTGGTCAGCGAGTTCAGCTCCACCCCTGTCGTGGGCGATCTGAGCTGCGGCATCACGCAGTACTCGTTTTGGCTGATCGTCTCCACGATCGTGCTCCTGATCGTCCTGGCCGTGTTCAAGAAGAAGCAGACCCTGGTCCCCAAGGGCTTCTTCGTCAACGGTTTCGAGTACATCATCGAGTACGTCGAGAACGATATCGGCAAGGGCGTCGTGGGTGAGAACTGGAAGAAGCACTTCCCGTTCCTGTGCTCGCTTTTCCTGTTCATCCTGATCAATAACATGATCGGCCTGATCCCGGGAATGAAGCCCGGCACCGGTGCAATCGGCTCCACCGCCGCGCTCGCCATCTTCGCCTTCGTGTACTTCATCTACTACGGATGCAAGGCTCACGGCGTGATCGGCTACATCAAGAGCCTCGCCCCGCAGGGCGTGAGCTTCCCGATGAACGTGCTCGTGTGGGTCGTCGAGCTTTTCTCGACCTTCCTGCGCCTCATCACGCTCGCCGTCCGTCTGTTCTGCAACATGTTCGCAGGACACGTGGTCATGGGCTCGTTCGCCATCATGGCGAGCATGTTCATGCAGCCGTTGCTTCAGCAGGTTTCCGCGGCGCACGCCGTCGGCGCCCTGCCTTCGCTGGCCTGGCTTGCCATCCTCATCCTGATCTATGCGATCGAGCTTGTGGTCGGCGCCATCCAGGCTTACGTCTTCACGGTCCTTACCGCCGTGTATGTCTCCGAGGCAGAGGAGGTCGCGGAGGAGGAGTAGTCTTCCGTTCGCGCCTTAAAGGTAAGGCAATTCGTTAAACCGCCGGTGCCCGTACCCATGGAGCCCGGCAGTTATAAAAAGGTTATCCTGCGTGAAATAAGACACGCACGACAAAGGAGGAATCGTGGGAGTTATCGGTTACGGTCTCGGTGTTATCGGCGCTGGTCTTGCTATCGGCCTGTCTGCTCTGGGTGCTACGGGTGCTATGGCCCGTCAGCCTGAGGTCCAGGGCCGCGTGTTCACCGTCTTCATCATGGGCTCCGCCTTCGGCGAGGCTCTGGCTCTGATCGGCTTCGTTGTCGCGCTGATCGTTAAATAGCACGGAGCGTCAAGTATGAATCTTTCATCCCAGAAGAGCGCGATCGCACTCTCCGCGTCCGCGGCCGCGTTGCTCATGCCGGTTTCCGCGTTCGCCGAGGACGGCGCTGCCGGTGCGGACATCCTCATCCCTAAGATGGCGGAGTTCATCCCGGCGCTTATCGCCTTCCTGATTATCTGGATCGTGCTGGCCAAGGTCGCCCTGCCGGGCATCATGAAAACCATGGAGGAGCGCGGCAAGAAGATCGAGGAGAGCCTCGACGAGGCCGAGAAGACCAAGCAGGAGGCCATCGCCAAGCGCGCTGAGTCCGACTCGATCGTCACCGACGCCCGTCGTCAGGCTGCCGACATCGTTCTCGAGGCCCGTAAGGACGCCGAGTCCGAGCGCGCCCGTATCATCGAGGCTGCTCACAAGGAGGCCGAGGAGATCATCGCCAAGGCCCATACGACCGTCGAGGACGAGCGCAAGTCCATCTACGCCGGTGCCGCGAGCTCCATCGCCGACCTGTCCGTTGCCGTCGCCACCAAGATCGTGGGCGAGGCACTCGAGGACGAGACCGAGCAGAAGAAGCTCATCGAGCGCTACATCCAGGAAGCAGGTAGCCTGAATGCCGACTAGCCGCTATCAGGACAAGGTGCTCGAGACCTACGCGCGCTCCCTTCTGGAAGCCGCCAAGGCCGAGAACCATGTGTTCGAGGACCTCGAGATGATCGAGCGCCTGGCTTCTGCCAGCCCCGAGATCATCGCCGTGCTCGACACCATGTCCAAGCGCGACCAGCTCGACCTTCTTCCCAAGGTGGCAGCTGCCTTTAAGTATGTTGCCGAGGAAGACGAGGATGTAGTGGGCGTGACCGTCACCACGGCGATCCCGCTCGACGACGAGCTGCGTCAAACCATCACTAAGAAATGCGAGCAGGACTTCGGCCGCAAGGTATTCCTTATCGAGCAGGTCGACCCGTCTATTGTGGGCGGCCTGGTGCTCGAGGCCCGCGGCGAGCGTCGTGACATTTCCGTCAAGACGCAGCTGCGCATCGCGCAGGAGACCCTCGCAAACTCTGCTAATTCGTACGGAGGTGAAGCCTAATGTCCGAAACCCTCAATGCCCAGGATATCGCCAAGAAACTGCAGGAGCAGCTCACGAGCCTCTCCGCGACGGTCGATACGCATGAGGTTTCAACGGTCGACGAGGTAGGCGACGGCATCGCGCGCGTCTCCGGCCTCAAGAGCGCCATGGCAGGCGAGCTTCTGGAGTTCAAGAGCTCCGATACCGGTGAGACCGTCTTCGGCCTTGCCCAGAACCTTGACCGTGACGAGGTCGGCGCCGTTCTGTTTGGTGCCGTCGACTCCATCAAGGAAGGCGACGAGTGCCGCGCCACTGGCCGCATTATGGATATCCCCGTGAGCCGCGCCATGCTCGGCCGCGTCGTCAATCCGCTCGGCCAGCCCATCGACGGCCTGGGCGACATTGTCGCCACGCACCGTCGTCCCATTGAGTTCAAGGCCCCCGGCGTCATCGACCGTACCCCGGTGTGCGAGCCGGTTCAGACCGGCCTGTTGGCCATCGACTCCATGGTGCCTATCGGCCGCGGTCAGCGAGAGCTCATCATCGGCGACCGTAAGACCGGTAAGACCGCCATTGCCATCGACGCTATCCTCAACCAGCGCGGCAAGGGCATGGTCTGCATCTATGTCGCCATCGGCCAGAAGGCCTCCACGGTTGCCAACATCCGCGAGACCCTCGCTCAGCACGGTGCGCTCGACTACACCATCATCGTTTCGGCCACCGCTGCCGATTCCGCCCCTATGCAGTACATCGCGCCTATGGCCGGTGCCGCTATCGGCGAGTTCTTCATGTACAACGGCGAGGACGGCAAGCCCGCCAGCGAGACCAACCCCGGTGGCCACGTGCTCGTCATCTACGATGACCTGTCCAAGCAGGCTGTGGCCTACCGTCAGATGTCGCTGACGCTGCATCGTCCGCCCGGACGCGAGGCCTATCCTGGCGACATCTTCTACCTGCACTCTCGCCTGCTCGAGCGTGCAGTCAAGATGTCCAAGAAGAACGGTTACGGCTCCATGACGGCTCTGCCGATCATCGAGACCCAGGACGGCGACGTCTCGGCCTACATTCCGACCAACGTCATTTCCATTACCGATGGTCAGATCTACCTGCAGTCCGAGCTCTTCTTCCAGGGCCAGCGCCCGGCAGTCGACGTGGGCATTTCCGTATCCCGCGTCGGTGGCGACGCGCAGACCAAGGCTATGAAGCAGGTCGCCGGTAACCTCCGTCTGGACCTCGCTTCGTACCAGGAGCTCGCCGGCTTTACGCAGTTCGGCTCCGACCTCGACGAGGCTACTCAGAAGCAGCTGACCCATGGTGCCCGCATGACCGAGCTCCTGAAGCAGCCGCGCTACAAGCCGTTTGAGGTTGGCGAGCAGATCGTTACGCTGTTCGCTGGCAACGAGGGCTTCCTGGATGACCTGGAGATTGCCGACGTGCTGCCTTTCCGTGCAGAGCTCATCGAGTACATGGACAATGGCTTTGGCTCGCTGCTCGACAAGGTTCGCGCCAAGAAGATCGATGATGACACCAAGGCTGAGCTCTTGCGCGTCATCGGCGACTTCAAGCAGCAGTTCATGGCCAAGCACCATTCGGATGTTTCTGGATCAGAGGAGAACTAAGCCCCATGGCCAACCTTCGCGACATTAAGAAGCGAATCTCCTCGGTTACCACGACCAAGCAGATCACGCGCACGATGGAGATGGTCTCTACGGCCAAGATCCGTCGTGCCCTCGATCGCTCCAAGCAGGCCGAGCCCTATAAGGAGGCGCTGACCGACGTCATGTTGACGGTCGCCGGCGACGCCTCCTGTTCGGGCACCGATCCCATGCTGCAGAAGCATGAGAGCGTCAAGCATGGCCTGATTGTCGTTATTGCCTCGGACCGCGGCCTTGCCGGCGGTTTCAATACGACGGTGGAGCGCACGGCCGAAAAGCTCGCCGCTTCTTGGGCGAACGACGGCATCGAGTGCGAGATTATCGCGTGCGGGCGTAAGCCGGCCACGTATTTCCGTGACCGCGCAAACGTCGTCATGCACTTTGAGGGCAACTCCTCTGAGCCCGATTTCAATCAGGCCCGCATGATCTCCTCTCATATCTGCGATGCGTATCGTGCCGGTGAGCTTGACCGTGTCGAGCTTGTCTACCACCACGCCAAGAACCGCGTGGATCAGGAGCTTCGCGTCGAGCATCTGTTGCCGCTCGACCCCGAGATGATCGCTATGGCCCACGGTCCGCGTAAGAACGAGACCGACGCCCCTAAGCGCATCTCGTCCACGTTCGAGTTCGTGCCCTCTCCCGAGCATGTTCTCGGCAAGCTTGTACCGTCTTATATCCTGACGGTCATCTACCAGGCCCTGATCGATTCGGCGGCCGCCGAGCAGGGTGCGCGCCGCAAGGCCATGCACTCCGCGACGGAAAACGCCACCGCAATCATCTCGACCCTTACCCGCACGTATAGTCGCGTGCGCCAGGCTTCGATCACGACCGAGATCAACGAGATCGTCGGCGGAGCCTCAGCATTGGAGGAACAGTAATGGCTAATAACACCGTAAAGCTTGCGGTCGAGGAAGCCACCAAGAAGACGACTGCCGGTGATGGCCGCATCGTGCGTATCATCGGCCCTGTCGTCGACGTCAAGTTTGACGGCGCGGTGCCCCCGATCTACAACGCGCTCACGGTCGAGGCCGAGACCCCGATCGGTCACCTGAGCACGATCCTCGAGGTCGAGAGCCAGCTTCCGGGCGGCGTCGTCCGCACGGTCGCCATGTCCTCGACCGACGGCCTGCAGCGTGGTCTCATCGCCACCGATACCGGTGAGCCCATGAAGATGCCCGTTGGCCCCAAGACGCTCGGCCGCATTTGGAACGTCATGGGCAAGCCTGTCGACGGTAAGCCCATGCCCGAGGTGGAGGAGTTCTATCCCATCCACCACGCAGCGCCCCGCTTCGACGAGCTCACCACCAAGACCGAGATCTTCGAAACCGGCATCAAGGCCGTTGACCTGCTTGAGCCCTACATCCGTGGCGGCAAAACGGGTCTGTTCGGCGGCGCCGGCGTCGGCAAGACCGTTCTGATTCAGGAGCTCATCAACAACCTCGCCCAGGAGCACGGCGGCACCTCGGTGTTCACCGGTGTCGGCGAGCGTACCCGCGAGGGCACCGACCTGTTCCTCGAGATGAGCGAGTCTGGCGTTATCGACAAGACCTGCTTGGTCTATGGTCAGATGAACGAGCCGCCTGGAGCGCGTCTGCGCATCGGTCTGGCTGGTCTTACCACCGCTGAGTACTTCCGCGATCGCGGCCAGGACGTTCTGCTGTTCATCGACAACATCTTCCGCTTCTCCCAGGCCGGTTCCGAGGTTTCCGCACTGCTGGGTCGTATGCCGTCCGCCGTTGGCTACCAGCCCACGCTGGCTACCGAGATGGGTGACCTCCAGGAGCGCATTACCTCGACCAAGACGGGTTCCATTACCTCCGTCCAGGCTGTCTACGTCCCTGCAGACGACCTGACCGACCCGGCGCCTGCAACGACGTTCACGCACCTAGACGCCACCACGGTTCTTTCGCGTAGCATTTCGTCGCTCGGCCTGTTCCCGGCTATCGACCCGCTCGCGTCTTCCTCCGACGCTCTCGATCCCTCGATCGTCGGCGAGGAGCACTACCGTGTTGCCGTCAAGGTCCAGGAGCTCCTGCAGGAGTACTCCGACCTTCAGGACATCATCGCCATTCTGGGTATGGACGAGCTGTCCGAGGAGCAGCGCCTTACGGTCAACCGTGCCCGTAAGATCCAGCAGTTCCTCTCCCAGTCCTTCCACGTCGCCGAGAAGTTCACCGGCAACCCCGGTGTCTACGTCCGCGTCGAGGATACCGTCCGCTCCTTCGCCGAGATTGTCGACGGCAAGGCCGACGACCTGCCCGAGCAGGCTTTCCGCTATGCTTCCACGATTGAGGACGTGCGCGAGCGCGCCCGCAAGATGGGGGAGAAGTAGGTTATGCGTATCCGCATCGTGTGCCCCGTGAGCTGCGCCTATGAGGGCGACGCTGCGTTTGTGTCGATTCCGTCCACGGATGGCGAGTTTGGCGTTCTGCCTGCTCACTCCAGCGAGATCTGCACGATCGACCGCGGTTACGTTCGCGTTTCCGATAAGGCCATGGGCACTGTCGACCACACGTTTGCCGTGGCCGGCGGCTATGCCCAGGTTGCGGACGATGTCGTGACCGTTCTCGCCGAGCGCGCTTGCGATTTAGCGACCGTCGATGCCGACAAGCTTAAAGCTGATATTCAAGGTTTTGAAGAGAAGCTGGGTAATTTGTCGGAGGATGATGCACGCCGCGCCTACCTCTATAATGAAATCGCATGGTGTAAGCTCAAGCTTGCCCAATAGTCAAACGATTTAGCGTTCGACCATTTGCGAACACATCATGCCCGGGATGGCCCAGCCACCCCGGGCATGCTTTTTGAAAGGGTAGACCTTGGATATTATCCGCGTTGAGGGTGGCCACGCCATCGGAGGCTCCGTGCCCGTCTCGGGTGCCAAGAACTCCGCACTCAAACTCATGGCGGCAACGCTTCTGGCGCCGGGCAAGACGACGCTGCAGAACGTGCCCGATATTTCCGATGTCCACGTGATGGGCAAGGTGCTCAAGGGCATGGGCGCTACGATCGATGTTCTCGACGAGCACACGCTCGAGATTGATACCTCTCAGGTCGATTCTTGGGAGGCCCCCTACGAGCTCGTTGCCAAGATGCGTGCTTCCACCGCCGTCATGGGACCCCTGCTGGGTCGCTTCCATCGTGCCAAGATTGCCATGCCGGGCGGCTGCAACCTGGGTGCTCGCAAGGTCGATATGCACATTCTGGGTCTCGAGGCCCTGGGCGTTGAGTTTGATACCGCCCACGGTTACATCAACGCTAATGCGCCCCAAGGTCTGCGCGGTACCACCGTCACGCTCGAGTTCGCCAGCGTCGGTGCGACCGAGAACCTCATTATGGCATCCGTGCGCGCGAAGGGTACCACGGTTATCGACAATGCCGCCCGCGAGCCCGAGATCGTCGATCTCGCCAACATGCTCAACGAGATGGGCGCCAAGATTGTTGGCGCCGGTACGCCCGTCGTGACTATCGAGGGCGTGGAAGAGCTCCATCCCGTTACCCATCGCGTGGTGGGCGACCGCATCGAGGCCGGTACCTTTATCGTTGCCGGTGCGTTGATGGCCGACGATCGCGGTGTCGATGTCACGGGCTTTTGCCCCATTCACTTGGGCATGGTGCTCAAGAAGATGGAGCTCATGGGTATCGACTGCGAGCGTGTCGAGGATGGCGTCCATGTGAACCGTGCCGAGCGTGTCAAGCCGGTCGACATCCAGACGCTTCCGTTCCCCGGTTTCCCGACCGACATGCAGGCGCAGATTATGGTGCTTTCCGCCCTTGCCGACGGTAGTTCCGTTATTACCGAAAACATCTTCGAGAATCGCTTTATGTTTGCCTCTGAGCTGGTGCGCATGGGTGCCGACATTCGTATCGAGAGCCATCATGCCATGATTCATGGCGTCAAGGGCTTCTCGGGTGCACAGGTTACCTCGCCCGATCTGCGCGGCGGAGCGGCCCTCGTCGTAGCGGGCTTGATCGCCGACGGGACGACCGAGGTTTCGGCTATCCATCACATCAAGCGCGGCTACGAGCAGTTTGTCGAAAAGCTGCAGGCGCTTGGCGCGCATGTCGAGCATGCTACCGTCCCCGATCCCGTCATCTACTAATACAGGTTGCCTATGTTTAATAAAAAGCCCCTCGCGGATACCACCACCCGAAGACCCTCAACTGGTGCGCAGGCCAAAATCTACAGTCGCGATAACGTGGCTCGCTATTCCGAGCGCGCTCGTCAACGTCGCCGTAGCCACACGATTCGTCACGTCGCGCTCATTGTCGTGCTTGGCGTGCTGCTGAGTGCCACTACCGCTGCCGGCCTGTGGTTTGCCACCATTATGGGCAAGCTCGGCGATTCTAATGTCATTACCGATAATCTGCGTCGGGTTCTGGTTGACACCGATGAGGCAAAGGATCCGTTCTACGTGCTGCTTCTTGGCACCGACGGCCGTCCGGGCGAGGATACGTATCGTGCCGACTCGATTATCCTGGCACGCATCGACCCCACGCAAAAGCAGACGACGCTCATTTCCGTTCCGCGCGACACCAAGGTCGAGTACAAGGGCGAGACCATGAAGATCAACGCCTGCCATACCGTTGGCGGCGCCGAGGCCATGGTCGAGGCGGTCAACGAGCTGTGCGGTGTTCAGATTTCCCACTATGCCGAGGTCAGCTTCGACGGTATGCAGGCGCTGATTGATTCGGTTGGCGGTATCGACATTAACGCAACCGATGATGTTGACGACCCCGAGCACCTGGATATTAAGATTACCGCTGGCCAGCAGCATATGGACGGTGCCACCGCCCTTACCTATGCCCGCTGCCGCTACACCTATGCCGACGGCGATTACACGCGCATGCGCCACCAGCGTCAGGTGCTTGGCGCACTTGCCAACCAGATTCTCAATAACTTCGATGCCACGAAGATTTTTGGCCTGGTTAATTCGCTGTCCGATATGCTCGTAACCGATATGAGCGTTCAGGATATCGTGGCTACGGTCAACGCCATGCGCGGTATGGATGTCGACGGTATCTACTCGGCCAACCTGCCCTCGTACGCCGACGACAGCACCATGATCGACGGTGTGAGCTACGTCTTTGTCTACGAGGACGAGCTTAAGGAAATGATGGCCCGTGTCGAAGCCGGTGAGGATCCCAAGGGCCCCAACACCATGGGCCTTTCCGACGGCTCCAGCTCCACGATCGGTGACCTCAACAACAATACGTCCGAGGACTACGCATATGGCACGGCGACCTCGTCGGGTGGCTCGGACGATTCCGACGATTCGGGCGACGGCTCCGATAACTACGAAGAGCCCACCGGCGACGGCAACGGCTACGAAGCCAACTATTAGAGTTACGCGGTTTTACCAAACCGCGTAACCAGTCGACGCTGCAAACCCGCCAGAGCGGCAATCTGCCTTTCAACTTCGGCGGCATGATCAAAAGATCAATGCCGCCTTGTTTCAAGGCACCTTGCTCGCTCTGGCGGGTTTTCGCTGTCCGCGCCAAAACATCGGCGTTGCCGGAACACTTGGCGCTTGGGGGCGTTCCTTATGTGTCGGCAGTTTGGGACACTCCTTACGTCAAGAGGCTGGCGCGCGTCAACCTGGTCTCATTGCAGCAAAAAATCGCCCCGTTCTCGGTTGAGGACGGGGCGATTCGTCTTTTGGGCTTATGCGGCCAGTCTTATGCGAAACGGGCGACAAGCTCCTGCAGGACGTCGGTCATCTTGACGAGTGAGCTGACCGGGACAAACTCGTTGACGCCGTGGTAGCAGTAACCGCCTGTCGAGAGGTTGGGGCAGGGCAGGCCACGGAACGACAGCTGGGCGCCGTCAGTGCCGCCGCGAATCGGCAGCACCTGGGGCTCGACGTCGCAGGCAAGGAAGGCATCCTTGGCGACATCGATCAGCTCCGGGTAGTCGCGGACGATCTCGGCCATGTTGCGGTACTGGTGCTTAATCTCGACCGTTACGCACTCCTCGCCCAGTCGCTGGTTGAGCAGTGCGGCGGCGGCATCCATCAGCTCGAGCTTCTGCTGGAACTTGGCGGCATCGTGATCACGGACGATATAGCGCGCCGTGGCATGGTCGACCGTTGCCGAGACGCCCTCAAGGTGATAGAAGCCCTCGTAGCCCTCGGTGTATTCCGGACGCTGCTCGTAGGGGAGCAGGGCATTGAAGTCGCAGAACAGATTGCCTGCGTTGACCATACGGCCTTTGGCGTCGCCCGGGTGGATGGACTGGCCCTCAAAGCGGACGGTCACCTCGGCGGCATTGAAGCACTCCCACTCCAGCTCGCCTATGGGGCCGCCGTCGACCGTGTAGGCGTACTTGCAGCCAAAGGTATCGATATCCAGCAGCTCGGCTCCGTGGCCGATCTCCTCGTCAGGGCAGAAGCAAATGCCGAGTGCGGGATGGGGCAGAGAGGGGTCCTGAGCGATACGCGCGACAAGTGACATGATCTCGGCGACGCCTGCCTTGTCGTCCGCGCCCAGCAGCGTGGTGCCATCGCTGCAGACCAGGTCCTCACCCGCGAGGTCGTTCAGGGCGGGAAGCTTGGCGGTACTCATGGCAACGGGCTTACCGTCAACCGTGCCGCAGACCAGGTCGCCGCCTTCGTAGTGTACGATGTGCGGTTTCACGCCGGCACCCGGTGCAACTTCGGTGGTGTCGAGATGGGCGATCAGGCCCAGGGCGGGCTTGTCCTCAGCGCCCGCACTTGCGGGGATATGCGCGCAGACATAGGCGTGCTCGGTCACGTGGGCATCTTCCGCACCAAGCTCGCGTAGCTCTTCAGCCAGCACGTTGGCAAGGTCAAACTGAACGGCGCTCGAGGGTACCTGGTCGCAGTTTGCATCCTCGGACTGCGTGTTGATCTGGACGTAGCGCAAAAAGCGTTCGAGGACATCGGGGCTCGTGGTGGTGTTTTCCATAAAGACCGCTCCAATCTTGGTCGTCGTGTGCAACAAGAACTCTAGCACGGTATGCCACGGCATACCACGACGCTTGGATGGGGTAGAATCAGCCATTGAATGCAGAAGGGACGGAAGATCATGGATACGACAAATAGCTCGCGCGAACTACATCTGACGGTGGCGAACGAAGACTACTTGGAGTGCATGGTTCGCATCGAAAGCGAAGAGGGGGAGACCAACGGTGTGCGATCGGTCGATATCGCGCAGCGTCTCGGTGTCTCCAAGGCGTCGGTCAATAAGGCAGTTTCGGCGCTTAAGGCGTCCGAGCTTGTCGAGCAGTCGCACTACGGAAAGGTCATCCTGACCGACCGTGGCCGCGAGGTCGGCACGGCTATTTGGTACCGCCATCGCCTCATCCGCACGTTTTTGGTCCAGGAGCTCGGCGTCGATTTTGAGCGCGCCGATTCCGAGGCGTGCATGATGGAGCACGCGCTTTCCGAGGACACGATGAACCGCTGGCTCGCCTATCTCGAAAAGCAGGGAATTAGCGTCGAGGAATAGCGGGATATATATGGATACGAGTTATTACAACCGCTTTGGTGCCGAGGAACTTACGCGCCGTTTGTCGAGTGAGACCTTGTTGGCGCAGGGCCCCATGGGCAGTGTGCTGCTGAGCGAGTACGATGCCGCCGACATTCCACCGGCGTTTTGGAATCTGGCAGAGCCGCAGACCGTTTCTCGTATCCATCGCCTGTATGTCGCTGCCGGCGCACAAGTGCTCATCACCAATACCTTTCAGGCATCAAGCTATGCCCTCAAACACGACCAGATCACGCCGTCCGTGGCGGAGGTCAATCGCGGGGCCGTCGACGATGCCCGCCAAGCGCACCCTCAGCTGCTGCTGGGCTCGATGGGCCCGATCGGTATTGAGTGGTTTGCCGAGGACTCTGCCGAGTATCGCGAAATCCGAGGTATTGCGCGCGAGCAGGCGCACGCCTTGCTCAATGCCGGTGTTGACGGTCTGTTGATCGAGACGGTGACGTCTATCCGTAATTTGCAGCCCATACTTGCCGGCGCCCGAGATGCCGCCGACGGTATGCCTGTTCTGGTGAGTTTTGTCGTTGACGATAAAGGCGACCTGCTAGGCGATGGCCTCAACATCGAGGCGGCCGTTTTGTACGCCGAAAAACACGGCGCAAACTCGGTTGGTGTCAACTGCTGTTCGCTTGCTGCCGCGAGCGCCGCGGTGCCCAGGATGGTTGCATCGGCGACTACGCCCGTCACGGTGCGTCCCAACGTGGGCGATCCGGTCCAGACTCAGGATGGTCCCGTATGGCATGAGAGCCCCGAAGCCTTCGCGCGCGCATGCATCGAATGGAGGCAAGCTGGCGCCGCAATGGTTGGCAGTTGCTGCGGAACCACGGCGATCACTACGGCGGCGATGGCCGAGGCACTCGATATATAAAGGTCAAAACCGCTCCATACGGGGCGGTTTTTTTATTGCTTGCATGTCCTCGGCAGCATTTGCCCAAATGGTGAATGCTGGTGCCGGCAGGTTGCTGAGTGCGTGTTGCGGGTATACCTCACGCGTACCATGATCCAAACACTGTGAGGTGTCTGCGCGTGTGCGCGATAATTCATTTTGGAACTGACGGTTGGCGCGCTCGCGTCGATGAGGACTTCACTGCCGATAACGTTGCCCGTATCGCCGATGCCGTCGGCGAGTTGTGGCAAAAGACCAATCCGGGCAAAACGGTATATATAGGGTTCGACACCCGGCCCCTGGCGAGCGAGTTCGCTGAGCTTGCGGCGGGCGTGCTAGCAGCGCACGGGCTGGACGCCGTGCTCGCTTCGCGACCTGTTCCGACCCCTGCCCTTACGTGGGCGGCGGCTTATGACGGTGAGGCGTGCGGCGCGCTCATGGTGACGGGGTCCCATCATCCGCAGGGTTATCTGTGCCTCAAGATTCGCATGGGTGACGGCTCGACCGCCAACCAGGATGTCATCGAAGAGCTCGAAGAGACCATGGCTCCCGAGCCAATGGGGATCGAGGGGCAATATCGCACCGCGGATATCATTCCTGACTATATGCAGGCGGTGGCATCGTTTGTCGATGCCGAAGCCATCCGCGGCGCGCACCTGCGCGTGGTTGTCGATCCCATGGGCGGCGCAGCCCAGGGTTATCTAGCCGACTTGCTGCGCGAGCTTGGCGTTGAGGTGCACGAGATTCACGCCGGGCAGGCGTCTGACCAAGAAGATATCTGCCCCGACCCCGTTGAGCCTTGGGTGGACGCTTGCGAGCGCACGGTTATCGATGACGGAGCTTGCGCTGGTCTGGTGACCGACGGCGACGCCGACCGTATCGGTGCGGTTGACGAGCGCGGCAGATATATACATCCGCATCAGATCATGGCGCTCGTTTTGGGCGACTTGGTTCAATTTCGTAATTTGGAGGGGCGCGTCGTCGTCAATCTTTCATGCTCGACGCTCGTGCGTCGCATTGCCGAGGCGCTTGGCTGCCGCGTGACCGTCAAACCAGTCGGTTTCAAATATATAGCGGCGGAGATGAAGAAGGGCGGCGTCCTCATAGGCGGTGAAGAAGCCGGTGGTATCGGCATCGCCGCGCATATGCCCGAGCGCGATGGAATCCTCGCCTGTCTGATTCTGTGTGAGCTTATGGCTAAGACGGACGCGCCTTTGGGCGTTCTGGTCGACCAACTCGAGGACAGTTTTGGTAAGACGAGTTACGGTCGACGGGATTTGCGCCTTGAGGCCGAAGATGCCGAAACGTTACGAACCCTGCTGCCGGGCGTAAACCCCAAGTCGATTTGTGGCAAGGTGCCGCAAAACGTTAGTCATATGGATGGCTTGCGTTTGGCATTCGAGGATGACACGTGGCTGCTAGTTCGTCCTAGCGGGACCGAACCAGTGGTGCGCGTCTACGCCGAGGGGTTCTCGGTGGAAGAACGTGATGAGTTGCTCGATGCTGGCTGTGCTTTAGCTAGGGGGACGTATCCGCTTTAACCATGAGACTGCCTTATATAAAGAGATGCTCGGCGAGCGGTAGGTAACGGCTGGCAAACGTTAGTCGGATCCCAAGATGTGTAGGAAATGTGTACGCCCAGATTCCCGCCCGCGGCGCCCCTCCGGTCTGGCAATATATCTCCTTGCCGCGCGGCCCGGTCGGACCGGATGAGCCGCAAAGCGTGCACCTTGAGAACCGGATACTGCGAGGATGGACACTTCAAGTGTCGCATCCGGGCAGACATCGAACCATTTGAAATGGTCTAACTTGGATTTGTTTTTCGCAAGGCCGCCGAGAGGCGGCCCCGAGAAATTCCTTTTCCTATACTAGAACCATATGAATCGAACGGAACCGATCAGCTAATAGTTGTGAGGACCGGACGGGCTCGAAGCCCATTTATTTTGGACGGAGAGTTCGATCCTGGCTCAGGATGAACGCTGGCGGCGCGCCTAACACATGCAAGTCGAACGGCACCTATCTTCGGATAGAAGCGAGTGGCGAACGGCTGAGTAACACGTGGAGAACCTGCCCCCTCCCCCGGGATAGCCGCCCGAAAGGACGGGTAATACCGGATACCCCGGGGTGCCGCATGGCACCCGGCTAAAGCCCCGACGGGAGGGGATGGCTCCGCGGCCCATCAGGTAGACGGCGGGGTGACGGCCCACCGTGCCGACAACGGGTAGCCGGGTTGAGAGACCGACCGGCCAGATTGGGACTGAGACACGGCCCAGACTCCTACGGGAGGCAGCAGTGGGGAATCTTGCGCAATGGGGGGAACCCTGACGCAGCGACGCCGCGTGCGGGACGGAGGCCTTCGGGTCGTAAACCGCTTTCAGCAGGGAAGAGTCAAGACTGTACCTGCAGAAGAAGCCCCGGCTAACTACGTGCCAGCAGCCGCGGTAATACGTAGGGGGCGAGCGTTATCCGGATTCATTGGGCGTAAAGCGCGCGTAGGCGGCCCGGCAGGCCGGGGGTCGAAGCGGGGGGCTCAACCCCCCGAAGCCCCCGGAACCTCCGCGGCTTGGGTCCGGTAGGGGAGGGTGGAACACCCGGTGTAGCGGTGGAATGCGCAGATATCGGGTGGAACACCGGTGGCGAAGGCGGCCCTCTGGGCCGAGACCGACGCTGAGGCGCGAAAGCTGGGGGAGCGAACAGGATTAGATACCCTGGTAGTCCCAGCCGTAAACGATGGACGCTAGGTGTGGGGGGACGATCCCCCCGTGCCGCAGCCAACGCATTAAGCGTCCCGCCTGGGGAGTACGGCCGCAAGGCTAAAACTCAAAGGAATTGACGGGGGCCCGCACAAGCAGCGGAGCATGTGGCTTAATTCGAAGCAACGCGAAGAACCTTACCAGGGCTTGACATATGGGTGAAGCGGGGAGACCCCGTGGCCGAGAGGAGCCCATACAGGTGGTGCATGGCTGTCGTCAGCTCGTGTCGTGAGATGTTGGGTTAAGTCCCGCAACGAGCGCAACCCCCGCCGCGTGTTGCCATCGGGTGATGCCGGGAACCCACGCGGGACCGCCGCCGTCAAGGCGGAGGAGGGCGGGGACGACGTCAAGTCATCATGCCCCTTATGCCCTGGGCTGCACACGTGCTACAATGGCCGGTACAGAGGGATGCCACCCCGCGAGGGGGAGCGGATCCCGGAAAGCCGGCCCCAGTTCGGATTGGGGGCTGCAACCCGCCCCCATGAAGTCGGAGTTGCTAGTAATCGCGGATCAGCATGCCGCGGTGAATGCGTTCCCGGGCCTTGTACACACCGCCCGTCACACCACCCGAGTCGTCTGCACCCGAAGTCGCCGGCCCAACCTTTCGAGGGGGGGAGGCGCCGAAGGTGTGGAGGGTGAGGGGGGGTGAAGTCGTAACAAGGTAGCCGTACCGGAAGGTGCGGCTGGATCACCTCCTTTCTAGGGAGATACATTCTTAGAGAGACATACTTTAACTCGAATAGAGGGCAGGAGCCCGTCCGGTAGATGTCCGCCAGGATAAGTCCCCGCAGCGCCCGGTCCCCGGGGTCGCACCCGCGTACCTTGAGAGCCGCATAGCGATAGGAGAGAGATGGAAGAGATTCATCTTCCAGACTCGATTCTTTTCTGCGATTTATCAGACAGAATGATAGCAATCATTCATCCGATCCAAACAAGAAGAATTCACTTATTTATGAGTGAGGAGCATCTGATCGCGAGCACAGTGAAACAGACTGTGCCGCGGTATGAGATACCCGAATTGCGACATACGAGCGCTATTCATGATATCGATTAATTAACTTTAGCGACACGTGGATATCCCGCGGGCCCGATGCGGTCCCGCAAGATACCACGGGCGCACGGCGGATGCCTTGGCACAGGGAGCCGATGAAGGACGCGGCAAGCTGCGATAATCCCCGGCGAGGAGCACACATCCTTCGACCCGGGGGTCTCCGAATGGGCGAACCCATGCACAGCAGTGTGCATATCCCCCCGCTGAACGCATAGGCGGGGGGAGGACAACCCGGGGAACTGAAACATCTAAGTACCCGGAGGAGAGGAAATCAATCTCGAGACTCCCCGAGTAGCGGCGAGCGAAAGGGGACCGATGGCCAAACCGTCGAGCGGGCATACCCGGCAGGGGTTCCGCCGACGGGGTTGCAGGGCCGCGCATCCGGGGGCTGCCGCCCCCGGGCGCAGGTCCGGCTGGGGAGCGGAACGGCATGGGAGGGCCGGCCGCAGCGGGTGACAGCCCCGTACGCGAACCCAGACCGGACGGCGCGACGCGGTCCCTGAGTAGGGCCGGGCACGTGAAACCCGGTCCGAACCTGGGTGGACCACCATCCAAGCCTGAGTACTACCCTGTGACCGATAGCGCACCAGTACCGTGAGGGAAAGGTGAAAAGCACCCCGGGAGGGGAGTGAAACAGTACCTGAAACCGTGCGCCCACGAGCAGTCGGAGCAACTTTTAGTTGTGACGGCGTGCCTTTTGTAGAATGAGCCAGCGAGTCGCTGGCGCGGGGCGAGGTTAACCGAAAGGGAGCCGAAGCGAAAGCGAGCCTTAACAGGGCGACTTGAGTCCCGCGCCGCGGACGCGAAGCCGGGTGAGCTATCCGTGGGCAGGCTGAAGCGGGGGTAAGACCCCGTGGAGGGCCGAACGCACGTCGGTTGAAAACGGCGGCGATGACCTGCGGATAGGGGTGAAAGGCCAATCAAACCCGGAGATATCTCGTTCTCCCCGAAATAGCTTTAGGGCTAGCGTCGCGCGTTCACCGCCGGAGGTAGAGCACCGGATGGACGAGGGGGCTTCGCCGCCTACCGAATCCAACCGAACTCCGAATGCCGGCGGCCCAGAGCGCGGCAGTCAGAGCATGTGGGCTAAGCTGTGTGCTCGAGAGGGAAACAGCCCGGACCGCCCGCTAAGGTCCCCAAGTTCCAGCCGAGTGGCAAAGGATGTGCGTCCGCCCAGACAACCAGGATGTTGGCTTAGAAGCAGCCATGCATTCAAAGAGTGCGTAACAGCTCACTGGTCGAGTGGACATGCGCCGACAATACACGGGGCTAAGCTGGACACCGAAGCGGCGGGATTTTAATTCATTAGAATCGGTAGGGGAGCTTCCCATGGGCGGAGAAGCCGGAGGGCGACCGACGGTGGAGCGCATGGGAGTGAGAATGCTGGCATGAGTAGCGAGAGACGAGAGAGTAACTCGTCCGCCGTGAACCCGAGGTTTCCTGGGCAAGGCTAATCCTCCCAGGGTCAGTCGGGGGCTAAGGCGAGGCCGGTAGGCGTAGCCGACGCGCAGCAGGCAGACATTCCTGCACCGCGCACGCGGCGCTACGACCGACGGGGCGACGGATGGGGGTGGCTCGGCGGGGTTCTGGACGTCCCCGTGATGGAGCGCGGCCCGCGGACCAGGGAAATCCGGTCCGCAGAAGGGCGAGGCTCCGGACGAAGCGACTGAGCGAAGCGAGTGAGCCCGAGGTCCCTAGAAAAACCCCTAGGCAGGCGCGTGCGCGCCCGTACCGCAAACCGACACAGGTGGGTGGGTAGAACATACCGAGGCGATCGGGTCAACCATGGTCAAGGAACTCGGCACAATGGCCCCGTAACTTCGGGAGAAGGGGTGCCCGCGCGTACGTGAACCGGCTCGCCCGGGGAGCGGAGGCGGGCCGCAGTGGAGAGGCCCAAGCGACTGTTTACCAAAAACACAGGACTCTGCAGAAGCCGCAAGGCGACGTATAGGGTCTGACGCCTGCCCGGTGCCGGAAGGTCACGCGGAGGAGTTAGCGCATCGCGCGAAGCCCCGAAGCCAAGCCCCGGTAAACGGCGGCCGTAACTATAACGGTCCTAAGGTAGCGAAATTCCTTGTCGGGTAAGTTCCGACCTGCACGAAAGGCGCAACGACTTGGGCGCTGTCTCGACCATGGACCCGGTGAAATTGCACTGGTCGTGAAGATGCGACTTACCCGCGGAAGGACGGAAAGACCCCGTGAACCTTCACTGCAGCTTGGCATTGGCCGCTGGTCCCGCGTGTAGAGGATAGGCAGGAGGCTAAGATCCGGAGGCGCCAGCCCCCGGGGAGCCGCCCTTGGAATACTGCCCTCGCGCGACCGGCGTCCTAACCCGAGGCCGTCAACCGGCTCGGGGACCGTGCCAGGCGGGCAGTTTGACTGGGGCGGTCGCCTCCTAAAGGGTAACGGAGGCGCGCGAAGGTCCGCTCGGGACGGTCGGCAACCGTCCTTTTGAATGCAAGAGTACAAGCGGGCTTGACTGCGAGGCCCACAAGCCGAGCAGGTGCGAAAGCAGGCTCTAGTGATCCGGCGGCCCCGAGTGGGTGGGCCGTCGCTCAACGGATAAAAGGTACTCCGGGGATAACAGGCTGATCTTGCCCAAGAGTCCACATCGACGGCAAGGTTTGGCACCTCGATGTCGGCTCATCGCATCCTGGGGCTGGAGCAGGTCCCAAGGGTACGGCTGTTCGCCGTTTAAAGCGGTACGCGAGCTGGGTTCAGAACGTCGTGAGACAGTTCGGTCCCTATCCTCCGTGGGCGCAGGAGAATCGATGGAGGCTGCCCCCAGTACGAGAGGACCGGGGTGGACGCACCTCCGGTGAACCGGTTGTCGACCAACGGCACGGCCGGGTAGCCGCGTGCGGCGCGGATAACCGCTGAAGGCATCTAAGCGGGAAGCCGTTCCAGGGATTAGTTCTCCTTCCGGTAAGGGCCCAGGTAGACTACCTGGTCGATAGACGGCAGGTGCAAGGCTGGCGACAGCCTCAGCCGAGCCGCACTAATCGCCCGAGCTCTTCCGGAACCGCACCTCGCGGCCCGCGGGACCCAGCGCTCCATGCGCGGTCCGGGCACGAGGATGCCCCCGAGTCATCTTTCCTATGCGCCATGCGGCCCCCAGGGCACGTAGATGAGACACCGGACACCGAAGATACGGTGGGCGCCGCCCACCGGTCAGCGGCCAGAGCATGGGGGGCACGCCCGGTCCCGTTCCGAACCCGGAAGCTAAGCCCCATCGCGCCGAGAGTACTGCGGGGCCAGCCCGTGGGAGGCCAGGGCGCCGCTGACCGGTGGACGGCACCGAGCCGTACGCTTGAACTGAGAAGGGGGGAGGCCTCGCGGCCTCCCCCTTTTTTGCGTTTACGGGCTTTTGTCTCACATAGTAGCTGTGTTTTATAACCCTCGTTTGTCGCATCTTCTGCGAACGGGCTACAATAACTTAGTCTGTGCGATATGGAGGTGAACATGGCTGAAGCTGGTATCGGCGTTGATATCGTCGAGATTTCCCGCATGAAATCAATTCTTGAAAAGACGCCGTCGTTTGCTCGGCGTGTGTTTACCGAAGAAGAGCGTGCGTATTGCGATGCATCATCGCGTCCCGCTGCTCACTATGCGAGCCGCTTTGCTTCGCGCGAGGCGGTACTTAAAGCTCTCGGCACGGGTTTTAGTCAAGGCGTGGGTCGCAAGGATGTTTCGGTTACGCGTGATAAACTCGGCAAACCGAAGGCGCTGCTTTCGGGCCGTGCTCTCGAGATCGCTCAAGAACTGGGTGTTGTTGAAGTCGCTCTTTCCATTACGCTTACAGGAGATTTGGCCGTTGCGAATGCCATCGCGATTACCGAAGATGCTCGGCCTAAGCCAAAAGAGGAAAAGGTGAGCACCAAGAAACGCGTAGCGCAGACATTTAAAGAGGCTCGCTCTGTTTTAGATGAGCTTGAGCAGCTGCAGAATTCAGCATTGACGGAGCACCTGGGCGATGCTTCGCAAGATACGCTAGGAGCATAGATGAAACCGGTTTTGAGTACCGAAGAAGTCGTTCGTCTCGAGGATATCATCGAACGCGAAGGGACTTCGAAGGCCGAGCTTATGGAGCTAGCGGGTGAGTTTGCCGCCAACGAGGTCTTGAAGCTCAATCCCGATCGGGTTCTCGTTCTGGTCGGTTTTGGTAATAATGGCGGCGACGGTTGGGTTGCCGCCGATATACTGAGCCATAAGGGTGTGGACGTGGATATCGTTTCTCCGGTTGAGCCGGATGAGATTCCTGCTGCTCTGGCACGTCATGTTGCTCGTCGTACTGCCGGCCGCGATGTGCACGTTTGCGTCGGCCCCTCGCGTGACGAACTCGAGGTTTTGATCGATAAGGCCGATGTTGTTGTCGATGCCATTTTTGGTACCGGTTTCCACGGAAATCTGCGTGCGCCGTTCTCCATCTGGATTCCTACGGTCAATGAATGCGCCGATTGTGTCGTATCCATTGATGTTCCCTCGGGCCTGAATGCCGAGACGGGCGTTGTTGATGACGACTGCATTCGTGCCGAGCATACGGTGACGATGATTGCGCCCAAGATTGGTCTGTATAGCGCTGATGGTCCTGAGTATGCTGGCGATTTGATCTGCGGCAATCTTTACGACCGTCTTGACGAGGTCATCGATGATGTCGACCACGCCGCCGAGATTGTCGAGTCCGGTGACTTAGTTGATTACTTTGCCCCACTACCTACGAATATCGATAAGTATTCCCGTGGCTCTGTGCTTATTGTCGCCGGATCTGCGCAATATCCTGGTGCTGCCATTATGGCGGCCAAGTCTGCAGCTCGCGCGGGTGCTGGTTACGTGGCAGTCGCGGCTCCTGACGCCTGCGCCAATCTTATTCGCATGGCACTTCCTTCGATTCCCGTCTTTGCTATTCCGTCTGATTCCCGCGGCTCCTTTGGCGCCGCTGCGCGCATGACGGTGTGCGAGATTGCAAAGAAGTACAGCTGTGTACTGTGCGGTCCCGGTATGACGACATCTGCCGGCGCTATGCAGGTGGTTTCGGGCTTGCTCGAGCTTGATGTGCCGCTTATCTTGGACGCCGATGCACTCAACTGCCTTGCTAAGATTGCCATTGACGGTATTGATAGTAATCCCGAGATGTATCGTCGCGAGCAGCCGTTGGTTATGACGCCGCACTATCGTGAACTTTCGCGTCTGGTTGCCGGTGACGAGGTGAACGACCTTGGTACTGCGATTGCAGCCGCGCAGAAGGTTGTCTGGGCTGCAGGCTCTGACAATCTGGTGGTCATTGCCAAGGGGCCGACGACGGCTATCTGTGGCGTTGAGCGTGTGCTGCTGCCGCTCTCGGGTCCGGCTTCTCTGGCAACTGCCGGTTCGGGTGATGTTCTCGCGGGTATTTTGGCCGGCACGCTTGCCACCATGCGCGACGAGATGGATCGTTGGGAGTTGCTGTATTCGTACGCCGTCGCACTTCACAGCTACGCCGGTTTTGCCGCGGCGACGGAGTATGGTGAGAAGAGCGTCATCGCGACCGATCTTATCGACTTGATCGGTCCGGCCATGGAACTGGCGGCAAAGGATGCGCTCGAAGATCTGGGAATCATGGACGAAGGGTCGGATGACTAATCATGAATAAAGCCGATTTGACGCGCTGGTCCTGGGTCGAGATCGACCGCGGGGCGCTCCGTCGCAACACGAGGGCCTATAAGAACTTGCTGAATCCACGTCAGCGCCTGTGCTGCGTGGTCAAGGCCGATGCTTATGGTCATGGAGCTGTTGAGTGCGCCAAGATCATGTATTCGGCCGGTGCCGACATGTTTGCCGTGGCGACGGTTAACGAGGGCGTTGAGCTCCGACAGGGCGGGATTACGAAACCCATCCTCATCCTAAGCGAGCCGCCTATCGAGGCCATTCCGACGTTGCTCGAGTTTGATATCATGCCTTCGGTCTATACGTCTGATTTTGCTCTTGCGTATGGCGAATGTGCCGTCGCGGCGGGCAAAGTGGGCAAGTATCATCTCGCCATCGAGACGGGCATGAATCGTATCGGCGTTCACTACACGCAGGTGCTCGACTTTGTCCGCGGTATAAATTTCCATCGCGGTATTCAGTGCGACGGCGTATTTACGCACTTCGCCACGGCCGATGAACCTTCGGGCTGGGACTACAAGCTGCAGTGTCAGCGCTTTACCGAGGCCGTTCAGGCCATTAAGGATGCGGGTTTTGAGTGCGGTATCGTGCACTGCGCCAACACGCCGTCCTCGATGCTCGACCCCTCGATGCATTTTGATATGATTCGTGCCGGCGTTGGCTTGTATGGCATGCAGCCGTGCGAGCTGAGTGGCCGCGTGATGCAGCTTGATCCCGTTATGAGCGTCCATGCGCGCGTGACGCGCGTGGCACACCCTGCGATGGGTGAGGGCGTGGGCTACGGTTTTACCTACCGCGTACCGCGTACGCGCGTTCAGATCTGCACGCTGCCGATCGGTTATGCCGATGGCCTATCGCGTACGCTTTCCAATCGTATGGATGTGCTGTATCGCGGCGAGCGTGTGCATCAGGTTGGCAATATCTGCATGGACCAGTTTATGGTCGCCATTCAGTCCAACCCGGCACACGAGATTCCCGAGGCCGAGTATGGTGACGAGATGATCATTGTCGGCCGCGATGGCGATGCCGAGATCACTATGGACGAGATGGCCCGACTGCGTGGAACGATTAACTACGAGGTCGCCTGCGGCTTTGGCATGCGTCTCGACAAGGTCTACGTGTAGGAGCCGCTATGGGCGTCATGCACATCCCCGGCCATACCCATCAGGCACCACGTGAGGTCGCACTCGAGGAAATTGAGGCCGTTCTGGGCGATTGTCACCTCTGCCAGCTCTACCAGTCGCGTCACAATATCGTGTTTGGCGTGGGAAACCCCCGCGCTCGCGTGATGTTTATTGGTGAGGCGCCGGGCCGCAATGAGGATTTGCAGGGCGAGCCCTTTGTGGGGGCGGCAGGCGAGGACCTCAACGGCATTTTGTCGCTGGCGGGCCTCAAACGCGAAGACGTCTACATTGCCAACGTGCTTAAGTGCCGCCCGCCGGGAAACCGCAATCCGCGTCCCGAGGAAGTGTTGGCTTGCTCGCCGTTTTTGCGTGAGCAGATTCGAAGCATCTGGCCCGATATTATCGTGACGCTCGGCAACCCCGCGACGCACTTTGTGCTTAAGACCGAGATTGGCATTACTAAGCTGCGCGGCAGGTTCCACCAGATGGGGCATTTTGTAGTAATGCCCACGTTCCATCCGGCAGCAGCGCTGCGCAATCCGGCGTGGCAGGAGCTGCTGGAGGAAGACTTTAAGATGCTGGGCGACTATCTGGAGCGACATCCCGCACCAGAGGACGCCTCGGAATAATAAGGAGCATATATGTCCCTGGAGCGCCTGGGGGTAGGTACTTACAAAACGACTTGCGCTGCCGATACGGAGTACTTTGGCGAGCTAATTGCACCGTGCCTTGAGGACGGCGATGTGCTCATCCTGACCGGTGGCCTGGGAGTGGGCAAAACTCACTTTACCAAGGGCGTCTCGCGCGGGCTGGGCGATGGGCATATGGTTACGAGCCCTACGTTTGCGCTCATGGCCGTTCACGATCAAGGTCGTATTCCGCTGTTTCACTTTGATCTATACCGCCTGGAGCATGCCTACGAGCTCGAGGATACGGGCATTTTCGATGTGCTGGGCTATGAGGGTGCTTGCTTGCTGGAATGGGGCGAACAATTCCAGGACGAGCTGACGGATGAGTATCTTTCGGTGACGCTCAAGCGTGATGAGGGCGACAGCGATGTGCGAACGATAACGCTCGAGGCACACGGTGACCGCGCAATGGAGCTTTCCCATTTGATTGATAAGGCTGTACAAGATGAGCTTGCATAACGACAACGCGCTGGTGGTGGCGCTCGATACCTCGACCGACATGCTTGCCTGCGCGGCAAGCTGGATTGATGGGCAGACGGGCGAGACGAAGCTCGTGAGTGGCGACCACATGTGTCGCCGTCACGCCAACGTTGAGCTCGTGAATACCGTTGATGGCGTGCTGGCTCAAGCCGGTCTGGATCGCAGCGATGTTGGTTACTACGTGGTCGGCCGCGGCCCGGGGTCGTTTACGGGTGTGCGCATCGGCATCTCCACTGCCAAGGGCCTCGCGCGCGGTGCCAATGTTCCACTGCTGGGCGTGTCGACGCTCGACGCTTGCGCTTGGACGGCGTGGAAGGCTGGCGTGCGCGGCAAGCTTGGTATCTTGGCCGATGCCATGCGCGGTGAGGTATATCCGGCACTATATATGCTGGGCGATGAGGGTCCCGAGCGTCAATTTGAGCGCGAACACGTGGTCAAGGCCGCCGTGGCGCTCGATGAGTGGCGCCGAGCAGCGGACTGGGACCAGGTTCAGCTGACCGGTGACGGTCTCGTGCGCTATGGCAAGCTGCTGGGTGAGGACGAGACCGCCCGCTGCGTGGAGCGCGACCTGTGGTGGCCTTCGGGCGAGGGCTTGCTGCTCGCGCACGCTGCGGGTGACGGCGATCCGGCTCGCGTCCTGCCGATTTACACGCGCCTTTCGGATGCCGAGGAAAACGAGCGCAAGCGTCTTGGTCTTGCCGAGAGTGCGCAGAGCGAAATTACGGGCGTTGCCGATGAGCTCGCCGGTCGTCATCTGCAGTTCCGTCCCATGGGCGCGGCGGATGCCGAGGGCGCGAGCGCGCTAGAGGCTGCCTGCTTTGAAGGTGCCGGACACGAGGCGTGGACGCCGGGCATGTTCCTGTCCGAACTGGGCGAGGACGTCGCTGCGCCGCGCAGTTGGTGGGTGGCACACGACGACGGCAAGCTGCTGGGCCTTGCCGGCGGTATGGTCGTGGACGGTGATGTGCAGATTCTGGATGTCGCCGTCGACTCGGCACATCGCCGTGAGGGCATTGCCCGCAAGCTGCTGTCGCATGTGAGCTATGATGCCCAGATGCTCGGCTGCACCACGGCTTCGCTCGAGGTCGAGGACGGCAACGAGGGCGCGATTGCGCTCTATGCCGCTCTGGGCTTTACCGAGGTGGGTCGTCGTCGTGGCTACTACGGTGTCGGCAAAGACGCCATCGTCATGACGGCCCCACTTCCCCTCGTACTTCCGGTCGATAACGCCTCGCCCGAGCCGACGGCAGCCGAGCAACGCGTATGGCCGCTGCCTGCGCCTGGGCGCTCCGAGGGGGAGCGCGCCGAAATTGAGCGCCGCCGCCTGGTGCTCGCTATCGAGAGTTCCTGCGACGAGACGGCCGTGGCGATTATCGATGCGGATGGCAATATGCTGGCCAACCAGGTGTCGACACAGATTGATTTTCATGCCCGCTTTGGCGGCGTGGTGCCCGAGATCGCCTCGCGCAAACACGTTGAGGTGATTGTGAGTGTCGTGGATGCGGCGCTCGAGGATGCCGCAGCATCGCTTGGTCTTGAGGGTGGAGCCATTGCTCCCAGCGAGCTTGCCGCCGTGGGCGTGACACAGGGTCCGGGCCTGGTGGGCGCCCTCGTGGTGGGCGTTGCCTTTGCCAAAGGCTTTGCCTACGCTGCCGGTAAGCCGCTCGTATGCGTCAACCATCTGGAGGGGCATCTGTTTGCCAACCTGCTGGCGCAACCCGACCTCAAACCGCCGTTTATCTTCACGCTTGTCTCGGGTGGGCACACCATGCTCGTGCACGTGAAGGCGTGGGGCGACTACGAGGTGCTCGGTGAGACGCTCGACGACGCTGTGGGCGAGGCCTTCGACAAGGTAGCCAAGGCGTTGGGTCTGGGCTATCCCGGTGGCCCCATCATTTCCAAGCTGGCCGAGACGGGCAACCCCAAGGCGATCGATTTCCCCCGTGCGCTTAACAGCAGGGGAGACTATCGCTTCTCGCTTTCGGGCCTTAAAACCGCTGTGACGCTCTACATTGAACAGGAGACCAAGGCCGGGCGCACGATTCACCTGCCCGATCTGGCAGCTTCGTTTGAGGCAGCTGTCTTTGACGTGCAGTACAAGAAGGCCAAAAACGCACTGCACGCTACCGGATGCAAGGAATACTGCATCGGTGGCGGCGTCTCGGCCAACCCGCATCTGCGCGAGATGATGATCAAGAAGCTTGGGCGTCAGGGGATTCGCGTAACGGTGCCGCCCTTGTCTGCCTGTACCGATAACGCAGCCATGATCGCGGAGGTCGCTCGCCGTAAATTCGACCGAGGCGAAATCTCGCCGTTCGATGTTGACGCCGATCCGAACATGACGCTGTAGCTGGTACGGCGCGGTCCCCGGACGGAGGGGCCGGATATAAGGTTTCCTGCTCTACAGTCCTGCGCAAGACGAAGGCCACATTAAGTGGCCTTCTTTGCGTGCGGAACTCGCGATAAACCTTATATCCGGCCCCTCCGTCCGGGGACCTTTCTGTATCGATATAGCTTCTGGGCTGGTTTGGCGTCGACAACGTCCGGCTCCCGCGGCTCTCAGGGGCATCTCTCATGCAAAAACTGTCGTGGGGTAAAGTCCGAGGTCAATGGCGTTTTATACCGAGAAATCCAAAAAAGTTGAAAATTCATTACAACTTTGCGTTGACTTTAGGTAACTAAAGTTTCATACTCCTTTTCAACCACTGGGGGATGTGAACACGCACGGATCGTTCGCATCATGATTGAAGAGGATTTCTTAGACATGTTCACGCATCAGCTAAACATTATCAGCGTAGTAATTATCTGATGCGGGTTAGCACATACAGCTAGCCCGTACGATAACGGGCGGCTGATGAAGATGAGGGCCGTCGAGCGCAACCGACGGCCCTCATTTTTTATGTCTAGGAAGTTCTTTTTAGAGGAGGAAATGTAATGAACGGAGTTTTGCTCATGGTTGTGGCCGCGGCGGTGCTCGCCTGCGGCTATCTGGGCTACGGCCGATGGCTGGCCAACAAGTGGGGCGTTGACAAAGAGGCCCTCACGCCGGCCAAGCGCATGAAGGACGGCAAGAGCTTCTCGCCCGTCTCCGCCTTCACCGCGTTCTCGCACCAGTTCAGCTCGATCTGCGGTGCTGGCCCTGTCACGGGTACGATCGTCGCCATGGCCTTTGGCTGGCTGCCCGTCGTGCTCTGGGTCCTCGTCGGCGGCATCTTCTTTGGTGCCGTCCACGACTTTGGTGCCCTGTACGCTTCGATGAAGAACAACGGCAAGTCGCTCGCTCAGCTCATCGAGAAGTACATCGGCAAGACCGGCCGTCGCCTGTTCCTGCTGTTCTGCTGGCTGTTCTGCATCATCGTCATCGCCGCTTTCACCGACATGGTCTGCAAGACGTTCATGTTCACCCCGGCCGTTGACGCTTCTGGTGCTGCTACCGGTGCCATCGACTTCACCAAGTCCTATGCTGCCGGCTGCGCTGGTACCATCTCCATCCTGTTCACCTTCGTCGCTATCGCCTTTGGTTGGGCCCAGAAGAAGTTCAACCTCACCGGCGCTGCCGAGTTCGTCACCGGCGTTATCCTCATGGTTCTCATGTTCGCCGTCGGTATGCAGTTCCCGGTCTACCTGGATAAGTTCCAGTGGTTCGCCGTCGTCATGGTCTACCTGGTCTTCGCTGGCGCCATGCCCATCCAGATGCTCAAGACTCCGCGCGATTACCTCACTTCCATCATGATGATCGTCATGATCGTCTGCGCTGTCCTCGGCATCGTCGTCCTGGGCGTCAACGGTCAGGCCACTATCACCGCTCCGGTCTTTACCGGCTTCTCCACTGCCTCCGGCATGATGTTCCCGGTCCTGTTCGTCTCCGTCGCATGCGGTGCTCTCTCCGGTTTCCACAGCCTCGTTTCTTCCGGCACCTCTTCCAAGCAGGTCGAGAAGGAGCAGGACGCCGTCAAGGTCGGCTACGGCGCCATGATCGTCGAGTCCTTCGTCGGCATCCTTGCCATCATCGTCGCCGGCATCATGTTCTCCGACATGAACACCGCCGGTACCGGCGTCCTCAACGCCGGTGTCGCTTCCACCCCGTTCCAGATCTTCGCCGCTGGCATCTCCCGCGGTATGCAGGCCTTCGGTGTTGACGGCACGCTCGCTACCGTCTTTATGACCATGAACGTTTCCGCTCTGGCTCTGACCTCGCTCGACGCCGTCGCCCGCATCGCCCGCACCTCGTTCTCCGAGTTCTTTGCCCAGACCAACGATGCCCTGGCCATCGAGTCCAAGGCCGGCTACATGAAGGTCCTCGGCAACCCCTGGTTCGCCACGGTCGTTACCCTGCTTCCCGGTCTCGCCCTCGCTTTTGGTGGCTATGCCAACATCTGGCCGCTCTTTGGTGCTTCCAACCAGCTGCTCGGCGGCATGACCATGATCACCCTCGCCGTGTTCTGCAAGTGCACCGGCCGCAAGGGCTGGATGCTCTACGTGCCCGTCGCCTTCCTGCTCTGCTGCACCTTCACCTCGCTGGTCCAGAGCGCCATGGGCTGCATGACCGCCGTCCAGGCCTACGGTTTCTTCGGTACCATCCCGGCTACTGCCACCACGGCCGCCGTCTCCGTCGCCGCCACCAAGGGCCTGCAGCTCGTCTTCGCCGTCCTGCTGATGGTCCTGGGTCTCATCGTCGCCGTCAACTGCCTCAAGGAGTTCTTCGGCAAGGAGGCTGGCTCCATGCCCGACGAGGAGCCCGAGTGGTCCGAGATGGGCAAGGCCGAGTACGGCCGCGCCGCTGCCGCCGAGGCTCCTGTCGACGCCGAGGCTGCCAAGGCCTAGTCAGCTTGATGGGCTAGCCGTTCCATCCATATGACTCGGAAAGACCGGGTCCGCAACGACGCGGACTCGGTCTTTTTTCATGCAAAAGCGGGCGACGCCCGAGTGTTCTCGCAGATGTTTTGCGTGGATAAGGGCGCGCGTTGTACCATATAAACGTATATGTGTACATATGAAAGGGGCCCCGTGGCCAAGACGGTATATTCCGATAACCAAAATAATGTCGATGCCCTGGCTGAACGTCTGAGCAGCCAGACGTCGCTTTCTGCCGAGCGTGCCAAGCTGGTTGCCTACGACCTGCTCTGCCGCAAGGCGCTCAAGATTAAGTCGAGTGCGCTGGCGCAAATTTTCCGCTCCGTCGATAAGGAATGTGACACCAAGGCGATGCGCGATGAACTTATCGCGGCAAATATCGTGACCAAGATCGAGGGTAGCGGCATTAACGGGCGCCCGGCGTTCTATACCATCAATGCCGAGATCCGCGATGCCCAGGAGCAGCCTGCCGAGTCCGTCGAGGATTTTGTCGTCGAGGATTCCGCTGACGTGCCTGCTGTGGAAGAAACTGCTCCGCGTGAGCATGTCGATACCGATGAGTTGCTCGATGAGAACGTCGTGCGTGCCTTTACGGCCAAGGCAGGACGCGGCGGTTTTGGCGGGGGTGGCAAGCGCGATGCGCAGCGCCGCGCCCAGCAGGAGCGCTTCCGTCGCGCCGTTGCTCAAAAGGGTGAGACGGATGCCGAGGCTGTTGAGACCGAGGTTGCTGCCGAGTCGCAGAAGCCCACGAAGGAGCAAAAGCCCGTGGAGGCCCAAGAGCCCAAGCGCCGTCGCGGTGCTCACTTTAAGGCTGCACAGCAGGATGCCGCGCGTGAGGTTGAAGAGTCTTCTGAGGTTGCAGACGATGTTGAGGAGTCTGCCAAGAAGGCTCCGGGTTCATGCCGTCCCGGACGTGGTTTTGCGGGGCGCGCGTATCCCGTAAGGCGTCAGGAGAAGAGCGAGCCGGCTTCGACCACTCAGGGCGAGAAGGACGAGAAGACCGTTGAGCCGGCGGCTCGCGAGCAGAAGCCTGTTGAGCCGCAGCTTGAGGTTGATGCCGAGGCCAAGGGCCAGCAGCCTACTGATGAGCAGGCGGAGCAGGGCGTGTCGAGCAAGCCTCGCCGCCGTCGCCATCGTGGGGGCCGCAGTTCCCATGCCGAGACTGCAACCGAGAAGACCACGCCGCAGAACGAGGATGCGAAGGCCGAGGTTTCTTCGGGGCAGCCTAAGCGCCAGCCGGCGAAGGAGAGCAAGTCCGTTCGTCCGCAGAAGCAGGCGTCTATGCCGAAGCACGAGCGCAATTCCCAGGGCGATTCTAAGCGCAAGTCTCAGAAGAAGCCGGAGTCTGCCGCAGCAGATACTGCTGCCCAGCAGCCCAAGTCGTCCGTCCACGGCGAGGTCTCGGCGTTTGCCCTTGCCCGCGTTTTAGGCAGGCAGCTGCTCAAGGTTGTCCCTACGCCTACGGCGCTCTCTAAGATCAAGGAGCAGCAGACACAGATCGTAAAGGTCGAGGGCAAGGACGGCAAAAAGGCTCCGCAGCGCACTCAGCACAACGAGATGTCCAACCGCAAGATTGCCGAGGAAATCGCAATCATCCAGGCTTGGATCGAGCAGAACCGAGGTGCCGATACGCCGGTTGCCTCGCGCCGCCAGCGTGCCTACCAGATCTTTAACGACGAGAAGGCTTTTGACGGCAAGCACGGTGAGCGCTTGATCAGGCGTATGACCGAAAAGGGCATCAGCATGCAGGCGATCAAGGTCGCCCCCAATCGCCCCGTGCACTTTACGGGCTTCTTTACGCTGGGCGCCGACAAGCCGTTCATTATGGTCGAGAACCTGGACACCTACGACGAGATCGTCAAGCTGCTGCGTGGCCGCAAGCACGCCAAGCTCTTTGGCATCAAGGTGGGCGGCGTGATTTTTGGCGGCGGATGCAAGGCGAGCGTCTCGCATGCCCTGGACGATTATCTGGCTGAGATTGGCTATCGCTTTAACTACGTCTACTACGTAGGCGACATCGATCGCGAGGGCGCGCGCATTGTCGAGCAGGCTCGCAATGCCAATGTGGTTGAGATTCGCCTGCATGCCGGCATGTACCGTGCCATGCTCGCCGAGCATAAGCGTCGCGTGAAGGCCGGCGGCGAGTGCGAGCCCGCGGCTGCCAACCAGGGCGTGCCGCAGAACCTGGCGGCGACGATCAAGGATCTGCCCATGGTTACGCGCGTGCAGTTCCGCAACGTGCTGCGCGAGGGCGGGCGCATTCCGCAGGAGATTCTGATGACCGCAGACTATCGGGATGGCGACTCGGGAAGCTTCGACCGCATGCTGAACAATTAGTTCCGCCGTTCTACCGAACGGCGGTCCTCTCGACGCTGCGAGGGGCCCTGGCACGGCAATCTGACGTTCAACTTCGGCGGCGCGACCAGAAGGTCGGCGCCGCCTTGTTTCACGTCACCTTGCCATGCCAGGGCCCCTCTCGCTGTCACGTCCAAAACATCGGGGCTAGTGGCCTCCTGTTCGTGCGGAACTCGCGATAAACCTAAGCCGGTGCCCCCGCTCTCCCGGGGCCTGTGGCTACTTGGTTGTCGCAAGCGGCTCGCTTTTCGGAACTGGGCTGATGATTTCTAGATGTAAGGCGCTCTTGGTCCTAACGGGCCTGGGGCGCCTATCTTTTGGAGGTAGATTTTTGGGACATGCCTGAAAATCTACCTCAAACTTCTAGTGTAGGACGAGAAGTTGTAGCTGAAACTTCTCTTGTAGGACGAGAAGTTATATACTCAAGATGTTGAAAGGAGAGCATTATGGCGCCTACAGCGTTGGGTATTGCAGAGATTGTTGCCGAGGCCCGTTCCTTTGAGATTCCTCACGTCGTGCATCGAGACGATGCCATCAGTGATCTTCCTGAGCCAAAGCCGTTCAATCTTGTCCATATCATCACGGGTATCAGGCGCTGCGGCAAAACGTTCTATGCGTTTCAATGGATTCGTCGCCTTATCGATCGCGGTGTCGATGCCGAGCGTATCTTCTATTTCAATTTTGCTGATGACCGTCTTCGACCGGCGCCGGACACGCTCATGAGCGACATTTTGGAAGAGTATTGGCGGCAGGTTCCCTCAGCGCGAACGAAAGGCTGTTATCTCTTTCTGGATGAGGTGCAGGAGACCGATGGCTGGCAGGGCGTTTGTCAGCGTTTGGCGGAGCACGAGAGCGTAACGCTTGTTATCACCGGATCGTCCTCAAAACTATCTGCCGATGAAATAGCGACGCAGTTTCGCGGTCGCTCGCAAGAGCACGCTATGCATCCGCTTTCATTCCGCGAGTATTGTGCGTTTCATCACATTGAAACGCCGGATATGTCTACTAGTGCTGGGGCTCCAGCTGTTTCTCCGCAGCGGCGAACTGATCTGGAATCGGCATATGACCGTTATCTCATAGAGGGTGGCTTTCCTGGGGTTCAGGAGCTTGATGCCGGTTCGCGTATTCAGATGCTTCAAGCCTATTTGCGAGATGTTGTTGCACGAGACATTCTCGAGCGGAGCGGGCGCACGGATATCGCTCTTGCCAACCAAGTAGGGCTCTTCTGCCTTCGAAACACGGGTTGCGACCTTTCGGTTAACAGTTTGTTGGAAGCCTTAAAGTCTGTCGGATATCGAGCGTCATGGGAAAAAATAAACGAACTCGTTCGTTTATTCCAGCAGGCTCATCTCATTGGATTACTTCCGGAGTATTCAACTTCTTTGGCTCCTAAGACAACGACAACAGACAAGGTCTATGCCGTCGACCAGGGGATGGCATATGCAACATCGCGTGCTAATCAGCAGGATATAGGAAAGCGTTTGGAGACTGCGATTTATGCTGAACTCATGCGCCGTACGGCAAACGGCCGGTTGGAAACGGTGACTTCATTTACGGCTCCAACGCAAGCACGAGAAAAAGTTGATTTCTTGGTCGGCGACGCTTTGGCATCGGAACCATACGCGCTTTACCAGGTGACAGTCGATATGACGGCAGAGAAAACGCGCAGGCGTGAAGTTGGTTCCCTTGAGGTTGCTATGGTAAAAACCGGTATCAAGGATGCCAATATCATCACGCTGCGCGAGGCGACCCAGATCAAAACGGAGCATGGCGTCATCGAGGTTATTCCCGCATGGAAATGGTCGCTTGGTCTGTAATGCTACGCCGGCCCGCCGGGGCCGCACGGCACCATGTTGATGACCGGCGCTTTAGGAACGTCCCTAAGTGCCGGTTTGGCTGGTAAGTCGAGATGTGGGGAGCCCGTTGCTGGTATGGGACGGAGGGATTCCGCGTCCGCCTGGTCGGCGGCCGCGCCCCGCTGCGTCGCTTCGCTCCTTGCGTGCTGCGCTGGAAAACGCTTCGCGTTTCCTCAGCTCCGCACCCTTGCGGGTTCGAATTCCTCCGCTTGCCCACAAGAAAGCGCCCTGGGCCGTTATGGGCTTAGGGCGCTCAGTTTTAATGGCTGGGACGGAGGGATTCGAACCCGCAACAGCCGGCACCAAAAACCGGAGTTCTACCGTTGAACTACGTCCCAATGTGTGGCGTTGCCCAAAAGCAACTCGTTTAGTTTACCTAATCTGCGAGGGCATCGCAAACGCCGTCGAGCAGGCGTACGGCGAGTGTCTGCGCGTCGCTGGCCGTGAAGGTGCCGTTGTAGCGCGTCATGCCCGTGAGCTCAATGCGAATGCGTGCCGGCTTCTGCTGCGCGGCGACATTGGCAGTGCGGATGCGCTGGGCCAGGTTGTGGCACTCGGCGAGGGCGATCGTGGCGCGCGGCGCTGCATCTGCGGGCAGCTCATCGCTTGCGATCTCGAGCACTAGGTCAACGTCGGTTGGGACCTCGGAGTCGCAGAGCATCATGCCGCTGTTGTCGGTCGTTGCCGTGGCGATATTCCACATGCGCGACGCAACACTGCGCGCGATGGGGTCCTCGCCGATAACGGCAATCTGGAAGCGCTCGAGCACGTTGGCGGCGCGAGCAAAACCGATGCGGGACTCGGCTTCGGTGACCGAGGGCTTGCCCTCCCACACATGGTGCAGGCGGTTGATGTAGGCGTAGGTGTCCTGGAAGGCCATGCCGTCGGCAAACAGGCCGACATTTTCCTGGAACTGCTGCAGGGCGGCCTCGGTATGCGGACCAAAGTAGCCGTCGTCTTCGCCACAGGCAAAGCCCAAAACGTTGAGAGCGCGCTGCAGGGCCTGCACATCGGCGCCATGGAAATTGGGCATGCGCAGATAGAGGGTGCGGTCGCCCAGCTTATACGAAGCGTCTACAAGGGCGCTCCAACAGGGGATATCGACGGCATGACCGGCAGCAAGGCCGCTGTCGAGCCTGAAGGTGCTGACGGCCTGCTCAGTGGTGGCTCCAAAGTACTTGTCGGTGACTTCGGCGGCATCAATCGTGTAGCCGAGCTGCAGGAGACGAGACTGCACGTCCTCGACGGCTGCTCCTTGCATGCCCGTTGTAATAGGTTCCATGAACGAACCCCTTTCGGCGTACCATTCGTACTATTTTGAGCGTCTGTCGGATAGACAACGCAAAGGGATGCATAAACATGCACTCAACAGTGTAGCAAGTTGTGCCTAAATACGCTGCTGACAGGTTTTATAACACCCGTTAGTTAAGGCGCTCCACAAAGAAATCTGCCATGGAGAGGAACAGCTCGCGTGCGTGCGGATCAAGCTCAACGTTCTCGATGGCCGCTTTGGCCTTAGCGGTCAGATCGAGCGCGTAAGTGTGGGCGTAATCGATAGAGCCGGTCTCCTGGAAGATCTCCACGGCGCGTGCGAGCTGCGCGGGATCATCGGTGCCCGAGGAAAGAATCGCCTCGACCTCGTCGTGGTGGCGCTTATCAGAGAGGGCGTGTACGGCGACAAGCGTGCGCTTGCCCTCGGTGATGTCGGTGCGGAAGTCCTTGTTGGCGGCTTCCTTAGTGCCGACAAGGTTGAGCAGGTCGTCCTGAATCTGAAAGGCAAGGCCTGTGTGTAGGCCAAAGGCGCGCAGCGCTTCGATTTGCTCATCGCTGCCGCCGCCGATAATGGCTCCGGCGGCAAGCGGCGTGGCTCCGCTGTAAAACGCGGTCTTGTGCGTCGCCATGTCCAGGTAGTCATCAACCGAGATATCAAAGCGCCCGTCACGGACCCAACCCAGGTCGAGTGCTTGACCCTCAATGGTGCGGACGATCATCTCGGTAAGCTCGTGGAGCACGCGCAGCTTCACGTCGGACTCCAGCGTAGGGTCGTCGAGAACCGTCTTGGTGACCATGGTGAGCGCCAGGTCGCCACAATTGATGGCAAGGCCCGTGCCCTCGGTAAGGTGCATACAGGGCTTGCCTCGACGAAGCTGTCCGTTGTCGGCGATGTCGTCGTGGATCAGCGCGCCCGACTGGAAATGCTCGATAGCTGCCGCGGCGCTGCGGGCGCTCTCAAAGCTGCCGCCCACTGCGGTTGCGGCGAGCATGCAGATAAGCGGGCGGTGGCGCTTGCCGGCGTTGGCCGTAAAAGCCGAGAGCGGCGCGTACAGGTAGCGCTCGATATCGGCAGAGGTCGCCTGTCCGTCAAAGAACGTGGCCAGATAGTCGTTAATCCGGTCAAAGTGTTGGGCTAAAAAGCTGGTAAACGGACTGGACACGGGTTCTCGCATTCTTTCTGAGGTTGCATTGATGCAATATGCAGACAACATATTGCCACATCAGGGCGTTTGGCGCGGCAGTTTTGGCGATTTAGGACAACGGGCGTGCGTTTGATGGAGTGTGCCTAAATCAGCCTAAAATGCTCGAGCGCCGCAACGACACCGTCGCGATCGACGGTGTCGGTCACGTAATCGGCCTTATCCTTGAGATAGTCTGGTGCGTTGCCCATGGCGATACCGACATCGACGGCGTTCATCAGCGAGATGTCATTGCTGGCGTCGCCAATGCCGTATACGGTTCCGTGGTGGGGATCGAGGGCGTCGAGTACAGACTGGATGCCCCCGCGCTTCGTGCATTCGCGGGGCGAGATTTCGGTTACCTCGAGTTCGAGCTCGTTAAAGCACAGCAGCGGCTCAAGTGCCTTATCTTGAGCGATGTGGTTGGCGAGCGATGTAGACATCAAGATCTTGTAGGCGCTGTAATGTTGCAGCTGCGTGACTGCGTCGCCCAGGGTGCGCGCGTATCCGGGGGCATCAGGGGCATCGGCACTCATGCGCACGACGCCGTTGAGGCCCTCAAAGCGGATGACCTCGCCCGACTGCTCAAGATAGGGGGCAAGGCGCTGCAGCATGCCGGGCGTCATCGCTAAATCGCGAATCACGTGTCCCTCAAGTTCGACATAGCCACCCGCGAGGCAGACGATGCCGGCCCAGGGCAGCTCAAGAAGTTTGGGGTGGATGCAGCTGAGGGTGCGCCCTGTGCAGATAAAGGCCATGTTGCCATTTGCAACGAAATCGCGGACGGCCTGCGAGACCGCCTCGTTGGGATAGGGGGACAGGTCTCGCTCGCTCTCGGGAAGCTCTTGTGCCACTCGAGGGTCTTGCCAGGCGAGCGTGCCGTCAATGTCGAAGAAGCAGATATCGCCGTGCTTGTGGGTTGGGCTGGCGACAGGGGAGGCCGAGGCGGTGGGCACAAATCCCGGCTCGAGGCCCATGATCTGGTCAAAATGCTCTTTAACGCGGGGAACGGAGATGCCGATGATCACCTGGGCGGTCTTGCCCGTAATGATGAGACCCTTGGCGCCCGCCGCGACAAACGCCGCGTTATCTGCAACGATGGAAGGGTCTGCGACCTCGACGCGCAGGCGCGTGGCGCAGTTGGTTGCGCCCACAATATTGCCAACGCCACCTAAAAGCTGAATTGCCCGCTCAGCGAGGACGTGATCTTGATCGGATCGACTATTGACCTCGTCATTGGGAGATTGCTCTTTGGCAAAGCCGCTTCCCGTTAAATGATCGATTGCCGCGCGATTGGCGACATGATCCTCGCGGCCCGGTGTCTTAAGGTCATAGATCAAGATGAGTGCTCGAAAACTCACAAAAAAGATGAGGCTAAAGGCAAAGCCGATACCGAGTGCCAAAAGATAGGCACCGGCATGCGTGCGCATGAGCGGAATAAAGTTGAAGGCTGCCATCTCCATGAGGCCGCCCGAGAAGATGCCGACGATGCCAAAGAGATTCATGGTTGTGGCAAGGCAAGACGATAAGACGGCGTAGAGAAAAAAGAGCCCGGGGTGGGTGAACATAAAGAGAAACTCGAGTGGCTCGGTAACGCCGCAAACCACCGAGGCGATGATGGCGGGAACAAGGATGACCCTGAGGCCGGCGCGGCGCTCTGGTTTTGCGGTGGAGTAGAACGCGGCTGCGATGGCGGGAAGGCCAAAGAGCTTGACCCAGCCGGTGGCGGTAAAACCGGCCCACGGCGCAAGTTCATTAAGGGGGCGCGTGCTATGGGAGAGGATGGGGAGCAAGCTGCTCCACGTGGCGTAGATGCCGTCGTTAATGACCAGGTTGTCGTAGTAGATCGGCATGTAAAGCAGGTGGTGCAGCCCCATGGGCTCGAGCGCTCGCTCCAAAAGCACAAAGATGCCCACGCCAAAGGGGCCGACGCTCGTAAGTGCATGGCGCAGCGTTTCGGTCACAGCGTATACGAAGGGCACGATGGCGGCCGAGATGGCGGCAAGGGCGAACACGGCAAAAAAGCTGATGAGGTAGACCAGCGAGGAGCCCGAGAAGGTACCGAGCCAATCGGGAACCTTGGCATCGTAGAAGCGGTCATGGATGGCGACGACGGTTGCCGACACCGCCAGCGGGCCGATAATGCCGGTGTCGAGCGTCTTGATGCCGTCGATGATGGTGATGCCGCTAGCGGAGGTCAAAGACGACGGGTACTTAAGTCCAAGATTGTCTCCGCTCAGCTTAATGATTTCGCTCAAAAAGAAGCAATAGGCAAAATAGACGACGAGAGCCTCGAGGCAGCAACGAGCCGGTTGTTTTTGGGCAAGGCCGATGGGCAGCGCTACGGCAAAAAGGAGCGGGAGGCGTTTAAAGACCGTCCACGAGCCGCGTTGGATGATGGTCCAAAAAGCGTACCAAGGGGTTCCGTATACGGCGAGATCGCCGACGATGTCCGCAGTCGTTGCGAGAGCGGAGACGCCGACCATGAGGCCTGATATAGAAAACAGCATGGCGGGCGCGAACATTGCCCCGCCAAAGCGTTGGATTTTTTGCAGCATGTTCTGCCTTCCGAGTATCGAGGCGCGTTGCGCGTGGGGAAACGTTTAAACAATGGATTCATTGTAGAGGACCGGACGATTGTCGTACCGGCAGTTTTGAGCGAAACCGATTTGGGCATGACAGAAACCGTCAACGGTTAAATCCTGTCGCTTTACCGATATTCAGTTTAAACAACTTTAAGAAATGCTATCATGCCTAGCCGGAAATGAACAATGTAGAGGTGAAACAATGCCAAAAGCGATATACGAAGGAATCTACCGAGAAATACGCTCGCGCATCATTAATGGGACCTATGCGTTTCAGGAGATGCTGCCAACCGAAGCCGAACTGACCGCGGAATTTGGCTGCACGCGCAATACCGTCCGCCGCGCTTTGAGCATGCTGGCCGACGGGATGTTTGTGCAGCCCATACACGGCAAGGGCGTGCGCGTTATTTGGCTTAAGGGCGAAACCGACATGTTGGGCGCACTCGAAGAGGTTGAGTCGTTTGGCGAGTTTGCAAAGCGCAACAATGCCGTTGCATCGACGGACGTTAAGTCTTTTGAACATCTGGTCTGCACCGAGCAGCTCTCTCGTCGCCTGGGCTTTAGGGTGGGCGAGGAGCTTATTCGCGTAGTGCGTGTCCGAAGCCTCAACGGCAACGCGCGCCAAGTGGACCATGGCTATTTTTTGGCGTCGATCGCCAAGGGCCTGACCCCCGAGATCGCGGCAGATTCTATTTACGGCTATCTGGAGCACAAGCGCGGTGTCAAAGTGATGGCGAGCCGTCGTACGGTGAGTGTCGAGCTCGCCAACGATGAAGACTGCAGCTATCTTGGCCTCGGCAAATACAACTGCGTTGCCGTCATGGAGAGTCAGTCGTACACCTCGGATGGCATCTTGTTTGAGGTGACGCACACTCGCACACACCCCGAGATCTTCCATTACCGCGTCAATTCCAAGCGATAGCCGGCTAGCTCGCAGCCTGACGAGACTCATGCCCTCAAAGCGAAAACGCCCGGTCAAACCGACGATGCATCGGCTTGACCGGGCGTTTTCTCTGCATTCAATAACAAATAATTGTTTATACAAAACTTGTCAAGTATCAAGTTGAAATTACCGTTCACCGAAGTTTTTCTACCGCTCTAGTAATACTTGTTCAAACAACTAGCCAAATAGCGTATCGTACAAATCAGCAAAAGGGGCAAAGTCCCCGAGCCAATCTCCGAAGGCGGCGGCAAAGGGTGCCGCCACGGTGTGAAAGGGTGGATTGTAATGAAGAACGAAATGAGCAGAAGGCAGTTCCTGGGCTTTGCTGGTTCCGCGGCTGCGGTTCTTGGTCTGGGTCTCGTGGGCTGCGGTGGTTCTGCCGGCTCCGGCTCCTCTGCTTCTGGTGACGCTGCCGAGGTCTACTTCCTCCAATTCAAGCCCGAGGTCGACAAGGAGTGGAAGGAGATCGCCAAGGCCTATAAGAAGGAGAAGGGCGTCGAGGTCAAGATCGTGACCGCTGCCTCCAACACCTACGAGGAGAAGCTCAAGTCCGAGATGTCCAAGAGCTCCGCTCCGACCCTGTTCCAGGTCAACGGCCCCACCGGCCTTAAGAACTGGAAGGATTACTGCGCCGACCTGTCCGATACCAAGCTCCGCGGTGAGCTCATTGACGACTCCCTGGCTCTGCAGTCCGATGGCAAGGATCTGGGTATCGACTGGGTCCAGGAGAGCTACGGCATCATCTACAACAAGCAGCTGCTCGAGAAGGCTGGCTACAAGGCCGAGGACATCAACTCCTTCGACAAGCTGAAGGCTTGTGCCGACGACATCCAGGCCCGCAAGGACGAGCTTGGCATTGAGGGTGCCTTCACTTCTGCTGGCATGGATGACTCCTCCAGCTGGCGCTACACCACCCACCTCGCCAACCTCCCGCTCTACTACGAGTTCGAGAAGGAGCACAACCAGGAGGACGACGAGATCAAGGGCGAGTATCTCGACAACTTCAAGCAGATTTTCGACCTGTACATCACCGACTCCACCTGCGATCCTTCGCAGCTTGCCTCCAAGACCGGCGACGACGCCACCAACGAGTTCGCAACCGGCAAGGCCGTCTTCTATCAGAACGGCTCCTGGGCCTACGCTGACCTCACCAAGGCCGGCATGACCGACGATCAGATTGGCATGATGCCCATCTACATTGGTGTCGACGGCGAGGAGAACCAGGGCCTGTGCTCCGGCGGCGAGAACTACTGGTGCGTCAGCTCCCAGGCTTCCGAGGATGCCCAGAAGGCCACCGAGGACTTCATGTATTGGTGCGTCACTTCTGACACCGCCACCAGCATCATCGCTGACAAGATGGGTCTGACTGCCCCGTTCAAGAGCGCCAAGGAAACCACCAACGTCTTCTCGCAGCAGGCCGTCGCCATGGCCAAGGACGGCAAGAAGACCGTCGCTTGGGACTTCGTCTACATTCCCTCCGAGGAGTGGAAGAAGAACCTCAAGCAGGCTCTGATCGCCTATGCTGCCGACAACAGCAAGTGGGACGGCGTCAAGAACGCCTTCGTCGATGGCTGGAAGACCGAGAAGGCTGCTTCCGAGTAAGTAGTTGCTGCCCAAGCTATCTGATTAGCGACAGGGGGCGGGCAGACGTTGGTTTGCCCGCCCCCTGCATATTGAAAGGACCCTTCTATGGGCAAAGCACTCAAGCGCTGGTGGCCGCTCTTTATGCTGCCCACGTGCCTGGCGTTTATGATCGGGTTCGTGATCCCCTTTATCCAGGGCTTCTATCTCTCGTTCTGCCAGTTTATTACCATCAACAATACGCACTTTGTCGGTATCGAGAACTACGTGCGTGCACTGTCCGATCCGCAGTTTGCCACGTCGTTCTTCTTTACCGTGGCGTTTGCCTTCCTGTCGACGGTGCTCATCAACGTGATCGCCCTGGCCATTGCGCAGGCGCTCACCCGCAAGGCGCTCAAAGGCACCAACATCTTCCGTACGATCTTCTTTATGCCTAACCTGATCGGCGGCATCGTGCTGGGCTACATTTGGCAGATTCTGATCAACTGCCTGCTCTCCAACGTGGGCGCCCAGCTCATCGCTCTTAACTCTGCTGCTGGCTTCTGGGGCCTTATCATCCTGACCCTGTGGCAGCAGGTCGGCTACATGATGATCATCTACATCGCTGGTCTGCAGTCCATTCCGTCCGACTACATCGAGGCCGCCAAGGTCGACGGCGCTACGGCATGGCAGACGTTTTGGAAGGTTAAGATCCCTAACCTGATGCCGACCATCACCATCTGCCTGTTCCTGTCCATCACCAACGGCTTTAAGCTGTTCGACCAGAACCTCGCCCTTACCGGCGGCGCCCCCGCGCACTCCACCGAGATGCTCGCCCTGAACATCTACAACACGTTCTATTCGCGTGCCGGTATCGCATGGCAGGGCATTGGTCAGGCCAAGGCGGTTATCTTCTGCATCCTGGTCGTGGCCATCTCCATGATTCAGCTTAAGGCCACGAGGTCCAAGGAGGTGCAGCAGTAATGAAACGCGATAAGGTTATCAACCGCGCGCTCTCGATTTTCTTTACGATTCTGTCGCTCGCGTGGATCTACCCCGTGTTCATGATTGCGCTTAATTCTTTTAAGAAAGCGACCGCAATCAGCACCACCACGGCATTCGATCTGCTCACGCCCGAGACGTTCAACGGCCTCGCAAACTACATGCACGCCCTTAACGAGCAGGGCTTTGCCTCGGCATTTATGTACTCGCTCATCATCACGGTCACGTCGGTCGTGCTGATCTTGGTGTGCTGCTCCATGTGCGCTTGGTACGTGGTTCGTGTCAACAACAAGATCTCGAACTTCTTCTATTACCTGTTCGTGTTCTCGATGGTCGTGCCGTTCCAGATGCTCATGTTCACGCTGTCCAATTTGGCGGACCGCATCGGCTTCAACACGCCGTTCAACATCTGCTTTATCTACCTCGGCTTTGGCGCGGGCCTGGCGGTCTTTATGTTCGCCGGTTTTGTAAAGAACATCCCGCTCGAGATCGAGGAGGCGGCCATGATTGATGGCTGCAACCCGGTCCAGGTGTTCTTTAAGATCGTCCTTCCCATCATGAAGCCCACCTATCTTTCGGTCGGCATCCTCGAGACCATGTGGGTCTGGAACGACTATCTGCTGCCCTACCTTACGCTCGACTCCACCAAGTACAAGACCATTCCTATCTTGATCCAGTACTTCCGCGGCGGCTACGGCCACGTCGAGCTCGGCCCCATGATGGCCTGCATCATGATGGTCGTTATCCCCATCGTTATCATGTACATCCTCTGCCAGAAGTACATCATCGACGGTGTGGTGGCAGGTGCCGTCAAGGGCTGATGCCGTAACTGTTTTGCAAGTTTCTGCGGCGCCCCTCAGCGCGGCGCCGCATATCGAAAGGTAAAGACATGGCCGAGATCGTTCTCAAGCATGTTCAGAAGGTGTATCCCAACACCGAGTCCAAAAAGAAGGGCTTCTTTGGCAAAAAGAAGAAGACCGAGGAGAAGAAGCACAACCTCAAGGTTACCGAGGACGGTGTGCTCGCGGTGGAGGACTTCAACCTCACCGTTCACGACCAGGAGTTCGTCGTCCTCGTTGGCCCCTCTGGCTGCGGTAAGTCCACGACGATGCGCATGGTCGCCGGCCTGGAGGACATTACCTCGGGCGATGTGCTCATCGACGGCAAGCGCGTCAACGACGTGGCGCCCAAGGACCGCGACATCGCCATGGTGTTCCAGAGCTATGCTCTGTACCCCAATATGACGGTGTACGAGAACATGGCGTTTACGCTCGAGCTCAAGAAGGTCCCCAAGGACGAGATCGACCGCAAAGTTCGCTCTGCTGCCGAGATTCTGGGCATTACCGAGTACCTCGACCGTAAGCCCAAGGCGCTTTCGGGCGGCCAGCGCCAGCGTGTCGCTATCGGCCGCGCCATCGTGCGTGACCCCAAGGTCTTCCTGATGGACGAGCCACTGTCCAACCTGGACGCCAAGCTTCGTAACCAGATGCGTGCCGAGCTCATTAAGCTGCGCCACGAGATCAAGGGCACGTTCATTTATGTTACTCACGACCAGACCGAGGCTATGACCCTCGGTGACCGTATCGTGGTCATGAAGGACGGCGTCGTCCAGCAGATCGCCACCCCGCAGGAGGTCTTCAATCATCCCGCGAACATCTTCGTTGCCGGCTTTATCGGCGTGCCGCAGATGAACTTCTTCGATGCCCAGCTGGTGCGCTCGGGCAACGGCTTTACCGTCAAGACCGAGGATATGAACGTGGCGCTCGCTCCCGAGACCTGCGCTCAGCTTGCTCTCAACTGGGACGGCGGCGACGTGAAGGAGATCACGGCCGGCGTGCGCCCCGAGCAGATTCTGCTTGCCGACAAGGACGAGGAGGGCGCGCTCCAGGGTACCGTCGAGGTGACCGAGCTCATGGGTTCGACCGAGCATGTCCACGTGACCGCTCCCGATGGCCAGTTCGTCCTGATCATTCCCGTTGTCGACCTCGAGGCCAAGGGCGCGCGCAAGGCGGGCGACCCCATCTGGTTCAAGTTCGAGAAGAACGCGACCCACCTCTTCGATAAGGTCTCTGGCAAGAACCTTATCTAGGCCTGGTGCATCCGGGCCCTCCCTTTGGGCGACTGCGGTATTGCCATCCTTTTGCCGCGGTCACATATAAGGCTCCCCTCCCGTCCACTGGGCGAGAGGGGAGCCTTTCTTTGTGTTGGGATTGTCTGACCGGTCGTTTGTCTCGATCTGTAACGGGTGAGGCTGATTTCGGACGTTAGATGTTACAGATCGAGACGGTTCCGCTGAGCTAACCATTTCATCTAAATCTGTAACACCAAAGGTGAATTTCAGCTGCTAGATGTTACAGATCGAGATAAACCCAAGGGGAGGGGCCGGTATGTCTCAATCTGTAACAGCTGGGACCGTATTTACCGAGTAGTTGTTACAGATCGAGATTGTTTGGCCGAGTCGGGTCACAGGGTAACGTGCGGGCACAAAAAACGGAGCCGTGTTGCCACGACTCCGCTTTCAAGAGGATGGGTAAAGGAAATGAAATTAGCTCAGGTGCCAAATCTCGTCGTTGTACTGGGAAATGGTGCGGTCGGACGAGAAGGTGCCGGCGTTGGCAATATTGATGAGCGTCTTGCGCATCCAGGTGTCCTGGTCCTCATAGTCGGCCAGCACGCGCTCCTTGGTCTGGATGTACTCCTCGATGTCGAGCAGGGCCATAAACCAGTCCTTGCCCTTAATGTCGTCGTGCAGGCGCTGCAGGCGCTCGGCGTTGCCGGTCGCCATAAAGGCGGGGTTGGTGATAAAGTCCACCAGCAGCTTGATACCGGGCTTGCGGTAGAGCACACCGGCGTCATAGGTGCCGTCGGCATAGAGCTGCTCGACCTGTTTGGACGAGGCACCAAAGGTATAGATGTTCTCGTCGCCCACGAGCTCGGCAATCTCCACGTTGGCGCCGTCGAGCGTGCACAGGGTTAGGGCGCCGTTGAGCATGAACTTCATGTTGGATGTGCCGCTCGCCTCCTTGGAGGCCAGGCTGATCTGCTCGGAGATATCAGCGGCGGGGATCACGCGCTCGGCGGCGGTGACGTTGTAGTTCTCGATCATGACAACCTGCAGGTAGGGAGCTACGTCGGGGTCGTTTGCAATCCACTGCGACAGCGTCAAGATCAGATGGATGATGTCCTGCGCGATAGTGTAGGCAGGCGCCGCCTTGCCGCCAAAGATGATGGTGACGGGGTGCTTAGGTCTGTTGCCGTTCTTGATATCGAGGTACTTCCAGATGATGTAGAGCGCGAGCATCTGCTGGCGCTTGTACTCGTGGATGCGCTTGACCTGGACGTCGATGATGGCGTTGGAGGGAATGGTCACGCCCTGCTCGAGCGCCATGAACTGGCGCATGATGGCCTTGGCCTCGACCTTGGTGGCGGCCAGGCGCTCAAGAACGTCCTTGTCGTCGGCGAACTTGGCGAGTTTGCTCAGGTCGCCGGTGCTGCGCCAGTCGGTGCCGATCACATCGTCGAGCAGGCTGGCGAGCGCGGGGTTGGCCCCATGGATCCAGCGGCGGAAGGTGATGCCGTTGGTCTTGTTGGAGAACTTCTCGGGATAGATCTCGTAGAACGGATGAAGCTCGGTGTCCTCCAGGATCTTGGTGTGGAGGGCGGCTACGCCGTTGATGGAGAAGCCAAAGTGGATGTCCATGTGGGCCATGTGGACGGTATCGTGTTCGTCGATGATGGCGACGCGCGGGTCATCGTGCTCGGCCTTCGCGATCTCATCGAGCTTGACGATAATGTCGGCGATGGCAGGGGAGACCTTCTGTAGGCTGGCGAGCGGCCACTTCTCGAGCGCCTCGGCAAGAATCGTGTGGTTAGTGTAGGCGACCATGGAGCGTACGATGGTCACGGCCTCGTCAAACTCGATGCCATGCTCGGTGGTGAGCAAGCGAATGAGCTCGGGGATGACCATGGTGGGGTGCGTGTCGTTAATTTGGACCACGGCATAGTCGGCCAGATCGTGCAGGTTGCTGCCGCGCTCGACGGCCTCGTCGATCAGGAGCTGGGCGGCGTTGCTCACCATGAAGTATTCCTGGTAGATGCGAAGCAGGCGGCCCTGCTCGTCGGAGTCGTCGGGGTAGAGGAACAAGGTGAGGTTCTTGGCGATCTCGGTCTTGTCGAAGTCGATGGAGCTGCCGGGGACCAGGCCGTCGTCGACGCTCGCTAGGTCGAACAGGCGCAGGCGGTTCTTGGTGGGCTGGCCGTAACCGGGCACATCGATGTTGACGAGCTTGGAGGTAACGGCAAAATCGCCGAACTCGACGGTGTAGGAGCGGTCATCGTCGACTAGGATGTCCTGCTCACCGAGCCACTCGTCGGGGACGGCCTTCTGCTGGTTGTCGACAAAGCGCTGACGGAACAGACCGTAGTGATAGTTGAGGCCCACGCCATCGCCGGTCAAGCCCAGCGTGGCGATGGAATCCAGGAAGCATGCGGCCAAGCGGCCCAGGCCGCCGTTGCCGAGTGACGGCTCGACCTCGAATTCCTCGATCTTGTTGAGGTCGTGGCCTGCGGCGGTGAGCTGGTCCTTAACCTCGTCGTAGATGCCGAGGTCGATCATGTTGTTGATGAGCAGCTTGCCGATCAAAAATTCGGCGGAAATGTAATAGAGCTTTTTCTTGCCATTGTTGAGTGGGCAGGCAGCAGAGCGCTCCTGCACGAGCTTGACCAGCAGCTTGTAAATGCGACGGTCGTCGAGCTGCTCGAGCGAGGTGCCAAAAGACTGCTCGGCGAGTTCCATGAGGTTAATTTGGGGCATGTTTTCTCCTGTGATGGGTTGTTTCATGTCTGCAATTCATAAGAAGCCCGCGCGAGGGGATTGGGGTGGCCTCGCGCGGGAAAAGCGGTCGCGTCCGCACGGTGGGGTGGGGTCGGGCGCGGTAGCTCCTATTGAGGAAGCTCGATTTCGGCTTCCGACGGGATGCGGAAGTAGGTCTCGGTCCAGTCGGTGAGTTTGTGCTCGAGCTCGCGGGTGATGGCGCCGTCGAGCATGCGCCAGGTCCAGTTGCCGCCCAGCGTGGCAGGGGTGTTGATGCGCGCCTCGTTGCCCAAGTTGAGCAGGTCCTGCATGGTGTAGATGCACGTGTCGCTCACGCTGGCGGCGATGGTGCGGTTGAGTGCATCTGCCATGGGTTCGCCGGCCTGCTGATGGGTGTACAGGGCTGCCTGCTCGCGCTGACGGGGGGTGGCCGTTCCCTCAAACCAACCGCGCGCCGTCTCGTTGTCGTGGGTGCCCACATAGGCGACGGTGTTGGCGATGTAGTTATGCGGCAGGTAGTACGAGTTGGTGCCCTCAAAGGCAAACTGCAGGATCTTCATGCCGGGGAAGCCCGAGTTGTCGCGCATGTCGATGACGCCGGGGGTGAGGAAGCCCAGGTCCTCGGCGATGATGGGCAGCGTGCCGAGCTTTTTCTCGAGCGTCTTGAAGAACTTGAGGCCGGGACCCTGCGTCCACGAACCGTAGGACGAATCGGGCGAGGAGAACGGCACCTCCCAATAGGCCTCGAAGCCGCGGAAGTGATCCAGGCGGATGACGTCGTACATGTCGAGGGCGGCGCGAATGCGGCCCTCCCACCAGGAGAAGCCGTCGGACTCCATGGCGTCCCAGTCGTAGATGGGATTTCCCCAGTACTGGCCGGTGGCCGAGAACTGGTCGGGCGGCGTGCCGGCGACGCTGATGGGATTGCCGGCGGCGTCAATCTTAAAGAGCTCAGGCGTCGCCCACATCTCGACGGAGTCGCGCGAGACGTAGATGGGCAGATCGCCGATGATCAGGATGTCGCGCTCGTTGGCGTAAGCCTTGAGGCGGCTCCACTGGCGATCGAAGAAGTACTGCGTCATCTGGTGATACAGCATGCGCTCGGGATGGTCGGCGCAAACCTTGCTGCTGGCGCCGCCGCGGCAGCGAAGCTCCTCGTGCCACTCCCAAAACGCCCTAAGGCCGCACTCCTCCTTAACGGTCATAAACTCGCAGTAGGGGATGAGCCAGTCCTCGTTGGCCTGGATAAAGTCATCAAAGTCTGCAGGCTTGTTAGTCGCAAAGCGCTGGGCGGCACGGTCGAGAATCTGACGGCGACCGCCAAAGATAGCGCCGTAGTCGACGTTGGTGGGGTCAGACCCCAGATACACGCCGTCGATATCGCGCTGCTCTAGATAGCCAGCTTCGATAAGCTCGGCAAAGTCGATAAAGTTGGGGTTGCCTGCGCGGGCCGAGAACGACTGATAGGGCGAATCGCCATAGCTCGTCGTCGTGAGGGGCAGAATCTGCCAGTAATGTTGTTTGCACGATACGAGGAAATCGACAAAGTCGTAGGCGTTCCGGCCAAAGCCGCCGATGCCGTAAGGCCCGGGCAATGACGAAATGGGCATCAGAACACCGCTTGCACGCTCCATGGATGCACTCACCGTCCTTTTGAATAAGGGGCTGCGCCGTAGATGGATAGACGGCTCGTCCCGAGTTTCCATTTCTATTGTCCCTATTGTAGAACATGTTGTTTAAACATGTATATAGAGAATGAAAAAGTTGCCGAATTTCGGTGAATGGTAGTGCGCCATAAAGACGATATGAGCAGAACAATGTGAGCCCCTGCTTCGTATCGTCTTTTGATTCGTGGGCCAAGGCTGACAATGGTCGTCGTCATTAAAATCCGGCAGCCAGCCAGGTTGCCACAATGCGAGACTGGCTCACAATGCCACATGTTGCCTCTATTGGCCTTGAGGTGCACGCCCGCAGCATCAAAGGATGCGCCTTCAATCCGTTCACGGGCGAGATCGGCGGGAAGCCCCTTCTCCTACGACCCCGCCTCCGTCGCCGACTCGATCCTTTCTATCGAGTCGCCCGGGGCAGTCTACGAGTCCGGCGTCACCGGCTTTCCCTTCTGCAGGGAGCCGCGCTGCCTCGGCGTGGACTGCGTCATCGGCGCGGTCTCCAAGATGCAGAGGCCCGCGGCCGACAAGCGACGCAAGACCGACAAGCGCGACGCCGAGTTTTCGGCCAAGCAGCTCGCACTGCACGAAATCGTCGAGGTCCACGTCCCCGACTGCGAGTGCGAGGGCGCCAGGGACCTCTCCCAGGCCCCCGCCGATGCCCGGGAGAGGTTGCCGTGTTATCGTCAAGCAGCGCCTCTCCAAGTACCTGCCCAGGAATGGGCAGTGCCACCCCGGCGGAGACGACCAGAGAAGGAGGCTCGGGACGTGGACCAGGGCGCACTGGGCCTGGATCGAAGCCGCGGAGATGGCCGACCCCACGGCCCAGCAGACCCTCGACTGCTATAAGGAGCGCGTCAAGCGGGCGGTAGACGAGAAGAAGGACCTGGAATCCAAGGTGGAGTCCCAGTCGGAACAGCCCCGATGGAAGCCGACGATGGACGTGCTCAGCTGCATGAAGGGCATCGACGTCGGCATCTCCGCTGTTAGTGTTAGTGTATTTTTCACCGTTCAGTTTAATGCTACCACTGACAGTTGAAACGCCTGTGGAAGGGATAGCCTTGTTGGACGGGGACTATTCGTGATAGTATCGCGCCGCAACATCGAGGCGCGAATCGCCCATGTGGTGGCAGTGCGAGTTTCGTGAGGTGTGGTGTGGACGGGACGCAGCGTTTTATGGGTCTGGCCGGTCCGACTGGTGTGCAGTTCTGTCGGGCCGGCCGAGATTGGTGAAGAGATCGCGTTGTTGAATGAGCGAATTTTACAAGCAGCTCTTCAAGGCGCTCTGGGCGTTGGCTAGGGCTGCGCAGTCAATCGCATGCAGCGATAGGCGAGGTGATTGCTCGATGGGTTGGCGACTAGTTTTGTGCCGTACTTGCCTCGGTGCCGTCGTTATCTGCCGAGTACCAGAATGCGTAGGCCGCAACGACGGCATCGTAGACGGCTGCAACTACGTTATCCACGACGGCTGCGAAGTTGACTACAACGGGAATGGGGCCGGTTTTGGAATCCATCTTCTCTACTTCTGGGGTCTCGTACATGGGAACATCTCCTTAGAGTTGGGACAGGACGCTCAGGTCGCCTAGATCGTCATCGATTAGGTCGATATAGAGGTCGCCGTCCATATTGATGTCTGCAATCAACGATGAGATCTCTTCCATCTCGTCAATCGAGTGCATGCGATTGGCCAACGCGGTAATAACGGGTTTATCCCAAACGGTTGCCATTCCGGCATCGTAGTATTCCTGAAGACTGTGTTTGCGAACGTTTCCAATGATGAGAGGTATATAGGGGGATACGACGATATCGCCATTGGCGTGGATGGCCACTTGGTCAAATTGCATCTGCAGCTGGGGGAATCTGACCAAGTGGTCGATGGGGTCGCCCCACTCAAACATGAAGTAACCTCGATAGCCTGGATCGTATCGAAGGTCGTTGATCGTGTTGACCAACCGACGGTATTGATTATTTGAAGGGCGAATTGTGCGGTTTTTTCGGGCTCTGCCGAGGAGCATAAGTGGCTGACTCGAAGGTCAATTCGGTCGGTCCTGCTCGACGATTTCAGCTTGTCCCGGAGCATCGTGCAAACTGGTTTGAAATCGTCGACATTAAATGATGTTGGACAAAAGGCAATCGAAAGGTGCAGCGAAGTTTCGTTCAGCGTGATATCGATGGCGTCTAGTACCCGGTCGTATAGCCCCGGGAACCCCCGCATATGTTCATGAGAATCACGTAGGCCATCGAGGCTAAACTGTATGCCGTTTAAACCGGTATGTTCGAGCTCATGCAAAGTAATTGAGCTTGCGAGCAGTCCGTTTGACACGAGGTTGCATTTGACGCCAGATGCGCTGAGCCGCCGCAAGGATTCGATGACAAGGAATGGACTGGAGTGATGGCGATGTCGGACGTTGTGGTTCCAATGGTGGGGTCATGCCTGCTGCTGGTGTTCGGAATAATGATATATCGAGGCAAGCTCACGGGATTGCTTGCCGGAATGTCATTGCTATCGGGAGAGCGTTTAGAGGAGGCAAAGCGGACGGCCGAGTCTCTAGGCGCAAACCGAGTGGTGGGGGCGTCTGTAGTTTTCTCCGCAATATGCCTTTTTCTCTCGTCCCTTTTTCCGGACAAAAGGGCTATTCTCGGCCTGATGGTGGCTGCCGTTATAATCGCCGCGCTTGCCTATGCAAATAGGGGGCCTATTCGTATGTATATAAAGGTGAAATGGAATCCTGGGCACCGCAGCCCGAGATAGTGTCTTGAGCAAGGATTAACAACAGGGGATATATGGGAGCGATTAAGCGGCGAACATATTCAGTTTTGGATAAAAGGCCGCTTGATGGGAGCTGGCATGTTTAAGAAGACGGTTCACGAGTTGTTTCGGTGTAAAGGGTCACGGCTTTTCGTGATTCTCATGCTGGTTAATTTCGCTCTCTCGTGCATCATGCCCGCCTTAAACGGTGGGTTTGTAGACTTTCTCGTGACGAATAGGGACCCATCTCGCGTCGTATGGTTTGCGGCCTTTGTTGCGGGCATAGGGATATCGGCCTCCTTCATGTCGTATGCGATGGGCGTGAACGTATCGCGCGTCATCTTGGAGATGACGACGAGACTGATGGGGACCACGTGTGAGTCGTTTGAACGGGGGCCCCTGGAAAAGGGGGAGCAGGCGGATCCATCCTATACAACGCAGAGGGTGTATGCGGATTCGAATGCGGTGTCATCGTTTGTCGTGAACAACTTCCTGACGATCGGGCTTAACGTCGTTCTGGTTGTGTTGATATGCATCATCCTGTTTTCGATCAATCCGGTGTTCCTGGTGTTAAGTGCATGTTCGCTTGTTGCGTACTTCATTTTATTCAGGGCGTTGAAAAAGCCGCTGTACAACAGCTCGCTTGCGAACAAGGAGGGGTTGAGCAAGCTTTTCGCGTCCGTGAGCGGCGAGCTGTCGCAGTTGTTTGACATTAAGTGCGATGGCGCATATGACCAGAGCGCTCGGACGCTCAAAGGGGTATTCGAGGGGTACTACCCGATTTACATGAAAGCAAGTAGGGTCTCGAATCTGGCCACCTCGAGCGACGGCCTGATCTCATCTGTGTTCCGGGGAGCGTTGCTTGTGATCTCCGGAATGGAAATATTAAGCGGAAGAATGAGCATTGGCGAGTTCACAATGGTGAACTCGTATTACTCGATGGCGTTCGGATGCTTCAAATATTATTTGAATTATTTCAAATCGTATCAGGACGCAAGGGTCTCGTTCGACCGATTGGGGGCTCTGACGGAGGACGCCGAGGACCGCGGCACCCTCACGGTTGGGCACGTGGAGAGCATATCGTTGTCCAACATCGCGTACCGATACGCGGGAAAGCCCTACTTGTACCGCGATCTCTCCGTGGACGTCGAGAGGGGGAAACCTATGCCATTACCGGGCCGAACGGATGCGGCAAAAGCACGTTTCTGAAGGTGCTTCTTGGACTATATTCTGCTGGGGGACATCGGGCTTTGGGGTCGGTGCCATATGAAGAGCTCGATATGGAGACGATCCGACATGACCTGTTTGCGGTGTGCCCGCAAAAGCTCTTTATTCCGAATGAAACGGTGGAACACTATCTTGAGAGGGCATCGATTCGGGGAACGGGCGAGCATCTCTGCGAGCTTGTGCCGAGTTTCTGCCGAACCGTCGAATCGTTAAAAGGTAAGAATTGTAGGGACCTTTCTGGTGGAGAGTATCGGAAGCTAAGGATAATCTCAGCACTTTGCAGGCAACCGGAAGTGCTTGTGTTTGACGAGCCGACGAATGATTTAGACGAAGAAAGCCGTCGGGAGTTCACGGAGTATGTCTCTCGAAACCCCTTTAATCAGCTAATTCTTGTTGTAAGCCACGATCAGGATTTGATTTTGGCATGCGATAAGAAACTGGATTTGAATTTCGACTCGAAAGATGGGCAATGCTGATGAGAAACGCTTGGAGTTCGGGATTGCGCGGCGTGAAGCGACCCTCTTCTTATCGAGTTCGTTACAATGTAGGAAAAACAGTAAGTAAGAAGACCTCTGATTGCTTTAGGAGGAGCTGTGGTGAATAGCGCCCAGAAGATCGATAAGTCCATCCAGAAGATGATGACTCTCGGAAGAAGGCTTGGGATTCTGTTTACGGCGCTGTTTATAGCGGTGTGTTGCTGTTCGGTGGTGGTGGTTATTTCCATTGGGCTTATGGCTGCTCAAGGAAACCTATATGATCCATCAAAGACGGTTTCCGTAGTGGTTCCTTTGATGTATCTTCTGATTTCCGGAGGGGCCACATGGACCCTGCGGGGAATCAGCATGGACATGGCTCATGGCGAATCGCCCTTTACCCTTTCGCATGCTCGAAGAATCTCGATTATCGGGTGGCTGTTTGTTGCAGCAGCAATAGGTGACCTCTTGTTTTCTCCGGGGTTTCTTTCGATAGTGATTGGCCCCTTCGACTTGCTGGGGAACGCCTATTCGATGTTTGAAAACCTGGCCCTGCCCATAGATATTGGTGCTGTGCTGGGGGCCGTTTGCTGCTTCTCGATTTCTGCGATATGGCGCTACGGAGCTCTGCTTCAAGACCAGACCGAGGATTTGGTGTGAGGGGCGGCATGGACTATCTGATTATTGAGCTTGAAAGCTTATTGCTTCGACGCGGAAAGACGAGTACGGATATCATTCGGGCGACCGGGCACACGCCGGCAAGTATCTCAAAAATACGAAATGGCAAGGTGAAGGCAATTAGGTTAAAGACATTGCTGGATATTTGCGTAGAGCTTGATTGCCAGCCTGGCGATCTTATTAAGCGCGTCAACGAAAGAGAACTTGAGGAACTGGCGACGCGGCGCGCCCGCAACGCGCTGAGCAGGGCGACCGCGACGGGTGATGACCCGGTCCTGGAGTCAGATCATGTTTACGTGGTCGATCTTAGAGACGACTGAGGTTGGAGAATAAAAAAGTATTGAGCAGGTGCAGCCCGTGAAAACAACGGTTTTCACGGGCTGTTCATTCAACGTCCTGCAGTGGCCTGTATTTCTCGCCGCGTCACTGGGGAACGAGAGAGTCATTTCCTGTGCTGGATGCAGGGGGGTGCTTACCTTGTGTAATATATAAATAAGCTTATATTGAAATATGATACATATCGAATTAGAATAACATTATCAATTCGGTATGCAAGGAAAGGAGGGAGAGATGGATTGGATTAACGAGCCGGAGGAAGGCGTTGCACCCGCGTGCGGCAACTGCTTCTTCTACGCGCACGGGGGATGCACGAAGAGGTGCCCCAATCAGTCCTGCACGTTCCGTTTCTAGGGGGCAGAGATGAACTGGCTTTCTACCGCGAAAGGAGGGGAATGAAATGGAATGGATTACCGAGCCGTCAGCCGGGGCTGAGCCCATGTGCAACAATTGCTTCTTTTACGCGCACGGCAGCTGCAGCACCAAGTGTTCTTCACAGGAGTGCACTATCCGCTTTTAGCGGATAGTGCACGCCGTACGGCGTGCACAGACTGTTCAAAGATATTTTGGCCAGCAGCGCCTGAGGGGCGATGTGGCATTGCAATATGGGGGGGGCGAACCGACGTTACCTATAACCCCGCACAATTGCCATGTCGTCCCTTTTTATTGACGGGGAGGATGTCGTCCATGCGGGAAGTCCCAGTTGAATTGCGTGCCATATCCAAGAGATATGGCGGGTTTGAAGCGGTTAAATCAGTCTCGTTCTCTTTAATGGAAGGCGAGCTGTGTGCACTCATTGGGGAGAATGGTGCCGGCAAGAGCACGTTAATTCGATTGATCACGGGGCTTTCGGAGCCATCGTCAGGAACGATCTCGATGTTTGGGCAAACCGGGAGACGTGAAATACGGAGCTGCAGGGAAAGGCTGGGTTATATGCCCGACCTCAATGCTTCGTATCCTAATCTGACCGCGCGAGACAACTTGGTCGTTCGCTGTATTGAGTGGGGGCTTCCCACCGATCGTTCCATCGACGGTGTGTTATCAACCGTCGGTTTGGGGGAGGCCGGCGGGAAGAAAGTGAAGAACTTCTCAATGGGAATGAGGAGGCGTCTCGATCTGGCCATAGCGTTGCTGGGCGATCCGGAGCTGTTGATCCTGGACGAGCCGACAAACGGCCTGGATCCGATGGGGATAGTCGAAGTAAGAAAAATCCTTACGCATCTTAACAAAGATCAAGGTAAAACGATTCTCGTATCCAGCCACAATCTTGAGGAGATGCACAAGCTGGCAACTGATTACCTCTTCATAAGTCATGGTCGCCTCATTCGAAGGATGACCGCACCTCAGCTGGAAAAGTCATGCCGCGGTGGTTTCGTATTGCATGTGGACGATCTGGAGCGAACGAGATCGGTTCTCGGAGATGAGACCTCACATTCTTTTCTGCCGGACGGCAGCGTCCTTATGCGCTATGAGGAGAAAAAGGAAGGGCGGGGCATTGCAATCGAAGCGCTCTCGACCGCAGGTGTGAGGGTTGCGGAGGCGTATTCTCATAGGAAGAGCCTTGAGGAGTTTTATTCGGAGCTCATCGGTCGAGAGAGCGAGCTGTGATGAAACGCGAGTTCATCTCAGCTTTTCGGAGCGAGGTATGGTTGCTCGCCAGGCACCCGGCGACCGCTCTGATGATTGCGCTTGCGGCTGTGCTGTATGTGGTTGCGGCTGCGACTTCGTCTGAGGTGCTGATCATGGTCGCCGGTGATGACCCGTATACGCTTGGAGGGGCTATAGGTTTTATTGGAAACCTAGTGGATGCAGGGGACGTTTTGGGCTCTGTTGCCCGGACGTCTTTTGCGTCTACAGTGGTCTGGATTCCGGTGACGATTCTCTACGCGGTTTACGCTACGTCGAGAGACTTTGAATCCGTGGCTTACGCCGTATCGAGATCGCGAGGGGTGTCGCAGGCGGCGATTGTGATCACGAAGCTGTTGGTGAACTGCACTCTGGTCGGTGCCGTGTATCTTCTTTCTACGACTGCGCTGTATTTAACCAAGATGGCCCAATGGGACGTTGGGGCCTCGTGCTCAGGGTTTGCCCAATTTGTATCGATTGCGCTGATGATCGCGCTGCTGCTCATTTCGATGTACGCCGCTACCTTCGCCCTGTATTTGCTCACGAGGAGTGTGGTGGCGAGCAGCGTCGTTGCAATAGCGGTTTCGACATTTGTGATGGTGTGGTTCCCAAGTACATACGGAAGCGGTCAGCCCAGCTTGCTGCTCATGCTCTCGCCCGTGTATTACCTGATGAACCTGTGTTCCCTGAGTATGCAGAATGTTGGTGTAATTCAGGTTTTGCTGTATGCGGGCGGCACTGTGCTTGTGTCGGTTGGAGTTGCGCTCGTCTCGCTATTTGTAAGGACGGCGGTTCGATGAATCTTGGGATGTCGGTCAGGGCGGAACTGTTCCGCGCAAGGAGAATGAAACTCGCCGTGATAATAGCGCTGATGTATTTGGGCATCGCGGGGATTTATGTGTTTGCCGGGTCCGGCGCATGGGTCTCCGCAGGGGGAGAGGGCCAGTTCTTTGGCTTTTCCGCCGATCCGGGCTATCTTTTCTCGATAGGGGTTGGGCCAACGGGTATCTCTTCCTGGCTAAGTGTCGTCTCCATGGCGCATACGGTGTTCTTCCCAATCGTCTCTGTTGTTGTGGCGGGGACGCTATTCGGTGATGCGACGAGCGTGTCGGCAAGGGGAGTTTCGATTGCTCGGGGCTTCCGCAGCTGGCAGCTGTTTGCGGCAAAGACATTGGCTTGCGAAGTGTATACGCTGTGCCCCTACATCGTGTTTACTCTCGGTGTCGCTGCGGTCTTTGCCGTGTGCTCCGGAAGCGGTCTAGACAGCCTTACGGTTGGTAATGTGACCTCGGCACTCCTGTCGAATATCGTTATAGACGCCGCTTATACGCTGATGGTTGCGGTTGCATATGAGGTGTTCAGGATCAGATCTCTTGTGTCGGGAGCCTTGCTGGTCGCAACGTTCGCGGGCCTTGTTATCGCGATGAGTTTCCCAACCGTTTTACCCCCGGTTCACATGGCTTATTGGATGAGGGCGTGCGGGGCTGCCGGCGGGACGGTCCTGATGGCTGCATGCGGCCATGCGGTCATCGTGTCGCTCGCATGTCTATTGCTGCTTTCGTGCAGTTTTTATCGAAGAAGGTAGTGCGCTGGCGTATGCGCAGCGTCTGAGGGTCGATATGGATTTGATTGGAAATGGAGATGGTGCGAAGTGAAACTGTCGCAATTTAATGTGGTGCATGAACATAACGGAAGTCTTCTTATCATGAATGCGCGAACCGGCGGCATCCTGTCGTTAAATCCGGAATACGCGCAGAAATTCAAAAGGATTCAAGAAGGGGACGTTCGGGATGCCGATGATCTTGTCGCGGAGCTGATAAGGGGAGGCATCCTAGTCAATGAGGAGAGGGACGAGCTTGGGGAGATCAGGTTGCAAAGTCGCGCCGCGCGCTTTGCGAATACTGCTCTGTCCCTTACCATTGCGCCAACGATGCTTGCAACTTTTGCTGTCCCTACTGCTATGAAAAGGGACAGGCGTACACGACGATGGGCGAGGAGGTTTTGACACAGCTCTCCAAGTTCGTGAAAGATTACTATCCTGGTATCGCAAGTCTCTCAGTTGGATGGTACGGCGGCGAGCCTCTGCTCGGAATGAAGATGATCGAACGGATTACGTCGGATCTGAAAGATGTCGTGGGGCCAACGTGTGAATATTCCGCATCGATAGTGACAAATGGCTATCTGCTGACGCCTGATGTTGCAAGGAGGCTCGCGGCATGTGGTGTGACGAGCGCGCAAGTGACTATAGATGGATCGAAGTCGGATCACGATTCGAGAAGGATTCTTCACGACGGAAGCCCTACATACGAACGTATTCTCAAGAACGTCAAAGAGTGTGCCGACATCATCGATATTTCGATAAGGAGCAACGTCGACAAGACCAACATCGAGGCCGCTCAAGAGCTATTGGATTATCTCGAGCTAAATGGCCTGATGAATAAGGTTCACTTCTATTTAGCCCCTGTTGACGATATCAATCAGGTATGTGCGAACGACAGCCACTGCTTTACTGTAAAAGAGTTCTCGTATGAGGAGACTGAGTTTTATAAAAGGGCAATTGCGCGGGGCTTCAAAGTTCAACCTTTTGGTGGGACGAATTTCGGGATATGTTGCGCCGTTGGAATCAACTCGTACGTGGTTGATCCCGTCGGAGATTTGTATAAGTGCTGGGATGACATTGGAATGAAGGAGCGGAGGGTCGGAACTATTTTCGAGCCGCCAATGTTGAGCAAGAACATGATTAACTGGATGGCATATGAGCCGGATGACCCGGAATGCCAAGAGTGCTTTGCTTTTCCCATGTGCATGGGAGGGTGCCCCAACCACGCCTTAAACGGTGAGGGGGAAACGTTGCGTTTCCTTCCGGTATGATGCCGAGCAAAAAAATGCTGCTCTCCCAGATGATGAATACGGCAAAACGGGGTGCGGGGCAAAATGAGGCTGATGCTTAATCTCTGTAGAAAATATATACTGGGCGGTCGATTCTACGCCTATCTTGTCGTAACAGTTTTGGTCGGGCTGCTTGCGCTTGCGGGTCCCTTTCTTACCGGCATAGTGGTAAACCGATTGGCGATGCCGGCCAGCGCCGATCTTGCCGCCGTTCTCGTTTGTTGCCTTATTTTGGTTGCGGTCCAAGCGGTTCGAGCGGGACTAGTGTATTGCTCAGAGATGCTGTACATCAACCTTCAGTCGCATGCGGGGTTCGGCTTAAATGCGGATACGCTTGAGCACGTGAAGCACCTTCCCCAGGCATTCTTCGAGGGCTTCAACGCGTCGTATTATAACCAGCAAATCAATCACGACGCTAATGACCTTGTCATCTTCGTAATCAACTCGGTTGTGGGGGTTTCAAGCAACGTTATCACCCTTTTGTCCGCCCTGTTTGTTCTCGGTAGCCTGAATATCAAGTTGAGTGTGGTCTGCCTTGTTCTTGCGGCAGCGAGTGCCGCTTTTTATGCGGTTTCACGCGCAAGGCTGTTTGAGAGAAGTTTTGACGTACAAGAGCAGAGCGCGAGGTTTTTTTCCTGTCTACAAGATCAGTTGGAGAAAGTTGATTTCATCCGCAAACATGCTTTGTTCGATAGGTCCCGCGCTGTACTGGTCGAAGCTTTTAATGGGCTCTATCCAACGATGAGAGCAAATCAGGAAGTAGGGTCTAGATTTACCTTTGGCAACGCGTTGGTCGCTTCCGCCGCTCAAGGATGTCTTCTTGCTGTGGGCGCGGTTGAAGTGATGGGCGGGAGACTGTTGCCTGGTTTTCTCGTGACTGCTGTTGGATATTATTCGAACTTAAGCTCAGCGGTACAGTATTTGTTGGGCTGGGGAAGGGATTACCAGACTAATCGCGTATGCTATGAGCGGCTGAAAAGAATTTGGGATGTCCCGGTGGAAGCGAATGGCAAATTGGCGCTTGGTCCGATTGAGGAAATCCGTCTAGAGAACATCAAGCTACGTTATCCAGGGGCGGAAAGGGTCGCGTTAAGCATTGAGGGGCTCGCGTTTTCCAGGGGTCGGCTATATGGAATCTCGGGGCCGAATGGTTCGGGGAAGAGCTCGCTGCTGTCAGTGATATTGGGGCTATATCCAGATGACACAGAAGGGGCCGTTCGCTACAACGGGGTGTCACAGCGTTGCATCGATCGATATGCATTGCGGCGGTGTCGAGTCAGCATTACGGAGCAAGAACCCCCTATCGTTGAGGGGACGATTCTCGATAATCTTACGCTGCTTTCTGATGATTACGAGATGGATAAGCTGAATCGGATGCTTGTCATATTGGGGCTAGACGAAATGGTTGCTTCTGTGGAGAACGGGGCAACGGCGATGCTTGACGGCGGGAAAGGAGGGGTGTCCGGCGGCGAGAAGCAAAAGATTGCAATTGTGAGACAGCTGTTGAAATCGCCGGACGTTATGCTTTTTGATGAACCGACCTCAGCACTTGATGCGAAGAGTCGAGGCGCGCTGATCAAATTGCTTCATGAAATTAAGAGAGACCATATTGTAATCGTTGTCACTCATGACGAGGAGATGCTTGCCGCCTGTGACGAGGTCATTTCGACGGCTGGATGATTATCGGATTGTGGCGTTGAAGACCAAGAAACTTGAAATGGCGTGGGCTCTGGGTAGGTCTCCACGGGTACGCCGTCGGTGCTGTACTCGACCGCCCGGCAAGAAGGTTTTATAGCGTGTTTCCCCAGAGAGGTCCCTTTGTCCGGTAGTGGCGAGGGGAGCCTCTCTTTTGCTCACCTCTTGCGGCGGAGGGGGACACCATGCGCCTATGCAGGACAAACTGCGCGTTCTTGTCGAATGATGGGCTATGTGTAGAGATGATGGTCTCGGGTAGAGGCCGTGTCGCGCTCGGCTGCGATGAGCCAGGCAATTCAATCTTCATCCGGGAGGGCCTTGGCAAGACAAGCAGGGCGAAGACCTTGGCGACGTTCGGGAGCCGTGTGGCGCCCGGCTCCACGCGCATCCACGACATGGAGCCGGGCGCCACACGGCTCCCGTCAACAATCTGTCACTGAAGAGCCAGCACTACAACGCGAAGCTGCTCAAGGGCGTTCCCGACGGCCAGAACCCGCTGGGGCCCGTGAACCGGATGCGCTACTTCATGCAGTGCTTCCTGAGGGCTCATCCCGGCTCCAACCGGGACGACATGCGGGGCTGTGGCTATGAGTCCGCCCGAGGACAAGCTTGAGAAGGTCGCGATGGTGCTCGATCGGGCAATGCGATACCCGAAAACGCTCAGGTTCAGGCAGTTCTATGCAAGAAAGCCCAGTTCAGATGAGTTCGACGAGCAATATTTATCAACACAGTGCAAGGGGGGATTATATTTGTATTTCATCCGTGTTGAGCTTCACACGGTGCGCGACTCATCGCAAACTGGCGGGCGCAGCGGAAAGAAAACCGACTGCAGACGAACGATCGATATCGGGAGCAAATAGCCACCGGATGCTTTTCGGTCTCCTACGCGTCGACCTCCGCGATTTCTTCTGCGTCTCGCCAAGTTGAAAGGAGCGATGTCGAAAACTCCTTTTCGGTTAGCGTCAAGACATCCTTCACGCAAAAACCTTTCAATTTGTCAGGAAGCCCAAAACGCGCTTTTTTCCTAATCGAGCTGGCAACCCGCTTCAACGCGGTCTTGTTCTTGTCCTCGTTGTATACCAAAACAAAGACGCAGTGCTCGCGAAACCATCTCGTCCTCTTTCCCCACAGGTCCGAGCAGATCAAAACGCTGTCCTTGCACTTCTCGATGAGGGCGTCCCTTTGGCCAAGATTGATACCAAGCTCTTCGTCATCCTTGGGATTGAGCCTCTTCCCCAGCGTCTCCTTCAGACTGCCGTTTTTAAATTCGACTAGATATAACGTTTCCCGATCGCAATACAGCGCATCGGCGGAGCGCGGGAGTTGCATCCACCTATTGACCTTCTTGCAGTAGCATTCTTTAACAGAGTCAAAATTGACAACAGGCAAATCGTCATCCACAAGAGAGACGCTCCCGTCTCTGGATGTTTTGGAGATGGTCGACGTGCAGTCCCTTAGGATACAGGTCCTGCAACGGGAGCAACCATCGCTGCCATCTGGCACCGCGGGAGAGTTCGGATGAGGGCAGGAGGCGCACAGGTCGCTACTCAAGGCCGTACTCCTCCCTCTCAAGCGTATCAAAAGGAGCCGCCAGCTTCTCGTAGGCGACCTCAGTCGAGCCGGTTATATCGGCAAAGCGAGAGCGTCCATCAGTGCAGGTCTCCGCAAGATAATATGAGCACAATCCATCAACAGCGTGCTTCTTAGAATACACTTCGATCGCATTCAGGAAATATGGACTATGGGTGCTCATTAAGACGTGCATCCCGAGCTCTTTCTGGAGCAGCACGATTATCTCGGCGAAGGCCAGCTGCCATGCAGGATGAAGATGAATCTCGGGTTCATCGAGGATAATAGTCCCTCCGGCATCTAGCGCGCCGGACTTCAAGAGCACCTTCATGATGGCGAACGTCTTCAAGCCAGCAGAAAGGTTCCCAGGCTCCAACCCCCGAGTGAAGCCCTCTTCGAGATACGTAAGGTGACCGCGACTTTCGCTCCTCTCGAAATGCCCCGGACATAAGGAGGAAACCTTGTCCATGAGAACCTTCAGGTGTCGCTCCTTCGCGATCTCTTCGAACAGCGAGGACTCGCTGTCATCGTTACGGATGGTCGCCTGAATCAAATCTTGCCGCAGCTCCTCCTGGTGTCCAAGGAGGGGCTTGAACCGAAAAGCGGGGCCGTAGGGTCCTCCGAGAGAATCGATCAGGAACGGGTCGTCCAGATAATGCGCCCTGAATCGCAAAACCCTCCTATCGTGCACCTCCGCCACCTCGTCACTTGCAACCGAGAAAACCGTAGATGCGTCCTTTATCTGGAGTTCGACCTTCCCGGGCTCTTCGCCGAAAACCGAATTGATCTGGCCGTTGAACTCGCTTCGGAACCTGTTTGTCGCAATCGCACGAAATACCTCATCATCGGAGATATCCATGATCTCGATAATCTGATCGGCAACTCCTGCTACGCCATTCGTGAAATCGGATTCGATCTCACGGGAGATCTCCTCCCCGTAATACTCCTTTATCTCATCAATAAGCTCGTCCCTCGTGCACTCGCCCGAAAAAACCCTGTCGATGAAACTATTCATTCTTCCAGCAGTTCGCCTGTGGCGAGACGTGGAGTCGAGAGGGCTTCCCACATATGCCTTCCTGATGGCGCGCTCAACACTATTGCGCCTCATGCGGTCGATTTTGTTCTCCGAATCGGACATGCTGTTGAAGGCCGCATAAAGCGCTTTTCCAACCGTGCTTTTCCCCGTCCCGTTCTCCCCGGCGATCACGGCAATACCATTAATCTCGATATCGGCCTCAGCGACCCTGCCGATGTTTTTCATCTTGATTTTCAATGCATATCACCAGCTCTAAACTCGCGAGACTCAATAGCTCGATTATCGCACAGAGAGATCGACTTCTCGAGGACTCCCTAAATGGAACGCGCGGTGAGGACATGGCTCGCCGCCGTCCGCTTCGCGTTCGCGCGGGGGAAGGTGACGACCAGGGACCTCTCCGGGCTCATCGAGAGGAGCGCCAGATTCTCCTCGTCCATTTGAACTGTATCGTATTCAAGGACACTTGACTTAGAGGAATGGCGTTGAGCGGCGATAATCGTTTCAGCGCCAAAAAGAAAGGAGTGTCAGTCATGGCAGACGGGCCCTCCTACACAGCGGGGTACCGCGCCGAGGCCGCAGACTTCGCCGCCGCGTCGGGGAAGCCCATCGCCCAAGTGGCAGCCGACCTCGGCATCAACGAGAAGACCCTGGGAAGATGGGTGACGGTCAGGAAGAAGGAGCTGACCAACCACCCGGTCGCGGCGGCCGCAAGTGCATGCGCGAGCTCGAGCCCGAGAACGAGCTCCTAAAAGGCCCCGACCTCACATTGGAGGCCGGGGCCCGTAGATTTTGGAATATGCCTAGAAATCTACCGCGGTTGAGTGCTACTCGGCGTCGGCGAAGCCGTTGGGGTTATGGCTCTGCCAATTCCAGCTGTCGCGGCACATGTCCGCGATGTCGTACTGGGCCTTCCAGCCCATCATGCGTTCGGCCTTGGAGGCATCGCACCAGTTGGCGGCGATATCGCCGGCACGGCGCTCGCGAATCACGTAGGGCAGCTCCTTGCCGCAGGCCTTGGAGAAGGCGGCGACGACCTCGAGTACCGAGGTGCCGGTGCCGGTGCCCAGGTTAAAGATCTCGACGCCGGTCTTGCCGTTCATCCAGTTGAGGGCGGCAACGTGACCGGATGCCAGGTCGCACACGTGGATGTAGTCGCGCACGCCGGTGCCGTCGGGGGTGGGGTAGTCGTTGCCAAAGACCTGAACGGCCTCGAGCTTACCGACGGCGACCTGGGCGACGTAAGGCACCAGGTTGTTGGGGATACCCTTGGGATCCTCGCCGATCAGGCCCGACGGATGGGCACCGATGGGATTGAAATAACGGAGCAGCACGACGTCCCACTCGGGGTCGGCGGTGTGGACGTCCATGAGGATCTGCTCAATCATCCACTTGGTCCAACCATAGGGGTTGGTCGCGGGCTTCTTGGGGTCTTCCTCGGTGACGGGCGGATTGTCCGGATCGCCGTAGACGGTCGAAGAGCTCGAGAAGATGATGGACTTACAGCCGTGGTTGCGCATGACATCGATGAGCACCAGGGTGTTCTCGATATTGTTGTGGTAGTACTCGACGGGCTTGCTCACCGACTCGCCAACGGCCTTAAAGCCGGCGAAGTGGATGACGCGGTCGATCTGGTGGGTATCGAAGATCTTGTTCATCGCATCGCGGTCGAGCACGTTGGCCTCGTAGAAGGTGAGGTTCTTGGCGGCCTCGTCGCCCACGATGGTCTTGACGCGGTCGATGGCAACGGCGCTGGAGTTGGAGAGGTCATCGACGACGACAACCTGGTAGCCACCCTCGAGCAGCTGAACGACGGTGTGCGAGCCGATAAAGCCGGCGCCGCCGGTAACGAGGACGCAGGTGTCTTTGGGGTCGAGTGCTTTGGACATGTAGTCTCCTATCGAATCAGGAACACTTCTTGAGGGGAGTATAGCGCAGCTGGGGGCGCCCAAAACACGCGGGGCAGGAAAACCAGAGGATTGATGTTAACGTACTCATAGGGTGTTATTTGCATAATCCTTACCTTTGGCGCGGGGCGTATTTGCGAGCCGCTGACCATGCTTTTCCAGCCGTTCGTGGAAATAGTTGGGACAAGCGCGATGTGCGTTAATATGTTTGAGTTGAGCGACATATAAATAAGCATGTAACGGAGTACATATGTCACCGAACAACGATTCCATCTTTACGCAGGAGCTTTCGCGCCGCACTGCCCTCAAGGCTCTTTTCGGCGCTGCTTCCGCGGCTGTTCTTTTTGGCCTGCCCACCCGCGCCCATGCGGCTGAGGCCAGCCAAGAAACCACCGACAAACTGAATGCCGCCCAGGCCCAGCTCGACGAGGTCCAGGCTCAGCTCGACAGCATTGCCAATGAGTACGCGGCGCTCGCCAACAAGAATGCCCAGACCCTCAGCGATATCGAAGGCGTGCAGGGTCAGATCGACGACACCCAGGAGCAGATCGACACCAAGAAGTCGGAGCTCAAGAAGAAGCGTAACGACCTTTCCGATCGCGTGGCGGCAAGCTACAAGTCGGGCGGTACCAATATCCTGTCGTTGCTGCTCGCTTCTGGCTCGTTTGAGGAGCTCGTCGCCAACGCGCATTACGTCGAGAAGATCAACAAGAGCGACCGTGACGCCATCGAGGACATCCAGACCATCCAGAAAGAGCTCGATACGCAGAAGTCCGAGCTCGAGTCGCAAAAAGCAGACTTGGAGAAGCTCAAGGACCAGCAGACTGCTCAGATGCAGGACATGCAGGCCAAGCAGCAGGAGGTCCAGACGGTTCTGAACGGCCTCTCCGACGATGTCAAGGAGCTCATGGCCCAGCGCGATTCCGAGATTCTTGCTGCCGCTCAGGCCGAGGAGGCTGCCAAGAAGGCTGCCGCTGCCGCGGCTGCCGCAAACAAGAACAATTCCTACTCGGGTGGTTCAAGCTCGGGTGGAGGATCGTATGCGCCCGGAACTCCGCAGCAGAATGCCGGCTCGGGCAAGCAGCAGGCCGTCGTCAACGCATGCTACTCCACGCCTTCGCCTGGCCTGAACTGGTGCGCCGCCTGGGTCACCAACGTGTTCCGCAACGCCGGCGTGGGCTACTTTGGCGGCAACGCGTGCGACATGTTTAACGCCTGGTGCTACAGCTCCGATCGTTCGGCGCTGCAGGTGGGCATGATCGTGGCCGACTCGTCGCACAGTGGCACCGGTACGCCGGGTCTGCTGTACGGACACGTGGGCATCTATGTTGGCGGCGGCATCGTTATGAGCAACGAGGGCGCCATCACGTCGAGGTCGCTTGACTCGTTCATTGGGTTCTACGGCACTGGCTCTGGCGTGCGTTGGGGCTGGCTCGGCGGTATTGCGCTGTCGTAAAGCCGACTGGGCCGCGTGCCCGCCCGCAATATATTTGATTGCCTGCTCGGGCAGTCCTGCGCAAGAAGAAGGCCACATTAAGTGGCCTTCTTTGCGTGCGGAACTCGCGACCAACCTTATGCCTCGCCCCCAGCCCCGGACCTTCTGGGTCCAAGGCGTGACACACCGGACTGGGTTGTCTGAATAAATATGGTGAAGGCCCCTTTCGGGGCCTTCTTTTTATAAAAATTCGCCTACTCGGTGGACTTCGGGTTCTAGGTCTACGTCGAACTGCTCTTTGACTTTGGCTTGGATGTGGCGGATGAGTTCGTCGACGTCGACGGCGGTGGCGTGGTCGGCGTTGACGATGAAGCCGCAGTGCTTCTCGCTCACCTGCGCGCCGCCAACGGCGTGTCCGCGCAGTCCGGCATCCATGATGAGCTTGCCGGCAAAGTGGCCCTCGGGGCGCTTGAAGGTGGAGCCGGCACTCGGCATGTCGAGCGGCTGCTTGTCCTCGCGGCGCTGGCGGTAGTCGTCCATGTCGGCCTTGATCATCGCGGCGTTGCCCGGTGCGAGGTTGAAGGTGGCAGAAAGAACGATAAAGCCGTCATCGGCGATGCGACTCTTGCGATAGCCCAGGTTGAGCTCATCGACATCGAACTCGATGATGTTGCCGCTGCCGCGGGTGCCGTCGTCGAGCATGCGGGCGGGCTTGTAGACGCGCACAGACTCCAGCACGTCTGCCATGCAGGCACCGTAGGCGCCGGCGTTCATGTAGCAGGCGCCGCCGACCGATCCGGGGATGCCCGAGATGGGCTCCATGCCGGTGAGACCGGCCTCGGCTGCCGCCGCGGCGACATCGGAAAGCAAGGCGCCGGCCGCCGCCGTGACGTGCGTACCGTCGACCGTAATGTCGGAGAGGCCTTCGCCCAACGCCACGACGACGCCGCGGATACCCTTGTCGCCGACGAGCAGGTCGGAGCCGTTGCCCACGATGGTGAGCGGCAGGTCGCAGCGATAACAGGTGTCGAGCGTGGCGACGAGGCCCTGCTCGGTATCGGGCGTGACAAAGACGTCGGCCGGGCCGCCGATCTTAAACGTGGTGTGCTCGCGCATGGGCTCGCTCATCAGCACGTTGTCCTCGCCGGCAACGCCAGCAAGCGCGCACAGCAGGTCCTCGTTAAAAAAGTCGTTCTCGTGCATACGAATATCCGCCTTTTGGTGGTCGTTGTCATCAATCGATTGCAATATACCCCACCCGGACGGATTTGGTGCGCTGGCGGCGATAAAACAGCCGTCTACCGGATTGGTAAAGTGTTTATCACCGAGGTAGATGGGCAGTCGCTATACTTTCAAGAGATTGCGCGTAAACCCGGAAGGAGCGAGATGGCCAACAAGGTAACCCTGAAGCAGATCGCCCAGGAGGTGGGGCTTTCCCCCTCGTCGGTCTCGCTTGTGCTCAACAATCGGCCCTGTCGCATCTCGGAAGAAAACCGCAAGCTCATCAAGGAGGTCGCGGCGCGCAACCACTATGTTCCCAACCAGATCGCGCGCAGCCTGGTCATGCGAGAGTCGCGCACGCTGGGCCTTATCGTTCCCAACATCGAGAGCCGATTTTTTGCCTCGCTCGCCGGTAGCCTGGAAAAGCGCTGCCGCGAGGACGGCTATGCGCTCTTCATTACCAGCTCGGGTGGAAGTGCCGACGACGATCTGGAGCTGCTGCGTCAGCTGGTAACGCGCGGCGTTGATGGCGTCTTCCTGGTTGTGGGCGACGAGTTCTCCGACGACCGCGCCCTGCGCGAAGAAGTCAGCCATCTGCCTATCCCTGCCGTGATGGTCGACCGTGCCATTGAGGGGCTCGAGTGCGACAAGGTGATGTTCGACCACGAGATGGGTGGCTACATGGCCACTCGCTATCTGATCGAGCAGGGCCACCGTCGCATTGCCTGCTTGGTTAACGCGCGCCGTTCCAATACGGGGCGTAAGCGACTTGCCGGCTATGAGCGCGCGCTGCGCGAGGTTGGCCTGCCTATCGACGCACGTTTGGAGTTTGAGAGCGAGTACTACATTCCGAGTGCCTACGAGGCCTCGGAGGCGGTGCTCGCAACTGATGCCACCGCTGTGTTCGCAAGTTCGGATAACATCGCCCTCGGTCTGCTCAAGCGCTTGCACGAGATGGGGAAGAGCATCCCGGGCGATATCTCGGTGGTGAGCTATGACAACTCGGCGGCCGACGTTCTCTTTGAGCCGGCGCTGACCGCCATTGAGCAGGATCCTGGTGTCCTTGCGGAGCATGCTTTTGGCTGCATGTCCAAGCGTCTTGCCGGTAGGGGCGGCAGGCGTGCCGAAGAGGTCGTCCTGGAGCCGGCGCTTATCGTTAAGGGCAGCGTGCTCGAACTTACCGAATGTAGCTAAGCGTACTTGTTTGTTTGCATAGATTGCATGCGGAGTGTCCGCTATTTGCCGGCGGGGCCGGGGTGCCTGCCTTGTTTTGAGAAGTTCGCGGAGCCCACTTCTCAAAACAAGGCAGGCACCCCGGCCCTCGTCCGTTAACTCTTCCGCTGGGCGAGCCTTAGACGCCGCGCACCGATAGGGTAAGGCAGCGGCTTGAAATTGGTGCTATATTCAACTTGAGTTGTTTAATGCTAGTACGGGAGGCTGATGTGGGGCTGTTCAAGAAGAAAAACCCGCAGGATGCCTTTGATCCCGATGTGTTTACCATCACGGATACGATTTTGGACCCGCCGCGGTTTACATTTTTGCCGGCCATCTACCAGGATGCCACGCGCCGCAAGTGGGCCGTGCATCAGCGCGGCGGCGAGCCGAAGATTTTTGACTATGCGGACGTGTTGCAGTGCGAAGTGGCCGAGGCGGGCGATCCGGAGGCCGAAGAAGCGGTCTCTAAACAGGAATTTGCCCAGCGTATCCTGGCAAATCCTGCCAAGGCAGCAAAAATAAATGCTGCCAAGCGTAATATGTGTCTTGGTATGGGCGTTGTTGTGGCGGTTCAGACGGGAAAAGACGAGGTTTCCAAATTAGAGATTCCCGTTATGACCGACGAAGTCAAACGCGATTCAAGTCTATATAAGTCGTATCGGAATGTCGCCGAGAAGATCAAGGCAGAATTTGATGCCATGGGAGGGCTGGCCTAATTTTGGCGGCATACGTTTCTGAATGAGGAGTCTGTGCAATGGCAGGCGAATCTTATGCAATTCCCCCCAAAGATCATGCTGTTGAGGGAATTCTTTGGTATATCCAGCACCATCAGCTTGCCGGCGGCGATCGCCTGCCGGCCGAGCGCGTGCTGTGCGAAGAGATTGGCGTTTCGCGTACGGCGTTGCGTGCCGGTATCACGCGGCTTATCTCGTGTGGAACGCTCGAGAGCCGTCGCGGATCGGGCACGTATGTGTGTCCTCCCAAGCCGCTGAACATCTTCCAGGAAACGTATAACTTTTCCGATGCTGTGCGGACTGCCGGCCTGCACCCCTCTTCTCGTCTGGTTTCCACCGGGACCATCGAGGCGGATGAGGCGCTTGCCGACAAGCTTGGGGTGGCTGTAGGCGCTCCCTTGCTCCGCATGCAGCGCGTTCGACTTATTGAGGGCGAGCCGGCGTCAATCGAGACCGCTCACGTTAACCTGTCCCTGTGCCCATCGCTTCCCGAGCACGATTTTGAGTGTGAGAGCCTTTACGATGTCTTGCTCAAAGAAGGTGGCGTGCGCGTTGAGCATGGACGTGAGCATATCTCCATCTCGCGTTTGAACGTCGAAGAGGCCGAGCTGCTCCAGCAAGAAGAGGGAACGCCGGTGTTCTATGAGAGCTCGATCGAATTTGATAAGGACATGCGTTTTGTGGAGCATTGCAAATCGGTGATTTTGCCCACAAAGTTCCGCTTTGCCGATAACGGCGAAGAGAACGGCATGAGGAGCGTGGCAGGTGAACAATGGCTGAAACAGTAGATGCCACCCCGGTTTATATGCGCATTCGACGCTGCATCGAGGAACGTATCGAGCGCGGTGCATATCCCACGGGTTCCATGATTCCGTCCGAAAAAGACCTCGCCGAGGAATTTGGTACGACACGCTTGACCATCCGAAGCGCTGTCGATGAGCTGGTTCGGCGCGGGCAGATTCGCCGTGTTCGGGGAAAAGGTGCCTTTGTGGCGCAGAAAGTACCTGCTTTTTTTGAACGCACGGTCGGTTTCCGTGAATCGGTCCGTGCTTCGGGCGGCGAGCCGTCCGTCCGTATTCTCGCGCGTTCCAAGCGTTATGCGGGGCCATATTACGCCGACCTGTTTGGCATCGCCGAGGACGACCTGCTCTATTCCGTTCGACGCCTGAACTGCATAAACGGTAGCCCCGTATCGATTGAGACGGCGCTGATTCCCTGCCTGCTGTTCCCAACCATCGAAGATATTGACGTGTCGGTCTTCAGTTTGTACGAGACCTATGAGATGCTGGGCCGAAAGCCAGTCATGGCACAGGAAAAGCTCGATGTCGAAGTGCTGGGCGCACGAGACGCCGGCCTCCTTGGACTGGAACAGGGCGATCTTGTTTTGCTTTTGGAATGCGTGAGCTATGACGCGAGCGGTCAGGCTATCGAGTATGTAAAGTCCTTCAATCGTGGCGATACGGGCGGCTACACCTATACGTACTAGCTGGTATTTTGTGAATAACGGCTGGGAAACTAACCAGTTTTGATCGTTGGGTCAGCTGTATATACAACCTTACAGGGCTCAAAATCGACCGTTCGCCGATGGGGATAAATTAATCGACAAAGAGGTATCAAAAAGCCGTAACCTGTAGCTGTGATTGGTATCAAATACTAATGATTTATTACGAGGTGAGACGATGAAGATGCTCGATTACGTTCAGCTTGCCCATGTGCGTATGGGGGAGAACCTCGAGCGTTCGTCTGAGCTGGTAGCGCAGCTCGTTGATATTTTCCAGTCCGGTTCTTTTGACGCGCTGCGCATCGTTGCTTCGGGTTCGTCGCGCCATGCCGCCGATTGCGCCCGCGATTACCTGCAAGATGCCCTGCAAATGCAGGTGTCCGTTGTGACGCCCGAGGCCTTCGTCGATTTTGAACACACCTATCCGCAGCATGTGCTCAACATTGCCGTTTCGCAGAGTGGCTATTCGACCAATACGATTGCGGCGCTCGATTACATGCGCGCACACGATATGGCTGCAGTTGCGCTCACGGCAAACGTCGAGGCACCCATCAAGGAACAAGCTGACATCGTTCTTGACTACGGTGTGGGCGTCGAGTCGGTGGACTTTGTGACTCTGGGCGTCGAGGTGCTCGTTGAGTACCTGGTGCTCTTTGGTATTTACGGCGGTCAGGCGCGCGGAACGATTGACGCCAAGGGCGTTGCCCAGCGTCTTGACGACCTGCGTGAGGCTATCCAGGCCAATGCCGTGATGTGCAAGACCGCCGAGGCATATGTCCAAGACCACATGCTCGAGCTTTCTGAGCACACGCCCGCCATGGTCGTCGGCAACGGCCCCAACTATGGCGTTGCCGAAGAGGCGGCCCTCAAGCTGAGCGAGACCATCAAGATTCCTGCCATGCATCACGAAGGCGAGGAGTTCGTCCACGGTCCCGAGATGCAGATCGTTCCGGGCTATCTGGTGTTTATCGTCGACGATCCGCAGGGGTCGGAGCGTCTTGCGAATATCGCTGATGCGCTATCGAACGTTACGACAAAAACGGTGCTGCTCACGGCCCATCCCAAGGGTAGGGCTCACGAGGTTGCGGTGCCTCAGGTGGCGCCGCTGCTCAGCGCAATTCCCAATCTTGTGTTCTTCCAGACGATTGCGGCCATGATAGCCGAGCGTCTGAAGTCATGGGACGTGCACCCGTATCTCGATGCTGTCTCCAAGCAAATGGAGGTCAAGGCAGAGGGCTACGAAGAGTCAGTCAATGCGCTTAAGGCCAAAGCGGCCGAGTGTTACGGAATGTAAGCGGGTTTTGATGCCCGTTGGCATGGGGGATGTGGAAACAACCCCAGAAAGGAGAGACAAATGAAGGAAACCGAGAAGATCGAGATCATGCATTTCGACCAGGAGGGCTATCTCGAGGACGGCAAGGCGCTCTACGAGACCGGCAAGAAGATGACCGCGCTCGCCGACAAGGTCGCCGACGAGGGCTACGACGCCGTGTTCCTGATGGGCGTCGGCGGCACCTGGGACGAGCTCATGCAGCTCGAGTACCTCATGAACAAGTTCGGCGACCGCGACCTCGAGGTCTACCTGATCCACGCCGCCGAGTGGAACGCCATGGGCCACAAGCGCATGACCGAGAAGTCCGTCGTGCTCACCGCCTCCGAGTCCGGCACCACCCCCGAGGTCCTCGAGGCCGTCAAGAAGATGAAGGGCATGGGCATTCGCGTCTACGCCATGACCAAGCCCGAGGGCCCCATCGGCCAGGCTGTCGGCGCCGAGAACTGCGTCGCCATGGCTTCTGACCATGGTTCGGGCGGCTGCGAGAAGGGCTACTACCTCGCCGACTGCTTCGGCCTGCGCCTGCTCAACCGCCGCGGCTGCTTCCCCAAGTTCGATCTGTTTATCGAGCAGACCAAGGACATCTGGAAGGACATGCTCGACATCCGCAAGCGCTTCGAGCCGCGCGCCGAGGAGCTCGCCAAGAAGTACGCCCTGGCCCCCTACACCATGTTCATCGGCTCCGGCGCCCTGTGGGGCGAGACGATCCTGTTCTCGATGTGCATCCTGGAGGAGATGCAGTGGAAGCGCACCCGCTACATCACCTCGGCCGACTTCTTCCACGGCACCCTCGAGCTCGTGGAGCCCGGCGTCCCGGTCTTCCTGTTCATGGGCGAGGACGAGAACCGCAAGCTCGACGAGCGCGTCCGCGCGTTCCTCAACCGCGGCGTGACCGGCGACACCGACATCAACATCATCGACACCGCCGAGTTCGCGATCCCCGGCCTTGACGACGAGTTCCGCGTCATCGTCTCCCCGTGGATTCTGACGGTGCTCGTGACCGACCGCCTGGCTCGCTACTACGAGACGGTCACCAAGCACAACCTCAAGTATCGTCGCTACTATCACCAGTTCGACTACTAAAGAAAACGGGTGCGGGAACGTGCCGGGCTATTGAGAGGAACACAGAATGAGACAGTACATCATCGCCAGCCATGCGCACTTCGCCACCGGCATCAAGGAGAGCGTCGAGCTGCTCTCGGGCGCTCGCGACAACGTCCACGATCTTTCGATGTTCGTCGATGGCCGCATGGACGTGGCCGAGGAGGCCCAAAAACTGCTGGCAGGCATGTCTGCCGACGATGATGTCGTTGTCTGCACCGACCTCTTTGGCGGTAGCGTTAACAACGAGTTCACCAAGATCGTCCAGACGCGTCCCCGCACGTACCTCGTTACCAACATGAACCTTCCTCTGCTCATCCAGCTGCTGTTCTCTGACGAGTCGGCGCCGGTTGAGGAGACGATTCGCGCCATCGTCGTTGCGGACGATACGCGCGTGAAGTTTGTCAACGATCTTTTGGTCGATGACGAGGAGGAGGAAGAGTTCTAATCCGCAGCACCTACTGACACGCCGTATGACGGCACAAGACCTTTGGGGGGTCACATTATGATTCAGCTACTTCGCGTTGACCATCGCCTGCTTCATGGCCAGGTCGCAGTTTCCTGGGTTCAGGGCCTTGGCTCCAACTGCATCTTCTGCGTGGGCGATAAGGTCGCTAACGACCCGGTGTGGAAGACGACGCTCAAGATGGGCAAGCCTGCCGGCTGCAAGCTCGTCATCAAAGATATGGAGCATGCAATCGAAGCTATCAACTCGGGCGTGACCGACAAGTACAAGATGATCATCTGCGTCGCCACTATCGCTGAGGCAAAGCAGCTTGTTGAGGGCTGCCCGCAGATCAAGTCGGTCAACCTGGGCAACACCAAGCCCAAGGACGAGAAGCGTCCCGACGCTCGTCAGGTCTCTCGTCAGATCTTCCTGACCGCGGGCGATGAAGCCGATGTGCGCGAGATGCTGGATCGTGGCGTTGAGGTCGAGATTCGACCCCTGGCCGATGACCCCAAGGTCGACTGCGCCAGCGTGCTCTAGGCGTTCAATTTCGAAGAGTCTGAGCTCTTCGTAGTGTCCTATATGGAAAGGGGGATGTATGCTTACCCAAGCAATCCTCATCGGACTTATCGCCGCATTTGGTAAGTTCGACTGCCAGCTCGGTACGCTCTACGCGTTCCGCCCCATCGTCCTGTGCCCGCTCGTGGGCCTGGTGCTGGGGGACCTGCAGTCCGGCCTCGCGATCGGTGCGAGTCTGGAGCTGCTGTTCATGGGCTCGATCTCCATCGGCGCCTACTTGCCGCCTGATGAGACGATCGGCGGCGTGCTCGCCTGCGCCTTCGCTATCCAGCTGGGCCAGAGCACCGAGGCAGCCATCGCGCTTGCCATGCCCATCGCCACGCTGTGCCTTGCCATCAAGAACATCCTTAACGCCGCCCTGCCGATCCTGGTCGACCGCGCTGATGTCTACTCCGGCCAGGGCAACCTTAAGGGTGTCTATGCGATGCACTTCCTGATCGGTTTGACCGGTATCATCATGGCGTTCCTGCTGTGCTCGCTGTCGTTCTATCTGGGTGCTGACGCCATCCAGGGCCTGCTCGACTTCATCCCGCCCTTTGTCCTTGCTGGCTTTGGCGTTGCCGCCAACATCCTGCCGGCCATGGGCTTCGCCATGCTCGGCCGCCTGGTGCTCACCAAGCAGCTCGTGCCCTTCTACTTCCTGGGCTTCCTGCTGTGCTCCTACGCCAACGTGCCCGTCCTGGGCGTCGCCCTGATCGCCATCATCATCGGCATCGACAAGTTCGACCTGCTCGGCCTGGGCGGAGCCCAGCCCCAGCTCTCCGCGGAAGGGGATGAGGACGATGACTTCTAGTCCCGAGAACAAGATCACGCGCTCCGACCTCGTCAAGAGCGCCGTCAACGTCGGCGCCCTGGGCATGGAGTTCTCCTGGACCTACTACAAGCAGATGAACATCGCCTTCTGCCTGATGGTCGCCAACATGCTCAAGAAGATCTACGCCGGCCGCCCCGACGACTACGCCGCGGCCCTGCACCGCCACTGCGCGTTCTTCAACATCACCGTCCAGTTCGCCCCGTTCGTCGGCGGCATCGCGATGGCCATGGAGGAGAAGGTCGCCCGCGGCGAGATCGAGCCCGAGAGCGTCAACGACGTCAAGGCCGCCCTCATGGGCCCGCTGTCCGGCATCGGCGACTCCATCTTCCTGTCGACGCTGCGCGTGGTCGCCGCCGCGGTGGGCATCAGCCTGTGCCAGGCCGGCAACCCCTTCGGCCCCATCGCCTTCCTGCTCATCTACAACGTCCCCGGCTTCGCGCTGCGCATCTGGGGCGCCGTCAAGGGCTACGAGCTGGGCGTGGGCTTCCTGGACGAGGCCCAGAGGACCGGCCTCATGCAGAAGATCATGGCCTGCGTGGGCATCGTGGGCGTCATGGTCGTGGGCGCCATGTGCAAGGACATGTTCTGGGCCAGTATCCCGGTGGCCATCGGCTCGGGCGAGGACGCCCAGACCCTCCAGGACATCCTGGACGGCATCATGCCCGGCATGCTCGGCATGCTCGCCTTCTGGCTGTACTACTGGCTGCTGTCCAAGAAGATCAACCCCATGGTGCTGATCGTGGCCACCATGGTCGTGGGCATCATCGGCGCGTTCTTCGGCGTGCTGGCGTAAGGGCCCGGCCTATTATTTGCCCCCAAGGGAAACGGCGACCCATTGCGGTCGCCGTTTTTTATTACCGAAAGCTAGCCGGAGGTGCTTCGTGATTCGATCTGACAATCCATCCGATAATGGCGTGAGCGGGGCGATGTATCTATTTGGCACGGCGCTCTTGTGGAGTTTTATCGGCATCCTCGTTCGCGCCAATTCGCAGTCAGCTCTTTTGATCGGTGCCGTCACGGCAATATTTATGGCGCTCTTTATCCTGCTCGTCGGCAGGCCCGTCCTCCGCGTCAGCCGCCTTATTGTCCTTGTGGCCGTCTGCAACTTCGTGACGGGCACCACGTTTAACTTTGCCAACCAGCTCACGACGGTCGGCAACGCGATCGTCCTGCAGTACACCTCGATGATTTTCGTTATCGTGTATCAATCGCTCGCAACCCGCACGTTGCCCTCGCCTGCGAAGATTGCCTCCGTGGTGGTTGCTTTTACGGGTATGGGACTTTTCTTTTTAGGCGATTTGAGTGCCGAAGGCATGCTCGGCAACCTGCTTGCCGTCATTTCGGGAGCCACCTTTGGGCTGTGTTTCTTTTTGAACTCTCGCCCCGATGCGTCGCCCATGGTGTCCTCGCTCATCTCCTGCGGTATCTCGATGCTGCCGATCGTCTATTTTGCCGGCGCCCTAGACTCCGTGAGACCATTTGAGTGGGGGCTCATGCTGGTACATGGCCTTTTTTGCAGTGGCCTTGCGAGCGTGCTGTATGCCAAGGGGATCGCGCGAACCAACGCGTTTGCGGCCAACTTGGTTTGCATGAGTGAGGTCGTGCTCGCTCCCTGCTGGTCGGCGCTCCTCTTTGGCGAGGTCTTTAGCTGGAACGAGTTCTTGGGCGCGGCGATGATCGTTTTGGTGATTGTGGCCAACTTGGCATCCGATGCTTTTGGCGACGGCTTTCTGGTGGCGCTTGTCCGCCATCGAAACAAAGAGCATGCCTAATAGGATGCGTCTGCCGTTAACGGTAAAAAACACCCCGCTGAGCGACTGGTATTAAATAAGGCGAACCTGCATACCTATAATTGGTATCAAATCATTTGTGCCTGGTATGGGTGTTAGCAGCACGCCAGGTGCGCTTCGGACCGTGTGGTCAAACTCCCGGATTGATATCAATAACGCGCGCGACGGGAGTGACGACGGTTCGAGATTCCTTATTGGGAGGAACTATGCTTGTCCAAGCAATCCTCGTCGGCTTAGTCGGAGCTTTTGGATGTCTCGACTACCAGCTCGGCACCCTCTACGCATTCCGCCCCATCGTCCTGTGCCCGCTCGTGGGCCTGGTGCTGGGGGACCTGCAGACTGGCCTTGCCGTTGGCGCCAGTCTGGAGTTGCTGTTCATGGGCTCGATCTCCATCGGCGCCTACGTACCGCCTAACGAAACCGTCGGCGGCGTGCTCGCTTGCGCGTTTGCCATTCAGCTCGGTCAGGGTACCGAGACGGCCATCGCGCTCGCCATGCCCATCGCCGTCCTTGCGCTGACGATCGGCAACATTACCAATGCCTTGTTCCCCGTGTTTGTCGATATGGCAGACAAGTTTGCCCTCAAGGGGAACCTCAAGGGTATCTACGCCGTTCATTGGGGAATTGGAATCTGGGGCTGCGTCGAGTACTTCCTGCTGTGCGGCGGCGCCTTCTATTTGGGTTCCGACGCCATCCAGGGCTTGCTCGACTTCATCCCGCCCTTCATCATCGACGGTTGTGGCGTTGCCGCCAACATCCTGCCGGCCATGGGCTTCGCCATGCTCGGCCGCCTGGTGCTCACCAAGCAGCTCGTGCCCTTCTACTTCCTGGGCTTCCTGCTGTGCTCCTACGCCAACGTGCCCGTCCTGGGCGTCGCCCTGATCGCCATCATCATCGGCATCGACAAGTTCGACCTGCTCGGCCTGGGCGGAGCCCAGCCCCAGCTCTCCGCGGAAGGGGATGAGGACGATGACTTCTAGTCCCGAGAACAAGATCACGCGCTCCGACCTCGTCAAGAGCGCCGTCAACGTCGGCGCCCTGGGCATGGAGTTCTCCTGGACCTACTACAAGCAGATGAACATCGCCTTCTGCCTGATGGTCGCCAACATGCTCAAGAAGATCTACGCCGGCCGCCCCGACGACTACGCCGCGGCCCTGCACCGCCACTGCGCGTTCTTCAACATCACCGTCCAGTTCGCCCCGTTCGTCGGCGGCATCGCGATGGCCATGGAGGAGAAGGTCGCCCGCGGCGAGATCGAGCCCGAGAGCGTCAACGACGTCAAGGCCGCCCTCATGGGCCCGCTGTCCGGCATCGGCGACTCCATCTTCCTGTCGACGCTGCGCGTGGTCGCCGCCGCGGTGGGCATCAGCCTGTGCCAGGCCGGCAACCCCTTCGGCCCCATCGCCTTCCTGCTCATCTACAACGTCCCCGGCTTCGCGCTGCGCATCTGGGGCGCCGTCAAGGGCTACGAGCTGGGCGTGGGCTTCCTGGACGAGGCCCAGAGGACCGGCCTCATGCAGAAGATCATGGCCTGCGTGGGCATCGTGGGCGTCATGGTCGTGGGCGCCATGTGCAAGGACATGTTCTGGGCCAGCATCCCGGTGGCCATCGGCTCGGGCGAGGACGCCCAGACCCTCCAGGACATCCTGGACGGCATCATGCCCGGCATGCTCGGCATGCTCGCCTTCTGGCTGTACTACTGGCTGCTGTCCAAGAAGATCAACCCCATGGTGCTGATCGTGGCCACCATGGTCGTGGGCATCATCGGCGCGTTCTTCGGCGTGCTGGCGTAAGGGCCCGGCTGCATAGACTGTCATTGCAACCTGGTAAGGGGATGGAGCGGGCCTATACCCTCCATCCCCTTACTTGTATAGAGGGAGTTCGTATGTTCGCGAAGGATCGCGAAGCAATGCGCCTGACGCCGGCAGAAGTCAGGCTGATTCTTATTGAGTCCCTGCAATGGTGCGCCAACAACGCGGTGTACTTTTTAGGGCTTATCGGCGCGGCGACGTATGATCTGGCTGGCACGGCGTTTTTGGTTGCTGCCATTACGCTCGTACGCAATCTTATGACGTCGGCGGGCAATATGGTGTCGGGCTCGGTCATCGACCGTTTTGGTCCGCGCCGGACGTCGTTTGTGACGTGCGTGATTACGGCGGTGCTATCGCTTGGCGTGGGGTTGGCGCCGTTGTCTGTCCCCGGGCTTGTGTTTGCTGCGTGCGTCTTGGGGCTTGCGGGCGGCTTTATCAACACCTGCACGCATGCGTTTCCGGGATACCTGGAGTCGACCACCGAGGGCCGTACCCGCGTGAACGGCCTCATGGTCTTCTATAGCAATATCGCCTATACCGCCGGCCCGCTGCTCGGCGGCGCCATCGTGAGTTGTTTTGCCACGCAGTCTGTTTACCTGCTCATGGCTGGCATGATGGGCATGGCGGCCATGCTCTCCTTGGGCTGTCACGAGTGTGTTGCTCCCGCAAAAGGGGGGAAGCCGAAGGGCGGTATTCTGGGCGGCATGGCCGAGGGCGCGCGACTTACGTTTCGCGACCACGACCTGCGCCTCATCTTTATCTCGGGCTTTTTGGGTTTCTTTGCGTTTGGCGCGTTCGATTCGCTGGAGTCGTTGTTCTATCGCGATGTGCTCAACGTGGATATCGTCTGGCTGGGCTGGCTGTCCTCGGTCGTGGGCCTCACTTCCTCGGTGGGCGCGTTCATCCTGACCAAGCTTTCTGCCCGCCATGTCAACCTGCGATTGCTGCTCGGCGCGCTCATGGCCGTGGGCATTGGGTCCATGGTGTACGTGGGCACCGATATGCTGGGGGTCGCGATTATCGGTCAGGCGATTAACGGTCTGGCCTGGGGATTCCTGGAACCGCTGCAGATGATCTTGATTCAGGAGCGCGCTGACATCAAATACCTGGGGCGCATTACCGGCTTTGTGCGTTTTGGCCTGATGAGCGCCGGCGTGCTGCCGCTGCTGGCGGCTCCGTTTTTGGCGGAGGCTTTGGGCGTCCAGGCGGTGCTGTTTGGGGCATCGACCATTATTGCGCTGGTAGGAACGCTGTTCTTTGTCACACAAGGGAGGCGCCAGAGGCGTTAGCTATACATTCAATTCTAATTTAATACCACTCACCAGAGAATTTCGACCGTTCACCGAGGATTGGAACAGATTGATAAGTGGTATTAAAAACATGTTAGGTGTATGTCTATAATTGGTATCGAAAAGAAACGCGATGTATAGAGTTGCGTGCAGGACAGAAAGGAAAAGCCATGAAGGAAACCGAGAAGATCGAGATCATGCATTTCGACCAGGAGGGCTACCTCGAGGACGGCAAGGCGCTCTACGAGACCGGCAAGAAGATGATTGAGCTCGCCGACAAGGTCGCCGACGAGGGCTACGACGCCGTGTTCCTGATGGGCGTCGGCGGCACCTGGGACGAGCTCATGCAGCTCGAGTACCTCATGAACAAGTTCGGCGACCGCGACCTCGAGGTCTACCTGATCCACGCCGCCGAGTGGAACGTCATGGGCCACAAGCGCATGACCGAGAAGTCCGTCGTGCTCACCGCCTCCGAGTCCGGCACCACCCCCGAGGTCCTCGAGGCCGTCAAGAAGATGAAGGAAAAGGGCATTCGCGTCTACGCCATGACCAAGCCCGAGGGCCCCATTGGCCAGGCTGTGGGCGCCGAGAATTGCGTCAAGATGGCTTCCGATCATGGTAACGGCGGCTGCGAGATGGGCTACTACCTCGCCGACTGCTTCGGCCTGCGCCTGCTCAACCGCCGTGGCTGCTTCCCGCAGTTCGATAAGTTCATCGAGCAGACCAAGGACGTTTGGACCCACCTGGTCGACATCCGCAAGAGCTTCGAGCCGCGCGCCGAGGAGCTCGCCAAGAAGTACGCCCTGGCCCCCTACACCATGTTCATCGGCTCCGGCGCCCTGTGGGGCGAGACCATCCTGTTCTCGATGTGCATCCTGGAGGAGATGCAGTGGAAGCGCACCCGCTACATCACCTCGGCCGACTTCTTCCACGGCACCCTCGAGCTCGTGGAGCCCGGCGTCCCGGTCTTCCTGTTCATGGGCGAGGACGAGAACCGCAAGCTCGACGAGCGCGTCCGCGCCTTCCTGACCCGCGGCGTGACCGGCGACACCGACATCAACATCATCGACACCGCCGAGTTCGCGATCCCCGGCCTTGACGACGAGTTCCGCGTCATCGTGTCTCCGTGGATTCTCTCCTCGCTGATCACCGATCGCCTTGCCGCTTACTACGAGACGGTCACCAAGCACAACCTCAACTACCGTCGCTACTATCACCAGTTCGACTACTA